>NZ_JALBGD010000029.1 GCF_023507705.1 Stappia sp. WLB 29 | reverse complement strand
GGCGGAACGGATCACCCGTTCCGCCATGTTGGTTACTTGATGATGGAGGCGACGACGCCGGCGCCGACGGTACGGCCGCCCTCGCGGATAGCGAAGCGCAGGCCCTCTTCCATCGCGATCGGCACGATCAGCTCGACCTCGACCGACACGTTGTCGCCCGGCATCACCATCTCCGTGCCTTCCGGCAGCGTCACCACGCCCGTCACGTCCGTCGTGCGGAAGTAGAACTGCGGACGGTAGTTGGTGAAGAACGGAGTGTGGCGACCGCCCTCTTCCTTCGTCAGGATGTAGGCCTCGGCCTTGAACTTCGTGTGCGGTGTCACCGAACCCGGCTTGCACAGAACCTGGCCGCGCTCCACGTCCTCGCGGCCCACGCCGCGGATCAGAGCACCGATGTTGTCGCCGGCCTGGCCCTGGTCCAGAAGCTTGCGGAACATCTCGACGCCCGTCACCGTCGTCTTCTTGGTGTCGCGGATGCCGACGATCTCGACTTCCTCGCCCACCTTCACGATGCCGCGCTCCACGCGGCCGGTCACCACCGTGCCGCGGCCCGAGATCGAGAACACGTCCTCGATCGGCATCAGGAACGGCATGTCGACCGGACGCTCCGGCGTCGGGATGTAGTCGTCGACCGCAGCCATCAGCTCGCGGATCTTCGTCTCGCCGATCGCGTCGTCACGACCCTCGAGCGCAGCAAGAGCCGAACCCGCGACGATCGGAATGTCGTCGCCCGGGAACTCGTAGGACGAAAGCAGCTCGCGCACTTCCATCTCCACCAGCTCCAGAAGCTCGGCGTCGTCCACCTGGTCGACCTTGTTCAGGAACACCACCAGAGCCGGGACGCCGACCTGGCGCGCCAGAAGGATGTGCTCGCGGGTCTGCGGCATCGGGCCGTCGGCCGCCGAGCACACCAGGATCGCGCCGTCCATCTGCGCCGCACCCGTGATCATGTTCTTCACGTAGTCGGCGTGGCCAGGGCAGTCCACGTGGGCATAGTGGCGGTTCTCGGTCTCGTACTCGACGTGAGCCGTCGAGATCGTGATGCCGCGAGCGCGCTCCTCGGGAGCAGCGTCGATCTGGTCATACGCCTTGAACTCGCCGAAAAACTTCGTGATCGCCGCCGTCAGCGTCGTCTTGCCATGGTCGACGTGGCCGATCGTGCCAATGTTCACGTGCGGCTTCGTCCGCTCAAACTTTGCTTTCGCCATCGG
>NZ_JALBGD010000028.1 GCF_023507705.1 Stappia sp. WLB 29 | reverse complement strand
ATCTGGCCCAGGATGTCGTTGAACTGCCCCACAAGCTTTTGGCGGGTGGACGAGTTCGCGGCCGGATTGGCGCGTGCGGCGATGATCAGCGAGTCCTGGTCGCCGGCCGATGCGCCGTTGGTAAAGGTGACTTCCGTCTCACCCGGATCCACGTAGTCGCCGTCGGCCGGATCGGACAGGTCGATCGAGGTGTTGGTGCCGAAGCCGAGCGATGCGGCCAGCGAGGTCTGCTGCGTGGTCGCCGTGTTGCCGTCGCCACCCGTGTCGAAGATGTTCAGGAAGAGATCTTCCGCGTCGGAGGCGGTGATCTTCAGCTTGCCGGCGTCGGTGACCTCGGCCGTCGCCACGCCCGAGGCGTTGATGACGTCGAGCACGTCCTGGACGGTCGAGACCGGACCCGTGCCGTCGGTCTTCTGGGTCGTGCCGATGGTGATCGAGATGCCGGCGACCGCGCCGTTGCCCGTGTTCGAGGTGGACAGCTCGATCACGTCGCCGTTGGCGAAGCCGAGGTTGGACAGGGTCTGACGACGCGCCTGGTCCTGGATCGATTCGCCGGCGACAGGGGTCAGGCCGTTCGTCGAGATCGAGGAAGAGCTCTCCACCACGGTGCCCGAACCGGCCGAGCCGTCCTGCAGCGCCTGGCGAGCGGTCGACTGGGCGCTCTCCACCAGCTTGGTGATGGCGGTGATGCCGTTGTCGGCCGCCTCGATCGTCTTGATCGCGTTGCCGATGCCGTCGAGCAGGTTGGTCAGGTCCTTGGCGCGGGCCGACAGCGACTGCGAGGTGAAGAAGTTGGTCGGGTTGTCGAGGGCCGAGTTGACCTTCTTGCCGGTGGCAAGACGGTTCTGGGTGGTGGCCATCATGTCGGCGGTGTTCTGCAGCGTCAGCAGGTTCTGGCGCACACCGGCGGAGAGAGTGATATCGGACATTCGGAAATCCTTTCGCACCGCCTGGCAGTCAGGCGCATCTCATCCTGAGAACGCGTTAATAATTGGCGCGAAATTCCTAACGAGTGGTTAACCATGTCGCATATCGCGACAAAAATGTTAGGGATTCAAAAAGGAATTTTGAAACGAAAAACGGCGGGCTTTCGCCCGCCGCTTGTTGCTTCGTATCGCTCTTGATCAGAACAGACGCAGCACCGCCTGATCGGCCTGCGAGGACAGCGACAGCGCCGTGGTGGACAGCTGCTGGCGGGTCTGCAGGGCGAGGAGGTTCGCACCTTCTTCGTTGGTGTCGGCCAGCACCAGGTTGTCGGCGCCCGTTTGCAGAGTGTTCACCGCAGCCTTGGTGTAGTCCTTGCGGATCTGCACCGTCGACAGGTTCGAACCGAACTTGGAGCCGGCCTCGCGCAGGGTGATCAGGGCCTCGGACAGTTCGTCGAGAGCGTTGTTCGCCTCGGTGTCGTTCAGGCTCGACACATTGGTGATGTTGAGGCCGGACGAGGTGAGATCCTCACCC
>NZ_JALBGD010000027.1 GCF_023507705.1 Stappia sp. WLB 29 | reverse complement strand
TGCCACTCCGACCAACAAATTCAGATAGTTAATCAATTTGACTTCCCTCGCATGGGGTTTCCCCGACAGTTATCCCGACAGAAACCCCCTCAAACGCATCGAGCCCGGCAGGTCTCCCCATCGGGCTCGCGCATCCAATGTCTTCGGAAGCGCCCTCCGCTGATCTGCCAAGGTTGACGCCTAACCACGTTTCCCGCTGAATCGCCTCGTTCCGGTTTACCATCCCCCGGATCTGGAGGGAGCTATGGCCGAGATCAAGCGCATTTCTGAGGATGCACCGGCAGCGAGCGGGAACTTCGTCGAGATCGTCCGGGTGCGAGACGTGTTCCTCGCCGATGGCTCAGCAAGGTACGGCGAACAAGGACAAGCCGCGTTCTTTACGCCCCATCCCTACGGGAGCTTCAAAGAAGCGGTGCGCGCCAGTCTCGAATGGGCGGACACCAACCACGTGCGAAACGTTTACGTGCGCAGGCGGCTGCGCAAGCACACCTGAAGCACTTCGAGCTGGACCACCCTAACCGTCTTCCCGCGCGCCACGAGCGACGATCCGCAGCGAGCCATCCGGCAGCGGACGCTGCAACTCCAGCGCCTCGGCAACCGGTGCCGTCATCCACGTATCCCGCTCAGCTTCCGTCGTCAGGATCACCGGCATCGCCTTCGGGTGGATCGGACGAACGTCCGCGTTCGCGTCGCATGTCAGGAAGCTGAAGAGCATGTGCTCGCCTTCGACCGGATCGGCCTTGGTGCCGCGCGTGCCCGCCCAGGGGCGCCAGATCCCGGCGAAGCAGGCAAGCGGCCGGTCGTCCTCCGGGTCCCCAGCGAGGGCGAACCAGGTCGGCGTCTTCCGAGGCTTGGTGTCCTCGTACTCGCAGAAGCTGGTGAAGGGTACGAGGCACCGATACTCCGGCTTCAGCCAGGCGCGCCAGAACGGCGACGAGGTGTTGCGCACATTGGTCACCAGCGCATGGCCCTTGGGCGGCGGCGGAAAGCCCCACCGCATCATGGTCAGCTCGCGCTCGCCGTCATCGGCCGTGCGCACGACCGGTGCCATGTAGTCGGGGAAGATGCCGGGAAGCCTGGGCAGGTTGCCCGTGCGGTCGCGATAGGCCTTGCCGAACCGCGTGATCGCCTGCTGCCCTTTGGTCATGCCGTACAGATTGCACATGGCAAAACCCTAGGCTCAATGCTTCGCATGTCAAAAAAAATCTGACCGACGAAACAAACAGAGCCAGCAGGATGAGTTGGTAACCATAGATCGTTAATAGTGGGTTAACGCCTGATGTGGGCGGACACAAGATTGATAGGTGACGAGAATGACTCGCATAACCTACCTACTTTACAATATGTCGCGAGGCGATGGCCCCTGCTCGCACGATCTCTGCACGCTGCACGCCGATATCACCAAGCTTGCCGAAGACATCGCGGATACGCTGTCTCCCGATGAACAATTCGCCATCATCATACACATTCGCGGCGAAAAGCGGCGGCGAGTGTATGAAACAAGGCTGCGGTCGATCTGGCACAGTAAAGATGGCTATACAATCACCCCCTGAAACGCATCGAGCCCGGCGGGTCGACCCGCCGGGC
>NZ_JALBGD010000026.1 GCF_023507705.1 Stappia sp. WLB 29 | reverse complement strand
GCCCGCGCCCGAGCGCCCGACGAGGCCGACCTTCTCGCCGGGGCGAATCGTCAGGTCGAGCCGGTCGATGACGCCCGCTTCCTTGCCGTAGTGGAAGCGCACGCCCTCGAACGCGATCTCGCCCTTCGACACGGCCAGCGCCGGCGCCTGCGGCCGGTCCCTCACCTCCCGCTCGCGCGAGATCGTGGTGATGCCGTCCTGCACGGTGCCGATATTCTCGAACAGGCCCGACACTTCCCACAGGATCCACTGCGACATGCCGTGCAGGCGCAGCACCAGGGCGACCGCCACGGCGACATCGCCGGTGGTCACCGCCTCGGCCCGCCACAGGTAGATCGACATGGCGCCGATGCCGAACAGCAGCAGCACGTTGATCGTGTGCAGCAGCGTGTTGAGCACCGTCACCAGCCGCATCTGCCGGTGCACCGTCTTCAGGAAGTCCCGCATGGACGAGCGGGCGTAGTCCTCCTCCCGGTCGGTATGGGAGAACAGCTTGACGGTGGAGATGTTGGTATAGGCGTCGACCACGCGGCCGGTCATCAGCGAGCGCGCGTCGGCCTGCACCTGCGACAGCGTCTTCAGGCGCGGCACGAAGAACACCAGCACCGCCAGATAGGCGAAGAACCACAGCACCAGGGGCAGGGCTAGGCGGACGTTCGCCTCGCCGATCAACAGCACCGCCGAGACGAAATAGACCGACACATAGACCAGCACGTCGAGAACGCGGGTCACGACCTCGCGCACCGCCAGCGCCGTCTGCATCACCTTGGTGGCGATGCGGCCGGCGAAGTCGTTCTGGTAGAAGCCGATGCTCTGGCGCAGCAGGTAACGGTGCACCTGCCAGCGGATCGCCATCGGATAATTGCCGAGCAGCGTCTGGTGGAACAGCAGTTCCCAGGCCAGCGACAGCGCCGGCATGATCACCAGGATCACCACGCCCATCCAGACGAGCCGTCCGGCATTGTCGTCGAAGAAGGTCTCGCGATCCGCCGTCGCCAGCCAGTTCACCAGGTCGCCGAGGAAGGAAAAGACCATGACCTCGAAGACGGCGACTGCCGTGCCCAGCAGGCACACAGCCACCAGGATCGGCCAGATCGGCCGCGTGTAATGCCAGCAGAAGGCGAAAAGCCCGGCCGGGGGCGCCGTGATCGGCTGCTCCCGGAACGGGTCGATGAGTTTCTCAAACCGGTCGAACATGACGAAGATCCTCGTGAGACCCGCGGGGGCGATCCGATCGCCGCATCACCGCGTGCCGTCCGGCGGGAAACACCGGACGCGGCGCTGCCGGTGTCATCAGCACCGACAGGATGAACGCGGAAACGGCGGCGGCAAGCACCATCAGTCCCAGAAACAGGGTGAACAGCCTTTCGGCGAACTCGGCTGCCGGCACGCTGGTGCCGGCGGAGACGACCGCGTCCAGGCGGTCGAACTCCTGCAAGGCCTGCGGCACGAACAGAACCAGCGCCAGCGACAGGGTCAGCCCGACAGCGGCGCCGGCGACCAGCGCGGCGTCGGTCAGGCGCCCCTTGCCGGACCCGGAATCGGGGCTGCGGTCGTGGGGACCGCCGATTTGCGGCAGCGGGGCTTCGGGCCGCGCGAACGGATCGAGCGGAAAACGGGAGTCCATGGGTAAGCTCCTGCGGAACTCGGCATCGGACAGTCGCGCAACGGACACGGACGGAAAGACCAGTGCATTCGCCGCGGATCGGCGAATTGCGTGCGGGACGGGACAGGCAGGGATCCGGCAGAAGACCGGATCGAGAGGGAAAATAAGACGGGCTGGAAAGGCTGGCGGCCTAAGCGCCGCGCACCGCAGATCCGGTCATCGGTGCCCCGGCGAGCGGAGCGAGGACGCACATGGAGGTGCGGAAATTGATTGCGCCAAATGCCATCATGCACTCCCTCCTTAGCTGCTGCGACCTGGTATGACCTGCGGGTTCGAAGGCGGACGGGCGTCCGCCGGCCGGGCGTATCAGGCATCCGCGTCGCTGACGCTGGCGATGCCGGGACCCCGACACCCGGGACCATACACGATGACCGCCGGTTGCAAAGCGACAATTCGAACCCGAATGATTGAAGCCATGCGACTGTTGCGTTCATGCAACGTTCTCGCGCCTCGCCCTACACCACCTCTTGCGTGTCCTCGTCGTCGACGGTCAGAAAACCGCCGGACTGGCGCGCCCACAGCTCGGCATAGAGCCCGCCACGGGCCAGCAGCTCCTCGTGCCTGCCGTCCTCGACGATCCGTCCCTCGTCCAGCACGATCAGCCGGTCCATCGCCGCGAT
>NZ_JALBGD010000025.1 GCF_023507705.1 Stappia sp. WLB 29 | reverse complement strand
GGTGATCACGTTGTTCAGCGCGTTGCCAACAGCATTCAGATTGTCGGACCCGAGGAGCTCAAGGTTTTCGATATGCTGGCTCTGGGCCCATAGTTCGAAGCTGATGTAACTGCGCACGGTATCCATGCCCTCATCAGCATACTCGACGACCACGTCGCCCGCATCGCTGACGACGTAGATGTCGTCGCCGGTACCGCCGATCAGCGTGTCCGCGCCCAGGCCACCATCCAGGATGTCGTTGCCGCCGAGACCTTCGAGTCGGTCGTTTCCGTTCGAACCGGTCAAGGTGTCGCTCTCGGTACGCGATCCGCGAACGTGCTCGATATTGGCGAGCGTGTGGCTGAAGGCATTGCCGTTGAACAGACCCGTCGCCGTGCCATTGGCGAGGTTGACCGTGACAGCGCCCATCCCACTGCGATCGAAGCGCACCGTATCGAAACCACCACCGCCATCGACCGTGTCGTTGCCGCCAAGCAGGATGAACCGCTCGTCGCCGGCGCCACCATTGAAGACATCGTCGAAGTTCGTGCCATGGATCTCGAAAACGTTGACCAAGGTATCGGTACCGATGCCTGTCCCGGTCACCGTGCCGCTCACAGCCGAGCCATTGTTGCTGGTGTAGGTGATGCCGGAGACCGTATCGCGATAATCCGCACGAACGGCACCATCGCCGATCCGGGTAATGGTGTCGTTGCCTTCTAGGCCGCGCACCTGCACGAAAATGCCCGCAGTTGCATTGATCGTGACATTGTCGTTGCCAGACCCGAGCGCGAGTGTGACGCTGCCGAGGTTCGGGTCGATCGGACCCGTGACATTCAACGTGTCGACGTCGCCAGTTCCCTTGTCGATGGTCATCGTGCTGCCGGTCATGGTGATCGACATAGCCGTGGATAAATAAGCATACTGGAGAAAGACATCGTGCTGCTGCAGCACGTTGATCGTGTCGTTGCCGGCAGAGCCGATGACCGTATCGCTGCCCTCGCCGGTGTTGATCACATCGTTGCCATCGCCGCCGTCGAGATAGTCGTCGCCAGCGCCGCCGTTCAGCGTGTCGTTGCCGCCAAATCCTTCGAGACGGTCATTGCCGGACGAGCCCGTCAAACTGTCGCCTTCCGTCCGCGAGCCGCGGACAGCCTCGATGCCGGACAGGGTGTGACTGAAGGCATTGCCGTTGAACAGGCCGGTCGCCGTGCCTGCGCCGAGATCGACCGTCACCGCGCCCATACCGTTGCGATCGAAACGAACGAGATCGAACCCATTGCCGCCATTGATGATGTCGTTGCCGCCGAGTGGGATGAAACGCTCGTTGCCATTGCCGCCGTTGAACGTGTCGTTGCCGGTCGAGCCCATGATCTCGGACACGTTGACGAGCGTATCGGTGCCCACGCCGGCTCCCGTCACCGTGCCGCTGACGCCCGAACCGTTGTTGCTCGTATAGCTGATCCCGGAACCGACATTGGCATAGACGGCGCGTACGAAGCCGGCAATGTTTGTGATTGTATCGTTGCCGGCGCTCGAAATGACTCCGTAATAGACTCCGCTCGGATCATCGATTGTGAAACTGTCATTGCCTGATCCAGCTGCGAACGTAAGACCGCTGACGTCGGGATCCAGAACACCATCTACAATGAACGTATCCGTGCCGATCCCGTCCTTGCTGACCTGGCCGCCGCCTGCCTCCCCGTCGACGACGACCGTCAGATTCGCAGAGAACCCAGAGTAATCAACGTATAGATCCACCTCGGGCAAAAGCGTGATGGTGTCATTACCGCCGCTACCGATATAAGTGTGACCGAAGCCGGTAATCGAGAATACATCGTTACCATTTCCGCCCGAATACGTCGTCATTTCAAGCCCTCCACACAGGTTTCCCTGTCACTCAATAATCCAAGCCCAGCTGATCGCGCTATAAAACCGCAAGATCCACCCACGCCGCAGCAGAGTGCAAGATGCAGGGAAACTAAGCGATCACAGGCACCCTTCGAACGATTAACCCTGACAATTATCGCGATCAAAAACCGCTTGTAAACGCCCCGAACGTACCGAGACCGGCATGACGGGAGTGCAAGCGGGTGAAAGTGCAGCCAGATGGTGCGACCAGCGGCGCGCTGGCCGCCGGCATTCCACGGGTCGGCCGGCAGATGCTCAGTCCCGCACCCATCACACGAAGGCGAAGTCGCCGGACGACACCAGCGTGTGATCGAAGTTCTGCAGGACGATGGTGTTGGTCCCGAAGGTCAGGTGCGTGTCCGCCCCCACATCCGTCACCGTCACCTGCGAGAAGTTGCTCGCCCCGACGCCGATCCGGATCGTGTCGATCCCGTTCTCGAAGTCGGTGATCGTATCCGTGTCGCCGGCGGCCAGGAACACGAACGTGTCCCCCCCCGAACTGCCCGTAAGAAAATCGTCGCCGGCACTGCCATCGAGCCAGTTATTCCCCGAGTTGCCCTGCATCACATTTGATCGCGCATTGCCGACGCCTGACAGATTTCCAGTGCCAATCAGCGTCAGATTCTCGACGTGCTGGCCGTGCTGCCAAAGCGCAAAATTCACCGAGCTGAACACTGTATCAATGCCTTGTCCGGCAAGCTCGACGATTGTGTCACCGAGATTATCGACGGAATAGACATCGTTGCCGGCTCCGCCGATCATCGT
>NZ_JALBGD010000024.1 GCF_023507705.1 Stappia sp. WLB 29 | reverse complement strand
CTGCGCAGCGAAATCGACAGGTTCCTGGCCCGCGTGGCTGCCGCCTGAGGGGTATGCCCGAGCCGCTTGCACCAACCACCGATTATATCCGATGACATGCGGCGCGCCCTGCCCAAGGCGCGCCGCTTCTTTTCAAGCCTTTGGAATCGCTTAGGTTGTTTTCCGAAGAAAATTCGCCCGGACTTTACCGAAGATTCACAGACATCCGCCTAGGGTTCCACAACGAACGGGTGTGGAGGATCATTTATGTCCCGGCTGTTGGGCCTGATTGGCAATCTCGGATTTGCCGCCAAGATCGGTGGCGGCTTTGCAATCGTGCTGCTTCTTGCTGCCGTCCTCGGCGGTGTAGGCACCATGGCCATCGGTGGCCTGACCAGCCAGATGGATACGTCGAGAATCGCGACCGGCGTCGTCGCAAGCCTGCAGGAGGTCTCCGCAGCACGCGAGAGCTTCCTCCAGAGCCGCAAGGCGGAAGACGCCGAGAAGACCGAAGCCGCGGTGAGCGATCTCGCCCGGGAACTCGAGGCGCTGAAAGCCTCCGTCGCAAGTGATGCGACCGCCAGCCGCGAGGTTTCCGCTGCCATCGAAGCCGTCTCGGTCATGCGCAGCAACTTTGCGGACGTCAGTTCCGAGACCAGCCGCCAGCAGGAGCTGAACGGCGAACTGGCCGCATCCATCGCCCGTCTCGGCGACCTCTCCAAGCAGATCAACGGCGACATGCAGATCGTCCGCCGCGATGCCAAGCGCGAGAGCCTGCGGGCCGCCGCAACCCGACGCAAGGCGGACGACATCATCCGCTTCGTCGTGGCGCTGCGCGAAGAGGCGCTGCGTACCCAGTACATGTTCCTGCGCTCGACCACGTCGACCGCCGACGGGCTGCTGGAAGAAGCGATGGCCGAAGCCGAGAAGCTCGGCGACAATGCGCGCGCGCTGACCAATGCCCGCGTCGACGGCGTCGACCAGGCAAGCGTCGAACTGCTGGCCAACCGCTCGGGCGAGTTGAAGGAGCAGTTCACCCAGCTTGCCGCGACCACCTCTTTCGCCGACGTCCACAAGCTGCGCGGTCAAGTCAACAAGACGCTCGAAGACATCGTCGCCGCGGCCAAGGACGTCCAGACCTCGGCTTACAAGGCCATCGACGCGATCCAGCAGGACGTCCAGTCCCGCGACATCGCCTTGATCAAGGTCGACCTGGTCTCGGCCAATGCGAGCGACCTGTCGCGGCAGGCCCTTGCAGTGAAGTCGACGACGCTCGGCTTTCTCTCCGGCTTCGGCGACACCGATGCCGAGGGCGTGATGCGCGACATTTCCGAACTCAGCTTCGTCGCCGGAACCCTCGCTGCCTCGGCAAGCCAGTTCCCGGAAGTCGCCGAGAAGGTCCAACTGGCGCAGACCGAGATCGACGGTTACCGCACGTCCTTCGAGAACATGCTGAAGAGCCTCGAGGCCGTCCGCGCCTCTTCGCAGCAGCTTGCAGGGGTCACCGCCGACATGCGCGGCCAGATCACCTCGCTCGCCAGCGAGCAGGCCGAGCGGGCCGCCAGCTCGGGCGCGGCCAGCTTTTGGACCATCGCGGTCACCCTGGCCAGCGTCGTCGGTCTCGGCATCGCCGTCGCCATCGTCCTGTCGCTCGCCATCACCCGTCCGACGCGTCGCCTGACGGAGATCATGGGCCGCCTGGCCGAAGGCGATACCGATGTGGAGATCGACGGCACGGAGCGCGGCGACGAGATCGGCGCGATGAGCCGGACCGTCGAAGTGTTCCGCGACAATGCCCGCGAGCGTGCCCGCATGCGGGAGGAGCAGGAGCTCGAACAGCAGGCAGCGGCCGCCCGTCAGGCGCGCGTCGACGAGTTGATCGGCTCCTTCCGTGCGCAGGTTCAGGAGCTGCTGTCGTCGGTCGGCGACACCGCTGCCGGCATGGAGGCGACCGCCCGCGACCTGACCCGCATTGCCGGCGAGAGCGCCGGACGCGCCGAGGAGACCACCCAGGCGAGCGGCGCGGCCACCCACAATGTGGAAAGCGTCGCCACTGCGGCGGAGGAGCTTGCCGCGTCCATCGCCGAGATCGCCCGCCAGGTCGGCCAGACCACCGAGGTCGTCAACCAGGCGAGCCACGGCACCCGCCAGACCAACGAGAAGATCTCCGGTCTTGCGGCCGCCGCGCAGAAGATCGGCGAGGTGGTGACCCTGATTCAGGCCATCGCCGAGCAGACCAACCTGCTGGCCCTCAACGCCACCATCGAGGCGGCGCGTGCCGGCGAAGCCGGCAAGGGCTTCGCCGTCGTCGCCGCCGAGGTCAAAGAGTTGGCCAATNCCGTCGTCGCCGCCGAGGTCAAAGAGTTGGCCAATCAGACCTCCAAGGCCACCGAGGAGATCGGCGCCCAGATCGCCGCGATCCAGGGCGAGACCAAGGAGGCTGTCGAAGCGATTGCCGCAATCACCCAGACGATGCAGGAGGTCGACAACTACACCTCCGCCATCGCCGCTGCGGTCGAGCAGCAGGGGGCGGCCACCAACGAGATCTCGCGCAACGTCCAGAACGCGGCCGAGGGCACGACGTCGGTGACCAGCAACATGGGCGAACTGGCCAATGCGGTCGCCGAGACCAACGCTTCGGCCGACATGGTCCTCGTCGCCTCCAGCGATGTCGGCGAAAAGACCCGCCAGCTGCGCGCCCAGATCGACCGCTTCCTCAACGACGTCGCGGCCGCCTGATCCCAGCAGCCGATAGCGGCTCGAGAACAAAAAACAGCCCGGATGGTTTTCATCCGGGCT
>NZ_JALBGD010000023.1 GCF_023507705.1 Stappia sp. WLB 29 | reverse complement strand
TTTCATGGATTTGGTTGGCGAGTATCGGATTTTGGCAGGTCGCGGCGCGGTTTGGGATGCGCTGAACGATGCGGATGTTCTGCGTCGTTGCATTCCCGGCTGCGAGGAGCTTGAGAAGGTTTCGGATCGGGAGATGACGGCGACGGTCGTTGCGAAGATCGGTCCTGTGAAGGCGACGTTCAAGGGTGCGGTGACGCTGGAGAACCTGACCCCGCCGGAGAGCTACACGATCGTGGGCGAGGGCAAGGGCGGGGTTGCCGGCTTTGCCAAGGGTGCGGCGGACGTGTCGCTTGCCGAGGACGGTGCGGAGACGGTGCTGAGCTACACGGTGAAGGCGCAGGTCGGGGGCAAGCTGGCGCAGCTTGGCAGCCGGTTGATCGTGTCGACGTCGCGCAAGATGGCGGACGAGTTCTTCGGCAAGTTCAAGGAGATCGTGGAGGGCGGCGCGGCTTCGGGCGGTGCTGCTGCGGTTGATGACGAGCTGGATGCAGGCGAGATCGAGGCGGCGAAGAGCGCGGCGCTGTCGCGGCTTCCCGAAGAGGTCGGCGAGGCGGTCTCGGGCGCGGTGTTTGAGGCGGAAGAGCGGGTGACGAAGGCGGCGCGCGAGGTGGAGACCGAGGTCGAGACGGCGGCGGGGCGTGGCTTTCTCGGCGGTCCGATGGTGTGGGGTCTTGCGGCGCTTGCGGTTGTGATCGTGATCCTGGCGCTGATGCGCTGAGCTTGGCGCGCCGAGGTTGGCGCGCCGGTATTGGTGCGCTGAGGTTTGGGCAACAGGTTTGAAGATGGCCGGCCTGCCCTGAAGGGGCGTTGGAACAGGCCTTTTGGAACGAGGGAGGATTTGCATGGCCGAAGTGAGCATGGTCGTGAACGGTCGGACGGTGACGCGGACGGTCGAGGACCGGACGCTTCTCGTGGAGTTCCTGCGCGAGGGGCTCGGCCTGACGGGCACGCATGTGGGCTGCGACACGTCGCAATGCGGGGCATGCGTGGTGCATGTGGACGGCAAGGCGGTGAAGTCCTGCACGATGCTGGCGGCGCAGGCCTCGGGCAGCGACGTGACGACGATCGAGGGTCTTGCGAGCGGGGGCGAGCTGCACCCGGTGCAGGCGGCGTTCAAGGAGCATCACGGTCTGCAATGCGGCTTCTGCACGCCGGGGATGATCATGGCGGCGGTGGACATGATCGCGCGCCATGGCGGGGGGGCGCTGGACGAGGCGACGATCCGGGCCGAGCTTGAGGGCAACATCTGCCGCTGCACGGGCTACCACAACATCGTCAAGGCGATCGCGGCGGCGAGCGAGACGATGGCCGGGATGAAGACGGCGGCCGAATAGGGCGCTCAGGCCGCTTTGCCGGTGCAAGGGCCTGCTGCCGTTCGGGGGAATGGCGGTGGCGGACAGGCGGCGCCTGTGGGCGGGACCTTCAGGAGAGATCTTCGGGCAAGAACTTCGGAACGAGACGACGTCGAGGCGGAGCGCGGTGAGGCGAGGAGGCCGACAGCTGCAGGCATCCGCGAGGGAGGACGAGATGGCAGGTTCGGTTGAAGGTATCGGCGCGCGGGTTCAGCGGCGCGAGGACAAGCGGTTCATCACCGGCAAGGGCCGCTACACGGACGACATGGCGGTGGCGGGGATGGCGCATGCGGTGTTCGTGCGCTCGCCCCATGCCCATGCGAGGGTGGTGTCGATCAATGCTGAGGCGGCGCGGGCCATGCCGGGCGTGATCGCGGTGCTGAGCGGGCAGGAACTGGTCGCGGACGGGGTCGGCAACCTGATCTGCGGCTGGATGATCCACTCGAAGGACGGCAGCCCGATGAAGATGGGCGCCTGGCGGGCGCTGGAGAGCGAGCATGTGCGCCATGTCGGCCAGGCGGTGGCGGTGGTGATCGCCGAGACGCGGGCGCAGGCGCGCGACGCCGCCGATGCGGTGGAGGTGGAGTACGAACCCTTGCCCGCCGTGGTCGATGCGCTGGACGCGCTGAAGGAGGGGGCACCGCAGCTGCACGAGGAAGCGCCGGGCAACCTGATCTACGACTGGGAGATCGGCGATGCAGCGGCGACCGAGGCGGCCTTCGCCTCGGCGGCGCATGTGACGCGGATGGAGATCCGCAACAACCGTCTGGTGCCGAACCCGATGGAGCCGCGTGCGGCGCTTGCCCGGTACGACGAGGCGGACGAGCACTACACGCTGTGGACGACCTCGCAGAACCCGCATGTGGCGCGGCTGGTGCTGTCGGCCTTCTACAACATCGCGCCGGAGCACAAGCTCAGGGTGATCGCGCCGGATGTGGGCGGCGGCTTCGGGTCGAAGATCTACATCTATCCGGAAGAGATGGTGTGCCTGTGGGCCTCGAAGAAGACGGGCGTCCCGGTGAAGTGGACGTGCGAGCGCACGGAGGCGTTCCTGACGGACGCGCATGGCCGCGACCACTACTCGGAAGCGGAGATGGCGCTGGACGGGGAGAACCGGATCACCGGTCTTCGGGTGAAGACGGTGGCGAATCTCGGCGCCTACATGTCGCTGTTCTCCTCGTCGGTGCCGACCTATCTCTACGCGACGCTCTTGTCTGGCCAGTATGCGATCCCGGCGATCCACTGCAACGTGAAGACGGTCTACACCAACACGGTGCCGGTGGATGCCTATCGCGGGGCGGGGCGGCCGGAGGCGACCTACCTGCTTGAGCGGATGATGGAGACGGCGGCACGCGAGGTGGGGATGGACCCGGCCGAGTTCCGCCGCAAGAACTTCATCCGCTCGTTCCCGCACCAGACGCCGGTGATCATGTGCTACGACGCGGGCGACTACGATGCCTCGCTGGAGGCGGCGCTGTCGGCGATCGATTATGCGGGCTTTGCGGGGCGCAAGGCGGAGGCGGCGCGGCGGGGCAAGCTGCGCGGCATCGGTCTGTCCTGCTACATCGAGGCCTGCGGCATCGCGCCGAGCCAGGCGGTCGGCTCGCTGGGGGCGGGCGTCGGCTTGTGGGAATCGGCGGAAGTCAGGGTGAACCCGGTCGGCACGATCGAGGTTCTGACGGGCTCGCACAGCCATGGCCAGGGGCACGAGACGACCTTCGCGCAGCTGGTGGCGGAGCGGTTCGGGGTGGGTCTCGACACGGTCGCGATCGTGCATGGGGACACGGACAAGGTGCAGTTCGGCATGGGCACCTACGGCTCGCGCTCGGGGGCGGTCGGCATGTCGGCGATCGTCAAGGCGCTGGACAAGGTGGAGGCGAAGGCGAAGCGGATCGCGGCGCATCTGCTGGAGGCCTCGGAAGGGGACATCGCGCTGGAGGGCGGCACGTTCAAGGTGGCCGGCACGGACAAGGAGCTGCCGTTCTTCCAGGTGGCGCTTGCCGCCTATACGGCGCACAACCTGCCGGCCGGGATGGAGCCGGGGCTGAAGGAGGGGGCGTTCTACGATCCGACGAACTTCACGTTCCCGGCCGGGACCTATGTGTGCGAGGTGGAGGTGGATCCGGAGACGGGCAAGGTCGAGATCGTCGACTTCGTGGCGGCGGACGACTTCGGGACGATCATCAATCCGATGATCGTGGAAGGGCAGGTGCATGGCGGTCTGACGCAAGGGATCGGCCAGGCGCTGCTGGAGAACGCGTCCTACGACGCGGACGGTCAGCTGCTGTCGGCATCCTACATGGACTACACGATGCCGCGGGCGGACGACGTGCCGTCCTACCGGCTGATGACGACGGTGACGGCGTGCCCGGGCAACCCGCTGGGGATGAAGGGCTGCGGCGAGGCCGGGGCGATCGGCTCGCCGCCGGCGGTGATGAACGCGATCACCGACGCGATCGGCACCAACGCGCTGGAGATGCCGGCGACGCCGCAGGCGGTGTGGGCGGCGCTGAAGGCGGCCCGGCCGGCACAGGCTGCTGAATAGGGCAGCGGAGTGATCTGCGCTGCGCCGGCAAGAAGCGCCGGAGTAGGGCCGCGGAGCAGGCCGCGCAATCCTTGAGACGGTGCTCCCGGACGGCCTTGGCCCCTGGGGCGCCTGACCAGACGAGCAAGAGGCCCGGTCGGATGCCGGGCGAGGGAGAAGCGGGATGTACGAGACGACCTATCACCGGGCGACGAGCGTCGCCGATGCGGCGGCGAAGATCGCCGCTTGCGAGGACGGCAAGATCCTGTCTGGCGGCATGACCCTGCTGCCGACGATGAAGCAGCGGCTGGCCGCGCCGTCCGACCTTGTCGACGTGACGCATGTCGACGACCTGAAGGGGATCGCCGAGACGGGTGGGGGCTTGCGGATCGGGGCGGCGACGACCCATGCGGAGGTTGCCGGCTCACTGAGCGTGCGGCGTCTGGCGCCGGGTCTTGCGGAGCTTGCCGGGCATATCGGCGATCCGCATGTGCGCCACCGCGGGACGATCGGCGGGTCGATCGCCAACAACGACCCGGCGGCGGACTATCCGGCGGCGATGCTGGCGCTGGGGGCGACCATCGTCACAGACAAGCGGCGGCTTGCGGCGGAAGAGTTCTTCACCGGCCTGTTCGAGACGGCGCTGGAAGAGGGGGAGATCGTGACGGCGGTCGAGATCCCCGCCTGCGCGGCCTGCGCCTATGCCAAGTATCCGAACCCGGCCTCGCGCTATGCGATGGCCGGCGTGTTCGTGGCGCGCAGCGACGGCGGCGTGCGGGTCGCGGTGACGGGGGCGGGCGCCAATGGCGTCTTCCGCCACGAGGGCCTGGAACAGGCGCTGGCGCAGAGCTTCACGCCGGAGGCGGCAGCCTCCGCCACGACCGAGGCGGACAGCCTCATCTCCGACATCCACGGCTCGGCCGAGTACCGCGCCAACCTCGTCGCCGTCATGGCAAAGCGCGCCGTCCAAAAACTCGCAGGCTGACAAATCACGCCGCGACACCAGCAGCGAGCGCAGCCGCCCAGCCAAACGCCCGCACAAAACAAAACAGCCCGGATGAAAACCATCCGGGCTGT
>NZ_JALBGD010000022.1 GCF_023507705.1 Stappia sp. WLB 29 | reverse complement strand
TGTCATCCCGGCCGGATCGACGAGCCACGACGCTGCCTCGTCCTCTGCCGTTATCCCGGCCGGATCGACGAGCCGCAACGCCGCCCCCCTCGGCCGTCATCCCGACCGCAGGCGAAGCCGGAGAGCCGGGAACCATTGGCACCCTCAGCGTATGTTTGTCGCTCCAGCCTTCCCTTAGCGTCTTCCCGGACGGCGAGCGTCGCAAGACCCGGAACCGGAGAGACACGAACGTAAGTGGAGGCGCGCGGCGATGTGGGCAGGTCATCGCCGGCCAGGTCCATCGCCCAATCACTCGAGCCGTCCGGCCGTTTTGCTCCGCCGTCTCGATTTCAGCGGATTTCGAGAGCGGTTTTCGCAAAATCCGTCTCGAAATTTCCGCGAGCAATTCGACCAGAATAATCCAATTATTTCAAACACATAAAACCGAATACATGAACGGCGGCGCGAAATTTCGAGACACCGCTCCCAATCTCGTTTCGCCGCTTGTCCCCGTCGTCGTGGTCCCCTTCGGACTGCGCCAGGCCGAGGTCCGCGGGGCACTTGTCCCCGCGGGCCTCGTCAGTGTTGTTCCCGCATGCCGGCGATCAGGCGTCCGCCTTGACGAGCTCGATGGCGATGTCGCTGCCGCCGACCTCATGGGTGGCACGGTAGGCGCCGTCCAGCGTGCCGCCGATGGTCAGCTCCAGCGCCAGCGTGTCCTGGGCGATGCGGGCGCGGTGCTCCTCCACCGCCTGGACCAGCGCCTCCGGCAGGACCAGGTTGAGGCGGATGCGGTCGGTCACCTGCAGCCCGCCGTCCTTGCGGGTCTGCTGGATCAGGCGGACCACGTCGCGGGCATAACCCTCGCGCTCGAGCTCCGGATAGATCCGCGTGTCCATGACCACCACGCCGCGGCTGGCATCGAAGAGGCCGGTGTCCGACCCTTCCGGCGCCATGACGCGCATGGTGTAGTCTTCGGGCGGCAGCTCGACGCCGGCCAGCTCGACGATGCCGTCGGGCCGCAGCGTCCAGTTGCCGGTCTTGGAGGCGGTCATCACCTCCTTCATCTTCTGCCCCAGGCGCTTGCCGATCTGCGGCTTGACCACCAGGCTGTGCTCGCCGACCGACAGCGGATCGGCCTCCAGCACCAGCTCCTTGACGTTCACTTCGTCGGCGATCAGCTGCGAATACGGGCGCAGGTCCTCGATGTCCGCATGGGCGACGGTCAGCGTCTTCAGCGGCAGGCGGGCGCGCAGGCGCTTGGCCTCGCGTAGCGACATGACCGAGTTGCAGACGTCGCGGATCAGGTCCATGCGGCGCACGAGGTCCGGATCGCTCGGCATCTTGCCCGCCTCCGGCCAGTCGGCCAGATGCACGGACAGTTCGCCCGTCAGGCCCTTGTAGACGCGCTCGGTGACGAAGGGCATCATCGGCGCCAGCACGCGCATCAGGTGCGTCAGCACCGTGTAGAGCGTGTCGAGCGCATCGCGCTTGTCGTCGTTCAGCTCCTCGCCCCAGAAGCGCGACCGCGAGCGGCGGATGTACCAGTTGTTGAGCGCGTCGATATAGCCCGGCACATGCGAATAGGCGGACGGAATATCGTAGGCGTCGAGCGACCCCTCGATCTTCTCGATCAGCTCGCGGGTCTTGGCCAGGATATAGCGGTCCAGCAGGCCCTTCTGGTCGAAGCGGACCTGCGCCTTGTACCGGTCGGCATTGGCGTAGAGCGTGAAGAAGTAATAGGCGCTCCAGATCGGGATGATCGCCTGGCGCAGCGCCTGGGCGATGCCGCGCCCGTCCTTGGCCACCGCCAGGTCGCCGCCGACCAGCAGCGGCGAAGACAGCATGTACCAGCGCAGCGCGTCGGCGCCGTAGGTGTTGAAGACGCCGACCGGGTCCGGATAGTTCTGCAGCCGCTTGGACAGCTTCTGCTTGTTCTCGTCCAGCACCACGCCGTGGCAGACCGCGTTGCGGAACGGCGCACGGTCGAAGATCGCCGTCGACAGGACCATAAGCGTGTAGAACCAGCCGCGGGTCTGGGCGACGTATTCGACGATGAAGTCGGCCGGGAAGTTCCGCTCGAAATGCTCCTTGTTTTCGAACGGATAGTGCTGCTGGGCGAAGGGCATCGAGCCGGAATCGAACCACACGTCCAGCACTTCCGGCACGCGGCGCATCATCGCCTTGCCGGTCGGGTCGTCCGGGTTCGGGCGGACCAGCTCGTCGATCATCGGCCGGTGCAGGTTGTCCACCTTCACGCCGAAGTCGCGCTCCAGCTCCTCCAGCGAGCCGTAGACGTCCATGCGCGGATGGTTCGGGTCGTCGCTCACCCAGACCGGGATCGGGCAGCCCCAGAAGCGGTTGCGCGAGATGTTCCAGTCGCGGGCGTTTTCCAGCCACTTGCCGAACTGGCCGTCGCGCACATGCGCGGGGATCCAGTCGATCTGCTGGTTGAGCTCGACCATCCGGTCCTTGAACTGCGAGACCGCGACGTACCAGGCGTCGATCGCCTTGTAGATCAGCGGCGTGTCCGTGCGCCAGCAGTGGGGATAGTCGTGCAGATAGGTCTCGTGGCGATAGACGGTGTCGCCGCGTGCCTTGAGGTCGCGGATGATGTCCTTGTTCGCCTCGATGACGTTCTGGCCGACATAGTCGGCGACCTCGGCGGTGAACTTGCCCGCCTCGTCCACCGGCACCACCAGCGGGATGCCGCGGTCGCGCGCGAGTTCGAAGTCGTCCTCGCCGAAGCCCGGCGCGATGTGCACGCAGCCCGTGCCGTCGCCGGCCTCGACGAAATCGGCGGCAAGCACGACGAAGGCGTTCTCGGTGCCCTTGAAATAGGGGAAGAGCGGCTCGTAGGCGGTGCCGGCCAGCTCCGCGCCCTTGAGCGTGCCGACCTTCTGCCACTCGCCGAATTCGCGCTCGTAGCGCTCCAGCGCCGCTTCGGCGAGGATCACGCGCACGCCGTCCTTTTCCAGGATCGCGTAGTCGAGATCCGGCGACACGGCCAGCGCAAGGTTGGACGGCAGCGTCCAGGGCGTCGTCGTCCAGGCGAGCAGGCGCGTCGGCACCGAGGCGAAGCGCTCGCCCTTGAGCAGGAAGCCGACGGTCAGCGCCGGGTCCTGGCGCTCGCGATAGGAATTGTCGAGGCGCGTCTCGAAGTTCGACAGCGGCGTCTGCACGGCCCAGGAATAGGGCACGACGCGGTAGCCGCGATAGACCAGCCCCTTGTCCCAGAGCTGCTTGAAGCCCCAGATCACGCTCTCCATGAAGGAGAGGTTCATGGTCTTGTAGTCGTTCTCGAAGTCGACCCAGCGGCCCTGGCGCTCGACATAGTAGCGCCACTCGTTGGTGAAGCGCATGACCGAGACCGAGCAGTGCTCGTTGAACTTGCCGATGCCGTATTCGAGGATCTCGTTGCGGCCCGAGATGCCGAGTTCCTTCTCCGCCGTCAGCTCCGCCGGCAGGCCGTGGCAGTCCCAGCCGAAGCGGCGCTCGACGCAGTCGCCGCGCATGGTGCGGTAGCGCGGGATCAGGTCCTTGACGAAGCCGGTGGCCAGGTGCCCGTAATGCGGCAACCCGTTGGCGAAGGGAGGGCCGTCGTAGAAGATGTACTCGCCCGCCCCGTCCTGGTTGCGGCGGTTCTCGACCGAAGCTTCGAAAATCCGGTTCTCCTGCCAGAACTTGAGGATGTCTTCCTCGAGCTTGGGAAAATTGGGATTCGGATCGATGGCTTCGTACATCACAGATGTCCCGTTCTGAATTGGTCGCCGGGCGAGGAACCGCAGAGCCGCCCGCAACATGTCGTTGCGTGGGTTAGCCGACCGGCAGGAAAAATACAATCGTCACGGCCGGCATGGCGGGCATGCCAGCGTCTCGCAGTGCCTCAGGCGCGCGTCACTTTCGGCTCGCTCGCCGGATAGCGGCCGCGCGTGTCGACCACCAGCTTCGCCTTGTCGAGGATCATCGCGTAGTCGAAGGCATCGTGATCGGTGGCGATGACGACGGCGTCCTGGCGCGCGATGGTCTCGGCATCCGCCTCCACGGCCGCGAAGGCGTGGCCGCTTTCGAGCGTCAGCTGCGGCACGAAGGGATCGGCATAGGAGAGCTCCCCTCCCCGCGCGACGATCCGCTCCATCACCATCAGGCTCGGCGACTCGCGGATGTCGTCGATGTTCTTCTTGAAGGCCGCTCCCAGCACCAGCACCTTCGCGCCGTTGAGCGCCTTGCGGTGGCCGTTCAGCGCGTCCATCAGCTTCTCGACGATGAAGTCCGGCATGTAGCGGTTGATCTCGCCGGCCAGCTCGATGAAGCGGGTGTGCAGGCCGTATTCGCGCGCCTTCCAGGTCAGATAGAACGGATCGACCGGGATGCAGTGACCGCCGACGCCGGGGCCGGGATAGAAGGCGGTGAAGCCGAAGGGCTTGGTGGCGGCGGCGCGGATAACCTCGAAGATGTCGATGCCCATGCGGTCGGCGAGCGTCTTCATCTCGTTGACGAGGCCGATATTGACCGCCCGGTGGATGTTCTCCAGCAGCTTGGTCATCTCGGCGACGCGGGTCGAGGAGACCGGCACGAGCTGGTCGACGGCCGAACCGTAGAGCGCCTCGGCCGCGGCAAGGCACGCAGGGGTGACGCCGCTCACCACCTTGGGGATCTCGCGGATGCCATAGCGCGCATTGCCGGGATCCTCGCGTTCGGGCGAGTAGACGACGAAGAGGTCCTCGCCGACAACCAGATCCTCGCGCGCCATCGCCGGCAGCATGTCGTCCTCGGTCGTGCCGGGATACGTGGTCGATTCCAGCGCGACCACCTGCCCCCGCCGCAGATGCGGGCGGATGGCACGGGCCGCATCGAGAATGTAGCCGATGTCCGGATCGTGGAAGCGGCCGAGCGGCGTCGGCACGCAGATGATCAGCGCATCGCAGTCGGCCGCGCGCGCGAAGTCCGTCGTCGCCTCGAAGGGGCCGGCGAACCGCACCTCCTCGCGCCGGTTGCCGACATAGCGGGGAAAACCGCGATCCGCGTTGAGCCTTGCGATCTTGGCCGGATCGACATCGAAGCCGACGATCGGGTGGCCGATCTGCGAAAAGCGCAAGGCGAGCGGCAGGCCGACATAGCCGAGGCCGATGACGCCGATGACGGCGGAGCGGTCTGCAAGGCGGGCGCACAGGCTGGCAAGGGCATCGGAGTGATTGGTGTCCGCGGCCATGATCGGATCTCTGGTAGGGTTCGATGAAAGAGAAACGGCATGCGGAAGAGGGTCCGCATGCCGTTTCGTGTCGCACAGGCGTCGCAGCGCGGCAAGCCCCGGCGACGAAGAGTTCTCCTCCGCCGGGCGCTCGCCCTATCCTCCGGTCACACGAAGCTGAAGTCGCTCTCCGACACCAGCGTGTGATCGAAGTTCTGCAGGACGATGGTGTTGGTCCCGAAGGTCAGGTGCGTGTCCGCCCCCACATCCGTCACCGTCACCTGCGAGAAGTTGCTCGCCCCGACGCCGATCCGGATCGTGTCGATCCCCGCCTCGAAGTCCGTGATCGTGTCCGTGTCGCCCGCATTGAAGAACGCGAACGTGTCATCGCCAGACCCTCCGGTCAAAGTGTCGTTGCCGGCACTGCCATCGAGCCAGTTGTTGCCCGAGTTACCCTGAATCGCATTCGATTGCGCGTTGCCAACACCTGACAGATTCCCCGCTCCGATCAGTGTCAGGTCCTCAACGTGCTGGCCGTGCTGCCACAGCGCAAAGTTCACCGAGCTGATCACTGTGTCGGTGCCCTGGCTCGCAGCCTCGACAATCGAGTCCCCCAGGTTATCCACGCGATACGTGTCGTTGCCCGCACCGCCGATCATC
>NZ_JALBGD010000021.1:2500-5843 GCF_023507705.1 Stappia sp. WLB 29 | reverse complement strand
TTGCGCTTTGCGGGCCTGGCGGCGACCGACTCTCCCACGTCTTGAGACGCAGTACCATTGGCGCTGGGGCGTTTCACTTCCGAGTTCGGGATGGGATCGGGTGTTTGGGTCCCCGCAATGGCCACCAGGCCGGCAGAGCGCAAAAATCGTGAACTGGTCTTAGGTTTTGTTTTGTCCTGATTGGACTTGGATGGGCATTGATTAATGAGAGTGATCAAGCCGGTCGAGCTATTAGTACCGGTAAGCTTCACGCATTGCTGCGCGTCCACACCCGGCCTATCGACGTGGTGGTCTTCCACGGCTCTGATAGGGAGAACTGGTTTTGAGGCCGGTTTCCCGCTTAGATGCTTTCAGCGGTTATCCGTTCCGCACATAGCTACCCTGCTATGCCGCTGGCGCGACAACAGGTCCACCAGAGGTGCGTCCATCCCGGTCCTCTCGTACTAGGGACAGATCCTCTCAATTCTCCTACACCCACGGCAGATAGGGACCGAACTGTCTCGCGACGTTCTGAACCCAGCTCACGTACCACTTTAATCGGCGAACAGCCGAACCCTTGGGACCTGCTCCAGCCCCAGGATGTGATGAGCCGACATCGAGGTGCCAAACGATTCCGTCGATATGGACTCTTGGGAATCATCAGCCTGTTATCCCCGGCGTACCTTTTATCCGTTGAGCGATGGCCCTTCCACGAGGGACCACCGGATCACTATGACCGACTTTCGTCTCTGCTCGACTTGTCAGTCTCGCAGTCAGGCGGGCTTATGCCATTGCACTCGACGAACGATTTCCGACCGTTCTGAGCCCACCATCGCGCGCCTCCGTTACCATTTGGGAGGCGACCGCCCCAGTCAAACTACCCGCCACACACTGTCCCGGACGTTGTTGCGCCGCGGTTAGACATCCATGACGACAAGGGTGGTATTTCAAGGGTGACTCCACAAGAGCTGGCGCTCCTGCTTCAACGTCTACCACCTATCCTACACATGTCGACACGAATGCCAGTGTGAAGCTGTAGTAAAGGTGCACGGGGTCTTTCCGTCTGACCGCAGGAACCCCGCATCTTCACGGGGAATTCAATTTCACTGAGTCTATGCTGGAGACAGCGGGGAAGTCGTTACGCCATTCGTGCAGGTCGGAACTTACCCGACAAGGAATTTCGCTACCTTAGGACCGTTATAGTTACGGCCGCCGTTTACCGGGGCTTCAATTCGGTGCTTGCACACCTCCTCTTAACCTTCCGGCACCGGGCAGGCGTCAGACCCTATACGTCGCCTTGCGGCTTCGCAGAGCCCTGTGTTTTTGATAAACAGTCGCCACCCCCTGGTCTGTGCCCCCCGAACCTGGTTGCCCAAGCCCGGGGCTCCCTTCTCGCGAACTTACGGGAGCAATTTGCCGAGTTCCTTCAGCATAGTTCTCTCAAGCGCCTTGGTATGCTCTACCAGTCCACCTGTGTCGGTTTCGGGTACGGTCTGTACGCGGGAGCTATTTCCTGGAACACCTTCACCGCATCCCCAATCCAGTAAGGGGATACGATACACGGCATCCGTCACTACCCGCAGGCTGCAGAATATTAACTGCATTCCCATCGACTACGCCTTTCGGCCTCGCCTTAGGGGCCGGCTAACCCTGCGCCGATTAGCGTTGCGCAGGAACCCTTGGACTTTCGGCGAGGGGGTCTCTCACCCCCTTTATCGTTACTCATGTCAGCATTCGCACTTCCGATACCTCCAGGAGCCCTCACGGGTCTCCCTTCGCAGGCCTACGGAACGCTCCGCTACCGCTCAGCTTACGCTGAACCCGCAGTTTCGGTACATGGCTTGAGCCCCGTTACATTATCGGCGCGGAACCCCTTGACTAGACCAGTGAGCTGTTACGCTTTCTTTAAATGATGGCTGCTTCTAAGCCAACATCCTGGTTGTTTTGGGAGTCCTACATCCTTTGCCACTTAGCCATGATTTGGGGACCTTAACTGGCGGTCAGGGTTGTTTCCCTCTCCACAATGGACGTTAGCACCCACTGTGTGTCTGCCGGATAGTACTTTCTGGTATTCGGAGTTTGGTTAGGATCAGTAAGACGGTGAGTCCCCATAGCCCATCCAGTGCTCTACCCCCAGAAGTATTCGTCCGACGCTCTACCTAAATAGATTTCGCGGAGAACCAGCTATTTCCGAGTTTGATTGGCCTTTCACCCCTAGCCACAACTCATCCCCGACTTTTTCAACAGGCGTGGGTTCGGTCCTCCAGTGCGTGTTACCGCACCTTCAACCTGGTCATGGCTAGATCACTCGGTTTCGGGTCTAATCCGACATACTAAATCGCCCTGTTCAGACTCGCTTTCGCTGCGCCTACACCTTACGGCTTAAGCTTGCATGTCAAATTAAGTCGCTGACCCATTATACAAAAGGTACGCCGTCAGGCTTGCGCCCTCCGACTGTTTGTAGGCATCCGGTTTCAGGGTCTGTTTCACTCCCCTCGTCGGGGTGCTTTTCACCTTTCCCTCACGGTACTTGTTCGCTATCGGTCGACAAGGAGTACTTAGGCTTGGAGGGTGGTCCCCCCATGTTCAGACAGGATTTCACGTGTCCCGCCCTACTCGAGGACTTATGCTCTTTCTACCCGTACGGGACTATCACCCGCTATGGTCCGACTTTCCAGACGGTTCCGGTTCTTAAGCACAAGCCACTGGCCTGGTCCGCGTTCGCTCGCCACTACTAACGGAGTCTCTGTTGATGTCCTTTCCTCCGGGTACTGAGATGTTTCAGTTCCCCGGGTTCGCCCCCTTACGGGTACTCCTTACGGAGTGGGTTTCCCCATTCGGAAATCCGCGGATCAAAGCTTATTCGCAGCTCCCCACGGCTTATCGCAGCGTATCACGTCCTTCATCGCCTCTTGTCGCCAAGGCATCCACCGAATGCCCTTAAGGCACTTGATCACTCTCATTATCAATGCCCATCCAAGGTGCCAGCCGAAGGTGGCACCAGGCATCGATACTAAGACCAGTTTCACGAGATCATATCCAGCGATGCGCGCGGTCAGCAGCGCTCCGGAGGCTCAACCCTCCGCTCAGTAAAGGGACCAGATGTCGGACCGAGGTCCTTTAACTGATCGCCGGCAAGCAACGGAACGCCAAATGGCCCGCGCCCCTTCAAGGCACAAGCCGCGCTCCAGCCCCCTTACAGGCCGAACAGATCTTCTATCTACGATGTCAAGGTGAACAGGCGGATCAGGCAAGGCCCGACCCGCAAACGGGTTCTTCGTCTTCGGAAACGATCCTGCGCTCGAGGCACCATCCAGGGACGATGCCGATCGCGGACATGAGCAAGGCGATGGCCAGACGGCCG
>NZ_JALBGD010000020.1 GCF_023507705.1 Stappia sp. WLB 29 | reverse complement strand
ATGGCGGAACGGGTGATCCGTTCCGCCTTGGGTTCAAGGGCGTCGCCTCCGGGCGGCGCCTTTTTGGTTTCGTACTCCCGGCGAGCCCGATCGGACGGGCGAAAAACTGCAAGGATGTGAATAATTTGCCGGAAGGTGCATTTCACGCTTGAAGCGGCGGGGAAAGTTATCTAAGTCAGGTCGCGAAAGGTCTAGGGGTGTAGCTCAGTTGGTAGAGCATCGGTCTCCAAAACCGAGGGCCGGGGGTTCGAGTCCCTCCGCCCCTGCCACCTTTGCTCTTGATCGACGGGCCATTAGGCCTTAATTAGAGCTTTCGACCAAGGCGCGTGGATGATTCCGCGCGCCTGTGTGTCGTGAAAAGACCGGCAGTTGAATGGCGAAATCGAATCCTTTCACGTTCATCGACGAAGTTCGCAAGGAAACGTCGAAGGTGACGTGGCCTACGCGCAGGGAAACCGCTGTGACCACCGTCATGGTGTTCATCATGGTGTTCCTCGCCGCCATCTTCTTTTTGCTCGCCGACTGGCTGATGGGTCAGGGTATCGGCTTGCTCCTGGGTCTCGGCAACTGAGCGGAGTCCGGTACACAATCGGCTTGAGGGATTATGGCCAAG
Source organism: Stappia sp. WLB 29 (assembly GCF_023507705.1). Lineage (GTDB taxonomy): Bacteria > Pseudomonadota > Alphaproteobacteria > Rhizobiales > Stappiaceae > Stappia. The sequence continues at coordinate 15,637 of NZ_JALBGD010000020.1, read as the reverse complement.
CGTTGGTATATCGTCCACGCCTACTCGAATTTCGAGAAGAAGGTGGCGGACGCGATTCGGGAAAAAGCGCAGCAGCAGGGGCTTGAGGATCTTTTCGAAGAGATTCTCGTTCCGACGGAAAAGGTCGTGGAAGTGCGGCGTGGCCGCAAGGTCGACGCCGAGCGCAAGTTCTTCCCGGGCTACGTCCTGGTCAAGATGGAAATGACCAACGAGGCGTTCCACCTGATCAAGAACACGCCGAAGGTCACCGGGTTCCTGGGCGCCGATCAGAAGCCGATTCCGATTTCGGATTCCGAGGCGATGCGCATCCTGCACCAGGTGCAGGAGGGTGTGGAGCGCCCGAAGCCGTCCATCAGCTTCGAGATCGGCGAGCAGGTTCGCGTCTCGGATGGTCCGTTCGCTTCTTTCTCCGGCCTTGTCGAGGAAGTGGACGACGAGCGGGCCCGCCTCAAGGTCGCGGTGTCGATTTTCGGTCGCGCGACCCCGGTCGAGCTGGAATACGGTCAGGTCGAGAAACTCTGATTTTTTACGGTCCGGGACGTGCCTTTCGGCATTCCGGGCCGTTTGCCGCGTTCGCCGTTTACCACTCGGCGGGCGGGGCAGTTGCCGGCGATCCGTCGCCGGTTTCCGCCGCAAGGCGGGTTGACGGGGACGTTCCCCGCTCCCTGGTGGGAGGTCTGACGCGCTCCATTCGCCGGACGCGTTGCGGCTGCACCACCTGATCTGAAGACGCCGGTTGTCCGGCAGCGCCAGTTGGAGATACGAATGGCGAAGAAAATCGAAGGTTACATCAAGCTGCAGGTGCCGGCCGGCTCCGCGACCCCGTCGCCGCCGATCGGTCCGGCGCTTGGTCAGCGCGGCCTCAACATCATGGAGTTCTGCAAGGCGTTCAACGCGCAGACCCAGGATATCGAGAAGGGCACCCCGTGCCCGACCGTGATCACCTATTACTCCGACCGCTCGTTCACCTTCATGGTGAAGACGGCTCCGGTCAGCTTCTTCCTGAAGAAGGCCTCTGGCCTGAAGTCGGGTTCGAAGACCCCGGGCAAGGGCGGCTTCGTCGGCAAGGTCACCCGTGACCAGGTCCGCGAGATCGCGGAAGCGAAGATGAAGGATCTGAACGCGAACGACGTCGATGCGGCCATGCTGATGGTCGAGGGCTCGGCGCGGTCCATGGGTCTCGAGGTCACGGAGTAAGACGATGGCGAAGGTTGGAAAGCGCATCAAGTCTGCCCGCGAGGGCATCGACCGCAACAAGCTCTACGCCCTCGACGAGGCGCTGACGCTGGTCAAGGAGCGGGCAACCGCCAAGTTCGACGAGTCCGTCGAGATCGCCATCAATCTCGGTGTCGATCCGCGTCACGCCGACCAGATGGTCCGCGGTGTCTGCGTGCTGCCGAACGGCACGGGCAAGTCGGTCCGCGTCGCGGTGTTCGCCCGCGGCGACAAGGCCGATGAGGCCAAGGCTGCCGGTGCCGACATCGTCGGCGCCGAGGAACTGGTCAACGAGGTCCAGGGCGGCAAGATCGATTTCGATCGCTGCATCGCCACGCCGGACATGATGCCGCTCGTCGGCCGTCTCGGCAAGGTTCTCGGCCCGCGCGGCCTGATGCCGAACCCGAAGGTCGGCACCGTGACCCCGGACGTGGCCTCTGCAGTGCGCGATGCCAAGGGCGGCGCCGTGCAGTTCCGCGTCGAGAAGGCGGGCATCATTCACGCCGGCGTCGGCAAGACCTCGTTCGAGGCCGACAAGCTGAGCGAGAACATCAAGGCGATCGTCGATGCCGTGGTCAAGGCCAAGCCGACGGGCGCCAAGGGTACCTATCTGAAGCGCGTTGCCGTCAGCTCGACCATGGGTCCGGGCTTGAAGGTCGACCCGTCGACGGTTACGGCCTGATCATTCAGGCAGGCGGGGCGCTCGTCGCGCCGCCGAACACGAATTCCGTCCGGCGGAAACGCCGGGCGGATCATCTGCCGGGAACGGCAGGTGTCCTGTCCGAGACTGCAGGTGCGGGTCTGGCTCTGGCCAGGGTCGTCTAAGCCCAACGGGCCTGCATAGACGGGTGCGAACCGAATTCGCGGCTCAGGCCGCACCGGTTCGAACCGTTTGTCCTTGCCGCGCCGTCATGGCTCGCGAGGGGGCAGGATCCTCGGTGTTGTCCACCGGTGGTTCCGCAAGGCACCGCCGGAGGGCGGCAGAGACAAACCGGCGGCGCAAGCCGCCAAATGGAGTAGGCAAGTGGAAAGAGCGGAGAAGCGAGAGTTCGTCGCGTCGTTCAACGAGGTGTTGAAGAACACCGGCGTTGTCGTCGTTGCGCACTACGCCGGCCTTTCGGTTGCGGAAATGACGACCTTCCGGTCGCAGGTCCGTGCCGCCGGAGGCTCGGTCAAGGTCGCCAAGAACCGTCTTGTGAAGCTTGCCCTTCAAGGCACCGAGCTCGAGCACATCTCTGGCCTGTTTACCGGCCCGACCGTCGTCGCCTATTCGGACGATCCGGTCGCCGCCGCCAAGGCCACGGTGGCTTTCGCCAAGACCTCGAACAACCTGGTTGTTCTGGGTGGCGCGCTCGGCACGACGAACCTGAATGCGGACGGGGTCAAGGCGCTTGCCGAGATGCCGTCGCTCGACGAGCTGCGCGCGAAGCTGGTGGGCATGATCCAGACCCCCGCTTCCCGTGTCGCCCAGGTTGTCAACGCTCCGGCCGGGCAGCTTGCCCGCGTCTTCGGCGCGTATGCCAAGAAGGACGAAGCCGCATAAGGCGGACCACAAACACACTGTCGAGACCGATCACGGTTCGAACCATAGGGACTTACGAAAATGGCTGATCTCGAAAAGATCGTTGAGGAACTGTCCGCGCTCACCGTCATGGAGGCCGCGGAGCTTTCGAAGATGCTCGAGGAGAAGTGGGGCGTGTCCGCCGCTGCTCCGGTCGCCGTCGCTGCTGCTGCCGGTGGCGCTGCTGCCGCTCCGGCCGAGGAAGAGAAGACGGAGTTCGACGTCGTCCTGGCCGATGCCGGTGACAAGAAGATCAACGTCATCAAGGAAGTGCGCGCGATCACCGGTCTGGGCCTGAAGGAGGCCAAGGACCTGGTCGAGGGCGCTCCGAAGACCGTCAAGGAAGCCGTTGCCAAGGCCGAGGCCGAAGAGCTGAAGAAGAAGCTCGAAGAGGCCGGCGCCAAGGTCGAGCTGAAGTAATCAGGCTTTTGCCTGGACACTCCCGGCGCGATTTCGCGCCGGGAGTTCAAGTCTGTCGAACCCCGGCGGGAAATCCTGACCGGGGTATCAGTCCCTAAGAAGGGGCGGCTGTCCGAAGGGCCGTATGCGTGGGGGCCACGCTGACGGTTGAGCCGGAACCGGCTTTTCGGAGAGCCGTACCAGATCGAAACGAGGAGCGACAATGGCGCACACGTTCAACGGTCGCAAGCGGGTCCGTAAGATCTACGGATCGATCCGCGAAGTCGCCGCGATGCCCAATCTCATCGAGGTCCAGAAGGCGTCCTACGACCAGTTCCTTCAGGTCGACAAGCCCGATGCCGGGCGGGGCGACGAAGGGCTGGAGGCGGTCTTCCGCTCCGTCTTCCCGATCTCCGATTTCGCGGGCACCGCGCTGCTGGAATTCGTGTCCTACGAGTTCGAGGCGCCGAAGTATGACGTCGAGGAGTGCCGCCAGCGCGGCATGACCTTCGCCGCCCCGCTGAAGGTGACCCTGCGCCTGATCGTGTTCGATGTCGACGAGGACACCGGCGCGAAGTCCGTCAAGGACATCAAGGAGCAGGACGTCTACATGGGCGACATGCCCTTCATGACGGACAACGGCACCTTCGTGGTGAACGGCACCGAGCGCGTCATCGTTTCGCAGATGCACCGCAGCCCCGGCGTGTTCTTCGACCACGACAAGGGCAAGACCCACTCGTCGGGCAAGCTGCTGTTCGCTGCGCGCATCATCCCTTATCGCGGGTCGTGGCTCGACATCGAGTTCGACGCGAAGGACATCGTCCATGCGCGCATCGACCGTCGCCGCAAGATCCCGGTCACCTCGCTGCTGAAGGCCCTCGGCCTCGACGGCGAGCAGATCCTCAACACGTTCTACAAGCGGATCGAATACACCCGCGACGAGCCGGGCTCCTGGCGCGTTGCGTTCGACGGCGACCGCCTGAAGGGCACCAAGGCCTCCTTCAACCTGATCGACGCCGACAGCGGCGAGATCGTGGTCGAGGCCGGGCGCAAGATCACCGCGCGCACCGTTCGCCAGCTGGCCGACAAGGGCGTCACCGCCCTGAAGGTCCAGGACGAGGACCTGTACGGCCAGTACCTGGCCGAGGATATGGTCGACCCGTCGACGGGCGAGATTTACGCCGAGGCCGGCGACGAGCTCAACGAGAAGATCCTCGGCGAGCTGGTCGATCGCGGCTACGACGAGATCGCGGTGCTCGATATCGACCATGTGACGACCGGCGCCTATATCCGCAACACGCTCTCGGTCGACAAGAACGAGACGCGCGAGGATGCGCTGTTCGACATCTATCGCGTCATGCGCCCGGGCGAGCCGCCCACCGTCGACACTGCCGAGGCCATGTTCGCCTCGCTGTTCTTCGATGCGGAGCGCTACGACCTGTCGGCCGTCGGCCGCGTGAAGATGAACATGCGTCTCGACCTGCAGTGCGAGGACACCGTCCGCACGCTGCGCAAGGAAGACATCCTCGCGGTGATCCGCGAGCTGCTGGAACTGCGCGACGGCCGCGGCGAGATCGACGACATCGACAATCTCGGCAACCGCCGCGTGCGTTCGGTCGGCGAACTGATGGAGAACCAGTACCGCGTCGGCTTGCTGCGCATGGAACGTGCCATCAAGGAGCGCATGTCGTCGGTCGAGATCGACACGGTCATGCCGCAGGACCTGATCAATGCCAAGCCGGCGGCTGCCGCGGTGCGCGAGTTCTTCGGTTCCTCGCAGCTGTCGCAGTTCATGGACCAGACCAACCCGCTGTCCGAGGTCACGCACAAGCGTCGCCTCTCGGCGCTTGGCCCGGGCGGCCTGACGCGCGAGCGCGCCGGCTTCGAGGTGCGCGACGTGCACCCGACGCATTACGGCCGCATCTGCCCGATCGAGACGCCGGAAGGCCCGAACATCGGCCTGATCAACTCGCTTGCGACCTTCGCTCGCATCAACAAGTACGGCTTCATCGAGAGCCCGTACCGCAAGGTGAAGGACGGCCAGGTCACGGCGGAGACCGTCTACCTCTCGGCCATGGAAGAGGCGAAGTACCACATCGCCCAGGCCAACGCCGAGATCGACGAGAACGGCCGTTTCGTCTCCGACCTGATCACCTGCCGCCATGCAGGCGAGAACATGCTGCTGCCGCCGGAGCGCGTCGAGTTCATGGACGTGTCGCCGAAGCAGCTGGTGTCGGTTGCCGCCTCGCTCATTCCCTTCCTGGAGAATGACGACGCAAACCGCGCGCTGATGGGCTCGAACATGATGCGTCAGGCCGTGCCGCTGGTGCGTGCCGAGGCTCCGTTCGTCGGCACCGGCATGGAGCCGGTGGTCGCCCGCGACTCGGGTGCGGCGATTGCCGCGCGCCGTTCGGGCGTCGTCGACCAGGTGGACGCCACGCGTATCGTCATCCGGGCGACCGAGGACCTCGATCCGTCGAAGTCCGGCGTCGACATCTACCAGCTGATGAAGTTCCAGCGGTCCAACCAGAACACCTGCATCAATCAGCGTCCGCTGGTGCGTGTGGGCGATGTGATCGGCAAGGGCGACATCATCGCCGACGGTCCGTCGACGGATCTGGGCGACCTGGCCCTCGGCCGGAACGTGCGCGTCGCGTTCATGCCGTGGAACGGCTACAACTTCGAGGACTCGATCCTGCTGTCCGAGCGGATCGTGCGCGACGACGTGTTCACCTCCATTCACATCGAGGAATTCGAGGTGATGGCGCGCGACACGAAGCTCGGGCCGGAGGAAATCACCCGCGACATTCCCAACGTCTCGGAAGAGGCGCTGAAGAATCTCGACGAGGCCGGCATCGTCTATATCGGCGCCGAGCTGAAGCCGGGCGACATCCTGGTCGGCAAGATCACGCCGAAGGGCGAGAGCCCGATGACGCCGGAAGAGAAGCTTCTGCGCGCCATCTTCGGCGAGAAGGCCTCCGACGTGCGCGACACGTCGCTGCGCCTGCCGCCGGGCGTGACCGGCACCGTCGTCGAGGTGCGCGTCTTCAACCGCCATGGCGTGGAGAAGGACGAGCGCGCGATGGCGATCGAGCGCGAGGAGATCGAGCGTCTGGCCAAGGACCGCGACGACGAACAGGCGATCCTGGACCGCAACGTCTATGGCCGTCTGGCCGAGATGTTGCTGGGCAAGACCGCCGTCGCCGGCCCGAAGCACTTCAAGAAGAACGTCGAAGTCACCGGCGACGTCCTCAACGAGTTCCCGCGCTCTCAGTGGTGGCAGATCGCCGTCGAGGACGAGAAGCTGATGAGCGAGGTGGAGGCACTTCGCGGTCAGTACGACGAGAGCCGCAAGCGCCTCGAGCAGCGCTTCATCGACAAGGTGGAGAAGCTGCAGCGCGGTGACGAACTGCCGCCGGGCGTCATGAAGATGGTGAAGGTCTTCGTCGCTGTGAAGCGCAAGATCCAGCCGGGCGACAAGATGGCCGGCCGTCACGGCAACAAGGGCGTGGTGTCCAAGATCAACCCGATCGAGGACATGCCGTTCCTGGCGAACGGCGACCATGTCGATATCGTGCTGAACCCGCTCGGCGTGCCGAGCCGCATGAACGTCGGACAGATCCTCGAGACGCATCTGGGCTGGGCCTGCGCAGGCATGGGCCGGAAGATCGGCGAGCTGTACGAGGAGTACAAGCGGTCGGGCAAGATCGAGGCGCTCAAGGGCGAGATCGTCGAAGTGTTCGGCGACAACCTCAAGGGCGAGCCGGTCAAGGACTACGATGACGAGTCCGTCATCCGTCTGGCCGAGCAGCTGAAGACCGGCGTTCCGATCGCAACCCCGGTGTTCGATGGTGCCCGCGAGCCGGACATCGTCAGCATGCTGGAGCAGGCGGGCTACAACGGATCCGGCCAGTCGACCCTCTATGACGGTCGTACCGGCGAGGAGTTCGACCGTCAGGTGACCGTGGGCTACATCTACATGCTGAAGCTCCACCACCTGGTCGACGACAAGATCCACGCCCGTTCGATCGGCCCGTACTCGCTCGTGACCCAGCAGCCGCTGGGTGGCAAGGCGCAGTTCGGCGGCCAGCGCTTCGGCGAGATGGAGGTGTGGGCACTGGAAGCTTACGGTGCCGCCTACACCCTCCAGGAGATGCTGACGGTCAAGTCGGACGACGTGGCCGGCCGCACCAAGGTCTACGAGGCGATCGTGCGCGGCGACGACACGTTCGAGGCGGGCATTCCGGAGAGCTTCAACGTTCTCGTGAAGGAAATGCGCTCGCTCGGACTGAATGTCGAGCTGAAGGACGACAAGGTACAGTTGCCCACCGATCCGGGCGTTCCGGCGGTCGACGCGGCGGAGTGATCCCCCGCTTGATGCCGACCACCGCACACACACGATGCCGCATTGCCGGAGCGGGAGGCAGGGTATGGACCCTGCTTCCCTTCCGCGCATTCGAGGAGAGAGCCCATGAATCATGAGGTCATGAACCTGTTCAACCAGCAGGCTCCCGCCCAGACCTTCGACCACATCAAGATCTCGATCGCTAGCCCCGAGAAGATCATGTCGTGGTCCTACGGCGAAATCAAAAAGCCGGAGACGATCAACTACCGTACGTTCAAGCCGGAACGGGATGGCCTGTTCTGTGCGCGCGTGTTCGGTCCGATCAAGGATTACGAGTGCCTTTGCGGCAAGTACAAGCGGATGAAGTACAAGGGCGTCATCTGCGAGAAGTGCAACGTCGAGGTGACGCTGTCTCGCGTTCGCCGCGAGCGCATGGGTCATATCGAGCTCGCCGCTCCGGTTGCGCATATCTGGTTCCTGAAGTCGCTGCCCTCCCGCATCGGCCTTCTGCTGGACATGACGCTGAAGGATCTCGAGCGCGTCCTGTACTTCGAGTACTACGTGGTGCTGGAGCCGGGCCTGACGCCGCTGAAGCAGAACCAGCTTCTGTCGGAAGAGGACTTCCTGCGCGCCCAGGACGAGTACGGCGAGGACGCCTTCACGGCGATGATCGGCGCGGAAGCCATCCGCGAGATGCTGATGTCGCTCGACCTGGAGAAGGAGCGCGACCAGATCCGCAAGGAGATCGCCGAGGCGACGACCGAGCTGAAGCCGAAGAAGCTGGCCAAGCGTCTCAAGGTGGTCGAGGCCTTCATCGAGTCCGGCAATCGCCCGGAATGGATGATCCTCACCGTGGTTCCGGTCATTCCGCCGGACCTGCGTCCGCTGGTTCCGCTGGACGGCGGCCGCTTCGCGACCTCCGACCTCAACGACCTGTACCGTCGCGTCATCAACCGCAACAACCGTCTGCGGCGCCTGATGGAGCTGCGTGCGCCCGACATCATCATCCGCAACGAGAAGCGCATGCTTCAGGAATCGGTTGATGCGCTGTTCGACAACGGCCGTCGCGGCCGCGTCATCACGGGCGCCAACAAGCGTCCGCTGAAGTCGCTGTCCGACATGCTGAAGGGCAAGCAGGGCCGCTTCCGTCAGAACCTGCTCGGCAAGCGTGTCGACTATTCCGGCCGTTCGGTGATCACCGTGGGTCCGGAGCTGAAGCTGCACCAGTGCGGCCTGCCGAAGAAGATGGCGCTGGAGCTGTTCAAGCCGTTCATCTACTCCCGCCTCGACGCCAAGGGCTTCTCCTCCACGGTGAAGCAGGCGAAGAAGCTGGTGGAGAAGGAGCGTCCGGAAGTCTGGGATATCCTCGACGAGGTCATCCGCGAACATCCGGTGCTGCTGAACCGCGCACCGACCCTGCACCGTCTCGGCATCCAGGCGTTCGAGCCGACGCTGATCGAAGGCAAGGCGATCCAGCTGCACCCGCTCGTCTGCGCGGCGTTCAACGCCGACTTCGACGGCGACCAGATGGCCGTGCACGTGCCGCTCTCGCTGGAAGCCCAGCTGGAAGCGCGCACGCTGATGATGTCGACCAACAACATCCTGCATCCGGCCAACGGTTCGCCGATCATCGTGCCGTCGCAGGATATCGTCCTCGGTCTCTACTACCTGTCGCTGATTGCCGACGGGGAGCCGGGCGAGGGCATGGTGTTCGGCAATATCGGCGAGCTGCATCACGCGCTCGAGACGAAGGCCGTGACCCTGCACGCCAAGATCCGCGGCCGTGTCCGCTCCGTCGACGCCGAGGGCAACACGTCCAGCCGGATCGTGGAGACCACGCCGGGCCGCATGCTGATCGGCGAGCTCCTGCCGCTGCATCACGAAGTGCCGTACGACGTCTGCAACAAGCTGATGACCAAGAAGGACATCAGCCGCATGATCGACGCGGTGTACCGTGCCTGCGGCCAGAAGGAGACCGTGATCTTCTGCGACCGCATTATGGGTCTGGGCTTCAGCCATGCCTGCCGTGCCGGCATCTCGTTCGGCAAGGACGACATGGTGATTCCGGAGACGAAGGCCGGCCTGGTCGACGAGACCGCGGCTCTCGTGAAGGAATACGAGCAGCAGTACAACGACGGCCTGATCACCCAGGGCGAGAAGTACAACAAGGTCGTCGACGCCTGGGCCAAGTGCACCGACCGCGTCGCCGACGAGATGATGAAGCGCATTCAGGCGGTCCAGCGCGACGAGGAGACCGGGCGTCAGAAGCAGATCAACTCGATCTACATGATGTCTCACTCCGGCGCCCGTGGCAGCCCCGCGCAGATGAAGCAGCTTGCCGGCATGCGCGGCCTCATGGCCAAGCCGTCGGGCGAGATCATCGAGACGCCGATCATCTCGAACTTCAAGGAAGGCCTGTCGGTGCTGGAGTACTTCAACTCCACGCACGGTGCCCGTAAGGGTCTGGCCGACACCGCGCTGAAGACGGCGAACTCGGGTTACCTGACCCGTCGTCTCGTCGACGTGGCGCAGGACTCGATCATCCTGGAGACGGATTGCGGTTCGGAGAACGGCATCACCATCCAGGCGATCGTCGATGCCGGCCAGGTCATCGCCTCGCTGGGTCATCGCGTGCTGGGCCGTACCGCGGCCGAGGACGTGCTGAACCATGCGACCGGCGAGGTCATCGTCCCGCGCGGCACCTTGATCGAGGAGAAGGACGTCGAGGCCATCGAGGCCGCGAACGTCCAGATGATCAAGATCCGCTCGGTGCTGACCTGCGAGACCAAGCGCGGCGTCTGCGCGACCTGCTACGGTCGCGACCTGGCTCGCGGCACGCCGGTGAACATGGGCGAGGCGGTCGGCGTCATCGCGGCGCAGTCGATCGGCGAGCCGGGTACCCAGCTGACCATGCGTACCTTCCACATCGGCGGTACGGCGCAGGTGGTGGACCAGTCCTTCATCGAGTCCAACTTCGAGGGCACGGTGAAGATCCGCAACCGCAATGCGGTGCGCGATTCCGACGGGAACCTGGTCGCAATGGCCCGCAACATGGCGGTCGTCATCATCGACGCGGACGACAACGAGCGTGCGGTGCACCGCATCGCCTACGGCTCGAAGCTCCATGTCGACGAGGGCGACACCGTCAAGCGCGGTCAGCGCATCGCCGAGTGGGATCCCTACACCCGTCCGATCCTCTCCGAGGTGGACGGCGTGGTGGATTCCGAGGACCTCGTCGAGGGCGTGTCGGTGCAGGAGACCACGGACGAGGCGACCGGCATCACCAAGCGCGTGGTCATGGACTGGCGGACGTCGCAGCGCGGCAACGACCTGAAGCCGGCGATCGTCATCAAGGACTCCAACGGATCGATCAAGAAGCTGCCGCGTGGCGGCGATGCCCGGTCCCTGCTGTCCGTCGATGCGATCCTGTCGGTGCAGATCGGCGCCGAGGTGCAGGCGGGCGACGTGCTTGCACGTATTCCGCTGGAAAGCGCCCGTACCAAGGACATCACCGGCGGTCTGCCGCGTGTGGCCGAACTGTTCGAGGCACGTCGTCCCAAGGACCACGCGATCATCGCGGAAGTCGACGGTACGATCCGCTTCGGGCGCGACTACAAGAACAAGCGGCGCATCATCATCGAGCCGCATGACGAGAGCCTGGAGCCGGTCGAGTACCTCATCCCGAAGGGCAAGCACTTCCATCTTCAGGAAGGCGACACCATCGAGAAGGGCGAGTACATCCTCGACGGCAACCCGGCACCGCACGACATCCTGGCCATTCGTGGCGTGGAGGCGCTGGCCGCCTATCTCGTCAACGAGATCCAGGAGGTCTACCGGCTGCAGGGCGTGGTGATCAACGACAAGCACATCGAGGTGATCGTTCGCCAGATGCTGCAGAAGATCGAGATCAACGACCCGGGCGATACGGAACTGCTGTCCGGCGAGCATGTCGACCGCCTCGATCTCGACGAGATCAACGAGCGGGCGATCGACGATGCGCGCAAGCCGGCCTCCGGCGTGCCGGTTCTGCTCGGCATCACCAAGGCGAGCCTGCAGACCCGTTCGTTCATCTCGGCTGCTTCGTTCCAGGAGACCACCCGCGTCCTTACCGAGGCGGCGGTCAACGGCAAGCAGGACGAGTTGGAGGGTCTGAAGGAGAACGTCATCGTCGGCCGTCTGATCCCGGCCGGCACCGGCGGTATGATGACCCGCATCCGCGAGATCGCGCAGCATCGCGACGATCTGATCCTGGAGGCGCGTAAGGCGTCGTCCACGCTCGACCAGGCGGACGGCATGCTGGAAGACCTGACCGGCGCGGGCGAATAACCCCCGTCCTCAGGAACGCAATGAAGGGAAGGGCCGCCATCGTGCGGCCCTTTTCCTTTGGCGACTGGCAGAACACACATGCCGGCACCGGTCGGCGGAACAGAGTGAGGGAGAGGCGAGATGGCGTCGCACTATCGGGACCAGGCGGATGCTCCGACCGTCTACATCATTGTCGGCCACGCTAGGGAAGGGGATCTCGGCACGCCCGAGGCGGCGATTCCGGTGAACATCCTGCTGCGCGCGGCGGACGAGGACAGTGCCGTGCGCCTGGCGCTCGAGGCGTTGAAGGGGCAGGGGTTTGCGGAAGCCTCTCTCGACCAGATCGGCGTGATCCTGGAGGAGCCGGACGATCCGACCTTCGAGCAGGCCTACGAGGATGCGCTGGCCGGCGAGGTGGCGGTCGTCGCCTATCGGGCCTGACCCCTTCAAGGGGAATCGGGAACCGTTCTTCTCGCCGATGCCCGGCCCGGCGAATCCGGAGAGAGAATCTCTCCGTCTGCAACGGATCCAGGTTGAGAAAGAGTGAATACGGATGGTGTGCGAGGGGGCAAGCCCCGCTCCGTGCTGCGGCCCGGATGCTGCCCGGCGTGGGCGTTAATCCAGCCGCGATGCAATATTGCGATGATTACGGGGACACTATTTCATTTGTTGCGCGAATGCAGCAAAACGGGATAGAAATCGCGTCGTAGCGGCTGCCGAACCGGCAAGGGCGATTTATTCCCCGCCGCACTTGACGCAGGGCCGGCCTAACTGTAGGTTCCGCGCATCCCGAAAGCAGGCGGTAAGCGGCTTTTCGTTCGATGCGCCAAGCGTTGGACACAGGCTGACTTAAACGCTGCTGGGATTACGAGGCGAAAAAATATCGTATGCATGACCGCTTCCGGGTGGTCCTCTCGATTGGCGGCGCCTTTCCCGTTATCCGCGGGAACAGGCGCGATTCCGCATGTCCTGCGGGATCTGCTGGGTCAGAACGCAGGTTCTGGCGTTGCGACCGCCCCGCCTTTCCGTTCGTTCAAGCGGACGGGTGAGATATTCGCGTTGCGCCTGAGGCGGAACGTAACGGAGTTGGGGCCGGAAACGGTTCCTGAAAGCGCAAAAAGGCCAGCCCCGGGTTGGCACTTTGGAAAGTCAAGGTCTGAGGATCTGCCATGTCACGCCGTCACAAGGCTGAAAAGCGCGAAATCATTCCCGATCCGAAGTTCGGGGACAACGTCGTCACCAAGTTCATGAACTCGATCATGTACGACGGTAAGAAGTCGGCCGCCGAGCGGATCGTCTACGGCGCATTCGACATCATCGAGGGCAAGGTTCGTCAGAACCCGATCGAGGTGTTCCACGCCGCTCTCGACAACGTCATGCCGCAGGTCGAGGTCCGGTCCCGCCGCGTGGGCGGTGCCACCTATCAGGTTCCGGTCGAGGTCCGTGCGGACCGTCGCCAGGCCCTGGCCATCCGCTGGCTGATCACGGCGGCCCGCAACCGCAACGAGACGACGATGGTCGATCGTCTGTCCGGCGAGCTGCTGGATGCCGCGAACAACCGCGGTTCCGCCGTCAAGAAGCGCGAAGACACGCACCGGATGGCCGAAGCCAACCGCGCGTTCTCGCACTATCGCTGGTAATTCGGACCGGAGAGGCTGACATCATGTCGCGCACTCACAAGATCGAAGACTACCGCAATTTCGGTATCATGGCCCACATCGATGCGGGCAAGACCACGACGACCGAGCGGATTCTCTTCTACACCGGCAAGAGCCACAAGATCGGCGAAGTCCATGACGGCGCTGCCACGATGGACTGGATGGAGCAGGAGCAGGAGCGTGGCATCACGATCACGTCCGCTGCCACTACTGCGTTCTGGAACAACAAGCGCCTGAACATCATCGACACGCCGGGTCACGTCGACTTCACCATCGAGGTGGAGCGGTCCCTGCGCGTGCTCGACGGTGCGGTTGCCCTGCTCGACGCCAATGCCGGTGTCGAGCCGCAGACCGAGACCGTCTGGCGTCAGGCCGACAAGTATCATGTCCCGCGCATGATCTTCGTCAACAAGATGGACAAGCTCGGTGCGGACTTCTACCGCTGCGTCGAGATGATCAAGACGCGCCTCGGTGCGAAGCCGCTCGTCATGCAGATCCCGGTGGGTGCGGAGAGCGAGTTCGCCGGCGTCGTCGACCTGATCAAGATGAAGGCCCTGATCTGGCGCGACGAGTCGCTCGGCGCTGCCTGGGACGAGGTCGACATCCCGGCTGACCTGGCCGACAAGGCCCAGGAATACCGCGACGCGATGATCGAGACCGCCGTCGAGGCGGACGAGGCCGCGATGGAGGCCTATCTCGAGGGTGAGGAGCCGACGGTCGAGGGCCTGAAGGCGCTCATCCGCAAGGGCACCATCAACAGCGAGTTCGTTCCGGTGTTCTGCGGTTCGGCGTTCAAGAACAAGGGCGTGCAGCCTCTGCTCGACGGCGTCGTCGATTACCTGCCGAGCCCGGTCGAGGTCCCGGCGATCAAGGGTATCGATCCCAAGACCGAGGCCGAGACGGTCCGCAAGTCGGGCGACGAAGAGCCGCTCTCCATGCTGGCCTTCAAGATCGCCAACGACCCGTTCGTCGGTTCGCTGACCTTCTGCCGCATCTACTCCGGCGTCCTGAACAAGGGCGTGTCTCTCCAGAACACTGTGAAGGAGAAGAAGGAGCGCGTCGGCCGCATGATGCAGATGCACGCGAATTCGCGTGAGGACATCGAAGTGGCTTACGCTGGCGATATCGTTGCCATCGCCGGCCTGAAGGACACGACCACCGGCGATACGCTTTGCGATCCGCTGAAGCCGGTCATCCTGGAGCGCATGGAGTTCCCGGACCCGGTCATCGAGATCGCCGTCGAGCCGAAGACCAAGGGCGACCAGGAAAAGATGGGCCTCGCGCTCAACCGTCTGGCTGCCGAGGATCCGTCCTTCCGCGTCAAGACCGACGAGGAATCCGGTCAGACGATCATCGCCGGCATGGGCGAGCTTCATCTCGACATCATCGTCGACCGCATGAAGCGCGAGTTCAAGGTCGAGGCGAACATCGGTGCGCCGCAGGTTGCCTACCGCGAGACGATCACCCGTCAGGCGGAAGTCGACTACACCCATAAGAAGCAGACCGGCGGTACGGGCCAGTTCGCCCGCATCAAGCTGGTGATCGAGCCGAACGAGCCGGGTGCCGGCTACGCGTTCCAGAGCACGATCGTGGGTGGTTCGGTCCCGAAGGAGTACATCCCGGGCGTCACCAAGGGTATCGAGAGCGTCATGTCCTCGGGCCCGCTGGCCGGCTTCCCGATGGTCGATATCAAGGCCACCCTCATCGATGGTGCCTACCACGACGTCGACTCCTCGGTCCTGGCGTTCGAGATCGCGGCCCGTGCCGGTTTCCGCGAGGCCATTCAGAAGGCCGCGCCGAAGCTGCTCGAGCCGATCATGAAGGTCGAGGTGGTGACGCCGGAAGATTACATGGGCGACGTCATCGGCGATCTGAACTCCCGTCGTGGCCAGATCACCGGCACCGAGAATCGCGGTGTCGTCACCGCGGTGAACGCGATGGTGCCGCTGGCCAACATGTTCGGTTACGTCAACAACCTGCGCTCGATGTCGCAGGGACGTGCCCAGTACTCGATGGTGTTCGACCACTACGAGCAGGTTCCGCAGGCTGTCGCGCAGGAAGTTCAGGCCAAGTACGCCTGATTGCCGTCAACGCCACATCAACTGAATAACGAAGGTACGGAGAAATCCGATGGCGAAAGCAAAGTTTGAGCGG
>NZ_JALBGD010000002.1 GCF_023507705.1 Stappia sp. WLB 29 | reverse complement strand
CGATACTCGCCAACCAAATCCATGAAAGCTCCTCCCGGCCCGGCCGCCGGCGGCAAGATGCCTGGCGGGCCGTTTGCCCGGTCTCCCTTCCGGACGCCTTCAGGAAAAGGCAGGACCCCGCGCTTGTACACTGTACTTTCGGTCGAAGCCGAACGTCCGCTTGTCACGGGCAAGCGAGCAGCCCTAGACTGAACCGTCGCCGCAGCGTCATCCGGGTGCCGGTCCTTGCCGGCAGGCCGGACCGGGGAGATGACGGGCGGCACGAGGGAGGAAAGCGTGCAGCCGAACGGCGGCATCGAACACGCCTGCGGTGTGATCGCACTGGAATGCGACGATCCGGGCGATGCAGGATACTGGACCCGCGTGGCTGCCGCGCGGGAGCGCAGTTCTGCAGGCTTTGCCCTGGTGTTCTTCTCCTCGGCCCGTTTCGCACCCGGCATCGTGACAAACGCACTGTCGCAGGCCTGCCCCGGCCTGCGCTATGCAGCCTGCTCGACGGCCGGGGAGATCACCCGAAGCGGCATTTCCGAAGGCAATCTCATTGTCATCCTCTTCCCGGCTGACCGCTTCCGGATCGCGGCCCATCGCATCAGCGACATCCGCCGTGCCGGCATGGAGCGGATCGTCGCGCAGGTAGGCGAGGCAAAGCGCTCCTTCGTCGCGCCGGGGAGCGCCGTACGCATATCGAACACCTTCGCCTTGTGCCTGATCGACGGCCTCTCCTTTGCCGAGGAATCGGTCACCGCCGCCCTTCACTGGGGCCTCGACGATATTCCCCTGCTCGGCGGCTCGGCCGGTGACGACATGCGCTTCGGCGAAACGACCCTGATCCTGGACGGCGAACCGGCAAGAGATGCCGCGCTCCTGATCCTGGTCGAGACGCAGGTCCCCTTCCATATCTTCAAAACCGACAATTTCGTGCCGACACCGGACAAGCTGGTGGTCACGCGCTCCGATCCCGACCGGCGCATCGTTCACGAGTTCAACGCAGCACCCGCGGCGCAGGAATACGCCCGCGTGATCGGCATGGATCCGCAAAGCCTCTCGCCGATGAGCTTTGCCTCGCATCCGCTCGTCGTGCGGGTCGGCGGCGAATACTATTGCCGCTCCGTCCAGAAGATGAACCCCGATGGGTCGCTCTCATTCTTCTGCGCCATCGACGACGGCATCGTCATGACCGTCGCGGAGCCGGCCGGCATGACACGCACCACTCGAGCCGCCTTCGACGCGGTGCGCGAGCGCATCGGCGGCATCGACTTCGTGCTCGGCTTCGACTGCGTGCTGCGCCGGATCGACGCCCGCAACCGCCAGGTGACGCATCGCATTGCCGCGATCTATCACGAGAACAAGGTCATCGGCTTCAACACCTACGGCGAACAGTATCTGTCGATGCACCTCAACCAGACCTTTACCGGCATTGCCTTCGGTCTCGGCGAGAGCGACAGGAGCGGCCCGTGAGCATTCTCGACATCGACGACGTCGAACGCCTCAAGCGCATCAACGATGCGCTGATCAATCGCGTCGAGCGCGCGATGGACCAGCAGCGCAACGCCTTCTCGCTGTTCCAGACCGCCATCGCGCTGGAGGGGCAGGTCCGCCGGCGCACGGACGAGCTGACCTCCACGCTGCGCAATCTCGAAAAGACCAACGCGGAACTTGCCCGCCAGAAGGAGATATCCGAGCGCGCCGACCAGTCGAAGACACGGTTCCTGGCGGCGGCGAGCCACGACGTGCTGCAACCGCTGCACGCCGCCCAGCTGACCATGTCGGCGCTTTACGACCTGCAGGAGAGCGAACGCGGCCGGGCGATGGTCATGCAGGTCGAGCGCTCGCTCGACACCATGAACGAGCTGCTGCACACGCTGCTGGACATCTCCCGGCTCGATGCCGGAGTGATGGTGCCCAACCCTGCCGCGGTGCCGCTTGTGCCGGTCATCGAGTCCCTCCTGTCCGATCTCCGGCCGATCGCCGAGGCAAAGGGCCTGCGCCTACAAACCTCCATTACCGGAGACCACGTGCGCTCCGACCGGACCATGCTGCGCCGCGCCTTGCAGAACCTGATTTCCAATGCCATCCGCTATACCGACCGCGGCGGCGTGCTGATCGGCACCCGTCGGCGCGGCAACATGGTGGCAATCGAGGTGGTCGACACCGGCTGCGGCATCCCGCTCGACCAGCGCGAGCTGATCTTCGACGAATTCCACCGCGGGCCGGCGGCCAAGGACCGCGCGGGCCGCGACGGCGACTGTGCTCTCGGCCTCGGCCTTTCGATCGTGCGCCGCCTCGTCACGGCCCTTGGCCACGACCTCAGCCTGACCTCGGAAGTCGGCAAGGGCAGCCGCTTCCGCATCCTCGCCGAACGCTGCGAGCCGCCGTCAATCGGCGAAATCCGGCCGCAAACGGCTCAGCGGCCGATCAGCGATGCGACCCTGGCCGGCCGCCGCGTGCTGCTTCTTGAAAACGACATCGAGGTGACCCGCGCCATGTCGACCCTGCTCGACGGCTGGGGCTGCGAGCACAGGGTGGCGGCCTCGCAGGAAGGGGCAGAAGAGGTGCTGGACGAAGGGTTCATGCCGGACCTGAT
Source organism: Stappia sp. WLB 29 (assembly GCF_023507705.1). Classification (GTDB taxonomy): domain Bacteria; phylum Pseudomonadota; class Alphaproteobacteria; order Rhizobiales; family Stappiaceae; genus Stappia. Next base: position 632,803 of record NZ_JALBGD010000002.1, on the reverse strand, counting down.
CATTGCCGACCAGCATCTCGACCACGGCGACCACGGCACGCTGACCGTTGCCGCACTGCTGCGCCGGCTCCGGCGGCGGCTTCCGGTTATCCTGGCGACTGCGGACATATCGGAGCCTGTCATGCGCCAGGCGGCCGATCTGGGCGCGGAGTTCATGGCAAAGCCGCTGAAACCCGCCCAGTTGAGAGCCCTCATGGCGCATATGCTCGCCTCGGCTCCGTAAGCGGAAACAGGCCGCCAGGTCTTCAGTCCCGGCCGCCGACCCCGCCCTGGCCCCCGCCCTGGCCATGACCGAAGGGATCGATGGAACCGAGCCCTGAAATCTGCTCCAGCTTCGACATCTCGATCACCGCCTGGGTGCGGCTGTGAACGTTCAGCTTGCGTAGGATCTCGGAGACATGCGCCTTCACGGTGGTCTCGCCGACCTGCAACTCGTAGGCGATCTGCTTGTTGAGCAACCCGTCGCAGATCATGCCCAGCACCTTGAGCTGCTGCGGCGTCAGGGTCGCGACGCGGCTGATCATGTCCCTGGCATGCGCATCAATCTGTTCGTCGCTGGCAGCGACAAGATTGTCCGGCACGAAGACAGCGCCATTGATCACCTTCTGGATCGCATCGGCAAGGGCTGCCTTCTTGGCCGACTTCGGGATGAAGCCGGCAGCCCCATAGGCGATCACCTGCGAAACGACCTTGGGGTCCTCGTGGCCGGAGACGACCACGACCGGAAGACGCGGGAAATTGGTGCGCAGGTGCAGCAGCCCGTCCATCCCGCGCACGCCGGGAATGCTGAGGTCGAGAAGTGCGAGATCGAAGCCGCCTTCCGCGGCGAGGATGTCGCAGGCCTCCGGCAGCGAGGCGGCATCCTGCGTGTCGGCATCCGGATAGGCCAACGTCACCGCACTGTGCAGCGCCTCTCGAAACAGCGGATGATCGTCGATGATCAGGAATTTCGCCATGGCACCGGTTTGAACTGTCATGTCGGCTTCTCCGACCATCGCACCAAATGCGTGATATTCAAAGGCTTTCCCCGGACGAGCCGGCAAGCGCCAGCCTCCTGGCAACAAGTGTCGCCAAGGGGCCGCACTCCGGCAAGCGGACTAAAGAACGAGAGAGGGAAACGAAAGCCCTTGAAAGGGCGCTCAGGCGAAGCGGGTGAAGAGCTCCGCCTCGCTGTTGTCCGTGTCGCCGACCGCCTCGAAACACACGACCGGGCCTTCCGACAAGGCCGCATTGTAGGCAAATCCGTCCGCACACAGGCCGGAGAAGATCTCGATCATGCCTGCCTTGCCGATCTTGTGCGGATGCAGTTCCAGCACGATCCGCTTGAGCCCGCTGACACGCAGGTCGCGGAACAGGTCGAGTTCGGCCCCCTCGATATCGGCGATGAGAACCGTGATCTTCTTGTCCGCGATGAAGGCGGAGGCGTCCACCGCCGGCACGCGCACCGTCTCGGTCACGCCCTCCTGATCCTGGCCGATGCCAGAGCGCCAGAACTCGCGGTGCAGGGTGAACTCGACGAAGCCCGTCTTCAGGACCTGCGGATCCGAGACGAACGCCGCGTTGATCACCTCGACCCCGGTCACACCGTTCTTGCGATGGGTCTCGCGAATATGCGGGATCAGACGAGCATCGGCTTCCACCGCGGCGTAATAGGCCGGCCCGACATTGCGCATCACGCCGGCGGAGATGAATCCGATACCGGCCCCGAGCTCCAGCACCCGGTCCTCCTTGCGCACGAAACGCGAGGCCATGGAGAGTTCTGAGGCCTCATAGCGGCCGCGCCGAATTTCCTCGATGATCCGATCGTTGGCAACGGTCTCGTCCAGAGACAGCACCAACCCGCTGGTGCGATGGGTTACCAGTTGCCCCGACATCCGATCCACTCCCGTCCTGTCCGCAATGCCGTGGTGCTGTGACCCGATCCGCAACCATCTGCATCCGCATTTTTATCAATACTCGCATTGCGAGCAATGCTGCACTTCTTGTCGCAAAGCTTCGAGCCTTGCGCAAGAGGCGCAGTAGATCGCGGCAGGGATCTTCAGAGACGCGTCGTATCGGCGAGATCGACGATGGCGGCAACCAGGGCATCGGCTGCCCGGTCGAGGTCTCCACTGTTGTCGATGATGCACGCAGGCGCGACCGGCAGCGCCTCCCCGGCCCTGGCGATGCGGGCGGCGATGTCGTCCGCGCTTTCACGCCCGCGCGCGGCAAGGCGCGCGGCCAGCACATCGGGGGCCGCCACGATCTGGATCACGCAGAGCGTCGGGAACCGCTCCTGCATGCCGGCGAGAACCTTGCGCGACCCGTTGACCACGGCAGGACGCCCCGCTGCAAGGTGCTCAGTCAGCGATGCGGGAAGCCCATAGCCGAGGCCATGCGCGCGCCAGCTATAGGCGAATGCACCGGCTCGCTCGGCCTCCTCGAAGGCCTCTGCCGTCATTGGCACATGCGTCTCGGCATCGGCGCTCGCCGGCCGGGTGATCGACCGCTGCACGAACAGGAAATCCGGACGCCCGGAAAGGGCCGCCCGCGCGCGCGCCAGCAGCGTGTCCTTGCCGACCCCGCTCGGCCCGACAACGGCGATCAGCGGTCCCGGCCTGCCCGATGCTGCCCCCTGCATCGCTCAGACCACCCGGTTGCCTTCGCGCCAGACGGTGCGCACGATCGGGATGTGCTCCTCGACGCGCACGCGCACCAGATCGGCACGCTTGCCGATGGCGATCTCGCCCCGGTCATCGAGCCCGGCGGAGCGGGCCGGCGTGCGCGAAACCATGGCAATCGATTCAGGCAGATCGATGCCGTCGACCACCTCGCCCAGAAAGAACGCGGACTGGATGAGACTGAAGGGGATGTAGTCCGACGACAGAATGTCGAGCAGCCCGTTCGCGGCCAGATCGCGCGCCGAGACATTGCCCGAATGCGAGCCGCCGCGCACCACGTTGGGGGCACCCATCAGCACCGCCAACCCCTGCGCCTTGGACGCGCGCGCCGCCTCCAGGGTCGTCGGGAATTCCGCGACCCGAATGCCCAGTTCGACCGCCTCGTCGACATGGGCATCGGTGGCGTCGTCGTGACTGGCCAGCATCACGCCGCGGGCCTTGGCGCGCTCGGCGACGATCTTGCGGTTCTTGTCGGACCAGGTTGCCGACTGCGCCATCCGTCGCTCGCAGAAGTCGTTGAACTCCGCGTCGCTCATGCCGCGCTTGCCCTTGTAGTAGACTGCGTAGGCCTCGAGGCTGACGAACTGGCGCTGGCCGGGAGAATGGTCCATCAGCGAGGCGATGCGCACGCGCGGGTCGTTCTCGAAGATCTCGAAGCTCTCCAGGCAGTTGGGCGCAGACACCTCGCAGCGCAGGTGGATGAAGTGATCCGCCCGCAGCCAGTCTTTCGCCATGCCCGCCTCGATGGCGTCGGCCAGCCGCCGCATGTCGGCATCGGTGATGTCGGTGTCCTCATCGAGCCCGACGCGCAGGGCGTCGAAAACCGTGGTGATCCCGCTGGCGGCAATCTGCGCATCATGGGCGCAGACGGCAGCGATCGGGTTCCAGCGAACCTTGGGCCGCGGCGCGTAATGGTTCTCCAGATGGTCGGTGTGCAGTTCGACCAGCCCGGGGATCACATAGTCGCCGCCCATGTCCTGCGCACCCGGCAGCGAGGAGGGACCGCTGTCGATGCCGGCGATGCGGCCGTCGCGCAGGTGCAGCGAACCCTCGACGACCTGGTCGGCGAGCACGATCCGGGCATTGGTGAGTATGGTATCCATCGGTCCGTCTTTCTCGAAGGGAACGGTCTGTCAGCCGCCTGTTCCCGCAAGGGGTGCCTGATGCAGGCAGATGAAGGGAGCGCCCGGAGCCGGTTCGGCAAAGATCGCCAGCCGGTCGAAGGCGACCGGGTCCGCCACCAGCGCCTCGAACTGTTCGTCCAAAGCGCAGTGAACGGCCCTCGCCGTCTCCCCGTCCAGCCGGTCGCTGAGCGTCATGTGGAAGCGGAATGCCTCGAAAATATAGGGATAGCCCCAGGTCTCGAGCAGATCCCGATGGTGCGGCGACAACCTTTCAGGCTGGCGGCGCGCTATCTCGGCTTCGGTGAGGGGTGCCCGAAAGGGGTCGAACTGCCGCACCACGGTGGCGGCGAGCGCATTGAGTTCGTCCGCAGGACCGGCCGGCGTCAGCGCGAAAAATCCATCGAGGTTCGAAACCTTGAGCTGAACGGGTGAGATCGGCGCGGTCTCGGCGCAAAAACGGTCGAGGGCTGCGACCAGCCCCTCCTCGCTCCGCCCCGCGGCCAGACGGAACGGCGCCTTCAGCGTACCGTGGAAGCCGTAGCGGATCGCCGAGGCGATTAACCCGGCGCGCGCATCGGACGAAAAGCCGCCGACGTCGGTCGCCTCCACGCTGCGGCCGAACACGCTCCGGCCGAGCCAGGCCTCGGCGGCACGTACCAGCGGGTGCCCGGCATCGGGCGTGAAGTAGATCGCGTATCGCATGCGTTCCGCTTTTCTGGAGCCGACGGCCGGCAAGGGCGCATACGCCAGGGGCGACACCGCCTCGCTCCGGCCCTGGTGACGGGAAGGACCTGCCGGGAAAGATCCCGGCAAGAGGCCGTCGAACTTACGTCCGTCCGGTCTGTCCGATCAACAGGCCTCTGAGCCATCCCGACAGGCTGTCCATCGCCATCACCATCAGGACGATGAGGATGATGTAGTAGCTGACTTCCTCCCAGTCCTTCTGGGTGATGATCGCCTGGGTGAGCAGAAGGCCGATGCCGCCGCCGACGATGGCACCGATCACGGTGGCGCTGCGGGTATTCGATTCCAGATAGTAAAGCACCTGGCTGAGCAGCACCGGGACGATCTGCGGCATCACGCCGAAACGTGCCTGCTGGATCGGCGAAGCGCCCGTCGACTGGACACCTTCCACCTGCTTGCGGTCGACATTTTCCAGCGCCTCGGAGAACAGCTTGCCGAAAGAGCCGGTGTCGGTCATCAGGATCGCCAGCGATCCTGTGAGCGGACCGGGTCCGAAGGCCCGGCTCAGGATGATCGTCCAGATCAACCCGTCGACGCCCCGGACGAAATCGAAGAAGCGCCTGAGCACGAAGCGCAGGCTGCGCGCCGGCGTGAAGTTGGACGCCGCGAGGAATGCGAGCGGCAGCGCCACGACCGCCGCGCCCATCGTTCCGAGGAAGGCCATCAGAACCGTCTCGAACAATGCCCATGCCACATCGCCATGCCGCCACATCTGATTGTTCCAGAAGTCCGAGATCATGTGGACGATGTTCGGCCGCGCCGGATCGATACGCTCGCCAGAAATGGCAAGGTTCGCCAACTCGCGGAAGGACAGTCCGCTGAACGGACTGTCGAGCGTGAAGAAGAACAGCTCCCAGCCCGGCTCATAGCGGAAGGTCTCGGTGCGATTGCGGGTCATCGAGAAGCGACCCTCGGGCGTCGTCACGGTGACGCGGGCGGAAGACGCATTGATCCAGTCAGGGATCTCTCCTTCGGGCAGGTCGAGGCGAATGCCCCGCCCTTCAGGTTGGACCCGGATCACGCCGTAGTCCGGGACGGTGAAGCGCGCGCCCTCGCCCTCGTAGACGACCTCGTAGCCCTTGCCGAGGTCGATGCGCGTGAGGCTGTCCTGCATCCCCACCCATTCGGGCAGGCGGCTAGGCGGATAGGTGCCCTTGTTCTCGCCTTCGATGGCCACGGTGACGGTGCCCGAGCGGTTGTCCCGCGTCACATGCGTCTTGTGGCTCCAGAAGTCGGACAGGAGGATCGCGGCATTGTCCGTCCTTGCATTGGTGACGATGCCGGGAATGTCGAAGGCGAAGAATATGTAGGTCAGGTAGACGAGAACCACCGCGGGAATGGCGAAGGCGACCCGCCGCTTGCGGTCGAAGGCGGCCACCGCCGCATCGCCAAGCGTGCCGGCAGGCGGTGTGGAGATCATGGCGGTCATGTCAGTGCCCCTTCACCAGCTTGTGCCGGAAATGGCTCGAAACCTGGTCGATGACGACGATGGTGGCGAAGAGAAGCAGGAAGATCGCGACGACCTGATCGTAACGGCCCTGCCCCCACTGCATTGCCGTCTTGAGGTCGTACCCGATGCCGCCCGAGCCGACGAAACCCAGAATGGCAGAGGCCCGGACGTTGATCTCGAAGCGCAGCAGCGCATAGGAGAGCCAGTTCGGCGTGACCTGCGGCAGCACACCGAGCCACATCGATTGGCTCCAGCTTGCGCCCGCGGACGACAGGCCCTCGACCGGCTTGCGGTCGGCATTCTCGCTCACCTCGGAGAACAGCTTGCCGAGCGCGCCCGTCGTGTGGAAGGCGATGGCGATCATCGCCGGCACCGGTCCGCCGCCGAGCACGAAGATCAGCACGAGTGCGATGACGATCTCCGGGATCGCGCGCATCGCATCCATCAGCCGCCGGAACACAGGGATAAGCGCGGGAAACCGCGCCAGCCCGCGTGTCGACAGCAGCGACAGCAGCGCCCCGCCGCAGGCACCGATCAGCGTGGCGACGCCGGCAATGTTGACGGTCTCGATCAACGAAGGAAGGAACTTCCACATCAGGCCGGGCAGGTTTGCGGCCTTGGCCACGGCTTCCGAAACCACTTCGGAGGGGAAGTCGAAGAACTGGTGAATACCGGTCCAGAAACCGCCGGCATTTCGGGCATCGGCAAGCTGAAAACCCGACACCATCAACAGCACGAAGACGAGCAGCAGGATGCCGCTGTACATCTGCCGTTGGCGGGCATGGGCGAGATAGTCGGCGCGGATATCGCCCGATTTTGCGGAAGCCGTGTCCGTCATGAAGTCCTGCTGCAGGTACCTGTGGCAAAGCGCGCGGGCGGGACCTAAGTCCCGCCCGGCAATCACGAAGGTCGTTCGATCAGTTGCTCTTGGCCTTGCGGACCGCGATGATCGACTCGTAGGCGTCGTGGGTGATCGGGGCAAAGCCTGCGGTCTCGCCGGCTGCCACATTGTAGGCGCACTCCGGGTCCTTGCCGTGCAGGTCCTTCAGCAGAGCGGTGACCTTCTCCTTGGCGTCGGCCGGCAGGGCGCGGCGCAGGACGATCGGGCCTTCCGGTATCGGCTTGGAACGCCAGATCTCGACCAGGTCGTTCATGTCGATGAGACCGGCATCGACCGCCTTGCGCAGCGCACCGGAATTGTACCCGTCGATCCACTCGCCCTGGCCGTCGGCCCAGGTCACGCCGCCGTCGACATCGCCGTTCTTCACGGCGACGATGGTCTGCTCATGACCGCCGGTGAAGACGACCTCGCCGAAATAGGCGCCGTTCTCCATGGACGAACCCGTCTGCTGCGGGATCTCGATGGACGGGATCAGGTAGCCGGAGGTCGAGTTCGGATCGCCGAAGCCGAACTTCTTGCCCTTCATGTCTTCCAGCGAGGCGATGCCGCTGTCCTTGCGGGCAAAACCGATGGAGTGATACGAGAACGAGCCGTCGAGATTGGTCTTGACCAGAACGACGTCGACCGCTTCCGGATCGGTCAGATAGGTCTTCGCGTAGCCGGATGCGCCGAGCCAGGCGAGATCGATCGAGCCGCCGAGCAGGCCCTGGATGACGCCGTCATAGTCGGCTGGGGTGAAGATCTTGGTCTCCACGCCGAGCAGATCCTGAACATAGGCGCGCAGGCACTCGTTGGAGGCCAGGCGGTCCTGAGCGTTTTCGCCGCCGAGTACACCGATGCGGAACTCGTTGATGTCCTGCGCCGCGGCGCCGACGGACATGGTCGCAACCGCAGTGGCGGCCAAGAGAAGCTTCTTGAGCATGTGACGTCTCCTGAAAGAGTCGTTGGATGATTCTTGTGTTCGACCGCGCGCGGACGCCGCGCCGGATCCTGCGGCTCAGGCGGAGGCGGAGGCCGTCCGCAGCAAGGCCGGGGATGGGGTGGTCACCGCCGCCGGCACCGGCCGGGCGTCGATGCTTGTCGAGGTGATGGCCTCGGAGATTTCATTGCCGTCGCCGTCGGTCCCGTAGATCTCGCGCACCGCGTCAGCCGTCAGTTCGTCCGCCGTACCGTCGAATACGACCCGCCCCTGCGACATGCCGATGATCCGCTCGCAATAGGTGCGTGCGGTATCCAGCGTATGCAGGTTGGTGATGACGGTGATCCCCTCGCGCTCGTTGATGTCCTTGAGCGCATCCATGACGATCTTGGCGTTCAGCGGATCGAGCGAAGCGATGGGCTCGTCGGCCAGCAGCACCTTCGGAGACTGCATCAGCGCCCGCGCAATCGCCACGCGCTGCTGCTGGCCGCCCGACAAGGCCTCGGCGCGCTTCAGCGCATGCTCCGCAACGCCCAGTCGCTCCAGGATGTCGATAGCGCGCAGGATATCGGCCTTGGGGAACAGGTTGAACACGGTCGAGAGCGTCGAGCGGGTGTTCAGCGTGCCATGCAACACGTTGGAAACGACGTCGAGGCGCGGTACGAGGTTGAACTGCTGGAACACCATCGCGCAGTCGCGACGCCACGAGCGCAGAGCGGATCCCGACAGGGCCGAGACCTCCGTGTCGCGAAACACGATTCGTCCGCCATTGGGATCGACGAGCCTGTTGAGCATCCGCAGCAGCGTGGATTTTCCCGCACCCGAGCGGCCGATGACACCCACCATCTGTCCGTCCGGAATGTCGAGCGTCACGGCATCGACCGCGGTCAGCAATCCGAACTTTCGCGTCACACCGTCGAGCTTGAACATCTGCGCCTCAATCCTGATGATTGAAGTTTGCGTACTCGGTATAGATGACAGGGAATCTGCGGTTTTATGACAATTCCCTGACGTTTGCCGGATACAACGCAGTAATTCGACGGCTCACGACTTCATTTGACAGCCTCGTAACGTTCCAGGAAGGCTTCCGCATCGATATTTCGGAAGTCTTCAAGCGTTTCGCGCAAGCGTTCGTGGCTCCAGTGCCACCAGGCGAGCGCCTGCATTCGCGCAACGACATCGGCCGGAAAACGCTCGCGGATCAGCCGCGCCGGAACACCGCCGACGATGGTGTAGGGCGCGACGTTCCGGGACACGACCGCACCCGATCCGATCACCGCACCATCGCCCACAGACACGCCGGGAAGGACGGTGGCGCCATGGCCGATCCAGGTGTCGTGACCGATCCGCACTCGCAGCGCCCGTCGGCGGCGGAAGAAGTCAGCCTCCTGGTCGGCATCGTCCCAGTAATCGTTCGCACGATAGGTGAAATGGTGCAGCGTCGCCCGCTCCATCGGATGATGGGTGGCATTGATCCGTACGCAGGCGGCTATGTTCGCGAACTTGCCGATCTCCGCGTTCCATATCATCGCATCGCGCATCACGTAGGAATAGTCGTCCATGCGGGTCTCGCTGATGCTGACCCGCGCATCCACCTCCGTGTAGCGGCCGAACTCGCAGTCGCTGACCTCGGCCGTCGGATGGATGTAAGGGGTTTCGGAAAGTCGCGCCATCGCCCTCGCCTCCTCAGGCCGCATGCGCCGGCGCGAAGCCGCGCACGTCGATGATCCGGTCGGCAACGGCCTCGCGCACTTCCTCGTCGTGGAAGATGCCGATCTGCGCCACGCCCTGTGCCTTCTTCTCCGCGATCATCTCGATCACGACACGCCGGTTGGCCGCATCGAGCGAGGCCGTCGGCTCGTCGAGCAGCAGCACCGGATGGTCCGTGATGAAGCCCCGGGCGATGTTCACGCGCTGCTGCTCGCCGCCGGAAAAGGTCGCCGGCGGCAGCTGCCAGAGCCGCTGCGGCAGATTGAGCCGCTCGAGCGTCAGTCCGGCCCGCTCCCGCGCGGTGCCCGCATCGATGCCGCGCGCCACCAGCGGCTCGGCGACCACATCGACCGCCGCAACACGCGGGACGGTGCGCAGGAATTGGCTGACATAACCCAGCGTCTCGCGGCGGATGGCCAGCACCAACCGCGGTGAGGCCGCGGCAAGGTCGACCATCGCATCGCCGTGCCGGATCAGGATCTCGCCGCTGCTGGCTGCGTAGTTGCCGTAGAGCATCTTGAGGATGGAGCTCTTGCCGGCGCCGGACGGGCCGCCGAGCACGACGCACTCTCCGGCGCGCACCTCGAAGGACGCCCCCTCCACCACCGGCAGCTCGAGGCCGCCCTGCAGGTGCATGCAGAAGGACTTGGACAGAGAGCTCGCCCGCACGGCAATGGCATCTCGATTGACGGGATCGGGCATGGTCACACCTGCAGAATGGAAGAGACGAGAAGCTGGGTGTAGGGCGCCTGCGGATCGTCGAGCACCCGGTCGGTCAACCCTTCCTCGACCACGCGGCCATCCTTCATCACGATCATCCGGTGCGACAGCAGCCGTGCGACCGCGAGATCGTGGGTGACGACGATGGCGGCAAGGCCGAGATCGTTGACGAGGCCGCGCAGAAGGTCGAGCAGACGCGCCTGCACCGACACGTCGAGACCGCCCGTCGGCTCGTCCATGAACACGAGGCGCGGCCCGGTCACGAGGTTTCGGGCGATCTGCAACCGCTGGCGCATGCCGCCGGAAAAGGCGCGCGGCTGATCGTCGATGCGGTCCGCGGCGATCTCCACCCGCGACAGCCAGTGGGTGGCGGTGTCGCGAATGCGGCCGTAGTGGCGCTCGCCGACGGCCATCAGCCGCTCGCCGACATTGGCGCCGGCCGACACGGTCATGCGCAGCCCGTCCGCCGGGTTCTGGTGCACAAAGCCCCAGTCCGTGCGCATCAAGAGACGCCGCTCGGCCTCGCTCATCCGGTAGAGATCGCGGCTTTCGCCGTCCCGCATGCGGTAGCTGACGCACCCTGCGCTCGGCTCCAGCCGGGTCGAGATGCAGTTGAGCAGCGTCGTCTTGCCCGAACCGCTCTCGCCGACAATGGCCAGCACCTCGCCCGGATAGACCTCGAACGAGATGTCCCGGCAGCCGACCCGCTCGCCGTAGTAGCGAGATAGTCCCGTAACGCTCAGCAGCGGCGTTTCATCCAGCATCGTCATCGCACCGCCTCTCCTTCGGTCTTGCCATGGCCTGCATAGGCCTCGTCCGGCGACAGGCGGCCGCGATGGCCATCGGCCCGGCGGCTCTCGCAATGATCGGTGTCGGAGCAGACGAACATCCGCCCACCGCGGTCGTCGAGGATCACCTCATCGAGATAGACGCCCTCGGCACCGCACAGGGCGCAGGGTTCGTCGAATGTCTGGATCTCGAAGGGATGGTCCTCGAAGTCGAGACTGACGACCTTTGTGTGCGGCGGAATGGCGTAGATCCGCTTCTCGCGGCCGGCGCCGAACAGTTGCAGCGCCTCGCTCATGTCCATCTTCGGATTGTCGAACTTCGGCGTCGGCGAGGGGTCCATCACATAGCGACCCGACACCAGCACCGGATAGGCATAGGTGGTCGCGATATGGCCGTGACGGGCGATGTCCTCGTAAAGCTTGACGTGCATCAGCCCGTATTCCTCGAGCGCATGCATCTTGCGCGTTTCCGTCTCGCGCGGCTCCAGGAAGCGCAGCGGCTCGGGGATCGGCACCTGGTAGACCAGCACCTGCCCGGCCTGCAGCTTTTCTTCCGGAATGCGGTGGCGCGTCTGGATGATGCTCGCCTCGCGCGTCTTCGTCGTCACCGACACATTGGCGACTTTCTGGAAGAAGGCGCGGATCGACACCGCATTGGTGGTGTCGTCCGCTCCCTGGTCGATGACCTTCAGGACGTCCTGCGGCCCGATGATCGAGGCGGTGACCTGCACGCCGCCCGTGCCCCATCCATAGGGCATCGGCATCTCGCGGCTGGCAAAGGGCACCTGGTAGCCGGGAATGGCGATGGCCTTGAGGATCGCCCGGCGGATCATCCGCTTCGTCTGCTCGTCCAGATAAGCGAAATTGTAGGTGGCGAGGTCCCCGCCGAGTGCGGTTGCAGCGCTCATTCGGCGGCCTCCTGCGTGTCGCTTTCGCTTCTCTGCCGCGCCTCGAACTCCGCCCGCATCCGGCGGACGAGATCGAGTTCCGCCTGGAAGTCGACGTAATGCGGCAATTTCAGATGCTCGACGAAGCCCGTCGCCTGGACGTTGTCGGCATGGGAGATGACGAATTCCTCGTCCTGCGCCGGGGCGACGCGGTCCTCACCCAACTCCCCGGCGCGCAGCGATCGGTCGACCAGCGCCATCGCCATCGCCTTGCGCTCCGACTGGCCGAACACGAGGCCGTAGCCGCGGGTGAACTGCGGCGGCAGTTTCGCCGAGCCGGCGAACTGGTTGACCATCTGGCATTCGGTCACGCGGATGCGGCCGAGCGAGACGGCAAAACCGAGTTCCGGCACGTCCACCTCCACCTCGACCTCGCCGATGCGGATCTCGCCGGCGAAGGGGTGCGTGCGTCCATAGCCACGCTGGGTGGAATAGCCGAGCGCCAGCAGAAAGCCCTCGTCGCCGCGCGCCAGCGCCTGGAGACGCAGGTCCCGAGCCATCGGGAACTCCATCGGCTCGCGCGTCAAGTCGCCGGAGGGTTCCTGCGGCATCTCGGTCGGGTCTCCCGCATAGGCCCGCTCGATCAGGTCTTCCTGCGCGAGAATGTCGGCGACGCGGGTTAGCGGTTCGCCTTCGCTCTCGCGCGCCGGCGCAGCCTCGACCGCCTCGTCGCCGACAAGGGCAGGATCGAGCAGGCGATGCGTATAGTCGAAGGTCGGCCCGAGAACTTGCCCGCCCGGCAGGTCTTTGTAGGTCGCCGAAACCCGGCGCTCGGCAATCATCTCGCCGGTCTCCACCGGCTGCGAGGCGCCGAAGCGCGGCAGGGTCGTGCGATAGGCGCGCAGCAGGAAGATCGCCTCGATCATGTCGCCCCGTGCCTGCTTGACCGCCAGCGCGGCAAGTTCGGGCGCGTAAAGGGAGGCTTCGGCCATCACCCGGTCGACGGCCAGCGCCAATTGCTCGACGAGCTGCTCGACGGTGATCGAGGGAAGGGACCGGTCGCCGCGGCGGCGGTCGGCCAGCATCTTGTGGGCGTTGGCGATGGCCGCCTCGCCGCCCTTGACTGCGACATACATCAGCCCGCCTCCGTCTCGTTGTCATGGGATACGACCGTGCTGCGCGGCAGCGCCATCATGCGCAGCCCCGCGACGAGCACGATGTCGACCCCGCGAGGAAAGAGCGCCCGGCTCGCACTGCGCTGCGCCGCGAAATCCTCAGGCAGGCCCATCGGTTTCACCGTCCGCTGCCCGTCGATGCCGGGACCTTCCAGTATCAGTCGCGGGCCGCCCTCCAGCGCCTCCACCTCGACCACCAGCGTCGTCGAGCGATCGGGATATTCCTGCGTCCCCAGGGCGAGGGCATTTAGCGCCGGCATGGCGCCGGCCCGCACGAAAGCGAAGGTGGACTTGTCCGGCTCCTGCACCACCGGCGCACCACACTGGAAGGACAGCCAGGCCCGCACGCCCTCGCTGTCGGCGCCATCGCCCAGCCAGACCGGCGTGTCGGGATCGCACATCGACACCGCGATGGCCCCCGAGCCCGGCCCCAGGGGAGCGGGCGGCGCGACGGAGGCGGGAAGATCGTGAAGGGTACCGGGGCGCGCGGTCGCATCCATCAGGGCGCGAAAGACGCCCTGCGCCTCGAACACTGGATCGTTGAAACCGCCGGACACGGCGAGCGTGGAAAGAACGGCTTCGGTCATCAGTCGTCTCCGCGAACCATAGTGAAGAAGTCGACGCGGGTTGCGGCGGCCTCGCGCTTGACGCGGGAGACCTCATCGGCGCGGGCGGCAGCCAGCGGCGCCAACACTTGCGCCTCTATGTCGGCGCGGCGAGCGCCGTCGCTCCACATGGCCGCAAGCACCGCAGAAAGGCGCGCCTTCGCCCGGTCCTGCCCCAGCGCATAGGCGTGGCCGACGGTGCCACCGGCGAGCCGGACGGTGGCCCGCGTCACCGCCGCCTCTCCGAGGTTGAAAGGCGCACCGTCGCCGCCGATGCGGCCGCGCACCATGATCAGCCCGATCTCCGGTCCGCGCACCGGTATCGACTCCGGCAACGCACCGAGCGCGGCTGCGCAGGCGGCGATCTCGTCGCCGGGAGAGGCCGCCAGCACGTCCATCAGCCGCTTGAGGCCAGCCTCAGCCTCGCTTCGCGCTTCCGCTTCCCTCATGTGCCGCTCCGTTTCAGTTTCGCACTCGCCCGGAAGGCCCTCATGCCCCGCAATGGCAACAGCCAGACCTTCATACCCAGCGTGCCTACACCCAGCATTCATATTTGTCTAGTATTATAGACAACCGACAATCTCGACCTTACAAGCTACGCGTGACGGCGCCATGACAGGGCAAGCCACCCCGTGCCGGTCAGCGAAACCCCACCACCCCGGCTCCGCATCTGTTGGCTGTCGGCCTCCTGGCTTGCTAGAAGGGCGAAGGCCGAAGCGCCGGCGAAAGGACACGCATGAGCGGAATTGAACGGCAGACCGGCGTCGCCCTGTGGCGGCAGATCGCCGACGAGATTCGCGCCGGCATCGGCAACGGCGATCATGACGACACGGGACGCCTGCCGACCGAGGCCGTGCTGGCCGCGCGTTTCGACGTCAACCGCCACACGGTACGGCAGGCCCTGGCGGCACTTGCCCGGGAAGGCGTCGTGGAGACCGTGCAGGGGCGCGGCACCACAATCATTCCGCGCCGCCGCGTGACCTATCCGATCGGCACCCGCACCCGCTTTTCCGCCGGCCTCGGTGGCCAGGTGACCCAGGCCGTTACTCGTCTGGTCGGTGTCTCGCAGGAGAACGCGACGCCCGAACTTGCGGCACAGCTCCGGCTCGCTGCCGGCGCACCCCTGCTTCGGCTCGAAACACTGGGCGAGGCGGACGGCGTTCCCCTGTCTCGTGCGGTCCACTGGTTCGACGCGGAACGGTTTTCCGGCTTGCCCGAGGCCTATCACCGGGAACGCTCGATCACACGAGCCCTAGCGGCCTGCGGCGTTACCGACTACGTGCGCCAGTCGACCGAGATTTCGGCAGCACCGGCAACCGCCTCCGACAGGGAGGATCTTGCCCTGCAGCCGGGCGCGGTGGTGCTGCTCACCCGTTCGCTGAACGTCGACGGGCAGGGCTATCCCATCCAGGCCAGCCACAGCCGCTTTGCGGCGGACCGCGTCAGTCTTTCGGTCGCAACCAATCCCGCCAGCGCGCAGTCGGCCTCCGGCTGAAATTTCAGCAAGCTTGCGGCAGATCAATGCGTCGCATTTTTATATTCGATAATTAGAAATAAACAATGCATTCGGCGCTGCGCCGCGTGCAGTTGCCTTCATTCAAGCTGCCTTCATTGGGACGGGAGGACAGGCCCCTTGCTTGCAAACAGACGACAGTTTCTCGCCCTTGTGGCCGCAGCTTCGGCCACGGCGACACACAGCGGGCCGATACAGGCCCAGCCAGTACCGACCGGCGCACGTATCGTCATCCTCGGCGCCGGTGCAGCCGGAACCGCGCTCGCGAACCGCTTGACGGCCCGTTTGCCGGGCGCACGCATCACGCTGCTGGATCCGCGTCGGGCACATCTCTATCAACCCGGCTTCACTCTGATCGCCGCAGGCCTCAAGCCAGCCTCCTACTCGGTCTCGACGACAGCGGAGTGGTTGCCCCGCAAGGCGGAATGGATCCAGGAAGCGGCAGCTGAGATCGATCCGGAAGCCAGACGTGTCGTCACCACGTCGGGCCGCGCGCTTACCTATGACTTCCTCGTGGTCGCAACCGGCCTGAAACTTGACTACGAGGCCATCGAAGGCATGTCGACCGACCTTATCGGCAGCAACGGCATGGGCTCGGTCTATGCAGGGCCCGATCAGGCGGCCGCCACCTTCGCCGAAATGAGCCGCTTCGTGGAAAAGGGAGGTACCGCTCTCTTCACCCGGCCGGCAACGGAGATGAAATGCGCCGGCGCACCGCTCAAATACGCCTTCCTCACGGATGACGCCGCGCGTCGCAAGGGCACCCGCGACAAGATGAAGATCGTCTACGCGGCCCATTCGGGCGCGTTCTTCTCGGTGCCGATCGTCAACGAGAAGGTCCGCATGCTGTTCGAGGACCGCGGCTTCGACACGGTCAAGAACCACGTGATGGTCGCCATCGACCCCGGCAAGCGCATCGCAACCTTCGACACGCCCGATGGGCGCAAGGAGATCGGCTACGACTTCACCAACGTGATCCCTCCGATGCGAGCGCCCGACGCGATTCGCTTCAACAGCCCGCTCTCTTGGCAGGAAGGCCCATTTGCGGCTGACGGCTGGGTCGAGGTCGACAAGCACACGCTGCGCCACCTGCGTTATCCGGAAGTCTTCGCCATCGGCGACATCGCCGGCGTCCCCAAGGGAAAGACAGCCGCCAGCGTCAAATGGCAAGTGCCAGTGGTCGAAGACCATCTCGCGGCCCAGATCGCCGGCAAGGAAAGCACCGCCCGCTATGACGGTTATACATCCTGCCCGCTGATCACCCGAGTCGGCCGGGCGATGCTCGTCGAGTTCGACTACAAGGACAATCTCGTCCCGTCCTTCCCCGGGCTCATCGCTCCGCTGGAAGAACTCTGGGTGTCTTGGCTGATGAAGGAGATCGCCCTCAAGGCCACCTACAACGCAATGCTGCGCGGACGCGCCTGACAGGAGGACGCCATGAAGGAAATGACGCTTTCCACCCTGCTGGCCGTGTTCGAAGAAATGTTCGGCACCGGCCTGTTCTGGACCCTCGTCGCAGCGGCCGCGCTTGTCACCGCGGCGTTCCTCTTCGTCCTGCTGCGTGAGCGGCGGCTCGTCGGCCGCTGGCTTCTGCGGGCAGAATTGCTGGCACCGGTCGGCGCCGTCGCCGCGATCTTCTTCGTGCTGATGATCTCCAACTCGGGATTTTCCGACCTGGGAGGACCCATCGACGTGATCTTCATGATCCTGATCGGCGCCGCAGGGGCGGTCGGTCTGACGATTCTCGCCTATGTGATGCAGGCACTGCTGCTCGGCCACAGGCAATGATAGGCCCCGCTGCGAGGCCGGGACTGAACGCCTAGGAAACCGTCAGCCGCCCGGCCAACCGCTCCAGCATCGCAAGGCACGCCTGCAGCTGATCGAGCGACACGAACTCGTCCGGCTTGTGCGCCTGCGCGATCGAACCCGGCCCGCAGACGACGACCGACATTCCGAGCTGCTGGAAAAGGCCAGCCTCGGTTCCGAAGGAGACCACATCGGCGCCGTTGGCACCCGTCAGTTCGGCGACGATACGGCGCGCCTCGTTTTCCTCGACCGGCTCGAGGCCGGCGACCTCGCCCACCACCTCGCGGCGGATCGAGGCCTGCGGATGCACGCTGCGCATGGCCGGCAACAGTTCGTCATGGACATAGGCGTCGATGGCCTCGCAGACGAAAGCCCGGTCGGCCTCGGTGACGGGACGCATTTCCCAGTCGAGATTGGCGAGCCCGGGGATGACGTTGTGCGCCACCCCTCCCATCAGCCGCCCGAGCTGCAGCGTCGTCCAGGGCGGGTCGAAGCGGCTGGTGGCCGGCGCCCTCCCCTTCAACTGCTCCTTCAGCTCCATCAGCCGCATGCCATAGCGCAGGGCGAATTCCACCGCGTTGACGCCCGCATCGGGAACGGAGCCATGCCCCTCCAAGCCGCGAAATGTCGTTGTGTATTCGCAGCAGCCCTTGTGCCCCTCGATGATCCGCATTTCCGTCGGCTCGCCGATCACCGCGAGCGCCGGCCGCACGCCCATGCCGGGCAGCTCGCTCACCAGCTTGCGCGCGCCGAGGCAGCCCACCTCCTCATCATAGGTCAGGCAGATGTGCACCGGCCGCGACAGTTTCGCCGCGGCAAAGAGCGGGGCCGTGGCCAGGACCGCGGCGATGAACCCCTTCATATCGCAGGTACCGCGCCCGTATAACAGCCCGTCCGCCTCGCGCATGCGGAACGGGTCGGAGGACCAGTCCTGGTCCGCCACCGGCACGACATCGCTGTGGCCGGACAGCACGATGCCGCCATCCTCGTTCGGACCGATGGTCGCGAACAAGTTGGCCTTGCTGCCGGTCTCGTCGACCATCACCCGGGTCTCGGCGCCGAGATCTCCCAGCCGGTCGGCAGCCCAGGCGATGAGCTCCAGGTTGCCCTCGCTGGAGACGGTGGCGAAGGAGATCAACTCTTCGAGCAGGGTCTTGGTATCGTCGATCAGCGCCATGCCGGTCCGTCCCGCCGCCTCAATCCTTGACGAAGAGCGCGCGCGGGCGGTTGCACAGGCACTCCGCCGGCCCGTCTTCCTGGATCAAGATGCTCTCGGTGATCTCGAGGCCCCAATTGTCCATCCAGAGGCCCGGCATGAAGTGGAAGGTCATCCCCGCCTCCAGCACCGTGTCGTCCCCCGGCCGCAGGGAGATCGTCCGCTCACCCCAGTCCGGCGGATAGGAAACGCCGATCGGATAGCCGCAGCGCGCCGCGCGGTCGATGCCGGCCCGCTCCAGCGGAGCACCCAGCGCCTGCGCGATGTCGCTGGCCCGGTTGCCGGCTCGAGCCGCCTCAAGACCGGCCTCCAGCCCCTCGACCAGCGCCTTTTCCGCGTCGAGCAGAAATTGCGGCGGCTTGCCGAGATAAACCGTTCGGCAGAACGGCACGTGGTAGCGCCGATAGCAGCCGGCGATCTCGAAGAACGTCGCGGTGTCGGCGGCGATGTGGCGGCCGTCCCAGGTAAGGTGGGGAGCGGCGGCATCCGATCCGCTCGGCAACAGGGGAACGATGGAGGGATAGTCGCCCCAAGCATCCTCCGTGCCGCGGATCGCATCGGCATAGATGTCGGCGACGAGATCCGTCTTGCGCATGCCGGGATGGATCCGGTCGAAGATGCCGTCGATGATCTTCTCCGAGATCCGCGCAGCCCGGCGCATGAACACCAGCTCCTCGTCGGACTTCACTGCGCGCTGCCAGTTCACCAGCGCCGTCGCATCGACAAAGGTCGCCTGCGGCAGTTCTTCCTGCAAGGTAAGGAACGCCTTGGCGGAAAAATAGTAGTTCTCCAACTCGACGCCGATCCGCGCATTGCCGTAGCCGGCCTCGCGGATCAGCTCCGCCAGGGTCTGCATCGGGTGGCGGACGGTCGACTGCACATAGTGGTCTGGATAGAAGGCGACCCGCTCGTCCGGCATCCACACCGTGCGCACCGCGCCGTTGGCGTCCTGCCGACGTCCCCACCAAAGCGGATCCGCATCGTGGAAGACGAGAACACCCTGATGGACGTAGAAGGACCAGCCGTCATAGCCGGTCAGCCAGGACATGTTGGCAGGGTCCTCGACGAACAGCACGTCGATGTCCTGCTCGCGCATTGCCTTGCGCACCTTTTCAAGTCGCCTCGAGAATTCCGCATCGGAAAACGGAAGTTCAGTCGCCGGCATTCCTGTCACTCCCCAACGGCCGGATGCTCGCATGGCGATCCGGCAAATCATCGGCGTACTGTGCACGCTCTCCCTGCCACTTGAAAACCCGTCAGAATGAAGCGTCCCGGCCGCAGCTTGAATGCTACGGCATCCTCTGGCAGATGGACTCTCCTGTCCCAATCCCGCTATGACGCCTGCATGATCCGCCTCGACGACCGCGACATCGCCATCCTGAAGGTGCTTTCCCGCGAGGGCCGCCTGTCCAAGGCGGAGCTGGCGCGCCGGATAAACCTCAGCCCGACCCCCTGCTGGGAGCGGCTCAAGCGGCTCGAAAAAGCCGGGGTCATCGAGGGCTATCGGGCAGAGGTCGCCCTGCGCAAGACCGCCGCCCATGTCACGGTCTTCGTCACCCTGGAGCTGGAAAACCACAGTTCCGCGGCCTTCCAGGCCTTCGAGCGGGCCGTGGAGGCCTATCCGGAGATCGTTCAGTGCTGGGCCCTTGGCGGTGGCTTCGACTACCTGCTGCAGGTGGTCACGCGCGACGTCGACAGCTATCAGCGGCTGATCGACCGCCTGCTCGACCAGGGCCTCGGGCTCGCCCGCTACTACACCTACATCGTCACCAAGCCGGTAAAGACAGGGCATGCCCCTCCCTTCGATCTGCTGCTCGGTAAGTTAGACTGATCGGTCTACCGGCCAGCCGCAAAAAAGACGAATCGTCTACACGAGCGGCCCGCTTCAGACGCTTGTTCCCCTGTTTTTGCCCCATCCTCTCCCTGTCGCGGCCCCAGGCTGCGCACTGACCCTCAGTCATATGCGGGAGACGGAACATGACGGCACCGAACACCAGGTCCGCGGAACGGACCGCCCCCCTTCTCGACGACGCCCGCCTGCTCAGGCAGTTTTCCTACATTGCCGGCCGCTGGTCCGCGGCAACGGATGGCCGCACCTTCCCGGTGCGCAACCCGGCCGATGGTAGCCGGCTGGGCGACGTGGCGAGCCTGTCCGCCGGGGAGGCGCGCGCCGCCATCGAACCTGCCCACAAGGCCTTCTCAAGCTGGTCCGCCCTCCTGCCGCAGGAGCGGGCACACCTGCTGCGCCGCTGGTTCGAGCTCATCTGCGACAATCGCGAGGATCTCGCCCGGCTGATGACGCTGGAGCAGGGCAAGCCGATTTCCGAAGCGCGCGGCGAGATCGATTATGCCGCCGCTTTCATCGAATTCTATGCCGAGGAAGCCCGCCGGCCCGACACGCAGAGCGTCACCTCGCACCTGCCGGATGCGGAGATGGAGACCTGGCTCGAGCCGGTCGGCGTCGCCGCTCTCGTCACGCCCTGGAACTTCCCTTGCGCGATGATCACCCGCAAGGCCGCAGCGGCCCTTGCCGCCGGCTGCACCGTCCTCGTCCACCCCTCGCACGAAACCCCGTTCTCGGCCCTGGCGCTGGCAGAGCTCGCCGAGCGTGCCGGTTTTCCGGCGGGCGTGTTCAACGTGGTGACCGGCGATGCGGCGACCATTGTCGGCGCCTGGATGGACGATGCCCGCGTGCGTGCCGTGTCCTTCACCGGCTCCACCGAGATCGGACGGCTAATCTACCGGCAAGCAGCTTCGACGGTGAAGCGCCTGGTGCTGGAACTGGGCGGCCATGCTCCCTTCCTGGTCTTCTCCGATGCGGATCTCGACCGCGCGGTCGCGGAAGCGGTCAAGGCGAAATTCGCGACCTCCGGCCAGGATTGCCTGGGCGCGAACCGCTTCCTCGTCGCCCGCCCGCTCTACAAGGCCTTCTGCAAGCGCTTCGCCGAGGCGAGTGCCGCGCTCACCGTCGGACCGGGTCTTGAAGATCCGGCCATCGGCCCGTTGATGAACGAGCGCGCCGTCGCCAAGCAGGAGGCACATGTCGCCGATGCGCTGGAGCGCGGCGCGAAGCTTCTTGCCGGCGGCAAGCGCCTTGCGGCCGGCCCGCTGTTCTACGCACCGACCGTGCTGAGCGACGTACCCGATGACGCACTGATCATGCGCGAGGAGACCTTCGGCCCGGTTGCGGCGATCCGCCCCTTCGACAGCGAGGAGGAAGCTGTCAGGATCGCCAATGACAGCGAGTACGGCCTGATCGCCTATGTGCACAGCGAGGACCCGCGCCGCATCTACCGCCTGTCGCGGGCCCTGCGCTACGGCATGATCGCCGTCAACCGCACCAAGGTGACCGGCGCGCCGATCCCCTTCGGCGGCATGAAGCAATCCGGCATCGGCCGGGAGGGCGCTGCCGACGGCATGCGCGCCTTCATGGATCTCAAATATGTCTGCCGCGACTGGGCCTGATGCCCGCCGGCCTCAACCAAGGGAGCTATTCATGCTGACCAACGACCAACTCGACAAGTGGGACCGGGAGAACTTCTTCCATCCCTCCACCCATCTGGCGCAGCATGCGCGCGGCGAAAGCCCCTCGCGCATCGTCACCGGCGGTGACGGCGTGTTCATCCAGGATCGCGACGGCAATCGCCTCCTCGATGCCTTCGCCGGGCTTTACTGCGTCAATGTCGGTTACGGCCGCACCGAGATCGCCGAAGCCATCGCCGCCCAGGCGAAGGAACTCGCCTATTATCACGCCTATGTCGGCCACGGCACCGAGACGTCCATCACGCTGGCGAAGATGGTCGTGGAACGCGCGCCTGCGAACATGTCGAAGGTCTATTTCGGCCTCGGCGGTTCGGATGCCAACGAGACCAACGTCAAGCTGGTCTGGTACTACAACAATATCCTGGGCCGGCCGGAGAAGAAGAAGATCATCTCGCGCTGGCGCGGCTATCATGGCTCCGGTCTGATGACCGGCTCGCTCACCGGCCTTGAGCTCTTCCACAAGAAGTTCGACCTGCCCTTCGCCCAGGTGCTCCACACCGAGGCGCCCTACTATTTCCGCCGTCCCGATCTCGACATGAGCGAAGCCGACTTCACGGCCCATTGCGTCGCCGAGTTGGAAGAGCTGATCGCCAACGAGGGCGCAGACACCATCGCCGCCTTCATCGCCGAGCCGGTGCTGGGCACCGGCGGCATCGTGCCGCCGCCCGCCGGCTACTGGGAGCAGATCCAGCGCGTCCTGAAGAAGCACGACATCCTGATGATCGCCGACGAAGTGGTCACCGGCTTCGGGCGTCTCGGCACCATGTTCGGCTCGGATCACTACGGCATCGAAGCCGACATCATCACCATCGCCAAGGGCCTGACTTCGGCCTATGCGCCGCTGTCCGGCTCGATCATCTCCAGGAAGGTCTGGGAAGTTCTGGAACGCGGCACGGACGAGAACGGACCGATCGGCCACGGCTGGACGTATTCCGCCCATCCGATCGGGGCGGCTGCCGGCGTCGCCAATCTCAAGCTGATCGACGACATGGGCCTCGTGGCCAATGCCGGTGAGACGGGCGCCTATTTCAACGAGGCGATGCGCGCCGCCCTTGCCGGCCATGCGAAGGTCGGCGACGTGCGCGGCGAAGGCCTTCTGTGCGCGGTGGAATTCGTCGACGACAAGGCCTCGCGCCGCTTCTTCGACCCCTCCGCGAAAGTCGGCCCGGCGGTTGCCAGCGCACTGCTGAAGCGCGGCGTCATCGGCCGCGCCATGCCCCAGGGCGACATCCTCGGCTTCGCGCCGCCGCTCTGTCTGACCAGGGCCGAGGCCGACAGCATAGTCGAGGCCACGCGCGCCGCGGTCACCGAGGTCTTTGCCTGACCCGGCAACCCGGCATCACGACACAAGAAGGGCCGGAGCACATGCTCCGGCCCTTTTCCTTTTTGAAAGGCTTTTCAGGCGGACAGGCCCGCTTCCGCAGAGCCGTTGCCGGTTCCCCCGCCCGGCTCGTCCGGCTCCAGCAGGTCGGCCACCGTGTGAAACGCGCGGATGATCGATGCCTGATCCTCGGCGCTCATCGCCGCCATCCCGGAAAAGAATCGCTTGTGAATGAGCGGCGGGGCCTCGGCAAGAACCGCCTTGCCGGTTTCGGTCAATTCCGTGTGGACGATGCGGCGGTCCACGGTGCTCCGGCGCCGGGTGATGAGACCGCGCAATTCGAGCTTCTCCAGGATCGTCACCGTTGTCGGCGGGCTGATATTGGCAACGCGCGAAATTTCCGCCGTCGTCGCGGCCTCGAAGTCCCGAACGGCATTGAGCACCACGATCTGAGGGATCGTCAGACCCGTCTCTCGCGCCACCCGCTTCGACCGGACATCCATCGCCTGCACGATCCGCCGGATCGAGCGAATGACATCGCTTGCATCCTTTTGGGCGGCTGCGCGTTCATCCGTCACGAGGTCTCTCCTTGCGTTGGGTCTTGTCCAGCGGCTTGCACGAATAATTACACCACAAAAGATTTGATTTCAAATTATTTGTACTCTAACTAATAACGCAAGCCAGCCACCGGATGCGGTGGGCCCTGCGCCCGCCCCGATGGCAGAAGTCACCCGCAAGTCACGGAAAACCGGATCTTGCGGCACCACGATAAGCAGCAAAGGGGCTTCCTTTCATGTGCGGTATTGCCGGCGAATTTCGCTTCGATGGACAGTTTGCGGATGCGGAGGCGGTTGCCCGGATGACGGAACGCCTGTCGCCGCGCGGCCCCGACGGATCCGGCGTGATGGCACAGGGGCCCGTCGCGCTCGGCCATCGGCGGCTGAAGATCATCGACCTGTCGGAAAAGGCGTCCCAGCCCATGGCTGACCCGGCGCTGGAGCTGTCCATCGTCTTCAACGGCTGCATCTACAACTACCCGGAGCTGCGTAAGGAGCTGGAGGCCAAGGGCTACAGCTTCTTCTCGCATGGCGACACCGAGGTGATCCTTAAAGCGTATCACGCCTGGGGCGCTGACTGCGTGAAGCGCTTCCACGGCATGTTCGCCTTCGCCGTCCATGACCGCCGCGACGGCTCGGTCACGCTCGCCCGCGACCGCTTCGGCATCAAGCCGCTCTATCTGGCGGAAAAGGGCAAGCGCATCCGCTTCGCCTCCACCTTGCAGGCGCTGCTGGCCGGCGGCGATGTCGACACCGGCATCGACCGGGCGGCGCTGACCTGCTTCATGAGCTTCCATGCGGTCGTGCCCGCCCCGCGCACCATCCTGTCGGGTGTGCGCAAGCTGCCGCCTGCGACCGTACGCCGGATCGAGGCCGACGGCCGCTCCAGCGAGCACCGCTACTGGAATGCGTCCTACACCCGCCGCGAGGAGGACAACGGCCTGTCCGCCGACGACTGGCGCGACCGGGTGCTGGAGGCGCTGCGTCTTGCCGTGCGTCGCCGCATGGTCTCGGACGTTCCGGTCGGCGTGCTGCTGTCCGGCGGCGTCGACAGCTCGCTGATCGTCGGCCTCCTTGCCGAGGAAGGCCAGAAAGACCTGATGACCTTCTCCATCGGCTTCGAGGAAGCCAATGGCGAAAAAGGCGACGAGTTCGTTTACTCGGACCTGATCGCCCAGCGCTTCGGCACCGACCATCACAAGATCTTCGTGCCCTCGGCCGACCTGATGACGTCGCTGCCGGACACCATCGCCGCCCAGTCGGAGCCGATGGTCTCCTACGACAATATCGGCTTCTTCCTGCTCAGCCGCGAGGTATCCAAGCACATCAAGGTGGTGCAGTCGGGCCAGGGTGCCGACGAGGTGTTCGGCGGCTATCACTGGTATCCCCCGCTGGCCGGCTCCAACGACGTCGTCGCCGACTATGCCCGCGTCTTCTTCGACCGCTCGGGCGAGACGATGGGCCGCCACCTGTCGCCCGAGTGGATGGCGGACAAGGACGAGGCTCTCGACTTCGTCGCGGCCCACCTGATGCAGGACGGGGCCGAAACCCCGGTCGACCGGGCGCTGCGTCTCGACGCCGAGATCATGCTCGTCGACGATCCGGTCAAGCGGGTCGATAACATGACCATGGCCTGGGGCCTGGAGGCGCGCGTTCCCTTCCTCGACCACGAACTGGTCGAGCTGGCCGCGCGCATTCCGCCGGAGCTGAAGCTGGCGCAGGGCGGCAAGGGCGTCCTCAAGGAAGCTGCCCGCAAGGTCGTCCCGCATGAGGTGATCGACCGCAAGAAGGGCTACTTCCCCGTGCCCCAGCTGAAATACATCCAGGGCCCCTATCTCGACATGGTGCGAGATGCCCTGACCTCGGCGCCGGCGCGCGAACGCGGGCTGTTCCAGAAGGACTATCTCGACAGTCTCTTCACCGACCCGACGGCCCACATCACGCCGCTCCAGGGCTCCGAGCTCTGGCAGGTGGCCCTGCTGGAACTCTGGCTGCAGACCAACGACATCTGAGGACACGACGATGACGGCAAGCAAGACCGGCGGCTCCGGCGGGAAGCGTGGCGAAGGATCGGGGCGAACGCCCCGTGAATCCCGCCAGAAGGACGCACGGCACCGGGACGCCTATTCGCATCGGCTCAAGCGCATGCGCGAGCACGGCCTCAAGCCGCCCATCGACAACCAGCCGAGCGATGCGCCGGCGGTCACCGCCAACTGCGCGCTAGACCTCGGCTGGGGGCGCCTGATCTTCGGGCAGACCTTCTCGGAGCCCGAGCGGCTTGTCGCGACGCTGGAGGGCGAGTTGCCCGACCGCCGCGACATCGCTGTCTATGTGCGCGATCCGCATGTGCTGCTGGCCAACGCCCCGCAGGAGATCTTTCTCGATCCCTCCCATACGTTCCGCCTCGACCTCTCCACCTACCGAGCGTCCAAGCGGGCGCCCTCAGGCTTCTTCCTGCGCCGGCTCACTTCGCAGGCGGATGCGGAAGAGATCAACCGCATCTACGCTGGCCGCGGCATGGTCCCCGTGCCTCCGGACTTCTTCTGGTCCAAGCGCGATGCCCGCTCGATCTGCTATTTCGTGGCGGAGGACGAGGTCAGCGGCGAGATCCTTGGCACCGTGACCGGGGTCGATCACCTTCGCGCGTTCAACGATCCCGAGCGAGGCGGCTCGCTGTGGTGCCTTGCGGTCGACCCGCAGGCGCGCCATCCCGGCGTCGGCCAGGCCCTCGTACGACATCTGGCGGAATATTTCGCGGCGCGCGGTCTCTCCTATCTCGACCTGTCGGTCATGCACGACAACGAGCAGGCCATCGCGCTCTACGAAAAGCTCGGCTTCCAACGGGTGCCCTATTTCACCGTCAAGCGGAAGAACTTCATCAACGAGACGCTCTACACCGGTCCGGATGTCGACGACGCGCTGAACCCCTATGCCACGATCATCGTGCGCGAGGCGCGCCGACGCGGCATCCGCGTCGAGGTGACCGACGCCGAACACGGCTTCTTCTCGCTGTCCCAGGGCGGTCGCACGATCCGCTGCCGCGAGAGCCTCAGCGAACTGACCAGCGCCGTGGCCATGTCGATCTGCGACGACAAGACCGCGACGCGAAAGGTGGTCGAGGGCGCCGGCGTGCATGTGCCGGCACAGATCCTCGCGAGTGCCGGCGACGACGCACTCGAAGGATTCCTGCGGGAGCACGGCAAGGTCGTCGTCAAACCTGCCCGCGGCGAGCAGGGACGCGGCGTTTCCGTGGGCCTGACGTCGATTGACGACATGCGCGCTGCCATCAATGAGGCCCGCCAGCTCTGCGATACGGTGCTGGTGGAGGAATGCGTCGAGGGCCAGGACCTTCGGTTGATCGTCATCAACTACCGACTGGTCGCCGCCGCCGTCCGCCGCCCCCCGACCATCGTCGGCAATGGCCGCAGCACCATTCGCGAGTTGATCGAGGCCCAGAGTCGCCGCCGCGGCGCGGCAACGGGCGGCGAATCCCACATTCCGCTCGACGCGGAGACCGGGCGTACCATCGCCCAGGCCGGCTATACGCTGGACGATGTTCTGGACAGCGGCACACAGCTGCAGGTGCGCCGGACCGCGAACCTGCATACCGGCGGCACCATCCACGATGTCACGGACATCGTTCATCCGGCGCTTGTCGAGGCGGCAGTGCGCTCGGCCCGCGCCATCGACATCCCGGTAACCGGCATCGACCTGATGGTCGCCTCCCCCACGGAGGCCGACTACCGCTTCATCGAGGCGAACGAACGGCCAGGCCTGGCGAACCACGAACCGCAGCCGACGGCAGAGCGCTTCGTCGACCTGCTGTTCCCGCTGTCCATGCCGGCCACCGCCCGCCAGGTCGTCGCCGACCAGCATGCCAACCAGGGGGCTACATGACACGACTGAGCATCGATACGGACTATCTTTCTGAGACCCTCAAGGCGCTGCTCGCGATCCCGAGCCCCACGGGCTACACGGACACGGTGGTACGGTATGTCTCGGCCCAGCTGGAACAGCTGGGGTTGCCGGTCGAGCTGACACGCCGCGGTGCCATCCGCGCGATCCGGCGCGGCCATCAGGACCGCGGCGCCCGGGCGCTCGTCTCGCATCTCGACACGCTCGGCGCCCAGGTAAAGTTCGTCAAGGACAATGGCCGACTGGCGCTGGTGCCCATCGGCAACTGGTCCGCACGCTTCGCCGAAGGCGCACGTGCGACCCTGTTCTCCTATTCCGGTGCCTATCGCGGAACCATCCTGCCGCTCAAATCCTCCGGCCACACCTTCAACGAGGAGATCGACACCTCGCCCATCGGCTGGGATCACGTGGAGCTGCGCGTCGATGCCCTCGCCTTTGGCCGCGCAGATCTCGTTCGTCTCGGCATCGAGGTCGGCGACATCATCGCCATCGACCCGCAGCCGGAGTTCCTGGACAACGGCTTCATCATCTCCCGGCATCTCGACAACAAGGCGGGCGTCGCAGTCATGCTCGCCGCGCTGAAATCCATGACCGAGGCCAAGGCCGAAACGCCCGTCGACATCCATTGGCTCTTCACGATCGCCGAGGAAGTCGGCGTCGGCGCCTCGTCGATCATCACCAATGACGTTGCCTCGCTGGTTGCCGTCGACAACGGCACCACGGCGCCGGGGCAGAACTCGAGCGAGTTCGGCGTCACCTTCTCGATGGCCGACCAGACAGGCCCGTTCGACTACCATCTGACGAAGAAGCTGGTCGAGCTGTGCCAGGAGCACGACATCCGCTACCAGAAGGACGTCTTCCGCTACTACCGCTCGGACTCCGCCAGCGCCATCGAGGCCGGTGCCGACGTGCGCACCGCACTGATCACCTTCGGCGTCGACAGCTCGCACGGCTACGAGCGCATCCACATGCATGCGCTGCGCTCGCTGGCCGAACTGATCACCGCCTATGCCTCCAGCCCGGTGGAAATCCCCCGCGACTATGAGGAAACGGCCGGCGTCTCCGGTTTCACCCGCCAGCCGACAGCCGAAGCGGAGCAGACGCTGACGCCGGACGCGGAGAACACCGACCTGCCGCAGACCTGAGCCCGCGGCAGATGCCTCAGAGCGTCAGTCCGCAAGCCTCGAAGGCGGCGCGGGTCGCCTCCCGCTCCGCATCGGTCAGCTGCAGCAAGGGCGGGCGCACCGGCCCGCCGACCTGGCCCAGGAGCTCCTGCCAGTATTTCTGGTGCGCCTGCGGCTTGCCGCCGGGCCGCGTGCCGCGCAGCGCCTTGCGCACCGGATCGAGGCTGGCGCTGATCGCCCTCGCCCGCTCCGCGTCGCCGGCAAAGGCGGCCTGCGTGTAGTCGTGCATGCGCCGATCCTTCGCCGTCTGCAGCAGGTAGGGCGGCGAGGAACACAGGTAGAGCTGCCAGCCGAGCTCGAGAATGTTGTCGAGCCACTCCTCTTCCGAGGCGGTGGAGACGAGGATCTTGTCGCCGACCATTTCTGTCAGCTTCACATACATCGGCCGCGGCACGCTGTACTTGATGGCGACGATGTTCGGCAGCTCCGCAACGCGCGCGCACAGTTCCGGGCTCATCAGATAGCCCGAATCCGGGTGGCTCCACATGGCGATGCCGATGTTCACGCGCTCGCAGATCGCCTTGTAATATTCGTAGACCGTGTCGTCCTGATCGCTGATGAAATGCAGGATCGGCGCATGCACCACGATGTAGTCGGCGCCCACTGCCTCCGCGTGCCGGGCGAGCTCGATCACCGTGTCGAAGTTCTGGTCGGAGCAGGACATGATCGTCCCCGCCTTGCCCGCCGTCTCCTCCACCGCGATCTCGAAGTTGCGCTTGCGCTCGGCGAGCGACATGGAGAAGAACTCGCCCTGCTTGCCGGCGATGAACAGCCCGGCGATGGCAAGATCGTCCACCCAGTGGCGAATGTTCGACCGCAAGCCCTCCTCGTCGAAGGAGAAATCCTCGCGGAACGGATTGAGCGCCGCAGCCCAGATCCCCTTCATGTTGGCACGGGCATAGGCCTTGGCGTCGAGCCTCGAATAGTTCATTTCGGTCACCTCATTGGAGCCGAGCGCAGGGCGCGCCACAGCGCCTCGGCGGTCAGCGGCATGGACAGTATCGCGGCGCCATGGGGGCGCAGCGCGTCGTTGGCGGCATTGAGGATTGCGGCCGGGGCACCGATGGTGCCGGCCTCGCCGACCCCCTTGGCGCCGAGCGCGTTGGCGGGCGATGGCGTCGACATCTTGCCGATGGAAAGGTGCGGCATGTCGGAGGCGCGCGGCAGCGCGTAGTCCATCAGCGAGCCGGTCAGCAGCTGACCGTCGGCGTCATAGACGATCCGCTCCATCAAGGCCTCGCCGATCCCTTGCGCAAAGCCGCCCCGGATCTGCCCCTCGACCATCATCGGGTTGATCACCGTGCCGATGTCGTCGCAGCAATGCGCCTCCTCGATGGTTGGCGTGCCGGTGTCCGGATCGATGGTCAGAAGAACGAGATAGGCGCCGTAGCCCCAGGCCTCGCCCTTGGCCTCGTAGACCACCTTGGCGCTCACCGGCTTGCCGCGATCCGCACCGTCCGAAAGCTTCGCCAGCACTGCATCGCAGGCCTCCACAACCGCGCTTCCGCCGATCGGCGTGCTGCGGCTGGCCAGCGCGCCGATGCCGGTGGGGCAATCTTCGGTGGACCCGTGCAGCACGCGCACCCGCTCGAACGACAGGGACAGCCGGTCGGCGGCGATCTGGGCGAAGGCCGTTTCGCGGCCGTGCCCCTGGCTGCTGCCGCCGCTCGCCACCTCCGCGCGCCCGTCCGGATGCAGCGTCACCCGCGCGCTTTCCCAGCCCGTCCCGCAGGGCTCGACATAGAAGGCAAGGCCGAGGCCGGCGACGCCGCCCTCTGCCCGGATCCAGTCGCGCCGCTCCTTCAGCCGGTCGTAGTCCGCATCCCCTGCCAGCTTGTCGAGCAGTTCGGCATAGCGGCCGGAATCGAGCTTTGTACCGGTCGGCCCCGCATGCGACAGCCGGTCAGGTGCCAGCAAATTGCGGCGGCGGATTTCCAGCGGATCGATACCGCTGGCGCTTGCCGCCTCGTCGACGAGCCGCTCCATCAGGCAATTGGCCTCCGGACGCCCCGCACCGCGATAGATGCCGACCGCCGCGCTGTGCGTGAGCTTTGCTCGGGAATGGATATCGACCGCAGGAATGTCGTAGCCGCCCGGCAGGATCCGCCCTGCATTCCAGGCCGGAATGCCGGCGCTGTTGGGCAGCCAGTGGCCGAGCGGGCAGTCCACCTCGGCCGCCAGCGCGAGAAAGCGGCCCTCGGAGTCGAGCGCCAGCCGCCCCCGGCTGCGCGCGCCGCGCCCATGCGTTGCGGAGATCAGGTCCTCGCTGCGGCTGGATGCCCAGCGGATGGAACGGCGAAAACGGAAGGCGGCCCAGACGGCGAATACCTCTTCCGGATACAGCGAAGCCTTCATGCCGAAGGCGCCGCCGACATCCGGCGCCCGGACCGCGATCCGCGCCTCTTCGATGCCGAGTATCCGGCAGAGTTCACGCCTCGCCCGGTGCGGTGTCTGGCTCGAGTACCAGACCAGCACACAATCCCGCTCCGCATCGTAGTCGACGGCAATCGCGCGCGGCTCGAGAGGAGACGGCGCAAGACGCGGATGCTGCACCTCCACCTCGACCACAAGGGCGGCCGCGGCAAAGGCTGCGTCAACGTCGCCGCTGGACCAGTCGCCGCGAAAGCCCGGCACATCCCCGCCGGAATAGTCCGGCGCCGCGCCGTCCTCATCGATGTCGACGCCGACCAGGTCCGCGGCATCCTGCGCAATGGAACGCCCGCTCGCGAGAACCGCCGCAACCGGTTGGCCGACGGCCGCAACAAAACCGCGCGCAAGAACAGGAAACTCGGCCTCGCCCTCGAACGGCAGGACCGGGTTGACGGCGAGCCTGCCGAGGGCATCGCCTTCCCGCGGACCAAAGCCGGAAAGATCCTCGCCCGTCACCACGTGGGCGACCCCATCCATCTCCCGCGCGGCCTCGACATCGCAGCTCAGGATGGTCCCGCGCGGCAAGGGGCTGCGGACGAAGGCGATATGCAGCGCATCATGAAGCGGAATGTCGGAAACGTAACGGCCCCGCCCGGTCACAAGCGCATCGTCCTCGCGGCGGCGCACGGCACGCCCGACGAGCGCATTGGCGGCGGATTCGTCCCCGTCCCGCAGCGTCTGCGAAGCGTGCCCGGTCTTCATCGTCACGGCTGCCACCCGTCCTCCCACGGCCTGCCCTTACAACGGGCCGGCATCTGTCTGGCGGAGAGTGGCGTCGTTCAGATATCGCAGCAAATATCATGTTTCAAATCTGCTATCTGGATATTGGATAGCAAACCGCCTGTCGATCGCGCAGGATGGACGACAGGATATCCTTCGGAGTCTTGCATGAAACACGTCGCGATCATCGGCTACGGTGCCATCGCCAGCCACGTCATCCGCGCCATTTCCGCGTCCTCCGCCGTACAGCTCGGCGGAGTGATCGGCCGCGCCGGGCGCCTTGCCGCGGCACGGGAGGCGGCCGGCCCGAACGTCGCCGTGGCAGAAGACATCGGCGGCCTCGCGACACGTCCCGACTTGGTGCTGGACTGCGCCGGCCATCCCGGCCTGATCGCTCATGGCGTCGCCATCCTGCAATGCGGCATCGATCTCGTCAGCGTCTCCGCCGGAGCGCTGGCCGATGAGGAGCTTTACAAAACGCTGGCACGGGCGGCTTCAGCATCCGGCGCCCGCCTTCGCATCGCCTCCGGCGCCATCGGCGGTCTCGACGTCCTTTCGGCAGCGCGGCGCGGCGGGCTCGACCGGGTGACCTATCGCGGCCGCAAGCCGGTCGCCAGCTGGCGCGGCACACCGGCCGAAACCGTGCTCGACCTCGACAGTCTCGCGGACGCGCGGACCCATTTTCGCGGTACGGCGCGCGAGGCCGCGCGCCTTTATCCGAAGAACGCCAATGTCACCGCCAGCGTCGCCCTTGCCGGCATCGGCTTCGACGCGACCGGGGTGGAACTCGTCGCCGATCCGGCCTGCATCTCCAACTGCCACGAGTTGGAAGCGGAAGGCGCCTTCGGCAGTTTCTCTCTGCGCCTCAACGGACACCAGTTGGCGGACAATCCGAAGTCGTCGGCCCTGACCGCCATGAGTATGATCAATGCCGCGCTTTCGCTGGAAGAGCCGATCCTGGTTGCGTGAGCCCGGACGATCAGGTACCGGCTGAAGGCGCGCCTCTCGCGCAAGGACGGCCGATGAGCGAACCGACACCGAAGCATTTCCGCATTGTCGAGCGGATTCTGACCCGGCTCAAGCTGAAGCAGCTTCGTCTGCTGGTCGCGGTCGAGCGACACAATTCGATCCTGCATGCCGCACGCGAGCTGAACCTGTCGCAGCCGGCCGCCACAAAGCTGATCAAGGATCTGGAGACCGACTTCGGCGTCATGCTCTTCGAGCGGACCAACCGGGGCGTCGTCCCGACCATCTACGGCGAGGCGCTGGCCCGCCATGGCAAGCTGATCTTCGCGCAGATCTCGCACGCTGCGCAGGAACTCGACGACCTGTCGGAAGGCTCCAGCGGCCGGATCGTCGTCGGAACCCTGCTGGCTGCCTCGGCTCTCTTGCTGCCCCGTACCATCGCCCGGGTCCTGGCGGAAAAGCCCAACCTGTCGATCAAGATCCAGGAAGGCACCAACGAGGTGCTGATGCCGGCGTTGCGGTCCGGCGAACTGGACCTCGTGGTCGGGCGCCTGCCCACGCACCGGCATCGGGACGAGCTGCTGCAGGAACGGCTCTACGAGGAGAAGGTCATAGCCGTCACCCGCGTCGGCCATCCGCTGCAGGAGCGCAAGAAGGTCACCTTCGCCGACATGATGGAATACGGCTGGATCCTGCCGCCGCCGGAGACGACCCTGCGCCGGCAGATCGACATGGTCTTCCTCGACCACGGCCTGTCCTCGCCGATCAATGCGGTGGAATCGGTGTCGTTCCTCGCCAATCGCAGCCTGCTGGTCAATTCCAGCATGATCGGCGTCCTGCCGAGCCACGTCGCCGAGCAGGACATCGCCGCCGGCATCCTCGCCCGTGTCCCCTGGGACGTGCCGATCCCCATTGGCCCGGTCGGCGTCTCCTACCGCAAGGGCCGCAGCCTGACGCCGGCCGCAAGCTTCTTCCTGGAGCAGCTGCGCCAGGTCGCCGCGACCTTCTGAACGGGTTTCAGCGGATCATTACGGTCGAGATCGACGGCGCCCAGCTCAGCAGTAGCAGCACCGCAGCAACCGCCGCCAGGAACGGATAGAGCGCGCGGAAGATCGCCATCGGCTTCGCCCCGCTCATCGCCGAGGCGATATAGAGCCCTGCGCCCACCGGCGGGGTCAGAAGCCCCAGCACCAGGTTGAGGCAGACGATCACCCCGAACTGGAACGGGTCGATGGCATAGTGGGTCT
The DNA here is from genome assembly GCF_023507705.1 of Stappia sp. WLB 29. Lineage (GTDB taxonomy): Bacteria > Pseudomonadota > Alphaproteobacteria > Rhizobiales > Stappiaceae > Stappia. The sequence goes on along the minus strand of NZ_JALBGD010000002.1, from coordinate 598,702 downwards.
GCGCGATCGGCAGTAGGATCGGCACCACCAGGATCACCGCGGCGATGCCGTCGATCACCATGCCGATCAGGAACAGCGCCAGGTTGACGATCAGCAGGAAGACGAAGGGATCCGAGGTCAGCGTGGTGATCTCAGCCGCCAGCTTCTGGGGGATCGCCTCGTAGATGATCACCCAGCCGAACACATTGGCCGAGGCGATCAGGAAGATCACGAGACTGGAATTGGCGGCGGTGCGAACGAACAGCGCGCCGAGCCGGGTGATCTTCAACTCGCCATAGACGAAACGGCCGATCACGAAGGCCACCAGCGAGGCGACGGCCGCGGACTCCGTCGGCGTCGCGATGCCTAGGAGAATGCCGCCGACGATGGCGAGCGGAATGAGCGCGGCCGGCAGGCAATCGCGGATCGCGGCAAGCGCCGCGCCTGTCGACATCCACTCGCCCTTCGGGAACTGCTCCTTGAGGCCCACCAGCGCGACGATGACGAAGAAGCTCGCCGAGAGGATAAGCCCTGGCAGAATACCGGCCATGAACATGTCGCCGATGGGGATCTGCGCCAGCACGCCGTAGATGACGAACAGCATGGACGGAGGGATGATCGGCGACAGCAGCCCTCCGGCCGCCGTCGTCGCGGCGGCGAACTCCCGGCGGTAGCCCTCCTCCTCCATCGCCGGCACCATGGCCCGCGACATCACCGCGATCTGCGAGGCGGCCGAGCCGATGATCGCCGCCATGAACATGTTGGCGAGCAGGTTGATATAGGCAAGACCCCCGCGGAAGCCGCCGACGAAGACCCGCGCCGCCTGGATCAGCCGCTGGGTCAGGCCGCCCTCGTTCATCAGCTCGCCGGTCAGCATGAACAGCGGGATCGCTAGCAATCCGTAGCTCTCGACACCGGCGAAAAGTTGCTGCGCAAAGCTGGAATACAGCACCTCGTTGCCGCTTGCCTGGATGTACCAGACCGCCGACAGGCACAGTACGAGGCTGATCGGCACGCCGGCAAACAACAGGACCAGAAAAACGACGCCGGTCATTCGCCGCTCCTGCCTGCTGTCCCGAGCGCAGGAAGCGAACGCGACAGGTTCGCCGCCGCATGCAGCAAGAAACCGAAGGTAAAGACGATCATGATCAGCCAGACCCAGGCCTTGCGGATCCCCAGCGTGGTGGTCGGTTCCGCATAGATGAAGTTGAACGTGTTGCCCTGGAACGCCTCGATGTCGAAGTCGGCGGCCGCAAGGCCGGCGGGATCGAACCACAGCCAGCAGAACCAGCCGAGCGCGAGGGCGAAGCCGAGCGCCACCAGGTCGAGCGCCGCGGTAAGCCGCGCTCTCGCCCGGTCCGACAGCATGTCGCCGACCAGCGTGACCGCAACGGCGCTGCGATCATGCACGGCAGCGGATGCGGCCAGGAAGGTCATCCAGATCATCGTGTAGATCGCTGCCTCATCGATCCAGTAGATCGCCATGCGGGCGGTGCGCGTGGCGACGTTGATCACGATCAGAACGGTAATAGCCCCCGCAAGCACGGCGGCCACGGCAATTTCGCAGCGCGCCCACAGGGCCGACAGGCGGTAGAGCATCGCGGGACCTCCCTCCCTCTGACCCGAAACGGCGCGGGCGACGACGTAACGCCATCCCGCGCCGGCAATCTCCGGCGGATCGGCCGGGCGGCGCGACGGCCGGCCCGGCGCATCCGTCCTCAGCGGGTTTCTTCGGCCACCTTGCGCAGATCGGCAAGCGCCGGGGCCTTCTGGGTCCAGATCGCCTCCCACTTGGCGATGGCATCGGCGAAGAATGCGGCATCCGCCTCGACGACCGTCTTGCCCGTGCCCTCGATGGACAGCAACCATTCGCCTTCCTTCTGGACGTAGGTGTCGATGGCCCCGTCGAGATGGCGCTTCATCAGGTCCGCGACCATCTTGCGGTCGCCCTCGGACAGGCCCTGCCACACCTTGGCCGAGACCAGCCCGACCATCGGGAACATCATGTGGTTGGACAACAGGATCGTATCGGCGTGCTCATAATACTTGAGCCCCCAGATCAGCTCCGCATCCATGTCGATCGCATCGACCTGTCCGTTCGCGAGCGCATCATAGACCGCCGGCAGCGGCATCGGCGTCGAGGCCGCACCGAGCGCATTGTAGAAGTCCTTGATCGGCTCGAACGGGGTGATGCGCAGCTTCTTGCCCGAAAGGTCCGCCGCCGCCGTCACCGGCGAACGGCTGACGATCTGGCGAAGTCCGCCCATCGAGTAACCGATGCCGACCACACCCGCCTTCTGCGGCAGGCCCTGGAGCAGGCCGGTGGCAACGTCGGAGCGCAGGATGCGGGCCGCATGGCCGACATCGTCGGCGAGATACGGCGCGTAGAAGGCGCCGAAATCGGGCACGCGGTTCGACACTTCAGCGATGGTCAGGAAGGCCATGTCGAGCGCACCGGTCTGCAGCTGCTGCATCATCTGTGCCTCGTTGCCGAGCTGCTGCGAGGGAAACACGGTGACGCTGTGCTCGCCGCCGGAGGCCGACTTCACTTCGTCGGCGAACGAGTTGGCCGCAACCGTCCAGATATGCGGCGGCGGGGTGATCAGGCCGAGGCGGAATTCCTTGGCCTCCGCAAGTCCGGCGCCCAGCGCCACCATGGCGACTGCGACAGGGGCGATGGTGGCGGGCAAGAAACGCGCAAGATGCTTGGCTTTGGTCATGTGATGCTCCTCCCGGCATGGCGCTGCCCCGGCGGGCGGGCCGGCCGTCTTCAGTCGATGGGAATGGACAGAATTGTCGCCCGGTTCGCTCAGAGAACGACCCAGCCTTCCGGCGGCTCCTTGCCGGGATGCACCGTGCCGCAGTTCGGGCAGGTGCGGTCTTCCTCGGAGGCGTAGAATGCCTTGTAGACCGGCGGCAGGTCGTCGACGATCGACTCCAGGTCGAGCTCGGCGCGATGGACCAGGTGCTGGCATTCGAAGCAGTACCACTCGATGGCGTCGAGCGCGCCTTCGGGGCGGGACGATTCGATGACGAGACCGACAGAGCCTTCCTGCGGGCGCTGCGGCGAGTGGCGCACATGCGGCGGTAGCAGGAAGATCTCGCCCTCGCGGATCGGCACGTCGTAAAACTCCTTGCCGTCGTAGACCTTCAGGACCATGTCGCCCTTGAGCTGGTAGAAGAACTCCTCCACCGGATCGTCGTGATAGTCGGTGCGCTTGTTCGGGCCCCCGACCACCGTGACCATCAGATCCGCGTCCTTGAAAACCTGCTGGTTGCCGACCGGCGGCTTCAGCAGGTGCTTGTGTTCCTCGATCCATTTCTGAAAGTTGAAGGCCGCAAGTCTCGACATCTATGGCTCCCCGCGCTGGCTGGCTCGCGCACGGCGCCGCTTCTTTCGGGGCCCCCGCCCCACGGTCGTCCGCACGTTTTTCTCAGCCAAGGAGACGGCAGAGTGGTATGTCAATCAAATACCAATATTCGAAGCAGCTATAATGAAAGCGGATAACCAACCGCTTGCGTCGCGTCGCTTTCCCCGCACGCAATGGAGCTCGTCACTCCAGGCACCAGGCGGATGGCCACTCCGCTTCTCCGCATGGCGTTGCGAAACACAGCAACCTCGGGCGAGTTCCCGTCGCCCGGCACCAGCCGCACCACCTGACGCCCTTGTGCGGCCAGTTGAGCCGCCAGTGCCGCACCCTCCGGGCCCGCAGCCTCGCCACTGACACCGCTGACCAGCATCCGCCGCGCCTCGCGCCGGGCCAGATCCAGCACCTCCCCAGACACCCCCTCGCCATAGAGAACCACATCCGCGCCTTGCAGCGTACGGATCGCCTTCATGGTCAGATGTTCCGCCGGCCCCGGTCCGGTTGCAACCAGGGTCACGCTTCCCGTGTCCCCGTCGGCATCGACAGCAAGACGGCCAAGGAGCTTATCAAGCCCGCCCGCCATGTTCTCGGGTGGGCGACCCGAGAAGGCCTGGCCAGCAAAGTCTTCCCAGAACAGCCGCCGGCGGCGGCCGGCGGGCAGCCGCGCCATTACACCGCTCCTGATGCGCGCGGCGAGAGCGGCCCAGTCGGCAAGCGCATTCGGCAGCAGGGTTTCGATCCGCTGACGGATCGCCTGTCCCAGGATCGGCGCCGCCCCGCTTGTCGAGATGCCGACGACCACCGGCGAGCGATTGACGATGGAACCGAACTGGAAGTCGCAAAAAACCGGCCGGTCGATCACGTTGCAAGGCACGCCGGCGGCTTTCGCAGCGGCGGCGAAGCGCTCGGCCTCCCTCTCGTCCTCGGCATCGGCAAGCGCCACTGCCATGCCGGCAAGGCTGTGCGGGCTCCAGGCCCTTGCATGATGGACGAGCCGTCCGTCGACAGTGGCGTCAGCGTCCTCCAGCAGCGCACGCATCGCATCGCCCGGCTCGGGCGAGCAGACGTGGACCTCGGCGCCGGTTGCCGCCAGCAGTTCCGCTTTCCAGGCGGCCGCATCGCTTCCACCGGCGACCAGGACGGGGCGGCCGGCCAGCGGCAGGAACACCGGCAGGCAGGCAAGCTTGCCCACCCGTGGCGCCCTGACGCCCTCCTGTCCCTCAGACGGCTTGCACAATCGGCGCATGATCCGCCTCCTCCTGGGCAAGCCGGACAAGGATCGCACCGATCTCCGAACGGCAGGAGCCGCACTGCGTCCCGGCCTCCAGCGCCTCGCCGATCGCTGCAACGCTCATCGCACCTCCGCGCGCAGCCGCAACGATCTGGTTGATGCCGATGGCGCGGCAGGAACAGACGATGGCGCCGATGTCCGACGCGGCACCGCCGGGACGGCCCGCCAGCAACGAGATCCGCTCACGCGCCGCAAGCATGTCGGCGGCAAGCAGCCCCGAGACCCAGCTACGTGACACGGCCACCGGCCCGCGTGAGAAGAAGAACGCGGCAGCGAGCCGCTGTCCCTCGAACCAGGCGATGCGCAGGTCACCGCTCGCCGCATCCAGGTACGAAAGCCCTGCTGCGGGATCGCAGCCGGACAGCCGGCCTGCAAGAGTAACAAGATCCACGTCATCCGCCCCGGCGCATTCCAACCGGAAGCCGCCGTTCGCCGGCGCCAGAGCCCAGTAGTCGGTGCCCACGCTTGCCGGGCGTGCCCTCATCACCGCAAATCCGTACCAACTCGCAGCGAAGCGCCGAACCGAGACCGGCGTGAATTTCGACCCCGGCTGCCCGGAAACCGGGTCCGTCCGCGGCACCACCACCGCATCGATCCGTCCAGCGGAGGAAAACTGCCCGCTCCAGTGCATCGGCGCGAAGACCGAGCCTTCCTGTGCCCGCTCGCTGACCAGCACCCGCAGCAAGGCCCGCCCATGCGGGCTTTCGACCGCCGCAAGATCCGCATCCTTGAGCCCGGCCGTCGCGGCGTCGCGCGGGTGGATCTCGCAGAACGGTTCGGCGAGATGGGTAAAAAGGCGCGGGCTCAGCCCGGTGCGGGTCATCATGTGCCACTGGTCGCGAATGCGGCCCGTGTTGAGCACCAGGGGATAGCGGCGCGGATTGGTTCGCGGCGACACATGAGCGACCGGCACCAGCACCGCCCGCCCATCGCCGGTGTAAAAGCCCCCGTCGCCAAAGAACCGCGCCCGGCCCTCCTTTGCGCCTGCCGGCTGCGGCCACTGGAACGGCGTCAGCGCCTCGTAGTCCTCCGCCGCAATCCCGGCATGGGCACCGATGTCGAAATCCCGGCTGCCGCCGTTGCCCGCTGCCGAGAGCGCTGCATGCTCGCGGAAGATGTCGACGGGCGCGCGGTAGTCGAACGCGTCCGCATGGCCCATCCGCCGCGCCACCTCGGCAAGTGCCCACCAGTCCGGCCGCGCCTCGCCGGCGGGCGTGCGGAAACCCCGCTGCCGCGAGATGCGGCGCTCGGAATTGGTGACCGTGCCGTCCTTTTCGCCCCAGGCCGCAGCTGGCAGCAACACGTGGGCACAGGGCACCGTGTCGGTGCGGCGGGTCACGTCGGACACGACGACGAAGTCGCAGGCCTCGAGCCCCGCGCGCACTGCATCCGCATCCGGCAGGCTGTCGACCGGATTGGTCGCCATGATCCAGATCGCGCGGATGCGCCCCTGGCGCACCGCCTGAAACATCTCCACGGCTTTCAGCCCCGGCCGCTCGGCAATGCGCGGGCTTTGCCAGAAGTCCTGCACCAGCTTGCGATGGTCGGGATTTTCCAGCGCCATATGCGCCGCCAGCATGTTGGCGAGGCCGCCGACTTCCCGCCCGCCCATCGCGTTAGGCTGGCCGGTCACCGAAAAGGGACCGCAGCCCGGCCGGCCAATCCGCCCGCTCGCCAGATGCACGTTGAGAATGGCATTGACCTTGTCGGTGCCGGTCACCGACTGGTTCACTCCCTGGCTGTAGACGGTCACCGTCCTCGGCGTCTCCGCCACCCAGCGGTAGAACAAGGCGATGTCGCCGGGCGCAAGACCCGTCTCGCGCGCCACCGCTCGCAGGTCTGCCGGACCGGCGGTGGCAAGCGCGGCCTCGGCACCGCTGGTGTGGCGCGCAAGATAGGTCCGGTCGAGCTTGCCCGCCTCGGCAAGATGCGCGAGCAATCCGTTGAACAGCGCCACATCCGTATCTGGATGAAGGGCGAGGTGCAGGTCGGCAACCGCGGCCGTCGCCGTTCGCCGCGGGTCCACGACTACGACCCTGAGCCCGGGCCGCGCCGCCCGCGCGGCCTCCAACCGCTGGAACAGCACCGGATGGCACCAGGCAAGGTTGGAGCCGACCAACACCACAAGGTCGGCCTGCTCCAGATCCTCATAGGTACCCGGGACCGTGTCGGAACCGAAGGCGCGGCGGTGACCCGCCACCGATGAGGCCATGCAGAGCCTGGAGTTCGTGTCGATATTCGCCGAGCCGATAAAGCCCTTCATCAGCTTGTTGGCGACGTAATAGTCCTCGGTGAGGATCTGCCCGGACACATAGAAGGCGACGCTGTCCGGCCCGTGCTCGGCAATCGCTTGCGAGAACCTGGCTGCGACGAGGTCGAGCGCAGCTCCCCAGTCGGCCCGCTCGCCGCCGATTTCCGGATGCAGCAGCCGCTCAGCGTCGACAAGCGTATCGGCCAGCGCCGATCCCTTCGAACACAGTCGCCCGAAATTCGCCGGATGGTCCGGGTCGCCGGTAACGCTGACCCGACCGTCGTCATGGCGGGTGGCGATCACCCCGCAGCCGACACCGCAATAGGGGCAGGTGGTGCGCACGCTGTCCGGCATCAGCCTATTCCTCCGCCGCCGGCAGCCGCGCTCCAGCGATCAGCAGCACGCCATCGCGCACCGTGACCGGATAGGTCGCGACCTGCCCCTCGTCGGCGCCCTGCGCCGCGCCGCTGGCAAGGTCGAACACCCAGTTGTGCAAGGGACAGGTCACGGAGGTGCCATGCACGATGCCCTGGCTGAGCGGTCCGCCCTTGTGCGGGCACCGGTCATTCAGCGCGTAGACCCGGTCGTCCTCAGTGCGGAACACCGCGATGCAGTCCGCCGGCGTCTTCACCACCCGCGCACCGGCACGAGGAATGTCGTCCAACCGGCCGATCTCGATCCACTCCGTCGTCATCGCGGTCATTGCGCCGCCTCCAGTTCCAGGATCGCCAGCGGGTTAAACTCGTGCTTGTCCTTGCCGGAGACGCGCTCCGACCACGGGTCCACCTGGGCGAACTGTTGCGAGAAGACGAAACGCTGGTAATAGGCCTCGCGGCGCGCCGCATCGTCCATGATCTGCCGGCGGATCTCGTCGAGGCCGATGCGCTTCGCCCATTTGTAGATCCGCTCCAGGTAGTGGCCCTGCTCGCGGTACATCTGCACCAGCGCGGCGATGTGGCGGAGCGCCTCCTCCGCGCTCACCACATGGCCGAGCACTTCCGTTCCCTTGATGTCGAGGCCGGCCGCGCCGGCGAAATGAATCTCGAAGCCGCTGTCGACGCAGATCACCCCCACATCCTTGCAGGTGGCCTCGGCGCAGTTTCGCGGGCAGCCCGACACCGCCATCTTGACCTTGGCCGGCGTCCACGAGCCCCACATGAACTTCTCGATGGCGATCCCGAGGCCCGTCGAATCCTGCGTGCCGAACCGGCACCAGTCCGAGCCGACGCAGGTCTTCACAGTCCGCAGTCCCTTGGCATAGGCGTGGCCAGAGACGAAGCCGGCCTTGCCGAGGTCCTCCCAGACCGCCGGCAGGTCTTCCTTGCGGATACCCAGCATGTCGATGCGCTGGCCGCCGGTCACCTTGACGGCGGGGATATCGAACTTGTCGACGACATCGGCGATCGCCCGCAATTCCTTGGCGGAGGTCATCCCGCCCCACATACGCGGCACCACCGAATAGGTGCCGTCCTTCTGGATGTTGGCGTGCACCCGCTCGTTGACGAAGCGCGACTGGTAGTCGTCCGCGTATTCGTCCGGCCAGTCGCAGACGAGATAATAGTTGAGCGCCGGCCGGCACTTGGCGCAGCCGCCGGACGAGCGCCACTCCAGTTCCTGCATCACCGCCGGAATGCTCTTGAGCTCTTTCGCACGGATCAGCCGCCGCACCTCGTCATGGCCGAGCGGCGTGCAGCCGCACATCGGCTTGACCGCCTGCGGCGTGAACGCATCCCCCAGCGTTGCCTGCATCACCTGCTCGACCAGCCCGGTGCAGGTGCCGCAGGAGGCCGAGGCCTTCGTGTGAGCACGCACGTCGTCGAGCGTGGTCAGCCCCTTTTCCCGGATCGCACCGACGATCCGGCCCTTGCACACGCCGTTGCAGCCGCAGATCTCCGCCTCATCCGGCAAGGCTGCAACGGCCGCCATAGGGTCCAGCGGAGCGCCCCCCTGGAACGACTGGCCGAAGATCAACGTCTCGCGCATCTCGGAGATGTCGGTGCGGTTGCGGATGTGATCGAAGAACCAGGGACCATCCGCCGCCTCGCCGTAGAGCACTGCCCCGACGATACGGTTCTCTTTGAGAACCAGCCGCTTGTAGATGCCGGAGGCTGCATCGCGCAGCACGATCTCCTCGCGGTCCTCGCCATCGGCGAAGTCGCCGGCGGAATAGAGGTTGACGCCGGTCACCTTGAGCTGGGTCGCCGTTTCCAGCGGCCGGAATGCCGCTGTCTCGCCCAGCAGCGTCTTCGCCGCGACATTCGCCATGGTGTAGAGCGGCGCCACCAGCCCGTAACAGACGTTCTGGTGCTCGACACATTCACCGACCGCCAGGATGTCCGGATCGGAGGTCAGGGTCTGATCATCGATGAGGATGCCGCGCTCGACCTCGAGGCCCGCATCGACCGCGAGCCGTGTCTCGGGGCGGATGCCCACCGCCATCACCACCAGATCGGCCGGATAGACGGTTCCGTCATCCAGCAGAACCGCCTCGACCCTCTCATTCCCGAGGATCGCCTTTGTCTGCGCCTGCGTGTGAACAGTGATGCCGCGCCCTTCCAGTTCCTTGCGCAGCAGGTGGCCGGCGGCCGGATCGAGTTGGCGCTCCATCAGGTGCCCCATCAGGTGCAGGACCACCACCTCCATGCCGCGCGACCGCAGCGCCGCCGCCGCTTCCAGGCCCAGCAGGCCGCCGCCGATCACCACGGCACGGGCGCCTGGCCGCCCTGCCGCCTCGATCATCGCCTCGACATCATCGAGATCGCGAAAGGCGCGCACGCCGGGCAAGTCGCGCCCGGCGACCGGGATGATGAAGGGCGCCGAGCCCGTGGCGATCACCAGCTTGTCGTAAGGCGTTTCGCCGCCTGCGCTCGTGACCGTCTTCGCATCCCGGTCGATGCGCGTCACGGCCTCGCCGAAACGGCAGACGATGCCCTGTTCCGCGTACCAGGCGGCGTCATGGGTGACGATATCCTCGTAGGCCTTGTCTCCCGCCAGCATCGGCGACAGCATGATGCGGTTGTAGTTGCCGCGCGGTTCGGCCCCGAACAGCGTGATGTCATAGGCGCCCGGCGCCGCGTCCAGCAGGGTTTCCAGCAGGCGGCCGGACGCCATGCCGGCACCGATCACGACCAGTTTCTTCTTCGTCGTCATTGTCTCACTCCGCGGCTGCAAGGCGGGCGTCCTTCTGACGCGCGATACGCACCGCCCGACGCTCGGTGATGGCGGCAAGCTGAGCCGCATCCGGATTGGCGCCGCCCTCATAGGCCTCGAGAAACTCCAGCAGTTCCTCGCGATAGGCGTAGTAGTCGGGATGGGAGATCAGCGCCTTGCGCGAGCGTGGCCGCGGCAGGTCCACCTCCATGATGTTGCCGATGCGGGCGTTCGGCCCGTTCGACATCATCACCACCCGGTCGGCGAGCAGGATCGCCTCGTCCACGTCATGGGTGACGCAGATCGCCGTCACCGCGCTGCGGGCCCACACGTCCATCAGGACATCCTGCAACTCCCACCGGGTCAGGCTGTCGAGCATGCCGAACGGCTCGTCGAGCAACAGCAGCTTGGGCGACAGGGCGAAGGCTCGGGCGATGCCCACCCGCTGACGCATGCCGTTGGACAGCTCCGACGCCCGCTTGTGCATGCTGTCGGCAAGTCCGACGCGGCCGAGATAATGCTCGGCGATGTCCCGCCGCTCCTCGCGCGTTGCGTCCGGATGCACCTGGTCGACACCGAGCGCGACGTTCTCGTAGGCCGTCAGCCAGGGCATCAGCGACGGCGCCTGGAACACGACGGCCCGGTCTGGGCCGGCTTTGGTCACATGGGTGCCGTCCAGCACCACCGCGCCGCCGGAGATCGGGTTGAGGCCGGCGGCCATCGACAGCACCGTCGACTTGCCGCAGCCCGAATGACCGATCAGCGTCACGAATTCACCCTTGCGCATGGTCAGTTCGAAGCCATCGACCACCGTCAGCGGTCCCTTTGGCGTCGGATAGACCTTCCGCAACTCGCTGAACTGCAGGAAGCGCTCGTCCGCCTGCCGCACCTCGCCCTGCTCGCCCCGTCCCGCCGGGCGGAGTTCGGGCAGGCGCAGCACGGCGGCCTCCTCCCCGCCCCGCGCGGTGCCGGCCTCCATCAGATACGCGGTCACCTCCGCCCGCAGCGCGATGAAGGCATCGTCATGGTTGAGCTCGCTGCGCTCGCGCGGCCGCGCGAAGGGCACGGCAAACTCGCGACCGAGCGTTGCCGGCCGGCCGGGAAGCAGCGGCACGATGCGGTCGGCCAGCAGGATCGCCTCGTCCACATCATTGGTGATGAGGACGATGGTCTTCTTCTCCTTCTCGCAGATCGCCGCGAACTCGTCCTGCAGCTTCGCCCGGGTCAGCGCGTCGAGCGCCGACAGCGGCTCATCCAGCAACAGCACCTCGGGGCGCATGGCCAGCGCCCGCGCCACCGCCACCCGCTGACGCATGCCGCCGGACAGTTCCGCCGGCCGCCGGTCGCGGGCATGGGCGAGGCCGACCATGGCGATATAGTCCTCGGCGATGGCCATCCGCTCCGCCTTCGGCAGCTTGCCGAAGACACTGTCGACCGCCAGCATCACGTTGCCGAAGACGGTCAGCCACGGCATCAGCGAATAGGACTGGAAGACGACGCCGCGTTCCGGCCCCGGCCCGTCGATCTCGCGGCCCTTGTAGATCACCCCGCCGCTGTCGGCTTCGATAAGCCCCGCCAGCAGCGAAATCAGGGTCGTCTTGCCGGTGCCGGAATAGCCGACGATGGCGATGAACTCGCCCTCGGCGACCTTCAGGTCGATATCGGCGAGCACCTCGGTGCGCGCATGGCCTTCGCCATAGCCCTTCGACAGCTTGGAGATTTCCAGGATCGTCATCGCCTCACCTCGTCGCGGAGAAGGTGAAGGCGCGCTGCAGCGCATACATCACCCGGTCGAGGGCAAAGCCGATCAAGCCGATGGTGAGAACCGCGACCATGATGCGGGCGAGCGACTGCGAGGAACCGTTCTGGAACTCGTCCCAGACGAACTTTCCGAGCCCCGGGTTCTGCGCCAGCATCTCGGCTGCGATCAGCACCATCCAGCCGACGCCGAGCGACAGGCGCAGGCCGGTAAAGATCAGCGGCAACGCCGAGGGCATCACCAGCTTCACCACCGTCTTGCGGGTGGAGAGCTGCAGCACCCGGCCGACATTCATCAGGTCCTTGTCGACCGAGGCGACGCCCAGCGCCGTGTTGATCAGCGTCGGCCACATCGAGCACAGCGTCACGGTGACCGCCGAGATCAGCAGCGACTTCGGCAGCCAGTCGGCCGGGTCCGCATAGAGCGCGGAGACGATCATCGTGACGATGGGCAGCCAGGCGAGCGGCGATACCGGCTTGAAAATCTGGATCAAGGGATTGATCGCGCCGTTGAACGAGCGCGACAGGCCCGAGGCGATGCCGAGCGGCACGGCGATCAGCGTCGCTATGCCGAAGCCCAGCCCCACCGTCACCAGCGAGGTGACGATCTGGTCGAGATAGGTCGGCTTGCCCGTATAACTGCGCCACTTCACCTGGTCGTGCCGGCCGGCCGCCTCCAGCTTGGCGTTGCGCTCATCCTGACGAGCATAGAAGTCAGCGGCCTTTTCCCGTTCGCGCAGGTGGTCCTGCCACAGGTTGCCGGCCTGCTCCCAGACCTCCGCCGGCCCGGGCACGGCACCGAGCGAGGTCTGCACCTTTGGCGCCAACACCGCCCAGGCGACCAGAAAGACGGCGATGCCGACCAGCGGAATGACCAGCAATCGCTTGAGCTCTCCGAACTGCTCGCGCGGATCCTCGCCGAGCGCCAGCCGGCCCAGCGGCACCAGCCAGGAGAGACCGAGGGCGTCGAGCCATCCGGCCGCACGCGACAGGGCGGAAAGAAACGAGCTGCGGCGGGAGGCGCCAGCCGCATCCGGTGCGGCGGTTTCGGCATGTGCCATGGAGACTGTTCCTCTTTGCGCGGGCGAAAGCGGCTTCAGCCGCCGATCACCTCGTTGCCTTCCACCGTCTGCCCGCTCTTCAGGCCGATCGGCAGGCTGTCGATGTAGGCGTTGGGGGTACGGCCATCGTAGGGAATGCCGTCGATGATGTCGGAGGCCGGGGTCGGCGCCCTGTAGCCGTCGCTGTCGAAGGGAAAATCGGCTTCCGCGGCCAGCCCCTCGTCGACCAGCAGGCGCGCTGCCTTGAGGTAGATCTCCGGGAGGTAGACCTGCTTCGCCATCTCCGCGTACCACTCGTCCGGCTTGTGTTCGGCGATCTGGCCCCAGCGGCGCATCTGGGTCAGGTACCAGATCGCATCCGAATAGAAGGGATAGGTCGCGTGGTGGCGGAAGAAGACGTTGAAGTCCGGCACCTCCCGCGTGTCGCCCTTCTCGTATTCGAACGTGCCGGTCATCGAGTTGGCGATCACTTCCCGGTCGGCACCGACATATTCGGGCCGCGACAGGATCTCGACCGCCTCCATGCGATTGGCGTTGTCGTTCTCGTCCAGCCACATGGCGGCGCGGATCAACGCCTTGGTCAGCGCCAGGACGGTGTTGGGATTTTCCTCGACGAAAGCCTTGGTCAGGCCGAACACCTTCTCCGGATTGTTCTTCCAGATCTCGTAATCGGTGATCACCGGCACGCCGATGCCCTTGAACACCGCCTGCTGGTTCCATGGCTCGCCGACGCAGTAGCCGTTGATCGTGCCGGCTTCGAGCGTTGCCGGCATCTGCGGCGGCGGCGTCACCGACAGCAGCGCCTCGGCCTTGATCTGCCCGGAAATGTCGGAGCTGGAATAGAAACCGGGATGGATGCCGCCGGAGGCGAGCCAGTAGCGCAGTTCGTAATTGTGGGTCGAGACCGGGAAGACCATACCCATGTTGAACGGGCGTCCTTGCGCGCGGAAAGCATCCACGACCGGCCTCAGCGCGCTTGCCGGGATCGGGTGCATCGGCTTGCCGTCGGCCTGCATCTCCAGATGCGGCTTCATCATCTCCCAGACCTCGTTGGAGACGGTGATGCCGTTGCCGTTGAGGTCCATCGAGAAGGGCGTGACGATATGCGCCTCGGTGCCGAAGCCGATGGTCGCCGCCAGCGGCTGGCCCGCCAGCATGTGGGCACCGTCGAGTTCGCCGGTGATCACCCGGTCTAGCAGCACCTTCCAGTTGGCCTGCGGCTCCAGGGTGACGAACAGCCCCTCGTCCTCGAAGAACCCCTTCTCATAGGCGATCGCCAGGGGCGCCATGTCGGTCAGCTTGATGAAGCCGAATTTCAGCTCGTCCTTCTCGACCATCAGCATGTCGGCCTGCACGCTCGCCGGTAGGATCGCGGCAAGCGCCAGAAGGCCGAGGGCCGCGCGGCGGACAGGGTGCGGGATCTGCATCACGTCTCTTCTCCCTCTGCTCGGGCCGTCCGCTTCGGATCGGCCTCGGGCCAACAAAAAAGCCGCCGTCGAGACGCAAGGCGCGGGAGGGCGCTGGCTGGTCTCAACGGCGGCTTTGCCGGAACGCCCGTCCTTGGGCGCGCTATGTCGTGGCCATCTTTGGCACGTCCTTTCCCTTGCAGGAGGCGTGCCAGTTACGGATCTTCCGGTAGATGGCTGATTTCACTGGAAAAGTCACGATGCTCGAAAACCAGGCAGATCCGCGAGCGCCGAAAGGCCGGGCACTTCGCACAGGCAGGTGACCAATCCTTGTGCAGCGCAACAAGAAACGGCGGCGCGAATACGAAAGGGAAAAGACCTCAGGCGCGGATCGGGAAAGCCCGCGCGTAGTCGGCGACCGCTTCGGGATCGAAGCCCACGCCATCGAAGAAGGAGAGGCTCGCGGCCTCGGTCCGCACGCCCGTCGCAGCTTCCAACAAGTCGGGGCGATAGGTCGCCCGCACCACCACCTCGCGCCCGGCACTGTGCGTTACCTGTCCCCAGCGGAGCATCTGGCTGTAGAACCACAGCGCATGGGCGGGCTGCGGGCTGAGAGCGGCCTTGCCGGCGAAGGACAGGAAGTCCGGGCGCGAAAGCAGCTCATCGCGCGACAGCATCAACTCGCCCGACAGCGCCGGCCGGCAGTAGTCGGCCGGACAGTCGAGATAGTCCGGCCCGGACAGCAGATCGGCGAGGTCGGCATGGTTCTGCGGGTCGGCGCACCAGGCCGCTGCCGCCGCCAGCGCCCGGATCAGCGCCGCCAGCATATCGGGATGCGCCTCCGCCCATTTGCGCGTCACCCCCAGCACCTTCTCCGGGCTTTTCGGCCAGATCGCCGCCTTGGTGGTGACGATGCGGCCTGTGCCGGCAAGGACGGCCGCCGTGTTCCAGGGCTCGCCGACGCAATAGCCGTCGAGCCGGTCCGCCGCCAGCGCGTCCGCCATCAGCGGCGGCGGCAGCACGGAAATCTCCACGTCCCTGTCCGGATCGATGCCGGCGGCGGCCAGCCAGTAGCGCAACTCGTAGGCATGTCCCGAGAACGGGTGGACGACACCGAAGCGCAGCGGAGCGCTCCCGCCGGATGCGGCGATCACCGCCTTGAGCGCCCCTCCCGTACCGGCCGGATCGCCGTCGCGAGGCGCGCCGTGATCGCACATCCGCCGCCACAGGATGTTAGACGCCGTGATGGCGTTGCCGCCGAGCCCCAGCGTCATCGGTGCCAGCATCGGCACGGCGAGCGAGGTGATTTCCAGCGAGGCGGCAATGGGCATCGGCGCCAGCATATGGGCAACGTCGAAATGGCCGATGGCGCTGCGGTCGCGGATATTGGCCCAGGAGGTCTCGCGCACCAGTTTCAGGCTCACCCCTTCGCGCGCGGCAAAGCCCCGCTCCGCCGCCGTCACCAGCAGCGCGCTGTCGAGAAGCGGGATGAAGCCCGCGATCACCGTGTCGCCGTCCGCTCGCCTCATGCCCCGTCCCGTTTCTCCAGCAGCCCTACGGAGATCACGAGGCCTTCCGCCACCTCGATGATCCTGCGGCCCTGGTCCATCGCCGTCTTGCGCAGCAGCCGATAGGCCTCGTCCTCGCCAATGCCGCGGTTGCGCATCAAGATGCCCTTGGCCCGCTCGATGGTCTTGCGCTCGGCCAGTTCGTTGCGTGCCGCCTCCAGTTCCTGCGACAGCCGGTTGAACGCGTTGAAGCGGCTGATCGCCATGTCGAGGATCGGCTTGACCCGCTCGCGCTTCAGCCCGTCCACCACATAGGCGGAGACGCCCGCGTCCACCGCCGCCTCGATGGCGCCGGCCTCGGAGCGGTCGACGAACATGGCGATGGGCCGGCGGACGGCACGCGAGATCTGGAAGATATGCTCGAGCTGATCGCGATTGGGGTTTTCCAGATCGATGACGATCACATCCGGATCGATCTCGGTGATCTTCCGCACCAAGCCGTCCATGCGGTCGAAAACGATCACCCGCTCGTGCCCGGCATCGCGCAATCCCTGCTCGATGATGGAGGAGCGGATCCGGTTCGTATCGATCACAAGAATGGCGAGCTGCTCACGCATGCCCACATAATGCGCATGCCATAAAATTGGTCAATCAAACTTTGCTGCAGCGCAGCACAGTGTGGGGAAAACCGCGGGGCAGCCAACAGGGAGCTCAGTCCCCGATAGGCTTCGGCCCCACATCCTTGGAAAGCGGCACCAGCGAGGTGCGGATCCGGCGCAGGTATTCTCGCACGCGCTCGGGCCGCTTGCGCGCGGCGCCCGCGGCCAGCACATCGATGATGGCCACATAGGCGAGCCGCGAGGCACTCGGCTTGTAGATGTCCTGGTCTTCCGGCAGATCGAGGCCGAGCGCGATGTCGGTGGCGCCGGCCAGGTCCGAGCCGGCCTTGGTCAGGCTCAGCGACTGGGCCCCGTACTGGCGGGCGATGGCGACGCTGTCGAGCAGTTCGGCCGGCGTGCCGCTCGCCGAGATCGCGAAGACCACGTCGCCGCGTTCCAGCGTCGAGGCGATCATCCGCTGCAGGTAGCCGTCCGAATGCGCCTCCGCCGGCACGCCGAGCCGGAAAAAGCGGTTCGCTCCTTCCCGCGCCACGTTGGCTGACCCGCCGCCGACGCCGAAGAAGACGATCCGCCGCGCCCCGGCCAGCAGATCGATCGCCGCCTCCACGGCCAGCGGATCGAGCTGGGCCCGCGCCCGGTTGAGCGTGTCCATCAGCGCGCCGAACACCTGCGCCACCAGCGCATCCGACAGCGACCCGCTGTCGGGCGCGTGCACGTCCATGTATTGCAGCGACACGGCCACGCTCTGGGCGAGGCGGATCTTGAAGTCCTTGAACCCGTCGCAGCCGAGCGTCTGGCAGAACCGGTTGACCGTGGCATCCGACACGCCCGCCCCGTTGGCGATCTCGCTCTGGCGCTGGTAGGCGATGGTCTCCAGGTTCGCCAGCACATAGTCGGCAACCCGCTGCTCGCGCTTGGGGAAGGCGCCGTCGAGCCGCCTGAGCTGCGCGATGATGTCGATCACCTTGGCCACGCCCCCGGCCCCTTCCTTGCCATCTGCCCCGGCTTCCGGGACAAGACTAATCGGCTTTATAGGCGATGACATCCATCTCGACCTTCGCATCCACCATCAAGGGCGACTGCACCGTGGAGCGCGCCGGCGGATGCGCGCCGAAATGCCGCTCGAACACGGCGTTGAAGCTGGAAAAGTCGCGGGCATCGTCCAGCCAGACATTGACCTTCACCACATGCTCCAGCCCGCAGCCGGCCAGCGCCAGAACCGACTTGATATTCTCGATCACCTTTTCGGTTTGCGCGACGATCCCGCCGGTGATGATCTCTCCCCCTTCCGCCGGCACCTGGCCGGAGACATAGACGAACCCGCCAGCGGTGACCGCCTTGGCGAAGGGACGCTTCTGCCCGCCGGCGGCGAGATCGGCGGTGTCGTGACGGGTGATACCCTTTGTCATGGAAATCCTCGGCTCATTATGAAAGTTTCTTTCATTATCTACCGCAGTTTAGCGGGATATTCAAATTCCCGTTTGACAGTTTAGGCAGATTATGAAAATTTTTTACACAACGAACAGCCGGCGCAGACACGGCAGATCGTGGGATGGCTGCACGGCCGGCGAATGCACGTCGCCCGCCCGTGTAGCCCATTCGGGCTACCCAGAGGACCCTGTATTGGAGGAGTGGAATGTTTCGGAACACCCGCTGGAAAACCGTGTTCGCCGCGGCGATCGCGACATCCATGGCCAGCACCGCCTTTGCGGCCGGCACCCTGCGCTACGCCACTGTCGGCGAGCCGCCCAGCCTCGACCAGCACGTCGTCACCTCGGACCTGTCGACGACCATCGCCCACCACATGTTCGAGGGTCTCTACACCTTCGACGCCAGCAATTCGCCGGTGCCGCTGCTCGCCGAGAGCGACCGGCTGGAGGATGACGGACGCACCATCGTCATCACCCTGCGCAAGGACGTGACGTTCCACAACGGCGCCGACATGACCTCGGCCGACGTGGTCGCCTCGCTGAAGCGCTGGGGCGAGTTCGGTTCGCGCGGCAGCCTGCTGTTCTCGAATGTCGACAGCATCGAGGCGACCGGCGACCACGAAATCACGCTGCGCCTGAGCAAGCCCTTCGGCCCCTGGAAGAACCTCCTCGCCTTCATCAATGGCGGCCCGGCGATCTATCCGGCCTCCGTGATGGAGGGCGCCGGCAAGGAGCCGATCGCACCGGAAAACTACATCGGCACCGGCCCCTACCGCTTCGGCGAGTGGCAGCCCAACCGCCATGTCGAGCTCGTCCGCTTCGACGATTACGAATCGCCCGAAGGTGAGCCGAACGGCTATGGCGGCGCCCGCAAGGCCGAGTTCGACGCATTGCGGTTTATTCCAGTTCCCGATGTCGGCACCCGTGTCAGCGGACTACAGGCCGGCGACTACGACTATGCCGAAACCATCCCGGGCGACCTCTTCGACGCCCTCGATGCGAGCCCGGACGTCACGACGATCCTCAACGGCGGCCCGATCTTCGGTCTCGTCTTCCTCAATTCCAAGGAAGGCCCGCTGAAGGAGAACTTCGCCCTGCGCCGCGCCATCCAGACGGCGATCAACAAGACGCCGGCGCTCCAGGTCGCCATCGGCCCGGAGAAGCTGTGGCGCGCCAACGGATCTTTCATGCCGGAGGGCAATGTCTGGTACACCGAATCCGGCGCAGAGAATTTCAGCAAGGGCGATGCTGCCGCCGCCAAGGAGCTGGCCAAGGAAGCCGGCTACAACGGCGAGCCCATCAAGTTCATGGTGTCGACCAACTACCCGTTCCACTACGACACGGCAATCGTCTACACCAAGCAGCTCGCCCAGGCCGGCTTCAACATCGACCTGCAGGTCTACGACTGGGCGACGCTCATTAAGAAGCGCGGCGAGCCGGACCAGTGGGACCTGTTCTTCACCCACCATGGCTTCGTGCCGGATCCGATCCTGATCTCGGTGATGAACCCGAACTATCCCGGCTGGTGGTCCACGCCTGAAATGACCGCGCTTTCCGAGAAGTTCACGGCCTCGGCCGACCCGGCTGAGCGGCAGAAGCTGTGGGGCGAACTGCAGGCACTGATCTACCAGCAGGTCCCGACCATGAAGACCGGCGATGTCTACACCTACAACATCGCCTCTCCGACGCTTAAGGGCCTCGGCGAAGCAACCCTGATCTGGCCGCACTTCTGGAACGTCTCGAAGTAACGCACGATCCTCTCGGTCCCCTCCGGTCTTTGCGAAACTCCGTCCCTCGGACGACACTCGCAACAGGCCGGGGGCGGGCTGGCCGCCTCCCGACATTTCGCGGAAAGTCACGCTCATGCTCGGATATGCCCTGCGGAGACTGCTGACGCTCGTGCCGACGCTGCTCGCCGCTTCGCTGCTGGTCTTCCTTTTCGTGCACCTGATCCCCGGCGATCCGGCTGCCGTCCTGCTCGGCGACAGCGCCACGCCCGAGGAGATCGCGAGCCTGACGCGCGAGCTCGGTCTCGACCAGCCGCTCTACACCCAATACCTGCTGTGGCTCGGCAACGTCTTGCAGGGCGATTTCGGCACCTCGATCTTCTTCCGCGTGCCCGTCACCTCGGTGATCGCCGACGGCGCGGAGACCTCGATCCTTCTCGCCCTGATGACGATGGTCTGGATCGTCATCCTCGGCGTGCCCATCGGCGTCGTCGCCGCCAGCTATCGCGGCACCTGGGTCGACCAGGTCACGTCCGGCGGCGCCATGCTCTTCGCCTCCGTGCCGACCTTCTGGCTCGGCCTCTACCTGATCCTCATCTTCTCGGTCACGCTCGGCTGGCTGCCCTCGTCCGGCTTCCCATCCGTGACCGACGACGGCGGGCTCGCGAACCTGCGCTATCTGCTGCTGCCGAGTTTCACGCTCGCTGCGCCGAACGCCGCGCTGATCATCCGCCTGGTGCGCGCCTCCATGCTCGACGTGCAGCGCGAGGACCATGTGCGCACCGCCCGCGCCAAGGGCCTCGCCCCGTGGAAGGTCTCGGTAAAACACGTCTTCCGCAACGCGCTGATCGCCGTTGCCGCCGCCTTCGGCTTCACCTTCGCCGCCCTCGTCTCCGAGGCGGTGGTGACCGAAACCGTCTTCTCGCTGCCCGGCATCGGCCGCCTCGTGGTGCAGTCGATCCTGCGCCGCGACTACCCAGTGATCCAGGGTGTCATCCTGGTGATCGTCGTCCTCTATATGGTCATCAACCTTCTGGTCGACCTCGCCTATGCGCGCCTCGACCCCAGGGTGTCGCTGAAATGACCCGGACCCGTTCTCTCAAGCCGCAAAGCCAGGGAGCTGAGGCATGACCGCGATCCTCACCATGGGCCGCATCTTCCGCGGGCGCTGGCTCGCCACCGCCGGGCTGTGCTGGCTGATCCTGATTGCGCTCGCCGCGATCTTCGCCCCGCTCGTCGCGCCCTACGATCCGTTGGAGATCGATCCGCTCGTGCGCCTGTCGCCGCCGAGTCTCGAACACCTGTTCGGCACCGATCACTACGGCCGCGACAGCTTCTCGCGCAGCCTCTACGGCGCGCGCATGGCCATCGTCATCGGCATCGGCAGCGTCGTCGTGGCGCTGGTCGCCGGTGGCCTCGCCGGCATGGTGTCCGCATATTTCAGCCGCCTCGGCCATGTGATCATGCGCGTCGTCGACGTGCTGATGGCCTTCCCGGCGCTGCTGCTCGCCCTCGTGCTGATGACCCTGCTGGAGCGGAGCGTCGTCAACACGGTGATCGTGATCGGCATCGTCTATGCCACCACCACTGCCCGCATCCTCTTCGGCATGACCTTGAAGCTGAAGGGCGAGGTCTTCGTCGATGCCGCGACCTGTTCCGGCGCCGGCCACGCCAGCATCCTGTTCCGCCACATCCTGCCGAACCTCGTCTCGCCGCTCCTGGTGCAGGCGAGCTTCATCTTCGCCTTCGCGCAGTTGCAGGCCGCGGCCCTCGACTTTCTCGGCCTCGGCCTGCCGCCGGAAGTGCCGAGCTGGGGCAACATGCTGTCGGAATCGCGCATCTACGTCACCCGCGCCTCCTGGCTGCTGCTGTTTCCCGGCGCGCTGATCATCCTGTCCGTCTTCTCCATGAACCTGGTCGGCGACGCCCTGCGCGACAGCATCGACCCGCGGTTCCGCAACGACATCAAGGGGGTGTGAAATGACGCGCCCGAATAAGGACGCCAGCGAACTGCTGCTCGACATGCGCGGCCTGACGCTCGGCGTCGCCACGCCCGACGGCATCCTGCCGGTGGTGCAGGACCTCTCGCTCAGCCTGTCGACCGGCGAGACGCTCGGCATCGTCGGCGAGAGCGGCTGCGGCAAGAGCCTTACCTCGCTCGCGATCATGGGACTGCTGGAGGGAACACCCGTGCGCGTTCTGGCCGGCGAGATCTTCTTCCGCGGCCGCGACCTCCTGCGTCTGTCGCCACGCGAGCGCCGCGCGGTCATGGGCAACGAGATGTCGATGATCTTCCAGGAGCCGATGACATCGCTCAATCCAGTCTACCGGATCGGCGACCAGATCGTCGAGGCGATCCGCGAGCATCAGCCGATGTCGCGCCGGGCCGCCCGCGACCGGGCGCTGGAGCTGCTGACCATGGTCCGCATCCCCGATCCGGCCGGGCGCATCGACAGCTTCCCGCACCNGAGCTGCTGACCATGGTCCGCATCCCCGATCCGGCCGGGCGCATCGACAGCTTCCCGCACCAGCTGTCCGGCGGCCAGCGCCAGCGCGTGATGATCGCCATGGCGCTCGCGGGCTCGCCGCGCCTCCTGATCGCAGACGAGCCGACCACCGCCCTCGACGTCACCGTGCAGGCACAGATCCTCAAGCTCATCGTCGAGTTGCAGAAGGAGACCGGCATGGGCGTCATGCTGATCTCCCACGATCTCGGCGTCATCGCCGAGACCTGCGACCGCATCGCCGTGATGTATCGCGGCCGCGTGGTCGAGACGGCGGGTGCGCACGAGCTCTTCCAGGACATGCGCCACCCCTACACGCGCGGCCTGCTGGATTCGATCCCCGAGGCCGACGAGGACGTCGACCGGCTGTCCGCCATTCCCGGACGCGTCCCGACGCTGGACGAGACCATCACCGGCTGCGCCTTCCATCCGCGCTGTGCACGTAGAGGAGCCGGCTGCGACAGCGACCAGCCATCGCTCACCGCCTTCGCGCCTGCCCATTTCGCCCGCTGCCACTACCCGCTGGAGCCGGACGCATGACCGACGCCGCCCCCCTCCTCCAGGTCCGCGACCTGAAGACCCACTTCACCTTCCGCGCGCCCTCCACCGGCGTATTGCCGGGACCCAAACGCATCCTCAAGGCGGTCGACGGCGTCTCCTTCGACCTTGCCGAAGGCGAGGTGCTGGGCATCGTCGGCGAAAGCGGCTGCGGCAAGTCCACGGTCGGGCGCACGCTGACGAAGCTTGAGCCGGCAACCAGCGGCGAGGCGCGGTTCCGCGGCCGCGACATTCTGGCACTTTCGGCGGGCGCCTTCCGGCCGCTGCGGCGCGAGATCCAGATGATCTTCCAGGACCCCTTCGCCTCGCTCAACCCGCGCCTTACCATCGAGCAGACGCTGGCCGAGCCGGTGCGCATCCACGGCCTTGCCCGCACCCGCGAGGAGGTGCGCGCGCGTATCGCCGACACGCTGGTCAAGGTCGGCCTCGATCCGAAGGTGATGACCCGCTATCCGCACGAGTTCTCCGGCGGCCAGCGGCAGCGCATCGGCATCGCCAGGGTGATGATCGTCGAACCGCGCCTTGTCATCGCCGACGAGGCAGTCTCCGCCCTCGACGTGTCGATCCAGGCGCAGGTTCTCAATCTCATCAAGGACCTGCAGCGCGACAGCGGCATCTCGATGCTGTTCATCTCCCACGACCTCGGCGTCGTGCGGCACATCTCCGACCGTGTCGCCGTCATGTATCTCGGCCGCATCGTCGAAACGGCGCCGAAGGCCGCCATCTTCGAAAAGCCGGCGCATCCCTATACGCGCCTGCTGCTCGCCTCCATCCCGCGCATCCGGCCGGGACGGCAGCCGGTCGCCGATCTCGGCGAACCGGCCAGCGCCGCCTCGCCGCCCTCCGGCTGCGCCTTCCATCCGCGTTGCCCGCTGGCCACCGACATCTGCCGCTCGACACGGCCCGATCCGGTGGACCTCGGCAACGGACGTTCCAGTGCCTGTCACCATGCCGGCCAGCTTCTCGGGGAGGCCGCCTGATGGCCGAAATGAAACGCGTATTCGTCGGGTCCCTGGCAACGGAGACCAATACCTTTTCGCCGCTGCGCACCGACCTGCAGGATTTCCGCGACAGTTTCTATGCCGGGCCCGGCGAGCATCCCGCAACCCCTACGCTGTGCAGCGCGGTCTTTCCGGTCGCCCGCGACCGCGCGCGGCAATACGGCTGGGACATGATCGAAGGCACCGCGACCTGGGCGGAGCCGGGCGGGCTCGTCAACGCCCGCACCTGGGAGTTTCTGCGCGACCAGATGCTGGCCGAGATCCGCGCCGCACTGCCGCTCGACATCGTGCTACTGGGGCTGCACGGCGCGATGGTGGCCGACGGCTGCCTCGACTGCGAGGGAGAGATCCTGGAGGCGGTGCGCGCCATCGTCGGGCCGGGCACGGTCGTCGGAGCCACCTTCGATCCGCACAGCCACCTGTCGGCAAAGCGCACCACCAATGCCGACCTGCTGGTCGCCTTCAAGGAGTTCCCGCACACCGATTTCGTCATCGCCGCCGAAAGCCTCATCGATCTCGCCCAGCGCACCTCGGTCGGCGAGGTGACGCCGGAAATCTCCGTCTTCGACTGCCGGATGATCGAGGTGCTCCCGACCAGCCGCCAGCCGATGCGTGGCTTCGTCGACAAGCTCAAGGCGCTGGAAGGGCGTGACGGCGTCCTCTCGATCTCGGTGATCCACGGCTTCATGGCCGCCGATGTGCCGGATCTCGGCTCCCGTCTCGTCGTTATCACCGACGGCGACCGTGCTGGCGGCGACCGCCTGGCGCGCGAACTCGGCATGGAGCTCTTTTCCTTCCGTGGCCGCACCCGGCCGGACTTTCTCACTCCGGCGCAGGCGCTCGACAGGGCGGCCGAGATCGACGGCCGGCCGGTGGTCATCGCCGACGTCTGGGACAATCCGGGCGGCGGCGTGCCGGGCGATTCCACTATCGTGCTGCGCGAGATGATTGCCCGCGATCTCGCGGACGCCGCGCTGGCCTCCATCTGGGACCCGGTCGCGGTTCGCACCTGCATTTCCGCCGGCGAAGGCGCGACGCTTCCCTTGCGCTTCGGCGGCAAGATGTCGGCCGCCGCGGGCGAGCCCATCGATGCCGAGGTGACGGTGGAGAAGGTGGTGCGCAACGCGGTGCAGAGCTTCGGCACCAGCGTCGTGCCGCTGGGCGATTCGGTGACGATCCGCGTTGGCGGCCTGCGCGTCGTGCTCAACACGGTGCGCTCGCAGATCTTCAGTCCGGACGCCTTCGCCAACATGGGGATCGACCCGACGGCGATGAAGATCCTGGTTGTGAAGTCGACCAATCACTTCCACGATGCCTTCTCGCGGATCGCCGCCGACATCCTCTATGCGGCGGTCGACGGGCCCTACCCCAACGATCCGGCGACCAACACCTACCACACCCTCACGCGCGCCATCTGGCCGCGCGTCGAGGATCCCCACGCCGCCTGAGACACACGGGACCACGCCATGACCGCCGACGCGCCCTTCCAGCCCGAAACGCCCGCCCTCGTGCTGGACGAGGCGGTTGCGCTCGCCAACATCGCCCGTTTCCAGGCCCATTGCGACCGGCTCGGCCTCAAGAGCCGGCCGCATATCAAGACGCACAAGCTGCCGCGCTTCGCCAGGGCGCAGATCGAGGCTGGCGCACGCGGCATCACCTGCCAGAAGATCGGCGAGGCGGAGGTGATGGCCGATGCCGGCATCGACGACATCCTCATCACCTTCAACATCCTCGGCGAGGCGAAGCTTGCGCGGCTGAAGGCGCTTGCCGGGCGCCTCGCCCGCCTTGCCGTCGTCGCCGACAGTCAGACGACAGTGGACGGGCTCGCCGCCACCTTCGCGGAAGGTGCGGCAACGCTGCATGTGATGGTGGAATGCGATACCGGCGCGGGGCGCTGCGGTGTCCAGACGCCTGCGGAAGCGGCGGATCTAGCCGCCCGCATCGCGGCTGCGCCCGGCCTCGTCTTCGCCGGGCTGATGACCTATCCCGCCCCCGGCAAGGCCGGCAATGTCGAGCGTTTCATGGGGGAAACGCTCAGGCTGCTCGCCGCGCGCGGCATCGAGTGCCCGGAAATCTCCAGCGGCGGCTCCCCCGACATGTGGCATGCGGGCGAGGCGGAAGGCGGGTCCCGCAGCCTCGTCACCGAGTACCGGGCCGGCACCTATATCTACAACGACCGCTCGCTGGTCGAGCGCGGCGCCTGCACCCTCGACGACTGCGCCCTGACGGTGCATGCCACCGTCGTCAGCCGGCCGACACCGACGCGTGCGGTGCTGGATGCCGGCTCCAAGGCGCTATCCTCGGACCTGCTCGGCCTCACCGGCCACGGCACCATCATCGGCCATCCGGATGCGCATATCGCCGCGCTCAGCGAGGAACATGCGGTGGTCGAGATCCCGGCCGGCAGCCTGGCCGTCGGCGACCGCGTCCGCATCGTGCCGAACCATTGCTGCGTGGTGACGAACCTGTTCGACAGCGCCTGGCTGCTCGGCGCCGACGGCAGCGTTCAGCAGATCGATATCGCCGCGCGCGGCCGCATGACCTGACGGACTGACCGGCGCGACCCTCTCCTCAGGCCTCGTCGGGATCGAAATAGTCTGCGTGGGCGGCCCGGATATCGTCGATGATACCGGCGATACGGGCCAGATGCGACCGCATCCGCGTGATCGCCGCGTCCTGATCGCCGCCGCGCACTGCCGCCAGGATCGAGATGTGGTCCTCGAGCGCCAGCCGGGCGCCGTTTTCCAGCGACAGATAGCGGACCCGGTCCATATGGGCCTTGTGATCGCGGATGAGCGCCCACACGTGCCCCTGCCCGGCGATCTCGCAGATGCGATTGTGGAAACTGTCGTCTAGCGCATGGAAGCCCGCGCGGTCGTCCCGATCCACCGCCTTTTCCTGCTCGCCGATCATGTCTTCCAGCTCGCCCATTTCCGCCTCGGTCATGTTGGCCATGGCCGCGCGCATCGTCTCCAGTTCGAGCGCGGTGCGGATGAAGCGGGCACGGTGCACCGCCTCCACCGAGATCGGCGTCACCACCGTGGCGCGCTGCGGGCGGATCAGCAGGAAGCCCTGCTGCGACAGCCGGTAGAAGGCATCGCGCACCGGCTGGCGGCTGACCCCCATCTGCTTGGCGACTTCCGCCTCCGACAGCTTGGTGCCGGGCAGCAGGTCGAGCCCGACCACCCGATTGTAGAGCTCGGCAAACACCAGATCGGTCACGGACGGCACGCGCGACATGTCGAGCGTCCTGAGCTTGATCTGTTCCGTCATTCACCTGCCCTCCCTGCGACCACCGCAGCCCGCCCGCAAGATCGGACGAGGCCTTGGCGCCGCGCTGCCGGACCACTCGTCCGCGCCGGTTTTCCGGCATTTGCCGGGAGGCTCGTCCTAGCGACTGCCGCCCGGTTTGACAATTCGCCGCCCCTGTTTCGGGAGGCGTTGACTCGACTTGTCGACTAACATATTAGATTACTAGTTAGTTCGCCAGCCCCAAGAACGAGACGCGGAAAACGCGACCGGGGCGGCAGGGAGGATCGGAATGGCGCTACTGGACGAGGACCGGCTGTTTCCGGTGGAGCCGCGCACGCGCGGCCTTGCCCGCGGCATCTATCGGACCATCCGCGACCTGCCGATCGTCAGCCCCCACGGCCACACGGATCCGGCCTGGTTCGCGCTGAACGAGCCCTTCCCCGACCCGGCCGAGCTCTTTGTGGTGCCGGATCACTACGTCTTCCGCATGCTGTGCTCGCAGGGCATCCCGCTGACCGATCTCGGCGTGCCCCGCGTCGACGGCGGCACGAGCGAGCGCGACCCGCGCCGCATCTGGCAGCTCTTCGCCGACAATTTCCACCTCTTCCGCGGCACGCCCTCCGCGCTCTGGCTGAACCACTCCTTCCAGGAGGTCTTCGGCATCGACGAGCCGCTGGGCCCGCAGACCGCGACGCGCATCTACGACCACATCGCGGATTGCCTCGCCCGGCCCGAATTCCGGCCGCGCGCCCTCTTCGACCGCTTCAACATCGAAGTCATCGCCACCACGGAATCGGCGCTCGACCCGCTGCAGCATCATCGCGCGATCCGCGACAGCGGCTGGGGCGGACGGGTCATCACCGCCTATCGCCCGGACGCGGTAATCGATCCCGAGTTCGAGGGCTTTGCCGCCAACATCGCCCGTCTCGGCGAGATCACCGGCGAGGATACGACGACCTGGCCCGGCTATCTCGCCGCCCACCGGGCCCGCCGGACCTTCTTCAAGCAGCACGGTGCCACCTCGACCGACCACGGCGCGCCCAGCGCCCGCACGGAGGATCTGTCCCCGGCCGAAGCCGCCGGCCTCTTCGACAAGGCGTTGGCCGGGCGCTGCACGGCGGAGGAAGCCGACCGGTTCCGTGGCCACATGCTGACCGAGATGGCGCGCATGAGCCTGGACGACGGGCTGGTGATGCAGATCCATCCGGGCGCCTACCGCAACCATTCTCCGGCGATCATGGCCCGGCACGGTCGCGACAAGGGCTTCGACTTTCCGACCCGCACCGACTATGTCCGCGCGCTCAAACCGCTGCTCGACGCGGTCGGCCACGAGCCCGGCCTCACCGTCATCCTCTTCACGCTGGACGAGACGTCCTACGCCCGGGAACTGGCGCCCCTTGCCGGCGCCTATCCGGTGCTGCGCCTCGGCCCGCCCTGGTGGTTCCACGACAGCGCGGAAGGCATGCGCCGTTTCCGCGAGATGGCGACGGAAACCGCCGGTTTCTACAACACCGTGGGGTTCAACGACGACACCCGCGCCTTCTGTTCCATCCCCGCCCGCCACGACGTGGCCCGGCGGTCGGATGCGTCATTCCTTGCCACACTCGTCGCCACAGGGAGGCTCGGCGAGGGCGAGGCATACGAGGTCGCACGCGACCTCACCTACACCCTGGTCAAGGCCGCCTACAGGCTGTGACCGGGCTGAAACTGCTCTAGGGAGGAACTGAAGATGAAACATTGGAAGACTATGACGGCAGCCTTCGGGCTGCTTGCCGCCTCCGCCATGACGGTGCAGGCGGCCGACATCGTCCTGCGGTCCTCGGACACCCACCCGGACGGGTATCCGACTGTCGAGGCGGTCAAGTATCTGGGCGAACTCGTCAAGGAGCGCTCCAACGGCCGCATCGAGATCGAAGTGTTCCACTCGGCCCAACTCGGCCAGGAGAAGGACACGATCGAACAGACTCAGTTCGGTGTGATCGACATGAATCGCGTCTCGCTCGGGCCGTTCAACAACATCATCGAGGAAACCCAGGTTCCCTCGCTGCCCTACATCTTCCGCTCCGTCGACCACATGCACAAGGTGATGGACGGCCCGATCGGCCAGGAGATCCTCGACGCCTTCTCCGCCCATGACCTCGTCGGGCTCGTCTTCTACGACGCCGGCTCGCGTTCCTTCTACAACCGCCAGAAGCCGGTCGAGAGCATGGCCGACCTCTCGGGCATGAAGTTCCGCGTCATGCAGTCGGACCTGTTCGTCGACATGGTCAACGCGCTCGGTGCCAACGCGACGCCCATGCCCTACGGCGAGGTCTATTCCTCGATCCAGACCGGCGTCATCGACGGTGCCGAGAACAACTGGCCGTCCTTCGAGAGCTCCGGCCACTACGAAGTCGCCGGCTACTTCACCCTCGACGAGCACCTGATCGTCCCGGAAGTGCTGGTCATGTCGAAGAAGAGCTGGGACAAGCTCTCGGCGGAGGACCAGGAACTGATCCGCCAGGCCGCCAAGGATTCCGTCCCGCACATGCGCAAGCTGTGGGCCGAGCGTGAGGCAGCTTCCGAGGCGAAGATCCGCGAGGCGGGCGTGAAGATCGTCAGCGACATCGACAAGACGCCGTTCATCGAGGCGATGAAGCCGGTCTACGAGAAATACGTGACCTCCGACAAGCTGAAGGACCTCGTCGCCCGTATCCAGGCGACCGAGTGATCCCTGCCTGACTTCGAACCCGCGGCGGCCGGTCCGCCGCGGGTTTCTTCTTGCCGGGAGGACGCATCTTGCAAGGGACAATGCGCGACATCGCGCGGATCACGGGCATCCTTGGCCGCATCGCCCTGTGGCTGTCGGGCACGGGCCTCGTGCTGATGACCGCTTTCATTTCGGTCCAGGTCTTCTGGCGCTACGCGCTCAACGACAGCCAGTCCTGGACGGAGCCCGCTTCGGTCATGCTGATGGGCTGGTTCATCTTCCTCGGCGCCGCCGTCGGCATCCGCGAGGGCTACCACCTGTCCTTCGACGTGCTGCTCTACGTGCTGCCGCTGAAGGTCAAGCTGGTGCTGCATTCCATCTCCGACGCCGTGGTCATCGCCTTCGGTGCGGGCATGGTCTGGTACGGCGCCGAACTCGCCGTGAAAACCGCCGGCAACAAACTTCCCTCGCTCGGCATCTCCGGCGCGTTCGACTTCCTGCCCCTCGTCGGCGGCGGGGTCCTCATCGTGCTGTTCTCGCTCGAGCGCCTCGCCCGTCGCGCCGCCGGCCTACCGACCGCCCGCTTCGGCGAAACCGAACTGGAGGATTGACCGATGGAACTGTTGATCCTCTTCGGCACCTTTACCACCTTGCTGCTGATCGGCACGCCCGTCGCCTTCTGCCTCGGCGTCTCGTCCTTCGCCACCATCGCCTATATGGGCCTGCCGCCGGTCGTGGTGTTCCAGCGGCTGAACTCCGGCGTGTCGGTCTTCGCGCTGATGGCGATCCCGTTCTTCATCTATGCCGGCGAGCTGATGGTGCGCGGGGATATCGCCCGCCGACTGGTGGCGCTGGCCGGCGCCTTGGTCGGCCATCTGCGCGGCGGTCTCGGCCAGGTCAACATCACCGCCTCGGTGCTGTTCGGCGGCATTTCCGGCTCGGCCGCGGCCGATGCCTCGGCCATCGGCGGCCTGATGATCCCGCAGATGAAGGCCCGCGGCTACGACGTCGACTACGGCGTCAACGTCACGGTGGTCTCCTCGATCATCGCCCTGATGCTGCCGCCCTCGCACAACATGATCATCTATTCGATCTCAGCGGGCGGACGCATCTCCATCGCCGACCTGTTCACGGCCGGCATCCTGCCCGGCCTGCTGCTCGCGCTGTCGCTCATGTTCGCGGCCTGGTACGTCGCCAAGAAGCGCAACTACCCCATCGATCCGTTCCAGGGCTGGGGCATGGTCGGCCACCTGCTGATCAACGCCACCCCAGGCATCCTCCTGATCGCCATCATCTTCGGCGGCGTGCGCTCCGGCATCTTCACCGCCTCGGAGAGCTCCTGCATCGCGGTCGTCTACGCGCTCTTCATCACCGCCGTCGCCTATCGCACCATGCACTGGAAGAACTTCGTTCTGGCGACGACCGCCGCGGTGCGCACCACCGCCATGGTCCTGCTGGTGATCGGCTGCGCCGCCTCCTTCGGCTGGCTGCTCGCCGTTCTGCGCGTACCCGCGACGCTCGTCGCCGTCATGCAGGACGTCTCGCAGAACCCGTTGCTGGTCCTGCTGTTGATCAACGTGATCCTGCTGATCCTCGGCACGTTCATGGACATGTCGCCGCTGATCGTCATCACCACACCGATCTTCCTGCCCGTCGCCCAGGCCTTCGGCGTCGACCCGGTCCATTTCGGCGTCATCCTGATCCTCAATCTCGGCATCGGCCTGTGTACCCCGCCGGTCGGCGCGGTGCTCTTCGTCGGCTGCGCCGTCGGCCGGATCACCGTCTGGGATGCGGTCAGAACGATTTGGCCCTTCTACTTCGCCGCCGTCGGAACCCTGCTGCTCGTCACCTACGTGCCGGCGCTGTCGCTCTGGCTGCCGTCGCTGTTCCACTGATCAAATCGGAGTTCGTTCATGTCTCCCCTTGCCGTCTTTCCAGAAGTTGCGACCGGCCCCGGCGTCACCCGCCGCGTCGTGGCCGACAGTCCTCAGATGATGGTCGTCGCCTTCACCTTCGAAGCCGGCGCGGAAGGCCCTCTGCACGACCATCCGCACATCCAGTCGACCTATGTGGAGAGCGGCCGCTTCGTCTTCTCGCTCGACGGCGAGGAATTCGAGGTTGGCCCCGGAGACAGTTTCGTCATCCCTTCCAACGCGGTGCACGGCTGCCGCTGCCTCGAGGCAGGGCGCCTGATCGACGGCTTCACGCCGCGCCGCGACGACTTCCTCTGATCCTGCAAAGCCCCACCCTTCAAGGAGCCGCCATGCTGAGCGTAGAGACCCGCCACGCCGTCCACCAGGACCATGCCAAGGCCATGGACACGGACGAGCTGCGCCGCCACTTCCATGCCGGAGGCCTGTTCCGCGACGGCGAGATCCGCCTCGTCTACACCCACTACGACCGCTTCGTGCTGGGCGGCGCGGTGCCGGGCGCCGGCAAGCTCACCCTCGACAAGGTCGAGGAGACCCGCACCGCCACCTTCCTGGAGCGGCGCGAGATGGCCGTCGTCAATATCGGCGCGACCGGCGAGGTCTCGACGGACGGCGACAGCTGGACGCTGGAGCGCGGCGACGTGCTCTATCTCGGCATGGGCGCCGGTCCGGTCACCTTCTCCGGCGGCGGGCGGTTCTACATCACCTCCGCCCCGGCCCACCGCTCCCTGCCCTCGCGGCTGATCCGTCTGTCGGAAGCCCACAGCCTGAAGCTCGGCGCCACCGAGACCTCGAACAAGCGCACCATCAACCAGTTCGTCCATCCGCTGGTGATGGAAAGCTGCCAGCTCGTGCTCGGCTACACCACGCTGGAGGACGGCTCGGTGTGGAATACCATGCCGGCTCACGTCCACGACCGGCGGATGGAGGCCTATCTCTACTTCGACATGACGGAGGATCAGCGCGTCCTGCACCTGATGGGCGAGCCGCAGCAGACCCGCCACCTCATCGTCGCCAACGAGGAGGCCGCGATCTCGCCGCCCTGGTCGATCCACTCAGGCGCCGGCACCGGCAGCTACACGTTCATCTGGGCGATGGCCGGGGACAATGTCGACTACACCGACATGGATTTCGTCAGCATGGCGGAGATGAAATGAGCCCGTCCTTCTCGCTCTCCGGCCGCAAGGCGCTGGTGACCGGCGCCAATACCGGCATCGGCCAGGCCATCGCACTCGCGCTGGCCGCCGCCGGCGCCGAGGTGACCTGCGCCGGCCGCCGCTCCTGCCTTGAGACTGTCGCCGCGATCGAGGCGGCCGGCGGCCGTGCGACTTCGCTGGCCCTCGACCTTGCCGACCCGATGGCGGCGCGCGACGTCTTTGCCGGCACGAGACATTCGATCCTCGTCAACAATGCCGGCATCATCCGCCGTGGGGAGAGCGCCGACTTCACGGAAGCTGACTGGGACGCGGTGATGGACGTCAATCTCAAGGCGCTGTTCTTCACCACCCAGGCCTTCGCCCGCGACCTGCTGGCGCGCGGCGAGGGCGGCGCGGTCGTCAACATCGCCTCCATGCTGTCCTTCCAGGGCGGCATCCGCGTGCCGTCCTACACCGCCGCCAAGCACGGCGTTGCGGGGATAACCAAGATCCTCGCCAACGAGTGGGCGGCCAGGGGCATCAACGTCAACGCCATCGCGCCCGGCTATATCGCCACCAACAACACCAAGGCGCTGCGCGACGACCCGGACCGCTCCGCCGCGATCCTCGACCGTATCCCGGCCGGCCATTGGGGCGCGCCCGAGGATATCGCCGGCACCGCCGTCTTCCTCTGCTCCCCGGCCGCCCGCTACGTGCACGGCGCGGTGATCCCTGTCGATGGAGGCTGGCTTGCCCGCTGATCTGCCCCGCCTTGCCCCCCGCCGCGACGGGTCCCGCCCCGGCACCGGCATCGTCCATCTCGGCCTCGGCGCCTTCTTCCGCGCCCATGGCGCTCTCTACATCGCCGAGGCGATGGCCGCATCCGGCGGCGACTGGGGCATTGTCGGCGTCTCGCTGAAGCGGCCCGACCAGCGCGACCGGCTGGCGCCGCAGGACTTCGCCTATACCGCGCTGGAGCTCGGCCCCGGCGGCGAGGTGCCGCGCCTCGTCGATGTTCTGGCTGGCGTCCTCGTCGCGCCGGAGGACCCGGAAGCGGTGGTCGCGCTGATGGCCGCCCCCGCCACCCGGATCGTCACCCTCACCGTCACCGAAAAGGGCTATTGCCACGAGCCGGCGACCGGGCGCCTGTCGCTCGCCCATCCAGACATCGCAGCCGATCTTGCCGATCCGGAGCGGCCCGCCTCGGCGCTCGGCTTCCTGGTGCGCGCGCTCGCCCGCCGCCGCGCGGCGGGGATCAAGCCCTTCACCGTGCTGACCTGCGACAACCTCCCCCACAACGGCGCGATGCTGCGCGGTCTGGTGCTGGAGCTGGCCGAGCGGATCGACCCGGCGCTTTCCGAGTGGATCGCGGCGGAAGGCCGCTTCCCCTCCACAATGGTCGACCGCATCGTGCCGGCGACCAGCTCGGAAGATCTCGACCATGTCGCCCGCCTGATCGGCTGCCGGGACGAAAGCCCGGTGCTGCACGAGCCATTCCGCCAATGGGTGATCGAGGATGATTTCGTCGATGGCGAGCGGCCGGACCTTGGCGCCAGCGGTGCGGAACTCGTCGCCGACGTCGCCCCGTACGAGCTGATGAAGCTGCGCTGCCTCAACGGCACGCACAGCTCGCTCGCCTATCTCGGCTACCTCGCCGGCTTTGAGACCATCGCCGAGACCGTCGCCGATCCGGCCTTCTCGGCCTTTCTCGATCACCTTTGGGCCGAGGAGATCCTGCCCGGCCTCACCCCGCCGCCCGGCGTCGACCTTGCCGCCTATGCGGCACGGCTGAAGGAGCGCTACGCCAATCCGGCGATCCGCCACCGCACCTGGCAGATCGCCATGGACGGCTCGCAGAAACTGCCCCAGCGCATCCTCGGACAGCTGGAGGAAGGGCTTGCCGCCGGGCGGCCGGTGTCCGGTCTCATCCTCGCGGTCGCCGCGTGGATAACCTATGTCGGCGGCACCGATCTTTCGGGGAAAACCATCGACGTGCGCGACCCGATGGCCGACCGCCTGCGCGCCTTGTCCAATGCGGCCGAAGGCTCGGCCGCGAAGGTCGCCGCCCTTTTGGCACTGCGCGAGATCTTTCCGGCAAGCCTTGCCGGCAACACGACGTTCCGAACACGTCTCGTCGAGGCCCATGCGGGCCTTGCCGAACGGGGCGCCCGCACCATGGTCGAGGCCTGTCATGCTTGAGAGCTGGCGCTGGTACGGACCGCTCGACCGCATCGGGCTTCACGAGATTTCGCAGACCGGCGCGCGCGGCATCGTCACCGCGCTGCACGAGATCCCTTACGGCGAGATCTGGAGCCGGCAGGCCATCGCCGACCGCAAGAGGCTCGTCGCCGCAAGCGGCCTCGATCTCTCATGGCAGGTGGTGGAGAGCCTGCCAGTGCACGAACGCATCAAGCGCGGCGAAGGCGACCTTGCGCCGCTCTTTGCCAACTACCGCCAGTCGCTCGCCAATCTTGCGGCCGAGGGCATCTTCACCGTCTGCTACAACTTCATGCCGCTGCTGGACTGGACGCGCACCGACCTTGCCAGCCCGGTCCGCGGCGGCGGCACCTGCCTGCGCTTCGACGCGGCGCGCATGTGCGCGCTGGAAATGTTCATGCTGGAGCGTGAAGGCGCTGCGGACGACTACCCCGAGGAGGTGCGCATCCGCGCCCGCCGGTGGTTCGAGGCAAGCGATGAAGCCGCCCGCGAGGAACTCGTCGCCGCGATCATGGCGGGCCTGCCCGGCGCCTACGACCGCTACGACATCCCGGCCTTGCGCCGGGCCCTCACCCTTTACGAGGGCATCGACGCGGGTGCCCTGCGGACGAACTTCGCCCGCTTCCTCGACGAAGTGGTGCCGACAGCGGCCGAGCTCGGGATGCGCCTGTGCGTCCACCCGGACGACCCGCCGCGCGACATTCTCGGCCTGCCGCGCATCGTCTCGGATGCCGACCACATCGCCTGGATCCTCGGCCGCGACGATTCGCCGGCCAACGGCCTGACCCTGTGCTCCGGCTCGCTCGGCGCCAATCCGGCAAACGACGTGCCGGCCATCGCCCGGCGCTTCGCCCCGCGCATCCACTTCGCGCATCTGCGTAACGTGGCCAAGGAGGCGGACGGCAGCTTCGAGGAAGCCGCCCATCTTGCCGGCGACACCGACATGGTGGCGCTTGTCGCCGCGCTGCTCACCGAAGAACGCCGCCGCCGGGACGAGGGCCGCACGGACGCGGAAATCCCCTTCCGACCCGATCACGGACACGAGCTGCTGTCGGACTTCGACCGCGACACCCATCCGGGTTATCCTCTGATCGGACGCATGCGCGGCCTTGCCGAGCTGCGCGGCGTCGTCACGGCCCTCTCCCATCCCGGAACCCGCCATGCCTGATACCGAAACCGGCCTCGCCGCCCGCCCGCCGCTCGTCCTGTCGGAGCGCGACAATGTCGCGGTGCTTGCCGCCCGCGCGGAGGCCGGCAGCGATCCGCTGGGCCTGGGCGCGCCGCTCTCCGCCGCGATCGCACCGGGCCACAAGATCGCCCGCCGCCCGATCACCGCGGGCGAGCCGGTGGTCAAGTACGGCCAGGTGATCGGCTATGCGACGGAATCGATTGCCGCCGGTGCGCATGTCCATTCGCACAATTGCGAGATCGGCGAGCACGAGCGCGCCTACCGCATTTCCGACAAGCTGGCCGAGGCGCGCGCCGCGATCCCGCGCCTCGATCAGATGACCATCGCCGACAGTTTCCTCGGCTACCCGCGCGCCGACGGGCGCGCCGGCACGCGCAACATGATCGCGCTGGTCGCCACGGTGAACTGCTCGGCGACCGTGGTGCGCCGGGCCGCCGACATTCTCAACGCCTCCGGCATGCTGGACGACTGGCCGAACATCGACGGCGTCGTCGCCTTCGCCCACGGCACGGGCTGCGGCATGGCCTCAAACGGCCCGGGCTGGGAGATCCTCCAGCGCGTGCTGTGGGGCCATGCGACCCATCCCAATGTCGGTGCTGCGGTTTTCGTCGGCCTCGGCTGCGAGGTGATGCAGGTGGCCCGGATGAAGGCGCTCTATTCGGACGGCGCGGAGACCCGCTTCCACGGCCTTGCGATCCAGGAAAACGGCGGCACCCGCGCCACCATCGAGCGGATCGTCGAGACCGTGCGCGAGCTGCTGCCGGAGGTCAACCGCACCGCCCGCCGACCGCTGCCGGTCTCGGCGCTGAAGCTCGGCCTGCAATGCGGCGGCTCCGACGGCTGGTCGGGGATCACCGCCAATCCGGCGCTCGGCATCGCCTGCGACCTGCTGGTGGCGCAGGGTGCAACCGTCGTCCTGTCGGAAACCCCGGAAATCTTTGGCGCCGAACAGCTTTTGCTGTCGCGCGCGGCCTCTCAAGGTGTCGCCGACCGTCTGATCGAGCGCATCCGCTGGTGGGAGGACTATGCGGCGCAAAACGGCGCTTCGCTCGACCAGAACCCCAGCCCCGGCAACAAGGCCGGCGGTCTCACCACCATCCTGGAAAAATCGCTCGGCGCCGTTGCCAAGGCCGGCGCCACGCCGCTGAACGAGGTCGTCGGCTACGGCGAACAGGTGAAGGGACCGGGCCTCGTCTTCATGGACACGCCGGGCTACGACCCGGTCTCGGCGACGGGCCAGATCGCCGGCGGCTGCCAGCTCGTCGCCTTCACCACCGGGCGCGGCTCCGCCTTCGGCTCCAAGCCCGCTCCCACCCTGAAGATCGCCACCAGCGACCGGCTCTACCGGGCGATGCGCGAGGACATGGACGTCAATGCCGGAGACGTGCTGGAAACGGGCGTTTCATTGGCGGAAAAGGGCCGCGAGATCCATGATCGGCTGATCGCCGCCGCCTCGGGCGAGCAGACGAAATCGGAGGCCCTGGGCCTCGGCGACCACGAATTCGTACCCTGGCAGATCGGTGCGGTTCTGTAAGGATCGGGCCCGGCGCCCATAGCCAAGCGCCGGATCCAGGAGACGGTCAGGTTTTGAGCACGAAGTCCTGAGGAGACGGATTCCCTTTCGTTCCGACCGGCGGCTGCCGCTGCTTGTCGGAATTCACTCGCCGGAAAATCGGAGGACTGTCCTTCTCCAAGACAACGACACTGTCATAGAAATGGACACCTCTAACATGCCCGAACCGGTCCAGAAGGTCCTGGCTCACGTGAGGTCCGGCGGGAGTCGGCCCTACGCCCAAAGCAAACTTGGTGTGCCGCTCGTTCACGACATCCGCCAGTTTCTTGGCATATTCTACAAAGCTGTCCTTGCTTTCCAGCCCGCCGCCTTCGACACGGACACCGTTATAGTAACTGGTGTGTACATCCTCGCAGAAATATATTCCGCCATCTTTTAGCATGGCAAACGATTCATTCAGCGTCACGATCTGGTCGCGGTTCTCATGACTTCCATCTTCTATGACGATATCGAAGTAGGAAACACCGAAGCGATCTCTCAGATTGTTCCAGGATTCTTCACTGCCCTGATCCATGACGATCAGCTCAAGATAATCGCATGGCTCGCATTGCGGATTAACATCGACACCCGTTACTAAAGTACCTGGACCGAAATAATCTCGCCAAAGCTTGGCGCTACCTCCAAACTGGACACCAACCTCCAAAATCTTTGGCCCCTGCCCCACGAATTTGTGAAACCACTGATCGTAAAGATCGAAGTAGTGCTCGATCTTGTCGCATGGCCTATCGAGACGCTCAAAGACTTCAGCGATCCGCATTGCAAATTCAGCCTTTTCGAACTCCGGCCTCCAGAGCCGGGCAGTCAACGCACCGAAAGCGAGACCACACGTCAACATATAACGGGCTTCAGGAAAAGTCCGTCTCCAGACGCAAAAAAGGCCGGGCGAGCCCGGCCTTTCCCAAGTGCCTCGATGAGTGCTGCCAGTACATCCGTGGTCAGCGCTCAGAAGCACAATTTGCGTTGTCAGATGCGCGCTTCAGGAGCGCGCGCCCTGACCCTGCGGATCGTTAGGCGACCTGCAGGTTGTCGGCAGCAGCCTTGCCGCTGCGGCGATCGGTGACGATCTCGAAGCTGACCTTCTGGCCCTCGACGAGGCTGGTCATGCCAGCGCGCTCGACCGCGGAGATGTGAACGAAGACGTCGGGCTGACCGCCGCCCTGCTCGATGAAGCCGAAGCCCTTGGTAGAATTGAAGAACTTGACGGTACCGGTGTTCATGGCGATTTCCTTTTCAGATCGCGAACGGGTAGGTGCCTGCCGCACGAAGACCGCGTGGCAAACGGTTCAGATCGATTTTGAGAGAGGAAGATCGCCGTTCGCACGCCAAGCGCGCTCAGGAACAAAGTTCAACAGCCAAGATCGATGACACGTATATGGACGGCAACGGTGTCCAAAACAAGGCCGTATTCTCGCCAAGGCAAAAATAAGTTCGGCGGCCAAGGCCGCGAGGGGGACAACGGACAAGACAGGGACGGGGATAACCCGCTTGCCCGGAAAATCCGGAAATGAGAACGGAAACGGCGAGGAATCCGCAAAAATCAAGAATACCTTTTTTATTTCAATAACTTGAGCGCGATACGAAATTGAGACGGATTTTGCGAAATTCCGTCTCGAAATTCGAAAAATTCGAGTTTCGCCGCTCCAAACCCGGTGTCACACGGCGAGCCGACGCGCCACGTCCGACAGGGTCGCCAGCAGCGGCGTCAGCGGCTCGCGCTGGACCATGACGAGACCGACCGGCTCGCCCTTGTCCTCCCCTTCCCCGTCAGGATGTCCCCGCCCCTCGCCGGAGATCGGCACGGCGGCGATGGCCCCGGCGGAGACGAACATGCCGGCGAGCTTTTCGGGAACGACCGAGGCCCACTTGCCGGACATGACATGGGCGACGAGGGCGATGATGGAATTCGATTCCACCTGCGCCTTCGGCGTCACGCCGGCGGCCGCAAGATGCCGGTCGACGATGGCGCGGTTCTGCATGTCGGGAGTCAGGAGGCAGAGCTGCTCGCCGCCGAGCTCGTGCCAGCCCACCCGGTCGCGCGCTGCCAGCGGATCGGACACGGCGACAAGCAGACGATAGCGCTCGCGGTAGAGCGGCAGCACGGTGCGGCGCCGCCTTGCATCGGCGTCGAGATAGGTGATGCCGGCATCGAGGTCGAGCCGGTCCATCTGGTCGAGGATCTCGACCGAGGTGCGCGACAGGATCTGGAACCGCACGCGCGGATGGCGCAGCGCATAAGGAGAGACGAGATCGGCGACCATCGGCAGCGCCGTCGGGATGACGCCGATGCGCAAGGTGCCTTCCAGGTCGGAGCGTACGGCGCGCATCTCCTCGCGCAGGGCCCGCATGTCGCCGACGATCCGCAGGGCCAGAAGGTGCACCCGCTCGCCCTCCGGCGTCAGCCCCTGGAAGCGCGAGCCGCGATGCACGAGCTGGACGTTGAGCTGGTCCTCGAGCTGGCGGATGGCCGAGGACAGCGTCGGCTGGGTGACGCCGATGCTCTCCGCCGCGCGGCCGAAATGGCGCTCGCGCACCAGCGCAATGAACATTTCCAGCTTGTCGATCATGCCTGCCGAACCCGGTTTCCGCCCTTTATCGACGATCCGCCCTCAGGCGTCCGTCGCGTTTGCGCCGGACGATAGCACGGGCACGACCGCGCCAGACATAGCATGGGCGCGACCGCGGCGGGCGGCAGCGGCAGGCAAGAGCAGTGGAAACCGCGTCAGATCGAGCGCTGGTTGACGCGAGCGGAGACCTCCGCCGCCGTCTCGACCCGCTCCGAGTAGCGGTCGACCAGCGCGACTGAACGCCCGCGCACCATCAGCGTGAACTTCACCAGTTCCTCGGTGACGTCGACGATCCGGTTGTAATAGGAGGACGGCTTCATCCGGTCGTCCTCGCCGAATTCGGCAAAGGCACGGGCGACGGAGGACTGGTTGGGGATGGTGACCATCCTCATCCAGCGGCCGAGAATGCGCATCTGGTTGACCGCGTTGAAGCTCTGCGAGCCGCCGCAGACCTGCATCACCGCCAGCGTCTTGCCCTGGGTGG
The DNA here is from genome assembly GCF_023507705.1 of Stappia sp. WLB 29. Lineage (GTDB taxonomy): Bacteria > Pseudomonadota > Alphaproteobacteria > Rhizobiales > Stappiaceae > Stappia. Next base: position 558,055 of record NZ_JALBGD010000002.1, on the reverse strand, counting down.
GCCGGACGCCGCCGAGCGACAGCGGCAGCCAGTCGATCTGCGCCTTCATGATGCCGGTCATCGCCCCGTGCCGCTCCGGCGAGACCCAGACCATGCCTTCCGACCACATGGCGAGCTCGCGCAGCTCGCGCACCTTGGGATGGTCCGGCTCCGCCGCATCGGGCAGCGGCAAGTCGCGCGGATCGAACATCCGCGTCTCGCAGCCGTGCCAGTCGAGCAGGCGGCGGGACTCCTCGGCGACCAGACGCGAGAAGGAGCGCTGGCGCAGCGACCCGTAGAGCAGCAGGATGCGCGGGGCATGAAAGCTCTCGCCCGGCAGGGCGTAATCCGCCGGATCGACCCGGTGCATCTGCGAAAAGTCGATGTTCGGCAGGTCGGCGGCTGCAAGATCGGCAACAGAACTCACGAGGCGCCTCCCGAAGCGAAGCCGGCGACGACGATCTCGCCGTCCTCCTTGCGGAAGGTGCCGATCTCGGCATTGGGCAGGATCTCCAGCACGACTTCCGACGGACGGCAGAGGCGAATGCCCTTTTCCGTGACGACGATGGGCCGGTTGACCAGAACCGGATGCTCCAGCATCGCGGCGAGAATGGTCTCGTCGTCGACGGACGGATCGGTGAGGCCGAGCTCCTCGGCCGGCGACTTCGACACGCGCAGGGCGGTGCGCGGGGTCAGCCCGGCGCCGGCGAACAAGGCCTGCAGCTGCGGCCGGGTCCAGCCGGTCTTCAGATACTCGATGACGACGGGCTCCTCGCCGGAGGCGCGGATCATCTCCAGCACGTTGCGCGAGGTGCCGCAGTCGGGATTGTGGTGAATGACGATGGTCATGAGGTTCCTTCGCAGGTAACGGGGCTCGGCGCACAGCAGGCCGGCAGCGCCGCCAGGACGGGACGGCAGACATCGGGCGCGCCGCCGCAGCAGTCTTCCATCAGGAAGGCGAGCAGCGCCGTCAGACCGCCCATGTCGGCGAAATAGCGGATCGTGCGCCCCTGCCGGTGACTGCGCAGCAGGCCGGCGCGGGTGAGGATCGCAAGGTTTGTGGAGAGCGTGTTCTGCCGCACGTCGAGCGCGGCCGCGATGTCGCCCGCCGCCATACCCTCGCCGCCCGCCCGGATGAGCAGGCGCAGGACGTCGAGGCGGGTCTCCTGCGACAGGGCGGCAAAGGCCGAAAGGGCGGCTTTCTTTTCCATATTTCGAGAATATTCGATATATTGCGCCCGTCAACCCCCGCGGGACGGGAAAGGCGAGAGACAAAACGCAGGACGGCCGCGCGAGGCACGCGCGGCCGTCCTGGCTTGAACCGGGAAAGGCGGAGCCGTCAGGCGGGCTGCGCGCCGCTGGTGCTCGTGTCGCGGAACTCTTCGTTCTTCTTCTCCCGGGCGGCCGGTGCCGGCGCCGAGACGCGCAGGCGCGTGTCGGCGAGCTCGCCGCAGGCCTCGAGGATCGGCTGGGCGACGACGACGAAATGGCCGTGGATGCGCTTCAGATCGCGCAGCACGTCCATATGGATCGAGGTCGTCTCCATCGACAGCTTCACCCCGTCGCGCAGCCGCGCATAGTGACGCTCGGCATAATGGCGCTCCAGGTCGCGGATGGCGGTCTTTTCGGCGAAGAGCCGGCGCGCCAGGTCCGCGTCGCCGGTGGCGAAGACGTTGAGCGCGGTGGCGAAGTTCGACGCGACCCGGGCATGGAACGCCTTGAGGTCGGCAAGGCCTTCCGAGGAGAAGGCGAGATTGCCGCGCCCCTTCTTCTCCGCCAGTTCCAGGAGCTGCTTGTCGATGACGTCGCCGATATGCTCCAGGTTGGTGGTGAAGGAGAGGATCTCCATGAAGCGGCGCGAATCCTCCTCCGACATGCCCTTGCGGGACATGCGCACGAGATGCAGCTTGATCGCCTCGTTGACCGCGTCGACCGCATCGTCCGAAGTGCGGATCTCGCGGATCAGCTTCGGATCGCCGGTCTCCAGCGCCTCCATCGACTTGATCAGCATCGCCTCGACCCGGTCGCCGAGCGCCAGCGCCTCGCGATGGGCGGCGGCCAGAGCCTCGGACGACATGTCGGTGGCGGCGCTGCCGAGATAGCGCGGACGCTTGGGATCGGCCGGCTGCGCCGAGGCCGGCACCAGCCGCTCCAGCAGCCGCGACACCGGGCCGACCAGCGGAATGAAGATCAGCGCCACGACGATGTTGAACGCAAGATGCACGTCGACGGTCAGCCGCGCCCCGACGAGCCCGTGGCTGGTGGCGATGTCGGCGAGCACGCCGGAAAACGGCACCAGGATCGCCGCGACCGCGCCGCGCATCAGCATGTTGCCGAGCGGCACGCGCTTGGTCTCCGGCGCCCCGCCCCAGTTGGCCGAGAGCGGCGCTGCGGCAGCGCCGACATTGGCGCCGAGCACGGCGGCGATGGCCAGCGTCGGCGTCACCGCGCCGGTGAGCGCCAGCGTGGCGATGACGAGCACCACGGCGAGCGAGGAATGCGCCGCCCAGGTGATGCCGGCGGCGAGGATCGCGGCGAGGATCGGCTCGCTGCCGAGCGCGGCGAGCACGAGGCCGAAGGTCTCCGATTCGGCCAGCGGCACCACGGTCAGCCGCAGGGTCTGCAGCGACAGGGTGAGCAGGCCGAGGCCGATCAGCGCCCGGCCGATGCACTGGGCCCGGTCGGCCTCCATCGAGAGGAACATGAAGACGCCCGCGGTGACGAAGACCGGCCACAGGTAGGAGACATCGAGCGACAGGATCTGCGCGGCGATGGCCGAGCCGACATCGGCGCCCAGCACCACGGCCAAGGCCATGGCGAGCGGCACCAGGCCGCTGCGCGAGAAGGAGGTGAGCAGCATCGCCGTCGCCGTCGCGCTCTGCATCAACACGGTGACGCCGGCACCGGCAAACGCCGCCATCGTCCGGTTGCGCGTCGCCGACGCAAGAACCGCCCTGAGGGAGGAGCCGAACGCCCGCACCACCCCGGTGCGCACCATCCGCACGGCCCAGATCAGCAGCGCCACGCCGCCGATCAGCTGCACGAAGACCGCACTCGCACTCATCATCTTTCTGTCGTCCTCTCGTCGCGCCGGCTTTCGCGGCAACGGCTCTTGTCGCTTTTCGGGCACTTGTCCCGGGAGCGGCAATCGCCGATTGCTATTGGCGCCGGCGCCATGATCCGGTGTCCTGCCTCCCATTTTCCGGCCAGATTGCTGATTCTGACAGGGAATAATGGCGGCAACATGCCGAGGAAAACGCTTTTCCGTCGGCTGAATACGTGGAAAAACAATGATGACAGATATTTGTCGGCTAAGTAAGAGGAAAGCATGAGCGGATCCGCCAACCCCGAAGTGACGTTGCGTTTTCTTGCTCTTCAGGGACTTGCCGCGGAAGCCGCGGCCCTGGCGATGCGGTATTTCGAGAACCGCGACGCCATGGCGATCTCCCTGAAAGGCGCCCAGGACTGGCTCACCGAGGCCGACGGCGCGGTGGAAGCCCTGATCCGCTCGCGCATCGCCGAAGTCTTCCCGCAGGACAGCGTGCTGGGCGAGGAAGGCGGCGGCGAGGTGAGCGAGCGCATGTGGATCGTCGATCCGATCGACGGCACCGCCAACTTCGCCCATGGCGACACGACCTGGTGCATTTCCATCGGCTTCCTCCTGGACGGCACGCCGGAACTCGGCTGCATCGCCGCCCCCGCGCTCAGTGAGACCTATCTCGCCCGCCGCGGCCACGGCGCCACGCTGAACGGCAAGCCGATCCGGGTCGCCGCCACCGATACGATCACCCGTGCCACGCTGGAACACGGCTGGTCGCCGCGCCTGCCGGTCGCCGGCTACATCGACAATGTCCGGGCCCTGTTCGAGGCCGGCGCCAATGTCAAGCGCTCTGCCTCCGGCGCGATGGGCCTTGCCTCCGTCGCCTGCGGACGCAGCGACGGTTATCTGGAAGGCCACATCAACTCCTGGGACGTGGCCGCCGGCGTCGTCATCGCCAGCGAGGCGGGCGCCCGCGTCAGCGACTTCTTCAGCGGCGACTGGACCCGCGGCAACCCGATCATCGTCGCAGCCCCCGGCATCGCCGAGGATGCAGCGCGCGTCACCGGCCTGCCGCTCGCCCCGGCGCCGCGCCGAAAAGACGCCGCGTCGCAGACAGGAGATTGACGGCCGGCGCTGCGCCGTCCAATTTGAACCAACGAATGCACAGCTTTGCAACGATGCATCGTAAAGGGAGGAGAACCATGAAGATCGCTATCAGCCTGCAGGCGCTTGCGTCGGGCGCCGCCTTCGGCCTTGCCGGCCTGATGTGGGCCGTGCCCGCCTCGGCGTCCGGCGAGCTCACCGTCTATTGCTCCGTGCAGGAAGAATGGTGCCGCCCGATGGTCCAGGCCTTCGAGCGCGAAACCGGCATCAAGGTCAACATGACCCGCAAGTCGTCCGGCGAAACCTTCGCCCAGATCAAAGCGGAAGCCGCCAATCCGCGCGGCGACGTGTGGTGGGGCGGCACCGGCGACCCGCACCTACAGGCGGCCGAAGAGGACCTGACGGTCGAATACAAGTCGCCGATGCTGGCCGAACTGCAGCCCTGGGCGGTATCGCAGGCCGAGCAGTCGGGCCATAAGACCGTCGGCATCTACGCCGGCGCGCTCGGCTACTCGTTCAACACCGAGATGCTGGCCTCCACCGGCGCGCCGGAGCCGGCCTGCTGGTCGGACCTTCTGCGCGAGGAGTTCCGCGACGAGGTGCAGGTCGCCAACCCGAACTCGTCGGGCACGTCCTACACGATGGTCGCGACCCTGGTGCAGCTGATGGGCGAGGACAAGGCCTTCGACTACATGAAGGCCCTGCACAAGAACATCAACCAGTACACCAAGTCGGGCGCCGCTCCGGCGCGTGCCGCCGCCACCGGCGAGACGCTGATCGGCATCACCTTCCAGCACGATGCGGTCACCCAGGCCGTGCAGGGCGCGCCGGTCAAGGTCGTCTCCCCGTGCGAGGGCACCGGCTACGAGATCGGCTCCATGTCGATCATCAAGGGCGCCCCGAACATGGACAACGCCAAGAAGTGGTACGACTGGGCGCTGACCGCCGAGGCCCAGGCCCTCGGCGCGGAGGCCAAGTCCTATCAGGTGCCGTCGAACAAGTCGGCCAAGGCGCCCGAGGGCGCGCCCGACCTGTCGACGATCAAGCTGATCGACTACGACTTCGCCAAATACGGTTCGTCGGCCGAACGCACCCGCCTGCTGTCCAAGTGGGATACGGAGGTCGGTGCCGCGCCGAAGTAAGGCGCGCCACCGTCCCCCCACCGACCGCATCGCGATGATCGACCGTTTCCCGGTGATCCTGGCCGCCGCCGGACTGATCGGCCCGGCGGCGCTGGCCTACCATGCCGACGACGGAACCCGCCTGGCCGGGGCGCTTGCCGCCGGCCATGCGGCGCCCGCGCTCGGCTGTCTGGCGCTGGTCCTTGCGGCCGGCGCGAGCTTTGCCGGGGCCCAGCGCGCCAGCGCCCTTTTCGGGGCGGTCGGCGGCATGCTGGCGCTCGTCGCGATGATCCTCGCCGGCTTCTTCCCGGCCCTTGCCGCCGGGATCGGCTTTGCCGACAACGAGGTCGGCCGCCCCATCGGTCCGGGCGCCGGCATTCTCGCCCTCGCCCTCGTCGCGCTTTTCGCCGGCGCCATCGCCCGCTTCGGCGCCTTCCGCAACGACCGCTTCGTCTCGGTCAGCGTCATCACCATCGGCACGCTGGTGGTGCTCTTCGTGTTCTGGCCGGTGCTGCGGATGCTGTCCGAGGCCTTTCAAGGGGAAAGCGAGGCGCGCGCCGCCGTCTTCCTCGACCGGCTGCTGCAGGGCGACATCTGGTCGCTCGCCTGCCTCTGGTCGACGGCACGCTGCGGCGTTGCCCCCAACACCGTCATTCTCGGCATTCTCGCCGCCTTCTTCTCCACGACGCTGGCGCTCGGGCTGGCGCTGCTCGCGGTGCGTACCAACGTGCGCTTCCCGCGCGCCTTCGACGCGCTCGCCATCCTGCCGATCATCACGCCGCCCTTCGTCATCGGCCTCGCCCTGATCGTGCTGTTCGGGCGCACCGGCCTCGTCACCGGCGCCCTGTGGGACTGGTTCGGCATTCCCCGCTCGCGCTGGCTCTACGGCCTGCCCGGCGTGCTGCTGGCGCAGGTCCTGTCGCAGGTGCCGCTGTCCTTCCTGATCCTGGTCGGCTCGCTGAAGGCCCTGTCGCCGACGCTGGAGGAGGCCGCGCAGACCCTGCGCGCCACCCGCACCCGCATCCTCATGACCGTGACGCTGCCGCTGCTGCTGCCGGCCATCGCCAACACCTACCTGCTCGCCTTCGTCGAGAGCCTTGCCGACTTCGGCAACCCGCTGGTGCTCGGCGGCAATTTCGAGGTGCTGTCGACCAAGATCTTCTTCGCCGTCGTCGGCGCCCAGCACGAGCCGGGCCGCGCCGCGGTGCTCGCCATGGTGCTGCTCGCCTTCACGCTCGCCGCCTTCCTGCTGCAGATGCGCCTGCTCGCCAACGCCTCCTTCGTCACCGTGTCGGGCAAGGGCGACAGCGGCGTGCCGGCCGCCCTGCCCAAGGGCCTGCCCGCCGGCCTGTGGAGCGTCATCATTCCCTGGATCGGCCTGACCATCGCGGTCTACTCGATCGTGCTGATCGGCGGGTTCGTGAAGGATATCGGCCGCTTCGACATGACGCCGACGCTCGATCACCTGCGCACCGGCTTCCTGGTGGAGTGGACCGACAACGGCCTGTTCTGGGCCGGCTCGGCCTGGGACAGCTTCTGGACCACGGTGCTGGTCTCGGCGGCGGCAGCGCCGCTGACGGCGATCATCGGCCTGCTGACCGCCTATGTGCTGGCGCGCCAGAAATTCCACGGCCGCAGGTCGCTGGAATTCCTGACCATGCTGTCCTTCGCCATTCCCGGCACGGTGATCGGCGTCGCCTATATCCTCGCCTTCAACGTGCCGCCGGTGGAGATCACCGGCACCGGCTTCATCCTCATCGCCTGCTTCGTCTTCCGCAACATGCCGGTCGGCGTGCGGGCCGGCATCGCGGCGCTTTCGCAGATCGATCCCTCGCTGGACGAGGCCTCGGCCACCTTGCGCGCCCGCACGGGCCGCACGCTGGTCGCCGTCGTGCTGCCCCTGATGAAGCCGGCCATCGTCGCCACCCTGATCTTCTCCTTCGTGCATGCGATGACGGCGGTCTCGGCGATCATCTTCCTCGTCACGGCGCGCTACAACATGGCGACCGCCTATATCGTCGGCCGGGTGGAGGCGGGTGAATACTCGCTCGCCATCGCCTATTGCGCCTTCATGATCGTCTTCATGATCGTTGCCATCGCCACCATCCGTCTCCTCGTCGGCGAGGCACGGCTGGGCCGGCGCGGCAGCGAAGCCATCGCCGCAGGGGGACACTGATGGGACCGGCAAGCCTCGACTTCATCGGCGTCACCAAGCGCTACGGCGCGGTGACCGCCGTGGACGACGTCTCCTTCCGCTGCGAGGCCGGATCGCTGACGACGCTGCTCGGCCCCTCCGGCTGCGGCAAGACCACCACCTTGCGGATGATCGCCGGGCTGGAACTGGCGAGCGAGGGCAGAATCCTGATCGACGGCAAGGACGTGACGCATCTGTCGGCGGCCGAGCGCGACGTCACCATGGTGTTCCAGTCCTATGCGCTGTTCCCGCATATGAACGTGCTGGACAACGTCATGTACGGGCCGCGCTCGTCCGGCATCGGCAAGGCGCAGGCGGCCGAGATGGCGCGCGAGAAGCTCGGCCTGCTGGGCCTGTCCGGCTACGACACGCGGCTGCCCTCGGAACTGTCCGGCGGCCAGCAGCAGCGCGTCGCCGTCGCCCGCGCGCTGGTGCTGGAACCCTCGATCCTGCTGTTCGACGAACCGCTGTCGAACCTCGATGCACGGCTGCGCCGCAAGGTGCGCGAGGACATCCGCGCGCTGCAGAAGGATCTCGGCCTGACGGTGGTCTATGTCACCCACGACCAGGAGGAGGCGCTGGCCGTCTCCGACGAGGTCATCGTCATGTCGAATGCCCGCATCGCCCAGAAGGCGAGCCCGCGCGAATTGTGGAATGCGCCGGCGAACCTCTTCGTCGCCGACTTCATCGGCGATGCCAACGTGGTCGACGGCACCATCGCCAGCGTTGCCGGCGACACGGCGGTGCTGGACCTTGCCGGCGCCAGCGTCGAGGCGCCCGCGCGCGGCCTCGCGCCCGGCCCGGTGAAGGTCGCCCTGCGGCCCGACGCGCTGCGCCTTGCGCCGCTTGCGGCCAGCGATGCCGGCGGGCTGACCGGAACGGTGAGGACCGCCAGCTATCTCGGCAAGCACATGGAATACGAGATCGAGACGCCGCTCGGCGAACTCTTCGTCGTCGCGCCCGCTGATGGCGACGAGGTCGGCGCCGGTGCCGAGGTGCGGCTGCTGCCCAAGGGGCACGGCATCGCCGTCATTCCGCAATAGCCCGGCCCGCCCCGACGGGTCCGCAAACATGGCGAAAAACCCCGCCGCGCCCGCCACATGGGCGAGGGACGGCGCCCGTATGCGCGCGCGACCGGACCGCGCAAGGCTATAGGGCTGCGCAATAGCTCCGTGCATGCAAAGATATTTCCGGCCGGCCGCCGGACCTGCGATTTTGCGGCCAGCCGAATTTCCGGGCCGGCCCGCGTGCCTCGGTCCACCCAAGTTCTCAGGAAAGACCATGAACGCCTTCGATCCGACAGCCGAATACAGTGCCATTCGCGACGGTGTCGCCAAGGTCTGCGCCGAGTTCCCCGGCGAATACTGGCGCGACCTCGATGCGCGCCGCGCCTATCCCAAGGACTTCGTCGACGCCCTGATCCGCGAGGGCTATCTCGCCGCGATGATCCCGGAGGAATATGGCGGGTCGGGCCTGAACCTGTCGGCCTCCGCCGTGATCCTGGAGGAGATCCACCGCAACGGCTGCAACGCCGCCGCCTGCCACGCCCAGATGTACACGATGGGCACCGTGCTGCGGCACGGCAGCGACGAGCAGAAGCAGAAGTATCTGCCCGGCATCGCCGACGGCACGCTGCGCCTGCAGGCCTTCGGCGTGACCGAGCCGACCAGCGGCACCGACACGCTGGCGCTGAAGACGACGGCAAAGCGCGATGGCGACGACTACATCGTCAACGGCCAGAAGATCTGGATCTCCCGCGCCGAGCACTCCGACCTGATGGTTCTGCTGGCCCGCACGACGCCGCGCGACCAGGTGAAGTCGAAGACCGACGGCCTGTCGGTGTTCCTCATCGACCTGCGCGAGCTCAAGGGCAACGGCGTCGAGATCCGCCCGATCCGCACGATGATCAACCACGCGACGACGGAGATCTTCTTCGACAATGCGCGCATCCCCGCCTCCAGTCTGATCGGCGAGGAAGGCAAGGGCTTCCGCTACATCCTGTCGGGCATGAATTCCGAGCGCATCCTGATCGCCGCCGAGTGCATCGGCGATGCCAAGTGGTTCATCGAGAAGGGCTCCAATTACGCCAAGGAGCGGGTGATCTTCGGCGCGCCGATCGGCCAAAACCAGGGCGTGCAGTTCCCGCTCGCCCGCGCCTATGCGCACATGATGGCGGCCGAGGCCATCGTCTACCGTGCCGCCGCCATGTACGATGCCGGCCACAATCCGGGGGTGGAAGCCAACAGCGCCAAGATGCTGGCCGCCGACGCCAGCTGGGAAGCGGCCGAGGCCTGCCTGCAGACCCATGGCGGCTTCGGCTTCGCCGAGGAATACGACGTGGAGCGCAAGTTCCGCGAGGCGCGGCTCTACCAGGTGGCGCCGATCTCCACCAACCTGATCCTGTGCTTCATCGCCGAGCAGGTGCTCGGCCTGCCGAAATCCTACGGGGCCCCGAAGGCATGACGCTGATCGACCGCATCCTCGACCTTGCCATGACACCCGCCGACGAGTTGCCGGCTCCGGCACTCGCCATGGCCCGCTTCTCGCTGTTCGACTGGCTGGTCTGCGGGCGGGCCGGCATCACCGAGCCGCTGGCGGGCAAGCTGCGCCAGCTTGCGGAGGAAGAAGGCGGCCGCGGCACGGCCTCGGTCTTCGGCGGCGCGCCCGCCCCGGCGCGCATGGCCGCGCTGGTCAACGGCGCGACCAGCCACGCGCTCGACTACGACGACACCCATTTCGGCCATATCGGCCATACCTCCGTCGGCATCTATCCGGCGGCGCTTGCCGCCGGCGAGACGATGGGCGCGGCCGCCCGGGCCGTGGTCGAAGCCTTCCTCGTCGGCGCGGAAGGCTCCATCCGCATCGGCATGGCGCTGGGGTCCGTCCACTACAATCGCGGCTTCCATCAGACGGCGACGGCCGGCGCCTTCGGCGCGGCGATTGCCGCCGGGCGCCTCTTCGGCCTGACCCGCGAGCAGATGCGCGTCGCCCTCGGCCTGTGCGCCACCCGCGCCTCCGGCCTCAAGTCGCAGTTCGGCACCATGGGCAAGCCCTACAATGCGGGCATCGCCGCCGCCAATGGCGTCGAATGCGCAAGGCTCGCGGCCCTCGGCTTCACCTCCGCCGACGACGGGTTGATGAACGCGCAAGGCTTCATCCCCACCCATTCCGACACGCCCGATCCGGAGGCCGCCTGGCAGTCGCCGCCGCCGGAGACGTTCCTGTTCGAGGACATCAAGTACAAGCTGCATGCCTGCTGCCACGGCACCCATGCGATGATCGAGGCGCTGCGCACGGTGCGTGGGCAGGAAGGCATCGGCGTCGACGATGTCGCGGCGATGGTGCTGCACACCAACCCGCGCTGGCTGTCGGTCTGCGACATCAAGGCGCCGCGCACCGGGCTGGAGGTGAAGTTCAGCTATGCCTGGCTGGCCGGCATGGTGCTGGACGGGCGCGATACCGCGCGCGACGACACCTATACCGACGCGCTCGCCGCCGATCCGCAGCTCGCCGTCTTCGCCGACAGCATCACCGTCGACGGCGACCCGGCCTTGAGCGACATGCAGGCCAAGGGCCTGCTCCGGCTGAAGGACGGGCGCAGCATCGCCTTCTCGCACGATCTTGCCCGCCGGCTCGGCGAGGCGGAGCTGTCCGCCGGCCTCTCCGCCAAGGCGAAGGCGCTGCTCGGCGAAGAGGGCGAACGGCTGCGGCAGGCGGTCGAAAAGCTCGACACGCTCACCGCCGCCGACCTCGGCGCCCTGGTGGGAGCACGGGCATGAGCGACTATGCGCAGTGGATCGGCAAGCAAAGGCGGGTGAGCGAGGCGCTCGACCGCGAGCTGCTGGAGCGCTACCGGGCGACCCTGTCGGGCATGCTGTGGCAGACCGACGTTCCGGCCGGCGTGCACTGGTGCCTGGCGCCCGACGTGGTGGAGCCGGCGGATCTCGGCCGCGACGGCCATCCGCGCACCGGCATCTTCCTGCCGGTGCTCCCCCTGCCCCGGCGCATGTGGGCGGGCGGCCACCTGGAATACCGCAAGGCCTTTTCGCCCGGCGACGAGGTGACGCGCGTGACGACGATCCGCGACGTGACCTTCAAGCAGGGCCGCAGCGGGCCGCTCGGTTTCGTCACGCTGGACCATGTCTACGAGGTGGCGGGCGAGGCCCATGTCGTCGAGCGCCACGACATCGTCTATCGCGAGGACCCCAAGCCCGGCGCCGGCACCGCACCGCAGCCGGCAGAAGACTGGCAGGCGCTGCTGGCGCGCTGGCAGGTGACGCCGACGCCGACGCTGCTGTTCCGCTATTCGGCGCTGACCTTCAACGGCCACCGCATCCACTACGACCAGCCCTACGCCACCGGCGTGGAAGGCTATGACGGGCTGGTGGTGCACGGGCCGCTGCAGTCGATCTGGATGCAGAACCTTGCCGCCTCGCTGCTCGGCAAGCTCCCCGCAGCCTTCACCTATCGCGGGTTGTCGCCGCTGACCTGCGGGAGGCCGGTGAGCGTCGAAGCGCGCGAGGGCGAGGACGGCGGTTTGGCGCTGCGCGTGCGGCGCGACGAGGATGGGGTTGTCACCATGCAAGCGACGGCTCGTTAGAAAGAGCCTCAGCTCTCGATCAGGTCGCCTTCCCAGATGCCGCGCCGCACCAGGTCGCGGGCGACCTCCAGCGTGATCTGCTCGACCGCGCGGCAGGCCCGGCTCATCGAGCGGGCCGGCTTGCTGACGAGATAGACCGGACGCGAGATCGTCGGCTCGACGATGGGCGCCTTGAGCAGCTCGCCGCGGGCGACGAAGTCGTGCACGGCGGCGGGCGCGAAGATCGTGTGGCCGGAGCCGCGCGCCACCAGCTCCTTGATCTGGGTCATCGCGTCCATCTCGATGACCACGTTGAGATCGACGTCGCAGGCCGCCGCGTGCCGCTCGATGGTCTTGCGCAGCCCGTGCGAAACGCCGGGCAGGATCATCTCCAGCTTTTCCAGCGCCTGCATCGGCACCGGCGTTCCCGGCGGGGTGTCGAGCGGCCAGGTGTCCGGCGCGGAGAAGAAGAACAGCTGCTCGTCCAGCACATGGATGATGCGGAAATGCTCGACCTTCTCCAGGTCGTAGATGAAGCCGATATCGACCGTCTCGTCCTCGATCCAGCTCTTGATGTAGCCGCTCATCGCCTCGATGGCGCGCAGCCGCACGTCCGGCAGCTCGACCCGCACGGTCTCGGCCAGCGGCACCGACATCACCATCGACACCGAGGGCGGCATGCCGAAGCCGACCTTGCCGCGGATGCCGCCGCCGAGATCGCGCATCTCCGAGATGCAATGCTCCATGCTGGCGCAGATCTCGCGGGCATGGCGCACCAGGAGGTGCCCTTCCTCGGTCAGCATCGTGCCGCGCGGCGAGCGCTCGACCAGCTGCACGCCGAGCTCCTGCTCCATGCGCTGGACGTATTGCGACAGGGACGGCTGGGCGACGCCCAGCACCTGCGCCGCCGCGGAGAGCGACGGCGCCTCGGAAATGGCGATGAAATAGCGAAGGTGGCGGATGTCCATGGAGGGCAGATTAGCCGGTTTTCAACCGATCTCCACCACCTGGCGGATCGCCGAACCGTCTTCCAGGCGGTCCATCGCCAGGTTGATGTCGGCAAGCGGCAGCCGGTGGCTCAGCATCTTCTCCACCGGCAGCAGGCCGCGGCGATGCAGCGCGAACATGCGCGGCAGGTCGCGCTGTGGCACGCAGGAGCCGATATAGCTGCCCTTCAGCGAGCGCTCCTCGGCGACCAGCTTCAGCGCGTTGAGCGCCATGCGAGAATCCGGATGCGGCAGGCCGGCGGTGACCGTGGTGCCGCCGCGCCGGGTGATGTCGTAGGCGGTCTCCAGCGCTCGCACCGAGCCGGCCAGCTCGAACGCGTAGTCGACGCCGCCGCCGGTGAGGTCCCGCACCGCCTCGACGACGCCCTCGCCCGCCTTGACCGCATCGGTCGCGCCCATCTGGCGGGCGACCTCGAGCTTGTTCTCGAACGGGTCGATGGCGACGATCTGCCCGGCTCCGGCGGCTGCCGCGCCGAGGATCGCGGCCATGCCGACGCCGCCGATGCCGACCACCGCGACCTTGGCGCCCGGCTTGATATGGGCGGTGTTGAATACCGCGCCGGCGCCCGTCAGCATGGCGCAGGAAAACAGCGTCGAGATGTGCGGGGCGATGTCCTGGTCGGCCTTGACCAGCGACTGGCGCGCGACCACCGCATGGCTGGCGAAGGCGGAGATGCCGACGTGATGGTGGACGGGCCGCCCGTCCATCGACAACCGGCGATGGCCGGTCATCAGCTCGCCGACGCCGTGATGCTTCGCCGCCTTCTCGCACAAGGCCGGCCGGCCTTCCGCGCAAGGGGTGCAACGGCCGCAGCCGGGGGCGAAGATGCACACGACATGATCGCCGGGCGCAAGGTCGTCGACGCCGGCGCCGACCTCCTCGACATAGCCGGAGGCCTCGTGGCCGAGCACCATCGGCAGCGGACGCGGCCGCGTGCCGTTGATCACCGAGAGGTCGGAATGGCACACGCCGGCGGCCGCGATGCGGATCAAGACCTCGCCGGGACCGGGCGGCGCCAGCTCGACCTCGCGCACGGTCAGCGGCTTTTCCGCCGCGTAGTTGCCCTTGACCTCGCCCCGCTCCAGCACCGCCGCCGTGATCTTCATGTCTCCACCCTTTTGTCTCTAGGGTCGCCGCCGCCGCAGCGCGGCGTTGCCCGTTTGCTTGCGATGGTGCACCCTCAGGGCCGTGCCGGCCGGCGGATCGCACCCCGCTGTCGGGCGGATGCTAGCGGCAAACACGCGTGAAGACAGAGCTTAAATGGCTTTTCGGCTTCAGTCATAGGTTTTTGCAATAGCCGAGCACCAAGCAAATTATTGGTGCACCCTGTCGGCAATACCTAGGCTTCTTCATCTCACATGCTTTGGGAGGAAAGCCATGAGGGTCTTCAACTGCACTGCGGCGCTCGCCGGGCTCGCGCTCGTCGTCGCCACCAGCCTTGCCCAGGCCGACAATCACAATCACCAATGGACGGAATCGCGCTGGGGCAAGGACGACCAGATCGGGTCGGCGAACCTGATGACGCCGGAGCGCATCAAGCTGGCCGCCGAACTCGTCAACACCGGCAAGGTCTACAGCCTCGGCATGATCGTCGGCAGCGACACGCCGGCCTTTCCGCCGCGCAGCCTGTCCGTGACCGTGCTCCAGCCCAACCAGATCACCAATAGCGGGCTGGGCGAAAACGCCTTCACCTACAACGACGACATCTTCATGGGCTGGCTCGGCATCGGCCCGCAGATCGACGGTCTCGGCCATGCCGGCATCGACCATGTCTACTACAACGGCCACAAAGCCGGCGACTTCGCCAAGGCCGCGGGCCTGACCGAACTCGGCCTGCACAACCTGCCCGGCCTCGTCGGCCGCGGCGTGCTGCTCGACATGGCCAAGTTCTACGGCGTCGACATGATCGAGGAAGGCAAGGCCTACACCGCCGACGACATCAAGGCCGCCGCCGCCCAGCAGGGCGTCGAGCTGCGCGAGGGCGACGTCGTCCTGTTCAACTCCAACTGGATGAACCTGCTCGACGGGCCCAATCCGGATCCCAAGCGCTTCGGCGCGGCGGAGCCGGGCCTCGGCGTCAGCGGCGCCGAATATCTCGCCGAACTCGGTGTGATGGCGGTGGGCGCCGACACCTGGGGCATGGAGGTCGTTCCGGCCGAGGTCGAGGGCGAGGCATTCCGCGCCCACCAGATCCTGCAGCCGCAGAACGGCATCTACATCCTGGAGAACATGGATACCCGCGAACTGGCGAAGGACGAGGCGTACGAGTTCCTCTTCGTTCTCGGCCAGGCCCGCCTCAAGGGCGCGGTGCAGATGATCATCAACCCGATCGCGATCCGCTGATCGGGCAAACGGACACGCGGGCGGCACGCAATCGCCCGCGGCTACTCGAAGGGAGTGAAACCATGCGGAAATTCCTGCTCACGACGGCGGCGATCCTCGCTGCCCCGATCGCCGCGCTGGCGGCGGAAAAGCCGGCCGAGCTCAAGGTCGGCATCACCACGTTCCTCACCGGCCCGGCCTCCGTGTTCGGCGTGCCGGCGCGCGATGCGGCCGAGATCATCGTCGAGAAGCTCAATGCCGAAGGCGGCATCGGCGGCGTACCGGTCGCCCTGTCCTTCATCGACGAGGGTGCCGGCGCCGAGGCGCTGACCACCGAGTTCCGCCGCCAGGTCGAGGGCGGCGCCCATGCCATGATGGGCGCGATCTCCTCCGGCAACTGCCAGACGCTCGCCCCGCTGGCGGAGGACCTCCAGGTCCTGAACCTGATGTGGGACTGCGGCACCCAGCAGATCTTCGAGCAGAACGACTACAAGTACGTCTTCCGGACCCAGGCGAACGCTACGCCGGAAATGCTCGCCACCGTGCTCTACCTGCTGAAGGTGAAGCCGGACTTCAAGACCATCGCCGTCGTCAACCAGGACTACGCCTGGGGCCGCGACAGCTGGCAGATCTTCTCCGCCGCGCTGAAGGCCCTGAAGCCGGACGTCGAGGTGGTTGGCGAGTTCTTCCCCAAGTTCGGCGCCGCCGACTTCTCGACCGAGATCTCCCGCCTGCAGGCGATGCAGCCCGACGTCATCCTGTCGACCTCCTGGGGCGGCGACCTCGACACGTTCATCCAGCAGGCGGCCCAGCGCGGCCTGATGAACACCTCGACCTTCGTCATCCCGCTGGCCGAAAGCTCGCTGGAGCGTCTCGGCTCGACCCTGCCGGCCGGCCATATCGTCGGCGCGCGCGGCGACCACTACTTCCTGCATCCGGACCGTCGCGACGACGCGGACTTCCAGGAGTTCATGGCCGCGTTCCGCGAGAAGACCGGCGCCCACGCGATCTACCCGGTCTTCCACATGTCGCAGGCGCTGGCCGCGCTGAAGGCGGCCTACGAGAAGGCGATCGCGGCCAAGGGCGGCGAATGGCCGGAAGAGGACGAGGTCATCGCAGCCTTCGAGGGCCTGACCTTCCAGGGCCTCGGTCGTGAGGTCACCATCCGCGAAGACAACCAGGGCATCGAGGCCCAGCTCCTCGGCATGAGCGTCCAGTCCGGCGACTATCCCTTCGCCACGCTGGAAAACATCATGATCTTCGACGGCGAAGCGCTGACCACCCCGGTCGGGCAGGAATCCGTCGAATGGGTCAGCAAGCTCACGCCGGAATATGCCGCGAGCGTGAAAGTCGACACCTACGAAAAATAAGAAGCGCCGGGACAGCACGAGCGGACCAGGGCAGGCGTGCCTGGGTCCGCTCCCCCCGGCCTTCCTCCCGGCCCGCCCCGGACGGTGACCCGTCCGGGGCGGTTCCGAAACACGCCGCCGCGGCAAGCCTGCGGACCGTTCCGCCCATCGACCGAATGGACGACCATGAACCTCACCATCTTCCTTCTGGCCCTGTTCGACGGCATCGCCTATGCGGCCCTCGTCTTCAGTGTCGCCGTGGGGCTCACGCTGATCTTCGGCGTGATGCGCATCCTCAACGTCGCGCACGGCTCGCTCTATGCGGTCGGCGCGTATCTGACGGCCACGCTCACCGGCTACGTGCTGGCGCTCGGCTTCGCGCCGCTGCTGGCCTTCCCGCTGATGATCGTCTCGGCGGTCCTGGTCGGCGTGCTGCTCGGCGGCCCCATCGAATGGCTGCTGCTGCGCCGGATCTACAACAAGCCGGAAGTGCTCCAGCTCTTGGTGACCTTCGCGGTCTTCATGATCCTGGAGGACGTGCAGCGGCTGGTCTGGGGTACCCAGCCCTATTTCCAGGCCTCGGCGCTGCAGGCGCTCGGCATGGTGAAGGTCTTCGGCGTCAACTACACCGTCTATCAGCTGATCCTGCTGCCGCTGCTGGCCTTGACGCTGCTGGTGGGCCTGCGCTTCTTCCTGCGCCACACCATCCTCGGCAAGCTGATCCTGGCGACCACCGAGGACCGCGAAGCGGCCCAGTCCATCGGCATCGACGCCGACAAGGTGTTCCTGGTGACCTTCATCGTCGGCGCGGCCCTTGCCGGGCTCGGCGGCGCGCTGGCTTCGCCCACCACCTCGATCCTGCCGGGCATGGGCGCGGACATGATCGTGCTGTCCTTCGCCGTGGTGGCGACAGCCGGTCTCGGCCAGATCGAGGGCGCGGCCTTCACCGCGCTGCTGATCGGCCTCGGCCGCTCCTTCGCGGTCTATGTCTGGCCGGAGACGGCGGTGCTCGTTCCCTATCTCATCATGCTGATCGTCCTGCTGGTGCGCCCGGAAGGGCTGTTCGGCAGCCCGACCGCCCGCAAGATCTGAGGAGGAACGGATGACCTTTCGTCTGGCCATTCCGGCCCTTCTCGTGCTCGCCGTCGCCGCGATTCCCTTCGCCGCGCCGCAGCTTCAGCTCCTGATGAACCTGGCGCTCGCCAAGGGCATCGCCGTCGTCGGCGTGACGGTGCTGCTGCGCGCCGGCCAGGTCTCGTTCGGCCACGCGCTCTACTTCGCCATCGCCGCCTATGCCGCCGCCTTCCTGTCGGCCTCCATGCCCGGCGCCGACCTCGTGCTGGTGCTCGTCGTCGCGGTTGCCGGCGCGGTGCTGTCCGGCATCATCGTCGGCCTGTTCGTGGTGCGCTACCGCGGCATCTTCTTCGGCATGCTGAACCTCGCCTTCTCGATGATCTTCTGGTCGATCCTGGAGAAGTTCTACCACTACACGGGCGGCGCCGACGGCATCCGCCTACCGCGCCCGACCGTGTTCGGCATGGCGCTCGAGCGCGGCCCGTTCGAGCTGATCATGTTCTACCTGTCGGTGGCCCTGGTGCTCCTTCTCGGCTGGTTCACCATGCGCTGGTTCGCCTCGCCCGCCGGGCAGATCTTCCAGACCATCAAGACCAACGAGACCCGCCTGCAATATCTCGGCGTCTCGCCGCAGCGCGCGCTGCTGTCCGGCTACATCCTGTCGGCGGCCCTGTGCGGCACCGGCGGCGTCATCATGGGCATCGTCCAGGGCGTCGTGACGCCGGAATTCGCCTGGTGGATCCGCTCGGGCGAGATGGTCTTCATCGCCGTGCTGGGCGGTGCCGGCTCGGTCGCCGGCGCCTTCGTGGGCGCGGTCATCTACGAGACCATCCGCACCTACGCCTCGGCCTTTGCCGGCGACGTGTGGCAGATGGTGCTCGGCGGCTTCCTGCTCGTCATCATCCTGTTCGCGCCCAAGGGCGTGATCGGCATCTACGATGCGGCGCTGGCCCGCCTGACCGGCAAAGGGAGGTCGGAATGAGCGAGATCCTTCTCGAAGCCCGCAACCTGCAGATCAGCTTCGGCGGCGTCGTCGCCGCCGACGACGTGTCGCTCGCCATCGAGCGGGGCAAGAACCTCGCCATCATCGGCCCGAACGGCGCCGGCAAGACGACGTTCCTCAACATCTGCACCGGCTGGATCAAGCCGACCAGGGGCAAGGTCTATTTCGAGGGCCAGGACGTCACGCCGCTGCCGCCGCGCCGCATCGTGCGCCTCGGCGTTGCCCGTGCCTTCCAGATCCCGCAGCTGTTCACCGAGCACACCGCGCTCGAAAACCTGCTGATCTCGGCCGCTGCCCGCGAGCAGCTGCGCCATCCCTTGCAGAACCTGCACCGCATCCGCGAGCGGGCCGAGATGCTGCACCTGCTCGACATGGTCGGCTGCGCCGATGTCGCCGACCGGCTGGTGGTGGAGCTCTCGGAAGGCCAGCGCAAGCTGGTCGACATCGCCGTGGCGCTGGCCCTGCGGCCGAAGCTGCTGCTGATGGACGAGCCGACCTCGGGCGTCGCCTCCTCGGAGAAGTTCAAGATCATGGAAATCCTGGTCAAGGCGCTGTCCGAGGCGAAGGTGACGAGCGTCTTCGTCGAGCACGACATGGGCATCGTCTCGCGCTACGCCGACGAGGTGGCCGTGTGGGCCGCCGGCCGGCTGCAGATGCAGGGATCGCCGGAGGAAATCCTGCGCCATCCCGACGTGATCCGCGACGTCATCGGGGAGGCCGTGTGATGCTGGAACTGAGCAATGTCGGCGCCTCGATCGGCATCATCCCGATCCTGCGCAATCTCGACGTCACCATCTCCGCCGCCGAGACCGTCGCCCTGATCGGTCGCAACGGCGCCGGCAAGACCACCTTGCTGCGCTCGATCATGGGCTTCACCACGGTCACCGGCAGCATCCGCTTCGAGGGCGAGGACATCACCGGCCTGTTGCCGGCAAAACGCCCGGGCCTCGGCATCGGCTATGCGCCGGAGGACCGGCGGCTGTTCTCCGCCTTCACCGTGGAGGAGAACATCCTGCTGCCGGCGCAGGTCGCCAAGCTGGACGCGGCCGAGACCAAACGCCGGCTCGACCGGGTCTACCACATCCTGCCGGAGCTGAAGACGATGGCCGGCCGCCCGGCCGGCAACGTCTCCGGCGGCCAGGGCAAGATGGTCGCCCTCGGCCGCGCCCTGATGCTGGGCACCCGCCTCATCATGCTCGACGAGCCGTTCCAGGGTCTCGCCCCGGCGCTGGCCCTGCGCTATGCCGAGGCGCTGAAGGCGTTGCGCGACGCCGACCGGACGGTGACCCTGATCATCACCGAATCCAACCCCTCCCTGCTGCGCGGCTTCGCCAGCCGCACGCTCCTGATCGAGCGCGGGGAAGTCTCCGAAAGCTCGCTCGAGCACGAAAGGACCCACTGATGACTGTCACAAACGTCCCCCTGCCCCGCGCCCTCAACCTGATCGACGGGAAATGGGTGCCGGCGGCCTCCGGCAAGGAGATGGACGTGCGCTCGCCCATCGACGGCGAAGTGTTCACCCGCATCGCCGACAGCGGCCCCGAGGATGTCGATGCGGCGGTTGCGGCCGCCCGCGCCGCGTTCGACGGCGGGCCCTGGTCCAAGCTGACGGCGGCCGAGCGCGGCCGGCTGATGGTGCGCCTCGGCAACCGCATCCTGGAGGAGGCCGAGGCGCTCGCCCGGCTCGAGACCATGGACAACGGCAAGCCGATCAAGCAGGCGCGCGCCGACATGATCGCGACGGCCCGCTACTTCGAATATTACGGCGGCGCCGCGGACAAGGTGCATGGCGAGGTCATTCCCTTCCTCAACGGCTACAACGTGCAGGTGCTGCGCGAGCCGCATGGCGTCACCGGCCACATCATCCCGTGGAACTATCCGGCGCAGATGTTCGGCCGCTCGATCGCCCCGGCACTTGCCATGGGCAACGCCACCGTGCTGAAGCCGGCGGAGGACGCCTGCCTGACGGCGCTGCGCATCGGCGAACTGGCTATGGAGGTCGGCTTCCCGGCCGGCGCCATCAACATCGTCACCGGCCGCGGCGAGGTCGCCGGCAAGGCCCTGTCCGAGCATCGAAAGGTCGACTTCCTGTCCTTCACCGGCTCGCCGGAAGTCGGCGTGCTGATCCAGACGGCGGCGGCGCGCAACTTCATCGGCTGCACGCTGGAGCTCGGCGGCAAGTCGCCGCAGATCATCTTCGACGATGCCGATCTCGACGCGGTCTATCCGGTGCTGGTCAACGCCATCATCCAGAACGGCGGCCAGACCTGCTCGGCCGGCTCGCGCGTGCTGTTGCAGCGGGGCATCTACGACAAGGTGATGGCCGAGCTGAAGACCCGCTTCGAGGCGGTCGCGGCCTCCGGTTCCGGCGAGGACGCCGTGCTCGGGCCGCTGATCTCGGCCCGCCAGAAGAAGCGGGTGGAGACCTATATCGCCGAGGCCGATGCACCGCTGGTCGCCCGCGGCAGCATCGCCAAGGGCTCGCCGGAAGGCGGCTACTACGTCGCCGCCGCCCTGTTCGGCCCCTGCGACCCGAACTCCAGAATCGCCCAGGAGGAGGTGTTCGGACCCGTTCTGTGCGCCATCCCCTTCGACGACGAGGCGGAGGCGATCCGCATCGCCAACGGCACCGAATACGGCCTCGTCGCCGGCATCTGGACCCGCGACGGCGGCCGCCAGCAGCGCGTCGCCAAGGCGATGCATTGCGGCCAGGTCTTCATCAACGGCTACGGCGCGGGCGGCGGCATCGAGCTGCCCTTCGGCGGCATCCGCAAGTCCGGCCACGGCCGCGAGAAGGGCTTCGCGGCGCTGCACGAATTCTCTCACATCAAGACCGTCGTCCACAATCACGGCTGAGGACAGCAAAGACATGCGACTTCAAGGAAAAACCACTCTCGTCACCGGCGCCGCCTCCGGCTTCGGCAAGGGCATCGCCGAGACCTATGTGCGCGAAGGCGCCAAGGTGGCGATCGTCGACCTGAACGAGGACGGCGCCAGGGCCGTCGCCGCCGAGCTCGGCGATGCGGCCATCGCCGTCAAGTGCGACGTCTCCAAGGCCGAGGACGTGGCGGCGGCCGTGGCGAAGACCTGCGATGCCTTCGGCTCGCTCGACATCGTGGTCAACAATGCCGGCTGGACCAACCCGAACCGGCCCTTGATGGAGACGGACGAGGCGACCTTCCGCAAGATCTACGACATCAACGTGCTGTCGATCTTCCACATGACCAAGACCTGCGTGCCGATCTGGCGCGAGCAGGGCGCCGGCGTGATGATCAATGTCGGCTCGACCGCCGGCATCCGGCCGCGTCCGGGCCTGACCTGGTACAACTCGTCGAAGGGCGCGGTGAACCTGATGACCCGCAGCCTTGCCGTCGAGCTCGCCCCCGACAAGATCCGCGTCAACGGCATCGCCCCGGTGATGGGCGTCACCGGCCTGCTGGAGCAGTTCATGGGCATGCCGGACACGCCGGAGAACCGGGCGAAATTCCTCGCCACCATCCCGCTCGGCCGCCTGTCGCAGCCGCGCGACATCGCCAATGCCGCGCTTTACCTCGCCTCGGACGAAGCCGACTTCATCACCGGCGTCATCCTCGAGGTCGATGGCGGGCGCACGATCTAGCCAGTCTGACCGAGCAGCCAGGGGTCCCCTGCCCCACCACTGGAAACGCCCGTGCCGATGGCACGGGCGTCTTTTTTTGGCCGATGGCACGGGCGTCTTTTTTGCGGAACCCGGTCAGCCGGCGGCGGAGGCGGCGCGGGCCAGGATCTGCCGGGCCTTGATGATCACCGGCGCATCGACCATCGCGCCGTCGACGGCGACCGCCGCAGCGCCCCCCTCCACGGCCGCAAGCACCCGCTGCGCCCACGCGCACTCGGCCTGCGACGGCGCAAAGCCCCGCCGCGCCGGAGCGATCTGCGCCGGATGGATGATTAGCTTGCCGGCAAAACCCATCTCCACCGCATGGCGGCAGTCGCCGGCAATCGCCTCCTCGTCCTTGAGTGCGGTGGTCACCCCGTCGATGGGGCCGCACTGGCCGGCAAGGCGCGCGGCCATCGCCAGGGCGAAGCGGGCCGGGCGCAGCACCTCGCGCGCGTGCGCCATACCGAGATCGGCGGCAAAATCGATGGAGCCGAAGGCGAGCCGAGCGCTGGCGCCGGCCACCTCCCCGGCATTGGCAAGGCCTCTTGCGCTTTCCACCAGCGCGATCACCGGCAGGCCGGTCGCCTCGGCAACGCCGGCGCAATCGGCTCCCGTCTCCGCCTTGGGCAGGACGACGCCGGCAAGACCGGCAATGCCGGCGCAGGCGGCAAGATCCGCCGCATGCCAGGGCGTGCCGCCGGCATTGACGCGCACCAGGATGCTCGCCTCGCCGACCAGTGGTGCCAGTGCCTCGGCAAGCCCGGCACGCGCCGCCTCCTTGGCGGCGGGCGCGACCGCGTCCTCCAGGTCGACGATGACCGCGTCGGCGCCGGCGGCGACCGCCTTGGCGAAACGCTCCGGCCGGTCGCCGGGCACGAAGAGCGGCAGGGTGATGCGGTCGACCTTCGCGGTCGTCTCGTTGCGATGTGTCATGATGGGTCCGCCGGATGGGTTGGTCAGAAGTCGCAGGCGCCCACAAAAGCGCGAGCGGCGCGCGCCGGCCAATAGCGAATTGCGTCCGCCCTCATTGATTGCGGCTATGGCAGGGGCTGCGGCAGGGCGAGAATGGCCGCCGGGGCATAGATTGCGGCAATAGCTGCGGGCGCTCCCCTCTATTACTCCCGATGCCGCGCTTCGGGCATACTGGCGATACTTACAGGGAGAAGCTTTGAAAATGCAGGGTGATCTTTCCGGTCTCTTCGTGGTGTCCGTCGAGCAGGCGGTGGCCGCGCCCTATCTGTCCGGGCGGCTGGCGGAAGCCGGCGCGCGCGTCGTCAAGGTGGAGCGGCCCGAGGGCGATTTCGCCCGCGCCTACGATCATCTGGTGCATGGCGAAAGCGCCTATTTCGTCTGGCTCAACCGCGGCAAGGAGTCCGTCTGCCTCGACCTGCGAGACGATGCCGACCGCGCCCTGCTGGCGGCGATGATCGCCAAGGCCGACGTCTTCATCCAGAACCTCGCGCCCGGCGCCATCGACCGTCTCGGCTTCGCCCCCGACCGGCTGCGCCAGGAGAACCCGCGGCTGATCACCGTGTCGATCTCCGGCTATGGCGACGAGGGTCCGTTCCGCGACCTGAAGGCCTACGACCTCTTGGTGCAGGCCGAAAGCGGATTGTCGGCGATCACCGGCAATGCGGAAGGCCCGGCGCGCGTCGGCGTCTCGGTCTGCGACATCGCGGCCGGCATGACCGCGCACCAGGCCGTGCTGCAGGCGCTGTTCGCCCGCGAGCGCAGCGGCGAGGGCCGCCATATCGCCGTGTCGCTGTTCCACGCGCTCGCCGACTGGATGAACGTGCCCTACCTGCAGTTTGCCTATGGCGGCAAGGAACCGGAGCGCAACGGCCTCAACCATCCGACCATCGCTCCCTACGGCGCCTATTCGGGAAGCGACGGCAAGGACGTGCTGTTCTCGATCCAGAACGAGCGCGAGTGGGTCAATTTCTGCCGCGACGTGCTGGAACGTCCTGAAGTGGCGACCGACAGCCGCTTCACCAGCAATTCGCGCCGGGTCGCCCACCGCGCCGAACTGGACGCGATCATCAACGAGGTGTTCTCCGGCCACACGCGCGATGCGCTGGCCGACCGGCTGCGCGATGCCCGCATCGCCTTCGGCCGGGTGAGCACCATGGACGACCTGGTCCGCCACCCGCAGAACCGCCATGTCGAGGCGGACACGCCGACCGGCCCGGTGCGCCTGCTCGCCCCCGGCGCGCTGGTCGACGGCAAGTCGCCGGAGTTCGGCCCGGTGCCGGCGCTCGGCGCCGATACCGACAGGGTCCGCGCGGAGTTCTCCCGTGTCGAGGCCTGAGGCGGTTCCCGTCCCGCAGACCGGCGAGCGGTTGCTTGAGATCCTGACCGGCCGCAAGGCCCGCAAGGTACTCGACATCGGCTGCGGCCATGGCGCGCTGTCGCGCTCGCTCGCTGCCAAGGGCTTCGAGATGACCGGCATCGACCCGGACGCGGCGGCGATCGAGGCTACCCGCAAGGCGGTACGGCACGCCCGCTTCGAGCGCGCGACCGCCGAGGCCATGCCCTTTGCGGACGGCAGCTTCGACGCGGCGATCTTCCTCAACGCCCTGCACCACGTGCCTGAAGCGGTGATGCGCCAGGCGCTCGCCGAGACCCGGCGGGTGCTGACGAAAGGCGGCGCGCTGATCGTCGTGGAGCCGCTCGCCCGCGGCAGCTTCTTCGAGGTGATGCGCCCGGTCGAGGACGAGACGGAGATCCGGGCCGCGGCCCTGCGCGCGCTCGATGCCGACATCGCCAGCGGAAACTGGCACGTCGCCCGGCACGACACCTACGACCGCCTGTCGGACTTCGCCGCCCTGGAGGAGTTCATCGACTATCTCGTCGCCGTCGATCCGGCGCGCAAGGCGGCGGCGCGAGAGCGCCGCGGCGAGCTGGACGCCCTGTTCAAGGTCAATGCGACAGCGAGCGAGAAGGGCTTTCGCCTGATCCAGCCGCTCACGCTCTACGAGCTGCATCCGGCCGCCGGCTGACGCCCGCCCCTTGCAAGTCTCGCCAGCTTGCCCGCTTTGCGGTGCGGTGCTTAACTCGCAAGGCCCACCCAGGGGCCGGTCCGCATCGGGCCGGCCCCTCCCAAGCCATGCAGGAGCGCGCCATGCCGGAGACCCCGGTTGCCGATCAGTACCGCACGAGCGGCAATCTCAGGGCGCGCGGCGGGTTGCACGCGCGCTACGCCAATCGAAACTGGTTCGACTGGGTGAGCGCGCAGCTGGAGCTGACGCCGGACAGCGACGTTCTCGATATCGGGTGCGGCGCCGGCTGGTTCTGGCTCTCCGCCGGCAACTCCTGCCCCTCCGGCCTGCGGCTTACGCTCACCGACAATTCCGCCGGGATGGTATCGGAAGCGATCGCCAATCTGGAGCGAGACGGCCGTATCCCGTCGCTCACTGGCAAGGCCTGCGACGCAGCCGACCTGCCCTTCGCCGACGCCAGCTTCGACGCGGCCATCGCAATGCACATGCTCTATCACGTGGAGGATGCCGGACGGGCGCTCGACGAGATGGCCCGCGTGTTGCGCCCGGGGGGCCTTGCCGCCGTCACCACCAATGGCGAGGACAATCTCGGCGCGCTGTTCGATCTCGGCAGCCGCGCCTTCGGCGGCGCCCCGCGCGATCCCGCCGCCCGCATCTTCGGCCCCGGCCGGGCGCTCGAGTTGTTCGGCGAGCGGTTCGATGATGTCGCCTTGCACCGCTTCCAGGACATCTATGTCATCGCCGACGCCGACGACATCGTCCAGTATCTGACGTCCTACCCGCCCGGAAACCGGGCCGGCGAAGCGGAGATCGCGGCTCTGCGCCGGCTCGTCGCCGCGCGGCTGGACGAGGCCGGCGGCGTGCTGAACGTTGCTCGCGAGGCGGTTCTCGTGTGCGGCCGCGCCCGAGATGCCCGGCCGGCGCGCTGAGGCTCAGCCGGTTCCGAACGGATCCGGCACCTCGCTGGACAGATCGACGCCGCGCACCAGGTCGAGAAAGGCGGTGGCGGCCGGCGACAGCACATGGCCGGCCCGCCAGATGATGCCGACATGGCGCAGCACCTCCGGCTCCACCAGCCGGCGGTAGATCAGATTTCCCGAACTCAGCACCGGCAGGGTCAGCACCGGCAGGGCGGTGACGCCCAGCCCCTGCGACACGAAGGCCCCGGCGGTGGCGAGATGCGCCACCTCGAAGCGCGGGCGGAACGGCAGGTTCTGCTGCGAGCAGGCCGCATCGATCAGAAGCCGCACGCTGGTGCCGCGCGCCATGGCGACCAGCGGCATTTCGCTGAGTTCCCGCCAGGTGCAGCTGTCGCGATCCTCCAGAATGCCGCCGGCCGCCCCCACCGCCACGAACGGGTCCGACAGCAGGGTGCGGAACGAGATCCGGTCGGAATTTTCCACCGCGCCGGCCGTGAAGCCGAGATCGGACTCGCCCTGCTCGACCGAGCGGATGACGCTGTCGGACAGCGCGTCGTTGATCTGCACGTCGATATCGGGATGGCGGGCGAGGAACCGGGCGACCAGCGAAGGCAGCAATCCGGCGGTCACCGACGGCAGGCCGGCAATCGTCAACCGGCCGCGCCGGGCCGCGAGATAGGCGTCGAACTCCGCCCCCGCATTGGCAGCGGTGTTGAGCACCTGCTGCGCCAGCCGCAGCAGGGTGTGGCCCTGCGGGGTCAGCGAGACATTGCGCGTGTCGCGGTTGAACAGGCGCGTGCCGAGCCGCTCCTCCAGCCGGGCGATCTGCCGGCTGAGGGCGGAGGCGGACATGCCGATCTCGTCGGCGACGGCGCGAAACCGCCCGCCTGTGGCGAGGCTGGAAAAGACCCGCAGGTCCTCCAGATCGAATTTGTTGCGATCCATGCATCAATTATCGCAAAATAAGCACTTCTGACAACAAAGATCCTAGGACACTCTTGCAAAGGGTACAGGTCCGCCGTCGGTGCGGGCGCCGGAGGAGCGGCGTCCAGGCGGAAGGACCGGCCCGAGATCGCTGCCCGCCAAGGGCACATGGGAGGAAATCACGATGCGACTTTCACATCTCGCCATGGCGGGCGCGTTCGCGCTTGCGCTCGCCCAGCCCGCCGTTGCCCAGGAGAAGCTGCTGATCGGCTCCACCTCGGCCTCGTCCAACCACTACGGCTATTTCGTCTCCGTCGCCAAGCTGGTGAACGAGAAGGCGGAGGGCCTCGAGGCCTCCGTCGTGGAAACCGGCGCGACGCTCGACAACCTGCGCCGCATCGAGCGCGGCCAGGTCGACTTCGGCCTCGTCACCACCAACGTCGCCCAGCATGCCCATGCCGGCACCAACGAGTTCGACGGCCGGCCGATGAAACTCGGCCTGCTGTGGGTCTATACCGGTGCGCCGCAGAACGTCATCGTGCGCGAGGACGCCGAGGTCGGCAGCCTTGCCGAGCTGAAGGGCGTGCGCTTCAACCCGGGCATCAAGGGCTCGGCGACCGAGAGCACCACCGAGGCGGTGTTCGAAGCGCTCGGCCTGTCGGCCGACTATGTGCGCGGCTCGACCACCGACGTCGTCGACATGATCAAGGACAACCGCGTCGCCGGCTACGTGAAGTCGGGCGCCGGCACCAAGCTCGACGGCTCGACCCTCGACATCGCCACCTTCACCCCGATCAAGGTGCTCGGCCTGACCGACGAGCAGAAGGCGGTGCTCGCAGAGAAGATGCCGGACGTCTCCATCGTCGACGTGCCCGCGGGCGCGGCCGACGGGATGCCGGCCTATGCGACCTGGAGCTTCGGCGTCGGCGCGGCCGCAGGTCCCGCCCTGTCGGAAGAGGCGGCCTACAAGATCGTCAAGGCGGTGATGGAGGACAAGGAGGCCCAGGGCGCGGCGCTCGCCTCGGTCAAGGGCGTCGATCTGGCTCAGCTGACGCTGCAATACGCGACGATCCCGCTGCATCCCGGCGCCGCCCGCTGGTACCGCGAGCAGGGCATCGAGATCCCGGCCCGCCTGCAGCCCGCCGCCAACTGACACCCGAGCCTTCGGAGGATCGCCGTGCTGAACCGGACCCGCGACGCCCTGGCGCTGCTGACGGGCATCTTCGTCTTCTACACGGCAGCGACAGGCCCGTTCGAGAGCCTGATCCAGCGCGCGGTCTTCCTGGCGCTCGTCGTCTGCCTCGGCCTTGCGGTCTATCCGCTGGGCCATGGCCGGCGGTGGCGCCCGCTCGGCCTTGCCGTCGACCTTGCGGCCGCCGGCATCTCCATCGCCGCCTGCAGCTACATCGTCGTCAACTACGACCGGATCATGACGACCCTGCCCTGGGCGACGACGCTGGACATGGCGCTGACCGTCGGCCTCGTCGCCTCGGTGCTGGAGATCGGCCGGCGGGCCGTCGGCGTCATCTTTCCCGCCCTCGTTCTCGTCGGCCTCGCCTATGCGCTGTTCGGCGACATGCTGCCCGGAACACTGGCCCATCGCGGCTTCGACGGTGCCTTCGTCACCGAGACCATCTTCCTCGGCGATCTCGGCATCTGGGGCATGCTGACGGGCGTCGCCGCCACCGTCATCGCCGCCTTCGTGCTGTTCGGCTCGCTGCTGCTGCATACCGGCGGCGGGCAGAGCTTCATGGATCTCGCCATGCGCATCGGCGGCCGCCAGGCGGGCGGCGCGGCCAAGATCGCCACCATCGCCAGCGGCCTGTTCGGCATGATCTCCGGCTCGGCCGTGGCCAATGTGGCGACCACCGGCAACTTCACCATCCCGATGATGAAGCGCCTCGGCTACCCGCCGGCCTTCGCCGCCGCCGTCGAGGCGGTCGCCTCCACCGGCGGCCAGTTGGCCCCGCCGATCATGGGCGCGGCCGCCTTCGTCATGGCCGAGATCCTCGGCGTCTCCTACATCCAGATCATCACCGCCGCGA
The DNA here is from genome assembly GCF_023507705.1 of Stappia sp. WLB 29. Classification (GTDB taxonomy): domain Bacteria; phylum Pseudomonadota; class Alphaproteobacteria; order Rhizobiales; family Stappiaceae; genus Stappia. Next base: position 528,754 of record NZ_JALBGD010000002.1, on the reverse strand, counting down.
TCATCCCGGCGCTGCTGTTCTATCTCTCCGTCTTCGTCACGGTGCACATCGTCTCGGTGCGCAAGAACCTGACGCTGGTGCCCGAGGACGAGCTGCCGGCCTGGTCGACGATCCTCGCCCCGCGCCGGGTGCTGCCGATCCTGGCCGCCATCGGCGGACTGGCCGTCGGCGTCTATCTCGGCCGCTCGGTCGCCACCACCGCCTTCTACGGCATCACCGGGCTGATGATCGCCTTCGTCGCCACCTCGCTCGGCCAGATGCCGGCCGCGAAGATGGCGCGCCTCGTCGTCGCCGGCATCAAGGATGCCGGCAAGGGCATGGTGATCATCGGCGTGCTGCTGGCCGGCGCGCAGATCCTCGTCTCGATGATCAACCTCACCGGCATCGGCGTCACCTTGAGCTCGATGATCGTCTCGCTGGCCGGCGACTCCGCCCTGCTGGTGGCGCTGATCGTCGGCGGCGTCTGCCTGATCATGGGCATGGGCCTGCCGACGACCGCCGCCTATGTGCTGGTCGCCGCCGTGCTGGCACCGGCCATGACCGCCGTCGGCATCGACCCGCTGGCGGCCCATCTCTTCGTCTTCTACTTCGCCACCATCTCGGTGATCACCCCGCCCGTCTGCGTCGCCGTCTTCGTCGGTGCCGGCATCGCCCAGACCAACTGGCTGCCCGCCGCGATGGAAGCCGTGCGCCTCGGCGCGGTCACCTATGTGGTGCCCTTCATGCTGCTGCTCTATCCCGGCATGACGGCACAGGGCGACTGGATGGCCATCGGCAACGCGCTCCTGTCGGGGCTGGTGCTGGTGATCGCCATTCCGTCCCTGCTGAGCGGGCAGAAACTCTTCGCCATTCGCGCCCTGAACATCGCCGTGTTCGCCACTTCCATCGCTCTCGCCATCTGGCCGCACCCGGCCGCGCCGCTGCTTGCCGGCCTGCTGCTCGCCCTGTCGTGGCATTTCGGCAAGGCGCGACGGCCCCTGAGCGGAGCGGCAGGATGAAGAGCCTGAGGATCGGAACCGGCGCCGGCTTTTCCGGCGACCGCATCGAGCCGGCGGTGGATCTCGCCGCGCGCGGCGAGCTCGACTATCTCGTCTTCGAGTGCCTGGCCGAGCGCACCATCGCGCTGGCCCAGCAGGCACGGCGCGCCGACCCGGATGCCGGCTACGATCCCCTGCTGGAGCGGCGCATGCGCGCGGTGCTGCCCGCACGCGGGGCAAACGGACCGCGCATCGTCTCCAACATGGGCGCCGCCAATCCGCTGGCCGCCGCCCGCAAGACGCTGGACATCGCCCGCGAGCTGGGGATCCGCGGTCTGAAGATCGCCGCCGTAACCGGCGACGACGTGCTGGCCGCCGTCGAGGGATCGGAGCTGGAGCTGCTGGAGACCGGGGGCACGGTGCGCGGCCTCGGCCGCCCGCTCCTCTCCGCCAACGCCTATATCGGCGCCGGCCCCATCGTCGCCGCGCTGGAAGCGGGCGCCGACATCGTGCTCACCGGACGCGCTGCCGACCCGGCGCTCTATCTCGCGCCGCTGGTCCATGCCTTCGGCTGGGCGATGGACGACTGGCCGCTGCTCGGCCGCGGCACCCTGGTCGGCCATCTGATGGAATGCGGCGGCCAGATCACCGGCGGCTATTTCGCCGATCCCGGCTTCAAGGACGTTGCCGGTCTTGCCCGCCTCGGCTTTCCCATCGCCGAGGTGGAAGCGGACGGCACCGCGGTCATCACCAAGCTCGCCGGCACCGGCGGCGCCGTCACCGAGGCGACCTGCAAGGAACAGTTGCTCTACGAGGTGCACGATCCGGCGGCCTATCTGCAGCCCGACGTCATCGCCGACTTCTCCGGCGTCGAGATCGCCGCGGAAGGTCCCGACCGGGTGCGGGTCTCCGGCGGCTCGGGCCGCGCGCGCACCGGCACGCTGAAGGTCTCGCTCGGCTATGTCGACAGCCATGTCGGCGAGGGGCAGATCTCCTATGCCGGGCCGGGAGCGGAAGCGCGCGGCCGACTGGCGCTGGAGATCCTGCGCGAGCGGATCGCGGAAAGCCCCGTGCCCTATCTGGAGACGCGCGGCGAGCTGATCGGCGTCGACGCGATCCTCGGCGGATCGACCTCCGCCGCCCGTGAGGCGCGCGAGGTGCGGGTGCGCTTTGCCGCGCGCGCCAGCACGGCGGAGGAGGCCCGGCTGGTCGCCGACGAGGTGGAGAGCCTTTATCTCAACGGCCCGGCGGCCGGCGGCGGCGTGACGCGCCAGGTGCGCGAGATCGTCGGCATTCTTTCCACCCTGATCCCCGAGGCCGAGGTCTCCCCCGCCCTGACCCTGATGGAAAGCTGAGCCATGCTGCTGCGCGACATCGCCCATTCGCGGACCGGCGACAAGGGCAACATCTCCAACGTCTCGGTCATCGCCTACGAGATGGCGAACTGGCCGCTGATCGAGGCCTCGGTGACGCCCGAGCGGCTGCGCGCCCATCTTGCCTGGCTGGAGATCGGCGAGATCGAGCGCTTCGTCCTGCCCCGGCTCGGCGCGCTCAATTTCGTGCTGCACGGCGCGCTGAAGGGCGGCGTCACCCGCTCGCTCGCGCTCGATGCGCACGGCAAGTGCCTGAGCTCGGCGATCCTCGACATGGAGATCGCCGGGCCGGCGTGACGCGCGCTCAGCGGCGCGGGACGGTCTCGGGCCGCAGGTGGCGCTTCTGCGCGGCGATGCGGAACTGCGCATTGGCCGCGCCATAGCCGCGATAGCCGCCGCGCCGCTCGACGATCTCGAAGAAGAAGCCTTCGCCGTAGTTCGGGCCGTAGAGCTGGAAGTATTCGCCCTCCCCGTCCCGGTCGTAGAGAATGTTCTCGGCCCGCAGCCGGTCGGCGAAGTCCGGGTCGAGGCCGAAGCGCGCCTCCAGGTCGTCGTAGTAGTTGCGCGATATCTCCAGAGCCTTGAAGCCGCAGGCCTTCAGCGCTTCGGCGGTCGCGAAGATGTCGCGGCTTTCGAAGGCGACATGCTGGACCGCCGAGCCGAAGCTCTCGGCGATGAAGCGGCCGGCGAGCGTGCGTCGGTTCTCCGCCCCGTTCAGCGTGATCCGCAACGCCCCGTCCGCCGTCTCGATCGCCTGGCTGCGCACCAGCCCGGCCGGGTCGACCACATCCACCATCGGCGTCTTCGCTGTCGCGAAGATCGAGGTGTAGAACAGCGTCCAGGTCAGCATCTCCTCGTAGTTCATCGTCTGCGCCAGATGGTCGATCGACACGAGCCCGCCGGCGGCGGCCGCCTTGCCGCCCCCAGCAAGGCGGAAGTCGGTCTCCCACAGCCCTGCGAGCTTCTCGTCGACGAAATGCATCACGCCGCCGCCGACGCCCCGGATCGCGGGAATGGCGAGCTCGCCCGGGCCCACCGGCTGGTCGAACGTGTCGGCGCCCAGCGCCCTGGCGCGCGCCACGGTGGCCGCGGCATCGGCGACCCGGAGCCCGATGGCGCAAACGGACGTGCCGTGCACCAGGTAGGAGGAATGGGCAAAGCCCTCCCGCTCGGTGTTGATCAGCAGGTTGATCCCGCCCTGCCGCCACAAGGTGACGTCCTTGGAGACGTGGCGGCCGGCCTCGACGAAGCCGAGGCTGGCGAACATGCGCGCCAGCTCCTCCGCCTCCGCCTCGTCGGCGGCGAACTCGACGAACTCGATGCCCTGCGCCTCGATCCGGTCGGGCATCTCGGGCAGCGGGATGCGCACGTCCGGCTCGCGGCGGCGCACCTGGTCCATCAGGTAGACGAGCGAGCGGTGGCCGTCGACGGCGATGGATTTCGGCGAGCCGCCGCGGAACTGGTCGTTGAAGATCTCCAGCGATAGCACCCCGTCGTAACCGGTCGCGGCGACCGCCCGCATGAAGTCGGTGACCGCAAGGTCGCCCTCGCCCGGCATGTTGCGGAAATGCCGGCTCCAGTAGAGCAGGTCCATGTCGATCAAGGGCGCGTCGGCCAGCTGGACGATGAAGATCCGGTCGCCGGGGATCGCGCGGATCGTGTCGACATCGGTCTTGCGCGCCAGGGTATGGAAGCTGTCGAGGATGAGGCCGACATTGGGATGATCGGCCCGGCGCACCACCTCCCAGGCATCGCGGTGGTCGTTGACGTGCCGGCCCCAGGCCAGCGCCTCGTAGCCGACGCGAAGGCCGCGTGCGGCCGCGCGCTCGCCGAGCTCGGCGAAATCGTCGGCCGCGCGGTTGATGCCGCCGAGCGAGACCGGAGAGACGTTGGAGCAGACCAGCATCAGGTCGGTGCCCAGCTCCTGCATCAGGTCGAACTTGCGCTCCGCCCGGTCGAAGGCGCGCGCCCGATGCGGCTCCGGCATGCCCTCGAAATCGCGAAACGGCTGGAACAGCGTGATCTCCAGCCCGGCATCGCGGATCATCGCGCCGACGTCCCGCGGACTGCCGTCGAAGGCGAGAAAGTCGTTCTCGAAGATCTCGATCCCGTCGAAGCCGGCGGCCGAGATCGCCGCCAGCTTTTCCCGAAGGTCGCCGCTGATCGAAACGGTGGCGATGGACGTCTTCATGGGGCACCGGCCTTGCTGTGAGAGGAAAGGGAAACGCCAGGCTCCGGCGGGACGGGCGAAACGGACGCGCCGAGCGGCGGGGGGACCTCGACCTCGCCGCCTGTTTCCGCCGCCCGGCGGATGGCGGCGAGCACGTCGAGCGTCGCAAGGCCCTCCTCGCCCGGCACCAGCGGTACGGCCCGGCCGAGCGCGACCTCGCAGAAATGGCGCATCTGCAGCGCGAAGGGGTCCCCGCCCTGCCGGGTCAGCACCTTGCGCGAGATCGGCTGCGCCCAGTCGGCGGCGCCCTCGTAGTGCCAGAGCCCGAGATCGGGCAGCGACAGCGAGCCGGCCGTGCCGCCGATCGTGTAGCAGCTGGCCGAGGTTTCCGGATAGTCGGGGTTCTCGCCGGCCGTCAGCTCCCAGCTCCAGGGCGCGGCGACCGCATCGGAAACGGTCACGGTGCCCAGCGCGCCATTGGCGAAGCGCAGCAGCACGGCCGCCGTGTCCTCCACCGCGTGGCCGCGCGCCAGGGACGAGGCGCGCGCCTGCACGCCGGCGACGTCGCCGCACAGGTGGCGGAGCAGGTCGATGTCGTGGATCAGGTTGGTGAGGATCGGCCCGCCGCCCGGCTGGGTGCGCCAGGGCACCTCGAAATAGCTGTCCGGCTTGCGGAACCAGCACAGCGCATTGACCGCGACCAGCCGGCCGATGGCACCGCCGGCGATCTCGGCCCGCGCTGCCGCGATCAGCGGATTGTGCCGTCGGTGATGGCCGACCAGAAGCGCAACGCCGGCCGCGCGTGCCGCCACGACTGCTTCGCGCGCCGCCTCGGCCGTGTCGGCCAGCGGCTTTTCCACCAGCACCGGCACGCGGGCCGCGATACAGGCGAGCGCTTGCGGCGCGTGCAGCCGGTTCGGCGTTGCCAGCACCACCCCGTCGGGCCGCAGCCGGGCGAGCATCTCGTCGAGAGTTTCGAACCACGGCACGCCGAAGGCTTCCGCCGCCTGCCGCCCGTCCGCGGACGGATCGGCGACGCCGGCAAGCTCGCCCTCGCGGGCGGCCTGGGCCATGTGCACGCGGCCGATCTTGCCGGCCCCGACAATGGCGATGCGGGCTTTCGTCTTCATCTCTTCGCTCTTTCGCCCGTTCACTTTGCCAGTGAAGGCGCGGGTCTCAGGTCTGCGGCCGCACGGCCCTGCCGGCGGTCACCCCGCTCCGCGCCCCTGCGCCCGCCTTCCCCGCCACGCCTCGCGCGCCAATCGGCCGAGCGGCGTCTGCGAGATCAGCAGCGCCAGGAAGGCGATCAGCAGCACGCAGGAAATCGGATGCGACAGGAAATCCCAGATGAAGGTCGCCGGATCGTTCCGTGCTCCGATCATCGCCCGCCGGTAGTTGGAATCCATCATCGGCCCCAGGATGACGCCGAGGATCACCGGCCCGACCTGGAAGCCGTAGACCTTCAGGAAATAGCCGAACACGCCGAACAGCAGCATCCAGTAGATGTCGACCGGGTTGTTCTGGATGGCGTAGGAGCCGACCGCCGACAGGATGATGATCAGCGGGATCAGGATCGCCTTCGGGCACTCGACGATCTTGGTGAAGATGCGGATGCCGGTCAGGCCGAAGATCAGCAGGAAGATGTTGGCGAGCGCCAGGTTGCCGACCGTGAACCAGAACAGATGCGGGGTCTCGACCAGGAGAAGGGGGCCGGGCTTCAGCCCGTGGATGAACAGCGCGCCGATGATGACGGCGGTGACCGCATCGCCCGGAATGCCCAGCGTCAGCATCGGCACGAAGGCGCCGCCCACCGCCGCGTTGTTGGCCGCCTCCGGCGCCACCAGCCCTTCCTTGGCGCCCTCGCCGAAGGGCACCTCCGGGTTCTTCGTCGCCCGCTTGGCATCGTCGTAGGCCAGCAGGGCAGCGATGTCGCCGCCGGTCCCCGGCAGCGCGCCGATCACGGTGCCAATGCCCGAGGCGCGCATGGCGACCCGGAAATAGCGGCGCACGTCGGCAAGACGCGGGATCACCCGGTCGATCTTCTGTTTCACCGCCGGCAGGTCGAGCTGGTGCAGCTGCACGAAGGCCTCGGCGACGCCGAAGAAGCCGATCATCGCGACCACATAGGGAATGCCGCCCATCAGGGTGATCGTGTCGAAGGTGAAGCGCCCTTCCGCCGTCATCGGGTCGAGGCCGACCATGCCGATCAAGACGCCGAGCGCCCCGGCGAAGACGCCCTTGGCGAAGCTCTCGCCCGACAGGGTGCCGACCAGCAGGATGCCGATCATCGCCAGCAGCAGGTAATCGCGCGAGGTGAACATCAGCGCGAAGTCGGCGAGGAGCGGGGCGAACAGGGCGAGCGCGGCAACGCCGACGAAGCCGCCGAACACCGACATGACCGTGGTCAGGCCGACCGCCTCGCCGGCCTCGCCGCGTTTGGCCATCGGGTAGCCGTCCAGCGCGGTGGCGATGGCGCTCGGCGCGCCGGGAATGTTGAGCAGGATCGCGGTGCGCGACCCGCCGTAGACGCCGCCGACGAAGACGCCGGCGATCAGCGCCAGGGCGTCGTTGACGCTCCACTTGAAGGTGAAGGAGATCAGGATCGACACGGCCATCGTCACCGACAGGCCGGGGATCGCGCCGACATAGATGCCGGCGAGCGTGCCCGCCGCCGTCAGCATCAGCAGCCAAGGGTCGAGCCAGGAGATCGCCAGGTATCCGAAGGACTCGAGCATGTCAGTACAGCCCCTGCAGCAGGGTTCCCTTCGGCAGCACCACCTGGAACACCAGGGTGAAGATCACATGGATCGCCGCCAGTCCGGCAAGGCTGACCAGGGCCGTCAGCCACGGGCTGCGCCGCCACAGGAACTGGATCGACACGAACAGGAAGAGGCCCGAGGCGGCGAGGAAGCCAAGCCAGGGCATCGCCAGGATATAGAGGCCGACCAGCACCACCATCACGGTCTGGCGCAGCGGCGTGATGTCGGCGAGGAACTGGCGCAACCCGCCGCCGGCCGGCGACATCGCCAGCGCCTTCAGCAGGATCGCCAGCGAGGAGGCGACCATCAGCCCGCTCGCCAGCATCGGAAAGACGCCGGGGGTCGACAGGCCGGAAAAACCGGAAATCTTGAAAGCCTCGCCGAACAGCCACAGGCTGAGCGCGAGAAGGGCGACGGCGAAGGCGAGCTCGCCCGGCCGCCGCTGGGCTCGCGAGGACATCATGACCCTCCTGGCAGCGTGGGGGCCGCGGCCGGAACCCCGTCGTCCCGGCCGCAGCGCTGAGGCGTTACGGGCGCGGGATACCGAGGCTCTCCGGGCTGACCTTGGCGGCGCCCGTGTCCTGCAGCGCCCAGGCCGTGACCTGCTGCCACTTGGCGAGGAAGCTCTCGGCCTCCTCGCCGGAGATGTTCATCATGACGTTGCCGCGGTTGGCCATCAGCGTCTTGAACTCGTCGCTGCCGGCCGCCGTTGCGAAGGCGTCGACCAGCTTGGCCTTGACGTCGTCCGGCGTGTCCTTGCGCACGAAGACGCCGTAGAACGGCCCCCAGGGCAGATAGGACGCCATGGCGGGAAGCGTGTCGGTCACCGCCGGAACGCCCGGCAGCGTGTCGACCGGCTCGGCATTGACGACCGCAAGCGCCCGCATCGTTCCGGCCTTGATCTGCTCGGCCGCGGCCGACAGGCCGGACGGCATGAAGTCGACCTCGCCGCCCAGCATCGCGGTCAGGCCGGGGCCCTCGCCGTCGAAGGGAATGGCGGTGACGTCGAAGGGCGCGGAATTGGACAGCAGCGCGCTGACCGTGGAGGGCAGGCCGCCGGGGCCGGTGGAGCCCATCTTGATCTGGCCCGGATTGGCCTTGATGTCGTCCAGCAGCTCGGCCAGCGTCTGGTACTTGGAGGCCTGCGGCACGACGATTACGGCAACGCCGCGGCCCAGAATGTTGACCGGGTAGAAGTTCGAGTAGTCGAGCTTGCTGACGCCCATGATCGGGTGCAGCTGCGGGTTCTCGGCGCCGTAGAGGAACGTGTAGCCGTCGGCGGGCGCCGCGTTTACATAGGCGGTGGAGATGGCGCCGGCGCCGCCGGCCTTGTTCAGCACCACGATGGGCTTGCCGAGCGCGGCTTCGGCGGCCGGGTTGACCGCACGGGCGACGACGTCGGTGGCACCGCCCGCGCCCCACATCACCACGCCCAGCATCTCGCGCTCGGGGAAGTCGGCGCTGGCAACGCCGGCGGACAGGGCAAGAGCAGCGACTGCTCCGGCAAGACTGCGGATCATCATTTCCTCCCAGGATCGTTGTTGCGGCCTGCCGGGTCCTCCCAGACCATGAAGATGGCGGCCGCTATTGCCTGTCAAAAATCGCATGACGAAAAACTTAACGCAAATACCAATAATGCAGAGATCAATAACCTGTGGTTATGTCGCTGTCCGCCGGGTCGTCGTCTCCATTTCGCCGCGCAACAGCTCGACGAAGGCCTCGGCGAAGCCCGAGATCTCCAGGTCCGAGCGCCGCGCCACATAGGTGCGGAACGGCGTCGGCTCGGCGATCGGGATCAGGCGGATGTCCGGCTCGACGCGTGGCAGGTCGGCGACGGTGAAGTTGTCGAGAACGGCAACGCCGAGGTTCTGCCGGACCAGCCCCAGCACCGTCGTGCCGAAGCGGGCGCGGATCTCGATGTGGAAGTCGAGACCCTGGCGGGCGAAGATTTCGGCGAGGATCGCGCCATAGGGGTCCGCCGGGTCGATGCCGATCAGCGGAAAGGCGGCGATCTCCGCCGCGGTGACCTTGGTCCGCGCGGCAAGGGGGTGGTCGCGATGCGCGACGCAGAACAGGTGCCCCTGGGCCAGCGGCTCGAAGACGATCGAGGAATGCTCGAAGCGGTGGCTCATGCACACGAACTGACCCTTGCCGAGCAGCAGGAAGTCGATGGCCTCCTCGATCTTCAGGATCTCGATGTTCATGCGGATGTCGGGATAGCGGGCCTTCAGCCCGGCCGCCGCCAGCGGCACCATCACATTGGCGATGCTGGGCACGGAGGCGAGCGAGATCTCGACGTCGTGGCCGCGCTCCAGCTGGCCGATGGAGACCTGCAGGTGGACGAGCTTCTTATGGACCTCCTGCAGCTGCAGGAACACCTGCTGCGATTCCGGCGTCGGAACGTAACGGCCGCCGCTGCGGGTGAACAGCTTGATGCCGAGCGAGGCTTCCAGATGCTTCATCGTCCGGCTGATACCGGGCTGGGCGACGTTGAGAATGCGCGCGGCACCGGCGATCGAGCCCGCCACCATGACGGCGCGTAGCACTTCGATCTGGCGGAGCGTCAGCGGGGTCTCGTTGGCCATGCGCCGGCAAGGCTACAGCCGCGCCCGCCGCTTGGAAAGCGGCAGCTTGCTAGAAGTCCCTCAGGCGAGGGAGAGGCCGTAGAGCGCCTTCACCGCACCCGCATCGTCGGCAATGCCGAAGGCCTCGCGGCCGGCCGCCGCCCGGTCGTAGTCGGTGACGGCCTCGTGCTGGGTATGCGGCCAGTCGGTGCCCCAGACCACATGGTCCGGCGGCAACAGCTCAAGCAGCGCGCGCGCATGCGGGGCGACATCGACCGGCGAGCGGTAGGGGGCGGAGAATTTCACGAAAAGGCGCGACAGGTCGCCGGCCTGCGCCAGCGCGCAAAGCCAGGGATCGCGGGCAGGATCCGCCTCGTCCGGCAGGCCGAAATGATCGACCACGACGGTGATGCCGCGCGACAGCAGCGGGCCGACGATGGCGGGCAGGCGCGGCCCCTCGAGCTGGATCTCCACGTGCAGGCCGCGTTCGCGCAAGCGCTGGAGCAGCCCGGCGACGGCCGGGCTCTCCAGGTCGGGCACCGGCGCGCCGCGCACCAGGTTCCAGCGGATGCCGCGAATGCCGGCGGCGGCCAGCGTATCGAGCGCGGCCGCGTCGATGTCGTCGGGCACCACCGCGACGCCGGCAAAGCGCTGCGGGTCGAGCCGCGACAGAGCGTCGAGCAGCTGCGAATTGTCGAAGCCGAGAAAGCTGACCTGGACGATGACGCCGCCGGAAAGGCCGTGCCGCGCCATGCCGGCCTGCCAACCGGCCAGCGGCGCCGGCACCGCCGGCACGTAGCGCGCACCGCGCGTCGCCGTCACTTCCTCATAGACATGAACGTGGCAATCGAACCGGATCATCCGCAACTCCCGAGAAGAATTCATATATATGACTAGTTGACTGAATGGGTCAACATCCGCTAAGGAAGGTTCGAGGAGGAAACGGAATGGCCCACAGGATACCCAGCGCGGACGAGCGGCTGCCGGCCTATGCCAGGCTGCGCGACGCCCTTGCCTCCCGCATCGCCAGCGGCGAATGGGGTCCGAACCATCCGATCCCCTCCGAGGCGCGTCTGGCGCGCGAGTACGGCATCTCCATCGGCACGGTCCGCAAGGCGGTCGACGGGCTGGTGGCGGAAGGCCTGCTGGAACGCCGCCAGGGCTCGGGCACCTATCTGCGCCGCCCGTCCTTCGACGCGACGCTCTTCCGCTTCTTCCAGGTGCGCGGCCCCGACGGCGCCCCCTCCTCCATCCCGACCAGCGAGTTGATCCTGCGCGCCCGCACCAGGGCGCCGAAGGAGGCCGAGGCGGCGCTCGGCACGCACGACGTGATCGGCATCATCCGCCTGCGGTCCCTCTCGGACCAGCCGGTCCTCTTCGAGGAGCTCTACATTCGCGCAGATCGCTTTGCCGGCTTCGAAAGCCTGCCGGACAGCGCCTTCGGGCCGCTGCTGTATCCGCTCTATTTCGAACGCTTCGGCGTGCTGGTGAAGCGCGCGACCGACGACCTGTCCTTCGGCCGCGCCGACGATCAGGTCGCCGCCCGGCTGAAGCTCAAGGCCGGCGACCCGCTGGCGATCATCCGGCGAACCGCCTTCGACATCGACGGCACGCCCGTCGAATGGCGCATCGCCCGCGGCAGTGCCGCGCAATTCCACTACCGCAGCGAAATCGGCTGACAAAAGCCGCCTTACGGGAGAGAAACAACATGAAAATCAACAAGATCATTGTCGCAGCAGCCCTGCTCGGCTGCACCTCCAGCCCCGCGCTTTCCGACTATCCCGAGCGCCCCATCGAACTCACCATCCCGGCCGGTGCCGGCGGCGGTACCGACACCAGCGCCCGCAAGCTGGCACTGCTGCTGGAAGAGAAGCTCGGCACCTCCATCGCCGTGCTGAATGTCGGCGGCGGCGGCGGCTCGGTCGGCGCCTCGCAGTTCATGCAGGCCAAGCCCGACGGCTACGCGCTCTTCGCCACCTGGAACAGCCCGCTGACCACCGTGCCGCAGGTCCAGAACGTCGCCTACACGCTCGACAGCTTCACGCCCATCGCCTCGACCTCCGAAACGGCCTACACGCTGTGCGTCCATCCGGAGTTTCCGGCCGAGACGGGCGAAGAGTTCCTGGCCGAGCTCGCCGCCAACCCGGACAAGTACACCTACGGCAACGACGGCATCGGCGGCACGATGCAGCTGGCCGCCGAACGCATCTTCCAGGCCCGCGACATCAAGGCGGTCGCCATCCCGTTCGGCGGCGCCGGCGAGACCCTGCAGAACTTCCTCGGCAAGCATGTCGACATCTATGGCGGCTCGATCTCGCCGGTCCTGCCCTACGTCGAAGAGAAGCAGGCCAAGTGCCTCGTCGTGACCTCGGCCGCCGACGTGCCGGCGCTGCCGCAGGCGGCGGGCCTCGAAAGCCTCGGCCTCGGCGACAAGGAGACCCTGCTGTGGCGGGCGATCCTGGGCCCGAAGGGCCTCGACCAGGCCATCGTCGACAAGCTCGCCGCCGTCATCGACGAGGCGGTCAACGACCCGTCCTATGTCGAGTTCCTGGCCTCCAAGGGCGAAGTCCCGAACGTGGTCAAGGGCGAGGCGCTCGGCGAGCGGCTGAGGGAAGAGTTCGACGCGCTCGCCGTCGTCTCCAAGAACCTGGGTCTGGCGAAGTAAGATGGAGCGCAGCCAGGACCTGGCCCTTGGCCTGCTCTTCGCGGGCCTCGGCCTGGCGGCCGCATGGCAGGCCGGCTCCTACCAGGGAGCCGGCGGCACCTACCCGATGGTGCTGGGTCTGGGCCTGGCGCTGTGCGGCGCTCTGGTGATGCTGCGCGCCGCCCGTTCCAAGACCGATGCGCCGCGACGGCTCGTCGACGTGCCGGCCAACCTCGTCAAGGCGCTGGCCGCCGGCGTGATCTACGTGGCGCTGATCCTGCCGCTCGGCTTCTACACCGCCTCGGCGCTCCTGATGCTGGCGCTGCCGCCGGTGCTGGGCTTCCGCCGGCCGCTCTACACGGCGGTCGTGGCGGCGAGCTTCGTCGCTCTGGTCTGGATCGTCTTCTCGCTGGTGCTCAACAAGCCGCTGCCGGCCGAGCTTTGGGCCGCCTCGCGCCTTGGAGGCTGAGATGGACTTCCTGCTGAACGCCACCTCCGCCGTGATGGCGACCGGGCCGCTCGTCGCCATGCTGGGCGCGACGCTGCTCGGCGTACTGATCGGCGCCCTGCCCGGCCTCAACCCGGTCATGGCCATTGCCCTGCTGCTGCCACTGACCTACTCGATGGATCCGCTGGTGGCTCTGGCGATGGTCGCCGGCATCTACAACGGCTCGATGTATGGCGGCGCGATCCCGGCGATCCTGCTGCGCATTCCGGGCACCCCGGCCTCCATCGCCACGACCTTCGACGGCTTCCCGATGGCCGAGAAGGGCGAAGCGGCCAAGGCACTGAAGATCGCCTGCTGGTCGTCGGCCGTCGGCGGCATCGCCAGCGCGCTGGCCCTGATGACCGTCGGGCCGCTGCTGGCCCGCGCGACGCTGCATTTCGGGCCGGCCGAATATTTCTGGATCGCCATGTTCGGCATGGCCTCGGTCGGCGTCATGGTCGGCAGCGACCCGGTCAAGGGCGTGATGGCGGCGGTGCTCGGCCTGCTGCTCGGCACGGTCGGCATCGACCAGCTGTCGGGCCAGGCGCGCTACACGTTCGACCAGCCCTGGCTGCTCGGCGGGCTCGACCTGGTGGTCGTGCTGGTCGGCCTCTACGCCTTGCCGCCGGTGCTGCAACTGGCCGAAAAGTGCGACTTGAAAGGCCTTTCGGCCGCGCAGCTGCGGCTCGCCAGCGTGCCGTTCCGCAAGGGCGAGGTCAAAGGCCTGCTGCCGACCTGGGGCCGCTCGTCGCTGATCGGCATCTTCGTCGGCATCCTGCCGGGGGCGGGCGGCAACATCGCCGCGTTCCTGAGCTACAACGCCGCCAAGAACGCCAGTTCCGAGCCCGAAAGCTTCGGCAAGGGCAACCCGCAAGGCGTGGCGGCGGCCGAATGCGGCAACAATGCCGACAACGCCGCCTCGATGATTCCGGCGCTGACCCTTGGCATTCCTGGCAATGTGGTGGCCGCGCTGGTGCTGAGCGCGCTGATGATCCACGGGCTGCAGCCGGGGCCGCAGCTGTTCCACCAGAACCCGGTGCTGGTCGGCGGCTTCATGATCGAGATGCTGCTGACCTCTGTGCTGATCCTGCTGGTCGGCGGCGCCGCCGCGACCAGAATCTTCGCGCAGATTCAAAGACTTCCGGGCGTGTTGCTGGTGCCCTCGATCCTGGTGCTGATGTGCGTCGGCGTCTATGTGATCAACGGGCGGCCGGTCGACCTGTGGGTGATGCTGGCGGCGGGCACGGCCGGCTACCTGCTGGAAAAGCTGAACGTGCCGCTGGCGCCGATCATCCTGGGCATGATCCTGGGGCCGATGGCCGAGCAGAGCGTGCGCCGCGCGCTGCTGATCAGCCGGGGCGACCCGGTGGAGCTGCTGACCCGGCCGATCTCGGCGGTGCTGGCGGTGGCGACCGTGGCGATGATCCTGTGGCCCGTGATGAAGGCGATCAAGCGCCGCCGCGCAAAAAACATGAGCGAAAACAACGCCTGAGAGAATTTCGAGAATTTTCGAGACGGATTTTGCAAAATTTCGAGAAATCTTGACGCAAGCGCTCTCAATCGTCGCAAAAAACGACGCCCGGACGAAGACCCGTCCGGGCGTTGTCGTGTGCGGGGATATCTCAAGCCTATCCCCGGAAGCGGCCAAGCGCCGGCGGGACGCTTGTCCCCGCACCCAGTTCGAGTAATCCCCGCCGGTCCGGCCCGTGGCATGATGGCGACGGATCGGACGAGCGGGAAATCCGGTTCAGGCCGCGTCTTAGGCGGTCGCTTCGGCCGTCTTGCCGGCGCGGGCCGCGTTCGCCTCGCCGATGTCCCAGAACAGGCCGGCCATCATCGCCAGCGCCTCGCGGGTCATGGAATGGAGCGCGTGCTCGTTCGGCGCGTGCTGGGAGCAGCCGGGGTAGGAATGCGGCACCCAGACGGTCGGCAGGCCGAGAATGTCGGCGAAGGTCTCGTTCGGCAGCGAGCCGGCGAGATTCGGCAGGATCGCCGGCTTCTTGCCCGTGGTCGCCTCGATGGAGGTCTTGACGCGCGTGACCCAGGGATGGTCGGGGTCGAGGCGCGTTGCGTGGAAGAAACCGCGGTCGGCCGGGACGATCTCGACCATCTGGAAGCCGTTGGCATCGAGATGGCGACGCAGCGCCGGCAGGATGTCGTCGGGATCGGTACCGACCACATAGCGCAGCTGGCAATGCGCATGGGCGCGGCCGGAGATGGCGTTGACCGGGGCGGACGGCACGCCGCTGGTCTGGGCGAGAATGGCGAAGCTGTTCCAGCCGAAGACGCGCTCGGACGGGGTGAGGCTCTCCTCGCCCCAGTCGGTGTCGACGGAGGGGCCGTCGAAACCGCCGACCGGGCAGTCCTTCAGCGCCTCGCGCACGGCCGGCGTCAGGCTGGTCGGGCGCCATTCCGGCACCTGGATCTGGCCGCGCCGGTCGGTGATCGAGGCGAGCGCATGGGCCAGCACCATGGCCGGGTCGCGCAGCAACCCGCCCCAGTTGCCCGAATGGTGGGCGCCCTCGCGCAGCTCGACGCGCAGGTCGAAATTGACCGCGCCGCGCGAACCCATGAACAGGGTCGGACGGTCGGGATGCAGGCGCGGGCCGTCGGAGGCGATCAGCACGTCGGCGGCGAAGGTCTCGCGGTTCTGCGAAAACAGCTCGGCCAGGCCGGGCGAGCCGCATTCCTCGCCCATCTCGATGATGATCTTGCAGTTGAAGCCGAGCGCGCCGCGCTCCTCGAGAATGGTGCGCAGCGCCGCGATGTTGATGCAGTGCTGGCCCTTGTTGTCGGCGGTGCCGCGCCCGTAGAGCTTGTCGCCCTCGCGCACCAGGCGGAAGGGATGCAGCCCCTCGCGCCACTGGTCGGTCTGGGCGCGGATGACGTCGCCATGGCCGTAGGTGAGCACGGTCTCGAAGGCCGGGTCCTCGATGCGCTCGGCAAAGAGGAAGGGCACGGACGGGTCGACCGGGTTGGTCATGATGCGGCAGGCGAAGCCGAGCCCGGTGAGCTTGGGCTCCATTTCCTCGACGAGATAGCGCATCAGCTCCGGCCGGCGGGACGGGTCCTGGCTCTCGGTCTCGAAGGCGAGCATGCGGGCGAGCTCGGTCTCGTAACCGCCGCTCGAAAGGAAAGTGTCGATGCGTGCGATGACGCTCTCACGGTTTGCCACGTCAGGCTCCCTCGGTTTCGGGCACGGCGTCGCCCCATGGCGACATGATCTCCGTGCAGCCCATGTTGATGCCATCCTGCCGCAGCACGCCGGCCGGGCAGGCGAAGGCGTACGGGAAGACGGTGCGGCGGGTGGCCGTCACCGGATGGACGGCCGAAAGCGCGGACACGACCGACTGCGGCAGCGTCTCGTCGGCGAGGATCGCCCCGCCGCCGCTGTTGTCGATGCGCGGATGGTGGAAGGCCTCCTCCAGCGACATGCCGTAGTCCATCAGGAAGGAGGTGAGGTTGAGCACGGCGGGGAGGATCTTGCGGCCGCCGGACGCGCCGATGGCGAAGCGCCGCCCGTCCTTCTCGCCGACGGCCGGGCACACGTTCATCAAACAGGCCTTGTTCGGCGCCAGCGAGTTCGGCTTGCCGGGTTCGGGGTCGAACCACATGATGCCGTTGTTCATGAGCAGGCCGGTCGACGGCGAGACGACGCGCGAGCCGAAGACCGAGAGCAGGGTCTGGGTGACGGCGCACATGTTGCCGTGCCGGTCGACGACGCTGAAATGGGTGGTGCAGGACGGCGTGCCGGAGCCCTCCGCCTCGCCCGTGTCGCCCATTTCGCGCAGCCGCCGCTCGTAAGCGACCGTCAGCGCCCGGGCCATCTCGGAATAGCTGACCGCGTCCGGGGCGGAGGTCGGCAGGAAGGCCGCCTCCATCATCGCCAGGCACTCGACGAGATTGGCGCCCGCCGTCAGGCCGCGCGCGGCATGGACCGTGCCGCCGCGATAGGAGGTCTCGAGCGCCGGGTCCAGCACCGCCCGGTAGGCGGCAAGGTCGCCCTGCGACAGCGAGCCGCCCTTGGCCTGCACATCGGCGGCCATCGCCGCGGCGATGTCGCCCTCGTAGAAGTCGCGCGCGCCGGCCTCGGCGATGCGCCGCAGCGTGTCGGCCAGCCGGCCCTGGTCGAGGCGGATGTTGGAGAGCGCGGTCCAGCCGGCGGATTTCGGCCAGATCCCGTCGTCGAGGAACATGGCCGCCGCATCCGGATCCCTGGCAAGGTCGCGGGCGACCGAGGAAATGATCAGCGAGGCGTACCAGTCGACCAGCATGCCCTCGGCGGCAAGGTCGGCGGCCGGCATGACCAGGTCCTTCCAGCCCATCCGCCCCCAGGTGGCATGCGCCAGTTCCATGCCGGCGACGGTGCCGGGAACGGCAATGGCCGTGGCGCCCTGGACGTTGCGGTCGCCCTCCACGGCCGGCCAGGGGAAGAGATCGCTCGCCTTGCCCTCGCCCGACAGCGGATAGTCCGCCGGGTCGAGGCCGGCAGGCGAACGCATGCCGAAATTGATGCTGTGCGCCTGCTGCTCGTCCTCGCGCCAAACCACCATGGCGCCGCCCCCGGCCGGGCCGCTCATCCACGGCTCCAGCACGCCGACGGCGAAGGAGACGGCGACCGCCGCATCCACCGCATCGCCCCCGGCGGCCAGGACGGCCGCGCCGGTCTCTGCGGCCAGCCGGTGCTGCGAGGCGACGACGCCGCCGCGGGTCTCGATGACATGCTTGCGCACGGACTGGGTGCGCGAAAGATTGCTCATGGGATGTTCCTCACCACAGGCGGGACAACGGCGGGGCGACGGTGATCAGCGGGCGGGCGCCGCGTGCAGATGGCAGTCGACATGGCCCTGCGGCCCGGCGACATGGGGCGGCGGGGTGGTCTTGCAGATGTCCATCACCTTCGCGCAGCGCGGATGGAAATGGCAGCCGGACGGCGGGTCGATGGGGTTGGGATAGGCCGCGCCGAGATGGGTGTCGGGCACCGAAAGGTTCGGGTCCGGGGTCAGCACGGATTCCAGCAGCGCCTTCGTGTAGGGGTGGCGCGGGCCGGCGAAGAGCTCGGACGCCGGCGCCTCCTCGACGATCTTGCCGAGATACATGACGGCAACGCGGGTCGCCAGATGCTCGACCACCGCCAGATTGTGGCTGATGAACAGATAGGTGAGGCCCAGTTCCTCGCGCAGGTCGCCGAGCAGGTTGAGGATCTGCGACTGCACCGACACGTCGAGCGCCGAGGTCGGCTCGTCGCAGATGACGATCTCCGGGTTCATCACCAGCGCGCGGGCGATGGCGACGCGCTGGCGCTGGCCGCCCGACAGCTGGTTGGGATAGCCGCGCAGCACGCGCTGCGGCAGGCCGACGAGATCGAGCATGCGCGCGACGGACTTGGCCCGCGAGGCGCTGTCGCCGATCTTGTGGACCACCAGCGGCAGGGCGATGATGTCCTCGATGCACTTGCGCGGATTGAGCGAGGAATACGGGTCCTGGAAGATCGGCTGGATGCGCCGGGCGAGCACGGTGCGCTCGCGCGCGGTGACCTCGCGGCCGTCGATCAGCACCTGGCCGGAGGTCGGCGCCTCGAGGCCCAGCAGGATCTTGGCGAGGGTAGACTTGCCGCAGCCGCTCTCGCCGACGAGGCCGAGCACGTCCTTGCGGTGGATCTTCAGGCTGACGCCGCCGAGCGCATTCAGGGGCTTTGCGGCAGAGAACATGCCCTGCTTGACCCGGTAGGTCTTGGTGACGCCGGCAAGTTCGAGGACCGGAGCGGTGCCCGCTTCGGGTGCGACGGCTTCGGCCGTTGTGGTGGGGCTCATGACGGCGCTCCTGCCTGGACCTCGTGGATGCAGCGATACATGTGATCCTCGCCGGTCCGGCGCACCGGAACGTCCGAGGCGCAGGCGGCCTCGGCCACGTCGCAGCGCGAGCGGAAGGCGCAGCCTTCCACCTTGCCGATCAGCGAGGGCACGATGCCGGGGATCGAGCCGAGGTGCTCGCCGGGTTTGGTCTTGCCCGGAACCGGGATGCAACGCAGTAGGCCGCGGGTGTAGGGATGGCGCGGGTTCTCGAAGATCTCGCGGGCGCTGCCCTTCTCAACCACCTCGCCGGCATACATCACCACCACCTTGTCGGCGATGCGGGCGACGACGCCGAGATCGTGGGTGACCAGGATCATCGCCATGTTCATCTCGCGCTGGAGATCGGCGAGCAGGCGCAGGATCTGCGCCTGGATGGTGACGTCGAGCGCAGTGGTCGGCTCGTCGGCGATGATCAGCTCCGGCTCGCACATCAGCGCCATGGCGATCATCACGCGCTGGCGCAGGCCGCCGGAGAGCTGGTGCGGATATTGCGAAAGCCGGCTTTCGGCAGCGGTGATGCCGACCTTGCCGAGCAGCTCGATGGCCCGGGCCCGCGCCTCGGCCCGGCCGACCGGACGGTGCAGCTGGAGCGCCTCCATCAGCTGGTCGCCGATGGTGTAGGCCGGGTTGAGCGAGGTCATCGGCTCCTGGAAGATCATCGCCATGCGGTCGCCGCGCAGGGCGCGCATCGCCCGCGGCGACTGCTTGCGCAGGTCGATGCCGGAAAAATCGAGCCTCGCCGCATTGCAGCGCATCTTCTTCGACAGGAGGCCCATGATGGCGAGCGAGGTCAGCGACTTGCCGCTGCCGCTCTCGCCGACGATGCACAGGGTCTCGCCGCGCTTCAGCTCGAAGTCGATGCCGCGCACCGCATGCAGGGTGCCCTGCGCCATCGGGATGTCGATGGTGAGGTTGTCTACCTTGAGGACGGGTTCGCTCATGGATCTCAGCCCCTGTTTTCCGGTGCGGTGACGTCGCGCAGGCCGTCGCCGAGAAGGTTGATGGCCAGCACCAGGACGAACAGCGCGACGCCCGGAATGGCGATCAGCCAGGGCTCGAACAGCATCATCTGCTTGCCTTCCGAGATCATCAGGCCCCAGGACGGGGTCGGCGGCTGCACGCCGAGGCCGAGGAACGACAGCGCCGCCTCCAGCAGGATGGCGTGGGCCATTTCCAGCGTCGCGACGACGATCAGGTTGTTGACCACGTTCGGCATGATCTCGCGCAGGATGATGCGCCGGGTCGAGCAGCCGATGGCCCTGGCGGCGTTGACGTATTCGAGGTCGCGCACCTGCAGCACGGAGGAGCGCATCACCACCGCGAACCGATCCCACAGCAGCAGGCCGAGCACGCAGACCACCACCTGCAGCGAGCCGCCGAGAATGGCGACGACGGCGAGCGCCACCAGCACCACCGGCATGGCGAGGCGCACATTGATCAGGAAGGTGACGACGAGATCCACCCGGCCGCCGAAATAGCCGGCGGCAACGCCCATCGCCGTGCCGATGAGGCCGGAGATCAGCGCGGCGAACAGGCCGATGGCGAGCGAGATGCGGGCGCCGTAAAGCAGCCGCGCGAGATAGTCGCGGCCGAGATAGTCGGTGCCCAGCAGGTGGTTCGGGTCCGAGCCCGCCATCCAGAACGGCGGCTTCATGCGCGCCATCAGGTCCTGGGCGTACGGGTCGTGCGGCGTCAGGAGCGGGGCGAACAGCGCCAGCGCGACGATGATCGCCAGGACGGCGATGCCGAACACCAGGCCGTAATGGCCGAAGATGCGCTTGCGCAGGATCGCGGCCGGGCTCGGGGTGCGGAGGTCTTCCGCGACGGTTTCGATGGTGCGTGCCATGTCGGATCAGCCCACCCGGATGCGCGGATCGAGCCAGGCATTGACCAGATCCGACAGGAACGTGAAGACGATGTAGAACAGCGAGAAGATCAGGATCAGCGCCTGCACGGTCGGCAGGTCGTTGCGGGCGATCGACTCCCAGGCGAGATAGCCGGCGCCGTGCAGGGCGAAGATCGACTCGACGACGATGGAGCCGCCGAGCATGAAGCCCATCTGCACGGCGGCAAGGCTCACCACCGGCACCACCGCGTTGCGCAGCGCATGCTTGAACATCACCCGCGTCTCGCTGGCGCCCTTGGCGCGGGCGGTGCGGATGTAGTCGGCGTTCAGCACCTCCAGCATGCCGGCGCGCGTCAGGCGCATGATCGCCGGCATGGCGTAGTAGCCGAGCACGACGGTCGGCATGATGAAGTGCTTCCAGGTCGAGGAGCCGGACGGCGGCAGCCAGCCGAGCTGGATCGAGAAGACGACAATCAGCACCAGGCCGAACCAGAAGCTCGGCATCGCCTGGCCCATCACCGACAGGAACAGCGCGGTGCGGTCGATCAGCGAGTTCGGGCGCATCGCCGCGGCGACGCCGAGCGGGATGGCGGTGACCAGCGCGAAGGAGATGCCGCACACGCCGAGCAGCATCGTCGTCGACAGGCGCTCGCCGATCAGCTGGGCGACCGGCACGCGGAAATAGTAGCTCTGCCCGAAATCGCCCGACAGCGCGCCGAACAGCCAGTCGGCATATTGCACGAGGAAGGGCCTGTCGAAGCCGTAGAGGGCGCGGATCGCCTCGATGTCGGTGGCGGAGGCGTTCTCGCCGGCAATGGCCGAGGCCGGATCGCCGGACATGAACAGCAGGCTGAAGCTCAGCAGCGACACGGTGAAGGTCACCAGAATGGCGAGCCCCAGCCGTTTCAGGGTGAACATAAGCATCTCGGGTTCCGATCGTCAGGCGGCCGCATCATGCGGGGGCGGAGCGAAACGGGCTTGCCAATGGCGCAAGGAGCCGCGCTCCGGACCGGAAGGCGGACGCTCGCTCGGGCATGGCGAAGCTGCGGAAGGCACGATCCGCGCCCGGCGAGAGGAAAGCCGGGCGCGGGTCGCAGTCCGACGCTAGTTCCAGCGAACGTGGAAGAAGCGCACGACCTCGTCCGGGGTCGGGGTGAAGGTCGCCTCCTTCGTGAACACGTAGTTCGCGTTGTAGGAGAACAGCGGCACCCAGTAGGCCTCGTCGGCGATCTTGTTCAGCGCCTTGGAGTAGTTCTCCTTGCGCACCGCCGGATCGACGGAGGTGTCGGCCACGTTGAGCCACTCCAGCACCTCGTCGTCACGGGCGAAGTCTTCCTTGCCGTGCTTGAAGAACTGGCTGGTGATCGCCGAGGCGTCGTTGACCGAGTAGGAGCCCCAGGTCTGGAAGCTCATGCTGGTCTCGCCCTTGTGGCGCATGTCGCGCAGGGCCGAGTACTGCAGGAACTTCAGGTTGGCCCGGATGCCGACATTGGCGAGGTAGGACAGCATCGCCTCGGCATAGGGCCGGTCGCGATAGGCGTAGAAGTCGACCTCGAAGCCGTCCGGATAGCCGGCCTCGGCGAGCAGCGCCTTCGCCTTCTCCGGATCGAACTCGTACTTCGCGACGTCGAGGTCGCAGCCGAACTGGCTCGGGAAGCAGGCCGAATGCACGACCTTCGAGGCGCCCTTGAGCAGGTTGTCGACGATGGCCTGGCGGTCGATGGCATGGGCGATGGCCTGGCGCACCTTGGTCTTGGTCATCGGGTTGTCGGCACCGCTGCGCCCCGCAGCATCGAGCTCCAGATAGCCGATGCGCATGGTGCTCTCGTTGACGACGTTCACCCGGTCCATCACCGCGAGTTTCTCGGCCTGGTCGGCCGGCACGCCCCAGATGAAGTCGAGGCCGCCGCTGAACAGCTCGGCGAGCTGGGTGTTGACGTCCGGAATGGTGCGGATGTCGATGGTGCCGATGGAGGCCATGCCCTTCGGGCCGCCGTGATAGCCCTCGTACTTCTTCAGCACGAAATGCTTGCCCGGCTCGACGCTCTCGACCCGGTAGGGACCGGTGCCGACCGGCTTCAGCGCCATGCCGGCGGGACCGGCCTCGGCGTAATACTCGTTCGGATAGATGGAGACCGGACCGGCGAGATACTCGAGCGCGGCCGGGAACGGACCGTTGGTGAAGATGCGGACGGTGTACTTGTCGACCTTTTCCGCGCCCTTCATCCAGTTGACGTTGCGCTGGACGACGACGCCGTTCTCCGGCTTGGCGACGAACTCGACCGTGTAGACCACGTCGTCGGCGTCGAACTCCTCGCCGTTATGGAACTTGACGCCCTCGCGCAGCTTCAATTCCAGCGTGGTGTCGTCGACCCAGGTCCAGGAGGTCGCGAGGTTGCCCTCGTACTCGCCCGTCTCCTGGTTGAGATAGAGCAGGCCGTCCCAGATGGACCGCTGCAGGATCACGCCCTCGCGGGCGGAATTGAAGTAGCTGTCGACCGATTCCAGTTCCTTGGTGAAGGCGGCGTTCAGCGTGTCGTTGGCCTTGTCGGCCAGGGCGCTGCCGGCAGTCATGACGACGGCCAGCGCAACAGAGCTCATCAGGAGGCGTGTCTTCATCTGCTCAATCAACCGGCGCGGAACCGGTCCCTCTGGTTTAGATTATTATATACTAATACGTTTGACCGTATTATGGTTTAGCGTATTGGCCAGTTTGGAACGTGTCAAGAATCCAAAACTCACGTCATCCGCAAGAATCTTGCGCCAAAGACGGAGCGAAGGGACAGGGAGGGTCTATGCCGAAGGAAAAGCAGGACACTTTGTTCGTCGGCTCGCTCGACAAGGGGCTGCGCGTGCTCAGCCTGTTCAACGAGCATCACACGGTGCTGGGGCTGACCGAGATCGCCGAGCTCACCGGGCTCGACAAGAGCGCGGCGCAGCGGCTGACCAACACGCTGCACAAGACCGGCTATCTCAACAAGGACCCAGAATCGCGGCGCTACAGCCCCTCGATCAAGTTCCTGGAGCTGGGCAACGCCTATCAATGGGCCGACCCCCTGGTGCAGCTCGCCATGCCCAAGGCGATCGAGCTCGGTCGCACGCTCGGCGAGCGGGTCAATGTGGCACGGCTCGCCGGCCAGGAGATCGTCTACGTGATCCGCATTCCGACCCAGCTCACCGCCTTCGGCGCGATGGTGGCCGGACGGCGGTTGTCGGCGCTGACCACCTCGAGCGGGCGGGCGATGATCGCAAGGCTGAGCGAGGCGGAACGCAAGGAGGCGGTCGAGACCTGGCCGATCAAGGTGCTGACGCCCAAGACGACGACCGACCGCAGCAAGATCGCCGCAGCCATCGAGGAGGCGGTCGCCTGCGGCTACGGGCTCACCCATAGCGAGAACATCATGAACGAGATCGGCATCGCCGCGCCGATCATGTCCGGCGACGGGCGACCGGTCGCCACCGTGCAATGCTCGGTGTCGAGCCTGAAATGGAGCGTGGAACGGGTGCGCGGGGAACTGGCCCCGCACCTGATCGAGGTCGCCAACTCGATCCACCTGCCGCGCGGCGCGTAAGGCCGCACGTCGGGACACAGGTCAGGCGGCGAAGTCAGGCGGCGAAACGGTCGAAGAGATCCGGCGGGCCGACCTGCCCGCCCTTGAGCATCAACCGCATGCCGTCGAGCGGCGTGCCCGGCGCATGGCCGCGGCAGACGGCGACGCCGGAGCCGGCGCGCGCGACGAAGGAGAGGCTATCGAAGCCGAGCCGGCGCACCACCGCCCCCGAGGTGTCGCCGCCGGCGACCGCCAGCGCGGAGACCGGATGCAGGGCGAGAATGCGCGCGGCAAGCTCGGCAAGGCTTTCGGACAAGGCGTCGGGCGCAAGACCGTAATCCGCATCCGGATCGAGATGGGCGAGCACATGGGTGCCGGCGGCGAGCATCTGCGCGCAGCGCGCCGCGAAAAGCCCCTGCCCCTCCCCCGCGATGTCTCCCGCACCGAGGGCAAGGCGCGTGTAGCGCGATGCGGCTGCGACCTGGGCCGCCGTTGCCGCCGAACGGCTGCCGGCAAGCGCGAGGCGCGGCCCGGGAACCGGGGCGAGCGCGGACGCCTCGGACCCCGTCTCGGCCGGCTTTCCCGCAACCGCCTCGGCAACGCCGCTGGCGCCGACCAACAGCAAGGGCCGGCCGCCGGTCTCCAGCAGCGACAGGGCAAGGCCCAGCATCTCGATATCAGTGCCATCGACCGCATCGACCAGCACGCGGCGCCCGCCGCCCGCGATCATCGCCGCAAGGGTGGTGGCCGCATCGGGAAGGTCGGGCCGCGACAGCAGCGAGATATCGCCGAGCCCCTGTGCCGCCAGATGTCGGCGCAGGTCCGCCTCGCCCATCGGCGTGACCGGATGGCGGCTCATCACCGGATGGCGGTCGATGCGATGCACCTGCCCGTCGGGTGCGCGCGCAAACAGCGTGCCGAACAGGCAGAAGCGATGCAGGCCGGGCTGGCCGCCGACAATAACCGTGAGCGCCGGCGACAGCTCCTCCTCCAGCACGGCGACGGCCGCGCCGACATTGCCCACATGCGGGGCGGAATCGAAGGTGGAGCAGATCTTGTAATGCACGAAGCGGGGCAGGCATCCCCGCACCAGCGGCATCAGGGCGCGCAGGCGCGGCTCGACCTTAGACGGCGCGCAGGCGCGAAAGTCGGTGGCGATGCCGACGGCCGGAAACGCCCCCCGCCCGCGCGGCGTCTCCGGCAGGCGGTCAAGGCCTTGCCGCTCCAGGCACAGGCGCGCGCCGATGCCGGCTTCCGCGAGCGTCGCCAGCGTGTCCGACGCGCCGGTGAAATCGTCTCCGATGAAGACGTAGCCGCTCATGCCCGTTACCCGGCCGTTTTCCCGAAGAAGGACAGCGCCCCGGCAAGCTCCGGCCGGGAGCTTGCGGCCTGCTCCAGATCCTCGTTGGCGGCCACCGCCTCCCACGCTTGGCGCAGGCTGGCGACGCCGGCCGCCGGGCCCGAAGGATGGGCAAGGATGCCGCCGCCGGCCATGAACAGGAAGTCGCTGGACCCGGCAGCGCGCGCGGTGACCGGCAGAGTGCCGGCCCACTGGCCGGAGGAAAAGGCCGGCATCACCGCATCCGAGGCATCCGGGGCGTCGACGGCAAGCGGCTCAAGGCAGCGGCGCGCCGCCTCCTCGACCTCTCGGGGAGCGTCGGAGAACTTGCCGCCGATGCCGTGCACATGCATGTGGTCGACGCCGGCAAGACGGTAGAGCGCCTGGTAGGCGTCGAAGCCGATGCCGAGCAGCGGATGGCGGGCGAAGGCGCCGAAGCCGTTGCGGTGGCCATGCACGACGAGCGGCGTCGAGCGGCGCAGCGACTGCATCGCCGACAGGCCGCACCAGTTGAGGCTGGCCATGACGCAGGAGCCGCCCTCGCGCTCCACCAGGTCCGCATGGCGGCGCATGGCGTCGAGCTCGTCGGTGATGTTGAAGGCGACCATGACAGTGCGGCCGCTGCGCTCGCGATAGGCCCGCACCTGCGCCATCACCGCGCGAACGCGCGCCTCCAGCGGCGCATGGACCGGGTCGGCGCAGATCTCGTCGTCCTTGATGAAGTCGACGCCGGCCTCGCACAGGTCCGCAACCAGCGTGGCGATCTCGTCGGCGCTGAGGCCGACATTCGGCTTGATGATCGTGCCGAAGAGCGGCCGACCAGCGACGCCGAGCACCGCGCGGGTGCCGGCGACGCCGTGCAGCGGCAGGTCGAAGCGGGTGCGATAGGCCTGCGGCAGGGCGACATCGACGAGACGCAGCCCCGTGACCTCGCCGAGATCGTAGAGGTTGCCCGCGACCGTCGCGGCAAAGGTCGGCAGGTTGGCGCCGATATTGGCGAGCGGATAGGCGATGCGCACCCGCGCGCGCCGCCAGGGACCGGGCGTGCCCTGCCGCTCGAGCCAGGCGCTGGCAAGGCTCGGGGCGGTCGCCGGCTCCAGCTCTTCCACGGCGAGAACCTCGGCGCCGGCGCGCCCGCGCAGCTCGTCGCTCTCGCCGGCAACGCGCACGAAGGTGCCGCAGCTCTGCTCGCCCGCCATGATCGCCGCGACCTTTTCCGGCGCGAGCGGCGTCTCGACCAGATAGGTCGCCTCGACGCTGTCGGGTTTCAGGGGGATCGCCCGCATCGCGCGCCTCAGATCGCGGAGAGGTCGGGGAAGGGACGGACCGGATCGCTGCCGTCCCAGCCGTCGGAGGCCTTGCGGATCAGGTCGAACATGCGGCCCTTCGGCCCCATCACCTCGGACAGCTCGATCACCGTGCCGGGATGGGCCTCGCGGTCGAAATAGGCGAAGCGCCCGTTGGCGCCGACCTTGCCGCTCATCTTCACGCGGAAGCCTTCGGCCTCCATGCGGGCAAGATCGGCATCGTAAGCTTGCGTCCAGTAGGCGACATGCTGCAGCCCGCGATGGCCGGCGAGCCGGAAGTCGCGATACATCGACGGGGCGTCGTTGCGGGTCTGGATCAGCTCGACCTGCACCGGGCCGCTGTTGGCCAGCGCGACGGAATTGTGGACCTCGAAGGACTGGCCGTCGTAGCGGTAGTCCTCGATGGGCACCTTCGGATTGTAGTACCACGGGCCGACGCCCATGACCTTGTGCCAATGCTCCATCGCCGCTTCGATGTCGTCGACCACGTAGCCGAGCTGGCGGATTGCGCCGAGAAACCTGCTCATGAAGAACCCTATTGCGAGAGAAGTCGGGGAAGCCACGTCGACACGGCCGGCACGGCCGAGACGACCAGCAGCGACAGCGCGAGGGGCAGGAAGAAGGGCAGCACGCCGCGGATGACCGAATGGACCGGCATCCTGGCGACGATGGAGACCATGTAGAGGCTCATGCCGATGGGCGGCGTCAGCAGCCCGATCATCAGGTTGAGCACGAAGACGATGCCGAGCTGCAGCGGATCGACGCCGGCCTGGTGCAGCGCCGGGGCGACGATGGGCGCGATGATCAGGATCGCCGCGATGGATTCCAGGAACATGCCGACGACGAGCAGCAGCAGGTTGACCAGCAGCAGCAGCACCAGCGGATTGTCGGAGAGGCCGAGCAGCACCTGGCCGGCCATCGCCGGCACCTGGTCGAGCGTCAGCACCCAGGCGAAGACGGCCGCCGTCGACACGATGAAGAGGATGCCGGAGGTCGCCTCCACCGTTTCGCGCAGGCTCTCCCACACGGCCCTGAAGGTCAGCGTGCGATAGACGAGGAAGCCGATGGCGAGCGCATAGGCGACCGTGACGCCGGCGACCTCCGTCGGGCCGAAATAGCCGCTGAGCAGCCCGCCGATCAGGATCACCGGGGCGATCAGCGCCGGCAGCGAGATCGCCGCCTTGCGGGCGACGGCGGAAAGCGACGGGCTGACCGTGTCGCGCGGCAGGTTGTAGATGCGCGCCATGACGGCGACCTGCACCATCAGGAAGGCCGTGATCAGCAGCGCCGGGACGATGCCGGCGACCAGCAGCTGCACCGCCGAGACATTGGTGACGCTGGCATAGATGATCAGCGGGATGGAGGGCGGAAAGATCGGCCCGATGGTCGCCGCCGCGATGGTGATGCCGGCGGCGAAATCGCGCCGGTAGCCCTGCGCCGACATCTGGTCGATCTGGATCTTGCCGAGCGCACCGATATCGGCGAGCGCGGCGCCCGAGACGCCGGAAAAGATCAGGCTGACGAGGATCGACACCTGGGCGACCGCGCCGCGGATGCGCCCGACGACGAGGCGCACCAGGTCGAAGATATGGGTGGTGACGCCCATCGCGTTGAGCAGGCTCGCCGCCAGGATGAACAGCGGCACGGCGAGCAGCGGCGTCGAATCGAGCGCATTGATGCCGCGCTGCGCCAGCACATGCACCGGCAGGTCGAAGCCGACGATGGCCACCGCCGAGGCAAGGCCGAGGGCGACGGCGATCGGCGCGCCGAGCAGCAGCGCGGCGGAAAAGACGAGGAGAAGCACGAGGCTCATGGCAGGGCCTGATCGGAACCGGGGGGCGTCTCGCCGCGAAGAAGCGCGAGCAGACGGGCAAGGGTGACCAGCGCCAGCAGCACCATCGCGACGATGGCGGGCGCGTAGAACACCCAGTTGGGGATGCCGAGGGTCGGGGTGGCGAACTTCCACGCCCGCCCGAGGAAACGGTAGAGCCCGTAGAGGAAGAAGAGCGCGAAGGCGAGGACGCTGAGTTCGACCAGCATGCCGGTCCAGCGACGGGCGCCGAGGGGCAGCGACATCGGCACCAGTTCCACCGCCACGTGCCGGCCCTGCAGCGCCAGCAGCGGCACGCAGAGGAAGACGAGCGCGACGCCGCAGAAGCGGGCAAGCTCGTCCGCCCAGGGCATGCCGAGATCGAGCAGGTTGCGGCCGAGCACCTGGCCGACCACCAGCACGCTCATCGCCATCAGCAGCAGCACGGCGAGGGTGCGGCAGCTCGCCGCCGCACCCGCAAGGAGCCTGCCGCCCGGAGGCGTGCGATCGGCCCCTCCGGAATCAGGGGAGACTGGATCGGTCGCGCCGGTCATGGCCGCACCCTTTTCGCCAGTGTTCGGGGATCAGGAGATCGCCCGGATCTTCTCGTAGAGGGCACCGTATTTTTCGCCGAAGCGCTCGTCGACGAGCTTGCTGACCGAGGCGCGGAAGGCCTCCACATCGAGCCCGTCCTCGGGGCCGATCACCGTCATGCCGGCCTCGCGCAGCGCCTCAGTGTCCTTCTCCTCGTTCTCCTGGATCGCCTTGGTGGCGCGCTCGCGGATCTCCAGCGAGGCGGCAGCGACCGCCTCCTTCTGGGCCGGCGACAGGGCCTGCCAGGCGTCCTCGTTCATCACGACGACCTCGGCATTGGACATGTGGCCGGTCAGCATGAGATGCGACTGCACGTCGTAGAGCTTGACGTTGAGGATGACGTTGACCGGGTTCTCCTGGCCGGCGACAACGCCGGTGGCGAGCGCGGTCGGGACCTCGGACCAGTCGACCGGGACGGGGGCGGCACCCATGCCCTCGATGGCGGCCTGGTAGATCGGGAAAGGCACGGCGCGGATCTTCTCGCCGGCAAGGTCGGCCGGCTTGTAGACCGCCTTGTTGGCGGTGAGATTGCGGCGGCCGAAATAGTGAGCGTAGATCACGCGGACATTGGCCGCCTCGATCAGGCCCTGGTTGAGCTCCTGCATCACCGGCGAGTTGATGTCCATCACCTTCATCAGGTGGTCGATGTCGCGGTAGAGATAGGGCGTGTCGAGCGCCGCGAAGGGCTCGTAGAGCGAGCCGATGCCGCCGGCGGTGTTGTGCGAGAAGGCGATGGTGCCGAGCGAGACCGCCTCGGCCAGTTCCTGCAGCTTGCCGAGCTGCGAGGACGGATAGACCTGCACGGCGATGTCGCCGCCCGAATGCCTGCCCACCGCTTCCGCGAACCAGTCGGCCTGGGCGCCGGCGACGCTGGCCGGCTCGTTGTTGTGGCCGTAGCGCAGGGTGAGCGACTGGGCGCGGGCAAGGCCTGGCGCCATGGCGAAGGCACCCGCACCGAGACCGAGCGCAAGGGCGCCGCGCCGCGTGACGGAAAACAGCTGTCTGGTCATTGCTTCCTCCCAAGATGGTTCCATGGCCCGGATTGACCGGAGGCTCATGAGGTATTTTGACGATCCTCAACCGATGAAGGTCGCCGAAATCCGTTCCTCTTGACAAAAGGCTACGAAGCCGTGAGCATCACGTCAAACATCAAAT
This sequence comes from Stappia sp. WLB 29, assembly GCF_023507705.1. Taxonomy (GTDB): domain Bacteria; phylum Pseudomonadota; class Alphaproteobacteria; order Rhizobiales; family Stappiaceae; genus Stappia. The sequence goes on along the minus strand of NZ_JALBGD010000002.1, from coordinate 498,323 downwards.
ATTGAGGTATTTTGAGGTGCCCTCAGGAGAGATCCGTCTCCCGTCCCAGACCCCCTCCATGGCGGACCTGGCCGAAGCGGCCGGGGTGTCGCTGGCAACCGTCGACCGGGTGCTGAACCGCCGCAAGGGCGTCAAGGACCGCACGGTCGCCCGCGTGCTCGCGGCGGCGGTGGAGCTCGGCTACATGAGCGCGGAGGAGCGCGAGAAGCTGGGCGGCCGGCGCCCGCCCAACGTCGCCTTCCTGCTGCCGATGGGCACCAACCCCTATCTGCGCCTGCTCGGCGACAAGGTGCGTGGCGTCGCCGACACCCAGACCCGCGACGCCCCGCCGCTGCGCTGCTTCTTCATCGAGAGCTTCGACGCCGGCGCGCTGGCCGCCGCCCTGCGCCACCACGCCCGCTGGGCCGACGGCATCGCCTTCATGGCCATCGACCACCCGCTGGTGCGCGAGGCCGCCGAAGAGGTGAGCGCGGGCGGCACCCGCCTCGTCACCATCGTCTCCGACCTGCCGCACCCGGCGCGCGAGGCCTATGTCGGGCTCGACAACCAGGCGGCCGGCCGCACCGCCGCCCTGCTGCTCGGCCGGTTCTGCGGCGCGCGCGAGGGCAGCGTCGCGCTGGTCGCCGGCAGCCGCACCTACCGTGCCCATGCCGAGCGCGAGATGGGATTCCTCGGCCTGCTGGAGGAGACCTATCCGGACCTCAGGGTCGTCGGCATGCGCGAGGGCCACGACGACCGCAACGAGAACTACAACCACACCCGCTCGCTGCTGGAGCAGAACCCGGACCTCGTCGGCATCTACAATGTCGGCGGCTCGTCCGACGGCATCGCCAGGGCGCTGGCCGAAAAGGGCATGGGCGACCGGGTCGTGTTCATCGGCCACGGCCTGACCGCCGACACCCGCCGCCTCCTCATCGAGGGCACGATGGACGCGGTGATCAACTCCGACCCGGACCAGGTGATCGGTGAGACGCTGGCCCGTTTCGCGCAGCCGGCAGACGGCGCGGGCCTGCGCCCGCCGCTGAAAATGGATCTGATCTTCCGCGAGAACATTCCCTCGCAATACCTTTAACCGGCTAATCCGGTTTTCTCCGGAAGCCTCTGCACCGGCATGCAAACTTTCCGTAGCGTCGCGGGAACCAAATCGCGCCGATGCACGTTCATCTCCCGACATCGCCTGTTTTGACAGGGCGGAACGGCGGCCGCCGGCCTCGTCCCGCGCCGCAAAGTGACGCGGTCGACCGACATGCACGCCGCCTGCGCGGCCGCAAAAGGAGTACGAACATGGGTATCGAGGTGGGGGGCCTGCTCGGCCTCGTCATTCTGGTTCTGGACGTCTACGCAATCATCAAGATCGTCGGCTCGGGCGCCTCCACGCTCGCGAAGGTCGTCTGGGTCGTCCTGATCCTGGCACTGCCCGTCCTTGGCTTCCTCATCTGGCTTGTGGCCGGCCCTTCGCGCCCCGCAACCGTTTGACGCTCCGTTCGCCAGCCCCGCAACGTCCGCATCGGTAAAAAGTACGGCGCCGGATGGAACCAAGTCCGACACCGCGCGTTTACGGTGCGGAGCTGAAGAAGGATTTTTCTGCCTATGCTAAATTACAGCGAGAAGTCCCTGAAGAAAGCGCCACCGAACACATCGGAAAGCGATGTCCACTCTCGCATCAGCAACCAGCTGCAAACCTACTACAACGAGGTGCTGACCCAGCCCCTGCCCCGAAGGTTCGAGGACCTGCTGAAGAAACTGGACGAAAACGGCGGTTCCGAGGGGGAGACCCGGTAATGAGCGAGCACAGCTTCGAGCTGAAAGAGGAAATGGTCGCCTGCATTCCCAGCCTGCGCGCCTTCGCGGCCTCGCTGGTCGGGATGGGCGACCGCGCCGACGACCTGGTCCAGGAAGCCCTGATGAAGGCGTGGTCCAATCTCGGCCGCTTCGAGCCCGGCACCAACATGAAGGCCTGGCTGTTCACGATCCTGCGCAACACGCTCTACTCGACGCATCGCAAGCGCAAGCGCGAGGTGCAGGACGTGGACGGGCGCTATTCGGCAACGCTCGCCTCCCATCCCAATCAGACGGGGCATCTCGATCTCGACGATTTCTGCCGGGCTCTCGACCAGCTTCCCGACGACCAGCGCGAAGCGCTGATCCTCATCGGGGCTTCCGGCTTTTCCTATGAGGAAGCCGCCGAGATTTGCGGCTGCGCCATCGGCACAGTAAAAAGTCGCGTCAACCGCGCCCGCGCCCGGCTGGCCGTCATCATGGGAACAGAGTCGACGAGCGAGTTCGGACCGGATCGAGCCGTGGAAGCTGTCCTCGCCCTTTCTCCCGGTACAACGGTGAAGATCAGTGCCATGGAGTAAACTGCCGCCCAACAGCACCCGGCTTGATCGACGGCTGTTCGCGCATATCGCTGCAGCCCTCATCCCCCTCGCCGCTCTCGCCTTCCTGCTGTCCTATTCCGATCTCGAGCGACGCTCCCAGGAAGAGCACAGGCGCTTCCTGGACTATGCCCGCCTGATCGGACAGTCGAGCGCCAAGGCGATTGCGCGTGCCGAAGGCTATGCCAGCGCGCTGACCTCCCAGGACTCCCAGGTCCTGGGAGATTGCCGTCGTGTGTTCTCCGCCATGCGCGAGGACCTGATCGAGGCGACCGAGCTTGCCATCTTCCGCGGCGAGGTGCCCATGTGCAACCTCGGCCTCGGCGAGGACGGCCAGATCGTGCAGCGCCCGCTCGGAACGCCGGGCGACGCCGTTTCCGAACCTTCCGCCAAGACCATCACCATCTCCAGGACCAACGAGGCCAGCGGCACCCGCATCGATATCGGCCTGCGGCCGCAGACGCTGCTGATCGCCCCGATCACCGCGACGGCGGCGACCAATATCGGCTTTGCCCTCGTCGACAAGAACAGTGCGGTGCTCGCCTCCCACGTCTACGAGGAGAACGACATCGGCAACTTCCTGCAGGTGGTCGGCGAAACCCGCGCGGACGGGGCGGACTTTTCCGAAAGCGATCGCGGCTGGTTCGTCGGCTCCAGCGTGCTGCCCGGCACCGACTACCGGGTCGTCACCGCCAGCCGGTCGCCCGAACACCGGCTGGAACTGTGGTTGACGGTGCTGCGCGCGCTGCTTCCGCCGCTCATCCTGCTGGCTGTCGTCTTCGTGGTGCTGCGCTACGGCATCCAGCGATTCCTGCTGCGCTATCTCAGCCACATCTATTCGACCTTCCGCCAGTACGGCACGGGAAACACCCGTGCGCGCGTCGGCCAGCTGGCGGGCGCCGCGCCGGAGATCGACCTGCTCGGCGTGACCTTCGACATGATGGCCGACCGGATCGAACGGCGCACCCACGACACCGAGGCCGCTCTCGCCGAGCAGCGCCGGCTGAGCCGCGAACTGCATCACCGCATCAAGAACACGCTGCAGATGATCATCAGCCTGGTCAGCATGCAGCGCCGCGACGCGACGGGCCCGCGCGAGAAGGCGGCCCTTCGGGTGACGCTGGAGCGGATCCTGGCGATCTCGGCCGCCTACCGGGTGTCCTACGCCTCGACCGAGGGCACCAATGTGGCGCTGACGGCCCTGGTGCACGAGGTGGTGGAGGCCTTGCGGGGACCGGCAACGCTGCCGCAGGGCCGGGTCCGCATCCAGACCAATGCCGGCGCCAATGCCGCGGAGATCGACCTCGACCGCGCGATCCCGCTCGCCTTCATCCTGGCCGAGCTGTTGCCGCCGCGGTTCGACTGCCTGCTGCCGGGAGAGGTCATCACCATCGAACTGGCCGGGGCCGACAGGATCGCCATGGTGATTTCCGGCGCCAGCCAGATCAACGACACGCTGGACGGCAACGAGACGGGCACGCCGGCCTCGCTGCGCTCGCGCCTGGTCCATGCCTATCTCCACCAGCTCGACGCGACCTGCGGCATGGAGGAGGCGACGGCCCGGCTGGAGATCCCGCTGCACCCGAGACCCGCGCATCAGGCTTCCGCATCGATGCACTGATGTCCCGCGCGCGTCTCGTCTTCAGTCTTTCGGGCCGGCAGGGATCTGTCGGCCTTTTTCGTCTTTCGTCCGGCACAGGAGGCCGCACGCAAAAAAGGCGCCGCGGGGGTTGAGACCCCGCGGCGCAGCAGGCAGGCGGACAGACGAGGGAGGAGTGAGCAGGCCGCCTGCGTCGACGGTCGATCGGCTGCTGTCAGACCGTCGGCGGGCGTCGGCCGCTGACCAGACCGTAGACCAGCGAAATCACGAAGAGGATGATCGCGACGACGAAGATGAGCTTGGCGATGCCCATGGCCGTGCCGGCGATCCCGCCGAAACCCAACACCGCCGCAATCAGCGCGACAACCAGGAAGGTCAGAGCCCAACCGAACATGTTACTTCTCCTTTGAACAGCTTCCCGGTAGCGCATCCGTTTCGCGAAACCGGTACTCATGTCCCATGCGGCGACAAGAACGGGTCGATTACTGAAGCAACCCGGCTTGCCTTACGCTTGCACCATCGTGCATGGTCATGAAGTCAACCCGCCAGCAGCTGATTTGTTCAATCCGGTCTGATTTTTTTTGAAGAGGCGCGCGATCGACAGGCGACACTGTCTGCCGCCCGACCGGCCGGCATTTTTCCAAGAACCTCTCCTGCAGGCGCAGGCCCCCGCCTCCCTCACGCGCGTTTCGCGCGCGCGCCCGACGCGCGCGCGGAGTCGCGCACGCGCACACCTGTTCTTTTTGCGGAGGCGCCCACCACTGTTGCCGGACGGCGTCCGCAGGGCTTGCCCATGGAGAAGAAAAGCACACGGAAAATCGAAAAATCGGGAACGCGCCCGGAACCTTTCGCCGGCGAGAGGGTTGTTCTGTCGTGACCGCAACGAAACCTGAGCCGAACCCAAGATCGGCGCGCAGGTTCGGGTTACGAGACATCAAATCAGGAGACTAAAGACATGATCCGCACGCTTCTGACGACCACCGCCCTCGCCGCCGCCCTGACCACCGGCGCCCTGGCGCAGGACCAGAAACTCAAGGAAGACACCGGCGTGACCCCGGCGGCTCCCGAGATGAACGCGACGCAGCCGGCTCCGGCCAATGACGCCGCCGCCCCGAGCGCGACCCCGAGCATGGACGCTCCGGCGACCTCCGGCGACACGGCCACCGCCCCGGCAACCCAGGAGCGCGACATCCTGGCCGAGGTCGGCGTGACCACCGCCGAGGAACTGATCGGCAGCACCGTCTACAGCGCCGACGACAGCGACATCGGCGAGGTTTCCGATGTTGTCGTGTCGAGCACGGGCGAGATCGAGTCCCTGGTGATCGACGTCGGCGGCTTCCTGGGCATCGGCGCCAAGCCGGTTGCCGTGGAGCTGTCCTCGCTGGAGGTCCGTCGAAACGAGAACGGCGATCCGCGCATCTACACCACGCAGACCCAGGAGACCCTGGAAGCAATGCCGGAGTTTTCGGCCGACGCCGTTGACGGTGTCCGCGACGCCGCGCCGGTCGAGTAATCGATCGACCCAGGCAGTCAAAGGGAGGTGCCGGCGCAGTCGGCGCCTCCTTTCTCCGTTGCCCGCCGCATGACGGCGGCAACGTTTCTTCCCTCAAGGAGACACCCATGCCGACCACCGCCGACACCAAGTCTGCCGCCGCCGCTGCCAAGGCCGCCCGCGCCGACGACGAAGCCGCGTCGATCCAGGAGAACATCGAGCGCCTGCGCGGCGACATCTCCTCCCTTGCCAAGTCGATCTCGCGCTACGGCACCGAGAAGACCGGCGAATATACCGAGCGTGCCAGCAAGGCCGGCAAGGACATTGCCGACGTTTCCCAGCAGACGCTCGACAGCCTGACCGAGGAGCTCAACCGCCTCGAGCGCTCGCTGACCGCCCATGTCCGCCGCAAGCCGCTGCAGTCGCTCGGCATCGCCGCCGGTATCGGCTTCCTGATCGCCCTGCTGTCGCGGCGTTGACCGCAATGCTGCGCCTTGCCTCTATCCTGGCACCGATCCTCTCGGTGGACCTCGGCGCAGCCCTGCGCCGAGCCCGCCGCTCCGCCCTGTTCTGGGCGCTGACCGGGCTGTTCGCCCTGGCCGCCTATGCGGCCGCGCTCGTCTCAGCCGGCCTTGCGCTCGCAGCCCACTATCCGCCGGCGACCGCAGCGCTGATGGTCAGCCTGTCGCAGGTGGGACTGGCCGCACTGGCGCTGCTCGGCCTTGCGATCAGCAATGCGGTGGAACGGCGGCGCCAGCAGAAGAGAGACAGCCAGCGGAACCTGGCGACGACCGCGGTGCTCGCCGCGGCGCTGCCGATGCTGCAGTCGCGCAAGGGCCTGGCCTTTGCGGCCCTCGCCGGCCTTGCCGTTATCCTGGCGACCCGGCGCGGCGACAGCGACGCGGACTGATCCTAGACGGAAGAGCCCGCCGCCTCGTCCTCGGGAAGCGCCATGAGCTCCCGCAGCCGCGCGCGCGCCCGGTGCACGCGGCTTTTCAGCGTTCCGGTGGCGCAGCCGCAGATCTCGGCCGCCTCCTCGTAGGAAAAGCCGGAGGCCCCGACGAGCACGATCGCCTCGCGCTGGTCGCTCGGCAGGGCATCGAGCGCGTGGCGGAATTCGTTCATGGCGATGGACGCGTGCTGGCTGGGCGCCACGGACAACTGCCCGGCGAGCTTTTCGTCCTCGTCCTGGACTTCGCGGGAGGATTTGCGCAAGAGGCTGTAGAAGCAGTTGCGCAGGATGCGAAACAGCCAGGCGCGCATGTTGGTGCCGGCAATGAAGCTCGCCCTAGCCTTCCAGGCGTTGAGGATCGTGTCCTGGACGAGGTCGTCGGCCAGGTCGGCGCGCCCGCACAGCGATACGGCGAAGGCCCGCAGGGCCGGAAGCTGCGCCAGCATCTCGCGCTTGAAATCGGCCGAGGAAAGCGCAGTTTCCGCCGTCATTTGCCGGGCTTCTCCGACGCCGCCTTCTCCGCCTCGTCGAGCTGTTCCAGCAGGTCGAGGAACCGGTCCGGGGTGCCCTCCTCCTGCACGGTGTCGTAAAGCTCCCGCAGGCGCTGCGTGATGTATTCCTGGCTCGCAGCCTCATGCGCTTCCGAGACGGCGGGGCGCCCCGTCTTCGCCGGTATCGTCGTTCCCGGTCCCGTCTTCTTCGTTCCGTTCATCCCAAAGCACCCGGTTCGTCCGTTTGACCCACTATAACCACCAGAGAAAAAAAAGCGCGAGGGAGGGAACTTTTCTCTCAGGCCCGCGTTAGACTGAATGTTGAGCGCCCGGACGGGCAGACAGGGAGTTCCACATGCCACTTTCGAACCGCATTGCGCCCCATCTTCCCTACTTGCGTCGATACGCAAGAGCGGTGACAGGGTCGCAGCAGTCGGGCGATGCCTACGTCGCCACCACACTGGAGACGCTGATTGCGGACGTTTCCTCGTTTCCCGAGACCGGCAACGACCGCGTCTCCCTGTACAAGGTCTTCGCGGCCGTCTTCGGATCCGTCCAGATGGACATTCCGCCCCTCGATTCGCCCTTCGCCTGGGAACGCCGGGCAACGGCGAACCTGTCCATGCTCCCCTCGCCGGAGCGCCAGGCATTTCTCCTGACATCGGTGGAAGGCTTCGCGCCGGAGGAAACCGCGCAGATCCTCGACGTGCCGGTCGACGAGGTGGAGGTCCTGCTGTCGGACGCGGCCCGCAACATCTCCCAGCAGATCGCGACGGACATCCTCATCATCGAGGACGAGCCGCTGATCGCCATGGATATCGAACATATCGTGACGGAGCTGGGCCACCGGGTCTGCGGCGTCGCCCGCACCCACAAGGAGGCGGTCGAGCTGTTCGCCCGCAAGAAGCCGCGGATGATCCTCGCCGACATCCAGCTGGCCGACGGCAGCTCGGGGATCGACGCGGTGAACGACATTTTGAAGAGCGAGCCGATGCCGGCGATCTTCATCACCGCCTTCCCCGAGCGCCTGTTGACGGGCGAACGCCCCGAGCCGGCCTTCCTGATCACCAAGCCGTTCAATCCCGACATGGTGCGGGCGCTGATCAGCCAGGCCCTGTTCTTCGACCAGACCGTCGAAGCCGCGGCCTGATCGGGCCTGAATGGTCTTGTCTGTCCAGATCCGGCCCCGCGCCACCGATGAGGTGGCGCGGGGCATTTCATGCGAGCGCCGGGAGGCTTACGAGCGGCCGAGCCAGTCGTCGACCTCGCGCTCGGCTTTCTCTTCCGCCATGCCGTAGCGCTCCTGGATCTTGCCCACCAGCTGCTTCCGGTTGCCGGCAATCACGTCCATGTCGTCGCCGGTGAGGTCTCCCCAGCGCTCCTGGACCTTGCCCTTGAATTGTTCCCAGTTGCCTTCGATCTGGTTCCAGTTCATGAAGCTCTCCTTGTACTTCAACGCGAGTTGACCTCGCATGAAGCGAACCCCCGGCCGGGAAAAAGGTTCCGCCGGGACTGCAGACGTACCGTTTCCGCAGGGGCCGCAGCGGGACGGAGCGCAGGCCCGGCTGCTGCGCAAACGAAGGACCCGGCGCGATGGAAAGATGACGTGATCCGGCTTCTGCCTCCGAGCATTCTGATCGTCGTCGCCCTGGCCGGCGCCGGGATGACGATGGTCGTGTACCGGGCGGAAAACGCCGCCGACCGGATCCGTTTCGAAACCATCGCGCAGGCCGCAGCCGACCGTGTCGTCGACCGCACCCGCCAGCACATCGCCCTGCTCGTTTCCACCCATGCCTTCTTCGCCGCCCACGAGAGCGAAGTGGCGCGCGATGCCTTCGCGCGCTTCACCGCCTCGCTGGGCCTGCAGAAGGACTACGAGGGCATCCGCGGCATCGGCTATGCGAGGCTGATCCGCACCGGCGAGGAGGCCGGGGCCGAACGCGACATCGCCGCAGCCTACGGGATCGACCGGGTGGTCTGGCCGGACACGGCGCTGGAGCAGCGCACGCCCATCGTCATGCTGGAGCCGCCGGACGAGATGAACCGCGCCGCCCTCGGCTTCGACATGTTCAGCGAGCCCAACCGGCGCGCAGCAATGCTGGCAGCGCTGGAAAGCGGCGCTCCTCGCGCCAGCGCGCCCGTCGAGCTCGCCCAGGAGATCACCGAGGACAAGCAGGCCGGCTTCCTCGTCTACATTCCCTTCCGCGCGGCCGCGGACGGTCCGATCGCCGGTTTCGTCTATTCCCCCTTCCGCGCCGGCGACCTGCATGCCGCCGCGCTCGGCGGCTCGACCCGCCTGCCGCTGACCTTCCAGACCGCCGACACGACCGAAGCGGAGGCGGTCGTTCTCTTCCGCTCCGAAGGCTTCGGCGACAGCGAGCCCTTCAAGAACCTGAAGACCCAGCGCACCGTCGATATCGCCGGGCGCAAATGGACGTTCAGCGCCCATGCGACACCGGACTTCCGCGGTCGGGACCAGCATCTCTATTCGATGGTAACGGGCGCGATCTCGCTGCTGCTGGCGCTGGCGCTGGCAATGTCGACGCGGTTCCAGATCAAGTCGGTGCAGGCGGCCCGCGCCCTGCAGGCCGCCTCGCAAAAGGCGGTGCAGGAAAAGGACCTGATGCTCCAGGAGATGAAGCACCGGATCAAGAACTCCATCGCGAGGGTGCTCGCCATCGCCCGCCAGACCGCCGCGAATTCCGAAAGCATCGACGAGTTCTCCCAGTCCTTCTCCGCCCGGTTGCACGCGATGGCGAACGCCCAGGACATGCTGACCCGCTCGCACTGGCGCCGGGCGGACCTGCGCGAGCTGCTGACGACCGAGCTGAATCAGGTGCTGGGCCCCGATTTCGGCGAGGAGCGGATCGAGGGGCCCAAGGTCCTGCTCGACGAGCGCACCACCCAGGCGCTCGGCCTCACCTTCCACGAACTCGCCACGAACGCGCTGAAATACAGCGGCATCGCCCGCGGCGAAGGCGACCTGCGGATTTCCTGGACCCTCGTCGGCAAGCGCAGGCACCGGGAGCTGCAACTCGACTGGGTGGAGACCTCCTCCGCGCCGGTCGAACCTTCGGGCAGCGCCGGCTTCGGTACGCGGCTCATCGACGCCAATATCCGCGGCGAGCTGGGCGGCCGGCTGGAGCGCGAGCATCGCCCCGACGGGGTGCGCGTGCGCATGATGATCCCGCTGAAGGATATCTGAGACGGAGACCGGCAAGGCCCCGTCTTTTCCCCGACCCCGCCTTGCCCTCGGGAACCTTTTTGCCGGCTGCCGCGTTGAACATCGCAGGCCGTGCGCTCCATGTTGTCGGGACAGGCGGGCGGAACCCTCGGCACGTTGCACGAACTGCATTCACGACTTTCGGGGAAGACGACCTTGTCGGCGACGGATTGGGAAACGGTGCTCGCCAATGCGGCACGCCTTGCGGTGATCGTTCTCGGCCTTCTGGCCGTGCTGCTGGCCATCGACCACGCCCAGATGATCCTCGCGCCGATCTTCCTCGCCGTGGTCATCGGGTTGATGTTCGGCCCGCTGTCGGACAGAATCGAGCAATTCGGCATTCCCACCTGGATTTCGGCACTCGGCGTCGTCGCCGCCTTCCTCACCCTCATCGCCATGACCGGAACCGCCTTCGCGGTGCCGCTGTCGGACTGGATGGACAAGCTGCCGGAGATCTGGGCGAAGCTGCAGTCGCAGCTGACAAGCTGGCAGGGTGTCATCGCGTCGTTCGGCGGCATGCAGGAGGAACTGCGCTCAGCTCTCGGCGAGACCACGGGCATGAAGGTGGAGGTGGACGACACCTCGGCGGTGGAGAGCGTCGCCTATTTCGCCCCGGCCCTGACGGCACAGATCGTGCTGTTTCTCGCCAGCATGTATTTCTTCATCGCCACGCGGAAGCAGTTCCGCGAGGCGGTGCTCGCCTTCTGCCCGACCTCGGCCCTGCGCGCCAGCGCAAGGCGCATCTTCGAGGATGTCGAGGCCAGAGTGTCGCGCTACCTGCTGTCGATCACCGCGGTGAACATCGTCCTCGGCCTTGCCGTGTCGCTGGCCCTGTGGGCGCTCGGCGTGCCCTCGCCGATGCTGTGGGGCCTGCTCGCCGGGGTATTGAACTACGTGATCTATATCGGGCCGGCGGTGATGGCCCTGCTGCTGACCGGCGTCGGCCTTGCCACCTCCGAGACGACCTTCGGCATCCTGGCGCCGCCCCTCGTCTACCTGTTCCTCAACCTGCTGGAGGCGCAGTTCCTGACCCCGGCGGTGCTGGGGCGCACGATGACGCTGAACCCCTTCGTCGTGCTGCTGGCCATCGCCCTGTGGATCTGGCTGTGGGGGCCGGTCGGCGGCTTCATCGCCGTACCGTGCCTGCTGATCCTCGATACGGTGCTGACCAACATGCTGCCCCTGAACGAGGCGACCGATGGCGCACAGGGCGACGCCTCGCCCATCGGAGTTGCCGTGCCGCCCGCCTCGGCCGCCCCGGCTCAGGCGCCGGCCGCACCCTCGGGCAGCGCATAGGTCGTCACGAACTGGCCGTCCAGCCGGTGCGCGGAAATGGGTATGTCGTAGATCGCCGTCAGGTTGGCGCCGGTCATCACCTCGCCGGCGCTGCCGTGGCACACGACCCGACCGTCCTTCATGCCGATGATGCGGTCGGAGAAGTTTCCCGCGATATCGATGTCGTGCAGGACCACCACCACCGCCTTGCCGAAGCGCCGCGAGGCGTCGCGCAAGAGGTGCATCATCGACACCGCATGGCGGATGTCGAGGCTGGCGAGCGGCTCGTCGAACAGCATGTAGTCCGTGTCCTGGGCCAGCACCATGGCGACATAGGCGCGCTGGCGCTGGCCGCCGGAAAGCTCGTCGAGGAAGCGGTCGGCGATGGGCTCCAGCCCGAGATAGGAAAGCGCCCGGCCGATCATCGCTTGGTCCGCCTCTCCCAGGCGCCCGCGCGAATGCGGATAGCGGCCGAAGGCGACGAGATCGCGCACGGTGAGCCGGGCGGCAATGCTGTTGTCCTGCTTCAGGACCGAGAGCCGGCGCGACAACTCCTCGCCCGGCGTCGTCGCGACGTTCAGCCCGTCGACGGCGACCGTGCCGCGGTCGGCGGCGAGCAGCCGCGCGATCAGGCCGAGCAGGGTCGACTTGCCCGCCCCGTTCGGCCCGATGATGCCGGTGAGCCCGCCGCGCGGAATGGTCAGGCTGACGCCGTCGACGACGACATGCCCGTCATAGGCCTTGGTCAGTCCCTCGATCTCGATCAACGCGCCATTCCCCTCAGCAGCATGACGATGAACAGGATGCCGCCGACGAACTCGGTGACGATGCCGACCGCCGAGCCGAAGCCCAGCATCTGTTCCAGCACCAGTTGGCCGCCGGCGAGCAGCAGGATGCCGATGAGCGCCGCCCCGACCAGCACATGCGCATGGCGGAAGCCCGGCACCAGCAGATAGGCGACATTGGCGACCAGCAGGCCGAAGAAACTGACCGGCTCGAAGCCGTTGAGCGGCCCGACAAGGGCGGTGGCGACGCAGACCTGCAGCGACACGAGGATGAGGATCAGCGAGACGGTGCGCCGATAGTCGAGCCCCAGGTTGATCGCCTGGTCGCGGCCGAGCAGCAACACGTCGAGCCGGCCGCGCAGGCGCCACAACACCAGCGACACGGCGACGATCACCAGCGTGGCGATACCCAGAAGGTCCGGCGCGACGCCGTTGAAACTGGCGAAGAGGCGATCCTGCAGCACGACGAACTCGTTCGGATCGATGATCCGCTGCAGCAGCACCATCGTGCCGCGGAACAACAGGCCGAAGACGACGCCGACCAGCAGCAGCACCTGCAGGCCCCGCCGCGCGCCGAGGAACAGCCAGCGATAGAGCGCGAGCGAGAAGGCCAGCATCGCCGCCGTCTCCACCGCGAAGAGCAGGCGGCTGTCGACGCTGGCGAGCCGCGCGGAGCCGAGGAAGAAGACGAACGAGGTCTGCAGCAGCGCATAGAGCGCGTCGAAGCCCATGATCGACGGGGTGAGGATGCGGTTGCCGGCAATCGTCTGGAAGATCACCGTCGAAATGGCGATGGCGCTCGCCACCACGCAGATCGCCAGCAGCTTGCGCCCGCGAAAGGCGAGCGCGAACTCCCAGTTGCCCTTGACCCCGACGGTCATGAAGGCGACCGCCACGACGAGGACCGCCAGCGCCAGCAAGGACAGCACCACGGCGGGCCGGCGTAGCGCCGCCTTGAGGCCGAAGCGGGAGGGCACGGCCGAAAGGGCGTGGTCATGCGGCACGGGAGGGACGTCCCAGCAGGAGATAGAGGAAGACGAGGCTGCCGAGCACGCCGAAGACGGTACCGGCGGGGATCTCGTAGGGCGCGACGATGATGCGGCCGGCAATGTCGCAGGCCAGCACCAGGCCGGCGCCGCAGATCGCCATCCAGGGCAGCGAGCGGCGCAGGTTGTCGCCCATGGCGAGGCTGACGAGATTGGGCACCACCAGCCCGAGGAAGGGGATGGAACCGACCGTCGTCACCACCAGCGCCGAGATCAGCGAGACGATGACGAGGCCGACGGCGAGCGTGCGTCCGTGGTCGAGGCCGAGATTGCGGCTCATGTCGCGGCCGAGCCCGGCGATGGTGAAGCGGTCGGCGGCGAGATAGGCAAGGATGCTCAGGGCCAGCGTCAGCCACAGAAGCTCGTAGCGGCCGGCGATCACCACCGAGAAGTCGCCGTTGCGCCAGGCACCGAGCGACTGGATCAGCCCGTGGTGATGGGCGATGTAGGCGGTGAGCGAACCAATGATGCCGCCAAACATGATGCCGGTCAGCGGCACCAAGAGCGGCGAGCCGGGCGGCACCGCACGCAGAAGGCGCAGGAACAGCGCGGTGCCGGCACAGGCAAAGCCGGCGGAAACCAGCGACTTCACCACCACCGGGCTACCTGGAAAGAACAGCAGCATCACCAGCATGCCGAGGCCCGCCGCCTCCGTGGTGCCGGCGGTGGTCGGCTCGACGAAGCGGTTGCGCGTCAGCATCTGCATGATGACGCCGGCAATCGCCAGGCACGAGCCGGCGAGCATCAGCGCGGCGGTGCGCGGCAGCCGGCTCTCGAGAAGCGCGACCAGCGCCGCCTCCCGCGTTGCCGGATCGAGCAGCCGGCCGGGCGTCAGGTCGGCGACGCCGACGAAGAGGCTGACGCTTGCCAGCGCCAGCAGGGCAAGGAGCCCCGCGGCAAGGCCTTCTATCGGGCCGGAACGTCTCGTCGCCATGTCAGGTGTCGCTGTTCATGGAAGGGGCCGCACCACGAAACGCTCAGTCGAGCGCGGCGGCGATCTCGTCCACCATCGCCTGCATGGCGGTGAGGCCGGTGCCGCTGAGATACCAGCTGTCCGGGTCGAGATAGACCACCCGGCCGTTGCTCCAGGCCTTGGTCCGGCGGACGATCTCGTTGTCGAGCAGGACGCTGGCCGCCTGGCCGCGCTGGCCGATGGCCGCGTCGCGGTCGATGACGAAGAGCGTGTCCGGATCGGTCTTGAGGAGGAACTCGTAGGAGACCGCCTGGCCGTGGGTGGCGACCGCAAGGTCGGTGGCGGCGGGCGCAACGCCGAACACCGTGTGGATGATGCCGAAGCGCGAGCCGGGGCCATAGGCGCTCATCCGCCCGCCGGTGGTCATGAGGATGAGGCCGGTGCCGGCGCCCTTCGCCTTGTCCCTGAGCGCGGCGATGGAGGCATCGAGCGCGGCGATGCGGCGCCCGGCCTCTTCCTCCCGCCGGGTGATGCGCGCCAGGAGCCGCACCTTGTCCTTGGCGTCCTCGATGTAGCGGGAGGCATCGACCGTGACGTCGACGGTCGGGGCGATGGCGGCAAGCTCGGCATATTTGGCGGCCGAGCGCCCGCCGGTGACGATGAGATCGGGCGCGGCGGCCGCGACCGCCTCGAAATCCGGCTCGAACAACGAGCCGATCTTGGGATAGGCGGCCTCGTCGTATTTTCGAAGGTAAGCCGGCTTCACCCCTTTCGGCACGCCGGCGACGGGAACGCCCAGCGCATCCAGCGTGTCGAGCGCGGCAAGGTCGAAGACGAGGATCGTCTTCGGGCCGAGCGGCACCTCGCTGGTGCCCTGCGCATGTTCGACCGCGATCGTTTCGGCGTGCAGCGGCGCGGCGGGGACGAGCAGCAGGGCGCAGGCCGCAAGAGCGGAGAGCAGGGAAACGCGGAAACAGGCGGGTATTTGCATGTCGTCCATCCGTTGGATGTGGGCACGGGGTATGGGCCGCGCGCTCACTCGGCGCAGTCGATGGCGAACTGCACCGCATCGAGCGCGGCAAGGATGCGGGACGTCTGGTGGGTGCGGCCCTCGTATTCCTCGTAGGAAAAGCGCAGGTGCCCCTCGCCCTTTTCCGCGACAAGGGCGGCGAGCGCGCGGGCATTGGTCACCATCGCGTTGTTGGCGATCCACCGGCGGCGGGCCTCCGCACCCTCGCCGGCGCGCGCGTCCTGCGGACCGAACTCTTCCTCCGCACCGCCCACGGTGACCCGAAGGCCCGGCACCGGTGCATCGGCGGAGGCGGCAGGCGGGCGGGCGATGGCACGCTCCAGATCGGCGAGCACCTGCCGGTCGTCGACCCAGATCGAGGGGCTGCTCGCCGCATAGCAGGCGAAGCTGCCCGGATCCGTGACGAGGCGGTGCAGCACCATCAGCCCGCCGAGCGAATGGCCGAACAGGGTCTGCGGCCCGGCGGTTTCGCCGAGCGCGCCGCGGACCAGCGGCTTCACCTCCTCCTCGATCAGGGCGAGGAACGCATCGCCGCCGCCGAGCTTCGGCCAGGGCTGGCCGTTCGGCCGCTCCGGCATGACATGGACACCGTCCGCCCGCCCGGTCGGCGGGGTCATGTCGTAAACGCGCCGGGCGACGCTGGCGCGGCCTCTCGGCCAGGCGATGGCGACAATCGCGACCGGCGAGCGGCCCGTGCGGGCCGCGAGCCCGTTGAGCGTGCGGGCGATGTCGGCGAGAAGCGCGAAACTGTCCTCTCCGTCGAAACTGTAGAGCACCGGCCAGCCGCCGGGGGGCGCCTTGCCTTGCGGCCGGTAGACCAGCAGGCGGAAGGCCTCGCCGCTCGCCTTGGCCGTGAAGGGGATCTCCACCGCGCCTTCGATCCGCGCAGGCAGGACGTCCGGCTCGGAAGCGTGCGCGAGCGTGCCCGCCGCGACCAGTACGGCGAGGGCAAGCACGATCAGGGCCCGCAGGCCGGACAGCGACATGGAGCTCAATCCTTGGGTTGCCAGACGATCTCCGGCTTTTCCCGCCAGGAAAAGCGCTCGAGATGGTCGTGGACGACGAATTTGGTGCGTGCCAACGTCTCCTCGGTCTCGGAGACGCATTCGATCTTCAGCTGCTCCGCGTCGGCCCACATGCGGCAGTCGCCGAAGGGAAAGTCGACTTCGCCGCGGGTGGCGTCGAAACGGGCCTCGACCTTGTGGGCGAAGTGCTTGCACAGCTGCTGCAGGTAGCGCGACGCGTTGGCGGTCGCAACGGTTGTCTGGATGCCCGGCATGAATGGCTGTCCGCTATCGGGTTGCGCGGGACGGGGCGAAGAGCAAGTCTCCGCCCCGCCTGTGTCGTGTGGTGCTTCCCTCGAGGGAAGCGGTCAGAACTTCGCCGAGAGCCGGAAGGTCGCGCTGCGCGGCTCGCCGTAGAAGTTGAACACCGAAGTGCCGCCGACGCGCGAATAGTACTTCTCGTCGAAGATGTTGTTCACGTTCAGTGTCGCGGTGAAGTTGTCGTTGATCCGGTAGCCGGCCATCAGGTCGGCCGTGACATAGCCCGGCGCCTTGATGGTGACGCCGCCCGACACGCTCGAGAACGAGCTGAACGCGGTGACGCCGCCGCCCACGAACACGCCCTCGAAGGCACCGAAGCGCTCGTCGAACGCGTACTTGGTCCACAGCTGGAACATGTGCTGCGGGGTATAGGTGCTGAAGGTCTGCCCGGCCTGGGCCGTGTTGAGATAGGTGCTGTCGGTATAGGTGTAGCCGCCGGCGATCTCCCAGCCCGGCAGCGGCGAGCCCGAGGCCTCGACCTCGATGCCCTGCACCTCGACCTCGCCCTGGGCGATGGAGGCGCCCGGCGTCGTCGGATCGGCCACCGCGCGGTTCGTGTCGCGCAGGTTGAAATAGGCGACCGACGCGTTGACGCCGCTGTCGAACAGCTCCGCCTTCAGGCCCGCCTCGTACTGACGGCCCTCGCGCGGGTCGATCATGTTGCCGGCCGCATCCGTCGCCGTCTGCGGCTGGAAGATCTCCGTGTAGCTGGAATAGGCGGAGAGCCAGTCGGTCAGGTCGAAGACGACGCCGGCATACGGCGTGAACTTGGCATCGACGTCCTGCTTGTCCGTGACCGCGCCGGTGATCAGGTTGGTCGTCGTGGCGCTGTACCAGCTGAAGCGGCCGCCGCCGATCAGGGTCAGCCGCTCGATCGGCTTCACCCGCAGCTGACCGTAGACGCCGAAGCGGTCGGACTCGGTGCCCGTCTGCACGGTGTAGTTGACCGTGGGCTGCGGCAGCGCGGAGTTCCAGTTGTAGATGTTCTGGTTGCCGGCGATGGTGCCGGCGCCCTGCAGCAGCGTAGCGTCGGTGTTCTGGTAGTCGACGCCGACGATGATGTTGTGCTCCTGGCCGAACAGCTCGAACGGCTTGCTGACATGCGCATCGAGAGCGAGCGAGCCGGCTTCGTAGTCGCGCGCCAGCCAGCGGGTGTCGGCCGTGTCGCCGCCGCCGGAAACGATGTCGCCGCCCGCGCCGACATAGCCGTTGGCCCAGGCGTAGAGGAAGTCGACATCCGTGTCCTGGTAGCGGGCCGAGATCTTGGCATGGCCGCCGTCGTCGAACTTGTGCTCCAGCTCGGCGATGTAGTCGGTGACGGAATTGTCGAACTGGTTCCAGTCGGCGCCGGTGAAGGTGGAGCGGTCGAGATCGAGCAAGCCGCCCGCCTGCGTCGTCGGCAGACCGTTGAACGGGGTGATGTCGCGGACCTGATGGCTGACCGAGACGGTGGCCGTGGTGCTCTCGCCGATATCGGCCTGGATCGTGCCGTAGGCGACGCCGACGCCGTTCTCGGTCGTATCGACGAAGCCGTTGCCGTGCTGCAGCACGCCGACGAAGCGGCCGCGCACCGAGCCGGACTCGTTGAGGCGGCCGGTCACGTCGACCTCGCCGCGCTTGTGTTCCCAGGAGCCGAAGGCGCCCTCGAATCTAGCCTCGAAATCGCTCTTGGCCTGCTTCAGCCGCATGTTGATGGCGCCCGCCGGCTCGCCGGCACCGCCGAACAGGCCGGCCGGGCCGCGCAGGATTTCCACATGGTCGACGATTGCCATGTCGGGCTGGGTGCCGTAGACGCTCGACAGCGGCGCCGGCAGGCCGTTGAAGTAGAGATTGTCGAACTCGAAGCCGCGCGAGAACAGGCTGGACCGGCCGTTGTCATTGTTGAGAACGACGATGCCCGGCGTCTCCCGCAGGGCCGTGTCGAGCGAGGTGTAGCCGCCGTCCTCCAGCCGCTCGCGGGTGAGAACCGTGGTCGACTGCGGGATCTGGCGGACGGGGACGACCTCCTTCTCGCCGACGCTGACGAGATTGGTGGTGTAGCTGTCGCTCTCGTCCGTCTCGTAGCTGGCGCCCTGTACGACGATGCGCTCGAGCACGGTGGGAGCCACATCCTGCGCCAGCGCCGAAGCGGGAAGGACGAGACCGAGCGCGGTCGTCGCGAGCAGAAGCCGGCCGATCCGCGGCGAAGCCTCGCCCGATACCGCCCGGTGGCCAATCTTCGTAGTCATGCACACCCCCATACACTGCCCGGCAGCGGGTGCCGAGCAGAAACTTGATAAAAACACTCATGTTTGTTAGAGGAAGCACCCGACCAATGCCACCGCCGGACCTTTGCGCAGGCGTCAAAGATGTTTGCGCGGCTCGCGGTGCCCGCAGGAGAGGCGGCCATTCAATGGCAACCGGCTGCAATATCAGGGACAACGACATTCTGGCGAACGACCTGCACGACTGCGCGGCCGTCACCGGCCCCGGATTCCAGCTGCTGCGACCGCTGACATCCTCGCGCGCGGCGGTGCTGCACGGCGATCACCGGATGACGCGCCTGCGCACGGGGCTGAACGTCCACACCTCCGACACGGTGACGCTGCAGGACATCGCCACCACCATCGAGCAGCCGCCGGGGCTCACGCTGATGCTGTTCCTGGACGGCGGCGTCGACGCGACGATCGGCGGGGTGCCGCTGAATGTCGGCCGGCACGAGGACGAGCCGGTGCGCGGCGTGATGATGTCGCGCACCCGGCCCGACCGCTTCGTCCGCCATGCCCGCAAGGGCGACCGGCTGCGCAAGGTGATCGTGACCATGTCGCCGCAGTGGCTGGCGGAAAGCGGCATCGACGACATTGCCGGCTGCGAGACGGTGCGCGCGTTCTGCAGCACGCATCTTGCCCGCTTCGACTGGATCGCCAGCCCGGCGATGATCGCCATCGCCGAGCAGATGCTGCATCCCCCGCACGACGGCAGCTATCCCGAGAGCCTCTATCTGGAAAGCCGGGCGCTGGACCTGGTCGCCGAGGCCTTCGCCGCGCTGGCAAGCGAGGGCCGCGAGGCGCTGCGCACCGGGCTGTCGCCGGTCGAGCAGCGCCGCCTGCAGGCGATCAAGGACATGCTGGCCGACCCGGAAGCCGACGGCCTGTCGCTGGAACAGGTCGCGCGGCAATGCGGGGTCAGCGTCAGCAAGATGCAGCGCCTGTTCCGTCTCGCCCATGGCGGCACGGTGTCGGAATATGTCCGCAGCACCCGCCTGGTGCGGGCGCGGCAGCTGCTGGAGCGCGAGGGCATCACCGTCGCCGAGGCGGCGCACGGCGCCGGCTACAGCAGCCCGGCCAATTTCGCCACCGCCTTCAAGCGGATGTTCGGCATCTCCCCGCGCGAGGCGCGGCGCAGCGCCCGCGCCTGAGGCAGGAGAGGCGCTTTCAGACGCCGAGGAACGGGTGCGGCCCGTCGAACCGGCCGACCGGGATCCAGTGGCTGAGCAGCACGCCGTCGCGCAGCTCGTGCAGCATCATCGCGCCCGGCTCCACCGTCAGGCTGTTGCCGGCATCGGCGCGCTGGTCGAGCGTCACCGCATGCGAGGTGCCGGGACAGACCTGGCAGATGCGCCCGTCGAGAAGACCGGCGATGGAGCGGTGCAGGTGGCCGCAGACGATCCGCACCTCGCCCCTGTAGCCGGCGATCACGTCGCGCAGCGCAGCCGCATTGTGGAGATTGTTGGCGTCCATCGCGGCGATGCCGGAAGTGATCGGCGGATGGTGCAGGCCGAGCAGCACCGGCTTGTCGCCGAGGCTGGCGAGACGCGCCGACAGGCTCTCCAGGCTCTGCGGCGCCAGCACGCCATGCGGGCGCCCCTCGACCAGCGTATCGAGGCAGATCACCGCAAGGTCGTCGAACTCGGCCACCCAGTCGATGGGCCCGCTCTCCGGCATCCAGCCGCTGACGGCAAGGCTTTCGCGCATGGGCTCGCGGGCATCGTGGTTGCCCGGCACCGCGCGCCAGGGCAGTTGCAGCGGCGCCATGATCTCCTGGAAGCGGCGGTATTCGGCTTCGGTGCCGTGCTCGGTCACGTCGCCGGTGACGATGACCATCGCCACCGGGCCGATGGCCGGTAGCCAGCGGTTGATGGTGGCGACCGTCTCTGCAAGCGCTGCGGCGGTGTCGACCTTCTCGTAGGCCAGCTGGCCTTCGGGGACGATATGGATGTCTGAAATCTGGATGATCTTGGTCATGCGGAAAACAAGGCCCTGAGCTGGGATTTACGAGCGGTCCTGGGGAAGAACGAGAAGGTCGCCGGCATCGATGCGCAGGCGCACGCTGTCGCCCGGACGCGGCGCCTGCCGGCCCGGATGGGTGGCGAACAGCGTCTCCCCGGTGATGCCGGCAATGCCGATGCGGTAGTGGCCGCCGGAAAAGGCGACCGTCTCGACGGTGCCCGCCAGCGGTCCCGCATCGTCGAGATGCACGTCCTCGGCCCGCACGAAGACCTCGGTGCCGGAGGTGCCGGCCGGCAGCGGCAGGTGCCCGCCGGGCAGCACCAGGCGCCCGTCGACGATGGAGCCGGGAAGCGGCATGGCATTGCCGATGAAGCGGGCGACGAAGGAGGAAACCGGCGTGCGGTAGAGCTCCTCCGGCGGTCCGACCTGCTGCATCCTGCCCTGCGACATGACCGCGATGCGGTCGGCGATGGCGAGCGCCTCGGCCTGGTCGTGGGTGACGAAGACCGCGGTGATGCGGAACTGCCGCAGCATGGCGGCAAGCTCGTCGCGCAGGCTGTCGCGCAGCGCCGCATCCAGCGCCGACAGCGGCTCGTCGAGCAGCAGGATGCGCGGGCGCGGCGCCATGGCACGGGCGAGCGCCACGCGCTGGCGCTGGCCGCCGGACAGCGCGGTCACCGCACGCTCGGCATAGTCGCCGAGCCGGCACAGGGCCAGCACCTCGTCGACGCGCTGCTCGCGCTCGGCCCTCGGCACCTTCCGCACCTTGAGGCCGTAGCCGATATTGGCCCTGACCGACATGTTCGGGAACAGGGCGTAGGACTGGAACACCATGCCGACATTGCGGCGCTCGACGGCAAGACGGGTCACGTCCTCGTCGTCGAAACGCACCTCGGTGCCGGCGTCCGGCGTCTCCAGCCCGGCGATGATGCGCAGCAGCGTGGTCTTGCCGCAGCCCGAGGGGCCGAGCAGCGACAGGATCTCGCCCTGGCCGACGGTGAGGTCGGTCGGCAGCAGGGCACGGGTGCCGTCGGGATAGGTCTTGCTGGCATTGCGGATGGTCAGCGTCATCGGGAAATCCTCTGTGCCCTGTCGGTGGCCCACTGCATCGCCATCAGCAGCGGCACGATCATCACGAAGAAGACGAGCGTGTAGGCCGAGGCGATCTCCAGGCGCATCGAGGCGTAGCTGTCGGCCAGGCCCACGGGCAGCGTCTTCAGGTAGGGAGTGTGCAGCATCCAGGTCAGGTTGAACTCGCCGATCGACAGCGTGACCACGGTCAGCGCGCCGGCGAGAATGCCCGGCATGGCATTGGGCACGACGATGGTGCGGAAGCGCGTCGCCGCCGAAGCGCCGAGCGTCGCCGCGCTCTCTTCCAGCGACTTCAGGTCCATCGCCATCAGCACGGCCAGCACAGAGCGCACCATGAAGGGCAGCGTGTAGAGCACGTGGCCGACCAGGATGAAGGTCCAGGACGTGCGGAAGCCCGTCATCGAGCCGTAGAGCTGCAGCAGGGCGAGCGCCAGGGCAAGGCCCGGCACCGCCAGCGGCAGCGAGATGAACTCCTCCAGGATCCGCGACAGGCGGCCTGGATTCTTGGCCAGCGCATAGGCCGCCGGCACGCCGATCACCAGCGTCACGCCGAGACAGGCGACGGCAAGGCCCATCGACAGCAGGATGCTGTCCGCATAGAGCCGCCAGACCTCGCCGACCCAGCGCAGGGTCAGGCCCGACGACAGGCCGCGGAAATAGTTGACGGTGAGACCGGCGACGATCGACTGGATCGCCGGGACGATGAGGAAGGCCGCCGTCAGCAGGGTGACGGCAAGCTGCAGGAACCGGGGAAGGGTCAGGCGCATCGCATCAGCCCCCCGCCGCGACGGTGGCGCCGGCGAAACTGCGCGCCAGCAGCAAGAGCACCCAGGTGGCGAGGCCGAGCAGCACCGACAGGGCCGAGGCCATGGCGATGTTCGCCGACAGGGTGAACTCGGTGTAGATCACCATCGGCAGCACGTCGATGTCGGTCGCCAGCGTGAAGGCGGTGCCGAACGCGCCCATGGCGGTGGCGAAGGCGATCGCGCCCGCGGCGACGAGCGAGGGCGCAAGACCCGGCAGGATCACGTCGAAGACGACGCGGTAGGGCGAGGCGCCGAGCGTGCGCGCGGCTTCCTCCAGCGCCGGATCGAGCTTCTCCGTCGCCGCCATCACCGTCAGCAGCACGCGCGGGATCGAGAAGTAGAGATAGCCGAGGAACAGGCCGAGCAGCGAATAGGCGAAGACCACATGGCCCGGCAGCAGCATGTTGAACAGGCCCTGGCGGCCGCCCAGCAGGATGATCAGGAAGCCGACCACCACGCCGGGAAAGGCCAGCGGCAGGGTCAGGATCGACAGCAGCGCACCGCGCCCGGGGAAACGGTTGCGCGCCAGGAACAGGCCTGCGGTGGTCGAGATCGCGAGCGCCGCGACGCTCACCGCCAGCGAGACGAGCACCGTCTGCAGCAGGGTCTGGAGATAGCGTGGGGTCTGCAGGATCTGCAGGTAGATGCCCCAGCCCTCGGTCCCCTCGCCAGAGGCCATCACCAGCCGCACCAGCGGCAGGGCGAGAAAGGCGAGCGAGAAGACGGCAAGCGGCAACAGGCAGAGCCCGATGAAGGTGCGGTTGGCCATGGCGATCCGTCGTCATGTTCATGTCGGAAGGCGCGCGCCGGAGGCGGCACGCGGGCAAGACCCACGGGGTTCCGGACGCGCGTTGCCGCACGCCCGGTTCCCATGGGAGGATGGCAGCGTTACTGGACTTCGTTCAGGTAGCGCTCGCCGAAGGCCGCCTGGGCCTTTTCCATCTCGGCATAATCGACCGCGACGGCCCGCTCGTAATCGGAGGCGGGAAGGAACTTCGCCGCGACCTCGGCCGGCAGCTCGACCGGACGGGCCGGCTGCAGATAGGCGTTGGTCCAGATCGCCTGGCCTTCGTCGGACAGGATGAAGTCGAGCACCTTCTTGCCCGTCTCCTCATGCGGCGCGCCGGCCACGAGGCTCATCACGTAGGGAACGCGGATCGAGCCCTCGCACGGCAGGACGAACTCGAAATTGCCGTCCTCCTCGTACTTGCCGCGATAGGCGTTGAAGTCGTAGTCGAACAGGATCGGGATCTCGCCGGACACGACGCGGGCGAACGAGGTCTGCTTGGGAACCATCGGATCGTTCTGCGCCAGGTCCTTGAAGAACTGGATGGCCGGATCGAAATTCGTCAGGTCGCCGCCGAAGGCGATGTTCGCAGCCACCGCACCGGCATAGCCGACGAAGGCCGAGGACGGGTCGAGATAGCCGACCATGCCGCGATATTCCGGCTTCTTAAGGTCGGCGAAGCACTGCGGCACCGGGGCCCCGCCCAGCGCGTCGACATTCACGAAGAAGCCGAGCGTGCCGTAGTGGACGGCGAACCAGCGGCCGTCCGCATCCTTGAGGCCAGCGGGGATCTCGTCGAAGCCGGCCGGCTTGTAGGGCGTGACGACACCCTCGTTGCCCGCCTTGATGCCGGTGGTCACGCCGTAATAGGCGACATCGGCCACCGGGCTCGCCTTCTCCGCCAGCAGCTGGCTGAGGGCCTGGCCCGAGTTCTTGTTGTCATGCGGCATCTTGACGCCGAGCTTCTCGTCGATGGCCTTCAGCATCGAGGCCCAGTCGGCCCATTGCGGCGGACAGTTGTAGCAGACGGCATCTTCGGCCTTTGCCGGCAAAACGGCGACCATTGTCATTGCGGTTGCAAAAAGCATATGTTTCACGGCGGTGACTCCTGCGGTTCGGTAGCTCGGGTTACTGTCTCGACGGCGGGGAAGTTGCCGCTTCTCCGCCGTCCGTGCTTCCCGGCGCAGGCGGTCCGAGACTGCCGCCTTGCCGGAAACTGAAAGTCCTGGCCGGATCCGGTCCTGCCGGCGGCGTCTCGCCGGCAAGCTGTGCCAGGACGGTTCGTGCCGCCCCCTCGCCCATCGCCCGCGGATCGGTCACCACGGTGGCAAGGTTCGGCTCCACCATCAGGCCCGTCGAGATGCCGTCGAAACCGACGATCGACAGGTCCCGGGGAATGCGCATGCCAAGGCCCCGCGCCGCCTTCATGGCCGCGAGCGCCAGGTAATCGTTGGATGCGAAGATGCCGGTGACGTCCCGGTTGGCGGAGAGCAGGGCGCGCAGCAGTTCCAGCAGCTGGCCCTCCTGCTCGGCGATCTCCAGCAGCACGGGCGGCGCCATGCCGAGGGCGGCACAGGCCTCGGCAAAGCCCTCGAAACGCTCGCGCGAACGATCCGAGCGGCCGAATTCCAGCGCCAGGAAGCCGGTATGCCGGTGGCCCCTTGCCGCGAATTCGCGCGCCACGGCCGCAGCGGCGGCCCGGTTGTCCACCGTCCAGGCGGGAAGATCGCCGCAGGAGCGGTTGTAGACCAGCGCGCAAGGCACGCCGCGCGCGCGCACCTGCTCCAGCCCCTCGCTCTCGTCGGCATTGCTGACCGTGACGATCAGCCCGTCGACCTGCTTGGCGAGCAGCGTGCGGATGGCCCGGCTCTCCAGCTCGGCATCGTAGTCGGAACAGGCGAGGATGAGCTGATAGCCGGCGCGGTTGGCCTCGGCCTGCGCGGCCTGCACCACATCGGCGAACACCGGATTGGCGAGCGAGGGCACGACGCAGCCGATGGTGCGGGTCGTGCTGCTTTGCAGCGAGCGCCCGAGATCGCTGAACTCGAAGCCGAGATCGGCGGCGGCGGCGAGCACCTTCTCGCGCGTTTTCTCGCTGGCCGGCCCCCGTCCGTTCAGGACACGGCTGGCCGTCGCGATACCGCAAGCGGCGCGCTCTGCCACATCCTTGATCGTCGGTGGCCGAATTTTCACCAGTCCCTCCCAAGCCGGCTACGGATCGCTACAATACCGCCGAATTTCGAAAATGGAAACGTTTCCATTCTCGATACAACGGACCGATGTCAGTTTGATGAAGGCATGCCCTGCCCGGCTTCTGCCCATAAGAGAGGCAGCGCGGCCCGGATCCGCGGCCGAGGCGGCGACGGCACCCGATGTATCAAGGCCTTGGCAGTTTTCGGGAGGAACTGGCGACGGGCATCGCCCTGCTTGCCGAGCCAAAAAAAATAAAATGGCGCCGTCCGGAGACGGCGCCATCGTCTTGCGCAGGAGACGCAAAGGGGTCAGCGGGCGAGGACCACGCCCTGGCCCGGCACCACGCGCAGCATCACGTTGGTCCCGGCAGATCGCCGGTCGCCGCCGCGCCGGTGCACCTCGTCCACCAGAACCGAACGGTCGCCGATCTCGACGAAGTAGCGAATCGTGTCGCCGAGGAACTCGCTCCCCGAGATGGTGCCGGCGATCTCGCCGGCGCCGTCATCGGCGAATTCCAGCCCGCGCGGCCGCAGCACGAAGCTCGCCTCGCCCTCGCCATGCGATCCCTGCAACGGAATCGAGGAACGCTCGTCGAGCACGAAGCGGCAGGCGCCGTCGCGCGCGATCACCCGGCCGTCGAGGATGTTGGCCGTGCCCAGGAACCGCGCCACGAAGCTGTTGGCCGGCTGGTCGTAGACATGATCAGGCTCGCCGACCTGCTGCACCACCCCGTCCGAGAGCACCGCGATCCGGTCGCAGATCGTGTTCGCCTCTTCCTGGTCGTGGGTCACGAAGATCGTGGTGATGCCGAGCCGGCGCTGCAGCGCCAGCAGGTCCTGGCGCATCTGGACGCGCAGGTTGGCGTCGAGGTTGGACAGCGGCTCGTCGAGCAGCAACACCTTCGGCTCGATCACCACGGTGCGGGCCAGCGCCACGCGCTGCTGCTGGCCGCCCGACAGCTGGGACGGATAGCGGTCGGCATAGGCATCGAGCCCGACGAGCTCCAGCGCCTCGCGCACCCGGCGGCGGATTTCCTCCGCCGGCCGGCGCCGCTCCTCCAGCCCGTAGGCGACATTCTGGCGCACAGTCATGTGCGGCCACAGCGCGTAGCTCTGGAACACCATGCCGACATCGCGCTTCCACGGCTGCAGGCCGATGACGTTGCGCTCGCCCAGCAGGATCTCGCCGCTCGGCCGCGGCCCGAAGCCGGCGATCGCCCGCAACAGGGTCGACTTGCCGGAGCCGGACGGGCCGAGGAAGGCGAAGAACTCGCCGGCGCCGATGTCGAGGTCGATGCCCTTGAGCACCTTGGTGGTGCCGAAGGACAGGGTCAGGTTGCGGATCCGGATCGGCGTCGCGCCGCTGGAGGCAGCAAGCTGGCCGGTGGTCTCAATCGCTTGAAGCATGGCTGTGCTCCCTGGTCAGTGCGAGCCGGCGGACGCGGATTGCTCCCGTCGCGCCTTCTCCACGAGATGTTGGGCGAAGTAGGTGGCAAGGCCGACGATCACGACCGTGATCACGCCGAGGGCAGCACCGGGCCCGCGCCCCGCCGCCGACTGCATGAACAGGTAGAGGCCGTAGGCGAGCGGCGCGTCGCTTTCCTGCGCCACCAGCATGATCGTCGCCGACAGTTCGACGGCGGCCGTTGCGAAGCTGGTGACGAAGCCGGCGACGAGACCGGCAGCCATCAGCGGCAGCACGATCCTGCGCACCGTGCGCAGCTTCGGGGCACCGAGGTTCTCCGAGGCCTCCTCCAGCGACGGGCTCACCTGCTGCAACGCCGCCGAGCAGGAGCGCAGCGCGTAAGGCAGACGCCGTGTCGCCAGCGCGATGACGATGATGCCCCACCATGTGGCCAAAGGCGCTCCGGTGAACGGTATGTCGACGCTGTAGAACAGGCGCAGATAGCCGATGCCGAGCACGACGCCGGGAACCGCCAGCGCGGCCATGGCGATATAGTCCAGCCACTTGCGCCCGATCAGCGTCGTGCGCGCCGCCAGATAGGCGATGGCCGTGCCCAGCAGCACGTCGATCAGCGCGGCGATGCCGGCATAGAGCAGCGTGTTCTTGATGAACGGCCAGGCCTTGTTGACCGCCACCGCATAGTGCTCGGTGGTGAAGCCGTCCGGCAGCACCGAGAAGGACCAGACCGTGCCGATCGACAGCAGCAGCAGGCCGATATGCGGCGCCAGCACGATGGCCAGCAGCGCCAGCACCACGAGATAGCAGCCGGCCGTTTCAAGCGCGCCGAGATCCCGCTTGGATAGGCCGCCGCCGCCCTTCTGGGTGGTGGAATAGTCCTTGCCGCGCATGGCGCTGATCGACACCCACATGGCGAAGATCGAGCAGACGATGAGGATGACCGAGATCACATAGCCCATCGGGTCGGAGATGCCGACCGAGGAGATGCGCAGGTAGGCCTGCGGCGCCAGCATGTTGTTGACGTTGAGCAGCAGGGGCGTGCCGAGGTCGTCGAACACCTTGACGAAGACCAGCGAAGCGCCGGCGATGTAGCCGGGCATGGCCAGCGGCAGCACGATCCGGCGGAACAGCCGCATGCCGTGCGAGCCGAGCATCTGCGCCGACTCCTCCATCGACCGGTCGATGTTGCGAAGGCTCGCCGACAGGTTGATAAGGATGAAGGGGAAGTAGTGGATCGACTGGACGAGGATCACCCCGTTCAGCCCCTCCATGAAGGGCAGCGTGAAGCCGAACCAGTCGCGCAGCAGCAGGTTGACGCTGCCGTTGGCGCCGAACAGCAGCTGCATCGCCACCGCGCCGATGAAGGGCGGCATGATCAGCGGCACGAAGCCGAGCGTCTGGATCAGCACCGCGCCGCGGAAGTTGAAGCGCGAGGTGATGTAGGCGAGCGGCAGG
Organism: Stappia sp. WLB 29; assembly: GCF_023507705.1. GTDB lineage: Bacteria > Pseudomonadota > Alphaproteobacteria > Rhizobiales > Stappiaceae > Stappia. Next base: position 469,850 of record NZ_JALBGD010000002.1, on the reverse strand, counting down.
GCGAAGACGGTGGCAAGGACCACCGACATCGCCGCCACGTAGAAGGAATTGTAGAAGGACTCGCGGAACAGCGCGCTCCGGAAGAAGTCCATGAAATTGGCAAGCGTCAGCTGGCCGCTGCCGGGATCGGTGAAGGCGACATAGATCACCATCGCCACGGGCAGGATCAGGAAAGCGACAAGGAAGAGCAGGATACCGAGCGCGGCCGTCAGCGGCCCCCAGGATATGCGCTGCCCGAAACTTGCACGCGAAGAGACGGTCGACAGCGCGGCCATGCGCGGTCCTCCTCATCAACGGGCGGAATGTGCGGGACTTAAGGAACCGGGGCGGGCGACCCCTCGCCGGGACCGCCCGCAGACGCTTTTGGGCGTCAGTTCGCGGACTTCGCCTTTTCGGCGAGGTCCACCGCCTTCGCATAGTTCTCGACGATGCGGGCGTCCCACTCCTGCTCGACCTCGGCCTGACGGCCGCTGGACTTGTCGTCCTCGCTCTTGCGCTTGGTCGTGAAGATGGCGCCGAAGGCCGGGTCGTTCGCCGTCTCCAGGTCGACCGGGGTCCAGGCCACCAGGGCGCGCGCCTCTTTGATCAGGTCCTTGGCCGCCTGCGAGCCGCCCTCGCCCACGGCCGCCTCGGCCTCATGGATGGCCTTCACGGCCGCGGCCAGCTCCTTGTGGCGATAGGTGATCATGCTGTCGAACAGCGCGTTGACCGCGTTGTAATGCGCCTTGGAGGCGTCGCTGTCGAAGCTGACGCTGGCCTTGATCGTGTCGCCGACGAACGGGTTCGGGAAGCCTTCAGGCGCGTTGGCATAGGCTTCCGGGTTGACCGGCAGACGCATGATCTTCGGGTCGAGCAGCAGCTCCTGGCCCTTCGCCGACAACAGGAAGTCGACGAACTTCCGGGCGTTGTCCTCGTTCGGCGCGTTGGTGACGACGCCGACATTGGCCGGCACCAGGGCGGTCACGTCCGGATAGACGAAATCGACCGGGAAGCCCGAGGAGCGCGAGGAGAAGCCGAAGAAGTCGATCACCACGCCGAAGCCGAAGGAGCCGGTGTTGACGCCGTCCGGCACGCCGAAGGAGCGCTCGGTGATGGTGTAGGAGTTGCCGCCGATCCACTTGATCTGCTCCCAGCCCTTCTCCCAGCCCTCGCCCTGCAGGATCGTCTCGATCGTCAGGTGCGTGGTGCCGGAGCGCGAGGGCGAGGAAATGCCGACATGGCCGAAATACTGCGCCTTGGTCAGGTCCGACCACTGCTTCGCCGGCTCCAGGTCATAGGACTGGGCGTAGCGGGTGTTCCACATGATGCCGTAGCCCGACAGGGCGAAGCCCGTGTAGAAGCCGTCCGGATCGTTGATCGGATAGGCGCCGATCTTCTCCGGCAGGCCCTCGACCGACGAGGTGTACTTGACCAGAAGGCCGTCGCCCTTCAGCACCTCGAACGCATCCGGGGCCGAGGCCCAGAAGATGTCGGCGGAATTGTTCGACGCGGTTTCCTTCAGGAACTTCACGCCCGAGCTGGTGCTCTTGTTGACCACCTCGACGGTGACGCCGGGATTGGCCTGCTCGAAGGCGCTCTTGTAGACGTCGGTGACGTCGGCCGGATAGGACGTGACGATGGTCAGCTTGTCGCTGGCGGCCGCGAGCGTGGTCATGGACACGGACGCGAACAGGGCGGCCGCTCCCGCGGCAGCTTTCAGGGCAAAAGAGCTCACTTGTATTCCTCCCAATGGATCCGGCCTTTGCCGGCCGGTGCCCTTTCCCCTCTCAAATGCCGTGCCAGAACCGGAAATCCGGCCGATAAAATCGATAACTCAATAATTTCAATGAACTATAGAACAGACGCACAGGCGGCGCCGGGCACACCTGTTCCGAAAATGACTCAGCCCGGCGTCAGCGGTTGAGTCGAAATCGACTCACTCCGACGCGCCGCGCTCGGGCAGCTCGATGCCGAGCTTTTCCATCCGGAGATAGAGCTTCTTGCGCGGAATGCCGAGCTGGCGCGCGACCGCCGACAGGTTGCCGGACGAAGCCTCGATGGCCTCGCGGATCGCCGCTTCCTCGAACCTGTCGAGCCGCTCCGGCAAGCTTGCCGCCGTCCCGCTCCCGCCCGCCGGCTGGCGGGATCCGAGACCCAGCGCCAGCCGTTCGGCCCGGTTGCGCAGCTCGCGCACATTGCCCCGCCAGCGCTCGCCGATCAGCCCGGCCATCACCGCCGGCGCGATAGCCGGACATTCGCGCCGGCGCGCGGCCGCCGCCTCGCCGGCGAAATGGCGGAAGAGGACGGGAATGTCCTCCGCCCGCTCGCGCAAGCTCGGGATGCGGATCTCCGCCATGTTGAGGCGGTAGAACAGGTCCTCGCGGAACGTGCCCGCGTCCGCCGCCTCGCGCAGGTCGACCTTGGTCGCCGCCACCACCTTGACGTCGATGGGCACCGGCTCGTTGCTGCCGACCCGCTCGATGGCCCGCTCCTGCAACGCGCGCAAGAGCTGGGTCTGCAGGTGCAGCGGCATGCTCTCGATCTCGTCGAGAAACAGCGTTCCGCCCGAGGCATGCTCGAACCGGCCGATGCGCCGCTTCACGGCACCGGTGAAGGCGCCGGCCTCATGGCCGAATAGCTCGCTGGCGATCAGGTTTTCCGGGAGCGCGCCGCAGTTGATCGCGACGAACTGGCCCTGGCCACGCGGGCTGAAACGGTGCAGGCACCGCGCCACCAGCTCCTTGCCGGTGCCCGTCTCGCCGTGGATCAGCGTGTCGACATCGGCCGCGGCCACCGCTAGCACCTCGTCGCGCAAGAGCGCCATCGCCCGCGAGATGCCGATCAGAACGCCGGAGATCTCGCGATCCGCCGCCCGCTCGCCGCGCAGGCGCCGGTTGTCGAGCTCCAGCGCCCGCAGCCGCAACGCATTGGCGGCGAGCGCGATCAGGTAGTCGGGATCGGCCGGCTTTTCCAGGAAATCGAAGGCGCCCGAGCGCATCGCCTCCACGGCGCGCGGCACGTCGCCATGGCCGGTCACCAGAATGACGGGGATCGCCGGGTCGATGCCATGCACCCGCGCCATCAGCTCCAACCCGTCCATCTCCGGCATGCGCAGGTCCGAGATCACGATGCCGGCAAAGCGGCTGTCGAGGCCGGCCAGCGCCGCCAGCGGCTCGCCATGGGCCCGTACCGCGTAGCCCTCCAGCACCAGGGTCTCGCGCATGGCCTCCAGCACGGCCGGATCGTCGTCCACCAGCACGACCGTGCCGCCACTTGCCCTAGACCCCGCCATGCGCCGCGCCTCGTGCCTCCTCGTCATCCGCCAGGTGCAATTCCAGGATGGCGCGCGTGCCGCCGCCCGCCGCAGGGGCAAGGCGCAGGCTGCCATCGAAATCGCGGACGATGTTGTAGGTGATCGACAGGCCGAGACCAAGCCCTCGTCCCGGCCCCTTGGTGGTGAAAAACGGGTCGAACACCTTGTCGAGCACATCTTCGGGGATGCCGCAGCCGTTGTCCGCGACCTCGATCACCGCCCTCTCTCCGGCCGCGCGCACGCAGACTGCAACCCGCGGCGCCTCGCACTCCTCGACCGCGTCGACCGCATTGCCGATCAGGTTGATCAGCACCTGTTCCAGCCGGTTGGCATCGGCCCGCACCAGGGGGCCGCCGGCCTCTTCCGGCAGGTCGAAGGCGATGCGCGCCGCGCCGGGCTGCATGCGGAACAGCTCCGCTGCCCGCAGCGCGATGGGCACCGGATCGCAGCTCGCTGCCTCGCGGGTGCGCCGGCGCGCCAGCGTCTTGAGATGGTTGGACGTATCGGCCAGCCGCAGCACCAGGCCCGAGACCTGTTCCAGCTTCTCCCGCACCTTCTCGGGATTGGCCTGGTCGAGATAGCGCCGGGCATTGTGCAGGTAGGAGCGCATGGCCGCGAGCGGCTGGTTGAACTCGTGGGCGATGCCCGCCGACAGCTGGCCGAGCGCGGCCATCTTGCCGGCCTGCACCAGTTCTTCCTGGGTTTCCAGGAGCTTGGCCTCCACCTGCCGGCGCTCGCCGATCTCGTGGGTCAGCCGCTCGTTGATCTCCACCAGCTCCAGCCGCCGCCGCCGGGCCAGCTGGCTGCGCCCCTGCAGCGTGCGCAGCGCATCGGCGAGCTGGCCCATCTCGTCCCGCCCGGTGACGTTGACCGGCGCGTCGAGCTCGCCTTGCGCGATCGCCCGCATGGATGTCAGCAGGCTGGACAGGCGCGGGATGAACTGCCGGCCGACCGTCAGCCAGCCGACGACCAGCGCCACCACGGCGAGCGAGCCGCCGAGGGCGAGCAGCAGCACCGTGCCGCGCGCCAGCGCATCGCGCGCGGAGGCCGCCGCCTCGACCGAACGCCGGCCGGCGGAGGCGACCGCCCCGCTGACGAGACGCGACAGCCGGTCGAGCTTGTCGCCGGCCTCGTCGACGATCACCGCGCTCTCGCCCGCCAGCGCCGCCTCGCTGAGCTTCAGGTCGAACAGCTCGCCCCCCGGCGCGCCGAGCCTTGCGATATCCGCCAACGCCTGGCGCAGGGTCACCGTGCTGGCGGCCTGCGCCAGCAGCGAGATCATGTCGCCGGTGCCGGCCACCGCCTCGCCGACGTCCTGGCGCAGCAGCTCGATCACGTCGCGGTCCTGCGCCTGGGCAACGCGCAGCAGCTTGCCGATCAACAGGTTCACATGGGCATGGGCGTCCCACAGCGTCTCGGCGAAACGCAGCTCGCCTTGCAGCAGCTCCGTGCGGGGCGCCGCCCCTTGCGCCGCCGGAGCCGCCCCCTCCAGCGCGTCGAGCGCAACGCGGATGTTGAAATCCGTATCGACGGTCAGCGGCTCGATCTCGCGCAAGGCCTCGTCATGCAGCCGGTTGAGGCGCACGACCAGCGCGTCCACCCGCTGGCGGATCTCCAGATGCCGGGCGACGTTGACATCGATCCGGGCGATGTCGGCGGCGAGCGCCTGAGGCAGGTCGGCGGTCGCACCGGCGCTGCCCGGAAGGTCGTCGTCGAGCGTGCGGCCGATGCGTTCCAGCAATTCGGCAAGGCTGCCGACGGCCGCCTCCAGCCGCTCCCGGCTTTCCTGCCGGGTCTCCGTGCTGCGGGCGAACACGAGGCGCGGCATATCGGCGCGAATGCCCGTCGCCACCTCGGCGAAGCGCGAGATGTCCGCCTGTCGCCCGCTCTCGATGGCGACGAGATCGCTCACCGTCTCGCCATAGCTGGAGAAGACGTAGACCGAGAGCGCCGCCGTGCCGAGGCCGACCGTCGCGATGATCGCCAGCGCCGCGATGAGGCGAAAGCCGATGAAGGAATGCAGCCGCTCCGGCCGCGAGGAAACGCCGTCCTGCCCACCGTCCTGCCCACCGTCCAGCATGAGCGCGGTCACTGGGCGGCCAGAGGGGCGGCGAGAGCAGCTGCCATACGTCGCTGCGCCTGCTCGACCAGCGCGCCCGCTTCGGCCAGCCGTTCGCGCGTTTCCCGGTGCCAGCTTTCCATCAGCCGCTCGCGGAAGGCGCGGTTTTCCAGCCGCTCGGGGCCGCCGGGCGAGAACACGCGCACCAAGGCCGGATCATGCGCCATGAAGGCGCGCACGGGCACGCCGGTCGCCCGGCGATAGGCCCGATCCAGCAGGGCGCGGGCCTCGCGCGCCGCATCGCCCTCGCCCTCGCCCTCGCCGGGGACCATCGCCCCGACTTCCCGCCACCGGCGCCAGAACCGCCGGTGCTCGTCGAGCTGGTAGGTCACCAACTGGTCGAACAGCGACACCACCACGTCGCGCCGGGTGGAGGCGAGCAGATAGTCGAACCGCTCCTCGAAGGGCGTTGCCTGCCGCGCCTCGGCCAGCGGAATGCGCGCCACCTGCGGCTCGACCAGCAGCGCCTGTCCCGCCTCCCCTTGCAGGAAGGCGACGAAGCGACGCGCGCCCTGCGCGTGACGGGCGGTGCTGAGCGCGGCAACGCCGGCCGGCAGCATCACATCCCCGGGCACGGCGAGAAAGGCGAGCGGCTCGCCATTGGTCTGCTGGGTGCGGGCAAGGAAGCCGACGCCGATGCCGACCGGGAAGCGGCCATGCGCCAACCCTTCCGGCACGCCGAAGGAGCGCGCCGTCACCGTCGCCAGATTGCCGGCCAGCTGCTGCAGATAGGCCCAGCCCTCGTCCCAGCCGAGCGATTGCAGCACCAGCTCGACGAAAAGCAGCGTCGTGCCCGAGCGCGCCGGCGCCGACATGGCGACCATGCCGGCATAATCCGGCGCCAGCAGCGAGGCGAGGCCGGTGGGCGCGGGCAACCCCTTGGTGCGGACCAGGTCCGGCCGCCACATGATGCCGAACTGCGAATAGGCGAAGGCATGCAGGCGCGGGGCGGACGGCTGCGCCGCGGCTCCCTCGGCACCGCCTGCAGGGGCGGGCGGCGACAGCAGCCTCAGCCGCGCCAGTTCGGCAATACCGATCGGCGAGCTCATCCACACCACATCGGCGCGCGGCAGGCGCTCGCTCGCCACATGCTCGATGATCGCGTGGGTCGACTTGTGCAGGAAGCGCAGCTCCTCGCCCGGATGGACACGGGAATAGGCGGCCGCAACCGCCTGGGCGAACGGCTCGGGATAGGAGGTCAGCACGATGGTCGGCGGTGCGTCCGGGCTGTCGCCGGGCGCGCCGGCATCCTGCGCGACGAGAGGGCTGGGCAGCAGGGCGAGGGCGAGCACCGCCAGTCCGGCAACGATTCCGGCGACGATCATCCACGGGCGGCCGCCCCCTCCTCCCGGGGCGGACCGGACTGCAGGACGTGAGGGTGTCATTGTCTTTCCTGTGCCCGGCCCGGCGCACTGCTCCTCCGCAAGGCCCGCAATACCGGTCACGATGATCACGATGGCGGCCATTTGGCCACAAGGACGCCGGCTCTTCAAGGCGTGGCACCTGCGCTTCTGACATCGGAATTTCTGCGCAGGCTTGCCTTGGCGGCCGGACCGTGCCCCTATTTGCAGGCATAAAATGTTCGATTTCGAACAAAATAGTGGAAGCTGAAGGGCTTCAAGGCCACGGGACGGCAAGAGACACGGCGGATGCGGACGGGCGAGACTCCCAAGAAGAAGACCCTGCGCCAGCAGCAGGTCATGAGCTTCCTGGAGAAATCCGGTTATGCCTCGGTCGAGGAACTGACCCAGCGCTTCGCCGTCACCTCGCAGACGATCCGTCGCGACATCGGCGAACTGGAGGAGAGCGGCCGCGTGCGGCGCCACCACGGCGGCGTCGCGCTGGCAAGCCCGATCGACGCCCATACCTACCGCCAGCGGCGGGTCGAGCGCGCCAGCGCCAAGCGCCGCATCGCGCGGCGGGTCGCCGAACTGGTGCCGGACGGAGCCTCGGTCTTCCTCGACACCGGCTCGACCTGCGAGGCCGTTGCCGAGGCCCTGTGCGAGCGCACCGGCCTCAGGGTCGTCACCTACGGACTGCGGGCGGCGGTCACGCTGATCGACCGGACGGACTTCACCGTCGCCGTTCCCGGCGGCTTCGTCCAGAACGTCGCCGGCAGCGTCAGGGGCGAGGACATCGCCGAGTTCATTCGCCGGTTCCGCTTCGACGTGGCGATCATCGCCGTCAGCGGCATTGCCGAGGACGGTGGCATGGGCGACGACGACCAGAACGAGGTGTCGATCGTGCGTGCCGCCATCGGCCAGGCCCGCTCGACGCTGCTTGCCAGCGATTCCAGCAAGTTCTGCCGCACTGCCCTCGTGCATCTGGGGCCGGTGACGGAGGTTTCCGATCTCGTCACGGACGCGGCTCCCCAAGGTGCACTGCAGCAGATCCTTGCCTCATCTGAGGTCAGGCTGCACATTGCGTGACCGCAAGCCGGCCGGAAATCCGTTCGTCGGCTAAAAAATCTCGAAAGTTTCATTTAGACTGTTGTGAAGCTGCGCCGTTTGCGCATTAAATGTCGTAAAAAGAAAAATGTTGTCTTTTGAACAGAGGAGAACCGAGATGCACCTGACAAAGCGGTCCGCACTGGCCGCCCTTGCAGCGATGATGCTGTCGGGCACGGCGATGGCCGACACGATCACGGTCTATACGTCTTATGAGGAGGACGAGGCCGCGGCCTTCCTCGAGGAGGCGAAGAAGGCGCTTCCCGACATCGACGTGAACATGCTGCGCCTCTCGACCGGCGACCTTGCTGCGCGCATCATCGCCGAGAAGGCGAATCCCCAGCACGACGTGCTGTGGGGCTTTGCCGTCACGTCGATGGTCAATCCGGAAATCCTCGAGGGTCTGGAGGCCTACAAGCCCGCCGGCATCGACCAGGTTCCCGAGCGCTTCCGCGATCCCGACGGCAAGTGGTTCGCCGTCACCGGCTATATGGCCGCGCTTTGCGTCAACAACGAGCGGCTGAAGGACAAGGGCCTGAAGATGCCCACCTCCTGGGCCGACCTGACCGATCCGTCCTTCAAGGACGAGGTGGTGATGCCCAACCCGGCCAGTTCCGGCACCGGCTATATCCAGATCAACTCGCTGCTGCAGCTGATGGGCGAGGAGAAGGGCTGGGAGTTCCTCGACAAGCTCGACAAGAACGTCGCCCAGTATATCAAGTCGGGCTCGCGTCCCTGCAACGCCGCGTCCGCCGGCGAATACACCGTCGGCGCGTCCTTCGGCCTGCGCGCCGTCAAGAACATCGAGGAAGGCTATCCGATCACGCTCGTGGTCCCGTCCGAAGGGGCCGGCAACGAGATGGAGGCCAACGCGCTGGTCGCCGCCTCCAAGAACAAGGACGCCGCCAAGCGCTTCCTCGACTGGACCTTGAGCGAACAAGCAGCCAACGCCTATTACGACTGGAAGGCGATCGTCACCGTGCCGGGCGGTAAGATGCCCGAGCGCTTCACCTCTGCCGGCCTGCCGGACGACGTGTCGAAGGTCCTGTTCCCGGTCGACTTCAAGGCCGCGGCCGAGGAGCGCTCCCGGATCATCCAGACCTGGCAGGAAAAATACGAGCGTTGAGAACGGCTTGAGCCGAAACTCGTAAGGGCATTCCGGCGGTCTTGCGCATGGCGCGGGACCGCCGGGTAAGCCGTCCCGCCTCGTGATCCGTTGCCGCCGGCGCCGCTCCCTGGCGGACGGGCGCCGGCCGCCATCCTTTTGAAAAATCGCGCCCGCAGGGAAAACCCCATGGACCTTTCGATCCACGATCTCGTCAAGCGCTTCGGAAAGCTGACCGCGCTCGACCATGTCTCGCTGGAGGTGGCCCAGGGCTCCTTCGTCTGCTTCCTCGGCCCCTCGGGCTGCGGCAAGACCACCTTGCTGCGCGTCATCGCCGGGCTGGAAGAGGCCGATGGCGGCAGCATTCGCCTCGGCGATTCCGACCTGTCCGCGATCCCCGCGCGGAACCGCAATTTCGGCGTCGTCTTCCAGTCCTACTCGCTGTTTCCCAACATGACGGCCGCCCGCAACGTCGGCTACGGGCTCGAATGCCGGCGCTGGGACAGGCCGAGAATGCAAAATAGAATCAAGGAGATGCTCGACCTCGTGCATCTCGCCGACCAGGCCGAGAAGCTGCCCTCGCAGATGTCCGGCGGCCAGCAGCAGCGCATCGCGCTGGCCAGGGCGCTGGCGCCCGATCCGTCCGCGCTGCTGCTCGACGAGCCGCTGTCGGCGCTCGACGCCAAGGTCCGCGAGGAACTGCGCATCGAGATCCGCGCGGTGCAGAAGCGGCTCGGCATCACCACCATCATGGTCACCCACGACCAGGAGGAGGCGCTGGCCATGGCCGATCTGATCGTGGTCATGAGCAAGGGCCGGATCGAGCAGATCGGAACGCCGCAGCAGCTTTACCGCGAGCCGGCCACCGCCTTCGTCGCCGACTTCATCGGCCGCATGAACGTGCTGCCCCTCGATCCCGGCGCAGCAGCCGGGAGCTACAGTTTCGGCGGCACGGCACTGGAGGTGGCGACAACTGTAAACGGCAGCAAAGGTCCCTCGGCGCCCGCCGCGCTCGGCATCCGCCCGGAGGCCGTCGCCCTGCACGAGGCCGGTGCGAGCGGGGAAAATATCCTCGCGGCAAACGTGCGCTCCGTCAGCTTCCTCGGCAACATCACCCGCATCGAACTGGCACCGGAAAACCGGCCGGAAATCGCCATTGTCGCTGAGCTGCACGGCACCGCCGCCGTGCCGGAAACCGGCGCGCGGCTGGCCGTCTCTCTCCCCGCCGACGCGCTGCGGGTGCTGTCATGAGCGCAACAGTGGAACGCGGATCGCAGTCGGTCGGCAGGACCGCCGGCTGGGCCAGCGACCGCTCGATCACCATGGGCCTGTCGGTCCTCGCGGCGATCCCGATCCTGCTGTTCCTGCTGCTGCCGTTGACCGGCATCCTGCTGCGCGGCTTCGAGACGCCGACGGGCTTCGGCATCGGCAACTTTACCGAGACCTTCGGTGCGGAGCGCTTTTGGGGGCTGGTCGGCAACAGCATCTCGATGTCGCTGACCTCCACCCTGGCCGCCGTCGGCCTTGCCTATTTCTACGCCTACGCCCTGCAGCGGGCAGCCATTCCGTTCAAGCCGTTCCTGCGGATCGCGGTGCTGACGCCGCTCTTCGCTCCCTCGCTGGTGCAGGCGCAGGGACTTATCCTCCTGCTCGGCCGCAACGGCGTGTTCAACCGTTTCCTCGGCTTCGACATTGATATCTATGGCTTTTGGGGCACGGCAATCGCCAATGCGCTCTACGCCTTTCCCTATGCCTACCTGATCCTGTCCGCGGCGCTGGCGGTGGCCGATGCGCGCATCTACGAAAGCGCCGAGACGCTCGGCGCGGGACCTGCGCGCATCTTCCGGGACGTGACGCTGCCGGCGACCCGCTTCGGTCTGGCGGCGGCGATCTTCGTCGTCTTCACCCTGGTGATGACCGATTTCGGCAACCCGATGGTGATCGGCGGCGACTTCAGCGTCCTGGCCACCGAGGTCTACAACCAGGTGATCGGACAGGCGCAATTCGGCCTCGGCGCGGTGATCGGCATCGTCCTCCTGGTGCCGGCTATCCTCGCCAAGCTGATCGAGAAGCGCATCTCCAGCCGCCAGCACGCGCTGGTCACCGCCCAGTCCAAGCCCTTGGAAACAAAGCCGTCCCGCGGCCGCGACATCGCCTTCTCGCTCTATGCCTACACGGTCGTATCGCTGATCCTCAGCGTCCTTGTCATCGTCGTGGTGGCGAGCTTCGTGCGGCTGTGGCCCTACAATATGAGCTTCACGCTGAAGCACTACGAGTTCGACGTCCAGAACGGCACGGCGCCGCTGTGGAACAGCGTCGGCGTCTCGCTCGCCACCGCCGTCGTCGGCGTCGCGATCACCGGCCTCACCGCCATCGTGGTGCAGAAGTTCAAGAACCCTCTCACCGGTCCGCTGTCGCTGCTGGCGATCCTGCCGGCCGCCGTTCCCGGGATGGTGCTGGGCCTCGGCTACGTGCTGACCTTCAACGATCCGGCCAACCCGCTGAATGTGCTCTACGGCAGCTTCACGCTGATCGTTATCCTCAGCGTCTACTACAACCACGCCCACGCTTTCCTCATTTCCTCGACCAGTCTCAAGCAGATAGGCCCGGTCTTCGACGAGGCCTCGACGACGCTCGGCGGCAGCACGCTGACCACCTTGCGCAAGGTGACGCTGCCGCTTTTGTGGCCGACGCTGCTCGGCGTCGGCGTGTTCTATTTCATGCGCACGATGGTCTCGCTCTCGGCAGTTATCTTCCTGGTGACGCCGTCGACGCAGCTCGCCGCCGTCTCGGTGCTGCAGCTCTCCGACCGCGGCGCGATCAACCAGGCGGCGGCCTTCTCGGTCTGCATCATGGCCATCGTGATCGGCTGCCTTTTGGTCGTGCGCGCCATCCTGTGGCTCGCCGGCGCGAAGAACGTCACCCTGATCCGCTAGAGGCGCGCGCCAAAAAGATCAGCGGACGCAAGGACTTGCTCTCTTGCGTCCGCTGACAGCGCGCGGCTTGTCCCCGTGCCCGAAAAATCGAGAAATTTCGAGACGGATTTTGCAAAATTCCGCGCCGAAATCGCCGAATTTCGAGAAATGCGTCTCAATCTCCCCTTCCCTGACAAGTCACCTGACAAAATGACGGAACCTCGTGGCGTCCGACCGGTTAGGTCGGTTCAACCACAGGAGTTCCACATGGCCGAATCCCTCTGGCTGCTTGTTGTCCTCGGCGGGCCCGTGATCATGGGCCTGTTCTTCTTTTACGCGCTGATGCGCCGGCGCAAGCGCGCCGAGCAGGCGCAGCGCCCGCGCGGCGAGGAGGTGACGAAGGAGATGTACCGGAAGGACGCAACCGAAGGCGACCGCACCAAACCGCCGGAATACTGACGGCGGGCGGGAAGGATCCTCCGCCGCTGCCCCGATGGGGGACAAGGATCGCCGGTCCCCGGGGACAAGGGACCGCGGCCAGGTCGTCTCAGGCCATCTCGTCCAGAAAGGCGAGGAAGCGGGCCTCGGCGGCGAGAAGACCGGAGCGGCCGCGCGCCGACCCGGCGCGCGCAAGGCTCGCCTCGATCCGCTCGCGATCCTCTCCGGCGAGCGACAGCACCGCCGGGTGAACGTAGCTGGCGCGGCAGACCGCCGGCGTGTTGTGAAGGACGGAGGCCGCCGCATCGCAGATCGCCTTGACCCGCACTGCTTCATCCTTGCGCAAGGCCGCCAGCACCGCCTCGAAGGCCGCGACGCTGCCGCCCCAGGTCCGGAACATCTTGGCGCTGGTGGCAACGCCAGCGATTTCCGACAGATAGGCGTTGAGCCGCCCGGTCTCGATCCGGCAGATCTCGCCCGCCTCGTCCTTCCAGGAAAACAGCTCGCGCCCCGGAATCTCGGTGAGCTCGTCCAGCGCCTCGAACAGCACCCGATCCCGCAACTCGTAATCCTCGACCGTTCCGCCCTTGCCGCGAAAGCGCAGGCGCACGACCCCGTCCTCGGGAAGGTCGACGTGGTTCTTCAGCAGAGTTGCGGCGCCATAGGTGCGGTTCTCCCGGACGTAGCGGCGCTTGCCGATCCGGATCCGGGTCTTGTCGATCAGCGAGACCATCGCCGCCAGCAGCCCTTCCGGGCAGGGCAGTTCCCGCTGCAGGTCGCGGCGGACGCGGCGGCGGATGCGCGGCAGGGCACGGCCGAAGTCGGCCAGGCTGTCGTATTTGAGCGTTCGGCGCTCTTCTTCCCATGCAGGATGGTAGCGGTACTGCTTGCGCCCGCGGTCGTCCAGTCCGGTCGCCTGCAAGTGGCCTTGCGGATCGAGACAGATCCAGACGTCGCGCCAGGCCGGGGGGATCGCCAGACCGGCGATGCGTTCCAGCGTTTCCCAGTCCTTGACCGGCGCGCCGTCGGCAAGGCTATAGGAGAAGCCGCGCCCGCGCTTGCGCCGGCTGATGCCCGGGTCCTCGTCGCTGACATAGGTAAGGGTGCCCATTGCATCTTCCGCCGGCTGCCCATCGGGCGTTGTCGTCACGACAAAGACAACGCCGGCACCCCCGGCAGGTTCCGCGTCCGGGTCCACCGCCCGCTATTCGGCGGCCTTGTAGGTGAGGTTCTCCGCGACCGCATCGAGCGGGTTCGCGCTGCCGTCCTTGCGCAGCGCCGACCAGGGCGCATGCAGCGACCAGTAGAGCCCGTCCGGCCGGTACTCCAGCGTCACGCTGGCCGAGAAGGCCGCCGCCGCATGCCGCTCGATGATCACCGAGCCGAAGCCGCTCCGCTCGGGCGGCGAGACGGGCGGTCCGCCCTCCTCCGTCCACTCCAGCAGCACGCCCGGCTCGTCCCGCCGGTCGCCGGCGCTCCTCCAGGAGATGCGGATGCATCCGTGCGGGCTCTGCAGCGCCCCGTACTTGATGGAATTGGTGGCAAGCTCATGCAGCACGAGGCCGAGATTCTGTACCGCGCTGACCCCGAGCACGAAATCCTCGCCGTCGATTGCCCGCTGGTCGAGCGACACGCCGACGGTCGTCAGATGCTGGTCGATCAGGCTGTGCATCGACACGCCGTACCAGTTTTCCTGGGCCAGCAGCTCGACGGACTGGGCCAGGCCCTGCAGCCGGCTGTCCGCCGCCTCCTGGAACTCTTCCTTGGTGGCGGACTGGCGGGCGATCTGCCGCAGGATCGCCTGCACCAGGGTCAGCACGTTCTTGGTGCGATGGACCAGCTCGCGCAGCAGCAGATGGACGCGGTTTTCGGCCTCGCTCCGGTCGAAGGAGGCATTGCACAGCGCCACGGCGATCTGGTTCACCTCCAGCACCCGCGTCTCCAGCGGCGCGACAACCTCGCCGCGCCCCATCCGCTCGGCCATTCGCGACAGCTGCCGCACGGACCGGCTGAGCTGGCGGGCCACCAGATAGGCCAGCAGCATGCTCATGGCGATGAAGGCGATGCTGCCGAAGACCAGCACCTTCCACGTCACGACCGACGACTGCACCGAGGCGACCGGCCCCGACACGACCACCACCCAGGGAAAGCTGGGCAGCCGGGCATAGCCGCTCACCATCGCCTCGCCGCCCTGCTCGAACTCCACCGCATCGCTGTACCGGCTGAAGCCGTTGTGCGGATCGGCGGGAAAGGAGGACGCAGTAGGCAGACCGCTGGCGCCGCTGGAGGCGATGACCATGTCGGTCTGGTCGATGACGGCGGCGCTCCAGCCGGGCGGGATCGCCTCGCGCGACAGCACGGCCTGCACCTGATCGGTGCCCTGGGTCAGGACGAGAGCGGCGCCGACATCGCGCAGGCTCTCGGGAAGCGGCATGGTGACGTTGAACACCCACTCTCCCCCGGTCTTGCCGAAGAAGATGTCGGAGACGGTGGTCTTGCCGCTCGAAAGGGCCGTTTCCAGCGCGGCGACATTGGAAGTGGGGCCGAGCGGCGTGCCGTAGGGAACGCGGGTGTTGAGCAACTGCTGCCCGGTCTCGTCCATCAGGATGAGATACATGGAATGCGACGACAGGATGTGCTGCGTCCGGTTCTGGAAGCCGCGAAGGTCGCCGTCCTCCAGTTCCGGAAAGACCGCCAGCAGCCGCAGCGTCGACGTCATGTCGGTGAGGTGGCGCTCGACGATGCGCCCGAGCGCGCGCGCATCCGTGGTCGCCCGTTCGCGCAGCTCCTTTCGCTCGTTCGTCTCGATCTCCAGGAAGAGAAAGGTCGCGAACGCGATCAAGGGAACCGCAATGGCGGCCGCGAGCAACGTCAGATACGACGTGATGGATGCCGTTGCCGGCGCAAGCGAGAACGCAGAAAACAGTTTGCGCAAACGTGTCCGGTGCCGCCCACGCCCGCACATGCCCTCACGCGCGGCCCGACAACACCCCTTTCCGGCTAGACGTTCACCCCCCGATCCGTTGCAAACCGTACTATCAAATCGCAGGCTTGGCCATAACGCCATTTTTGCGAAGCTGTGAACAAAGGAACATCGACCGGTGCCGCGCGGTTCGACAGGGTCGACCCCCAGCCGCAGGAGCACGAAATGGCAACACCCAACCGCAAGACCACGACCGAGGCGACCGCCGGACGCCAGCGCAGGATCCAGGACGAAATCGACAAGGGCGGCGGCACGGCGCACGCAAAGAGCGGCGCCATGCAGGCCGGCGCCCGGCTCTATCCCGAGCCGCCGCTGCCCGAACAGCACCAGCCCAAGCCCGGCGCCGAATGGGCCCTCGATCCTCCGCCCATGTGCGATGCCCCCTATTACGAAGGCTCGCGCAAGCTCGCCGACAAGGTCGCGATCATCACCGGCGGGGATTCCGGCATCGGCCGCGCCGTCGCCATCCTGTTCGCCAGGGAAGGTGCGGATGTGGTGATCTCCTACCTGAGCGAAGACAGGGACGCCAAGGATACGGCCGAGATGGTGGAGAAGGAGGGCCGCCGCTGCCTGATGAGCCGGGGCGACCTGCGCGATCCCGCCTATTGCGCGCAGCTGGTGGACAAGACCGTCGACACGTTCGGCCGGCTCGATGTCCTGGTCAACAATGCCGCCTTCCAGGTGCATGCCGATGCGATCGAGGATCTGTCGACGGAGCATTTCACGGAAACCATCGAGACCAACCTGCACGGCCTGTTCCACATGTGCCGGGAAGCGGTGCCGCACATGAAGGCCGGCGCGGCGATCATCAACACCGGCTCGGTGGTCGGGCTCGAGGGCAAGGGGCAGCTGCTCGACTACGCGATCACCAAGGGCGGCATCCACGCCTTCACCAAGTCGCTGGCCGAGCAACTGCTGCCGCGCGGCATCCGGGTGAACGCGGTCGCCCCCGGCCCGGTCTGGACGCCGCTCAACCCGTCCGACCAGGCGGCCGACAGGATCGCCCGGTTCGGCGCCTCGGTGCCGATGAAGCGTCCGGCCCAGCCGGAGGAACTGGCCCCGGCCTATGTCTTCCTGGCCTCGTCGCACTGCTCCAGCTACATCACCGGCGAGATCCTGCCCGTGGTCGGCGGCTGAGGGGCGGACAGGCAGCACAGACGCGAAACGGGGCGGCCGAAGCCGCCCCGTTTCTCCAGCGAGGGCCTGTTACGGACCAGGCGGATCAGGTGGCCGCCCCGCCGACAGCAAGCAGGCCATTGCGTCGACGATCGCATGATCGTTGTAGGGCTTCGTAAAGAACCGGCTTTCCTCGGGAAGGCTGCTCTCTTCGAGGATCGCCTTGCCCGAAGCGACGATCAGCTTCACGGGAGGCCATCGGTCGCGGATGTAATGGGACAGCCTGATGCCGTCCATCGTCCCTGGCATCTGCACGTCGGTGAACACCAGATCGATGTCGGATCGCGACTCCAGAATGCGAATTGCCTCGTCCGCATTGTGTGCCTCCAACGCCTCGTAGCCCGCAGACAGCACCAGGCCGACAGCCCCCATGCGAAGGATCGCGCTGTCTTCGACCACCAGGACGACCGCCTTGCCGTTATGCATCTGTCACCCGGATCGATTGAGCCGATCAGATTAGCCGGCTTTTGATGAGATGGCGCTTTGCTGGCATGACGGCTCCTACTCTGCCGGTTGAAGGTCGGCCGGGAGTTCGCGGGAACTCCGGTGGCTGATGGTCACGGCAGTCCCGGGACCTGCATCGCTCAACCGGATTTCGGCCTCGCGGTTCCTGACGAGCGCCTCGACGATGCCGGTGCCCAACCCCGCCTTCGGGGCATCGCTGCCCGTGGGCATGCCTGTTCCGTTGTCGGTCACCGACAGGGTCCAGTCCGCACCGGTCGAGCTGTAGGCAATCGCGATCATGCCTTTCGACTGCTCCGGAAAGGCATGCTTGAGCGCGTTGATCACAAGTTCCGTCACGATAAGACCCAGGCTGACAGAAACGTCGGCCTGCACTGCGCTGTCGTCGACCGTCACCGATATCGAGAGCCGGTGCGGGTCGGCGATCATCGACGCACCGAGGCTTTCGCAAAGCTGCGTGAAGTAGGTGCGCAACTCGACAGTGCCGCCGCTGGACGTCGAGAGTTGCCGCTGCAAGGCTGCGATCGACATGACCCTGTGATGCGCGTTCTGCAGGTGGCCGCGCACTTCTTCCGACTGAACCTGACGCGCGCTCTGCATGAGAACGCTCGCGATGATCTGAAGGCTGTTGGCAACCCGGTGCTGGACCTCCTGAATCAGGATCGCCTTTTCCCGGACGAGGTCATCTTTCAGCCGGCCTTCGGCGCGCGCATCAGTCACATCGGTGACCGCCAGCAGAAGCCGAACATGGTCCTTGTCGCCATCGTCGAGGGTCTGCGCGGTGACGACCAGGTTTCGTGTTGCGTGGTTCGGCCGCTTGAGATCGATTTCGTAGGCTTCGATCTGGGCACTTCCGGACGCGGTTGCCTTCAGCAGCGAGGCAAGCTTTGGCATCGCCCATTCGCCGTTTCCAAGATCACTGAGGCGTCTGCCCGGAATTGTCGCCGGATCGACTTCGAAGGCCCGGCAGAACGATGTGCTCGCCGCGATCACCTTCTGGTCTTCGGTCAGGAAAAGCAGCGGCTCGTGCGACGAAACCACCACGGCGAGCGTGCTCGCCGCTTCGAAATGGATGAACGGTTCGTTGGACATGAAAATGGCCCTCATGGGCCGAAAACTCGCGGGGCGAGCCATCACTCGGCAGGAACGCCGTCAAACACAAACCCTGAGGCTGACGCTCCAAGACATCCTATCATATCTACCGCGGATCGGCACCACGCTTAATCCGGCGGCTGAGGGAAGGGCGAGCGGGCCGCACACGCGGAACGGGGCGACCGAAGCCGCCCCGTCTGCGTTGAAAGCCTGTTTCGGGTCATCGAAGGCCTGTTCCGAACCAGGCGGATCAGCTCGCCGCCGCCTGGTTGTGCGCCCCGCCGGGACGCACGACGCCGCTGAAGCCGATGCCCGTGACAGCCTGGTCCTGCTGCACCGCATCGGCCAGCGAGACGACGCCGGTCAGCCGCTTCTCGGCGTTCAGCACGACGAGGCGGCGCACCTGGATGTCGCCCATGTTCATCACCACGTCCTCGATCTCGTCGTCCTCGTGGCAGTATTTCACGTCGCGCGACATGACGTCCCGCACGCGGCCGGAGCCGTCGAGACCCCTTGCCACGCCGCGCACGACAATGTCCCGGTCGGTGATCATGCCGACCAGATGGTCGCCCTCGCCGACGGGAAGCAGGCCGATATCGCTTGACGCCATGCGCGAGGCGACGGCTTCCAGCGTGTCGTCGGGGCTCGCGATCTCCACGTCCCGCGTCATGATCTGAGAAATCTTCATGTCGGTCTCCCGGTGTCTGATGCCAGCGGTGCCGCCGCCCGCAAGGGGCAGCGAGACCTGGAAAGGCCGGCCCCCGCGGGCTGTCTCGTGTCCCGCGGCCCGGCACCTCCCGAACCGCAGCCGCATCCGGAATGTTCCCGGCCGGAAAGCGCCCGAGAGCGCCTGAGAGCGCCTGAGAGCGCCTGAGAGCGCCTGGAACATTCGCGCCACCTCGCCGGTTGTGCCCCAGTGAGGACGATCCGGCGAAGAGGATCCGAAACGGACCGAGCAAGGAGGCAAGCATGCCGTATCACGACGACGACATCCGGCAGGACGCCAGGCTGAGGGAACAACGCGCACGCGAGGCACTGCGGGACGAGCGGGAAGGTCGCCGCCGCCGCTCTCCCGGCATCGGCGCGCTGTACGGGCCCTATCCGATGATCGGCGAGGGGCTCTATCCCCCGTATCCGGGCTATTATGGCGAGGATTACGACGAGTACCGGCGCGACGACCCGTGGCGCGGGGCCGGCTATGCGGAACGGTATGGCGACCGGTATCGCCGCCGCGGCCGCGACGAGCGCGACTTCTGGGACCGCGCCAGCGACGAGGTCGCCTCGTGGTTCGGCGACGAGGATGCCGAGCATCGCCGCGACATGGACAAGCACCGCGGTAAGGGGCCGCGCGGCTACAAGCGCTCGGACGCACGCATCAGCGAAGACGTCCACGACCGGCTGAGCGACAATCCCTATCTCGACGCCAGCAACATCTCGGTCGAGGTCAACGACCGCGAGGTGACGCTGAGCGGGCTGGTCGACCACCGCCACGACAAGCGGCGGGCCGAGGACTGTGCCGAGTCCGTCTCCGGCGTCACCCATGTGCAGAACAACCTGCGCGTCCGTCCGCATCCGGTTCCGCCGCAAAGCGACCTGGCATGACGGACGCCGCGGCCGGCCCCTCTCCCGTTTCCTCCCCTCCCCGGGAGACGAGAGAGGGAGCCGGCCGCCGGCGCTTTCCCCCGCCCCCTTCGGCCTCCTTCCCCTATTTCCGTTCGAGGACGGCGAGCAGCGGCAGGTGGTCGGAGGCGAGGCGCGCCGGCGGCGTGCGCAGAGGCGTGCAGTCGAGGCAGCGCAGGCCCTTCGACAGGAAGATGTGATCGAGCCGCAGCAGGGGAAGGCGCGCGGGAAAGGTCGGCCCGGCAAGCCGGCCGGTTCTCGGCCGGGCAAGCTGCAGCACCGAAGCGACCTGCGCGAAGCTGGGCGAGGAGGGCACCGAGTTGAAATCCCCCATCAGCACCGTATCCTGTCCCCGGCACTCCGGATGGCCGAGCCAGGCCGGCCCGAGCAGCGTGCGCACCTGCGCCAGCCGCTCGCCCCGCCACAGGCCCAGATGCGTGTTGAAGACGTGGAGCGGGCGCGCGCCGTGCTCGATCTCGCACCAGATCGCGCCGCGCGGCTCGCCCCGCGAGGGGATCGGCCCGGTCTTGACCACGCGCATCGGCAGCGAGGTGAGGATGGCATCGCCGTATTTCTCCTCCGCCACATGCATGGCGGGATGGAAGACGGAGGTCATCTCCAGGGCCGCAGCGATCTCCTCCGCCTGGTCGATGCCGCCGCTGCGCAGGCGGCCGACATCGAGCTCCTGCAGGGCGACGACATCCGGCTGCGCCGCGGCGATCACCTCGACGATGCGGGCAAGATCGAGACGCCGGTCGCCGCCGACGCAGCCGTGCACATTGTAGGACAGGAGCCTCAAGCTAGAACCACGCCTTCAACATCCCGGTGAGGCGCGCGGCGGCAAAGCTGCCGACTTCGCGGAAGCGCTGCAGCGGCCAGTAGCGCCGTTTCGGATCGACGATGCCCGAGCCCAGATGCAGCAGGCCGGCGCGCTTGCGCGGATTGACCCGGTAAGGCCGCAGGCCGCGTTCGTTGACGTTGAGCTCGTCGATGACGGCCGTAAGCGAACCGGTGCGCGCGATCACCCGTTCGACCGCAGCCGGATCGGCGTCGAGATGCTCGGCCAGCAGAGAATTGCGCAAGCGCACGATCGCCTGCCGGCAGGCCTCGCCCTCCCCCGCGCCCTCTCCCGCGCTCGGGGCCTCGACCGCCAGGTCGCATTCCGTGTCGAAACCTTCCGAGCGGTTGTTGAGGTTCGACGAGCCGACGCGCACGAAGCGGTCGTCGACGATCACCAGCTTGGCGTGGATGAGCACTTCCTGCTCGCCGCCCTCGCCGTCGGGAACGACCGCATAGGCGATGCGCAGCCGGCCCTCGCCGTTGGCCCGCATCAGCCGGCGGATCGCCAGGGTGCGGCCGTAGCCCATCGTCCACTGCTCGAGAAGGCCGCGCGTGTCGCGGGTGACGAGGATCACCACTTCCGGCCCGCCCGGCTCGCGCAGGCGCGCGGTCAGATGCCGGACCACCCGCGTCGATACGAGATACTGGGTCTCGATATAGATGCTCTCGCGCGCCGCATCGATGGCGTCGCAGGTAAGCTGGATCGGATCCGTGCGCCGCTTGTGGTCGCTGCCGCCGGCCTCGGCCAGGGCGATGGCGATGTCGCACCCCGTAAGGTCGGGCTCCAGTTCGTCCGGCCAGGTCTCACCCGGCGCCTCGGCGGAGGGAAGCTCGTCCGGGACCGCCCGCCCCCAGCGCCGGCGTACAACATCCGCAACGACGCGCGCGCCCTCGCCCGACAGCGCCACCTGGATGTCGTGCACGGGTCCGTAAGGATCGCCGTTCGGCCGGCAGCGCAGCGGGTTCTGCGCCACGTGATCGGACGTGTCCCAACGCTGCGAGGTCAGGTCGATGCCGCCGACGAAGGCGAGTTCCTCGTCGATCACCAGCAGCTTCTGGTGATGGGAGGCGCGCAAGGGATGCTCGAAATCGTAATGCAGCGCGATGCGCGGATGCTCGCACCACTGGGTGTCCTGCAGCACCGGGATGCGGCCGCTGGAATAGACCGGCCCCTCGCCCCACACGAGGATGCGCACGTCGAGATCCGGCAGCGCCTCGACCCGCGAGCGCAGCAATTCGCCGAGCGTCATCGCGCCCTCGTTCTGCGGCTGCAGGCGGATCTCGGGATCGAAGTCCCAGCCGACGATCCAGATAGAGCGGCGTGCCTGCATCAAGGCAGCCTCGACCTGGCGGTAATAGGCGTCGCCGTCCACCAGGAAGGCGAGACGGTCCGCCCGCGCCACCCGCCAGGCATTGCGGTCGGTATCGATGATCGGGGAAGGGTCGGAAAAGGTGTCTGTGCGTGTCATCCGGGTGCCGCTGTTGCCTTGAAACATCAAGACGGGGAACATCAGGGGAAGGGGGCGCGCGCCGCGCTCCCTCTTCCGCGATGCGACGGACAAGCGTCAGCTGTCCCGCACGATCCGGTTGGACTCGTGATCCTGCCGCTGGTCGTTCTGCACACCCTTGCTGTCGAGGCCGCGCTCCTTGCCGTGGCGGGACTTGTCGCGGTTGGAAAGGGTCATGTTGTCGCCGAGGACGTCCTTGTCGGCGATGGTGCGCGCGCCGCTGCCGCTGCCCTTGCCCTGCGAACCGGCGCCCATGTGCTTCTTGCTTGCGTTGGCCATCTGGTTCTGTCCTCCTGCTGTGTGCGATCGGGCATGCGCCCGGATGGCGCCTGCCTCTAGGGATAAGTCGCGAGACAGGAAAACGTTCCCTGCCGCGGCGGCAGCCGCCATGAGGCGCGCCTTACGCGCTGCGCCGTTCCGGCACGGCCGCGACCTCCGCGCGGGTGCGCGGCAAGGCCTGCGGGAAGGTTTCACGGATATGGTCGATGAGCTTCTCGCGCACCTCGCAGCGCAGGTCGAAGGCGCGCCCGGCATCGCTGGCCGAGACGAGGATGCGGATCTCCATGACCTCCTCGCGGAAGTCGACCACCGCGACGTTGACGACCTGCCGGTCCCACAGCGGCGAGGCCGCGGCGATTTCCTCCACCTTCTCCCGCACCGCCTGAACGGGAATGGTGAAGTCGAGGAAGATCGTCACCGAGCCGATCAGCGAGGCGGTCTCGCGCGTCCAGTTCTGGAACGGCTTCTCGATGAAATAGCTGAGCGGCAGGACCAGCCGGCGCCAGTCCCAGATCTTCAGCACGACATAGGTGGAGGTGATTTCCTCGACCCGCCCCCACTCGCCCTCCACCAGCAGCGCATCGTCGATGCGGATCGGCTGGGTGATCGCCAGCTGGATGCCGGCGAACAGGTTCTTCAGCACCGGCTGCAGGGCGAGGCCCGCCACCAGGCCGGCCGCGCCCGCAGAGGCGAGCAGGCTGACGCCGTATTGGCGGATCGGCTCGCAGGTCATCATCACCCAGGACACGACGATGGCAACGATCAACACATTGGCGACACGCTGCAGGATGCGCGTCTGGGTGACATGCTTGCGGGCGAGAAGATTGTCCTCCGCATCCAGCTTGAACCGGCGCAGGTAGAGGACGAGCCAGATGTTGATGGCGGTGCGCGCCACCCAGCCGGCCAGCAGGATGAGGCAGACCGTCAACAGATGCTGGACCACATCCGCCTGGCGCGCCGACAGCGGGGCGAGCGAGGAGGCGATGACCAGCGCCAGGGCGAGCACCGCAAGCTGGCTCGGCCGGCGGGTGCGCGAGACGATGGACCGCCACACCAGGTCCTTGTCGGAGACGAGATAGGTCAGCGAGCGGAAGACGAGCCGCTGCACCACAAGCCCGGCCAGCAACGCGCCCGCGAACAGGGCGATGCCGACCACGTCCGGCCGGTCGAACAGGCTCTCGAGGCGCTCCATATAAAAGGTCATGACATGCGAACGGAGACGGGCACGACAGGTTCCCCAAGCCCCTCAGCCCGCCCGCAAGGTCTGGATGGAGGCGACCGGATGGTCGGCATCGCGCTCTACGGAGGAATTCGGCGAGCCCTCCCCCAGCTCTTCCAGCAGCCGGTGGCGGGCCCTGTTGAGCCGGCTCTTGATCGTGCCCATCGCGCAGCCGCAGATTTCCGTCGCTTCCTCGTAGGAGACGCCGCGCAGGCCGATGAGAACCAGGACCTCGCGCTGCTGCTCGGGAAGACGATCGATCGCTGCGGCGATCTCGTGCCCGCGGCACGACCATTCCTGCGTCGGGTCGGCGGCCGGGCGCAGGGACACGCAGTCGACCGCCCCCGGTGCCTCGCGCATGTCGATCTTGATCTTGGTGTAGAACGCGTTGCGCATGATCGTGAACAGCCACGACTTCATGCTGGTACCCGGACGGAACTGATGAATGCTGGTAAGCGCGCGCGTCAGGGTCTCCTGGACCAGGTCGTCGGCATGGGTCGGTTCCCGGTAGAACGTCCTTGCGAAGGCACGCAGGGCGGGGATCAGGTGGACGATCTCGGATTGCGGACCGCTTAGACGGGCGCGTGTGCGTATTCCCGGCATCGGGGCTCCTCCTCGACTGCAAGATCTGGCTGGCCCCCGATACCCCGTACACGGACTCAACTTTTCGTGAGCGGCAAGGTTCCCGATCCGCCGCTCTTTCTGTGCGCCCCAGGCAGTTCCGACAGGTCTCGATGCCGGCCCGGCAGCTTTTTCCGCAAAGTCCGCGTATCTACGGAACACCTGGGCCTGCCGCTTGTTCCATCCCGAGCATTCTTTCCCTGTCCGAAGCGGAGAAAAACCATGGGATCAGCGACCAGAACCACCGATCACGACACGATCCGCACATGGGCCGAGACCCGGGGCGGCCGGCCCGCGCGCGTGCGCAGCGAGGAGCCCGGCGGCATCCTCAGGATCGATTTCGGCAAGCCAGAAGAACGGCTGGAGGAAATCGGCTGGGACGAGTTCTTCGAGATCTTCGACAGGAACGGGCTGACCTTCCTCTACCAGGAGGAAACCGAGGACGGCGAAACGAGCCGCTTCAACAAGTTCGTGCACGGGGACGGATGAGCGGGCGCGGGCGCAACTCGGGACGACAAGAGGAAACGGGCGAATGGCGGATCTCGGGCTCGACATCGATCTCCTGTTTCACGATCTCCAGTTCGTCGTCACCGCCTTCCTTCTTGCCCTGCCGATCGGCTGGGAACGCGGCCGGGGGCCGCACAGCCCCGGTTTCCGCACCTTGCCCATCGTGGCGATGGCGTCCTGCGGTTTCGCGCTGATCATCGACTTCGGTGCGGACGACACGGAAGCCAGGGCCCGCGTTCTGCAGGGCGTGGTCACCGGCATCGGCTTCATTGGCGGCGGCGCGATCATCAAGCGCGGGCGCGACGTGCGCGGGCTCGCCACCGCGGCCAGTATCTGGAACGCCGGCGCTATCGGCCTCGCCGTAGGCCTCGGCCGCGTCAACGTCGCCATCCTGCTCAGCCTCATCAATCTGCTCGGCCTGTGGCTTCTCGCCGGCCTGAACGGAGAAGACCGGGATTGAACCGCTGTGGCAGGGGCGTGGAACAGGATTGCCGGTCAAGGGTTTGGAACACTGTGGCCTGCCGCGACAGCGGCAGGCCGCAACGGGCGGAAGGCCCGTTGCGGATCATGGGCCTTCCGCCTGCGGCCCCGGCACGGTTCGGTGCCGAAACCCCTGCCCGACCGCCAGCAAGGAGAGATGCCGTGACCCATCACGCAGCCAATGACAGCCATTCGCGCATCACCGGGTGCTTCGCCACGCGCGGCGACGCCGAGCGCGCCGTGGAACACCTCGTCCAGGAGCACGGCATCGACCGCTCTGCCATCTCGGTCGGTGCGGCCCGTCAAGCCAACAGCGCCGGCACGAAGGCCTCCGGAGCGGACGCCGCCGCCAATCCGGACGAAGGCTCCGCCTTCGAGCCGGCGCTGGGCGGGCCCATCGAGGTCTCCGTCCAGTTGAAGGACGCGAACGGCGCCCAAGCGGAAAAGGCCTTCCGCAGCGCCGGCGCAACCGACATCGTACAAAGGTGAGCCGCCATGTCGCAGCTGGAACCGTTCGAACTGGAAGGCCGTCTCAACGGATTGCGCGATGCGCTGGAGATCGTCCTGCGCCACCTGATCGCCCAGGGCGGAGCGCAGGACCTGCGCGCGCAACTGGAGGCGCGGCGGGAGCTTGCCGACCAGCAGGAGGATCCCGGCGCGGTGCCGCAGGCCGCCTTTGCCGTGGAAGCGGCGGCAGCGCGCGAGATCAAGCTGCTGCTGGAACGGGTCGAGGCCGGCCTGGAGCAGCGCCGGACATGAGACGAAGGCAGTTCGGCGGCAGCACTCCGCCGCCGCCGGACCGGGTTGCCTGACCTTATTCGATGACGGCGCAGGCCCGCCGGTCGCCGGCATCGCCGGTCGGCTGGCTGGAATAGTCGTCCTTGCCGCCATGGATCATCAGCGCCTTGCCGCGAATGGCCTGCTCGCCGTCCAGCGTCACCTTGGCGTTGAATACCTGCGCCCGCAGCGTGCCTGCGTCGTCGACCCACTGGTTCGGCATGTCGCCCGCATGCGGGCCCTTTTCCGCAAGGTAGCCGTGATCGGCGCCGCCCGGATTGAAGTGGCCGCCGGCCGACTTGTGGCCGTCGGAGGCATCGCACGTGCCGGTCTCGTGCACATGGAAGGCCACCCACTGGCCGGCGGGAAGGCCGCTCACCTCGAGGTCGATGAGCACGCCGGAAGACGTACCGGTGAGGGTGGCGCGGCCGGTCTCCTGGCCGTCCTGGCCGATGAAGGTGGCGCTCGCCTCCTGCCGGGCCTCATCCTGCGCGGCCGCTGGCAGCGCGGCAATGGCAATGAGGCCGGCGGCGATCATGACAGATTTCATCCCTGGATCTCCTGCATTTGGCGGTGACGGCGACGGAACGGCGAAGGCCGCCGTCCGCCCGTCTGCGACGAACCAGCGAACAGCAGGCATGTTCCGCGTTTCTTTCCCGCAGCTTTCCGCCCGCTGGTCCCGCTTCGCCATCCTGCAGGGAACATGCGGCGCCCTTGCGGCGTTGGAATCGAAATCGCCCAAACCATAGTCCGAACCCTCATCCGAACCAGGGAGGCTCCCGTGACAGCGAGATCCGCACCTCTTTTCCTTGCCGCGCTGCTGGCCCTTGCCGGACCGGCGAGCGCCCAGCAGCAGGACGCCGAGCCGCCCGCCATGGGCGACGAGCGCTGCCGCCTCAGTCCCGATCCGGACGGCGAGGGCCTCACCGGCCAGCCGGGCACGGAGGGCGAAGGCGAGACGCTGTCCGGCATGCTGGACGACTGCGAGGGCGTGCTGGAGCCGCCGCCTTCGAACAATGGCGAGTTCGTCCAGCCGGCGCCGGATGCCGGCGAGACCCCGGTGATCCCGCCCGGCGCCCTGCCCGGGCAGCAGACGCCGGACGGCGAAACGACAACCCAGTAACGGAACGGCACGCAAGGTGGGAGGTTCGCCAGACATGACCCGCAGGATCTACAAGCTCGTGCCCATCGCCGCCGCATGGGATCCGAACTGGGAGCGCGCCGGCGGCAGCGGCATCGTTCTGGTGCGCGCCGACTCGGCCGGCGATGCAAGGCTCGTCGCCAGCGAGGCCGAGCCGGATTTCCTCGACATCGACCGCAAGCCCTCGCACGGCGTCTCGACGCGCTTTGCCAGCGCCTTTCGCGACGAAAAGCTCTACGCGGTCGAAGATTGCGAGAGCTCCGGCCATTCCCCCGACGGGCCGCGCGAGGTGGTGGAAGGGACGATCCGGAATCCGCTTCAGGACTAACGGTGGAGGACGGCGGAAGCCGCCTCCCTCCTGCCGCCCCCATGGACCGCGTGAACGGGCGTCAGCTGTCGACCTCGGTCTGCGGCCGGTCGTTGCCCGCCTCCTGCTCGACATGCCAGGCGCCGGTCTCGTCCTGATATTCGATCCACTCCGCATCGCCCGGCCGGGTCTGTTCGCGCGCGGCCTGCACCGCGGCAAGGCGTGCCTCGTCGGCCGTGGCGAAGGTCTCGGAAAAGACGTCCTCGACGCGGTAGGCCCAGCCGCCGTCATGCTCGACGACGTGATAGACGACCTTGGTCATGTTGCGCTCCTTTGCGGTCGGCGGATGCTCAGCGGGCGCTGAGCACCATTTCCCGTACCCATCGCAGCAGCAGCTCGTCGTAGGAGCGCCGGCTTTCGGCGTCCGACAGGCCGTGGTCCGCGCCCTTGATGATGCGGTGGGTGATCGAGCAGGCATTGCTGAAGGCGGCGAGATAGCTGGCGATGGTGGGATGCGGAACGAGATGGTCGTTCTCCGATTCCACCACCAGCACGTCGCCGGAAAAATCCTGGCAGTGGCGCAGGGCCCGGTTGGCATCGCGCGCCACCTGCCGGCTGCGGTATTTCTGCAGCTCGCGCCGGTCGAGCGAGACCTTTGGCGTGTCCCAGTCCTCGTCGCGGTAGAGCGCCGGCACGCGCAGCGCCAGCCACCTGACCCGCCGCGAGGTCGCAAGAAAAGTGCTCAGATAGGCGCCGTAGCTGCTGGCGATGACGGCGATGGACGAGGTGTCGACCGCCGGATGCGAGGCAAGCACGTCATAGGCGGCGCAGATGTCGGCCAGATTGTCCGCGCGGCTGACCTTGGTCTTGTCCGAATCCATGGCGCCATGGCCGCGCATGTCGAAGGTGAGGCAGATGCAGCCGAGCCGCGAGATGGCGCGCGAGCGCTTTTCGTCGCGCTTCTGGCTGCCGCCCCAGCCGTGGACGAAGAGGACGCCCGGCCAGCCGGTCTGCGGCTCGAAGATCTGGCCGGCAAGCCGGGCGCCCGCAACCTCGATATGTGTGTCGGTCTTCCTCAAGGTGCGTCCTGTACGAAAGCGTATTTCAGGACCGGCCCGACCTCGGCATCGGTGCCGTGGAAATAGAGCCTGGCGTTCTCAGGGGGAACGGCCGTGGCGCCGTATCGTTCCACGGAAGCTGCGATAACGTGGCGGCGCGCCGGATCGCGGTCCAGCACCTCCAGCGCGGCAAGCTCGGCCGGGCTCGCCCCGCCGACCCGCCAGGACTGTTCCAGCACCGCGCAGCGCTGCTCGCCGGACTGGTCGGTGCCGACGATGATGTCGTAGTTGCGCCGCGAGGCGACGAGGCCGAGCTCGCGCTCGGCCAGCCGGTCGAAGCGCATGGCCATGGCGCAGAGTTTCGCCACGTCCGGCGGCACCAGCTTCAGCAGGTCGGCATAGCCGCCGCGGGCGACGAACAGGCGCGAGCCGCCATAGACCTGATCGCCGGTGTTGCTGAGGGTGAGCTCCTGCGTGCCGACATAGGCCGCATGCAGGTCGCCGAGCATCACCTCGCCGACGCTGTAGGTCTTCACATTCTCCAGATGCTCTTCCAGCACCAGCCCTTGCGCGAGCAGGCCGATCTCCTCGACCCGCGCCAGCACCCGGTCGAGCTCGCCCGGCGAGCGTGCCACGAACTGGCCGAGGCCGCCGCTGGCGCCGACCGCCTTGACCCGCACCGGACCGCGCTCGAGCAGCCGGCGGCCCGCCTGCGCCGCCCCCTCTGTGGTGAAGGCGCTCGCCCCGACCAGAACCACGTCGCAGGCAGCTGCAGCAAAGGCGGCGGGCCAGCCCTCCGGCGGCGTTTCGCCGGGCGCCAGCGGATGGACGATGGCCTTGGTCGCCAGGAGCCCGGCCGGCACCCACCCGCCGAAGAAGCGCGCAGGATCGGGCCCGGCGGGGCCGAACACCGCCGAGCCGTCGTCGGCAAGGAGCGTGCTACGGGGAATGCAATAGCAGGCCTCGGCGTCGCCGACATCTTCCAGGCGGCCGCCGTAGCGGCGGCGCAGGAGCACGGCGGCATGCCGGGCAAGGGCCATATGGGTCTGCGCCTGATGGGTCGGCACGTCCTCGCACCCCCATGTCACGAGCAGACCCTCATCTGAAGATCCGCGATCTTCGGTGCTGGACGTCATCGCAGTGTCCCCAAGCATGCGCGGGGCCGGAGGGAGGCAGGCCGCGCAGGCCGCCTCCCTCGATCCGGCAACCGCCGATCAACAGCGGTTACTCCTTGATCCAGCCGCAAGCCTGCTGGATGGACGCGGTGTGGTCCGACTTCGCGGTCGGCAGCGCCGTGCCCGCGGGCGGCTGGCCACCGGCGGACCCGGTCGAGCCGGTCACGTCGCTGCCCGCACCCGGCGTCGTGCTGACGTTGCTGGCGGTGTCGACGCTGGCGCAGTGGGAACGCACCTGAGCCTGCTGCTCGCTGCTAAGCGTATCCCAGTTCGCCCGCACCTCGCCTTCCGAGCGCAGCGTGCCGGCCTCGGTGTCGCTGAAGAAGGCATCGCCGATGGCGCCGTCCCAGCCCATCGGAAGGCCGGAACCGGTGCTGGTGCCGGTGCTGGTGCTGGTGCCGGCCGCTGCCGGATCCGTGCCGGTCTGGGGCGCGGTCTGGGCCACGGCGCCGGTGGCAAGACCCAGCGAGAGCGAGGCGGCGATCAGAAACTTGCAAGACATGGACAGTCCTCCTGTTGCGTGGAGCCCTGCCAACACGCGGCGACGGGTTATGTTCCGAAGATCCGCGCTGATGCCGCATTATTTTGCGAAGGCCGTCGCCTCACTGGCAGGTGGACAGGAAGAAGACGCCGGCAAAGGAAAAAACGCTGGCGCCGAGCGCCGCGATCGCCGCGAAATAGGCAAGCGGATAGAGAAAACCCCGGTCCTTCCACAACCGCAGCACCACGACCACCGCCGCCCCGGCCGCCAGGTGCACGAGGAAGATCGCAATCAGTTGCAGACGCTGCAGCGACAGGCCGCCGGCCATGTCGAGGGCCACCTCGTGCCAGCCGAAGCGACAGCCGACCGACAGCATGGCGTAGAGCGCGACGAAGGCCACCGCCCAGACCGTGAAGCCGGCCCCGAGAAGCAGGAGGCTGCGCGGCCTCACGAGCCCGCCCCCCCAGATGTCGCCAGCCAGGCGAAGGCGAAAGCGGCACCCAGGCCGATGAGGCCGGTGGCGGCGGCATAGTCGTGCCAGACCCGGCCGATGCGAAGGTCGAGGCTGCGCGCCGCCGATAGGAAACCGGCCCGCAAGCGCCAAAGCCCATAGCCGGCAAGGACCGCGCCGAAGCCGGCCCTGAGACCGCAAAGGGCCAGCAGCACCAGCGCCGTCGCGTTGTGCGCATGCGCTGTCGGCGTTGGCACGCGCGCCGCCATCAGCGCGAACAAAAGCGCCGCCCCGCCATGGGCGAGCGCGCAAAGGACAAGGCCCAAGGCGGGAGAGCGCTCGCGGAGCAGCGAGGCAAGACCGCCCCGCCCGGACAGTGCGGCCAGCACCAGGAGGACGGCGCAAGCGGCGGCAAGCAAGGGATCGGGCATTGCCGGGCGGGCCGGCGGCCATTGCGGCGCGACGAGCCACAGGAACAGCCCGCCGAACAGCAGCGAGGAGAACAGCGTCGCCTCGGCGGCACAGGTGAGCACCATCGCCCACCAGGAGGGAGGCCCCTCGGTCTCCCAATGCGGGCGGGCGGAGGCACCGTTGCCGATGGGAAGCGCTCCCACGTCCTGCCGCGCGCCGGTGGCGCCGGTCCAGGCCAGCAGCGAAACGACGACGGCAAGGAAGGCCGCGAGCGCCAGCCAATAGACCTTGGCGAGCAGGCACAGGACCATGGCGGCGGTGAGGAGCCCGCTCCACAGCGGCAGGAAGGTCTGGCGCGGCAGCACGATCAGCTGGTCCGGCCGACCGCCGACCATGTCGACGCCGAGCGTCTCCATCCAGCCGTTGCGGGTGAAGCCGAGATAGCCGCGCCCGCCGGCGAGCCGTGCGCCCTCCCGTGCGGGCGAGAGCCGGTCGCCCCGCTCCTCGATATGCGGCAGCGAGGCGAAGGCATAAGAGGTCGGGGGCGTCGGCATCGCCCATTCCAGCGTGCGCGCGGCCCAGGGATTGCGCCGGAACCTGCGCCCGAAGCGCATGTGGACCACCAGGTCGACGACGAACAGGGCAAAGCCGATGGTCATGACGAAGGAGCCGACGGAGGACAGGAGGTTGAGCCAGTCGAGCCGCGCCTCGACGGGATAGGTATCGACCCGGCGCGGCATGCCGCGCAGGCCCGTCAGGTGCATGTGGAAGAAGGTCAGGTTGAAGCCGATGAAGATCGCCCAGAACGCGGTTTTCGACAGCCGGTGCTCGGCAAGCCGCCCGGTGAAGTGCGGCAGCCAGTAATAGGCGGCGGCCATCATCGGGAAGACGAAGCCGCCGACCAGCACGTAGTGCAGATGCGCGACGACGAAATGCGTGTCGTGCGCCTGCCAGTTGAACGGCACCATCGCCAGCATGACGCCGGTCAGTCCGCCGACGACGAAGATGAAGAAGAACCCACCGAGATAGAGCATCGGCACGTCGAAGCGCGGCCGCCCCGCCGCCAGCGTCGCGATCCAGGCGAAGATCTGCACCGCGGTGGGAATCGCCACCAGCCCGCTGGCGGCGGAGAAGAAGGCCAGCGCCAGATGCGGAATGCCGACGGTGAACATGTGGTGGACCCACAGGCCGAAGGACAGGAAGGCCATGGCGATCACCGCGACGATGACCGCGCGGTAGCCGACCAGCTCGTGCCGGGCGAAGGTCGGGATCATCATCGAGATCGCCCCGGCTGCCGGCAGGAAGATGATGTAGACCTCCGGATGGCCGAACAGCCAGAACAGGTGCTGCCACAGGAGCGAGTCGCCGCCTCTCGTCGGATCGAAGAACGGCAGATCGGCGGCCCGCTCCAGCTCCAGCAGGATCGAGCCGAGGATCAGCGGCGGAAAGCCGAACAGCATCATCAGGGCGGTGATGAGCAGGTACCACGCCAGGATCGGCATGCGGGCAAGGCTCATGCCCGGCGCACGCACCTTCAACACCGAGACGGTGATCTCGACCGCCGCCGACAGCGCCGAGATCTCCACGAAGGTGATGCCGAGCAGCCAGACATCGGCATTGATGCCGGGCGAGTAGGTCGCGGAGGACAGCGGCGTGTACATGAACCAGCCGCTGTCGGGCGCAACGCCGGCGATCATGGCGAAGAGCAGGATCGTGGCGCCGAAGATGTAGCACCAGAAGCCGTAGGCGGTGAGGCGCGGGAAGGCGAGATCGCGCGCGCCCAGCAGCTTGGGCAAGAGGTAGATCGCGAACCCTTCGAACATCGGGATCGCGAACAGGAACATCATCACCGTGCCGTGCATGGTGAAGAGCTGGCCGTAGATCTCCGGCCCGACGAAAGCCGTGCCGGAGGTGGCGAGCTGCACGCGGATCAGCATGGCGAGCAGTCCGCCGACCCCGAAGAAGAAGAAGGCGGCGAGGATGAACCGCTTGCCGAGGATGGAGTGGTTGACGGCACCGAGCTGCTGCCTGCCGGCCGGCGTGTCCCACAGGGCGGCAAGCTCCCGGTGCAGGCGGATCGGATCGGCGGGGGGCGGTGTGGGGGTCTCTTCCCCCTGCGGCGGCAGGTTCCGGTTCATCGTCCGCCCTCCCCGTCAGCTGCCATGCCCCCTGCCTCATCCGGCGGCAGGCCGACGGCCCGTGCGAAGGCTTCCGGCTCGTGCGCCTCGACGGAAAAGCGCATCGGCGCATGACCGATGCCGCAATATTCGGCGCAGACCCCGCCATAGGTGCCGGGCCGGTCCGCCCTGAGGCGGATGATGTTGGTATGGCCCGGAATGGCGTCGAGCTTGCCGCCGAGACGCGGCACCCAGAAACCGTGGATGACGTCCTCGCTGGTCAGGACGATGTCGACATCGCGCCCGGCCGGCAGGTGGAGAAGGTCGACCGTCTCATGGCCGCCCGGATAGCGGAAGTGCCAGGACCACCGGCGCGCCATGGCCTCGATTCGCAGGGCCTCGTCCTGGCGCACCACCAGAACCCGCTCGCCCAGCGCGAAGGCCGCCGTCACCAGGCCGGCCAGGACGACGAGCGGAACGACGAGCCCGCCCCACAGGATCAGCCGTGTCCCGCCGAAGCGGCGCAGCCAGGCGGGTCGGACGAAGGCCAGCACCAGCACCGCGGCGACGGCGAGGAAAATCGCCGTTCCGGCAACCAGCATGATCCACCACAGCGTGCCGATGCCGCGCGCCGCCGGCCCTTCCGGCTGCAGCGCCGACAGCGGTCCGTCGCAGGCCGACAGGACGAGACCGCCGGCCAGAATCGCGCCGAAGCGGAACAAAACCCTCGTGCCGCGGCTTTTCCTGACAAAGGAAGGGATACAATGAACGAAATGGACGACACGGACAGCCCGGTCATCGAGGCGGTGGCCGACGAGCCCGTCGCCTCCACCGTTGCCGTTGCGGGGCACCCGCTGCATGCCATGAGCGTGCATTTTCCCATCGCCCTGGTCGTCGCGACGCTGGGCTGCGACGTGTTCTACTGGTGGTCGGGCGATCCGTTCTGGCTGCGTGCCGGCCTGTGGTCGGCGGGCATCGCCTTCTTCGCCGGCGTGGGGGCAGGACTTGTCGGAACCGCCGAGCTGCTGCTGGTGTCCGGCATCCGCATCCGCGTGGCGAGCTGGACCCATGCCGTGGCCGCGATGATGCTGATCGCAACCGCCGGCACCAATTGGGGCCTGCGGCTGACCGACCCCGACGCGGTGCTGCCGCAAGGCCTGATGCTGTCGGTGCTGGCCAGCGTCTTCACCGGGCTGGCGGGCTGGCATGGCGGCAAACTCGTGTTCGATCACGGCATCGGCCTCATCATCTCCGAAAAGGACTGAGCGCGCCGGCAAGACGCCGGAGCCCGCCGGGCTCGGACAGGATCGGCGGCAGCAGGTCCGCAAAGTCCGGCTTGGCGAGCACCACGACGAGGATCGCGGCAGCCGTGACCGAGACGGCCGTCGTGGCGATCATCCCTCGCCAGAGCGGATAGGCACTGCCCCGCCGGAACAGCCCGATGATGACGGTCCCGGCAAGGACGTGCAGCGCGACCAGGACCGCGACGAAGGCGAGCTTGAGCTGGAACCACGCATCGAAGGTCTGCCGCAGGAACACCAGCGCGGTGCCGCTGCCGACG
Organism: Stappia sp. WLB 29; assembly: GCF_023507705.1. GTDB lineage: Bacteria > Pseudomonadota > Alphaproteobacteria > Rhizobiales > Stappiaceae > Stappia. The sequence continues at coordinate 435,268 of NZ_JALBGD010000002.1, read as the reverse complement.
GCGACGAAGGCCGCCGGCGAGACGATCGCCACATAGAGGAACCGCACGGTGACGTGCAGCGTGTTGAAGGCGGTCTCGTCACGGACATGAGCGCGGCGCAGATAGAGCCCCGGCAGGCAGACCAGCCCGGCGACCCAGACGGCGATGGCGGCGATGTGCAGCGCCTTGACCCACAACATCAGCGCACGCGCCGCGAGGCGGGCGCCAGCTGCGCCGAGAGCAGCAGGAGCGCGGCCACCAGATAGGGCAGCGAGGCGGGAACCCACATGATCAGGCCCGCGAGCTGCTGGTCCGCCAGCGGCGAGAGGCCGAAAGGCTGCGTGGTGAGCGAATGCGCCGCATAGAGCGGCGTGCGAGCGAAGGTGAGCAGCGCGCCGAGCATGCCCATCTGCACCATGGTCGCAAGCAGGGCGAACAGCGCGGATCCGGGATGTGCGGTCGGCGCGAGCACCCCGCGCCACAGGGCGAAGGCGGCGAAAAGCAGGCTGAGCTGCATGGTCCAGTAGGGCAATGCGCCGACGATGGCGACGTCATAGACCTGCGGCACGTGCCAGAACCACAGCAGCAGCGCGTTGAGCACGGTCAGCACGCCGAGCGGCAAGGCGGGCGCGAGAAGACGGACGCTGCGAAAGGCCAGCGCCAGCAACGGCGCGGCAACGCCGATCAGCAGCGCATGATGGGCGACACGGGCGGAAAACAGCGAAACGGTGAGGGCGCAGAGCGGGGAGAGAAACAGCAGCGCCAGCACGCCGGTGCCGGCGAAGGCCAGCGACCGGCCGTCCCGCCGGCCGGAAGCGGCATGGGCCCCGAGGATCGCCGCGCAGAGCGCGATGGCGACCAAGTCGAAGTTCCAGGCAAAGAGCAGGGTCTGCGGCGCTGGCGCCGGTCCGCAATAGACGTCTGGCATATCGGTTCCCCCTCGCGGTCGAAACCGAAACGCCGTTCCGGCCGGATTGTTCCCGAACCTGCGACGGGCACAGCGAGGAAACGGGCCTGCGAGCCCGTTCCGGTACCCGTCTTGCTACGTCGTCACCCCTTGTCGGGGTCGCCGTTTTCCGGTTTGCCGCCGCGCTTGCCGTGCCGCTCAGCCAGCGCTTGCTCCAGCTGATGCGCAAGATCGAGAAGCCGGTCCGGCACGGGCTCGTTTTCGACGTTTTTCAAAAGGTCGGCGAAATAGCGCCCGCCCAGCGGACTGGGCTGGTGGGGCCGGCGTGTCGTCTTGCCGGCTTTATCGTCGTTGCCAAAGGTCATGTCGGTCCTGCATTCCTGCGCCTCGTTCCCGGCGCCTCGTCCCGCCCCCGCCGCAGCCTTGGCGAGCAAGTCATAATACACCTTGCCCGACCAAGCGGGCCTATCGCCCCGCTCTTTCCAGGCATCTCGTGCATGCTGCGGCGGGCTATCGGTTTCGTCCGGATTGGGCAAGGGATCCTCGTCCGGCAGCCGCCCGGGATCCGGCTCGCGCACGGGCGGCGGCGGAAAGGGCGTCGGCGCCGGTGTCGGCCCCGGCTCGGGACGGGGATTTTCCTGACACGAATTTCGCATGCTCATGGCGCTGTCTCCTGCTGCATAACCTGCGCCGGCCCGGCTTGTTCCCGCCGCACGCGATCTTTTCCCGGCAGCGAGACGGGCTCGCCCAAGACCCGGCCGGTCCAGATCTGCTTGACCACGACCAGGCAGACGACGGCGAGCGGCGTTGCAAGCAGGACCCCCAAGGGTCCGAACAGGACGCCGAAGGCCAGCAGCGCGAACATCGTCACGGCGGGGGGCAACGAGACGGCCTGCTGCTGGATCAGGGGGTTGAGCACATTACCCTCGAACTGCTGGATCCCGAGATAGAGCAGCAGCACCCAGATCGCGGTCGTGGTGTCCACGCCCAGCGCCAGGGCGAGCGCCGGCACCGTGGCAAGGACCGGGCCGAAGAACGGAATGAACTCGAGAAGGCCGGCGATGAAGGCCAGGGCCAGCGACGCCTCAAGGCCGATGACCCACAGGCCGAGAAACGTCAGCGTGCCGACCACCACCATCGAGGCCAGCTGGCCCATCAGCCAGCGCTGCAGCGCGCTGCCCAGCGCATCCATGGTCGCGCCCGCCGCCGGCCGCGCCCGGCGGGGAAACAGCGCGAGCACGCCGCCGCGATACATCCCGGGCCGAAAGCCGATATAGAGCCCGGCCGCCGCAACCAGAAGCACATTGGCAAGGAGCGTGGCGGCCCAGCCGGACAAGCCGGCGATCCGGCTCATCACCGCCCCTTCCGAGACCATGGCCTCCGCCCGCTCGACCAGCCATTCGCCGACATCGCCGCTGCCGAGCCAGGTCTCCACCGGCGCCAACAGTTCCGGCAGACGGTCCCACAGCTCGAGCAGCTGCGCCTGCAGCTGGGCGCCGAGCATGGTGACGAACACGGCCACCGCGACAACCGCCGCCGCTGTGGCGACGACGAAGGACCACCCCTCGCCAAGGCCCGTCGGCCGCGCGAGGAGGTCGGCGAGGCTGCGCAGGACGACAGCGAACAGGATGGCGGCAAAGACCAGGAGCAGCAGGCTGCGCAGCTGCCACAGGGTCAGCGCGGCGACGATGACGAGGCTGACGGCGACCAGCCGCTGGGTGAAGGTGCCGAGGGTGGCAGGTGAGGATTGCACGGTCATCGGCAAGCCGCCCTCCTCCGGTTCGCAGGCCGGTCCCTGGCCCGGTCGTTCGGCGTCCCCGTTCCTGGCAGCCAACTGGCGATGATGGTCATTGCGGCGTCCCCGGTTTGCGATTCTGGTTCGGGAGCACAACTGCCGGGCGCGCCAAATGTTCGCGCAGGACCGGAGGGAACATTCGCAGGCGCCGACAGTTGAAGGGGCTGAGACAACCGGATGGGAGAGAAAAGATGCCCGCAAAATCCAAGTCCCAGCAGAAAGCCGCCGGCGCCGCCCTGTCGGCGAAACGCGGCGAGACCGACAAGAGCGACCTGAAGGGGGCCTCCAGGGAAATGATGGAGTCCATGACCGAGAAGGAACTCGAGGAGCTGGCCTCCACTTCCCGCAAGGGCAAGCCCGAACATGCGTCCAAGTCGTAGGCCCAGGTCACAGGAGGCGGACATGGTTCACAAGGACAGGCGGTTTTTCGGCGAGCCCCCCGAATTTCTTTCCGACCCCTCGCCCGCCGCGGAGCTGGAGGCTCAGGTCGCCTCGGCGCTGGCGAACGACGGCACCGTCGACGCCTCGGACGTGATGGTGACCGCCGATCACGGTGGCATTACGCTGGCCGGGACAGTTGCCAGCACCGAAGAGATCGCCAGATGTTCGCAGATCGCTCTGGAGGTCGGCGGCGTGCGCCGCGTTCGCAATATCATCGGGGTGTGGGGAGCAAAGATATAGGGCAGGCCTTGAAAACCTCGCCCCCTCCGGCAACCCGCCGCCCGCGAACCGAGAAGGCCCGACCTATTCGGTCGCGCCCTCCGGTTCGCGTCTCAACGTCTCGTCCGGCAAGACCGGCGAAGACGGCTCGTAGCGCTCGCCGCCGGTCAGTTCTTCGGTCTGCTCCTCGGGAGCGAGCGCCGCTTCCCGGTAGATGTCGAGCCCCCACCAGGCGAGCAGCGCCAGCACGAGCGACACCACCAGCAGGATCAGGATGCGGGGCGAGCCCGTTCCCTGACGCGCCCTGCCCGGCGCCACTTCGAGCGGTTCGGTTCGTTTGTTCCGGTTCTCGGCCATCCTGTGTCCTTTGCGTTGATGATCATGTGTCGACGGGATCATGACGCTCCCGGTGGGTCGCGGGCAGCGCCGACCTCAGCCGAAGCCGAGGAAGGAAAGAATGGCGACCACGACCACGACGAGGCCGACGATATAAATGATGTTGTGCACGGACTTTCTCCTCGTTGCTGAACTGCCCTCTCAACGCCGCGACCGGCCGGGTTGTTCCATCGAAGCGGCCGCGCATTCGCCTACACCTCGTCGAAACGCCCGCCTTCCCGCGACGGATTGCGGCGGATCACCGCCTCTGCGTCGTCGTCCGGCAGCGCCTCGTCGCTGCGCTGGTACGGGTTGTCGGCCTCCTCGCCGGGCAGCTCGCCATCCGGCTCGGCAAGCGGCAGCTCGGGAAGCGGCCGCCCGTTTGCGTCCGCCGGCACCCGGCCCGTGAAGGGCGCCTCGCCTTCCAGCGCGTCCCAATCCTGCTGTTCCAGCTGCGGCCCCTCCTCGCGCGTTTCCTCTCGTTGCGCCGAACGGTCGGGTTTCTTCAGCGGATCCATTTCGTGTCTCCTCAAGGCTGTTGGCGAAGGAACAGTCCGGCAGGCAGTCACGCGCCGGAACTCTTCCCCCCGTTCAACTTCCCCCGTTCAACCCGGAAAGGGCGGGCAATGTTCCGTCCGCCGGTCTTCCTCGTTTTGGGCTCGTTTCGGCGGATGAGGATTTTTGCAGCTTTCCGGAACCTCGGCGGCTCCTGCCTGTTCGGGAGGCGACAAGACCGGAAAGGAGTCCCCCCATGGGCACATGCCACCAATGCGGAAACGACTACGACAAGTCCTTCGAAGTGACGATGGCGGGCGAAACCTACGTCTTCGACAGCTTCGAATGCGCCATCCAGACGCTCGCGCCGACCTGCGCGCATTGCGGCTGCCGGGTGATCGGCCACGGCGTCGAGCAGGGCGACACGATCTATTGCTGCGCCCATTGCGCAGCCCACGAGGGGGCGACCGAGCTGACGGACAGAGCCCCGTGACATGGCCGACCGCAAGGACCCCGGAAAGCTGACGGCGATCGCCCTCAACGCCACGCTGAAGACCTCCGCCGGCGGCGCCTCGTCCACCCGGAGCATGTTGCAGCTGGTGCTGGACGCGCTGGCCCGCCACGGCGTCGAGGGCGAAATCGTCCGCCTCGCCGACCACGACATCAAGCCCGGCGTCACCTCGGACGAGGGCGAAGGCGATGCCTGGCCGGACCTGCGCCGGCGCATCCTCGCCGCCGACATCCTGATCCTCGGCACGCCGATCTGGCTCGGCCAGCCCTCCAGCGTGTGCAAGCGCGCTCTGGAGCGGATGGACGCGTTCCTGTCGGAAACCGACGACCAGGGACGGATGGTCTCCTATGGCCGCGTGGCGGCGGTCGCCGTGGTCGGCAACGAGGACGGCGCGCATCATGTCTCGGCCGAACTCTACCAGGCGCTCAACGACGTCGGCTTCACCCTGGCGCCCAACGCCGTCGCCTACTGGGTGGGAGAGGCGATGGGGTCGGTCGACTTCCAGGACCTCGAGACCGTCCCGGACAAGGTGACGTCCACCGCCGCCACGCTGGCGCGCAACACCGCCCATCTGGCGCGCCTGCTGAAGGGCAGCGCCTATCCCGGCGAGACCTGAAACGGACCCGGCCGGACCCGGCCTGCGGGCGGAACAAATCGGCCGCCGGCCGCGTTGGTCATACGACCGGACATCCGCCAGCTCAGCAGGAAGCTTCGCGCCATGACCCAATTGTCGAGCCCTCCATCTCCCGTTCCCCCGAGCGACATTCCCGTGGCCCTGGCAGGCACGGCCGCCACGCCGGACGCCTCCGCGCATCTGGAGGAGATCGGCGGCGATGCGGAGACCGGCCGGCTGGTCGTCGTCTCCAACCGCGTCGCCAACCTGCGCAACACCGGCCAGGCCGGCGGCCTGGCGGTGGGGCTCGCCGAAACGCTGAAGGAGCGCGACGGCATCTGGTTCGGCTGGAACGGAGCGCCCGACGGCGTCACCGGGGGCGAGGTGCAGGTGGAGCGGGTCGGCCCGGCCGAGCAGGTGACGGTGCCGCTGTCGCCGAAGGATGTTGCCGGCTACTATCTCGGCTATGCCAACAGCGTTTTGTGGCCGCTCTTCCACTACCGGCTCGACCTCGTGGACTACCGGCCGGCCTTCTACGAGAGCTACCAGCGGGTCAACGAGACCTTCGCGCGGCAACTGATGCCCTTCCTGAAGGACGGCGATCTCGTCTGGGTGCACGACTATCACCTGATCCCGCTCGCCCGCTGCCTGCGCAGGGCCGGTTGCCGCCAGCGGATCGGCTTCTTCCTGCACATCCCCTTCCCCCCGCCCGACATCCTGGTGGCCTCGCCCAACCATGCCGAGCTGGTCGAGGCGCTGCTGGACTACGACGTGATCGGCTTCCAGACCCAGGCGGATGCGGGCAACCTCAAGGCCTATCTCGCCGAGCGCAGCTCGGCCGTGCAGCTGGACGACACCCGGTTCCGCGTCGGAACCCGCACGGTGACGGTCGACCGCTTCCCCATCGGCATCGACGCGCAGGGCTTTGCCGCCATGACCCGCGAGGCGGACGACGAGGTGCAGATCGACCTGATGCGCCGGCAGGTGCTCGGCCGGCGCCAGATCATCGGCGTCGACCGGCTCGACTATTCCAAGGGCCTGCCGGAGCGGCTGAAGGCCTTCGACCGGCTGATGGCGCAGCATCCGGAGCTGGAAAAGTCGGTGACCTACCTGCAGGTCGCCCCGCCGACCCGCGAGAAAGTGGGCGCCTATGGCGACATCCGCGCCGAGTTGGAGGCGCTGGTCGGCGCGATCAACGGCCGGCTCGCCGATTTCAACTGGACGCCGATCCGCTACATCCACCGGAGCGTCGACCGCGCCAAGCTCGCGCCCCTGATGCGCGGCAGCCAGGTCGGCTTCGTCACCCCCTTGCGCGACGGCATGAACCTGGTCGCCAAGGAATACGTGGCGGCGCAGGATCCGGAGAACCCCGGTGTCCTCGTCCTGTCGCGCTTTGCCGGTGCGGCCGAGGAGATGCACGAGGCGCTGCTCGTCAACCCCTACGACACCGACGAGATGGCACGAACGCTCTACCGGGCGCTGACCATGCCCCTGGCCGAACGCCGGCGCCGGCACGAAGCCCTGCTCGACCATGTCATGCGGCACGATGCCCGCGCCTGGCAGGAGGCGTTCCTCGCCGCCCTCAGCGGGGCGACAGGCAGCGCCGCACGCCCGCAGCAGGCGCCGTCGTAAGGCCGAGCGGACCCGAGAGCGGACCAAGAGGGGGAGGAGACAGCGCATGACGGCACGGGCCATCTGGAAAGGGCATCTGAGCGTCGGCGAGCTGTCCTGCGGCGTCGCGCTCTATTCCGCCGCGACCACGTCCGAGCGCATCTCCTTCCACTATGTGAACCGCAGGAGCGGCAACCGCCTGCGCCGGGAGTTCGTCGACGAGGCGACCGGCAAGCCGGTGGAGCGCGACGAGCAGGTCAAGGGCTACGAAACGGCCAAGGACACCTATGTGATGCTGGAGCCGGACGACATTGCCGGCGCAGTGCCGAAGGGCGACAAGACGCTGGAGATCTGCGAGTTCATCGCCTGCGACGACGTCGACACGGTCTATTTCGACAAGCCTTATTTCCTCAAGCCCGCGGACGAGGCGGACGAGGAGGCTTTTGCGCTGATCCGCGAGGGCATGCGCGCCAGGAAGGTCGCAGCGCTGGCCCGGGCGGTGCTGTTCCGGCGGGTTCGCTCCATGCTGATCCGTCCGCGCGGCTGCGGGTTGCTCGGCCATACGCTGCATTTCGATTACGAGGTGCGGGCGGCGGAGGAAGTGTTCGACGACCTCCCCGACGTCACCATCAAGGGCGAGATGCGCTCGCTGGCAAAGCACATCATCGAGACCAAGACCGGCAGTTTCGATCCCGCCGCCTTCGACGACCGCTACGACGCGGCCCTTGCGGAGCTGGTCAAGGCCAAGGCCGAGGGGCGCGAGATCCCGAAGCCCAGGTCAGAAGCCAAGGGCAAGGTGGTCGATCTGATGGAGGCGCTGCGCGAAAGCGCGGCCGCCGCCGACAAGCAGAAGAAGACGGCCGGCCGGAAGAAGCCGGAAAAGAAGAGCGGAGCGAAACGCGCCGCCCCGCAAAGGCGCAAGGCGGGCTGACCCATGTCTCTCGAAACCTATCGCCGCAAACGGGATTTCGCCGCGACGCCGGAGCCCAAAGGAGAGGCGTCCAAGGGAGGCGCGACGCACAGCTTCGTCGTCCAGGAGCATCACGCCCGGCGGCTGCACTACGACCTGCGGCTGGAACTGGGCGGGGTCTACAAGAGCTGGGCGGTCACGCGGGGGCCAAGCCTCGTCGCCGGCGTCAAGCGCCTTGCCGTGGAGGTGGAGGACCACCCGCTGGCCTATGGCAGTTTCGAAGGCACGATCCCGAAGGGCGAATACGGCGCCGGCACGGTGACGATCTGGGACAAGGGCAGCTGGACGCCCGAAGGCGATGCGGAGAAGGGCCTCGCCAAGGGGCATCTGGAATTCACGCTGTCGGGCGACAAGCTGAAAGGCCGGTGGCACTTGGTGCGCATGGCCCGCAAGGGCCGGGAAAAGCGCAACAACTGGCTGCTGATCAAGAGCGAGGACGAACACGCACGGGACGAGGACGAGCCCGATATCCTGGACGAGGACGGCACGGCGGAGACCGCCGACCGGGAAAAACCCGCCGCGCCCCTCAAGGGCTCGAAGAAGGCGAAGTTGCCGGACTTCGTGCCGCCGCAGCTGGCGACGCTGAAACGGCATGCGCCGACGGGCAAGGGCTGGATCCACGAGATCAAGTTCGACGGCTACCGGCTGCAGGCGCGGATCGAGGCCGGCAAGGCGGTGCTGCTGACCCGCAGCGGCCTCGACTGGACGGAGCGGTTCGGGCCCGATGTGGTCGAGGCGCTGGCCGGCCTGCCCGTGCAGCAGGCCGTGCTGGATGGCGAGCTGGTGGTCGAGGCTTCCGGCGGGGCCTCGGATTTTTCCGCGCTGCAGGCCGATCTCAGCGCCGGGCGCACGGACCGTTTCGTCTATGTCGCCTTCGATCTTCTCCATCTCGACGGTCGCGACCTCACCGGCATGCGCCTCGACGCGCGCAAGGCCGCGCTGGAACCGCTGCTGGACAAGGCGCCGGAGGTGCTGCGCTACAGCGAGCATTTCGAGGAAGACGGCGAGATGGTGCTGCGCCATGCCTGCCGGCTGAGCCTGGAAGGCGTCATCTCCAAGCGCGCCTCCGGCAGCTATCGCTCCGGCCGCAGCAAGGACTGGATCAAGTCGAAATGCGGCGAGCGGCAGGAAATGGTGATCGCCGGCTATGTGCCCTCCTCCGTGTCGGACGAGGCCATCGGCTCGCTGGTGCTCGGCGTCCATGCGGACGGCAAGCTGCGCCATGCCGGGCGGGTCGGCACCGGCTTTTCCCGGGCGGTGGCCGAGGATCTCTACCAGCGGCTGCATGCGATCGAGCGCAAGACCTCGCCCTTTGCCGGGCGGCTCGACGCCACCGCCCGGCGCGGTGTCCGCTTCGTCAAGCCGGAGCTGGTCGCCGAGGTCGAGTTCCGCACGTGGACGGCGGACCGGCGCGTGCGCCATGCCTCCTTCCGGGGCCTGCGCGAGGACAAACCCGCGCGCGACGTCACCCGCGAGGCGCCGGCGGGCAAGGACGATCCCCCGGCGCAGCCGCGACCGAGCGTCAGGCTGACCCATCCCGACCGGGTCTACTGGGCCGATGCCGGCGTGACCAAGGAAGGGCTTGCCGACTATTACACGCAAGTCTGGCGCTTCATGGCGCCGCTGGTCGTCTCGCGGCCGCTCGCCCTGCTGCGCTGTCCGCGCGGAACGGCGCAGAAATGCTTCTTCCAGAAACATGCCTGGAAAGGCATGAACGGCGAGATCCTGACCCGGCAGGACCCGCTCGGCGACGAGGGCGACAGCCTGATCGCCATCGACTCGCTGGACGGGCTGATCGGCCTCGTCCAGGGCGCGGCGCTGGAGATCCATCCCTGGCAGGCCTCGCTGGACGATCTGGAGCGGCCCGACCAGATGGTGATCGACCTCGATCCGGGCGATGGCGTCGACTGGCCGGTGATGCTGGACGCCGCCCGCCAGGTGCGGGACCGGCTGCAGGATGCGGGGCTCGTGCCCTTCGTCAAGACGACCGGCGGAAAGGGCCTGCATGTGGTCGCGCCCTTGAAGCCGAAGGCGGGCTGGGACGAGGTGAAGGGCTTTGCCCGCGACATTGCCGATGCGATGGAGGCGGACGATCCGGAGCTTTTCATCGCCAGGTCGACCAAGGCGGCACGCAAGGGGCGGATCTTCGTCGACTACCTGCGCAACGGGCGCAACAACACCGCCATCGCCCCCTATTCGTCCCGCGCCCGCGACGGCGCGACCGTCGCCATGCCCTTGGCGTGGGACGAGCTCGACCCGTCCATCGGCTCAGGCCATTTCACAGTGGTCAACGCCATGGCCCGGCTCGACAGCCTGGCCGAGGACCCCTGGGCGGATTTCCGCAAGGCGGAAGCAGTGCTGAACCCGAAGGCGGGCAAAAAACGCAAAGGCTAGCGGCGGGATTTGCCGGTTGACTTCTTGTCCGAAGCCTTTTCCGCCGCAACGCTCTTGCGCAGGGCGTCCATGATCGACACCACGTTGCCGGACGCCTCGTCGGAGGCTTCGCTCTCGGCCTGCTTCGCCGACCGGCGGGGAGCCTTCGGCTTCTGCTTGCGCTTCTTCACCGCGATGATCGCCTTGAGGCGCTTCTGCACCGGATCCTTGACCATCTCGCCGGACCACTCGGCCGTACGCTCCTCGATCAGCTTGCCGATCAGCTTCAGCGCCTTCGGCTCGGGCCGCGACGTGTCGATGTCGGCGAAATAGTCCTCCGCCTCGCGGACCTCGTCGCCGTAGCGCAGGGTCCACACGACGATGCCCTTGCCGCGCGGCTCCAGCGTCACCGCCCGCTCGCGGCGATAGAGCACCAGCCGGGCGATGCCGACCGTGCCGGTGGCGGCCATCGCCTCGCGGATGACGGCGAAGGCCTCCCCGGCGATCTTGTCGTCCGGCGTCAGGTAATGGGCGTCGTCGAGATAGATCCAGCCGATATCCTCGCGCGGGACGAAGGTCTCGATGTCGATCATGCGGGTGCTCTCGAGCGCCACCGCGTCGAGCTCCTCGTCCTCCATCACGATCAGCTTGTCCTCGGAGATGGGATAGCCGCGCCGCTGGTCCTGCTCGCGCACCGGCTTGCCGGTCTTCTCGTCGACATAGCGGCTCTCGACCCGGTTGCCGGTGGCGCGGTTCAGCGTGTGGAAGCGGATCTTCTTGCCCGTGGTGGTGGCCGGCATCATCGCCACCCGGCAGGTGACGAGCGAAAGCCGCAGATAGCCCTTCCAGAAGCTGCGCGGTGCCATGCCGTTCTTCCCTCCCCCTTTGCCAAGACAGACCAAAGCAACCGAACGCGCCGAAGCGGGTCCGTGTTCCCTCCGGCACTTTTCCCGGGAACAGGCGGGCCGCTGCGGTGTTGGGGGGAAGAACAGGAGGGCCGACCCATGTGGAACCGACTGCAAGGCCTGATGGCCGAACTGCTGCCCGGCTGGGCCCGCGACTACGCCCTGCACCGCCAGCGCCGGCGCACGCTCCGCGATGCCGCCTACCCGGCTGCCGACGAGGCGACGGCCACGCGCCCTGCCCCGACGGCAGCACGGGCAGAGGATCGTCCGGAGGATGGTCGCGGAACATAAGCCCGCCGGATCGGTTCGTCCTGCATGACCCGGCTCAACCGATTTCTCCTCGTCAACCTGACGACCGGCCTCCTTGCCGGATGCGCCGTTGCTGTCGGCTATCTCCAGTCGGTCGGTGAGCTGGACCTTTTCACCCGCGAACCGCTGGCCGCAGCGATGGTGCTGTGGGGCTTCGCCGCCAGCACCGGCATCGGCGCCATCGGCACCGGGCTATGCCTGCTGGGGCAGGAGTGAGCCGGCGCCGGCACGCACAACCTTCAGGGAGCACGCATGTCCTATCGCCGGTTTCTTGCAATGATCGCCACGTCGACGGTGGTCATGTTCGTCCTGATGTACCTGAACACCTACGCGCTCGACCACATCGCCTACAGCCAGACGCGCACCTGGATGGCCCTGCTGATGGGCGCGGTGATGGCCGTAGTGATGATGGGCTTCATGTGGCCGATGTATCCGCGCAAGCAGCTCAACGCCGCGATCCTGGTCCTTGCCGCCGGCGTCTTCGCGCTGTCGCTCTGGCTGGTCCGCAGCCAGGCGACGGTCGACGACGTCAGCTACATGAAGGCGATGATCCCTCACCATTCCATCGCCATCCTGACCAGCGAGCGCGCCAATATCCGCGACCCGCGGGTGCGCCGGCTGGCGGACGAGATCATCGAGGCGCAGGTGCGCGAGATCGGCGAGATGCGCGAACTGATCGAGCGCCTGGAAGCCGATCCGCCTGCCGACGACGCACCGGTGCTGCCGTCCTATCGCGCATTGGGGCGCGAGGCGCCGGCCGGCGGTCAGGGCGCGGACTGACGCGAAGAGCAAGACAGGAGAACGCCATGAGCCCCGACCGCAAGCCGCGTCAGGAAGCAGCAGAAGAAAAAATCTCCGGCCGACCGCACACGAGCGAGACGGAGGCCCCGACGATCTCGGCCGAGGACGCGCGCCAGGGCGAGATCATCCTGCGCACGCGCCGCAGGCGCATCATCTTCCTCTCCGGACTTGTCGGCTTCGTCGTGCTTGTCCTCGTCATGAGGATCCTCGCGTGACCGGCGGGCGGAGCCTGAAGCCCGCCGGTCCACATCAATACCGGCCCGCGTCAATAGACGAGGCCGGCTTCCTTGCAGGCCTGCAAGGTGACGGAGGCCAGATCGTCGCCTGTGCCGGCATCGCCCGCTCCGTCTCCGCTTTCGCCCGAGTCTGCCGACCTGCCGGGCGGGCGGGTGCCGCTGCCGCCCCCTTCCCCGGACGCAGCGCTTCCCTCGCCGGACGAGGCGAGCGCATCGACCGACAGCGACAGGGCACCCCGGTCGGCGGGCACCTCTGCCGGTGCTTCTTCTGAAGACGGGTCTTCCGGGGACGCGGCCTGCCGCATCTGCTCGCCGGCAGGTGCCGCCGGCGACGCCACGGGATTTTCCGAACCGCGGGTAAAGCCTGCCGCCTGCTGCGCATCCGGTGCGTCCGCAGCAAGGGAGGCGCAGCGCTCGATGGCCGCGCGGATCTGGCCGCGATCCGCGGTGTCGATTTCATGCTCGCCGAGATAGAGCGTCTGCGCCGCCGCGGGGGCGGCCAGCAGCAGGGCGAGAGCGGACGCGCAAAGCGCCGGGACGGGGAACTGCCGGATCATCGCATGTCCTCATTTCTCCTGGAGATGGGCGCGCATGTCCTCGACCTCGCCGGCCGAGACGGGTCCGGCCTTGCGATCGGAGGCCGCGCGCAGATAGGTGACGACATCGGCCACCTGCTGGTCGGTCAGTTTCCAGGCGAAAGGCGGCATCGCGATCTGGCTGGGCACCGCCTCCGTCTGTTGCGCCCGCGCGCCGCCGAGGATGATGCGGATGGCCGTGGAAGGATCCTCGGCCGTCACCTTGTTGGAGCTGTCCAGCGGGGCGAAGATGTAGGGAACGCCCGAGCGGTCGGCCGAGTGGCAAGCCGCGCAATTGTCGAAATAGATCGCCTCGCCGGTCTCGAAACGCGCCTGCGACGGGGTCTCGGCCTCCTCGCGCGGGGCGTCGTCGAGGCTCTTGAGATAGACCGCGATCGCCATCAGGTCCTCGTCCCGCAGATGCTGGGTGGACAGGCCGACGACCTCGCCCATGCGCTGCATCGGCGCGGTGTGGCGCGAGCGGCCCTCGCCGAGGAAGCGGACGATGTCCTCCGCCTCCCAGTCGGCAAGGCCGCCGTTGACGCCGCCGCGAATGTTGGGGGCGTACCAGTTGTCGAGGGTTCCCCCGCGCAGGTATTCGTCCTCCTTGTCGGCGCCCAGCAGGTTCTTGCCCGTGTGGCAGGCGCCGCAATGGGCCAGCGCATCGACGAGGTAGCGGCCGCGGTTCCATTCCTCCGACTGGTCCGGATCAACCGCGAAGCCCTCCTTGTCGAAGAACAGCAGCTTCCAGCCAGCCACCGACATGCGGATGCTGAGCGGGAAGGGCAGCGCGTTCTCCGGAATCTCCGCCGTCACCGGTTCCAGCGTGCGCAGATAGGCGAAGATCGCATCCGCGTCCTCCCGGGACATCTTGGTGAAATGCGGATAGGGCATGGCCGGATAGAGATGCGACCCGTCCCGGCTGATCCCCTCGTTGAGCGCACGGTAGAACTCGTCGCGGCTCCAGCGGCCGAGGCCCGTCGCCTCGTCCGGCGTCAGATTGCTCGAATAGATCGTGCCGAACGGCGTTTCCAGCCCGCGCCCGCCGGCATAGCGTTTGCCGCCCTCCTCGATATCGGTGTGGCAGGCGACGCAGTCGCTGGCGGTCGCAAGGTAGCGGCCGCGCTCCACCTGCGAGAAGGAGAGTTCCTGCGCCAGTGCCGCAGGAGCGATTCCGAGGCCCAGCGCGCCGGCGAAGGTGCCCGCCAGCAAGGCATTGCGAAGCCGGCTCATGGGCGCACCAGGGGGCCGGGATCCGGCAGATATTGATTGATGATGGCATCGACCGACCAATAGGCGAGCGCCCCCACCGTACCGGTCGGGTTGTAGCCGGCGTTTTGCGGGAAGAGCCCGGCGCCGGTTACGAACAGGTTCGGCAGGTCCCAGCTCTGGCCGTAGCGGTTGACGACGCTGCTTGCCGGATCGGTCCCCATGATGGTGCCTCCCGTGTTGTGCGTGGTCTGATAGGGCTTGCTGTCGTAGGAACCGCGGCGGGCGTTGACCTTCACATGCGCGCCGCCCATGCCGCGGGCGATCTCCTCGGCAACCGGCGTCAGGTGCTCGGTGAGCCGCCGGTCGTTGAGCGTGAAATCGTAGGTCATCCGCAGAAGCGGGCGGCCCCATACATCCTTGTAGGTCGGGTCGAGATCGAGATAGTTGCTGCGATGGGCCATCGAGGCACCATGCACGCCGACGCTGGTGGTCTTCAGGAAGTTCTCCCTCACCGCCTTCTTCCAGGCCGAGCCCCAGCGCGGCACGTCCTCCGGCACCGGATGGCTCTCGATCGGCCGGGCATTGGTGGTGCCGCAGGCGATATAGCCGCCGCCGATGAAGCCGAGTCCGGAATGGTCGAAATTGTCGCCGTTGTAGTCGTCGACGACCATGCCGAGCGCGCCCGCGCCGACGAAGCCGTTGGTGTATTCGTCCTCGAAGAACACCGTCGCCGAGGACATGACCTGGTAACAGTAGTTCTTGCCGACGACGCCTTCGCCGGTGCGCGGGTCGTAGGGCGCGCCGATCTCCGACAGCAGCAGCAAACGCGTGTTCTGCAGCGGATAGGCGCACAGGATGACGATGTCGGCCGGCTGGAACCAGACCTCGCCGCTGGTGTCCACATAGGTGACGCCGGTCGCGTGCTTGCCGTCGGGGGTCTTTTCCACCGACAGCACCTCGGAATTGGTCCGCAGGCCGAAATTCGGCCGGCGCATCAGGACCGGGATGATCGTCGTCTGCGGCGAGGCCTTGGAATAGTTGCCGCAGCCGTGCTTTTCGCAAAAGCCGCAATAGGTGCAGGGCGCCATCTGCAACCCCAGCGGATTGACATAGGCGCGCGACATGTTGGCGGACGGGACGGGAAAGGGATTGAGCCCCAGAGCCCGGGCGGAGGCCGCGAAACGATCCTGCGAGAAGGTCATGCGCATCGGCGGGTTGGGATACTGGTCGCTGCGCATGCCCTCGAAAGGATTACCGCCCTCGATGGTCTCGCCGTTGACGTTGCCGGCCTGGCCGCAGATGCCGCAGATCTTCTCGAAATAGTCGAAATGCGGCTCCAGCTCCTCGTAGGTGACGCCGTAGTCCTGCACCGTCATGTCCGCGGGCAGCGGACCGTAGCGCTCCTCGTTGTGGCTGCGCGCGACGAAGTCGGAGGGAAGAAAGCGATAGGTCTGGCCGTTCCAGTGGACGCCGGCCCCGCCGACGCCGTTGCCGGGCAGGAACGAGCCCCAGCGCCGCATCGGCAGCGCCGTCTGGGCGCTGTTGTTGCGGAAGGTCAGGGTGTCCTGCGAGGCCTCCTGGAACATGCCGTGCCGCCAGTAGTAGCGCAGCTCGTCCTGCGCGAAGGTGGTGGCGAAGTCGGACGGCGTGTCGCGCCAGGGCCCGCGCTCCAGCGCCAGCACGTCGAGGCCGGCGGCCGTGAGCTTTTCGGCGAAGATCGCCCCGGTCCAGCCGAATCCGACCAGAACCACGTCGACGCGCGGAAGGTGCTTGGTCATGGGTCTCCCTCTGGCTGTTTCGGTCAGGGCTGCGACCAGCCCGGACGCCCTTGCAGGCTGACGGGCTCGAGCGGAATGGCGGCGCCGTTGTGGCCGACGAAGTCGCGATAGTCGTAGCGGGTGCCGGGAAAGCCGACATAGCGCCAGCCGACCATGTCGCGGTTGCCGCCATAGAGCGGGTCGGCGAAGAAGCCCTCGACGGTGTTTTCCAGGACGAGGTCGAAGAAGGTCTTGGCGGACACGCGCTCGAACGCGATCTCGCCCTCGTCGAGCCCGGTGAGGACCGCGTCCTGGTCCTCCTCGGACAGTTCGGCGAAGGCGCCGCCGCGCTGCGACCGGCAGTAATCGTCGAGCTCGGCAAGGGCGAGGCGATAGAGCATCGCCGGCGGATGTTCGCTCTGGTAGCCCTGCGTCGACGTGCCTTCCGCGAACGGCCCCTGCATGTACCAGTGCTGGGCGCGGCCGTAGAAGCCGGCCATCTGTCGGTCGATGAAGGTGACGACATCAGCCTCGGTTGCGCCCGGCCCGTCCTCGTCGCTGGGGATCAGCCTTGCGCAGATCGCGGCGACCGCCAGCCGCTCGTCACGGCTGAAGAAGCGGTCCGCGCCGGTGCCGTAATAGGGGACCTCCCCCGACATCGGCGACCAGGGCATGCCCGCCCCGCGCCCGTATTCGGCGGCGAGCACGCGCGAAGCCGCAAGGGCCGTGCCCGCCATCAACATCAGTCTCAGCGTCTGTCGCCGCGTGTAATGCGTCACGGATGCCCTCCAGGTTGCTGCCCTGTCCGAACAGACCGGGCCACCGGATGTTCCTCGCCTCCCTGCATTTTTTGCCAAGCCCTGTTCTGCGGCGATCGGGCGCGGGCACAAAACGGCAAGGGCCGCGACGTTGCTGCCGCGGCCCCGAACCCTTCGCAATGCTGCATCCTGCCCGGTCAGCGCGCGTCCATGCCCGACCAGAATTCGTCGACCGGCCCACGGGCGTCCTGCCTCATCTCGGAATTGCGGAACTCGTCGGGCTCGATGGTCGGCGCCTGTTCCAGTTCCTCCTGGCTGAGCGTCAGCACGATGGTCTCGAGGCCCGGCGTCGCATGCAGGCGCTCCCAGGGAACCGCCACATATTCCTCGCCGAGACCCAGGAAGCCGCCGCGCGCGACCAGAATGTAGGACACGGTGCCGGATGCCGGGTCGAGGATCACGTCATGCACGCTGCCGAGATTCTCGTCCTCGACATTGCGCACGTCGGTGCCGGTCAGGTTGTCGATGCGGTAGGACTGCATGCCTTCGACCTGATCGATCGGCTGCGCGAGAGCGAGCTGTTCCTGGCGCCAGTCGGTCACGGCTCCCGGCTCGACGCCGGCCGAGGTGAGCTGGCTCGTGTAGTCGTCGTAGACCGCATCGAGCTGGCCGGCGACATAGTCGCAGCCTTCCTGCTCGCCGCGTTGGGACAGGATATGGGCGGCGAAGTAGAGCGTGCGGATCTGCTCGCGCGGCGAATAGGCGCCTTCCACCGTGCCGCGCGGATCGCCGGCCATAGGCTCGCGCACCCCCGTGGGCGAAGCCGGCGTCTCGGCGCCCGGACGCGCGGCGCCGTCCGGGGCGGCGGTGGGCGTGCCGACCGGTTGCGTGCCGTAACCGGCGCCCCAGCCCGTCAGCCAGAACTGATCCTCGCGCATGCGCTCGGCCGACTGTTCAAGGCGCGCCTGGCACTGGCTCGCCATCTGGGCAGTCGCCTGCCGGCCGGCGGCATTCTGACCAGTGGCGTTCTGCCCCTGGCCCTGCTGGCGCATCTGCTGCTCCTGACCTGCCGGCGCAGCGCCCTGCTGGGCGAGCGCTGCATGAGGCAGCAGCGACAGCGCGGTGGCGGCGAGCAGCACGCCGGCGGTCTTGGTTGCGTAGCGGGTCATTCGTTACCTCCTTGGTGTGGCTTTTCCCGGCGCACGGCATCGCCGCGCCTCCCGGTCTGCCCTGCCAACACCTGTCTCCTGCGGATGTTCCGTTTCGCCCCGCCGGTTCCTTGCAGCCGCAGATGCACTGGGCACGGAGGGAACAAACATCGCGGCGAGACGTTCGCACACCGCACCGCCCGGCGGTGACCAACTCACGAAAGGGACATTGACATGGCCAAGGAAAAGACCCTCGAAGACCTGTTCCACGACACCCTCAAGGACATCTACTACGCCGAGCGCAAGATCCTGAAGACGCTGCCGAAGATGCAGCGCGCGGCGCAGTCCGAAGATCTGAAGAAGGCCTTCGAGAAGCACCGCGAGGAGACCGAAGGTCACGTCGA
Organism: Stappia sp. WLB 29; assembly: GCF_023507705.1. Taxonomy (GTDB): domain Bacteria; phylum Pseudomonadota; class Alphaproteobacteria; order Rhizobiales; family Stappiaceae; genus Stappia. Next base: position 416,874 of record NZ_JALBGD010000002.1, on the reverse strand, counting down.
GCGCCTGCAGCAGGTGTTCGAGATCCTCGGCAAGGCCCCGCGCGGCAAGACCTGCGATGCGATCGAAGGCATCATCGCGGAAGGCGAGGAGATCATCGACGAGTTCAAGGGCACCCCTGCCCTGGATGCCGGCCTGATTTCGTCCGCGCAGGCGGTCGAGCACTACGAGATCACCCGCTACGGCACGCTGCACCGCTGGGCCAACGAGCTGGGCCTCAAGGATGCGGCCAAGCTGCTCCAGGACACCTTGAAGGAAGAGGCGAAGACCGACGAGAACCTGACCAAGCTCGCCGACGCTTCGGCCAACCAGCGCGCCAAGGCGGCCTGACCGTCCCCGGACCTGCCGGTCATCGGCCCGGCGGGCATGTGATCGGCTCGCCGGCGGGACATGCGGCTTTTCCCCTTCGCCATCCGGGGAGGGGAAAAGATGCGCAAGGGGCGCGCGGCAGGGCCGCCGCCCCGCTCGCGCCGGGCCGGATCGGGTCGGGTCGAGTTGACGGGGGCCCGGCCAGAAAGAGAGACGAATGTCGTTCTACAAGTTGCTTCTTCGGCTCGTGATCGTCGTGGCGATCGGCATCGCGACCTATCTGCTCTACCGGACGCTGAGCCAATATTCGCTCGACGAGATCCTGGAGTCCGTCCGTACCATTCCGGCCACGTATCTTGCCCGCGCCTTCGCCTTTGCCGCAGCGTCCTATCTTTGCCTCACCTTTTTCGACTGGCTGGCCGTCCGCTATGCCGGCAAGCCGCTCGCCTGGCACCGCACGGCGCTCGCCTCCTTCACCGCCCTGTCCATCGGCCACAATGTCGGGGTCGCGGCCCTGTCCAGCGGCGCCATCCGCTACCGCTTCTATGCGCGCTGGGGCCTCGGTGTCGGGGATGTCGCCAAGGTGATCCTGTTCTGCGGCATCACCGTGGGACTGGGACTGGCGACGATGGGCGGCATCGCCCTCCTGCTCTATCCCTCGACCGCCGAAGGGCTGATGGGCGTCGACGGGCCGGAGTTGAAGGGCATGGCGATCGTCTGCCTCTCCCTGCCGGTCGCCTATGTCGTGCTGTCCGCCGTCATGCGGAGGGAACTGACGCTGCACAAATGGTCGGTGAAACTGCCGCCCCTGCCGCTCGCCCTCGGCCAGGTCGCGGCGGGCACGGCCAACTATGCCTGCGTCGCCGCCTGCCTGCACCAGCTGCTCGCGGCAACGTCGGAGGTGAACTATCTCGAGGTGGCGGCGATCTATGTGATCGGCATCCTCGCCTCCCTGATCAGCCACGTACCGGGCGGCTTGGGCGTGCTGGAGGCGACCGTGCTCTATCTGCAGCCCGGCGCGGAAGCCGTCGGCGCGCTGCTCGTATTCCGCCTGGTGTATTTCCTGGTGCCGCTGGCGCTCGGCCTGCCGACCCTGTTGGCGAGCGAGTATTTCCTGCGCCCGGCAGGCAAGCGGCAGCAGCGCGCGAAGACGCCGTCCGGGGCGACCTCCGCCGCCGACGGCCGTCCCTGATCCGCAGTTTCGAAACGCAAGAGATCGGGCCGGCGCGAGCGGCCGGCCCGGCTCCAATCACATCGCGTTGAGACGCAGCGCGATCTTGTTCAGCGCCTCGACCTTCGCTTCGGCGGAGCCGCCCGCATAGGCGGTCTCGAGCGTCTGCAGCAGATCACGGAACTGCTCCAGCGCCTGGCCGGCGACGTCGAGCGTCAGCGGCTGGTCGTCATAGGCATCGACGAAAGCCTGGGCCGCGCGCGACACCAGCAGCCAGGCGACAGCATGCTCCGGCTCGCCGGCGATGCGGGCACGGGCCTCGCGCGCGCACGCCTCGAAGCTCCGCACGCTCGCGCTGTGCTCGGTCAGACCATTCGCAACCTCAATGAACATCACGCTCTCCCTTGAAGAAGATTTTTTCGCCGGCTTGGCCGCCGGCCCTTACGACCTGCGGGCCGCGACCGTCCAGCGGACCGGCACCATGGGGTCGAAAACCGTGACCGTGCCGTCGCCGGTCACCACCTTGTCCGGCACCGGGACCGGCGCCTCGCGCTTTTCCAGGACGAGCCGGCCCTCGTTCGGCGGCAGACGGTAGAAGGCCGGTCCGTTGAGCGAGGCGAAGGCCTCGAGCTTGTCGAGCGCGCCCTCCTCCTCGAAGACATGGGCAAGGCAGGCCATCGCGTTCGGCGCGGTGAAGATGCCGGCGCAGCCGCAACCGCATTCCTTCGCCGGATCCACATGCGGCGCCGAATCGGTGCCGAGGAAGAAGCGCGCGTCGCCCGAGGTCGCGGCCTCGCGCAGCGCCAGCCGGTGTTCCTCGCGCTTGGCGACGGGCAGGCAGTAGTAGTGCGGGCGGATGCCGCCGGCGAAGATCGCATTGCGGTTGATCATCAGGTGATGAACCGTGATCGTCGCGGCCAGATCCTTCTCCTGCGAGCGCACATACTCGACGCCGTTGCGCGTCGTCACATGCTCCAGCACGACGCGCAGGCCCGGAACGCGCCGGCGCAGCGGATCGAGCACCGTTTCCAGGAACACCGCCTCGCGATCGAAGATGTCCACGGCAGGATCCGTCACCTCGCCATGCACGCAGAGCGGCAGGCCGATCTCGGCCATGCGCTCCAGCACCGGGATGACCTTGGAAAAGTCGCGCACGCCGCCATGCGAATTGGTGGTGGCGCCGGCCGGATAGAGCTTCACCGCCTTGACGAGGCCGCTCCGGAAACCGGCCTCGACATCGTCCGCCTCGGTGTCCTCGGTCAGGTAGAGCACCATGAGCGGCGTGAAGTCGTGCCCCTCGGGAAGGGCGGCGAGGATGCGCTGGCGATAGGCTTCCGCATGGGCGGTGGTGACCACCGGCGGCACCAGGTTCGGCATGATGATCGCACGCGCGAAATCGGCGGAGCTGTGCGGCAGGACGCCGGCGAGCATCGCCCCGTCGCGCAGGTGGAGATGCCAGTCGTCGGGCGTCCGGATCGTCAGCTGTGTCATGGCGCAACCATAAGATATTGATGGACGATATCGGTGGCGGAAAGGAGATCGGGCAGCTCCATCGCCTCCTGCGGATTGTGCGAGCCGTTGCGATTGCGCACGAAGACCATGCCGGCCGGCACGCCGGCGGCCGAGAAGACCGCCGCATCGTGTCCGCCGCCGCTCGCCATCACGAACGGCTCCTGGCCGACTGTCTCCATGGCCTTGCTCAGGCGCGCGACGAGATCGGCATCGCACAGGGCGGGGGCAACGCGCAACTCCTCGTCGAGCTCGAAGCGCACTTTCCGGTCCCGCTCGATCTGCGCCATCTCCGTCTTCAGCAGGTCGCGCATCTCGTCCAGCACCCGCGCGCTCTGGCTGCGGATGTCGAGACTGAAGGACACCTGGTCGGGAATGCGCGTCATCGCGTGCTTATCCGGGTCGGTGCCGACGATGCCGCTGGTCAGCACCAGGTCGTCGCCCTTGGCGAGAATCGTTGCCCAGCTTTCGTCGAGCCGCACCAGGAGGTCGGCCATGGCCAGCACCGGATCGCGGCGGAAGGCGCGCGGCACGGCGCCGGAATGGCCGGCCTCGCCGACGCAGCGCAGGGAGCGGTAGCGGATGTTGCCACGGATGCCCGAGACCACGGCGGCCGGGACCGCCTTGCCGATCAGCAGCGGCCCCTGCTCGATATGCACCTCGAGATAGGCCTCGATCCGCGACAGGTCGATCAAGGGCTTGCCGGCGCGCACCGGCGCCATGTCGATGCCGATGGCTTCCATATGCGCATCGAGCGTGCGGCCGTCGCCCTTGTGGCGGGCGGCGAGATCGGAGGCGGACAGCGTGCCGGTCAGCGCCTTGGAGCCGATGTAGCACGGGCCGAACCAGGCGCTTTCCTCGCCGCGCATGGCAAGCACATGCACCGGGAAAGCGAACTTGCGCCCCTCGCGCCGCGCCCGCACCAGGCACAGCAGGCCGGCGACGACACCGGCAAGGCCGTCGAAATTGCCGCCGAAGGGGACGCTGTCGACATGCGAGCCGATGACCGTGTAGCGCTCGGCGTCGCGGTCGCCCGGCAGGCAGAAATTGGCGTTGAGCCCGGCGTCGTACCAGACCTCCAGCCCCTCGCGGCGGGCGAAGTCCTCCAGGAAGGACAGCGTCTTCGTCTCGATGTCGGAAAAGGCCGGACGGCTGACGCCCTCCACGTCCGGCGACATGCGCGCGATCTCGTCGAAGAGGAAGCCGGCAAGGCGCAGTTCCTCCGCGCGGTCGTAGGCCCCGGACTTCCTCAGCGCGGTCACGGCGCCGCCTCCATGAACACGACGCCCTCCTTCTGCTCCTCGTCGATCAGCGTGCCGATCAGGTCGCGGACGGACGACAGCTTCTCGCGCTCCAGATAGCGCTCCAGCTCGGCGATGACGGTGACCATCGCGGTCGGATTGATGAAGGTGGCGGTGCCCACCTGCACGGCGGTGGCACCGGCGATGAGGAACTCGATCACGTCCTCGGCGGTGGAGATGCCGCCGCAGCCGATCACCGGGATCGTCGTCGACTTGGCGCACTGATAGGCCATCCGCAGGGCGATGGGCTTCAGCGAGGGGCCCGACAGGCCGCCCATCAGGTTGCCGAGCTTCGGCCGCCGGGTGCGGATGTCGATGGCCATGGCCAGCAGCGTGTTGGCGACGACCAGCGCGTCGGCGCCGCCTTCCTGCGCCGCGCGCGCCACTTCCGGCGTCTCGCCGGTGTTGGGCGTCAGCTTGGCCCACAGCGGCAGATGCGTCGCCGCGCGCAGCTTGCGCATCACGTCGTAGGTCGAGGAGGGACGGATGGCAAAGGCCTTGCCGTCTTCCTCGATGTTCGGACAGGAGATGTTGACCTCGATGGCGGCAACGCCCTCCACCGTCACTTCCGAGCACAGGCGGGCGAATTCGTCCGCCGTGTTGCCGGAGATCGACACGACCAGCGGCGTCTCGTAGGCGCGGTAGAACGGCACCACCTTGTCGAGGAAGGCGCTAACGCCCTTGCTCGGGATGCCGATGGAATTGAGCATCGACGAGCCGACCTCGCACACGCGCGGCGTCGGATTGCCGTCGCGCAGGCCCCGGGTGATCGTCTTGGTGACATGGGCGCCGAGGCACTCGATGTCGAAGACCTCCGCCAGTTCCTCGGAGAAGGTGCCCGAAGCGGGCATGATCGGGTTCTTCAGCGTCAGGCCGGCGATGTCGACGGACAGGTCTACCATGGCATGGCCTCCTGGATATCGAAGACGGGGCCTTCGCGGCACACGCGCAGCTGCACGGTCTTGTCGCCCTTGCGGAACGGCCGGACGCAGCAGTGGCACATGCCGAGGCCGCAGGCCATCTGCTGCTCCAGCGCGATCTCGCCGGGAATGCCGTGGCGCTTGCCGATGCGCTGCAACAGGGTCAGCAGGCGGTTGGAGCCGCAGGTGTAGAAGGCATCGATGCCGGGACCTGCGACCCTCTCCTCGATCACCTGTTCCAGATGCTCGAGCGACGAGGTGCCTTCCGCGTCGGTGACCGGGATGATCTCGGCCCCCAGCTCGCGGAAATAGTCGATGGACATCAGCAGGTCCGGATGGCGGGCGCTGCAGATCGCGGTGAGATGGCGGCCGAGGCGGTTGGCCTCCAGCGCCAGCGGCGCCAGCGTTGCAAGGCCGACGCCGCGGGCGACGAGCACCAGCCGCTGCCAGTCGTCGTCGATGCGGAAGCCCTGGCCGAGCGGGCCCATGACGTTGAGCGCATCGCCCTCGCGCAGCTGCGCCAGCGCCCGGGTGCCGGCCCCCGCCACCTTGTAGAGGAAGTGCAACTCGCCGCGCTCGGGATAGAAGCCGTAGATGCTCATCGGCCGGCGCAGATAGGGCGTCTCGCCGCCGAGCGCCGGGCACAGCAGGTTGAAGAACTGGCCGGCACGGCACAGATCGAGCATCTCGCGCGGGGCCGCCAGGACGAGGCGCATGTACTCGCCGTTGACCGGGTCGTTGGAGAGCACGGCGAGGCCCCGCTCGAAGACGACGGGTTGCGCCCGTCCGCCGGCAGCGGACGCGGGTCTTGTCAGAACGCTGGTCATCCGAACACCAGATTGGGCAGGAAGGTGGAGATCGACGGGATGTAGGTGATGATCCCGAGGGCCACGAGATTGGCGATCACGAAGGGCCAGATGCCGGAAATGATCGTCATCACCGGCTTGCCGAGCGTCGAGGACGCCACGAACAGGTCGAGCCCGAAGGGTGGCGTGATCATGCCGGCGGAGATGTTGAGCGTGACGATCATGCCGAAATGCACCGGGTCGATGCCCATCGCCATCGCCACCGGATAGAGCGGCGGCACGAGGATCAGCAGCGCCGAATTCGGGTCGATGAACATGCCCGCGATCAGGAAGACGACGTTGACCACCAGCAGGAAGACGATCGGCCCCGCATCGACGGCGGCCAGGAACTCCAGGATCTGCCCCGGGATCTGCGCCAGCGTGATGAAGTAGGAGAGCAGGCCGCCGAGCGCCAGCAGGATGAAGATGATGGCGGTGGACACGGCCGCCCGCTCGGTCACCTTGAACAGCTTCGCCAGGGTCAGCTCGCGGAACACGACCATCTCCACGAAGATGGCGTAGACGACGCTGACGGCGGCGGCCTCGGTCGGGGTGAAGACGCCCGAATAGATGCCGCCGAGGATGATCGCCGGCATGCCGAGCGCCCAGCCCGAATGCGCGACGGCGCGCAAACGGTCGCCCCAGGAGGTGCGCTCGCCGGCCGAAACCCCGGCGCGGCGCGCCTCGACGGCGACCATGATGGCGAAGACGAGGCCGAGCACCACGCCGACCGCCATGCCGGCGACGAACAGGCGCGCGACCGAGGTGCCGGTCATCCAGCCGTAGATGATGAAGGTGATCGACGGCGGGATCAGCAACGCCGTCTCGGCGCTGGAGGCGATGAGGCCGAGCGAGAACTTGTCGCTGAAGCCGGCCTTGCGCATTTCCGGATAGACCAGCCGGCCCATCGCCGCCACCGTCGCCGGCGCCGAGCCGGACACGGAGCCGAAGGCCATCGAGCCGCCGACGATGGTGTAGCCGATGCCGCCCTTGCGATGGCCGAGCAGCGACTGGACGAGGCTGGTGAGGCGGCGGGCGATCTGGCCCTCGCCCATCAGCTCCGCCGCCAGGATGAAGAAGGGAATGGCGAGCAGCGTCGAATGGTTGATGCCGCCGAGAATCTTCTGCACCACGACCGGATCCGGCAGGGAGCCGTAGAAGAACTGCTTGATCAAGAGGGCCGGCACGCCGAGCACGAGAAACATCTCGAAGCCCGCGATCAGCAGCACGACGGCCAGCGCAACGATGAGGAAGAGGAGAATCATGCCTCGTCGGCCTCCCGTGCCGGCGTGCGGTCGATCAGCCCGAGGAAGCTCAGCAGGTAGCGCAGGGCAAGCAGCCCGAAGCCGACCAGGGGCGCGACATAGATCCAACCCATCTCGAGGCCCAGCGTCGGGCTTTTTTGGCCGGAGCCGAAGACGAACAGCGTCATCTTCCAGGCGAGCCAGACGAGATAGAGCGAAAAGAGGAAACCGACGGCATCGATGATGCGCTGGACCGGCAGGCGGGTCGCCTCGGCGATGCGAGACCGCCAGGTATCGACGGCGACGTGCCGGCCGATCTCGAGCGCGTAGCCGAGGGCGAGGAAGACCAGGTAGAGGTTCATCAACCGGACCGCCTCCTCGATCCAGCCGAGGCTGGAGGCAAGGGGGCTGCCCGAGGCGCGAACGACGACATTGACGAAGTAGAGCCCCGCCATCGCCAGGAAAATCGAAACGAGTGCGCACCGTTCGACGGTGCGCAGGACCGAAAGAGCACTGCGCATAGATCTGCTCCAGACATCCGCCGCATGGTCCGTCCCGTCCGCCACCGGACGGTGGTCGGGAGGAAGCTTGCGGGCGCGGTCCGAGCCGCGCGGACATTCAGGTCTGTACTGACGCCGGCCGGTACGGGCCGGGTGGCATCCGCCCGCTGCAACACCGCAGGCGGAAGACTGTGCGGGCTTTGTCCGGGCCCGCCCTGCCGGACGAAGCGGCAGGTAAAGAGCCTGCGGGCGCGGTCCGGGCCGCGCCCGCGGGCACCGCCGACGATTACTTGGTAACCGCGGCGTATTCCTGTTCGTACAGGTTCACCAGCTCGAGGCCTTCCTCGCCCGCGCCCTGGATGTAGGCGTTACGGGCAGCCGGGTACATGGTCTCGCGGAACGCGGCCTTCTCCTCGGCGGAGAGCTCGCGCACCTCGACGCCGGCAGCCTTGATCTCTTCCAGCGAGGAGGCGACCGAGGCCTTCTTGTGGGCGATCAAGTCCGGGACGACCTCGGCGAAGGCGTCGGTGATGATGGTGCGGTACTCTTCCGGCAGGCTGGCCCAGAAGGTCGGATTGAAGAGGATCACGTCCTCCATCGCGCCGTGGTTGGAGAGCACCAGGTACTTCTGCACCTCGTAGAACTTCATGGCGCGGATGGTGTCGAGCGGGTTCTCCTGGGCATCGACGACGCCGGTCTGCAGCGAGGTGTAGAGCTCGCCGAAGGGCAGCGCGATGGCGGAGGCGCCGACGGCCTTGAACTGCTCGATCAGGATGCTGGAATCCATCACGCGGAACTTCTGGCCGGAGAAGTCTTCCATGGAGGCGAGCGGCTTGCTGGAGGAGAAGTTCTTCCGGCCGTTCGGCCAGAGCATCAGGCACTCGACGCCGCGGCTTTCGAAGGACTCGCAAAGCGCCTTGCCGAAGGTGCCCGAACGCAGTTCCTGGGCCTTGGCATCGTCTTCCGGCAGCAGGAAGGGAATGTCGAGGATCGACACGACCGGGTTGAAGCCGCCGAGGAAGGCAGCCGGAGCGACGGTCGCCTCAAGCGAGCCGAGCTGCACGCCCTCGGTCATCTCGCGCTGCTGGCCGAGCTGGCCCTGCGGGAAGATCTGGAACTCGACGGCGCCGTTGGTGCGCTCGGCGACCAGTGCCGCAACCTTCTCGAGGTGCACGTGGCGGGACTGCTGGGTCGACTCCAGATGGCCGATCTTGGCGACGAAATCCGCCGCGAAGGCACCGGTCGAGAAGGCGACACCGGCAACGGCGAGAACGGCCGTTGCGGCCAGTTTGCGAACAGTATGTGTCATAGGGCTCCACCTCTAAGGCTAACAGGCACTGGATACGCTTTTGTTTCTTGGCGCGATACAGGCGCGGAAGAGAACAGCGTATTGAGCGATCCGGATGCTGTCAACGACTCATCTCAAAAATGAGACAATTGGACAATTCGTCCAAGAACTGATTATCATGCCAGGAATTGAACACTGCAACGGTCATCCGGCCTCGCGCCGGCATCGCCTGCTCCCAGCCCACGGGACACCCTTTTGACCCAGGACGACGACACCATCCGTTTCAGCGATATCGGCGCAAGGCTGAGGGCCTATCGCCTCGGCAAGGGGCTGACGCCGGAGGCGCTGGCGGAGAAGCTCGGCATTTCTCGGGCTGCCCTCTACCGGGCCGAAAAGGGCGAGATTCGCAAGATCGAGATGCTGACCTCCATCGCCGACGAACTCGGCGTGTCGCTGCCGAGCCTGCTCGGCGTCGGCGTGGAATATGTCAGCACGTCCATCGGCTTCTTCGAGCGCATGCGCCAGCTGGAGGACGAGTGCCAGCAGATCATCGGCCTGTTCAGCCCGATGTCCTACCTGCTCACCTCCGACGGCTACGACGAGATCCTCAAGGAAGTGCTGCTCGAATCGATTCCCGAAGGCACGGACCCTGCGGGCGAGGCCGCCGAGGCGGTGGAGCGGCTGCTGGAGATCCTGCATGCGCGAAAGGACGCCTTCCGCCTGCGCCGGCCGCTGATCGTCAGCCTGATCTCCTCGGCCGACCTGGAGCGGTTCCTGCTGCACGGGCTGATCGGCCGCCACGACCTGCCGCCGGAAACGGCGGAACGCCGCCGGCTGATGGCACGGCGCGAGGCGGAGTATCTGCTGGCGATGCTGCGCGACCAGCCCATCGGCATCCAGATCGGCATCGTGCGCGGCCCGGTGCCGGCGACGAGCTTCCAGATCTTCCGACAGCCCAACCGCTCGGTGCTGGCGATCAGCCCGTTCCGGCTCGGCGAACAGCCGAACGTGCGCCTCGGCGTTGCCTTGATCACCTCGGCCGCCGAGGCGATGACGCTGCACGAATCCATCGCCGAACGCCTGTGGGGCGACGCCCTCAAGGGCGCGGAGGCGATCGCCTATCTGGAAGCGATGATCGACAAATACGCGATCGCGGACACGCCGGCCGCCGGCTGAGACGGCGCAGTCGCCCTACGGCAGCGCCGACCTAGGGAAGTACGGGGGCGGACAGCGCCGCCAGGCACTCCTCGTCCGAGCGCCGCTTGCCCTTCTGCCGCGCGGAAGGGCCGGCCTGCAGCCCGTTCTCCGGCAGGGCGAGCGAGCGGTTGATCACCAGGATATGCTCCTGCAGCAGGGCATGCGCCGCATCGAACTCGCGCCGCACGATGAGGTCGCGCATCTCTACATGCTCGGAGAAGGACCGGCTCCAGAAATTGCCCTCGCCCGACTGCAGCCTTGCGCGCAGCGCCTCCAGCGCCGTCGCGGTGAGGTCGTAGGCCTTTTCCAGGTAGCGGTTGCCGGCCATCTGCAGGATGACCCGGTGATAGGCGCTGTCGGCGCGGCTGTAGAGCCACCACTCGCCCACGTCGATGGCGTGCTGCATCTGGGAGATCGCCCCGTTCAGCCGGTGTACCAGCGCATCGGGATCGCGCGCCAGCGCATCCTGCAGCGCCTCGCGCTCGAGCATCGCGCGGAAGCGGCTCATCTCCGCAACATCCTGCCGCGAGGGCGTGACCACATAGGTGCCGGCCTGCGGCACGATGGTGACCAGCCCCATGTCGCGCAGGTCCATGAAGGCCGCGCGCACCGGCGCCTTGCTCATGCCCAGTGCCCGGGCGATCTGCTCTTCCGAGAGCCGTTCGCCGAACTCGAACTTGCCCGACACGATCGCATCGCGCAGCCGCTCGCAGGCCTCCTGAGTGAGTGACAAGGGCATCTCCTTCCCGGTCCGGCGGCAGTCCCAGCGCGGACGAACAAGCCTGAAATCACCCGAATTCCGGACTTTTTCAAGCGCGATAAAAACCGTTTGACATTCCATGAAATTCTAGAATTCTAGAATGGAAACGTCAATCGCCAATTGCGTACCGAGAACTCCAAGAGGTTCCCCATGTCCCGCCTACGCCTGCTGACCCCCGACGCCCAGTACCCGGACGACGCCCTGATCGAGAGGGCGACGGCGGGCGAGGAGGTCGACTGGGACATCCATCGGGAGCGTAGCTTCGACCGGCTGCCGGACGTGGTGCTGCGCGGCTGCGACGCAATGGTGGTGTGGCACGAGATGCCGGTGACGCGCGAGATGATCGCAAGGCTGGAGCGCTGCCGCATCATCGTGCGGGCCGGCGTCGGCTTCGACCATATCGACCTGGACGCGGCCGCCGCGGCCGGCATCCCGGTCTGCAACACCCCCGACTACGGCACCAGCGAGGTGGCCGACCACGCCATCGCCCTGATGCTGACCCTGCGCCGCGGCATCGGCTCCTATCACCGCAACCTGATGGCCTCGCCACAGGACGGCTTCGACCATGCCCGCGCCCCGCTGCTCGCCCGCCTGAGAGGCAAGACCTTCGGCGTCGTCGGGCTGGGCCGCATCGGCATCGCCGCGGCGCTGCGGGCCAAGGCCTTCGGCATGCGCGTGCTCGCCTATGACCCGCTGGTCTCGCGCGGCACGGAGATCGCTGCCGGTGTCGACCGCTGCGACCGTCTGGAGGAGCTGCTGGCGCAGGCGGACGTGGTCAGCCTGCACTGCCCGCTGACGCCGCAGACGCTGAAGATGATCAATGCGGAGCGGCTGGCGCAGATGCAGCCGCATGCAGTGCTGATCAACACCGCCCGCGGCGCCATCATCGACATGGATGCGCTGCTGGAGGCCCTGCGCAACGGCACTATCGCGGGAGCGGGTATAGACGTGCTGCCGGTCGAGCCGCCCTCGCCTGCGGATGCCATCGCCCGCGCCTATGCGAACGGCGCCGACCCTATCGTCGGGGAACGTCTGTTCGTCACCCCGCATGCCGCCTGGTCCAGCCCGGAAAGCGTTGCCGACGCCCGCCGCCTGTCGGTGGAGACGGCCATGCAGTTTCTGCGCGAGGGACGGCTGCGCAACCTGGTGAATTCGCCGGTCACGACCTCGCTGAGCGGCGTCGCCTGACGTGGCAGACTTCGCGGGAAACACCTGCGACACGATCCTAGGACATGGGATCAGACAAACATGTCCGCCCCTGGGAGGAAAACCATGAGAAAGATGCTTGCAACCGCCATCCTGGCCACCGGCATGCTGGCCGGCACCGGTGCCCTGGCGCAGGAGTTCGAGTTCACGTTCCAGTCGGTCGACCCGGCCGGCAACCCGAACTTCGCCATCCAGCAGGCCTGGACCGAACGGGTGAAGGAAATGTCGGGCGGCCGCCTCGTCATCGAACTGCTGCCGGTCGGCGCCGTGGTCGAATACAACGAGACCCAGGACGCCGTCGGCTCCGGCATTCTCGACGGCCATATCACCGATGTCAGCTACTTCTCCGGCAAGGACCCGGCCTTCGGCCTGATCGCCAACCCGATCGGCGCCTGGTCGTCGCCCGACGAGATGTTCCGCTTCATCAACTATGGTGGCGGCCACGAGCTGATGAACGAGCTGGAAGGCCCCTACGGCCTGCGCTTCATCGGCGCCACCACGACGGGCCTGGAAGGGTTCGTCTCCGCCCGTCCGCTCGACGGGGTCGACGACCTCAAGGGCCTGAAGGTCCGCGCTCCGGAAGGCCTGATCCAGGAAGTCTTCGCCGCCGCCGGCGCGGTGCCGGTTAACCTTCCCTATTCGGAGGTCTATACCGCGCTCGACAAGGGCGTGATCGATGCCGCGGACTCCACCGTGTTCTCGACCAATCACCAGCAGGGCCTGCACAAGGTCGCCCCGCATCCCGTCTATCCCGGCTTCCACTCCATGCCGCTGGTCGAGGTGTCGATGAACCTCGAGAAGTGGAACGCCCTGCCGGCCGACCTGCAGGCGATCCTCACCGTCTCGGTGCGCGACTTCGCGCAGGATTCGGTCGCCATCCTGTCGATGAACGACCTGAAGACCTATGCGGAAGCCACCGCCGATCCGAACATCACCGTCCACAACTGGCCGGCGGACGAGCGGGCCCGGTTCCGCACCATCGCCATGGATCAGTGGGCCAAGATCGCCGAGCGTTCGGACAACGCCCGCAAGGTCTACGACACGCTGACCACCTACCTGGAAAGCCAGGGCCTGCTGAACTGAGCCAGGCCCGCATGCCCCCCGGGCGCACATCCCGTGCGCCCGGGCCTTTTGCCCAAGAACACCCGACAGCACCGCGCCCCAGACCGGAGTGGCTCCCCATGTCCGAAGCCCCGGACCCGCGTCCAGACATAGCCGGCATCGCCGGTGCCCCCGCAAGGCGGCTCGAACACCTGCCGGAAGCCGGGCGGCTCGGCTGGGCCATCACCCGGATCGCACGGCTTTTCGCCGTCGGCATCATCGTTGCGATGGCCGTGCTCGTGCTGGAGATCTTCCTGCGCTACGTCTTCAACTCGCCGACCACCTGGGCCCACGAGACGACGACCTTCCTCAGCGCCCTCACCTTCATCTTCGGCGGCCTCTACTGCGTCGCGCGCAACAGCCACATCCGTGTCGTGCTGATCTACGACCTCGTCGGCCCGCGCCTGCGCAACCTGCTCGACGTGCTGATCTCCCTCGCCTGCCTCGGCGCCAGCCTATCCTTCGCCTGGGCCGCCTGGCTGATGGCGCGGAAGGCGATTTATCGCCCCGACGGCAGCTTCGCGCTGGAAACAAGCGGCAGCGCCTGGAACTCGCCCGCCCCGGCGGTCCTGAAAGTTTTCCTGTTCGCCGTCCTGGTGACGATGAGCCTCCAGTTCCTGGTCCTCACCTTCAATTACCTGCGCGGCCTCGCAAGGCCTGAGAGGCACGACGATGCTTGACCTTCTCGATCTCGGCCTGAACCTGAAGGCGCTCGGCATCGAATACGGCACGCTGGTCCTGTTCGCCCTGCTGGTGGCCCTTCTGCTCACCGGCATGCCGCTGGCGCTGGTCACCCTGCTGGTGGCGCTCGTCTTCGCCATCGGCTGGTTCGGCCCCAATGCGGTGCCTCTGATCACCAGCCGCGTCTATTCCTTCGTCTCCTCCTTCGTCTTCGTCTCCGTGCCGATGTTCGTGCTGATGGCGGCGATCCTCGACCGCTCCGGCATTGCGCGGGATCTGTTCGACGCCATGAAGCTGGTCGGCGGCCGCCTGCGCGGCGGGGTCGCGGTGCAGACCGTCTTCGTCGCGGTGATCCTGGCGGCGATGAGCGGCATCATCGGCGGCGAGATCGTGCTGCTCGGCCTCGTCGCGCTGCCGCAGATGCTGCGCCTCGGATACGACAAGCATCTGGCCATCGGCGTCGTGTGCGCCGGCGGTGCGCTCGGCACCATGGTGCCGCCCTCCATCGTGCTGATCATCTACGGCCTGACTGCCAACGTGTCCGTCGGCGAACTGTTCACCGCCGCCTTCGTGCCGGGCTTCATGCTGGCCGGCCTCTACATCGCCTATATCCTCTTCCGCTCCTACACCGATCCCACGGTCGCCCCGCCGCCACCGGAAGACCGCCCGTCCTTCTCCGAGATGCTGCCCCTGCTGCGCGGCCTCGTCCTGCCCATTCTCGTCGTCTCGGTGGTGCTCGGCTCGATCTACGGCGGCATCGCCTCGGTGACGGAGGCCTCTGCCATCGGCGTTGCCGGCGTCATCGTCTCGACGATCCTGCGGCGCGAGTTCTCCTTCTCCATGCTGCTCGACGCGGCGATGCACACGCTGGCCACCGTCGGCATGATCATGTGGATCGGCATCGGCGCCAGCGCGCTGGTCGGCGTCTACAACCTGATGGGCGGCATCCGTTTCATCTCCTCGCTGATCACCGGCGTCTCGGACTCGCCCACCGTCATCATCCTGCTGATGATGGTCATCCTCTTCGTGCTGGGCATGTTCCTGGACTGGGTCGGCATCGCGCTGCTGACCATGCCGATCTTCGTCCCGATCGTGATCGGCCTCGGCTATGACCCGGTGTGGTTCGGCGTGCTCTTCGCCATGAACATGCAGGTGTCGTTCCTGACGCCGCCCTTCGGACCGGCCGCCTTCTACCTCAAGAGCGTGACCCCGCCGGAGATATCGCTCGGCGAGATCTTCCGCTCGCTGGTGCCCTTCATCTGCCTGCAGGTCCTGGCGGTGGCGATCCTGATCCTCTTCCCCGGCATCGCCCTCTACTGACGCCGGCCGCTCGCCTCCAACACAGCCCCTTCGGATACCTTCATGACGTCCACCCTCGACGGCGACTACGACTACATCATCATCGGCGCGGGAACCGCCGGATGCGTGCTCGCCAACCGCCTGAGCGAAGACCCGCGCACCCGCGTCCTGCTGCTGGAAGCCGGCGGCCGCGACACCTATCCCTGGATCCACATCCCGGTCGGCTATCTCTACTGCATGGGCAACCCGCGCACCGACTGGATGCTGCGCACCCAGCCCGAGGACGGTCTGAACGGCCGCTCCCTCGCCTATCCGCGCGGCAAGGTGCTGGGCGGCTGCAGCTCCATCAACGGCATGATCTCCATGCGCGGACAGGCCGCCGACTACGACGGCTGGGCCGCGCTCGGCAACACCGGCTGGAGCTGGGAGGACGTGGTGCCGCACTTCCTGCGCTCGGAAGACCGGCCGGGCGGCGACGGTCGGCTGCACCGCGAGGGCGGCGAATGGAAGGTCGCGCGCCAGCGGCTTAAATGGCAGTTGCTGGAGGACGTGCAGGCGGCGGCGGCGGAAATGGGCATTCCCCGCAGCACCGACTTCAACGCCGGCGACAACGAGGGCGCCGGCTATTTCGAGGTCAACCAGAAGAACGGCCGGCGCTGGAGCGCCGCCCGCGCCTTCCTGAAGCCGGCCTTGAAACGCCCCAACCTGCGCCTCGTCACCCATGCCGAGGTGGAGCGCATTCTCATTGAGGACGGGCGCGCCGTCGGCGTCGCCTTTTCCCGCGGAAACAGGCGGGGCGAAGCGCGCACGCGCGGCGAGGTGCTGCTGGCCGCGGGCGCGATCCACTCGCCGGTGCTGCTGGAACGCTCCGGCATCGGCCAGGGCGCGCGCCTGAAGGAAGCCGGCATCGATGTCGTGCAGCATATGGAGGAGGTCGGCGAGAACCTGCAGGACCACCTGCAGCTGCGCATGGTGTTCCGCGTCGAGAACGCGCTGACGCTGAACCAGATCGCCAACTCGCTGACCGGCAAGATCTCGATGGCGGCGGAATATCTGTGGCGCCGCTCGGGCCCGCTGTCGATGGCGCCGAGCCAGCTCGGCATCTTCACCCGCAGCGGCCCGGACCAGGCAACGCCGGATCTGGAATACCACATCCAGCCGCTGTCCACCGACCGGCTCGGCGAGCCGCTGCACCCCTATCCGGCGGTCACAGTGTCGGTGTGCAATCTGCGCCCCGAAAGCCGGGGCAGCGTGCACATGTCCGGCAGGCCGGACGACCCGCCGCAGATCGCGCCGCGCTATCTGAACACCGCCGGCGACCGCGAGATCGCCCGCCGCTCGTTGCTGCATGCCCGAAAGCTGATGACCATGCCGGCCCTGCGCAAATATACGCCGAAAGAAGCCCTGCCGGGCGCGGAGATCGTCTCCGATGCCGAGCTGATCCACGCGGCGGGCGACATCGGCACGACCATCTTCCACCCCGTCGGAACCTGCCGGATGGGCGGCGACGAGCGGGCGGTGGTCGACCCGCAGTTGCGTCTGCGCGGCCTGGCGGGCCTGAGGGTGGTCGATGCCTCGATCATGCCCCGCATCGTCTCCGGCAATACGGCAACGCCCGTGGTGATGATCGCCGAAAAGGCCGCCGACATGATCCTGCGCCCGGCCTGAGCGGCGCATCCCGTTTCAAGACCCGAAAGGACGACCCATGAAGTTTCTCCGCTTTGGACCGGCGGGCGCGGAAAAGCCCGGTTGCCTCGACGCGGCCGGCACGATCCGCGATCTTTCCGGCCTGATCGACGATTTCACGCCGGAAACGCTCTCCTGCGAGACGTTGGACCGGCTCAAGGGCACCGACCTTGCCGCGCTGCCCGAAGTGCCGGCCGGCACCCGCATCGGTCCGTGCGTCGGTGCGGCGCGCAATTTCTTCGCGGTCGGGCTGAACTATACCCGCCATGCCCGCGAGACCAACAATCCGGAGCCGGCCGAGCCGGTGCTCTTCTCCAAGGCGACGTCCTGCATCTGCGGGCCGAACGACCCGATCATCCTGCCGAAAGGCTCGGTCAAGACCGACTGGGAAGTGGAGCTCGGCATCGTCATCGGCCGGGTCTGCGAGCATGTCGAGGAAGCCGGTGCCCTCTCCCATGTCGCCGGCTATTGCACGGTCAACGATGTCAGCGAGCGCGCCTTCCAGATCGAGCGCGGCGGCCAGTGGATCAAGGGCAAGTCGGCCCCGAATTTCGGCCCGCTCGGCCCCTGGCTGGTGACGCCGGACGAGGTCGGCGACCCGCAGGATCTCGCCCTCACCCTGTCGGTCAATGGCGAGACGATGCAGGACAGCTCGACCTCGGACATGATCTTCGGCGTCGCCACGATCATCTCCTACATGTCGCGCTTCATGCGGCTGATGCCCGGCGACATCATCGCCACCGGCACGCCGGAAGGCGTCGGCCTCGGCTTCACCCCGCCGCGCTTCCTGCGCGAGGGCGATGTGGTGGAGCTGTCGGTGGAAAAACTCGGAGCCCAGCGGCAGACCGTCATCGCCTACGACAGCTGACGGGAGAAAACCTGCGGCGCGGCGGTCGTTTACCGCCGCGCCGCGACGTCAAAGCAGCGAGGGCACCAGGGTCGCCAGCGGCGGGAACACATAGACCGCGACGGCGATGCCGAGGATCATGATCCAGTAGGGTGCAAGGCCGCGGAACACCTCGGAGAGGCGCAGCTCCCTGTCCGGGATCGCCGCCAGCACCACGAAGGCGCCGATGCCGAAGGGCGGCGTCAGCACGCCGGCCTCGATCACCAGGATGCCGACGATGGCGAAGACCACCGCATCGATGCCCATCGCCTGCGCGATGGGCCAGAACAGCGGCACGGTCAGCAGCATGATCGAGATGCTGTCGACGAAGCAGCCGAGCACCAGCCAGATCGCCGCCATCACCAGAACCGTGCCGGTAGGCCCGAGCTCCATCGTCTCGAACAGCATGCCCACCACCTGCGGGATGCCGGCAAGCGCCAGCAGCTTCGAATACATCGCCGCGCCCAGCAACAGCAGCATGATCGGCGTGACCACCATGCCCGCCTCGCGGGTCGCCTCGACGATGGCGCCCCGGCTCATGCCCTTTGCGAGGGAGAGCAGAAGCGCGCCGGCAAGGCCGACGGCGCTTCCTTCCGTCGGGGTGAAGAAGCCGCCCCAGATGCCGCCGAGCGTGACGACGATGATCGCCAGGATGCCGAAGATGCCGACCGGATCGGGCCGCGGCGCGCTGTCCGGCGCGATGGCGGTCTCGGCTTGCACGATCTGCGGATTGCGGATCGCCCGCACCACGCAGTAGAGCGCGAAGAGCACGGCCAGCGCGATGCCCGGCAGGACGCCGGCGGCGAACAGCCGGCCGATGGACTGCTCCGTCAGAATCGCCCAGACGATCATGAAGACCGACGGCGGGATCAGGAGGCCCAGCACCGAGGAGCCGGCGATGCAGCCGGCGGCGAAGCTGCGGCGATAGCCGGCCGCCTGCATCGAGGGATAGGCGATGTGGCTGAAGGTGGCGGCCGCCGCGACGCCGACGCCGGTCACCGCCGCAAAGAAGGCGTTGCCCGCAACCGTTGCCACCGCAAGACGCGCCGGCACGCGGGAGAACGTGCGATTGGCGGCGGAGAAGAGGTCTGTCGCCGCGCCCGAGCGGGCGATCAGCAGGCCCATCACCGCAAACAGCGGGATCACCATCAGATTGTAGTCGCGAATGCCGTCGAAGGCCGTCTGCTGCAACAGGCCGAGCGTCATCCACCAGTCCTGGAACAGCAGGTAGAGCCCGACGGTGGAGCCGATGAGAAAGGCCAGCGCGATATGCACGCCCGCCAGCGCCAGCACGAAGATGAGGCCAAGGGCGATGACCGCGGTCTGTTCGATCATCGCGTGCTCCTCATGAAGGTGGTGCGGGCCTTGCTCAGGAAGGCGACCGCCAGCATGCACCACAGCAGCGCGACCGCGAGGCGCACCGGCCAAGCGGTGACGCGGAACGCATCGGTGCCGAAGAACTCGCGGGTCCGGTAGGCCTGCTCGATGGGTTCGACGGAGATCGCGGCAAGGCACAGGAACAGCCCCGCGCCGACCAGATTGGCCAGCGTCACGGCAAGCTTCAGCACCGCGCCCGGCAGCTTTTCCAAAAGCAGCGTCATCTGCAGCAGCCGGTCCTGCAGCAGCGCCTTCATCGCCTGCAGGAAGGTGACGAGGACCAGCGCGATGGCGACGAGATCGGCCGTGCCGGCGAAGGGTCGCCCGAAGGCAAGGCGGGCGCACACGTCATAGACGATGAGCCCGGCACAGAGATAGACGACGAGGCTGCCGAGATCCGCCAGCAGGCTCGCCGCCCGATTGATGAAGCGTTCCATGTCTTTCCACCGGTTGGACGGACGGCACAAGACGAAAGCGGGCCGGACGTGGCGCCCGGCCGGCTTCGCCTCACTTAGAACTGGTAGTCCGTCGGGAAGGTATAGCCTTCCTCGCCGAGGATCCGGATATAGGTCCTCAGCACCTCCGCGGTGGGATAGCCGCGATCTTCCAGGCCGGCAATCGAGGTGACCGGAATGTCGGTCACCGCCCGTGCCCAGCGGGCCCGCTGCTCGTCGGAGAGATCGCGCACGGTGATGCCCTCGGCCGCAAGCTTCTCGGCGAGTTGGCGGTCGCGCTCGGCACTGCGCTCGGCGACGATCACCGCCGCCTCGGCCGCAACCTCGTCGATGATCGCCACTACGTCCTCGGGCAGCCGCGCGCGGGTGTCCTTGTTCATGAAGGAGACGAAGGTCGCCAGCGAGCCGAAGCCGGTCCGGGTGAAGGTCGAGGACACTTCCTTGAGCTGGAAGGCTTCCATGCCGGAGATGAAGAACAGGCTGCCTTCGGCAAGGCCCGTCTGCATCGCCTGGTAGTGCTCTCCGATGCCGAGATTGACCGGCGCGGCGCCGATCGGCACGAACAGCGGCGCGTTGGTGCCGGCCATGGCGATGCGCCGGCCGCGGAGCTCGTCGATGGTCGTCCAGTCGAAGCTGGTGGCAAGGCCGTAGGCCTCGGTGACCATCATCGACAGGATATGGGCGTTGTAAGGCTCCATGCTCTCCTGCAGGCTCGGCACCTCGGCAAGCATGCGCGAGGCGACCCGCCCCTGCAGCACCGGATCGGATGTGGTGAAGGGGACCATGGCGCTGTAGTTCAAAAGCGCCGCCCGCGACTGCTCGAAGCCGATGGGCGACAGGCCGATGTCGAGCGTGCCGCGCTGCACCGCCTCGACGGCGCCGTCGACCTTGGCGACGCTGCCGCCCCAGGCCTTGATGAAGCGGATGTCGTGCCCCGTACGCTGCTTGACCCGCTTCTGCACCTCGTCGGCGAAGAACGTGTCATAGGTGGCGATATAGGTCAGGCCGGTCGTGTGGCCGCCGCCCATGCGCAGCAGGAAGCTGTCCGCCTGCGCCCCGAACGTGCCGGCAAGCAGCAGCGCCGCAGCGCACACGCTCCCGCCGAACCCCTTGATCCACGTGCCCAGTTTCATTTTTTCCCTCCCAGGTATTCCTGCCTCAGATGGCTGCCAGCACGGTGCGTGCAAACTCCTCCGGGGCGTTGACATAAGGATAGTGTCCACCGGAAATTTCCCGGTGAGCGGCGACCGGCCAGCTCTCGCGGAACAGGGCCCTGGCCCGCTCGCCGACAATCGGATCGTCATGGCAGTCGACCACCGTCACCGGACCGGCGAAACGCTCGCCCGGGGGCACCGGCAGCGACGAGGTCACCTCCAGCAGGCGGCCCTTCAGGTCCTCCGCCGCCAGCCATCCCGTCATGGCCTGCAGCAGAAGCTCGGACAGCATCGCCGGCGGTGCGGATGCCGCGCGCTCGCGCCACTCCTCGCGCAAGCCTGCCGCTGGCGTTGCCGCAATCGCAGCATGGTCGAACAGCGGATGCGGCTTGAGATCCTCTGCCTCGACGAAGCCGTTGCACAGGATCAGCGCGTCGAACGGCCCGTCCGTGGCCGCATGCTGCAGCCACCAGGCGCTGTAGGAACAGCCCAAGGCGACAGGCGCCGCAAGGCCGAGATCCCGCGCCAGGCGCTCGGTTCGCCGGGCAAGCTCGCGCGGGGCGAGCGTGCCGGGATAGTCGACCAGCACCGGATCCACGCCGCCGGCCGCCAGCAGCGGCGCGGCAAGGCAGAAGAACTCCGAAGTGCCGCTCGCGCCCGGCAACAGGATCACGGGCCGGCCCGCCGGCGAAGCGGACCGGCGAAACGACAGGGCACCGTTCGCGCCCTGCGTCCTGGGAAAAGCCGCGTCCAGCGCGGCAAGCGGCCTTCCCGTCAGGTTTGCGCCAGAGGCCATCAGCTTTCCAGCAGGCCCCGCTCGCGCAACTCGTCCATGGCACCCGGCGAGAACTCGGCCTTCGGCTGGTTGCCGCCGATGACGAACATCAGCAGATGCTCCTTGTCCGGCTCGTCGAAGGTGATGTTCTCGAAGCGGCGCTGGACGCCCGGAGGAAACGAGATGACGTCGTGCGGGCCGAGCTCGAAGGCCTCGACCTGGCCATCGACTTCCCACGAACAGCGCCAACGGCCGGTCATCGGAATGAAGGTCTCGTTGGTATCGTGGTTGTGCATCATCGGTCCCTTGCCGGGCTTGGCGTGGCAATAGCCGAGATTGAAGCCCTCGGAGATCTTGATCGATGCGTTTTCCGCAGCCTGTGCGCCGACCGGCGAGGTCGTCGCGACATCGGATCCCTCCGGCGGCTGGAAGCCGACGACGTTGTACAGCGTGCGCTTGCACTCGGGATGATTGCTGTCCGGCAGTCCGCCGTCGAACCCCTTGAGTTCGGAGAAAAGGGCAACGCGCTTGCGCATCTCCTCACGGGTGACGCGGATCGTCTTCAAAGCCATTACGACCTCCCTGGCCTGGTTGCGTGATAACCGGCGCTGCCGGTTTTGCCCTCCGTGCAACTACGGAGAACTATCACGATGGAGAATGGCGCGAGGGGATCGTTTGCAGCAATCGGCTTGCCTTGATATGTTTCATTCGATTTCCGAATAGCTGAAGAGTATGAAATGGCTGGCCCCGACTACAGCCTGAAGGACCTGCGGGCGCTCGACGCCCTGCTGCGCGACCGGCATGTCAGCCAGGCTGCGAACCGGCTCGGCATGAGCCAGCCGGCGATGAGCATGACGTTGAAGCGCCTGCGCGCGATCTTCGACGATCCGCTGCTGATCCGCCAGGGCAACAAGCACGTCCTGACCGACGTGGCGCGCGGCCTGCACGAACGGGCGCAGATCCTGATCCGCGAGATGGAAGGTCTGGTCGACGACAGCGGCGGCTTCGATCCGCTGCGCTCGCGCCGCACCTTCACGCTGATCCTGACCGACTATATCGACGCGATCCTGATCCCCTCGCTGCAGCAGCGGTTCCGGGACCTCGCACCGGAGGTGCGGCTGCGCATCGTCGGGCCGGACCCGTTTCGTCTCGCGCGCGTCTTCGGAGAGGGCAGCGTCGACCTGACGGTATCCTATTTTCCCGATGCGCCGGGCGACCTGATCTCGCGCAGGATGTTTTCCGACAAGATGGTGTGCCTTGCCAGGCGCGGCAATCCGGCGATTTCCGGCGACCTGACTCTGGCCGGCTTCTGCAATCTCGACCATGTCGCCATCGAGCCGGCCGAGGCGACCATGTACCGCGCCGTGCTGGACGAATCCCTGGCCAAGCTGAACCTGGTGCGCCGGGTGGCGATCTCCAAACCGGACTTCGTCGGCGTGCCGTTCCTGCTGGAGCGTTCGGACCTTGTCGCGACCATGCCCGAGCGTCTCGCCCGGCTGTTCACCGCGAAATTCGACCTCGTCACCTTCTCGCCGCCGATCGACCTGCCGCCGCTCGACATCCAGATGATGTGGCACAAGAGCACCCACCTGTCGCCGGCCCATGTCTGGCTGCGCGATCAGGTGATCCAGGTCTGCCGGCAGCAATCGCCAGAGACCGATGGCGACTAAGGCGGCCGTCAGGCGCCGTTGAGTGCGCGCCGGGTCAGCCGGTCGAGCGATTGCAGGAAGCGGGAGCGGTCGGCCTTGGAGAAGGAACGCCCGCCGCCCTGATGGAAGGGATCGGCGGCGCGAATGTCCTGCATCAGGTCACGGGTCGCGAGCCGGCCGCCGATATTGGCCGTATCGAGAATCTGGCCGTCGTGCTGCAGCACATGCGCCCCCGCTTTCACGCAGCGGTCGGCAAGCGGCAGGTCGGCGGTCACCACCACATCGCCCGGACCGCATTGCTCGGCGATCCACTTGTCGGCCTCGTCCGGGCCTTCGGCAACGACCTTTAAGGATATCAAGCGGTTGGAGGATGGGCGCAGGCCGCCGTTGCACACGAGCACGACCGGCACATCGAGCCGGCTCGCGACGCGTTCCACCTCGTCCTTCACCGGACAGGCATCCGCATCGACATAGATCGTGGTCACGCCTCTACTCCCCTTGCCGCTCAAGCGCCGCAGGCCAGCCTTGCGAGCCGCCTCGGCGCCGCCCTTATAGGAGGTCTTTTGAGGGAGCGAAATCCGGAGGGCGAAAATCGATGCGACAGGGGCGCCGCTCAGGCGGCCTGCTTCGGCTTGCGGATGGCGGGAGCTGCCTCGACCACCAGCGGATCGAAGCCGGCACCGCCCGCCTCCAGCATGGCGAAGAGCTGGTTGCGCATGCGCGGCTCCCAGAACTTGCTGATGTGGTCGGCGATCCCGGCCACCGCCTCGTCATGCGGGCGGGTCCGGAAGAAGCCGCCGATCTGGTTGGCCATGTAGGTCAGTTTGTCAGGCGACATCTTTGAGGCTTCCCCCGATGATCCTTTGCGGATGCGTGAAGAGTTCGAATTCGTCGCCGCGCGCGACGGCCGCGAGGGTGATGCCGGCGGCCTCGGCTTCGTCGACGGCAAGGGCGGTGGGCGCGGAGACCGCGACGAGGATGCCGCAGCCGGCGACCGCCGTCTTCTGCACCAGTTCGATGGACAACCGGCTGGTGAGGACGATGGCCCCCGTCGCCATGTCGATGCCGGCCCGCGCCGCCGCGCCGATCAGCTTGTCGAGCGCATTGTGCCGGCCGACATCCTCGCGCACCAGAACGAGCCCGCGCTCGCTCTGCCAAAAGCCCGCAGCGTGGACGGCACGGGTGCGCAGGTTCAGCGCCTGCGCCTTGGCCATCGCGGCAACAGCACGCGACACCTCGGCCGGCGCGAGCCGAACCTCGGCGGAAACGGATGCGATCTGGCGCATCGCCGCCTCCAGGCTTTCGATCCCGCACAGCCCGCAGCCGACCGGCCCGGCCATCGACCGGCGCCGCTCGCCGAGCCGCGCGCTGGCATCGCCGGCAAGACTGACCTGCAGGTCGAGGCCGCGGCCGCAATCGACCGCGGCGACCTCCTCGACCTCCGCCACCGAGGCGACCAGCCCTTCCGTGAGCGAGAAGCCGTAGGCGAGATCCTCCAGATCGGCCGGTGTTGCCATCAGCACGGCATGGGACGTGCCGTTATAGCTGATCGCCACCGCCACCTCCTCCGCAAGCTCCCTGGTGGAGGCGGAGAAGCGGCCGTTGCGATAGGCGGTGCCGGAGGCGGGGCGATGGGTGACCATGCGGCTACTCGGCAGCCTCGATCCGCCGCGACAGGGTCGAGAATTCCTCGTATTTCTCCTGCCAGTCGGTCGGGCCGTTGGACGGCATCACCTGCACCGCCGTCACCTTGTATTCCGGGCAGTTGGTCGCCCAGTCGGAATAGTCGGTGGTGATCACGTTGGCCTGTGTCGTCGGGTGATGGAACGTGGTGTAGACGACGCCCGGCGACACGCGGTCGGTGATCTGCGCCCGCAAGGCCGTCTCGCCCGAGCGGCTGGCGAGCTTCACCCAGTCGCCGTCCTTGACGCCGCGCGTCTCCGCATCGTGCGGATGGATCTCCAGCACGTCCTCCGCATGCCAGACCACATTGGCGGTGCGCCGGGTCTGTGCGCCGACATTGTACTGCGACAGGATGCGGCCCGTGGTGAGCAGGAGCGGGAAGCGCGGCCCGGTCTTCTCGTCCGTCGCCACGTAGTCGGTGCGGATGAACCGGCCCCTGCCCCGCACGAAACCGTCGACATGCATGATCGGCGAGCCGTCCGGCGTCTTGTCGTTGCACGGCCACTGCACCGAACCCTTCTTGTCCAGCATCTCGTAGGAGACATTGGCAAAGCTCGGCGTCGTCGCGGCGATCTCGTCCATGATCTGCGAGGGGTGGGTGTAGGACCAGTTGGCGCCCATCGCATTGGCCAGCATCTGGGTCACTTCCCAGTCCGCATAGCCGTTCCTCGGCGCCATCACCTTGCGGACCCGGTTGATCCGACGTTCCGCGTTGGTGAAGGTCCCGTCCTTCTCCAGGAAGGTCGAGCCCGGCAGGAAGACATGGGCGTAGTTGGCCGTCTCGTTGAGGAACAGGTCGTGGACGATGACGCAGTCCATCGCCGCAAGGCCGGCCGAGACATGGCGCGTGTCGGGATCCGACTGCAGGATGTCCTCGCCCTGGCAGTAGAGCCCCTTGAACGTGCCCTCGACCGCTGCATCCAGCATGTTGGGAATGCGCAGGCCCGGCTCGTCGGAGATCTCGACGCCCCACAGCTTTTCGAAGATGTCGCGCACCTCCCGCCCGTTGACATGGCGGTAGCCGGGAAGCTCATGCGGGAACGAGCCCATGTCGCAGGAGCCCTGCACGTTGTTCTGGCCGCGCAGCGGGTTCACGCCGACGCCCGGCCGGCCGATATTGCCGGTGAGCATGGCAAGGTTGGCGATGCCGATGACCGTGGTCGAGCCCTGGCTGTGCTCGGTGACGCCGAGGCCGTAATAGATCGCGCCGTTGCCGCCGCGAGCGTAAAGCCGGGCCGCGGCGCGCAGCTCCTGCGCCGGGACGCCGGTCAGCGCCTCCACCGCTTCCGGACTGTGCTTCGGGTCGGACACGAACTCCGCATAGTCCTGGAACTCGTCCCAGTCGCAGCGCTCGCGGATGAAGGTCTCGTCGAACAGGCCTTCGGTGACGATGACATGGGCCATCGCCGTTACCACCGCCACATTGGTGCCCGGACGCAGCGCCAAGTGATGCGACGCCTGCACATGCGGCATCCTGACCAGGTCGATGCGGCGCGGATCGATGACGATCAGCTTCGCCCCCTGGCGCAGCCGTTTCTTCAGCCGCGAGGCGAAGACCGGGTGTCCGTCGGTCGGATTGGCGCCGATCACCACGACCACATCGGCATGCTGGACGCTGTCGAAGTCCTGGGTGCCGGCGGAGGTGCCGAAGGTCTGGCCGAGGCCGTAGCCGGTCGGCGAGTGGCAGACGCGGGCGCAGGTATCGGTGTTGTTGTTGCCGAACACCGCGCGCGCCAGCTTCTGCACCAGATAGGTCTCCTCGTTGGTGCAACGCGAGGAAGTGATGACGCCGATGGCGTCCTTGCCGAGCTCGTACTGGATGGCGCGCAGCTTCGTCGCGGCGAAGCCCAGCGCCTCCTCCCAGGACACTTCCCGCCAGGGATCGGTGATCTTCTCGCGGATCATGGGGCTCAGGATTCGGTCCTTGTGGGCGGCATAGCCATAGGCGAAGCGTCCCTTGACGCAGCTGTGGCCGCGGTTCGCCTTGCCGTCCTTGTAGGGCACCATGCGCACCAGCTCGTCGCCGCGCATCTCCGCCTTGAACGAGCAGCCGACACCGCAATAGGCGCAGGTCGTGACCACCGAATGTTCCGGCTGGCCGATCTCGATCACCGACTTTTCCTGCAAGGTCGCCGTCGGGCAGGCCTGGACGCAAGCGCCGCACGAAACGCATTCGGAGGACAGGAAGTCCTCGTGCATGCCCGGCGAGACGCGGCTGTCGAAGCCGCGCCCCTCGATGGTCAGCGCGAAGGTGCCCTGCACCTCCTCGCAGGCCCTGACGCAGCGCGAGCAGACGATGCATTTGGACGGGTCGTAGGTGAAATACGGGTTGCTCTCGTCCTTCGGCATCCAGCGGGCGTTGACCTCGCCCAGGCCATCGCGCGCCTTGACATGGTTGTCGCCGTCATGGCCGTAGCGCACGTCGCGCAGGCCGACGACGCCGGCCATGTCCTGCAGTTCGCAGTCGCCATTGGCCGCGCAGGTCAGGCAATCGAGCGGATGGTCGGAGATGTAGAGCTCCATCACCCCGCGGCGCAGCTGCTTCAGCCGCCCGGTCTGGGTATGCACCACCATGCCCGGTTCCACCGGCGTGGTGCAGGAGGCCGGCGTGCCGCGCCGCCCCTCGATCTCCACCAAGCAAAGCCGGCAGGAGCCGAAGGCATCGACCATGTCGGTGGCGCAGAGCTTGGGGATCCGGATGCCGGTCTCCATCGAGGCCCGCATCACGGACGTGCCTTCCGGCACGGTGACCTCGAAGCCGTCGATGGTCAGCGTGACGGTCTTGTCCGACGTCGAGGCCGGTGTGCCGTAGTCGGTTTCCTTGATCAGGGTCATCGGTCTACTCCGCCGCTTCGGCCATCGGCCGGGGGCTGAAATCCTGAGGGAAATGGGTCAGCGCGCTGAGGACCGGATAGGGCGTGAAGCCGCCGAGCGCGCAGAGCGAGCCGGCCTTCATCGTGTCGCAAAGGTCCTTCAGCAGGTCGACCTGCGCCTCGGGCCGCTCGCCGCCCGCGATCTTGTCCAGCGTCTCGACACCGCGCACCGCGCCGATCCGGCAGGGCGTGCATTTGCCGCAGCTCTCGATGGCGCAGAACTCCATGGCGAAGCGCGCCTGCTTCAGCATGTCGACCGTGTCGTCGAAGACGACGATGCCGGCATGGCCGATCAAGCCGTCCTGCGCCGCGAAGGCTTCATAGTCGAACGGCGTGTCGAACAGCGCGGGCGGAAAGTAGGCGCCGAGCGGACCGCCGACCTGGACCGCGCGCACCGGACGGCCGCTCGCCGTGCCGCCGCCGATCTCGTTGACCAGAGCGCCGAGCGTCACGCCGAAGGCGGTCTCGTAGAGCCCGCCATGGCGGATGTTGCCGGCAAGCTGGATCGGCATTGTACCACGCGAGCGGCCGACGCCGAAATCGCGATAGAAGGCCGCGCCCCGGTCCAGGATCACCGGCACGGAGGCCAGCGAGAGCACGTTGTTGACCACCGTCGGCCGGCCGAAGAGGCCGCGCAAGGCCGGCAGCGGCGGCTTGGCCCGCACGACCCCGCGCTTGCCCTCCAGGCTGTTGAGCAGCGAGGTCTCCTCGCCACAGACATAGGCGCCGGCGCCGACGCGCACCTCCATGTCGAACGCGTGGCGCGAGCCCAGCACCGAGGTGCCGAGAATGCCCTCCCGGCGGGCGATCTCGATGGCCTCGCGCATGGTGGCGATGGCATGCGGATATTCGGAGCGGGTGTAGATGTAACCCTTGGTCGCCCCGGTCGCGATGCCGGCAATCGCCATGCCCTCGATCAGCACGAAGGGATCGCCCTCCATGATCATCCGGTCGGCGAAGGTGCCGCTGTCGCCCTCGTCGGCATTGCAGACGATATATTTGCGGTCGGCCTCGGCCTTCAGCACCGTGTTCCACTTGATGCCGGTGGGAAAGCCGGCGCCGCCGCGCCCGCGCAAGCCGCTGTCGGTGACCGTGGCGACGATCTCCGCCGGCGCCATGGCAATGGCGTTCTGCAACCCGCGCAGGCCCTTGTAGTGGCGGTAGTCCTCCAGCGACAGCGGATCGGTGACGCCGACGCGGGCGAAGGTCAGCCGAGTCTGGCCCTTGAGAAAGGGAATCTCCTTCGTCTCGCCGTGGAACAGCGGATGATCGCCACCGTCCAGGAACCCGGCGTCGAACAGGCCGGGCACGTCCTTTTCCGTGATCGGGCCATAGGCGACGCGGCCATGAGCGGTGCGCACCTCGACGAGCGGCTCCAGCCAGTGCATGCCGCGCGAGCCGTTGCGGACGATCCTGGCCTCAAGGCCGCGGGCGGAGAGTTCGCGGGCGATCGCCCGGACCACACGGTCGGCGCCTACGGCAAGCGCCGCGGAGTCCCTGGGAACGAAGATCACCGGGGTCATCGGCCCGTCTCCTTCACCAACTCGCCCATCGCGGTCTCGTCCAGCCGGCCGTGCAGTTCGCCGTCGAGCATCGCCGCCGGCGCGCAGGAACACAGGCCGAGGCAATAGACCGGCTCCAGCGTGACCCGCCCGTCCGGCGTCGTCTCGTGCCAGTCGATGCCGAGCGCAGAGCGCACCCCGTCGGCGAGCGCATCGCCGCCCATCGACTGGCACGCCTCGGCCCGGCAGATCTTCAGCACGTGGCGGCCCGCCGGCACCTTGCGGAAATCGTGATAGAAACTCGCAACGCCGTGCACTTCGGCCCGGCTCAGATTGAGTGCCTCTGCAATGGTGCGCAGCGCCTCTTCCGGCACGCAGCCGAACTCCTTCTGCACCTCGTGCAGGATCGGCAGCAGCGGCCCCTCGAGCTCAGCAAGGTCCTCCACGACGGCCTGCGTCCGTTCCGCGACCTGTCGTGACGACAATTGCAGTGACATGCGTTTTCTCCCTCGGCTCGCCCGCTTCCCGGAAAGTCCGAAATGCACGGAGAAACATCAACATCACTGTTCCGTTGTGCGATTGCACATCCTTATAGATGAATGAAAGACTCCATTTTTTCGCGCAAGTCTGCCCCGCCCCGACGCCGCGTTCCCATTTCAGACCCGTCTCGCGCACGCAGAATTGCGGGGTGGCGAGCGCCGCGAACTGGTCCCCGAACTCCTTGATGAAGGCCGGATGGCCATTCGTCCTAAGTCTGTTGCGGTCGGAACGCGGCATCTGCACGTGGTGGCGGTGCAGCAGCCCGGCCGCGTTCCCGCGACCGGGCGAGCGCCAGCGCCGCCGCCTCAGGCGCGAAGCGACCTGGCGATCGCGTCCATCCAGATCGCAACCGCCGTCGCGCCTGCATCGGCGTGTCCGAGCACACGTCCGCCCAGATAGCTTGCCCGTCCGAGCTTCGGCGTCATCTCGGCGGTTCTCCGGGCGCCCTGAGCAGCGCCGGCAGCGGCTGCATCGAACGCTTCGAGGCCATTGCGATCTTCGCCGCGCGCCGCGTGCCATCCCTCGATCGCACCTGAAAGCGCGTCGAGCATCGTCCGGTCGCCGGGCTTTGCGCCACCCGTCGCAGACACGGCCTCGGCCGCCTCGGCCAAGGCCTTGCCCCACAGATCGGCGGACGGTGCGGCCTCGCCCTCGAGCAGCCTTGCGATCCGCATCAGGGCAATCGCATAGAAGGGACCGGAACTGCCGGCTATCTCTCGCCGCAGCGCCAGCGCCAGCGCGTCGAAGGCCTTCGAGGGCGTCGAGAACTGCTGGGCGGCGACACCGCGCAGCGCCACGGCACCGCGCACCATACTGGCGCCGAGATCGCCGTCGCCTGCGACGCTGTCGAGCTCCGTCAGCTTCTGCTCGGCCGCATCGAGCGCCTCGGCAATCGCCAGCATGGCCTTGCGCACGGCGCCCGAAACCGGGCCGTCGACCTCGCCGGCAAGGATGTCGTCGGCCGCGGCCGGCGGGTCCACCGCCGTCTTCTGCGCGATCACGCCCGGTCCCGGCCAGGCCGGAGCCGCCGTCTCCTGGTCGATCAGCGCGGAAAGTTCGTCATCCAGCGGCATCAGCGAAAGGGAGCAGCCCGGCATCTCCAGCGCGGTCATGAAATTGCCGGCCCACACGCGCGCGACCTTCACGCCGCGGCGGGAGAGATCGTCGAGCGCGTTGCCAGCCACGATCATCAGTTCGAGCTGTGTCGTCGCGCCGAGCCCGTTGACCACGAGCCCGATCGGCTCGCGGGACCGCTCACCCAGATCCTCGACGAGGCGGTCGAGCATGTCCGACACGATGCGGTTTGCCGGCAGCATGGCGGAGCGACGCGCGCCCATCTCGCCGTGAATGCCGAGGCCGAACTCGACCTCCTCGTCGCCGAGCGTGAAGCTCGGAGTCTTGGCCGAAGGCAGTGTGCAGGATCCGAGGGCAACGCCCATGGAGCGAACCGCATCGGCTGCACGGGCGGCCAGCTGCGCGACGACGGCAAGCTCCCTGCCCTGTTCCGCCACAGCGCCCGCGACCTTGTGCACAAGGACCGTGCCGGCGATGCCGCGCCGCCGTTCGCGCGCGACGATGCCCTCGAGCGCCGCGTCGTCCCCGACGACCACGATCTCGACCGGAATACCGCCGGCGCGGGCAATCTCCGCCGCCAGGCCGAAATTGAGCCGGTCGCCCGTGTAGTTCTTGACGATGAGAAGCGCGCCGGCCGGCCCCGCCGTCGCCTGGATCGCTTCGAGCACCGCATCGACGCTCGGCGAGGTGAACACGTCGCCCAGCACCGCGGCCGTCAGCATGCCGGCGCCGACATAGCCTGCATGGGCGGGCTCATGGCCGCTGCCGCCGCCGGAGATGATGGCGACCTTGCGCTGCTCCGGCACCGGCAGGTCGGCGCGCAGCACAACGTTCCGGCCGGCGATCCTGGTCAGTCCCGGCTGCGTGGCAACCAGGCCAGCAACCATTTCTGCAACGGCGTTCGCGGGATCGTTGATCAGCTTCTTCATATCCATTCCCCAGATGTGGTCACACGCTCAGGCCGGTGCTTGCGCCAAAACGCCCCGCGCGACAAGCCCGCGATAGTTGTCCTCGCTGCCCTTGAAGCCGCCGAACGGCGTACTCGTCACGGGCTGCCTGGCGCGGCAGCTCCCACCTGAAGGGGACGCAAGCACCGTCAGCGCGGGGGTGAATGCCAGAGAGGTCGTGAGAAAGCCGAT
This sequence comes from Stappia sp. WLB 29, assembly GCF_023507705.1. Lineage (GTDB taxonomy): Bacteria > Pseudomonadota > Alphaproteobacteria > Rhizobiales > Stappiaceae > Stappia. The sequence goes on along the minus strand of NZ_JALBGD010000002.1, from coordinate 384,752 downwards.
CTGGCCGGCAAGCGCGATGAAGACGGCAAGCTTCTCGACGATGGCCGGATCCGTGCCGGCCGGAGCGCCGACGCCGTCGGCTTGCCGTTCCTGCCGGAGAAGGTCAGAGCCGAACATTTTGCGATGGTCGACGTTGTCAGGAACGGCGAGCTCGAAGAACTCGCAAGGTTGTGCACGAGCGACATGCAGCCCGCACGCGCCTTCTGCGAGGAAAAATACTGCGGTGTCCTGTAGGTGCAAGCCTCACGCGGCAGGCTCCGCGACGGAAGAAATATGATCCGAGAGCTTGATCAGAATCGCCTGGAACTGCTGCAATTCCTCGCCGGTCAGACAGGAGAGATACGCGCCCTCCCTTTCCACGAAAAGCGGCTCGATTTCAGCGAAGACGCGCGCTCCATCCGCGGTCGGGTGCAGCGTTACCTGACGCTTGTCCTGGGTACTGGGAGTGCGCCGGACGAGGCCGCGTTTCTCGAGGCTGATGACGCCCCGGCTGATTGAGTTGCGAGGCTGTCCCGTCAGCTCCCAGATGTCCTTCGAGATGATGCCTTCCCGGATCATCACGCAAAGCAGAACCGTCCACTCGGGCCGCGAGAGGTTCCACCTTTCCTCGACGACCTTCAGGAGCGGCTCGCGAAACATGTTGCCGACATAGGCAAGGCGGAACGCCCACGGGAAACTGGCGGTGCTGACGAAATCATTCACGTTCATGCCTGCCATCGCATCCTGCTTTCCCGTCGCAAGTCAAGACGCAACTATTGCCATATGGGAGGAATTATGATCCCATATGGGAATAATTATCCGGGCAATCCGGGAGACAGGGAGGAGGAACCCGATGAAACACGTCACTTCCAGGATGGCTCGAGCCATCGCGGCCGGCCTTGTGGCGATCCTGTCCAGCGGGGCAGCGCAGGCTGAAACGCGCACGTTGACCTACGCGACCTACCTTCCCCAGAGCTTCACCTGGGTCCAAGTGGACGACTGGTTCATGGACGAGGTCGAAGCCAGGACCGAGGGGCGCATCAAGTTCGAACGAAACTACGGCGGCTCGCTTCTGGGCCCTGTTGAAGTCTTTCCGGGCGTGAGTTCGGGCGCGGCGGACCTGGGGACGGGCGGCGCCGTCTACAACACCGACATGCTGCCGCTGGCCGGTGGCCTGCTGCTGCCCTTCGTGACCGAAAATGCCGATGCCGCGGCACGCGCCTTCACCGATCTCAGCTTGTCGAGCGGCGCGCTGGCGCAGGAATGGAAGGCGGCGAACCTGACGCCCGCCTATTCGCTCGTGGCGACCGAAAACGCCTTCTGGACCAATAAGCCCATCGAGACGACCGAGGACCTGAAGGGCATGCGCATTCGGGCTTCGGGAGGCGTCGCCCAGGTCCTGCAAATGCTGGGAGCAACGCCGGTCGCCATGGGAATGGGCGACGGCGTGCAGGCGTTCAAGTCCGGCGCCATCGACGGTTTCTCAGCGGCCCCCTTCGACGTCAGCACGCTTGTCGGCCTGCAGGACATTGCGACCCATGCGGGCGACGCCGGCCGGCTGGGCGTCTACGCGGCGGTGACGCTGGCATTCAACCTGAACACCTGGGACAGCCTGTCCGAAAAAGACCGCGCGGTGATCAGCGAGGTCGCGGCAGGTGCGCCCGCGAAATATCTGGAGATTGCCGACGTTTCGATCGCAGCGGCAATCGACAAGATCAAGGCGGCTCCGCAGTTGAAGATCGTTCGGACCAGCCCGAAGGTCGACACCGAATGGCGCGAGAAGACCCGCGAGACGGTCTGGAACACCTGGATCGACGAGTTGGAAGCGAAAGGAATTCCGGCAAGGGCGACGTTCGACGAGTTTCGGCGTCTTGTCGCCGAGAAGGAGCCCGGCTCCGACTACGCCCCCGGCTTCGACCGCCTGCAAGCCGAGCCGAACTGACCCCTGACATGACGGGATTGTCCTTGAGATGGATCGACCGGGCGCATATCGCGCTCGGCTCGATCAGCGGCCTGTGCATCCTTGCCATCATGGCCATCGTCACGCCCGACGTGATCGCACGAAAAACGGTCAGCTACACCATTCCCGGTGCAGCCGAACTGAATACGCTTCTTCTGGTCACGCTGATCTATCTCGGCCTTGCCGCAGCCGAAGCAAAACGCGCCCACTTCGTCGTGACGCTGCTGACCGATTCCTTGACCCCGCGATATCGCCATGTCGCGGCGATACTCAGCACCCTCGTCAGCCTGGGATATGTCGGCTTCCTGGCATGGCTGACGACTCTCGCCGCCAGCAAGTCCTTCCTCTCCGGCGAAACGACGTTCGGGGTCGTCTCCTTTCCCGTCTGGCCCAGCCGCATTGCAGTCGCCGTGGGATTGTCCCTGCTCACGCTGCAGCTTTTCGTCGAACTGATCCGGCTTCTGGGCGGCCATCCGGCACACGTCCAGGATCGCGAAGGAACCGTCCAATGACCGGGATCGAGATATCCCTCCTGATGGGCGGGATGCTCATCGTGCTGCTTCTGATCGGAACGCCGATTTCCTTCGCGCTCGGAGCGACCGGAGTGGCCGGTCTTGCCCTGGCACGAAGCTGGCAATCAGTCCTGTTCCTGATCGGCTCCAAGCCCTTCGCCTTCACGGCGGAGCTGACCCTGATCATCGTGCCGCTTTTCCTGCTGATGGGGCACCTGGCCTTTTCGGCCGGCATTTCGCGCCGGGCGTTCGAGGCGGCTCGGGCCTGGGTCGGCCACATCCGGGGCGGCCTTGCGATGACCACCATCCTGGCCTCCGCGCTGTTCGCAACCGTGTCCGGGACAAGCGTTGCGACCGCCGCGACCATCGGGCGGATCGCAATCCCGGAGATGCTCCGGTTCGGCTACAGCGAGAGGCTCGCCGCCGGGGCCGTGGCTGCCGGCGGGACGCTCGGGGTCCTGATCCCGCCCTCCGGGGTCCTCGTCATCTACTCCATCGCAACCGGCACGCGGTTAAGCGATCTGCTGCTGGCCGCGATCCTGCCTGGGATCATGACCGCCGCGGCCTACATGGTCGGGGTGCATCTCCTCGCCCGGTTTCATTCCGGCTTCCAGAGCACGCAAGTGTTGCCGCGGGAGGGCTGGACGCGGCGCGGGACGACACTGCTGAAGGCGTGGGATCTCTGGCTGCTGTTCGCTGTCGTGATCGGATCGATCTATGCCGGTGTCGCCACCCCGACCGAAGCTGCCGGCGTCGGTGCGACCATGGCGCTGGTCATCGCCCTATTCCGCCTGCGCGGAAACGTCCGGCAACTGGTCTCCGGCTTCATCGAGACGGCCGTCTCCACGGCCGCGATCTTCGCGCTGATCATCGGCGCCGGACTTTTCAGCCTCGGCCTGTCGGCCACGCAGGTTCCTCAGGATCTTGCGGCCTGGGTGGCCATGCAGGACGTGTCGCCGACCGTCCTGCTCATCCTCGTGCTGTTGCCGTTTCTGTTCCTCGGGGCCGTGGTCGACGGTCTCTCGATGATCCTGCTGATGATGCCGATCGTCTTCCCGATCATCACCGATGCCGGTATCGATCCGGTCCTCTTCGGTATTCTCGTCACCAAGATGACCGAAATCGGCGTCATCACGCCGCCGGTCGGCCTCAATGTCTTCGTGGTGAAGGGCGCCTATCCGGACATCAGAATCTCAGAGGCCTTCAAGGGCTGCATCCCGTTTGTCGTGATCGAACTGATCCTGACCGGGATCCTTATCTTCTGCCCCGGCCTGGTGCTCTGGTGGCTGTGATGACGAAAAGCCCCGCGGTCGTCTTGGCCGATTTCGGCAGCTTCCATGTGGGAGGCCGGCTCGCCGAGATAACCGGCGAAGACCGCACGACAATCCGCCTGACCGAGACGATCACCGAATTCGTGCACGACCCCAACGGGTGCTACGCGATCGAGGGGGCGTATGTCCAGTACATGATCCCCGAAGCTGCGACAGGGAAACCGGTGCTCCTGATCCATGGCGGAGGCATGAATGGCTCCGTCTGGGAAACCACTCCCGACGGACGCAAGGGCTGGATGCGCCTTCTGCTGGAGGCCGGGTACCCGGTCTATGTCGTCGACATGGTCGAGCGAGGGAGAGCAGGGTTCTGCGCTCTGGAAAGCGTATGGGCGTCGCGCCCGATCATGCGCTCCATCGAGGACGCCTGGGAAACCTTCCGCATCGGCCACCGCCAGCCGGACGGCCTAGCTGAGCATCCAGGGCAGCGATTTCCGACGGATCACTTCATCAAGGGGGCCTATGCCTGGTCGCCGCGCTGGCCCGACACCGAAAGCGCCGCGGCAGCGGCTCTTGAAAAGGCGATCCGGCGCATCGGCCCCTGCCACATCATCGCCCACAGCAGCGGCTCGGCAACGGCATTTCAGGTGCTTTCGGGACTGGCAACAGGAGGGGCCCTTTCGCTCTGCCTCGTCGAGCCGGCAGGCCTGCCGCAGGTACCGGACTTTCCCGACGTGCCGCTTCTTGCCGTTTGGGGCGACTTCATCGGGTCCAGCCTTCTGTGGCAGGCGCTTCGCGAGACGAGCAGAACCGCCTGCGCGGCATCCGGACTGCATCTTGAAGAGCTGCTGCTGTCTGATATCGGCCTTGCCGGGCACTCGCATCTGCCGATGCAGGATCTGGGGAACGAGCGGGTGCTAGGCGCCATCCTCACTCGCCTCGTCAGGCCGTCGGAGACAAGACTGAGCCTTGCCCGGCGCCAGACCGCGTCCTAGGAACGGCCCTGCGCCGCCCTGCAGTCACCAGTGGCTCGATCCAATGGACATTATCGTGACCAGAGCCTATCTACTACAAGATGATCGATCGCTTCGTCACTATGTTCGCCTTGCTCGCGATCGCCGTGGTCACAACGATGACTCCGGCGCATGCCGTGCGCATGAGTGCCGGGCAGGATCATGTAGTTCATGTCGGCGAGATGATGCACGTCACCGGTGACGGCGAACGCTCCTGTGCTGACCAGCTTCATTGCGGCATCGCCGACACCGGCATGTGCGAGTTCGTCTGTGCCGGTTTCACGGCCTTCCTGCCGTTTCCGAGCGCGAAAGCCGGACAAGAGTACGTGCCTTCCCGACACGACTTCCCGCCCGAGGCAAGCCACGTCGGCCATGCGCCAGGACTGAAGGAACGACCTCCCAAATTCCGTCTCCTCTGATCGCGCCCGGGCCGACGCCCGCGGCGTCCCATCGGCATTGATGAACGGGACGGATGTCCCGAGGAGACGACCATGAACACCCTTTCGCGACGCGGCTTTCTCGCCGCAAGTGCTGCCGCCATTGGCGCTGCACACATGCCCCGTCTTGCCTTCGCGCAGACCGTGGCCCCAATCAGCCTCTCCGCTGCAACCCGGACGCTCGACATTAACGGGCGCGCAGCCACGGTCTTCGGTCTTGCCGGCCCCGGCGGTCAGGGGCTTGTCCTCGACCCCGGCCAGAAGTTCCGTGTCGATCTGACCAACGATCTCGACGTGGGCACAATAATCCACTGGCACGGCCAGATCCCGCCAAATGCTCAGGATGGCGTGCCGGACATGCCGATGCCGGTACTCGCGGCGGGCGAGACCCGATCCTACGACTTCGAGGCGCGGCCGGGCACACACTGGATGCACAGCCACGTACCTACCCAGGAAATGCAACTGCTGGCCGCGCCGCTGATCGTGCGCTCGGCCGAGGACGTCGCCGCCGACCGGCAGGAGGTCGTGATGTTCCTGCATGACTTCTCCTTCAGGGCCCCCGAGGAAGTGCTGGCGGAGATCAGCAGGGGTCATGTCGGCGATGGCGCCGGTCCCTCTGCGCAGCCCGATCAAGGCGCGCCCATGGAAGGCATGGGGGCGATGCAGAGCATGAATCATGGCAGCATGCCGATGGGCAACATGTCCGGTATGGGCGGGATGATGGGCGTGGGCGGCCGGATGGGCGGCATGGCCATGGACCTGAACGATTACGACTGGGACGCCTATCTCGCCAACGACCGGACCCTGTCGGACCCCGAGGTGGTGCAGGTCGAGCGTGGCGGACGCATCCGGCTTCGGGTCATCAATGCCGCCGCGGCGACGGTGTTCTGGATCGAAACCGGTGGAGCAGAAGCGCGACTTGTCGCGGTGGACGGGCACGCCGTCCAGCCTGTCCCGGGCACGCGGTTCGGGCTGGCGATGGGCCAGCGGCTGGACATCGAGATCGACCTGCCGAAGGAAACCGGCTCCTGGCCGGTTCTCGCCCTGCGCGAAGGGGCGCGGGAGCGCACCGGCCTGATCCTTGCCACGCAGGGTGCCGAGGTCCGGCGCCTGGATGCCATGGCGGAGTCCGAAGCACCCGCTTTCGACACCGGCCTTGCGCAGGAGGCGCGCCTTATTGCCCGCGATGCCCTGCCTGATCGACCTGTGGACCGCAGCCATGTGCTGATGCTGGGCGGCTCGATGCAGCCCTATGTCTGGACGATCAATGGGGCACTCTGGGGCCAGCATCAGCCGGTCGCCGCGCGCAGCGGCGAGCGGGTCGAGCTGTCGTTCCACAACATGTCGATGATGGCCCACCCGATGCATCTGCACGGGCATGTGTTCCAGGTCGTCGGCCTGAACGGGCGCCGCGTCGCCGGGGCCCTGCGCGACACGGTTCACGTGCCGCCGATGGCGATGGTCGATGTCGCCCTCGACGCCGGCGAGGCTGCGCGCTGGATGCTGCATTGCCATCACATGCCGCACCTTGCGACCGGCATGATGACCGAGTTCGCAGTCACGGCATCAGCCTGACCCAGGTGGGGCGTCCGGACAGGGCGCCCCGACGTCCCGGTACCGATCCTATGCTGTCCTGCCCCATGTTGTCGTGAGGGCCGGCCAAAAGGCACACCTTACGGGTGAAAATCAGGAGGATGAGATGATGAACTGGAACGACATGGGCTCCGGAATGGGTTTCGGAATGGGGTTTGGCTGGCTCTTCGGACTGCTGATCCTCGCGCTGGTGGTTTTGGCCATAGCGGCGCTGATCAAATATCTTCGAAAATAAGTGAAGGGACTTCTCAATGGCCTCCACGATCAATCGCATGATCCCGGATACCGGTATCGACGATGTCGACGCCCGCACGCGCAAGGCGCTGGCGGACCATGGCTTCGGTGTCCTGACCGAGATCGACGTCGAGGCGACGATGAAGAAGAAGCTCGATGGCGAGATGCCGACCTGTCGCATCCTCGACGCCTGCAATCCGAAGATGGCGCATCAGGCAATCGAGAACGCCGATTTGACGGCCGTCTCGCGCGAGGTGCGCGACCTTCTGGCGAAGGCCGACGCGGCGATCTGAGATGGGCCTGCGCGCAATCATTCTCGCGACACTGGCGGGATCATCCCGGCAAGCTTCCTGCTCGCCCATTTCGGAGGTGAGGCGGTCAGCAGAGACCTTGGCCGCGCGACCTGGGCGGTGCTCGGACTCGGACTTGTGACCGGGTTGCCACTGCTCTGGGTGGCCCTTCGAAAGGGGCCTGAAAAAGGCGCTTCCGACCACTCATGAAAAGGGCTTGACCTTCCAGCGGCTGGAGGCCGCAAGCTCAGATAAGAGATCGAAAGGCTGGCAGACTATGGAGCATGATCATCATCACAGGGCGCCTGACATCCCGGCAGGGACGGAGACGGCGAAGGATCCGGTCTGCGGGATGGCGGTCGCGGTCAAGCCGGACGGACGTCACGCCGAGTTCCAGGGCGAGACCTTCCATTTCTGCTCGGAGAAGTGCCAGACGAAGTTCCAGGCGGATCCGTGGTTCTATGCTTCCGGCCGCGCCGCCGGACAGAAGAAGGCTGTTCCGGCCAACGTCCAGTACACCTGTCCGATGCATCCCGAGATCGTTCGCGATGTGCCGGGGTCCTGCCCGATCTGCGGCATGGCGCTGGAGCCGATGGTGCCGTCGGACGAGCCCAGCGAGGAATTGACCGACTTCACCCGCCGAATGTGGATCTCGGCTGCCGCGGCGGTGCCGCTCATCGTCCTGACGATGGGCGAACTGGTGGCGCTGCCGGTGCGCGACTGGATCGGGCACCAGACGGCCAGCTATCTGGAATTCGTGCTGGCCACGCCGGTTATCCTCTGGGCGGCGCTGCCATTCTTCCGGCGCGGCTGGGATTCGATCGTGAACCGCAGTCCAAACATGTGGACCCTGATCAGCATCGGCGTGGCGGCGGCCTACCTTTACTCGATCGTCGCCACCTTCCTGCCGGGCGTGTTTCCGGAACAGTACCGGATGGGCCATGGCGTCGGCACCTACTTCGAGGCGGCGGTCGTGATCGTGGCGCTGGTCTTCGTGGGCCAGGTTCTAGAGCTGCGCGCCCGCGAGCGCACCGGCGACGCGATCCGCGCGCTTCTGGACCTCGCGCCGAAGACTGCGCGACGGATCCTGCCGGACGGCACCGAATACGACGCGCCGCTCGAGAACATCATGGAGGGCGATCGGCTTCGCGTGCGCCCGGGCGATGCCGTCCCTGTCGACGGGACGGTAATCGAAGGCCGCTCATCTCTCGATGAAAGCATGCTGACCGGCGAGTCTATGCCGGTCGAAAAAGGCCCGGGCGATGACGTGACCGGCGCCACGATCAACAAGAATGGCTCCCTCGTGATCGAGGCCGGCAAGGTCGGGTCCGATACCGTGCTGGCGCAGATCGTGGCGATGGTGTCGAACGCGCGCCGGTCCCGCGCGCCGATCCAAGGTCTGGCCGACCGGGTGTCGGCGGTGTTCGTGCCGACTGTGGTGGCCATCGCAATCGTCGCTTTCGTCGTCTGGCTGACCGTTGGCCCCGAGCCCGCGCTTGTCTTCGCCATCGCGTCTGCAGTGTCGGTGTTGATCATCGCCTGCCCCTGTGCGCTCGGGCTGGCTACGCCGATCTCGATCACCACGGCGGCGGGGCGTGGCGCGCAGGCAGGCGTGCTGATCAAGGACGCCGAGGCGCTGGAACGCATGGCGGGGGTCGACACGCTGATCGTCGACAAGACCGGCACCCTGACCATGGGCAAGCCGAAGCTGACTGATACTGTTGCGCTGGCGGAACTGCCCGAAGTCGACCTGCTGTCGCTGGCCGCAGCTCTGGAGCGCGGCTCGGAACACCCGTTGGCGGAGGCGATCGTCGAGGGCGCCGAGGCGCAGGGTGCGCCGCGTCAGGAGGCTGCGGACTTCGAGGCAATCACCGGCAAGGGTGTGCGCGGCAGAGTCGGCGAACGCGCGGTGGCGCTCGGCAATGCCGCGATGATGCGGGAAATGGGTCTTGAAACCGGTGAGGCTGAAGCCAGGGCCGATACTCTGCGCGCCGAAGGGAAGACGGCCATGTTCATAGCCGTCGATGAGGCGCTTGTCGGAATCGTGGCTGTGGCCGACCCGATAAAGGACTCGACGGCTCAGGCTATCCGCGAACTGCACGCTCAAGGGCTGCGCGTGATCATGGCGACGGGCGACAACGAACGCACGGCGCAGGCGGTGGCGGGCAAGCTCGGGATAGACGAGGTGCGCGCGGGCATCCTGCCCGAGGCCAAGAAGGACCTGATCGACCAGTTGCGCCGCGACGGCCACAAGATCGCCATGGCCGGCGACGGGGTGAACGATGCGCCTGCGCTGGCCGCTGCCGATGTCGGCATCGCCATGGGCACCGGGGCCGATGTTGCGATGGAAAGCGCGGGCATCACCCTGCTGGGCGGTGACCTGATGGGCATCGTTCGAGCGCGCAAGCTCGCCCGTGCCACCTTGCGCAACATCAAGCAGAACCTGTTCTTCGCCTTCGCCTACAACGCGCTTGGCGTCCCCGTCGCGGCAGGACTGCTCTACCCCGTCACCGGCTTGCTGCTTTCGCCGATGATCGCGGCGGCGGCGATGAGCCTGTCCTCCGTCTCGGTGATCACCAACGCCTTGCGGCTCAGACGGGTCGATCTCTGACCTGTCAGTCCACGCATGCAATCTCGGAAGGAAAATCAGATGATCGAAGACAGTTTCTCCCGCCGCGCTCTCCTGATCGGCGGAGCGGCACTGCTGGCCGCATCGCCCTTGGGGACCCAGGCGAAAGACGCCGGACCGGCGATCCACGTGATGAAGGATCCGAATTGCGGCTGCTGCTCGGCCTGGATCGAGATCCTGGAAAACGATGGTTTCTCGGTCACGACCGAGCACAGCGCCGGGACCGCGCTCATGCGCTACAAACTGGACAATGGCATCCCGCAGGAGATGGCCTCCTGCCATACTGCGCGGGTCGAGGGCTACATGATCGAGGGTCACGTCCCTGTTGCCGACATTCGCCGCCTGCTGGATGAGCGCCCTGACGCGGTGGGCCTCGCGGTGCCCGGCATGCCCTACGGATCGCCCGGCATGGGGCCGGAGAACGAGCGCGAGGCATACGACGTGTTCCTGATCCGTCGGAATGGCAGTACGGACGTCTTCTCCCACTACGCCGCCGCTTGATGACGGGCCGGCGAAACAGCGACCGGGGGCGCGACAGTGGCGCTAGCTGGAAAAAGCGGCAACTGAAATAATCTCCTGTCGCAGACGCTTGCTTCGCATCTGCGACGGGTTGGAATGGTCGGTTACCGAGATGCCTCCCATAAAAAGGGAATCCCCTTAATGGATTATGCGACCTAGCTGTCGGGCGCCCCAGGGTATCTAGGTTCCGTGCACTAAGCCTGACCGTGGGCTCGGTCGGCTGATTCAAAGCCGGCTTTTGGAGGCAGCCTTGGACGAGGGGATCGGCGTGATGGGGGCGATTCTACCGCCTGAACATGGTCGTGGATGCCGGAGCTCCAAGCCAGATGCGACGCCAGAGATCTCCCGCTCGGCTTCATGCTGAGGCCTGGACAGGTGCACGATGTGCAGGGCTTTGCTCCGCTGTTCCGTGTGATTGGAGACCGGATCGAGGCCTTCCTGGCTGATCGGGGCTAAGATGCCGACGCTGTCTGCAAGGAGATCGAGGCAGCCGGTGTAGAGGCAGTGATCCCAGCCAAGGTCAACCCGCGCATGTTCCTTTCAGAGCGGTTTGGCAGAAGGGAGATCATTTTGATGATAAGATAGCGAGGGTCACGGAACGCCCAGCACGAGCCGTGGCAGGGCCAACGAGAGGCTGGGTACGAAGGTCGTCAAGAGAACCACGGGCAAATAGGCAAGGAATACGAAGACTAGCGTCGGCGTCAGCATCTTGGCCAACGGCACCTTGCCGATCAAGGCAGCGAAGTAGAGGATCGGCGCGGTCGGTGGCGTGATCAGTCCCATACCAAGATTGGTGGCGACGATCGCGGCAAACTGGATCGGATCGACTCCAGCATGGACCATGACCGGCATGAGCAGCGGCGATGCGAGCAGGATGCCGCTGACGTCCTCCATGAACATGCCGACGATCATCAGGAAGAGGTTGGCGAGCAGCAGCAGGATCACCGGATTCTCGCTCACTAGGAGAAAGCCCTCCATGATCTGCTGCGGTACATTCTCCAGCGTCCAGACGCGCCCGAGCATGGCGGCGAAGAAAATCAGCACCATCAGCACGCCTGTCGTCTGCCCGGCACGCCAGATTACCTCGCTCGTGTCGCACCAGTTCATGTCGCGATAGATGTAGATCGAGATCGGTATGGCGTAGACGACGGCGACGGCCGCCGCTTCGGTCGGGGTGGTGACGCCGCCGTAGATAAAGCCGAGAATGATCAGAGGCATGGCGAGACCAAAGCCGGCCCGTTTCGTGCGCCGCGCAAACTCTTGCATGACCTGCCGAGTGGTTGCCTTTTCAGGAGCGGCGAGCGGCATGCGCCGCGTCAGCACGTAGTTCCAGCTTCCCAGCAACAGGCAAAGCAGGAGACCCGGCACAACAGGTGCCAGGAAGCAGGCGAGGATTGAGGTGCCTGTGACCCAGCCGAACAGGATCATTGAGGCGCTGGGCGGGATGAGCAAAGCCAGAACGGCCGAGGCCGAAACGAGTGCAGTTGCATAGGCACGGTCGTAACCTCGCTCTTCCATGCGAGGGATCATGATCGTGCCGATCGCGGCCACAGCCGAGGAGGCCATGCCCGATATGGCGCCGAAGATGGCGGTCGCGATGATGACGACGATTCCGAGGCCGCCGCGCATGCGCCCGAACACGGTGTCGGCAAGGTCGACGAGGCGGCCGGCAATGCCGCCGCGGCTCATGATCCCTCCGGCGAGGATGTAGAGCGGAATCGCCACCAACACGATCGAGGAGAGCTTTGCATAGCCGGCTCCGACCAGGAAGCTGGCGTTGCCGAAGTCGCCCGTCAACACTAGGAACAAGACCGCGCCTGCAAAGCAGAGTGGGACTGGCACACCGATGATCAGCAAAACCGTCAGCAGCAGCGCATCGATGAGGATCAGCGGGCTCATCGGCTTGTCTTGCCGCGAAGCAGGTTCCAGCGGTCGAGAAGCTCAACCACGAAATAGAGCGTCATCAAAGTAAGGCCGAGCGGCATCACGCCATGCACCCAGGCGAGCGGAATGCCGGTCTCAAGCGACATGGTTCCGCGTCTGATCGTGAAGGCGAGGTACTGAAATGCCCACACCGTCATCCAGCCCGAGAGGACCACAGTCACCAAGCTGGAAAAGACGGCCATAGCGGCGCGCGCCTTGCCTTCGGGCAGGAAGAGCTCGACCAGGCTCGCTGAAATATGCCCACGCTCCCAAGCGCCGTGTGATGCACCGATAAAATAGAGATAGACGGCGACGAAGCTCGCCAGTTCCTCGATGCCGAACAGCGAGATGCCCACGACGTAGCGGGTGAACACCTGCACCGTCACGAGAGCTGTGAGGGCCGCGCCGCAGACGAGCAGCACAAGGCGCTGCAGAATGAGCTTGGCGTTCCAGATCGCCAGACCGCGGGCCGAGAGAAAGTCTGGCGTATTGACGCCTGCATGTATGCTGCCCGGTACTGCAACTGCGACGGTGGTTTCGTCTTCTTGCATCGCGTCTTGCCTCTCAGAAAAAGAAGGGACCCGGCCGGGAGACTGCCGCCGGGTCCCAAGGGACATCAATCGATGCCGAGGGAGGACTTCAACTGGCCGAAGGTTTCCTCGCCGAGTTCGCCGGCGATCTGCGGCCAAACGTCGGTACGCGCGACGCCTGCCAGCTTGTCCAGCGTTGCGTCGTCGAAGGTCACGACCTCGATACCCGCCTGACGCATCGTGTCCAAATGTTTAGCGTCGGCCGCTTCGACCTGCTCGAAACGTTCCGAACTGACTTCCTGCGCCGCGTCGAGCAGGATCTTCTGGTCGGCCTCCGAGAGCGAGGCATACCTCTCCGAGTTGACGATGAACCAGTCGCCTTCGAAGTGGTCGTTGTACTGGACCCAGGTCTTGGTGATGTCTTTGAACGATTCGAGTGCCATGCCGGCGGTGCCGCCGATCTGTCCGTCGACCACTCCGGTCTGCATGCCAGTATAGAGTTCGGCCCAGGGCAGCGTGGCGGTGTTGAAGCCGAAGCGCTCCAGCAGGACCCTGTGTGTGACGCCGCCCGGCCAGACGCGGATCTTGAGGTTTCGCTTGAGTTCCGTGTCGGAGGGATTTTCGACCGCCCCGGCGAAGCCGGCGCCGCCCATGCCCTCGCCATAAACGCCGAGGGGCGTCAAGCCTTTGTCGGCGATTGCTTCGCTGACGATGTCGAATACCGCGCCGCCGGGCGACAGCGACTGTTTCGCCGTCTCGTAATTGGTGAAGGCGTAGGGAAACCAGGTGATGGCGAGTCGCTTGTCGTCAGCGGTTGCCAGCGGCTGCATGGCCATGTCGACTGCGCCCTGCATGACCTGCTCGTAGACCTCGGTCCAGTCGCCGAGTTGGCTGGCAGGATAGACCTTGACCTCGACTCGTCCTTCGGTTCGCTCCCCGACAAGCGCTGCGAATTTCTCTGCAGCCTGCGCGCCGTCCGAGCCTGGCTGTTTCAAGGTGGACAGGCGCAGCGTCTCGGCGTGCGCTGCTCCGGTAAGTAGAAGGGTTGTGATGGCCAGCAGCGTTGCGATTTTGCGATTGTTTTGTGTCATTGCGGTCTCCTCCACCGAGCTCTCTGTAGCGGTTGCTCCCAATGTATGACCATACAAGTCATTAATTTGAAACTTGCACGATATCAATCCATCGTCAACCGACCATTAATGTCAAATTTTTCGCTCAATCCTTCTTTGCATGTCATGTTTTTATGAAATATGATTAATTGCATGATCTATTTGCATGTGGCACAAAGCGTCCATGAGATTCGAGGATCAGCCAGTTCGCATGTTTGAGAAGACGAAGTTCGTAGCGGGTAACGTGCCAATCTACCGGCAGATCGCTGACCTGATTGCCGACGGCATTGTGCAGGGCAAGCTTACCGTCGGTGAACGACTTCCACCGCAGCGCGACATCGCGCGTATGGTCGGCGTCAACTTGACCACGATCACCCGTGCCTTCGCGGACTTACAAGAGCGCGGGCTGGTGGAGAGTCGCGCCGGCAGAGGTTCGATCATCGCCGACCCCTCGGTGAACGCCAGCTTCAAGTCAGCGCCAGTTGAGGAGCAGGGCTTTATAGACTTGTCAGTCAACCGACCGGCCACAACTGGCTACCTTGAGGCTCTTGCGGCCCTGATGCCGCAGCTACCGCGCGACAAACGCTACACTTCGCTGCAGGACTTTCACGCGCCCGAAGGTCCGAGCTGGGCTCGAGAGGCGGTTGCCGACTGGTTGTCTCCCGCAGCCGGTATCAACGATCCGTCAAGAATCATCGTGACCAACGGAGCGCAGAACGGCCTCGCCTGCGTCCTCGGTGCCGTAGCACGGCAGGGCGATGCGATTTTGGCGGACGCGGTCACCTATCAGGGAATTGGCGCACTGTGCCGGTCACTAGACCTCAACCTCAGGCCGGTTGCAATTGACCGCGATGGTATGCTGCCGGATGCGCTGGACAGGACCTGCAACGAGTTCAAGCCACGCGCGCTGTTCCTCGTGCCGACCCTGCACAATCCGACGACGATTACGCTGTCCGCCGAGCGCAAGTGCGCGCTAGCCGCAATCGCGCGCAAGCATGGTGTGCTGATCGTCGAGGACGACGTCTATCGTCCATTGAAAGCGGATGCGCCGCGCGCACTGGTGTCGTCCGACCCTGACATCACAGTCCATATCAGCGGCTTGTCGAAATGCGTCGCGCCGGGCTTGCGGTTCGGTGCCGTCCTAGCCCCCAAGGCGCTCGTGGCCGACATTGCGGCGATGCTGCGCATCAACTGCTGGAGCACCAGCCCGCTCAATGCGTTGATCGCGACACGGATGATCGAGGACGGCCGCGTAGCGCGGATTGTTGACGGTCAACGCGACGAGTTCGGCAGGCGTCAGGCAGTGGTTCGGGAAGTTCTGCATGACGTGAACATTTGGACAGATGACGTCGCGACACATTTCTGGCTGCACTTGCCAGAGCCTTGGCATGCGAACGCGTTCGCCCGCGCCGCCGCGCAGGCTGGCGTCGGCGTTCTTTCCGGCGAGGTCTTTGCGGTCGGCCGCGATTCGGTGCCGCATGCCGTACGAGTGAACGTTGGAGCGGCGCGCTCGCCGAAAGATCTTCGGTGCGCTTTGGAGAGCCTCCGGGACGTGTTGAAAGCGGACCGGCGCCTCTATGAAACGATGATCTGAGCAGCGGCGATGCAGGAAGCAAGCGAAGTCGCGATTATCGGAGGTGGCGTCGTCGGACTTGCCGTGCGCATGCAGCACGTCAACCCGACGAAGCTTCGTGACGATCTCTTCTGCCTTGTGTCTTTCCCCGCCATTTCAATGTCCTTCTGAGGCTCAAAAGCCTGCAAGATGCACTAGCGGAAGGCATGCGTTCGGGCGACTCCACCGCCACAACGCGCGAGAACTGAATGATGGTGGCCTTGGCCGACGCATAGGCGGCTTGCGGCGCGCCGGGGGTAGCGGATGCCTGAGAGCGCGTGGTAGGCATCGAGGGTGGCGTCTGAGACGTCGGGCCGAAGCAGCGCAATGCCGAGATAGCGCTGGCCGTCGCACTGTTGTCGAAGCCGTGGCAGCCGGACTACACGATGACGCAGCGCTCAATGCCCATGCGGTCGTAAAGGGCGAACAGGGACTCCTACGGCGCATCGCCTGGCATGCAGCCGCTCGCCGGATCATAGGGGAAGCAGTCGGTCGGTCCAAAAACATGGCAATGGCAGTCGATCGTGCCCGCCGGCAGGACCACCTGCGTCCGCCGCGGGTTTGCCGTCCAGGTCGGCGCCGCCTCATTCATCGGACAGCTCCGGGATGCAGCCCATCGGCGGGATCCGGAAGACGCTAATCGTCGGGGAAATCAACGAATAGTAGTCGAGCAGACCCACCATATCGACAACCGCCTTGGCGCAGAGGACCTCGACGGCGCGGGCGAAGAGGGCGTCGTCCACCGTCCGGCGTTTCTTTGACCATAGGATCAACGATCGAAATTGCCGGGCCAACCGCTGCGCCAGCGCGGAGGTTCCTTCCGCAGTGGGGGCGGGCGGAGACCCCGGTCTCATCACTAGAAGCGAGGCTTCAATGGCGCAGGGCAGCCAATAATGAACCTCGTCTGCAGAGGAATGCTCAAATCCACCCCTTTTATTCTGCGGCCTTCACATGTGCCCCGCTCGATTCACAACGATTAACTCGGCCCCAGTTTAGGATCGCCGTACACTGTCCTTGCGAGTGTGCAGTTGCGCATTCTTGACGGAGGACCAACATGGCGAATCCTGACCTTCCTGGTTCATCGAGCGGCGCAGAGAGCTCGGCTTCGCCCCAAACGGGTGCCGGCGCCTATTCAAGACGAACCGTCCTGCAATTCGCCGGCGGAGCCGTATCCGTGGCGGTGACACCCGCGGTAGGGACCATCTCCGCCGCCGCACAGGATAGCTCCACCATGACAGATACCTTGCGGATATCCGTCAACGGAACGCCGCACGAATTGACACCGGATCCGCGCCAGTCGCTGCTCGATGTCCTTCGAGAAACGCTCGACCTCACAGGCACCAAGAAGGGCTGCAACCAGGGTGCCTGCGGGGCCTGCACAGTCCTTGTCGACGGCAAGCGGGTGGTGTCGTGCCTGACGCTGGCAGCCATGCATGACGGCGCCGAGATCACAACCATCGAAGGGCTGGCGAAAGGCGGGGAACTCCACCCGCTGCAGACGGCCTTCATCGAGCACGATGGCCTGCAGTGCGGTTTCTGTACGCCGGGACAGATCATGTCGGGCGTCGCCTGTATCGCCGAAGGCCATGCCGGTTCGCCGGAGGAAATCCGCTTCTGGATGAGCGGAAACATCTGCCGCTGCGGGGCCTATCCTGGGATCGTGGCAGCGATCACCGATGCAGCGGAAAGGGCCTGACCATGCTTCTCTTCACATTGCAGAAGGCCGGCAGCCCCGAGGATGCGATCGCCGCGGCGCAAGCCGGGGCCCGCTACATCGCCGGCGGCACGACCCTCATTGATCTCATGCGCGAAGAGGTCGAGCGGCCCGAAAGGCTCGTCGACATCAACGCGCTCCCGCTCAAGGATATCCGCGTCGAAGGCGAGGACCTCGTGTTCGGCGCGCTGGCGCGGATGAGCGAGATCGCCGCGCATCCCGACGTCCTGCGCCTGCAGCCGCTCGTGGCCGAAAGCCTGATCGAAGGCGCCTCGCCGCAATTGCGCAACATGGCCTCGATCGGCGGCAACCTGCTCCAGCGCGTGCGCTGCCCTTACTTTCGAATGCATGACGCAGCCTGCAACAAGCGCCAGCCTGGTTCCGGCTGTACCGCGCTCGACGGGCTCAACGGCGGCCATGCCATTCTCGGAACGAGCGAGCAGTGTGTCGCCACGCATCCCTCCGACGTTGCCGTAGCGTTCGTAGCGCTCGACGCTACGATGCGCGTGCGCGGCCCGGACGGCGAGCGCAGTTTCCCGGTGGAGGAGCTCTTCCGGCTGCCCGGCGACACGCCGCATCTTGAGCACACGCTGCTGCCCGGCGAATTGATCCTCGAGGTCCGCGTGCCTGGGGGCGCCCATGCCAGGCAAGCGCGCTACCTGAAGGTGCGCGACCGCGCCTCCTACGAATTCGCGCTGGTTTCGGCCGCGGCGGCGCTGGAGATCGAAGACGGCGTCATCCGCACCGTCCGCATTGCCTGTGGCGGCGTCGGAACGAAACCCTGGCGCATGCGTGCCTGCGAGCAGGCGCTCATCGGCCGCCCGCCGGATCGCGCAAACCTCGAGGCGGCGGCAAAGCTCGCGCTCGAAGGCACGCGGCCGCTCGCGCACAACCACTACAAGATCGAACTGCTGCCGCGCACGATCGCACGTGCGCTCGAAATGGCGGGAGAACTCGCATGAACACACAATTCGTCGGACAGCCGATCCGTCGCGTCGACGGTCGTCTCAAGGTGACCGGTGGCGCACGCTATGCGGCGGATTTCAATCTGGACGAGCACGTCTACGCGGTCATCGTCAATGCGACGGTTGGGCTCGGCCGTATCGTCTCGATCGATCAGGCGGCCGCAACGCGGCTCCCCGGCGTGATCGCTGTGATCTCGCACCTCAACGCCCCGCGCCTCGCCTACCACCCGCACAAGGGTGCGATCGATCCCGCGACCGGGGAACGGCTGCATGTGCTGCAGGGCGATCAGGTGCGCTTCTACGGCCAGCCGGTCGCCGTCGTCGTCGCCGATACGCTCGACCAGGCGGAGCGGGCGGCGGCCGCGCTTTCGATCACCTATGCGGCCAAGCGTCCTGCCGTCGACCCGTCGGCCTCAGACACAACGGAAATCATGGCCGAGGCCAGCAAGGGCCCCAAGGCATATTATCCGGCCGACACCGCCCGCGGCGACGCCGACGCCGCCCTCGCCACCGCGCCCGTCAGGATCGACGCCTTCTACGACACGGCGCGCGAGAACCACAATCCGATGGAGCCGCATGCGACCGTCGCCCGCTGGGACGGCGATCGGGTGACGCTCTGGTCGAAGACACAGTTCGTCGTCAACGAGCAAGCCGAAATCGCGGCGATCTTCGGCATCCCGACCGAGAACGTTCAGGTGATCTCGCCTTTCGTCGGCGGCGGCTTCGGCACAACGCTCAGAACCTGGTCGCATGTGACCATCGCCGCGTTGGCCGCTCGCCAGGTGGGACGGCCCGTCAAGCTCGCGCTGACGCGCAAGCAGATGTTCTTCACCACCGGCCATCGGCCTCGATCCTTGCAGCGGGTAGCACTCGGCGCAACACCCGACGGCAAGCTGACCAGCATCGTTCACGAAGGCCGGGGCGAGACCAGCCGCTACGAGGAGTTCATCGAGGCGCTGACCGCGGGCACGGGCTTCATGTATTCCTGCCCGAACGTCCGAACCCAGTACCGCATCGTCCCGCTCGACACGGGCACACCCAATCACATGCGCGGTCCCGGCGAGGCGCAGGGCATGTTCGCACTGGAGTGCGCGATGGACGAACTGTCCTATGAACTCGGCATCGACCCGATCGAACTTCGACGCCGCAACGAGCCGGAAATCGACGAAAGCACCGGCAAGCCGTTCTCGAGCCGGTCGCTGATGCCGTGTTACGACCGTGGCGCCGAGCTGTTCGGCTGGGCACAGCGCAACCCGGCACCGCGCTCAATGCGCGACGACCGCGAATATGTCGGGATGGGGTGTGCATCCGCGACCTATCCGGTGCTCTTCAGCCCGACCAGGGCGAGAGCGCGTTTGCTCGCCGACGGCACTGCCGAGATCGAGGTCGCGGCCAGCGACATGGGGCCGGGGACCTATACGTCGATGACCCAGGTCGCCGCGGACGCACTCGGCCTGCCGCTGGACAACGTCCGCTTCAGCCTCGGACGTTCCGACTTTCCGCCGGCCCCACCGCACGGGGGGTCCCAGACCATGGCGTCGGTCGGGTCCGCCATCCGCGCCGCCTGCGCAGCTGTTCTGGAAGCAGCAGCGCGCAACCGCGAGGTGCGGCCGATCGAGGCGGAAGGATCGGCGCAGCGCGATCCGGAGGTCGCGGCGCGGTTTTCCATGCATTCGTTCGGCGCCGTGTTCGCCGAGGTGGGGATCGATAGCGACGTCGGCACGATCCGCGTGCGCCGGGCGCTCGGCGTCTACGGCGCCGGCCGTATCGTCAATCCGCGGCTCGCCCTCAGCCAGTGCACCGGCGGCATGGTCGGAGGCATCGGCATGGCCCTCATGGAGCGCACCATGCTCGACGCCCGCGACGGCCGGCTCGTCAACGCCCACATGGCCGACTATCTGATGCCCGTCAATCTCGACATCGACCGGCTTGAGGCGCATTTCGTCGACGAGGAGGATCCCCACGTCAACCCGCTCGGCGTGAAGGGGCTTGGCGAGATCGCTCTGGTCGGCATGGCCCCGGCCATCGCCAACGCGATCTTCCATGCCACCGGCACGCGCCTGCGCAACCTGCCGATTTCGATCGAGAACGTACTCACAGCCTAGGGCAGACCGCATCCATTCGGACGAAGTAAAGGTGCCCCAGGGAACTGAAGTCGATGAGCGTTGGACGTTCGGTCGCTATCGAAAGAACGTCCGCCGATCCAGGCAGCCGGCGTTCGATCGGACAGATCGGACGCCCAGCGGCGACCCTATCTCGAAACCTTGAACAACCACACCTGCGTCCGACCCGACGCAGGTGTGGCCAGCTCGCGCTCCGCACCGGCGCGGTCGGCGCGCCGATCGACTCGCGTATAAATTGCGCAAGGCGAGATCAAATCCCGCTCGGCATAGACCGTGATCGGCGCCTCGGCCCTCACTGCTTCGGCAGGATGATGAGGCTGACGATCCGGTCGCTGGACAGGCGAAAGTACAAGGCGTGAATCACTGGATCCGGAAGCCCGAGCCAGTCGAAATTTCCGTTGACCGTGACCGTTACGATGACCTCGCCGTAGTGGTCGAGGGCGTTGACGACATAGAAGGTCAACCGGCGCCCGACGACATCGCGTGACGCCCAGTCGGCAATCGCAGACCTGCCCCAATAGTCACTGAACTGGTCATCGACGAAGGCGTCGGAGGCGAATGTTGCAAGCATGCCTTCGGCGTCGAGGCAATTCGCCGCTCGTAGGAACCTTCCGACGGTCGGGGGCATCCGGACCGGCGTCCGGTCTTCGATGGCAACCACGGCGACCCGCCCGTCATGGACGACGAACCGCCAGTCGCTGTAGGTTTCCCCCTCGCCGCCTTCCGGCCCCCGTGTGACTGTCAGCGTAGTGACCACGGCCTCCCCGGCTCGCTTTCGTTCGTCGACCGCGCGGATCAGGCGGATTGAACAACCCGACAGGAATTCGAGCCAATGGGCGAGCGGCTTGACCGTCGCCAGCCGCCGATCGAGGCGCGAGGCCATGGTCTTCGCGGTCGTATTGCTGCCGCAAGCAACCAGGCCCTCGAGAAAGATCCGGATCGGGAGGGGAAGATTGGACAGAGACATCGCCGACCGACAGGCAATGAGGTGGTGGCATCAGACCATCTCTGTTCGATCATCGCGGAAAACGTCGGCCCGCGCGTGTTAATGGTTGTGAAAAAACGAAGAGCATGCCGACGACGTCATATCGCGGTCCATCGGCGAGGTTACTTGAATACCCCTCTCCTCGATCACAGAATCGGCAATACTTTTCGAACAGGAAGCATCAAGTTATCGAAGATATTTCGTAAAAATCTCAGTAATTAAAGTAAATTCCGTTCATGCCGCTTGGATGTGTACAGGAGATATTCAGGTGAACGAATTCTCACTCGTCACGATCTTCTCAAGCATACGAACTGCAGCCGAGAAGTCTCGAGTGGCAAAGCCTTCCCTGAATCGAGAGCGCGGCTCGCTCAAGACGCTACGTGCCTCCGAAATCCTTCCATCCTGCAGCAACAGCTCGGCCAGCGTCGTTGCCGCGCGCAGCTCCCAGCCCAGAGCGTGCTGCAACTGGGCCAACTGAATCGCCTCTCGAAGCAAGGCTTCAGCCATATCAGTCCCTCCGTCTTGCGCGGCCATGAGGACCTCGGCGCTCGCCCTCAGCACCTCCGGATACAGAAATCCGCGGTCGGCCGCTTCTCTTGCTTGAGCGACCAGAATGCGCGCCCCGTCGACCTCTCCGAGGCACAAAAGCCCCTTCACCAGCGCAAGTTCCGCGGCAGTCGCGCGTGGCCGCGCTCCCTCCGCTCGTATTCTGGGTAGAGCGTCTTTCAAAACCTCGACCCCGCTGGTCGGGTTGCCCCTGGCGATGAGCAATTCCCCTTTGAAGCCAACGCATGTCGATTCGAAGTGCTTCAAGGAGTGCGCCCGCGACAAGGACAAGGCCCGGCCGACTTGCGTCTCGGCAGCGTCAAGCTCACCACTCAGCAAGAAGATCGGCACCGTGTGGGTCAGCGAGAGGCAGAGATCGACCGGTCCTCCCCGAGTTTCGGCCTCTCCGGCGGATTGCCTTGCGATGAGCATGGCCCGTTCTGGCCGGCCGCGCATCCAAAGGGTAAGGGCCAGGGAAACGAGGCCACGCGAGCGTTGATGATAGCCAAACAACGTGTAGTCTTGGGAAATCGTCGCATTCGACTGCGCCAGGGCGCTTTCTCCGACTTGCTCCGCCTCCCTCTGGTTTCCGGCAACGAAGTGGGCGGACGCGAGAAGCCATTTGGCAGCCACCGCCGGGCTGTCGCCGGCAAGTTGTTCCGCTATGGTGACGCTATGCCGAGCTGCTCGAATGGCTTCGTCGGTTCTCGAATGCCGCGCGAAGAACACGCTCTGCCCGGCAAGCAGATGAAGTTGACGTTCCGTATCGCGCAAGGCCCCGGCCAGTTCGAGACCTCGATCCATCGCATGTCGGATCTCGTCGTTGTTTCCGGACGTGAATACGGTGGCGATCGCTGTTGAAAGCTGGAGCGTTAGCTCCAGTTTGCTTCCGCGAACCGCGGCAGGAAGCACCGCCAGTGCTCGTCCGCACCATTGCAGGCATTCGGGAAGATACGAGAGCCCCAGAAACAAGGGTGCTGCCTGACCAGCCATTTCCACGCCTAAACGGCTGTCGCCGCCTGCCGAAAAGCACCAGGCCAATGCGCTTCGCAAGTTGGCGAGGTGAGGTTCGAAGGCGGTCAGCTGTCTCTTATCTGCGATCACGGGGGCGTCCGCTAGGATCTGCCCCAACAGACCCGAGACATAGAGCACGTGCCCCTTGTGCAGCCGTTCGCTCTCTCCGCACTCTTCGAGCTTGAAGGCCGCGTAGGATCGGGTCGTCTCCGGAAGTCGGAACGCCGGAACCCCGTTCTGCTGGACAACCCAGACCAGAGATTTCTCGACCAGGCCTTCGATGGCCTCGATGCCTTCATCGTCGCCGTCCCGGTCAACGGTGCTGCCGAAGTCGTGGGCCTCCGCATGTGTGAACATGCCCACGAACAATGACAGGCGTCGCAATAAGCGCTGCTCGCGCTCCGAAAGGAGGAAGTAACTCCAATCGAGCATCGCCTTAAGTGTCTTGTGGCGCGGCAAGGCCGTGCGCCTTCCTTGCCAGACCAGCCTGAAGCGGTTGTTCAGCAGGTCTTCCACACCGTGAATGCCGTAGGGTCCGACGCGGCTGGCCACGAGCTCGATCGCGAGGGGAATTCCGTCCAGGCGATGGCAGATCCTAGCGACGAGCGGCGCATCCTCGTCGGTCAGGCCCTTTGAGTATCCGCTGGCTGCGGCCCGTTCCATGAACAGGCGCACGGCGGGCGTGGCCAGCGCCTGCGCCGCAGTAAGCCCCTGGTCCCGTCCCGGAACGTCTAACGCGGCCAGACGATAGACGTTTTCGCCCCGGACGCGCAGGGCCTCCCGGCTCGTAGCGAGCAGATGCAGCGCCGGGAGATCCGCGATCAGCCGCTCCGAAAGGTCCGAAACGGCTTGGACGAGATGCTCGCAATTGTCCAGGACGAGAAGAATGCGTTTGGCCTTGAGAGACGTCAGCAGGCGCGCCATCGCGCCATCCCCCTGTGCTTTAAATCCCAGCGCTGCGCCGGTCTCGGAGATGACGAGCGCGGGATCGGAAATTGCGCCGAGGTCGACAAATGCCACCCCGTCGGGGAAGGTCCGCAACAGGCGATGCGCCACGGACACCGCGACAGTGGTCTTGCCCATGCCTCCCGCGCCGACGATGCTGACGAAACGGCTGGATTGGAGAAGCTCGCAGAGGGCGTCGACCGCTTGGTCTCGGCCGATCATGCTGGCCGGCGGAGCGGGCAATTTCCTCAGCTCGGTTTGCGATTCCGATGTGTCCGGCTGGGCTTGCTCAAGCCGGCCGCGAACCACCGGCGCAGTGAAGCAGTAGCCACGGCCCGGGACGTTCGTGATATACCGGACGTCCTCCCGCCGGTCGCCGAGTGCTTTGCGAAGCGCGGCGAGGTTCACGCGAAGATTGGATTCCTCGACAGTGACTTCCGGCCAGACTCGCTCGATCAACTCCTCTTTCGCAACGACCTGACCCGGGCGTTCCAGAAGAGTTCTCAAGATGTCGAGCGCACGTGTTCCAACTCTGACGGAAACACCGTCTCGAAATAAGGACCTATGCGCGGGCACCATTCGAAACGGCCCAAAGGAAAACACCTCGCCCTCAGTGAAATCATTCTGTTCGATCATAATAGATTTCCAGCTCGTCCAAGCGTCGAACTATCAAGCCACCAGCAAAGCTGAACACGCTACACATACCAAATATGCGAGCGCAAACCGCGCAGAGATGCTTGGAAAAATGCCGGCCGTCGGATCGGGGCCAAAAGGCCATCGTTCTTCCCGTCTCAACGCCGCCGGCTAAATATTAGGCAAACTGAATGAGAACATTACAATATAGCATTTGTGCCAAAGGATACAGACAGGCTCCGGCGCGGCTCGCCATCTCAAGCCCGCACGCCCGAACCGCCCCGACTAGGAGCGCCCGAACCAACTCGGGGAAGCGCCCTGATCCACGCAGCTGGGGCAATCGCTGCAAGGAATGCATCGGGCATGGAGGCGTTATGGGATTCAGGAAGTGCCCTACAGAGGCCGTCCGAAAAGGGGCACCGGGAGAAACCTGATCATTAGAACGAAGGCTACAGCGTTCAGCCCGCTCAGGATCAGCATCGCGTCGGGAGCGCTCAGTCCGAATTTCTGCGCCGCGGCAAGCGCTGTGCCGAAGATGACAATGAGAGCGGCGCCCAATGCGCTTGCCCCCGCGATCGTCCTCGCCCGGCGCCCCGGTTCGGGCCAGACCTGAAGAGCAACGGACGTGGGAACAAGCAGCAGGCCACCGGCCATCGCAAGACCAGCCACATCGATGGCAATGCGGATCACATGTGCCTGGACAATGAAGTCGAGGATTGGAACGGAGGTGTGTTGTTCGGCGACGCCCGCAATCACGAAGTGAATATCAAAGCAGAGGACTGACATCAGTGCCGTCCCGATGATCGACGGCAGGAAGACAACCCGTCCTGCACAAAGCCTCGCTGCAAATGCGGAGCCGATGCCGATCGAAAAGGCAAAGACGACAAGGAAGAACGTGACGGCGCTCTCCCCACCTCCCATGTTTTCCTTAACGAAGACCGGAAGCACCGCAAAGATCATGGCGGAGATCAACCAGAACCAGGACGTCATCGCGGCAATGACGAGAAACCGGCGCTCGCGTACCAGATCGGCAAAGATCTCCCATGTCGACTTGATGATGTTCCAGTCGACCCGCAGGCCGGGACTTGCAGCCGTGGTCGGGGGAATCATTCGGCTGACGAGATAACAGGCAATCGCCAGCGTAACGATGATCGGGGCAAAGGCCAGGTGAGCGATATCCAGCGTGAACAGAAGCCCCGCCGAAAGCGTGCTCCCCAGCTTGGCGAGAAAGACACTCCCCTTCAGCCAGGCGTTCGCCGTCGGGAGTTCGTTGGGACGCATCTGCTCTGGAAGGATGCTGTACTGCACGGGCACGCCGAACGCCGAAACGACACCGAACATGAGAAGTGACGAAAACAGTGTCGGAAGCGACTGGAAGGCCATGCCGAGGGTTGCCAGCACCGCCCCTGCGATCTCCACCAACTTGAGCCCTCTCAAGATAGCGGCCTTGTCATACCGATCGGCAATCTGCCCACCCGGCGCAGACAGGAAAAGAAAGGGCACGATATAGACGGCGCTTGCGAGGGAAATCAGGGCAGCGGAACCCTCCGCGACATTAAACAAAATCAAGAAGACCAGGGTGTTCTTGAGGAAATTATCGTTGAACCAGGAAACAACCTGACAAAAGAACAAGGGGGCAAATCGCCGATTCGCTACCAGATAGTGAGCCACCGTCCCTCCTCGACACAACAATGCGACTGCCGGAAAGCCGAGAGGTATTCTAACAGGCGGGAGCGGATTCCACCCCACTAGTTGGAGCCGGCCTCGCCACCCGCTGTTCGACCGCTCGGATATAGCGTCCCTCGCATTCAGGAGACGGATGGAAGGAAGCGTTCAAGGTTCACGGAAGAACAGATCATCGGCATTTTGCGAGAGCAGGAGAGCGGCCAGAAGACGGCCGATGTTTGCGGGTACCACGGAATCTCGGAAGCCACCTTTCACAAGTACAAGGCCAAGTTTGGCGGTATGGATGTATCCGATGCCCGCAAGCTGAAGACGCTGGAAAGACGTGAATGCGAAGCGCTCGTCCGTCTGCGTGGCAAACCGGTCACCGTGGTCTCTGAAAGGAACCGAACTGACAAGCATGGCCGTTCTCAAATGGTGTCACCGGTTTCGGTTGGCACTACATCCAGCCCGGCAAGCCGATGCAAAACGGTTTCGTCGAGAGCTTCAACGGCAGCTTCAGGGATGAGTGCCTCAACGAGACGCTGTTTTCATCGATCGCGGAAGCCGAATTCCAAATCACTACATAGAAGGACGACTACAACAGATACAGACCCCATACATCCCTAGGCAATCTCACGCCCTACGAATTTGCATCAAAAAGGAAATCGCAAATACAGGCAGCATGAGGTCAAAAATCAACAGTAAAACTCTGCGCCAAACTGGAAGAAAATCGGACCTCAGGTCAAAGCCGATATTGTTCAGAGTTCGATTCATCGGCGTTGGGCCCTGAATAGCACATGAGAGTTGCTAGGTCTGAGTAGCAAGAAAAAGAAGCCGCCCAGTACCCGTCGTCGCAGAATGCGACCACTAGCTAAATCTTTGGCACGATCGATTTTTTTGGTAGCGGAGGACCGCTACCGCCAATCCCCACACCTACCGGAAATACGCTACAGGCTCCGATTATTCTCTCGGCTTCTAGCAGCCTAGCTGCGCCGATGGGATTGACCGTATCAGGGCCGTTTCCAGACTGCCCGGTTGTGAAAACGTTCTGCATCAAGCAGCTGTGCTGAGTTCGCAAATTAGGAAAAGTTCGCCTATTCCACTTCTGATCCCGAAGTGTCATTCGCGCCACGTGGTAGGCATCGTGGACGACTTGCGCATTGCGTCGATCATCATTGTGCCCACTGGACGACAAACGTATCAGTTGTCTTCCATGCCAAGCTGATACCTAGTGAATGGCAGAACTTGATCTCTTCGTGTTTGGGTTTGGCTCCCAGGACGATGAGAGGATGTGCGTCTGGGTTCTGGAAATATCGATACTCGAGCACCTGGCCCACAGCAAAGCGAATGGGGTATTTGGTCTGCCCAGCTGTGGCTGGCTTGAGTTCGGCGATGACGCGGCCCCGAGTTGCAAGGTGGAAACGAACGTCGATCGCGTTCTTGTTCTGCGAAATGGCTGTCGCTTTGAGGGTTCTCAGGAAGGCGAGAAACGCCTTCTCTAACAAGTGGTGCTCGGGAGTTACCCTGACCTCCCTATTTTGAATGTAGCGCGTGTAAGGGTCTTTGGCCGCTGGCGCGCCGAAGTTGTCGGCACGCTCCGAGGACGTCTGACCTGGTTTGCTTCTCACGTAGCGCGGCAGGAAGGCTTCGTCGAACTCCCCTTCTATGAACCACTGGCGAACGAGGCTCTCGGGCGGCAGGTGTCCATCCAGCAGCTTCAGGGCATGTTCGGGTCGGATCGCCTGGTAGTTGTTGTGCATCTTGGCGAGAACCTTTTTCCCTAAGCCGAGGGGGTCTTTCGGCAGAGGAATAGGTTCGTCGAACCAATGAAAATAGTCAGATGGGCAACGCCACCTCGGTGTGTCAAATCCGGCTGGAAAGTCCTTCTTCAATGCCGCAATCGATGCATATCGCGCTCGAACGGAGCCTGCATTCCATAGCTCATTGATTGTGTTTTTGAAGGCCGACTGTTTGAAAATCGAGGCGAGGTCATCCTCCTCGTTGATGCGCACGCCACAGGCCACACCCACGATGTGCTGTACGTCGTCATGCATGGCGATCATGAGAAGGCCGAGGTGTCCATGTTTCGCGTAGAGATCGAGCTTTTCCTTCGTCTCAGTATGGAAAACGCGCTGCCCCCTCCAGGTACGGTTAATGCGCCCGTTCCATTCCTCACCGCCAAACCCGTGTTTCCTCACGAAGCCGCCGGCCACCCGGGGGCTGCTTGGACCGTTGTAGCCGTTCAAGCTCCAAAGCAGGGGCTTCACCGCCACGGCGAACTTGGTCGAAGGCGATAAGGTCATTCTTAAATACAGCCCGCGTTGCTTACGAGGAGGAGGGTCTGTGCTCCATCATTGGTCAGAACATGATGTCCTTGAACGTCAAGAAGCGCCAAGGCGGTCATGCCGAACACATGACGCGCAGGGGCAGAAAACCACCACGAACAAGGTGGTCGCTGGCGGCGGCAAGTACGTTGGCGAATTCTTCCGGCAATCCCTCTCTTTGAAGTCCAGGCTGAACCGCCAGGAACTCAAATGAAATCTGCGCGGGCGTCGCTTCCTCGATGAGGAGCGTTAAAGCATCAAGATCGCCTTTGATAAACTGATGGGCACCTTTCCTTTCAGTGAACCGCCTGCGTATGTGCTTGAGCACGCGCTGCTTGAGCGCCCAGGTGACCGACTTAACGGCCTGAGAGGTGACCTCGTATATGTCACCCAACCTGTGCCCCGCAGCGGCACCGCCCGCGCCTTTGCAATGATAGAGACGAATCGTCAATCCACGGTCGTGCTGTTCGATACCGACGAAATCCGCCATCTCGCCCGTGCCGTGATCGTAATAAACGACAATATCATTCGATGCGCGCAGACGAGCATCCAGCCATGAATGGACCGACTCCATGCCGGGGCTCGCGTTACCGAATTCGCGGCCGATATCAACGTTTGCAGCTGTCCAGTCGACTACTTCCCACTGGTCCTCGGCAACGAGAGGAACGCCGCCGTCAGGCGGCCTCAAGAGACTAGCTCCGTCGACAAGCGACAGATCGGACGTGAAAAAATGCGGCATATCGCCGTTCAGAAAATCGATCAGTGGAATGTTATCGCGATCGTGTTCCACGAATGCCTCCGGTTCATGGTCGCTTGCTGGCTCAAAATATCGGTCAGTCTCGAACGAAAACGTCGCGTCGAATGCAAACCCCGGATCGTGCCGCAATGTGACCATCACCGCTTCGGGCGTTGACCGATCGCGATCAACGGATATGTCGAAGTCCAATAGCTGCGCCGTGATGTCGCCGTTCGGGCCATTGAACCTGACGAGTGGCGGACTGCGGTACACTGACAGCGGCCAATCGGCACCGATTATGTTATCGGGAAGCTCGGTGATTTCTTCGCCGACATCGAGATAGTCGAGACCCGAGCCGGTAACCGGGTTGCGGTCGCTACTGATGCGGGTGGCAAGCTTCTCGCACCACGAGATCAGGCCAGGGAGTTTGGAACTGGTATTACTCCAAATCTTTGAGGCGCTGCTCAATCCGATAGTGACTAGGTCGCCGTCATCCGACGCTCGGCCAAACACATGGCCGCGATGGTAAAGGCGCCCATCACTCTTATGGATCGCCTTGTCCGCGTTGGAGCCGGTAACGATCCTATATGACTCCATGGTATTGAGCGCGACACGATTGCGCATTCCGACATTGAAGAATTCGGGTGTCGTCAGATCGTTGAGCGCCCGATTCAGGCGAACAAGTGGCAGCGGCCGGGGATTGGCAACCGCAAAGGTTTCAGCCAGTTGAGCGTACAGCCCTTCCGCCCGGCGGGAGGCGCATATGAACAACAGACCAGAGTCAGCGTGCTGATAGAAGATGAACAGGTCCGGGTGGACAATGGCGAGGCGATCATCGGTCGTCCATCGAGGAAGGCTGACCTCACGTGTGATGTAGACCGCCGCGTTGTGGGCTTCGCTGATGCCTTCGTAAACGACCTCAAGCGGCTCCGGAAAATTCACCGGCTGATTCAGATCGACCGGCGCATCAAGTTGGTAGACTTTGACGTGGTAGTACGGTTCAAGGACGAACAGTGACAGGTCAGCAAGGTCCTCGGCGCCTAACTGGGCAACGGCAAAGGATTCAAGCACTTCGCGAATCTGCGCTTCCTGGTGGACGCGCGTAGCGCTCAGGTTCTGCACCATCTCCTGCCAAACCGCGCGGGTATCATAGAGACGCTCGGCCTCGATCTCGATCTCCGATGGAATCGCCAGGAACGTCGCAGGCCCGATGTTGTCACCGACCGTCCTTGCAAACCTGCCAATGAATTGCAGGGTGACCGCGAGCGAACGATGGGGAGAATGGATAGCGGCGATTTTCAGGCTCGGGAGATTAAAACCTTCACCGAGCATGTTCACGCAGATAACGCCATCAAGTTCTCCCGCGAGCAGCTTGTTAATCACTCCCTTCACGTATCTCAGCGATTTGTCACCGGTAATGATGCGAAGTCTGAGCCCTGTGTTTTCGTCGTAGACGGCTTGCAATTCTCCGGCGCGCTTACGGCTATCCGTTCGCACCATTAGATGGTGCCGGAATCCGGCCTCCCGGTCCGCCGTGTACTGTCTCTCGGCTGCGAGCGCGATCGAAACGTCATGGTTGACGCCCGGGGCGGGGCCGACAGGCTGATAGGTAATTTCCCCGAAGACACCATCTTCGTAGGCCTTATGGAGATCGTAGGTGTAAATGAAGCGGCCTTTGATTTCCTTCTGGTCTTGACGAAACGGCGTCGCCGTAAACAACAGCCGCTTGGCCTCAGGGAAATGGTTGAGCACCGCCTGCCACGTTCGGGCAGGGCTATGATGCGCTTCGTCGACCAGCACCAGGTCAAACAGGTCAGCGGGCGGTTCCGGAATCTGCTCGTATTCGGGGCTGATGCTCTGAACCGTGCCTACGACGACATCGAACTCGCGCAAGGCCTCCCATTCCTCTGCCGTCGTGATACGTTTCTTGGTGCTGAACACTCGTGGGTTCGGAACGCCGTCACCAATTGCGCCGGCCTCTCGCAGCGTAGTCAGTGCGCCAGCTTCTTCGGCGATCTGTTCCCGGACAAGGCGCCCAGGCGAGATGATGAGAACACGCGTTGCGCGAAGCACGAAGGCAGCGGAAATAAGAACGGCCGTTTTACCCGATCCGGTTGGCATCGCGACCACACCGGGCTCTGACCGCAGGGTGAAGTGTGAGGCAGCAGCATGGATGGCGCCGAGCTGTGCTAGCCGGAATCCGGCAGCATCTCCGTCTTTGAGCGGGTAACGGAAGGCCTCATAATTATCCGAGAAATAGGACATCGAGTAAGAATACTTCGCGAATCACTGATAGCAAAGAAGTTAGAGCACCCTCTTGGGCTGTATCGGGTGGATTTGACGGATGAATTCGCGCAAGCTCGCTTTCGCTGCTTAATTTGGAGCCGCCGTCGCTATCGCCGTCAAAGGGCGAGCACCGCAGCGAAGGACTGCTTCAGCCCACATTGGCCTTCAATCAGATTTCAAGGAGCGGCCGCTTTCGGGATGAGGGGCGGCGACCTTGCACGGCCGGGATGGGAGCGCGAAGCGGCCATAGATGCACCCGTCAGCGGAGTGAGCGTTGAGGTCAGCTCGGTCCGGGATGACCATGTTACTCTGGCTTGCTCCAGCGTAGGAGATCCAACGTTTGAGTATCGAGACTAGGGACCGCTACCGTCAATCCCCACACCTACCGGATATTCGCTACAGGCTCCGATTGTTCTCCCGGACATTGGCAGCCTAGCCGTCGACTGCACCTCGCGGGATCCTTCCTCGGGGACTTTCGTATGCCTGCCTGCGCCCGAAGCTCTTCAGGAGAGCGGAAAAGCAAGGCTGTCAAAGCTGCCAATGGAGCCCTTGCCCATTGCTTCGTTGGAATTGCAACTCCCCAGGTTGGTTCTTGCCGAGGCGGGCTAGTCGGCCTCCGCCTCCTCGCTTGCTTCTTCGAAGTGTATTACGACAGCAGGTGCATCCAGAAGGCCAACTAGCTTCACACCGTTGGCCGGACGCATAGTGGCACAGTTCGCAGGATCGAAAATCAGCCGAACCTCGTCCTTCTGGCCGGTCTCCAGGCCCGATACGAGCGCCAAGATGAAGTCGCTACCTCGTTGCTTTGCTCGTTCAAACTCATTGTTGGAGAGTTCAATCTGAGTTTGCGGTGCGCGCGCAGTTGCCTTCATCTCGACGAAGCGTTTCCAGTCGAATACTCCGTCCGCACCAACGCCATGTCGCTGACGAAAGTCGGTAAGGCGTTGGTCCGGCGATGTCTCCAACGCCTGCTTCAAAATCTCCCACCCTCGTTGTTCCAGATCCGCATTGGTGTAAGCGGCAGGTGCCGAGATTTTACCGCTCGTCGCAAACTCGCTTGGCTTCGGTGGAGTTGAATGCAGGCCCTTAGTCTGCTTCTTGCCTGCCTGCTTCGGGTTGTGGCTTTGCGTACCAGGCTGCACCGTCGCGCCGACCACCGCCCCTGCTGATTGCTTCAGCGTTCTTGGCTCGACCTTCGTCTCGCGGCTTTTCGGCGGGGTGACCTTTATCTTGCTCTTCGGCGCCGCATTAATTGCCGCTGCAGTCTCGGCCATGGCCTCTGTGCGTCTCTCATCACTGGCAAGGCGGATGACCTCTGCGGCCGTGTCCCGGCTCTTAAGCCACGCTAGGGCCCATTCTCCGCCGATACGACGACGCACATCCAGCGGAAAGAACGAGGCAATCGCACGCCCTCCGAACTCACGGTCGCCAATGTCGTCATCCCGCACGTACACTCTGCGCGATGCGTCATCGATGTAAGCGCGAAGACCGACAACGATCCCAGTAGAAGGCAGATGCTCGGCCTTAACCCGAACAGGAATTACACCGTCCGATACATATAGCGGGATTGCCTTGAGTGTATCCCAGCTTATGTTGATGCGATCACGTAGCGTCGGTTCACTGCGCGCCAACTCCGATGACAAATGGTCGACGGCGTGCCCGTATCGCAGGCGCAGTTGTTCGCCGCGTTCTTCTTCCTCCGGCATATCTTGCTCGACGCTAAGTGTGAGTGCCATGACTTCCACGCCGATCGCTCGGCCAAGACCTGGGAAATCCCGAAGGTCGCAAGGGGGCGTCCAGCAGTTCAAAGAGGGAAGTCTGGCCACAAGCTCTTGCCGAAGCTCGGCATTCTCAATCCAGAACACCGGGCGCGTGCTCACCCATTTGTCCGTGCAGTACAACGGAAGCTGGCGTAGTTTGTCGCGGTGACGGCGCTCGGCCGTCCCCACGATCTCCTCCATATAGCGGTAGACATCCATTAGGACGGCGTCTGTAGCCAGGCTGTATTCTTCAGCAGCGAGCTCGCGGCAAAACTGGATACAATCGTCGAGTGTTGGTTCTTCGACACCAAGAGTGACCCAGAG
Source organism: Stappia sp. WLB 29 (assembly GCF_023507705.1). GTDB lineage: Bacteria > Pseudomonadota > Alphaproteobacteria > Rhizobiales > Stappiaceae > Stappia. The sequence goes on along the minus strand of NZ_JALBGD010000002.1, from coordinate 351,124 downwards.
ACTGGCACAGCCTGGGCCTCCCGGCACAAAGAGCCGGCGGTCATGGAAGATGTCGACGCCCCGCATAACCTCGTCGGGACGTTTCCATGTTCCATTGCCCACATAGACAAGTCCCGTGCCCGCAAGAAACCGGCGTCTGAGTTCCTGCACACTCATTTCACCGACGAGGGCGTTATACGCCGCTACGCGGGGACATCTTTTGGCAATGGTGCGATAGAGCTGGAGTATATGGAGGTCATCGACGGGTCCGGCCTGGTCGCGGATTTCCTCGAGCCTGCCGACCAGATCGCCCACCCGCACATCCACGATTAACTTGAGTGCTACGGCACAGTCCGCAGACACCTCGTCCAGCGCGATGTCACACACAAACACTTGGTAAAGCGCCTGGGTCTCTGACGTCTTTAGTACGGCCACGTCCGGAGCGACCAGTTCGCCACGGCCTACAGCTACCCAATCACTTTCACGAAGTTCGTTCAGCCATGCGGCGGTGACCTCCCCGCGGCTGTGGATATACTTGGTGGCCACATGCTCAGCCGGAACGCGCTGTCTTGGCGCGTAAAGCCGATCCCAGTGTCTGGAGAGTGTCCGAAGAAGGGCCGGGCTTCGCTGCCGGACATCGCGTTTACTAAGCTTTCTCAGAGCTTTGAGGACGCTGCTTAAGGCAGGCGATAGGTAGTCATACTCCACTTGCTCGGCGCGCCGGGCGCGCAGCTCCGCATACCGGGCGCCTTCACCCCAGCGTACCCGCCCATCCGTCTCCACCACTCGTGGGGCGGTCTCCGCTCCCAGCAGTGTCAGGAAGCGTCTAGGTCCTCGGGATATCGACCCATCTTCGCGCTTGCGCTTGGCCCACCGCCTAGCACCCGTCTTGAGCACGTCTTCGTACTTCGCAGCGATCCACTGGATCCCCGGTGTGGTTCCGGCAGCATCTGGCCAGGTGGAGTTCTCGCCATCGAGAGTTTTGGAGAGATAGGCTTCCGTCAAAGCCACTTTTTGTCGTGCTGGCTTTCCTCCTTTGTAAACCAACCCGTCGACGAGCAGCACGTCGCCGACCGATGGGCCCAGCCTTTCCGCCCTTCTGTCGGACACGCTATCGAAACTCTCACGAAGCTCGCGCAACTCTTCATCTGTGATCTCGATACGATTGCCAGCGAAATGCTCAGCAAATGCCGCAAGCTCGATCTCAGGTTCGAGGTGGCTTGTGAACGCAGCATTCGCGGAAAGCCAAGCGATCACCTCCTTGCCATCTTCGTTGTGACCGAAAGCCGGATGCAGACGATCCATAAGCCGCCACCGCATCGCAAAAGGAGAGGGTGCGGCGTCATAGACTAGCGGCTTTTGCGACTCATCCGCTTCCCTGCAACTGACGATACGCAGATCATCTGTGAGCAAGAACGGCGTGTCGAACAGCTCATCATCAGGATGGTTTTGCACAAGGCGCGAAGCCACTGCCACGCACCATTCCGGGGGCTTGCCGGAAAACTGACCGTCCCGGAGGGCTGAGAGCAATACGGCCGCGTCGATCAGAGGCGATACACCGAGAGCATTGAGAACCTCTCGCCAGCGGCCCTCATCGTCACGGTGCCCCGTCGGAAGGGCGGTGCATTCTGGCTCCAGCTGTTCCAAGTCCGCGCCGCCGAGGACATTGGTGAAGTAGTCTTCTTCGTGAACTATGCGCTCCAGGGGTACCGCCGTTCCTTGGATCGTGAGGGAAGTCTGCTTCGCCAACCAATCTCGGGTTTCAGCAAAGGCACTGGCAAATCTTCCGGAAAGCCAGCGGTCGTCCGCCTTACCCACTGTTTCGGATTCCAGGGGCACAAGGCTCCAGCCTGCTAAGGGATTTGTTCGCAGTTGCTCGGCAGCAATCGTGGCCAGAACTTCACCGGTCCGGTCGATGAGCCAGTTGTTCCATGGATTCTCAATGATGGCTTCGCGCGAGGTGCTCGGATCGAACTGTGCGTCAATCGAGAAAGGGACAGATAATGGCACTTGCGACCGAAAACCTATGAACAGCCCCGCCGGGCTGTTGTCGTTCGCTATGGCGACAGAGATATCCGTGAAATCACTTCGCGCCTTGTGCGCAGGGTGCAGATGGGCGGGTACTGCTACGGTCGCACGCCAGACTGTCCAACTGCCGGCCGGGCCGTTCACCTGCCTGCGTACCAAATGATCTATCGAAGCGTGAGAGACCGTGTAGTGCACCGGCTCCCAAGCCGAGAACGCAAGGGTGCGTTCGGCTATCGATTGCCCATCCAGCGTACACCATCGAAACCGGCACACCGACGCCAGGAAAAGAAGGCTATCTGCTTCCCAAGCTTCGCACCATTCCTTGAGTTCATCCTCATGGAAGCTCGCGTTGAGGTCCGCGACCAGCATCGTGTCGAGGGTCGGATCATAGAAACCGGGAATGGCGTTCTCTGGACCTATCCGATCGAAGCGTAGTTGATCGCCCGAAAAATGATACGGCGCTGAATGGATCGAGACAGCATCGGCGATGCGTTTGAGGGTTTTCATCCCGATACCGAACCGGCCTCGCTGGTCCACGCGGTCAGTCTTGGTTGTGAGGTACGGCAGCGCCATGCCTAGTACATTGTGGCATGTCACCGGTTGGCCATTGTGAACTATTAGTAGCTGCCTTTTCCCAGGCTTTTCGCGGAGCGCAAATCGCACTTCCGTGGCACGCACATCGTCGGCGTTTTGTATGACTTCGATGATGCCCTGGAACTGCTCGACGGCAAGATCCTCCGCTCCCGCCGCCGCGCGATCAATCATGCGCTTTATGAGACCTCGCGAGCTCCGCAGGATCGTCACTGACGTATCGATCATTGCATGCGCAAATTCTGGCGTGCGCGGATCGACAAGTGCCCCCGCCGCCGGGTCATCGTCCCATATCAACCGCGCCGCTTCTGCACCCAGCACAACGTCGGAGACAGATTCATCGACTGACAAGCACCCCTCCCTATCAGATTAAGCCTTTGCAACATGACCCATGCTCCCACGTGTCGCATAGCCTACATTGCTGCCAGCTATGCATCCAGCGAGTCCGCGCCGTACAGCGTATCGAATATGTCCGGACTTGCGCCATAATCGGGCAGGTCCCATGCAGATCATCGTGATGCGCTCATCAGCTGTTGGCCCAAGGAGATATGGGCCTTCGATCCCGCCTCGACCTGGCCTGGCCAATTCGCGTTGGTCAGGTCACTGTTCAGGACGTTGCGTTAGTTCGTTGCATCCGGCATATTCACTAACACGTTCTCCCTGTGTCTTCGGACAGAAGGGTAATCGCACCGAAGGGGACCTCGCGTGAAACTCGCAGCCGGTGCGAGCCGCCTCAGATCACGTTCGCCCGTTCAAGATACCGGCAGAAGGCGTTCGCAAGCTGCATCTGTCGGGGCGTTCGGCACTGCGCTTCGAAAACGGAGGGCGAGGCGACCAACATGCAAGTGCATTTGGCGCGTGAGGTGGCCACATTGAGCCGGTTCAGGCTGTAGAGAAACTCCATGCCGCGCGGCGCGTCGGCATAGCTTGAAGTCGTCATCGAGTAGATGACGATCGGCGCTTCCTGTCCCTGGAACTTGTCGACCGTGCCGATACGGCCGCCGGGAATGTGGTCCCGCATTTCGAAGACTTGGGCGTTGTAAGGCGCGATGATGAGGATGTCGTCGAGCGTCACAGGCGCTTCGACGCCGTGTTTGTCGATCCAGGTCGTGCCCGAACCAAGGATCTCATTCACAAGATCGCGGACACAGTCGGCTTCCTCTGGCGACGAACTCTGATTGCCTTCAGTCGGGACCGGGATATAGCGCAGGCCCGCACCGCTGATACGGCTTCTCGATCTTATGTCCTGCACTTCCAGCCCTGGCCGTGGGTGAAGGCGCCCACCGTAGAACAGCTCGGAGGTATAGGCGCAGATGTCCGGGTGAAGCCGCCACGTCTCGGCGAGAAACAGCCCGTGGTCATCGGCAATGGTTTGATCACCGCCGAGGATGTGATGGAGCGATGAGACGTCGGTGCCTTCGGGATGGCTGCCCTGCATGGGTTGGTCGAGTTGTTGCGGATCACCGAGCAGCACGATAGTGGATGCCGCCTGAGAGACGGCCAGCACATTGGCAAGCGCCATCTGCGCCGCTTCGTCGATAAAGAGGACATCGACAGCTTCGGCGGCGTCGGGCGAGGCCCAGAGCCACGCTGTGCCGCCGCCGACGTGAACGCCGTGGCCGATGGCTCCGAGCAGTTCGGGCGCCTTGGTCGTGAAGCGCAGGCGGTGAACGCCGTCCTCTTTGTCGGCAGGCTTCTGCATGCACTGGACGTCGATGCCCATCTCGTCGGCCGCCGTCACGACAGCATTCAGAAGATTGCGGATGACCTTGTGGCTGTTGGCGGTCACGCCGACGGTCTTTCCGGCCTGAACGAGGACGCAGATCATGCGGGCGCCGGTGTGGGTCTTGCCGGCACCGGGCGGGCCTTGAATGGGAAAGACGCCCGGCTGCAGAAAGGGTGCGATGCGGAGCGCGGCATCGAGCGCCGGTTCGCCATCCTGCTGGATCGGCTGGTCGCCGATCCGCGGTGGCATCCGCATGAGAAGATCGCGGGCGGCCCTATATGGACCGTCGCCTTCCATGCCGTTTGCGGCGACATAGGTGCCAATGCGGACGAGTGCTTCCGCAAGGACCTCTGCTCTTACAACCTTGTGCGCAAACACGGCGCCGGAATGCAGGCCGGCGGTGTCCATCCGCTTTTTGATGTCAACCCAGCGCTCTTCGAGCGAAATTGCCTCGACCGAACCAAGCTTCGCGCCGCCCAGATTGTGCAAGCCTTCCCCGCCGCGCAGTTCCGTTTCCTGCGGCGGGAAGCCGTAGCGGTGGATCGGCGCCTTGGCGGTGCCGCCGGTCACACCGATGAAGGAAAGGCCGGACAGGCCCGCCCTCTCTTCGAGCAGATCCTCTGCGGCTAAGTCGGACAGCCTGAAATACTCCCACCACAGCGCCTTCTGCTCCCGGCGATGCCAGTCGAGCGAATGGGCAAGCAGCCAGCGCGCATGCTGCTCAGGCGTCCGGTCCGCGGGATTGGGAGGCACGTCGCCCTTCAGCTGCGCGATCAGCGCATTGATCTGCTCCTGCCATTCGCTAAGCTTTTCACTTGGCGCACCTTCCGGTGCCTCCGGGCGTGGCACGACCGTACCGCCTGCGACCAAATCATCGCGCCGGGTCTCGAGCCAGTCGCGCAGCTGCCAGGTCGAAACGCAGTCGTCGCGGTTATAGCCAGCGACCACCGCCCGGTCGGCCTCGTCGATGAATTCGAGATCGCCAAGCTCTAGGCAGGCCTGGACTTTGGCGAGCGCCATGTTGGCGTCGGACAGCTTTGTGTCGCGCGTGAAGCCGTAAAGGGATTCGAGCTTCTTGATCGAGTAGCTCTCGACGCTCGCCCGCAAGCCGTTCCGAACAACGCCGTAAAGATCGACGAAGCGCTTGGAGCGCAGCAGGAAGTCGATCTCCTCCTCGCGGCTCGCGTAGCGGCCCATCAGCCGCTTGAGCGCTGCCGGCTCGTAGGGCGCGAAGTGGTAGATGTGCAGATCGGGGTGCTGTTCGAGACGCGCCATGACGAAGTCGATGAAGCGCTCGAAATTCGCCTTCTCCTCTTCGCGGGAGAATGCCCAGTCGCAGGTGTAGCTGGCGGTGTCGTCCGCATCCTTGAAGCTGTAGCCGAACAGATATTCGAGCCCGCCTTCGCCTGCGAAGGGATCGCCTTCGAGGTCGAAGAAGACATCCCCGGCGGACGGCGCCGGCAAGCTCGCAAGCCCGAACCCCGGCACCACAGGGAGTAACTCGTGGAGCATGGCACCTGCCGCGCGGCCTTCGACCTGGATGCGCGCCTGTTCGCGGACGCGCTCGTAGGAATGGGCCGCACCGCGGGTGGGCTTCCAGGCAAGGGGTAAGGGCATGACCGCGAGGTTGGCGGCGGTCTCGATGCCCTGGCGCTTGAGTTCGTCGATCTGGACCTTGCTGATACCGGCCACGAGGGAGAGATGATCGTCGGCGCGCCGCCGCTGGTCGCAACGATCCTGCCAGCGGCAGATATCGCAATGCGTTTTCGGGTCGGGATAAATCTCCGAGTCTCCATGCTCGTCGATCGCGCGGGCGAGCCCGTCCCGTACCCGACGGTAATAGGCCGCATAGTCATCCATGCGGAAGACCTGCGGCTCATAGTCGGACCAGGGGGCGACGACGTAGGAATATGCTGGCGTCAGCCCCTGCACCGAGGCCACGAGTTCGGCGTAAAGGCAGAGTTGCAGGACGGTGCCGCCTTTGGTCTCGCGGGCGAGCTTGGTGTCAATCACCTCATAGGACCAGGCTCCCAGATCGCTCGGCGTGTCGATGCGCCGGAGAATGTCGGAACGACCGACCCAGCCATTCAGCCGAAACGCGCCCTGCACGATGATAGGATGGCCTTCGATCATCGCCGTGCGGGTCTGGGCGACCGCGTCGTCATCGACCCCGACGCCGTCGATAACGGTGACGTCGAATCCTTGCGCCTTCAGGTGCTCCATATAGCCCCGTTCGTGGCGTGCGCCGCGCTCCCAGAGGATCTGGAGGAGCGGGTCCCAGAAGGCGGGTTTGGGAAGTGTGCCGCGCGCGACCTCTATGTCGAGACCGGTCAAATGGCGGCAGTTCAGGTGCCCGATCAGGTCGGACGCGCTAAGCAGGAGTGAGTCGTCGCGCAACTGCATAGGATAGTATAACCCAGCAGCCCTGCACGCGACAATGTTTGGTTCCGGACTGCAATACTTCGCTGAAGTCACCAACAAATGTAGTACGGCATGTGGGTACTAGTGGCGGCCAGAATGCCTCCAATCCAAAACTGTCTCGGTTGGTAGCCGGTAACGGGAACGGCCACCGGCGTCGTAGATGACGGAAATGGGCGCGCGAAGGAGCCATTTGCGGGCCATCTGCGGATGGTAGCGTCGATAAGCTTGTGCGAATATGCCAGTCATCTGTCGGCCTCGAAATGCAGACTCAACGTGTCCTGCAGTTTTCCCAATGTGCCATCCTTGCGAAACCGCGTGCCACTGATGATGAACGTGGCGCCTTTGTCGCTCGCGTAGAGGGGTAATTCCCGTGACGGAAAGACGTAGGAAGCGCCCGCGGTTTTCCGCAGCCACGATATCTCCCATTTCAATGCCCAGTATCGATTGGGCGAGGGCGCAACGCTCGGCTTCCAACTCCGTCTCCCAGTCGGCCAGTTCATCTTCGAGACGCGCCAAAGCTTCCCGCGCCGACCGAAAGGGCCGCTCTCTTCCGAACCATATTCGGTCCGCGAGCAACAGCTCGTCGTCTGGGACCTGCCGTTCAATCGCGTATGTAGCGCGAGATATCATCTCATGTACGCGATCGGCCTCGAGCAATCCCTGCAGGCGCTCTCGGTAGGGTTTCACGGTGGCACGGGAAACGCCTGGAGGCAGCTCGATTTCCCGAACCGGCATGTAATCGATCGGCATAATGTCGCGCAGCTTGAGTCTGCCGGTGGCGACCCGTTCGGGCGGATCCTCGTCGCGCCACGCTCGCCGAGCGCTTTCCACCCAGACTTCGGTGGCCGAAACACACAAGGTGCTGTCCAGGAAGACATGCGCTGCCGGCGCATAAAGATACCGGGCCGACCACGCGTGATCCGCGGCGATCAGCGGCATGACGACGTGGTCCAATTTCTGGTCCCGGACGACGCGCACAAGAGAGGCAATCCGCTCCTGCAGATGTGCCGTCAGACGCACGAAGACCGCAGGGCCATTTGCCGTGTGCCGCCTGGGCTCGCGATCGCTTTCAAACATCAAGAGCTGTGGTCGTGCGAGTGGCAGGAGCTTTCCAACCAGACTGGCCGCACTGGCTTGAACCGAATGGCTCCAGTTGGCGGCGACTTGACCCTCTTTGACCCAGTGATGCCCGCGGTTTTGAATGAGGAGCAGTATCTGTACGGCGAGATCGGGTCGGGGTGGAGTTCGGGCAGCCTGGGCCTGCGTGTCTCGGTCCCACCCACATCCACACCACGAGCGATCAACTCGCTAAGCGCAGCCTCGTAGAATTGCTGTTGCAGTTTTGATAATGTTACAACTGCTTTCGCACGTGCCGTTTCCCGGCGTTTGCGATCGACCTCTTCTCGGAACGCCGCAAGGGGCGGACGTTTCGGCGTCTGCCCGGATTGAACCCTGGCCCAGTAGCCTCGCGGCGGTTTGGGAACCTGAAGACGGGCGCATAGCTTAGCGATTGCGACATCCGAAACGCCAAGTTCCCTGGCCACCTCCTGCGTCGGCTTCTCCCAAACCAGCGCGAACAGTTCCTCGCGCCAGAGCTCTTTTGACGGCATTTTGGCTCCATTCTGGTCAGTGGCCTGCGGGTGTGTTTCGTCTTGTTATCGACACTCATATCTTATCGTGAACGATTTTCGACATTGGTGTTTGATTTTCAATCCTTGGACTGTAAACTCCTTTCGACAGACTCGCGACATATGATCGATATTCGACAATCATGAGAGAAAGCCGACATGAAACTCGACGTCGGGAAATCTGCCCATTTTCAGAACGAATCCGTTCCAGAGGGCACGCGGCTCGCGGGTTGGGCCGCTCTCGTCCAAGCACTCGACGTGAAGGCGCCCGTGAGAAACCCCGCCTGTATTTCCGAACGGCATGTGCGCGGCAATCGCCGGGGGGAGGGCATCTGGGAGGTCTATGACAAGCGGTATCAACCGGAAGACACCCTAGATGGGCATCTCGGCTTTGCCCTGCGTCATGAGCCGATCGATCTTCTGGTGCTCAAGCGCATCCTCGATGCGTTGCCGGAACAGAACCTCATAGACTTCATCCAGCGGACACCGACCGGCGCGGCGACGCGGCGCGCATGGTTCTTTTACGAAACCCTGAGCGGCAAGCGGCTGGATATCGACGACGCCCCCACAGTTACCGCCGTCGACGCACTCGATCCCGAAGCCTATTTCACCTGCCCCGCGTCCCTGTCTCTGCGCCATCGGGTGCGCAACAATCTGCTTGGCACCGGCGCGCTCTGTCCGGTGATCAGGCGCACAGAAAAGCTGGAGGCATTTCTGGCCCTCGATCTTTCTAGGAAGGCCCAGGAGACGATAGGGCGAACAGGCGCCCACGTCGTTTCCCGGGCCGCGAGCTTTCTCCTCCTCGCGGACAGCCGTGCCAGCTTCGAGATTGAAGGGGAGCGCGTGCCAGCCAATCGGCTTGAGCGCTGGGGACGCGCCGTTCTCGAGGCCGGCAAGCGTCCGCTAAACCAGTCCGAGATCTACCGCCTGCACCGCATCCTGATCGGCGATGACCGTTTCACCGAAATCGGATATCGCAGCGACGGCGTGTTTCTGGGCGAGCGGGATCACAACCATGATCCGCTGCCCGAGTTCATCGGTGCCCGTCCTCAGGATGTTCTCGACATCATGACCGGCCTCAATGAGTGCAACAACAGGCTGCGGACCTCAGACGTCGATCCGGTCCTGCAGGCCGCTGCGATCGCATTCGGGTTTGTCTATGTGCACCCGCTGGCTGACGGCAACGGGCGCCTGCACCGCTGTCTCATCCACCACGTGCTTGCCGAGCGTAAATACACCCCGCCGGGCATGGTGTTTCCCGTCTCGGCAGTCATGTTGGATCGCATCGACGACTATGCCGCTACCCTGAAGCGGCACTCCGGTCCCTTGATGGGGTTCATCGACTGGCGCGCGCTGCCCAGTCACAATGTCGAGGTCACCAACGACACGGCGGACCTTTATCGCTATTTTGACTGCACCGAGGAGGCTGAGTTCCTCTATAGCTGCGTGCAGCGAACCGTAGAGGTCGATCTGCCGCGCGAGATCGACTATCTCAAGTGCCGCGACGAGGCTCTGACGGCCGTCATGAATCTGGTCGAAATGCCCGACCGCATGGCGCAGGACCTCATCATGCACATCCGTCAGAACGGCGGCTCGCTCAGCAAACGCCGCCGAACGGGCGAGTTTGAAAAACTGCGGGACGACGAGGTCAGTCGGATTGAGGCAATCGTCGCAGATGCCTTCGATGATTTTGACAGCAAATACGCTTCGGAATAGTGGGTTCAGCCAGGAAGATGTTTAACCTCGAGCTTCAGTTCGAGGGAACAGCGATTGTCACGAAATTGTTGATGCCGCTGCAAGCTGGCGATTAGCGTCTGTCCCAGATCGACAGAGCGCGTCAGAGAACTTCCAAAAGCACGTTGTACCGTCGAAGTCTATATATATCTGCGGTAATCTGAACTTACTGTTTGGCCTTCAGCCATATATTTCAGGACCTCCCCCACCTTACGCGCTGCCCGGATAGGGATCGGAAGGCGCTGGTTCATCTGCGTTGAATTCCAATTGATTTTCGTCAACGAGAAGACTTCCTCAGCGATCTGGGCAATCGTGCTATCGCAGCTTTTGTGCGGACAAAGCAGCAGCGGACGCGGATCATACAGCCCCGGGTAGGTGCCATAGTAGGGTATGCTGCCATTCGTATAGAGCAGGCCTTTGCCCGCCAGGTTCACGAATGTGCCTCGCAGGACCGGATAGTTTCCATCACGCAGGATCTTTGCTGCGTACGACTCCTGAACCCAGACCAGATCGCGAAGCTCGGAGCCCGCTTCTTCCAGCGCGCGCAGAATGCCGTCGGCCTCATCCTCCCGGAAACGGGAGGTTTTGAGCACAATGACCCGTGCCGGATAGTGCTTGTGATGATTCTTGTAGGCTGCGAGCACCTGCTCGATGAGCTCGTACGCATCATTTTCGGTCATATAGGGGTGACGGCCGCGGCTTTCGGTTTGCGCCCTCTTCCCCTTGAGAATGAACCCGCGCCCGCGCTCATCGAACATTTGCGCCGCGCTGGTAAAAAGCTGCTGGCCGCCAGCTTCGCGATAGAAGCTGATCCCTACATAGCAAGCGGCAAATTCCCCCTCCCGTGGCGGGCGGCGCCACGGGATGCGGCCGCTGCCTTTAAAATAGAGAGTGGTGAAGAGGTTCCAGCTCCTGTCTGCCTCGTCCTGGATCTCGCGGTCTTTGCTCTCCTTGATCTTCCGGGGGATTGCCGCCTTCTCGTCGATGACATCTTCCCAGACGATCTGGATCGGAAAGTTCAGGCCCATCGTCCGGGCTTTGAGCATCCCCCGGAAATTCGGGGCATCTGAGCCGCTGCTGTCTTCCTTCTCAGTCGTGCTTTTTGAGTCGACCTTTGCATTCCAGACACGCTCGATAAGGGCGACTGGCAAGGCAACGATCGCAACATCAGGCCTGTCCCCGCTGTCATCCAGCGTCTGCAGCAGTGAGTATATTTCCTCGACTGCCATCTCGACCGCCTTCTGATGGTGCGGCTCCTTGACGATCTTATCGATCTTGCTCTGGGACAGCGCGGCCGTAGCATTTTCCGAGATCTCAAACCGGCAGCGAAAGGGGTTCTGATTGCCAAGCCCGGGAAAATCCGGGTGCAAATTGGGATGCCTCTCGCCTTTGCCTTTGATCCCCGTCGCAACTGCCGAGAAGTACTTCTGCGTGCTCTCGACGGTTTTCGTGCTTCCGACAACTCCGACCCTGATCAGCTCCCCCAGGGGCGGCTGCAGCGGCCCCGCCTCAACGAGTCCGCGGCGCGGATCGAGGCCGTGGTGCTGGTCGCCGAATTCCAGCTCGGGTTCTTCGAATATCTTGCTCTCAAATTCCATCAGACCGCGAACCTTTCCTGCTCGGCTGGTTCTTCGGGCCGTTTCTTCGGCGCACCCCAGACATCTTCCGGCACACGTGTATCAAGCGCGATCTGCGGCGGCGGAGCGAATTTCAGGCAAGGCTCCTGAACCGCATGACGCCCAAAGAGATCATCGCCTGCGCTTTGCTTCTGGGTAAGGAAGCGATGCCACATGATCACCTGACCGCGCAGCGAGGCGCTGTTATCCAGGCGCTTCTTTCCCGCGAGCAAAGCCTGCGGGTAAGAGTGCGGTGTGAAGCCGTCTGTCGTAAAATAGTAGGTGGGGGTAACGATCAAGAACCACTGATCGTCGAGCAGTTCGAAGCGCGGCGCGAATGCGTGGTGGCGCACGTAGGCAACAAGCCCCTCTTCCTTCTTGCTGGTAATGACGTTCACGACGTCGGCATGTGTCTTTTTCTGCGTCGACTCGTAATGGAACCGGCGTGGCACATTTTTCTCTTCCGCCCGGAAATACAGCAGCTTGCGCTCCTTCTCCCAGTTCAGGTCTTCCCCAACCTGGTGCTTGAGCGTCTGCCGTAGCAGGAAAGAGAAATTGTGCTGCTCGTCGAGGTCCTCGTGGAAAGCCAAAAAGCTCGTCTCGATCGCCTCAACCTGATCGGCATCGACAATGTCGCGGCACGCGGAATTGCGTGGATCGTGAAACGACCAGAACGAGCCGCCCTTAATGACCCAGTCGAACCTAGCGGGTCCGTCACCTTCCAGAAGCAACGACGTCGCCTTCGGCCCCGTATACGGTGTCGAAGCAACGAATATCTCGGGGGGCAGGGTAATCGGCAGCAAATTGACAAGAGCGCTCTCGCCTCCGCCAAGCGGCGGAACGTAGTAGCCGAATCCTGCCTTAGGCACGGTAAGGGCGGCCAGACGGTCGACCGCATTGCGGTCTAAAACATCCTGCACCTTATCGAACCGTAGTCGGCGCTCACCCGCTGTGACTCCGCTCGGGACTTCCTTCCAGTAGAAGCTCTCGTCCGATTTTCGATAGAGGACGATGATCACGGGCAGGTTCGATCCGCGCCAGTAATCCAGGTCTTTCGGCTTGAGCAGATAGCTGAACCCCGTATCGTCTTCGGACGTGTATTTCCCTTCTGCCGTTGCCTTGACCTGCACGGCGATCATTCGCGCCAGCGGGCGGCCTTCATCCATCACTTCGGCGATACCGTCGATCCCGGCTTCAAGGCGGGACCGGCCGTCAAACTGAAAGCCGATGTGAAGAAATCGCTGTCCGACAGCGAGTTCTCCGATCTGACCGAGCATCTGGTTTGGCGTAAGGATCTTCGACATGATGATAATCATAGAACAATCAGAGAACATTTGCCACGATAGCGGAGGATTTGCTCCGCGACACTGTGGATTATTCTGAACCTGAAACGTCCGGTGGAACCTTTCTCCCGCGCCGCGTGGGGGTTAGTGAATGAGTCGTGAGAGGTAGAGAATCCCGTCTTCAACGCGCACGCGGATCGCCTGCAGCTTGTTGAAGCTGAATTTTCCGGCCTCGCCATGTGTACCCTGGTTGAAGGTCTGGAAGAGCGCGACGACATTCTCGATGTCGCTGTCGACAAAAGACTCCAGTTCGTCCCCCGCCATACCGCTCCGGTGAAGAATGTATTTGATCTTTGCCCGTCTGGTCGGCGTTCCCTGCTGTGTCCGGTCACAGTCGGGAATTGCTTGTTCGACCGCCTCATTGGGGGCGTGGATGTCGAGGATGCGTGTGATGATCTCGCGCGCACTGGTGCAGAAATGGCGGGCCGCGTCGGGGTTTTGCGGACTGAGCGAGTAGAGCGCGCCGCGCCACCTGTCGCAAAGATCTGCGGATAGACGTTGAAGGATCGGCGTGAGCGGACTTTCGGGCTCATTGGGTGCCGGTGCGTTGTCAGCGATGGCGCTGTCTTCCAGCAGCGCGTTCATCAGACCGGCGTTATTCGCGGCCTCACGCTCTGACAGGTCCAGCAGTTCATTGTAGCGCTCGTCGAAGCGCCCCTGATCGGCTGCGCTTTCAAGACGCTCATACGCCGCCTGCATGGAGTCGACCGACACCCGGTAGGTCACATAGCGTGTGGTGTTCGCCTGGCGGTTAAGGCGCGCAATTTCGTTCTTGAGCCGCTGCCGGTTCGCGCGGACCCTGGAGTTGTGCGCCCTGACCTCGCGGTTGTAGCGGTCAACCTCCTGCTTGACCTTACGGTTATACTCTCGGATGCCGCGATTAAGGTCATCGATGGCCCGTTTCTGCTTCTGCTGAGCCTGTCGCATCATGCTTTTGAACTGCGACGGCGTTACGCGGCGCGCCATTTCCAATCCTCCTGTCTGATTTTTCGGATTTCAGCCTGTATAGCGTTCACTCCCATCCCCGTCGGATGTCTGTTCGCTGGCATTCTGGGCAGTGGATTGGATATGTCGGCTGATCGCGGCGGCGCGCCTCGCGCTTTTCGTCCTCGTCGAGAACGTCTTCCTCGAAACGCTTGCCGCAGTTCATGCACCGAAAGCGGATCCTATTCGTCATGGGACACCCCCGCCTGATCCAGAAAATTGGTCCACAGAAGAGCCGACGCCTGCTCCGGGGTCAGCCGCTCACTGCTCGTTTCAAAACCAAACGGCCCCGATTTTAGGAAAAGCTCGTAGTTGTCGCTCTCGATCGTGAAGCCGCCATTGGCGGTGTTGGGCAGGGCGTTCTCCTGAAAAGAATAGAAGATGTCGGAAAAACCCATCGCACCGCTCTGGCCGTGTACGGTGATGTGGGCCGTGCCATGATCGATCGCCCGGTTGATAAGGGTGCAGGTGAAGCTGAGGGGGCCGGTTGATACATAGCGTGCACGGACGCCTTCAATCTGATCTACTTCGGCAACCGCCCGCTCAAAATAGCGCCGCATGATCTCGAATGCGTTCGACCGGAAGTCGCTGCGGTCGATTTCGTCGAACTCCCGTTTGATACGGTACCGTGAACTTGCGGCACGAGCAGGCGGCGCAGGCTCGTCCTCCCGGTCATCGGCCCTATCTTCGCGCGCAACGGCCCGCCGCAGTTCGGTGACAACATCGAGAAACGCGTTGTTCTGATTCGTCCATTCACTGACAGGATGACCGTCGCGCGGGAGCGCCTTCAACTGCTTCAGGGGCGAGGACTTCCAGTCGCATGGTTCAACGATGATCGGAACGACGATGGCCTCGCCGCTTTCGTGCCGTTCCAGGGCGCGGCGCAGCTCGCGATCATAGCAATAGTCCGAAGCGAGGAAATCGGGACTGACAAGGAGCAGGAACAGCTCGCTTGATTCGAGTTGCGCTGTAATCTCGCTGTCGAGGTCGCTCCCCGCGAGAATCTCGCGATCATACCATTCAGTGATTTGTCCCTCACGCCGGAGCATCGACAAGTGGGTATGAAGGCGCTCGAGCGCAGCCGTATCGCGATGTGAGTATGAGATGAACGCCTTCATGCCGGCCCTGCCTTTCTCAGTGCTTCTTGTCCCGCGGTGGGCAAGGATCATTGCCCGGTGCGACCGTGTCGGAGTCGCGCCACCTGCCATCACGTCCCTGAATGCGAACCTCGCCACCACCAAGATTGCCGACGGTCTGCTTGGCCGCCTGCTCGGCTGCGCGTTGCGTTGTGTGCACGCTGCTCGCGCGTTGCCCGCCAGGCGCCTTCACGGCCCAGCCTTTCGGATGTTTGGTTACATATCCTCGAGTTCCAGTGCGACGACATTTTCAATCGCGAAATTTGTCCAGAAGTAAGAAAAGCTCGGGCAATCAGCAGGAAGAGGACTTGCCTGCAACTCCGAGAACATCTTCAGGCACTGGTTTATTAGGGCGTAGTCATATTCGAAAAGCACAGATTTACTCCTTTCTGTAGGCAGCCGAGTTCGTTCTCGGAAGAGACCGAGTTGGACAACCACAGGGTTGATGAAGAGCCGCTAGGCCACGACGCTCTCTGCTCCGAGACGCTCAGTCACGGATCAAAGAACGGATTGCAGACGTCGCTCCGGATCGTCAGCAAAGTCGGAAAGTTCGCGTTCGCTGAGACGCTCCCAGCGGATACCTGACACAATCACCCAGGCGCCGTTGGCGTTCTGTCGGCGCCAATACGGGTGCGACAATGCGTGAAGGTGAGTGAGAGCCGCTTCGAACGTGTCGAAGTCACGCTCACTGCCCTTGGCGCCGACGCGGTACCCATTCGCTCCACGCAGGCCCGGATGGAAAATGCTCCCATCGCGAGACACCGGCACGAACACATAAGCGTCTTCCACCGGCTCAGCGGCTTGCTCGTGATCGTCATGCTCTTGGCGCTGCCAAATCGAGTCCCAATAGTCGGGGCGCACACGAAGCCACGCCAGAGCATCGCTTGCGAGCACCTTGCCGTTCTCTGACCGCAAGCCTTTGTCCTTCTTCGACATCAGATTGCGGATTGAGCGCTCGGAGACGTTCCCGAGGCGCGCCAACGCAGCCGGTTCGATCGGCTCGTTGTTGTCCAACGCCCAGCGGCCTTTTGCCCAGGTCAGCAAGGGACCGATTTCGTCGAACTCTTCGAGCCCCCACTGCTTGATTGGCGTCGCCTGCCAGAACGCATCAACCTGGTCGATCATCGCCTGGATGTGTTCTGCCCAATCGCCAGCTTCATCCTCAACCGGCAGCACGATCCCGTATTCCGCGTAGGCAAGGAGGTTGTGCATGACCGGCCCGTGCCCCATGGCCGAAAAGAACATCGAACTGTTGTCCGATACGTAAGTCCGCCATTCGCGGGCGTCTCGGGTCTCGGCCCCGAGCCAATCGTTCAGCAGAGCGGCCATGGCTGCATCCGCCGAAGCTACATCGGCCAGTTTCGAAAGATAGTCGCCAAGCGCCAGCAGGATGCACTCGAAGGTACGCCCCCCATCGAGCACATTGCCGTAGCTCTCGTGGAACCACTCCATGCGCTCTTCTGCGCTGATGTCTGCATAGCGGCGTTCGGACACGACACGTCTCCCCGTTGATGGTGAGAGCGTTGTAGCTGACATCCACGATCATATCAAGTGAAAAATGAAATCACTAATCATACCCTTAGATCGTCGGCAATAAAATGGCTGTTTCCTGCCATCCCTTCCGCCCAAATCCACCCTTGGCCCCGACCAGCCGGCGTCCTATCGCAGCAAGATCACACCTGAAACCGAGGTACGATCATGAAAAATACGATCCGAACTGCCGCTCTCAGCCTCCTGCTTGCCGGCTCGGCAGCGAGCAACGCCACAGCGGATCAGATCGACCCTGCCCTCGAACAGGCGATCCGCGACAAGGCTGCCAGCGTGCTCAACGACCCCTACTCCGCCGTCTTCACCTTCGACATCGTTCGGGTGATGGGTGACAACGAAGCGGGCAAGATCTGCGGCACGGTCAACGCCAAGAACGGCTTCGGTGCCTATACCGGCAAGCAGTTCTTTTTCGCGGGCTATCTGCACCAGGGCGGGGTCTACGAGGTGTTCGCATTCAAAGTGCCGGGCTACAGCCTGGAGCTTGCGATCGCGAACGGCCGGATCTGTGACTAGAGGGGCGCGCCGTTCAATCGGGCCGCGATCCGCGCGCCCCCCACCAAACACCTCCACTCAGCCGCCAGCAACCACCGCCTCACTTGCCCGACAAGGCAAACCACCCTCGGCCCCGAACAAAACTAGATAGAACTTGAAGGCAAAGGCTACCGGGACGCACCTGCCATTGCGGAGATCGGAGGCTCCCATTTATGGTTAATTTCGGCAACAAAGCCGTCGACACGTATCAATTGGCACAGCACCAGTCGAATAACCTTTCTTAACCCTTGGATGGCACATTTCACCACAGTGATAGTTTTACGGTGAAATACTTTGCTCGAATATCGACCAAGTTTGTCCTGGACATTGTCTAGAGCACATGTAAATGTGCCCCTATGAAGCCAGTGGCGATTGATCTCTTTTCAGGTTGCGGAGGCCTCTCGCTGGGATTGTCCCAGGCAGGCTTCGAACACCTTTTCGCGGTGGAAAGCCACCCCGATCCCTTCTCCACGTACGAGCGCAATCTCATACTCGGAACTGACTACGAAAGCCGATGGCCTAGTTGGCTCTCAAGATCGCCTCATGACATTCGCCAACTCCTCGACACCCATATGGACGAACTCGTTGCGCTGCGAGGCGAGATTGACCTCATCGCCGGTGGGCCACCTTGTCAAGGTTTCAGCACAAATGGACGGCGAGATCCATCGGACCCAAGGAGTTCGATGATCGACGCCTACATGGACTTTGTTGCAGCAATCAGACCAAAGCTTGTATTACTGGAGAACGTTCAGGGTTTTGCTTCCATGCCGCATTCAGATGGAGGTTGCTATCCAGACCACGCTCGTCGTCGACTCTCCGCGCTTGGATATGAAGCATGGGACACACTGCTGGCGGCCTCAGATTGGGGGGTTCCCCAACGACGTCCGCGCTATATCCTTATCGGGGCGCCAAAGGATAGCCTTCCAGGTATCAATCCTATTGAACGCCTCCGTGTCTTCCGGAAATCGTTTCTTGAGGGGCTGGGACTTGGATCCAGTCCAGTAACGGCAAAAGAAGCATTGTATGACCTCGAAACGAGGGGAAAGATAACGGTACCGGACCCCGAATGGGGGCACTCAGGGTTTTGCGCGCTCGACTATCAAGAGCCCGAACATCCAACTCCCTACGTGCGCTTGATGCGAGATGAGGCCAACGCTAACCTCACCGATATGCGCCTCGCTCGTCATTCCCCGGAAAAAGTCAAGATGATGAGCGAAGTACTCGCCACTTGTCCGAAGGGGCGCGTGATTGGGGTACTAGATCGTGAACGCTTGGGGATTCGAAAGCGCTCGACGACACCGCTTGATCCGGATGCTCCGTCTCCGACAATTACAACCCTTCCGGACGACCTGATACATTACTCGGAACCGCGGACAATGACGGTAAGGGAACATGCGCGTCTTCAGTCGTTTCCAGACTGGTTTTCGTTCCATGGCAGATACACCGCAGGCGGACTGGCACGAAGAACCGCCTGCCCGCGCTATACGCAAGTAGGAAACGCAGTTCCCCCTTTGCTGGGGCGCGCTCTCGGGAAGATCCTACTCAGCTTGCTGAGGGACCAAAAGGTGGTGAATTTCCCTGATAGCCTTC
This sequence comes from Stappia sp. WLB 29, assembly GCF_023507705.1. Classification (GTDB taxonomy): domain Bacteria; phylum Pseudomonadota; class Alphaproteobacteria; order Rhizobiales; family Stappiaceae; genus Stappia. The sequence continues at coordinate 332,269 of NZ_JALBGD010000002.1, read as the reverse complement.
AAATTGGACAAGAAATGCCGCCTGAGCGCGGGAAAGTCATGTGTAGTCATGATGGTGTCTCCGTTTGAGTTACGGATCTCCCATCCATCCTTGGATTTAAATTCCGTGGCATGCCCCAGAATATTTCGCTTTTCCAAAACCTCCGCGCGAAAGTTCTTCGTGGCTAATTGCATCGCGCTGAGATGGTCTTTTTCTTCTCCATCCTCTTTCTCCCGGATGGCCACTCGAAGCAAATCACGAAATGTTCCGAAGAGCTTCATGCTATCGACAGCCCTATGATCCAATTGAGCTGTCAATCCATCGAGTCTCGGAAAGTCTTCAACTATTCTCTGCGCGGACTGCACTACCTGCGCTGAAAGCTTTTTGTCCGCCCCGTCAGCAAGTCCCTGAGCACTAATCGCTAGGACTATGTCCTTGCAAAGTGAATCAGCTACCGCGACTACTTCCACTGCCAGTCCACGCATCCCGGACAGTCTGTCAAGTGACTGGGCTAGATCTGAAATCATTTCAGCAGCCCTATCGAGAAAACGGCGCCGGTGAGCACAGAAAATACCTTCTATTCGCTCGTCCGCCATTCGCCGGCGAAGATCAGCTTCTTCAACGCTCCCACTGTAGAATAGAATAGGTGTTGAGCGAAACAACTTTCTAACCTGGGGAGCCAAAGCATCCCCCTTTACGCCACCCGCCAAATTCAAATCAAGCAGGATCAGGTCGAAAGGATGATAGACTGCTTGCTCCTGCGCAAGCTCTGCAAGATTGGATCCGTCTGCAGAATTACGAATGCTTGCCTCAAAGCCTGAGTTTGAAGCAGCTTCTCGAATGCTGTCTACTTCACCCGGGTTAAAAGCGTCTTCGAACCATAGTATTCCAAATTCAAGGTTCACGTGCCCCCTCCGCAATCGTAATCAAAAAATCGGCCCTGTTCTCCTCACCATCAGGATCAAGTTCGATAGACCCCCCCATCTCTTCGAGAACATGCCGGACGTGGTATAGGCCAAGACCGGTGCCTCCAACCGTAGCAGAATAGTGCTTCTCGAATATTCGCCGCGGGTCCATACGCTCAGGATTGAAGCCTACCCCATCGTCAGACACCCTTATGGCAAGGCCTTTCCCGGACTTGGGACGTGCAGCTTTAAATAAGATTGTTTGCGCCTTTGCCTTCCGAGCATTGTCAATCAAGTTATCAACGATCACAGCGAGATCAAAAGGAGAAAACTTGCGCTCTAGGGACAAGTTATTCGCTTCGAATGTCGGCTGGGGTCGTTGCGCTGAATCGTTGAGCAACACTGAAAAGTATTCCTCCAAGAACCCAACGAGATCGCCCCTGACTTCGCTGGTTTCAAGATCCACTCTGATATTTGGCGCAAAGCGAGAAATTGATTGGAGCCGGTCGTTCTCAAGTCGGATGTAGGAGAGATCATCAAGCACTTGCCGAAGTCCATGACGAAGGGACCCGGCTAAATCTTCAAGATCATCCGCATCCAAATTTTCAATATCATTGAGTTGCCCAAGAATCCCGCCTGCGTTTGCAAGAGCCCTTCCTGTACCTGCATCAATATGGCCCGAGTAAATATTCACTTGATGGAGAAGGAGTCGAATGCGCTCAGCATCAAGATCTTGACTCGACGCCAGAAAATGGGCCTGTTTCTCGAGCTGGGAAATCCTAGCATCAGACCTTGCTCGCTCCTGAGCATATCGATTGGCTTCTTCCCGGGCTGCTGCTTCCGATTTTTCAAGCTCAACGATCTGCGCGCGGGTTTCTTCGATGCGCTTGAGGAGGGTCAAGTCGCCCTCCCGTTCAGCAATCGACGAAAGATCTTCAAGAGCTTTCCGGCTGGCTTCTTCGCGGGCATCTGCCAATTCCAAAATGTCGTGATCGAAATGAACAATCTCGACACCCTTTGCGCGTGCAAAACCACCGACGATCTCTAGAATTCTTCTTCGAGCTGGATCTGTTTCAAGCCCTTCAGAAGTATCCCGGTCCCTGTCAGCTTTATCCTTCCAATTAACACCGACCACATATCTCTCAAGCCTAAAAATCATGTGCTTACGGACGGCGTCGTAAAGCTCGCGCCAGTGCGCGTCTTCAATCAAACCAGCATCTCGGCTCGACGCTTCACGAAACATGCGAGCAGGAGCTTTTACGTCGATACGTCCAAGGACGTCTCTTGTCCCAAGGTAACGCGAGGAGCCCTGCTGCTTCCTGCGGTTTAGGCCAAAGCTATCGTCGTACTCCTCTCCAATGGGGAATACCCTAAATCCATTGAGAAAGAGGAAAATGCTACCAAATTCGACCACCGGCACCTTCATCCGCTGGGAAAAGGTCTGTTTAGCGCTCCGATTGAGGTAGAAAATCTCACCCCGGACCGTAGCCCCAGTCAGGTCTTCATATGGGCTTTCCTCAGAGATCTCATATATCACTCGGCCCCGATCAATAAGGGAGGAGTGTATCCTGCCCTCGGATATCCCCACTTCCATCCTCGTCGTCTTGTCTTTTAAGACATCCGCGATATCGTTGGAAATAGGACCGTTTAAATCACGATTGTGCGGATCTGAACCGACAAGGACTGTCGCCACCTCGACGTCCTCCGTGGTTCCAAACGGGTCTATGAGCTTCGCCAGATAACGACGTAGTTTGGCAACAGCATCCTCACCCCATGCGTGGCGCAGCCCCTTTATTCGGAGCATCGTGCCACGTTGCGAAGGTGGCACAACTCCGTCAGATTTTGGGAACGAACTATCCTCATCAAGGCTCACCTTGATCGTACCAAACTCTTCCTTGCTGTCTTGCTCAAAGTCCTCCCAGTCGACTTCAAGTTTGATTACTGGGGAAATATCTTCTCCTGTCCTCGAATATAATTCCAATGACCTTCCAAGCGTGTCGCATGAGAAACGGCCTATGCCCTTGCTTCCGGCATATCCTCGAATCCTGATTCGGTCGCGATAGTCGCTCGCATCATCATCTTCAGTACCATCAGCCTTCGCAGAGTAAGCAACGAAAAGCCATTTTTCCCTTACGTCATACGAAGACATTCCCTTACCATCGTCTACGATAGTGAGCAGATCTGCCTCAAGATCGAACGTAATTCGAACATGCGTAGCCCTGGCATCGAATGAGTTCTTCACAAGTTCGAAGATTGCGACGAATTCATTCGTCACCAGGTCACGCCCGATGACATCCTTGAGATGTGTGCTGATCCGGAATGCAATCTGATCCATAACTACGAGAGCCTATCGCTGGGGAGTTATTTGTCTAGCTTGAATCGCGACGCGCGCCGCAACTTTGATAGCGAGGTTTCGGTCCAACGATACAAAGCCAGAAGTGCTTTTGATGTCCGCGCCTCGTTCTGGCGTACGCTTCCTTCCCATTTCGGGTTTTCCGCGAGCTTAAGAAACTCGAGAATTAGAACGGCATCTTTCAGCCACGGGCGTTCTGGCCAACAAGTTGAAAAGGATGTAGACAAATTCCTGTTTATCAGATCTGAGAGACGCGCACTGTAGCAGCGTCGTGGCGGTTCCACGTCCTCTATCGGGACGCGCGGAATCCAGCCATCGATTAAGGCTTATCGGCCTCGATCTCATTTCGCCTTTCTTCGAAAATCTTTTTGATGAATTTACGCACCCTTTTGCTCGGTTCCACGATCGCATGGAACTCAGCAATTCTGTTGTTTTGATCCGGAACGGCGTCCGACGATGTGTTTCCCAGGAAACCGTAGAGCGCTCCGATCAGGTCGTAAATCACGTCCGAGCACCCACTCGTTTTCCGTTTGGTCAGTTTCCGAATATGCCTTGCGATTTACCCGGAGCCGCCTTTACCGTTCGGCTGCGTTCATCGCAATTGTGTTGAGGGCGTTCGTCCGAGTTTCTTTTTCAGGGGAGGGGTTTAGCCAAGGCGGTTTTCTTTTCGTGTGCACGAAAAATGATGGCCCCACTCTTCCGCGATATCGATCACGTAAAAAACTTCCCCCGTAACTCCGGATGATATCGCGGTCTCAAAGGATTCACACGAATGCGTGCTTAGGGACTCGTTTGGATCGTTACACAGTCAGTACAAGTTGCCCAAAAAGCAAAACTCAGAAACCGGTGCATACTGAGTCAGTCTATAAAAATCTAATTTTTTGAATTTTTGGTAGCGGAGGAGGGACTCGAACCCCCGACACGCGGATTATGATTCCGCTGCTCTAACCAACTGAGCTACTCCGCCAGACCGGCAGCGGGCAGCAAGGCCCGCGCGAGTGAGCCCGCATATAGTCGGCGCCGCGGCCGCCTGTCAAGAGAGGAGCCGCAGGTTAGGCGTGCTTCTCCCCACTCGCCGTTTCACGCGGCTCCAAAGGGCGGTGACCCAGGTCGCCGAAGGCGGCTTCCGGCCACCGGATTGCCCCTGCCATGGACGGTTTTGGCAGTGAGCCCGCCCTCCCGCAAGATGGTACGGGAAGAAGCTTGCCGGTCGCCGAAGCATCCGAGGCGGTCGCTGGACGCGCTTTGCCATGGCGCGCCGAGAGCCCACCCTCTCCGGGACAGCCACGGCGCCATAGCCGCTCGACGCTAGCAAGGAAGCTGCAGCAAGAAACAAACGCTTTGCGCGCGTCCAGCAAGCCGGAGCACAGCCCGGCGCATCTCCCCTGCCCGGCTCAAGCGCGTTTCCCTCACCCGAGAATTGGGCTAGAGCAGGGTGCGCGACAACAATCGGGCAGCGCGCGAGGCAGGCGCCAGCCCGCAGAAAACACAAACCGGCGACGAGCAGGCAAGACGAACGAGATGGCGGGGCGAAACGACAGCGAGACGAGCGGCACCGAAGGCGGCAGCGGGCTCGGCTCCCTCTTCGCGTTCCTGATCCGCGACGGCAACCTGATGCGCTCGCCCGTGCTCGCCTATGCGGTGCTGGCCAGCGTCACCCGCTCGGGCATGATCTACGCCATCAACACGCTGGCAGGCGCGGCGGCCATTGCCACGGGCGATGTCCTGCTGCTGTTCGCCGCCATCGCCTCTACCCTCACCTTCTCGCATCTTGCCCGGGTCGCCAGCTTCCGTCTGGTCGAAACCACGAAGCGGCGGCTGCGCACCGAACTGAGCCGGCGTCTTCTGGAGGCCCGTGCCGATTTTCTCTCCCGCCGCGACCATGGCAAAGTTTATTCCATCGTCACCCACGAGGTGAACCAGATCTCCTACGCATCGGTGAACTTCATCCAGTCGCTGGAAGCAGTGCTGGTGATCGCCTTCTGCATTCCCTACATCTTTTATCTGTCCTGGCCGAGCGGCGTCGCGACTCTCTGTGCCGTAGTGCTCGGCGCCATCGGCTACCTGCTGGCACAGACCCCGGCGCAGGCGAGCGCGGAACGTGCCTCGCGAACCGAGTGGACCTTCTTCGACCGGGTCAACGACGTGCTGCGCGGCTACAAGGAGCTGCGGCTGCGGCGTGCGCGGCGCGACGGGCTGCAGGCCGACATCATCGACGCGGCAAGTCGCGAGCGCGAGTTGAAGGTCACCGCAGAGCGCTTCTTCAGCCTCGGCCAGACAGTCGCCCAGGGCGCAATGATGGGCCTGCTGTGTCTGATCGTCGTCGGCCTGCCGCTTCTTGCCGGCACGCCCACCGAAACGGTGCTGCAGGTGCTGACCGTGGTGCTACTGACCTATGGGCCGGTGGAAACGGTGATGGGCAATCTCGCCTCGTTCTCGCGCGCCGCCGTCGCACGGCGCCTGATCGCCGGGCTGGAAAAGGATCTGATCGCCGAGGCGGAGATTGACGCACCGACCGACAGGGCCGCAGCCCCGCCTGCCCGTTTCTCGCGGATCGAGCTGCGCGGCGTGACGGCGACCCTGTCGGAGGCACCGCCTGAAGGGGCAACCACCGCCGCCCCTGCCGACGACGAACACTTCACCGTCGGGCCGATCGACCTCGTGCTGGTGCCCGGCGAAGTGGTTTTCATCAGCGGCGGCAACGGTGCCGGCAAATCGACACTGATCTCGCTGCTGACCGGCCTGCGCCGGCCCGAAGACGGGGAGATTCTTCTCGACGGACAGCCGGTGACGACGGCCACCCTTCAGGACTACCGGGACCTCTTCAGCGCGGTCTTCAGCGAGTTTCACCTCTTTTCCCGGCTTTACGGGCTGGACGAGGCGGAACAGGCGAAGGTTCCGCCGCATCTTGCCGAGCTCGACCTTGCCCACCGCGTCCGCATCGAGAACGGCGCGTTCTCGACCCTGGCATTGTCGACCGGCCAGAAGCGGCGGCTCGCGCTGTCCGTGGCCCTCGCCGAGGCACGGCCGATCATCGTGCTGGACGAATTCGCCGCCGACCAGGACCCGGTCCGCCGCAAGCTCTTCTACGACGTGCTGGTACCGCAGATGGCGCGCGACGGCCATCTGGTCATCGCGGTGACCCACGACGAACACTGTTTCGACAAGTGCGACCGGCTGATCCGCATGGAAGCCGGCCGGATCCTTGCCGACACCCGCCAGCCGGGGTCGGCACACGCGATTGCGGATGCCGCCGTCGTGTCCGGCAACTGATCCTCAGGCCTTCACACGGGCATTCTGCGGATCGTAGAGAGGGCCGAGTTCGATCCGTGCCGGAACCCGCTCATTGGCGACAACGAGCTCATAGCTGCCGGCGCGCAAGTACGCCTCGTCCACACCATCCGCACGACGCAAATAGCCATAGCCGATCGGCCGGTCCACCGTGTAGCCGTAGCCGCCGCTGGACAGATAGCCGGCAAACTCGCCGTCGCGCAGGATCGTCTCGCGGCCGAGCAGCACCACGCTCTGGTCCTCGACCGTGAAACAGGCGAGCTGCTTGCGCAGCGGCACCGCCGCGATCCGCTCCGAAGCCTCCCGACCGAGGAACGGCAGGCCGGAGCGCAGCTTCACCGCCCAGCCGAGACCAGCCTCGAACGGGCTGTCGTTCGGCGTGATATCCGCGCCCCAGGCGCGATAACCCTTCTCAAGCCGCAAGGATTCGATGGCGCGATAACCCGCCGGCCGGATTCCGTGCGGGGCGCCCGCCTCCATCAGGGCATCGAACACCGCCCCGGTGGCGCCGATGGGCACGTGCAACTCCCAGCCGAGTTCGCCGACATAGGTCACACGCAAGGCCCGCACCGGATGTCCGGCGATCTCGATCACCCGCACATGGCCGAAAGGAAAGGCCTCCCCCGACACATCCGCCCCCGGCGCAACAGCGGCGAGCACATCGCGCGCCTTCGGCCCCATCAGCGACAGCGTGCCGAACTCCTCGGTCACGTCAGCGAGGGTCGCATTGGAGCCCGCGCGCAGGTGCTCGGCGATCCAGCTTCCGTCATGGGTGCGAAAACCGGTACCGGTGACGATGTAGAACAGATCGTCGGCAAGGCGCGCGACGGTGAGGTCGCATTCGATGCCGCCGCGGCTGTTGAGCAGCTGGGTATAGGTCAACCGGCCAGCCGACTTGCCGACCTTGTTGGCGCAGATGAACTCCAGCTGTGCCGCCGCATCCGGCCCGCGCAGCTCGAACTTGGCAAAGGACGACTGGTCGAACAGGCCGACCGCTTCGCGCACGGCACGGTGTTCCTCGCCGACCGCGTCGAACCAGTTCTGCCTGCCCATGGAGTAGATGTCGCGCGGCTCGTCGCCGGGGCGGGCGAACCAGTTGGGCCGCTCCCAGCCGAGCTTCGAGCCGAACACCGCCCCGCGCGCCTGGAGCCGTTCGTAGAGCGGCGAGACGATGCGCGGCCGGCCGCTCGCATATTCCTCATGCGGGAAAACGATGGTGTAGTGCTTGCCATAGGCTTCCAGCGTGCGCTCGCAGACCCAATCGCGGTCGCTGTGCAGGCCGGAGAAGCGGCGGATGTCGACGCTCCAAAGATCCAGCGGCGCCTCGCCCTTCATCACCCATTCGGCGAGCACCCAGCCGGCACCGCCGCCCGAGGCGATGCCGAAGGCGTTAAAGCCGGCGCCGACATACATGTTCGCGCATTCGGGCGCCGCGCCGAGAATGAAATTGCCGTCCGGTGTGAAGCTTTCCGGCCCGTTGATCATCTGCTTGACGCCGGTCTGCTCGAGCGCCGGGACGCGATGGATCGAGTTGACCAGATGTTGCTCGAAATGGTCCCAGTCGTCCTCGAACAGCTGGAACTGGAAATCGTCCGGCACATCGCCCGTCGTCCAGGCGATGGGGTCCGGCTCGTAGCCGCCGAGCGCCAGGCCGCCGACCTCCTCCTTGAAATAGGTACGCCGGTCGGGGTCGCGCACGGTCGGGGTGTTGGAGGTGATACCCTGGATCGGCTCGGTGATGATGTATTGGTGCTTGACCGGCTGCAGCGGCACGTTGACGCGCGCCATGGCGCCGACCTGCCGCGCCCACTGGCCGGCACAGTTGACCACCTTGTCGCAGGCAATGCGCCCCTGCGTCGTCTCCACATGGGTGATGCGCGCCCCGTCCATGACGAAGCCGGTAACGCGGATGCCCTCGACGATCCGCACCCCGTGCATGCGTGCGCCCTTGGCCAGCGACTGGGTGATGTCGGACGGACTGGCCTGTCCGTCGGTCGGCAGAAAGGTCGCTCCCACCAGATCGTCGACGCGCATCAGGGGCCACATCGCCTTCACCTCGTCCGGCGACAGCAGGTGCATCTCCATGCCGAAGCTGCGGGCGGTGGTGGCAAGGCGGCGATACTCGGTCCAGCGATCCTCGTTGCAGGCGAGCCGCAGACAGCCGGTCATCCGCCAGCCGGTCTCCAGGCCCGTCTCTGCGTCCAGCCGCTTGTAGAGATCGACGGAGTATTTCAGCACCTGGGTGATAGAGGCGGAGGAGCGCAACTGACCGACCAGCCCGGCCGCATGCCAGGTCGAGCCGCTGGTGAGCTTGCCCTGCTCCAGCAGCAGCACATCGGCCTTGTGATCGCGCGCCAGGTGATAGGTGGTCGAACAGCCGATGATGCCGCCGCCGATGACGACGATCTGGGCCTGCTGTGGAAGCGACATGGAACTAACCCTTTCCGAAACGGAGGCGGTAGCTGGCAAGCGCCGCCTCATAGGCGGCGAGCGTTTCTGCGGTGTAGGCGACGTAGTCGACGCCCGGCGCGTCGAGATGCAGTTCGGAGACGAGGCTCCAGAGGGTCTCGCGCAACAGCGAGGCGACCTGCATCGCCGCATGGGCATGCAGGAAGGCCGCATCCGCCGGCGCGTCGAGATAGGTTGCCAGCAGGTCTTCGGTCTCCATCTGCGAGAAACCCGCATTGGAGGCGACACCGGCGAGGTCGAACATCGCCGTGCCGAAGCCCGCATATTCGAAGTCGATCAGCCAGAGACGGTTGCCGTCGTCGATGAAATTCGCCGGCAGCAGGTCGTGGTGGCCGAAGACGATGGGCAGCGCCACCTGCGCCTGCTCCATCTCCTGCGCCACGGCGAGGAATTCCGGCAGGCGGCCCGCCATGCGCGAGTTTCCGGCGACCAGCGTGCGGGCATAGTCGCGGATGACGTGGAAGACCCAGAAGATGAAGCCCGCACCGCTGACCCGCTCGCCCATGCCGGTATGGAAGCGCCGGATGAGCGCGGCGACATCGGCACGCCGGGCCCGCACATCGGCAGGCCCGAACGTGTGCCCGTCGATGAAGCGAGAGACCATGATGCCGGGCTCGACATGCACCAGTTCCGGCGCAAGGCCAAGATCGACGGCGGCCCGTGTCACCATCGCCTCGCGTGCCCGCTCCACATGATGGAACGGGAAGTCCTGACCGAGGCGCACCACGAAGGCCCCTTCGCGATCACGAACGAGAAAGCTGGCATTGGAAAGCCCACCATGCAGCGGCTCGATCTCGATGGGGCCGGACCAAACCGGCAGGGCGGCGATCCTGTCATGGGTTGCGGCGGCGCCGGGCGCATCACTCATGAGCGTCCTCCTGCGGTGTCGTCGAGGCCGAGGCGTTGCCGGCTGCGCTCTGCGGCAGCGGCGATCAGCCGGTCGGCGATGATGGCGATGAAGGCGACGGCAAGACCGGCGACGAGACCGCGCCCGGTATCGGCCTTGGTGAGCGCGATATAGACCTCCTGGCCAAGGTCGCGCGTGCCGACCAGGGCCGTGATCACCAGCATCGACAGTGCCAGCATGATGGTCTGGTTGATGCCGAGAAGGATCTCCGGCAACGCAAGCCGCAGGCGGATCTTGGTCATCAGCTGCCACGGCGTCGCTCCCGACACGATGCCGGCCTCGAGCAGCTGCGGGTTCACCTGGCGCAGACCGTGCGCGGTGTAGCGGATCGCCGGCGCGACCGCATAGGCGACGACGGCGATCATGGCCGTGAAGTCGCCGACGCGGAACAGCATCACCGCCGGCATCAGGTAGACGAAGGAGGGCAGCGTCTGCAGCGTGTCGATGACCAGTTCCACGCCCTTCCACACCCGTTCGCGGGTGGAAGCGAGAATGCCGACAGGAATGCCGATCATGCAGGCGATGACGACGGAGATGCCGCAGAGATAGACGGTCACCATCGCCTTCTCCCACTGGCCGGTGAAGGCGATCAGCGAGGCGAGCACGGTGACCAGAAGGGCGAGACGCCAGCCGCCGAGCCGCCAGCCGAGCAGGCCCAGCAGCCCGGAGACACCTAGCCACGGCAGTCCGGCGAGGAACCGCTTGGCCGGAACCAGCACGTTGAGCAGCAGCGCGTTCTTCACCGCCTCGATCTGGTCGAAGAAATTGACGTTGATCCAGCCGACGATGTCGCTGCCGACCGAGCCGGTGGAAAGCTGCAAGGCCTTCGGGTAGGCCTGCACGGGCGCGGCGACGAGGCCGGCGAGCGCCGTGACCAGGACGAGCAGGCAGCCGGCAACCGTATAGGGATGGCGCGCGAGCAGCCCCTTTCGCTGCGCGTCCTCCGCCCCGTGCTCCGGACGGCGGTCGGCAAAGGCCTGGCTCAGCCTGTCGAGCGCAATGGCAAGCGCGACAATGGCAAGGCCTGCCTCGATGCCCGCGCCGATGTCGAGCCGTCTCAGGGCCGCCAGCACGTCGAAGCCGAGCCCGCCCGCGCCGATCATCGAGGCGATGATGACCATGTTGAGCGACAGCATGATCACCTGGTTGACGCCGACCATCAGCCCCGGCCGCGCGCTCGGCACGAGGATGCGCCAGGTCATCTGCCGCCGCGAGCAACCGGTCATTCGCCCGAGCTCGTGCGCCTCTTCTGGCACGGCGCGCAGGGCCAGCAGGCTGATCCGGGTCATCGGCGGCAGCGCATAGATGATGGTGGCGACGACCGCCGAAGTCGGACCGAAACCGAACAGGAACAGGATCGGCACCAGATAAGCAAAGACCGGCACGGTCTGCATCAGGTCGAGCACCGGCCTCAAGGCCCTGTCGAACATCCGCCAGCGGAAGGCGGCAAGTCCCAGCAGCAACCCGCCCACGACCCCGACCGGCACGGCGATCAGGATCGAGGCGAGCGTGACCATCGCGCTGGCCCACTGGCCGAAGACGGCAAGGAAGGCAAAGCAGCCGCCGACCAGCAGCGCGAGACGGCGTCCGCCGGCATAGTGGCCCATCAACATCGCAACGCCGGTCACCGCGAGCCACGACAGCGGCGGCAGCAACTGCACCGCGGCGCTGCCGCGCCCATCGAGAATACCGGTCGACAGCAGACCGAGGACCAGACGATAGGGTGCCTCCACCATGGCGGCGAGAAAGCGCGTGAGGTCGGTGAAGGTGAACAGGCCGAAGCTCGCCTCCTCGACCAGCCAGCGCATCGCATCGCTGATCCAGCGCTGCATCGGGATGCGCCAGCCGCGCGGAATGTCGAAGGCCCAGCCGGCATAGGACTCGCCGAATTGCCAGAGCAGCACAAAGGCGAGAACACCGGCGCCCCAGATGATGTGCCAGCGGCGACGGTTCTCGCGGCCGCCGGCTCCAGCGGCGGCGAGAGGCGCGGGCGCGCGCGGAATGCTGGCGGCCTCGCTCATGCTCAGCCCTGCATCATCACGGTCACGACCGCATCGCGGGTGAGGCGCCCGAACACACGACCGTCGCGCGCGCGCACGCCAATTTCCTGCAAGCCGCCGGCAAAGAACGAGGCCGCATCGGCGATGGGCGCGCCCTCGTCCACCGTCGGCGCACCTGCCGGAGCGCTCCCTGCCTCCATCAGGCTGCCGGCACGGATCACCTTGGCGCGGGCAACGCCGCGGGTGAACTCGGCGACGTAGTCGTTCGCCGGCCGCAGCACCAGGTCTTCAGGCGTGCCGACCTGCACGACCGCACCGTCCTTCATGATGGCAATGCGGTCGGCCAGGCGAATGGCCTCGTCGAAATCGTGGGTGATGAAGACGATGGTCTTGCGCAGCACCGACTGCAGGCGGATGAACTCATCCTGCATCTCGCGCCGGATCAACGGATCGAGCGCGGAGAACGGCTCGTCGAGGAACCACAGTTCCGGCTCCACCGCGAGCGAACGGGCGATGCCCACCCGCTGCTGCTGGCCGCCGGACAGTTCGCGCGGGAAAAAGCCCTCGCGCCCTTCCAGGCCGACCAGCGAAATCATCTGCCGTGCACGCGCCTCGCGCTCCGTCCGCCCGACGCCCTGAACCTCCAGCGGAAAGGCGACATTGCCGAGCACGGTGAGATGCGGCAGCAGCGCGAAATGCTGGAACACCATGCCCATATGGTGCCGGCGGATCTCGATCATCCGCTTCGGGCTTGCGGCAAGCAGGTTCTCGCCGTTGAACAGGATCTCGCCATGGGTCGGCTCGACCAGCCGCGACAGGCAGCGCACCAGCGTCGACTTGCCGGAGCCGGACAGACCCATGATCACGAAGATCTCGCCCTCGCGCACGCCGAGATTGACGTCGCGCACCGCGCCGACAAGTCCGGCCCGCGCAAGGCGACCGCTGTCCGCGGCGTTCGGGCCGTCGACCGGGTAACCCTCGGCGCCGGCGCCGAACAGTTTCCAGACCGAACGGCATTCGAGCTTCGTCGCAGGTGCTGCGGCTGCGGGCCTTTGGCCCTGCTGCAATGAACTGGTCACGGGTGGCATGCCTCGGCTTGCAGGTCCCGTCGCCGCCAGCCTGCCGAAAGACGGAAGGACATATCCGCGACAGGGCGAAAAGAGGCTGCCGCCGTCCCGGGGACGGAAGGCGGCGACAGCCAGTCGGGCAAGGGTGTTACTTGATCCACTCCGACCAGCGGTCGGTGTTGGCTTCCATCCAGGCAGCGACCACATCCTCGACGCTCTGTCCGTCGAGATCGACCTTGGTGATCATCCCGCCCATCTCGTCATTGTCGACGGAGAAGGCCGAGATCGCCTTGTGCGCGCCGGGCCACTTGTCCTTCACGCCGGACCACGCGACCTTCCAGATCGGCCCGCGCGGCTTGCCGCAATCGTAGGCCATGTCCGGATTGGAGCCCCACGCGGGGTCCTCGTAGCAGGCCTTCTCATAGGTCGGGAACTCGACCCACTCGCCCTCGTATTTCTGCGGCGCCCAGTGCGGGGCATAGACCCACAGGAGAATCGGCGCCTTGCGCTGATAGGCCGATTCCAGCTCGGCGAAGAGCGCCGCATCCGTCCCGGCGTGAACCACCTCGAACGGCAGTTCGAGCGCCTCGACGCGCTCATCGTCATATCCGCCCCAGGTCACCGGAGCTCCGAGATACCGGCCCTTCGGCGCCGTCTCCGCGGTGGAGAAGGCTTCGGCGCAAGCATCGCTCTTCAGCGCTTCCCAGTCGGGCAGCCCCGGGCAGAGCTCCTTCATGTAGCTGGGATACCACCATTCCTCGATCGCCAACATGCCGCTTTCACCGAGGTTCTCGACCTGCCCGGTGGCGGTCGCCTCGTCCAGCGCATCGCGGCCGGTGGTCTCCCAGATTTCCATCGCCACGTGCAGGTCGCCGGTCTTCAGGCCGGCGAACTGGGCGATATAGTCGGCCTGAACGTATTCGACGTTGTAGCCGGCCTTCTTCAGCACCTCGCCCATAATCTGCGTGGTAATCAGCTGGCCCGTCCAGTCGTGCAGGGTGAGGCGGATGGGATCTGCGTTCTCCGCGGCTCGCACCGGCGCCCCCGAAAGGACGGTTGCGGCCAGCAAGGCGGACAGGATCGCTGCCGCCGGACGGACATGTGTCATGGCTGGTTCCCTCTGTATGCGCTCTGGAGGCAGCGCCCGCCCTTGTCGGATCTCTTCGGCGCCGTCACAGGATCGTCACCTCGGCTGCCAAACCTGTCAATGCATTTGGGGGATAAAATTGGCAAATAGAGCACTTGATGTGGCTTTTTGAGATTGAATAGCCGATATTACCACAAAAGCCACACAAACAACCAAACAGCCGGGCCGTAACCTGCGCTATGACCTTCAGCAAGCGTCAGACCCTGATCCTGGAAAGCACCCGCCGCTCGGGCAGTGCCCGCATCGCCGATCTCGCTGCCGAGCTCGATGTCTCGCTGGAGACGATCCGCCGCGACATCCGCTCGCTGGTGGAAACCGGCGAGATCGTCAAGTTGCACGGGCTGGTCAGCCTGGCGCGGCAGGACATGGAGGCTCCGTTCGAGCGCCGCATGCGGGAAAACCTCGACGCCAAGATCCGCATCGCCCGCCATGTCGCGGCCGGCATCGCCGACGGCGATAGCGTCATGATGGACACAGGAACCACGACGAGCGTGCTGGCGCGCGAGTTGCGCGGCAAGACCGGCCTGACCATCGTCACCAACTCGTCCGACGTCGCAAGGACCCTGGCGACCGTGAACGGCAACAAGGTCTATATGGCCGGGGGCGAGTTGCACGGCGACAACGGCGCCGCCTTCGGCCGCTCCGCCATCGACTTCGTCTCCGCCTTTCGCGTCCGCCACGTGGTCATTTCCATCGCGGCCATCGATCCGGTGGACGGGCTGATGGACTATCACCTTGCAGAGGCGGATTTCGCCCGCACGGTGCTCGGCTGCGGCGAGACCCGAACGGTCATCACCGACCACAGCAAGTTCAACCGGCGCGCGCTTGTGCGGGTCGCGGGATTCCCCGATGTCGACCGGATCGTCACCGACATGGCTCCGCCGCCGGAGATCGCCGAGCGCTTGCTGGCCGCCGGCACCACACTGGAGATCGCGGCGTAGGACGGCATCTCGGCACGGCCATATCCTTGCCACGGAACTGCCGTTTGCCGTCGCCCGGATTCTCCATTAGGAAACGGGCAACATCCTGCCCCTTCCATCCGGAGGCACTTTTCCATGGCCGACCTCATCGTCGATGGCGGACACCCGATCTCGGGCACCGTCATTCCGTCGGGCAACAAGAATGCCGTTCTGCCGATGCTCTGCGCCACCCTGCTCACCGACGAACCGGTGACGCTGGAGAACGTTCCCGAGATCAGCGACGTCGCCAAGATCCTCGCCTATTTCGAGAGCATGGGCTCGACCGTGGCGCGCGCCGACGACGGTGCGACGCTGACCATCCGCCACGACTTCGACGCCTTCCGCAGCGGTGAGGCGGACCTGCCGCTCGGTATCCGCTCCGCCGTACTTTTGCTGGCGCCGGTGATGGTGCGCACCGGCACCCTCACCTTCGACACCGATGCCAAGGGCTGCGCTCTCGGCCTGCGCGAGATCGATCCCCATCTGGAGATCATCGAGCAGTTCGGCGCCCGCATCGTCGCGACGCATCCTTACGACATCCGCCGCGAGGACCAGCTCAAGGGCCAGGCGATCTGGGCCGACTATGCGTCGGTGACCGCGACCGAGACCTTCGCGATGATCGCCGCCACGGCAGAAGGCTCTTCCATCCTGATGAACGCGGCCTCCGAGCCGCATGTCCAGGCGCTGTGCGAGATGCTGCGTTCCATGGGTGCGAAGATCGACGGCCTCGGAACATCACGCCTAAGCGTGACGGGTGTCGAGCGCCTGTCCGGAACCCGCGTGCGGGTGCCCGACGACCACCACGAAGTCGCGACCTTCCTCGCCATCGGCGGCGTCACCGGTGGCCGGGTCACGGTGAAGACCGACGTCACCCCGCACATGACGCTGATCCTGCGCCAATTCGCCAAGCTCGGGCTCCAGTTCGAGACGACCGATGATTCCATCACCGTCACCGGCTGGACCCGCGAGATCTCCCGCCCCTACACCCGCGAGATGCTGCCGAAGATCGAAGCCGCTCCTTGGCCGTATTTCCCGGCCGACCTGCTGCCGCAGGCGATCGGCGTCGCCGTCGGCTGCCACAGCGAGATCATGTTCTGGAACAAGATCTACGAAGGTGCGCTGGCCTGGAGCTCGGAACTGGCGAAGTTCGGCGCCCGCGTGCACCTCTCCGACCCGCACCGGCTGATCGTCTTCGGCGGCAACAACCTGCGGCCGGCGGAAGTCGAGGCGCCCTACATCATCCGCGTCGTCCTCGGCCTATTCCTGGCGGCGATCCAGGTCGAGGGCCAGTCGACCATCCGCAAGGCGGATCCGATCCGCCGCGCCCATCCGCGCTTCGTCGAGAAGCTGACGGAGCTCGGCGCGCAGGTCCGCTGGGCCTGACGATACGTTTGCGCGAAAGCGACCGTACGTGTCGCTTTCGCGCATCTGGACATCCTCCCCAACGCCAGTAGCCTGCGAGGGCCGACGACCGCGCGATGAGGAGGACATGCGATGAAGCTTGCCGAACTCGAGACATTCGTGGTCGGCAATCCGCCGCCCGGCTTCGGCGGCCGCTATTTCGTCTTCGTCAAGCTCACCACGGCCTGCGGCGTTGTCGGCTATGGCGAGATCTATACGGCGAGCTTCGGCCCAGATGCGGTGACGCGCCTCGCCGAGGACGTGTTCGCCCGCTACCTGAAGGGTAGCGACCCCTTCGCCATCGAGGTCTTCTTCCGCAGGGCCTACGGCTCCGGCTTCACCCAGCGCCCGGATCCGACCATGTGCGGCGTCGTCAGCGGCCTCGAAATGGCGATGTGGGACATTGTCGGCAAGGCGCTCGGCAAGCCCGTCCATGCCCTCCTCGGCGGGCGCGTGCACGAACGGCTGCGCTCCTACACCTATCTCTACCCGAAGAAAGACGAGGACCATGCCGCCTTCTACGGCGATCCGGACCTGTCGGCCGAGCGTGCTGCCGAATATGTCGAGGAGGGCTTCACGGCGGTGAAGTTCGATCCCGCCGGCCCCTACTCCGTGCATGGCGGGCGCCAGCCGGATCTGGAGGATCTCGATCGCAGCGAGCTGTTCTGCCGCCGCATCCGCGAGGCCGTCGGCAACCGGGCGGACCTCCTGTTCGGAACCCACGGCCAGTTCACCGCATCGGGCGCACTGCGTCTTGCCCGCCGCATCGAGCCCTACGATCCGCTCTGGTTCGAGGAGCCGGTGCCGCCCGACATGCCGGAGGAAATGGCAAAGGTGGCGCGCGGAACCGCCATCCCGGTTGCGACCGGCGAGCGGCTTTGCACCAAATGGGAGTTCGCCCGGCTGCTGTCGACGGGAGCCGCCTCGATCCTGCAGATGAATCTCGGCCGCGTCGGCGGTTTGCTGGAGGCCAAAAAGATCGCCGGGATGGCGGAGGCCTGGCACGCCCAGATCGCGCCGCACCTATATTGTGGGCCCATCGTCGCCGCAGCGAACATCCAGCTCGCCGCCTGCTCGCCGAACTTCCTGATCCTGGAATCGATCCGCCGGTTCGACGGCTTCCATGCCGAGATCCTGAAGACGCCGCTGCGCTGGGAAAACGGCTACGTCATCGTGCCCGATGCGCCGGGCCTCGGCGTCGAGCTCGACGAGGATGTCGCCCGCGCAAATCCCTACACGGGACGTGCGCTGCATCTGGAAATGACCCAGCATCCGGTCGACGCCATCCGGGATCGCCGGTTCGGAAAGAACGGCGAGGCCTGATCAACCGATGCCGTTGAGGTCCCGGTCGAGCCTTGCGCCGACGGACAACACGCGCTCGTCGTGACCCTTCGCCCCGCCGATCATCAGCGCGCCGGGGCGGCCGGTGCCTGTGCTGCGCGTCGGCATCGACATCGCGCAGCCATCGGCAAGGTTCAGCAACGAGGTGTTGCGCAGCATCGCCGCGTTGATGCGGTCGAAATCCGCCAGCGTGTCCGCAATGCTGGGCGGGCGGATCTGCAGCGTCGGAGCGATCAGCGCATCGAAGCCCGACAACGCCTCCACCGTGCGCGCGATGACCTCGATGCGGGCCGCCCTCGCCTCGGCCACTTCGTCGTCGCTCAGCGTCTCGCGGAAGCGAATGCGGGTCAACACCCGCGGGTCGCCGACGCTGACGAGCGTGTCGAGATGATCCCTGTAGAGCTCATGGGCCTCGGCGGAGATGAGGATCTTGTTGAGCAGCAGCGCTTCGTGCAGGAACCCCAGGTCGAGCGGCACGAGTTCGTGGCCCGCCTCGGCGAGGCGCGCCTTCACCGCCTCGAAATGGCCGCGCGACCACGCGTCCAGATCGTTGGTGAAGGCGTTTTCCGGCACGGCCAGACGCAGGCCTCCGGCAGGTCCCTCGACACCCGGGGCATCGCCGCCGCTCATCACCTGATAGGCAGCCAGCATGGTCGCGAAGTCGCTCGCCAGCGGCCCGCAGGAATCGAAGGAGACGGCCAGCGGATGCACGCCGTCGAGCGGCACCTTGTCCTGGCTCGGCTTGTGCCCGTAGAGACCGTTGATCGCCGAGGGAATGCGGACCGAGCCGCCGGTATCGGTTCCGAGCGCGATCTCGCACAGGCCGAGGCCGACCGTCACACCGCCGCCCGATGTCGAGCCGCCGGGAATGCCACCCTCCTCGAAGACGTTCGATGGAGTGCCGTAATGCGGGTTGAGGCCGACGCCCGAATAGGCGAACTCGCTCATCGAAGTCCGGCCGAACGGCACGGCGCCCGCCTCCTTGATCCGCGCCACCACCGGGCAGTCCTCGGTTGCCGGCTCCCGGTCCTTCAGCAGCAGCGAGGCCGCCGTGGTGCGCTGGCCCGCCTCGTCGTAGAGATCCTTCACTGAGACCAGCATCCCGGCGAGCGGCAACGGCCTGTCGGCGGCCGCGACCAGGGCCTCCGCCTCGGCCGCCGCCTGCAAGATGCGGCCGGGAGAGAACTCGGTGAAGATCGCCGATGCCGCATCTCCCAGCGCCTCAACGCGTCCGATCGCGGCCCTGGCCTTCTCGACGATCTCACCCATTCACCTGTCTCCCCTGTACCATCCGGCCCATCCGCCGGCGACAGTCGTCCCGCGAGCGACGCCTCAGGCGACGATCGGCAGGACCGTGATCTCGTAGCTGTGACCGATGCTGCGGCCGAGCACCGGATCGCGAAGCTCCATCCTGAACGCCGCCGCCGGGCGCACGCCGCCGATGGCGCCGAGCGTACCGCACAGCATGGCCACACAGTCGCCACGCTCGCGGGCGGCGTCCATTCCAGACCCCTCGATCAGATCGGCGAGCGGGCGGATCGAGCCGACCTTGCCGTCCTGATAGGAGATCCAGTCACCGGCCGCATCCTCCTTGATCCACGAGCGCAGTTCAAGCGCATCGAGATGCCCGGCAACCTCGTCGAACAGCCAGAGTTCGCGGGCCACTGGCTTGGCGCAGGCCTGCTTGGAGAGCGCCACGGAATGGGCTTCGAGGTCGCGATCCGTATGGTCGGAGGCAAGCCCGATATGAAGCACGCCGTCCTTTGCCAGCAGGAACGGCTCGACCTCGCCGGACGTGCCGCCGCCGACGACCTGGATGCCGCCTTCCTGGGTGAGGAGATCCGCGGCAGTGCGGTAGTAGAGCGGCACGGTGGACGGCGGCGCCACACCGATCTCCGCCAGTTCCTCGATGTGATGACGGATCGCCTCCGGTTCTCGTCCGGTCCAGCCGGCGACGGTCAGATGGGCGATGCGAGCGGAAAACGGCGCACCGTTGAGGGTGAACTCCATGGGAGGCTCCTTGAAAAAGGAAAAGGGCCTGCGCCGGATCAGAGCGATCCGGGCAGGAACAGGGCGATTTGCGGGAAGACGATGAGGGCAGCGACCATGGCGAGCATCACCAGGACATAAGGAATGCAGCCGAGCATCACCTCGCTCAGCGAGCCGGATTTTCGCGCGCCCTGCACCACGTAGAGATTGAGCCCGACAGGCGGCGTGATCAGCGCCATTTCCACCAGCACGATCATCATCACACCGAACCAGACCTTGTCGTAGCCGAGCCCGACCATGATCGGCACGACGATGGGAATGGTCGCGACCATCAGCGACAGCGTCTCGATGAAGAAGCCGAGGACAATGTAGAGGACGATGACCACCAGCAGCGTGCCGAAGGGCGACAGGTTCAGGCTATCGAACAAGTCCTGAAGCTCGCGGCCGAGCCCGGCCGAGGCCAGCGTGAAGTTGAGGAAATAGGCACCGGTGATGATCAGCATGATCATCGCGGTGATGCGCACGGTGCCGAGCAGGCTCTCGCGCAGCATGCTGGAGGAGACGCCGCCGTTGAACAGCGCGATCAGCAGCGCCATCGCGACGCCGACGGCGGCCGACTCCGTCGGCGTTGCCCAGCCCGCGTAGATCGACCCGATCACCACGGTGAACAGGATGAAGATCGGCACCAGCTGGACGAGGGCCATGAACCGCTCGCCCCAGCCGAAGCTGCGGCTCGGACCGCCGAGCGCGGGCCAGATCTTGCACAGGACCGCCGTCACGATCATGAAGGCGACCGCCATCAACAGGCCCGGCAGGAGACCGGCCAGGAACAGACGCGGGATCGAGGTCTCTGTAAGGAAGCCATAGACGATCAGGTTGATCGACGGCGGGATCAGGATGCCGAGCGTGCCGCCGGCGGCAATCGCCCCGGAAAACAGCTTGGGATCGTAGCCCAGCCGCTCGGCCTGGGGCATGGCCACGGTGGCGACCGTCGCGGCCGTTGCGACGGAGGAGCCGGAGGTGGCGGAGAACATGGTGGCGGTGCCGATATTGGCATGGACCAGCCCGCCCGGCAGCCAGGACACCCACTTGTCGAGGGAGCCGTAGGTCTTCTCGGCAATGCCGCCGCGCACAAGGATCTCGCCGAGCAGCACGAAGAAGGGAATCGCGATCAGCGTGGCGGAATCGGATGCCGACCAGACCACCTGCCCGAGGCCACGGATCAGCGGAAAGACCGAGAAAAACTCGGAAATACCGAAGCCGAGCAGGAACAGGACGATGCCGACCGGAATGGATAGCGAAAGCAGCCCGAGCAGAGCGATGGCGACGCTTCCGATCATTTGCCGTCCTCCGCTTCGCCGCGTGCGCCGATCATCGCATCAGCGTTCTCGAAATCGCCGCGCAGTACCGTCGCCAGCGCCAGCAGGACCAGAAGGCAGGAGGAGATGGCGAACCACACCCAGCCGGAGAACCAGACCGCCTGCGGGATCCACAGGGGCGTCTCGAGGGCCGTGTTGGCCCGCGACCCCCGGACCAGCGTCTTTTCCAGAACCGGCCAGGCCTGATAGGCGATGATGCAGACCGTGCCGGCAGCAACGCTCATCGCGAAGATGTCGAGCATGGCCCGCCCTCGCGTCTGCAGCTTCTGACGGACGAGATCGATGCGCACATGGGCAAGCTCGGTCAGCGCATAGGACAGGCCCCAGCTTGCGACCGCGGCCATCACATACCCGGAGATTTCGTCCGAACCGCCGAACGAATGGCCGAACTGTCTGAGCGTGATGTCAACGATCACGAAGCCTGCGGTCGCCAGCACGACGATGCCGACCAGCAGGGCAAGTCCGGAATTTATGCGGCGGAGGGCCGCGGCAAGATTGTCCGTCATGTCGCGGCCCCCTCTTGGATCACGCTATCAGTTGACCGTGACGCCGGTGGTCTGGCCGACGCTGTCGTTCCAGCGCTTCACCCAGTCCGCACCGGCCCGCTCGGCCCACTCCGGTAGAACGGTCTCGGTCAGGATCTTGCGCGCGGTGGCGACATCCGCCTCGCTCGCCTCGACCAGCTTCATGGAAGCCGGCTTGCCGGCCGGGCACTCGCCGTTGCCGGTCAGGCAGGCGGTGTCGGTGGCGACGGAGGCCGCCACGGAATCCCACGCCGGGGTCTCGAACTTCTCCTTGATCTGGGTCTCGATCAGGGTACGGGTCTCTTCCGGCAGGGCGTTCCAGCGGTCGAGGTTGACGGCGGTGACCACCGAGTCCCAACCGCCCAGCGGCAGGTTCATCAAGGTGTCGGTGACTTCCCACCAGCCGGCGCTGTAGCCCGAGCCCGAACCTGTGACGGCGCAGTCGATGACGCTGCGCTCCAGCGCGCCCGGCACTTCCGAGAAGGCGACGTTGACGCCCTCGGCGCCCAGCGCCTCGAGGAACTTCGTGGTCATGCGACCCGAACCGCGGATCTTCTTGCCCTTCAGATCCTCCAGCGAGGAGACGTCACCCTTGCAGAAGACGACCTGCGGGGGATACGGCGCGATCGCCAGGACCTTGGCGTTGAAGCGCTGCTCGTAGATATCCTCGACCATCGGACGGGCAGCCGCAACCATGGCGCGGGCCTCATCCGCGGTGGTCGCGATCAGCGGAACATCGAGGCCTTCGAGTTCCGGCGCATCGCCCACCGCATAGTCGGCAACCGTCATGCCGACGTCGAACACGCCGTCGCCCAGCATGCGGAACACGTCGCCGCCCTGGATGCCCATCTGGTTGTGGGTGGTCATTTGCACCTCGATACCGCCGTTCGACGCGGCCGGCAGGGTCTCCGTCCAGAACGGAGCCTCGAACTTCTGGTGCAGGGGAAGGTTGGACCAGCTGCCGACGACGGACAGCGTTTCGGCCGAGGCCGGAGCGAATGCGGCAAACGACAGGGCCGTGGCCGCGAGCAGGCTGGAGGCAATGCGCTTCATGTGGGACTCCTCTGGTTTTCGTTCACTTCGAAGCGGGCCAGACACCGCCGAGCGTGAATTCGGCGGCATCGGCAGAGAGATCGGTCACCAACATGTGGCCGGGCTCATGGGTGATGGCGATCTCCGGACGGGCCTGGCGGATCGCCATCTGCGGGGTCACACCGCAGGCCCAGAACACGGGGATTGCACCGGGAGCAAGCTCCGGAACATCGCCGAAATCGGGTTTCATCAGGTCGGCAATGCCGATGCCGGCCGGATCGCCGATATGCACCGGCGCGCCATGGGCCAGTCGGTAGCGGTCGGAGAGCAGCACCGCCTGGATCGCGTCGGAAGGATGGAAGGAGCGCATCGACACCACCAGCGGCCCGCCGAACGGGCCGCTCGGCGCCGTCTGCAGGTTGGTGATGTACATCGGCACGTTCTTGCCGCCCTCGAAATGCGGCAGGGGAATGCCGGCCCGCACGATGGCGGCCTCGAAAGAGAACGAACAGCCCAGCACGAAAGCAACGAGATCCTCGCGCCAGACCTCTGCAAGGTCCGGCACCGGGGTATAGCCCTCCTGGTCCGCGCGGAACACGCGATAGCCGGACACGTCGGTACGGATGTCCAGATCGCGCCCGAGCGAGGGAATGCCCGGATTGCCTGGCTCGGACATGCCGATCAGCGGACAGGGCTTGGGATTGAGTGTGCAGAAGCGCAGGAAGTCGCCGGCAAGCTCCGCCGGAAGGATCGCCAGGTTCCCCTGGAGGCAGCCCTGGCCGTAACCGGCGGTGGGGCCGCGGAACCGGCCCTGTCTGATGCTCACGCGAAGATCGGCGGGAGACAGACCACGGAAGGCATCCTGTTCGGATACGGTGCGGTCAAGGGCGACAGATGCAGGCACGCTGGCAACCTCCTCACGTTACCTCGTGAGGATTGCCAGTCGTTATGATCTTGTCAAGTTATCGATATAAGATTTTTACGATCTTCTTTCAAGATCATTTTGATCACATGCACGCGCGACGGCCGCAACCTCTTCTCCCACCTCCCGATTCCGGTCCGGCATGTAGGCGACGACGAACCGCAAGGCGCTTAGCCGGGCGCCGTCCACGACCTTCAACGGCCGGATCCGCGAGCGAAAAAGGTCTGCCTCGGCAATACGGACCGGCAGCACACCGATCCCGAACCCGTCGGCCACCAGATGCAGAACGGTGGACAGGCTGGCCGACCCGTGCAGGTCCGGCGGCGGCAGGTCGGGGGCTGCCAGCAGCCCCTCCAGCTCGCGGAACGGGGGCGTGCCCTTGGGAAAGGAAACGATGGTCTGCCGGGCCAGGTCGGTCAGCGTCAACGGCTCGCCCGCCTCCGCATCCTCGCCTTCCTTGTCGGAGGCAGCCCCGTACCAGCCGAGCGGCTGGCGCTGCAACGGCACCACGGCCGCCCCGCTCGGCACGCTCTCGCGCAGCATGATGGCGACGTCCAGCCCGTCGTCGGCCAGCGCCAGGCCGAGCTCGCGCGAAGTATCGACCGACAGTTCGAAGCGCACCCGCTGATGGGCGCTTTTCAGCTGGTTGAGCAATTCGCTCAAGATCGTATGGACGATGGTCTCGGCAACGCCAATGCGGATCGTACCGCTCAGCCCACCGGGCCGCGTGATCTCCTGGATCAATCGGTCCCGTGCTGCGCTCAACCGCTGCGCCTCCTCCAGGAAGCGGCGCCCGACCGGCGTCAGGCGGACCTGGCGGCGGCCACGGTCGAACAGCTGGATGCCGAGGCGCTTTTCCAGCGCCAGAACCCGGTTCGAGATCGCCGACTGCGAGAGCCCGTATTTCGCGGCGGCAGCGCGAAACCCGCCTGCCCGGACGATATCCTGGAGGATCTCCACGTCCTTCAGCTCGAACACGTCAGTCCCTCCCTTGCCGCGCCCGATGCGCGGACGGCGCATCCTCGTGGAACGGTGGAACGGATTCAAGCGCTCCGCGCAAGCACTGCAAACCCGCCTCTGGCAATGCCGTCATGAACTGCATATCGTGCCGCAACCTGCCCTGCCGCACCCGGTCACCGGGCGCTCCACCGCGAGATCGGCACTCATGACATCCGACCAGCTCGTCGCCTTCGCCACCTTCGCCTTCGTCGCCTCGGTGACGCCCGGCCCCAACAACGTGCTGCTGACCGCCATCGGCGGATCCGCCGGCTTTCGCAAGGGCATGCCGACCCTGTGGGGCATCGTCTTCGGCTTCGCCGCGATGATCTTCGCCCTCGCCGTCGGCCTCGGAGGCACGGTCTTCACCCTGCCGCATGTGATGGACGCGATCCGCATCGTCGGCCTCGTCGTGCTCCTATGGCTTGCCTGGAAGATCGGCTCGGCCCCGGTCGGCAGGACGGACGAGACAACAGCAGCAAAGGACAAGCCGGCGGAACGGCGCGGCAGCTTCGTCGGCGCCGCCCTGTTTCAGTGGGTCAATCCCAAAGCCTGGCTGATCGCCGCCGGCGCCATCGGCACCTACATGCATCCCGGCAGCGGCGGCGTGCTGCAGCAGGCCGGGATTCTCGCCGGCGTCTTCATCGTTGCCGCTGCCCTCGGCTGCCTGCCCTGGCTCGCGTTCGGCGCGGCCGTCGGCGAGCTTCTCAAGCAGCCGCGCGCGGCTCGCCTCTTCAATATCGCGATGGCAGTGCTGCTCGTCGCCTCGATGATCCCGGTCGTTCTCGACGCTGGGTGATCCGGGGAGGCGAGACCGCCTCCCCGTCACCTCGGATCAGAGCCCGCGCCCCATCACCGCGGACAGCCGGCGGGCGAAGGCGACCGGGTCCGCCGGCACCTCGCCGTCGAGGATCAGCGCCTGGTCGAGCAGCAGCCAGGCGGTATCTTCAAGCTTGCCCTTGTCGCCGCTGCCGGCCAAAGCCGAGGAAAGACGAGCCAGCAATTCGTGCGAAGGGTTGAATTCCAGCACCGGCGCAAGGCGCGCCCGCCCGTCGCCCTGCCGCGACATCAGCTTCTCGAACTGCCGGTCGGGCCCATGCTCGGGCGCGACGAGACAGACGGGGCTCTCGGCGAGACGCGAGGAACTGCGCACGTCCGACACCCGCTCGCCGAGCGTCTCCTTCAGGAAGGCCGTGACCAGACCGATATCGGTATCGCCGGCCTCGGCCTTCTTGTCGGCATCGGCCTCCGTCTCGCTGACCGGGATGCTATCGAGCTCCGCAGCGCCTTGCGTGATCGAGCGGAACGGCTTGCCCTCGAAGCCTTCCACCATCTGCACCCAGAACGCATCGACCGGATCGGCGAGGTACAGCACCTCGACGCCGCGGGCACGGAAGCCCTCCAGGTGCGGGCTGGCGGCAATCGCCTCCTGGCTCGCGCCGGTCGCGTAATAGATCTGGGTCTGGTTTTCCTTCAGGTCCGCCACATAGTCGGACAGCGACCGCCAGCTCTGCCCGTTGTCGCGGCTGCTGCGGAACCGGGCGAGGCCGAGGAGCTTTTCCTTGCGCTCGAAGTCCTCGTAGATGCCTTCCTTCAGCACCGGGCCGAAGGTCTCCCAGACCTTCTCGTAGGCCGCCGCATCGCTTTCCGACAGCTTCTGCAGATCTCCGAGCAGCCGGTTGGTCACGCCCTTGCGGATAGCATCCAGCACCGGATTGTGCTGCAGCATCTCGCGCGACAGGTTGAGCGGCAGGTCGGAGGAATCGATGACGCCGCGCACGAAGCGCAGCCACGCCGGCAGCAGGTCCACGTCATCGGCGATGAACACCCGGCGGACATAGAGCTTCACCCGTCCCTTGCGGTCGGGGTCGAACAGGTCGAACGGCTTCATCGACGGCACGAACAGCAGCACGGAATATTCGTGCCGCCCTTCCGCCCGGTAGTGGACGGTCATCGCCGGCTCGTCGAACTGTCCCGACACATGGCCGTAGAACTCGCGATATTCCTCCTCGCCGATCTCGGACTTCGAACGCGTCCACAGCGCGGTGCCGTCGGCAAGGCGACGAGGCTCGCTCACCTTGCCATCGTCTTCGGGCTGGGTGACCAGCGTGATCGGTACCGGTACATGCGCGGAATAGGCGCGGACGATCCGCTCGATGGTGGCAGGCCGCGCATAGGATGCGGCATCGTCCTTCAGATGCAGGATCACCCGGGTTCCGCGCACAGGCACGTCCGCGTCGGCAGGAGCCGGCTCCACCGTGAAGGCGCCGAGCCCGTCCGAGCTCCACTGCCAGGCCTCGCTGCTGCCGGCGGCGCGGCTCACCACGTCCACCTTCTCCGCCACCATGAAGGCGGAGTAGAAGCCGACGCCGAACTGGCCGATCAGCGCCGTTCCGTCCTTGCCCTCGCCCAGCCGGTCCATGAACGCCTTGGTGCCGGAGCGGGCGATGGTGCCGAGATTGTCGATCAGCTCCTGCCGGGTCATGCCCGAACCGTTGTCGGACACCACCAGCTTGCGGCCCGCTTCGTCCGCCTCAAGGCGAATGCCGAACTCCGTGTCCTCACCCAGCAGCGCAGGATCGGTGAGGGCTGCGTGCCGCAATCGCTCGCACGCATCGGCCGCGTTGGAAATCAGCTCGCGAAGGAAGATGTCCTTGTTGGAGTAGACCGAGTGCACCATGAGATGGAGCAACCGCGCGACCTCCGCCTGGAAGGCGTGGCTCTGCGGCGCCTCGGTGCCTGCCCCTGTCGTGTTCGGCTCGGTACTCATTGGTTCTGACTGCCCCGTACGCTCGTAAATGTCTGAGGGTGAAACGCCGTCGCGCCGGACCGGACCGGCAGATGCTAAGGCGGCTGAGATATCGGCTTGCGATGCGGCGAAATCAAGCACCCGGGCCGCTGGAGGGCCCGGCCGAGGGATCGAGAGGCGACGATCCGGGCCACACGCCTTCCTCCTCCGCCACCCGTTTGAGCAGCGACGGCCGGTCGGTGACGATGCCGTTGACACCCATCCGGATCAGCCGGCGCATCTCCGCTTCCTCGTCGATGGTCCACACATGCACGGCAATGCCCTTGGCGTTGCAATGGCTCACGAAACCGGGCGTTGCCAGCGGAACGCCGTACTGCGCCAGCGGGATCTGGGCGCAGGCGACATCGGGCACGGCCACCGGCATGCCCCACGCACCGAAACGCAGGGCGGTCACCGCGCGCGGCCCGCTGCTGAGGCAGACCCTGTCGCCGAAACGGGCGCGGGCCGCCCGCAGCCGCGCATCTGAGAACGAGGCGACACAGACGCGCTCCAGGCAATCCATGCGCTCCAGCAGGTCGAGTGTCGGCTGCAAGGCTTGGTCGGTCTTGATGTCGATGTTGAAGCGCATGTCCGGAAAGCTCTCCAGCGCTTCGGCAAGCGTCAGCAGCGGCTCGCCGCCCTGCATGCGCACGCCGGCGAGATCCGACATGACCAGCGAGGAGACAACCCCTTGCCCGTCCGTCGTCCGCTCCAGAGTATCGTCGTGAAAGACCACCACCCGTTCGTCGCGCGAGGCTTGGACATCGATCTCGATATAGCGGTAGCCGAGTTCGGCTGCGGCGGAAAAGGCCTGCCGGCTGTTTTCCGGGTTCTCCAGCCCGCCGCCGCGATGGGCGAGTGCATGAAAACCCGGCTCCGCGAGATAGGAATGCACGAACCCTGGTGGCCGCGCCGCGCTCATGCCCAGCGCCCGTCCGGATCGAGCGCGATCCGGCGCCCGAGCCGCGAGGAGGCATGCGCCGCCTCGATCAGGCCGATCACCTTGGCCGCCGAGGCCATGGTCACCGGGACTTCCCCGTCGGTCTCGATGGCCTGCCGCATGCGCTCGTAGAAGGTCAGCCAGCGTCCGCGCTCGCACGGAACCGCGCGGCGGCTTCCGTCCGGGCCGACGATCTCGCCCTGCTGTACGTCCGGCTCGCGGCCGAACTGCGGATCGCGAGGTGTCATGCCGGCCTTCAGCTGGTCCTCCTGCACGTCGAGACCCTGCTTGCGGAACAGGCCGGCCGTTCCCTCGATACGGAACCGGTCGCGCGGTGCGGCAGCAATCAGCGAAACGCCGAGCGACAGCCGCATGCGGCCCAGCCCCATCAGCAGCTCGAAGCCGTCGTCCGTCGTCCCGCCCTGTCGCTGGGTGAAGACATCCGCCTGCAGCCAGTCGGGCATGCCGACCAGCTGCAGCGCCTGGTCGATGAGGTGGGAGCCGAGATCGTAGAGATTGCCGGAGGCGGGCGCCGGCCGGTCGCGCCAGCGATCCGCAACCTGCGGCCGGAACCGATCCCACACCAGGCGCAGCGCCGCGATCTCGCCCAGCTCGCCGCTTTCCAGCAGACGCCGCGCGGTCAGGAAATCGCTGTCCCAGCGGCGGTTGTGATAGACGGCGAGCTTGAGGCCCTTCTCGCTCGCGAGCGCTGCCAGCTGCTCCGCCTCGGCGCGGGTCGGCGTCGCCGGCTTGTCGACGACCACATGGCGGCCGGCCTCCAGCGCGGCCCGCACCTGCGGCACATGCAGCACGTTCGGCGTTACGATGACGACCAGATCAATATCGGACCGGGCCAGCAGTGCCGCAAGATCGGGAACAACGGCAGCCTGCGGGAAGTCTGCCGCCACCTCCTCGCCGCGAGAAGTCGCCACCGCGGCGACCTCCATGCCGGCAGCTGCAACGAGCGGTGCATGCAGATACCGTCCCGCCGCTCCATACCCAGAAAAGCCGACCCGCAGCCCCATGTCGTTCCACTCCCGTCTCGCCTCGGCCGGGATCTTGGGAAAAAGCACCGCCAAGGGCAACCCATCAGCAGGGTTTTGCCGTGCTGATTGACCTCGATGACGGATTGGGCTGCAATCGCAGGGCGGTGAAGGACAGGCACTATCGGCTGGACGGGCAGCGCGCCCGCGGCTACTTCACACCGTCCGACCGTAGAAGGAACCTGTTCATGCGCCTCCTGCAGGGCATCGCCCTCATCGCATGTCTCGGCATCGCACAGGTGCTCGGCGCTGCATCCGCCCTTGCCGCGGAGCGGCTGGCTCTGGTCATCGGCAATGGCAGCTATTCCGGCGATGCAATGACGCCGCTGAAGAACCCTGTCAACGACGCGGCGCTGATCGCCGATACCTTGCGCCGGGCCGGCTTTGCTGTCGAGACGGTGCTCGATGCGGATCTGCGCACCATGAAACAGGCCGTTCGCGCCTTTACGCAGCGCCTCGGAGAGGCCGGGGAAGGATCGGTCGCGGCGGTCTACTATTCCGGGCACGGCTTCCAGGCAGGAGGGCGCAACTATCTGGCCCCCATCGGCGCGGACCTGCGGGACGAGGTGGATGCGGAATTCGAGGCCCTTGCCGTGGACTGGGTTCTGTCGGCGGTCGAGGACGCACACAAGGGCGCCAATATCGTCATTCTCGACGCCTGCCGAAACACCGCGCTCAGCCGCTCCGTCGGCGCCGGCGGGCTCGCCCTGCTGAACAGCACGCCGCGCGGCAGCTTCATTTCCTTCGCCACCGCCCCCGGCAGCACCGCCGCCGACGGCACCGGCCTCAACAGCCCCTATACCTCGGCCATCGCCGCGGAACTGCTGGTGCCCGGCCGCAGCATCGAGGCCGTCTTCAAGGCGGTGCGCCTGCGGGTGGTGGAGGCGACCGGCGGCGACCAGGTGCCTTGGGACCACTCCTCGCTGACCTCGGAGATCGTTTTCGTGCCCGATGCGGCGGCCGACGGGTCCGCGGCGGTCGCGAGCTCGACACTTGGCTCCAACGTCCAGCTCGAGCTGCAACTGTGGAACGACGTGAAGGACAGCGGATCGGCCGACCAGATCCGCAGCTATCTCGAGCGCTTCCCAAACGGAGCCTTCGCCGCCCTGGCGAAAACCCGCCTGGAGGAGGCCGAGACCGGTAATGGCGACGACAAGATCGGGCAGCTCTTCGCCCAGCTCGCCAGCCGTTCGCTGATCGTCGACACCCCCACCCAGCCGCACGAGTTCTACTCCAACGCCCGGCTCAAGGAGATCCGCGGCGACTATCCCGGTGCGCGGCAGGACTACCTCAAATATTTCGCCTTCGGCATGCCGCAGGTCGACCCGCACCTGCGCTTCCAGTCGGTGCTGAGGGTGCAGGAAGGACGCACCGGCGCGCTGGAGATCTACCGCTCCCTGTCGCAGGGACGGAACGATCCCACCACGCTGTTCGCCGAGATCCTGCTGGAGGAGCGCGACGAGCGCGTCCGCCGGCTCAGTGCGTTCCTGGATGCCTATCCGGACTTCTCGCCGGCGCTCTATGCCCAGTCGCAGGACTTCAGCCAGACGCGGCTCGGCCAGCAGTCGGCGACCGACAAGGCGCGCGAGCGCGATCTCCTCGATCGCTTCATGGCCGCCGTCGAGGACGGCCGCTTCCTTGGCTACTATCTCGACCAGCAGATGGCCGCCGAGCAGGTAGAGGACGCCAGGACCCGCCTTGCCGCCCTCTCCTTCATCAATCCGGCCGCGCTTGCCAACCCGGTGCGCCTCAACGCCATGCGTTCCAACCAGGGATGGATGCTGACCCTCGCCATCGCCGACCGAACCCGCGAGATCTTCGTGAAACTGCCAGGCGGCGAACCGCGCTCCACCGGCTTCGTCAACGGCGCGGTCGACCCCTCGACCGGCGCGCCGATCCCCTATCCGGCCTTCGAGCTTCCCGGCAATGCCGGCGACACCGCCATCGAGGTGAGCTATCTCGACATCCATGGCGAGATGCAGGGGCCCTTCTCTGTCAGCTTCATGCCGGGCGATGCGCTCGTTGCCGGCCAGAAGGACATTCTCGAGCGGCTGAGCACCGGATGGCTTGCCTTCCGCGACTGGGACGGGCGCAAGCTGCTCTATTTCACCCACCTAATCAGCTATCGCTGCGCGATCCAGGAAGTCCGCTATGCCCTCGACAGCGACACCCCGAACGAGGTTTTCGATACTGGTCCCTGCGATCCGGACAACCCGCACGCCATCCCGGAGGCCGGCCCCGGCTCCACCGTCCATATCGACATTCCCGCCGCCACCTCCTTCGTCTCGGTGGAGCTGTTCTATCGCGACGGCACCCGGTCGGGCGTGAAGCGCTTCGACGCCGACCAATGATGCAACTACCCTACCGCAGGCCAGATCACGGGAGACCCAGGTGACGATGCGGCCCGAACGTCGGGGCGGATGGCAGCTGGAGGTCGCGGCCGTCGTCCTTGCCTCGCTGCTCGCCCTGCTCGCGGCCTCCCGGCTCGACCCGCTTGCCGGCGACATCGCCGTTTCCTTCGCACCCTCGCCGCCGGGCGAGACCCTGTCTCAGATCGTCGTCGCCGTGGTGACGGAGGACACGCTCGCCACCTTCCCCTACCGCTCGCCCATCGACCGTGAGTTCCTTGCAAGCCTCGTGAGGCGTCTGGACGGAGCGGGAGCTGCCGCTGTCGGCATCGACATCCTGCTCGATCAGCCGAGCCTCCCGCACAAGGACAAGGCGCTGTTCTCCGCTATCGACGAGGCCTCAGTGCCTGTCGTTCTGGCCTATGCCACCGGCGCCGACGGCCTGACCGACAGGCAGGCCGCATTCGCCGCCAAGAACGTTGCCAGCCGTGGGCACGGCCTGATCGCCCTGCCGCGCGACGAAATCGACGGCGTCGTCCGCCACCTGCCGCTAGAGCGGGCCGAACACGGCGAGACCACACGCACCTTCACGCAGGCTCTGGTGGAGGCAGTCGCAGCGAACCGCAGCAACGGGGGCGGGACGCGATCCCGCATCCTTTACGGCAATGGCGCGCAGGTACCGGAGAACGGCGTGCCCGGTCCCTTCGCGCTCTATCCCGCGCACCTCATACCGCTGCTCCCGGACGCCTGGTTCGCCGGCAAGATCGTCCTTGTCGGCACGGACCTGCCGACCATCGACCGGCACCCGACGCCGATGGTCGCAGGCCGCGGCAGCGCCGCCGGGACCATTCCCGGCGTCATCATTCACGCACATATCCTTGCCCAGCGCCTTGCGGGACTCTCACTGCCCGCCTCGCCGCCCTGGCTGCGGATCGCGGCGAGCCTGGCGCTTGCCGGCCTTGCCGCCTTGGCGCTCTCGCTGCCCTTCCCCCCGCGCCGGCTGGTCCTGCTGCTGGGCGTCGGCCTTGCCGCCTATGCGGGCCTTGCCGCCTGGCTCGTCTCGAGCGGCACATGGCTGCCGCCGCTCGTCGCCCCTCCTCTTGCAGCGCTTGCCACCGCCGGCCTGCTCGCCTGGCGGCGATGGCAGACCGAGCGTTCGGAGCGGGCGTTCCTGCGTCTTGCCTTCTCCCGCTATGTCAGCCCCTCAGTGGTGGAGCGCATCGCCAGCGGGCGGCTGGCGCTGGAACTCGGCGGCGAGAAGCGCAAGGTCACCTACCTCTTTACGGATCTGGAAGGCTTCACCAGTCTGTCGGAGCACCTCGAACCCTCCGCCCTGACCGACATCCTCAACCCTTATCTCGACGAGATGTGCCGACTGATGACCGAGCACGGGGCAACCATCGACAAGATCATCGGCGATGCCGTGGTCGGCTTTTTCGGTGCGCCCGACGACGACCCGGAGCAGGAGGTTCACGCCGTCGCCCTTGCCATTGCTCTCGACGATTTCGCACAAGGTTACCGCCTCAAGATCACCGCTCGCGGCATCCATCTCGGCGCGACCCGGATCGGCTTGCACACAGGAGAAGCGGTGATCGGCAATTTCGGCGGCAGCCGTTTCTTCGACTACACCGGCATCGGCGACACGGTGAACACGGCCGCGCGGCTGGAAGGCGCCAACCGGTTCCTCGGCACCCGCATCCTGATGAGCGAAACCGTCGCTGTCCGCTGCCCGGTGAGCGAGTGCCGCCCGGCGGCCGATCTCGTCCTCAAGGGCCGCACCACCCCGCTGCCCTGTTTCGAGCCTCTTGCTGCCCGCCAGCGGGACCCGGCATGGCAATCCGCCTATCGCAAGGCTTTTGCGGCCATGCGCGCCGGCAATGCCGAGGCCGCCAGCCTTTTCGAAGCCTCGTTGCGGCTGCGGCCGGACGATCCGCTAGCGCTGCTGCACCTTCGTCGCTTGCAGGCCGGCGAAACCGGGGCCACACTGGTTCTCGAGGGCAAATGAGGCAGACGAGAAAAACCGCGCGCCACCGCAAGGATCGCCGGCGCAAGGACTGGACGAACACAAGACCCGGGACTGCCATGCGCCAGACCACCCTTTGCCTCGGCTTCGGCCTGCTCGCCGGCCTCGGCCCGGCCGCAGCACTGGCCGACTATGTCGTCATCGCCGCCAGCGGGGCGTCCGGCGGCTATTCCGCCGGGACCGAAATCGCCGACGACCAGCAGATCGACCTGCCCCAAGGCGCAAGGCTGACCCTGATCGAGCGCAGTGGCCGCATGGTCACGCTGGAGGGGCTGTTTTCCGGCACGGTTCCCGCGCCGGGCGAGACAGGCGAAAGCGAGACTCCCTCCACCGGATGGGATGCCCTGAAACGGCTGGTGGGCTCGGCCGAAGCCAGTTCCACGGTGCTCGGCGCGGCTCGCGCCGGCGCCGGCGACATCCCCCCGCCGCCCGGCGTATGGGACCTCAGCACCGACAGCTCAGGACCCCGGTGCGTCCGCAAGGGCCAGTTGACGCTCTGGCGAAAGCAGGCGAACGAGAGCGAGAAGGTCTCGGCGAGAAGCGCCGCCGGCCGTCACGACGGCATCGTCTGGAAGGAGGGCGAACATCGGCTCGCCCTGCCCGAAGGCATGGCGATGGAGGACGGCCGCATAGTCGTCTCCGTTGCCGGCGAGCTTCGGGATTTTGAGCTTTCGGTGATGCCCGAGACGCTTGCCGGGGCTCCGGGAGGACAATTGCTTGGCTGGCTCGCCGAACACAACTGCCGTCGCCAGGCGCTCGCCTTGATCGCGCGTCTGCATGCCGGCGAGACCGCCGACTGACGGAATAGCAGCGGCTCAGGCGGCGGCGGCCAACCGACGTGGACGCCCGCTCTTCAGCAGGATCAGAACGATCACCGCGATGTTGAGCATATTCCAGGCAATGCCGTTGAGGAACGCCGCCTGGTAGGACGCCGTCAGGTCGTAGATCCAGCCCGACATCCAGCCGCCCAGCGCCATGCCGACGATGGTCGCGGTGATCACCGCGCCGACCCGGCGCCCGGCTTCGCGGGCGGGCAGGTATTCACGTACCACTATGGCGTAGCTGGAGACGATGCCGCCCTGCGACAGGCCGAAGATCAGCGACACCAGGTAGAGCGAGGCGAGCCCGTCATAGGGGATGTAGAGGAACAGCGCGAGACACTGCAGGACGGCCCCGATCAGCAATGTCCGCAAGCCGCCGATCTTGTCGGCCAGCACGCCGGAGATCAGCCGACTGGCGATGCCGCCGGCCAGCATCAGGGAGAGCATCTCCGCCCCGCGCGCCACCCCGTAGCCGAGATCGACACAGTAAGCGACGATATGCACCTGCGGCATCGACATGGCGACGCAGCAGCCGAGCCCGGCAAGGATCAGCAGGAATTGCAGCGCACCCGGAGACAGCGGCGTCGTGCGCACCGGCGGCGGCGGCTCGACATGTCGGGCACCAGTGGCCATATGCGGCGCCGGTCGCCGCAGCAGGAAGGTCAGCGGCACCAGCACGGCAAGGCAGACGCAACCTGCGAGAATATAGGCCCCACGCCAGCCGTATTCGGTCATTGCCGCCTGTAGCACCAGCGGCCAGATCGCTCCGGCAAAATAGTTGCCCGAGGCGGTCGCGGAGACGGCGAGGCCACGCCGTTTGGCGAACCAGTGAGAGACATCCGCCAACAGGGGTCCGAAGGTCGCCGCAGAGCCGAAGCCGATCATCGCCCCTTGCAGCACGGTGAAGATCCAGATCGAACTCGCCTGCGAGGCCAGCAGGAAGCCGGACCCGAGCAACACGGATGCCAGCGCCAGCGGCACCATGACGCCGAGGCGGTCGACGAAGCGGCCGATGAACAGATTGCCGAGTGCGAAGCCGATCATGGTCGCCGTATAGGGCAGCGAGGCATCCGCCCGGTCGACGCCGAACTCGCGCTCCACCGCCGGCAGCACAACGACCACGGACCACATGCCAGCCCCGCCGATGGTGGCGAGGAACATGGAAAGCCCCAGCCGTGCCCAGGCATAGCTGCTGTCGACACCGCCCGTGTCGTGGGTCTCGCTTCCCTGCATGGCGTGAGCGTCCTTCCCGGCTGCCCGCATGTCTCCCGCATGCAGACTTTTTCAACCGGTTACTACCCTATGAGGGGGCTTTCAACGCCTATCCGCGTCGCCCCAGAGTGACGTCGCGGCACGAAGTCGTTAGCAGGCGCGGGCCTGGCGAGGGTCGGCAGCCTCCTTCTCCGCAAGCACCGCTTCGGCGGCCTGCGCCTCCGCCGGGCGCAGGAACGGCCGGCCCCACAGCCGTGCCAGCAGCCAGTCGCCATCGCCCTCGCTGGAGCGCCGGTGGGACATGTCCCGCTCCGGAACGATAGGCATATATCCGGCCCCGCCCCGCTCGGCGATGGCAAAGCGGAAGACATAGGCCGGCGTCAGGCCCATGCGCAGGTCGGAGACGACAAGCCGGTTCCCCAGTTCCTCGATGCGCAGATAGCCGCGGCTGAACCAGTCGAGCTTGGCAAAGGCGGGATTGGCCGCAAGGCATTCGGCAAACCTGCCGCCCCGGTCGTGGGTGTAGATCGTCGGCGGCCCGTCCGCATCGAGCAGCGACAGGTAGAGATTGTGGTAGCGTTCGTCCTCCATGCCGATCACCTTCCACACCACCGTGTTGAAGGGGGCGGCGATGGCGAAGACCCGGTCCGGCACGATCCCGGCTTCCGCGAAGAGGCGGCTTGCGCGCGCCTCCATATGCGCCTGCAATCCGACTGTCAGCGCCATGTACGCCGTGCTGAGCACCAGCGCAGCGGTGTTGGCGCGTCCGAACCGAGGCGACCACTCGCGCCGGGCCAAGGCCCAGATAGCGACGACGAGCAGCGGCAGGGTGTAGAGTGGATCGATGATGAAGATTGAGCCGACGCCGACCGGGTCCGGGAAGATCGGCCAGAACAGCCGCGTCCCGTAGACCGTCATCGCGTCGATCAGGGCATGGGTGGCAAAGCAGAGATAGACCGTCAGCCAGACGAGCAGGCGCTGCTGGCGCAACGAGCGGAACAGCCGCACCAGCACCTCGCCGAAGACCGGCGCGGCCAGTGCCTGGATGAACAGCGAATGCGTCGCCCCGCGATGCAGGACAAAGCTGTCGACCGGATCGGCAAAGGGCAGCAGGACATCGAGATCCGGCAATGTGCCGAGCACGCCGCCGACCAGTGCCGCCTTGCGCGGGCCGAGGGTCTTGCCGAGGCAGGCGGTCGAGACGGCGGCACCGAGCACAAACTGAGTAAGGGAATCCATGGGTGGGTCTTGTCCAGGGCAGGCACGAGAGCGGCGCGGCAGAGGCGATCTCCACCGCACCGCCCGCGCCATTCGGCAGCGTTGCGTCCTCACATAGGGCCGGCGCGCATCAGCCGCCAGTGTGAATGACGGCCCGCCAGGGCGAGGCCAGCCCTACAGCGAAATCCACCGGCCGTTCGCGCGCGAGGACCGCACACAGGCATCGATGAAGGCCATGCCGGCAAGCCCGTCCGAAATACCGGGATAGAGCACCTCAGGCCCCGCCGGCTTGCCGGTCCGTGCCGCACGGATCGCATGCGCGGCTTCCTGGTAGATCGTCGCAAAGCCTTCCAGATAGCCCTCCGGATGGCCGGCCGGCACGCGGGTAATCCGGCCGGCCGCCGCACCGGCCCCCGCCCCGCCGCGAGTGATCAGCCGCTTGGGCTCGCCGAAGGGCGTGAACCACAGATGGTTAGGCTGCTCCTGCTCCCACTCCAGCCCGCCCTTCTCGCCATAGATGCGCAGGCGCAGACCGTTCTCGTTGCCCGGCGCCACCTGGCTCGCCCACAGCATGCCGCGCGCACCGCCCCTGAAGCGCAGCATCACCTGGACGTTGTCGTCGAGACGCCGCCCCTCCACGAAGGTGGTCAGCTCGGCGGACAGTTCCGCGAGTTCGAGGCCGGAGACGAAGCAGGCGAGATTGTAGGCATGGGTGCCGATGTCGCCCACACACCCGCCGGCCCCCGAGCGCTGCGGATCGGTGCGCCAGTCCGCCTGCTTCTGCCCGCTCGCCTCGAGCCGCTCGGTCAGCCAGTCCTGCGGATATTCCGCCTGCACCACACGGATTGTGCCGAGCTCCCCGGCGGCGATCATCTCGCGCGCCTGCCGGATCATCGGGTAGCCGGTGTAGTTGTGGGTGAGCACGAAGAGAGCGCCGGAGGCCTGGGCGAGCGCCGCAAGCTTCTTCGCATCGGCCATCGTTGAGGTCAGCGGCTTGTCGCAGATGACGTGGATGCCGCGCTTCAGGAACTCGCGCGCTGCCGGGTAGTGCATGTGGTTCGGTGTGACGATGGCCACCGCCTCGATGCCGTCCTTCAGCCGCGCCTCGCGCTTGGCCATCTCCGCGAACGAGCCGTAGCTGCGGTCGGGCGCCAGGCCGAGCGCAGCAGCCGACGCCTTTGCCCGCTCCGGGTCGGACGACAGCGCACCTGCCACCAGCTCGAACTGACCGTCCAGCCGCGCCGCCATGCGGTGCACGCCGCCGATAAAAGCGCCCTCGCCGCCGCCCACCATGCCGAGGCGGATCCGTCCTCCGCCCCGTGTTTCCTGTCCTGCCTCGATCGCCATCGCTGCCTTCCTCCCGTTGCTGGCGCTCTCGCAGCGCCGTCAGTCGATCCCCAGC
The DNA here is from genome assembly GCF_023507705.1 of Stappia sp. WLB 29. Classification (GTDB taxonomy): domain Bacteria; phylum Pseudomonadota; class Alphaproteobacteria; order Rhizobiales; family Stappiaceae; genus Stappia. The sequence goes on along the minus strand of NZ_JALBGD010000002.1, from coordinate 293,813 downwards.
ATGCGCCGGTTCGCCGCCTCGTCCGCCCCGCCGGCCGCGAAGTCGTCGAATGCCTTCTCGGTCACCCGAATGATATGACCGGCGATAAAGGGAGCGCCTTCCGCCGCACCGTCCTCGGGGTGCTTGAGGCAGCATTCCCATTCCAGAACGGCCCAGGAATCGTAGTCGTAGGCCGCAAGCTTGGAGAAGATGCCGGCGAAATCGACCTGCCCGTCGCCGAGCGACCGGAATCGCGCGGCCCGGTTCACCCACGACTGGTAGCCGGAATAGACACCCTGCCGGCCGTCCGGATTGAACTCCGCATCCTTGACGTGAAACGCCTTGATCCGCTCATGATAGATGTCGATGAAGGCGAGATAGTCGAGCTGCTGCAGCACGAAATGCGAGGGGTCGTAGTTGATGCAGCAGCGCGGATGGTCGCCCACCGCCTCCAGGAACATTTCGAAAGTCGCCCCGTCGAAAATGTCCTCACCTGGGTGGATCTCGTAGCAAAGATCGACGCCGGCCTCGTCATAGGCATCCAGGATCGGGCGCCAGCGGCGGGCCAGTTCGGCAAAGGCGGTCTCGACCAGCCCCGCCGGGCGCTGCGGCCACGGATAGACATAGGGCCAGGCCAGCGCACCGGGGAACGAGACGCTCGCGCCGAGGCCGAGCCGGCGAGAGGCTTTGGCCGCCTTGTGCATCTGGTCGGTCGCCCATTCCTGCCGCGCCTTCGGATTGCCGCGCACATGCGGCGCGGCAAAACCGTCGAAGGCCGCGTCATAGGCGGGGTTCACGGCAACCAGCTGGCCCTGCAGGTGGGTGGAAAGCTCGGTGATCTCGACGCCCGCCTCCCGGCAGATGCCGGCGACCTCATCGCAATAGTCCTGGCTGTCGGCCGCCTTGTCGAGATCGAACAACCGCCCGTCCCAAGTGGGCATCTGCACGCCCTTGTAGCCGAGCGAGGCGGCCCAGCCGGCAATCTCGCCCAATGAGTTGAAGGGCGCCGTGTCACCGGCGAACTGTGCCAGGAAAATCCCCGGTCCTTTCATCGTCTTCATCGTCTCGTCTCCTCCCGTCTTGTGGCCTTGTCGCTTGTGATCGTGCCCGCCCGAAACCCGCTCTCGCAGCTCTTGCGCCTCACATCCCCCAGCGCAGCGCGGCCGTATGAACCGGTGCGTCCCAGAGTGCCTTCAACTCCTCGTCCAACACCGTGACCGTCAGCGAACAGCCCGCCATGTCCAGCGACGTCACGTAATTGCCGACCAGCGAGCGGGCGATGGACAGGCCCGCGGCCTCCACCTTGCCCGCCGCCGCGTCGTACATGACGTAGAGCTCCATCGCCGGTGTCGCGCCGAAGCCGTTGACGAAGAGCAGCACCTCGCCGCGCGCCGCATCGCCGAGATCCTTGAGGATGGCACCGATCATCTCGGCGGCGATGTCGTCTGCGCTGGCCAGCTTGACGCGGCGACGCCCCGGCTCCCCGTGAATGCCGACGCCCATCTCCATCTCGTCCTCGCCGATCTCGAACATCGGCTTGCCAGCGGCCGGCACCGTGCAGCTTGTCAACGCCACGCCCATGGACCGGGTGCGGGCATTGACCTTGTCGCCCAAGGCCTTCAGCGCCGCGAGATCGCGCCCCTCCTCGGCCGCGGCCCCGACGATCTTCTCCACCACCAGCGTGCCGGCGACGCCGCGCCGGCCGGTCGTGTAGAGCGAGTCCTCGACGGCAACGTCATCATTGGTCAGAACGGTGGCGACCTCACCGGAAGCCATCTCGGCCGCCATCTCGAAGTTCATGACGTCGCCCTCGTAGTTCTTCACGATAAAGAGGGCACCGGCACCGGTATCCACCGCCTCGACCGCCGCCAGCATCTGGTCCGGCGTCGGCGAGGTGAACACCTGGCCCGGACAGGCCGCATCCAGCATGCCATGGCCCACCAACCCGCCATGCAGCGGCTCGTGGCCCGATCCGCCGCCGGAGACCAGCGCCACCTTGCCGGCTTTAAGGTCCTTGCGGCGGACGAATTTCAGCTCTTCGCCGGCAACGAGAATGTCGCGATGCGCCCGGCAGAACCCGTTGAGGCTGTCGGTAAGCACGGTGTCGACGGAATTGATCAGCTTCTTCATCGCTTCCTCCCGAAAGGCTTATTGGGTCGCGGCCTCGTCGCCATCCTCCTCCAGCAGGTCGGCGAGGTCGCGAATGACGTTGTCGAGCAGGACGTCCAGCCGCCGGTTGCGTTCCGGGTCGCCGAGATCGGGCAGCAGCAGCGTTCGCGCCCTCAGCTTCGGCCCCCGGTCGGCCAGCGACTGGCGTCGGGGGTGCGCCACCGCATAGGCTTCCAGGAAAGCCTCGCGCTCGCGCGGCGAGAAGTGGCAGACCTCGAGGATCGGCTCGATATGCGCCGCCGGGATCGGCGTCGAATAGGCCGGGTTGGTGATCTGCGAGACGAAGCTCCGGTTCTTGCCCAGCACGGCGGCGATCCGCTGCCGCGTCCCCGAGGGGCGCTTGTCCAGCACCTTCTGCAGTACCGCTTTGTAGACGGCTACCAGTTGCGCGCTCTCGGGCGCCGGGGTCTCGGGCGGTCTAGCCATCGTCGCCAAGCCGCATTCCGGCAATCGCCGCCTTGACCCTGGCAAGGGCCGCCGGGGCGACCGACACCCGCCGCAGCCCGCAGGCGAGCAGCTTGGGCAAAACGGCGAGGTCGCTGCCCGCGTCGCCGCACAGGCCGACCGGCAAGCCCGCCGTCGCGCCGCCTCGCAAGGTCGAGGCGACAAGCGCCAGCACCGCCGGGTCGTCGGCCCGTCCGAGCGCCGCCACGTCCGGCGAATCCCGCCCCGCGGCCAGCACGTATTGCGTCAGATCGTTGGAGCCGATGGAGAAGAACGCAGCCGCAGCGAAGCGCTCGGGCGTCACCGCGACGGCCGGCACCTCGACCATGATGCCGAGCGGCGGTCGTACCGCCTCGTATCCCTCGGAACGAAGCTCGGCGACGCACCCGTCCAGCAGCCGCGCCGCCTCCGCGATCTCCTCCGGCACGGAGACCATCGGCAGCATCACCTGCAGATTGCCGTGGCACCCCGCGCGCGCCAGCGCCCGCAACTGGACGCGAAAGACATCCGGCCGCCGCAGAGACAGCCGGATTCCCCGGCATCCGAGGAACGGGTTGCTCTCCTCGACCGTCAGGCCGGGCACCGGCTTGTCGCCGCCGGCGTCCAGCGTGCGGATGGTGACGCTGCGCCCGCCGGCCCATTCCAGCACCTTGCGATAGGCGCGGTACTGGCTGTCCTCGTCCGGCAGACCGCCGGGGCCGTGAAAGAGAAACTCGGTCCGCATCAGGCCGATGCCGTCGCAATGGGCGGGATCGAGCGTGTCGATCTCCGCTGGCGCCGCAACGTTGATCATCACCGAGACCGGCACGCCGCAGGCCGTCACTGCCGGCCTGCCAAGATAGGTTTTCGCTGCCTCCGCCTCCCGGGCAAGCGCCTGTGCCAGCGAGGCATGCTGCCGGCGCGCCACCTCGTCCGGATTGAAGCGGACGCGGCCGCTGTCGCCGTCGACCAGCGCCTCCTTGAGGTCGCTCGTGTCGAAGGCGCCGAGCCCCGTCACCATCGGCACACCGCGTGCCCGCGCCAGCATCGCCACATGGCTGGAGGGGCTGCCTTCCGCAAGGACGATGCCGCCACCGGCGGACCAGTCCGTCTCCAGGAAGCGCGTCGGCGTGAGATCGGTGCCCACAAGAACCGCGCCCGCTGCGGCTACGGCCGCGCCCTCCTCGCCCGACAGCGCCCTCAGCACCCGCTCGCGGATATCGGCAAGGTCGGCGGAGCGGGCGCGGAAATACTCGTCGTCCGAGGCTCGATAATCGGCAATTGCGGCATCGAGAGCCCCAGCAAAGGCGGCAGCTGCCGAGGCCCCGCCGGCAATCGCCGCGCGGGCCGGCGCGGTCAGTTCCTCGTCTTCCAGCATCGCCAGCTGGAACTCGAGCATTTCCGCCGCTTCCGCGTCGACCGTCTCCATCAGGCCTGCGATCTGCGCCGAGGCCGTCTCCAGCGCCTGTAACAGGCGCGCGGCTTCCGCGTCCGGATCGCCTGCCGGACGCGTCCCCGCCACGACTCTGTCGACCACCACGACGGGACCGGCCGCAAGGCCGGGAGAGGCCGCTCTGCCGACAAGCTCCGGTCCCGGTGCTGGCGCTCCTGTCATACCCTCACTCCGCCTCGCCCGCGGCTCCGGTCTCGAAGTCGTTGCGCACCAGCGCCACCAGCGCGTCGAGCGCGGTGCGCGCATCCTCGCCGGCAGCGCGAAAATGCAGGACGGTACCCTTCGGCGCCCGCGCCGCCATCACCTTGACGATGCTCTTGGCATCGATCCAAGGACCGTCCGGCCCCGAGCTCACCTCGATGCGCGACTGAAAGGTCTTGGCCAGCTTGGTCAGCTTCACCGACGGACGGGCATGCAGCCCGACTTCGTGTTCCAGCAGGACCTCGGCGGTCAGCGCCACTTCGCTCATTTCCATTGTCCTCACAGCGCCGAAAGCTCTTCCGCGGTCCGGCGAACCTCCTGCAGCGACGCACCGCCCGAAGCCTCGGTCGCGGCGATCACCGCGCCCTCGACGATCGGCGCGTTGCACACCACCACCTTGCCGCCGCGTTCGGGCGGCAGCATCTCGACAGCCATCTCGGAATTGGTCTCGGCCCCGCCGAGATCGACGAGCATCGCGACGCCCGCCTCCGACCACGCCTTGTCGATGGCCGCCAGGATCGCCTCGACGCTGGTGCCGAGGCCTCCGTCCGGATCGCCGCCGCACCAGGCGAGCGGCACCTCGTCGCCGACCATCTGGCGCACCATGTCGGCGGTGCCTTCCGCAACCAGGGGCGAATGCGACACGATGACGATGCCGACATTGCTCATTTTACGTCTCCAAGCTGTGCAGCAACCGCCTCGATGATGATCAGGCTCGACCGGGCGCCGGGATCGATGTGACCGATCGACCGCTCCCCCAGGAACGAGGCGCGCCCCTTGGTGGCGAGCATGTCCTTCGTCGCCGCACAGGCCTTGCGCGCGACCTCCGCGACCTCGGCCGGCGAGCGGCCGGCGGCCAGCGCCTCCGACACGGGCACCAGCACGTCGAGCATGGTCTTCTGCCCGGTGCTCGCCTTGCCGCGCGCCATCACCGCCTCGATGGCCGTCTGCAGCGCGGCGGCAACGCCCTCGCGCGTCGGCGGCATGTCCAGCGACTTGCCGAGCGTCATGAACAACGTGCCGTAGAGCGGCCCCGAGGCGCCGCCCACCTTCAGCACCAGCTGCATACCGGCCGCCTTCAGCGCATCGTTCCATGGCTTGGCACTCAACGCATCCAGCTCACCCAGCACGGCCTGCATGCCGCGCTTCATGTTGTGACCGTGATCGCCGTCGCCGACGGCGGCATCCAGCTCGGTCAACTCGTCGGCATGGGCGATGATCGCCTGCGCCACCGCCTCGAAAATCTCCCGCAAACGGGGATCCGTATCGCTCATCTATCTGATCCGGTTTCCGTCTTCATCGAAGTAGAGTGGCGAGACCGCCTCGACGCGGATCGCCTCGCCGGCGACAAGGCGGCTTGCAGGATCCGCCAGCGTCGTCAGCCGGAAGTCGCCGATCCTGATATGGAGATGGTTCTGGTCGCCCAGATGCTCGACCCAGTCGAGCCGGGCGTTGGCGCTTGCCCCATCCGCGACCTCGATCCGCAAGTGCTCGGTCCGTGCGCCCAGCGAAAAAGCGGCGCCCGGCGCATTCACTACCGGGATCACGCCCATCGGCAGCACGTTGATCGCCGGCTGGCCGAGACGGGCGGCGACATACACATTGTCCGGATCCTCGTAGATCTGGCGCGGCGTGCCGATCTGCACCAGCCGCCCCTCCGACAGGAGGCCGATCCGATCCGCCATGGTCATCGCCTCGATCTGGTCATGGGTGACATAGAGGATCGTTGCTGCGAGCTCGCGCTGGATCCGCTTCAGCTCCAGCCGCAGGTCGGCCCGCAGCTTGGCATCCAGCGAGGAGAGCGGCTCGTCCATCAGGAAGATCGAGGGCTGGCGCACCAAGGCCCGGCCGATGGCGACGCGCTGCATTTCGCCGCCCGACAGCTGGGTGGAGCGGTTGCCGAGCTTGTGGCCGATGCGCAGCATGCTTGCCACCGTCTCGACCGTGCGCCGGATCTCGTCCTCCGGCACGCGCCGCGCCGGCGAGCGCAGCGGGAACGCCAGATTGTCGAAGACGCTGAGATGAGGATAGAGCGAATATTGCTGGAAGACGAAAGCGACGTCCCGTCCGGCCGGCGGCACGCGGGTGATGTCTTGCCCATCGATATGGATGGAGCCGCGATCCGGCGTCTCCAGCCCGGCGATCAGCCGCAGCGTCGTCGTCTTGCCCGCCCCCGTCGGCCCGAGCAGGACCACGAATTCGCCGCTGGCAATGGTGAGCGAGAGATCGTCGACCGCCCGGGTGCGACCGAACTGCTTGGCAATTCCCGAAAGGGCAACGCTTGCCATGGTCTCAGCCTCCCGTCCCGTTGCGCAGGACCGCTCCCGCATCGTCGCGCGCGCTCGCCAGTGCCCGGCCGCTCGAGCGGTCGAACAGCGACAGGCGTGCAGTGTCGAAGGTCAAGCCGACAGACTCCCCCTCGCGCACCGGCACGTCGGCCGCGACCCGCGCTTTCAACCGCGCCGTGCCGAGCAGGAGCGTAACGATCTGCGTGGTGCCGAGATATTCCGCACCGATCACCTCGCCCCGCAGCGCCGAGGCATCGTCGAACCGCACGTGCTCGGGTCGCATGCCGACGACCAGGGCACCGGCCTCGACTTCTTCCCGCAGCTCGGGAATGGCGACCTCTACCCCGCTGAGGCGGACCCGGGCATCGCCGGCCGCATGCCCGCCCTCCACATTGAGAAAGTTCATCGGCGGCGAGCCGATGAAGTCGGCGACGAACATGGTGGCCGGGCGGTCGTAGATTTCCTGCGGGTGGCCGAACTGCTCGATGACGCCGTGGTTCATCACCGCGATCTTGTCGGCCATGGCCATCGCTTCCACCTGGTCGTGGGTGACATAGACCGTCGTCGCCCCGATCGAATTGTGGAGCTCGCGCAACTCGCGCACCATCAGGTCTCGAAATTCGCTGTCCAGCGTACCGAGCGGCTCGTCCATCATGAAAGCCTTGGGCCGGCGCACGATGGCCCGGCCCAGCGCCACCCGCTGGCGGTCGCCTCCGGCAAGTCCCGAGACCGGCCGGTCGAGGATGTGGTCGATGCGCAGCAACCGCGCCGTCTCGTCCACCCGAGTGCGGATCTCCTGTCGCGGCATGCCCTGGCAGATCAGCGGAAATGCCATGTTCCGCCGCACGTTCATGTGCGGATAGAGCGCGAAAAGCTGAAACACGAAGGCGATGTCGCGATGCGAGGCGCGGTTGAACGTGACATCCTCGCCGCCGAGGAAGATCCGCCCGGAGGTCGGCAGCTCCAGCCCCGCGATCATCCGCAGCGTCGTCGTCTTGCCGCAGCCCGACGGGCCGAGCATGACGAAGAACTCGCCGTCCGCCACGGTGAAATCGGAATTCTTCACCGCGGTGAAGTCGCCGAAATTTTTCCTGAGGGCTTCGACCCTGATCTCCGCCATGGCTGACTATTCCGGAAAGTGGCTGACGACGATGAACATCACGGTGCCGGTCAGGATCGTGACGAAGGAATAGGTGAAAAGCGCTAGGGCGAAGGGCTGCATCAGCATCACCACGCCGAGGCCGATCAGCACCGTCGCCAGCAGCTCCCACGGCCCCCGACGGAAAATCCGCGGCCCGGACGACCCGGCCGTCGCAGTTCCCGCCCTTTCGCGCCCCGGCGGATGTGCCCGCTGGTGGGCGATGCGAGCGCGCGCCGCCTCCAGGCCGCTTTCGGCCGCCGGCTTGGTTGGCTGTGACCCGGTCATTTGCGCACCGCTCCGAAGGTGATGCCCCTGAGCAGATGCTTGCGCAGGAGGATGGTGAAAACGAGCACGGGAAGCAGGAACAGGGTGACGCCCGCGCCGATGGCCGGCCAGTCGAGCCCGCCCTCGCCGATGATCGTCGGGATGAAGGGCGGCGCCGTCTGCGCGGTGCCGGAAGTCAGCAACAGCGCGAAGGCATATTCGTTCCAGGCGAAGATCAGGCAGAAGATCGCCGTCGCAGCGATACCTGTCGACATCTGCGGCAGCACCACCTTCACGAAGGCCTGGAGGCGCGTATAGCCGTCGATCAGCGCCGCCTCCTCGTATTCGCGCGGGATCTCGTCGACGAAACCCTTCAGCAGCCAGACGGAGAGCGACACGTTGACCGCCGTGTAGAGGATGATCATGCCCAGATGCGTGTCGGACAGGCCCAGCGTCCGGTACATGAGGAAGATCGGGATTGCGACCGCGATCGGCGGCATCATCCGCGTCGACAGGATGAAGAAAAGCAGATCATCGGCCAGCGGCACGCGGAACCGCGAGAAGGCATAGGCGGCGAGCGTCCCGAGGAAGACCGACAGGAAGGTCGAGCCGAAGCCGATGATCACCGAGTTGAGGAACCGCTCGCCGAATTTGGACGGGCCGGCAATCACCATCTGCCGCGAGCGCACAAGTTCCTCGTACCAGGTCTGCGGCGGCGGCAGGCTCTCCATGTATTCCGGAGTCTGGCGCGTGCGGGTCGTGAACAGGTTCACATAGCCTTCCAGCGAGGGCTCGAAGACGACCTTCGGCGGATAGGAGATCGAGTCCGGCGGCGTCTTGAAGCCGGTCAGGAAGATCCAGGCCAGCGGCACCATCGTCACCAGCGCGTAGACGATCACCAGCGTTCCGGCGACGGTCCGCGTCAGGCGGCTCGGCTCCACGACCGAATGGGCGGTAGAGGTGCTCATCTGCTCTTCACCGTGTTGAGAGCCTTGACGTAGATGTTGGCCGCGCCGAACACCGTGACGAAGAGAATAATCGCGAAGGCGGAGGACAGGCCTGTCCGCCACTTCTCGAACGCCTCGCGCTTGAGATTGATCGAGGCGAGTTCAGTGACCGAACCGGGACCGCCGGAAGTCAGCTCGACGACCAGATCGAACATCTTGAAGTTCTCGATCGATCGGAACAGCACCGCGAGCATCAGGAACGGCATCACCATCGGCAGGGTGATAGACCAGAAGGTGCGGAAGGGTCCGGCCCTGTCGACCTCGGCCGCCTCGTAGATGTAGTCGGGGATCGAGCGCAGGCCGGCGAGGCAGATCAGCATCGTGTAGGGCGTCCACATCCAGGTATCGACGATGACGATGGCCCAGGGCGCCAGATTGACGCTGCCGATCATCTGGAAGGACGAGGGGTCGGCTCCGGTGAAGAAACTGATGACGTAGTTGAACAGGCCGATCTGCGGCTGGTACAGGAAGGTCCAGAAGTTGCCGACGACGGCCGGCGACAGCATCATCGGCAACAGGATGATCGTCGTCCACACGCCGTGACCGCGGAAATTCTTGTTGATCAGCCAGGCCAGCGCGAAGCCGATCAGCACCTGGAAGAACATCGTCCAGAACAGGAAATGCGCGGTCACCAGCATGTTGTGCCAGATGTCCGCATCCGTCAGCACCCGCTCGTAATTGCGCAGACCTACCCACTCCACCGCGCGGTTGAGCCGGTTGGCGCGATAGTCTGTGAAGGACAGGTAGACCGTCCAGATCAGCGGGAAGACGTTGATCGCCAGCAGCAGCACGATGGTCGGTGCGATGAAGAGCCAGGCAATCGCCTTGTCCGACAGGCCGCGCACCTTGCGGGCAATGCCGGGCGGCGTGCTGCGGGCGAGCCGGTCGGCGGCACGCTGGCTGATCTGCGTTTGAGACATGGTCGGGTTCCGCATGGTCGGCGGCAGGCGCCTTGGCTTGCCGGACTGGGCTTGCAGGACGTGACGGGCGCGACAGGCACGCGAGGCGGTGTGCCGCCTGGCCTCCTGCCGGACCGGGCGGCGGATGCGGATCCGGGCGGATCCGTCCGCCGTCCGGCCTTCCCGCCGCGGCGTGCTGCGGGAAGGTGCTTCCGAAAGGTCTAGAGCTTGCCTTCGTCCTCGAAGGTCTCGGTCCAGTCCTCGATCAGCTTGTCCAGCGCTTCCTGGGCCGTGCCCTGATCGGCAACGATGTAGTCGTGCAGGCGCTTCTGCATGGCCAGCAGCAATTCGGCATAGGCCGGCTCCTGCCAGAAGTCCTGTACCGCGCCCATCGCCTTCAGGAAGTCGGCCGCAAAGGGCTGGCTGTCCTTGAAGCCGGGATCGTTCAGCACCGAATTGTGGGCGGAGTAGCCGCCGAGCGACCACCACTTGGCCTGCACCGCAGGCTGGGCGAACCACTTGATGTACTTGAGCGCCTCGTCCTTCTTCTCCGAATAGGAGATCACCGAGATGCCCTGGCCGCCCAGCGTCGAGGCCTCCACGTTCTGCTTCGGATTGACGAAGAAGCCGATCTTGTCGCCACCGACCTGCTCGTCCTTATAAAGGCCGGGGAAGAAGGCGAACCAGTTCATCGCCATCGCCACCTGGCCGGACTTGAAGCTGTCGAGGCTCTCCTGCATGTAGCTGTCGGTATAGCCCGGCGCCGTGCAGCACTTGTAGAGCTCCTTGTAGAACTCCAGCGCCTCCACTGCCTCGGGCGAGTTCACCGCGCCTTCCATGTCGTACTTGCCCGGCGTGTTCTCGTACTTGAAACCCCAAGCATAGAGCGCGCCGGTCGCACCCATGGTGATGCCTTCGGAACCGCGCTCGGTGAAGATGTTGATACCGTAGCGCGTCTGCCCGTCGATCTCGCGGCCCTGGAAGAACTTGGCGATCTCCATCAGCTCGCGCTGCGTCTGCGGCGGGGCGAGATCCCGTCCGTACTCCGCCTTGAACGCTTCCTGGATCTCCGGCTTGGAGAACCAGTCCTTGCGATAGAACCAGGCATTGGCATCGCCCATCGCCGGCAGCGCCCAGTAGTTCGGGGTGCCCTTCGGCCAGGTCGAGTAGGCATAGACGGTCGCCGGAGCGAAATCGTCCATGCTGATGCCTTCGGCCTCGAAGAAGTCGTTCAGCTTGACGTAATGGCCATTCTCCGCACCGCCGCCGATCCACTGGCTGTCGCCGATCAGGAGATCGCAGAGCTTGCCGCCCGAGTTCAACTCGTTGAGCATACGGTCGGCGAAATTCGGCCAGGGCACGAACTCGAACTTCATGCCGATACCTGTCTCGGCGGTGAAGTCCTTGGACAGCTCGACCAGCGCGTTGGCCGGGTCCCAGGCGGCCCAGCACAGGGTGATGTCTTCCGCCTGCGCCGATGTCGAGGCGAACCCGCCAAGCATCGTCCCGCACAAAACGGCAGCCCATGTCTTCCGATATCCGTTCACGTGATCCTCCCAAACTTCACGCGGCACTTTTGTCGGAACCGCCCCTCCAGACGGCCGCCGGCCGCACCCGCCTCCCGCGAGAGCGACATCCGTTGTCCGGATGTTTACCGCAGTGTTTAGTAGGAGAACTATAACTAAACAAAGCAAGACAATTCGTTGCTGCAAAGCCACATGCATTCCTTGCATTGCAGCACTGAATACGCGCGAAGGGGGCGTAAAACACCGCCTTGCTTCGCAATTCTTTATCAACTCGACAGGATCAATCCTTCGCTGCCCGAAATAAACAGCCATATGATAATAAACATTTTCCGGGAGATCGCGCGCCGCGCCCGAAAAAAAGCCGGGCCTCATGGAGACCCGGCTTCGGCAAAGACGGCAATCGATCTGGCAGCGCAGCAAGCCGGCACCAGGAAGGGAAGGCTCAATCGCGCTCGTTGAGCCGGGCGAAGGTCTTTCCGTCTTCCGCAAGGCGAAGCAGGAGCGGTGCCGGCTCCCAGAAGAACGCGTCTTCCGTGCTCAGGCGGCGTAACTCGGCAAGCACGGTGTCGAGACCGAGCCTGTCGGCATAGTGCATCGGCCCGCCGCGCCAGCGCGGGAAGCCGTAGCCGGCGAGCATGGTCACGTCGACATCGAGCGGGCGCAGCGCGATGCCTTCCTCGACGATCTTCGCCGCCTCGTTGATCATCGCCGCCATGTAGCGCGAGACGATCTCCTCGTCGGTGAAGCTGCGCGGCACGATGCCCTTGGCCTCGCGCTCGGCTGCGATGATCGCCTCCACCTCCGGGTCCGGACTGCCGCGCCGGACACCCGGCTCGTAGAGATAGTAGCCCCGGCCGGTCTTCTGGCCGAACCAGCCGCGCTCGCAGATCCGGTCCGCGATCCCCACTGTGCGCTCGCGCGGATCGCGTGTCGCCGCCCGCCGCTTGCGCCCTGCCCAGGCGATATCGAGGCCGGCAAGATCGCTGACGGCGAAGGGGCCCATCGGGAAACCGAAGGCAACCAGCGCGGCATCGATCTGGTAGGGGCTCGCCCCGTCCTCGACCATGTAGTCGGCCGCCTTGCGATAGGTGTTGAGCAGCCGGTTGCCGATGAAGCCGTCGCACACGCCGGCGCGCACCGCCACCTTGCGCAGCTTCTTCGCCAGCGCGAAGCCGGTGGCGACCACATCCGCTGCCGTCTTGTCCGCGACCACCACCTCGAGCAGGCGCATGACATGGGCCGGCGAGAAGAAGTGGAAGCCGATCACGTCCTGCGGCCGCGAGGTCACCGCTGCAATCTCGTTGACGTCGAGATAGGACGTGTTGGTGGCAAGGATCGCCCCTACCTTGGCGATGCCGTCGAGCCGCCTAAACACGTCCTTCTTGACGTCCATGTCCTCGAACACCGCCTCGATAACGAGATCGGGCTCGGCGAGCGCCGAATAATCCGTCGCGGTGGAGAAGTCACGCGACAGGATCTGGTCGCGCCGCGCCTCGCTCAGCTTGCCGCGCCGCACGCCGTCGTCCAGCAGCTTGGAAACGATGCCGCGGGCGCGCTCCACGCTCGCCTCGTCCCGCTCCACCAGCGTCACCGGGAGGCCCGCATTCAGCGCCGCGACCGCAATGCCGGACCCCATCGTGCCGCCGCCGATGACACCGATCGAGGCGACCTCGCGCGGGCTCGCCGCCTTCGCTTCCGGGATCTTGGCGACCGCCCGCTCGGCGAAGAAGGCATGGATCAGGCCGGCCCGCTGGTCGGAAGTCATCAGCTCCTTGAAGAGCTCGCGTTCGCGCGCCATTCCCTCGGCGAACGGCAGGTCGTAGGCCGCTTCGATGGCGTCGATGGCCACCAGCGGCGACATCTGCCCGCGCGCCGACTTTTTCGTCTTCGCGCGCCAGTCGGCGAACAGTGCCTCGTCCTTCGCGCCCGGATCGATCTCGTCGGAGCGCCGGCCGGTCGCATCCCCCTCGGCAAGGCGGCGGGCATGGGCAAGGCCGGCCGCCAGCGGGTCGTCCCCGTCGACGACAGCATCGATAATGCCGAGCTTCAGGGCCTCCATCGCGGCCACATGGCGGCCGCTGGTGATCAGGTCGAGTGCGGCGGCAGCGCCCGCAATGCGCGGCAGGCGCTGCGTTCCGCCCGCGCCGGGCAGGATGCCGAGCGTCACTTCCGGCAAGCCGACCTTGGCCGAGGCCAGCGCCACGCGGGCATGACAGCCGAGGGCGACTTCGAGCCCGCCGCCGAGCGCGGTGCCGTGCAGCGCCGCCACCACCGGCTTCTCGCAGGCCTCGATGGCCGCGATCACATCCGGCAGGAAGGGCTCGGCCATCGGCTTGCCGAACTCGCGAATATCCGCGCCGGCGATGAAGGTGCGCCCGGCGCCGTAGATCACGCCCGCGCGCGCCTGATCGTCGCCGGCCAGCCGCACGACGGCCTGCGCAAGGCCGGCCCGCACCGCCTGCGACAGGGCATTGACCGGCGGATTGTCGACCGCGATCACGGCAATGCCGTCCTGAACGGAATAGCGTACGGGATCGGTCACAGGGCAACTCCTTGGCATGTGGCGAGGGCCCGAAGCCTCTTTTCAGGCTCCGGATTTGGGCCGCAGTGTAGGGAGCGGCCCAACTGTTTCAATCCTAAAATATCTGCGCACGGACGTCGCCACGCGCACCTCACCGCGTGAAGGAGATCGCCATGTCGGCAAGCGGCAGCCCGGCGACGCGCGTCTCCCAGGTCTCGCCGGGCGCCACCGGAAAGGCGCGCGTCAGCGTCCCCGTCGTCACCACGTCGCCCGCGGAGACCGTGCTCGCCAGCGCGGTAGCAGGCAGTCCGTCGACCATGGCCTTGAGCGCGCTCAGCGGCCCGCCGAGCACGTTTTCGGCGCGGCCGCTGTCGGCCCGCTCGCCGTTGCGGTGGAGATCCAGCGTGAAGGAGGAGAGCAGACCCAGCCATTCGGCCCGGTTCGCTGCGGTGACCGGCGCGAAGGGGCGGTGGCGCAACAGGCCGTGCAGGGCGAAGGCGGCGACCGTATCGGCCGCCTGGAACCGCCACTCCGGGTAGATCGACTGCACGATCTCGAAGCCGAGCGCCACTCCGTCGATCCGCTCCAGCAACTGCGCTTCCGAAAGGTTCGCCTCGAGCGGCGCGGCGATCCGGAAGACGATTTCCGGCTCGATTCTCGGCTCGACCAGATGGCCGATGGACGTCTCCGCCGCGCCCTGCGCCGGCGCCTCGGCCAGCGTCGTGTCGTAGACCGGCCCCCAGATCGGCGCGTGCACGTCGTACTCGTCCCAGATGGTCCGATTGGTGAAACCGATCTTCCAGCCGCGCGGGGTCTCGCCGCGGGCGATGCGGGCTGCGCGGATTTCGGCCGAGACCTGATAGGCGCGCGCAAGGCCGAAAGCTTTATCCCCGTCGGTGATCGGTGCGCAGGACCCCGCCTCGCCGGCAATCTTCAACAATGCTGCCGCGTGGCTCCTGTCGCCGTCCGAAATCTGCAAGGCCGCTCCTCCCTGTTATCCCCCATTGGTCGGCCGACACGATGGCTGCGCGCCGCCCCCGTGGCAAGTGGCGTGGCAAGGGGTCTCGTCGGTCCGCACAGTGCCCGCCTTTCCGCATGGCTGTCCCCGCGCTATCTTCGCCGCCACGGACACGCGTTGTCGTGACAAAAATCCAGACCCGCTAGCGAAAGGCCCCTTCATGCTGCGACTTCTCCAGGCATTCCTCCTGCTGCTGCCGCTGACCTTTGCGGCGCATGCGGAAGAACTCCAGATCCGCGACATCGTCACCGGCACCGGCGAGGAAGCCGTGCCCGGCGCCACCGTCACCGTGCACTACACCGGCTGGCTGATGGACGGCACCAAGTTCGATTCCAGCCTCGACCGCGGCGAGCCCTTCTCCTTCCCGCTCGGCGCGAGCCGCGTCATCCGCGGCTGGGACCAGGGCGTGGAAGGCATGCGCGTCGGCGGCAAGCGCGAACTCATCATCCCGCCGGAGCTCGGCTATGGCGCCCGCGGGGCCGGCGGCGTCATTCCGCCCAACTCGACCCTGCGCTTCGAGGTGGAACTGCTGCGCGTGTCCAAGGCGAATTTCGGCGCGCTCGGCACGCCGACAGCCCGTGGCTGAAGAAGTTCGACCGGCATCCGGAGCGGTGCCGGTCGACATCCGCCGGTGCGGCTTTTCAGGATTATCGTTTTACATCAGTCTTTTCCGGCACCATCTGCAGCTCGCAGCAGGGCAACCGCCCGCCGCATCCGCTGCACCGACGTCAGATGCGCCAGCAGCGCGTAGATGCCGAGCCCGACGGCAATCGTCGATGCCGGCGCGATGCCGGCAAGCGATAGCCCTCCGGCGACCAGCAGCATCGCGCTGAGGAAGATGATCCGCTCCAGCCGCTCGAAGAAGTCCGGCCACGCCTCGTTGCGGATCGGGATCTCGATGGCCGTGCGCGCCTTGGCATAGCTGGTCAGCACGCCGCCGGAAAAGGCGAGCAACGCCAAGGCCCAAAGGTCGTTGACCGCCGCAAGCGCGGCGAGAACCGCCAGCTCCTGGTAGCGGTCCACCATCGCATCGAAATAGCCGCCGGACTTGGTGCACATCGAGCGTCGCCGCGCCACTGCCCCGTCCAGCGCATCGAAGGCGAAGGCAAAGGCCAGTGTCAGGCCGAAGACGGCCGAATTGCCGTGCCACAGGTAGAGCGCCGAGGTCAGGCAGATCAGGACGAGACCCGTCGCCGTGACCTGGTTCGGCGTCATCCCCATGCGCACCAGCGGGGTCGCCATGCTCTCCCAGAGCGGGTCGATATGGCGCTTGAACAAGCCGTCGATCATTGGCGTGGTTCCATTTTCGTCAGAATAATCAGCGATATAGGGAAATCAGCTTCGGCCGGTGCCGGTCGAGCAGCGCGGCCCGCCGGTCGGCCCGCGCCATGCCTTCGTCCTGCGGGTCGTAGGTCAGCGCCTCGCCCTCAGCCAGGCTTGCTGCGGCCGCCTCGACGCTCGGATACCAGCCGAGGCCGGCCGCGGCGATGGCCCCTGCCCCGCGCACGCCGGCAAGGCGCGGCTGGCGCACCACGACCTGCAGCTTCAAGGCATCGGCCAGCATCTGCGCGAAATGCGGGTTGACCGCACCGCCCCCGACCAAAGGCAAGGGCAATCCGGCCTTCAGCCCCTTCTGCCGGGCCACCTTGCTGAGAGCCCAGCGCATGTTCAGCGCGACGCCCTCCAGCACCGAACGCAGCAGCGCGTTGCGGTCATGTCCGACAGAAAGCCCTGTAAAAACAGCGCGCAAGCGGTCGTCGTCGACCGGCACACGCTCGCCGGAAAGCCAGGGCACGAAGAGCGGATCGCTGTCGCGCAAGGGGCCGATGCCGGCGTAGAGCGCCTCCAGCGAGGCGTCGTCGTCGCGCGCCGCGCCGCTCTCCCCGCCGCCGAACAGCCGCGCGGCCCAGGCGAAGGCGGACCCGGCGCTCTCCTGCGTCGCGATCAGCAAAGGCCGGTAATTCACGCTGGAGGATATCGTGGCGTAAGAGTGGAAAATATCGATCCTTCTGGAGGGGAAAAAGCCGCTGAGCCAGGCGCTGGTGCCGGCATAGGCGTGGAGTTCCCCCTCGCCCGTCGCGCCCGAGCCGATGGCCGTCGCCACCACGTCGCCTGCCCCGGCGATCACCGGCAGGCCGGCGGCAAGGCCGAGCTCTGTCCCCGCCTGCGGCAACAGGCCGCCAACGGTACAAGTTCCGTCGACGATCTCCGGCAGCCGGTCGAGCGGAATGCCGAGCCGGCCGGCAAGAAGCGGCGACCAACCCTCGCGGCCGGGCCGCGTATCCATCATCCAGGTCAGGTTGGCGCTGTCCGCCGTGGTGACGAAACGCCCTGTCGCCCGGTGCAAAAGCCAGTCCTTGACGTCGAGCAGCCGAGCCGAACTGTCCCACACCTGCGGCTCGTGCTGTTTCAGCCAGAGCATCTTGGCCGGCGGGTCCATGCCGTTGTGCGAGGGCGCGCCGTTGGCGATGCGCGTCCAGGTGTACAACTTGTCGAGCCGGTAGCCCGCGAGCGAGGGAAATCCCCCGTTCATGGCGCGCGACAGGGAGCCGGCCCGCTTGTCCAGCCAGACGATGGCCGGGCGCAAGGGGCGGCCCGATTGCTCGACCGGAATGACGCCGCACATCTGCGCACAGAAGACGAGGGCCGAGGCGCGCGCGGATAAATCGGGGACCTGCGCGCCGAGATCGGCGATCCCCTCGCGCAGCGCCGACCACCAATCCTCGGGCTCCTGCTCGGCCCGGTCGGGGCCCGGCAGGCTCAAGGGATAGGCGCGCGTTGCCGTCGCAATGGCGGAAAGGCTGCGGTCGAGCGCCGCGATCTTGACACCCGACGTGCCGAAATCGGCGGAAATGATCAGGCCGCGCTCATTGGAGCCCGGACCTTGTCCCCCTGCTGCGCTGTCGCCGATCACCTGTCTGCCCCAAGCCTGATGCGGGGAATTGCCCCTTCGCCGGCAACGGGTTTATAGAGTCCGGGACCAAATGAGAACCGGGAAACGCGCGCAGTGCGCTCCCGCAACCGCGTGCCTCGAGGGCCGGATGATCGCAGCAACGGGGCGGGGACAGGGCGCGGACAACAGCGAGGCGGTCGACATCGTCTACACCTGGGTGGACGACAGTTTCCCCGGTTATCGCGAGCTGCTGGCCGCCCATGCGGGCACTGCGCATGACAGCAATCCCAACCGCACCCGCGACAATCTCGAGCTTTTGCGCTACTCGCTGCGCTCGCTCGACGCACATGTCCCCTTCGCCCGCAAGATCTACCTGCTGAGCTGCCGGCCGCAGATCCCCGCCTGGCTGGACACGGATCATCCCGACCTCGTGGTGGTACATCACGATGACATCATGGCGCCGGAGATCCTGCCGACCTTCAACTCCTTCGCCATCGTCAGCCATCTGGCGAAGCTGCCGGGCCTGTCGAGGACTTTCCTCTACTTCGAAGACGATATGCTCGCCTTTTCCCCGCTGAAGCTCGCCGACTTCCGCGGACCGGACGGGCGGGCGAAAGCGTTCCTGACCGGGAAGGCCTCACCGGTGCTGGCAGGCCTCGATCCTGAGCACGCAAGCCCCTGGAACCTGGCCATGGCCAACGCCAACCGCTTGCTGGAACAGCGTTTCGGCCCCGGACGACGGCGCTATCTCGCCCATGGGCCGCAGCTGATCGACGCCGCGCTTTTCGAGGAAATGTGCGAGGAATTCCGCGAGGCGATCGAGGCGACACGGGCAAGCCGCTTCCGCGCCGGCCACAACGTCCCGCCGGAATACCTCTATCCGCACTTTGCCGCGGAAAGCGGCCGCGCGGTTGCCGTCTCGTCTCGCGAAACGCGGCGCGTGATGGGCTATGCCTCGCTTGAGAATTTCCTGCCCTGGACCTTCGCGCAGCTTCGCTATCTGGAATGGGCAAAGCCGCTGGCGGTGACGCTGAACGACAGCTTCGGCAAGGCGCCGAACCCGCGTGTCGTCGCCCATATGCGCGCCGTGCTGGAGCGCTGGTTCCCCGTCCCCTCCCGCTTCGAGAAACGGGGATAGGGGCTCACGGGAGGCCCAGCGCCTCGCGGTAAAGCCTTGCAAGGACGGGACCCGTGCCGCGGATGTCGGCATCTTGAGCGCGGGCATCGGCCCAGGCGGCGAGGCGCTCGCGGGCCGGCCGGTCCCCGGCAAGGGAGACGATGCGCTGCGCCAGCGCGCCGGCATCGCCCGGCGGCACCAGGAGCTCCGCGCCCTCCCCGCTCATGACGCTGGCATAGCCGGCATTCGCCGCTGCGACCGGCAGCGCGCCCGCCGCCATCGCCTCGACCAGTACGAGGCCGAAGCTCTCGCCGTAAGGGGCCGGCGCTGCGAAGATATCCGCCCCCCCGACCAGGGCACGGGCGGTGACATCGTCCGGCCGGTCGACGAGGCGGATCCGCTCGCCATGAGGGAGGACAAGCGCCTGCTCGACGAGGGGCCGCAACTCGCCGCCGCCGGCGACAGTAAGACGGGCCTCCGGCAGCGCGGCGGCGATCTGCGGCCACGCGGCCAGCAGCACATCGAGCCCCTTGCGTGCCTCGAACCGCCCCAGAAAGACGATCTCAAGGCCTTGGTTCTGCTTGGCCTTTCGCGCCTGACGCCAGGGGCCGAGATCGACCGACGGGGGCACCACCTCCACCCGCGCATCGCGCGCAGCCTCGCCCAGATGCGGCAGCGGCGTCGGCGAGGGAACGACAACGATCCGTGAGTGCGAGAGGAAGTGGCGGGCGGTGATACGCAGCACCCTTGCGGCAAGTCCCGAGGCATCCGCCGCCGGAAGCGTCGCATGGAAGGTCGTCACCGTCGGCAGATGCAGTTCCCGCCAGACCTGCCAGGCGACGAAAGGCGTCCAGGGCGTGTGCAGGTGGACGAGATCGGCGCCCCAATCGCGCAACTCGGCGATCAGGCGCCGCCGCTCGGCCCGCAAGGCATAGCTCACCTCGAAGCGGGTGCCGAACATCGACACCATCCGGGATCGTCCGCAACACTCTGTTCCGTCAGCGCAAATTCCATCGGGCGTCGGCGGCGCGACGATGCGCACCTCGTGCCCCTCGCCCCGCAGCCACTGCGAAAGGTCGCGCACATGCGACTGGACGCCGCCGGGCCGGGCCATCGCGTAAGGGAGGATCTGGACGATCCTCATGTGCCCTCGCCCGGCCAGTTGCGGAAACTTGTCCACACCGCATCCCCGACATCGAGCAGGGCATAGACCAGAACGAAGACCACCATCGCCGGCAGAGCGCCTGCGAGAGCTGCGATTCCAAGAAAAATCGGCAGGGCACCGCTCATCCCCGCCACCATGCGCTCAGTGAGGATGAGAAATCCCCCTTGCGCCGTCTGCCCGAGAGGGGCCGCCGTGCCGGGAGCGGCAGCAGGCGGACGGGCGTCCCGCACCACCCTGGCATAGAGGCGCAGCCACGCCGCAACGAGCGCAAGAACGGTCCAGAACAGGCCTGTGGCCTCCCCGGCCCCGGCCATCCGGTCGGCGAGGATGCCGATGCTGGCGTAGAAGAGCCCCCACTGCGCCATGTCGATGACGAAGTCGAGCGCCGCGCCTTTCGAGGAACTGCGCCCCGTCGCCCGCGCCAGCCCGCCATCGGCGCAATCGAGGATCTGGAAGGCGACGGCGAGCAGCACCGTGCCAAGGACGGCAAACCCCGGCGGCAGCAGCAAGGCGGCGAGCGGCATCGCCAGCGCCACCGGCAGGGCGGCCAGCGTCACCGCGGTCGGAGAAATCCCCGTCGGCACCAGCCGCGCCACCAGCCACAGGCTCGGCAGGCGGTAGAGCACGGCCACCGCCCAGTCGCTGGCGAGCTCGCTGCGGAACCTCTCCCGGCGGTACTCCCGCCAGAGGGTACGAAACGTCGGATCCGGCTGCATGATGTCTAGATAGTCCCTGCCTGTCTGCGCCCTCGGCCCTCCAGCCAGCCGGCTATTGCCCGCGGCCCGGCGCTCCCCTATTAGTGGACCGCCTTTATCACATTCCGGTCGATCCATGCCCACTATCAAAGCAGTTTTCCTGGCCGCCGGTCGCGGCGTGCGAATGGGCGAGCGCGGCCTGATGACCCCCAAGGGTCTGATCTCGCTCGGGACCCAGAGCTTCCTGGAAGACGCGATCGACACGCTGGCCATGCACGGCATCACGGATATCCGCGTGGTCACCGGCCATCTTGCCGAGCATTACCGCGAGCTGGCGGCACACCGCCGCCCCTCGCTCGACCTGCAGCACAATGACAGTTTCGCAAGCAAGGGCTCGCTGCACAGCCTGATGGTCGGGCTGGACGGGCTGGACGGACCTTGCCTTGTCCTCGAATCCGACCTGGTGTTCGAGCCGCGTGCGGTCGCTGCCGCCATCGCCGAACCGCAGACGCCGGCCCTGCTCACCTCCGGCAAGACCGGGGCGGGCGACGAAGTGCATGTGTGGATCGACGACCGCGAAGGGCGGCCCTGCCTGCGCGACATGTCCAAGCTGGTCGACCGCTGGCACGATGCGCCCTATGGCGAGCTGGTCGGCCTGACCTACCTGACGGGTGAAGCGGTAGCGCGGATGCAGGACATCGGGCCTGAGCTGATCGCGCTCGACCCGATGGCGGACTACGAGAGCGGCGTCGTCGAGCTGGCACAGCACCAGCCCGTCATCGTGCCGCGGATCGACGATCTGGCCTGGGCCGAGGTCGACAACGAGGCGATGCTCGCCCGGGCCGCCGAGCTGGTTTATCCCCGTATCGAGGCCGCCCGCCGGCAGGCCTGATCCCCGCGAGAAATTTTGCGACGGATTTTGCAAAATTCCGTCTCGAAATCGCGAAATTTCGAGACGGCCTGCGCAAACCGCTCAATGCGGCCGCGACAGCATCCGCTGCGCCACGAGCACCCCGACAAGCGCCAGGAAGATCGACAGCCAGCTGCTGGTGAAGCCGGACAGGACGCCGATCTCGCCCATCGCCCAGGAGACCTTGGTCGCGACGAGGGCGAGATATCCCGCAAGCGCCAGGACGAGGATACGCAGCGGCGCGACGACACGCCCTGCCCCCGCGACCGGGGCAAGGCTCGCGCCCAGCAGCGCGTAGGCGCCGGGAAGGAAGAACGCCGCCCAGCGTCGCCACAGCGCCGCGTCGACATCCGGCCCCTTCAGCGGGTTGCTGTCGCGCGCCAGCACCTCGAGCGGGGCCTGCGGCAGGTAGAAGGCGGCGATGTCGTAATAGGAGAGCGCCTCGGGCACGATGTCGAGCCGCAGTTCCAGGCTCGGATACTGGCTGATGAGATAGAGCGAGGTCTGGGCGTAGGCAGGCGGCGCGCCGTCGCGGCGCGACTGGTCCTCGCCCGGCAGCCGCGCCCACAGGTCGACATCGGTGAAGCGCCAGAAGCCGGGCCGGTCGGTCGGCACACCGTGGCGGGCTACGATCACGTCGCGCAGGTCGCCGGCGACCACGCCGCGATAGAGCTCGACGTCGACGAGCTCGGGCTTGGCGCTGCGGATGACCCGCGCCTTCAGCACCGCGCCGTTGACGACAAACCAGCTCGGCTCACCGAGATCGCCGTCAGCAAAGCGCCGGCCGTAGCCGCCGAGCTGCAGCTCGGCCTGGGCGAAGACCGCCGCCGGCCGCCACCAGCGCTCCAGCGAGAATTGCAGCGCGCCGGTCAGAGCCGCGAAGAGGCAGACCACCAGCAGCGTCTGGCGCGGCGACCAGCCGGCGGCGGCGATCACCGTGGTCTCGCGGTTGAACAGGCGCATCAGCTCGGCCGCGAAGACGCCGATGAAGCAGGCGACGGGGAACAGGCGCGTCGCGATGTCGACGGCGCGGTAGCCGAGATAGGTGGCGACCAAAGCCCCACGCGAGCGCCCCAGCTCGTCGGCCCGTGCCAGCACACCGTCGAGCGTTTGCGCCAGATCGATGGCGAAGGCGACGATCAGGAACATGGTCATGACCAGCGCCGCCGCCTTCAGGTGCGTCGCCAGGATCCGCCGGCCGATCAGGCCGAAGACGGGCGTGCGCCGCCGGGCGAGCGGCAGGCCGCCGGCGGTGAAAAGCGGAAGGGAGGAGCCGGGCGCGCGCATGGGTCAGGCCCGCGAACTGACGGGGCGCAGCAGCACGGCGGCGCGGGTGCGAATGCCGGCGACCGCGACCAGCAGCACCAGCAGGGCCGCGGCGAGGCCGACCGTCGCCAGCGCCTGCGGCTGGTCCGCCGCCAGCCGTCCGAGAACGCCGCGCAGCACGATGTCGAAGGCGAGCAGCGCGCCGCAGGCGAGCGGCAGCGACAGGAAACCGAAGACCCCGCGTCCGGCGAAGACGCAGGCCAGCAGCGCCAGCAGCGGTGCGACGAAGACGGCGATGGCGCGCGAGACGCGCTCGCCGGCGATCTTCAGCGCCTCGCGCCCGGTCTCGCCGGCGGCCTGCCCCTCGCTCAGGGCCTCGAACACGGTCCACTCTCCGGCAACGTCGGTGCGCAGGGCGTGGTTGAGGATGTTGTCGAGGCTGACCGGCAGCGACACGTTCTCGACCTTGACCTGGGGGAGCGCGGGAATGTTGGCGACGTCCGGCCGGCCGACGGCGAAAAGGTTCGGCCCGCGCCCCTGGCGCAGCATGCCGGCGCCCTCGCGCGCCTCGACCCGGATGAAGTCGTAGGCGATCACCCGGCCGAGCCCGAGGCTGTAATTGCCTTCCTCGTCCGGTCCGGCCAGCTTCCAGTCGGCGGCCTGGGTGACGCGCCAGCGGCCCGCCTCGCCCGGCTGGTGGACGAAAAGGCTTTCGTGCGGCGGGGTGACGGAGTTGTCGGAGAGGGCGGCGAAGGTCCGCCCGCGAATGGTCTCGACCAGGGTGCCCTCGCTCGGCCCGGTGATGCGGGAAAACAGCAGCTCGCTCTTCAGCTGGAAGATCACCGTGCGGGTGGCGTGGCGAGCAAGCGGATCGACGACGCCGGAAACCGCGAGGCTGGCGACGAAGGCGAGCGCACCCAGGGCCAGCGCGACGCGCACCGGCAGGCCCCAGGAGACGCCGGCCGCCGACAGCGCGACCAGCTCGCGCTCCTCGCGCGCGGCGACGAAGGCGAAATAACCGCCGATGACGCAGGCCAGCGCCAGCGCGAAATCGAAGATCTCCGGCGAGGTGAGGCCGAGAACCGCGAGCGCGTAGAGCAGGTTGCCGCCATTGCCCAGCACCTCTTCCAGGATGCCGGTCAGCTTCTCGGCGAGAAACACGACCTCGATGATGGCGACGACGAGCACCACCCGGCCGAGCACGCGCGCGAACAGGGACCGCGCGGCGAGAGAGGCAAGCGGTCTCACCTTACCCCGCACTCCGTCCGGCAGATCGCCCCGTTCCGCATCTCGTCCTGCATCGCTCCCCGTCGTATTTCATGCTATGGCCCGGCGGTTCCGATTCCGATCCTCATCATAGGCCGGCCGCAATGTCCCGTCTTGTCCATAAGCCGAGCCAGCGGCTCGGCCATGTCCTGGCCCTGTCCTTCGGCGCCGGCCTGTCGCCGGTCTGGCCGGGAACGGTGGGCGCCGTCGTCGGCCTCGTCCTGGCCGCCGGCCTCGCCATGCTGTCGGTGCCGCTGCAGATCGCCGGCCTTGCCGCCCTGTTCTTCGTCGGCGTGTGGGCCTCCGGCGTCGTCGCGACGGCGACCGGCACGGACGACCCGCAGATCGTGGTGATCGACGAGAGCTTCGGCGCCGCCGCCGTGGTTCTGGCGCTGCCGGCCGAGCCGCTGTGGTGGATCGCGGGCTTCATCGCCTTCCGCGCCTTCGACATCCTCAAGCCCTTCCCGGTGAACTGGGCGCATGACAAGGTGACCGGCGGGATGGGCATCATGCTGGACGATGCCGCCGCGGCGCTCTACGCGATCCTGGTCCTTGCGCCCATCGCCTGGTTTCTCGCGAGCTGACGCCGCTTCAGGACGCAAGGCGCAGCAAGGCGACCAGCGCGGGACCGGCGATCAGCCAGGCGTCGACGATGTCGAGCAGCCCGCCCTGGCGCGGCAGCACCTGCGGGTAGTCCTTGACGCCGGAGGCGCGCTTCAGCCGCGAGCCGGCGAGATCCCCGACCACCGCCGCAACCGCAATGACGCCGGCGGCCGCCAGCGACAGGCCGAGCGACCAGCCGAGCAGCAAGGGACCGGAGATCGCCGCCGTCAGCGCCAGCATCGCCGCGCCGATGGCAAGGCCCTCGACGGTCTTGCGCGGGCTGAGACGGGGAAAGGCCGGATGCCGGCCGAACAGCTTGCCGCCGAACAGGGCATAGCTGTCGTAGGTCTCGACCAGCAGGAAGGCGAGCACCAGCACGCCGGCATTGGCCGGCTCGACGCCGGCGGCAACGAAGAGCGCAAGCGGCAGGCCGGGAAAAAGCAGCACCTCGCCGGCAAGGCGCGCGGTGCCGGCCGTCCCGCCGGCGCTGAGGTGCCGCCGCCAGGCAACGCTCACCGCCTCATAGGCAACGCGCGTCGCCAGACCGGCCAGCGCCAGGGAGAGAACGAGGCCGCCGGCAACGAAGGGCCCGAGCCCGCCGCCGACGATCACCAGCTCCGTGCCGTAGACCGGCCAGAGCGGGCGCGCCTGCGGCGCCGTCGCCGGCACGAGGCTGCCGAGCGCCAGCAGCACGGCGCCGATGGCGAGGCAGACGAGAACGGCGAGCGCCGCGATGTCGAGGGGAACGAGGGCCGGCATGGCGAGAGGCACCATCGAAACTGCGCTCAATCCCGGTGCGAGCGGGCAACGCGCGCCTGCCAGAGCCGGAGCGCGGGCGACAGCAGGCTGTGGCCGTGGGCGAGCAGCTGCATCTGCAGGCCGGGCGCCACGGTGAAGCGGCCCTTCTCGGCGGCGAGGATGATCTTTTCCGCCACCCGCTCGGCCGGCCAGAGGCCGCCGCCGGCGGTGATCGCCCGGGTGGCCGCCGGCTTGGTCTCGTTCTCGGCGACGAGCTGCGGCGTGTCGGTGTCCGGCGGATAGGCGAGGGTCACCGAGATGTTGCGGTCGGCGAGCTCCACCCGCAGGACCTCGGCAAGGCCGCGCATCGCGAATTTCGAGGGCGCGTAGGCGCCATAGCCGTAGATGCCGAAGAAGGCAGCACCCGAGGAGACGAAGACCATCCGCCCGCCGCCCGCATCCGCCATTGCCGGAGCGAGCGCGTGGGCGACATGCAGCGCGCCGAGATAGTTCGTGCGCATCTGCATGAGGTGATCCTCGAGCGGCTGTTCGAGAAAGCGGCCCGGTCGGGCAACGCCGGCATTCATCACCGCCCAGCGCGGCACGCCGAGCTCGGCGGTGATGCCGGCAACGGCCTCGCGCGCCTGGTCGGCATCGCCGACATCCGCAGTGCGCACCGCGATGCGCGCCTGCGGCACGGCGGCGGAGATTGCGGCGCGGGCGCTTTCCAGCCGCTCGGCCCCGCGCGAGACGAGGGCAAGGTCGAAGCCCTTGCGCGCCAGCGACAGGGCCATGGCCCGGCCGATGCCGCTGCTGCCGCCGGTGATCAGGGCGACGGGACGCCCGGCGGCGCCGAGCAGTCCTGCGCCCGTCGCCGCGGCCGCCATGGTCAGGCCGCCTCGCCGTCGGCGAAGGCGAGCAGGCGGTCGTAGCCTTCCGCATCCTCGATCTGCAGCGGCGGGTGCTTGAACAGGAACGCGCTCGCATCCTCGACCGGACCGGCAAGGCCGCGGTCGGCGGCGATCTTGGCGCAGCGGATGGCGATCAGCGCCATGGCCGCGGCGTTGGGAGAATCCTCGACTTCCAGGCGCATCTCGACATGGGTGCGCACGCCGCCGAACAGCCGGCCCTCGAGGCGGACATAGGCGACCTTGCGGTCGTTGAGCCACGGCACGTAGTCCGAGGGGCCGATGCGGATCTCGCTGTCGGAGAGCCGCGCGTTCATCGCGGTCTGCACGGCCTCGGTCTTGGACTCCCGCTTCATCGCCAGGCGGTCCATGTCCATCATGTTGAGGAAGTCGGTGTTGCCGCCGACATTGAGCTGATAGGTGCGGTCGACCTTGACGCCGCGCATGTCGGCGAGCCGCGCCAGCGCCCGGTGGGTGATCGTCGCGCCGAACTGCGCCTTGAAGTCGTCGCCGACGATCGGCACGCCGGCATCGCGGAAGCGGGCGGCCCAGACCGGATCGGAGGCGATGAAGACCGGAATGCCGTTGACGAAGGCGCAGCCGGCTTCCAGCGCGCATTCGGCGTAGAACTGCGTCGCCTCCACCGAGCCGACGGGCAGGAAGTTGATCATCACGTCGGCCTTGGCCTCGCGCAGGGCCGCGACGATGCCGGCCTTGTCGAGCGCCGGCGCGCTGGAGACGACGAAGCTGCGGTCGGGCGCCTGGTTGCGCATGAAGGCGGAAACGCCGTCGAGATCGGGACCGCGCAGCACCGGCGCGGTCATGCCGGAAAGATCCTTGTGGAAGATCTCGGTGCAGTTCGGCAGGGCAACCGCCGCCTCACCCACCGTGCGTCCGACCTTGCGCGCATCGACCTCGAAGGCGAGCACGATGTCGATGTCTTCCGGCCGGTAACCGCCGAGCACCGGGAACGGCACGCCCACCGCCTCCTCGCCCAGCGCCCGGCAATAGGCCACGCCCTGGACCAGCGAGCTTGCGCAATTGCCGGCACCGACAATCGCGGTGCGGATCGTTTTCGCGGAAGAAGCGCTCATACTGTCTGGTTACCCCCGAACCTGCCCGGACGGGGTCGACCGTCCGCTTCTCTGGCTGTTGTCGCGCGCGGCAGTCCCGCGCGCCTGATGCCTGCCGCCGGCATCGCCGGCGCGGCAAGCGTTACTCGATCTCGATCCGTTCGACCAGCGGCTTGCCGGTCTCCGCGTCGTGCCCCATCACCAGCACCTCGCGCACGCTCGGCATCATCCCGCTCTCGTCCACCTCCGCATAGGCATAGGCCATGCGCATGGTCCGCCCGCCGACGGGAAGCAGAAGCTCGGCCCGGCCCGGCTCGACCAGGCGCAAGGTCGCCGGCCGCTCGGAATAGGACACGATGTGGATGCGGAAGACATCCGGATCATCGGTCGCACGCGCCCTGACGCCGAAGGCGAAGCTGTCCTCGATCATCTTCAGCGGCAGCTGCTCGCCGGTCGTGTTGAACCGCCGCCAATAGGCGACGATCGGCTCGCGCGGGTCGAGCCTGCCGTCCTGCGTGAAGCGGGCGGCATAGACCACGGTGTTGGAATTGCTGGACCGCTGGAGATAGAAGACCTGGCCCGGGTCGCTGGGCACCGGAAATTCCGGGCGCACGACCGGCAGGGTCGCGACCTCGGTGACCACGGAGTCCCGCGCCTTCTGCGCGTTGCCCGGTGTGATGCGGGTTCCCTCGATGGCCATGGCCGCCGCCGGCGACAGGGCGACCAGCGCCGCCAGCAGGATACCCGTGAGGCGAAGCGGACGCCCGGCATGGGTCGTCCGCGAGTGACCCGGCTCGATGCCGGCCCTTTCGTCAGCTGTCATGGCGATGCCAACTCCGCTCGGTGCGCGCCCCGTGCCCCGATTGTTCCGGCCCGGTCGGCGTCAGGCGCCGACCACGGCCTGTTGCAGCAGCTCCGCCTGCGCCGAGCCCTCGCCATGCGCCACAGCGGCGGCAATGGCGATGGCCTTGTCCATCTGCTCGTGCGTATGGGCGGCCGACAGGAAGAAGCGGATGCGCGGCTGGTCCTTCGGCACGCCGATCTGGACGATGGGCGGGGCATAGACGCCCTGTTCCAGCAGCGCCTGCGAGGCGATCATCGTCTGCATCGGGCTGGAGAACAGGATCGGCACGACGCCGCAACCGATCGCCGGACCGGTGTTCAGCCCCATGGAGCGGGCGCGGTCGCGGAAATACAGCGAATTCTCGTGCAGGCGGGTGACGCGCTGCGGCTCGGCCTTGAGCTGCGTCAGCGCGCCATGGGCGCTGCCGAGCGTCGCCGGCGACAGGCCGACGCTGTAGACGAAGCCGGGCAGAGTGAAGCGCAGCCAGTCGATCACGCCCTGCTCGGCGCAGATGAAGCCGCCGGAGGAGACGAAGGACTTGGACAAGGTGCCGACGGTCAGTTCGATGCGGCGCGGGTCGATGTCGAAATGCTCGCACAAGCCCCGCCCAGTGGCGCCGAGAACACCGTAGGAATGCGCCTCGTCGACGAGCAGCCAGGCGTCGTGCGCCTCCTTCATCTCGACCAGCCGCGGCAGGTCGGGAATGTCGCCGTCCATCGAATAGAGGCCTTCGACGACGATCAGCACGTTGCGGTACTGGCCGCGCACCTCTTCCAGCTGGCGCTCCAGATCATCGAGGTCGTTGTGGTTGAAGACCCGGTGATCGTAGCGGCCGTTCTTGGCGCCGACGAAGATCGAGTTGTGGGCCAGTTCGTCGATCAGAACGAGATCGCGCGGGCCCATCAGGAAGTTGATCAAGGAGACGTTGACCAGATAGCCGCTGACCAGCGACATCACGTCGCCGACGCCGAGGAAGTCCGCCAGCTCGCGCTCGAAGGCGCGGTGGCCGGCACGCTCGCCGCCGACGAGGCGCGAGGCGCCGACGCCGGTGCCGAGCCGGTGCAGCTCGGTGCTCGCCGCCTCGATCACGTCCGGATGGTTGCTCAGGCCCAGATAGTCGTAATGGGCGAAACTGATGAACGGGATGCCGTTGCGCTCGCAGATCTCGCGCTGCTGGTCGACGGGGAGGAAATACGGATTGTGCTGTTCGATGATCGCCTTGCCGGCCAGGCGAAAGCGGCGCTCAGCGACAACGGAAAAGCTCGGCCGATCAGGCTTCATTCTTGCTTACCCCCAAACCCGAACCCGGATCGAAGACCGTTCGAGCTGTCTCAATTTATCAGGAGCCGACACCTGCAGTACGGTCGGCGCGCCTCGGCTGGCGACCTGCAGGACGTGGCGAGCCCGGCTCCCATATTTCCGGGCAGTCGTCGAAGCCATCAGCGTTCCGGCACGGGTGGTACAAAAGCGGCGACCCCCTGCTTGCCCTGCAAGCCCCCTTGCATGAAGCAGTCTGCCGCCAAGCCCCCACTCAGACGGAAATCGCTAAATAACCGAAAGGTTGGAAACTGTCGAGTAAGCCGACGAAGGGAGAGGGGTAATCCGGAGGCGGCCGGCCCTCCCCGCCCCGCGTGCCCCGCGCCAAGGATGCGACAGGCCCTCCCCGAAGCATCCGCACGGCCCAAGAGGTCACCCTACGGAACATCGCCGGCCCGACCGCACCGCAAACGAACGCCGAAGCGCGCATCTCCACCGGTTTCCCTCGCAAATGCGCCGGCCGCGTCCGCGAGCAGAGCGCGGCCGGCCGCCGCGACCCGCGCGCGCGCCGGCACCGCCGGAGGTCGATAACCCGTGGCAGCACAACCGGTTCGCTCTACCCCGGGGTCAGCGGATCAATTTCTGTTTCAGATCTGTCACAACCGCCTGCACCGCCGCGAGGAAGCGCTCGATCACCAGAGAATCGATGGCCCCGATCGTGCCGACGCGGAAGGTGCCGAGCGCCTTCATCTTGCCCGCGTAGATGGCGAAGCCGCGCGCCTCAAGCGCATCGTAAAAGGCGGA
The DNA here is from genome assembly GCF_023507705.1 of Stappia sp. WLB 29. GTDB lineage: Bacteria > Pseudomonadota > Alphaproteobacteria > Rhizobiales > Stappiaceae > Stappia. Next base: position 263,385 of record NZ_JALBGD010000002.1, on the reverse strand, counting down.
GAAGTCGTACCAATCCTCCTGCGGCTCCAGGAAGGAGACGATCACCGGCGCCTGCAGCGCGGGATCGAGCGCCAGGACGAAGCCGAGCCGCGCCATGCCGGCGATCAGCGTGTCGCGGTTGGCGGTGTAGCGATTGAGCCGGGCGGCCGGGCCGCCCTCCTCGGCAAGCTCCCGCAAGGCCTCGTGGAGGGCCGCGACCACATGGGTCGGCGGCGTGAAGCGCCACTGGCCGTCGCCGGCAAGCGCCCGCGCCTGGTCTTCGAGATCGAGCGCCAGCGAGGGCGAGACGCCGGCCCGGGCGGCAAGCTCGTCCGTCCGGCAGACCACGAAGGCAAGGCCGGGAACGCCTTGCAGGCATTTGTTGGAGCTGGCCGCCAGCGCGGAAATGCCCCAACCGCTCATGTCGACGGCGAGCGCGCCGAAGCTGCTCATCGCATCGACCAGCAGCCGCCGGCCGGCGGCCCTCGTCACGGCGGCGATTGCCTCGAGCGGATTGACGAGGCCCGAGGTCGTCTCGCAATGGACGATGGCGACAGCGGCAATGCCGGGATCGGCCGCAAGCCTGTCGGCAAGTGCGGCGGGGTCATGCGCCTGCGTCTCCGCGACCTCCACCACCTCGAACGGGCGGCCGAGCCGGCGGCAGATCTCCGCCATGCGCCGGCCGTAGGCGCCATTGACCAGCAGCAGCAGCCGCTCGTCGGGACGCAGCAGGCTGCCGAGCATCGCCTCGACCGCGAAGGTGCCGCTGCCCTGCACGGGCACGCAGATATGCTCGCCCGGCCTGCCGCCGGCAAGATCGCGGACCCGCGACAGAACCTCGCCGGCAAGGCGGGTGAAGGCGGGATCGCGTGAGCCCCAGTCGCGCAGCATCGCCGCCTTGACCCGGTCGCTGGTGGTCAGCGGGCCGGGCGTCAGCAGGACGAGACCAGAAGATACGCTCATGCGGCACCGGTGAGATGGGCGCGGAAGCGGCGGGCGACATCGCGCGGTGCAATGGTCGGACGGCCGAGGCCGGCGACCTCCTCGGCCGCGACCTTCACATGCACGAAGCGCGGCCCCGGCACGGCGAGCGCCGCATCGAGCGCCGCTCCCGCCTCGGCAAGGCCGCCGGCGCGCGCGGCGAAACGGTAGCCGCAGGCGGCCGCAACGGAAGCGAAGTCCACATGCGCGGAGACGGTCGCCTGGCCGCCGGTCGACAGGTGCCGGCCGTTGTCGAGCAGGACATGGGTGAAGCGGGCCGGCGCCTCGGCGCCGATGGTCGCCATGTTGCCGAGCTTCATCAATGCCGCGCCGTCGCCGTCGAGCACCGCAATCTCGCGCTCGCAGTTGAGCGCGGCACCGAGGCCGATGGCGCTGGCCCCGCCCATGGAGCCGACGCAGTAAAGATGACCGGCATGGTCCTGCAGGGTGAAGAGCTCACGGCCCGTATGGCCGGTGGTGGCGACGAGACCGGCGCTTTCGGGCAGCTTCTCGCGCAACAGCGCCAGCACATCCATGCGGCGCGGCAGGCTCGCCCCGCCGAAGTCGACCGGCGCAACGCGCGGGGCCGGCTCTGCGCGGGCCTCATCCAGCGGCCGCGGCGCGATCGCGCCCTTGGGCTGCACCAGCCCGACCGGCTGGCCGGTCTTGCGCATGTGCGCGACGGCCCGCGCCAGCACCGGCTCGATGTCGGCGGCTGCAAGCGGGAACGGCTCGCCATGGACTCCGGCGAGCGCAAGGAGCTGCGAGGTGATCTGCCCCATCAGCTCGTGCTGCGGCTCGTCCTTCACCCCCGGCTCGCCGCGCCAGGTGGCGATCACCAGCGTCGGAATGGCGAAGGGATGGTTGAGCGAGGTCAGCGGATTGACCGCGTTGCCGAGCCCGGAATTCTGGAACATCACCACCGTCTGGCGGCCCGCGCACCAGGCGCCGGCAGCAATCGCCACCGCCTCGCCCTCGCTGGTCGCTCCGACATAGCGCGCCGTCCGGTCGGAGATCACCGCATTCATCAAGGGCGTCAGGAAGCTGCAGGGCACGCCGGTGAAGAAGTCGATGCCCTGGCGCTTGGCCGCGGAAAGAAAGTCGCCCGCCTCGATCATCGCCCGTGCCTCCAGGCTCTCCGGTCAGACCGCATCGCGCGCCTGCGCCAGGTCCATCAGGTCGTTCACATTGCGCCAGAAGCCGGTGACATAGACGACGCCGATGCGCTCGCCGGCCGCCGCCATGCGGGTCAGCACCGCGCCGAGATCGGCGCCCGCAAGGCTGCCCTCGGCCGCCATCTCGTCCAGCGTGCGGCGCAGCCGGGCAGCGCCCGCGGCGCTCGCCCGCATGAGGCCGACCCACTCGCCGTCGCCGCCTTCCGCGACGAAGCCCTTCAGCTGCGGCGTCTCGGCGTCCGGGTCGAGATCGTCGGAGAAGGGAAGCGTGCAGGCGACGGCGTCGCGGCCCGCGCGGCCCGAGACGCGCGGATCGACCGCAAGCACGATGTCCTCCTCCCGGTCCTCCAGCATCGCCAGGAAGAACGGACGGTAGAGAATGTCGCCATAGGAGACGATGGTGTCGCCCTCGCCGAGCGCCAGCGACAGGGACTGCGCCTCGCCGCTGGTCTGGTACTCCGCGTTCTCGATGAGCGAGATGCCCGGCGCCTCGACCGCCTCGGCCTTGTAGCCGACGACGACGCGGATATCGGCAACGCCGTGGCGCGACAGCGCCTCGACCTGGCGGCCGAGCAGCGAGGTGCCGCGCACGGGCAGCATGCATTTCGGCCGGTCGATCGTCAGGTCGCCGAGCTCCTCGCCGCGGGTTGCGGCCAGAACGATGGCGCGGCGCGGCGCGGTGGCGGCAAGATAGCGCTTCTCCGCCTCTTCCAGCTCCTGCGAGCCGGCGAGCGAGAACACGTCGCCGAGCGGCGCCACGTCGCTTTCCACCTCCAAGAGGGTCTGGTGCTCGCGCAGGGCCGCGCAGGTGTCGCGCATGGCGCGGATCGAGGCGCGCAGGTTGTGGTTGGCCCAGATGATCATCGAGGCGCCGGCCTCGCGCAGCTTCTCGGTCGGCGTGCGGTAATACTTGGTCGGGATCAGGATCACCGGCGCCCGGTCGCCGAACTCCCGGCAGAACTCGACGATCTCGTCGGCCGTGCTCTTCTTGGAATGGATGACGATGGCATCCGCCCCCGCATCCGCATAGGCATGGGCGCGCTTCAGGGCCTCGTCGAGGCCGCGCCCGGCGATCAGCGCCTCGACCCGGGCGACGATCTGGAAGTCCGGATGGCTCTGGGTGTCCTTGCCGGCCTTGATCTTGCCGCAGAACTCGTCGATGTCGGCGAGCGGCTGGTTCTCGCCCAGGAACGAGTTGGTCTTGGGGAAGATCTTGTCCTCGATGCACACGCCGGCGATGCCGCGCTCGCACAGCTTGGCGACGAAACGGCGGAAATTGTTGAAATTGCCGTAGCCGGTGTCGCCGTCGACGAGGATCGGCAGGCTGGAGGCGTCCGACATGTATTCCAGCATGTCGAGCACCTGGGTCCAGGACAGCTCGTTGTTGTCGCGCACGCCGAGCGCCGCCGACATGGACAGGCCCGAGGCCCAGATGCCCTCGAAGCCGGCTTCCTCGACGATCTTGGCGGACAGGCCGCTATGCGCCTCCATCAGGAAGGCGAGATCCGGACGCTGCAACAGCTCGCGCAACCGGGTGAACCTGGAGACCGGCGCCGATGCGCGGTCGAGTGCGACGTGCTTTTGCAAAACAACTCCTTTCGGCCGGCCTGCCGGCGCCCGTTCGTGAGGCGGCTCATTGGTAGCGAAGCGCCCGCCAAAAGAAAAGACGGGGCCGCAGCGCCCCGTCCGTTTCTGCACCGGACCGTCTGGCGGGGGAGACGCCTCAGGCGTTGACGTCGACGACGACGCGCCCGCGCACATGGCCGGCAAGGATCGCCTTGCCGAGTTCCGGGAGGTCGGCAAGGCGCGCCGGCACCACCATCCCGTTCAGCTTGTCCATCGGCAGGTCCGCCGCGATCCGCGACCAGGCCCGCACCCGGTCCTCATAGGGACGCATGACGGAATCGATGCCGAGCAGGTTGACCGCCCGCAGCAGGAAGGGAACGACGGTCGCAGGCAAGGCAGCACCGCCGGCCAGCCCGACGGCGGCGACCGAGGAACCGTATTTCATCTGCCCCAGCACCCGCGCCAGCATCGCCCCGCCGACCGCATCGACGCAGCCCGCCCAGGTCTCGCTCTCCAGCGGCCGCTTGACCGTTTCCGCGATGTCCTCGCGCGCGACGATACGCGTGGCGCCCAGCCCCTTGAGATAGGCTTCCGTCTCCGGCCGGCCCGTCACCGCCGCGACCTCGTGGCCGAGTTTCGCAAGGATCGCGGTCGCGACCGAACCGACGCCGCCGGCAGCCCCCGTGACCAGCACCGGGCCGCCTCCCACCTTCAGCCCGTGATCCTCCAGCGCCATCACGGCGAGCATGGCGGTGAAGCCGGCCGTGCCGACCGCCATGGCGTCGCGGGTGGTGAGGCCCTGCGGCAAGGGCACCAGCCAGTCGGCCATCACCCGCGCCTTCTGCGCATAGCCGCCCCAGCGCACCTCGCCGACGCGCCAGCCGGTCAGCACCACCTTGTCGCCGGGCGCATAGCGCGGATCGGAGGAGGCCTCGACCGTGCCGGCAAAATCGATGCCCGGCACATGCGGCCAGGCGCGCACCAGCCCGCCGCCGGAGCCGAGGCACAGCCCGTCCTTGTAGTTCAGCGTCGAATACTCGACCGCAACGGTGACGTCGCCCTCCGGCAGACGGTCTTCCGTCACGGCCTCGACCCCGGCCGATACGGCCCCCGCCTCGTCCTTGTCGACGACCAGCGCGTTGAAGCTCATGGCTTTCCTCCCCTTGAACCTGTCCTGGACCTGTCCTGGGACCTGCCCTTCATCTCTCCGCCCATTGGTACCGGCCAACAGCAAGGATGAAAAGCGGCGCGGCGATGGGGCAAGCCTCTACCTGCCGGCTTGCGCGACGGGGCGGGCCGGGTAAAACGATAAGGACAGGGAGAGGCGAGCACGCATGCAATCCACGGTCGAGGCGTTCATCGCGAAATGGCAAGGCGTCGAAGGCGGCCAGGAACGGGCCAACTACGCCCTGTTCCTGACCGAGCTGTGCGACGTGCTGGGCGAACCGCACCCGGACGGCGCCAGCGCGACCCATTCGGGCAACGACTACGTGTTCGAGCGTGTGGTCCGCGAGGAGACGCGCGACGGCCGCGTCTCGGACAAGCGCATCGACCTGTACAAGCGCGACTGCTTCGTGCTGGAGGCCAAGCAAAGCCGCCAGGTGGGCGACAAGAAGCTCAGCGACGCGCCGCCGCTTCCCGGCCTCGACGGAGCCGCGAACGAGCCGCTGCGAGGGCGCAGGGTGAGCGCCAACCGCGCCTGGGACGTGCTTATGATGAACGCCCGCGCCCAGGCGGAGAACTATGTGCGCCTGCTGCCGGCCGCGCACGAGCCGCCGCCCTTCGTCATGGTCTGCGACGTCGGCCACTGCATCGAGATCTATGCGAATTTCCGCCGCGACGGAAAGGCCTACGACCAGTTCCCCGACCGCCGCTCCTTCCGAATCTACCTGGAGGACCTGCGCGAGGAGAGCGTGCGCGCCCGGCTGAAGACGATCTGGTCGGACCCGATGGCGCTCGACCCCTCGCGCCACGCCGCCCGCGTCACCCGCGAGATCGCCGAGCGCATCGCCAAGGTCAGCCAGGCGCTGGAAAAGGCCGGCCACCCGCCGGAAGACGTCGCCATGTTCCTCATGCGCGTGCTCTTCACCATGTTCGCCGAAGATGTCGGCCTGCTGCCGCCCGAGAGCTTCCGCGCCCTTTTGAACGAATGTCGGGAAAAGCCCGAGATCTTCCCCGGCATGATGGAAGACCTGTGGCGGGCGATGGATGAAGGCGGCTTCACCGCAACGATCCGCGAGAAGGTCAAGCAGTTCAACGGCGCCTTCTTCAAGGACCGCCGCGCGCTGAAGCTCGCCCGCGAGGAGATCGGCGAGCTGGCGGCAGCCGCCGCCTACGACTGGAAGGACGTGGAGCCGGCGATCTTCGGCACCTTCCTGGAACAGGCGCTCGATCCCGGCGAGCGGCGCAAGCTCGGCGCCCATTACACCCCGCGCGCCTATGTGGAGCGGCTGGTGGTGGCGACGGTGATCGACCCGCTGCAGGCCGACTGGGACAATGCGCTGGCCACCATCGAGCGGCAGAAGGCGGAAGGGCGCAACGACGCGGCGGTGAAGACGGCGCAGGCGTTCCACGACCGGCTGTGCGAGACGCTGGTGCTCGACCCGGCCTGCGGCACCGGCAACTTCCTCTATGTCTCGCTGGAGCTGATGAAGAAGCTGGAAGGCAAGGTGCTGGAAGTGATCGCCGACCTCGGCGGCCAGGTGTCGCTGGCGCTCGACCGGCACACGGTCGACCCGCACCAGTTCCTGGGGTTGGAGATCAACCCGCGCGCGGCGGCGATTGCCGAACTGGTGCTGTGGATCGGCCATCTGCAATGGCACTTCAAGAACCAGGGCGTCGCGCCGACCGAACCGATCCTCAAGCAGTTCCGCAACATCCGCCAGATGGATGCGGTGCTGACCTGGGACGGCTATCCGCTGCCGCAAGTGGTGGACGGCAAGGAGACCTATCCCAATCCGCGCCGGCCGGACTGGCCCAAGGCCGACTATATCGTCGGCAACCCGCCCTTCGTCGGCGGCAAAGACATCCGCGCGCGCATGGGCTCGCCTTATGCCGAAGCGCTGTGGAAGGCGCATGCCCACATGAACGAAAGCGCCGATTTCGTCATGTATTGGTGGGACCGGGCGGCGGAGATGCTGCTACGGCCGAAAAGCGGCCTCAAGCGCTTCGGCCTCGTCACCACCAATTCGATCAGCCAGGTGTTCCAGCGCCGGGTGATGGAGCGCCACCTGAGCGCCAAGAAGCCGCTGTCGCTGGTGATGGCGATCCCCGACCACCCCTGGACGCGGGTGACGCGCGACAGCGCCGCCGTGCGCATCGCCATGACGGTGGCGGAAGCCGGCACGCGGGACGGGCTGCTGCTGGAAACGGTCAGCGAGCGCGCCATCGACACGGACAGCCCGGTGATCCTGTTCGACGCGAAAAGCGGCAAGATCCATTCGGATCTGACGGTTGGTGTGGATGTGACGGGAGCGCTTAAGCTTCGGGCGAACGAAGGAGTTTGCTCGCCGGGCGTGAAATTGCATGGTTCGGGATTTATCGTAACGCCAAACGAAGCAAAACACCTCGGTCTAGGCACCCGCGTGGGCCTTGAGAAACACATCCGCAAATACCGTAATGGGAAGGACATGACCGCACGCGCTCGAGGGGTAATGGTTATCGATAACTATCCCATGAGCCAAGAAGAACTTCGCGCGAGTTATCCAGAAGTCTACCAACATGTCGCAATGAAAGTTAAGCCGGAGCGCGAGCATAATAACATGGAGTTTCGTCGCGTAAATTGGCATTGGTTTGGAGCAACACATGAAATGTATCGCTCGTTTTCGGCCACAATTCCTCGAGTTATAGTAACTCCGGAAACTACAAAACACCGAGTGTTCCAGTTCCTCGATGCCGAAATTCTGGCGGACAACATGCTTGTCGCCATCGGCCTCAGCGACGGATATCCGCTCGGTGTCCTGTCTTCCCGCTTTCACGGGATCTGGGCGCTGCGGGCAGGCGGCTGGCTGGGGATCGGCAACGATCCGCGCTACTCCAAATCGCGCTGCTTTGACCCCTTCCCCTTCCCGGACGCCTCCGAGACGCAGAAGCAGACGATCGGCGCAATCGCCGAGGAGCTGGACGCCCATCGCAAGCGGGTGCTGGCCGAGCATGCGCATCTGACCCTGACCGGCCTTTACAACGTGCTGGAGCGGCTGAAGGCTGGGGCGCGGCCGGACGAGCTGACCGACAAGGAGCGCGTGACTTACGACGACGGGCTGGTGCTGATCCTGAAGGAGCTGCACGAGCGGCTCGATGTCGCCGTCGCCGAGGCCTATGGCTGGCCGGCGGACCTGCCCGAGGAAGACGTGCTGGAACGCCTCGTCGCGCTCAACAAGGAGCGCGCCCGCGAGGAAGCGCGCGGCCATGTGCGCTGGCTGCGGCCCGACTACCAGATCCCGCGCTTCGGCACCGAGGCGGAGAAGGCCGAGATGGAGCTGGACCTCGGGCCGGCGCCGGCGGCAGCGGCGGCAAGCGGACCGAAGCCCGCCTTCCCCAAGTCGGATGCCGACCAGACGCTGGCAGTGGTCTGGGCGCTCATGGATGCCGACGGCCCGCTCAGCGCCGACGACATCGCCGCCCGGTTCCGCAAGAGCAAGACCCTGCGCCCCTCCATCGCCGCGGTGCTGGCCTCGCTCCACCGCATGGGCCGTGTCTCGCCGCAGGACGGGCGCTACGCGCTGCGCCTTGCCGCCTGACCGGTCCTGCCGCCCCGGAATGACGTTCTCACGCCAAGTCATTGGACGCATGGCGATGCCGGGGCTATGACCGGAGGAAGCTTGCTGCTCTTCGTGATGAAGGAAGGCAGGACAGACGTTCAGGAAAGAAGGCGTTTCCCGATCATGACCGCCCCGCTGTCGCATCTGCGCGTGCTCGATCTCTCCCGCGTCCTGGCCGGCCCCTGGTCGACGCAGGCGCTGGCCGACATGGGCGCCGACGTCATCAAGATCGAGCGGCCCGGCAGCGGCGACGACACACGCGGCTGGGGCCCGCCCTTCGTCGCGGACGGGGCGGCGGCCGGCGAGAGCGCCTATTTCATGGCCGCCAACCGGGGCAAGAAGTCCGTCGCCGTCGACATCGCCAGCGAGAGGGGGCGCGCGCTCATCGTCGAGCTGGCGAAGAAGTCCGACATCCTGGTCGAGAACTACAAGGTCGGCGGCCTGAAGAAATACGGCCTCGACTACGAGAGCCTGTCGAAGATCAATCCGGGCCTGATCTACTGCTCGATCACCGGCTTCGGCCAGACCGGGCCCTATGCCCAGCGCGCCGGCTACGATTTCATGATCCAGGGCATGGGCGGGCTGATGTCGGTGACCGGCGAGCGCGACGCGCTGCCGGGCGGCGGGCCGCAGAAGGCGGGCGTGGCGCTCGCCGACATCCTGACCGGGCTGAACGCCACCATCGCCATTCTCGGCGCCCTCGCCCACCGCGAGCGCACCGGCGAGGGCCAGCATCTCGACATCGCCCTGTTCGACGTGCAAGTCGCCTCGCTGGCCAACCAGGCGCTGAGCTACCTCGTCTCCGGTACCTCGCCCGTGCGCATGGGCAACGCCCACACCGCCATCGTGCCTTACGAGGTCTTCGCCAGCTCCGACGGCCACCTGATCCTCGCCGTCGGCAACGACGGCCAGTTCGTCCGCTTTTGCGAGGTCGCCGGCCGGCCGGAGCTGGCCGCCGATCCGCGCTTTGCCGTCAACCGCGACCGGGTCGCCCACCGGGAGATCCTGGCGCCGATGGTCGCGAAGATCATCAAGACGCGCACGACCCGCGAATGGATCGCCGACCTGGAGGCCGCCGCCGTGCCCTGCGGCCCGATCAACACCATCGCCGAAGTGTTCGAGGAACCGCAGGCCAAGGCCCGCGGGCTGATGAATCCGGCCCTGCCCCACGGCAGCGGCGGCGCCGTGCCGGGCGTCGCCAGCCCCTTGCGGTTTTCCAAGACGCCGGTCAACGACAAGGTCGCCCCGCCGATGCTGGGCGAACACACGCGCGAGGTGCTGGCCCGCGTTCTCGGCCTGGACGAGGCCGAGCTCGACGCGCTGGAGGCGGGCGGGGCCGTGCAGTCGCGCAGGGGCTGATGGGCGCCCAAGACTTGAACAAATTTTGAGCACATTTTCGCCGCGATGCACAATTGTGCAATTTCATTGTGCGCTGCGAAATCGGGCATCGCGCGGCGCGGCTGACGCTGCGTTCCCCGCAAGATGCGACGAATCCGGCACTTTTGCGCCGATAACGGCCGCGGCGCGAAACTGGCACGCATCTTGATCTTCCTTGTCGTGGCTCTTCCTCCCGGGGAGACGCGACAGAGGGGAAACAGATGACAATGTTCAGCAAGAAATTCTTCGCCGGAATGGCGCTTTCGGGCCTGATGGCCTCCACCGCCGTCACCGGCGCCTTCGCCCAGGAGGAGACCATCAAGGTCGGCATCCTCCACTCGCTGTCCGGCACCATGGCGATTTCCGAGACGACCCTCAAGGACGTCATGCTGATGCTCATCGAGGAGCAGAACAAGAAGGGCGGCCTGCTCGGCAAGAAGCTGGAGGCGGTCGTCGTCGACCCGGCCTCCGACTGGCCGCTGTTCGCCGAGAAGGCCCGCGAGCTGATCCAGGTGAACGGCGTGTCGGCCGTGTTCGGCTGCTGGACCTCGGTGTCGCGCAAGTCCGTGCTGCCGGTCTTCGAGGAGCTGAACTCGCTGCTGTTCTACCCCGTCCAGTACGAGGGCGAGGAAAGCCAACGCAACGTCTTCTACACGGGCGCCGCGCCGAACCAGCAGGCCATTCCCGCCGTCGACTACCTGATGAACGAGGAAGGCGTCGAGCGCTGGGTGCTGGCCGGCACCGACTATGTCTACCCGCGCACGACCAACAAGATCCTCGAGGCCTACCTCAAGGCGAAGGGAGTCGCCGAGGAAGACATCATGATCAACTACACGCCGTTCGGCCATTCCGACTGGCAGACGATCGTGTCCGACATCAAGGCCTTCGGCTCGGCCGGCAAGAAGACCGCCGTGGTCTCCACCATCAACGGCGATGCCAACGTTCCCTTCTACAAGGAACTGGGCAATGCCGGCATCAAGGCCGAGGACATCCCGGTCGTCGCCTTCTCGGTCGGCGAGGAGGAACTGGCCGGCCTCGACACCGGACCGCTGGTCGGGCACCTGGCCGCCTGGAACTATTTCCAGTCCGTCGACACGCCGGTCAACGGCGAGTTCATCAAGGCGTGGAAGGCCTATATCGGCGACGACAAGCGCGTCACCAACGATCCGATGGAGGCCCATTACATCGGCTTCAACATGTGGGTGAAGGCGGTCGAGAAGGCCGGCACCACCGATCCGGACGCGGTGATCGACGCCATCGTCGGCGTGTCCGTGCCGAACCTGACCGGCGGCTACTCGGCGATGATGCCGAACCACCACATCACCAAGCCGGTGCTGATCGGCGAGATCCAGGAAGACGGCCAGTTCGAGACCGTGTGGGAGACCTCCGGCCTCGTCGTCGGCGACGCCTGGTCCGATTACCTGGAAGGTTCCAAGGACCTGATCGCCGACTGGCGCAAGCCCTTGAACTGCGGAAACTTCAACACGGCCACGGGCAAGTGCGGCGGGTCGGGCAGCTAACGCTCGCCTTCCGCAACCAGAGGGGGAGGGAGGCGGGCGCAGATCCGCCTCCTCCTTATCCCTCCTCTCCTTCCCCCTTTCCGCACCCCAGCCCGGACGGTCCCCCGTGAACGCATCCGTGAACGCAAACGCCCCGAGCCCCGCCGGCGCACAGCGCCCCCTCCCGGCCCTGCTGCTGGCTCTGCTGCTGACCCTGCTGCCCTTGGCGCTGCTGTCCTCGGCAGCGGGCGCGCAGGACCATGCCACCCTGCGCCCGCTCGTCGATGCGCTCGGGAAAGGTTCGTTCAGCGACACGGAAAAGCAGGTCGCCGCGCTCGCCGCCACCGGAGACCCGGCCGTGGTGCCGGCGCTGGAAGCGCTGACCAACGGCGATCTCTATGTCCGCAAGGCCGACAAGGCCGTGGTCATCGGCAAGCGGGCGGGCGGAAGCCTTGCGCTCACCGATCCGCTGACCGGCGAGGCGCTGGGAAGCACGGCCTCCAGCGCGCTCGACAAGATCCGCGTCAACAACCGCCTGCGCCGGACGATCCGCGCAGCACTCGGCGGGCTGACCCTGCGCGCCGCGGATGCAAACACCCGCCGGCAGGCGGCCGAGGCGATCTTCAAGGCGCAGGACGCGGAGGGCATCGAGGCGCTGGACGCGGCGATTGCCGCCGAGACCGATCCGGGCGTTGCGAAGCTGATGCGCGAGGCGCGCGCCGCCGCCGTGCTCGCCTCCGACCTTTCCACCGAGGATAAGATCGCCGCCATCGACACGCTGGCCGAACGCGGCGACCGCGACGCCCTGTCGATGATCACGGCGGTGCAGAACAGCGATGCGGCCGAGTTGCAGGAGGCGGCAGGCGCCGCCCTTGCCCGGATCCAGAAGCTGCAGGCGGCCTGGGACACGGCCCGCAACGTCTGGTTCGGCCTGTCGCTCGGCTCGGTGCTGCTGCTCGCCGCCATCGGCCTTGCCATCACCTTCGGCGTCATGGGCGTCATCAACATGGCGCATGGCGAGATGGTGATGCTGGGCGCCTACACCACCTTCGTGGTGCAGAACCTGTTCCGCGCCCACGCGCCCGACCTCTTCGACTATTCGCTGCTGGTGGCCCTGCCGGCCGCCTTCCTCGTCGCCGGCCTCGTCGGCGTCGGCATCGAGCGCGGCATCATCCGCTTCCTGCACAACCGCCCGCTGGAGACGCTGCTCGCCACCTGGGGCGTCTCGCTGATCCTGCAGCAGGCGGTGCGCTCGATCTTCGGCCCCACCAACCAGGAGGTCGGCAATCCGGCCTTCATGTCGGGCGCCTTCGAGATCGGCCAGCTGACGATCACCTACAACCGGCTGTGGATTCTCGTCTTCGCGCTGACGGTCTTCGCCGCGCTCTTGATCGCCATGAAATTCACCCGCTTCGGGCTGAACGTGCGCGCCGTCACCCAGAACCGGCGCATGGCCGCCTCCATGGGCATCCGCACGCCGCTGGTCGACGCGCCGACCTTCGGCCTCGGCTCGGGGATCGCCGGCATCGCCGGCGTGGCCCTGTCGCAGATCGACAACGTCTCGCCCAATCTCGGCCAGTCCTACATCATCGACAGTTTCATGGTCGTGGTGTTCGGCGGCGTCGGCAACCTGTGGGGCACGCTGGTCGCGGCCATGAGCCTCGGCGTTGCCAACAAGTTCCTGGAGCCCTTCGCCGGCGCCGTGCTGGCCAAGATCCTGGTGCTCGTCTTCATCATCCTGTTCATCCAGAAGCGTCCGCGCGGCCTGTTCGCGCTGAAGGGCCGGGCGGTGGAGGCATGAGCCCCCGTCCCGCCCGCATCCCGCGGAGCCGCCCGTCATGATGGTCCGTTTCCTCGCCGGCGGGTTGACCGGCACCCGCCTTGTCATGCTGGCGCTGCTTCTCGCCGCCGCGGTGCTGGTGCCCGTGCTCAATCTTTCCCTGCCGCCGAGCCACCCGCTGCATGTGCCCACCTACGCCGTGACGCTGATGGGCAAGTACCTCACCTATGCGCTGCTGGCGCTGGCGCTCGACCTGGTGTGGGGCTATTGCGGCATCCTCTCGCTCGGCCACGCGGCCTTCTTCGCCCTCGGCGGCTATGCCATGGGCATGTACCTGATGCGGCAGATCGGCACGCGCGGCGTCTATGGCGATCCGCTGCTGCCGGACTTCATGGTGTTCCTCAACTGGAAGGAACTGCCCTGGTACTGGAGCGGCTTCGACGCCTTCCCCTTCGCGATTGTGATGGCGCTGGCCGTGCCCGGGCTGCTCGCCTTCGTCTTCGGCTGGTTCGCCTTCCGCTCGCGCGTCACCGGCGTCTATCTGTCGATCATCACCCAGGCGATGACCTATGCGCTGCTGCTCGCCTTCTTCCGCAACGACATGGGCTTCGGCGGCAACAACGGCCTGACCGATTTCAAGGACATCCTCGGCTATCCGGTGCAGGCCGACACCACCCGCGCCGGCCTTTTCGCCGCCTCGGCGCTGGCGCTGGCAGCAAGCCTGGTGCTCGCCATCGCCATCACCGGCTCCAAGCTCGGTAAGGTGCTGGTCGCGGTGCGCGACGCGGAAAGCCGCACCCGCTTCCTCGGCTACCGGGTGGAGCACTACAAGCTGTTCGTGTGGACCGTCTCGGCGATGATGGCGGGGCTTGCGGGCGCGCTCTACGTGCCGCAGGTCGGCATCATCAATCCGGGCGAATTCGCCCCGGCCAACTCCATCGAGGCGGTGATCTGGGTGGCGGTCGGCGGCCGCGGCACCCTCGTCGGCCCGATCATCGGCGCGGTGCTGGTCAACTTCGCCAAGAGCTGGTTCACCGCCGCCCTGCCCGAGGTCTGGCTGTTCGCGCTCGGCGCGCTGTTCGTCGCGGTGACGCTGTTCCTGCCCAAGGGGCTGCTCGGCCTCGCCGCATCGCTGCGCGCCCGCCTGCCGAAGCGCAAGGAGGCGGGCCTTGCCGGCAACGCCTCCCCCGGCGGGTCGGTGACGCCTGCTCAAGCTCTTGCCCGAAACCAGGCCGCGGAGTGACACGATGACCGCCACGGGCTCCCTGCTCTATCTCGACGGCGTCAGCGTCTCCTTCGACGGCTTCAAGGCGCTGAACAACCTGTCGTTCCTCATCGGCCGCAACGAGATGCGCGCGATCATCGGCCCGCACGGCGCCGGCAAGACGACGATGATGGACGTCATCACCGGCAAGACCCGGCCGGACACCGGCACGCTGCTGTTCGGCGAGAAGCTGGACCTCACCCGCCACGACGAGGCGGAGATCGCCGGCTTCGGCATCGGCCGCAAGTTCCAGAAGCCCACGGTCTTCGAAAGCCATACGGTGGAGGACAATATCGCGCTGGCCCTGAAGGCGCCGCGCGGGCCCTTCGCCACGCTGTTCCACCGCCGCGAGCGCGAGGAGAGCGCCCGCATCGACGCGCTGCTGGAGCTGGTGCGGCTCATCGGCCGCCGCGAGGACCTCGCCGGCGATCTCAGCCACGGCCAGAAGCAGTGGCTGGAGATCGGCATGCTGCTGGCGCAGGACCCGCAGCTGCTGCTGATCGACGAGCCCGCCGCCGGCATGACCGACGCGGAGACGGCGGCGACCGCCGACCTCCTGCGCGACATCGCCCAGAGCCATTCGGTCGTCGTCGTCGAGCACGACATGACGTTCGTGCGCGCGCTCGGCGTCAAGGTCACCGTGCTGCACGAAGGCTCGGTGCTGGCGGAAGGCTCGCTCGACCACGTCTCGTCCGACCAGAAGGTCATCGACGTCTATCTGGGCCGCTGAGCCTTTCGAAAGGGAAACGCCGCCATGCTGACCGTCGAGAACATCGACCTCCACTACGGCGCCGCGCAGGCGCTCAAAGACGTCAGCCTGAGCGCGGAGGTCGGCAAGGTCACCTGCGTGATGGGCCGCAACGGCGTCGGCAAGACCTCGACCCTGCGGGCCATCGCCGGCCAGCAGCCGATCTCGTCCGGCAGGGTGCGCTGGGAAGGCGAGGACATTTCGCGACTGACCCCTCATCAGCGCGCGCACCGGGGCATCGCCCTGGTGCCGCAAGGGCGCGACATCTTTCCGCTGCTCAGCGTGCGCGAGAACCTGGAGACGGGCTTTGCCGTGCTGCCGCGAAAGGACCGGCGGGTGCCCGACACGGTGTTCGAGCTGTTCCCCCTGCTGAAGTCGATGCTGTCGCGACGCGGCGGCGACCTGTCCGGCGGCCAGCAGCAGCAACTCGCCATCGGCCGGGCCATCGTCATGCGCCCGCGCCTGCTGATTCTGGACGAGCCGACGGAAGGCATCCAGCCCTCGATCATCAAGGATATCGGCAGGGCGATCTCGTTCCTGCGCGACACCGGCGAGATGGCCATCGTGCTGGTGGAACAGTATTTCGAATTCGCCCGGGATCTTGCCGACCGCTTCGCGGTGATGGATCGCGGCGAAGTGGTGCTCGCCGGCACGCGGGACGAGCTAGAGGAGAGCGCGGTGCGCGCCCACCTCACCGTCTGACGGGAGCTCCGCTCAGCCGCGGCCGATATAGGGCATGGTCGTCGCCATCACCGTCATGAACTGGACATTGGCATCGAGCGGCAGGCTCGCCATGTGCAGGACGGAACTCGCCACATGCTCGGCCGCCATCACCGGCTCGGCCCGCACGCTGCCGTCCGGCTGTGCGACGCCCTCCTGCATGCGCACCGTCATGTCGGTCGCCGCATTGCCGATGTCGATCTGGCCGCAGGCGATGTTGAACGGGCGCCCGTCCAGCGAGATGGAGCGGGTCAGGCCGGTGATCGCGTGCTTGGAAGCGGTGTAGGCGGCAGAGCCGGGACGCGGCACATGCGCGGAAATCGAACCGTTGTTGATGATCCGTCCGCCCTGCGGATCCTGCGCGCGCATCATGTTGAAGGCGCCGCGCGCGATCAGGAATGCGCCGTCGAGATTGACGGACATCAGCTTGCGCCACTCCTCGAAGGAAAGATCGCCGATCGGCTTGCCGAGCACGGTGGTGCCGGCATTGTTGAAGACCACGTCGAGCCGCCCGAACGTGTCGTGCAGGGCGCCGAACAGGTCGTCCACCGCCGCCGGCTCGCTGACATCGCAGGCAACGCAGAGGGCACTGGCCGGATCCACGCCGGACATGGCCACGGTCTCTTCCAGCCTGTCGCCCCGGCGCCCGGTCAGCACCGTGCGATAGCCCGCCTTCAGAAAGGCGATGGCGCAGGCGCGCCCCACACCCGCGCTGGCGCCCGTCACCAGCGCCACAGCTCCCGTTCCATCTCCTGTCATGGCCATGCCGTTCCTCCGCTGCAAGCCGTTCCGTCGTGGTGGCAACAATGGCCGGGTAGACACGGAAAAGGCAAGCCGCAAGGGCACTTGGCCAAAAAGATCGAGCCGGAAGGTCTCTAGACGAAATTTCGGGCGATGACGTAGCCGACGGTTGCGGAAAAGCCGGTGACGAAGGTGCCCCAGGCGACGTCGACCACCGTCACCGCCACCGGCCAGTCGCGCAAGGTGGCCAGGTTGGTGAAGTCGTAGGTCGCATAGGCGAAGAAGCCGAAGAGACAGCCGTAAAGCGCCGCGTCCTGCCAGTTGCCCGAGCGCAGTGCCGGGGCGACGGCGAAGATGACGATGCCGATCACGTAGACCAGATAGAAGACGCCGGCGACCGTGAAGTTCACCTGCTCGGCCATCAGTCCGGCCAGGCGCTCGCGGTAGAACGAGCCCGCCACATGCGCCAGCCAGACATAATCCAGCGCCAAGAAGATCAGCGCCGTGGCGCCATAGGCGATCGCATGCGACATGTCCGGGGCCTTCCTGTTTTCCACATGTCGTTAGACGCAGAATTGGCGCGAGCGGTTCACCTTGCAGCCACATTGCGCGGGCTCAATCGAAACATCCTTGCGCAAAGCAGCTGTTCCCCTCTTCACACGTGATTGGAATTATTCTAAACTACGCGCAACTGATCGCTTCGCGAAGCCGAGGCGACCGTGGTGGTGCGGCCAGAACGGCGCACGCAGAATACAAGGAGAGCATCGAATGAAAGGCAGCGCAAAGGTTATCGAACGGCTCAACGAGGCTCTCTTCCTCGAGCTCGGCGCGGTGAACCAGTACTGGCTGCACTACCGCATGCTTGACGACTGGGGCCTGACCAAGCTGGCCAAGAAGGAGCGTGCCGAGTCCATCGAGGAGATGCAGCACGCCGACAAGCTCATCGCGCGCATCCTGTTCCTGGAGGGTCATCCGAACCTGCAGAAGGTCGCGCCGCTGCGCATCGGCCAGGACGTCAAGGAAGTGCTGGAAGCGGATCTTGCCGGCGAGCACGAGGCCCGCGCCTCCTACTCCAAGTCGCGCGACATCTGCCACGACGAGGGCGACTACGTCTCCATGAAGCTCTTCGAGGAGCTGCTGGCGGACGAGGAAGGTCACATCGACTTCCTCGAGACCCAGCTCGAGCTGCTCGAGAAGATCGGCGTCGAGCGCTACTCGCTGCTCAATTCCGGCTCGGCCGACGAAGCCGAATAAGCTCCCTGCTTCGCACCACTGCACAGCCGCCGCGCCGTCCCGGCGCGGCGGTTTTTTTCATGCCCGCCCGGCCCGGCGTACAACAAGGCGAGCGCGGGCGCGATTTTGCAACCCCCGATTGGATATCCGGACTATCCTGTTGCCGTCGGCAGATCGGGAGGATGGCATGGCTTTCACCGCAGGGTTCGATTTCACAGAGGCGGAGGCCGCGCTCGCGCTCTCCCAGTCGATCTATGGCGTTCCCGCCATTCCGGTGCCGACGCCCGATCCGGTCGCGCTCGGCTGGTCCAAGGTCGACGGCCTCTCGCCGTCCGGACCGACCCTGCTCGACAATCTCTGGCAGATCTGGCGAAACGATGCCGCCCCGAACCGCTATGCCCTCGTGGTGCGCGGTACGGTCGACACGGACGCCAGCATCCTGGCCGACCTGCTGTTTCCGCTGGTCGATGCAAGGCTCGACCTGGAACTCGACATCGGCGGCACGACGCTCGACATTCCCTTTCATCTCGCCCGCGACGAGACCGGCAGCGCCGTCGTCGCCGGCACCCATCTCGGCTTCACGCTCGGCCTGCTGTTGATGCTGCTGACCACCGACCGGCCGCTGCTGGCGACCCTTGCCCGCCTGTCGCTGCTGCCGGACACGGAGCTGCTGGTCACCGGACACAGCCAGGGTGCCTCCATCGCGACGCTGGCCACCTCGTTCCTGCGCCACGCATCCGGGCCGTTCGCGCCCTTTCGCGATCTCTCTGCCAAGACCTATGTGCTGGCGCCGGCAAAGCCCGGCAACGACCATTATGCCGCCGACTATGCGGGCATCGCCGGCATGACCGGGTTCGGCTGGACGATCGCCAGCACGCAAGGATGGGTACCGCAGGTGCCCTTCACGCTGCAGGGACCGGGCGATCTCAACACGCCCAATCCCTTGCGCGGCTATGCCGGCGAGACGATGCCGGACAGCGATCCGCGGGTCGCGGCGATGGCGCTGACGGCCGCGACGGCGGCCGAGGCCGCACATGTCCAGGCCCTCGCGCATGCGCGAGCGAGCGTCGCCGCGCTGAAGGCGGGCCTGGCCTCCATCCGCCTTGCTCCCGACGCGCTGCCGGGCAGCGGCGGCGCGACGCCGGTTCCCGGAACGGCGCTCTCGCCGGTGCTCGACACGCTTCTGTCGCGGGTGCAGCTCTCGCTGAACTACGCCCCGGCAGGCGCCCTGGTGCCGCTCTTCGCCCGGCCCGGCGGCAATCCGCAGGACCCCAAGGACTATTTCTGGCAGCACCATCTTGGCAATTACTGGATCTACCTGCAGGAGCAATACGGCGGGAGCTGAGCCCAAAGGGCGACGCGCCGCGGCGGGTGCATCTTGCAAGGGCGTCGCGGCATCGGCACTCTCGAGGGGGCGGTACGCCCTTTCGGGAGGAGTTTCATAAATGCATTCCAATCGCTCGGCACTTGCCTTCGGTGCCTCGCTTCTCGTCTCGCTGCTTCTGGTACCGGGCGCGGCGCAGGCCGCCTGTCCGGACGATGCGACAATCGACGCCTTCCTGGCCGCGCGCGCCAGCGCCGCCCCGACGCCGCCGCCGGTCGCGGCCGGCGGATCGATGGCGGATGCCCTGTGCGCGCAAGGCAAGATCCTCGCAAGGCTGGAGAAGGATCTCGGCCCGCTCGTCGGCTACAAGGCCGGCCTCACCTCGCCCAAGTCGCAGGAGGCCTTCGGCGTTACCGAGCCGGTCTTCGGCACGCTGCTTGAGGGCATGATCGTCAGGGGCGATGCCACCGCCCGTCCGGCGGAGGCGGTGCGCGCGCTGTTCGAGGCGGACCTGGTTGTCGAGATCGCCGATGCTGCCGTCAACGAGGCGACGACGCCGGAAGAGGTCCTCGCCCATATCGCCGGGGTGCGCCCGTTCCTGGAACTGCCCGCCCTCGTCGTCGGCAAGGACGACAAGCTCGACGGCCCGGCGATCACCTCGATCAATGTCGGCGCCTGGAAAGGCGCGATGGGCGAGCTGATCGAGATCCCGCAAGGGGCCGAGGGTGTTGCCATGCTCGCCGATTTCACCGCGAAACTGACGAACGACGCCACCGGCGAGACCCTGTCCGAGGCGCCCGGCAAGGCCGTTCTCGGCCATCCGCTCAACGCGGTCACCTGGATCGCCGGCGTTCTGAAGGCGCAGGGCAAGGCCTTGAAGCCCGGCGACCTCGTCTCCGTCGGCTCCATCGGCCCGCTGCATCCGATGAAGCCGGGCCTAAGCGTCACGCTCACCTATGAGGGCCTGCCCGGCACGCCGAAGATCGGCGCCCGGTTCGAGTAAGGGCAACGCGCCGGCCCCACAGCCCGCTCCGCTGTCGTCCCGGTTCCGGCGAAGCCGGAGACCGGGAACCAGTAACCCCAGGTCGTGCGGTTGGCGCCTCGACGCGGCCAAGATGGGAGAGCTTCACCGGAGCGTCGCCACGTGCCCCGGCGGATACTGGATGCCTGCCTGACGCAGGCATGACAACCGAGGAGCGGAACGACTGCCCTCACGCCTCGGCGCCTTTTTGCACCGCCCTTCCCCGATCAACGCTTCTTCTTGTTGAAGGCGGCGGCAAGGGCTGCGGCCATGGCCCCGTCGCCGCCACCGCCCTGTGAGGGACGCGAACCGCCAGAACCACCGGAGCCGCCGCCAGGCCCGCCGCGACGCGGACCGCCGGGGCCGCCCTTCGGCCGATCGCCGCCGCCGCCACCAGGACCGCCGCGCGGCCGATCCGAGGCCGCCTCGCCGCCGTCCTTGCGCATGGTGAGGCCGATGCGCTTGCGCGCCATGTCGACGTCGACCACCTTGACGCGGACGATGTCGCCGGCCTTCACCACCTCCGCCGGATCGCGCACGAAACGGTCGGCGATCTGCGAGACATGCACCAAGCCGTCCTGGTGGACGCCGATATCGACGAAGGCGCCGAAATTGGTGACGTTGGTGACCGTGCCTTCCAGCACCATGCCGGGGCGCAGGTCGCTCATCGTCTCGACGCCGTCGGCAAGCTTTGCGGTCTTGAACTCCGGGCGCGGATCGCGGCCGGGCTTTTCCAGCTCGGCGAGGATGTCGCGCACGGTCGGCAGGCCGAACGTGTCGTCGGCAAAGCGCGCGGGATCGAGCCCCTTCAGCAGCGCCGCATTGCCCATCACCTCGGACAGCGGCCGGCCGCAGGCCTGCACGATGCGGCTCGCCACCGGATAGGCCTCCGGGTGCACCGACGAGGCATCGAGCGGATTGTCGCCGCCGGGAATGCGCAGGAAGCCGGCGCACTGTTCGAAGGCCTTGGGCCCGAGCCGAGCCACCTTGAGCAGCGCCTTGCGGTCGCGGAACGCGCCTTCCGCCTCGCGATGCGCCACGATGGACTCGGCAAGGCCGGGGGTGAGGCCGGACACGCGGGCGAGCAGCGCCACGGAGGCGGTGTTGAGGTCGACGCCGACCGCATTCACCGCGTCCTCGACCACCGCGTCCAGCGCCTTCGCGAGCTTCGTCTGGTTGACGTCGTGCTGGTACTGGCCGACGCCGATGGACTTCGGCTCGATCTTGACGAGCTCGGCCAGCGGATCCTGCAGGCGGCGGGCGATGGAGGCCGCCCCGCGCAGCGAGACATCCACGCCGGGCAGCTCGCGCGCAGCCAACTCGCTCGCCGAATAGATCGACGCGCCGGCCTCGTTGACGATCACCTTGATCGGGCGGTTCGCCGGCGGGATCTCGCCCAGCAGATCGGCGACCAGCCGGTCGGTCTCGCGGCTCGCCGTGCCGTTGCCGATGGCGATCAGCGAGATGCCGTGCCGGGCGATCAGCGCCTTCAGCGCCGCCATCGAGCCCACGATGTCGTTGCGCGGCTGGAACGGGTAGATCGTCGTCGTCTCGACCAGCTTGCCGGTGGCATCGACCACCGCCACCTTGACGCCGGTACGGATGCCCGGATCGAGGCCCAGCACCGTCTTGTGGCCGGCGGGAGCGGCCAGAAGCAGATCCTTGAGATTGCGGGCGAAGACGTGGATCGCCTCTTCCTCGGACTTCTCGCGCAGCGCGTTCATCAGGTCGAGTTCCAGATGCAGCGCCAGCTTGACCCGCCAGGCCCAGCGCGCCGTCTCCGCCAGCCAGCGGTCGGCCGGCCGGCCCCGGTCCTCGATGCCGGCGGCCTTCATCACCATCAGCTCGACCGGCTTGAAGGAGCCCTGCGCGTCCTCGTCGACAGCGAGTTCCAGCGCCAGCACGCCCTCGTTGCGGCCGCGCAGCAGCGCCAGCGCCCGGTGGCTCGGCACGTCGGCCCATTTCTCGCGATAGTCGAAATAGTCGGAAAACTTGGCACCGGCCTGTTCCTGGCCCTCGACCACCCGCGAGCGCAGCACCGCGCCCGAGGTCATGTGCGAGCGCAGCCGCCCGACCAGCGCCGCGTCTTCCGCAAAGCGCTCCATCAGGATCTGGCGCGCGCCGTCCAGCGCCGCCTTGGCGTCCTCGACGCCCTTTTCCGCATCGACGAAGCGCGCCGCCGTCCCCTGCGGGTCGTGCGAGGGATCGCCGATCAAGAGGTCGGCCAGCGGCTCCAGCCCCGCCTCGCGGGCGATCTGCGCCTTGGTCCGCCGCTTCTTCTTGAACGGCAGGTAGAGATCTTCCAGCTGCGCCTTGGTCTCGGCGGCGTGGATGCGCCCGGCCAGCGCGTCGTCCAGCTTCCCCTGCTCCTCGATGGAGCGCAGGATCGCGCCGCGCCGCTCCTCCATCTCGCGCAGGTAGGTCAGCCGCTCCTCGAGCCGGCGCAGCTGCGTGTCGTCGAGACCGCCGGTCGCCTCCTTGCGGTAGCGGGCGACGAAGGGAACCGTCGCCCCGCCGTCGAGCAGCTCCACCGTCGCGGAGACCTGCTCCGGCCGGCAGGCGAGCTCGGCCGCGATGGTGCGGGCGATGCGGGCGGAAATCTCCGGCGGCAGCGCCGTCTTCGCGGATGCGGGACGGGAGGCCGGAACGTCCGGCGCGAAGGAGGAAAGATCGGTCATTTCGGGGCCTGTCGACAAATCGGGCCGCCGGGCGGAAGGCCGGTCGGCGGGCCGCGAACCTTACGCGCGCTGCGCGCGCCGCGCCAGTGCGGGACGCGAAGGCGGACGGCCGGAAGTGGAAAACCGCGTAGGCGAGGCCGGACCGGGACTCGGGCTCAGCGCACCACGGTGATGCGCTGCGCGGCGCGGGTGACGGCCGTGTAGAGCCAGCGGTCGCGATATTCGCGGAAGGCCCAGCTCTCGTCGAACAGGACGACATCGTCCCACTGCGAGCCCTGCGCCTTGTGGACCGTGAGTGCGTAGCCGTAGTCGAACTCGTCGGAGCGGCGCTTGAGGGCGTAGGGAATCTGGTCCGCGCCCTCCTCGAACAGGCCCGGCAGCACCTTGACCTGCACCCGGCCCTTGCCGGCGGCCTCGTCCTCCGGGCGCACGTCGAAGCGCAGCGTGTTGCCCTTGGACGGGCGCAGCCGCTCGACGGTCCACAGCCCGCCGTTGAGCAGGCCCTTGGCCTTGTCGTTGCGCAGGCACACCAGCTTGTCGCCGACCGCCGGCATCTGCGTCGTATAGCCCTTCAGCTCGCGGATGCGGCCGTTGTAGAGCCGCCGTGTGCGGTTGGTCCCGACCAGCACCTGGTCGCTGGCGAGGATCGAGGCGGCGTCGATCTCGCGGCGCGAGATGATGCGGCTGTCGCCGTAGCGGCCTGCCTCCAACTCGCCGCCCTCGCGGATCAGCATCGACATGTGGACGATCGGGTTGTCGCGCGCCTGGCGGTGCACCTCCGACAGCATCACGTCGGGCTCCGCCTCGGTGAAGAAGCCGCCGCCCTTGACCGGCGGCAGCTGCGCCGGATCGCCGAGCACCAGCACCGGCGTGCCGAAGGACAGGAGATCGCGGCCGAGATCCTCGTCGACCATCGAGCATTCGTCGATGACGATCAGCTTGGCCTTGGAGGCGATGCTGTCGCGGTTGATCGAGAAGCTGAGGCTTTCCTCGTCGTCCTCGGTCTCGTCCTTGCGCCCGCGCGGCCGGTAGATCATCGCATGGATGGTGGTGGCGTCGACGCAGCCCTTCTGGCGCAGCACATGGGCCGCCTTGCCGGTGAAGGCGCCGAAGGCGACATCGCCATTGATGCCCTCCGCCAGATGGCGGGCGAGCGTCGTCTTGCCCGTGCCGGCGAAGCCGAACAGGCGGAAGACCTGCTTGTCTTTCGATTTCAGCCAGCGCGCCGTCTCGTCGAGCGCGTGCCGCTGCTGGGGCGACCAGTCCATGAAGCGAATCGGATCCCGAGTTGGTTCGCTCCCTTCCTACAGGCTTCGCGCCCGCCTGTGCACCCGCTTCAGTTCATGGGCGCGGATAGAGCTTCACCCCCGTGCCGGTGACGGAGAAGCCCGTCATGTAGGGGTCGCGCTCGTCCAGCGTGATGGTGGAGGTGCCGGTCTTCACCGCCCAGCCCTCGATGGTGGGGATGATGGCCGGCCGGCCGCCGACGGTGGTCTCGGACTTCACCCCGCCGACGAACAGCGAGCCGATGACGCTCTCGTGCACGAAACGGTCGCCGACCTTCAGCCGGCCGCGCGCATGCAACTGGGCGAGGCGGGCCGAGGTGCCGGTGCCGCAGGGGCTGCGGTCGATGGCCTTGTCGCCGTAGAAGACGGCGTTGCGCGCGTCCGCCCCCGGCTGGGTCGCCGGGCCCGTCCACTGGATATGGGTGATGCCGCGGATGCGCCCGTCCTCCGGATGCACCATCTCGTACGCCTCGTTGAGCGCAACCCGAAGCGCCGGGCTGATCGCCACTAGCCGGTCGACGTCGATGGCGCCGACGCCTGCGAAATTCTCCTGGGGCTCGATGATCGCGTAGAAATTGCCGCCATAGGCGACGTCGAAGGTCAGCCGGCCGAGCTCCGGGCAGTCGATCTCAAGATCCTGCGCGGCAAGGAAGGAGGGCACGTTGGTCAGCCGCACGGAGGTGACGTGCTCGCCCTCCATCTCGTAATCGGCAAGCACCAGACCGGCGGGCGTTTCCAGCCGCGCCTGACCGGGCGTGCGCGGCACCAGGAGCCCCTCCTCGATCGCCATCGTCACGGTGCCGATGGTGCCGTGGCCGCACATCGGCAGGCAACCGGAGGTCTCGATATAGAGCACGCCGATATCGCAATCCGCGCGCGTCGGCGGATAGAGGATCGAGCCGGACATCATGTCGTGGCCGCGCGGCTCGAACATCAGGCCGGTGCGGATCCAGTCGTAGCGCTCAAGGAAGTCCGCCCGCCGCGCCAGCATGCTGTCGCCGGCAAGGTTGGGTCCCCCGCCCGCGACGAGCCGCACCGGATTGCCGCAGGTATGTCCGTCGATGCAGAAGAACGTATGCCGCGCCACGGCTGCCTCCTTGAGAAAGAACCCAGACTGTCAGAACCGGTCGACCGCATAAGGGGCAAGGTCGATGGCCGGCCGCTCGCCGGCAACGAGGGCGGCGACGAGTTCGCCCGTCGCCGCCGCCTGCGTCAATCCGTGGTGGGCATGGCCGAAGGCGTGGATCAGGCCGGGGACGCGGCGGCTCGGCGAGATCACCGGCAGGCTGTCGGGCAGCGAGGGACGAAAGCCCATCCAGCGCTCGCCGGTCTCGGCCTTGAGGTTCGGCACCACCTTGCCGGCGCGCGCGACCAACGCGTCGACCCGCCGCCAGTCGGGCGCGGCCGCAAGCCCGCCGAACTCCACCGCCCCGCCGATGCGCAGGCCCTTGGCCAGCGGCGACAGCACGAAGCCGTAGCCGGGGAGCATGATGAAGCGGCGGAAGGAAACGCCGGGCTCGGGCACCGTGATGTTGTAGCCGCGCTCGGTGTCGAGCGGCACGTCCTCGCCGATGCCGGCGGCAAGCCGGCGCGACCACGCCCCGCAGGCGAGCACCACATGCGGCGCGCGGCGCACCGGCCCCTCGCGCATGCGCAGCATGATGCCCTCGCTGCCGCGCGCCAGCGCCACCACCTCGCCCCGCTCTATGATGCCGCCGCGGGCCCGCACATGGGCGGCGAGATCGAGACACAGCCCGTGCGGGTCGTCGACCTGCACCCAGCCGGGAAGGAAGGCGCCGCCGGCGACCGTGGGGCCGAGATCGGGCTCCATGTCGCGCAGCTCGGGACCGCCCAGCTCGCGCACCTCGATGCCGTGGTCGCGCTGCAGCTGCCAGCCGGCGCGCGCCCGCGCGATCTCGGCCGGCTTGTCGAAGACGTCGAGACAGCCCTCACGCTTCACGCGGTGTAGCGTGCCGCTGTCCTGCCACAGCCGCTCCCACGCGGGCAGCGCGGCAGCATTGAGCGCGGCGATGGCCGAGATCGACCGGCGCCAGGCGGCCGGCCGCGAGGCCTGCACGAAGCGCAGCATCCAAGGCAGAATGGAGAGGGCATAGGACGGGCGGACGGTCAGCGGCCCGAGCGGGTCGAGCAGCCAGCCCGGCGCCTTGCGCCAGATGCCGGGCGAGGCGAGCGGGGCGACATCCGTCCAGGCGATGCCGGCGGCATTGCCCCGCGAGGTGCCGCTGCCCGGCTCGCCCCGGTCGATCACCGTCACCGCATGGCCGCGCGCGAGCAGCGCCGCCGCCGTGGCGAGGCCGATGATGCCGGCCCCGATGATGGTCACTTCGGACCTGTCGTCCATCCGTCCTTCACGCCCCAATAAAGCCTGTCACCGTACCCGGCCGGCGCCGCTCCCGCCTCAGAGCGCCGGCAGCTGCGGCCGCGTTTCCAGCGCTGCGCGGATGATGCCGTCGACCCGCTCTGCTTCCGCGCCGGACAGGGCCATGCGCGGTGCGCGGCAGCGGTCGTTGGAGCCGATGGCATGCACTTCGGCGCGCTTGATGTTCTGCACCAGATTGGTCGAGACATCGAGATCGAGCAAGGGGCGGAACCAGCGGTAGATCGCCCGCGCCTCCTCGATGCGGCCGGCCTGCGCCAGCTTCCAGATCGCCACCGTCTCCTTCGGGAAGGCGACGACGAGACCGGCGACCCAGCCGGTGGCGCCCATGACGAGGCTTTCCAGCGCCAGGTTGTCGACGCCGGTGAAGACGTCGAAGCGATCGCCGAAGCGCGAGATCACCTCGCTGACGCGGCGGATGTCGTCGGTGGACTCCTTCATCGCCACGACCAGCGGCTCGGCGGCCAGCTCATCGAACATCTCCAGCGTCACGTCGACGCCGTAGGCGACCGGGTTGTTGTAGATCATCGACGGCAGGCCGGACCCGCGGACGACCGCGAAGAGATGCGCCAGCGTTTCGTGCGGGGCCGAGCGATAGGGCACGCCCGGCAACACCATCAGGCCGTCGGCGCCGGCCTTTGCCGCGGCCTGCGCGGCGGAAACCGCGCGGCGGGTGGAGCTTTCGCACACGGTCATCAGGACGGGGCGGCTGCCTGCGACGGACGACTTGGCCAGCTTGAGGATCTCGAGCTTCTCTTCGCCCTCGAGCGCCATCGCCTCGCCGAGCGAGCCGCAGACGATCAGCCCGTCGACGCCCGCCTCGACCTGGAGCGCGAAGCAGCGCTCCATCTCGGCCATGTCCAGCCGGTCGTCGCTGGTGAACTTGGTCGTTACCGCCGGAAACACACCGCGCCACATGATAGAAACTCCCTTGCCGCCATCTGATATATCAATTGTCGAACGCACAGTCCCACGCGGCTTCCCTTCTGTCAACGACTGATATATCAAGAGAGAGAAGCGAGAGGAGATGTCATGACCGCCAGCCCCGCCGGAGGCGAACGCGCCGGACCTGCCGAGTTCGGCTCCGCCAGCCAGGATGGCGAGGAAAGCCGGGCGGCCCGCGCCTATCGCGCGCTGGAGGAGCAGATCGTCACCCTGCGGCTGGCGCCGGGCACGGCGATGACGGAAAGCCGCATCGCGGCGCTGCTGGACATGGGCCGCACGCCGATCCGCGAGGCGATCCAGCGCCTCGCCTGGGAGGGGCTGGTGACCATCCGCCCGCGCCTCGGCATCCTGGTTGCCGACATCAACCCGGCCGACTTCGCCCGGGTGCTGGAAACCCGCCACGCGCTGGAGATCCTGCTGACCGGCTCGGCCGCGCATCTGGCCAGCCGCGACGAGCGCGACCGGCTGGGCGCGTGCGCCCGCGCCATGCGGGACGCTGCCGCCGCCGGCGATGTCGACGCCTTCCTGCGCGAGGACAAGACCTTCGACGAGATCGTCGCGGTGGCCGCGTGCAATCCCTTCGCCGCCCGGGTGGTGGCGCCGCTGCAGACCCATTCGCGGCGGTTCTGGTTCCGCTATTTCGGCGAGAGCGACCTCAACTCCGCCGCCTGGCACCACATGGAACTGATGCAGGCCATCGCCTCCGGGGACGTCGCCCTCGCCCGCTCCCGCGCCGACGACCTGATGCACTACCTCCGCCGCCAGGCGATGACGCTGACGGGCGGGCTGGAGAGGTAGGGGGAGCCCCCTCGTCAGCATGTCCTAAGACTGCAATCGCCTGACAGAGACCCGCGACGAGAACCGGGCACGGCCGGCTCTCGTCCTTGGCATGGGAATCTGCCCAATGCGCAGTTACGCCGCCTTGACGGGAAGTTTCAGGCCCAGCAAGCGCTCGAGCAATTCGTACTGCGTCTGGGCGTCGAGTGAAGCGGCAAGCTGGTCCTGGTGGGGCTTCGACAACTGCTCGTAATCGCTGAGTGACAACCTGATCAGCCGTATGGCTTCGTCATTGAGATCCGATGCAACGGATGCCAGTCGATCGATCGTGCCTTGAATGATGCCGGCATCCCTGCGGAGCAACATCTGGCTTCTGTCTCGCCCCTTGTAGTCGGTGAACGCGCCGGGATTGGCCCGCACAGCCAGCTCCCATTCGGCGTCGAGACGGTCGGCTTCGGCCAGCAACCGGCCGCGCTCCGCTTCCAGTCGCCCAGCCTCTTCGGAAAGGCGCCTGGCCTCGCAGACCAGCCGCTTTCCCTCCAGCGCGAGATTGAGTGTCGCAGAGCGGAACCCCAGCGCGCCGACGACAACGTCGACCTTTTGCTTCTCGTCGGCCAGGCTGCGAACGCATGCAGCGTGGTTTTCCTGCCCGAGGCGGGCGACCATGCCAGCGGCAAAATCGGCGGCGCTCTCCTGTGCTTCAGCGGTTGTGAAGGCGGTCAGGAACAGCGTCGCAACTACGCAGAAGACGGTTTTTCTCATGCGGCCTGCTCCACGTGCCCGATGGCATCGGCGATCTGGGCGAGGTGCTCCCGGTAGAGCTGCTCCAGCTTCCCCAAAGACCTGATCCGAACGTTGTTGGTGCCGATCCGCTTCAGGAAGCCGAACTTTGCCAGAAGAATAACCAGTGTCCGGCAGCTCTCGGGAGCCATCAGTTCGATCAGCAGCGACGACAGGCTGGACTGATCGAAGCGCAGCTCTCCCCATTCGGCTTCGTCGACCAGCATCTGGATCTTGCCATCATCGAGGATGCCACTGGCAAGCCGGTCCCGCGACAGGCCCTCCGGCGTATGGGCCAAATTGTCCTCGCGCATCTGGGCGAGCTTGGCCCCCAAAGCTTCATTGTGCATCTCGAGCCGGCTGCGCAGCAGGGCGGGATCGCTCATGCCGGTCTCTTCGAAGAGGAAGAAGATCTCCGCGATCTGAACGACGCCTTCCGACTTCAGCTGCCGGAGTTCTTCAGGAGAGAGCGAGGGCGCG
Source organism: Stappia sp. WLB 29 (assembly GCF_023507705.1). Classification (GTDB taxonomy): domain Bacteria; phylum Pseudomonadota; class Alphaproteobacteria; order Rhizobiales; family Stappiaceae; genus Stappia. The sequence continues at coordinate 233,873 of NZ_JALBGD010000002.1, read as the reverse complement.
GCCGATTCCTTGCCGGTCTCGGCAAGATGTGCCATGGCGTGCTCGACGAGCCGGCGCATGAGTGTGGCGCGAGCCAGCCGGATCGCGCGCAATACCGTAAGTTCACGCGACAGCGTCACCGGATGCCCCCTCAGGTGGTCGTCGGTCATTCCCAAAATTTGGGATTGAAACCGAACTCTAGGTCAAATCCTGAGACCCGGCAACACTCCGGGAATTCTGTTCTCCCACCGACAGCTAGATGAGGTCTGGTCAGATCAACGGCGGATGGCCGCCGTTCCGAAGACCCCGCGAATGCCTGACGCATTCGCATCGAAGCTGGAGGAGACCGACATGACCAGGAAGACCATCATCACCGTGGCATCTCTCGCCACTCTGGGAGCCGGTGCTGCGGCCGTGGCCTCCACGAGCATGTTCACCGACGCCTACACGATCGCGCCGCCTGCGGTCTCGACCAAGTTCAAGGCCGACGAGATGATGTCGTCGGTCAGCGTGCCGCTGACCGTCAATCTCGCCGCGCTGGAGAAGGAGCTGAACGCCAGGATCCCCGACACGCTGCACACGATCAACGAGTCGCGCGGCGGCTGCTTCAAGAAAAAGATCGGCTTCATCAAGGTCAGCATCGGCTGCTCGATCAGCGGCCGGGTGTGGAAGGCTGGCAAGTTCAGCCTGACGGCGGCCGGAGACAGCATCCGGGCCAGCATGCCGATCAACTTCGAAGCGACGGTTCGCGGTCGGGGCGACATCGGGAAGAACATCCGCGAAACGGGCCGTGGCTGCGCGGAAGTCACGGCGCTGATCAAGCCGGGCATTTCGGCAAACTGGAAGCCGTCCGCACAGGTTTCGACGGATTTCCGGTGGTGCAAGCGCCCCTATATCGACCTGCTCGGCATCAAGATCACGATCGGCTCCAAGGTCGAGCCGAAGGTCAGGGAAGCGCTCGCCGATCTCCAACCGAAGATTGCCGAGGCGCTGGCCGCAGCGGATATCCGCACCGAGGTCGAGAAGGCCTGGATCAAGCTGCATCGCCCGCTGACGGTCAACGCCGATCCTGCGGTCACGGCGGTGGTCAAGCCGGAAAGCGTGCATTTTGGCGGTTTTCGCTTCGCCAACAACATGATGACCACGAGCCTTGCCCTGCGTGCCAGCCTGAGCACCACGGTGGGAAGCCATGGCGCGGAAACCAGCTTGGCGCCGCTGCCGCCGCTTCACGGCATGGACGGTGTCGATCGAGGCTTCAACATGGCCGTACCGGTGCGCATCTCCTATGAGGAGATCCGAAAGCTGCTCGAACAGAGCGACATGGGGGCGCGGCTCGCCAGGGAAGCCGGACTTGAGCCGCAGCAGCTTGGCGTCTCGAACATCGAGGTCTATGCCGCCAAGGATGCCCTCGCGATCGGCTTCGACATCAAGGTGGACACCGGAAGCTGGTTCGACAGCCGGGGGCGTGTCTATCTCACGGCCAAGCCCGTGGTCGACATGGCAAAGCGCGTGGTCACCTTCGAGAACCTCGGCTTCACCGCCGCCACAGACAATGCCGCAGTGCAGGCAGGCGTGCTCCTTGTCGGCAGCCGCCCGGTGATAAAGCTGACCGAGCGGCTCGTGGAAGTGCCCTTCGGCAAGGACCATGCCGCCCTGATCGAGAAGCTGAACGACGAGATCAACAAGCGGATCGACGATGATCTGCAGATCGAGGGACGTGTCGACGCGGTTGGCGTAAACAGCATCCAGTTCGGCCCGGATCACCTGCATATCGGTGTCCATGCCAAGGGGGCGGTCCAGGTGATCTACGGCGTGCCGGCAGCCGGTTGATATCGCCTCATCGTCCAGAATGAGCCCCCGTGCCGGTAGCCGGCGCGGGGGAAATGTGTTCAGGACGCAGAGGGGACAGGCGACCGGCGAAATCGCAAACGCGGTGTATGTCCAAATTCCCCTACCCCGGCAATGCCGCAAGCAGGGCCTTGCCGGCTTCCTCGATATGGGTGCGCAGGATCTCCTGCGCGGCCGCCGCATCTCGGCGGCGGCAGGCGGCGAGGAGTTCGCGGTGCTCGCGGTCGGAGCGCACCGCGTAGTCGAGCTGGCGAATGGCGATGCGCAGGTAGCGGTCCGCCGCATCGTGCAGCAATGAGATATGCGCGAGCAGGCGCGGGCGGGCGCAGGCCTCGTACAGCGTCATGTGGAAGCGCTTGTTGAGCGCGCCGAACGCCTCGATGGGCGCGGTTTCCAATTCGCCCTGGATGCTTTCCGCCCGATCGATCCGGCTTTCGGTGAGCTCGGGGATCGCATGGCGCAGGGCAAAGCACTCGGCCAGCACCCGCATCTCGTGGATCTCGGCAAGATCGCGCGCGTCGATGGCGGCGACGCTGGCGCCGCGATTGCGGACCATCTCGACGAAGCCTTCCGCCTGCAACAGGCGCAGCGCCTCGCGCACCGGCATGCGGCTGACGCCATAGGCCTCGGCAATCGTCTCCTGGCGCAGCGGCTGGCCGGCGGCAAGTTCCCCGGAAATGATCCGCTCGCGCAGCTGGTCGGCGACGGACCGCGTCTGGTCGCGGCCCTTGGCGCCTGCCGTCTGCATCCCCTGCCCTCTGTCGCCCGATCCGCTCGCCGTCATGATCCGCCTGCCTGTCCGTCCTTTTGGCAGCAAGGGCTGACCGCGCGCCTTGCCGCGATCCGCCCCGATTCCCTTTCGCCCTCGACAATTGACATAGCCCGCCAGGTTCTGCATTCAATATCTTAAATTGGATCCAATAAAGAGAATCGTATGACAGTTTCCCGTCTGCGCCACATCCCCGGCATCAATGTCGACAAGATGGGCGATGCCGCCGACGCGCTCGGTGATCCGGACATGCTGCGGCTGGAAAACCTCGACACGGACATCGCCCCGCCGCGCGCCGCGCTGGAGGCGACCCGCGCCGCGGTCGAGGCGGACGCGGCCAACAGCTACCTGCCGTTCCTCGGCATCCATGCCTTGCGCGAGGCGGCCGTCGCCCGGATCGAGGCCGACATGGGCGTCGCGTATGATCCGGAAGGAGAATGCATCGTCTCGGCCGGCGGCCTCTCCGGCATTCTCAACGTGCTGCTGGCGATCCTGGAGCCGGGCGACGAGGTGATCATCACCGATCCGGCCTATGCCGGCCTGCTCAACCGCATCCGCCTGGCCGGCGGCGTGCCGCGTCTGGTGCCCTTGAAGGTGGCGGAGGGCGGCTGGCGGCTGGACCTGGAGGCGCTGGCCGCCGCTCGCTCGGACAAGACCCGTGCGGTGCTGACCATGAGCCCGTCGATGCCCTCGGGCATCGTCCATGACCTTGAGGAGTGGCAGGCGATCTGCGATCTGGTGCGGCAGACGGGCGCCTGGCTGCTGCACGATGCGGCGATGGAGCGGATCCTTTATACCGATGCGCCGGTTCTGCATCCGCTGCAGTTTGCCGACATGCGCGAGCGCACCGTCACCGTCGGCAGCGTCTCCAAGGAATACCGGATGATCGGCTGGCGTGTCGGCTGGATCGTCGGCCCGCGCGCTCTAATGAACGATGTCGGCCTCGTCAGCCTGTCCAACGTGGTCTGCCAGGTCGGCATCGGCATGCCGGGTGCGGCCGCCGCCCTGACCACCAGCGACGACGGGGTGGCGCAGGCGTCCGCCCGCTGGCGCGCGCGGCGCGACCTGATCCTTGCCGAGCTTTCCGACCTGCCCTGCGTCAGGCCCGACGGCGGCTGGTCGCTGCTGATCGACACGGCCGCGCTCGACCTGCCGCCGGAGCGGGCCTCGGCGCTGCTGCTGAAAAAGGGGCGGATCGCAGCGACCGCGATGACCGGCTGGGGCGCGCCGGGCCAGGCCGGACGCTACCTGCGCCTCGTCTTCGCCAACGAGCCGCGCGCCCGCCTTGCCGGGATCCGCGAGCGCTTCCGCGCTGCCTGGGGGATGTGAGGGCGGCAGCGCTAAAGCCGGGTCTCGATCTCGCGGGAAAGATGCCCGGCGACCTCGCGCAGGAGCGCGGGCGGGCCGAGCTCGGCATCGCCGGCAAGGCCGAGATAGGCGTGGCGCGCGGCGCGCAGCACCTCGCCCGTACTCCCGCCGAAGGCCGCGGCGGCCTTTTCGGCCGCCTCGTCCTTGGACAGGAAGGCGCCGGTGCCGGCGGTCCACCACATGCGCGCCAGCGTTAGCACGACGTTGCGCGCGTCGCCGTCGAGCCCCTCGACCAGTCCCGGCAGGAGCCGCCGCATCGCCTCGCGGACCTGCGCGATGCCGATCTCCGGCAGCAGGTCGGTGGCAGTGGGCCCGGCAATCGGCACGGCCTGCCGGTGCGCCTGCGCCAGAACCAGGGTATGCTCGGGATCGGCAAGCGGCTGCGGCACATCGCCCGCCTCGAAGGCCTCGCGCAGCCATTCGCCGTAGACGAAAGTGCTTTCCATTGCGGCGGAGAGGCGGGCAAGGGCTGAGCGGTCGAACACCATCAGCTCGAGGCAGCGCGGCCCGCCGACAGGTGCCGGATACGGCGCCGAGATCCCCAGCAGCGCCTCGAGCAGCCGGCGGCGCGCAGGCGCCTCCGGCGGGCGGTCGACGACAGCCAGAAGATCGAGGTCGCTATGCGGGCGCAAGCCGCCGGCAACGGCCGAACCGTGCAGGTAGAGCCCGGCAAGCGGCATGTCGGCCTCGGTCTGCAGGATCGCGAGAACCGCCTGCGCCTGTTCCGGAATGTCGACCTCGTCCCGCATGGTCCCTCTCGAAACGACGAAGACCCCGCCGGATGGCGGGGCCTTCGATCAGATCTCAAGACCTCGGTCGCAGGGAAGGCCGGCTCAGGCCGCCTTCTCTTCCGGCTCGCGCAGCACGTAGCCGCGACCCCAGACGGTCTCGATGTAGTTCTTGCCCGACGTTGCGGCCGCCAACTTCTTGCGCAGCTTGCAGATGAACACGTCGATGATCTTCAGTTCCGGCTCGTCCATGCCGCCATAGAGATGGTTCAGGAACATCTCCTTGGTGAGCGTCGTTCCCTTGCGCAGGGAAAGCAGCTCCAGCATCTGGTATTCCTTGCCGGTCAGATGCACGCGCTGGCCGGAGACCTCGACCGTCTTGGTGTCGAGATTGACCACCAGGTCGCCCGTGGTGATGACCGACTGGGCATGACCCTTCGAGCGGCGCACGATCGCATGGATGCGGGCCACGAGCTCGTCCTTGTGGAACGGCTTGGTCATGTAGTCGTCGGCGCCGAAGCCGAGCCCGCGAACCTTGTCCTCAATGCCGGCGAGGCCGGACAGGATCAGGATCGGGGTCTTCACCTTGGACACGCGCAGCGTCCGCAGGACCTCGTAACCCGACATGTCGGGCAAATTGAGATCCAGCATGATGATGTCGTAATCGTATAGCTTGCCGAGGTCGATGCCTTCCTCGCCAAGATCCGTCGTGTAGACGTTGAAATTCTCGGACTTGAGCATCAGCTCGATGCTTTGCGCCGTTGCGCTGTCATCCTCGATCAACAGGACACGCATGCCAATCCCCTATGTCTGCCTATCCTGGGCAAGCCGCGCCGGCCAGTACGCTCCCGGTGCTAAGGACTGCGGTTAACCTCGACTCACTGTGTGAGACAATGGTTAACAAATTCTGATTCACACCTGCAAGCGCCGATGAGGCGAGTTTGGAAAACTTTTCCAAATGCTTGAAAATTCGATGGAAATCCTTTCCATAAAATCTTCAAGCGTCACATTAACAAGCCGCTGTAAACGACTCAGGTGACTCAACCTCTACGCCGGACGCGGGACCCAGGATGGCTCGCCATCCAGAACCCTCGACATTAAGATTAACCAAACTTGTAAACGATAGGTTACCGTACCCTCGCTTTCTGGGACCTTCTTTACCGAGCCTTGAGGATCAGATGGACCCGCTCTTTGCCGAACTCGAAGCCCTGATGCCCGCACAGATCTACGGCCGGGTGGTCGCCGTGCAGGGCCTCCTGGTCGAGGTTGCCGGCCCCGTGCACGAGATGAGCGTCGGCGCCGTGCTGGCCGTGGAGAGCGGGGAAAACGGCCCCGCCGTGCCGGCCGAGGTGGTCGGCTTCCGCGACGAGCGCGCGCTGTGCATGCCCTTCGCCGGGCTGGAGGGCGTGCGGCTCGGCTGCCGCGCCGTGCTGATGGCACGCGAGAGCCTGGCCCACCCTTGCGACGCCTGGCTCGGGCGCGTGGTCAACGCCATGGGCGAACCGATCGACGGTCTCGGCCCCCTGCCTGCCGGCGGCGAACCGCGGCGGCTGCGGACCAACCCGCCGGCGGCCGGCGAGCGCGGCCGCGTCGGCCCGCCGCTCGACCTCGGCGTGCGCGCGCTCAACACCTTCGTCACCTGCTGCGAGGGCCAGCGCATGGGCATCTTCGCCGGCTCGGGCGTTGGCAAGTCGGTGCTGATGTCGATGATCGCCCGCAACATGGCCGCCGATGTGGCGGTAATCGGCCTGATCGGCGAACGTGGCCGCGAGGTGCAGGAATTCATCGAGGACGACCTCGGGCCGGAGGGCCTTGCCCGCTCGGTCGTCGTCGTCGCCACCTCCGACGAAAGCGTGCTGATGCGGCGCCAGGCCGCCTATCTCACCATGACGGTGGCGGAGCATTTCCGCGATGCCGGGCGCAACGTCATGTGCATGATGGACTCGGTCACCCGCTTCGCCATGGCCCAGCGCGAGATCGGCCTGTCCATCGGCGAGCCGCCGACCTCCAAGGGCTACACGCCGACCGTCTTCACCGAACTGCCCAAGCTGCTGGAGCGCGCCGGGCCGGGCCGTCCGGGATCCGGCTCGATCACCGGCCTGTTCACCGTGCTGGTGGAGGGCGACAACCACAACGAGCCGGTCGCCGATGCGGTGCGCGGCATTCTCGACGGCCATATCGTCATGGAACGGGCCATCGCCGAGCGCGGACGCTATCCGGCGATCAACGTGCTGAAATCGGTCTCGCGCACCATGCCGCGCTGCGTGCCGGACGAGATGCAGCCGGTCCTGCGCAAGGCGCGGGCGCTGATGGCGACCTATTCGGACATGGAGGAGCTGATCCGCCTCGGCGCCTATCGCCGCGGATCGGACCCGGTGGTGGACGAGGCCATCGCCCGCCACGACCGGCTGGAAACCTTCCTCGGCCAGTCGAAGGGCGATGCAAGCACGATCGGCGCAGGCTATAATGAACTTGCCAACCTTTTGGAAATGACTCTCGCTTAAGTTGGTGTGCGCAACGGGAGTAACGAGTAATGAAGTCGCGTGAGAGTCTCATTCGCCTGAAGCAGTTTCAGGTCGACGAGCGCCGTCGCCAGCTGGCGCAGATCGAGTCGATGGTCGACGAGTTCAAGCGCATGGCCCGCGAGCTGGACGACCAGATCCTCGCAGAGCAGCAGCGAGTCGGCATCACCGATGTCGGACACTTCGCCTATCCGACCTTCGCCAAGGCCGCGGCCCAGCGCCGCGACAACCTGCTGAACTCCGCCGAGGAACTGAACGGCCAGCTGGAAGCCGCGCGCGAGGACCTGCGCGAGGCGCTGGAAGAGCTGAAAAAATTCGAGCTGCTGGAAGAGCGCGACCAGATTCGCGAACGCCAGGAGCGCGATGCGGCCGAGCAGGATGCCCTCGACGAGGTCGCTGCGCGCCGCAAGACCCGGATCTGATGCCGGACGGAGCGCGCAGGGCAAGCCTGCGAACCGGCTTCCCGAACCTGCCTTCAAGGGGCCCGCAGCGCGGGCCCTTTTGCATTTGCGCTTCCCCGCCTTGCGTGGGATAGCAGCGGCATGTGGACGATACGATACGCAGGCGCAGGCGAAAGCGCAACGGCCATCGCGATCTGGCGCCGCGCCGTCGCGGCCACTCACGATTTCCTCACGCCCGAGGACTTCGCCGAGATCGAGGAAATGGTGCGCGGCTTCCTGCCCGAGGTGCCGCTGACCCTCGCCGTCGACGCGGACGGCACGGTGGCCGGCTTCATGGTGCTGAGCGCAGGGCATCTCGATGCGCTGTTCATCGATCCCGCCGCCCACGGCCGGGGTGCGGGACGCGCGCTCGTCGCCCACGCGCTGGAACGGTTTCCGCGCCTCGTCACCGACGTGAACGAGCAGAACAGGGGTGCCGCCGCCTTCTATGCGCGCCTCGGGTTCACCGTCGCCGGCCGCTCCGAGCGCGACGACCAGGGGCGCCCCTATCCGCTGCTGCACCTGGTGCATGAGGCGGCCGAGGCCGCCGCGGATGCGGCCCTGCAGGACGGCTGAACCATGCGCGTGCTTCTCGCCCTGCTGCTGCCGGCGGCCACGACCTGCTTCATTCTCGGCCTGACGCTGCCGCTGCTGGAGCTGGAGCGGCTCTATTTTCTCACCGACCGTCCGGCGCTGCTCGCGCTCGTCGCCGGGCTGTGGCGGGAGCAGGAAACGCTGCTGGCCGTAGTGGTCGGGCTGTTCTCAATCGCCTTTCCGGCCGCAAAGATCCTCGCCCTGCATGTGGCGGCTATTGCCGGCCGCTCGGGGATCGGCCATGCGTTGATGCATGCGCTCGGCAAGTGGTCGATGATGGACGTGATGCTGGTGGCGCTGGTCGTCTTCGCCGCCAAGACCAGCGGACTTGCCGCGGCGACCAGCCTGCCGGGCCTGTGGTTCTACGCCTCGGCCACGGTGATGACCGCGCTCGCGGCCGCCATCGTCTCGCGCAGCCGCTGAACGGACGCGCTCAGGACAGCGGCGCGCCGTTCGGACGGTGGCTGCGCGGCTGGCTCGGCCCGCCGGTCGTTGTCGCGCGGGTGCGGCGATAGGCATCGAGCCAGCGCATCGCCTGGGTCTCCGGAATGCCCAGATGCTTGCACCGCAGATGCGCCAGCGCCAGGAACACCTGGTCGGAGGTGCCGGAGACCCGGCACAGGCCGATCAGCTCGTCGATGCCGGACTGGTACACGGCCCGCTGGACGGCGGCCACGCTCTCGCCGGTCTTGCGCGCCAGCAGCTCGAACGCATCGCCCGTGCGCCCCTCGGCCAGCAGCACCAAGAGGATCGAGCCGAAGCCGTACTTGCCCTCCTGAACCAGACGCCAGGCCTCGTCCACATCGCAGGACTCCATGAACAGGTTGTATCTCGTCCGCAGCTCTTCGCTGTCCGCCTCGGGCGTCGTCAGATCGCCCGGATCCGCGCCGCTGAGGATCGCCTCCAGCCGGACGCGGGTCGCGGCGTTCACATGCGGAATCAGCCACTCGCAGATCAGCGGCGTCAGGTCGCCGCGCGCCGCCATGCTGGACCGCAGGCGCGTATCGGAGAGCGAGCGCTTGGCCAGCGTCCTCAGCGCCCAGTCGGACAAGCCGCTGCGCCGGTTCTCCGCCAACGCCCGCCAGACCTTGGTCGGGCCCCGCTCCACCAGAGCATCCGACACCCGGCCCGGCAAGGCCTCGCGCCGGGCGACGACCAGGAGATGGCTCTCCGGCATGCGCCGGGCGATCTTGACGAGATCGGCCTCCGTCAGCGCCGGGCTCAGCTCCAGCATCGGCGTTGCCACGACGATCTCGTCGGTGGCGAGCCGATAGGCGATCCGGTGCGGCGTCTGGTTCCACGGCGCCATGCGCTGGGACAGGTGCGCACGCACCTTCAGCTCCGCCCCGTCGAGCAGTTTCATGATGATCTCGCAGAACAGCCGCAGCTCCTCGTCGCTGTGCTCTCCGACGCGATCCAGAAAAAGATCGGCGACGCGCTGCAGCAACCTGCTGCGCGCCTCGCGAGTCGGGTTGCGAGCGAGCTTCAACAGTTCGTTGAGCATCCGATGTCCTTTTGCGGCTCTTTGAAGCTGACACGTTCAGGTTACCAATCCCTTGCCGAACACGGCTGGATGGCAGGCTTGATTCCATGCTGATATATCAATAGTCGAGTAGATGGGCAGCTACGCTGGCCTGCCATATGCCTTTCGTTACTGACGCGCTGGAGACTCCCATGCCGAACGGTCATCACCTCGTCGCCGGCGACTGGATCGCCGGTCCCGGCGCCTTCCACGCCCTCGATCCGGTCAGCGGCGATCAACTCGCCCCCGCCTTCGCCGAAGCCGATGCGGCGCTGGTCGACAAGGCCGCACGTGCGGCGGACGCCGCCTTCCCCGACTATGCCGCCCGTCCGATCGCCGAGCGCGCCGCCCTCCTGCGCCGCATCGCGCGGGAGATGGAGATCGACGGCGAGGCCATCGTCGCCCGCGCGGTGCGCGAGAGCGGGTTGCCCGAGGCGCGCCTGACCGGCGAGCTCGGCCGCACCACCGGCCAGCTGCGCTTTTTCGCCGACTGGATCGAGGCCGGCCACTGCTTCGACGCCCGCATCGACACCGCGCAGCCGGACCGCAAACCGCTGCCGCGCCCCGACATCCGCTCGATCCTGCGACCGCTCGGGCCGGTCGCCGTGTTCGGCGCCTCGAACTTCCCCCTCGCCTTCTCCACCACCGGCGGCGACACCGCCTCGGCCCTGGCCGCCGGCTGCCCGGTCGTGGTCAAGGGGCACCCCGCCCATCCCGGCACGGCCGAGCTGGTCGCGCGCGCCGTCGCCGCCGCGATCCGCGCCTGCAACATGCCGGCCGGCATCTTCTCGCTGCTGCAGGGCGCGGGCCATGCCTCGGGCGCGGCGCTCGTCGCCCATCCGCTGATCTCCGCCGTCGGCTTCACCGGCTCGCTGCGCGGGGGCCGCGCACTCTTCGACATCGCGGTCTCGCGGCCGCAGCCGATCCCGTTCTACGGCGAACTCGGCTCGATCAACCCGGTCTTCGCCCTGCCGGCCGCCCTTGCGGCGCGCGCGGCAACGCTCGGCGCCGACTGGGCCCGCTCGCTGACACTGGGCACCGGCCAGTTCTGCACCAATCCCGGGGTCGTGGTGGCGCTGGAGGGCGACGGGCTGGAGGCGTTCCTGGACGCAGCCGACGAGGTGCTCGCGGGCGTTCCCGCGCAGGCCATGCTGACCCCCGGCATCGCCGGCGCCTATCGCCGCGCCGTCGACGCACGCACCGGGGAAGCGGCGCTTTCGAAGCGCGCAGCCAGGGCGCCTGCGAGCGAGACGCCCGGTACCTGCCACGTCACGCCGGCGGTCTTCGAGACGACGGCCGCCGCCTTCCTCGCCTCGCATGCCCTGCAGGAGGAGGTCTTCGGGCCCGCCGCCCTGGTCGTACGCTGCCGCAGCGAGGACGAGCGGCTGGCAGTCGCCGCCACGCTGGAGGGCCAGCTGACCGCGACGCTGCTGATGGAACCGGGCGATGCCGGCGACATGACGACCGCCCGCAAGCTCGTTCCGGTGTTGGAGCGCAAGGCCGGCAGGCTGCTGGTCAACGGCTTTTCCACCGGCGTCGAGGTCTGTCATTCGATGATGCATGGGGGCCCGTATCCTGCCTCCACCGACACCCGCTCCACCTCGGTCGGGTCGCGTGCCATCCTGCGGTTCCTGCGGCCGGTCGCCTACCAGAACCTGCCGGCGGAGCTGCTTCCCGAGGGCCTCGGCGACGATTCCGAAGGTCCGCGTCTGGTTGACGGCACGCCTCGATAGGGTAGGTAAAGAGGAGAAACCTCCGGGAAACGGTCGACATGCCGGCCGTTTCCGAGACCGCTGTCTAGCGTCCTGCCTGCCCGCTTGCAGGCGGCACGGGCTGCCGACGCGGCAAAAAGAAGGACGCCGCATGCCCTGCAACGGACGCTTCGCCCGTCTCCTCCCCCTCCTGCTTGCCGCCCTCCTGCTGCTGCCTCCGAGCCTGGCAGGGCCGGTTTTCGCGCAATCCGGCCAGCCGGCAACGCAGCAAACGGGCGAACAGGCGTCGGGAGGTCCGGCGGGAGCCGCACAAGCCGTCGCACAGACAAGGCAGGACGCGGAAGCGCTGATCCGCCTGCTGCAGGATCCAGGCGCGCGCGACGCGCTCGTCGACTATCTGCGGCGTGGCCCCGCGGACGCTCCAGCCGCAGGGACGCCCTCCAGCGCACCGGCAAGCCCACCCGCCGGAACCGCACCATCGGAAGCCTCGCCCGCCGCAGCGGAAGGGGAAGTGGCGCCGGCCGAGGTCGAGCGCCAGCCGACGCATATCGCCCTGCGCATCGCCAACGCGACGCAGAACGTGCTCGCCGAGGGCATGGTCTATGTGGAGCGGATCGCCCGCTCCTTCACCTCGCTGCCGACCGCACTGTCCTACAGCGCGGGGGCCAACTGGGAGCGGGTGCAGAGCATCCTGCTGCAGTTGGCGATCATCGCCATTGCGGTTTTCGCCATCGTCTCGCTGCTGCACCGCCTTGCCGACCGGCTGTTCGCGCGGCTGATCGGCCATGAGCAGTCGATGACCGTGGTGAAGCGCGTCACGCTGCTGGTCCTGCACCTCGTCGCAGAAGCCGCGGTCGTGGCCGTCGCGCTCGGCGCCGGCTATGCGATTGCACTCTATACGGGCGAGAACCCGCGCCATGTCGAGCTGGTGGAATCGCTGTTCCTCAACGCCTTCTTCTTCATCCAGGCGGCGAAGGTGTTGACGCGGTTCGCGCTGAGCCCGGAATTCGCCGCCCTGCGCCTGGTGCCGCTCGACGACGAGCAGGCGCTCTACTGGCGCCGCTGGCTGTTCACCATCTACAACGTGCTGGGTTACGGCACGATGGTGGTGGTGCCCCTGATCGCCAACAACATCTCCTTCCTGCTCGCCGACTCGGTGCGCATGATGATCGTGCTGGCGAGCGTCGCGATCGCCATTTCCGCGATCATGCGCAACCGCCTGGCGACCCGCGAGCGCATCCTCGGCTATGGCGAACGCCAGTCGAACCTCGTCACCACCGGCCTCGTCGAGATCGTCGCACGCACCTGGCACATCGTCGCCATCATCTACGTGCTGCTGCTGCTCGGCGTCTGGCTGTCGCGCCCCTTCGACGCGGTCACCTTCATGGTCCGCGCCACCGTCATGTCGGTGCTGACGGTGATGGTCGGCACCATCGTCTCGCTGGCGCTGACCCGCACCATCTCCGGCGGCGTGCACCTGCCGCAGAACGTGCACGAGCGCCTGCCGATGCTGGAACGGCGGCTCAACACCTTCGTGCCGCGGGTGCTCTCGCTGGTGCGGCTTGCCGTCTTCGTCGGCGTCATCCTCGGCATCCTGCATGCCTGGGGCATGATCGATGCGCTGTCGTGGTTCAGCACGACGGACGGCCAGGACTGGACCAGCCGTGCGGCCTCCGCCGGCATCATCCTCGGCGTCGGCTTCCTGATCTGGCTCGCGGTGATGAGCTGGGTGGACCTGCGCCTCAATCCGCGCGGGCGCCTGCCGACATCGCGCGAGAAGACGCTGTTCAACCTGTTCCGCAACGCCTTCTCGATCCTGCTCGTGGTGATGATCACGCTGCTTGCCCTGTCCGAGATCGGCGTCAACATCGGCCCGCTGATCGCCGGTGCCGGTGTCTTCGGCCTCGCCATCTCCTTCGGTTCGCAGAAACTGGTGCAGGACATCATCACCGGCGCCTTCATCCAGTTCGAGAACGCTATGAACGAGGGCGACGTGGTCACGCTGGGCGGCGTCACCGGCACGGTGGAAAAGCTGACGATCCGCTCGGTGCGCCTGCGCGACATCGACGGCACCGCCCACATGATCCCCTTCTCGACCGTCGACCGGGTCGCGAACTTCATGCGCGGCTGGGCCTATCACGTGGCGGCGATCGGCGTTGCCTACGACAGCGACCTGACCGAGGTGAAGCTGGCCATGCATGCCGCCTTCGACCGGCTCATGCAGACCGACTACAAGTCGGAGATCCTGGAACCGCTGGAGATGCACGGCATCACCATGTTCGGCGACAGCGCCATCACGGTGCGTGCCCGCATCAAGACGCGCCCGGGATCGCAGTGGGCGGTCGGCCGCGCCTACAACGAGTACATCAAAGCCGCGTTCGACGAGCGCGGAATCGAGATCCCGTTCCCGCAGGTCACCTATCACATGCCGCCGAAGGCCATGACCGGCGAGGAGGACGAGAAGGTGATCGAGGCGACGGCCAAGCCGGTGCGCGGCAAGGCAGCAGCCGGCGAGGACGAAGCTCAGGCCGCCCTGCCCGATGCCGCCGCACCCAAGGCCCCGCGCCGCCGGCGCAAGAAGAAGCCGCAGGACATCCCCTCGGAAGACGAGGTCTGATTCTCCGTGATCTCCCAGCCGACCACGTGCAGCCGGGCGCCATGCGCCCGGCTGTCGCGTTTTTGGGGAAGCCCGGCAAGGCATGACGTATTGCAGGACACACACAACCGGATCATCATGCCGGGGCATGAAGTTCGATTGAAACCAAGTATCCGGCACACTTGCCAATTGTGACGAGCAAATTCCTCCACCACCGTCTCGTCAGGTTATTTATCCCAAAACACGGCGAAAATAGAAAGCATCATCCTGTTGTAACCGGTTTCGGGCGCGACTAATGTGCCCTCAAGGCCGCTTGCGGAAAAACAACCTTCCCAAAGGGAAGCACAGGCCGCGGCGCGCCGAATCTTCAAACGGGAGAGTATCCATGATCATTCGCCGCAGCATGAAGGCCGCCCTTCTGGGCGTCAGCCTTGCCCTGTTCGCGACAGGCGCAGCCTCGGCCAAGAACCTCGTCTATTGCTCGGAAGGTTCGCCGGAAGGCTTCGATTCGGCGCTCTACACCGCCGGCACCACGTTCGACGCCTCGTCCAAGCCGGTGTTCAACCGTCTCGTCGAGTTCAAGCGCGGCACCACCGAGGTCCTGCCGGGCCTGGCCGAGAGCTGGTCGGTCTCCGAGGACGGGCTGGAATACACCTTCAACCTGCGCAAGGGCGTCAAGTTCCACACCACGTCCTTCTTCACGCCGACCCGCGACTTCAACGCCGACGACGTGATCTTCTCCTTCGAGCGCCAGCGCGACCCGAACCATCCGTGGCACGCCTATACCGCCGGCGCGTCCTGGGAGTATTTCAACGGCATGTCGATGCCCGATCTCATCAAGGAGATCGTCAAGGTCGACGACCATACGGTGAAGTTCGTGCTGAACCGGCCGGAAGCGCCGATGATCGCCAACCTCGCCATGGACTTCGCCTCGATCCTGTCGGCCGAATATGCCGACAAGCTCGCTGCCGACGGCAAGATGGACATGATGAACCAGGAGCCGGTCGGCACCGGTCCCTTCTCCTTCGTCGGCTACCAGAAGGATGCGGTCATCCGCTACCAGGCCTTCGCCGACTACTGGGGCGGCAAGCAGCCGATCGACAACCTGATCTTCGCGATCACGCCGGACGCCTCGGTGCGCCTGCAGAAGCTGAAGGCCGGCGAGTGCCACGTGATGCCGTATCCGGCACCGGCCGACATCGCCGACATCAAGGCCGATTCCAACCTGAACCTGATGGAGCAGGAAGGCCTCAACGTCGGCTACCTCGCCTACAACACCCAGATGGCCCCCTTCGACAACCCGAAGGTCCGCAAGGCCCTCAACATGGCCATCAACAAGCAGGCGATCCTCGACGCGGTGTTCCAGGGCGCCGGCCAGGCGGCCAAGAACCCGATCCCGCCGACCATGTGGTCCTACAACGACCAGATCGTCGACGATCCGTACGATCCGGACGCGGCGAAGAAGATGCTGGACGAGGCCGGCGTCTCGGGCCTCAAGATGAAGGTCTGGGCGATGCCGGTGCAGCGCCCGTACAACCCGAATGCCCGCCGCATGGCCGAGCTGATCCAGGCGGACTTCGCCAAGGTCGGCGTCGAGGTCGAGATCGTCTCCTACGAGTGGGGCGAGTACCTGAAGCGCTCGACCGAGAAGGACCGCGACGGTGCCATCCTGCTCGGCTGGACCGGCGACAACGGCGATCCGGACAACTTCCTCGCCGTGCTGCTCGGCTGCGACGGCGTCGGCGGCGCCAACCGCGCCCAGTGGTGCCACCAGCCCTTCGACGACCTGATCCAGAAGGCCAAGACCATCTCGGACAAGGCAGAGCGCACCAAGCTCTACGAGGAGGCCCAGGTGGTCTTCAAGGAGCAGGCGCCGTGGGCCACCATCGCCCATTCGGTGGTGTTCATGCCGATGTCGGCCAAGGTGTCCGGCTATGTCATGGATCCGCTCGGCGGCCACTGGTTTGACGGCGTCGACATCACCGAGTAAACCGCGCGCCGCCGCGGCTTGACCGCTCCGGGGACGATCTCCCGGAGCGGACAGGCCCGGCCAACGCCATCCCGCACCGGCCCGGATCCAGTCCGGGGCCGGTGCGGTCGTTTTGGACGCATTCGATGATCCGTTTCCTGTTCGGCCGTCTGGCGCTGCTCGTCCCGACCTTCATCGGCGTGACGATCGTCGCCTTCGGCTTCATCCGCCTGCTGCCGGGCGATCCCGTCCTGTTGCTGGCCGGCGAGCGCGGCCTCAGCCCCGAGCGCTACAACCAGCTGATGGAGCAATTCGGCTTCTCCGAGCCCATCTGGCGGCAATATCTCGACTATATCGCCGGCGTTCTCACCGGCGATCTCGGCAACTCCATCGTCACCAAGAAACCGGTCTTCGACGAGTTCATGGCGCTGTTCCCCGCGACCGTCGAGCTGGCCCTGTGCGCGATCGTGATCGCGGTGGCGCTCGGCATCCCGGCCGGCATCCTCGCCGCCGTCCGCCGCGGTTCGGTCGCCGATCAGGCGATCATGGGCACCGCGCTGATCGGCTATTCGATGCCGATCTTCTGGTGGGGCCTTCTGCTGATCATCCTCTTCTCCGGCATCCTGCAATGGACGCCGGTCTCCGGCCGCATCTCGCTGATGTATTTCTTCCCGCAGGTCACCGGCTTCATGCTGATCGACAGCCTGCTTTCGGGGCAGAAAGGGGCCTTCCAGTCGGCCGTCAGCCACCTGATCCTGCCTTCCATCGTGCTGGCGACGATCCCGCTGGCGGTCATCGCCCGCCAGACGCGTTCGGCCATGCTGGAGGTGCTGGGCGAGGACTATGTGCGCACCGCAAGAGCCAAGGGCCTGGCGCCGCTGCGCGTCGTCGGCCTGCATGCGCTGCGCAACGCCATGATTCCAGTGCTGACCACCATCGGCCTTCAAGTCGGCGTGCTGCTGGCCGGCGCCATCCTCACCGAGACGATCTTCTCCTGGCCGGGCATCGGCAAATGGATGATCGACAGCATCGCCCGCCGCGACTACCCCGTCGTCCAGGGCGGCCTGCTGATGATCGCCCTCATCGTGATGATCGTGAACCTGACGGTCGACATGCTCTACGGGCTTGTCAATCCGCGCATCCGCCACACCTGAGCCGGGGCCGAGCCATGACCGACACACCCACTCCCGCCGTCTCCGTCGAAGCCGAAAGCCGCAATGCCACGCGGCAGATGCTCGCCGAGTTCTGGTTCTACTTCTCCCGCAACCGCGGCGCCGTCGTCGGCCTCGTGGTCTTCGTCACCCTGGTGCTCGTCGCGCTCGCCGCGCCGGTCGTCGCGCCGCACGATCCCGACATGCAGTATCGCGACAGCTTCCTCACCCCGCCTTTCTGGTCGGAAGGCGGCAAGACGGCCTTCCTTCTCGGCACCGATGCGGTCGGCCGCGACATCCTCTCGCGACTGATCTACGGCGCGCGCTTCTCGCTGTTCATCGGCCTCGTCGTGGTGACCATCGCCCTGACCGGCGGCATCGTGCTCGGCCTCGTCGCCGGCTATTTCCGCGGCTGGGTCGACACCGTGATCATGCGGGTGATGGACGTGGTCCTCGCCTTCCCCTCGCTGCTGCTGGCGCTGGTGCTGGTCGCCGTGCTCGGGCCGGGCCTCGTCAACGCGATGATCGCCATCGCCCTGGTGCTGCAGCCGCATTTCGTCCGCCTGACCCGCGCCGCGGTGCTGGCCGAGCGCAGCCGCGACTATGTGGTGGCCGCAAGGCTCGCCGGCGCCGGCAACCTGCGCCTGATGTTCAAGACGATCCTGCCGAACTGCCTGGCGCCCTTGATCGTGCAGGCGACCCTGTCCTTCTCCAACGCGATCCTCGATGCGGCCGCCCTCGGCTTCCTCGGCATGGGCGCACAGCCGCCCACCCCGGAATGGGGCACCATGCTGGCGGAAGCGCGCGAGTTCATCCTGCGCGCCTGGTGGGTGGTGACCTTCCCCGGTCTTGCGATCCTGATCACCGTGCTCGCCATCAACCTGGTCGGCGACGGGCTGCGCGATGCCCTCGACCCCAAGCTGAAGCGGAGTTGACCGATGAGCCTGCTCGAAATCCGCAATCTCAGCGTCGAATTCGACACCGCTGCCGGCCCGTTCCGCGCCCTTGCCGGCGTCGACTACACGATCGAGGCCGGAGAGGTGCTTGCCATCGTCGGCGAAAGCGGCTCCGGCAAGTCGGTCGCCATGCTGGCCCTGATGGGCTTGCTGCCCGACACCGCGACGGTCACCGCCGACAAGATGACCTTCGAGGACATCGACCTCCGCTCCCTGTCCGCGGCGCGCCGCAGAAAGGTCATCGGCAAGGACATCGCGATGATCTTCCAGGAGCCGATCGCCAGCCTCAATCCGTGCTTCACCGTCGGCTTCCAGCTCGACGAGGCGCTGAAAACCCACACGAGCCTCGACCGCCGGCAGCGCCGCGACCGGGTGATCGAACTGCTCACCGCCGTCGGCATTCCCGAGCCGGAACGCCGCGTCGGCGCGTTCCCGCACCAGATGTCGGGCGGTCAGTGCCAGCGGGTGATGATCGCCATCGCCACCGCCTGCAATCCGAAGCTGCTGATTGCTGACGAGCCGACCACCGCGCTCGACGTCACCATCCAGAAGCAGATCCTCGACCTTTTGACCGGCCTGCAGCGCGACCACGGCATGGGCCTCATCATGATCACCCACGATATGGGTGTCGTCGCCGAGACCGCCGACCGGGTGGTCGTCCAGTATCAGGGCCGCCAGATGGAAACTGCCGACGTGCTCACCCTGTTCGAGAACCCGAGCAATCCCTACACCAAGGCGCTGCTGTCGGCCCTGCCCGAGAACGCCACCGGCGACCGGCTGCCGACCGTTGCCGATTTCGCCAGGGACTACGCCAAGGAAACCCAGGCCGGCACGGAGGCACGCCCATGAGCGATGCGATCCTCAAGGTCCGCGACCTCAAGCGCGGCTACGAGATCGGCGGCGGTCTGTTTTCCGCCCCGCGCCTGCTGCACGCCGTCAAGGGCGTCAGCTTCGACGTGGAACGCGGCACGACGCTGGCCGTGGTCGGCGAGAGCGGTTGCGGCAAGTCGACCCTTGCCCGCATGCTGACGATGATCGACGCCCCGACCTCCGGCTCCATCGAGATCGACGGAACGCCGATCGATATCGCCCGCAGCGGCATTACGCGGGAGATGCGCCAGGCGGTGCAGATCGTCTTCCAGAACCCCTACGGCTCGCTCAACCCGCGCCAGAAGATCGGGGCGGTGCTGGAAGAGCCCCTGCTGCTCAACACGTCGATGAGCGCGGCCGAGCGGCGTGACGCGGCGCTCGCCATGCTGGCAAAGGTCGGGCTCAAGCCGGAGCATTACGGGCGCTATCCGCACATGTTCTCCGGCGGCCAGCGCCAGCGCGTGGCGATTGCCCGTGCGATCATGCTGCGCCCGCGCCTCCTCGTGCTGGACGAGCCGGTCTCCGCGCTGGATCTCTCCGTGCAGGCGCAGATCCTCAATCTGCTTGCCGACCTGCAGGACGAGTTCGGCCTCACCTACGTCTTCATCAGCCACGACCTGTCGGTCGTGCGCTATATCGCCGACAAGGTGATGGTGATGTATTTCGGCGAGGCGGTCGAATACGGCACGCGCGACGAGGTCTTCGAAAACCCGCAGCACGACTATACGCGTACGCTGTTCGCGGCGACGCCCAAGGCCGATGTCGCCAGCATCCGTGCCCGTCTGGAAAAGAAGAAGGCCGCTGCCGGCTGAGTGCCGGGGCGGCCGAAGCACCTGGTTGCGGCGGTCGGGTCAGCCGCCGGCCTTGGCCTTGCCGCGCGTCGCCTGCTCGGGAGCCTTGGGCGGAGGCGGCGCGCCGTCCCCGGCCTGCGACTTGCGCTCGCGCACCGCACGGATGCGCGCGGCAAGCGACCGGGTAACCGCGCTGCCGGACGGCCCTTCGCCATCGGCGGAGGCGGCATCGCCCGTCGCAAGCACCGGCGCCAGATCCTCCTCCGTTCCCAGCGATGCAGCAACAGAGGCGGCGAGACCGGCCAGTTCCGAGCGCAGGGCGATGAAGTCGTCATTGCCGCGCAGCTCCGCCCGCAGCCGCTCGTTCTCGGCGCGCAGCCGCGCCGCTTCTCCGGCCAGCGTCTCGTCGCCCTGGCTGCCCTCGGCCAGCACCGACAGGCGGGTGATCTCCGCCTGGGCGGCGATCAGGCGCGACTCCACCTCGAAAAGCCGATTGTCCCTGGCTCGCAATTCCTGCCGGCTGAGACCTGCGCCGCGAGCCGCCTGCGCACCGTCGGCAGCGGTCTCGATCGTGTCACTGGCACGGGCGGCGCGCTCCTCGGCGCGCTTCAGCTTGCGCTTGAGGGACGCGATCTCGACCTCCAGCGCGGTCACTTTGGCGAACTCCGACGCGCGGCCCAGCGGATCCTCGCCGGCCTCGTCCGACTGCGCGGCAAGCCGCTCGCCCGCCCGGTCCGCCAGCTGAGGGGCAGCCACCAGCACCGGCATCCCGCCATCCGCAAGCACCTCGTCGCCCTCGGCCCTGTCCGCCGCCTCCGCCGCCGCCATCAGCCGCTTGACGCTGCGCTCCAGCTCGCGGATGCGGGCTTTTGCCCGCGCCAGCACCTCGCCTCCGTCGTGGATCTCGCGGCGCAGCTCTTCCTCCCGCGCCATGGCATCGTCCAGCGCCTGGTCCTTGGCCCGGAATTCGGCACGCAGGTCGTTCGCCATCGCCTCGGCACGGTCGCGTGCGATACGGTTCTCCGCCGCCTGCTGCTGCAGCCGCTCCAGCCCCGCCTCGAGTTTCCGGTAGTCGACCGCGTGTTTGGCGCGCAGGCCCGCGATCTCGCCGCGCACATCCGCATGGGTCATCGGGGTGGTTGCCTCGACGGCCGCGCGGGTGAGCCGCACCGCCCGGCGCCAGACGGTCGGCAGGAGCGCCACCGACAGCAGGCCGGCCAGGCAGAAGCCGAGGGCCACGTACATTGCCGCTTCAATCAAGACCGCTCACCACCGTCTGGTCCCCTGCCGCCACGAAACCCGCATGCGTGCTCCGGACCCGCGTGCCGTAAGGGCGTCGCCCCGGCACGCCTGCATGTTTTACCATGCATCCTGATACAAGAGGCCGGGTCATGCGCCAAGCATCTCGCAGGGTAAGCGATCAAAAAGGATTCCAGGTCGGCTGGTCGGTGAACTTGAGATAGCCGACATTGACGCCGAGACGCGCACCGACGCCCGCCCGCACCGGAACCACGTAGATGTCGTGGTTGGACAGTACCGTCATGCCGAAGCCGCCGATTAGGTAGGCCGAGCCGTTGACGCCGACATAGCGGCGGTAGATCGCCGACGTGTCGGGCAGATTGTAGACCAGCATCATCACCCGGGCGCCATCGCCGCCGATGTCCCAACCGAAGGACGGGCCCTGCCAGAACACCTTGTGGGTGCCGGCATTGCGCGTGTAGAGCTGCCCTTCACCGTAGCGGGCGCCGGCCAGCAGCGCGCCCGAGCCCTCCTCGCCGAGGATGTAGCCGTTCGGCTGGCCGTATTCCGACACAGCACGCTCCACCACCGAGGCGAGCCCGCCCGACAGCTGGCCGAAGAAGCGGTGGCCGGCATCGACCAGCTCGCCCTGGCTGTACTGCTCCGGCTGCTGCGCCTGCGCCTGCGGCAGGCCGGCGGCGAGCAGCACGAGGAGGCCGAGAACCAGCGTCGCGGCGAAGCCTGCCGCAAAACGGCCAGTGCGGAAGTGGGAGAGTCGCGTCATGATGGTCCGTCCTCAACGCTTCTGTGCAAGGGACCGGCGCGAGCCTTGCGGGCGGCCGGAACGACCGGCGCCGGACGCGGGCAGCGCCGGAAACCTCCGCGGTTGCCCCCGGGCCCGCCTTGCAGGCACAGTCGTCGTCCGGGGATCGCGAGACTGATTCGATGTCAGAGTGTAGTCGAAATCGGAAAAGATTATGGTGGACGGCAGGCGGCGGCCTGCGCGTCGCCCTGGCAGGCTTGGCGCTCGTCTGCACGGCAGACCCGGCGCGCGCCACCGACTATGCCACCGATCCGGTGTCGGGCTATGCGCTCGGCGGCCGCGACCCGGTCGCCTATTTCGTCGACCGCATGCCGCGCGAGGGCGACCGGCGCCAGGAGCTGCGCTGGGACGACACCGTGTGGATGTTCGTCAATGAAGGCAACCGCGCCGCCTTCGAGAAGGATCCGCAGATCTATGCGCCCCATTTACGGGGCTGCGATCCGCTGGCTCTTGCGGAAGGTTTCGTCACCATCGGCAACCCGTTGATCTTCGCGCTGCATGATGGCCGCCTGCTGCTCTTCCATTCGGAGATCAACCGCTTCCTGTTTCTCTCCGATCCGGCCAGCCTGCAGGCCGAGGCCGAGACACAGGCGCTGGCGCAAGGATGCAGCCGCTGAATTGTGCCATCGCCCGATGGCTTGGCAGCGTGGGAAGGGCGGTGTAACCCTTTCGCCAGGACCGAATCGTGCCACCCGGCGGGTCTGCGCCAGTGCCGTGCCGGTCCTGACCGCCGGCCGCGACTGCCGGCACGACCACCGGACAGACCGTCAGGCACACTGCCAGGGACATCCGCCAAGGACACAGCATGACCGCCATCGACGAACTCAGCGCCCTCGATCTTGCCGCCCTGGTGGCGAGCCGCGTCTGCCACGATATCATTTCCCCCGTTGGCGCGATCACCAACGGCCTCGAGGTCCTCGATGAGGAAAATAACGAGGACATGAAGGAATTCGCGATGGACCTGATCCGCAAAAGTGCGCGTCAGGCCTCGGCAAAGCTGCAGTTCGCGCGCCTCGCCTTCGGCGCCGCCGGATCCGCCGGCGCGGAGATCGACCTCGGCGATGCCCATTCGGTGGCGGCCGGCTTCCTGGCCAACGAGAAGGCGGATCTCGACTGGCAGGTGCCCCGCCTGCTGATGGCCAAGAACCGGGTCAAGCTGCTGCTCAACTTGGTCCTGCTCGCCAACCAGTGCGTCCCGCGCGGCGGCCTGATCACCGTCACCATGGACGGCGATGCCCAGACGCCTACCTTCCGGTTGAAAGTAACCGGATCGACAACCAAGGTTCCTGCACTCGTCCTCGAAATGACGTCCGGCAAGGAGCCGGAGAGGATCGACGCCCATACCGTCCAGCCGGTCTATGCAGTGCTTCTGGCGCGCGAGTCCGGCATGGATTTAGAAGTCGTTAAGGAAGACGACGGAGTGAAGATTACTGCGGCCTGCACAGGTTAAACTGCTTCAAACGCACCCAGGCTGCTTCAGCCTATCTTAACTGTTTAAGCCGCATTCTCTGCGACAGGGATGGGTGGTCCGGATACAGGGTTCGGATCGTGTACCAGTAACCAGTCGGGTGAGTGTGGCCATGGACGACCTGCTTAGCGAGTTCCTCACAGAAACGAACGAGAGCCTGGATGTCGTCGACGTCGAGCTCGTGAAGTTCGAACAGGAACCGAACAACGCGAAAATTCTCGATAACGTTTTCCGGCTCGTTCACACGATCAAGGGCACGTGCGGCTTCCTTGGCCTGCCCCGGCTGGAGGCCCTCGCCCATGCCGGCGAGACGCTGATGGGCAAGTTCCGCGACGGCGCCAAGGTGACGCCCGACGCGGTGTCGCTCATTCTCTCCTCCATCGACCGGATCAAGGAGATCCTGGCCGAGCTGGAGGCCGCCAACGGCACCGAGCCCGCAGGCAGCGACCACGACCTGATCTCCGAGCTGGAGCGCATGGCGCTGGAAGCCGACACCCGCGGCAGCGCTGCCGCCGACGACACCGCCGAGGCCGAAGACGACGGCCTGGCCCGCGGCGAACTGGTCGAACAGGTTCTGGAACGCCCGCTGCGTCCCGGCGAGGTCTCCCTCGATGAGCTGGAGCGTGCCTTCCGCGAGGCCGAGGTCGAGGTCGAACTCCCCGTTTCCGCTGTCCTGTCCGAAATCGAGGCCGATGCCGAGATGGAGGCGGAAGCCGCCCCGCCGGCACCACTCGCCCCCCGCGGCCGTAAGCGCGAGGAAGACGCGGCTCCGCGCGAAACCGCCGACAAGGGCGAGAAGAAGGCCTCCGTGTCGAGCCAGTCGATCCGCGTGGCGGTCGAGACGCTCGAGCATCTGATGACGATGGTCTCCGAGCTGGTCCTCACCCGCAACCAGCTGCTCGAGATCTCCCGTCGACACGAGGATTCCGAATTCAAGGTGCCGTTGCAGCGCCTGTCGAACGTCACGGCCGAGCTGCAGGAAGGCGTCATGAAGACGCGCATGCAGCCGATCGGCAATGCCTGGCAGAAGCTGCCGCGTATCGTCCGCGATCTCAGCCAGGAACTCGACAAGCCGATCGAGCTGGAGATGATCGGCGCCGAGACCGAACTGGACCGCCAGGTCCTCGAGCTGATCAAGGATCCGCTCACCCACATGATCCGCAACTCCGCCGATCACGGGCTGGAGATGCCGTCCGACCGCCGTGCCGCCGGCAAGTCGGAGAAGGGCACGATCACCCTGTCCGCCTATCATGAAGGCGGCCATATCATCATCGAGGTCAAGGACGACGGTCGCGGCATCGATGTCGACCGGGTCAAGGCCAAGGTTCTGGAGCGCGGGCTCGCCACCGAGGCCGAACTCGACAAGATGACGGATCAGCAGATCCACAAGTTCATCTTCCACGCAGGCTTCTCCACGGCGCAGAACATCACCAGCGTGTCCGGCCGCGGCGTCGGCATGGACGTGGTGCGCAACAACGTGGAGCTGATCGGCGGGACCATCGACCTGCGCTCGGTCCCGGGCCGCGGCTCGAGCTTCATCATCAAGATCCCGCTGACGCTCGCCATCGTCTCGGCACTCATCGTCGAGGCCGGCGGCGACCGCTTCGCCATCCCGCAGCTGTCGGTTGTCGAACTGGTGCGCGTCCAATCCAACTCCGAGCACCGCATCGAGCGCATCAAGGACACGCCTGTCCTGCGCCTGCGGAACAAGCTGCTGCCGCTGGTCCACATGTCCCAGCTGCTCGGCGTCGGTCCCAATGACGGCGACCAGGAGATCGAGTCCGACACCGGCTTCATCGTAGTGATGCAGGTCGGCAGCCAGACCTTCGGCGTCGTCGTCGACGGCGTGTTCCACACCGAGGAAATCGTCGTCAAGCCGATGTCCTCCATGCTGCGCAACCTGACCATGTTCTCCGGCAACACCATCCTGGGCGACGGTGCGGTGATCATGATCATCGATCCGAACGGCGTCGCCTCGGCCATGGCAAGCCATGCCTCCAGCGTCGTCGCCGAGAACGAGCGCAAGGAAGCCGAGGACGCCATGGCTTCCGCCCTCGACGGGCAGGCGACCGTGTCGATGCTGCTGTTCCGCGCCGGCTCGCCCGAGCCCAAGGCGGTGCCGCTGTCGCTGGTCACACG
Source organism: Stappia sp. WLB 29 (assembly GCF_023507705.1). Taxonomy (GTDB): domain Bacteria; phylum Pseudomonadota; class Alphaproteobacteria; order Rhizobiales; family Stappiaceae; genus Stappia. The sequence continues at coordinate 208,389 of NZ_JALBGD010000002.1, read as the reverse complement.
TCTGGAGGAGTTCGAGGTCTCCAAGATCGAACATTCAAACGGCCGCGACCTGGTCCAGTACCGCGGCTCGCTGATGCCGCTGGTCTATATCGAGGCCTCCCAGACCCGCCGCAGCGAAGGCACCCAGCCGATGCTGGTTTTCTCCGACGCCGGCCGCTCCATGGGCCTGATCGTCGACGAGATTGTCGACATCGTCGAGGACCGGATGAACATCGAGGTCGGCTCCGACCGGGCCGGCATCCTCGGATCGGCGGTCATCAAAGACAAGGCGACCGAGATCATCGACCTCGGCTACTACCTGCCGCAGGCCTTCGAGGACTGGTTCATGCGCAAGGAGATGGACATCGCCGCGCTGACCAAGAAAGTCCTTCTGGTCGACGACAGCGCCTTCTTCCGCAACATGCTGACGCCCGTCCTCAAGGCGGCCGGCTATGACGTCACCGCCGTCAACGGCGCGCGCCAGGCCTTCGAGCTGCTGGAGAACGGCGACACGTTCCAGGCGATCGTCAGCGACATCGAGATGCCGGAGATCAACGGCTTCGAGTTCTGCGAGGCCCTGCGTCGCGATCCGCGCTTCCGCAAGATGCCGGTTCTGGCGCTGTCGGCCGTGGTCTCCCCGGCCTCCATCGAGCGCGGCCGTCAGGCCGGTTTCGACGACTATGTGGCGAAGTTCGACCGTCCGGGGCTGATCGCCTCGCTGAAGGATCTGTTCGCCGGTGAAATGGGAATTGCGGCATGAGGCACAACGATAATCTCGCGGCCGGTATCGACGATACCATCCAATACGTCACCGTCATCATCGGCGGCCAGCTCTTCGGCCTGCCGATCAGCCAGGTGCATGACGTCTTCGTTCCCGAGAGCGTGACCCGCGTGCCGTTGGCCGCTCCGGAAGTGGCCGGCGTGCTCAACCTGCGCGGCCGCATCGTCACGGCGATCGACATGCGCAAGCGCCTGCACCTGCCGGCCAGGGACGCAAACGCCCAGGTCATGGCGGTCGGCATCGAGCACAAGGGCGAGAGCTACGGCCTCGTCATCGACCAGGTCGGCGAGGTCCTGCGCCTGTCGAACGACTCGATGGAGCCGAACCCGTCCAACCTCGACAAGCGCTGGGCGGAGATTTCCGGCGGCGTGCACCGTCTCGACGGCAAGCTGATGATCATTCTCGACGTCACCCGCCTCTTCGGAGCGATGTTCGAGCCCATGGCTGCGGCCTGACGCGACCGCACCGGCGAAAAGAAACCCGGCACTCGGGAGAACAGAAATGAAGCACTGTCTGGTCGTCGACGACTCAAGCGTCATCCGCAAGGTCGCCCGCCGCATTCTCGAGGACCTGTCCTTCGAGATCTCGGAGGCCGAGGACGGACTCAAGGCCCTGCAGGCCTGTCGCGAGCGCATGCCCGACGCGATCCTGCTGGACTGGAACATGCCGGAGATGGACGGTCTGGAGTTCCTGCTGGCACTGCGCAAGGAATATGGCGGCGAAAAGCCCGTCGTTGTCTTCTGCACGACAGAGAACGACGTGGCCCATATCACCCGCGCCATGCGCGCGGGCGCCAACGAGTACATCATGAAGCCGTTCGACAAGGACATCGTGGAAGCGAAGTTCCAGGAAGCCGGGCTTCTGTAACCCCTCTGCAGGGCTGTACCACATGAACGCCAGTTCTTCAGCGCCGGCCCCCCGGGACGGCGCCAGGGCGGAGTGCATCCGCGTCATGGTCGTCGACGATTCCGTCGTCATCCGTGGACTGCTCAGCCGCTGGGTCGAGGCGGACCCGGCTTTGCAACTCGTCGCCTCCCATCGCAACGGCAAGCTCGCGGTCGACGACATCGAACGCTCCAACCCGGACGTGGTGGTTCTGGACATCGAGATGCCGGAGATGGACGGGCTGACCGCCCTTCCCCTCATGCTGCGCAAGAAGCGCGACCTCGTCGTCGTGATGGCCTCGACGCTGACCCGCCGCAACGCCGAGGTCAGCCTGCGCGCCCTCTCGCTCGGGGCGCATGACTACGTTCCCAAGCCGGAATCGACCAGCGAGGTCACGACCTCGATCGACTTCCGCCGCGAGCTCATCGACAAGGTGAAGGCGCTCGGCCAGCGTCGCCGCGGCGGCGGGGCCTCTGCCGGCGGGCGCATGATGCGTGCCCAGACGACCGCCGGGCGGACCGCCTCGCAGGCCCCGGCCGGTGCGATGCCGGCCGGCTATGCCCGCCTTGCAGCCGGCGCGGCGGCCGTGCCCGCAGCACCTGCAATCCGCACCCGCGCCTATTCCAGCGCCCGCCCGCGCATCCTTGCCATCGGCTCGTCGACAGGCGGTCCCCAGGCACTGCAGCAGCTCTTCACCGACATCGGCACCTCGATCCGTGAGGTGCCGGTTGTGCTGACCCAGCACATGCCGCCGACCTTCACCGCCATTCTCGCCGAGCACATCGCCAAGGCGGCGCTCCGCCCGGCCAAGGAAGCCGACAACGGCGAGGTGCTGAAGCCCGGCCATATCTACGTGGCGCCGGGCGGCCTGCACATGACGGTGGACAAGGACGGCGGCCAGGTCGTGGCGCGCCTGAACGACAGCCCGCCGGTAAATTTCTGCAAGCCTGCGGTCGACCCGCTGTTCGACAGCGTCGCCAAGATCTACGGCTCCGCCACCCTGGCGGTGGTGCTGACCGGAATGGGACATGACGGCGCCGCCGGAGTGCGCACCATCGCCGCCGGCGGTGGCAGCATCATCGCACAGGACGAGGCGACCAGCGTGGTATGGGGCATGCCCGGCGCGGCAGCGCAGACGGGCATGTGTTGCGAGATCCTGCCGATCACCCGCATCGGCCCCAAGATCTCCGGATTGTTGAGTGGAGGCCCCAGGTGATTGCGTCACAATTCGAGTATCTCAAGCAGTTCCTGAAGGCCAAGTCCGGACTGGTCCTGACCAACGAGAAGCAGTACCTGGTGGAGAGCCGGCTGCTGCCGGTGGCGCGGCGCCACAATCTCGGCGGGCTGTCCGAGCTCGTCCAGGCAATGCAGAAGCCGACCGGGGCGCAACTGTGCGTCGAGGTGGTCGAGGCCATGACCACCAACGAATCGTTCTTCTTCCGCGACGGCATGCCGTTCCAGCACTTCCGGGAAGTGATGCTTCCGGCCATGCTGAAGGCGCGTGCCGACCGCCGGACCATTCGCATCTGGTGCGCGGCCGCCTCCACCGGCCAGGAGCCCTACTCGCTCGCCATTTGCCTCAAGGAGGCCGCGCAGAAGATCGCCGGCTTCCGTGTCGAGATCATCGGCACCGACCTGTCGAACGAGGTCCTGGAAAAGGCGAAGACCGGCATCTACAGCCAGTTCGAGGTCCAGCGCGGCCTGCCGATCCAGATGCTGCTGAAATATTTCACCCAGAAAGGCGACCTGTGGCAGGTCAACCCGGAGCTGCGCTCCATGGTGCAGTGGCGCAAGCTCAACCTGCTGGAGAATTTTTCCACGCTCGGCTCCTTCGACATCGTCTACTGCCGCAATGTGCTGATCTATTTCGACCAGCCGACCAAGGTGGACGTGTTGCAGCGCATCTCCAAGCAGATGCCGGCCGATGGCTACCTGGTGCTGGGCGCGGCCGAGACCGTTGTCGGCCTGACCGATGCGTTTCGGCCGGTGCCGGACCTGCGCGGCCTCTATCAGCCCTCTGCCGCGACGGGAATGCAGGGAGTTGCCGCACGCTCGCGCTTCCAGGTCGCCGGCTGAAGCGCCCGCAAACCGCGCTTTTGCGAACACGAAACGCCGGCCCTTGCGCCGGCGTTTTTGCATTGCCCGGCGTTTTGCAATGCGGGGAATGTCTGCACGGAAAAGACCCGTCGCGCCGGATGCAGTCGGCAAACGCGCGGAGACTCGCCCCGGAAGGGGAAATTGCTATCGACTTTTCGGAAGTTTCGCAGAGCCAGCGGCAAGTCGCTTGTCGTTCAAGCGCTCGCTGGGAAAGTTGGCACCCCCAAGGGGACTCGAACCCCTGTTTCCGCCGTGAGAGGGCGGCGTCCTAGACCGCTAGACGATGGGGGCGTCGGCCGGTCAGTTACGAACAGGACGCGTAGGTAGAACGCCCGCGCGCCGAATGCAAGCCCCATTTTTCGCAAAGCCTGTGGACAGCGAAAAAAGAGACATTCTCGCACGCCGCGCACCCGGAGCGGACATGAGCCTGTCTGCCGGCGCCCGAGGGCCACATGCGGCAGGCAGGCCAGCAGATGTCGGCTCGGTCCGGTTCGGGTCCGGTTTTACTGCGCGACGAACGCGGTCTCGCCGACGAGGCGGCCGGTCGCCGCTTCCAGATGCAGCAGCTTGCTGGCGGTGCCGTCGCGCACCAGCAGGATCAGCCGATCGCCCGACAGGACCATGCTTTCCACCCGCCCGTCCTTGCCGATGGCCACCGTTGCGGCTATATCGCTCCCGTCCGCCCGCTTGCCGCTTTCGGACAGCTTGTAGATGATGGCCGCGAGAACGGCCATGAAGCCGAGCACCATGACGAGGCTAGAGACGGCGAGCAGTCGCTTCAGCTTCTTCTGAACCCGTTCCATCGCCGGATCCAGCGGGGCTTCCGCGTCGCGGTCTTCGTCGTCCATTGCCGGATGTGTCATGTCTATGTCCATTGAAGAGGAAGGCGATGCCGACGGCGTCGCGATCGCAGCCCTTGCCGTTTCCGATGAGGATGCCGGCAGCCGCCTCGACGCCTGCCTTGCCCGCCATCTGCCGGAAATCAGCCGCAGCCGCATCCAGTCCCTGATCCGCCAGGGTCGGGCGCGCGTCGGCGGGCGGACCATAATGGAGCCCAAATACCGGGTCAATTCGGGCGAGGAGCTGGCGCTGGAGCTACCGGAACCGGAGGAAGCCGAGCCCACTCCCGAGGATATCCCGCTGACGATCGTCTACGAGGACGATCACCTTGTCGTGATCGACAAGCCCGCGGGCCTCGTCGTCCATCCCGGCCCCGGCAACTGGAGCGGCACCTTGGTCAATGCGCTGCTGCACCATTGCGGCGACAGCCTGTCGGGCATCGGCGGCGTCAAGCGGCCCGGCATCGTCCACCGCCTCGACAAGGACACCAGCGGCCTGCTGGTGGTCGCCAAGACCGATCTCGCCCATCAGGGGCTCGCCGCGCAGTTCGCAGACCACGGCCGCACCGGCCCGCTGGAGCGCGAATATGTCGCGCTGGTCTGGGGCGCGCCGATGCAGCTGCGCGGCACCGTCGATGCCGATCTCGCCCGCTCCTCGGCCAACCGGCAGAAGATCGCGGTGACGAAATCCGGCGGCCGCCACGCCATCACGCACTGGCAGGTGCGCGAGCGCTTCGGCGCGAAGGACGCACCCCCGATTGCCGCCCTGATGGCCTGCCGCCTGGAAACCGGACGCACCCACCAGATCCGCGTGCACATGGCCCATATCGGCCACCCGCTGGTCGGCGATGCCGATTACGGCGCGCATTTCCGCACCAAGTCGGCACGCCTGCCCGACGAGGTCCGCGACGTGGTGGATGCCTTCCCGCGCCAGGCCCTGCATGCGGGCCTTCTCGCCTTCGCCCATCCGGCGACCGGCGAGACGCTGCGTTTCGAAAGTCCCCTTCCCGACGACATGGACACCCTGCTCAAGGCAATCCGAACGCTTTCGCCGTCATAATTTGCAAAATTATGTCCTGATATTGCCGAAATGAACCCTATATTGGGAAGTCCGGCGTGCCATTCGGGCGCCGAAACAGCATGCCCTGCGATGGCGGTCGCGCATCCGGCTCGGGCCGGCGCGACCCCGGAGGGATCGTTGGGAGAAAGGGTGCATTCATGGCCCAGAACATTCCGGCGCTGAGTTCCGGCGAAGGCGGTCTCAGCCGATATCTGGACGAAATCCGGCGGTTTCCGATGCTGGAACCGCAGGAAGAATACATGCTCGCCAAGCGCTACAAGGAGCATGGCGACCCGGCTGCGGCCGAGCGGCTGGTGACGTCGCATCTGCGCCTCGTCGCCAAGATCGCCATGGGCTATCGCGGCTACGGCCTGCCGATTTCCGAGGTCGTGTCGGAGGGCAATGTCGGCCTGATGCAGGCGGTCAAGCGCTTCGAGCCCGACAAGGGCTTCCGTCTCGCCACCTATGCCATGTGGTGGATCAAGGCGGCGATCCAGGAATACATCCTGCGATCCTGGTCGCTCGTGAAGATGGGCACCACCGCCAACCAGAAGCGTCTCTTCTTCAATCTGCGCCGGCTCAAGGGCCGCATCCAGGCGCTCGACGAGGGCGATCTGCGCCCCGAGCACGTAACACAGATCGCCACCAAGCTCGGTGTCAGCGAGGAGGAAGTCGTCTCGATGAACCGCCGGCTCGCCGGCGACGCCTCGCTCAACGCGCCGATCCGCGCGGAGGCCGACAGCGGCGAGTGGCAGGACTGGCTCGTCGACGAGAGCGATAGCCAGGAGGCGGTCTTCGCCCAGCAGGAAGAGCTGGACCAGCGGCGCAAGCTGCTCGGCGACGCGATGGAAGTCCTCAACGACCGCGAGCGGCGGATCTTCGAGGCCCGGCGCCTGTCGGAGGATCCGATCACGCTCGAGGATCTGTCGACCGAGTTCGGCGTCAGCCGCGAACGCGTGCGCCAGATCGAGGTTCGCGCCTTCGAGAAGGTCCAGAAGGCAGTGCGCCGCGGCGCCCGCGAGCTGGAACAGCCGCAGGCGCAGATCGCCGGCCAGGCCTGACGGGCAGCAGCCCGTCTTGCCTCAGGTCATGCTCCGATCAATCGCGGTCCCGCGCTTTGGGCGCGGGACACGCGGTTCCCCCAAGCCGATTCCCCTTTCCGGCCCGATGCTCTAACCTTCCCGCCGACGCGGTGCACCGCGGCAGGGGAGACGGAAGAGCACATGCGCATCACGCAACGCAAGCACCTGCTCGTGGCTGTGGCCGGATGCCTGTTCCTGTTCGTCGTCACCGCATTGCGGGCCTACGACCCGTCCTTCGTCTCGGCGATCCGCCTGATGGGCTTCGACGGATACCAGCGTTTCTGGCCCCGTCCGCAGGGTGATTTTCCCGTCCGCATCGTCGACATCGACGAGCGCTCGCTGGCCGAGCACGGCCAATGGCCCTGGCGCCGCGACACGCTGGCAGACCTGACCCGCGCGCTGACGGAACTGGGTGCCGCCGCCATCGCCTATGACGTGATCTTCGCCGAACCCGATCGCCTGTCGCCGCATCGTTATGTCCCGGACCTGAAGATCGGCAGCGATGCAGAGTTGGAAGGACTGGCCGAACGCCTGCCCGACACGGACAAAGTCTTCGCCGAAGCGATTGCCGAGGCCCCCGTGGTGCTCGGCTTTGCCACCCTGCCGAACGCCGACGGCAGCAAGCCGGCCGCCAAGGCCGGCTTTGCCCATGCCGGCAGCGACCCGACCGGCAGCATTCCCTCCTTCGCCTCCGCCCTGGTCAGCCTGCCGGTGCTGGAGGCGGCCGCAACGGGAAGCGGCGGCGTCAGCCTGTCCAGCCGCGACACGATCGGCATCGTGCGCCGCGTGCCCATGGTCTTCACCGACGGCACGGGTCTCTACCCCAGCCTGGTGATGGAAGCGCTCAGGGTCGCCCAAGGCGCCGGGACCTTCATCATCCGCTCCGCCGATGCGAGCGGGGAGCTGGACGCCGGCGCGGCCGCGGTCACGGACATCAAGGTCGGCGCCCTGCCCTTTCCCACCACCGCTCAGGGCGAGTTGTGGGTATATTTCAACGAGGACCGGTCGGACCGCTACGTCTCGGCCGCCGACGTGCTCGATCCCGAAACGCGCGCAAGCCTGGCGCCGCAGATCGAAGGCCAGATCGTCTTCATCGGCACCTCGTCCGTCGGCCTCTACGACATCCGTGCAACGCCCCTCGGCGATCTCGTGCCGGGCGTCTCGGTGCATGCGCAGGCCGCCGAACAGATCCTCGCCGGCACCTTTCTCAGCCGGCCGGACTGGGCGGACGGCGCCGAGATCATCGCCACCTTCCTGCTCGGCCTGATCGTCATCGCCCTGATCATCGCTTTCGGCTCGATCTGGGCCGCCGTTATAGGCGGGGTGATCGCCTTCTCGCTCTATGCGGGGGCCATCCATCTGTTCCGCACGCAAGGGCTGCTGCTCGATCCGGTCTATCCGACCGCTGTGAACCTCTTCGTCGTCTATGCCGCGGCGACCGCCCTGCTCTACTTCCTGACCGAGCGCGAGAAACGGTTCGTGCGGGCCGCCTTCGGCCAGTATCTGGCACCGGAAATGGTCAAGCGACTGGAGACCGCGCCCGATGCGTTGCGGCTCGGCGGCGAAATGCGCGACATGACCATCATGTTCATGGATGTGCGCGGCTTCACCCCGATCTCCGAGCAGCTGACGCCGACGGATCTGGTCGCCTTCCTCAACGCGCTGCTGTCGCCGCTCTCCGACGAGATCCAGGCGCATAGCGGCACCATCGACAAGTATATCGGCGACAGCATCATGGCCTTCTGGAACGCGCCGATGGAGGTGGACGACCATGCGGCCAAGGCCTGCCGAACGGCGCTGGAGATGGTGCGCATCGTCGACCGGCTGAACGCCGAGGACGCCTTCCGCTTTCGCGAGCGGGACTTGCCGACCCAGACCGTGCGCATCGGCGTCGGTCTCAACACGGGCGAGGCCTGCGTGGGCAACATGGGCTCCAGCCGCCGCTTCAACTATTCGGTGATCGGCGATGCGGTGAACGTCGCGGCACGGATCGAGTCGAGCTGCAAGGCGGTCGGCGCCGACTGCGTCGTCTCCGAAGACACGGCGCGCGCGGCCAGGGGCTTTGCCTTCCTGGAGGCCGGCGCCATCCCGCTGAAGGGCAAGAGCGTGCCGATCCGCCTGTTCGCCCTCGTCGGTGACCCCGACTATGCGGCCGGCGACGAGTTCCAGGCTCTGTCGCAGGCCCATGCGGCCATGGTCGCCGCCATCGATGCCGGCGACCGCGAGACGGCCCGCGCAGGCCTTGCTGCCTGCCGTAAGCAGGCGCCCGAACGGCTCGCCGACGTCTACGAGCGCTTCGCCGAACGCATCGAGGTGATGCCGCAGCGGGCGCCGGCTTAAGGACGCCCTCGTCCGGGCACCCGGCGCTGCACCCTGTCGAAAGGGGCGAGAACGCGCCCGTCCAGCAGCACAAGCCCGAACAGCAGCACGCCCATCCCGGCCACCTGCAGCAGGGACAAGGCCTCGCCCAGCAGGCTTGCGGAGATCAGCACTGCCGAAACCGGAATCAGCAAGGTGACCAGCGAGGCGTTGGTGGCCCCGGCCTCGCTCAACAGGCGGAAGTAGATGAGATAGGCGAACGCGGTGCAGGCTGTGCCGAGCGCGACGACCGAAGCCCAGGCGACCGGCCCCACCATGGCCGGCGTCCAGCCGCCCGGCACCGAGAACGACTGCCAGACAGCAAGCGGCAGCAGCAACAGGCTGGAGCCGGTCAGTTGCCCCGTTGCAGCGACCATGACCGGAACGCCGCGAAAGCGGCGGGCGAAGGCGGCGGCGAAGGCGTAGGACAGCGCCGCACCGAGGCACAGGGCCTGCGCCCAGACCGGCTCGCCCGAAAGGCTTGCCAGTACCCCGGCCTCCAGCCCCGGCAGCAGGAGCAGCGCCACGCCCGCAAAGCCGACGGCAATACCGGCAACCCGATGTGCCCGCAGGACTTCCTGGCGGAAGAGCACGGAGGCGACCAGCACCGTGAAGATCGGCGTCGTCGCATTGAGGATCGAGGCAAGGCTCGCCGAAATACCGGTCTGGCCCCACAGGATGAGAGAAAAGGGGATGGCGTTGTTGAGCAGCCCCATCACCAGGAACGCCGCGAGCATGGAAGGATCGCGGGGAAAGGCGAGCCCGCGCACGGCCAGCACGGCGTGCAGCACCAGCGCCGCCAGCAGCACCCGCAGGAAGGCGAGGACGAAGGGCGGGATCTCGACCAGCGCGATCTTGCCGAAAGGGAAGGTCGCACCCCACACGAGCGCGAGCGTCATGAGCAGCAACCAGTTCTTCCAGGTCATCTTCTTCCCTTGCAAACGGCATGTTCGCCCAAGGGCTACTCCGGGCCCCGGCTTCCGCCCACCCGATTTCCGACGACGGCTGCCCATGCAGGTTGAAAAGTCGAAACAAGGGCTTGTGGCGGACGGCAAGCAGGGTCAGGATCGATGTTCCCGCCGCCGCCAGGAATGCTGGCTCGAATGCCCGACAATCCCGCCTCCCTCGCCTCCCGCCCGCTGCTGTTCCGCCTCGTGCCGCTGCTCGTCGCGGCCGGTCTGCTGCTCGGCGCCAACGGCGTTGCGATGACCGTGATCGCGGTGCGCGGCCGGCTCAACGGTCTGTCCGACACAACCATCGGCCTGTTCGGCTCGGCCTATTATGCCGGCTTCATCCTCGGCGTCCTGGTCACGCCGATCCTGATCCAGCGTGTCGGCCATATCCGGGTGTTCTCGGCTCTTGCCGCGCTGAGCGCCATCTCCGTGCTGCTGTTGCTGCTCACCGCGCCGGGCCTGTCCTGGGCGGGCCTGCGCTTCGTCAGCGGCATCGCCTTTTGCGGCACGGCCATGGTGCTGGAAAGCTGGCTGAACGCGCTGTCCTCCAATGCCGAGCGCGGCCGGATCCTCAGCATCTATCGCATCGTCGACCTCGGCGCCGTCACCGGCGGCCAGTTCCTCCTGCCCGCCTTCGGCGCCGGCGGCTTCGAGATCCTGGTGGTCATCGGCCTCGTCTTCTGCGCCGCGCTGATCCCGGTCTCGCTCGCCCGCGAGGGCAATCCGCCGGTCTCCGACACGACGGGGATCAACTACCTGTCGATCTGGGTGATCTCACCTGTTGCTGCCGTCGGCTGCCTGACCATCGGCCTGACCAACGGCGCGTTCCGCACGGTCGGCCCGGTCTATGCCGAAGGCGTCGGCCTCGATGCCGACGGGCTGGCGCTCTTGATCAGCCTGTGGGTGATCGCCGGCGCCATCTTCCAGTTCCCTCTCGGCTGGGCCTCGGACCGCATCGACCGGCGCTATGTGCTGATCATGGCGACGCTGGGCGCCGGGCTCTCCTGCCTGTTCCTGTCGGGCGTCACCGCAGAGGCGGCGATCTTCTTAGGCGCCTTCCTGTTCGGCGGTTTTGCACTGCCGCTCTATTCGCTCTCCGCCGCCCATGCCAACGACCATGCCGGCCCCGGGCAATATGTCGAACTCGCCGCCGGCCTCACCATGTTCTTCGCGCTGGGCGCCATGGTCGGCCCGCTCATCGCCTCGGCGGTGATGGACCGGTTCGGCCCGACCGCCTTCTTCATCTATACGGGCGGACTGCACCTCGCCTTCGTCGCCTTTGTCGGCCTGCGACTTCTCGTCCGGGGGGCGGCCCCGGCAAGCCACCGCGGCCGCTTCGTCTGGCTTCTGCGCACATCGCCCGCGATCTTTCGCTTGGCAAGCAGTCAGAAGGGCCAGGACAAGCCGGACCGGGAGTGACTTTTCCGCCGCGCCGGCGTGGAAAGCGGGTCTTGGGGCTCGTCAATGCGGACTGTCGCCGCTATAGTCCGCCTCACAGTGCCCCGGTCGGCTGAACCGGGGTTTTTCGTGTGCGCTGGTGCCGCTGCCAGCCATGTTTTGCCTGATCGAAGGAACGTCTCGCATGGCCAATGTCGTCGTCGTCGGATCTCAATGGGGTGACGAAGGGAAGGGCAAGATCGTCGACTGGCTGTCGGAGCAGGCCGACGTCGTCGTGCGCTTCCAGGGCGGCCACAATGCCGGCCACACCCTGGTGATCGACGGTGTCAGCTACAAGCTGTCGCTGCTGCCCTCGGGCGTGGTGCGCGGCAAGCTGTCCGTGATCGGCAACGGCGTGGTGATCGACCCGCATGCGCTGGTGGCCGAGATCGGCCGGCTGGCCGAGCAGGGCATCCAGGTGTCGCCGGAGACGTTGGCCATCGCCGGCAACGCGACGCTGATCCTGTCGCTGCACCGCGAGCTCGACTCGCTGCGCGAGAACGCCGTCACCGGCACCAAGATCGGCACCACCAAGCGCGGCATCGGCCCGGCCTACGAGGACAAGGTCGGCCGCCGTGCCATCCGCATCATGGATCTTGCCAACCTGAAGAGCCTGCCGGCCAAGATCGACCGGTTGCTGGCGCATCACAACGCGCTGCGCCGCGGCCTCGGCGAGCCGGAAATCGATCCGGAGACGATCTTCGGCGAGCTGGAAAGCATCGCCGGCCAGGTACTGCCCTACATGCAGACCGTCTGGGCGCTGCTCGACAATTGTCGCCGCGACGGCAAGCGCATCCTCTTCGAGGGCGCGCAAGGCACGCTGCTCGACATCGACCACGGCACCTATCCCTTCGTCACCTCGTCCAATACGGTCTCGGGACAGGCTGCGGCCGGCAGCGGCCTCGGCCCGAACTCCATCGGCTATGTGCTCGGCATCACCAAGGCCTACACGACCCGCGTCGGCGAAGGCCCCTTCCCGAGCGAGCAGGACAACGAGGTGGGCGAATTCCTCGGCACCCGCGGCCGCGAGTTCGGCACGGTGACCGGGCGCAAGCGCCGCTGCGGCTGGTTCGACGCCGTGCTGGTGCGCCAGAGCTGCAGCATCAACGGCATCAACGGCATCGCGCTGACCAAGCTGGACGTGCTCGACGGCCTCGACGAGATCAAGATCTGCGTCGCCTACGAGCTGGACGGCCAGCGCATCGACCACCTGCCCGCCTCCCAGGGCGCGCAGGCCCGCGTCAAGCCGATCTACGAGACCCTTCCTGGCTGGAAGGAATCGACGGAAGGTGCCCGCAGCTGGGCCGACCTGCCGGCGCAGGCGGTCAAGTATGTCCGCCATGTCGAGGAGTTGATCGGCGCCCCGGTTGCGCTGCTCTCGACCTCGCCGGAGCGGGATGACACAATCCTTGTCCAGAATCCGTTTCAGGATTAAGCCTTAAACCGTGGACCGCGCCCTGGCGCGGTCCTGTGTGCGGCGATCACGAGTGGCGATATGGCAGATTACTACCCGGTTTTGAAAAAAACCGTCGCAGCGCTTCCAGAGAACACCGGCGCAGCCCGGCGCGAGATCTACCAGCGTGCGCGCAAGGCCATCGTCGCCCAGCTCAAGGCCTACGATCCGCCGCTCTCGCCTTCGGAAATCACCGCCGAACAGCTGCGGCTGGAGGAATCCATCCGCAAGGTGGAGGCGGAAGCCGCGCGCGAGACCCTCGGGTTTTCCGCTAGCCAGCAGCCTGTCGCAACGCCGCGTCCAACCGCACCGCAGCCGGCAGCCGCCCCCAAGCCGCCGCAGCCCGCGGCACGGCCTGCCGCAACCGATACGCCTGCGCAAGCCGCCAGCCCGTCGGCCCCCGCACGGCCGGCACCGTCCGCTCCGCCGGCGGCACGAACCCCGACCGCTGCCGAGCCGCCGCGCGACACGCTGAAAAGCGCCATCGAGGAAGCCCGCAAGCTGGGCGAAGCCGCCGATCAGGCGGGACGCGCCGCCCGCGTTGCGCTGGACGGCGAACCGGCCCGCGCCGCCCCGCAGAAGCGCGAGCCTACGCTGGGCCCCGACCCGTCCATCGGCGACGACACTACGGAGCGCGGATCTTCTGCGCGCGGCAATGGTCGCTCCCTCCCCTATGACGGCGATCTGCGGCCGTCGCGCCTTCCCGCCATTCTCGGCGGCGTCGCCCTGTTGCTGCTGGTCGTCGGTGTCGGCGCCATCGGCTATTCGCAGCGCGACACGCTGATGGGCCTGTTCGCGGGCGACGACAGCGAGGCCCCGACAAGCCAGCCGACGGCGGCCACGGACACCGACACACCTGCCCCCGCCTCCGACACCACCGATGACGCAACCTCAACCTCGCGCAAGGACACCGCACGCCTGCTCGACGGGCCGGCACCGGATGCACGCCCGGTTACCACGACCCGCATCACCCCCAACGGCCCCCAGACCGATACGCTGGCACCGAGCGCGCCTGCTGCCGGTCAGGACAGCGGCGGCGTGCGCACCGTGGAGCCGCAGGAGCCGGCCTCCCCCCAGACCGATGCCGCCGAGACGACCGAAGAGCCGGACGCCGTCGAGACGCCGCAGGACACCACCGCCGAAACGCCGGCCGACACCGAGCCACAGCAGGATACGCAGACGGCCGCCACGACCCCGGCGCAGCCCGACCCGACCGCGGCCACCGATGCTCCGGTCGCCCAGCGCGCCATCCTCTACGAGGAAGGGGCGACGGGCGGCAGCGCCGGACAGGCTTCCGCCGGCCGCTCCGTGTGGAGCGTGACGGAAGAGACGATCGACGGCCGCACCGAGACGGTGCTGCGGATGCGCATCGAAGTGCCGGATCGCAACATCGCGGCCAACCTGACCCTGAAGCCGAATCGCGACGACGCGCTGCCGGCGAGCCATCTGCTCGAAGTGCGGTTCGAACTGCCGGAAGGCTTCTCTGGACAGGGTGTGGCCGAAGTCCCCGGTCTCGTGATGAAGACCACCGAGGAAGCCCGCGGCGATGCGCTGATCGGCGCCTCGGTCAAGGTCGCCGACGGCTATTTCTGGGTGGCGCTGTCGAACCTGCCGGACGAGCAGGAGCGGAACCTGACCCTGCTGCGCGACCGCGGTTGGATCGATATTCCGATGCTCTACGAGAACGGCAAGCGCGCCATCCTGACGCTGGAAAAGGGCACGCCGGGCACCCGTGCGGTGCAGCAGGCAACGGACGCCTGGCGCGCCGGCTGATCCGCGGCAGCGGACACCAGGTTTTCCTGCGATCGATACGAAAAGGCCGGAGCGGCAAACCCGCTCCGGCCCTTCTTTCATGTCATCACGGAGCGCTGCTCAGCGCCGCCGGATCAGAACTGCAGCGGCTTTGCCTGCTTCACATGCGGCAGCGCCACGATCTTGGCCAGCACCGCCTCCGGCACCTCGCCGTCCACCTCGACCAGGCAGATCGCATCCGCGCCCGGCGCCGTGCGGCCGAGGTTGAAGGTGGCGATGTTGACGCCCGCCTCGCCCAGCAGCGTGCCGAGTTGGCCGATGAAGCCGGGCTTGTCCTCATTGGTGACATAGAGCATGTGGGAGCCGAGTTCGGCCTCCATGTTGATACCCTTCACCTGGATGATGCGCGGCTTGCTGTCGGAGAAGACCGTGCCGGCAACGGAGCGTTCCTGGCGCTCGGTCTTCACGGTCAGGCGGATGTAGTTCTCGTAGGCGCCGGCCTGGGCGCGCCGCACCTCTTCCACCAGGATGCCGCGCTCGCGCGCCATCACCGGGGCCGAGACCATGTTGACGGTCTGCAGCAGCGGCTGCAGAACGCCGGTCAGCGCCGCCGCCGTCAGTGCCTTGATGTTCATCTCGGCGACATCGCCCTCGTATTCGAGGCGAATGCTGCTGAGGCCGGTCTCGGTCAGCTGGCCGGCAAAGGAGCCCAGCAGTTCCGCCAGCTTGACGAAAGGCGTCAGGCGCGGCGCTTCCTCGGCCGTGATCGAGGGCATGTTGAGCGCGTTGGAGACCGCGCCCTTCATGAGATAGTCCGACATCTGCTCGGCGACCTGCAGGGCTACATTCTCCTGCGCCTCGGTGGTCGAGGCGCCCAGATGCGGCGTGCAGACCAGGTTCGGCGCGCCGAACAGGACGTTTTCCGTCGCCGGCTCGTCGACGAACACGTCGACGCCGGCCCCGCCGACCTTGCCGCTCTCGAGCGCGGCACGCAGTGCCGCCTCGTCGACCAGCCCGCCGCGGGCGCAGTTGATGAGGATGACGCCCTCGCGCATCTTCGCGATCGCTGCCGCGTCGATGATGTTGCGCGTCTTCTCGGTCAAGGGCGTGTGCAGCGAAATCACGTCGGCCCGCGCGAGCAGCGTGTCGAGATCCACCTTCTCCACGCCGAGATCGATGGCGCGCTCGTCGGACAGGAACGGATCGAAGGCCACCACCCGCATCTTCAGCCCGATGGCGCGATCCGCGACGATGGAGCCGATATTGCCACAGCCGATCAGGCCGAAGGTCTTGGATGTGATCTCCGCGCCCATGAAGCGCGACTTCTCCCACTTGCCGGCCTGGGTGGACGTATCGGCGGCAGGGATCTGGCGGGCGACGGCGAACATCATCGCGATGGCGTGCTCGGCCGTGGTGATGGAATTGCCGAAGGGCGTGTTCATCACGATGACGCCCTTGGCGGAGGCGGCCGGAATGTCGACATTGTCGACGCCGATGCCGGCACGGCCGACAACCTTGAGCCGGTCGGTGGCTTCGAGCAGCTTCGCCGTTACCTTGGTGGCGGAGCGGATCGCGAGGCCGTCATACTCGCCGATGGCGGCGAGCAGCGCGTCCTTGTCCTTGCCCAGATCGGGGCGGTAGTCGACCTCGACGCCGCGCGAGCGGAAAATCTCGACTGCCGCCTCGGACAGCTTGTCGGAAATCAGAACCCTGGGGGCCATTGGCTAGTCTCCCTGGCTTACCGACCGGCGGCGCCTTGCAAGTCCTCTTGCAAGGGAACCGCGACCGGTCATGTCTGTCTGTCGTGTGGGAAAGAGGCTCAGGCGGCCTTGCCGGGCGCCTGCAGCTGGCGCTCGAAAGCCCAATCGAGCCAGGGCAGCAGTGCCTCGACGTCGGACTGCTCGACCGTGGCGCCACACCAGATGCGGAAACCGGACGGAGCATCGCGATAGGCACCGATGTCATAGGCGACGCCGGCCGCATCGAGGGCCGTGGCCATCGCCTTGGCGAAGGCGGCCTGCAACTCGGCATCGAGTCCCGTCACGCGCGGATCGACGATCCGCAGGCAGACGGACGTGTTGGAGCGGGTCGCCGGGTCGCTCGCCAGAAAGTCGACCCAGTCGGTGCGCGCCACCCAGTCGGCGACAGCGCCTGCATTGCCGTCCGCCCGGGCGATCAGCGCCTCGAGGCCGCCGATCTCCTTCGCCCATTTCAGCGCGTCGATATAATCCTCGACGCAGAGCATGGACGGGGTGTTGATCGTCTCGCCCTTGAAGATGCCCTCGATCAGCTTGCCGCCCTTGGTCATGCGGAAGATCTTCGGCATCGGCCAGGCGGGAGTATAACTCTCCAGCCGCTCGACGGCGCGCGGGCTCAGAATGAGCATGCCGTGCGCGGCCTCACCCCCCAGCACCTTCTGCCAGGAGAAGGTGACAACATCGAGCTTGGCGAAATCCAGCGGCTGGGCGAAGGCGGCCGAGGTCGCATCGCAGATGGTCAGGCCCTCGCGGTCGGCCGGTATCCAGTCCGCATCCGGCACCCGAACGCCCGAGGTGGTGCCGTTCCAGGTGAAGACCACGTCGCGCGTGAAATCGACCGTCGACAGGTCGGGGAGCGCGCCATAGGGCGCCTCGATAACCCGCGTATCGGCAAGGCGCAGCTGCTTGACCGCATCGCTCACCCAGCCGGAGCCGAAGCTTTCCCAAGCCAGAAGGTCGACGCCGCGCGGGCCGAGCAGCGACCACATGGCCATCTCGACGGCGCCGGTGTCGGAAGCCGGAACGATACCGATCCGGTAGTCGGCCGGTACCTGGAGAACTTCCCGAGTCAGCTCGATCGCCTCGGCGAGCTTGACCTTGCCCGGCTTGGCACGGTGGGAACGGCCCAAAGGCGCGTCGGAAAGCGCCGCGGCCGACCAGCCGGGACGTTTCGCGCAAGGACCAGAGGAGAAACGGGGATTTTCCGGCCGAACGGCCGGTTCTGCATGCTGCGTCATCTGACTACCCTTCCAGATAGGTGCTCCTCGGTGGGGAGGAGTGTCCCGTCGACCGAGATATCCGAAGGGCGGGTCGCCTGCAAGCGGTCAAAAATAACGGAGTTGGAGCGTTCGTCCTGCAAACCCGGCAGACAAACGAAAGGGACCGGGCGTAACGCCCGGTCCCCTGCAGTCTTGTCGAACCCAGTGCGGCACGAAGCCGCGCGGGGTGTTTTCAGTATCTTGCCATGATCGGCTCCGGCAGGAAGGCCGGGCCCGAGTTGAACGTGTAGCGCATGCCGACGCGGAACTCGTGAGCAGCCAGATCCTCGTAGCGGATCTTGTAGGACGGGTTGGCGCCGCCCGTGCTGAAGCTCTTGCTGTAGGCATTGCCGATGTTCAGGTAGCGATAGCCTGCGTCGATCGCCCAGTTCTGGCTGAGCTCGTAGGAACCGCCGGCCATAAGGGCCCAGGAGAAGTTCCAGCTGCTGTCGCCCGGATAGGAACCGGAGGTGCCGTTCGGGTTGACGAACTTCACATCCTTGGCGGTCACGTAGGAGGTACCGATACCGGCGCCGACATACGGGGTGAAGCCCGCCCAGGTGCCGAGGTCGATGTAACCGTTGACCAGGAAGGTCAGCACGTCGATGTCGGCCGTCTCCGTGGAGAAGCCGGCGAGGCCAGGGCCGCCGCACGGCGCCGGGCACGGCGCATAACCCGTAACCTTGGCCGGGAATTCGTAGTCCACCGTCACGTCGGCACGCAGGTAGTCGCTGAACTTGTAGCCGACGCCGACGCCGATCATGCCGGTGCGGTCCATCTTCTCGTTGGCGAAGTTGGACGGCCCGTAAGCGACGCTGGGAGACTGGTAGATCTTGTAGCCGATGTCGCCACGCAGATACCAACCGCCCGTCACAACCGGCACTTCGGGAACGTGCTCGATCACCGGGATCGGCATATCCGCTGCATGGACGGCTGACGAGACGATTATCGCGACGCCAGCCAGGCACATTTTCTTGATATGGCTGCTCATGTCTCGGTCCTCGTAAGGTGCGTCCGAACAGTCATCCTTTGCCGGCCGCGCACGTGAAACACGAGGGTAGATTTGCCGAAAATGCTTAAGGCTGGCTTAACCGTAAAATTTAACCGTCTTTTTTACCTTAATGAATAGTAAACAAAGACGAATACCCGTTGCGATCAGCAACAGTTCTCCCCCGATCTTTGCGAATGATTAACCATACGCAAGAGGCCGCTGCCCGGCTGAGCAGCGGCCTCCGCATTGCAGAAAGGTCTGGGGCTGTCGGCTCAGGCGGCAGCGCGGGCCACGGCTTCGGCGATCCGGTCGACCACGCCGGTGAGCACATCCTCGTTGTCCGCCTCGCCCATCACGCGGATGAGCGGCTCGGTGCCCGAGGCACGGATCAGCAGGCGCCCGCTGTTGCCGAGGGTCTTGCGGCCGTCCTCGATTGCCGCCTGTACGCTGGGATCGTCGAGCGGCGTCGCGCCGGAGTAACGGACGTTGCGCAGGATCTGCGGCACCGGATCGAAACGGCGGCAGACCTCGGACACGGGACGGCCGAGCTTTGACACGCAGGCCAGCACCTGCAGCGCCGCGACGAGGCCATCGCCGGTGGTGGCGAAATCCGACAGGACGATGTGGCCCGACTGCTCGCCGCCGACATTGTAGCCATGCTGGCGCATGTGCTCGACCACGTAGCGGTCGCCGACCTTGGTGCGCGCTAGCGTCAAGCCGAGCCCGCCGAGATAACGCTCCAGGCCGAGATTGGACATCACTGTGGCGACGATGCCGGAGGCCGCCAGACGGCCGTCCTCCAGCCAGGACTGGGCGACGACGGCCATCAGCTGGTCGCCGTCGACCACCTTGCCGTTCTCGTCGACGATGATGACCCGGTCCGCGTCGCCATCGAGTGCGATGCCGATATCCGCCCTCACCTCGTGCACCTTGCGGCACAATGCATCCGTGTCGGTGGAGCCGCATTTCAGGTTGATGTTGTAGCCGTCCGGATCGACGCCGATGGCGATCACCTCCGCGCCGAGCTCCCACAGGACCTCGGGGGCGACCTTGTAGGCGGCGCCATTGGCGCAGTCGACGACGATCCTCAGGCCCGCCAGGCTCATCTCGCGCGGCAGGGTGCGCTTGGCGAATTCCACATAGCGGTCGCGCATGCCGTCGATGCGCTTGGCCCGGCCGAGCTCGGACGGCGAGGCCAGTTGCCGCGACAGGTCCTGCTCGATCAGCCGCTCGATCTCGCTCTCCACCTCGTCCGAAAGCTTGTAGCCGTCGGGGCCGAAGAACTTGATGCCGTTGTCCTGATACGGATTGTGCGAGGCCGAGATCATCACGCCGAGATCGGCGCGCACGGAGCGCGTCAGCATGGCGACGGCGGGCGTCGGCATCGGCCCCAGCAGCAGCACGTCGAGACCGACGGCGGTGAAACCGGCAACCAGGGCATTCTCGATCATGTAGCCGGACAGGCGCGTGTCCTTGCCGATCACCACCCGGTGGCGGTGCACCCCGTTGCGGAAGGACAGGCCCGCAGCCATGCCCACCTTGAGAGCGATATCCGGCGTCATCGGCGCACGGTTGGCCGTGCCGCGAATGCCGTCGGTTCCGAAATACTTGCGCGTCATGTCGACCCTGTCTTCTGCCGCGGGAGGCCTGCCGAACCGGCACCCATGCAACTGCACTGCGGACAAAATCCGATACGGCAGCCGCGCCCGGCGCTTCCGCCGGTCCCGCTTCTCGCGCGCCGGAAGGCAGTCCTGCCTCGCCGACGGCTTCTCCATGTAGCACCAAGCTGCCACAAAGGAGTTCAAAATTTGTTTTCGTTCGTTACAGGCAGACCCCGGCGCCCGGCACGAAAACGGCCCGGCAGTCGCCTGCCGGGCCGTCTGTTTCACAAGCTGCGCATGCTGTCAGCCCTGCGGCTGGGGCTCCATGCCGCCGGTCGCGGCATCGCCCTCGCCGCGGCGCTTGGCGCCGGTCTTCGGCACTGCCGAGGCCCGCGCGGTCGGGTGGTCGTCATCCGTCTCGCGCACCGGCGGCTTGCCGTCGAGCAGGTCGCGAATCTCGTCGCCCGACAGCGTCTCGTATTCGAGCAAGCCGTTAGCGATGATGTGGAGCTGCTCCTCGTGCTCCGACAGGACACGCTTGGCGGTCTCGTAGCCGGTATTGACGAAGGACTTGATCTCCGCATCGACGATCCGCTGGGTGTCTTCCGACACGTGCTGGCTCTTGGCGACCGAGTGACCGAGGAAGACCTCCTCCTGGTTCTCGCCGTAGAGCAGCGGGCCGAGCTTGTCGGACATGCCGAACTGAGTCGCCATGGCCCGCGCCAGACGGGTCGCCATCTGGATGTCGCCCGAGGCGCCCGACGTCACCTTCTCGTAGCCGAAGATCATCTCCTCGGCGACGCGGCCGCCCATCGCCACGGCAAGGTCCGCCTTGCACTTGGCACGGGTGAGCGAGACCTGGTCCTTCTCCGGCAGGCGCATGACCATGCCGAGCGCACGCCCGCGCGGAATGATCGTCGCCTTGTGGATCGGATCGGACGCCGGCATGTGCAGCGCCACCAGCGCGTGACCGGCCTCATGATAGGCGGTGAGCTTCTTCTCTTCCTCGGTCATGACCAGCGTGCGGCGCTCCGCACCCATCATCACCTTGTCCTTGGCGTCCTCGAACTCGGCCATGGTGACGAGCCGCTTGCCGCGGCGGGCCGCCAGCAGAGCTGCCTCGTTGACCAGGTTCATCAGGTCGGCACCGGAAAAGCCCGGCGTGCCCCGCGCCAGCGTGCGGACGTTGACGTCCGGCGCCAGCGGCACCTTGCGCATATGCACCTTGAGGATCTTCTCGCGGCCCGTGACATCCGGGTTCGGCACGACGATCTGCCGGTCGAACCGGCCCGGGCGCAGCAGCGCCGGGTCGAGCACGTCCGGACGGTTGGTCGCGGCGATGATGATGACGCCCTCGTTCGGCTCGAAACCGTCCATCTCCACGAGCAGCTGGTTCAGCGTCTGCTCGCGCTCGTCGTTGCCGCCGCCAAGGCCGGCACCGCGATGGCGGCCGACCGCGTCGATCTCGTCGATGAATATGATGCAGGGCGCGTTCTTCTTGGCCTGCTCGAACATGTCGCGGACGCGGCTGGCGCCGACACCGACGAACATCTCGACGAAGTCGGAGCCCGAGATGGTGAAGAAGGGCACGTTCGCCTCGCCGGCGACGGCACGCGCGGTCAGCGTCTTGCCGGTGCCCGGAGGGCCGACCAGCAGCACGCCGCGCGGGATGCGGCCGCCCAGGCGCTGGAACTTCTGCGGATCGCGAAGGAACTCGACGATCTCCTGCAGGTCTTCCTTGGCCTCGTCGATGCCGGCAACGTCCTCGAAGGTGACGCGGCCATGCGCCTCGGTCAGCAGCTTGGCCTTGGACTTGCCGAAGCCCATCGCCTTGCCGCCCGAGCCCTGCATCTGGCGCATCACGAAGATCCAGATGCCGAGGATGATCAGCATCGGGAACCAGGAGATCAGCGCCCCGAGCAGCGAGAAGCTCTCCTGCGGCGGGCGGGCGATGATCCGCACGTCCTTGGAGCGCAGCATCTCGACATATTCGCCGGCCGATTCGGGCGCGTAGGACTGGAACGAGCCGCCGCTGTTGTACGAACCGATGATCTGCTGACCCTGGATGGTCACCTCGCGCACGTCGCCCTGCTCGGCCTGGTTCAGGAACTGCGAGAAGGGAATATCGTTCGACACGGTGCGCTGTCCCGGGCTCTGGAAGAGCTGGAACAGGGCGATCAGCAACAGGCCGATGATCACCCAAAGGGCGAAATTGCGAAAATTGGCGTTCATGAGCGGTTCCTTCACCGCGCCAAGGCGGCGGTCTGCGCTGGAAAGAAGTCCTTCAAAGCCAAGATAGGTCCGCGGGAACGGGCTGCCAAGGCGACGAAGGAGATTCACACGAAACAGGTCTCATTTTTCTTAAATTTCCCGCCGGCCGAAGGGATTTCTCCCAAGTTCCGGCCGCGACAGGCTTTCCCGCTGCGTGAGCGGGACGAGCCGCACCCCGGCAGGCGCCTCTCCGGCGAGGCCGGGACAATAGGCCGCATCGCCGGGACCCAGCAGAAGCGGTGCTCCGGCAAAGGCCTGCGACGGCCAGTCGCCGGCCGCCTTGCGGTCGATGCCGTGGTCCGAAAGCGTCCCCAGAGGCACGACGCGAAACGCTCCGCTCCTCTCCGCCTCCACCAGGAAGCGCCGGTCGAAAACAGCCCGGCCCGGTCCCGTGAATTCGACAGGCGCAAGCCCGTCGCGTCCCGGTTCGCGCCAGAAGGCGATCTCTTCGCCGCACCGGCGCGCCACCACGCCCGACAGCGTCGACTGCGCAATCTCACGCGCCGCAAGGCGGTCCACAAACCCCTCCAGCCGGACGAGACGCGGCGAATAGGCCTCCCCGCCAACGTCTGCAAGCACCCTTGCGAAGAGCCGCAGCAGCGCCTCGCGCGGGAGCAACGCCAGGGCCTCGACGGACAAGCGTACCGGGCCAGCCGGATGGAAAACCGCACAGGACGCCATCACCGCATCGACCTGACCATCGATGGCGGCAGCGGCGGAGGCAAGACGGGCCGCCGTGGCGGCAAGGGTCGCGGCATCGAGCCCCTCGCCGGCCAGCGCCGGCATCAGCTGCCGAAGCCGCGTGCGTGCGTAAGCGGGGTCCTCGTTCGAGGGATCTTCGGCATAGGCTTCGCCTGCTGCCGAGCAGGTGGCGACGAGGCTCGCCTTGGACACCGCCAGTAGGGGCCGCAGCACGGTCACGCAAGCCCCATTGCCGTCGTGCCACAGACCGCGCGCAGGCATGGCCGCAAGGCCGTAGACGCCGCTGCCGCGGGCAAGGCGCAGCAGAAAGGTCTCGGCCTGGTCGTCCAGGTGATGGGCAAGCACCAGCGCCTCGACGGCAAGATCGGCGCATGCCGTCACAAGCAATCCCCGGCGCAGATCGCGCGCAGCTGCCTGGCGATTGGCGGAGGGCTTGGGCGCGGTCGATGTCAGGATCCGACAGGAAAGGCCGAGCCGTTCGCAGAGCGCGGCAACGGTGCGCGCTTCCGCAGCGGCTTCCGGCCGCAGGCCGTGGTCGACAGTCAGGACGTGAATATCGGGAGGATCGGTCCTGCGCGCGCGCCAGGCGGCGACAAGCAACAGCAGGGCCGTGGAATCCGGACCGCCCGACACGGCCAACGCGAGGCGGCGAAAGGGGGTCAGTGCGGCAAGGAGGGCGTCGGCCTGCGTCTCGCAAACGGGCCGCGCGCGGTCAGACGCAGCCACCGCTCTGCTGCTGAGCCTGAGCTTCGGCGCGGATCGAGGTCGGCGCGCCCGGATATTTGGTCAAAAGCTCGCTGAAGGTGGCACAGGCGGCATCCTTCTGGCCGATGCCCTTGAGCGACAGGCCGAGCTTCAGCAGACTGTCGGTCACTTTGGAACTGTCGGGATAGTCGGTATAGCTCTTGAGGAATGCATCGGCCGCATCGCGGTACTGCTTGCGGGCATAGAGGCTCTCGCCCAGCCAGAACTGCGCATTCGCCGCCAGCGGATCGTTCGGATGCTGCTGCAGGAAGTCCTTGAAGCCGGCCTCGGCCCCGGCATAGTCGCCCGCCATGATCATCGAATAGGCACTGTCGTAGGACGCCCGCGGCGAACTGCCGGACGAGGGCGCGGAAGCCGTGTCGAACGTGTCCTGCTGCTCCCCCTCGGAGACTCCCGGGGGCAGGTCACCCTGCCCCCCGCCGGGTGATCCGAAGCCGGCGGAGCCGGACTGGCCGCGGGCGAGCGCAGACAGGTCCAGCGGACCGGCCCCGAGCGAGCCGGAGCCGTCCTGCGAATAGCCGCCCTCGGCGCCGAACTCGGCGTCGCCCGATCCGTCCGCCGGGAGCTGGCCGAGCGTGCCGGACGCCGGGCCGTAGCTCTCGCCGCCACCCTGGAGACCCGCAAGGTCGCCGGCCTGGCCAGAGGGTTGGGTAGAGGGTTGTCCGGGAGCAGCGTCCGACCGCTTACGCCCGCCCTGCTCCAGCTGCTGAAAGCGATACTCGTTGTCTTCCTGCATCCGCTGGAGTTGCTCCTGCAACTGCCGGATCTGGTAATTGAGCTGCTCGATCTGGCCGGTGAGGTTGCGCATCTGCTCCTCGACCTGGTTGATCCGCACTGCGGCGTCGCTGTCGCTGCGGGAGCCGAAAAGCTGCGCGGACGCCGCCTGCGGCAATGCCAGCAGCATCACCAGCGCAAACACGCCGGTCAGAGTTCTGAAAGCCATGGGTTTCAATCGATTCATGCCTGTCCTCCGCCCGCGCGGCAGCCGGGCGATTGCCCGGCCATCCGCCTGAACGCCATAGCACAGGGCGCTGCGACTTCGGCCAAATTTTGACGCCGCAGCGAGCATCCGCCTTGCCTGCCGGGCACAAACGCAAGGGCGGCCGCGACGGGTTCCCGTCCGGCCGCCCCGAAGGCAGGTTGTCTCAGGTCCGGCCGAAAGGCCGGTCAGCTTCCGGCGTTGTCGAGCACGGTCACCGCGCGACGGTTCTGCGTCCAGCAGCTCTCGTCGTTGCAAACTGCGACCGGACGCTCCTTGCCGTAGGAAACCGTCTTGATGCGGTTGCCCGGAATACCGCGGGCAACCAGATAGTTGCGCACCGCGTCGGCACGCCGCGCGCCGAGCGCGATGTTGTACTGGCGCGTGCCGCGCTCGTCCGCATGACCCTCGATGGTCACCGTGTAGCGGCTGTAGCTGTTCAGCCACTGGGCCTGCTTATCCAGCGTCGCGGTCGCCTGCGGCGACAGCGTCGTCTGGTCGTTGCCGAAGAACACGCGATCGCCCACGTTCACCACGAAGTCCTGGCCGGTGCCGGGCTGGACGTTGCCAGTCAGGCCATCCGGCTTGGTCTGTGCGCAGGCTGCCAGAAGCATCGCGCCTGCGACAACGGAGGCAATGCGCGCGCCACGGCTCCGCATCCCGAAATTCATCATTAAACTCACTCCTGATCCCCACCACCCCGACAGGGTAAACGCTTCTACAGCGAAACCGGTTAAGCGCGCGTTCATCAACATGGTTAACGAAATCCTGCGCGCGCCAAAAGCTGGGGGCTGACCCCGAGCCTAGCTGTGGGAGCCTATTCCAGCAAGGGAGACCAGGCCGGGTCCGAGCCGAAGGCCGGGGTCGGCACGCGCTGCTCGTTGTAGCCGGTCAGGTCCACGGTCCACAGCTGCGGCCCGCCATTGGCCCCCGGCGTGTCGCGGAAGAACACCAGCACGCGGCCGTTCGGCGACCAGGCCGGCCCCTCGTTGTGATAGCCCTCGGTCAGGATACGCTCGCCCGAACCGTCCGGTCGCATCACGCCGATCATGAAACGCCCCTGATTCATCTTCGTGAAGGCGATCAGATCGCCGCGCGGCGACCAGACCGGCGTCGAGTAGCGGCCCGGCCCGAAGCTGATGCGCTGCGGATTACCGCCATTGGCGTCCATCACATAGAGTTGCTGGGTGCCGCCGCGGTCCGACTCGAAGACGATCCGGCTGCCGTCCGGCGAATAGGACGGGCTGGTGTCGATGGCCGGGGTGTTGGTCAGCCGGGTGGTGCGGCGCGAGCGCAGGTCCATCTCGAAGATGTTGGCATTGCCACCCTGCTGCAGGCTCATCGCCACCCGCTGACCGTCCGGCGAGAAGCGCGGCGCGAAGGTCATGCCTGGGAAGTTGCCGACCATCTCGCGCTGACCCGTCTCGATGTTGAGCAGGTAGACGCGCGGCTCGGTACCGGCATAGGCCATGTAGGTCACTTCCTGCCGCGAGGGCGAGAAGCGCGGCGTCAGCACCAGGTCATTGCCGTTGGTCAGGTAGCGTACATTGGCACCGTCCTGGTCCATGATGGCCAGCCGCTTGACGCGCTTGTCCTTGGTGCCCGTCTCGTCGATGTAGACGATGCGCGTGTCGAAATAGCCCTTCTCGCCGGTCAGACGCTCATAGATCGCGTCGGCGATGATATGGGCCATGCGGCGCCAGTTGTCGGCCGTCGTGTAAAACTGCTGACCCAGCATCTGCTGGCCGGCAAAGACGTCCCACAGGCGAAACTCCGCGCGGATACGCCCGTCCGACTGGCGTTCGATCGCCCCGACCACCAGCGCCTGCGCGCCGATCGGACGCCAGGAGCCGAACTCCGGCGGCGTGTTCACGTTCACGCCCGTCTCGATGAAGCTGGCCGGGTCGAGCGGACGGAAGAGACCGGAACGGGCGAGATCCGCCTTGATCACGTCGGTGATCTCCGACGCCAGCTGCGCTTCGCCGCCCGCTCCCGAAAAAGCCGGAAGGGCGATGGGCAAGGGCTCGATGTTGCCCTGGGTAATGTCGATCTCGACGACCGCCGACGCGCGCTCGGCTGGAAGCAGTCCAAAGCTCAACACGACCGCTGCAAGCAGCAGGGCGGCCATTCGCGAGCAGGAGCTTGCAATGCTGGCAGGTGCCTGTCTGATCATCCTCTAGGCTCCGTCGATCCTTGTGTCGCGGCGAACCGCGAATGCGGTGGCGCCGGTGTCCGGGCCATCCGTTGCGTGAGAATTCGTCATTTTCGCGTCCCTTGCGGATCTTGCCAAATCCGCAAAGGCTGCAAGAGGTCCCGATCCATGCTCAACCGCCGAGCAGTTCGCGCGGATCGAAGTTGATGATCACTTCCCGCCAGGCGTCGTATTTCACCGAGGGAAGCGAGTAGGGAGCACAGCGCAAGACCGCCCGGCGGGCGCTCTCCGCCGCGATGCCGAAAGACGGGTTCGAGCTGGAATTCATGATTTCCGGCTGTTGGTCCACATCGCCGCTCGGCGTCAGGAACACCTTGAGCCGGACAGTCAGATCGCCTGCACCGGCCGCGCCCGCAGGCGGGTTCCAGCACCGCGAGATCTGCCCGCGCAGCGCATCCAGCTCAGACTGACTCATCGTCACTCCACTCTGGCCGAGGCGACTGCCGAGCGAGGCCGGCTGGGTCGAGTTCGAGCTCGATCCGCCCGCCGGCTCCACCTTGTTGAGGAGCGCGGCGATCTCGTTCGGATTGAAGTTCTCGCGCGGCGGCTGGCGCTGCGGCTGCGGCGGCGGGGTCGGTTTGGACCGCGGACGCACGGTCGGCGGCGGCGGCGTCTCCGCCACCTTCTTCTCGGGCTCGGGTGTCGGGGCAGGTGCCGGCTCGGGCTCCGCTCGCGGTGCCGGAGGCTCCGGCGCGGGCGGCTCGGGCTGCGGCGCGGGCGGCTCGGGTGTCGGCGGCTCGGGCGCCGGGGTCGGCTCGGGGGCTGGTGCCGGCGTCGGCTCGGGCGCTGCCTGGTTCGGCCGCTTTGCCTCGGTTTCCGCCGGCTTTTCTTCCGCCTTCGGCTCCTCGACGGGCTTTTCCGTCGGCCGAGTCGCCTCGACCTCGCGGACTTCCGCCGTCTTCTCGCCGATACGCAGGCGCGTCAGCTCGGAGACGGGAACGAGGTCGACGGGCAGGGTATCGACTGGCCCGATGTCGAACGGCTTCGCATCGGGGAATGAGACCACTCCCCAAAGCAGCACGGCCAGATGGCCCGCAGTCGATGCGATGAGCCCGACACGCATGTGCCTACTGCTGCTCCTCGAGCGTCACGAGGCCGAGCCGCTTGTAGCCGGCCGCGTTGATGCGCCCCATCACCCGCATGATCGTGCCGTAGTCGGCATTCTGGTCGCCGCGCACGAAGATGCGCTCGTCGTAGCCGTTCTGGGCGATCGCCTCCAGCTTCGGCACCACCTCTTCGGCGGCGATCTCCGAGTCCTGGATATAGATGCGCCCGTCGGCGGCGACCGAAATCGTGATCGGCTCCGTCGCCCCTTCCAGGGGCTTGGCCTGCGTTTCCGGCAGGTCGAGCGGCACGCCGACCGTGAGCAGCGGCGCAGCGACCATGAAGATGATCAACAGCACGAGCATCACATCCACGAAGGGCGTGACGTTGATCTCGCTCATCGGCTGTTGGCGCCTTCGGCGACGGCGACGTCCGGCCTCTTCGGGCGCCGCACCGGCGGACTGCATGCCCATGAAGTCAGCTCCTCTCGTCGATCTGACGCGACAGAATGGCCGAGAACTCGTCGGCAAAGCCTTCCATGCGGGCGGACAGCTTGCCCGCATCCGCCGACAGCTTGTTGTAGGCAATCACCGCCGGAATGGCCGCGAGCAGGCCGAGCGCGGTTGCCAGCAGCGCCTCGGCGATGCCCGGCGCGACGACGGCCAGATTGGTGTTCTTCGAAGCGGCAATCGCCTGGAAGCTGGTCATGATGCCCCAGACAGTGCCGAACAGGCCGATGAAGGGCGCCGCCGAGCCGACGGTCGCCAGCACCAGGAGCCTTGCCTCCAGGCGCTCGGCCTCGCGGGCGATGGTCACGTCCATCACCCGGTCGATGCGTTGGCGCAGGCTGGCGATGGCCGGGCGCGCGCCCTCGTGGCTGCGCTTCCACTCGCGCATCGCCGCAATGAACAGCGCTGCCATCGAATGGTTGGCCCGCCCCGACAGGGTGCGATACAGCTCCTCGAGCGACTGGCCGGACCAGAACACGGTCTCGAAGCGGTTCATCTGGCGCTTGGTGCGCGCGAACAGCAGCCACTTGTCGACAATGATCGCCCAGCACCAGATGGATGCGACGACGAGGCCGAGCATCACCAGCTTGACGACGAGATGCGCCTGAAGAAACAGCGCGAAGAAGGACATGTCGCCCTGCGGAGCCGCGAGGGTCGTTTGTGCAAGTTCCACGGGATTCATCTAATTCAGGACCTCTTGCCCGATACCATTGGCGCACATGCCGGATCGGTTGCCGGTTGCCCGTATCGATCGGGCCAGTCGGTTTGTCCGCTGATCGACCGCCTCAATGACGAGCGATTTTGGCGAAACTGGGACTGTTTCCGCCGATAACCTGCGGCATTAAGCCAGCGTTAAGGTTACTGTCGCGTTAAGACAGCGACATGTCGCCGGCAAGGCGCGCGGCAAGCGCAGCCGGCAGGCGGCGCGGCCGGCCTTCAGGAGAAATCACGGCGACCGTCACCTCGGCGGCGAAGAGCAGCGCCCCGTCCCGGCGGACTTCCTGGGCCAGGACGATGCGCGCGCCCCGCGCCTCTCCGAGGTGCGTTACGACCTCCAGCAGGTCGTCGATGCGAGCCGGCGCATGAAAATCGATCTCCATGTGCCGCACGGCGAACGCCAGCGGTTCGCCATGCGCGCCGCTCGCCAGCTCATTGTGGTGAATGCCGCAAAGGCGCAGGAAATCGGAGCGGCCGCGTTCGGCGAACTTCAGATAGGCGGCGTGATAGACGACGCCGGTGAAATCCGTGTCCTCGTAATAGACCCGTACCGGCAGGACATGCCGTCCGCCCTCCAGCCGGCCGGCAAGATCCGGCCAGCGCGGCGCCGCCTCATGTGTCGTCATCGGTGAACAGCCCGAGCTGCGGCACGTTGGAGCCTTGCGGCACCGCCAGGCCGAGATGCTGGAACGCCTGCGGCGTCAGGATGCGGCCGCGTGGCGTGCGCTGGATATAGCCTTGCTGGATCAGATAGGGCTCGACGATTTCCTCGATGGCGTCGCGCGGCTCCGAAAGGGCGGCGGCGATGGTCTCGATGCCGACGGGACCGCCGCCGAATTTCAGCGCGATCTGGTTCAGGTAGCGCCGGTCGAGCTGGTCGAGGCCGGCGCTGTCCACCTCGAGCTGGGTCAGTGCCCGGTCGGCGATCGCCGCATCCACCGTCTCCTGCCCGCCGACCACGGCAAAGTCGCGCACCCGCCGCAGCAAGCGGCCGGCGATGCGCGGCGTGCCGCGCGCGCGCCGGGCGATCTCCCGCGCTCCGTCGTCGCTCATGCCGATGCCGAGAATGCGGGCGCCGCGCCGCACGATCAGTTCCAGCTCCTCGGACGTGTAGAATTGCAGGCGGACCGGAATGCCGAACCGGTCGCGCAATGGCGTCGTCAGGAGCCCGAGCCGCGTCGTCGCCGCAACGAGGGTGAAGCGCGCAAGATCGATCTTCACCGAGCGCGCCGCCGGACCCTCGCCGATGATCAGGTCGAGCTGGAAGTCCTCCATCGCCGGATAGAGCACTTCCTCCACAGCCGGGCTGAGACGATGGATCTCGTCGATGAACAGCACGTCGCGCTCTTCCAGGTTGGTCAGCAGCGCGGCGAGATCGCCGGCCTTGGCGATGACCGGTCCGGAGGTCGCACGGAAGTTGACGCCGAGCTCGCGCGCCATGATCTGGGCGAGCGTCGTCTTGCCGAGCCCCGGAGGTCCGACGAACAGCACGTGATCGAGCGATTCGCCCCGCGCCTTGGCCGCGCCGATGAAGATCTTGAGATTGGCGCGCGCCTGCGCCTGGCCGACGAAATCGTCGAGCACCTGCGGGCGCATCGTCGTGTCGATCTCGTCGCCGCGCAGTTCGGGCGAGACGAGACGGCCGGCGTCCTCGCTCATCTGGCAAGCTCCTTGAGGCCCAGGCGGATCAGCGTGGCGGCCTCTGCCCCCTCGCCTGCGCTCTTGACGGCAGCGGCCACCGCGGCACTGGCCTGCGCCGGCTGGTAGCCGAGATTGACGAGGGCAGACACCGCATCGCCTACCGCCGTCGGTACGGCGGCGGAGGCCTGCTGCGCGGCGGCGATGGTGCCCGCGTCGACGCTGGCGAAGGCCGGCGCCTTGCTCTTCAGTTCGGTGACGATGCGCTCGGCCACCCGCTTGCCGATACCCGGCGCCCGGGCGATCTGGGCCGTGTCGCCCAGCGCAACCGCATTGGCGAGTTCCGACGCCTTCATCACGCCGAGGGCCGCGAGCGCGACCTTGGCGCCCACCCCCTGCACGGTCATCAGCAGCTGGAACCAGGCCTTCTCCGAGGCGCTGGAAAAGCCGTAGAGGCGGATCAGGTCCTCGCGAACCAGGGTTTCGATATGCAGCACCGCCGCCTCGCCGCGCCCGGGCAGCCCCTGCAGCACCCGCGCCGGTGCGAAGACCAGATAGCCGACGCCGTGCACATCGAGGATCAGGTGATCGTCGCCGATCTCGTCGACCACACCCTTGAGCTTGCCGATCATGCCCGTCTCCCGGCTCCCTGTCTCCCGGCTCCCGTCGAAAGCGTCATCGCGCCAGCTTCTCGGCGATGCGTGCGGCGGCCGGCGTCACCCGGTGCTGGGCATGGCAAATAGCGATGGCCAGCGCATCGGCCGCGTCGTCCGAGTTGAACGTCGCCTTCGGCATCAGAACCTTCACCATCATGCGGATCTGGTCCTTCTCCGCGTGACCGGTACCCACCACCGTCTTCTTGACGAGGTTCGGCGCATATTCCGAAACGCCAAGACCGTTCAGCGCCGGCACCAACAGCGCGATGCCGCGCGCCTGGCCGAGCTTCAGCGTCGCGCCCGCATCCTTGTTGACGAAGGTCAGTTCCACCGCCGCCTCGTCCGGCGTCTGCTGGCCGATGACCTCCTGCAGTCCGTCATGCAACTGGCGCAGCCGGTCGGACAGCGGCAGGCGGTTGTCCGAAAGGACCGTGCCGCTGGCCGCGAAGGTCATGCGGTTTCCCTCCACGACGATCACGCCCCAGCCGGTGCGGCGGAGACCGGGATCGATGCCGAGTATGCGAATCGGGAATGCCATGGAACAAATCGGTAACGCCATTCGCCGCGCCTGACCAGCACGGACATGACGCCGGCTCCGCGAACCAGCAGAAAACCGGGCACCGGACACGAAAAAGCCCGGCAGGAGGCCTGCCGGGCATATTCAGAACGCCAAGCGGAAAAGCGGCACTCAGGCAGCCGTCAGGCGGGCCAGCGTCTCCTCGTCGACGTCGAAATTCGAGTAGACGTTCTGCACGTCGTCGTCGTCCTCCAGCAGGCCGATCAGCTTCAGCATGGTCTGGGCCTTGTCGGCATCGACCGGGGTCAGCGTCTGGGGCTTCCACACGGCCTTGACGGTCTCGGCCTCGCCGAGGGTCTCTTCCAGCGCCTTGGACACATCGCCGAGATCCTCGAAGGCGCAGGTGATCACATGGCTGCTCTCGTCGGACTGCACGTCCTCGGCGCCGGCCTCGATGGCGGCCTCGAGCATGGTATCGGCAGTGCCGGCCGCGGCCGGATAGACGATCTCGCCGATACGGTCGAACATGAAGGCGACCGAACCGGTCTCGCCCATCGAGCCCCCGCACTTGGAGAAGTAGGAGCGCACGTTGGACGCCGAGCGGTTGCGGTTGTCCGTCAGCACCTCGACGATCACCGCAACGCCTGCCGGACCGTAGCCCTCGTAGCGGATCTCCTCGTAATTGTCGCCCTCACCGGCCTGCGACTTGTTGATGGCCCGCTGGATGTTGTCCTTGGGCATCGACTGGGCCTTGGCATTCTGCACGGCCAGGCGCAGGCGCGGATTCGAATTGATGTCCGGCCCGCCCATCTTCGCCGCGACCGTGATCTCCTTCGACAGCTTGGAGAAGATCTTCGAGCGGACGGCATCCTGACGGCCTTTCCGATGCATGATGTTCTTGAATTGGGAATGTCCGGCCATGTCGCTTCCTGGTCTTGTCGGGAACGCCGGCGGTCTCGGCCGCGATCGCGCGCGGCCCGGACACGGTCTCCAGGCGCGTTCCTCCCGGATTGATGTCGGGCGGGCGGAGCGGATCGGTCGCCGCCGGTCCGGGTCTGCCTGCAATCTCAAAAGATCGGCGCGTTATAGGCTGCGGCCGCAAGAAAATCCAGCATCCGCTGGCGACCCCGGCACGGCCCGTGCCTCACCCTGCCGTCCAGAACGAGGGCAGCGCCCGGGCCAGCCGTCCGCCCAGCCGCACCGGCTCGATCGCCGTGGCAAGGCCGCTCGCATCGTCCACCTCGACGGCCACCCCGCACACCGTCGCATCGCCCATCGCCGGGGTG
This sequence comes from Stappia sp. WLB 29, assembly GCF_023507705.1. Lineage (GTDB taxonomy): Bacteria > Pseudomonadota > Alphaproteobacteria > Rhizobiales > Stappiaceae > Stappia. The sequence continues at coordinate 174,809 of NZ_JALBGD010000002.1, read as the reverse complement.
AAGCGCCCGGACGGGATCTTGCGCAGGAAGCGGGAGATCGGCTCGTCCTTCTCCATGCCGAGCACGGAATCGTAATCGCCGCACATGCCGGCATCGCTCATATAGGCGGTGCCGGCCGGCAGTATCTGGTGATCGGCGGTGGGCACATGCGTGTGCGTGCCCACGACCAGCGTCGCCCGCCCGTCGACGAAATGCGCCAGCGCCTGCTTCTCGCTGGTCGCCTCCGCATGCATGTCGATGACGATAGCATCCGCCACCTGGCCGAGCGGCGTTGCGTCCAGCACCCGTTCCACCGCAACAAAAGGATCGTCGAGACTGTCCATGAACACCCGGCCCATGACATTCATCACCAGCACCCTTGCGCCGTTGCGCGCGGTGAACAGGTTGGCGCCGCGCCCCGGCGCCCCTTGCGGAAAGTTGAGCGGCCGTAACAGGCGGTCCTGCCGCTCGATATAGACGAGCGTGTCGCGCTGGTCCCACACGTGATTGCCGGTGGTGACGACATCCGCCCCCGCATCCAGCACGTCCTGCAGGATCTCCTCGGTGATGCCGAAGCCGGCCGCAGAGTTCTCGCCGTTGACGATCACGAAATCGATGGAATGGCGCTCGACCAGTCCCGGCAGCATGTCGGTCGCCGCCTGACGGCCGCTGCGACCGACGAGATCACCCAGAAACAGCAGCCTCATGCCCGCTCGGGTCCTTCCAGTTGGATGAAGCCGCGCTCGGTCAGGATCCGGTCGAGGCGGCGGTCGTGGTTTTCCTCCGGCACGCTTTCCACTTCCTGCAGCGAAAAGGCAATCCCGACGGTCGCCGGCGGCGCTCCGCGCGTCGTGCCGATGCGCGCGATGGCTCGGTCGTAATAGCCCCGGCCATAACCGATCCGGCCGCCGCGCCTGTCGAAGGCGGCCAGCGGCACCAGCATGCAATCGGGCAGCAGGACATCGGCATCGGCCGACGGTTCCGCCGTGCCGAAACCCGCCGGCACCAGCACGGTCTCGCGGGTCAGCCGGCGGAACACCAGGTCCCCGTCGACGATGGCCGGCAGGCACAGTGCATGCCCGCGCGCGCGCAGCACATCCATCAGGGGCCGGGGGTCGATCTCGTCGCGGATCGGCCAGAAGCCGGAGACGACGGCGCCGTCAGGAAAATGAAGCGCGTCCACAGCCTCGGCAAGGGCGAGCCCGCCCTCGATGCGCGCCTGGACGGACAGGCCCGCGCGGCGCCCGAGCGCCTCCTTGCGGCGCACGGACTTCAATTCGCGCAGGGCGCGGATCTCTTGCGGAATGTCGGTATCGGGAAAGATCAAGCGTCGCGCTCCCGGATGCGGCGGCCGAAGGGGCTGCCGACGCTCCGTCCAGGGCGACGGCGATAGAGGGGAATGACGTGGCCACCTCGGCCGTTGGAGGTTGCAATCCCGGGAAACCTACAGAGTAGGTGGGCGCCGTATGCTCCAGCCCACGGGCCGGAGCAGGAACAGCTCCCTAGGGATGCGTAAGGCCCCGGGGATATGTCTCCTGACGCACCGCGCAGCCACGCCATCCCCGATATAGGGGCGCTTTGCCGGGAAATACAACACACGTTTTCGCATGACCGGACGGCGGCGCGCGGAACACCCGGCGCGCGGAGCCGGTCAGGCATCGGCCGGGCGCAGCGATCTTGCCAGCCCGTCGGCCAGCGCCTCGATCCGCTCGGCCGCCGTGACGATCTTGCCGGCGAGTTCCGCATCGTTGCGCGCAGAACTGTCGAGCGCCGCGCGGCGCGCCTCGCGCAGGCTGTCGACCTCGTCCTGCAGGGCGGCGAGCCGGCGTTCGCGCTCCACCAGTTCGTCGGTGACCATGATCCCGGCCATCACCGTCAGGCGCAGATCGCCGATCTCGCCGAAACTGCCGCGCAGGCTGTCGATGGCGCTGTCGAAGCGGCGGGCGAGCGCAGTCAGCCGCTCTTCCTCGCCGTCGTCGCAGGCCATGCGAAAACTGCGTCCGTTGATCGTCACGATTATCTGAGCCATCGCCTCGTCGCCTCAGCCGCCATGCGTCTCGAGCACGGAGCGGATCGATTCCATTGCCGACACCAGCCTTCTCGAAACTTCCCGGTTGGCGTCCTCCAGCCGGGCGACGCGCGCCTCGGCCGTGTCCAGCGTCGCAGCCAGCGAGGAACGGTCCTCGCCCAGCCGCTGCAGTTCTTCCTGCAGCCCGCCCAGCGACATGTCGGCCTCGAGCCGGCGCTGCACCGCCGCATCCAGCCGCGACACGGCGCGGGCCAGACGCTCGAGCGCCGCATCGACGCTGCCGCCGGACCCCGCCGCGGACGCGACCGGCCGGGTCTCGCCCCCGCCCGACTGCCCCCCGGAAAGTCCCGACGTATCGTCCATTCCAACCCCTTGTGAATTCGCTGTCGGCTTTCGGTGCGCGCACCGTGCCGCTCGCGGGCGGAATACCCGCATCCGCCCCTTGCCGCTATACCATTCCTTGCCGTCCGATGCGAGATCGACGGACACACGCTCTCCCCCGGCGTCTCCCGCCATCCGCTTTGTTGACTCGCCGAAGGTTCCTGATATTTGTCGAGCCGCCTCGGCGGGGTCCGGTGAAAACCGGTCGCAACCGCCGGAAAACCGATATCGCCGGCGGCCCGGACACGATCCGCGCCCGCCCGTCCCGACCGGGCGCAGCACCTCCCCGCAGCGCCCTCCAAGGACAGGCCGGACGCCGAACCCGGGGCCCGTGCGGTGCCCGCATTACGGACGAGTAGCCCGCGTGGGCCGCCGACAGGGACGAACGGAATCAGATGACCGATCTCGAAAAGCACAATCGCATGGCCAATGCGATCCGGTTCCTCGCAGCAGATGCCGTGGAAGCGGCCAAGTCCGGCCATCCCGGCCTGCCCATGGGAGCGGCCGACATCGCGACCGTGCTGTTCACCCAGGTGATGCACTACGACCCGACCCGTCCGGACTGGCCGGACCGCGACCGGTTCGTCCTGTCGGCCGGCCACGGCTCGATGCTGCTCTATGCGGTGCACTACCTGCTCGGCTCCGAGGACTTCACCCTCGACCAGCTCAAGAAGTTCCGCCAGATCGGCGCGCTGACCGCCGGCCATCCGGAATACGGCCACGGCGCCGGCATCGAGACGACCACCGGCCCGCTCGGCCAGGGTCTCGCCAATGCCGTCGGCATGGCGATCTCCGAGCGCCACCTGCGCGAGACCTTCGGCGACGCCCTCACCGACCACTACACCTATGTGCTGGCCGGCGACGGCTGCCTGATGGAGGGCATCAGCCAGGAGGCGATCTCGCTCGCCGGCCATCTGAAGCTGGACCGCCTGATCGTCATCTGGGACGACAACGGCATCTCCATCGACGGCAAGGTGTCGCTCACCGACAGCACCAACCAGTTGGAGCGCTTCGAGGCCAGCGGCTGGGCGACCGTCGCCATCGACGGCCACGACCCGGCAGCCATCGCCGCGGCTCTGGCCAAGGCACGGGAAAACGACCGCCCGACGCTGATCGCCGCGAAGACCACCATCGGCTTCGGCGCGCCGAACAAGGCCGGCTCGGAGAAGGTGCACGGTTCGCCGCTCGGCGCCGAGGAACTGGCCGCGACCCGCAAGGCGCTCGGCTGGACCCATGAGGCCTTCGAGGTCCCGAGCGACATTCTCGACGCCTGGCGCATTGCCGGCCTGCGCTCAGGCCAGGCCCGCAAGGAGTGGGAAAAGCGCCTTGCCGCCGCCGATTCCGAGCTGCGCTCCGAGTTCGAGCGCCGCCTGCGCGGCGACCTGCCCTCCGGTTTCGCCGAGGCGATGGCAAAGCTGAAGAAGCAGATCGCCCACGACAAGCCGACCATGGCGACCCGCAAGGCGTCGGAATACGTGCTCGGCACGATCACCAAGGTGGTGCCGGAGACCATCGGCGGCTCCGCCGACCTGACCGGTTCGAACAACACCAGGACGGCCGACACCGCTCCGATCACGCCGGACGACTTCACCGGCCGTTACCTGCACTGGGGCATTCGCGAGCACGGCATGGCCGCCGCGATGAACGGCATGGCGCTGCATGGCGGTACCATCCCCTATTCCGGCACCTTCCTCGTGTTCTCCGACTATGCCCGCCCGGCCATTCGCCTTGCGGCCTTGATGCGCCAGCGCGTCATCCACGTGATGACCCACGACAGCATCGGCCTCGGCGAAGATGGTCCGACCCATCAGCCGGTCGAGCACTACGCCGCGCTCCGTGCGATCCCGAACCTCGACTTCTATCGTCCGGCCGACGTCACCGAGACGCTGGAGTGCTGGCAGCTGGCCCTGGAGAGCGGCGAGACGCCGAGCGTTCTCGCTTTGACCCGCCAGAACCTGCCGCCGGTGCGCACCAGCTATGAAGCGGAAAACCTGTCCGCCCGCGGCGCCTATGTGGTCGCCGACAGCGACGAGGCACCCGAGGTCACCATCTTCGCCTCCGGCTCGGAGGTCGAGATCGCCCTCAAGGCCCGCGAGACGCTGGAAGCCGCCGGCACCGCGACCCGTGTCGTCTCCGTGCCCTGCATGGAGCGCTTCGAGCGCCAGTCGGCCGACTACCGCGCCGACATTGCCGGCTCGGCCAAGGTCAAGGTCGCCATCGAGGCCGGCATCCGCATGGGCTGGGACGCGATCATCGGATCCGACGGCATCTTCGTCGGCATGACCGGCTTCGGCGCCAGCGGCCCCTACCAGGAGCTCTACCGCCACTTCGGCATCACCGCCGAGGCGGTGGTCGCCGCGGTCAACGCCCGCCTGTAAGCGGCGGTTTCCGGTAAAATCCGGACAGGGCGGCGCAGCCGCGCCGCCCTGTCCTGTCCGTTGCGCTTGCGCAGCGATCGGCTGTAAGAGGTGTCGATCATCGGGAGATCGTCGTCGTGTCGCCCAGCTCCGGGAAGCGCCGTTCCACTCACGCCCTCTGGCGCTCCATCGCCGAGCGTCCGTGGATTCTCGCTCTCGCGGTGCTCCTGGCACTCGTGCTGCTGCCGATCGCCGTCTGGCTCGATCTCAGGAACCTCTCCGACGCCGGCCTGACGACGCAGGCGCGCACCCTCAATGCGATGGTGTCGGAGATCCGCGCCTATTACGGCTCCAACGTCGTTGGCCGCGTCCAGGGTTACACCGGCGATTCCGTCGCCGTTCACAATTACGAGGACGTGCCCGGCGCGATCCCGATCCCGGCGACCCTGTCGCTGGAACTGGGCGACGTGATCGCCGGCCGCGGCGGCGGCGATGTCGATTATCGCTTCGTCTCCGACCTCGCCTTCGCCAACCGGGCCCCGCACAGGCTCGACGCCTTCGAGACCGCCGCGCTGGCAAGCTTCCGCCAGAGCCGGACGCCGGATGCGGTCGCGACGGACCTGTCGGGGTCGCTGTTCGAACGGCAGATCCGCATGGCCGTCCCGGTGGTGATGGGCCAGGCCTGCGTCTCCTGCCACAACACCCATCCCGAGAGCCCCAAGCGCGACTGGCAGGTCGGCGATGTGCGCGGCATCCAGGCGATTACCGTCCATCAGCCGATCGCCAGGAACCTCTTCTCCTTCAAGTACCTGTTCATGTACTTCGCTGGGGCCGGCGCCTTCGGCGCCGCCTTTGCCGGTCTGCAATGGCGCCAGGCCAACGACTTCCGCCGCATGAACGCGGAGCTGGAGGAGGCGAACGGCTTCCTTGCCTCCATCTCCATGAAGATCTCGAAATACCTCTCGCCGCAGATCTACAAGTCGATCTTCTCGGGCGAGAAGGACGTGGTGATCTCGACCGAGCGCAAGAAGCTGACGATCTTCTTCTCCGACATCAAGGACTTCACCGAGACGGCCGAGCACCTGCAGCCCGAGGAGCTGACCAGCCTGCTCAACGAGTATTTCACGGAAATGTCGGCCATCGCCCAGGCCCATGGCGCGACCGTCGACAAGTTCATCGGCGACGCGATCCTCGCCTTCTTCGGCGATCCCGAGACACGCGGCGCCCGCGAGGACGCCAATGCCTGCCTCGACATGGCCATCGCGATGCAAAAGCGCATGGTGGAGCTGAAGGGCCGGTGGCGCCGGCGCGGGATCGAGAAGCCCTTCGAGGTCCGCATGGGCATCAACACCGGCTACTGCAATGTCGGCAATTTCGGCTCCGCCGACCGCATGGACTACACGATCATCGGCGCGGAGGCGAACCTCGCCGCCCGCCTGCAGGGCATCGCCCAGCCCGGCGGCATCGTCATCTCCTACGAGACCTGGGCACATGTGCAGGACCGGGTGCGGGTACGCCGGCTGGAACCAATCACGCTGAAGGGCATTCCGGGTGAGATCGTGCCTTACGCCGTCGAGGGCCTGCACGAGGTGGAAGCCGCCGCGCCGCAGACCATCAGCGAGGAGGACGAGGGCCTCGTCCTCCATCTCGACATCGCCAAACTCGACGCCGACGCCCGGCGCAAGGCCGAAGCCGTGCTCGAAAAGGCCCTCGGCGCGGTCCGGATGCAGGGAGCGGCAGGGAGTGACAAGGCCTGAGCCATGCGGACGTATCGGCCAGATATCTTGCTCGAACCCGTTGCATCCGTGACGCGGCTTGGGTAACCAGCCATCGGGTGCCGCACAACGGCGCTCCAAAGACGACAGGAGCCGGACACACGCCCTTGGATAGGCCGGCTCGACCAGATCAATCGCCCAAGGAATGCGGTTCGCCGCCACAGGAGAGACAAGCATGACCGTGAAGGTTGCCATCAACGGGTTTGGTCGCATCGGACGCAACGTGCTGCGCGCCATCGTGGAGTCGGGTCGGACCGACATCCAGGTCGTAGCGATCAACGATCTCGGCCCGGTCGAGACCAATGCCCACCTGCTGCGCTACGATTCCGTCCATGGCCGCTTCCCGGCGAAGGTGACCGTCGACGGCGACACGATCGACGTCGGCACCGGCCCGATCAAGGTCACGGCCCTGCGCGATCCGAAGGAGCTGCCCTGGGGCGCCCTGGGCGTCGACATCGCCATGGAGTGCACCGGCATCTTCACCGACCGCGACAAGGCCGCCCTGCATCTGGAGAACGGCTCCAAGCGCGTGCTGGTCTCCGCTCCGGCCAACGGCGCCGACCTGACGGTCGTCTACGGCGTGAACCACGACAAGCTCTCCAGCGAGCACAAGGTCGTCTCCAACGCCTCGTGCACCACCAACTGCCTGGCTCCCGTCGCCAAGGTCCTCAACGAGGCTTTCGGCATCGAGAAGGGCTTCATGACGACGGTGCACGCCTATACCGGCGACCAGCCGACGCTCGACACCATGCACAAGGACCTGTACCGCGCCCGCGCCGCGGCCATGTCGATGATCCCGACCTCGACCGGCGCCGCCAAGGCCGTCGGCCTGGTCCTGCCGGAACTGAACGGCAAGCTGGATGGGGTCTCGATCCGCGTCCCGACGCCGAACGTCTCGGTCGTCGACTTCAAGTTCGTGCCCAAGCGCAAGGTCACCGTCGCCGAGGTCAATGCCGCGCTGGTGGCTGCCGCCGACGGCGGTCTCAAGGGCATCCTCGCCTACACCGACGAGCCGCTGGTCTCCATCGACCTGAACCACAACGCGGCCTCGTCGACCTTCGCGCTCGACCAGACCAAGGTCATCGACGGCGACCTCGTCCGCGTCATGTCCTGGTACGACAACGAGTGGGGCTTCTCCAACCGCATGTCGGACACCGCGGTGGCCTTCGCGAAGACCATCTGAGTTGGCAGCAGCGGCCGGCGCCCTTCGCGCCGGCCGTTTCACATGAGACATCCAGGCGAGCGATCCATGACCTTCAAGACCCTTGACGATCTCGGCAACCTGTCCGGCCGTCGCGCGCTGGTGCGCGTCGACCTGAACGTGCCGATGGACGGCAACCGGGTGACCGACACGACCCGCATCGACCGGGTGCTGCCGACCATCCGCGAGCTCTCGGACAAGGGCGCGCGGGTGGTGCTGCTCGCCCATTTCGGCCGCCCCAAGGGTGCCGTGATGCCGGAGATGAGCCTGGCGCCGGTCGCCGCCGCCCTGACCGAGCGTCTCGGCCAGCCCGTCGCCTTCGCCGCCGACTGCATCGGCGAGCTTGCCGCCTCGCTCGTCGACGGGTTGAAGGACGGCGACGTGGCGCTGCTTGAGAACACCCGTTTCCACGCGGGCGAGGAGAAGAACGACGGCGCCTTTGCCGACGCGCTGGCCGCGCTCGGCGACATCTATGTCAACGACGCCTTCTCCGCCGCCCACCGCGCCCATGCCTCTACCGAAGGGCTGGCCCGCCGCCTGCCCGCCTATGCCGGCCGCACCATGCAGGCGGAACTGGAAGCCCTCGCCTCTGCCCTCACCACGCCCGTTCGCCCGGTGCTTGCCGTGGTCGGCGGCGCCAAGGTCTCCTCCAAGATCGACTTGCTCGAGAACCTCGTGAAGAAGGTCGACATGCTGGTGATCGGCGGCGGCATGGCCAACACCTTCCTCGCCGCACAAGGCAAGGCGGTCGGCAAGTCGCTGTGCGAGCACGATCTGGCCGACACCGCACGGCGCATCATGGATGCGGCCGCCGCTGCCGGCTGCGAGATCGTCCTGCCGGTCGACGCCGTCGTCGCGCGCGAGTTCAAGGCGGGAGCAGCCAGCGAGACCGTTGCGGTCGATGCCGTGCCGGCGGATGCGATGATCCTGGATGTCGGCGCGGCCTCGATCGCCAACGTCGCGGCAAAGATCGACGCGGCCGCCACCCTGGTTTGGAACGGCCCGCTCGGTGCCTTCGAGATCGAGCCTTTCGACACGGCCACGGTGGCTGCGGCGCGCCACGCCGCCGAGCGCACCCGCGCCGGCGCTCTGACGACGGTGGCCGGCGGCGGCGACACGGTCGCCGCGCTCAACCATGCCGGCGTAGCCGACGACTTCTCCTATGTCTCGACCGCCGGCGGTGCGTTTCTGGAATGGCTCGAGGGCAAGGCCCTGCCGGGCGTCGACGCGCTCGAGAATTAAGCCTTTCGGCGAAACAGCTTGCGCCGCGCCTTCAAAAGCGCGGCGCTTTTGGTAGAAAGCCGCCAACGCAATGCGGCGATGCTTGCAAGCAAGAAGAGGGTCTCATCGGATGAGTGAACGTCTCGAGGATATCGCACAGGCCATGGTGGCCGCCGGTCAGGGCATCCTTGCCGCCGACGAAAGCACCGGTACGATCAAGAAGCGCTTCGACCAGATCGGCACGGAGAACACCGAAGACAACCGTCGCGCCTATCGCGAGATGCTGTTCTCCAGCACCGAGGCGATGAACGACTACATCTCCGGCGTCATCCTGTTCGACGAGACGCTGCGCCAGAAGGCGGCCGACGGCACCCCGTTCGTCGAGATGATCCGCAAGTCCGGCGCCGTGCCGGGCATCAAGGTCGACAAGGGCGCCAAGCCGCTGGCCGGCTTCCCGGGCGAGACCGTCACCGAAGGCCTCGACGGCCTGCGCGAGCGCCTTGCCGAATATTACGAACTGGGCGCCCGCTTCGCCAAGTGGCGTGCGGTCATCGACATCAACGAGGAAGACGGTCTGCCGTCCAGCACCTGCATCCAGGCGAACGCCCATGCGCTGGCCCGCTATGCGGCCCTGTGCCAGGAAGCCGGCATCGTGCCGATCGTCGAGCCGGAAGTGCTGATGGACGGCCCTTCCGCTGCCCACGACATCGAGACCTGCTACGAGGTCACGGAGTGGACGCTGAACACGGTGTTCTCCGAGCTGTTCCAGATGGACATCCTGCTCGAGGGCATCATCCTCAAGCCGAACATGATCGTCCCGGGCAAGAACGCCCCGATCCAGGCTTCGCCCGAGGAAGTGGCCGAGCTGACCCTGCGCTGCCTGAAGGCCACCGTGCCGGCGGCCGTGCCGGGCATCGCCTTCCTGTCCGGCGGCCAGTCGGACGAGCTGGCGACCGAGCACCTGCACCTGATGAACGCGGCCGGCCCGCTTCCGTGGAAGCTGACCTTCTCCTACGGCCGCGCACTGCAGCAGGCTGCGCTCAAGGCCTGGGGCGGCAAGTCCGGGAACGTTCCGGCCGGCCAGGCCGCGTTCCTGCACCGCGCCCGCATGAACGGCCTCGCCGCCAAGGGCGAGTGGGCAAAGTCGCTCGAGACCGCCTGACCGGACACCGATCCGACCGGCAAGCTTGACGAGAGGGGCGGTTTCGCCCCTCTTTTGCCGTGATCGCCCCTCATTCCGGGACGGGTTCCGATTGCCCGGCCCACGAAGCGGAAGGATGCGCCGTGCACCCGCGCCTCTACCTGATTACGCCCGCCAGTTTCGAGCTCGACGGGTTCTGCAAGGACCTCGCCTCCGCCCTTGCCGGCGGCGATGTGGCGTGCTTGCTGATCACCGACGGCGGCTGGGGCGAGACCGGTTTCCAGAAGATCGCCGAGACAATCGTGCCGATCGCCCAGGCGGCGGGCACCGCGGTGCTTGTGCAGAACGATTCGCGTGCCGCCGGCCGCAGCCGCGCTGACGGCATCCATGTCGACACGTCCAGCGATGACCTGAAGCGCGCGCTGGAGAATTTTCAGCCCAGGGGCATCGTCGGTGCGGGCGGCATCCGCACCCGTCACGACGCCATGACGGTGGCCGAAGCCGGCGTCGACTACGTCTTGTTCGGCCTGCTGGAGCGCGAGGAAGACGTGGAGCCGCATGCCAAGACGCTGCAACTCGCATCCTGGTGGGCGGAGATGTTCGAAACGCCCTGCGTCGCCCTGTGCGGCAGCGATTTCGCCGGCGTCGAGGTCTGCGCCGCGACCGGTGCCGACTTCGTCGCCCTGCGCGGCGCGGTGTGGAATCACCCCGAGGGTCCGGAAGCAGCCGTTCGTGCCGCCAACGAGGTTCTGTCGCGCTTTGAGCTGACGGAGGCCGAGAGCGGATGACCGCAGGCGGCGGACGGTTCCGGTTCCAGACAGGCGCGCTGGCGCTGCTGCTGCTCCTTGGAGCTGCGGCACATCCTGCCCTTGCGCAAGACGGCACCGGCACCGCACCTGCCGAACCGAAGGCGGACGAACAGCCGGCGGCAACACCTGAGCCGGCTCCCGCTCCCGCCCCTGCTGCCGAGGCACCGCCCGAGGCTGCCTCTTCTCCGCAAGCGCCGGCCGCCACCGGTGCAGCTCCTGCATCCGATCTTCCCGGCGCAGGCCTCATGCCCTCGGCCGCGGAGATTTCCGAGCGCCTGTCCATCGTGCCGCAGCAGCCGGCGGGCGGCGATCAGGACATTCCCCTTCTCGTTCCGCCGACCAGCGTCGCCCCGCCTCTGCCGCTGGAGGTCGAGGGCGAGGTCCGCGACTACGCCTATGGCGCCTTCCAGCGCGGCTGGTACCTGACCGCCCTCTCGCTTGCCACCCCGCGTGCGGAAGCCGGCGATGCGGCTGCCCAGACGCTCCTCGGCGTGCTCTATGAGACCGGCCGCGGTCTGCCGCAGAATGCCGAGCGTGCGGCGAGCTGGTATCAGCTCGCCTCCTCTAGCGGGAACACGCGCGCGGCCCTGCGCTACGGTCTCATGCTGCTCAACGGCCTCGGCGTTCCGGAAGACAAGGTGAAGGCCGGCGACATGTTCGAGCTCGCGGCCAATGACGAGATCCCGGAGGCCATCTACAATCTCGCCGGCCTCTACCGCACCGGCGAGGGGCGCCCGCTCGATCCCGACCGGGCGCTGGAGCTTCTGGAAAAGGCCGCCGATCTCGGCGATGTCGATGCCCGCTTCCAGCTCGCCCAGTTCTATCTCGACGGCCCTGCCGACATCCGCAGCGAGACGCGTGCCGCCTTCTGGATGGGCCGCGCCGCCCGCCAGGGCCATGTCGGCGCCCAGGTCCGTTACGCCATCCTGCGCTTCAACGGCCGGGGCGTTGCCCCCGACGAGGCGGAGGCGGCCGACTGGTTCGAGCGGGCCGCCAGCGCCGGCAATCCGGTCGCGATGAACCGGCTTGCCCGGACCTATGCCTTCGGCCGCGGCCGGGAGGTCGATCTGGAAAAGGCGGCCGGCTGGCACATGGCCGCCCGCGCCCTCGGCATTTCGGATCTGGAAATGGACGGGCTGCTCGGCTCGATCGACGCGGAAACCCTGGCCAAGGCGATGGCCTTTGCCGAGCGCTACGCCGCCGCCGCCGACCCGACGGTGGTGGAAAACCCCGACAACACGCCCTGAGCCGGCGAAACCGCCTTTTTGCTTGATTGGCAACCGGAAGTGTGGTGGACAGGCCGCGCACCAGACAATGTGCCCGGCCGACGCGACGGCGCCTATTCCAGGAACCAGGTCCGGATCGGGCCCGGCGGCCTCGGCGGCGCCGGACACGCCTGCGGCTGGGGCCGACGGATGGCCCCCGCGGAGCGTATCGCCGCAGGACCTTTGGAGACGGAACGAGACACATGAAGATCAACGGAAACGAGATCAAGCCGGGCAACGTGCTGCAGCACCAGGAGACGCTCTGGGCTGTGGTCAAGGTCGAGCACGTGAAGCCCGGCAAGGGCGGCGCCTTCGCGCAGGTCGAGATGAAGAACCTCATCGACGGCCGCAAGCTCAACGAGCGCTTCCGCTCCGCCGACAAGGTCGAGCGCGTGCGCCTCGAGCAGAAGGACTTCCAGTATCTCTATCCGCAGGAAGACATGCTGGTGTTCATGAACACCGAGACCTACGAGCAGATCGAGCTGCAGGCCGACTTCGTCGGCGAGCGCGCCGCCTTCCTGCAGGACGGCATGATGGTCACGCTCGAGATGCACGAGGAGCGTCCGATCGGCATCACCCTGCCGCAGTACGTGACGCTCGAGATCACCGAGGCCGACGCCGTGGTGAAGGGCCAGACCCAGTCCTCGTCCTACAAGCCGGCCATGCTGGAAAACGGCGTGCGCGTCATGGTGCCGCCGTTCATCACCGCCGGCGAGAAGATCATCGTCGACACCGAGCTGGTCGAGTACGTCCGCCGCGCCGACTGATCTTGCCTTTTGGCCGGCGGCCCGACTGCGCCGTCGGCCTTTCGTCTCCCGTGAAGGCGCGCCGTCCGGCAGCCACCCGCCAGGAATTTTCCAGGAACCGCCATGTCCCGCTCCGCCATCCTGAATGTCATGGTCCAGGCCGCGCTGAAGGCCGGTCGCAGCCTCGCTCGCGATTTCGGCGAGGTCGAGAACCTGCAGGTCTCGCGCAAGGGCCCGAGCGACTTCGTGTCGGCCGCCGACATCGCCGCCGAGAAGATCGTGCGCGCGGAGTTGCAGAAGGCACGTCCGAGCTACGGCTTCCTGATGGAAGAGTCCGGCACCATCGAGGGCGAGGACCCGCAGCACCGCTGGATCGTCGACCCGCTCGACGGCACCACGAACTTCCTGCACGGCATCCCGATGTTCAACGTCTCGATCGCGCTTGAGCGCGAAGGCGTGATCGTCGCCGGCGTCATCTACAACCCGGCGATGGACGAGCTGTTCACCGCCGAGCGCGGCCGCGGCGCCTTTCTCAACGACCGCCGCCTGCGCGTTGCCGCTCGCAAGTCGATGCCGGATTGCGTCATCGCCACCGGCATTCCCTTCCTCGGCGTCGGCGACCACGCCCGCACGCTGAAGGAACTGCGCCACGTCATGGGCGAGGTTGCCGGCATCCGTCGCTGCGGCGCCGCCGCCCTCGACCTTGCTTGGACCGCCGCCGGCCGCTTCGACGGCTTCTGGGAGCACGGCCTGTCGCCCTGGGACATGGCGGCCGGCCTGCTGCTGGTCCGCGAGGCCGGCGGCTACGTCACCGACATCGACGGCGGCGAGAAGATGTTCGAGACCCGCTCGATCGTCGCCGGCAACGAGCAGGTCCAGGCCCAGCTGCGCGCGCTTTTGAAGAACGCCCGCAGCTGACGGCTGCCCCTGCGGCAGGACGCCCCGCCGACATTACGGCTTTTCAGGCCGGTGAAAATCACGCTATCAAGGGCTTGTCCTCAACAGGGAGAAGACAAGCCGTCATGGCGCGTGCCTATGATCCGTACAGCCTGTCCAGTCCCTGGGTCTATCTGATCCGGATGATCATCTTCCTGGCGGTGGTCGCGTTCATCGCGCTGATCCTCTACCGCCAGATCTCCTCCGCCTTCATGAGCAATCCCGGTCTCAACGGGCTGATCATCGGCACCGGCCTGGTCGGCATCCTGCTCGCCATCCGCCAGGTGATCCGCCTGATGCCGGAGGTGAACTGGGTGAACGGCTTCCGGCTCGGCGACCCGGGCATCGAGGTTCGCCGCCCGCCTGTGCTGCTGGCGCCGATGGCGACGCTGCTCGGCAACCGCGCCGGCGACACGATCCTGTCGCCCGCGACGACCCGCTCGATCCTCGATTCCATCGGCATGCGCCTTGATGAGGCGCGCGAGATGGCGCGCTACCTGACCGGCCTGCTCGTCTTTCTCGGCCTGCTCGGCACCTTCTGGGGCCTGCTGCAGACCGTCGGCTCGGTCAACGTGACGATCCAGAGCCTCGACGTCGGCTCGGGCGATGCCAACGTCATCTTCGAGGACCTCAAGGCGGGCCTCGAGGCCCCGCTTGCGGGCATGGGCACCGCCTTCTCGTCCTCGCTGTTCGGCCTTACCGGATCGCTCATCCTCGGCTTTCTCGACCTGCAGGCCGGCCAGGCGCAGAACCGCTTCTACAACGAGCTGGAAGACTGGCTGACCACCCTCACCGACATCGAGCCGGAGGACAGCGCCGGCGGCGGCTCCGGCCTCGTCGAGCTGCGCTTTGCCATCGACAACCTGCGCAAGGCCGTTGCCGAGGGGGGCGGTGGAGGCGGCGCGGGACGCAACGCCGCCGTTGCCATGGCCAATCTCGCGGAAGGCATCCAGGGCCTCGTCCAGCATGTGCGCAGCGAACAGCAGATGATGCGCGACTGGGCGGACGAGCAGTCCGAGCAGCAAAAGCGCATCGAGCACCTGCTGAAGACCATGTCCACCGCCTTCGAACGGATCAAGGACGAGGCCAAATGAGCCGCCTCGCCGGGAGCTAGAGCCCTTTCGGCCAGTTCGAACCCATTCTGACGGAGCGATTTTGTGGCAAGGTCAAGCGAAGGCACGCAGACCGTATCTGGATACGGACAAGGGGCTTTGCGCTGGAATTGGCGCAAGATCGCCCGTCCCGCAGGGCTTCCGATTGGCGGGCGCCCGACGCCGAACCTGTCTTGCCTGATGCAAAAGCATCGCGCGGCGACCGTTTCGACGCCGGATCGCCATCCCAATCGGGAAGCAGACTTGACTTCCAACTGGCCGAAAGGGCTGTAGACCATGGCCGGCACGCGAATGAGGCGGCGGGACGGACGGACGGACTACTGGCCCGGCTTCGTCGATGCCATGGCATCGCTGCTGCTGGTCATCATCTTCCTGCTGTCCATCTTCGTGCTCGCCCAGTTCTTCCTCGGACAGCAACTGTCGGGCCGCGACACCGTCCTCAACCGCCTCAACGCCCAGATCTCGGAGCTGACCGAGTTGCTGGCGCTGGAGCGGGCCGGAAGCCGCGACCTACAGGACACCATCGCCACCCTCACCGCCAACCTGACCGACGCCGAGGCCGAGCAGCAGCGCCTGCAGGGTCTGCTCGACGCCTCTTCCGATCGCGCCAGCCAGACCGGCGGCGCCCTTGCCGGGATGGAAAGCGCGCTGGAGGAAGAGCGCCGGCTCTCCCAGCGCGCCCTGTCCCAGGTCGAGCTGCTGAACCAGCAGATTTCCGCCCTGCGCCGCCAGATCGCCGCGCTGGACGATGCGCTCGATGCCTCGGAAGGACGCGATCGCGAAAGCCAGGCGAAGATCGCCGATCTCGGCCGCCGGCTGAACGTGGCGCTGGCGCAGCGCGTGCAGGAACTGTCGCGCTACCGCTCCGACTTCTTCGGCCGCCTGCGCGAGATCCTGTCCCAGCGCTCGGACATCCGCGTCGTCGGCGACCGCTTCGTGTTCCAGTCGGAAGTGCTGTTCTCCTCCGGCGCGGAGACGATCAATCCGGCGGGCGAGGAGGAGCTGCAGAAACTCGCCGACGCGATCAAGGAGCTCGCCATCCAGATCCCGGCGGAGATCAACTGGGTCCTGCGCGTCGACGGCCACACCGATGCTCGTCCCCTGTCGGGAACCGGGCGCTTCCGCAACAACTGGGAGCTCTCGGCGGCGCGCGCGATCTCGGTGGTGCGCTACCTGATCGACCAGGGCGTCGACCCCAAGCGCCTGGTCGCCGCCGGCTTCGGCGAATTCCAGCCGCTGGAGGAAGGCGACAGCGACGAAGCGCTTGCCCGCAACCGCCGCATCGAGCTGAAGCTGACCGAGCGCTGATCGCCTGGGCGCCGACTGGCGCCGTTTTCCGGGCCTGAAAAATGCAAAAGGCCGTTTCCGATCCGGAAACGGCCTTTTTTTATCGAAAATCGCTCAAATCGGCGCGCAACCAGGTCGAAAAACCTATCAGTGGAGCGCCGCAAACGACTTAATAGTCGTCCTCGTTCTCGTCGCGGGGCTTGCCCTTAAGAGAGTTGAGCTTGGCGAACACCGCGTCGGCGTCGATCTCCTCGTCCTTCGGCTGCGAGGGAGCGGGACGGGCGAAGGCAGCTGCCATCGCGTCCTCCGAGGTGGTCTCGTCGACCGGCAGCAGCGTCTCCTCGTAGTGCTCCTCCTCGGGACGCGGCGGCAGGTTCTTCGAGGCCTTCTCGACTTCCATGTCGAGCTCGATCTGGCTGCACAGGCCGAGCGTCACCGGATCCATCGGGGTCAGGTTGTTGGAGTTCCAATGGGTGCGCTCGCGGATCGCCAGGATCGTCGGCTTGGTCGTGCCGACCATGCGCATGATCTGCGAATCCTTCAGCTCCGGGTGGTTGCGCACCAGCCACAGGATCGCGTTCGGACGATCCTGGCGGCGCGACACCGGCGTGTAGCGCGGTCCCTTGCGCTTGCTCTCCGGCACGCGAGTCTTCGGCTCCTGCAGCTTCAGCCGGTAGCCCGTGTCGCCCTGTGCCTTCTCGATCTCCTCACGGGTGAGCTGGCCGGTCATCACCGGATCGAGGCCCTTGATGCCCTGGGCGGCCTCGCCGTCGGCAATCGCCTTCACCTCGAGGGGGTGGAGTTTGCAGAAATCGGCAATCTGGTCGAAGCTGAGAGACGTGTTGTCCACGAGCCACACGGCCGTCGCCTTGGGCATCAAGGGAGTTGTCGCCATGTGTAATGCCTCCTGTTCGCTCCGCCGGGAACCGCACTCGTGAGCGCAGGAGCCGGCAAAGCCAAAATCATCTGTCGCATGGAAGGGGAACTGCAAGGCTTATACGCGCTCCCCGCCATGAAATCAAACATGGATCACGTCGCGGCTCCCGTCAAAAGCACGATCTTTCCGATGTGTCCGGAGCTCTCCATTCGCGCATGTGCCGCAGCGGCTTCCGCGAGAGGAAAGGTCGAATCCATCACCGGCCGCACCGTACCCGCCTCGATCAGCGGCCATACCTTTTCGCGCAGGCGGGCAGCGATCGCCGCCTTGAAAGCGGCCTCGCGCGGGCGCAGCGTCGAGCCCGTATGGACCAGCCGCTTGACCATCAATCGCGAGAAATTGACGTTCTCGGCAACCCCGTTCAGCGTCGCGATCTGGCAGATCCGTCCCTCGACGGCCGCCACCTTCCAGTTCCGCTCCACATAGTCGCCGCCGACCATGTCGAGGATCACCTCGACGCCGTGGCCGCCGGTCGCTTCCAGCACCGCCTCGACGAAATCGGTCTTGTTGTAGTTGATCGCATGGTCCGCGCCGAGCTTGCGCACGGCCTCGGCCTTTTCGTCCGAGCCGACCGTGGTGAAGACTTCCGCGCCGAAGGCCTTCGCCAGCTGGATCGCCGTCGTGCCGATACCGGACGTGCCGCCATGCACCAGGAACCGCTCGCCGGCCTTCAGCCCCACCCGGTCGAACACATTGGTCCACACGGTGAAGAAGGTCTCGGGCAGCGCCGCCGCCTCGGCCATGGACAGGCCCGAAGGAACCGGCAGCACGCTTCCGGCCGGGGCCGCCACATACTCGGCATAGCCTCCGCCCGGAACCAGGGCGCAAACCTTGTCGCCCGCCGCGATGCCCGAGACATCGGGGCCGAGCGCAACGACCGTGCCCGCGACCTCGAGACCGGGAATGTCCGTGACGCCCGGCGGCGGGGGATAGTGGCCCATGCGCTGGATGACGTCGGGACGGTTGACGCCGGCGGCCTCGACACGGATCAGCACCTCGCCGGCGGCGGCGGCCGGCACCGGGCGCTGCATCGGCGCCAGCACATCGGGCCCGCCGGGTGTCTCGAAACCGATTGCCGTCATCATGCGTGGCGTGTCGCTCATCGTGCCAATCCTTCTTCGGGCCATTGTCGTGTCCCGGTTTAAGACGTCCCGCAAGGCCTGACAATTGACGCGCACGCACTTGGGTGCACATCCTGTCCCGGGTCGAGGCGCTGCGGGGACGCAAGAGGGAACGCGCAAAATGCGGGACGAGTTCGATTCGAAGCCGATCACAGTGGCTGCCGTGGTCGTGGTGGGCGAAGACCTGTCGCGACTGTCTGTGGATGAATTGACGCTGCGCATTGAACGCTTGACAGAAGAGATTTCCCGCACCGAACGGGAGCGGGATGCGCGCGGCGGCGTGCTTGCGGCTGCCGACGCCCTGTTCCGCAAGTGACCGCGCAACCGGCGACACCATAGTTAACCCACGCTATTTACTTCAAATTTGACTTTGAGCGTCCTCGCGTCAGGCAAGCAGATTCATTAAAACTTTAGTCATTTACTATTTATTAAGCTTTCTAATTCATAACTGTGGGTATCCAGTCATCTGGATTTCGAGTGGCTCCTGTCCACTCTGTTTGACGCCTCCCTGTTAATGACTTCGAGCCGCGGACACCGCGGCTCTTTTTTTGCCGGCTCCTTCGGTGTATCCCCTGTTGCGTGCTGTCCGCCTGCGCCAGACGGTCTGGCACGCCGATTGCAAGATACACTTTGACCCGACCGCAGTGCCCAGATTTGGGACAATTGCCGTGCCAAGGCCTCGCAGAAGCGCCGGCAGGTTCCGCGGTCGCCAGGTATTGAGACAAAGCTGGACAGGAGGCACTGGCGCATGACGGACTGGTTCTCATCCACGCGGCGAAGCACCATCGACTTCGCCGACCGGCTCGCCAATTCGGAGATGTTCTCCGCTCTCTTCCGGGACGGAATGGCCCTGGTCGAGGAGACCGCCGCCTATCTCGACGGCGAAGGGCGGGTGCAGTCGAAGTCGCTGCCGCGTGCAGGGTCCCTCGCCTATGCGACGGAATCGATGCGCCTGACGACGCGGCTGATGCAGATGGCCTCCTGGCTGCTGCTCCAGCGCGCCGTCAACGAGGGCGAGATGTCGGCCGAGCAGGCCGGCAGCGAGAAGAACAAGGTGCGCCTCGACACGCTCTCCTCCACGCGCGGCGGTCCCGGCTGGCAGGAACTGCCCGAGGAACTGCGCGATCTGATCGAGCGCTCGGTGCGCCTGCAGGAGCGGATCCAGCATCTCGACAGGATGATCTACGAGAGCCGCCACGCCGAGCCGGTCCCGGTCGACAATCCCGTCGCGGTCCAGCTCGATGTGCTCAGCGCCGCCTTCGGCGGACGTCGCAACACGCTCGGCTGATCGGGCGCACCCTCGCAAGGGGGGGCCTTTTCGGAACATCCCGTCCGCCCGATCCGCACCGGACAACTCGCAACGAAAAAACCCCGGAGCCTGAGGCATCCGGGGTTTTTCGTGTCTGCAACCACCCGACGGGGCGGAGCGGATTTCCGGGCAATCAGTTGCCCAGGAAACCGGCGTACTTGTTCTTGAAGCGCGAGACGCGGCCGCCGCGGTCCATCAGCTGGCGGTCGCCGCCGGTCCATGCCGGATGGGTGCGCGGATCGATGTCGAGCTGCAGCGAGTCGCCGTCCTCGCCATAGGTCGAGCGCGTGTGGAACTCGGTGCCGTCCGTCATGACCACCTTGATGGAGTGGTAGTCGGGATGAATGTCCTTCTTCATCTTCTCGTCCCCGTGCCTGCGGCTTACACCGGCCCTGGGGAGGCGCGGCGCATTCATGTTGGAGTTGTCGGCGTGTCCCCGTCCGTCCGGCAGGACAGGCGCGCCCGGTGGCGGCGTGTCGCAGCTTCTTGACGAAGTCACGGATTCTTTGGCGGGCTACGCGGGCAAGCGCGCAGCACCTGAAACCTTGAGCGCGAGCCTATACCCCATCCCCCGGCCGAAAACAAGGCCGCAAAGCCGAGTTTCCGCCCCCGCCCGCCTCGGCTGCCGCGACAAATGCGACCGCTTGCGCAGGTTGGCCTTGCCGCCTCGAACCGGTATGGTCCGCCAGGCATCCGGCAGGAACAGAGAGCAAGAACAAGCGTGTCCCGATACGGTTCCCCTTCAACGCCCGATCGCGGCGGAAAACGCGACCTCAGACCATTGGCCACCCTTCTGCCCTACCTGATGCGGTATCGGGGGCGTGCACTGCTGGCGCTGATGGCGCTGATGGGTGCGGCCGGCACGACGCTCGTCCTGCCGATCGCCATCCGCCGGATGATCGATTTCGGCTTCGGCGCCGACGACCCGTCCCTCGTCGACAACTATTTCTCGGTGCTCATTCTCGTCGCCGCCGCGCTCGCCACCTTCTCGGCCCTGCGCTACTACATGGTCACCTCGCTCGGCGAGCGGATCGTCGCGGACCTGCGGGCCGACGTCTACAGCCACATCATCCGCCTGTCCCCCGGCTATTTCGACAGCGCCCGCTCCGGCGAGATGGTCTCGCGCCTCACGGCCGACGCCACCCAGGTCAAGTCCGCCGTCGGCGCCAGCGCGTCCATCGCCATGCGCAACCTGATGATGTTCCTCGGCGCCTCGGCGATGATGGTGGTCACCAGCCCGCGCCTGTCGATGTTCGTGCTCGGCGCCATCCCGGTCATCGTCCTGCCGCTCATCGCCTTCGGCCGCAGCGTGCGCCGCCGCTCGCGCCATGCGCAGGACACGCTGGCCGACGCCTCCGCCTATGCGTCGGAGACGCTCGGTTCGGTCCGCACCCTGCAGGCCTTCACCAACGAGGCGCTTGCCAGCCTGCGCTTCGGCACCAGCGTCGAGGAGGCCTTCCGCGCCGCCCGCACGGCGATCTTCGCCCGCGCCCTGCTCACCGCCTTCGCGATGTTCGTCATCGCCGGCAGCGTCGTCACTGTTTTGTGGGTCGGCGCCAGCGACGTCTTCGTCGGCCGCATCACCGCCGGCGAACTCGGCCAGTTCCTGCTCTATTCGATCTTCGCCGCAGGCGCCCTCGGCGAACTCAGCCAGGTCTGGGGCGAGATCTCGCTGGCGGCCGGCGCCGCGGAGCGCCTGTCCGAGTTGCTGAAGATCGAGCCGGAAATCGCCGCGCCGGCGAAGCCGGTGAAGCTACCGCCGCGCCTGTCGGGCGCAGTCGGGCTGGACGGCGTCTCCTTCGCCTATGGCGCCGGCGGCGGGCTGCCCGTGCTCGCCGATGTCAGCCTCGACGTCGCGCCCGGCGAGACCGTCGCCATCGTCGGCCCCTCTGGCGCCGGCAAGTCGACGCTGTTCCATCTCCTGATGCGCTTCTACGATCCCACCAGCGGCAGCGTGCGCGTCGACGGCGTGGACTTGCGCGACTGCGATCCGCTGGATCTGCGCCGCCAGATCGCCCTGGTGCCGCAGGACACCACGGTCTTCGCCGCCAGCATCGCCGACAACATCGCCTTCGGCCGGCCCGAGGCGACCCGCGCGGAGATCGAGGCCGCTGCCCGCTCGGCCTTTGCCGACGAGTTCATCCGCGCCCTGCCCGAAGGCTACGACACAGCCGTGGGCGAGCGCGGCATCACCCTGTCGGGCGGCCAGCGCCAGCGCATCGCCATCGCCCGCGCCATCCTCAAGGACGCCCCGATCCTGCTCCTCGACGAGGCGACCAGCGCGCTCGACGCCGAAAGCGAGACCCTGGTGCAGACGGCGCTGGAAGGCTTGATGCAAGGGCGCACCACCCTGGTGATCGCCCATCGCCTTGCCACCGTGCTCAAGTCCGACCGGATCATCGTCATGGAAGGCGGGCGCATCGTCGAAAGCGGCCGTCATGCCGACCTCGTGGCGCGGGGCGGCCTTTACGCCAAGCTGGCCAAGCTGCAGTTCGAAAGCGGCGCGCAGGCCTTCGACAGCCCGCGCGAGGATCGCAGTTCCGCCGCCGAGTAGAGCGCCCCAGAGCACCCGTGAACACGAAAAGGCCGGGCGCTGCGGGCGCCCGGCCTTTCTTGTCGCATCGAACCCAAGGAGCCGGCTCAGTCCTCTTCGGCGACCGGCACCGTGTAGTTCAGCGGCAGGCGCCCGCCGTCGGCATAGAGCGTCTGGCCGGTCATGTAGCTGGAATCGTCCGAGGCGAGGAACGCGGCGACACCGGCGATCTCCGACGGCTCGCCGACGCGGCCGAGCGGGGTGCGCGAGAGCACCCGCATGCGCGCCGCCTTATCCGAATTCACCGAGGCCAGCATGTCGGTCATGATCGAGCCGGGGCCGATGCCGTTGACGCGGATGCCGTAGGGCGCCAGCGACAGCGCCGCGACCTTGGTCAGCTGGTTCATGCCGCCCTTGGAGATCGAATAGGGCACCTGGTTGGCGATGGCGAAGACCGCATTCACGGACGACATGTTGATGATGACGCCGGGCGCGCCGCCCGCTTCCACCTTGTCGACCATGTGGCGCGCGACCGCCTGGGTGCACAGGAACGCGCCCTTCAGGTTCACCGACAGCACGCGGTCGAAATCCGCCTCGTCGAGATCAAGAAAGTCGCCGCCGATGACGATGCCGGCATTGTTCACCAGCACATCGATGTCGCCGAAGGCATCGAGGGTCGCCGCCACCAGGTTGCGCACGTCGAGCTTCTCCGCGACGTTGCAATGCACGTAGCGCACCTCGCCGAGGGCCTTCAGCTCCTCCTCGGCGTCCTCGCCGCGCGCATCGTCCACATCCGCGATGACCACCTTGGCGCCGTCGGAGAGAAAACGGCGTGCAATGGCGTAGCCGATACCGCCGGCCGCGCCGGTGACGATGGCAACCTTGTTTTCCAGGGACACGGGGTTCCTCGCTGCTGTCTGTTCACGCAATTTCGGGACAGGCCGCCCTGGCCGGGCAGCCATCTCAGCGGGCGAACATAGGCCGCGCCGCTGCCTCTGTCGATGCGCGAGCAGCAAAAGCGTCTGGAGAACCGTGGCCCGGCCGGGCGCGGGTTGCTTTCCTCCGGTGCTCAGCCGGCGACCGGCAGGCCGCGTTCCTTCAGCGCCGCGGCGATCTCGTCGATGATCGCCGGATCGTCGATCGTCGCCGGCATCCGGTACTCCGCCCCGTCCGCGACCTGCCGCATGGTGGCGCGCAGAATCTTGCCCGAGCGAGTCTTCGGCAGCCTCTCGACGGTGATCGCCAGCTTGAAGGTGGCGACGGGGCCGATCTTCTCGCGCACCAGGGCGACGAGCTCCTTCTCGATCTCCGAATGCGGTCGGTTGACGCCGGCCTTCAGCACGACGAAGCCGCAGGGCGCCTGGCCCTTGAGCTGGTCGGCGACGCCGATCACCGCGCATTCGGCCACATCCTTGTGGCTCGCCAGCACCTCTTCCATGGCGCCCGTCGACAGGCGGTGGCCGGCCACGTTGATGATGTCGTCGGTGCGCGCCATGATGAAGAGATAGCCGTCCTCGTCCATCAGGCCGGCATCCGCCGTCTTGTAGCAGCCGGGGAACTCCTCCAGGTAGCTGGCGTGGAACCGCTCCGGCGCGTTCCACAGCGTCGGCAGGCAGCCCGGCGGCAGCGGCAGCTTGATCACCACATTGCCGAGCGTGCCCTTGGCGACGGGGTGGCCTGCATCGTCCACCACCTGCACGTCGTAGCCGGGCATGGGCACGGTCGGCGAACCGTGCTTGACCGGCAGCATGCCGAGCCCGACCGGATTGCCGACGATGGGCCAGCCCGTCTCGGTCTGCCACCAGTGGTCGATCACCGGCACGCCGAGCTTGTCCTCCGCCCAGGCGATAGTGTCCGGGTCGGCGCGCTCGCCGGCCAGGAACAGGGTGCGGAAGGAGCCGAGGTCGTAGTCGCCGATCAGCTTGCCGTCCGGGTCTTCCTTCTTGATCGCGCGGAAGGCCGTCGGCGCGGTGAACAGGCTCACCACGTCGTGCTCGGCGATCACCCGCCAGAACACGCCGGCATCGGGGGTGCCGATGGGCTTGCCCTCGAAAACGACCGTGGTCGCCCCGTGCAGCAGCGGCGCATAGACGATATAGGAATGCCCGACGACCCAGCCGACATCGGAGGCCGCCCAGAACACCTCGCCCGGCTCCACGCCGTAATGGTTCGCCATGGTCCATTTCAGCGCGACCATATGGCCGCCATTGTCGCGCACCACGCCCTTCGGCTGGCCCGTCGTGCCGGAGGTGTAGAGGATGTAGAGCGGATCGGTCGCCTTCACCGGGACGCAAGGCACCTTGCGCCCCTGCGCCAGCGCATCTTCGGTGAGTGCGCCGAAATCGTGGTCGCGTTCGCCGGCCAGCGCCGCCTCGGCCTGCCCCCGCTGCAGCACGAAGCAGGCCTGCGGCTTGTGCCGCGCCATGTCGATGGCGGCATCCAGCAGCGGCTTGTAGGCCACCACCCGGCCCGGCTCGATGCCGCAGGACGCGGCGATGATCGCCTTCGGCGCCGCATCGTCGATGCGGGTGGCGAGTTCTCGCGCGGCAAAGCCGCCGAAGACGACCGAATGCACCGCGCCGAGCCTGGCGCAGGCCAGCATCGCCATCACCGCCTCGGGGATCATCGGCATGTAGATGATGACGCGGTCGCCCTTGCCGATGCCGTGATCGGCCAGCACCGCGGCCATCGCGTTCACCCGCGCCAGCGTCTCCTCATAGGTGAAGACGGCCTTCGCGCCGGTGATCGGGCTGTCGTAGACGATCGCCGGCTGGCCGGGGCGTCCGCGCTCCACATGCCGGTCGAGACAGTTGTAGCAGGTGTTGCACTCGGCGCCCGCGAACCACTGGCCGTAGCCGCCCATCGACGGATCGAAGACCTTGTCCCAGGGCTTCACCCAGTCGATCTCGGCGGCAGCCTCGGCCCAGAAGGCCTCCGGATCGCGCTGCCACGCCTCGTAGACCTCGTGATAACGGCTCGCCATCTGGGTGTCTCCTCCCTGTCGCTTCCGGTCGCACCGCCACACGGGGCGTGCAGACCGGACCTTTTCCCGCCCGTCGCATGCGCAGGGACCTCCTCGCCCCCGCCCGGCCGCCGGACGTCCTCGACTGCGTATCTGCCGTCACCGAAACAGGGAAGGCAAGCCTTGCGACCCTATACATTCGGCGAATGGGAAGTTTGCTTAGGTGCCGGAGGACGTCGCCCCCGGCATGGCTTCCGCCCCGCAGAGCGCCGCGTGACCGCCTTGCAATCCGGTCGTGCATCCGCCTATCTGTGATTGAAAATTGCCGTACAAATTATTTTCACGGAAATCCCATGCCGAGACTCGGGCCTTCGCCATATCCCGATCTGCAGAGCCTGCTGCCCGGGTTCATCTGGATAGCCGCCGCGGCTGCACTCGTCTTTCTCGTTGCCAGGGCTCTTGCGCAGGCCGCCACGCTTCGACTTTCAGGCAGCAGCGAGACCGCACTCCGCTCGACGTGGACACCGGACAACGGTGCAGCCGGCTTTCGCCAAATCCTGATATCGATCCTTGGCCACATCGACCTGTGGCTCTCGACGCCGCGAGGTCGGCAGAGTTCGAGCGGGCGCGACGAAACCCTGCAAGCCGAGGGGCAGGCAGCATTCACGCCCTACACGTTCGTCCTGAAAGCCTGCCTCTTCTATCCGCTCCTGCTTTCCCTGTTGTCCGTTACCATCCTTAGACCCCATCAGTATTCCTGGGCGAGGTCGACAAGCCCCTCGGTTGAAGCGGGGATACTGCTTCTTTGCATTCTGTCTGTGTTCTTTGCTCGCTGGGCGATCGCGGAACGATCCCCGCGGCGAATGGTCGGGATGGCTATGACACCGGCGCTCGCCATCCTCATGGCCGGACTTGTTTCCATCGCCGGTGAGAAACTCGCGGCACAGGCAGGGCTGCCGACGCCCGGCCTGGCTGGAGTGGAGGCCCTGCGAACAACCGCGGCATCACTGACGGTTCTCGGCGCGACCACTGCCGCAATCGTTGTCGCAACCTGCGCTGGCTGGCTTGGGGCGATCATGGTGCTTGCGCTTGCCGCCCTCAGCCCTTTCGCGACCACCCCCCTCATCTGCGCTGGCGGCTTTATCGCCTTCATTGCCAGACTGTGGCGGAGGATGGATTCCACCGACACGCCCATGACCGGGCCGCTTACCTTGGGCCTGGGATATTCCCTTGCCATGGTCGCCGGTCTGGGACTGATCACCGTCATCACAGCGAACGACGTGAAGGGCAACCTTCAGATGGTCCTGGGGTTCGGACCCATGGCGCTCATGGTAGTTGCCGGACTTATTCACATCGGCGTCGTGCTTCCAGCCGCCTGTACATACAGAAACTGGTTTGCCGGTCTCGCACCTCGCCTGCAGACCGCGTTTCGCCAGATGGAATGGCTGCTCATGATCGGCTGCGTGCCTGCAGTCGCGTCGATGAGAGTGCCGCTGTCCCGCAACGACTCCCTGATGAGCGCCACCGTTTTCATGTGCCTGATTCCGGCGCTGCTCGCCCCGTTTGTCTGGCTGTCATTGATCGCGGCGCGCGACCAGCTCCTGAGAGGCTGCCGGCCGGACGGGCGCTTTCTACTCGCCCGCCTGGCGGCAATCATCCCGCTGACGACCGGGACCTTGACGGTCCTGCTGGTCTCCGCGGCTGCGCTGGCGGGAGCCTTGTACGATCTCCTGCCTCGCAAACCCAGTTTCGTGCCGTTCCACACCGTCGAGGAGCACATCAAGCTCATCGAGAAGTTCCCGGAAACGCCCGACTATCAGGTCCTGTATGCCCTGATGCTCTCTCCGTTTCTGCCGGTCGCCCTCTATGTCCTAGCGATCATCGTCGCCCTGTCGGTACGGGTCTTGCGGCCCGCGAGATCAGGTTTCGGATCGGAGTTCCTGTCCCACAATGCGGCCGCGCTGGCGACGGTGTGTTTCAGCCTCCTGTTGGTAGCTCTGTGGTACGTCCTCGTCGATGCAACGGACGGCTTCGTTACGATGATCCGCATCGGCCTTGCGATCGCGCACATCGTCCGGGGGCTGCTGCCGATATAGGCACGCACGTCCGGTTCGCCTCTGGACAAGCTTCCGCCGCGGGTAGATACCGAAGAGGTTTCCGGGAGCGGGCCTTCGCCTGCTTGCCGGTGCGACCCGCCCACCCTTGCAATCCTCCCCGCGAGACCCGCCCCGTGCATCCCGTCACTGACCCCTTGTTCTATGCCTTCGCCATTCCGGCGGTGATCCTGGTCGGGCTGGCCAAGGGCGGCTTCGGCGGGCCGCTGGCGCTGCTCGGCGTGCCGATGATGAGCCTGGTGATCCCGCCGGTGCAGGCGGCCGGCATCATGCTGCCGATCCTCGTGGTGATGGACCTGGCCGGGCTCATCGCCTACCGCGGCAAGTATGACGGGGAGAGCCTGCGCATCCTGCTGCCGCCGGCGATCCTGGGCATCGGCGTCGGCTATCTCACCGCCGCCCATGTCAGCGACGCCCATGTGCGCCTGCTGGTCGGCCTGGTCGCGGTGCTCTTCACCCTCGACTACCTGCGCGGCGGCGCGCGCCGGGGCGAGCCCCGGCCGCAGCGCCCGTGGGCCGGGCGCTTCTGGGGCGCGATCTCCGGCTTCACCAGCTTCGTCAGCCATACCGGCGGACCGCCCTACCAGATCTACATGCTGCCGCTGCGGCTCGATCCGATCCGCTTCGCCGGCACCACCGTGCTGTTCTTCACCACGATGAACGCAATCAAGCTGGTGCCCTATGCCGCGCTCGGCCAGTTCGACGCGACGAACCTCGCCACCTCCGCGATGCTTCTGCCCCTCGCCCCGCTGGCGACCCTTGCCGGCGTCTGGCTGGTGCGCCGGGTGCAGCCGGCCCTGTTCTACCGCATCACCTATCTCGCCGTCGGCGTCATCGGCCTCAAGCTCTTGTGGGACGGTCTCAGCACCCTTCTCGCCTGAGGCGCCCTGCCCTTTCTGCGCAGTTGATCGCAAAGGGCTTTGCGGCTTTGATGGCGGAGAAACGGCGACAACGAAAAACGCCGGCGACAGGGCACCTTCCGGAGGAACGAATGGCCGACAACGGCACTCCCTTCACGCGCGATCTCGACAAGGTCCAGGCGAATTATACACCGCTGTCGCCCTTGAGCTTCCTGGCGAGGGCCGCCGCCGTCTTCCCCGAACACATCGCCATCGTGCATGGACGCCAGCGCGTCTCCTATGCCGAGTTCTACGCCCGCAGCCGAAGGCTCGCCTCGGCGCTGGCAGCAAGGGGCATCGGCAAGAACGACACTGTCACGGTGATGCTGTCCAATACCCCGCCGATGCTGGAGGCCCATTACGGCGTGCCGATGACCGGCGCCGTGCTGCACTCGCTCAACACCCGGCTCGATGCCGCCGTCCTCGCCTTCCAGCTCGACCACGCGGAGAGCAAGGTCGTCATCACCGACCGGGAATTCGCCCCGGTGATGAAGGAGGCGCTCGCGCTGGCGAAGGTCGCCCCGCTGGTCGTCGACTACGACGACCCGGAGTTCCCGCAGACCGGCGAGTTGCTGGGCGAGATCGGCTACGAGGACTTCGTCGCGTCCGGCGATCCCGAATTCGCCTGGCAGCTTCCGGCGGACGAATGGGACGCGATCTCGCTGAACTACACCTCCGGAACGACCGGCAACCCCAAGGGCGTCGTCTACCATCATCGCGGCGCCTATCTGCTGGCCCAGGCCAACGTCCTGACCGCCTCTATGGCCCGGCATCCGGTCTATCTGTGGGCCCTGCCGATGTTCCACTGCAACGTCTGGTGCTTCCCCTGGTCGCTGTCGCTGGTCGCCGGCACCCATGTCTGTCTGCGCTGGGTCCGCGCCAGGCAGATCTGGGACGCGCTCGCGGACGAAGGCGTCACCCATCTGTGCGGTGCGCCCATCGTCATGTCGACGGTGCTCAACGCGCCGGACGAGGAAAAACGCGATCTCGACGGGCGCATCGTCGAGTTCTTCACCGCCGCAGCTCCCCCGCCCGAGGCCGTGCTCGCCGCGATGAAGGAGGCCGGCTTCAACGTCACCCATCTCTACGGCCTGACCGAGGTCTACGGCCCCGCCGTCGTCAACGACTGGAAGCGCGAGTGGGATGCCCGCTCCCCGGCCGAACAGGCGGCGCTGAAGGCCCGCCAGGGCGTGCGCTACGTGGCGCTGGAGGATCTTGCAGTGCTCGATCCGCAGACCATGCAGCCCGTGCCGGCCGACGGCGAGACCCTCGGCGAGGTGATGTTCCGCGGCAATGTCGTGATGAAGGGCTATCTCAAGAATCCGGAGGCGACGGCCGAGGCCTTTGCCGGCGGCTGGTTCCATTCCGGCGATCTCGGCGTCATGCACGAGGACGGCTACATCCAGCTCAAGGACCGGTCCAAGGACATCATCATCTCGGGCGGCGAGAACATCTCCTCCATCGAGGTGGAGGACGTGCTGTTCAAGCATCGCGACGTCATGGCCGCCGCCGTGGTCGCCCGCCCGGACGACAAGTGGGGCGAGACCCCTTGCGCCTTCGTCGAGCTGCGCCCCGGCGCGTCGGTCGGGGCCGAGGAGATCATCGAGTTCTGCCGCGAGCGGCTCGCCCGCTTCAAGGTGCCTCGCCACGTGGTCTTCACCGAGCTGCCGAAGACCTCCACCGGCAAGATCCAGAAATTCGTGCTGCGCGAGATGGCCCGCAAGGTCTGACGGCCGCCCCAGCCTGCCCCCGAAACGGCCTGCCCCAAAACGGCAAAAGCCGCGGCACTGCCGCGGCTTCTGCTGTCAGTGGCAGGGCTTTTCGGCCCTGCCCGTGTCAATGCAAGTCTTCAGTGCAGGGTGGAACCGGAGCGAATCCGCTCGATCTCGTCCTTGAGCTGAAGTTTCTGGCGCTTGAGGGTGGCGAGCTCCAGCGAGTCCGCGCTTGGATGGCGCATCGCCTCTTCCAGTTTTCGCTCAAGATCGGAGTGACGCTTCTTCAACTCGACCAGATGCGACTGAAGGGACATGGATAAACCTCCTTGCCTATTCGCGTTTGACAACACGAGTGTGACACAGCCTGCCTTGCCTGTCGAACCCTTCCGAAAGCTCGGGCGCCGATTGCGATATCGCCGTTAGCGACGGGTTTACGCGCTATTCCCCTACGTCGTTTTGACGAGGAACTCCCGGCACTCGCGCCCCTGCGACACCCTGCCCCGGCCCGCCTGCAGCCCCGCTGCCTTCACCATCGTGCTCAACGGGTCTACCGCCCGGCCCGCCATCGCGGTATCCTCGGGGCGAGGAGCGGTTTTGCCTTCGGGAGGAAGCATTTCCGGGCCAGGAAAGACGATCGGCTTTTCGGAAAGGCCCGGCGTTCCGCCTCGGCTCTTCCGCTGATCTTGCGGGCGTTTGCGCCGGAAGTCTGGAGTAAAGGCATGGATGCGGGCATGGACAGCGAATTCGACGACAAGACGGTGCGCATCGAGCTTGCGCGCCTGCGTCAGGAACACCGGGACCTCGACATGGCCATCGGCGCCATGGTGGAGACCGGGCGCGCCGACGCCTTGCAGCTTCAGCGGCTGAAGAAGAAGAAGCTGTCGCTGAAGGACCGCATCTCCACGCTCGAGGATCGCCTGCTCCCCGACATCATCGCCTGACGGCTTGCCCGGCCGGCGCCCCGCCGCCGCCACGCGTCCTGCAAGCCCCTTGCGCCCTGCCCGGCTCTGCCTATAGTGCGGGGCCTTCCGGCACGGCCGGCAACAGCAACCTCAGGCAGGGGCGCGCATGGGCGAGGCAAATCCGCAAGTGGCGATCATCATGGGCAGTCAGTCCGACTGGCCGACCATGAAACATGCCGCCGACACGCTGGAGGCGCTCGGCGTCTCGCACGAGGCGCGCATCGTCTCGGCCCACCGCACACCCCAGCGGCTCTACGATTTCGCGACCGGCGCACGCGATGCCGGCTTCAAGGTGGTGATCGCCGGTGCCGGCGGCGCCGCCCACTTGCCCGGCATGACCGCGTCCATGACACCGCTCCCCGTGTTCGGCGTGCCGATCGAATCCCGCACGCTGAAGGGCGAGGACAGCCTCCTGTCCATCGTCCAGATGCCGGCCGGCATTCCCGTCGGCACGCTCGCCATCGGCAGGGCCGGCGCGGTCAACGCCGCCCTGCTCGCGGCCGCGGTGCTGGCCCTGACCGACAGCGGCCTTGCCGAACGTCTCGATGCCTGGCGCCGGCGCCAGTCGGACGCCGTCGCCGAACATCCTTCCGACGACGCATGACCAGCAGGAACGACGGCAGATGATCAAGACCGGCGACCGGCCCCTGCGGCCCGGCGACACGATCGGCATTCTCGGCGGCGGCCAGCTCGGCCGCATGATCGCGCTCGCGGCGGCCCCCCTCGGCCTGAAGACCCACATCTTCTGCCCCGATCCGTCGAGCCCCGCCTTCGACGTCTCCCATACCCACACCATCGCCGGCTATGACGACATCTCCGCTCTGGACATGTTCGCCGCCTCCGTCGACGTGGTGACCTACGAGTTCGAGAACGTTCCCGGTCCGACCGCCAGCCACCTGGCGGCCCGCGTGCCGGTGCGCCCCGGTCCGCGCGCCCTTGCGGTCTCGCAGGACCGGCTGGAGGAAAAGAGCTTCCTGCAGGCCGCCGGCATTCCCGTCGCCGGCTTCTGGCGCGTCGACAGCGACGAGGACGCGGTCGCAGCGCTTGGCCATGCCGGCGGCAAGGGCATCCTCAAGACAAGGCGCCTCGGCTATGACGGCAAGGGCCAGATCCTGCTGCGCTCGGCCGCAGAGGCACGCGACGCCTTCACCCGGCTCGGTCGCCAGGCCGCGATCATGGAAGCCTTCGTTCCCTTCGAGCGCGAGGTCTCGGTCATCGCCGCGCGCGGCGTCGACGGCACCCTTCGCGCCTATGACGTCGCCGAGAATGTCCACCGCGACCACATCCTCAAGACCTCGACCGTCCCGGCCGCCCTTTCGCCGGAACTCGCCGCACAGGCCCGGCAGATGGCCGAGACGATCTGCGAGCGGCTCGACTATGTCGGGGTGATCGGCGTCGAGATGTTCGTGCTGCCGGAGGGAGCCGGCGGTCCGCGCCTCGTCGTCAACGAGATCGCCCCGCGCGTGCACAATTCCGGCCACTGGACCCAGGACGCCTGCCAGGTCTCGCAGTTCGAGCAGCATGTGCGCGCTGTCGCCGGCTGGCCGCTCGGCAGCGCCGAGCGCCATTCCGACGTCGTGATGGAGAACCTGATCGGCGATGAGGCGGGCCGCTGGGGAGAGATCCTCGCGGAGGCGGGCGCCTCGCTGCATCTCTACGGCAAGACGGAAAGCCGCCCGGGCCGCAAGATGGGTCACGTCAACCGCATCCGCCCGCTGAGGGCCTGAGCGGCCCTTAGAGCAGCCCGATCCTCTCGCGCAGCGCGAACCGCCACATGACGAGGACGGAGACGAAGGCAAGGCCCGCCGCCAGTCCCAGCCAGATGCCGATGCCGCCGAGGCCCAGCGGGAAGCCGAGGACATAGGCACCGGTCATTCCCACGCCCCAATAGCCGACGATGGCCATGATCATCGGCACCTTGGTGTCGGACAGGCCGCGCAGCAGGCTGCCGCCGATCACCTGCGCCCCGTCGAAGACCTGGAACAGCGCGGCGACCGCCAGGAAGCCGACGCCGATGGCGAAGACATTCGCCGCATCCGGATTGTCGAAGTCGAGGAACAGGCCGACCAGGGTGCCGGGGATCACCCAGAAGGCGATGGCACAGGCGCCCATGAAGGCCATGCCGATGCCGAAGCCCGTCCAGCCCGCGCGCCCGACACCGGGCCGGTCGCCGCGTCCGGCCGCAAGACCGATGCGGATCATCGCCGCCTGGCCGATGCCGATGGGCACCATGAAGGTGATCGAGGCGAGCTGCGTCGCGATGCCGTGGGCGGCGAGCTCGATGGTGCCGATCCAGCCCATCAGCACCGACGTGCCGGAAAACAGCGCCACCTCGACCAGGAGCGTCACGGCAATGGGCCAGCCCAGCTTGACGATCTCGGACAGCTTCGGCCAGTCCGAGCGCCAGATCCGGCCGAACACGCCGTAGCGCCGCAGCTGCCGGTCGTACAGCACATAGCCGACAAGCAGCAGCAGCGTCACCGTCGCGGTGATCACCGAGCCGATGGCCGCGCCCACCAGTTCCAGGCGCGGAAAGCCGAAATGGCCGAAGATCAGCACATAGTTGACCATGGCGTTCAGCACCGCGCCGACGATGGTCGCCCACAGGACCGCCTGCGCCCGCTCCATCACGGTGACGAAGCTGCGCAAAGCCATCGTCAGCAGCGAGGGCAGCAGCGAGATCATCATGATGCGGGCATAGCCGCCGGCCAGCGCCGCCACGTCCGGCTTCTGCCCGAGCGCGACCAGCAGCTCCTCGGTATGCCACATGACGATCCAGGCCGGCACGGAGTAGAAGGCGACGAACCAGAAGCCCATCCGCACGGCACGGCGCAACTCGCGCACCTTGCCCTGGCCGCGCGCCTGCGCCGCCAGCGGGATCACCGCCTGCAGCACGCCCATGCCGAAGAGCCACAGGACGATATAGAGGTTGAAGGCCAGCACCGCAGCGGCCAGCTCGGTCGCGCCGAGCCAGCCGATCATCAGCACGTCGGCCGTGTTGACCGCCATCTGCGCCACCTGCGCTCCGGCGATCGGAGCGCCGAGCGCCAGCGTCGGCAGGATGTCGCCGCGCCAAAGGACGGAAAACCGGCCGGCCGCGCGGGCCGGAGACGTATCGTTCATCCCATGCACTCCGGGAGTGCCCGGAGCTCACGCCGGCGCGTCGACACCGGGCGGAGCTCGGAACGACGCAGCCAGGTCCCGCACGGGCAAAGGACTTGGACACCGGGTGGCGCGCCGCCGCAAAGGGGCGAAAACCGCGCCAACAACCGGGAAACCTTCCTAGTCGCTCATTACAACCCTGTCCAGAAAAACCGGCCCGCATCTCTTGCCTCCGGCATACGGAAACCCTATGACGATGCGGGCCGGGAACGGCCTCTGCAAAGCCTCGAAACAGTGCATTTCGCGGGTGAATGCAGGTGGACAAGCGCGGTCGCCTCTGCTAACACAACGCCCTGACTGGCGACGCGAGGGCGGCGCGGCCTTGCCTTTGTGCAGGTTGCAGCCCCTTCCCGGATGGCGACCGGTTCCGGTTGCGGTTCGACTTCGCTTCCGCATCACATTGAGATTGCTCCGGCACAGGATGCAGGTCCGCATCCCGTGCAAACACGATGGGAAAAGACGCGTGCAGGTTCTGGTCCGCGACAACAATGTCGATCAGGCGCTCAAGGCGCTTAAGAAGAAAATGCAGCGCGAAGGCATCTTTCGCGAGATGAAGCTTCGCGGCCACTACGAGAAGCCGTCCGAGAAAAAGGCGCGCGAGAAGGCCGAGGCCGTTCGCCGCGCCCGCAAGCTGGCGCGCAAGCGTGCCCAGCGCGAAGGCCTGCTGCCGAGCAAGGCTCCCCGCCGCTAAACGGCCCGGCGCGAACCGTATCGCGCTTTCTTCAGCCGATCCCTTCAGGTCTTTCGCCTCCTGCTCCGGGCCGACGCGTCCGGCATGGAGGCGAAGCCGTTTAAGCCGGCGAGGCTTGTCTGGGAGCAACTGCCGCGCAGGGCGGCCGGCTTTGCCGCGGCAACCAGCAGGACGCCGGGTTTCCGCCCGAATCGGCTGACACCCTCACCCGGGTAGATCGCGGCGGGCGATCATGCCATTGTCCCTGCACGAACCCGTGGTGAGGACAGGACCAATCGAGGTGGCCGGCATTGCATAAGGCGAAGTTTCGACCCGATCCCTGGAAGGGCATCATCCTTTCCGCGGCGCTGCTCGCAGCAGGCTGCCAGGCATCCGGCCTCTCCTCCGGTTTCGAGGTCGACCGTTCCGCCGGCTCCGCCGCGAACATCGATTCGCTCAACGCGGTGATCGAGGCGAACCCGCGTGACGCGGCCGCCTACAACACCCGCGGCATCGCCTATGGCCAGGCCGGGCGCTTCAAGGAAGCGATGGCGGACTTCGACACCGCCCTGCAGCTGTCGCCGAACTCGTATCAGGCCTATGCCAATCGCGCGCTGGTCCATCGGCGCATGGGCAACATCAACGCCGCCGTCAACGACTACAGCGCCGCCCTGCGCATCAAGCCCGACTACGACCTTGCACTGGTCGGGCGCGGCAATGCCTATCGCGAGCTCGGCCGCGACGACCAGGCGCTGGCCGATTTCGACGCGGCGATCCGGCTGGATTCCAGCAATGCCCGCGCCTTCCACAATCGCGGATTGATCCTCCAGGCGCGCAGCAACCACCAGCGCGCCATCGAGGATTTCGCCACCGCCATCGGTCTCGATCCCAATGCCGCCGAGCCCTATATCGCGCGCGGCATCTCCTATCTCGCCCTCAACGATCCCAAGGCGGCCCTTTCGGACCTGTCCGATGCGGTCAACCGCGACCAGCGCTCGGCCATCGCCTGGGCCAATCGCGGCATCGCCCTGGAAACGCTCGGCCAGGCCAGCGACGCGCGCCGGTCCTACAACCGGGCACTCGGCATCGACGCGTCCAACGAGATCGCCCGCGAGGGCGTCGGCCGGCTCGACCGCGGCTCGCCCAACGTCACCCGCAGCTGACGCGGGCGGCCAGCCGGCCCGCGCCCGCCGACGGCTCCCTCAAGACTTTTCCTGAAGCAACCGTCCGCCTGCGCGAGCAGGCCCCTTGCTTTGTGCGCGCCTTGCCTGCGTCCCGGCCCCCCCAAAGACCGCCGAACGCAAGACGGCCGGCAGCGATCTCCCCGCTGCCGGCCGTCCTGTTGTCTCTACGAAGGTCCTGCCGTCCGCTCAGTTGAGCGAGACGACCGGAAGCAGCACCACCGCCGGGCCCTCGAACCGGTCCGGGCGCGGCATCTCGCCGTCACGCGCGGACGCGCCGAAGCGGTTGGCATAAACCCGGCCGCCCGGCGCCATCAGCAGTTCCAGGCGGCGCTGGTTCGGATGCTGCAGCTGGGCGAAGGTCTGGGTACGGGTGTTGGTCAGGCCCGAGATGATGTCCGGGATTGCCGTGCGGTCCGGCAGCGCTGCAAAGTGGGCCAGCGGATCGCGGATCACCGGCTCGGGCAGGCGGCCGGACACGGAGGCCTGCCGTGCGGCCGGGGCCGCGGAGGCGGCCGGGGCCCTCGTCTGTGCTGCAGCGGAGGTGCCGAGCGCGGAGGCCGAAGCGGTGGCCGGCGCATAGGCCAGCGTCGCACCGGCAATATCCGCCTGCGGCTTGCGGCCCGGCTGGACGCCGGTTGCCGCGGCGATGGCCGACACGCCGTCGGCAGGTGCCGGGCGCGGACGTGCGGCGGCGAGCGGCGCGCCGGCGGCGCCCTCGATCGGGCCCTGGCGCAGCTCCGCCGGCTTGGCAGGCGGTGCGATGGAGGCAACGGTGATCGGCGCCTGCGGAGCGGACGTCTCCGTAGCGGCGGCGACGCTGGTCGCCTCCACGGCCGGGAGACCGCCGGCCAGCCTGCGCGCCTGGGCATCCAGCGTGCCGCCGTTGCCCGCGCCGGCTGCCGCGGCCACGATCGCCGGGAAATCCTGCGGCTTGAGACGCGGCATCACCTGGACGATGGTCGCCGATTCGCTGGCCGGAGCGGGAACCGGGGCCGGCGCGTCGGCCGACTTCACGCCCGGAGGCGCCTCGGCGGGAACGGGAGCCGGAGCTGCGCTGGCGACCTGCGTGCGGGTCACCGGCGCCGGCGGAGTCGGCTGCGTCGCGACGTCTTCGCCCTCGTCCTCGTCGCCGCCGAAGATGCGGGCAAAGAGGCTCGGACCGCCGGAACTCGCGCTGCCGGCCGGCAGCCGTGTAATGCCGCGATCCTCGATATCGCCCGACTGGCGCGTCGTTCCAGGCGATGCGCTGGCCACGGCCGTCGGACGGCTGGACACGCCGCGTTTGTGGCGTGCCAGCGCCTGGGCATAGCCGGGCATCTTCTTGCCGTCGCTGGGAACGTGGATGGTATCGCCGCGCGGGAACACCTTGGCCAGCTGCGAACGGGTCATGCGCGGCCAATGGCGCACCGAGCCGGTATCCATGTGCACGAAGGGGGTGCGCGAGGTCGGGTAGAAGCCGACGCCGCCGATCTCCTTGCGCAGGCCGATGGCGCGCAGCTTGGAAATGTTCACGCCGGGGATGAAGAAGTCCATCGCTTTGCCGCGCGTGTGCTGGCTGTTTTTGGCGACGCCGCGCGAGCGGCCGCGCAGCATATTGTTGGTCGCCGGCGAGCGGTAGGAGGAGACGACGTGGATCGCTTCGTTCGTGCCGGCCTGCTGGTACACTTCCCAGACGAGATCGAAAAGCTTTGGATCCATCTTGGTGCTTTCGTTGCGTCGCCAGTCCCGCAGGAACCGGTTCAGCTCGCGAAGCCCCTCGGAGACGTAGCGGCCGTTGCGCTTGAACGTGATCGACACGCGCTCATGCGTATGGGTGTTGTACAGCTTAAGCGTCCGCGTCTCCGCAGACGCAGGAGACAGCGACGCGGACGACAGCAGCGCCAGTGCGAAAGCGGCAAGCGCCAATGCTGGCAACGCGCGATATCGCAGCCGGGAAAACCATGCCTCGAGCAATGTCAGTCTCGCTTGTTTGCCGGCGGTTCCGCCGAACACCGCCCC
This sequence comes from Stappia sp. WLB 29, assembly GCF_023507705.1. GTDB lineage: Bacteria > Pseudomonadota > Alphaproteobacteria > Rhizobiales > Stappiaceae > Stappia. The sequence continues at coordinate 137,004 of NZ_JALBGD010000002.1, read as the reverse complement.
CCCGTCTGACTGATGTAAGGGACCGAGGTTAAGAAGCCTTTACCGTATTCCGAAATGAGCGCAAATCGTGGCAATTGCGCATCATTATCGAAAAAAATACCGGTATGCGGCCTTTTCCCTCATGTGCGGCCCGTCCGTCAAGGGCAACAGGCCCCTGCGCACCCGCTCGAACGGCGCGCAAGGGACGATCAAGGGACAATTCAGGCGCCGCCGAAACGACTCGCCTGCACGATTTTTTCAGGTCTCGTCAGTAATCGGAGCTGGCCCGATGGCGGCGCATGAACATGCGCTGGCGCTCCGCCGCAAGGTCGACGACCTTCTGCTTCTTGGCAGGCCCGGCCTGCACCACCGCAGGGCGCGTCCGCTTCACCGGAGCCGCCACCGCAAAGCGCTGCCACTCCTCCCAGCCGTCGATCTCCAGCGCCTTGGTCAGCGTGGCATTGTGGCCGTAGATGTCCGGTCGGCGCTGCAGCTTGCCGTTCTCGTCGACGAACGCGGTGAAATAGGCGAGATGCACCGGCACCGGCCGCGTCAGGTCCGCCCGCTTCTCCTGGCCGCCGACCATCGACTTCAGCCGCGCCGCGGTCCATTCGCTATCCATCTGCAGCAGGGCATCGGCGAAGTCGAACGGATCCTGCACGCGCACGCAGCCATGCGAGAAGGCGCGGGCAGAGCGGGCGAACAGGCTCTTCGACGGCGTGTCGTGCAGGTAGACCGCGTGCCGGTTGGGAAACATGAACTTGATCTGGCCCAGCGCATTGCCCCCGCCCGGGCGCTGGCGGATGCGCACCTTGTTGAGGTTGACGCCCGACCAGTCGACCGACGACGGATCGACGACGCGCCCGCCGGCCAGCACCTCGTAATTGCGCTGCGACAGATAGCCGGGATCCGACATGATCGACGGCAGCAGCTCTTCCGAGGCGATGGAATACGGCACGTTCCAATAGGGATTTACGATGACGTGGTCCATCACGTCGGAAAAGACCGGCGTCTGGTTCGACGGCTTGCCGACGACGACGCGGGTCTCGTAGACCTGCGCCCCGTCGCGGAACAGCCGCGCCTTGAACTCGGGGATGTTGACGAAGATGTGGAAGGCGCCGAGGTCGCGCGGCATCCAGCGCCAGCGCTCCATGTTGGCGACGATGTCGCTCTCGGCCATGCCGTCGTCGGAGACGGCGTTCAGCGCCAGCAGCGTGCGCGGGCCGACGACGCCGTCGGCATGCAGCCCGTTCTCGCGCTGGAAGGCGAGCACCGCCTCCTTCACCCGCGCATCGAACAGCTCTTCCGCCGAAGCCTCGCTTGCCTGATCCGCAACCGCATCGGCAGCGGCCTCGGCCTCCACGGCACGCTCGCTCGTCAGGCCGAGCCGGGCACGCAGCACGGCAACGCGCGCATCGCGCATGCCTTCCTTCAGCGTCGCCCCGTCCGGCACCATCGGCGGCGTCTCGTCCTCGTCCCTGGCGCGGATCTCGGCCAGCGCCGCGCGCAGCGCCGCAAAGCCCGGTTGCGGCGGGTTGTAGCCCTCCAGCACCGCCGCCGGATCGGCGGAGGCGGCAAGGGCGGCGAGCACCTCCTGCGGCTCGGGATGCACCGGCTCCAGCGTCACGTTCTTCGACAGGGACACCGGTTGTACGCGCCCCGCCTGCGCATGGTCGGCATAGGCAAGGGCCGCGGCCGACAGCAAGGCCTCGAAGCGCGCGGCCCGCGCCTCGTCCATGCGCCCGGCCGAATGCGCCAGATCGGCCGGCAGGGCATAGTCCGCCGGCTTCAGCCCGTCGCGATCCGCCTGCGCGAGACGCGCCACGAGCCGCCGCGCCTCCACCGTCGGCACGCCGTCGGCGATCCACAGCAGCTCGTGGCCGCGCGCGGCGTAGAACTCGTCCAGCTGCTTGCGCCGCTCCGCGCTCATGAAGGGCAGCGCGCCGTCGCTTTCGGAAAGTCCGGCCCCGCTCTCCAGCAGCACGGCCAGCGCCGGCTCGGGCAGCGGCGCGGCGAGGACGGCCGGCACCTCGGCATCTTCGCCTGCGCCGGTTATCGCGCCGGTCGTCGCCAGCGCCGGCAGCGCGCTCGTCAGCATCAGGCCGGCAAGGGTGGCGGCGATGCGGGCCGGGCGGAAACGAATACTGCGGGCCATGAAGCTCTTCCGGTTGCCCCGTCCGGGCGAACCGCGCCCGTGCGGAGGTGATTCTGTTCTGTGAACACCCAGCAAGCCGCCTGGGTCCCGTCAATGCAAGTCACGTCGCGTCACGGGCGGCGCTACTCGGCCGCCTCCGCATCCGGTGTTGCATCGAGGCCATAGTCCTTCAACTTTCGGTAGAGGGTCGACCGCCCTATCGACAACCTGCGCGCGACTTCGGTCATGCGCCCGCCATAGTGGTCGATGGCGGTGCGGATCATCTCCGCCTCCACGTCTTCCAGCTTGCGCACATGGCCGTGATCGTCGAGCGAACGCATGTAGCCGAAGGGCGTCGCCAGCCCCGCAGCGTCCTTGTCGAGGGCGACACCGGCCGTCTCCGGTGCCTGCTCGGCTGCGGTCTCGTCTCCGGTTTCCGCTGCCGGGCCTGCCTCGTGTTCGGCGAGGGGCCGCGCGGCCGGCGCGCGCGATGCGGCCGGAAGGCTGCCGACGCTCGCCTGCACCTGCGGGAAGTCGTCGGCGACCAGATGGTCGCCCTCGCACAGCACCACGGCACGGAACACCGCGTTCTCCAGCTGGCGGATGTTGCCCGGCCAGTCGTAGGCCTGCAGCATGGCGACCGCGTCCGGCGAAACGGTCGAGATGTGCGGGCGCCCCTCCTCCGCGGCGAAACGCGCCAGGAAGTGCCGCACCAGGTCGGGAATGTCCTCCGGCCGGTCGCGCAGCGGCGGCAGCCACAGCGGAAAGACATTCAGCCGGTAGTAGAGGTCCTCGCGGAACTGGCCGTCCTTGACCAGGTCGATCAGCCGCCGGTTGGTCGCCGAGATCAGCCGGAAGTCGACCTTCACCGGCCGCCTTGCACCGATCGGGTCGATCTCCCCCTCCTGCAGCGCGCGCAGCAGCTTCACCTGGATGTCGAGCGACAATTCGCCGACCTCGTCGAGGAACAGCGTGCCGCCATGCGCCTCCTGGAACTTGCCGACATGCTTGTCGACCGCCCCGGTGAAGGCGCCCTTCTCGTGGCCGAACAGGATCGATTCCACCAGATGCTCGGGGATCGCGCCGCAGTTCACGGTGATGAAGGGCTTGGCCCGCCGTTCGCTGGAGCCCTGGATCGCCCGGGCGATCAGTTCCTTGCCGACGCCCGATTCGCCCTCGATCAGCACCGGGATATGCGAGGTGGCGGCGCGCCGTCCTACGCGGATCACCCGCTCCATCGCGTCGGACCGGGTGACGATGTCGTCGAAGGAAAAGGTGCCGCTCGCCTGCTTGTGGATGCGGGTGATCTCGCCTTCCAGCGCCGACATGCGCATGAAGGTGCGGATCGCCACTTCCAGCCGCTCCGGCGAGACGGGCTTGACCACGAAATCCTGCGCCCCGGCGCGGATCGCGTTGACCGCCGCATCGATGCCGGCATGCGCCGTCTGCACGATGATCGGCACGGTCTTCTTCATCTCGCGCAAGCGCGCGATCACGCCCATGCCGTCGAGCTCGGGCATCACCAGGTCGAGGATGACGAGGTCGACATCGCCGCCCTCCGCCGAGGCCATCATCGCCACGGCTTCCGCGCCGTTCTCGACGCTGCGCGCCCGGTAGCCGAAGCGCTTGACCGCTTCCTCCAGCAGGCGCCGCTGCACGGGATCGTCGTCGGCGATGAGGATGCGTCCGCCTGTGGGGATCATGCGTTCGCCTGCCTTTGTTCGGAACTGTCTCAATTCGGGTCAGGCTATCCGTGCACCGGTAAACAAAATGTCCACATTTGCCGGCGCGCGGCCTCTTCGCCCCGCCTTTAGCCGTTGCCCTTCACCGACAATCCACAATATCCAAGGGGCAGGACGATACGGTGCGAGTTGGCGCCCGGACACGAGACCACGACACGAAAGCGGAGACCTCATGACGCACGCGACAGGCTGGACACAGGCACGGGGCGCACAGGCACGCGGGGCCCGCTCGGCGGCGGAAGGCGGCAGCGCGGCGAGCGAACTGGGCACCCTGCCGGAGTGGAACCTCGCCGACCTCTATCCCGCCCATGATTCCCCGCAGGTCGCGGCCGATCTCGCGCAGGCGGCACGCGACGCGAGCGCTTTCGAAGAGCGCTACAAGGGCAAGCTCGACGAGATGGCCCGCCGCTCCGGCGCGGAACTCGCCGGAGCCATCCGCGAGATGGAAGCCCTCGACGACCTGATGGGCCGTCTCGCCTCCTATGCCGGCCTCTTCTACTCCGGCAACACCACCGACCCGGTCCGGCAGAAGTTCTACGGCGACGTGCAGGAGAAGCTGACGACGGCCAGCACCCACCTGATCTTCTTCGCGCTGGAGCTCAACCGCATCGACGACGCCGTGCTCGACGAGGCCGCCCGCGATCCCGAGCTCGGCCATTACCGCCCCTGGCTCGACGACATCCGCAAGGCCCGCCCGCACCAGCTGGAAGACCGCATCGAACAGCTCTTCCACGAGAAGTCGGTGACCGGGGCCGGCGCCTGGAACCGGCTCTTCGACGAGACGATGGCGGGTCTGCGCTTCGATGTCGACGGCACCGAGCTGTCGCTGGAGCCGACCCTCAACCTGCTGCAGGACGCGGACGGCAGCCGGCGCGAGACCGCTGCCAAGGCGCTGAGCAAGACCTTCCGCCAGAACCTGCCGGTCTTCACGCTGATCACCAACACGCTGGCCAAGGACAAGGAGATCTCCGACCGCTGGCGCGGCTTCGCGGATATCGCCGACAGCCGGCACCTGGCCAACCGGGTAGAGCGCGAGGTGGTCGACGCCCTGGTCGAGGCCGTGCGCGAGGCCTATCCCGCCCTCTCCCACCGCTACTACGCGATGAAGGCCGGCTGGCTCGGCCGCGACGTGCTGGATTTCTGGGACCGTAACGCGCCGCTCCCCTCAGCGGACAACCGCCGCATCCCCTGGGACGAGGCGCGCGACACCGTGCTCGGCGCCTATGGCCGCTTCTCTCCGAAGATGGCGGACATCGCCCGCGACTTCTTCGACAAGGGCTGGATCGACGCGCCGGCGCGCACCGGCAAGGCGCCGGGAGCCTTCGCCCATCCGACCGTGCCCAGCGCCCACCCTTACGTGCTGCTCAACTATCAGGGCCGCACCCGCGACGTCATGACCCTGGCCCATGAGCTCGGCCACGGCGTCCACCAGGTGCTGGCCGCGCCGAACGGCGCCCTGATGGCGCCGACGCCCCTGACGCTGGCCGAGACGGCGAGCGTGTTCGGCGAGATGCTGACCTTCAAGGCGCTGCTCGGCCAGGCCGAGACGCCGGAAAAGCGCAAGATCCTGCTGGCCGGCAAGGTCGAGGACATGATCAACACCGTGGTCCGGCAGATCGCCTTCTACACGTTCGAGCGCAAGGTCCATGCGGCCCGCCGCGAGGGCGAGCTGACCTCCGCCGACCTGTGCGAACTGTGGATGTCGGTGCAGACGGAGAGCCTTGGCCCGGCAATTCGCCTCGGCGAAGGCTACGAGACCTACTGGACCTACATCCCGCACTTCATCCACTCGCCGTTCTACGTCTACGCCTATGCCTTCGGCGACTGCCTGGTGAACTCGCTCTACGCGGTCTACGAGGACGCCGAGGCCGGCTTCCAGGACAAGTATTTCGCCATGCTGTCGGCCGGCGGCACCAAGCACCATTCGGAGCTGCTCGCCCCGTTCGGCCTGGACGCCACCGATCCCGCCTTCTGGCGCAAGGGCCTGTCGGTCATCGCCGGCTTCATCGACGAACTGGAACGGCTCGACGCATGAGCGGGATCACGGGCGGGGGGCGGAACAGGCCCTCCCCCGCCGGCCCGCCCTTTTCCCACACGCCCTATGACGGCTCGGCCCGGCCCTTCAGCGTCGGCCTGCAGCCGCTCGACCTTGCCGACTGGATCGAGCCCGACGACCGGCTCGCCGAACAGCTGGACGAGAAGGAACGCCTGCTGGCCGGCGGCGGCGAAGCCCCCGTCCTGCTCGCCGAAGAAGGAACGGAAAGCGCCCAGCAGGAAGTGCTCGACCTCCTGGCTGCGCACCTGCCGCAGCGCTTTCCGGATCTTTATCGCCGCGAAGGCGAGGCGATCCGCATCCTGCCCGCCGGGCGCACGGTTTCGCTGTCCGGCGACGACGACATCCAGCTCGGCCGCGCCGCCCGGCTGGTGCAGGAAGACCTCATTCTCATGCGCGCCTCGCCGCAAGGGTATCGCCTTGCCGCGGGCGCGCTCTGCTTTCCCTCGTCCTGGTCGCTCGCCGACAAGTTCGCCCAGCCGATGACCGCGATCCACGAGACGGTGCCCGGCTTCAACGACGGGCGCATGGGACCGATGGTCGCACGCATCTTCGACAATCTTACCGCCGACCGCCCCAGCTGGCGGCTCAACTGGTCGCTCTATACCGGCCCCGGGCTGCACCGCCCCTTCCCCAAGCGGATCGCCGCGGACGGCACCGATCCGCACCGGCTGGCGCGGGACGAGGCTGGCGGCCTGCATGTGCGGGTCGAGCGCCAGACCCTGCGCCGCCTGCCGCACAGCGGCGATATCCTCTTCACCATCCGTATCCACCACGACCCGGTCGCCGCCTTCGCCCGCCACCCGAACGGGGAGCAGCTGGCGCTCGGCCTGCGCCGGCAATTGCTGGAGCTCGACACCGCCCAGACCGCCTACAAGGGGCTGGCCGCCGACCGCGACGCCATCGCGGAAAGCCTTGCCCGGCTCGCCGCCTCGCTCGCACCCGAATGAGGGCGCCTCTGCCCCGGCCGGATCGATCCACTATATCTGTCGGGACGTAGCAGCAGTTCCGGACACACCGTCCCGCAACCGGCCGAGGCACGAATGAGCACCCAACCACCCCGCGACCGCGAGCAGAACCGCCTGAGCGCCCGTGTCGGCCGTTATGCCCGCGTCGGCGCCAACATGGGCGGCCTGGCCGCGAAGATCGCCGGTGCGCGCGTCTTCGGCTACACGATCGACAACGAGAAGCAGGCGGCGGAGCTGGCCGCCGCCCTCGGCGGGCTGAAAGGCCCGTTGATGAAGGTCGCCCAGCTCATCTCCACCATTCCCGACGCGATCCCGCCCGAATATGCCGCCGAGTTGGCGCAGCTGCAGTCCGATGCCCCGCCGATGGGCTGGGCCTTCGTCAAGCGGCGCATGTCGGCGGAGCTCGGCCGCGACTGGCAGTCGCGTTTCGCCGGGTTCGACCGCGAGCCCTCGGCCGCCGCCTCGCTCGGCCAGGTGCACCGGGCCCAGGCGCAGGATGGCGAGAGCCTTGCCTGCAAGCTGCAATATCCCGACATGGCCTCCACCGTGGAGGCGGACCTGCGCCAGCTGTCGCTGCTCTTTTCCGTCCATCGCCGCATGGGCCCGGCCATCGACACCAGCGAGATCGCCCGCGAGATCGGCGACCGGGTGCGCGAGGAGCTCGATTACCGGCGCGAGGCCCGCCACATGGCGGCCTATGCGCAGATCTTCGCCGACGAACCGCGCATCCGCGTGCCGCAGGTGCGCGAGGAACTGTCGACCGGGCGCCTGCTCACCATGTCCTGGCTCGACGGCCGGCCGCTGCTGAGCTTCAGGGATCATCCGCTGGAGGACCGCAACCGGCTCGCCGAGGTCATGTTCCGCGCCTGGTGGCACCCGTTCAGCCATCACGGGCTCATCCATGGCGACCCGCATCTGGGCAACTACACGGTCTTCACCGACGGCGACGCGCCCGCCGGCATCAACCTGCTCGACTACGGCTGCATCCGCATCTTCCCGCCCGGTTTCGTGCGCGGCGTCGTCGATCTCTATCGCGGGCTGCTGCATGGCGACGACGATCTCGTCGTCTCCGCCTACGAGCGCTGGGGCTTCCGCGGCCTCACCCGCGAGCTGATCGACATTCTCAACATCTGGGCGCGCTTCATCTACGGCCCGCTGCTCAGCGACCGGGTCCGCTCCATCGCCGACGGCATCAAGCCGGCGGAGTACGGCCGCAAGGAAGCCTTCCGCGTCCACCGGGCGCTGAAGGAGAAGGGGCCGGTGACGGTGCCGCGCGAATTCGTCTTCATGGACCGGGCGGCCATCGGCCTCGGCGGCGTCTTCCTGCATCTGAAGGCCGAGATGAACTTCTTCCGCCTGTTCAACGAACAGATCGAGAATTTCGAGCAGGACACCGTCGCGGCCCGCCAGGCGGCCCTGCTGGAAGGGGTCGGTCTGACGCCGTCGGTCGCCGGCTGATCCGACCCGCCGAACCCTGCTGTGATATGGCCGCGACCGGTCTCAAGGTCGCGGCGCGACTGCCCGTCCCCCAGCGTGTCCCCCAGCTTGTCCCGCAGCGCAAACTGCGCGTTGCCCGAGGGAAGCTGTCTGCTATAAGTACGCCAAACATCCACCCTGGCTACGAGAGGGATCCATGGCAGACCACAACGCTCCGTCGATGGACTACGCAGAGCACGAGCGCACCTATAACGGCTTCATCAACTTCTCGAAGGTCGGCACCATCGCCTCCCTGAACGTGATGCTGTGCCTCCTCCTCTTCACCTTCGGCGGCAGCGCCGGCACGTTCTTCGGCTGGATCGCGCTGATCGCAACGCTCGCCGCGGCGGCCGTCGGCCTTGCCACCGGCGCCAAGGGCTGGATCCCCTCCGCCGTGGTCTTTCTGATCACCGGCCTGATCGCGATCGTGACCGCCGCCTGACCGGCTTTTCGACGGTCGCAGATTTTTCGCACACTGGCCGATTTTCGTACACTGGGAGGAGACAACCGATGAAGCTGGCTGTGCCACGCGAGAGCGAGGCAGGAGAAACGCGCGTCGCCGCAACGCCCGACACCGTGAAACGGTTCGTCTCGCTCGGCTTCGAGGTCAGTGTCGAAACCGGCGCCGGCACGTTGTCGCGCGTCGTCGATGCCGACTATCAGGCCGCCGGTGCCACCATCGCCAGGGACGCCAGGACGACGCTCGAGGGCGCCGATCTGGTCCTCAAGGTTCGCCGCCCCGGCGCGGCCGAGCTCGGCCTGATGAAGAGCGGCGCCATCGTCATCGCGACCATGGACCCTTACGGCCATGACGACGCGGTCAAGGCGATGGCCGAGGCCGGCATCTCCGCCTTCGCCATGGAGTTCATGCCGCGCATCACCCGCGCCCAGGTCATGGACGTCCTGTCCTCCCAGGCCAACCTTGCCGGCTACCAGGCCGTCATCGACGGCGCCGCGGAATACGACCGCGCCATGCCGATGATGATGACCGCCGCCGGCACGGTTCCGGCCGCGCGCGTCTTCGTCATGGGCGCCGGCGTCGCCGGTCTCCAGGCGATCGCGACCGCCCGCCGCCTCGGCGCGGTGGTCAGCGCCACCGACGTGCGCCCGGCCGCAAAGGAACAGGTCGAGTCGCTCGGCGCCAAGTTCATCGCCGTGGAGGACGACGAATTCCGCCAGGCGGAGACGGCCGGCGGCTACGCCAAGGAAATGTCGGACGAGTACAAGAAGAAGCAGGCCGAGCTGGTCGCTTCGCACATCGCCAAGCAGGACATCGTCGTCACCACCGCCCTGATCCCCGGCCGGCCCGCGCCGCGCCTGATCACCAAGGAAATGGTCGCCTCGATGAAGCCCGGCTCGGTGATCGTCGACCTCGCCGTCGAGCGCGGCGGCAATGTCGAGGGCGCGGTGCCCGGTAAGGTCGCCCAGGTGGGCGAGGTGAAGATCGTCGGCCACCTCAACGTGCCGGGCCGTCTCGCCGCCTCCGCCTCGGCGCTCTACGCCAAGAACCTGGTCGCCTTCGCCGAGACGCTGGTCGACAAGGAGGCCAAGGCCATTGCCGTGAACTGGGAGGACGAGCTGGTCAAGGCCACCGTCCTCACCCGCGACGGCAAGGTGGTGCACCCGGCCTTCGCGCCGGCAGCCGGATAAGGGGGGACGCCATGTCGGAACTCAACGCCAACGAAACGCTGGAGCGCGCCCGCGCTGCCGCAGAAGCCGCACGCGAGGCGGCCGAGACCGCCCAGGCGGCGGCCGATGCGGCCCGCGGCTATGCGGACCAGATCGCCGGCGGGGCGGGCGATTCCATCGCTCACGCCGCCTCCGCCCTCACGGGCGGGGCGATCGATCCCTTCGTCTTCCAGTTCACCATCTTCGTGCTGGCGATCTTCGTCGGCTACTACGTGGTCTGGTCGGTGACGCCGGCCCTGCACACGCCCTTGATGTCGGTCACCAACGCCATTTCGAGCGTGATCGTGGTCGGCGCGCTGCTGGCCGTGGGCGTCGACCTTGCCGCCGACGGCGCGGCTCATGCGCGGGGCTTCGGCTTCCTTGCGCTGGTCATGGCCAGCGTCAACATCTTCGGCGGCTTCCTGGTCACGCAGCGCATGCTCGCCATGTACAAGAAGAAGCAGAGATAGGGGGCCGGACACGATGCTTTCCGCCAATGTCACGGCCGTCCTCTATGTGGTTTCGGCTGTTCTCTTCATCCTGGCGCTGCGCGGGCTGTCCAGCCCCGAAACTTCGCGCCAGGGCAACATGTTCGGCATGGTCGGCATGGCCATCGCCATCGTCACCACCCTGCTGACCGCCGCACCCGGCTTCAGCGGCCTGGCGCTCATCGTTGGCGGCCTCGCCATCGGCGGCGGCATCGGCGCGGTGATCGCCAGGCGCGTGCCGATGACCGCCATGCCGCAGCTGGTCGCCGCCTTCCACTCGCTGGTCGGCATGGCCGCGGTGCTGGTGGCCGCCGGCGCGCTCTATGCGCCCCAGGCCTTCGGCATCGGCACGGTCGGCACCATCCACGGGGCCAGCCTCGTGGAGATGTCGCTCGGCGTCGCCATCGGCGCGATCACCTTCACCGGTTCGGTCATCGCCTTCGCCAAGCTCGACGGGCGCATGTCCGGCGCGCCGATCATGCTGCCCGCACGCCACCTCATCAATGGCGGCCTGGCAGCCCTGATCGTCCTCATGGTCATCGTCTTCGTCGCGACCGAAAGCCACACCGTCTTCTGGATGATCGTCGTCCTGTCGCTGATCTTCGGCGGCCTGATCATCATCCCGATCGGCGGCGCGGACATGCCGGTCGTGGTGTCCATGCTCAACTCCTATTCGGGCTGGGCGGCCGCCGGCATCGGCTTCACGCTGGGCAACATGGCGCTGATCGTCGTCGGCGCGCTGGTCGGCTCCTCCGGCGCGATCCTGTCCTACATCATGTGCAAGGGCATGAACCGCTCCTTCATCTCCGTCATTCTCGGCGGCTTCGGCGGCGAGACCGCTGCGGCCGGCGGCGGCGGGGCGGACGACCGTCCGGTCAAGCAGGGCTCGGCCGAGGACGCGGCCTTCATCATGAAGAACGCCGCCAAGGTCATCATCGTGCCGGGCTACGGCATGGCGGTTGCCCAGGCGCAGCACGCCCTGCGCGAGCTCGCCGACACGCTCAAGGAGGAGGGCGTCGAGGTCAAATACGCCATCCATCCGGTGGCGGGCCGCATGCCCGGCCACATGAACGTGCTGCTGGCCGAGGCCAACGTGCCGTATGACGAGGTCTTCGAGCTGGAGGACATCAACTCCGAGTTCGCCCAGGCCGACGTCGTCTACGTCATCGGCGCCAACGACGTCACCAACCCGGCGGCGCGCGACGATCCGACCTCGCCGATCTACGGCATGCCGATCCTCGACGTCGACAAGGCCGGCACGGTGCTCTTCGTCAAGCGCGGCATGGGCTCCGGCTATGCCGGCATCCAGAACGAGCTGTTCTTCCTGGACAAGACGATGATGCTGTTCGGCGATGCCAAGAAGATGACCGAGGGCATCGTCAAGGCGCTCTGAGCACGGCTCTTCCTCGTCGCACGCGGTTCGCGGCGCGCCTCCCAACGGGGCGCGCCGTTTGCGTTTCGCAGCACGTGGGACGTACGGATCAGGAGCGCTGCTGCAGCAGCGGCGTTTCCCGCACGGGGCGGTGCTGCGCCTCGAGCCTCTCGCAAAAGTCCGGAATGGCGCCCGCGGCCATCGGCCGCGCGAACAGGAAGCCCTGCACGATCTGGCAGCCGGTATCGCGGACGAAGCGCAGCTGCTCCGCCGTCTCGATACCCTCGATCAGGGTCTCGGCGCCCAGCGTCTCGGCCAGTTGCATGATGCCCTGGACGATACTGGCCCGGATCCGCTCGTCGCCCTCCAGCACGAAGGAGCGGTCGATCTTCAGCACGTCCGGCTTCAGTCGCATCAGATAGGCGATGTTGGAATAGCCGGAGCCGAAATCGTCGAGCGCCAGCCGGACGCCGAGCTCGGCGAGCGCAGCGAGATTGGCCTCGACCTGGGCATCGTCGATCAGCAGCACCCCTTCCGTGATCTCGATCTCGAACTGCCGGGCCGTCAGGCCGTGGCGCGCCAGCACCGCCGCCACCTGCGCCGCAAGGCCGGGGCTCTGGAAGGTGCGCGGCGACAGGTTCACCGACACCCGCAGCCGCCGTCCCGCCGCGTTCCACGCCGCCGCGGTGCGGCAGGCCTCGTCGATCACGAAGCCGTCGAGCTCCGCGATCTGGTCGCCTTCTTCCAGGATCGGGATGAACAGACCGGGCGGAACGATCGTGCCCGTCGCGGCATCGCGCCACCGCACCAGCGCCTCGGCGCCGGTAACCGTGCCGCGCCCGATATGGACCTGCGGCTGAAATTCGAGGAACAGGTCGCCGGCCGCCAGCGCCTGCGGCAGCGAGCTGCGCAGGGCCTCGGCACGGTCGCGGCGATCCGAGATTCCCGCCTCGTAGAACACCTGCCGTCCGCGTCCGCGCGCCTTCGCCTCGTAGAGCGCTGCGTCGGCGGCGAGCATCGTCGCGTCGATGGTCGCCCCGTCCTGCGGCCACACCGCAATGCCGCAACTGAAATGCAGCGGGATCGTCTCGCCCTTGAAGACCAGCGCCGGCGGGTCCGCCATACGCTCGCCGATCAATGCGGCAAGGTCGCCGCCCCCCTCCTGCGGCAATGCGACCGTTGCCACGAACTCGTCGCCGCCCCAGCGCGCGACGATGCCGCGATCGCCGAACCGCGCCACCAGCCAGTCGGCCGCCGTCTTCAACAGCGCATCGCCTGCCAGATGGCCGTGGCGGTCGTTGACGGCCTTGAACCGGTCGAGATCGAAGATCAGCAGGGCATGCCCCTGCACCGGCCCGGCAGCGGTTGTCGCCGTGGCCCATTCGGTAAAGCCGCGCCGGTTGGCGAGGCCCGTCAGGCTGTCGCGGCCGCTGGCGAGCCGCAGTTCGGCAACCATCCGCCGGTTGCGCCACCGCAGCGCCAGCGAGATGAACGACAGGACGAGCAGCATGGTGACGCTGCCGATCACCTCTACCCATGCGCCGGCGGAATTTTCCGCCCGTATCTTCAAGGCCTTGTCGATATCCGCCTCGACGCCGCGCATGTAGTCGCCGGTCCGGCGCGTCAGTTCGGAGCTGGTGCGACGCAGGTCGGCGAGCGTCGCCTCATCGATGGGTGTCTTTCCCGAGGCAAGCCGGTCGAGGCCCTCCAGCAGCGCCCAGGCGACGGGCGCCACCTTGGAATCGGGCTCGACCAGCGGCCCACGGGACAGGCCGGCCAGGACTTCGAAGCGGATGTGCAGATGGTCCGCCGCGGTCGAGATCAGCCGCCGCGCTTCCGGCGAGGCGGCATCGGTGCTCAGCGCCTGCAGCATGCCGTCCACCCGCGCGATCTCGGCCAGGGTAAAACGCATGTGGCGCACCATATGCTGTCCGGCATCCGGCTCCGGCTGGTTCAGCGTCGCGACGCCGCGCAGCGCCACCAGCGTCGCCACCAGGCAGGCGCAGGCCACCGCCCCCACGACCAGCCAGGGCTGCATCGGACGGAGCAGGGCGCGTTGCGCGAAGATCCGTCTGAGGCCATTCACCATTCGATCTCGACGATCAGCCAGACGCTTCGGTCGACATAGGTGCGCCCGTCGAGTTCCGGATAGCGGGCGATGGGATAGACGATCCGTGCCGGCCCACGCTGGCGCAGGGTCAGGCGCTCCTGGCCGACGCGGGTCGCGACGACGATGGGCCACCGCTCCCAATCCTCGCGCGGAATGTCGGCCGAGTAGCCGTCGGAGGCGCGCACGATGAGGCCCTCGGCCTCGCCGGCGCCGATCATCTCGACGAGATCGGACAGGAGAACGCCCCGAAACGTGGTCACCGGCTCGTCGGGACTGGCGTTGCCCTGGATCTCGACCGTCGGCAGGCGCTCGATCTCCTCGATCGCCAGATCTCGCGTCACGCCATCTTGCGTCAGAAGGATATACCCCGCCGCCGTCGCGCTATCCGAAGGCGACACGCCCGTCGCCTGCGCGGTCAAGGTTGCCGCGAGAAGAACAACGGTGCCGAGCAGAGCTGCGAACATCCGTGCGACAGACATGAGATCCTCCATTCGACAGTCGTCCAGGAAGAGCCCAGCCACCTTGCACGACGCCATATTCTGTCGCCGGCGAACATAGCCCGCTGCCGTGAAGGCAAGCTTAATCCCCGGCGCCTTTCGCTCCCTGCCCGTTGCGGGCAGGTCGGAATGGTAGGGGCGATTCGCAGTCAATGCATCGTTATTTGTACGGGTTGGTAATTTATGTGCAAACCGCGTTCCGCGGCCGTGCATCGGGCCTTGCGAAATTGGCGGGAACAAGAGGCATTCACGGAGAAAAAACGAAGGGGCACGGATCCCGTGCCCCTTTGCTGTCTCGCTGTCTCCGAAGCGCGCCCATCCGGCACCTTGCGGGAGACATTGTCTGGACGGACCTGCCGGTCAGGCGTCGTTCGCCGGACCGTTCATGCCGAGCGCATGCATGTAGAGGTCGAGGATCGCGTCTTCTTCCTCGCGCTCATGCGGCTGCTTCTTGCGAAGCGAGATCACCTTGCGCAGGATCTTGACGTCGAAGCCGGTGCCCTTGGCTTCCGCGTAGACATCCTTGATGTCGTCCGAGATCACCTTCTTCTCTTCCTCGAGACGCTCGATGCGCTCGACAAATGCACGCAGCTGGTCGCCGGCGACGCCGCCTGGATCGGACATGGGTACTCGTCTCCTTCATGGGTGCGGGCCGGACGGCCTGCGGATCGGGGTGATGAAGTGGGGCCGGGAGGCGGAACGCCTCCCGTGATGCCGATCTGCATGCGCGGAAAATCGGGCGGATGCAAGACCGGGGAACGAAAACGGAACGATATTCACATGGGCCGCGCCGCCTTACTCCTGCGGGCGGGCCTTTTCGAAGGCGGCCTGCTGCTCCGCGCTCGCCTCGTTCTGGTAGAGGTCCTTCCACTGCGAATACGGCATGCCGTAGACGATCTCGCGCGCCCCCTCCTTGTCGAGGGCGACGCCCTTTTCGGTCGCCGCGTCCAGATACCAGTTGGACAGGCAGTTCCGGCAGAAGCCGGCAAGGTTCATCATGTCGATGTTCTGCACGTCGGTGCGCTTGCGCAGATGCGAGACCAGCCGGCGGAATGCTGCCGCCTCCAGTTCCGTGCGCGTTGCCTCGTCGATTTCGGCCATCTGCTTCTCCATCTCTCGCAGCCCGGTCTCTCGCAGGATCCGGCCGCTCAGTCGCAGCGCGATCCGTAGTGGCGGATCGTGTCGAGGTCCGGCGCTTCCCTCAGCACCTTCGCGACCAGCGGCACCAGCCGCTGCGTCCAGGCCTCGATGCCGGCCGCATCCTTGATCAGGTCCTGGCGGACCTCCAGCAGCGCATGCGCCAGCCCTCGCGCCGTACCATGCCGGTACATGCAGTCGTTCTTCAAGGCCCCGTCATAGGGCTCGTTGTCGCCCACCACCAGATCGGGATCGGAGCGCAATGCGTCAAGCAGCGGCAGCGCGAAACGCGGATCGCTGTCCCACAGGATGCCCGCATGCCAGGGCCGCGGCACCCCGCGCCAGACAGCCGTGTAGCTGTGGATCGACAGGATCGCCGGGGGATGGCCCTCCGCGGTCGCCGCGTCGATCTCCGCCGCCACCGCCTCGTGGTAGGGCCTGTGATAGGTGACGAGCCGGTGCTGGCGCTCGGCCGCATCGTGCGTCGCATTGCCCGGCACCACCGAGCCGTCCGACAGGCGCATCACCAGCGTCGGATCGTCCTCTCCCCGGTTCGGATCGATCAGCAGCCGCGAATAGGTGGTCATCAAGGCCGGCACGCCGAAGGCCTGCGCCAGTCCCAGCGTCAGTTCGCGCACGCCGATATCGTAGGCGATGTGGCGCGAGAACTCGCTTTGCGGCAGGCCGAGCGAGCCATAAGCGGCCGGCAACTGGTTGCTGGCATGGTCGCAGAGCAGCAGCAGCCCGCGCGAACGGTCGCCCTCGACCTTCTCGAACGGCGTCTCGTCGGGGGATTTCGGGGCAGGAAACCGGCTCTCGGCCATCTCGGCTCCGTTTGGCATCGCCGCCCTCCTGCAGCTCACCGCCGGGCGGCGGGGCCGGCAAGGGGGCGCAGGGGGCTTGCAGGGTTCGGGTCCCGCTGTGCACCATATCCGGCGTCCGCTTTCAACCGCATTTTCGCCCTTGCCTGCCGATAAGAGCCATCGGCGATTTCTGGCGAGACAGGCCGGCACCGGATGCCTAATCTCCGCTCGATCCGTTTGCCCGGCAAATACCTGCCGGCGCCGTCCGATAGTGTTCCCCGAGAGCTGTCCCGAAAGACCGCAAGCCATGACCACCGCCCCCGCCCCGCTTGCCGCAGCTCCCGACCAGCGTCTTGTGGTCGCCTTCCTCGCGTTGCTCGCCGGGGCCATCGCCATGGGCGTGTCGCCGGTCTTCGTGCGCCATGCCGATGTCGGCCCCTTCGCCAGCGCCTTCTGGCGCGCCGCCCTCGCCCTGCCGCTGCTGGCCGTGTGGGCGCGGATCGAGCGGCCCGCAGGCGCCCCCGCACCGCGCTGGAACGCGGCGACGCTCGCCGCCGGCGTGCTCTTCGCCGGCGATCTGTTCTTCTGGCACCTGGCGATCATGAACACCACGGCGGCCAACGCGACGCTGCTGGCGACCCTCGCCCCGCTCTGGGTGATGCTGGCCTCCGGCGCGCTGCTCAAGGAGCCGGTGACCCGCGCCATGGCCCTCGGCCTTGCCGCCTGCCTTCTCGGCGCGGCCCTGCTGATCGGCAGCAGCTTCGCCTTCGCGCCCGAACGCCTCACCGGCGACGTCTACGGCGTCGTCACCTCGATCTTCTTCGGCAGCTATTTCATCGCCATGCGCTTTGCCCGGCGCGGCAGCACCGGCATGACCCCCGGCCTGCTGGTCTATCGCAGCTCGCTCATCACCGCCGCCGTCCTCTTCGTCGTCGCCTTGATGCTGGAGGAGACCATCCTGCCCGCCTCCCTGACCGGCATCGTCATGCTGGTCTCGCTCGGCGTCGTCGCCCACGCCCTCGGCCAGGGCCTGCTCGCCTTCGCCCTCGGCTCCCTGTCGGCCGGCTTTTCCGCGCTGGTCATCTTCCTGGAGGCGGTTGCCGCCGCTGCCGTCGGCTATCTCTTCCTCGGCGAGAGCATCGGCCCGGCCCAGGCGCTCGGCGGCGCCGTCATCCTCGCCGGCATCTACATCGCCCGCCCGCGCGCCGCGCCCGTCCCGGTCGCCCCCGTCACCGCTCCGATCCGACCCGCCACCCCGACCCGCGAGGCAGAATGACCGACCTTCCCGCCATGCGTGCCCTGCTGCAGGACCTGTTCGCCGCCGCCGTCGATGCCGCCCGCGCCGAGACCTGCCTGCCGCCGCACCTGCCCGCCCCCGCCGAGGGCGGCCGCATCGTGCTGCTCGGCGCCGGCAAGGCCGCCGGGGCCATGATGAAGGTGGCGGAAAACCATTATCGCGAGGCCTGTGGCCTCGGCCCGGACCGGCTCGTCGGCCTCGGCGTCACCCGCCACGGCTACGGTCAGGAAACGCAGTTCATCGAGATGGTCGAGGCCGGCCACCCGGTGCCCAACCAGGCCGGGATCGACGCCACGCGCCGCACGCTGGAACTGGCAGCGGCGGCCCGCCCGGGCGACCATATCGTCGTGCTCCTGTCCGGCGGCGGCTCGGCCAACTGGATCGCCCCGGTCGAGGGCCTGTCGCTCGCCGACAAGCAGGCGCTGACCCGCGCGCTGCTGCGCTCGGGCGCCACCATCGAGCAGATCAACACCGTCCGCCGCCATCTCTCCCGCATCAAGGGCGGCCGCCTTGCCGCCGCCCGGCCTGAAGGCGTTCCGATGACGACGCTCGCCGTCTCCGACGTGCCGCGCGACGAGCCCATCGCCATCGCCTCCGGCCCGACCGTCGCCGATCCGACGACGCTGGCCGACGCCCGCGCCCTCGTCGCCCGCTATGCGCCGGACGCGCCCGCAAGCGTCCATGCCGCGCTGGCCGATCCGGCCAACGAGACGCCGAAGCCCGGCGACCCGCTGTTTGCCGGCACGAGGTTCGAGATCGTCGCCCGCCCCGCCCTGTCGCTGGAGCGTGCCGCGACGATCGCCCGCGAGGCGGGCTTGGAGCCGGTGCTGCTCGGCGACAGCCTGGAAGGCGAGGCGCGCGAGGTCGCGGCCGAGCATGCCCGCATGGCCCGCGAGATCGCCGAGACCGGCCGGCGTGCCGTTCTGCTGTCGGGCGGCGAGCTTACCGTGACGATCCGCGGCGAGGGCCGCGGCGGTCCCAACCAGGAATATGCGCTTGCCCTCGCCCTCGCCCTGGAGGGCGCCCCCGGCATCGCCGCGGTTGCGGGCGACACGGACGGCACGGATGGCGGTGCAGGTTCGGCAGATGATCCGGCCGGCGCCTTGGTCGACGAGACCACGCTCGCCCGCGCCGCAAGGTCAGGTCATGATGCCGCCGCATTTCTGGAGAGAAACGACAGCACCGGTTTCTTCGCTCATCTCGGGGATCTGCTGAGACCCGGGCCAACCTATACCAACGTCAACGACTTCCGGGCCGTCCTCATTGACAAGGCGGAAGCCCGTCGGTCATAAGATGACGCGCATGGTCGTGGCACGAGTAATCGAATGATGAAAAAGGCCGAGAGGCAACGGCAAACCACGGCAGTCAGAACGATCCGGCTGGGCCTTGCATCCTGCGGCGCGATGGCGCTCGCACTGTCGGCTTTCAGTGTTCTCGGCGCGACGCCGGCCCATGCCGAGCTGCGCCTTTGCAACAAGACGGAAAGCCAGGTCGGCGTGGCCATCGGCTATCGCGAGGAAGCCGACTGGGTCACCGAAGGCTGGTGGAACCTGCCGGCAAATTCCTGTGAAACGTTGGTGGCGGGCTCGCTCGTGTCACGTTTCTATTATATCTATGCGGTGGATTACGATCAGTTCGGGGAATGGGGCGGCCGCGCCTTCATGTGCACCCGCGAGAAGGAATTCACCATCCGGGGTATCGAGGACTGCGTCGCCCGCGGCTTCGAGCGGACCGGATTCTTCGAGATCGATACGGGCGAGCAAGCCAGCTGGACGGTCCAGCTGACAGAGCCCGTGCAAGGGGGGACAGGCGGACAATGAAGCGTGACAGGCGGGTCAAGATTCTAGCGACACTCGGACCCTCCTCCTCGGATCCGCAAACGATCGAGAAGCTCTACACCGCCGGTGCCGACGTCTTCCGCATCAACATGAGTCACACCGACCATCCGCGCCTGCATGCGCTGGTGGCGATGATTCGCGAGATCGAGGCGAAGATCGGCCGGCCGATCGGCATTCTCGCCGACCTCCAGGGTCCCAAGCTCCGCGTCGGCACCTTCGAGGGCGATGCGGTGACGCTGGAGAACGGCGCGAGCTTCACCCTCGACAGCGACAAGACGCCGGGCACTGCCGCGCGCGTCCACCTTCCCCATCGCGAGATCCTCCAGGCGCTCGAGCCGGGCCACCGCCTGCTGCTCGACGACGGCAAGATCCGCCTGCGCGTCACCTCCTGCACCAAGACCAGCGCCGATACGATCGTCGAGGTCGGCGGCAAGCTGTCCAACCGCAAGGGCGTCAGCGTTCCCGACACGGAGATCCCGGTCGGCGCGCTCACCGACAAGGACCGCAAGGATCTCGATGCCGCGCTGGAAGCCAACGTCGACTGGATCGCGCTGTCCTTCATCCAGCGCCCCGACGACCTTGCCGACGTGCGCAAGGTGACGCGCGGCCGCGCCGGCATCCTCGCCAAGATCGAGAAGCCCCAGGCCATCGAGCGGCTGAGCGAGATCATCGACCTGTCCGACGCGCTGATGGTCGCCCGCGGCGATCTCGGCGTCGAGATGCCGCTGGAGCAGGTTCCCGGCCTGCAGAAGCAGATCGTCCGCGCCTGCCGCCGTGCCGGCAAGCCGGTGGTCGTCGCCACCCAGATGCTGGAATCGATGATCACCGCCCCGGTGCCGACCCGCGCCGAGGTCTCCGACGTCGCCACCGCCGTGTTCGAGGGCGCCGACGCGGTGATGCTCTCCGCCGAATCGGCCGCCGGCCAGTTCCCGGTCGAGGCCGTCGCCACCATGGACCGCATCGCCCGCCAGGTGGAGCGCGACCCGAACTATCGCGGCATCATCCACGCCCAGCGCCAGGAGCCGGAGCCGACCGGCGCCGATGCCATCGCCGCCGCCGCGCGCCAGATCGCCGAGACGCTGAACCTTGCCGCCGTGGTCTGCTACACGACCTCCGGCGCCACCGGGCTGCGCGCCGCGCGCGAGCGCCCCTCCGTGCCGGTCATCGTCATCTCGCCGGTCCTGTCGACCGCCCGCCGTCTGTCGCTGGCCTGGGGCCTGCACTGCGTGGTCTCGGACGACGCCCGCGACGAGAACGACATGGTCGACCGCGCCTGCCAGATCTCCTTCGAGGAAGAACTGGCAAAGCCCGGCCAGCGCATCATCACGACGGCCGGCGTGCCCTTCGGCACCCCCGGCTCGACCAACATGCTGCGCATCGCCTTCATCGGCAGCGACGGTCGCGGCGGCCTCTGATCATCAGCCGCTCGCAGCAGCGGCGGCTTCCGAGCCTCACTCGCTCGCAGCAGCAGCTTTCGACGACGAGACGGCTTCGGCCGTCTCGTTTGCGTTTCGGCCCCCCTCATCGCCCCATCCCGCCTCCGGGAACGCCATCGCCACCACCTTGGCGATCTCCGCCAGCACCGCATCCGTGCGCGTGTGATGCGGCATGTGGCCGGCGCCTTCCAGCGTCACCAGCCAGGCATTGGGCAGGTCCCGCGCCAGCCCGTGCGAATGGATATGCGGATAGACGACGCCGTCCGTCTCGCCGGTGATCACCGCCGCCGGCTGGGCGATCTCGCCGTATCGCAGCGAGGCCGCCTCCACCTCCCCTTTCAGGAAGGCGACGTCCCGTGCATTCGCCCGGAAGGTGTGCGGGCGAAACAGCAGCGGCAGGCCCAGCCGCTCGCCATAGGCGTCCGGCGCCTCGGCCGGGCGGAAGATGCCGTCGATGGCACTCGGGGCGACCAGCGCCGCGCCGAACGGGGCGAGCGTGTGGGAAAACACCGTGCCGGCCACCGGCAGGGCGGCGGCGTCGTAATACCAGTTGGTGCCGCCGGGCCAGGGATGGGTCGCCGGCGCCAGGAACACCAGCCCGGCAAAGAGATCGGGGCGCGCGAGCCCCAGCTGCGCCGCCACCGCCCCGCCCCAGGAATGGCCGACCGCGACCGCCCGCTCGATGGCGAGGCTGTCGGCCAGCCCGGCGATTAACGCCGCCTGGGCCGCCGGACGGTACATCGTATCGCCGCCGCGCTGCGAATACCCGTGGCCGGGCCGGTCGACGAAGATAAGCCGCGCAGCCCTCCCCTGCTCCGCCGGCCGATCCGTCAGCGGGCCGGCCAGCGCCATATGCGGGTCGCGCAGGTTGGCGCTCGCCCCGTGCACGAAGACCAGCGCCGGGTCGCCCGCCCGCCAGCCATCGGGCCGGATGTCGAGATAGTGCAGCCGCACGCCGTCGATCTCGGCGAATTCTCCGATCGGCGGATAGCGCGCCTCCGCCTCGCGCCCGCGCATCTCCGCCAGCAGGGCAAGACCGGAGAGCAGCAGCGCCAGCGCCGACAGCAGGAAAAGGGCAAGGGTGGGCATGGGCGGGCGGGTCCGGCTTTGCGAAGAACGAGCGACAAGGAGGAAGGGCGGGACCGCGAAGGCGCCTCAGATCGGCGAACCGGCGGCCGCCTTTTCCATGTCCTCTACCGCCTTACGCGCGTTTTCGCTGACCGGATGTATCTTCAGCACCTGGCGGAAGGTTTCCAGCGCCTCGTCCTCGCGCCCGATCCGCCGCAGGATGATGCCGAGGCCCGACATCGCGCCCCAGTGGCGCGGCTCCAACGCCAGCACCCGCTCGATATCGACCATCGAGCGGCCGAAATCCTCGCGCAGGTAATTCACCGTCGCGCGCCGGTTCCAGGCTTCGGGAAAATCGGGGGCGAGCCGCACCGTCACGTCGAGCAGGTCGAGCGCCAGCGCATAGTCCTTGGCCTGCATGGCAGCGGCCGCACGAACCATCAGCAGGTCGACCGTCGGGCTGCCAGAGCGCGACCAGATGCGCTGGATGCGGCCGACCAGCGGGCGGGCCGCCTCGCCGCTCGTGACCTTGGCGAGTTCCGCGAACAGCCCGTCGAGTTCGGTCTTCGGCGTCTCGGCGTCGGTCACCGCGGGAGCCGGACCGGACGGCGGCTCGACCTCGGTGGTCGGCGCATCGAAATCGTCGAGCGAGGGGGGCAGCGCCTCCGGAGGAAGCACATCAGGACTTCCCTCCTGCGCCAGCGCGGAGGCGGAAAGACACAGCAGAAAGGCCAACGCCAAAAACGATCGCATCCGGGGAGTATGTCGCCCCGGATGCGATCGTCAATGCCATCGGCAAAATTTGAAAGCTATCGGGCAGGCGCGCGGGGCCTGCCGCCGTGCCTCAGCCCTGGCGGGCCTTGAAGCGCGGAGCCTTCTTGTTGATGATGTAGACGCGTCCCTTGCGGCGAACCATGCGGTTGTCGCGGTGACGGCCCATCAGCGCCTTGAGCGAATTCTTGATCTTCATCGTCTCGTCTCCGTCAACGGTGCCACGTTGGCGGCGGCATCCTCATGTTGCGCCGTGCCTGCCGGCCCGGCTGTCTGCTTGCGGACGATCAAGACCGCCAGGGATCTTCGTCGTCCTGCCGGCTGGCTCCGCCTCCTCGCGCTGGTCCGATAAGAACCGCGCGCCGGGGGCGGTGCCCGATCCGCGTGAGGCAGATGCTGGGAAGCAGCTTACCTTGGCGGCCGTTTGCCGGGCTTTGCCAACTGCCTCGCGATCTCGGCAGTCTGGCGAAGATGGTGGGCGTGACAGGGATTGAACCTGTGACCCCTACGATGTCAACGTAGTGCTCTCCCGCTGAGCTACACGCCCGAAACTCTTCGATCCGGCAAGCTGCCGGAAGGCCGACGCCGACGGGACGGCGCGGTGGGATGCGATATAGCGGGCTTCGATTTTCGGTGCAAGCCCTTCTCGCAAACTAAATTGCCGCTGTCCCGCGCCCGCTCGCGCGCGGTGGAAAACCTGTTGAGAGGCGGACGGGAGACCGCTCAGGCGGCCAGCATGCGCTCCACTTCCAGCACCAGATCCTTCAGGTGGAAGGGCTTGGACAGCACCTTGGCATCCTTGGGGGCCTGGGAGTCCGGGTTCAGCGCCACCGCGGCGAAGCCGGTGATGAACATCACCTTCAGGTCCGGGTCGAGCTGCGTCGCGCGCCGCGCCAGCTCGATGCCGTCCATCTCCGGCATGACGATGTCGGTCAGCAGCAGGGAGAAAGGCTCCTCGCGCAGGCGCTCATAGGCGCTCTTGCCGTTGTCGAAGGACACGACGTCGTAACCGGCCTTTTGCAGCGCCTTGGCAAGGAAGCGCCGCATGTCGTTGTCGTCTTCCGCAAGTAGGATCCGTGTCATTCGTTGCTTCGTCCCGCTTCGCTCGGCGAATCCGCTGGGCGTTTCGCATTCCGGGCGCCGGCCGCTGCATCGCGCGCCCGAAGGTCCCGTTTTGGCACATCTTTCGGATCGTTATAAGGCCGAATGACGGTAAACATCCAGTGAAAGCGGCGTCCCGCCATCCGGCCGCGCCGGTTACCCACCGCCCGTGTGGACATTAACGCCGATTCGGGGGCTAATAGGAAAATTCAACGAGGCGGCCGGCGGGCGGAGAGCGTGAATATGCAGGTGGTGAGCGGGTTCGAGGACACGAAGCCTTTCGAAGTCCTGCAGCCGGCACAGCAATCCGCACCCTTCGTGTTCAACTCGCCCCATTCCGGGCGGCACTACCCGCTTGCCTTCCTGCAGGCCTCGCGGCTCGACGCCCTGGCGATCCGCCGCTCCGAGGATGCCTTCGTCGACGAGCTGTTCTCCGGCGTCGTCGAGCTCGGCGCCCCGCTGCTCTGCGCCCGCTTCCCGCGCGCCTATCTCGACGTCAACCGCGAGCCCTACGAGCTCGACCCGAAGATGTACGAGGACCGGCTGCCGCCTTACGCCAACAGCCGCTCGATCCGCGTCGCCGGCGGGCTCGGCACCATCGCCCGCGTCGTCGGCGAGGCGCAGGAGATCTATCGCACCCGCCTCACCGTGCGCGAGGCGCTCGACCGCATCGAGACGATCTACAAGCCCTACCACCAGACCCTGCGCCGCCTGCTGGCACGCACCCATGTCGCCTTCGGCCATGCGGTGCTGATCGACTGCCATTCCATGCCCTCGACGATCCGCAGCAGCGACAACGGCCCGCGCCCCGACTTCATCCTGGGCGACCGCTACGGCACCAGCTGCGCCCGCTCGGTGATCGACCAGGCAACGGACATCCTGCGCGGCATGGGCTACACGGTGGCGCGCAACAAGCCCTATGCCGGCGGCTTCATCACCGAGCATTACGGCCGTCCGGCCAAGGGGCTTCACGCCCTGCAGGTGGAGATCAACCGCAGCCTCTACATGGACGAGGCGCGCACGGACCGCAGCTCCGGCTTTGCCGAGCTGTCCCGCGACATGCGCCGCTTCTGCGAGGAGCTGGTGGCCGGCACGGATGCCGATCTCGCACCGGACGCGCTGGCGGCCGAATAGCCGTCCCCGACCGCTCGAAACGCCACGATCGCACACTTGCCTGAGCGGCCAGAAAAAAGGGCCGCTCTCTTGCGAGGCGGCCCGAGTCTAGGGAGGAAACGCCCAAGGAGGGCGGCGCGACACGGCAAGCCATATCGCACTGCAACAAGTTTCCATCGCGGCGCACAAAAGTCAATATGGCATCCGGATTTTTCTCGCCTGCAGCAGCGCGAATATCGGAAAATTACATACTTTTCAAATACCTATGCTTTAATAAATCTTCTTGAATAATTCGTCTGAGGCCCCGATTCCGGCACTCCGACCCGCTCAAAAGTGCGCCACATCCTCATTTGCCTATAATTTCATCAACTGCTCCGCGCCGGCGCTTCGCCCCGCAGAGATTGCCCGTTCGCCGTTCCCGCGCTATTGCGGGCAGGATCTTTCGCCTACACGCCGCCCCTCTCCCCGCCCTTGCTCCGGAAGGACCCGCCCATGCCCACCTCCGACGATCTCGCCGCCTTCTCGGCCGAGCTGTGCCAGGCCTCCGCCGCCGCCATCCTTCCGCATTTCCGCGCGGCCCTGTCGGTGGAGAACAAGCTGGCCGAGGGCTTCGATCCGGTGACGGTCGCCGACCGGGCCGGCGAGGAGGCCTTGCGGGCGCTGATCGAGGCGCGCTTTCCGCAGCACGGCATCCTCGGCGAGGAGCACGGCAGTGTCCGTCTCGACGCCGAGCATGTCTGGGTGCTCGATCCCATCGACGGCACCCGCGCCTTCATCTGCGGCCTGCCGACCTGGGGCACGCTGGTCGGCCTGACGCGCGGCGGCAAGCCGGTCTTCGGCGTCATGGACCAGCCCTACGTGGAGGAGCGGTTCGTCGGAGATTGCGAACAGGCCTGGCTGGTCAACCGCGAGGGCACCCGCCCCCTTTCCACCCGTCCTTGCGCGGACCTCGCACAGGCGATCATGTGCACCACCCATCCCGGCCTGTTCCGGGGCGCCGAGGCGGACGCCTACCGGCGGATCGAGGGCGCCGTGCGCACCGCCCGCTACGGCACCGATTGCTACGGCTATGCGATGGTCGCCAGCGGCCAGGTCGACCTCGTCGTCGAGACCGGCCTGCAGCCCTACGACATCGTCGCGCTGGCCCCGATCATCGAGGGCGCCGGCGGCGTGGTGACCGACTGGCGCGGCGGCTCGCCGGCGAATGGCGGCCAGATCGTCGCCTCCGGCGATCCGGCGCTGCATGAAAAGGTGCTGGAGATCCTCGCCTCCGCCGCTCAGTAGCTCCAGGCGCCGACCGGCTCGCCGTCTGCGACGAAGGCGTCGAAGGCGGCCAGGAACTGGTCGCGGTGGAAATCGTCTTCCATCAGCAGTTCGTGGCGCGAGCCGGCGATTTCCAGATAGCGGCAGGAGCGGGTCTGGCGGGCGAAGCGCTCGCTTTCCCGCGACGAGACGATGCGGTCGCCGGTCGAGGCGACCAGCAGCACCGGCACCTGCAGCGAGGGGCCGAAATCGGGCTCGAAGAACCGCGTCATCGCCCGGCAGGCCGCCGCCAGCCAGTCGATGGTCGGCGCCCCGATCTCCAGGTCCGGATGGGCGGTGAGCACCGCCTCGTTGCGGCGGAAGCGGAACTCGTCGCTGGTGAGCGGATTGCCCTCGAACGGCATGTGGAACTTGTCCGTGCCGCCGGGCACGAAGGCCGTGCCGAGGCCGATGGAGGACAGCGCCGCCGACAGCGGGCAGATCACCTTTTGCGGCAGCCCGACCTTGCCGAGGCCGATCAGCGGCGCCGACAGCACCGCCCGCTCGATGCGGGTGCGCAGCCGTTCGGCCGCCAGCAGCAGCACCGCGCCGCCGGTCGAATGGGCGAGCACGTGGTGCGGGCCGGGCATGGCGGCGAGCGTCACCTTGCTCATCACCGTGTCGAGGTCCGTGACGAAATCGGCGAAATCGTCCACATGGCCGCGCCGCGGATTGGAGAGCAGGCGCTGCGACCCGCCCTGGCCGCGCCAGTCGAAGGTGACGACGGCGAAGCCGCGGGCGCGCAGGTCGGCGACGGTCTCGAAATATTTCTCGATGAACTCGGCCCGGCCCTGCAGCAGCGTCACCGTGCCCTTGAGCGGGCTGCGGTCGGGCATCCAGCGCGCGGTGCGCAGGCGGATACCGTCGGGCGTCGTCACCTGCTGGCAGATCGCTCCGGCGGGCACCGGGTTTTCCGGATGATCGTAGAGCTCCATTGCCACCGCGTCGCGCTCCAAAACGTTCCGGCCGATCTTCCGGCATCGCAGCCGGCGTCGCCGCAAATCCTGCGATCCCCGTGCTCTGACCCATACAGGAGCGGGGCCGCCGGCTCAACTCCGGCGACCCCGTTCGGGTTCCTGCAGGCAGGCAAGCCGGCTGCGATTACAGGCGGCCGTAGCCGCCCCGGCCGTGACCGCCCCAGCCGTGACCGCCCCGGTGGCCGATCACGGTGCGGCCGACGACCCGGCCCGAATAGGCATCCACCACCAGGCGCTGCTGGACGCCGCGATAGCCGCGGGCATGGGCGACATAGACATGGCCGCGATGACGCAAGCGGCTGATGTTGCGGAAGCCCTGGCGGTGCAGCCGGTTGACGATCTGGCGCGGGCCGAGCCGGTCGAGCCGGTAGCCGCGCCGGTTGTGGCGGTGGCCGACCAGTTGCACCTCGACGCTGGCACCGCTGGAGGCGCCGGCCGGGCCGGAGCCGATGCGGATATCGAGCGCCTGGGCGCTGGGAACGGAAAGGACGACGCCAAGGGCGGCGACGGCGGCAAGAAGCGACTTCCTCATGGATCTGTCTCCTGTTGGGGCGCGTCAGCGCCGGTTGACGATCGGAAAGATGCGCTCTTGCGCGTGAACCCTCCCGGAAGGCTCCGTTCACCTGACGTTCAGGTCGAAAATCCGTTTGCCGCGCCGATCCCGGGCACCCCTTGCCGCCCTCTTGAAAGCCGATTTCGCCCTCCCCATCTCGTAAGTCGCGGGCGCCAAGAACGGGCCCGCATACGGTTCCCCTCCCGGCCATGACGGCGGGACATAGCGGAACCGGCACCATCATCTGTTGCTCAACGAGAGGACACACCGATGCGTCACTTCGATTTCAGCCCGCTCTATCGTTCCACCGTCGGCTTCGACCGCCTGCTCTCCATGCTCGACACCACCACGGGCCAGGAGACGCCGAGCTATCCGCCCTACAATATCGAGCGCACGGGCGAGAACGCCTACCGCATCACCATGGCGGTGGCCGGCTTCGGCGAGGCCGACCTGACGATCGAGGCCAAGGAGCACACGCTCTCGGTCAAGGGCGAGCGCGCCCAGGAGACCGAGGCCGGCGAGGTGCTCTACCGCGGCATCGCCTCGCGCGCCTTCGAGCGCCGCTTCCAGCTCGCCGACCATGTGGAGGTCAAGGGCGCCAGCCTGGAGAACGGCCTGCTGCATATCGACCTTGCCCGCGAGATCCCGGAGGCGATGAAGCCCCGCAAGATCGAGATCGGCAAGGCCGGCCAGAAGCAGATCGAGGGCAGCACCCACTAAAGATCAGGCACTGACACCCGGCAGGCGCGGCCCTCGCGATCCCCCCTCGGCGAGAGACATGCCTGCCCCCCGCGCCCGGCCTTTCCCAAGGTCGGGCGCTTTTCGTTCTGGCCGGCCTTTTCCAAGGCCGGGCGCCTTTCGTTCGGGATGCCCCTTCAGCGCGACAGTTCGAACTGGATCTCGATCCGGTTGTAGCCGGCCTTGCCGCCGCGCCAGTCGTGATAGACTTCCCGGCTCTGGCCCGACAGGTGGTGCCGCGTCTCGCCGACGGCGCGCAGCAAGGGCGCGTAGCCCTGCGTGAACAGGGTCCGGACCGGCCCCAGATGCACGGCGGAAGCGACCATCACCGGCTCCAGATGCAAGAGCTCCAGCGGGCCGTCATAGGCGGCAGCCCCCGCCACCGGCAGGCAGATGCGCCAGTCGAACGCGGTCTTGCCGTCGCGCGGCAGGTTCTGCGCGATGAAGGTCCACGGCCCTGCCGCCGCAAGGCCCGCACGCTCGCGCTCCGCCTCGATCGCCGTCGACAGATCGGCGGCGGCCGACGCCACCTCGGGAATGGTCAGCCGTCGGGCGATCGACAGGACATGCATGTCCTCGGTGGGATGGATCTTCATCGGCAGTCGCTCCGGTCGTCGGGATGGAATCGGCGTGAGGCTAGCCCCGTCCGGCTTTGCGCCAATCCGAAACGCGAAAACGCTTTCCAAATTCCCGGCCAGAAAGCCGCGTGCGGAGAAAATTCTTCCCCGCGGAGCCGCCCCTACCCTCCGGCGACCTCCAGGAAGCGCGCGACCTCCTCGGTCGTCGTCGCAAACGACGTCACCAGCCGCACGCCGGAAAGCCCCTCGCCCGCCTTGATCTCCGGCCATTCGTAGAACGCCGCTCCCGCCTCGCGCAGCCGCGCGATGGTGGCAAGGCTGAGAACCGGGAACACCTCGTTCGCCTCCACCGGATGGGCGAGCGCATGGCCGGAAGCCGCAAGCCCGTCGGCAAGCGCGCTCGCCATCGCGTTGGCGTGCCGGGCGCAGTCCAGCCAGTGATCGTTCTCCAGATAGCCGTCGAGCTGGGCGGCGACGAAGCGCGACTTGGAGAACAGGTGCCCGGCGCGCGAGCGGTGCGCGGCAAGATCGCGCAAGGCGTCCTGGTTGAACACCACGATCGCCTCGGCGCACCAGCAGCCGTTCTTGGTGCCGCCGAAGGAGAGGACGTCGATCCCCGCCTTCCAGGTCATGTCCGCCGGGCTGCATCCCAGATGCACCAGGGCATTGGCGAAGCGCGCGCCGTCCATGTGGCAGACGAGACCGCGTTCCTTCGCCGCCCCTGTCAGCGCCGCCAGTTCGCCGAGCCGGTAGACCGTACCGCACTCGCTCGCCTGGGTCAGGCTCATCGCCACCGGCGTGCCGAAGCGGCTGCCGGCCGGGTGCTTGGCCAGTTCGCGCGACAGCGCGCTTGCGGAGATCCGTCCGTTCCGCGTTTCCACCGGCACCATCTTCATGCCGTGCGAGAAGAACTCCGTCGCCCCCCACTCGTCGCACAGCACATGGGCGGTATCGCTGGTCAGCACCAGCCCGCCGGGCCTTGCGCAGGCCGCCATGGTCAGCGCATTGGCCGCCGTGCCGGTCGCGGTGAACCAGACCGTGAGGTCGTCTTTCTCGAAGATCTCGCGAAACCGGTCGCGAACCTTGAGGGTGAGCGGGTCCGTGCCGTAGGCCGGCGCGGCGCCCGTGTTGTGGCGGAGCATCGCATCCATGACCGGCTGCGAGGCGCCCGCCCAATTGTCGCTGGCGAAGATCATGGCGCGATCTAAGACCGCCGCGCGCGGCCTTGCAAGCCCCGCGCGGCCACCGTCCCCACATGCCCAAAGCCGTGCCGAGAGCCGTGCCGGGAACATTGCCGAGAGCCGTGCCACTCCCGGCAACCGACAGATTCTTTCCTTCCCGCAACAACAGCATTGCATTAATGACAAAAGCCCCCGGCCATGGCGCAAGAAATAGTTTTGCGCGGGCTTGCAAGCCGCTTGCTCCCCCACCGGAAATCTGGCATTGTGCGCCTCCGCCAGATAGGACAGGATTACTGTCCCTTTTGGCCGGAGGGAAGCGGCCGGGGCTGGCCGGCTTCCCGCGCCGCGCCCGCGGCACCCCGTCGGATAGGGCTGAACGCATCCGACGGCTGATCGCAGGCGGCAGCGTGTGCTACAACAGGTCGCGGGATCCGCCGGCGCATTTTCCGGCGTATGACTGCGGCATGCGGGGCAGACGCCCTTGCCGGTGCGAAGCACCGAAACGGATTGCCGGCGGAAAGTCCCGCGAGGGGACGCGCACCGCCGGAACAGGCGGACCGAAAGGGCGGGTCCGCTTCACTGGTCAGCGTCAGGGCGAACGCCCGTTCGACGGACGAGCCGGGCTCCTCGATCGCGAGAGAGCGCGACCCGAACGGAGAAGGACGGTCCCGGCGCAGGATGAAAGAGGGCAGACATGAGCAAGACCGAAGCGATGATCGAGGCGCTGGACTTCGTGACCGAAACCGCGCCGGCCAAAGCGACGACTGCCCGCAAAACGCTGAACGAGCGACGCGAGGAAGCCGCACGCTCGGGCCTTTACAATCCCGCGCGCGAGCATGATGCCTGCGGCGTCGGCTTCGTCGCCCATCTCAAGGGCGTTCCCTCCCACCGCATCGTCTCCGACGGGTTGCAGGTGCTGGAAAACCTCACCCATCGCGGCGCGGTCGGTGCCGACCCGCTGATGGGCGACGGCGCCGGCATGCTGGTGCAGATCCCGCACGACTTCTTCGTCGCCGAGGCGAAGGATCTCGGCATCGACCTGCCCGAAAAGGGCCGCTACGGCGTCGGCTTCCTCTTCCTGCCGCAGGACCCGGCGCTGCGCCGCGTCTGCGAGGAGATCGTCGAGCGCGTCATCAACGCGGAAGGCCAGGCCTGCCTCGGCTGGCGCGACGTGCCGGTCGACAATTCCTCCCTGTCCAAGGCGCCCGACATCGCGGCGACCGAGCCCTGCTCGCGCCAGGTGTTCATCGCCTGCCGCGACTGCGAGACCGAGGACGATTTCGAGCGCCGCCTCTTCGTGCTGCGCAAGGTGATCTCCAACACCATCCGCGCCGAGACCGACGCCGTCACCAAGGGCTTCTACATCGTCTCCCTGTCGAGCCGGACGCTGGTCTACAAGGGCATGTTCCTGGCCTACCAGCTCGGCGCCTATTACGCCGACCTGAAGGACCCGCGCTTTACCTCGGCGCTGGCGCTCGTTCACCAGCGCTTCTCGACCAACACCTTCCCGTCCTGGGATCTCGCCCATCCCTACCGGATGGTCGCCCATAACGGCGAGATCAACACCCTGCGCGGCAACGTCAACTGGATGGCCGCCCGCCAGGCGAGCGTGTCCTCGCCGCTGTTCGGCGACGACATCTCCAAGCTGTGGCCGATCTCCTACGAGGGCCAGTCCGACACCGCCTGCTTCGACAACGCGCTCGAGTTCCTGGTGCGCGGCGGCTACTCGCTCGCCCATGCGGCGATGATGCTGATCCCCGAGGCCTGGGCCGGCAACCCGCTCATGGACGAGAACCTGCGGGCCTTCTACGAGTACCACGCCGCCCTGATGGAGCCGTGGGACGGCCCGGCCGCCGTCGCCTTCACCGACGGCCGCCAGATCGGCGCGACGCTCGACCGCAACGGCCTGCGTCCGGCCCGCTACGTGGTGACCGACGACGATTTCGTCATCATGTCCTCCGAGGTCGGCGTGCTGCCGGTGCCGGAAGAGAAGATCATCCGCAAGTGGCGCCTGCAGCCGGGCAAGATGCTCTTGATCGATCTCGAGGAAGGCCGGATCATTTCCGACGACGAGATCAAGCGCCAGCTGTCCACCGCCAACCCCTACAAGGACTGGCTGCACCGCACCCAGATCGTGCTGGAGGAGATGCCGGCGGTGCGCGGTCGTGCGCCGGTCGCGGCCGAGACCCTGCTCGACCGCCAGCAGGCCTTCGGCTACACCCAGGAAGACATCAAGCTCCTGATGCATCCGATGGCGACCGTCGGCCAGGAAGCCATCGGCTCGATGGGCACCGACACGCCGATCTCCGCGCTCTCGGACAAGCCGAAGCTGCTCTACACCTATTTCAAGCAGAACTTCGCCCAGGTCACCAACCCGCCGATCGACCCGATCCGCGAGGAGCTGGTGATGAGCCTCGTCTCCTTCATCGGACCGCGGCCGAACCTGTTCGACCTCAAGGGCCTGGCCACCTCCAAGCGTCTGGAGGTTCGCCAGCCGATCCTCACCAATGACGACCTGGAGAAGATCCGCACCATCGGCGACACCGCCGACAACCAGTTCTCGGCCAAG
The DNA here is from genome assembly GCF_023507705.1 of Stappia sp. WLB 29. GTDB lineage: Bacteria > Pseudomonadota > Alphaproteobacteria > Rhizobiales > Stappiaceae > Stappia. Next base: position 104,055 of record NZ_JALBGD010000002.1, on the reverse strand, counting down.
ACGCTGGACATCACCTACGACGCGTCCAAGGGCGCGGGCGGCATGCGCGAGGCGCTCGACAACCTTTGCGCCAATGCCGAGAAGGCGGTGATCAACGGCTACAACATCGTCATCCTGTCCGACCGCCTGGTCAGCCGCGGCCGCATCGCCATTCCGGCGCTGCTGGCAACGGCCGCCGTGCACCATCACCTGATCCGCAAGGGCCTGCGCACCTCGGTCGGCCTGGTGGTGGAGACCGGCGAGGCGCGCGAGGTGCATCACTTCTGCGTGCTGGCCGGCTACGGCGCGGAGGCGATCAACCCCTATCTCGCCTTCGAGACGCTGCTGCAGCTCCATGCCGAGCTCGACTTCCCCGAAGAGGTCGATGCCGAGGAGGTCGTCTACCGCTACATCAAGTCGATCGACAAGGGCATCCTCAAGGTCATGTCCAAGATGGGCATCTCGACCTACCAGTCCTATTGCGGCGCCCAGATCTTCGACGCGGTCGGCCTGTCGACCGACTTCGTCAACGAGTATTTCTTCGGCACCGCCACGATGATCGAGGGCATCGGCCTTGCCGAGGTCGCCGAGGAGACCACCCGCCGCCATGCCGTCGCCTTCGCCGACGTGCCGGTGCTGCGCCGCTCGCTCGATGTCGGCGGCGAATACGCCTACCGGGTGCGCGGCGAGAACCACCTGTGGACCCCGGAAGGCGTCGCCTTCCTGCAGCACGCGGTGCGCTCCAACCTGCCCGACCAGTATCGCGAGTTCGCCCGCGAGACCAACGAGCACAACGGCCGCTTCACCATCCGCGGGCTGTTCCGGGTCAAGACCGCCGAGGATACCGGCCGCGCGCCGATCTCCATCGACGAGGTCGAGCCGGCGGCCGAGATCGTCAAGCGCTTCTCCACCGGCGCCATGTCCTTCGGCTCGATCTCGCGCGAGGCCCACTCGACGCTGGCCGTCGCCATGAACCGGATCGGCGGCAAGTCGAACACCGGCGAGGGCGGCGAGGAGCCGGAGCGCTACATGCCGCTGCCGGACGGGTCGCAGAACCCGATGCGCTCGGCGATCAAGCAGGTCGCCTCGGGCCGCTTCGGCGTGACCACCGACTACCTCGTCAACTCGGACATGATCCAGATCAAGGTGGCCCAGGGCGCCAAGCCCGGCGAGGGCGGCCAGCTGCCCGGCCACAAGGTCGACGCGGTGATCGCCAAGGTCCGTCATTCGACGCAAGGGGTGGGCCTGATCTCGCCGCCGCCGCACCACGACATCTATTCGATCGAGGATCTGGCGCAGCTGATCTACGATCTGAAGAACGTCAACCCGGCGGCCGACATCTCGGTCAAGCTGGTGTCGGAAGTCGGCGTCGGCACGGTTGCCGCCGGCGTCGCCAAGGCGCGCGCCGACCACATTACCGTGTCCGGCTATGACGGCGGCACGGGCGCCTCGCCCCTGACCTCGATCAAGCATGCCGGCAGCCCCTGGGAGATCGGCCTTGCCGAGACCCAGCAGACCCTGGTGCTGAACGGGCTGCGCTCGCGCATCGCCCTGCAGGTCGACGGCGGCCTGAAGACCGGGCGCGACGTCATCGTCGGCGCGCTGCTGGGGGCCGACGAGTTCGGCTTCTCGACCGCGCCGCTGATCGCCGCCGGCTGCATCATGATGCGCAAGTGCCACCTGAACACCTGCCCGGTCGGCATCGCCACCCAGGACCCGGTGCTGCGCAAGCGCTTCAAGGGCGCGCCGGAGCATGTGGTCAACTACTTCTTCTTCGTCGCCGAGGAAGTGCGCGAGATCATGGCCGCGATGGGCATCGCCCGTTTCGACGATCTCGTCGGCCGCACCGACCTGCTCGACCAGGAGAAGATGATCGACCACTGGAAGGCGCGCGGCCTCGATTTCTCGCGCATCTTCCACATGCCCGAGGCCCCGGCCGAGGCGAAGCGCTGGACCGAGCGCCAGAAGCATCCGATCGACGACGTTCTCGACCGCCGCCTGATCGCGGCCGCCGAGCCGGCGCTCGAGCGCAAGGAGCCTGTCGTGATCACCGAGACCATCGGCAATGTCGACCGCTCCGCCGGTGCGATGCTGTCGGGCGAGGTGGCAAAGCGCTACGGCCACAAGGGCCTGAAGAGCGGCACCATCGACGTGCGGCTGACCGGCACCGCCGGCCAGGCCTTCGGCGCCTTCCTGGCGCGCGGCATCGCCATGACGCTGGAGGGCGACGCCAACGACTATGTCGGCAAGGGCCTGGCGGGCGGCAAGCTCGTCATCCGGCCGAACCCGAAGAGCGCCGCCGATCCGGACTACTCGATCATCGCCGGCAACACCGTGCTCTACGGTGCGACCGAGGGCGAATGCTACATCCGCGGCATCGCCGGCGAGCGTTTCGCGGTCCGTAACTCCGGTGCCATCGCCGTCGTCGAGGGCGTGGGCGACCACGGCTGCGAATACATGACCGGCGGTGTCGTCGTCGTGCTCGGCTGGACGGGGCGCAACTTCGCCGCTGGCATGTCGGGCGGCGTGGCCTATGTGCTGGACGAGGACGGCTCGTTCCGTTCGCGCTGCAACCTGGCCATGGTCGACATCGAGCCGGTCCCGGAGGAGGACGACCTCCTGGAGAAGCTCCACCACCATGGCGGCGACATCGAGCACAAGGGCCGCGTCGACCTGTCCGCCGACATGACGCGGCACGACGACGAGCGGCTTCGCCAGATCATCTCCAACCACATCGCCCATACCGGCTCGGCCTGGGCGCAGGAGATCCTGGAGAAGTGGGACGAGTTCCGCCCGAAATTCGTGAAGGTGATGCCGGTCGAGTACCGCCGCGCCCTCAGGGAAATGGAAGAAAAGCGGCTCGGCCTGGTGGCGGCCGAGTAAGGGAGACGAGAGATCATGGGAAAAGTTACCGGTTTCCTGGAGATCGACCGGCAGGAACAGAAGTACCAGCCGGCCTCCGACCGCATCCGCCACTTCAAGGAGTTCACCCTGCCGCTCGAGGACAAGGAAGTCGAGCGGCAGGCGGCCCGTTGCATGGACTGCGGCGTGCCCTATTGCCATGGGCCCGTCGGCTGTCCGGTCAACAACCAGATCCCGGACTGGAACGATCTGGTCTATAACGGCGACTGGGAAGAGGCGGCGCGCAACCTGCACTCGACCAACAACTTCCCCGAGTTCACCGGCCGCATCTGCCCCGCCCCGTGCGAGGAAGCCTGCACGCTGAACCTCGAGGACGTGCCGGTCGCCATCAAGACCGTCGAACAGGCGATTGCCGACAAGGCCTGGGCCGAGGGGTGGATCCGCCCCGAGCCGGCGCCGTTCCGCACGGGCAAGACCGTCGCCATCGTCGGCGCCGGTCCCGCCGGCCTTGCCGCCGCCCAGCAGCTGGCCCGCGCCGGCCACACGGTGCATGTCTACGAGCGCGAGCCGCGCGCCGGCGGCCTGATGCGCTACGGCATTCCCGACTTCAAGATGGAAAAGCACTATATCGACCGCCGCGTCGAGCAGATGGAAGGCGAAGGCGTCGTCTTCCATTACGGGGCCAATGTCGGTGTCAACCTGACGGTCGACGAGCTCAAGCAGCGCCATGATGCCGTGCTGCTGACCGTGGGGGCCGAGCGCCCGCGCGATCCCGAGCTTCCCGGAATGGATCTTCAGGGCTGCATGTATGCCATGCCCTTCCTGGTCCAGCAGAACCGCCGCGTCGGCGGCGAGGACGTCTCGGCCGAGCCGCCCTACTGGGCCGGCGGCAAGCATGTCGTCGTCATCGGCGGCGGCGATACCGCCTCGGACTGCGTCGGCACCTCGTTCCGCCAGGGCGCCCTGTCGGTGACCCAGCTCGACATCCGCCAGCGTCCGCCGGAGAAGGAGGACAAGCTGACGGTCTGGCCGTACTGGCCGACCAAGATGCGCACCTCCTCCAGCCAAGCGGAAGGCGCCGACCGCGAGTTCGCGGCCGCCACCCTTGCCGTCGTCGGCGAGGACGGCCACGTCACCGGCGTCAAGTGCGCCCGCGTCGACGAGAAGCGCCGGCCGATCCCGGGCAGCGAGTTCATCCTGCGCGCCGAACTGGTACTGGTCGCCATCGGTTTTGCCGGGCCGATGGAGGGCACCTACCTTGCCGAGCTCGGCGACAGCATCGAGCGCGACGCACGCACCAACGTCAAGGCGAACACCCAGGACTACAAGACGTCCATCGACGGCGTCTTCGCCGCCGGCGACGTCCGCCGGGGCCAGTCGCTGGTGGTCTGGGCGATCCGCGAGGGCCGCCAGGCCGCGCGGGCCATCGACCTGCATCTGACGGGCAGCTCGAACCTGCCGCGCTGACCGGAGCGATTTGCGACGCTTGAGGCCGTTTAAGACGGCCTTTCGCAAAATCTCGCAAGATTTTGCAAAATCGTCTCAAAAAAAGATGAGCAATATCAAAGGGAAAGGCGCCGCTTGCGGCGCCTTTCTCAATTTCGCGAGGCCCGAAAACCGCACTTATCCCCGTCCGGCGTGCGCCCCGCCGCATCCCGCGCGATCCCTGGCGGCACCGCGCGGCGGAACGGTTATCCCCGTGACGGTCAGGCCGCGCGGATGCTCGACAGGAAGCCGCCGACCTGCTCGCGCAGCGCCTCGGAAAGGTGGGCAAGTTCCGAGCTCGCGCCGCGGATCTCGTCCGTCGCGGCCCGGGTCGAGCCGCTGGCACGGCCGAGCGCGTCCATGCTGGAGGCCACGTTCTCGGTGCTTTGCGTGGCGAACTCGACGCTCTGGCTGATCTCGCCGGTGGCCGACATCTGCTTCTGCACCGCCTGCAGGATCGTGTCGGAGATCGAGTGGATGCGCTCCACCGTGCCGGCGATGGAGCGGATCGCCCCGACCGCCTGCTCGGACACCTGCTGCACCGCCTCGACCTGCTGCGAGATATCCTCGGTCGCCCGCGAGGTCTGCCCCGCCAAGGTCTTGACTTCATTGGCGACGACGGCGAAGCCGCGGCCCATTTCCCCGGCCCGCGCCGCCTCGATCGTGGCGTTCAGCGCCAGCAGGTTGGTCTGGTCGGCGATCTGCTTGATGAGGTCGACCACCTCGCCGATGGCCCGTCCGCTCTCCGCCAGCCGGCCGACGATGGCGTCGGTCGAGCGCGATTCCTCCACCGCCGCCCGCGCCATTTCCGCCGCCTGCTCCATCTCCCGGCCGATCGACAGGATCGACTGGGTCATCTCGTCGGCCGCCTCCGCCGCCGTCGAGACCGAGCTGGAGGCCTGGATCGAGGAGCCCGAGGCGTCCTCGACAGCGCTTGCGGCCATGTCGACCGCCCCGTCGAGATCCTTGGTCAGATGCGCCACGCGCCCGGCCGCATCGCCGAGCCGGTGGACGACGCCCACCACCGTCTGTTCGAATTCCGCCGCCACCTGGTTCAGCGTCTCGCCGCGCTGGCGCGCCATGCGCTCCTGCTGCTCCAGCGCCTCGCGTGCGTCCTGCTCCGCCTTTTGCGAAAGCCGCACGCGGAAATCCGCCACCGAACGGGCGATGGCGCCGATCTCGTCGCGTCGTTCTGCGCCCGCCACCGTGATGCCGAAATCGCCGTTCGACAGCGCAATGAGCCCTTCCTGCAGCGCCTTCAGCGGCCGCCGCACCCCCATCGCCAGGACGAAAGCCAGCGCCAGGAAGGCGATGCCGACGGGCGTGCAGACCAGCGCGATCTCGATCATGTTGTCGAGGATCAGCCCGTCGAGCTTGGCGGTGGCGGCGGGGCCCAGAAACTCCTGCGCCTGCACCGGATCGCCCAGCGCCGACAGCAGCGAACGGCGGAACACGTAGAAGGCATAGCCCGTGCCGGCCATCATGATGAGCGCCGCGGTCGCGACCATGAGCAGGAAGCGGCCTGTCACGGTAAGGGACAAGAAGGCGGAGCGGGAAGATGCCATGTTCGGGACCTGGACTGCGTTGCGACGTCGTCAGGTTTCCCGAAAAACGTGAAAAATTAGGTAATTACGTAAATACACGGAGGGCGATGGCCCGTGGCGGCGGCCGCCGGTCAGGGCGCGGCGCTGCGGAAATCGTCGACGCGGCCGCTCTGCGGCGCAATCGGCGTGCCCTGCACGATCAGCTGGTATTGCGGCGTGTCGACCACCGGCGCGTTCTTGGCGTTCTCGCCGCCGGCCAGCACCGTTTCCGGCGCGCCCTGGCGCCCGGTCAGCACGATGAAATTGGGATCGTCCTCGACACCCTCGAAGGCGAAGGCCCCGGACGAGCCGAGGATGCGGGCAATCGAGCGCTCGGCGAAGAAAGCGATCTTGCGCCGGCCGTGCCAGGTGAAGCCGATACCGTCGGCCGAGCGCAGCTGCCGCCGCGTGCCTTCCACGTCCGGACCATAGGAAGTGTAGCCGCCGTTTTCGTCGAGGAACACGTCCCACACGTCCACATAGATGGCGTTGGCGGCGTCCGCGCGCTGCTTGGCGACCGTGTTGATATGGGCGAAATCGTTGCGCCGGGCGACGCCCTTGGGCGGCGGCAGGCCGACCCAGACGACCGGCGTGCGCTGCGCCCGCGCGGCCCCGACCAGATCGCCGATCCGCTGGCCGTAAAGGGTGTTCCACTCCCGGCTGCGGAACGGCGCAGTGCCGGTCTCCGTCGTGATGTCGCGCACGTCGAGCGAGCCGATCAGCACCACGACGGCCGCAACGCGCCGCCCCTGGATGATGCCGCGGATCCGGTCGCCAAGCGTTGCCGCGCCCGCGCCTGCAAGGCCGGCATCGGCGATGGACAGGCTGTCGACGCGCACCGACGGTACTTCCGAATAGGCCGCCTCCAGTCCCTCCGCCAGTTCGCCGGCCAGCCCGTCGCCGACCACCAGGACCACCCGCGCGTCGGCCTCCTTCGGCACCTCGACGACGACCGGCCGGACCGCCTCGCGCGAGGGCTGCAGTCGCTGCCGCGGCTCGCGCTCCTGGATGCGGGTGCGGCGCCGGCTGTTCTCGACGCCGAACAGACGCAGCAGCGGCGACAGCGGATGGAAGCTTGAATCGCGCGAATCTCCCGGCTGGACGATGGGCCGACCGTTCTGCGCCATCACCGAAACCGGACCGAAATCCGCGGTTCTGCCGGGTTGTAGATCCGGCAGCAGCAGGCAGAATGCCGTGACCAGCGCCACCAATGCGGCCAGCCGGAAACGACCGCGCGCCGAAGGGCGGACGGGCCTGTCTGAACAGCTCCCGGAGATGGACGCGAAGATCGTCATGGTATCGATTTTAAGGCCCTTGCAGCAGGAAGGGAACAGATTCCGTTTGGACGGCCGGAACTGCCCGCCTGTCGCGATCCTTCAAGACGGGCCTCGCCAGCCTTGCCATAGCAGGCCTCCACCCGTTTTTCGGAGAAGAACATGATCTTCAGATACACGATCCTCTATGTCGACGACGTCCCGGCGACGATGGATTTCTACGAGCGCGCCTTCGCGCTGACCCGCGGTTTCCTGCATGACAGCGGGGATTACGGCGAACTGGCGACCGGCGAGACCCGCCTTGCCTTTTCCTCCAGGTCCCTGATGCGCCAGCTCGGCAAGACGCCGGCCGCTGCCGATGCGAAGGCGCCGGTCTTCGAGCTGGCCTTCGAGACCGACGACGTGGACTCGGCCCTGGAGCGGGCGCTGACGGCCGGCGCCACGCTGCTGCAGGACGCCCGCCGCGAGGAATGGGGACAGACCACCGCTTATGTCGGCGATCCCAACGGCTACCTGGTGGAAATCTGCTCGCCGGTCCAGTTGCCGAGCGCCGGCTGACAGGCGAGGCCCAGCAGGCCCGCGTTGCGGCGCAGCCGCTCCGGGCTCGTCCCGAACCAGCGGACGAATTCCCGCGTCATGTGCGCCTGGTCGGCAAAGCCGCATTCCGCCGCGATCTCCGCCAGCGCGGCGGCACCGGACAGCCGCCCGGCCGCCCTGCGTGCCCGCCCCAGCAGGCGCCAGTGATCGGGCGGCGGCAGGTGCCTGTCCCGGAACCGCCGTTGCAGCGAGCGCGGCGACACGCCGAGGCCGCTTGCGACCGAGGCAAGGCTTTCGCCCGGCCCGGCCAGAAGACGGATCGCGGCACTGACGTCGCCGTCTTCGCCCTGCGGATCACTGAGCGCATTGCCGAGGATCTCCGTCGTCCCCTCGCCCGGGCCCTGCACCGCCTTGCGGCCAATTTCCGCGAGAACCTGCGGCGAAACACTGGCGCCCGGCCTCAGGCGAAAGCCCTCGATCAGCGTTCCGGCCGCCAGCTCGGCGATGCGCGGGCGAAGGTCGAACTCGGTCAGGACGACCCGAGGCGCTGCACCCGCCGGGCGCAGCACCAGCACGTCGCGGCAGCCGTCCGGCAGCACCGGCGCCCGTTCGGGCGCCGTCGCCAGATGCCGCCAGGCGAAGAAGGCGGCCCCGTCCCTCACCGGCTCAGCGTCCGCTGCGGATATGTTCCAGCAGCGCCACCGAGGCATAGCCGTCCGGGATCAGGCCGGCCGCCGTCTGATAGGCCCGGATGCCGCGCCGGGTTGCCGGACCGACCTGTCCGTCCGCCGTGCCGACGGAAAAGCCGCGCCGGTTGAGCAGCGTCTGCAGTTCCTCCGCCTGCGGCTTCGACAGCGGCAGGGCATCGCGCTGCCACTGGCGGGCGAACGGTCCGCCGCCGCGGATCCGGTCGGCAAGATGGCCGACGGCCAGCGCATAGGCGGTCGCGTTGTTGTAGCGCTTGATGACGAAGAAGTTCTTCAGCATCAGGAAGGCGGGACCCGACGCCCCGGCCGGCAGCACCAGCTCGGCATTGTCGGACGGGCGCGGGAAGTTGCGTCCGCCGGGCCGGCGCACCCCGATCCGCGACCAGTCGGCGAGCGTGCGGTCGGTATCGGCCAGCGTATAGTCGAAGCCGCGCGGCAGCTCGACCTCGTAACCCCAGGTCTTGCCGCCCTGCCAGCCGTGTTTTTTCAGGTAGTTGGCGGTGGAGGCGAGCGCATCGGGAATGTTGGTCCAGATGTCGCGCCGGCCGTCGCCGTCATAGTCGGCCGCATACTGCTTCCAGCTGGAGGGCATGAACTGGGTATGGCCCATGGCGCCGGCCCAGGAGCCTTCCATCCGGTCGGGCGAGACATGGCCGGCATCGAGAATCTGCAGCGCCGTCACCAGCTCGCGCTGCCAGAACTCGCGCCGGCGCGGCGCGGCATAGGCCAGCGTCGCCAGCGCCCGCACCACATAGTGCTTGCCCATGAAGTTGCCGTAGTTGGTCTCCATGCCCCAGATCGCCACGACCGCGTGGCGCTCGACGCCGTAACGGCTCTCGATCACCGCCAGCTCGCGGGCATAGGTCTCCAGCATCTGGCGGCCGTTCTCGACGCGCGTATCGGAGACGGCGCTGTCCAGGTATTCCCAGATCGGCTTCACGAATTCCGACTGCCGGTTCATGAGCCGGATCGTGTCCTCGTCCGGGGTCATGCCCTGGAACGCCCGGCGATAAGTCGCCTGCGACACGCCGGCCGACCGCGCCGTCGACCAGAATCCCTCGACCCAGCGGGTAAAGCCGGCATCGGCCATCGCCGCGCCGGCCGGCAGGCATAGCGTCAGGGCAAGTCCGAGCGCACCGGCCAGCCGCCGCGCGGTACGGGCCGGCCCCCTTGCATGGCTCTGAAACAAAAACATCGACACTCCTGATCGTCTCCCGGTGGAACGGCCTGCTTGCGGTGTGCAGACCCGGTTCCCTCGCCCCCCGACGCCCCGGATTTCCGGACCGGACCGACAGGCCGGCCGCACCGCCCCTGTCGGCAAGTATGCCTCAGTGGCGGAATCTCAACCCCGCCTCGATCGTGTTCGAATCGTAGCTCGATCCCGCATTGCTCGAGATGAAGCGGCGGAATGTGTAACGGCCCTGCAGCGCCACGTTGGACGTCAGCGCCCAGGTCAGCGCGGTGGTTGCCCGCGCTTCCTGCTCGGTGAGCACGAGGCCGGTATAGTCGCGCCAGGTGTAGCCGACGCCGACCTCGCCGCTCAGCGCATCGCTGAAGCCGTGCGCCAGCCGCAGGTCGCCCGAATAGGCGGCCGAACCCGGCGTTCCGGCCAGCGAGGACGGCGCGAAGCTGGTATTGGCCAGTGCCGTCACCGTGGTCAGCCGGGTCGGCGACCAGACGAGCGAACCGTCCACCGTCATGCCCTCCAGCCGCGCCAGGCGGGCGTCGTCCAGCGTCTCGCTGCGCCAGCCGACGGCGATATCGCCGGAGATCTTGCCGCCATTGTCGAAGGCAAGACCCGCTCTTAGGCCATAACCGGAGGAATCGCGGTCCTCGCACAGCGCCAGGTTGGTACAGGCATCCGTATAACGGCGGGCCAGCAGGCTCGCCTCGGCAAAGGGCGTCACCGTCGCGCCGGTATTGCCGTCGACGCGCAAGGTCGCGGTGAACAGCGCATTGTCGCGGTCGCGATTGGCCGCCGCCCCGCCCGCGCCCTGGTAATAGGTCGCATCCACCTCGCCGCGCAGCTCCGCACCGACGAGGCCGAGGTCCCGGCGCAGCGCCAGTCCACCGCCGAGCGTGTGGATTTCCTGGTCGCCGCCGGCCGATTCGGCCGTGCCACGGTCCTGCATCGACAGGCCGTAACTGCCCGAGATGTCGATCTCGCTGCGCTCGCCGACTTCCAGCCGCAGCAAGGCATCGCTCGACACGTTGGGATCGGCCTCCAGGGTGCTGTCGGGATAGCCGGTATAGCTGCCGCGGAAATTGATGCCGAGGCTGTGGCGCGACCAGTCGGACTGTACCCTGAGGCTCGGCGCGATGCGATAGGTCGCGCCGCTGTCGCCGTTGGCATCGCCCGCCCGGTTGTCCGACCAGCCGAGGCCGGTAAACAGTTCCGGATAGAGCAGGAAGGAGCCGACGCGCATGCCGCGCGGCTCGTCCCGCGTCGTGTCGCCGGCATAGGCGGTGTTGGCGATGCGCCCGCCGCCGGCCAGCGCCGAGCGCCTCTGCACCGCGCGCAGCCGCTCGGAAAACGGCTGGACCGGCTCGGCGCGTCCGGTGGTCGCCAGCGCCTGCGGCTCCTCGCCCGCGCCCGGGCCGATCTCGGAAATCGTGCCGCGGGTGCCGGCGCGCCCTTGCGCGGAAACGCCGTCCTCGCGGCCCAGCGGGTCGACGCTGTCCTCCGCCTCGCCGTCGAAACCGGCATCGGTGGACGCGCCCAGCGGCGCGGAGCCGAACAGCGAACCCGAGCCGGGCGCCGAACCGGAGCCCGACCCGAAACCGGTGTCCTGCGCCTGGACGCGCGCAGCCATGGGCAGCTGCGCGGAAAGCAGCGCCACTACGGCAAGAGCGGAAAGGGCGGTCCGTGTCATTCTCGATCCAGAAGCGACATGCGGCCGGGCTGCGGCCTACTTTGGCCACGATAATGGTCTGTTAAGGTTAACGGAGCGTTGAGCACGCCGTGCCGGCGCTTCGTCCGCCGCCCTTGCGAAAGCCCCCGGCTGAGGGGTAAGACGGGCGCAATCGAACATCGACACGGCCGGATCCGCTTCATGACCGCACCCTTAGCCCTCGACGCCTCCCCCGCCAGCGCCGGCCAGGACGCCTGTGCCTCCGCCCTGCGGACGATCGAGACCGAGGCGGCGGGGCTGGCGACGCTGAAGGCGGCACTCGGCAACGGCCTGTCGGAGCCCTTCGCCCGCGCGGTCGCGACCATCGCCGCCGCCCGCGGCCGGGTGATCGTCACCGGTATCGGCAAGAGCGGCCATGTCGGCGCCAAGATCGCCGCAACGCTCGCCTCCACCGGCACGCCGGCCTCCTTCGTCCATGCGACGGAAGCGAGCCACGGCGATCTCGGCATGATCACCGACAACGACGTGGTGCTGGCGCTGTCCTGGTCCGGAGAGACGCAGGAACTGGCCGCGACCATCGCCTATACGCGCCGTTTCAAGGTGCCGCTGGTCGCCATCACCTCGCGCGCCGAAAGCGCGCTGGGAACGGCCGCCGACATCGTGCTGGCGCTGCCCAAGGTCGAGGAGGCCTGCCCGCACGGCCTGGCGCCGACCACCTCCACCATCCTGCAGATGGCGACGGGCGATGCGCTCGCCATTGCGCTTCTGGAAGCGCGTGGCTTCACCGCCCAGGATTTCAAGGTCTATCACCCCGGCGGCCGGCTCGGCGCCAGCCTGCTGCACGCCCGCGACGTGATGCATGGCGGCGAGAAACTCCCCCTCGCGACGCCGGCGACGACCATGCGCGACGCCATCGTGCTGATCACCCAGAAGGGCTTCGGCGTGCTCGGCATCGTCGACGAGGCCGGACTGCTGGTCGGCATCATCACCGACGGCGACCTTCGCCGTCATCTCAGCCACGATTTCCTCGACAAGACCGCCGGCGACGTCATGACCCGCGCGCCGAAGACGATCCCCGGCGACATGCTGCTGGCCTCGGCGATGGAGTTCCTCAACCGGACCTCGATCACCGCCGTCTTCATCGTCGAGGACGGCCGCCCGGTCGGCATCATCCACCTGCACGATCTGCTGCGGCACGGTGTCGCCTGAGGCATTCTTGATGCCAAGCAGCGCCCGTCCTCGCGATTTTTTCCGATTGCGCAGCGAATTTCCCGTTATCCCTTTAGGGATTGATTAGCCACGCCCTGCCTATGATCGCCTCCAGGTCCACGACCGGACCACAGGTTTGTTCGGAGAATGGCACGGCATGGATCTCGGTTCGATCATCGGCATCATTGCGGCATTTGCGGTCGTCCTCGTCGCCATTTTCATCGGCGGCAATGTCACGCAATTCATCGACATGCCTTCGATTTTGATCGTCATTGGCGGTGCGTCCGCGGCAACCCTGGTGCGCTTTCCCCTGGCCGGCATCGGCAGCGCATTCGTAACCGGCGGCAAGGTCGCCTTCACCCACAAGAAATCCAATCCGCGCGACCTGATCGAGGAGATCAGCAGCCTTGCCGACATCGTCCGTAAATCCGGACCGCTGGGACTTGAGAATGTCGAGGTGAGCGATCCGACTCTGGCCAAGGGCGTGCAATACATCGCCGACGGGTACGAGGGCGAGTTCATCAAGGACGCCATGGAGCGCGACCGCGACCTCTATCTCGACCGGTTGCAGGAAGGACGCAAGATCTTCAAGGCGCTCGGCGATTCCGCGCCCGCCTTCGGCATGATCGGCACCCTGGTCGGCCTGGTGCAGATGCTCGCGACCATGGACGACCCCTCGACCATCGGCCCGTCGATGGCCATCGCGCTGCTGACGACGCTCTACGGCGCGTTGATCGCCAACGTCGTCTGCCTGCCGCTGGTCGACAAGCTCGATTCGAAATTCGAGACGGAAGAGGTCAACCAGACCCTGGTGATCGACGGCATCCTGCAGATCCGCGAGAACAAGAGCCCGGCCCTGATCCGCGACATGCTGATCGCCTACCTGCCGGAAAAGGCCCGCGCCGAGTTCGCGGAAGCCGCCTGATCCACGGCACGACACCTCACGCGACGGAGACCGGTGCATCATGGCCAGAAAGAAAAACGCAAGCGGCGGCGCCCCGGAATGGCTGGTCACCTTCGCCGACCTGATGTCCCTGCTCGTGTGCTTCTTCGTGCTGATCATCTCCTTCTCGATCCAGGACAAGCAGAAGCTGCAGATCGTCGCCGGCTCGATGCGCGAGGCCTTCGGCGTCAAGGAAACCTCCCGGCGCACCGGCATCATCGAGGTCGAGGGCATCCCGGTCCGCGACTATATGAAAGACGTCAGTCAGGTTCCCGAAGAAGTGGATTCCGACTTTTCGCAGGAACGCCACGAGCAGCGCCTGAAGCAGGGCCCGGAAGCCAACACCCACGACGTGCGCGAGTCGGACATCGAGCATCCGCGCCAGTTCGCCACCGCCGCGGCCTCCCTGCGCCAAGCCTGGCAGGAAATGCCCGACATCACCGAGATCTCCTCCAACATCATCCTGGAGGAGACCGAGGAGGGCCTGAACATCAGCCTCGTCGACCAGGACGGCCGCTCGATGTTCCCGGAAGGCTCGAAATATCCGTACGAGCTGACCCGCCGGCTGCTGGCGAAGATGGCCCCGGTCATCGGCCGGATGCCGAACCGCATCCAGATCACCGGCCACACCACGTCGGGCGGCATCGCGATCAATCCAAGCTACACCAACTGGGAACTTTCGGCCGACCGCGCGAATGCCGCACGCCAGATCCTAACCGAATACGGTGTGCCCGCCGACCGGTTCTACGGCGTCGTCGGCAAGTCCGACAGCGAGCCGTTGTTCCCCAACGATCCCTATCTCGCCGCCAACCGGCGCATCGGCATCCTATTGATGCGCGAGGAACCGCCGATCCCGCTCGGCCACAATCCCTAAGGCTAGGGCCGGCCGGCGGCAGGAAGGCGCAACCGAACACGACGAAGGGCCGGGAATTCCCGGCCCTTTCGCATTGCTTGCACTTGTTGTGACAAGTCGTTGAGGCACGCTTGCCGGTCAGCCCTCGACGGGCGCGACCACCAGCGTGCTTCCGTCGACCCCGACCACGCGGATGCGCGTGCCGGCCGGACAGTCGAGCCCGCTCACCCGCCAGACGCTGTCGTCGACCCGGACCGAGCCCTGCCCGCCCGAGATCGGCGCGGCCAGCACGAATTCGCGGCCCACCATGCGCGCACCGCGTTGGTTGAGCCCGGCCTCCTCGCCCTCGGTGCCCTGCCGGCGCATATAGATACGCCCGACGACGACGGCGACGACCGACAGCAATCCGAACAGCACGATCTCGAGCTGCCACGGCATTTCGACGAGGATCGCCAGTGTGCCGACGACGATGGCCGCGAGCCCGAACCACAGAAAGAACGTTCCCGGCGCCAGAACCTCGAGGCCGAGCAAGAGCAGACCGCCGATCCACCAGATCCATGGGCCCAACTCCATGACCAGACGCTCGAGCATGATCATCCCCGCGGCTCGCTGCCGTCGCGCGAAGGCCCGCTGGTCGTGGGCACGCTGCCGCGCGTGCGCGACGATGAGCGGTCAGTGCCGAAGGCCTCCTTGGCGATCTCGGCGATGCCCGAAAGCGAGCCGAGGACGGCCGTGGTCTCGGTCGGCAGGATCAGGAGCTTCTGGTTGGGCGAACGGGCGAACTGGCCGAGCGCCTCCACATACTTGTTGGCAACGAAATAGTTGATGGCCTGCATGTCGCCGGCAGCGATCGCCTCGCTGACCATGCGGGTGGCGTTGGCCTCGGCCTCGGCGGAGCGTTCCCGCGCCTCCGCGTCGCGGAACGCGGCCTCGCGCCGGCCTTCCGCCTCCAGGATCAGCGACTGCTTCTCGCCTTCCGCCTGCAGGATCTCCGAGGCCCGCTTGCCCTCCGCCTCCAGAATCGAGGCGCGCTTTTCGCGCTCCGCCTTCATCTGCCGGCCCATCGCCTCGACGAGGTCGCGCGGCGGGTTGATGTCCTTGATCTCGATGCGGGTCATCTTGATGCCCCAAGGCGAGGCCGCCGCGTCCACCACCCGCAGCAGGCGGGCGTTGATCTCGTCGCGGTTGGACAGCAGTTCGTCCAGGTCCATCGAGCCCATGACCGAGCGGATGTTGGTCATGGTCAGGTTAAGGATCGCGTTTTCCAGGCCCGAGACCTCGTAGGCCGCGCGCGCCGCGTCCAGCACCTGGTAGAAGGTGACGCCGTCGGCGCTCACCGTGGCATTGTCGCGGGTGATCACTTCTTGCGTCGGGACGTCGAGCACCTGCTCCATCATGTTGATCTGATGGCCGATGCGGTCGACGAAGGGGACGATGATGTTGAGGCCCGGGGTCAGCGTCTTGCGATACCGGCCGAAGCGCTCGACGGTGTAGTTGTAGCCCTGCGGCACAGTCTTGACGCCTGCCAGGACCACAAGGACCAGCAGGACGAGCAGCACCAGCACGAGGATATCGAAACCGAAAAGGCCTTCGAGCATCTTGCGTCACCTTCACCAGGGCCGCACTGCCGTGCGGCGGAACGGATTGCAGGCCGGTCGCGCGCAACCGGACGGCCCGCCGTTACATGTACCCGGCGGGCCCCGATCTGCAAGCGCAAGCGTCATGCGATGGTGAAGAAGACCGCTGCGAACGGCTCAGATCCAGCCGGAAAGCTCCCGCTGCACCAGGGTCCGGATCACGTTCATGCCGTCGTCGCTGTCGTTGAGACACGGGATATGCGCGAAATTGTCGCCGCCGTTCTCGTGGAAGATCTCCCCGGCCTCGCCGGCGATTTCCTCCAGCGTTTCCAGGCAGTCCGCGACGAAACCCGGATTCATCACCGCGATGCTGCGGGTGCCGGCCTTGGCCATCGCCTCCACGGTCTTGTCCGTGTAGGGCTGCAGCCACTCCTCGGGACCGAAGCGCGACTGGAAGGTGATCTTCAGCTTGTCCTCCGACCAGCCGAGCCGCTCGCGCAGCAGCCGCGTCGTCTTGTGGCAGTGGCAGTGATAGGGATCGCCCTTGCGGAAATAGGATTGCGGGATGCCGTGATAGGAGGCGATCACCGTCTCCGGCTCGAAGTCGAGGCCGGCAAGCGTCTTCTCGATCGAACTGGCCAGCGCGTCGATATAGACCGGGTCATCGTGATAGGGCGGCACGGTCCGCAGCGCCGGCTGCCAGCGCAGCTTCAACAGCTCGCGGAACACCACGTCGTTGACGGTCGCCGTGGTCGAGGCCGAGTATTGCGGATAGAGCGGGAAGACCAGCAGGCGGTCGCAACCCTGCTCCCGCAACTTCGTCAGCCGGTCCGGGATCGACGGCTGGCCATAGCGCATCGCCCAGTCGACCACGATGCGCTCGTCGACGCCGGCCATGGCGGCGGCTAGCTTTTCCGACTGCGAACGGGTGATCGTGCGCAATGGCGATTCGTCGAGTTCCCGGTTCCAGATCTCCTCGTAGGCCTTGCCGGATTTCTTCGGCCGGGTGTTGAGAACGATGCCGAAGAGGATCGGGTACCACAGCGCCTTCGGCCACTCGATCACGCGCTTGTCCGTCAGGAACTCCTTCAGGTAGCGGCGCATGGAGCGGAAATCGGTGCCGTCGGGCGTGCCCAGATTGACGATGAGCACGCCGATCTTGCCCGCCTTGACGCCGGGATGGCCACCCGGCAGCTGCACCTTGCCCATCTGGCGACGTCTCGTTTCCCGCTCGCTGTCGTCCATCACGCTCATGCTGTCCATCTGGCTCCCGATCACATTCCGGCCCGGCTGAGCGGCACATAAGGCGCAAAAGCCGGATGGTCCATATCCTAGATGTTTCTACGCAGGCCTTGCCGGGAAGGTTCATCCGCGAGCGCGACAGGCTGACGCAGCCAAACAATCGCTTCAGCCGCATGCCGCGTTAACGGTCCTTTCAAAACAGATCGTCAAAATTGTCGATAATACCAAGGCTTGACCATGGCTCCCGGTTGCGGGAATCGCCTGCAAGCCGTCTACCGGGAAGAAATGCCGTGAAGAACGAGAAGGTCCTTCTCATCGAGGACAGCGCATTCACGCGCCGGCTGTTGCGCGGCATGCTGAAGGATCTCGGTTTCCAGGCGGTCACCGAAGCGTCCGATGGCCTGGAGGCCGAAAAGCTCCTGAAACTGCACCGTTTCGACGCCATGCTGATCGACTGGCGCATGCCGCGGCAGGACGGCGCCGAGTTCCTGGCACGACTGCGCGCGCACGACAATCCGGTCACCGCCGCAACGCCGGCGATCATCATCAGCGCGCATGTCGACCTGGCACTCCTGCAGAAGGCGGCAACGCTCGGCGCCCAGTCGGTGGTCGTGAAGCCGTTTTCGCTGCAGGTCCTGAAGTCGCATATCGACGCCGCCCTCGCTCGGCCGATCGACCACGCGGCGCCCGACGCCAGAGTCGACATGCGGCCGTTTGCCCAACCCGAGCCCGTTGCCGGCCCCGAGCCGAAGCCCGCCCCGGAAAACGGTGCCTACGAGGTCGTCTACCTCTAGAAGTGGGTTAGGCGAGAAGGTCAGGCCCGATCACTCGCCGCGATAGCGCTCGGCGACGCGGAACCAGAACTCGACGATGGTGTGCAGCACCTCGCTCATGCCGGCCAGGCTGTCGGCCTTGGTGACGACGGCATTGGCGCCTGCCGCATAGGCCCGGCGGATGGTCACCGGATCGTCGGCGGTGGTGAAGACACAGACCGGCACCGCGCTGAGCCGGGCATGCTGGCGCAACTTGGCCAGAAACTCGGTTCCCGTCATCACCGGCAGGTTGAGGTCGAGCAGAATGAGATCCGGCGCGGGAGACCCGGCCGCGACCGCCCGGTTGAGATGGTCGAGCGCCTCGGCACCGTCCGAGGCGACTTCGAGACGCACCGGCACGCTGGAGGTTCTCAGCGACTGGCGGATGATGGTCACGTCGTCCGGATCGTCCTCGACCAGCAACACGAAAGCGCTGTCGGCAGCCTTTTCCGCTTCATCCTGCATGGTATCGCTCGCACCTGAGGCCGTCCGCCGGCCATCGCCATCGGGTCCCGTGCAACCGGGATCCTCTTGCATAGGCCAGGGCGTTGCAACTGCGCAAGGGGCGAGGACGACGGCACCGCCTGGAGAGGCCGTCTCCGGGGCGCCTTCAGGCCTCGTAGTTGCGCTCGTCGGCGATCACCTTGCCGTCGTTCGGCAGGGCACCGGGCAACACGCGCTCGACCCGGCCGGAAAGCTTGGTCACCTCCCGCAAGGTGGCGGAAATCGCCTGATCGAGCCCGTCGCCATGGGCCTCGGCCTCATAGGCAAGGCGCATGACATCCTGCTCCGCCTGACGCTCGACGATCAGCCGGGCACGGGTGATTTCCGGGTGCCGGCCGAGCAGTTCCGAAATCTGCCTGGGGTCGACGAACATGCCCTTGATCTTGGTGCGCTGATCGGCCCGGCCCATCCAGCCCTTGAGCCGCATGTTGGTGCGCCCGCAGGCAGAACGCCCCGGCAGCACGGCGGATAGGTCGCCCGTACCGAAGCGAATGAGCGGATAGGCGCGGTTGAAGTTGGTGACCACGACCTCGCCGACCTCGCCCTCCGGCACCGGCACATCGGAGCCCGGACGCACGATCTCGACGATCACGCCCTCGTTGACGACCATGCCCTGGTCGGCCGCCGCCTCGTAGGCGATGACGCCGGCATCGGCGGTCGCATAGGCTTGCAGCACCTCGATGCCGCGCTCGCGATATTCCGCCCGCAGGCTGGGGAACAGCGCGCCGCCGGACACCAGGCCCCGCTGCAGCGAGGAGGCGTCGCGGCCGAGCTCGGCCGCCTTGTCGAGCAGGATCTTCAGGTAGTCGGGCGTGCCGGCATAGCCGGTGGGGCGCAGGGTAGCGATCGCCTCGACCTGCATCTCCGTATTGCCGACGCCGGCGGGAAATACCGCACAGCCGAGCGCCCGCGCGCCGTGATCGAGAATGAAGCCGCCCGGCGTCAGGTGATAGGACAGGGCGTTGTGGACGATATCGCCGGCACGGAATCCGGCAGCGAAGAAGGCGCGCGCAGCCGACCAGGGATCGACCTCGCCGCCCTGCGGTTCCCAGATCGGACCGGGCGACATGAAGATCCGCCCCATGGCAGATAGCGGCGCCGTCGCGAACCCGCCGAAGGGCGGCGTCTGCGCCTGCGCTGCCATCAGGTCCGGCTTGCGCAGCACCGGCAGGTGGGCGAGCGCTGCCCGGTCGACGAGCGAGGCCGGGTCGCATCCCTCGAGGTGGCGGGCCCAGCCGGGCGCCTTCGCCATTGCATCGGCCACATGGCCGGGAAGCCGCGCGAAGAGGTCGGCGTCCCGTTCGCCCGGTTCGCGGGTCTCCAGGGTGTCGAAATGCTCTGCGCTCATGACGCGCTCCTCGTGAACTCTGGGCAGGGCGAAAGGATGGACCTTCCGCGTCTCCGTCGCCGGGTTCCCTGCCCCGCGCCGGCCTGCTGCTGTGGCTGGACGCTGTGCCGGCTCAGGCGAGCCAGCGCTTGCGGCGCTTGTAGTGCTTCACATTCCGGAACGACTTACGCCCCTCGCCGCCGACGCCGAGGTAGAATTCCTTGACGTCCTCGTTCTCGCGCAGCGCCTTGGCGGTACCGTCCAGCACGATGCGTCCCGACTCCATGATGTAGCCGTAGGTGGCGTAGCGCAGGGCGACGTTGGTGTTCTGCTCCGCAAGCAGGAAGGACACGCCCTCCTTCTCGTTGAGCTCCTTGACGATCTCGAAGATCTCCTCGACCAGTTGCGGGGCAAGGCCCATCGACGGCTCGTCGAGCAGGATCATGTTCGGCTTGCTCATCAACGCACGGCCGATGGCGCACATCTGCTGCTCGCCGCCCGAAGTGTAGCCGGCCTGGCTGCCGCGCCGCTCGCGCAGGCGCGGGAAATAGGCATAGACCTTTTCGAGACTGGCCTTGACGGCCGCATCGCCGTCGCGCCGGGTGAAGGCGCCGGTCAGAAGGTTCTCCTCGATGGTCAGGTGGCCGAAGCAGTGGCGGCCTTCCATGACCTGGATGCAGCCGCGGCGCACCAGGTCGCTCGGCGACAGCGCCTGCACCTGCTCGCCCTTGAAGACGATGTTGCCCTTGGTCACGTCGCCGCGCTCTGCCTGCAGAAGGCTCGACACCGCTTTCAGCGTCGTGGTCTTGCCGGCGCCGTTGGCGCCCAGCAGGGCGACGATGCCGCCTTCCGGCACGGTCAGCGAAACGCCCTTCAGCACCAGGATGACGTGATTGTAGATCACCTCGATGTTGTTCACCGCGAGGATGGTCGAAGCGGACGTCTCGGTCTGCCGTGCATTGGCGTCCATGTCAGTCTTCCGGCGCTAGGCGTTGGGCGGGCCGGCCCGGGCGGATAGGGCGCGGGCCGGCGGGTCTGATACCGGTCCGCAGCCATGCCGCGGACCGAAGTTTTCTCGAAGACGGCCTGGCTCAGTTGGCCGGGCAGGCATCCTCACGCGTCGGCCACGGGGCGTTCGACGTCGCGTAGTCTTTCGAGGCCTGCATCAGGATGGGCGTGACCTCTTCGGTCATCGGCGAGAACCAGTCGGTCGCCGGGGTCCACTTCTCGCCATCCCATTCCTGGATGAACAGCGAATGGTGACCGGAGTGGTTGGCGCAGGTGATCTCGATCGGCGCGATCATCCCCTTCAGGCCGATGGCCTCCAGGCGTGCCTCGTCGATCTTCAGGTTCTCCAGGCCGACGCGCATGTCCTCGGCGTTGATCACCTTCTTGCCGGTCATCTCCTGGGCGATGCGGATCGCTTCGACCATGTAGACCGCATTGACGACGCCGCGGTTGTAGAGGTTCTCGCCCACGGTGTTTGCCGGGGTATGCGACTTGCCCGCATCCACGACCAGCTTCTTGATGTCCTGCAGCGCCGGATAGTCGGCACCCACATTGTTGAAGCTGACGGACTTGTAGCCCTTGGCGCCCGCGCCGCCGGCCCGTGCGTCCTCGTCGCCGCCGGCCCACCACACGCCGATGAACTTCGACATGTCGAAGCGGTTCTTCACCGCTTCCTTGACGGCGGTCGGGTTCATGGCGCCCCAGCCCCACATCACGACATAGTCGGGACGGTCGCGGCGGATGGACAGCCACTGCGAGGACTGGTTCTGCATCTCCTTGCCCGGGACCGGGTACTGGAGCACCTCGAAGCCGTACTTCTGGGCGAGGTTGTCGAGCAGCGGGATCGGTTCGCGGCCGTAGCCGGCATCAAGGAAGATGTAGCCGATCTTCTTGCCCTTGAGGCCTTCCATGCCCCCTTCCTGGTCGCCGATATACTTGATGATAGCCGACAGGCCGTCCCAGTACGTGTCCGGCGGATTGAACACCCACGGGAAGGTGTTGCCGTCGGCCGCCGCGGACAGGCCATAGGCCATCGACAGGACCGGGATCTTGTCCACCGACGACTTGGGGATCACCTGCAGGGTGATGCCCGTCGACCACGGATTGAACACCAGCGTGTTCTTCGCCTTGGCCTGCTCGTAGCACTCCACGCCCTTCTGCGTGTCGTAGCCGGTCTCGCACTCGTCGAAGGCGATCTTGACGCCGTTCACGCCGCCGTCGCGCTCGTTGATCATCGCCAGGTAGTCGGACATGCCGTTGGCGATGTGGATGCCCGAGCCGGCATAGGGGCCGGTCCGGTAGGTAGGCAGCTGGATGTAGACGGAGTCCTCGGCGAGAGCCGGGGCGGCGAAGGACGCCGCCAGGCCCACCAGGACCGATCCCGCCAGGAGAGTTCTCATTCGCATGTCTTTCCTCCCGTTCGTGCCCCTTGTGGGGCCTTGCCAATGGAGCCTCGCCATTTGGACCGGGTCCGGCTCGCGCCCCGATGGCATGCCTGAGGGTGGGCCCCTCCTGCGCGGATCCTCCCCGATCACGCGTAAGGGAACGGCCAAACCCTGAGCTTCTCCTTGCCGATCGCCCACAGCCGGGCCAGCCCGTGCGGTTCGACGATCAGGAAGAAGATGATGAGCGCGCCGATGACCATCTGCGCGACCTGGAAAACCGTCTCGGCGGCGACATCGACACCCAGAGCCGGCAGGCCGACGCGCAGCAGGATCGGAAGGATCCAGATGAACGCCGCGCCGAAGAACGAGCCCACCAGCGAGCCGAGGCCGCCGATGATCGCCATGAACAGCACCTGGAACGACAGGGTGATCGAGAACACCGCCGGCTCCGAGGCGCCGAGATAGAAGAACACGAACATCGCGCCGGCGACGCCGCAGACATAGGACGACACGGCGAAGGCCGAGAGCTTGGCGATGAGCGGGCGCACGCCCATCAGCTCGGCGGCGATGTCCATGTCGCGGATCATCATCCACTGCCGGCCGACGCGGCCGCGGATCAGGTTCTTGATGAGCAGGGTCATCACCACGACGATGGCCAGGACCACGTAGTAGCGGGCTGTGCCGCTGGCCGCCGGGCCGGTAATCAGCGTGCCGAAGACTTCACGCCCGGGCACCTCGATCGCGCCGGACGAATTGTAGTTGTACAGCCACGGGATGCGGATGAAGCACCACTCGAGGAAGAACTGCGCCGCGAGCGTCGTCACGGCAAGGTAAAGGCCCTTGATGCGCAACGACGGCAGGCCGAAGACCACGCCCGCGGCCGCGGCGAAGGTACCCGACAGCAGGATGTGGACGATGACGTTCACCTCCGGGAAAATCGTCACAAGCTTGTAGCAGCTGTAGGCGCCCACTCCCATGAAGGCGCCGGTGCCCAGCGACAGCTGGCCGGCATAGCCTGTCAGGATGTTGAGACCGATCGTGGCGAGCGCCAGGACCAGGAAGGGAATGGCGATGGCCGAGAGCATGAACTCGCTCGCCGCCAGCGGCAGCAGGAGGGCGATCACGAGAATGACGGCAATGCCGATACGATCCTGGCGGATCGGGAAGATCTGCTGGTCGGCGGCATAGCTCGTCTTGTACTGGCCGGCTTCACGATAGAACATGGCTGGCTCCTCAAATCCGCTCGATGATCTTTTCGCCGAACAGGCCCTGCGGACGGAACAGCAGGAAGATCAGCGCGATGACATAGGCAAGCCAGCTTTCGATGCCGCCTCCCACGAGGCTGCCCCAGTAGATCTCTCCGATCTTTTCGCCGATGCCGATGATCAGCCCGCCGATGATGGCGCCGGGGATGGAGGTGAAGCCGCCAAGGATCAGCACGGGCAGCGCCTTGAGCGCCACGATCTCAAGCGCGAAGGAAACGTCCGAGCGCGCTCCCCACATGATGCCGGTGGCCAGCGCGACGATGCCGGCAGCGAACCAGACGATCGCCCAGATCTGGTTGAGCGAGATGCCCACCGACAGGGCCGCCGTGTGGTCGTCGGCGACAGCGCGCAGGGCGCGGCCGATGCGGGTACGGTTGAAGAACACTGCAAGGCCGCCGACCATCAGCAGCGCGATGACCGCCGCTGCGATGTCGATATGCTGCAATATCACGAGCCCGCGCTCGCCCATCTCGAAGGCCGTCGATCCCGTGGGCAGTCCGAGTTCGGAGGTGATCATCTGCTTCGGCTCGCCGCCGAAGATCACCTCGCCGAGGCCGATCAGGAAATAGGTCATACCGATGGTCGCCATCAGCAGGATGATGTCCGGCTGGCCGACCAGCGGCCGCATGACGAATTTCTCGATGCACACGGCGAGGATCGCCATGATGCCGATTGCCAGGATCAGGGCCAGCCAGGCCGGCACCCCCTTCTCGTGCAGGCCGACCAGCGACAGGCCGGCGAACACGACCATGATGCCTTGCGCGAAGTTGAAGACGCCCGAGGCCTTGTAGATCAGCACGAAACCGAGCGCGATCAGGGCGTAGAGCACGCCGGCGACGAAACCTTCCCAGACCACCTGGATCAGGAAGTCCGGTGCGTCGACCATCTGCACGAAGGGGTCGATGAGGATGTTGTAGAGCATGTCCATTAGTGCGGGACCCCGAGATACGCGTCGATCACATCCTGATTCGACTGCACCTCCTCAGGAGGCCCGTCGGCGATCTTGCGGCCGTAGTCGAGCACCACGACGCGGTCGGACAGGTCCATGACCACGCCCATGTCGTGCTCGATCAGCGCAATCGTCGTGCCGAACTGCTGGTTCACGTCGAGGATGAAGCGGCTCATGTCCTCCTTCTCCTCCAGGTTCATGCCCGCCATCGGCTCGTCGAGCAGCAGGAGCTCCGGCTCCATGGCAAGGGCCCGGGCCAGCTCCACCCGCTTCTGCAGACCGTAGGGAAGCCGGCCGACCGGCGTCTTGCGGATCGCCTGGATCTCGAGGAAGTCGATGATTTCCTCGACCTTGCGGCGATGCTCGATCTCCTCGTTCAGCGCCGGCCCCCAGTGCAGGCATTGCCAGAAGAAGTTCTTGTTCATCTTCAGGCCGCGGCCGGTCATGATGTTGTCGAGCGTGGTCATGCCCTTGAACAGCGCCACGTTCTGGAACGTGCGGGCAATACCGTGGCTCGCCGCCTCGTAGGGCCTCATCTTCCGCCGGACTTGGCCGCGCCAGGTGATCGTCCCCTCCTGGGGATGGTAGAAGCCGTTGATGACGTTGAGCATCGACGTCTTGCCGGCGCCGTTCGGCCCGATGATCGCCCTCACCTCGCCCTTGAGGATGTCGAAGGAGATGTTGGTGATCGCCTTCACGCCGCCGAAGGACAACGAGACGTTGTCGACGCGCAGAAGGACTTCGCCCTTGGTCAGGCCGGAATGTCCGGCCATACCGACGGGATCGACAAAGGCGTTCATTCTGCCGCCTCCCTGAGGCCGCTGCCCGCGGCCGGATAGGTCTGCATGTCGCGGATCTCGACGGTCGCCTCGATCGCGCCCTTGCGACCGTCCTCGAAAGTGACCTCGGTGCGCACATGCTTGCTGGTGGAACCGTCGTAGAGCGCCTCGATCAGCGGGGCGTAACGGTCGGCGATGAAGGAGCGTCGGACCTTCTGCGTGCGCGTCAGCTCGCCATCGTCGGCGTCGAGCTCCTTGTGCAGCACCAGGAAGCGCTTGATCTGCGCCCCCGCCATCATCGGCTCGTTGGCAAGGTCGCGGTTCACCTCGTCGACATGGCTGCAGATCATCTCGTAGACCTGCGGATGCGCCGCCAGCTCCTGGTAGGAGGCGTAGTTGACGTTGTTGCGCTCGGCCCAGGATCCGACGGAGGTCAGGTCGATATTGACGAAGACGGCGCAGAAGTCGCGCCCGTCGCCGAAGGCCACCACCTCCTTCACGTTGGGATAGAACTTCAGCTTGTTCTCGATGTATTTCGGTGCGAACAGCGAGCCGTCGGTGAGCTTGCCGACGTCCTTGGCGCGATCGATGATCTTGAGATGGCCGTTGTCGGCGATGAAGCCCGCATCGCCCGTCAGCACCCAGCCATCCTCGGTCTTGGTGGTACGGGTCGCCTCATCGTTCTTGTAATAGCCGACGAAGACGCCCGGCGAGCGATAGAGCACCTCGCCGTTCTCGGCGATCCTGATCTCGACGTCGGGCGCCGGCATGCCGACCGTATCGCCGAAGATCTCGCCGTCCGGCTGCATCGTGATGTAAACGCTGGCTTCGGTCTGGCCGTAGAGCTGCTTCAGGTTGAGACCGAGCGAGCGGTAGAAGCGGAAGATCTCCGGGCCGATCGCCTCGCCGGCGGTGTAGCCGACGCGCAGCCGGGTGAAACCCATCTGGTTCTTCAAGGGTCCGTAGACCATGAACTCGCCGAGTTGGTAGAGCAGCCGGTCGACCAGCGACACCTTCTCGCCGTTGAGGATCGGCTCGCCGACCCGGCGCGCCAGCGCCATGAAGCTGTCGAACATCTTCTTCTTGAGCCGCCCGGCATCCTCCATGCGGACCATGATGAGGGTCAAAAGACCCTCGAAGACGCGAGGCGGCGCGAAGAAATAGGTCGGAGCGATCTCGCGTCGGTCCGACAGGACAGTCTCCATGTTCTCCGGGCAGTTGACGCAATAGCCGGCCAGATAGGCCTGGGCCAGCGAGAACACGTGGTCGCCGATCCAGGCCATCGGCAGGTAGGCGATGGTCTCCTCGGTCTCGTTCAGCTTATCGAAGGCATTGCCGTTTCGCGCCGAGATGACGAGATTGTCGAAGGACAGCATTACGCCTTTCGGCCGGCCGGTGGTGCCGGAGGTATAGAGCATAACCGCAAGGTCGGCGCCCTTGGTCGTGGCAATGCCGTCGAGCCAGGCCTTTTCGCGCGCGCCGTCGGCGGCAAGCGCGGCGCGGCCGTTCACCTGCAGCTGCTCGAAGGAATGAAGCCGGGTGTGGTCGTAGTCGCGCAGGCCCCGCGGATCGTCGTAGACGATATGCTCGAGCTTGGGCAACAGCTCCGACATGGACAGAAGCTTGTCGACCTGTTCCTGGTCCTCGACGCAGGCGAAGCGGACCTCCGCATGCTCCAGGACATAGGCCATCTCCTCGGCGACCGAGTCCGAATAGAGCGGAACGGGCACGCCGCCGAGCGACTGCGCCGCGACCATCGACCAGTAGAGCCGCGGACGGTTGGCGCCGATGATGGCGATCCTGTCTCCGGGCTTGAAGCCGGCGTCCTGAAGACCGATCGAAAAGGAGCGGATTTCCTCCAGCACCTGCGACCAGGTCCAAGTCTGCCAGATTCCGAGATCCTTCTCGCGCATGGACGGCCGGTCGGCGAAGACACGGGCATTGCGCAGAAGAATCTTCGGAAAGGTGTCCTCGTCGAGGCGCTCGACGACGGGCGACCCTGCCATGCGTTTCTTCCCCTCTGGACGCCCCGTTTTCGGGGTCGTTCGTTTCAGCGTTGCCGGGACACGAATGCCCCCCTGCGGCGGCAACCCCTTCTCTCTTGTCGGAGACTCGGCACGGGTTGACGCGGATTTTCGCTTAAAGGCAACGCTAGGGCCCCAGCGTTGCGCCAGTATGTGCCAATTGCAACGAATTGTTTCAGCGGCCGGGGAGCCGATTATCGACGAGAGACGATATCGACAGTTGCGAAGGGCCGGCTAAACTCGCCCCATGACACGCCGCGACCTGTATCGCGAGCGGCTCGACCTGTTGCAGGCGGCGCTCGACCACATCAACCAGGGGTTCTCCGTTTTCGACGCGGACCTGCGCCTCGTCGCGTGGAACCGGCAGCTGTTCTCGATGCTCGAGTTTCCCTGGCATCTCGCCCGGCGCGGCACGCATCTCTCCGCCTTCCTGGAGGTGAATGCGGCGCGCGGCGAATACGGTCCGGGCGATGTCAGAGACATCATCGCTCGCCGGGTCGAGCGGGCAAAACTGTTCGAGCCGCACACATTCGAGCGGGTGCGCCCGGACGGGCAGGTGGTCATGGTGACCGGTGCGCCGCTCCCCGAAGGCGGCTTCGTCACGACCTATACCGACATCACCCGCGAGCGGCAGCACCAGGCGTCGCTGGAACGCACCGTCGCCGAGCGGACCCACCAGTTGCGCCAGAGCGAGGACTGGCTGCGGCTGGTCACCGAGAACATCCCCGCGCTGGTCGCCTATATCAGCCCCGGCCCGATCTACCGTTTCGCCAACCGCCGCTATGCCAAGTGGTTCGACCAGACGGTGGAATCCATCGCCGGCCGTCACGTCGGTGAGGTGCTCGGCCCCGACCTCTATGCCCGGCTCGGGCCGCACATAGAGAAGGCGTTCCAGGGCCAGGCGGTCTCCTACGAATATTCGCGCACCCGCCCCAACGGCGTGGTCGCGCATATGCGCTCCACCCTCATCCCCGACCGCACGCTGGACGGGCGCGTGCTCGGCTGCTTCGTGCTGTCGCTGGATGCGACCGAACAGAAGCGCAGCGAGGCGGCCCTGGCCCAGGCCCAGCGCATGGAGGCGGTCGGCCAGTTGACCGGCGGGCTCGCCCACGACTTCAACAACCTGCTGACGATCATCATCGGCAACGTGCTGGCGCTGCGGCGAAAGGTGGACATTCCTGCAATGCCCGACCTTGCCACGCATCTCGATCCCATTCACCAGGCCGCCCAGCGAGGTGCCGACCTGACCCGGCGCCTGCTCGCCTTCGCTCGGGGCGACGCCTCCGACGTGCGCCCCATGCGGCTTGCCCCGCTCACCGCGAATGTCGAAGGGCTGCTCGCCGGCTCCCTGCCGAAGTCAGTCGAGCTCGCGCTCGATCTTGCCGCCTGCGATGCGATCGTGCGCGTCGACCCGGCGGAGTTCGAGAACGCGCTGGTCAACCTGGTGCTCAATGCCCGCGACGCCATGCCCTCCGGCGGCACCATCGCGATCTCGCTCACCTGCTCCAAACTCACCCGGGCCGAAGCCGACCGCTTCGGCGTCGCGCCGGGACCACATGCGCTGCTCGAGGTGCGCGACAACGGTGAGGGGATGAGCGAGGAAGTGCGCCGGCAGGCCTTCGACCCGTTCTTTTCGACCAAACCCTTCGGAACGGGGAGCGGCCTTGGCCTACCGACCGTTTATGGCTGCGTGCGGCGCAGCGGTGGCGGCATCCTGATCGACAGCACCCCGGGCGTCGGCACCGTCATCCGCCTCGCCTTCCCGATGATCGACGCCCAACCCGGACCGCAGGACAGCGTGGAGAGCGAACCGGCCGCCAACGGCAACGGCGAGCTGGTGCTGGTGGTCGATGACGACACCGATGTCGCCGACGTGGTCCGCGACCAGCTCTGCGCTCTCGGCTATTCGGTACTGGTGACCGGCAGCACGGACGACGCGCTGGACCTCGTCCGCGACGTCGAGGACATCCGGGCCGTCCTCAGCGACATCGTCATGCCGGGCCAGACCAACGGCATCGCACTTGTTGCCGAGCTAAGAAAACGGCGGCCGGGTCTTCCGGTCGCGCTGATGACCGGTTACCGTCAGGGCCCGACGCGGGAAGCACAGGCCCCGGACTGCCCGGTGCTGCCGAAACCCTTTTCCAGCCGCCTGCTTGCACGGACCATGAACGAGATACTTGCTTCATGAACCACCCCGACCCGATCCAGGGAAGAGACGCTGCTGCCGGCACGGATCCGCTCGTCTTCATCATCGAGGACGAGGCGGAGATCCGGGCCTTGCTCGCGGACACGCTCTCCACCTATCGGTTCCGCACGGAGGTCTTCGCGACCGCCGACACCGCCCTGGTCGCCATCGGCCAGCGCATGCCGGCAGCGATCATCCTCGACCTCGGCCTGCCCGACATGGACGGGATGGAGATGATCAACCGCGTGCGGGCGCGGGGCCCCGTGCCGATCCTCGTGCTGTCCGCCCGTGCCCATGCTTCCGACAGGATCATGGGGCTAGAGTTCGGCGCCGACGATTATGTGGTGAAGCCGTTCGATCCGCGCGAGATCGTGGCGCGGGTGCGCTCCTTGCTGCGCCGGGCCGCACCGGCGGCGACAACGGGCAGCAGCGAGAGCGGCGAGCGGGTGCCGCGAGAGTTCGCCCGGTTCGAGAACTGGCGGTTCGAACCGCAAAGCCACCGCCTCGTCGATCCGGACGGCGAAGAGACGTTCCTGTCGACCGGCGAGGCGGCGATCCTGACAGCGCTGCTGAAGGCCCCCCGCCGGGTCCTCAGCCGCGACTACCTGCTGGAACACGGCGGGCGCGACGACACGCTGGACCGGGCGATCGATGTGCGCATCTCGCGCATCCGCAAGAAGCTGACCCGCCCCGACACGCCCACCCTCATTCGCACGGTCTACGGCTCGGGCTACATGTTGACCGCACAGGTGGACTGGGTCTCCGGATAGGGACGGGTCACGCTCCTCAGTGACAGTGATAAGGCTGGGACCCAGCGTGGCAACACTGCCCGCGCGGGCTATCCTTGCGACATCCGCCGCCATGGGCGCTGGCGTTGACCGTCGCAAACGCGACAGCCGTCAGAATAAATCCCAGAAAATACATCGCCTTCATTTCGAAACCCCCCTATTTCAACAAATCGCAGTCTATATTTAACGCAGAATTTATTCAATTTTATTAGATACAACCAAGTGCAATCATAGGATTAATTAGAAAATACAGAAACGCGCTCGCAAAGCAGAAGCGTAACATCTGAAACATGCGAAAGCGGCGCGATATCAGACCGTTGGACTCACGCCAAGGAAGGCAACGTGGAAGCTGGCGCGACGAAGGCACAACCGGAAACGAACACGGCCGCCAGGAGGCGGCCGTGAGCTGAAGATTTTTCTGGCGACACGCAAAAAATCCGCTGCGGAAGCGCTGCCTATTCCGCCGCGAGCCGGGCGCTGCGTCCGTCGCGGAAGGCGGCAAGCAGATCGGGCAGCCGCGCTTCGGCCTCGTGCATCGAGGCCTCCCGCACCGGGCCGAAGCCGCGGATCGAGCGCGGGAAGGCAAGCAGCGCCTGGGCCGCCGCGACGTTGCCCGCGTCCAGCGAACCCGCCACCTCGTCGACGATCCGCTCGTACTCGTCGCGCAGCAGCCGCTCGCGCCGCCGTTCCTGCGTACGCCCGAACAGATCGAGCGCGCCGCCGCGCAGGCCCTTCATGCGGGCGAGCAGGCGGAAGGCCGGCATCATCCAGGGGCCGAACCGGCGCTTGGCCGGACGCCCGGTCCGCTTGTCGGTGCGCGACAGCAGCGGCGGCGCCAGATGGAACTCCAGCTTCTGGAAGCTCTCGAAGGTCTCCGACAGCTGCCGCTTGAAGCTGTCCCCGGTGAACAAGCGGGCGACCTCGTACTCGTCCTTGATCGCCATCAGGCGGAAGAGCTCGCGCGCCACCGTCTCGCGGATCTCCTCGCCGGGCGCGCCGAGACCACTCGCCGCCTGCGACAGGCGCGCGACACGGTCGCGGTAACGCGCTGCATAGGCCGCGTCCTGATAGTCGGTGAGGAAAGCCGCGCGGCGCTCGATCATCTCCTCGACGCTGTCCGACAGGCGCCGGTGCTCGAGCTGGTCGGGACGGGACTTCGCCGCCCGCGCCACCGCGTCCGGATCCACCGCGGCGACCCGGCCCCAGGCGAAGGCGGACAGGTTCATCTCCACCGACACCTTGTTGAGGCGGATCGCCTCCTCCAGCGCCTCGCGGGTCAGCGGCAGGGCGCCGAGCTGCCAGCCGAAGCCGAGCAGGAACATGTTGGCGGCAATGGCATCGCCGAAGAGTTCGGTGGCAAGCTCCGTTGCGTCGATGAAGCGGGCACGATCGCGCCCCGCCGCCTCGCCGATCGCCGCAACAAGGCGCCGGCCGGGCAGGCTGAAGTCCGGATTGCGGGCGAAGTCGCCCGGCAGGGTCTCGTGGGTGTTGATCACCGCAAAGCTGCGGCCCGGCGTCATCGCCGAGAGGATCTTGGCCGATCCGGCGACGACGATGTCGCAGCCGAGGACCAGATCGGCAGCTCCCGGGCCGACGCGGATCGCGGAGATTTCCTCCGGCCGCGGCGCCAGCTTTAGATGGCTGATCACCGCGCCGCCCTTCTGGGCAAGGCCGGCCATGTCGATGATGCCGCAGCCGAGCCCGTCGAGATGGGCCGCCATGCCGATCACCGCGCCGATGGTGACGACGCCGGTGCCGCCGACACCGGTGATCATCACCGAATGGGTGCCGGCAAGCGGTGCAATCTGCGGTTCGGCGATCTTCGGCGCTGCCGGCGGCATCACCGCGCGGCCCTTCAGCACGCCCCCGCGCACGCTGACGAAGGACGGGCAGAAGCCCTTCACGCAGGAGAAGTCCTTGTTGCAGGACGACTGGTCGATCGTCCGCTTGCGGCCCCACTCGGTCTCGACCGGCTGGATGGCAACGCAGTTGGACTGCACACCGCAATCGCCGCAGCCCTCGCAGACCAGTTCGTTGACCACCACCCGCTCGTCCGGATCGGGAAAGAGGCCGCGCTTGCGTCGGCGCCGCTTCTCGGCGGCGCAGGTCTGGTCGTAGATCAGGACCGTGAGCCCCGGCTCGCCGGCAAGCTCGCGCTCCACCTCGATCAGCTCGTCGCGGTGATGGATCGCGGTTCCGGACGGCCAGGCGGTCGCCGGCGGATACTTGCCCGGCTCGTCGGTGACGATGACGACCCGCCGCGCCCCTTCCGCCGCAACCTGCCGGGCGATCTCGTCGACACGCAGGCCACCGTCATGGGCCTGGCCGCCGGTCATCGCCACCGCATCGTTGTAGAGGATCTTGTAGGTGATGTTGACGCCGGCCGCCTTGGCCGCGCGGATCGCCAGGGCGCCAGAGTGGTTGTAGGTGCCGTCGCCGAGATTCTGGAAGACATGACCGGTGCGCGAGAAATGCGCCTCGCCGACCCAGTTGGCGCCCTCGCCGCCCATCTGCGTGTAGCCTTCGGTGTTCCGGTCCATCCACTGAACCATGTAGTGGCAGCCGATGCCGGCATAGGCACGGCTGCCTTCCGGAACACGGGTCGAGGAATTGTGCGGGCAACCGGCGCAGAAATACGGGCTGCGAACGGCCACGTCCCGCGTTGCGGCAAGGCGCAGGGCGCGCTCCTCCAGATCGCCGAGGCGGGCGGAGAGCGCATCGGAGGCGCGCCGCCGCGCCACGCGGCGGCCGATCTCGCGGGCGATCTGGATCGGCTCCAGTGCGCCGGGCGCACGGAACAGCACCGCACCTTCCTCGTCGGTCTTCCCGATCACCGCCGGGGCATCGGTCATGCCGTAGAGGATTTCCTTGACCTGCGGCTCGATCAGCCCGCGCTTTTCCTCCACCACGATCAGCAGCTCGAGACCTTGCGCGAAATCGCGCAACCGACCCGGCGACAGCGGCCAGGGGCAGCCGATCTTCAGGAAGGCCACCCCGAGATCGGCCGCAACCACCTCGTCGATGCCGAGCAGGTCGAGCGCTTCCAGCACGTCGAGGTAGCTCTTGCCGGTGGAGACGATGCCGACCATCGGCTTGCGGCCGCCCGACAGCACCACCTTGTCCAGCGGATTGGCCGCGATGAACGCCTTGGCTGCCGGCAGCTTGACCTCGTGCAGGCGCGCCTCCTGCACCAAGGGATGATCGGACGGACGGATATGCACGCCGTCCGGCGGAAAGGGAAAGTCGGGAAGCACCGGCAGGACCCGGTCGAGTCGCCCGTCGATGGTCGCCGTCGATTCGACGTTGTCCTTGACCAGCTTGAGGCCCGCCCAGATGCCGGCGTAGCGCGACAGGGCCCAGCCGTAGAGGCCGAAATCGAGGATCTCCTGCGCGCCGGCCGGATTGAGGATCGGCATCATCGCATCCACAAGCGCAAATTCCGACTGATGCGCCGTGGTGGAGCTCTCGCAGGTGTGATCGTCGCCCATCAGCGCCAGGACGCCGCCGTGGCGCGAGGTGCCGGCGAGATTGGCGTGGCGGAAGGCATCGCCCGACCGGTCGACACCAGGCCCCTTGCCGTACCAGATGCCGAAGACGCCGTCGTATTTGCCCTCGCCGCGCATTTCTGCCTGCTGGGTGCCCCAGAGCGCGGTGGCGGCGAGATCCTCGTTGATTGCCGGCGAGAACACAACATCCTGCGGAGCAAGCAGCCGCGCGGCTTTCTGGAACTGCTGATCGAGGGCGCCGAGCGGCGAGCCGCGATAGCCGGTGACATAACCGCCGGTGTTGAGGCCGGCGCGACGGTCCCGCTCCTTCTGCATCAGCACCAGGCGGATCAGCGCCTGGGTGCCGGAGATGAAGATGCGTTCCCTCGCAAGGTCGAACTTGTCGTCGAGCGAGACCGTATTGCGTGCCATGTGAACTCCCTCCCTGCGAGCGCTCTCACACGCGCCCGCTTCGCCAAGGTTCTTTCCCAACCCACCGTGTCGTCAAATGAAATCCACCCCTTCCGCAAGGTGAGATTACATCTGCCGCGGTCGGACGGGGCCCCAAGGCCGCAGCTGGGCAGGCATCGGCAGCCGCAGTTGCCGTTGCGTCCGGATGAACGGCCGGCGGCCCGCCTGCCCCTGAGACGATTTTGTCTGCGACCGGCGCAGCATTGCTTTTGCATCGGCCGCAAAGCTGCTAAGCAATCGCCCATCGTCATATGGGGAAGCGGGCTGAAATGGCGAACACGCCAGCGTCCCGCAGGGGGAACTACCGGAGAGGGTCCGTGATGAAACTCGAGAACGCGCGCCGCCAAACGCGCGACTGGGAGTGAGCCCGTGCGCGCGCTCGCCCTGATTGTCCGCATCATCAGCGGTATCAACGCGCTGGTCGGGAACGTGTTTTCCTGGCTGTCGCTGGCCATCGTCGCCGTCTGCTTCACCGTGGTGGTGCAGCGCTATGTTTTCGCGACCAGCTATGTCTGGATGCAGGATCTCTACGTCTGGCTGAACGGTGCCATGTTCACTGCGGTGGCCGGCTTTGCGCTGCTGCGCAACGATCACGTCCGCGTCGATATCTTCTACCGGCCCGCCAGTATCCGCCGCAAGGCGATGGTGGACCTGATCGGCGTCTTCCTGTTCCTGCTGCCCTTCACCTATGTGGTGATCAATTACGGCTGGGGCTTCGTCGCCCGCTCGTGGCGCCTACACGAGGCGTCGGCAAATGTCGGCGGTATGCCGGGTCTGTTCATCCTGAAGTCCTTCATCATCGCCTTCGCCGTACTGCTCGCCCTGCAGGGCATCGCCATGGCCGCTCGCGCCGTATTGGCGCTGGCGGACCGGGAAGACCTTCTGCCGCCGCGCCTGCGCTACGAAAGCGTTGCCGTATCCACTGGGGAGGCTGAGGCCTGATGGATCCCGTTCTTCTCGGCGAGCTCCTGTCGGGGCTCATGTTCTTCGGCATCATCGGCTTCCTGCTGCTCGGCTTCCCGGTGGCGTTCACGCTGTCAGGCGTGTCGCTGCTGTTCGGCCTCGTCGGCATGTGGTTCGGCGTCTTCGACCCGTCCAACCTCGGCAGCCTGGCCAACCGCTATATCGGCTACATGACCAACGAGGTCCTTGTCGCCGTGCCGCTGTTCATCTTCATGGGCGTCATGCTGGAGCGCTCGAAGATCGCCGAGCAGTTGCTGCTGACCATGGGCAAGCTGTTCGGAAACCTGCGCGGCGGCCTTGGCATGTCGGTGATCGTGGTGGGCGCGCTGCTGGCCGCCTCCACCGGCGTCGTCGGCGCCACGGTCGTGACGATGGGCCTGATCTCGCTGCCGGCGATGCTGCGCGCCAATTATGATCCGCGCCTTGCCACAGGCGTCATCTGCGCCTCCGGCACGCTCGGCCAGATCATCCCGCCTTCGACGGTGCTGATCTTCATGGGCGACATGCTGTCGGGCATCAATGCCCAGGTGCAGATGTCGAAGGGCAACTTCGCTCCCACCCCCGTGTCGGTCGGCGACCTGTTCGCCGGCGCGCTGCTGCCAGGCCTGCTGCTGGTCGGTCTCTATCTCGCCTGGACGATCTTCAAGGCGATCTTCGACCCGGAATCCTGCCCGGCGACGCCTGTCCCGCAGGAGGAGAAGGCTCATCTCTTCCGCGAGGTGCTAACCGCCCTGCTGCCGCCGCTGATGCTGATCCTCGCCGTTCTCGGCTCGATCCTCGGTGGCATCGCGACACCGACGGAAGCGGCTTCCGTGGGCGCGGTCGGCGCGCTGGTTCTCGCCGCCCTGCGCTGGCGTCTGTCTTTCTCGATCCTGCGGGAGACCGCGATCGCGACGGCAACCATCACCTGCATGGTGTTCATCATCCTGTTCGGCGCGGCCGTGTTCTCCATCGTCTTCCGCCTGATGGGCGGCGACAACCTGGTGCACGAGTTCTTGGCGAACCTGCCCGGCGGCACGCTCATGGCCGTTGCCGTGGTGATGTTCATCATGTTCCTGCTGGGCTTCATCCTCGACACGTTCGAGATCATCTTCATCGTGATCCCAATCACCGCGCCGATCCTGCTGGCGCTGGACGTCGATCCGGTGTGGCTCGGCATCATCGTCGGCGTGAACCTGCAGACGTCGTTCCTGACCCCGCCCTTCGGCTTCGCTCTGTTCTATCTGCGAGGCGTCGCGCCGCACTCGGTGTCGACGGCGATGATCTACAAGGGGGTGCTGCCCTTCGTCTGCCTGCAGGTGCTGGCCATCGCGATCCTGTTCGTCTTCCCGGAGATCGCGACCTGGCTGCCCAAGGCGATCTACAACTGAGGAACGACCACCGCGCTACATAACGGCGCGGCGGCCTCTTTCCCGTGCGGACGGCAGTCCGGCGAACACAAAAACCCCGGCCTTGCGGCCGGGGTTTTCTCGTTTCAGGCTTTTGCAAAGACCCGAATGCTCCGGCCGGGTCCGCCCGAAGGCAGCCCGGCCGGCCTGCTGCATCAGATCTTGAAGTAGGCCTTGCGCGCCTCGATGAAGGCGCCGTCGGTGCCTTCGGTGCGGGTACGCAGGATGTTGAGCGACTCGATGAAGCTCTCGGTCGTCTTCTTGACGAGAGCATCGTCGGAATCGCGCAGGCTGGTCAGGATCTCGATCGCAGCCGTGGCACCGGCTTCCATGATGTCGTCCGGGAACTGGCGGACATTGACGCCATGCTCTTCGACAAGGGTCTTCAGAGCGCGCGGGTCGTTGGCGTAGAAGTCCGAGGCAACCTGATCGTACTCGGCCTGGCAGACGTCGCGGACGATCGCCTGCAGGTCGGCCGGCAGGGCCTGGAACTTGGACTTGTTGACGACCAGTTCGGTAGCGAGGCCCGGCTCCACGAAGCTCGGGAAGTAGTAGTTCTTCGCCACCTGATAGAAGCCGAGGGCCAGGTCGTTGTACGGGCCGACGAACTCGGCCGCATCCAGCGTGCCCGACTGCAGAGCCTGGAAGATCTCGCCGCCGGCCATGTTGGTGACGGTGGCGCCGAGCTTCTCCCACACGCGGCCGCCGAGGCCCGGGGTGCGGAAGCGCAGGCCCTTGACGGACTCAAGGCTCGTCAACTCGTTGCGGAACCAGCCGCCCGCCTGGGTGCCGGTGTCGCCGGACAGGAAGCCCTGCACGCCGAACTGATCGTAGATCTCGTCCCAGAGCTCCTGGCCGCCCATGAAGCGCACCCAGGCCGTGAGTTCACGGGAGGTCATGCCGTAGGGCACGCCTGTGAAGAACGACAGGGCCGGGCTCTTGTTCTGCCAGTAATAGGCAGCACCGTGGCTCATCTCGGCCGAGCCGTCGATGACCGCGTCGAGCGACTGGAGCGGCGGAACCAGCTCGCCGGCCGAATAGACCTGGATGGTCAGGCGGCCGCCGGACGCGGCGGTGATGCGATCGGCCAGACGCTGCGCGCCGACACCCAGGCCCGGGAAGTTCTTCGGCCAGGTGGTGACCATGCGCCAGGTCTGGTTGCCCTGCGCGATGGCCGGAGCGGCAAGCGTGGCGGCACCGGCGCCAACGCCGGCAAGGCCGGCCTTCTTGATGAATGAACGGCGATCCATGCAGTCCCTCCCTTGGGATTTTGTCGAGATGTCGGCTCTCTCGCCCGATCTCCCGAACTCATGTCGGCAACCGGGGTTGCCAGACGTTGCCAAGTGCCCTTCTCCTAAAGGCACTTTGACAGCGATATAAACCGCATATGCCTTTGGGACACAAGGCCGGCCGGGGCAACTGCGCGAATTTTCACCATGCCCTGCAAGGACCTGGCAAGGCTCGGCCAGAAGGTCGGCAGCCCCGGGCGGGAGACGGCGCGGGCGATGGTGGACAACCGTGCGCCTTTCGCTAATCTCGCGGAGCATGACCCGCGACCCCTTGCGATCGCTCTCAGGGCTTGCGGTCGCCCTCATGCGACCAGCCCCATCCGCAGTCCCTTCTCGGAGCCTTTCAGGAGCCCACATGTCCGCCCCCGTTGTTCTCGTCAGTTGCGACGTCAAGGAACTCGACGGCTATGCCTGGCACGCCGCCCCGTCCACCTACCTGGAGGCGCTGGTGCAAGGCGCCGGTGCCATGCCGCTGCTGCTGCCCTCCATGGGCCCCGCCATCGATCTGGACGCGGTGCTCGACCGCGTCGACGGCGTGCTGTTGACCGGCTCCCGCTCCAACGTGCATCCGACGCTTTACGGCGCCGAGGCCTCCGAAAAGGACGGCCCGTTCGACAACCGCCGCGACACGACCACGCTGCCGCTGATCCGCCGCGCCATCGCCCGCGCCCTGCCGGTCTTCGCCATCTGCCGCGGATTGCAGGAGTTGAACGTCGCGCTCGGGGGCACATTGGTCGGCGAGGTGCAGGAGATGGACGGACGCCGCGACCACCGGGCCCCGGAAGCCGACAGTCAGGATACCCGCTTCGCCCTCGCCCATCACGTCGAGATCGCACCCGGCGGCAAGCTGGCCGCCGTCCTCGGCGATGCGCGCATCGATGTGAACTCCCTGCACCGCCAGGCGATCGGCCGGCTGGCGCCGGGCCTTACCATCGAGGCCACCGCCGACGACGGCACCATCGAGGCGGTCTCCATCGACGGCGCCGCCTCCTTCGCGCTCGCCACCCAGTGGCATCCGGAATACTGGGTCGGCAGCGATGCGGCTTCCTCGCGCTTGTTTGCCGCCTTCGGCGCGGCCCTGCGGGAGAACCGAGGCGCTCGGCAGGCGGCCGAATAACGACATCGACCAGCGCGAAAAACATACAAGAAAGGCCCATCACGATGACAGGCGGCAACGACCACCACGGCCACCACCATCACCACGACGATCACGATCATCATCATGACAACGATCACGGCTCACATCTGTCGCAGACCGACGCCCGGGTGCGTGCGCTGGAATCGATCCTGATCGAGAAGGGCTATGTCGACCCGGCCGCACTCGACGTGTTGATCGAGACCTACGAGACGCAGGTCGGCCCGCACAACGGCGCCCGTGTCGTGGCCAAGGCCTGGAGCGATCCGCAGTTCCACGACTGGCTGATGCGCGATGCGACGGCCGCCATCCATTCGCTCGGCTATATCGGTCGTCAAGGCGAGCACATGGTCGCGGTGAAGAACACAGAGCGCGAACACAACATGGTCGTCTGTACCCTATGCTCCTGCTACCCGTGGCCGGTGCTCGGCCTGCCGCCGGTCTGGTACAAGTCCGCCCCCTACCGCGCCAAGGCGGTGCGCGATCCGCGCGGCGTGCTGGCGGATTTCGGCGTCACCCTGCCGGAAGGCAAGGAGATCCGCGTCTGGGATTCCACCGCCGAGATCCGCTATCTGGTGCTGCCGGAGCGCCCCGAGGGCACCGACGGCTGGAGCGAGGAGGAGCTTGCGCGCCTCGTCACCCGCGACAGCATGATCGGCACCGGCCTCGCGCTGACGCCGGCCGAGCTGAAGGAGCAGGGCGCATGAACGGGGCACAGGATCTGGGGGGCATGATGGGTTTCGGCGCAGTGGTGCCGGAACCGGTGAAGCCGCTGTTCCATGCGGACTGGGAGCCGCGCGCCTTCGCGCTGACGCTGGCGATGGGCGCGACAGGCGAATGGAACATCGACATGTCCCGCCGCGCCCGGGAAAGCATGGAGCCCGGCCGCTACCTGACGTCGAGCTACTATCAGATCTGGCTGTCGGCACTGGAAAGCCTGCTCGCCGAACGCGGCCTCGTCGGGCCCGACGAGATCGCCGCCGGGCGGAGCCTGCACCAGTCCCGGCCGGTGAAGCGAGTGCTCGCCGCAGGCGAAGTCGCCGCCATGCTGGCCCGCGGCGGACCGAGCGAACGCGAGAGCGACATGCCTGCCGGCTTTGCGGTCGGTGACCGGGTCCGGGCACGCAACATGCATCCGACCGGCCACACCCGCATCCCGCGCTATTGCCGTGGGCGCACAGGCGTGATCGAGGCGGTTCACGGCGTCCACGTCTTCCCCGATACGAGTGCGGCCGGAGAGGGGGAGCAACCGACCTGGCTTTACGGCGTCGTCTTCGACGGACCCGAACTTTGGGGCGAAGGCACCGATCCTTCGCTCAAGGTGCGCATCGATCTGTGGGAGCCCTATCTTGAAGCCTTCTAACCTCGCAGGCGCGCCGACGCCGCTGCCGCCGCTCGAGAACCTGCCGCAACACGATGGAGAGCCGGTGTTCCGCGCGCCGTGGGAGGCGCGGGCCTTCGCCCTGGCCCTGGAACTCCACGGACGCGGCGTCTTCACCTGGAGCGAATGGGCCGAGACCCTGTCGCAGGCGATCCGCGATGCCCAGTCGCGAGGCGATCCCGACTGCGGCGACAGCTACTACGAACACTGGCTTGTGGCGCTGGAGACCATGATCACGCGCAAGGCGCTGACTTCGGCCGATCGGATCGACGCGAGGCAGGATGCCTGGCTGCGGGCCGCGGCAGCCACTCCGCATGGCGAGCCGATCGAACTCGGCCGGGATGGCGCCCCGGTTCCGCCGGCCTAAGTGGCCTTGCCTCTTATATTTGCAGTCTCTCTTGCAAAGCCACCTGGACTGGGTCAGGAGTGGCCACGTCGGGATCGGCAATTTTGCCGATCCGATACAACCGACCACAACCTGAGCGCTTCCCTTGGGTAGCGCGCCGGCCTAGTGTACGACCATGACCCAGGACAAGCCCCTGAGCGGCATGCTGCTCATGACCGGTTTCTGCATTCTCGCCCCGCTCGGCGATGCCTTCGCCAAGATCCTCGGCGAGACGGTGCCGCTCGGCCAGTTGCTGCTGGTGCGCTTCGCGCTGCAGGCAGCTCTGCTGATCCCGGTCGTGTGGCTCGTCCGGGGCAGCCTACGCATGCCGATACGGTTGCTGCATCTCACTGTGCTGCGCACCATCCTGCACATCCTCGGCATCGCCGCGATGTTCGCCTCGCTGCGCTTCCTGCCGCTGGCCGACGCCATCGCCATCGCCTTCGTGATGCCGTTCCTGATGTTGCTGCTCGGCCGTTTCGTGCTGGGTGAGGAAGTCGGCCCCTACCGGCTGATGGCCTGCATCGTCGGCTTCGCCGGCACTCTGCTGGTGATCCAGCCGAACTACGCCGCCGTCGGCGCCCCCGCCCTGCTACCGCTCGGCGTCGCCGTCGCCTTCGCCCTGTTCATGATGGTCACCCGCAGCATAGCCAAGGCGACCGACCCGATCAGCCTGCAGGCGGTCAGCGGCCTGATCGCCACCGCCATTCTGGGCAGCGCCTGGCTGGCCTTTTCCAGCGCCGACGTACCGGGGCTCGGGTTCGTTTCGCTGGAAGGGCGGGAAGTCTGGTTGCTGGGCGCTATCGGAGTGCTTGGCACCGTCGCACACCTGCTGATGACCTGGTCGCTGCGGCTGGCGCCTGCCGCGACGCTGGCGCCGATGCAATATCTGGAGCTGCCCTTCGCGACGCTGATCGGCTTCGTGATCTTCAGCGATCTGCCCGACACGCTTGCCTCGCTCGGCATCGTGCTGACGATCTGCTCCGGCCTCTACGTCATCCACCGCGAGCAGGTAGCAGCGCGGCGGAAGGCCGCTGCCGTTGTCGGAGCCTCTCCGGCGAACGCCGGCAGCCAGGCCTGACCGTTCGTCAGACGGTGCCGCCCCAGCCCAGTGCCGCGACCAGAAGCGACGTTCCCAGCAGGAAGACGACGAGCGCGGCAAACCCCTCGATGCCGGCGTGAAGGCGCGCGGCAGCACGGCCGCCGACGCTGCGCAGCGCAAAGTCCTTGGCAACCACGGCCAGCACCGCCAGCACCGAGACCGTCAGCCCGGTGCCGACCGCCATGGCGAAGGTCGCGGCAACACCCGCCAGCGCCAGCCCCTGCGAGATGCCGAAGACCAGCACCACCAGCGCACCCGTGCAAGGCCGCAGCCCGATGGCAAGGATGACCGACCAGGCACGCGTCAGGGAGAACTCCCCTGTCAGCATCGACGGCGGCGGCGCATGCACATGGCCGCAACTGCCGCAAACCTCGCCTGCCTCGTGGGCGTGGTCATGGTGGTGCGCATGATCATGATCGTGATGCACATGACCGTGTCCATGATCGTGGTGATGATGATCGTGATCGTGGGAGTGATCATGCGTGCAGACAGCCACCGCCTGCGCACCGAGCGCAACGGGACGGCGCGGCGTCAGCATCGGCTTCACGATCTTGCGCCAAACCAGATAGGCGCCGAGCAGGGCGACCGCCGCATAAGAGCCGATCTCGAACCAGCGGGTGGTCTCCGTGATGGCGATCGAGGTCATGCGCAGCAGCACGGATGCAATGCCGATCACTGCCACCGCCGTCACCGCCTGGGCAAAGGCGGAGGCGAAGGACAGGGCAATGCCGCGGCGCAGGGTCTCGCCGTTCGCCAGCACGTAGGAGGAAATCACCGCCTTGCCGTGGCCCGGGCCGGCAGCATGGAAGACGCCATAGAGGAACGACAGCCCCATCAGCCACCAGCCGGCGCTGCCGTCCTCCTTCATCGCCTTGATTGCGGTCGTCAGCGAAGCATAGAAGGCCTTCTGCTGCTGGGCGATCCAGCCGAAGAAGCCCGAAAAAATCCCGCCGGGCGCCACGGATGGCTCGACCAAGCCGACCCCGAAGGGCGAGGGCGCGGCGAGCGCGGGCATGGTGGCAGCAACGACAAGACAGGTGAACGCCAGAAAAACGGCAAGCCGGGACGGGACGCGCAGGCCAGGACGGATCATCGGATGCCTCATCGGCAGGCCCTCACTTGCAGCCGATCCTTGCGGAATTCGACAGGGTCTCGGTGATCTGTACCAAGTCGGGAGGCAGTTCCCGTTCGCTCTGCGGGATCGCGGCGAGCGTGGTCGCGGTCTGCGGATCCAGCGGCGGCGGCGGCGTGAAGTCGAGCGTGCAGGTCTTGGGCGCGTCCACCATCGCAAACGGCGTATCCTGCGTCATCTCGAAGGCGACGAAATAATTCGGATCGAAGACGTCGAGCTCGACGTTCGAGGCATCGATCACTCGCGCCTCGCGCAGCGGCAGCGTGAAGAACAGGGTCAGCCGGCCACCATAGAAGTCGAGCCAGTATTCGCTCGGCGGTTCGAAGGCGATGTCCGCGCCGTCCTGATGCAGAAAGGTGAAGAAATCGTATTCGGCGAGCGACTCCACATTTACCTGCGCCAGCGGCTGCAGCTCCTCGCGGGACAGTTCGCCGTCGCCGTTTTCGTCGAGCCCCTGTACGGCGAAGGCGGTAAACGCCTCATCGAAGCTCCACACATGCCGCACGGCCGACAGGCGCCCCGCCTCGTCGAAGACCACCTCCGCGCGCGACTCCACGAAGACATGCGGATGGGCATTGGCCGCACCGGCAAGGCCGGCCGTCAGGGCGGCGGCAATGAGTCCGGTCTTCCACATGCAGAAAATCACTCCCACGTTCGAATCCGTGTTGCCGATATTGGCAAACTTCACGGCAACAGCAAGGCAAGCGGTCTCAGCCGGCATGCCCGCCGGACCCTGCACCGACGGCGCTCATCGGCAGACCGGCCGCTATAAATCGGATAAATTTTCCTAATCTTGATGCGTAAAAGGATATTTTTATGGATCTTTAAACGCTCAACTGAAAAGAAAAGACGGAAATTTCGAGTTAATCGACCTATATTTTTCTTGTCCATAAATGAGAGATGCCACATGGCTCGGCGGCGCCCCACACGGGCTGCGCTCCCTTCGTGACATCTGTTGCACGTTGCCTGACCGGGCAGGAGGAGACCCGTCATGAATGCCCCAGTGATCGGCCGCAAGCTTCAAT
This sequence comes from Stappia sp. WLB 29, assembly GCF_023507705.1. Classification (GTDB taxonomy): domain Bacteria; phylum Pseudomonadota; class Alphaproteobacteria; order Rhizobiales; family Stappiaceae; genus Stappia. Next base: position 60,170 of record NZ_JALBGD010000002.1, on the reverse strand, counting down.
CGGTGGAGAACGGCATGTTCGATCATCCGGAATTTCGAGGCCACGAGCAGGTGGTCTTCGGCCATGACCGCGCGAGCGGCCTGTTCACCATCATCGCCGTCCATGACACCCGCCTCGGCCCAGCCCTCGGCGGCTGTCGCATGTGGGCCTATGCCAACAGCGCCGAGGCACTGACCGACGCGCTGCGCCTATCGCGCGGCATGACCTACAAGAACGCATTGGCCGGCCTCGACCTTGGCGGCGGCAAGGCCGTGATCATCGGCGATGCCCGCAGCGCCAAGACGCCCGACCTGCTTGCCGCCTTCGGCGCCCAGGTCGACCGGCTGGGCGGCACCTATATCACCGCCGAGGACGTCGGCATCAGCGCGCCCGACATGGAGATCGTCGCCACCCGCACCGATCATGTGCGCGGCACGCGCGCCACGGGTCTCGGCGATCCCTCGCCTTACACCGCGCTCGGCGTTTTCTGTGGCATCCGTGCAGCACTCCGCCATCGCTTCGGCTCGGACAGCCTGGAGGGACGCAAAGTTTGTATTCAGGGCCTCGGCCATGTCGGCATGGATCTCGCCGGGCGGTTGCACCGTGCTGGCGCGCGCCTTGTGCTGGCCGACATCCACAAGCCGACCCTGGAGGATGCCGTCGCCCGCTTCGGTGCCGAAGGAGTTGATGCCGATCGCGCCCATGCGGCGGATGTCGACGTCTTTGCGCCTTGCGCTCTCGGAGCGGGGCTCAACGACGACACGATCCCTCAGATCCGCGCCGGCATCGTCGCAGGCGCGGCCAACAACCAGTTGGCCGAGGAACGCCACGACGAAGCGTTGCGCCGGCGCGGCATCCTCTATGCGCCGGACTATGCCATCAATGCCGGCGGGGTGATCTCCGTCGCGCTGGCGACCCCGGGAGGCGACGACGCCTTGGTACGGGGCAAAGTCGAGGCCATCGACGAGACGCTCACGCGCATTTTCGAGCGGGCCGAGCGCCTGTCCCTGCCGACGCAGAAAGTGGCCGATACGCTGGCGGAGGAACGGCTGGCCGCCGCCTGAATATCAAGAGCGGGATCGGAAAGCAGGCGCGAGATCAGCAGACCTCGCCCTGCCGCCGCCGCTCGGCGAACCACTCGCCGAGGAAATCGACGAAGGCGCGCACCTTGCCCGACAGGTGACGCCGGTGCGGGTAGACGACATAGATCGCCTGTCCTTCGGGGTGGAAACCTTCCAGCATCGGCTCGAGGCGTCCTTCCGCCAGATCCCGATGCACGAAGATATAGGGAATGCGAAGGAACCCGAGACCGGCGACAGCCGCCGCACGCGCCGCCTCGGCGCTGTTCACCTCCACACGGCCCTTCACCGGCACGCTGATCCGGTTGCCGTCGACCTGGAACTGCCAGTTGTTCCGAAAGCGATAATTGTTGTCGATGATGCAAGGCAGGCTCGCCAGGTCTTGCGGATGCTGCGGCCGTCCGAAACGCGCGATCGCCTCCGGCGAGGCGCAGACCACGCCGCGAAACGGCGCCAGCTTGCGGGCGATCAGACTGGAGTCAGTCAGTTCCGCCACGCGGATCGCCGCATCGAACCCCTCCTCTACCAGATCGACGAACCGGTCCTCCAATCGCAGGTCCACGGAAATCTGTGGCTCGGCGGCTAGAAACGCCATGATCGCCGGATTCAGGAAGTCGTCGCCCATCGAACGCGGGGCGGAAATGCGCAAGGTGCCGCGTGCTTCCTGGTGGGTGTTCTGGATCGAGGCCTTGAGGTCGTCGATGCGGGTCAGGATATCGCTCGCCTCCTTGTAGAAGGCATGGCCTACCTCGGTCATCGAGATCTGGCGGGTGGTGCGGTTGAGAAGCCGGGCGCCGAGCTCGTCCTCCAGTTCGCCGACATATTTCGAGACCAGCGCCTTGGAGCGGCCCAGCTCGCGCGCCGCGGCCGAAAATCCGCCGGCATCGACCACCTTCAGGAAGCAGCGCATCCGGCTGAGCGTATCCATGCCGTCCCCCTTGTGCCCCGTCTGCCGCCGAAGCGGCTCAGGCGTCCCGCCGCCGACGTAGCCGTCGCGTCGCCCTGCCGAAAATCCCCGCTCCGAACAGCACCGTCAGGAAGCCTCCGGCCGCCGTGACCGCCCCTTCCATCGTCGCCGGCACCGCCGGCTCGAAGTCCTCGAAGGCGCGGCTTGCGATCTGCGGATCGAGATCGCGCACCATCACGGCGAGCCGGCCGAAGGGGCCGGCATCGCGGAAGGCCTCCTGCTGCCGTTGAAGGCTTGCCAGGCGATCGAGCGCACGCTGCGCGCGCTCGCCCTGGGCGGCAACCAGCCGGTCGGACGAGCCCTCCAGCCGGTCGATGGCCTCGCCCGGCGTCAGGCCATGGGTGGCGGCATCGGCACGAAACTCCTCGACCACCTGGGTGAGCGCGTCGATGGCCCCGCCGAGCCGCTGGCGGTATTGCTGGGCAAACTCCGGGAGCTGGGACGTGGTGACGCCGCCGAGCAGCGCAACAGCCAGTGCCATGGTACGAGCGATCATGGTCCGTCCCTTCCCTTCCAGCGCGCTAGAGCGAGACGAGGCCCGCCTCGCCGGCTTCGGTGCCGAAGGCCAGCTGTGTGCCTTCGTCGTTCCAGGCGAGCGCACTGACCGCCCCCTCTCCCGGACGCCTGAGCAACACCTCTTCGCCGTCCGAGAAGCGCGCCATCAGCACCAGTCCGTCCTGGTAGCCGATAGCCACGACCTCTTCGTGCGGGTGACAGGCGACGCGCGTGACGACCTGATCGCCGCGGGCACCCAGCTGCAGCGGTTGCTGGCCCATCGGCCCGCTCTTGCCGAAGAAGGGCCACACGATTGCGGCATTGGCACCGGAGGTCGCGAGATAGCGTCCCTTTGCCGACCAGCTCATCGAGCGGATCTTGCCGGGATAGCCGGTCATCCGCATGTCCTGCCCGTCGGACAGCCGCCAGCCGTGCAGCGCGTTCTCCTGCATGGTCGTCACCAGATACTTGCCGTCCGGCGAGAATGTGACGTCCTTGTGCGCGCCCTTCCAGTCGAGCAGCTGCGGCGCTGCGGCCGTGTTGACGAATTGCAGGGTCGCCCCGTCGTAGCGGGCGATCGCCAGCCGCAGTCCCTTCGGCGCGAAAGCAAGCCCGCCGACGGCGCGGCCTTGCGAGAAGTCCTTCACGGTGTCATCGGACTGGCGAACGAATGCACTGCGCCCGGCGCCATAGGCAACTGCGCGCTGCGGACCGGCCGCGAGCATGTCGATCCACTTGCGCGGCATCTCGGCAAGCGTCTCGACGGTGCCGTCGGCGCAAAGGCGCCGCACCGTCCCGTCATCGCCGCCGGACAGCAGCGCGTCGCCCTCCAGCGTGCGGCAGGCGACGAGCAGCCCGCCGTCATGGACGGGGATGCGGCGCTCGCCTGCATCGGTGAGAAGAAGCACGGCGCCAGCGCCGGAGGCGAAGGCCGGCTGCCCCCGGAGGAAGGCAGCCGCCACAACGAAACCGCCCGGATCGAGCGGAGCAACGGAGACCATCCCGATCAGGCCTCGCACGCCTTGAACGCGACCTCGAGCGCATCGAAATCGAGTTCGCGGCCGATCACCACCAGGCGGCTGTTGCGGGCTTCCCCGTCCTTCCACTCGCGCTGATGGTCGCCCTCCAGGATCATGTGGACGCCCTGCACCACATAGCGCTGCGGGTCGTCCTTGAAGGCGATGATGCCCTTCAGCCGCAGGATGTTCGGCCCGTTGACCTGGGTCATGTCGCCGATCCAGCGGAAGAAGACCTGCGGGTCGAGCTCGCCTGCGGTCATCGACACGCTCTTCACCGAATGCGGCGCATCGTGGTCGTGGTGATGGTGGTGATCATGGCCGTGATCGTGCCCATGATGGTGATGATGATGGTCGTGGTCGCAGTCCGGCCCGCATTCGTGCGTGTGCTCGGCCTCTTCCAGGAAATGCGGATCGAGCGACAGGATCCGCTCCAGGTCGAAAGCGCCCCGGTTCAGCACCTCGTCCAGCGGCACCGCGCAGCGCTCGCTGCGGATCCGCTTGGCATAGGGGTTGATCGACTGGATGCGCGTCTCGACGGCCTTCAGTTCGTCTGCGGTCACCAGGTCGGTCTTGTTGAGCAGGATCACGTCGGCGAAGGCGATCTGGTCCTCGGCCTCTTCCGTGTCGGCCAGCCGCTGCAGCACGTGGCGGCAGTCGACGACGGCAACCACCGCATCCAACTTCGCCTTGGCGCGCACGTCCTCGTCCATGAAGAAGGTCTGCGCCACCGGTGCCGGATCGGCAACGCCGGTGGTCTCGACGACGATGGCGTCGAAGCTGCCCTGGCGCTTCATCAGGTTCTCGACGGTGCGGATCAGGTCGCCGCGAACGGTGCAGCAGATGCAGCCGTTGTTCATCTCGAAGATTTCCTCGTCGGATTCGACGAGCAGGTCGTTGTCGATGCCGATCTCGCCGAACTCGTTGACGATCACCGCATAGCGGGTGCCGTGGTTCTCGCTGAGGATGCGGTTGAGCAGCGTCGTCTTGCCGGCGCCGAGATAGCCCGTCAGCACGGTAACGGGAATCTTGCTGTCCTGGGATAGGGTCATGGCCTTGCCTGTATCTGACTTGGGCGCGGCCCGGCGAGGATCGCCGGCCGCGCTTTCCCGTGAATATGGGGTGCGTTACCCATCGCAGTACCGAATTTTCCGCGCCTTGGCAAAATCTGGCGCGCGAGGCGAGGCGCAAGACGCTAGAGCAGGAAAGGAAAGCCGCCCTCGAGCTTCAAGAGCGCGATCTTGGTCTCGCTGCCGCCTTCCCCCGAATACCCGCCGAGACCGCCGGCCGACAGCACCCTGTGACAGGGAATAATCACCGGGATCGGGTTCGCGCCGCAAGCCTGACCGATCGGCTGGCCAAAGGTGGAGAGCCGGGCCGCAAGGTCGCCATAGGTGCGCGTCTCGCCATAGGGAATGGCCAGCAACTCGCGAAACACCGACTGCTGGAACGCGTTGCCGGCCGGCGCCAGGGGCAGGTCGAAGCGCGTCAACTCGCCGGCGAAATAGCGCCGCAGCTGGTCGAGCGCCTCCTCCAGAAGCGGCGTCGGCGATGCGTCCCGGCGGCGCCCCCAGCCGACACGCACAATGGCGTCCCGCTCCGCCTCTATCTCCAGAGGACCGACAGGGGTATCGAGATGTGCAACATCGCTCACGACAACCGCTCCGGAAAGTGCGCGGGGATACCCCGGCGGCCCATGACATCACTCCCCTTCCACGGGGCGTAAGCCCGCGATATCAAGGGCCTCAATGACTTTATCATGACCACACCGTGCGGACGACATCGCCTGCCCGGTCCCGGGAGGAACCATGCTGAAAACCATCGAAGGCTTCAACAGGATCGGCGAAGAGAACGCCTTCGCCGTGCTGGCGCGTGCCACCGAACTCGCCCGCACGGGCAAGGACATCATCAATCTCGGCATCGGCCAACCCGATTTCCGCACGCCCGACCACATCGTCGAGGCGGCGGTGAAGGCACTGCGCGACGGCCATCACGGCTATACGCCGGCGACCGGTATCCTACCTCTGCGCGAAGGCGTTGCAGCCGACATCGAAAAGCGCATCGGCGTTGCCGTCGATCCCGACAAGGTCGTCGTTGTGCCGGGCGGCAAGGTCACCATGTTCATGGCGATCCTGATGTTCGGCGAGCCCGGCGCGGAAATCCTCTATCCGGATCCCGGCTTTCCTATCTACCGCTCGATGATCGAGTTCACCGGCGCGACGCCGGTGCCGGTGCCGATCCGCGAGAAGAACGACTTCGCCTTCTCCGCGGAGGAAACGCTCGGCCTGCTGACGCCAAAGACCCGCCTGATTATTCTCAACTCGCCCGCCAACCCGACCGGCGGCGTGACGCCGCGCGCCGAGATCGAGAAGCTGGTGGCCGGCCTTGCCGCACGTCCCGACATCGCCATCCTGTCGGACGAGATCTACGGCCAGATGACCTATGACGGTGCGGTCCACACCTCGCTGCTGGAGTTCGAGGCGATCCGCGACCGGCTGATCCTGCTCGATGGCTGGTCGAAGACCTATGCCATGACCGGATGGCGCATGGGCTATGCGGTCTGGCCGCAGGCCCTGATCGACAAGGCGCGCAAGCTCGCGGTCAACTGCTGGTCCTGCGTCAACGCGCCCGCCCAATATGCCGGCCTTGCCGCGCTGGAGGGGCCGCAGGATGCGGTCGCCGACATGATGCGGGAATTCGACAAGCGCCGGAAACTGGTGGTGGATGGGCTGAACGCCCTGCCCGGTGTCAGTGCACGCACGCCCACGGGCGCCTTCTACGCCTTCCCCAACATCTCCGCGACCGGCTGGAAGGCCAAGCCCCTGGCAAGCGCGCTGCTGGAGGAAACCGGCGTTGCCACCATCGGCGGGCCGGATTTCGGCATTCTCGGCGAGGGCTATATCCGCCTGTCCTACGCCAACTCGGCCGAAAACATCGCCCGCGCGCTGGAGCGCATGGGCGAGTTCCTGTCGGAGAAGGCCAAGTAGGTTCTGAGGCGCCGGATCAGCGCGCTGTCGGAATGAGTGCCGACAGCGCCACCGCCCGCTCGGGCACCAGCAGCAGGAAGGCGCCGGCCGGCGCCACCGAGGCCAGAGCCTCGCTCTCCCCCACATCGAAGGCGGCGAGCACGCTGCCGTTGGCGAGGACGAACTCGATGCCACCCTCCGGCGGCACGCGCCAACCCAGTTGCGGCAGCTCGCCGCCGGCCGGGCTCGTGCAGGCGCTCATGTCAGCGCGAAACGCGTCCTGCGGAAAGAGGCCGCCAGCCGCCTCGGCCTTAAGATGAAGCCGGCAAACCGCACCCGACACCTCGTCGATGAGCTGCCATTGCCCGGCGACGCGCGCCTCGACCGGCTGAGCGCCCGTGAAGCCGGTGCCGAAGAACACCAGCGAGAACAGCGTGACGGCGACGAGAACGCCGATCCGTTGCATGTGAAGCGCCATGATCCCGTTCCTGCTTCTGCAAGGCGCGCGCGATGCGCAACCTGGTCCGGCAGCGGATGAGGACGGACGGTCTCAACCGCTCGTACCATCATCACCCGACTGCAATCGGAACAGGATCGGCCGAACCCATTAACGCTTCGTTAAGCTTGTTCAGACCTTTCGCACGAAAGGCGTCTCGGCGACCGGGGTAACCGGCTTTCCATCCCGGAACCAGGACAGCAGGTTGTCGACAACGAGCTGGCCCATGGCGTTGCGGGTGTGCTGCGACGCCGATCCCACATGCGGCAGCAGGACCACGTGCTCCATGTCGATGAGCGCCTGCGGCACCCGCGGCTCGTCCTCGAAGACATCGAGACCGGCGGACAGGATCGTTCCGTCCTGCAAGGCCTTCACCAGCGCCGGCTCGTCGATCACCGTCCCGCGGCCGACATTGACGACGATGCCGTCCGGCCCCAGCGCCTTCAGCACCTCGGCATTGACGATCCCCTTTGTGGAAGCGCCGCCGGGTGCCACCACCATCAGCGTGTCGCAGGCCTCGGCCATGCCCAGCAGCGTCTCGTGATAGCGATAGGCAACATCCGGCTGGCGCGAGCGGCCGTGATAATGGATCTCGAGGCCGAACGCCTCGGCGCGCGTTGCGATCGCCTTGCCGATACGGCCGAGGCCGAGAATGCCGAGCTTGCGTCCGCGCAGCGTCGCACGTGTGAGCGGAAACGGCCCCTTTGCCACCCACTGTCCGGCACGCAGGTAGCGCTCGGCCGCCGGCAGTTCGCGCGCCGCCATCAAGAGCAGGCTCATCGCGGTGTCGGCGACTTCCTCGCTCAAAACGTCGGGCGTGTTGGTGACGCAAATGCCCTTCGTCGCGCAGTAGCGGGCATCGACGGAATCGTAGCCGACACCGAAATTCGCGACGATCTCCAGCGACGGCAGCCGGTCGATCAGCGCGGCATTGACCGGAACATGCGCCCCGCCTGCCACCGCCTGAATGCGCGCGCGCAGATCGGCGGGCAATGCGGCCACGTCCGCCGCCGCCACCCGATTGACGGTGAAGTGCTTATCGAGACTCGTCTCCACCAGCGGCAGCATACGTCCGAGCATCAAGATTTCGGCCAGCGCCATTATGTCTTTCTCCCTTTAAGATCACATGGGGGATTGCACGAATCCTCACCCCGCAGCCCCTCCTGGCGGCGGAGTGCTCTCGCGGATGTTGAGGGTCGGCGCGATCATGCGACGCTCGTCGCCGACGGCTTCTCCGCCGATCTGGCGCAGGATCAGCTCCGCCGCCTCGCGGCCGATGCGACCCGGATTGTTGCCGACCGACGTCAACGACGGCGAACCGCCGGCGGCCCCATCGGTGTCGTCATAGCCGCCGACCGCCATCCCGGTCCCCGGTTCTACGCCGGAACGCTTCAGCGCGTCGATCAGCCCGAAGGCGATGAGATCGTTGAAGCCGAAGACGGCTGTCGGTCGAGACTGCGCCGCCAGAAGCGCCGGCACCGCGTCGCGCCCGTCCGCCTGTGTCATCAACTCGGGGATGTCCACCTGGGCGGCCGGATCGAGACCCGCCGCCTCCAGCGCCTGGCGCCAGCCGAGATTGCGGTCGCGACCGGCCGAACTGCGGCGTCTGCCGCCGACCATAGCGATACGTTCGTGCCCTTGCGCGATCAGATGCTCGGTGAGCATACGCCCGCCGGCGATATCGTCGCCTCGAACCACCGGGGCCCGCGCTCCCTCCACATCGCGGCAGATCAGCGTCACCGGGATGCCGGTCTCGACCAGTTGGTTGATTTCTTCGGCGGTGGTGTCGACGGAGGCGCACAGAAGCAGGCCATCGATGCGGTGCTGCAGCAGGCTGTCGACGAAACTGCGCTGGCGTCGCACGTCGTCCCGGTGATTGCAGATCAGGACGACCTGCTGCTCCCGTCCCAGCTCGTCCTCCAGCGCGCGGAAGATCTCGGCGAAATACGGGTTGAGGATATCGTGGACGGCAATGCCGACCATGTTGGAGCGCGCGGTGCGCAAGGCTGCGGCCGAGCGATTGTAGATATAGCCGACGCCACGGGCATGCGCCTTGATCCGGTCGCGGGTTTCCGCTGCGACCAGAGGCGAATTGCGCAGGGCAAGCGATACCGTGGCCGTCGAGACCTGAAGCTCTGCCGCCATGTCGCCGAGCGTGATGCGCCGGTGCGCGCTGCGAGAGGAAGTACGCGAGGATGAGGCATCAGCCGGGCCAGCTCCGGTCTCGCCTGCCGACCTGTCGGGACGATCCCGGTTCGGGGAAGATCTGTCGCTCACGATGCGTCCCTCGCACCGGATCGCTTGCCTGCGACCCTAATCGATTGAAAGATCGCCCATCGCACGAGAGCACACAAGGCGAACCTATCCCCGCCCTAGCGATGCGGCGTCGGCCGCTACCTCTGCCTTCGAGATCTTGCGCTCGCGATAGAGGATGTAGAGGCCCGAGGCGGTGACGATGGAGGCGCCGATCACCGTGTAGACGGTCGGGACGTCGGCAAAGACGAGATAGCCGAGCGCCACCATCCACAGGATCTGCGTATACATGAAAGGCGCCAGCACCGGGGCCGGCGCCAGCACATGTGCGCGGATCAGCGCGAAATGACCGATGCCGCCCAGCGCGCCGGTGGCCAGCAGCAGCACCCAGTGCCAGGCACTGGACGGCATCTGCCAGGCGGAAATGCCGAAGGGCGCGATTGCAGTGGCAGCGACGATTGCTGAGATCATCAGCATTCCGACCGGCGAATCGGTCTGTGTCAGCATGCGTGTTGTCAGCACGTAGATCGCATAGCAGAGCATCGAGCAGACAGAGAGCAGGGCCGCCCAGTGCATCTCGCCGAAGCCCGGCCGCGTGACGACCAGAATGCCGATGAAGCCGACGATAATCGCCATCCATCGGCGCAGACCGGCCCATTCGTTCAGCAGCGGCCCCGCCAGCGCGGTCACCACGAAGGGCGTCGCGAACATGATCGACACCGTCTCGGCCAGCTGCATGTAGCGGATCGCGAAAAAGTTGAACGCCGTCGAGCCCAACAGGCAAAGAGCCCTGAGAATCTGCAAGCCCCAGCGGCGCGTGTGCAGCACCTGCGGCGTACGCCAGAGACGGAACAGCAGGATACCGTAGAAGATATGCGTCATGAACCGCATCCACACGACCTGCTCGGTCGGCAGATACTGACCGAGATACTTCGCCGTCGTATCGAGGCAGGAAAAACACAGGAAGGCGAAACAGATCAGCGCAATGCCGATGAAACGCTCCGGAATGAGCTGATGCCAGCCGCTGACCGCCCGTTGCAGGGAATCCAAGATATACCCTCACTCGTCTGCCGACCGGCGCCGGCAGGTCGACGCACTCCATCGGTCACGACCGGAATCGTGCATTTGTCCTATTAATTAGAGTAGATCAGGGAATCTTGCGACTTGTCATGTCGCGGAAATGCACACCGGCTATGCGCTGGAGGCAACCCGGACCGTCGCTTCGCGCAGGGCACGCGCGCAAAACGCAGCACGCTCCTGGGTGCACTCCGCTGAACATGCAGGAAAACGGCAGAAATCTTGGCCTACTCGGCGTCGTCGACCTCGAGATCGACCTCGTCGACGGTCCGAGAGCCGAGGTTCTTCTCGACCTGCCTGAGCAGCTTGCGCAGCTTCTTGCGGTCCTTCTCGTCGAGACCGGTAAGCGCCTCCCGCTCGAGACGTTTCCATGCCCGATCGATCGTCTCGACCAGCGCCCGGCCCTCGTCGGTAAGGAAGACCCGGGCAAGGCGCCCGTCGGTTTCGGAGGCCGCGCGGCGCAGGAAGCCCTGCGCCGAAAGGCGGGTCACCATCTTGGTGATGGTCGGCGGCTGTACCGAGAGCACGGCCGCAAGCTGGCTCATGGTTTGGCCGTCGTCTTCCGACAGAACCTTGAGCACGGCTTCCTGACCCGGATGAAGCCCGATCCGGGAGAGGTGGATGCCTGCGCGCGAACGTTGGGCCTTGGCCGTTTGAGCCAGGCGAAACGTCACGCTCTTTTTGTAATTGAACGCCATGTCTCGCCTTCTAATGCCGGCAAATGAAAGCTTGATGACAGCGAACGAAAATCGCACCCATCCTTCATGGCCAATCCCGGACATGACGTCCACATCCGCATAATGCGTCCGGAATGACACGGAATCAAAAGGGATTCGCCGCCAAGGCGAAAACACCTGCCCGGTAGTCAGGTACCGAAGCGGACAGAAAGGCGGCTTACCACCGCGCCAGCTTGCGTTTCACTTTCTCAAGATAGCGCCTGCGACTGTCGTCGGTGGAGGTGTCCATCTTGTAGTGGGCAAGATAGCGGACACGGCACCACGGATGGCACAGGGCCCGGATGCCGCGCAACACGGTCTTGCGGCCCGGCTCGCCGATCACCTTCGACACCAGCCACGACGCGCCGCAGGTCGTGACCACCGCGATCTTGCGGATATGCTGCATGCGCGGCCGCGTGCCGGTTGTCTCCGTGGGAATATCGAAGGTGACATGGGGGATCCAGACCCGGTCCAGATAGCCCTTGAGCATCGCCGGCAGCCCGTACCACCAGGTCGGGTAGACGAAGAGCAGCGCCTCGGCCCACAGGATGTCTTCGACATGCTCGGCGACCGGGTCCCGGTTGACCGCCGGATCGGCGTAGCGCCGCCATTCGCTCTCCTGCATCACGGGATCGAACCCGCTTGCATAAAGGTCGGTAAGGCGCGTCTCGTGGCCGGCGGCGCCCAGTGTTTCCACCGCCGCCTTGCACAAAGCTGCGGCAAAGCTGTCCGAAGCGGGATGGCAGAAGATCACAAGAACGCGCATCAAAGCCTCTCGAGTTCCGCCGTAACGCGCGCGACGAAAGCCTTGCGTCCGGCCTCATCGATCCGGTTCATGTCGTAGAGCGCCAGATAGGACAGCCGCCCGGTCGGCGCGATCAGCGCCCGTAGCACCCTTCTCACCAGTTTGCGCGGCGGATCGCCGACCAGACAGGCGCGCAGCCGACTGCCGCCATAGGTGGTGACCGCAACGAGCCTGCGGATGTGCTGGAGGTTGGGCACGACCTTGCCGTCGCGCATCCGAAAGGAAACGCCGGGCAGGAACACCCGGTCGAAATAGCCCTTCAGGATCGCCGGAAAGCCGAAGTTCCAGACCGGGTAGACGAGCACGATCGCCTCCGCCCGCATCAGCTGCTCGACATAGTCCGCCACCGGTTCGCGATTGCGCTCCACGTCATGATAGGCGAACCGCTCCTCCCGGCTGAGGACCGGGTCGAAGCCCTTGGCGTAAAGATCGCATTCCTCGACCGAATGGCCCGCGGCCACGAGCACCCGCAGTGCCTCGGTCTTGAGCGCGGCGGAGAAGCTTTCCTCCACCGGATGCGCATGGATGAGCAGCACGCGCAAGGGAGCCGGCCTATCGTGCGAGACCGGGGAACAGGAATGTCTGCTCGGCCGAGAAATCGAAATCCGGATTTTCCCAGGCGATCATCTTGCCGGGATTGAGCAGACCCTTGGGGTCGGCTTCGCCCTTGAAGGAGAGCTGCACCGCATCGGTCTGCTTCATGCCGCCCTCTTCGAGCGTGTAGCGATGCGGATTGAAGATCGGACAGCCGAGGTCCTCATGGATGCGGATGATCTCGTTGAGCCGCTCCTCGGTCGTGTAGCGCACCACCGGCAGGCCGAAGCAGGTGATCTTGCCGTCGAAGCGCACGAACTCCAGATGCCCCGGCACCTCGTCGCCGAACATCTCGGCCAGCTGCACCGCCTTCTGCACATGATCCGGGAACGGATAGAGCACCTGCAGGTAGGTGATCGTGGGATCGACCCGCAGGCCACGCAGCGTGGTGTGGTTCCAGGTCAGCTCATAGACCGGAGGCAGCCCCTTGCTCTCCTCCTCGCTCGCCAGATCCGAGCGATAGACGACCTCCGCTCCCTTCTGGCGCCGGGTGAACGCGGCGAAAGCATCCATTGCGAAGGGCGCCACCATGAGCGCACAGACGGACTGGTCGGAGCGCAGGAACTTGCGATGACGCAGGAAATAGTCGTGCGGCAGCGGCGCGGCGATCGGTGCGATCTCCTTGGTCAGGATGCCGTCCTGATTGGCAATCGCATCAGCATACCGCGCCGCGCCGGCGAAATCGTCGAAGCCGACCAGCACATCGACCCAGTCGTAGGCTGCCGTCAGCGGCACCGTCACCTCGGTGATGATGCCGTTGGTGCCATAGGCGTGGCTGACCTTGTGCATGTCCTCGCCGGACAGCGTCAGCACCCGCGGCTCGGCCTCCATCGTCACCACCTTCAGCGAGATGATATTGCCGAAATCCCTGAGCCCGCCCCAGTTGATCGACCCGACGCCGCCCGAACCGCCGGCGATGAAGCCGCCGATGGTTGCCGTCCGGTAGGTGGACGGGTGCATGCGCAGTTCCTGCCCCGTGGGACGGACGGCTTCGTCGATGGCGTACATGATCGCACCGGCCTCTGCCCGTACGAAGCCGCGCCCCGTCTCCAGCACCTGGTTCATCTCGGCAAGGCTCAGCACCACACCGCCGGACAGCGGCATGGCCTGGCCATAGTTGCCCGTGCCGGCGCCACGCGTCGTGACCGGGATATTCAGCTCGTAGCAGGCCTTCAACACGCGGATCACATCGGCCTGGCTGCGGGCGCTGACGACGAGATCGGCGGTGACGTCCTCGAGCTGACGCTTGAGAACCGGCGAGTACCAGAAGAAATCACGGCTCTTCTGCCGCACGATCTGCGGGTTGTCCTCGATCGCCAGACCTTCCAGAGCGGTCTTGAGTGCGGCGATGTCATGCATGATTCAAGGCTCCATCAGATCGTCGAGTTCGCGATAGTCGGGCAGTGCGTGCTCAAGGGCAATGCCGGCGCGCAGCACCCGACGGGGTCCGGACGGCCGTGCGCACAGTTCGTTCCAGTTGCGGGCCCGGAACAACACGAGGTCGGCGGCGAGCCCCGCTTCGATCCGCCCGCGCGTCGGATCGCCGAGCAAGCTCGCGGGCGTCGTCGTGACCGTACGTATCCAGTCGCCTGAAGGATGATCGAGATGGAGGATGCGGGTCGCCTGGGTGAACACCTCGACCATATCGAGGTCGCCATAGGCATAGAACGGATCGCGCGTATTGTCGGAGGCGACCGCGACGGGAATGCCCCGCGCCTTCATCTCGTGCAACAGCGTCACCCCGCGCCAGCGCGGCGTCCGCCCGGCCTGCCGGTCCATCAGATACATGTTGCAGAGCGGCAGCGACACCACGCCGATCCCCGCTTTTGCAACGAGGTCAAGCGTGCGATCGACGTCGTCCGCCTCCTGCCGGGCCAGCGAGCAGCAATGACCGCAGACGATCCGTCCCTCGAAGCGGTTGCGCAGCGCGCCCTCGGCAATGAGCGCCAGCGAGCGGGCCTGCGGGTCGGCGGTCTCGTCCACATGGAAATCGAGATCGAGACCACGCTCGGTTGCGGCGCGAAACAGCGCGTCGATATGCCCTTCCAACCCCTCGATCATGTAGGTGACCGCGCCGAGCGTGCCGCCCGTCTTCAGCACCGTATCGGCGATCCGGTCGAGAAAGCCGGGGATCAGAAGGCTTTCGACACCGTAGAGGGCGGACGCCTGCAACTCGACTCGGTCCATCCAGTCCTGCCGGATCTCGGCAAACACCGGCCAGCTGATGTCGTCCTGCGGCGGGATGCTGTCGAGATGCGTGCGGATCATCACCGTGCCATGGGCATGGGCGCAGCGCAGGGCGAAGTCCATGCGCCGCCGCAGGTCCGCTGCCGTCCAGCGCGCAGGCCGATCCGCCGACACCGCCTCCAGCGCCCCGGGAAAAGTACCGTCCGGATTGGGCCGGCGCGGCCAGATGTGGCCCTTGTCGAGATGCGTGTGCATGTCGACGAAGCCGGGCAGCACAAGTCCACCGTCGAGATCGACCACGGTCACGCCGTCACGCCGGTCGAGCAGGCCCGGCGGAGCGATAGCGGCGATCTCGCCGTGCTCGATCTGGATGTCCGCCCGGCCGAGGCCGTCGCCGATATGGTTCAGCGTGCCGCCGGTGACGGCGCTCGGCACAGTGGCATTGGTCAGCAGGGCCCTGCCGGTTGTTGGAATTTCAGGCACGACATGTGTCATCAGGTCAGGAGTCCCGCTTGATCGCGCTTTCGTGCCAGTGGCGCAGCAACAGATGCGACAGCACGCTCAAGCTGGCGAAGATGATGATGCCGGTGACCGAGATGAGCAGGATCGCCGCAAACATGCGCGGGATGTTCAGCCGGTAGCTCGCCTCCAGGATCTTGAACGCAAGCCCCGAACCGAGGCCGCCGGTTCCGGCGACGAATTCCGCAACGATGGCGCCGATCAGCGACAGGCCGCCGGCGATCTTCAGACCGCCGAGGAAATAGGGCAATGCCGCCGGCAGGCGCAGATAGCGCAGCGTCTGCCAGCGGGTCGCCCCATAGAGCTGGAACAGGTTGCGCAGGTTGTGGTCAGCGGAGTTCAGCCCGAGCGTCGTGTTCGACAGGATCGGAAAGAACGCGACGATCCACGCGCAGATCAAGAGGCCGGCGATCTTCGAGGGCACGTAGATGAAGATCAGCGGTGCGATGACGATGACCGGTGTCACCTGCAGGATCACCGCATAGGGAAAGAACGACATCTCCACCCATTTCGACTGGGCAAAGAGGACCGCGAGACCGACGCCACCAATGGTGGCGATGACCAGCGCCCCAAGCGTGATCGCGATGGTGATCAGCAGGGCCGGCCACAGCATCGACCAGTCGGCGATGAGCGCCTGCACCACCCGGTCTGGACCGGGCAGGATGTAGTGGGGCACCTTGAAGGCGTCGACATACCACTGCCAAAGGGCGATCGTCGCAACCATCACCACCACCGGCAGCAGCCAGCGGGCGGTCCGGTCGACACGCTCGCGGCGCGCCTTGCGCAGTTCCGCCGGATCGACGGGCGCAGCCGCCTCGACGTTCAAGCTTGCGGTGGTGTCCAGGTTGGCCGTCATCCGGTCGTCCTCTGGCTGTTCGACGGAAAGCGGCGCAGGTCGCCTCGACCCGGCACCGCAACTTAGTGGTTGCTGTCGCCTTCTGCGGCCATCGCTGCCTGCAACGCCTCGGATGCGCTGCGGCAATGGTCGGAATAGGCGTGCGAGGTGCGGAAAGTCTCGTCCCGCGGATACGGGGCATCCACGGAAAGGTCGGCAACGACGCGCCCGGGCCGGGCCGCCATCACGACGATCCGGTTGGACAGATAGACGCTCTCGAACACCGAGTGGGTCACGAAGATCACGGTCCAGCCGAACTCCTGCCACAGGCGCAGCAGGTCGTTGTTGAGGCGGAAGCGGGTGATCTCGTCGAGCGCAGCGAAGGGCTCGTCCATCAGCAGAAGTCGCGGCTTCGTGACGAGCGCCCGGGCGATGGAAACGCGCATTTTCATGCCGCCGGACAATTCGCGCGGATAGCTTGTCGCGAACCGCTCCAGCCCCACCATCTCAAGCGCCTCCATCACGGTCGCACGGGAGGCGTCGGCGGATTTGCCCTTCAGCTTGAGCGGCAGGTGCACATTGTCGAACACCGTCGCCCAGGGCATCAGCGTCGGCTCCTGGAACACGAAGCTGATGGCGTGGTCATGGGCACCGGGTCGCTCGTCCGGCCACACCAAGCGGCCTGCCGTCGGGCTAGACAGCCCGGCGATGATCCGCAACGCCGTCGACTTGCCGCAGCCAGAGGGGCCTAGCAGGCTGACGAACTCGCCGCTGTTGATGTCGAGCGTCATGTCCTTCAGCGCCACGGTGGCGTTGGCGAAGGTCTTCGACACCCGCTGCAGCGAGACGATGGGCTTGCGCGGGGCGGCATCGCCCCCCGCAGTCATGATCGGGGAGGCGCTCATCGCGCGCCTCCCTTCGCCGCCGGCCGGACCGGCCGGATCGCTCTGCAACTGGACAAGGCCGTTCAGTTCCCCGTCAGCTTCTTCTTCACATCGAGGCCTACGCCCTTGTTCACGAACTCGAGCGTGTAGGTCTTCTTGATGTCGAGCCCGTCCTCGATGACGCCGGCCTTGACCATCTTCTGATAGAAGTCGGTCATGCGCTCGTCGGTCATCGCGCCGATGCCCATCGTCTCCGTATCGCCGGAATCGACGATGCCGTACTCCTTCATCTTCTCGATGGAGAAGGCGATCTGCTCGTCCGACATTTCGGGATTGGCCGCCTTGATCGCTGCGTTCGCAGCGGAATTATCGCCATAGAGATAGTTGTTCCAACCGATGGCCGAGCCCTCGACGAAGCACTTCACGACCTCGGGACGATTGGCGATCGTGTCCGCCATCGTCTCCACGGTGGTGGCATAGGTGCTGAAGCCGTAGTCGGCGATCAGATAGATGTCCGGCACGAACCCGCCCTCACGCTCGACCGCAAAGGGCTCAGACGTCACGTAGCCCTGCTGGCCGGCCGCAGGATCGGCCAGGAACGGCGCCGGGTTGAACGTGTAGGGACGGCGCTGCTCGACGGTGAAACCGAACTCGGAGATCATCCACTGGTAGTAGGAGGCAAAGCCGTTGTCGCCGATCAGCAGCGGCGCGGTACCGGCCATCGCCTCGAAGCTCTCATACTTGCCGGGATGAGTGATGATGACCTGCGGCTCCTTCTGGAAGTCGGCTGCCACCACGACGACGGGGATGTCCTCGCGCAGGGCGAAGAAGGCCTGCAGCATGTTGCCGCCCATCAGGAAGTCGATCTTGCCGGCCAGCATGAGCGCCCGGTTGTTCACTTGCGGACCGCCCGACACGATGGTGACGTCGAGACCGCAGGCTTCGTAGGTGCCGTCGGCAACGGCCTGGTAGTAGCCGCCATGCTCGGCCTGGGCGAGCCAGTTGGTGCCGAACGTCACCGCCTCCTGGGCAAGCGATCCGCTCGCCGAAATCGAAACAAGCACAAGTGCCGCGCCCCCCAGCAGGGCGCCCTTCGAAACTGTCCGCATGATGCTGTTCGCCTCCAGAAATGCTCCAAACCCGTTTCGGCCTTGAAGAGCCGTCCGTCCCGTTCTTGTTTGAGGGCGATCCGCGCTCCCGGAGCAGGAACCGCCACAGCCGACCGAGTATGATCGGCCCTTGAGGATCGGCCACGCTCAAATTGCAGCCATCTCCTCGCAGCACAGCAATCGACGTGCCATACGCCTCGCAATACCAGTCAATTCTGACAGTCCTGCAAGGGCTGGAACCGTTTCTGGAACCTGCGCCGAAGGGACAATGGCAGAATAGACCAGGCAAGTCCCTTTCAGCGGCGCTTCATGGCATCGACGCGCCACACTAACCCAGCTTGTCCGCACAAAAAAGCGGCATGACGACCTGCGGTTACGCCGGAAATTTCATCACACCGCATCGCTTCGACGATGGATGGATCTTTCGCGGCAGGGCCCGATACGGCTAGCGTTGCCGGCAACGCCTTACGTCCCTTCCCTGCCATAGGCGGTTCGAGCGCGTCCCAGGGCAGGGAGGAGACAACTACGGAGATCCTCAATGAAAACCGCGATCACGCCCGCCGACATGGCACCGCCCTTTGCCCGCTACAGCCACGCGATCGAGGTTCCGACGGGGCACCGCCTGGTCGTCTGCTCCGGCCAGCTCGGCATCGATTCGCAAGGGGAGGTGCCTGCCGACGTCGAAGGCCAGACGCGCCTTTGCTTCGAAAACATCCGCCGTATCCTGACGGCGGCCGGCATGGACCTTTCGGACATCGTGCGGATCAACGCCTACGTCACGGGCCGCGAGCATCTGCCCGGCTACATGAAGACGCGCGACGAGTTCACCGGCTCACCGCCGCCCGCCTCTACCTTGATGATCGTCTCGGGCTTCGCCAGACCCGAATTCGTGGTCGAGGTGGAAGTGATCGCGGCGGCCCCGCCAAAGTGATTCGCGCGCAACGCCGCAGGAGCCCGTTGCCGGGTATTTGCCCCCTCTGCTAGGGTCGAGCTCGCGTCCGACCGTTTTCGGGCCCGGCGCCGATTATGCAACCCTTCCCTGTGCGGAACTCGGGCGGCCTCGGGCCGCTATCCAAGCCTCCAGGTCGACCCGACGACAGGACGTACCTTCATGCGCATGTGGATCAAGGACCCGCTCGCAATCCTTGCCGACAACGCCGCCCGCGGCATCGTGGTGGAGGATGGTCGCATCACCGAATGCGTGCCGGCCGGACAGGACCCCTCCCGCCCGGTGGATCAGATCTACGACGCCTCGGCCGAGGTGGTCATTCCCGGTCTCATCAACACGCACCACCATTTCTTCCAGACGCTGACGCGGGCCCATCCCAGCGCCATTAACAAGGAGCTGTTTCCCTGGCTCCAGGCGCTCTATCCGATCTGGGCCAGAAACGTCACGCCGGAGACCTTTCGCCTCGGAACGCGCCTTGCCCTCACCGAATTGCTGATGTCGGGCTGCACCACCGCTTCGGACCATCACTACCTCTTCCCGGCCGGGCTCGAGAACGCGATGGACATCCAGGTGGAGGAGGCCACGCGGCTCGGCATCCGCATGACGGTGACGCGCGGCTCGATGAACCTCAGCCAGAAGGACGGCGGCCTGCCGCCGGACACGGCCGTCCAGGACGAGGACACGATCCTTGCCGACTGCGAACGGGTCCTGTCCCGCTATCACGACACGTCCGAAGGCGCGATGATCCAGGTGGCGCTCGCCCCGTGCGCACCTTTCACCGTCACCAAGCGGCTGATGCGCGAGAGCGTGACGCTGGCCGAGCGCTTCGACTGCCGCCTGCACACGCATCTGGGCGAAACCATCGACGAGGACGATTACTGCCTGCACCACTTCCAGTGCCGGCCCGTCGATTATCTTGAGGAATGCGGCTGGCTCAACGAGCGTGTCTGGCTGGCGCATGGCATCCATTTCAACGACGACGAGGTGCGGCGCCTCGGCCATGCCTGCGTCGGCGTCTGCCATTGTCCGACGTCCAACATGACGCTGGCCTCCGGCCAGTGCCGGACGAAGGAGTTGGAAGCCGCCGGTTGCCCTGTCGGCCTCGGCGTCGACGGCTCGGCCTCCAACGACAATTCCAACCTGATGGAAAGCCTGCGTCACGCCCTGATGATCAACCGGCTGACCTACGATGCGGCCTCGGTGACCCATTTCGACACCTATCGCTGGGCAACGGAAGGTTCGGCCCGCTGCCTGGGCCGCAAGGATCTCGGCTCCATTGCGGTGGGAAAGCAGGCCGACCTTGCCTTCTACCGGCTGGACGAGCTGCGCTTTTCCGGCGCCGGAGACCCGCTCGCCGCGCTGATCCTGTGCGGGGCCCATGCCGCGAGCCGGGTGATGGTCGCCGGCGACTGGAAGGTGATCGACGGCCGCCCCGTCCACATGGATATCGAACGCTTGCGCGCCGAGCATGGCGCCGCAGCCAAGCGCTTCCTCGAAGCGCTTTGACTGCCGGCCTTGCCGGGCCCACATGACCGGAGGCCGGGCACCACTGCCCGGTCTTTTCGCCTTCGGCCCTTCCATGCAACATGGGTCGCCACGCAAACGAGAGCTGCAAAGACATGACCGACCTGCCCCGCCGCTTCTGGCACGAGATGACCGCCTTCGACTTCGCCAACGCCGACACCTCGTCGTGGATCGCGGTGCTGCCCGTGGCGGCGATCGAGCAGCACGGCCCTCATCTGCCGGTCTTCACCGACACCTGCATCGCCGAGGGCCAGATCTCGCGTGTGCTGGAGCTGCTGCCGCGCGACGTGCCGGCGACGTTCCTGCCTGTTCAGGCCGTCGGCAAGTCCAACGAGCACATCTCCTCGCCGGGCACGCTGACGCTGTCCTGGGAAACGGCGACCCGCGCCTGGATCGAGATCGGCGAGAGCGTGTTCCGCGCCGGCGTACGCAAAATGATCCTCGTCACCTCCCATGGCGGCAACGTGCCGCTGATCGACATCGTCGCGCGCGAGCTTCGCGTGAAGCACGACATGTTGGTCACCGCGACCGGCTGGTCGCGCTTCGGTCAGCCGCATGACCTTTTCCCGGCCGAGGAATTCACTTACGGCATCCATGGCGGTGACATCGAGACGTCGCTGATGCTCTATCTGCGCCCGGATCTGGTGCACATGCGCAAGGCGGAGGACTTCCGCTCCACTCAGCTCGACTTCCTGCGCGAGTTCAAGCACCTGCGCGGCCACGGGCCGGCCCAGTTCGGCTGGAAGGCACAGGACCTCAACCCGGCAGGAACGGTCGGCAATGCCACCGCCGCCACGGCCGCCAAGGGCGAGGCCTCGCTCGACCATGCCGCGCGCGGCTTCGTCGACCTGCTCAAGGACATGCACGCCTTCGACCTCGACCGGCTGTGGAAGCCGGACGGCGAAATCTGAGGCGGAACTTCAGCGCAAGGTCGCCCAGGACGTCGGGTCGAAACCGATCAGCCAGCGATCGCCATCGTGATAGATCGGCCGCTTGATCGCCGACGGATTGTCCAGCAGCACGGCCAGCGCCCCGGCCTCGCCGGCGGCTTGAGCTTTCGTCTCGTCCGGCAGCTTACGCCAGGTGGTCCCGCGCGTGTTGACCACCGCTTCCCATCCGAAGGCCTCGAAAAAGGACCGCAACAGGCCTTCGTCGACGCCGGCCTTCTTGTAGTCGTGAAAGGTGTAGGCGATGCCGTTCTCATCGAGAAAACGGCGAGCCTTCTTCATCGTGTCGCAATTGGCTATACCGTAGAGCATGGCGGCCATGGTCAGGGTTCCTGACAGGAGGGGTCGGCGAGACATCGCCAAGGGTCGCCGCAGGATGGGCGACCAGCACTTGCAGCGTCAAGGCCGGGCTCCCTAAGACATGACCTTCCCGCAAAATGCGGGACGAGCGGACGGCGGCTTGAATGGCACAGAAGAAGACGTCCGCACCGACGGACGGACAGGGAATCCGGCAGCGGCTCAGGCTGGGGAGCGGCCTCGTCCTGCTCGCCTTCGCGTTCAGCCACTTCGTCAATCACATGCTCGGCATCTGGTCGCTCGAGGCGATGGAGGCGGGGCGGCGGGTTTTTCTCGCCGTCTGGCGTAGTCCGCCCGGCGAAGCCCTGCTGCTGTCTGCCCTTCTGGTCCATGCCTCGCTCGCCCTGTGGAAGACTGCGCGCCGCCGAAGCCTGCGCCTTTCCGCTTGGCAGTGGGCGCAGCTCCTGCTCGGGCTGGCCATCCCCTTCCTGCTCATTCCGCACGCCATCGGAACGGGCGGGCTTGCCCACCAGTTCGGCTATGAGGACACCTACCGCAACGTGCTCACGGTCCTGTGGCCGGGGCTGATCTTCAATCAGACCGTCTTGATGCTGCTGGTCTGGCTGCACGGCATGATCGGCTTGCATTTCTGGCTGCGCCTGAAGTCGGGCTACGCACCCTTCAAGCCGCTTCTTTTCGCTCTCGCGCTGCTGGTGCCCGTCCTTGCGACCTGGGGCTGGACGGATGCGGCCCGCCGGCTGCGCCTGACGGAGAACCCGCCCTTCCCCCTGACGCAGGAAATGACCAGCTGGTCCGATCCGCTGGTCACGCTGCTGCGCAACGGCTTCTATGCGCTGGTTGCCCTCGTCGTCCTCGTCATCGTCCTCAGGGCCCTTGCTCGCCGCTCGCGCCGGACCATCGAGATCACCTATCCGGGCGACCGGGTGGTGAAGGTCGCGCCCGGTCCGACCTTGCTGGAAATCAGCAAGATGAACGGAATTCCCCATGCTGACGTGTGCGGCGGCCGTGCCCGCTGCTCGACATGCCGGACCCGCATTCTCGACGGCCTCGACACGCTGCCCGACCCGTCTGCGACCGAAGCGAAGGTACTCACCCGCATCAGCGCAGGCGAGGACATTCGCCTTGCATGCCAGGTGCGACCGGAAGCTCCGCTGAAAGTCCAGCCCTTGGTGCCGGCAAGCGGCGCGGTGCGGGTCGCTGGATCGGACGGCGACGCCTATCACTGGGGCGTCGAGCAGCCGGCGGCGATCCTGTTCGTCGATCTGCGGAATTTCACCGACCTTGCGGAGCACCGGCTTTCTTACGACGTCGTCTTCCTCCTCAACCGCTATCTTGGCGAGACCGCCAAGGCCGTCGAAGCCTGCGGCGGCTATGTCGACAAGTTCATCGGCGACGGTGTCATGGCGATCTTCGGCATGAAGGACGGGCTGCAGGCCGGCTGTCGCAACGCGCTCGCTGCGACAAACGCCATCGCGGAAACCATGGAGCGGCTGAATGTCGAGCTCGGACCGCAGCTCAGCGCACCGCTCAGGGTCGGAATGGGCCTGCATGCCGGGCCAGTGATCCTGGGACGCATCGGCGCCGTGAGCGGCAACGGCGCCAGCGCCCGGATCACCGCGCTCGGCGACGTCGTCAACATCGCGAGCCGGCTGGAAACGGCAACGAAAGAACTGGGACACAGCCTCGTCGTCTCGAGCGCCGTGCTGGAGGCCGCCGGCTACACATGCGATCTGGCAGGCAGGACCGAGATCGCGGTCAGGGGCCGGCGCGAGCCGCTCGATGTTTTCGCTCTCGACCCGCCCGCCCGGCTGGTCGATACTCTCGCCCGACCCGCCTTTCCTTCCGCCTGAACCAGGTCATTCTCCCCATGTCGCGACAGTATTCTTCTCAGGAAATGCTTGCCCGTCTCGTTGCCTTCCCGACGGTTTCCGCCAACAGCAATCTCGATCTCATCGATTTTGTCGAGACCTATCTGGCAGGGCACGGCATCGCCTCCCGGCGCGTGCCGGACGCCACCGGCACCAAGGCCGCACTGCACGCCGTGATCGGTCCGCACAAGGACGGCGGCGTTGCCCTGTCAGCCCATACCGACGTCGTGCCCGTCGAAGGGCAAGCCTGGAGCAGCGACCCGTTCATCCTGCGCGAAGCCGATGGCCGGCTCTACGGCCGCGGCACTTGCGACATGAAGGGCTTTGCCGCCGTGGCGCTGGCCGCCGTGCCGCAGATGGTCGCCGCACCGCTGACCCGCCCCATCCACATTGCCCTGTCCTACGACGAGGAAGTGGGCTGCGTCGGTGCGCCTCCGATGATCGATTCGATGCTGCGCTCCGGCCCCCGGCCGTCGATGGTGGTGGTCGGCGAGCCCAGCAACATGCGCGTCATCACCGCGCATAAGGGCACTGCGGTCATCCGTGTGACCGTGCGCGGACACACGGTTCACTCCAGCCAGTGGGAACGCGGTGTCTCGGCGATCGCCTATGCCGCCCGTATCATCTCCTGGCTCGACGACCGCACCCGCGAGAACCAGCGCGCCGCCGACCCGGCCCTTGCCATGGAGCCGCCCTTCACGACCCTTCATTGCGGCGTGATCGAGGGCGGCACTGCGGCGAATATCGTCTCGCGCTCGTGCTCCTTCTTCTGCGACATCCGCACCATCCCCGGCGACACGCGGGAAGTCTGGCTGGAGCGACTGGAAACCTTCATCCGCACCCAGATCGAACCGGGCATGCATGCCGTCCACGCCGACACGGGAGTGACCATCGAGAAGCTCGCCTACGCTCCCGCGCTCAGCGAGGAGCAGGACGGGCCGGCCGAAGCGCTGGCCCGCCGGCTTACCGGAGACAACGGCCGGCATATGGTCGTCTATGGCACCGAGGCCGGCCAGTTCCAGGAGCGCGGCATTTCCGCGGTCGTCTGCGGCCCGGGTTCGATCGACCAGGCTCACCAGCCCGACGAATACATCGAGAAGACGGAGATCCTAGCTGCGGACGGGTTCGTCTCGCGGCTCATTGCCGACATGTGCCGTTAGGGCAGTTCGTACCGGCCTGCCCGCGAGATAGGCAGGTAATCCACAGGCGCCTTGCGGTTGTATGCGAGGTGCCTTGCGGGCTTTCCGTCAGGAACCGTGCGGGCATGGGGCGAGACTTCCGCTACGACTTCCGCAATTCCTCTCTTTCGTGTCCAGCACATGCTGGACTGTCGCTTTCGACATTGCTTAGATGCAATCTGGTGATCCGCGAAAATGCGGCACATCGGGTCGGCACCGGCCTCTCAGGTCGGCGCCGGAGGAGCCCGAGACAACGATAAGTCATGAGGGGACTATGCGCATCAAATCGACAATAGCTGCGGCGGCGCTCATCTCGTCGCTGCTGGGAACGACTGCATCGGCGGAAACGCTCCGCTACGCCTTTCAGGGCACGTTGAACCAGCTCGATCCCTATTCCCTGAACGAGACCTTCACGCTCGGCACGCTCGGCAATGTCTACGAGGGCCTGACCCGGCGCGCTCCCGATCTGACGATCGAACCGGCCCTGGCGGAGCGTTGGGAAGTCCTCGAGCCGACCCGCTGGCGCTTCTACCTGCGCAAGGGCGTCAAGTTCCACAACGGCAACGACTTCACGGCCGACGATGTTGTCTTCTCCGCCGAGCGCATCCGCTCCGAAGGATCGGACCTCACCACCCGCATCGGCGCCGACGTGAAGGTCGAGAAGGTCGACGACCACACGGTCGACTTCGTGCTGACCGGGCCGAATCCCATTCTCCATTACGAATGGGACACCTGGTACATCATGGACAAGGAGTGGACCGAGGCGAACAACGCCACCAAGGTGACCTCGGCGTCCGATACTGCCCCGAACTACGCCTCGCTGCATGCCAACGGCACGGGTTCCTACAAGCTCGTCAGCCACGAGCCCGGCGTCAGGACCACGTTCGAGAAGAACGAAAACTGGTGGGACAAGGTCGCCGGCAACATCGACAAGGTCGAATTCACGCCGATCGGCTCCGACGCGACCCGCGTGGCGGCTTTGCTGTCCGGCGAGCTCGACATGGTGTTCCCGATCCCGGTGCAGGACATCAAGCGCGTAGAGGACAGCCCGCAGACCAAGGCGCTCACCGGGCCGGAGCTGCGCACGATCTTCCTCGGCTTCGACCAGAAGCGCGACGAGCTGCGTTATTCCAGCGTGAAGGGCAAGAACCCGTTCCAGGACGTGCGGGTCCGCAAGGCCTTCTACCAGGCCATCGACATAGACGCGATTCGCGACAAGGTGATGCGCGGTCTGTCGACCCCGTCGGCCCTGCTGATCTCGCCGTTCCAGTATTCGCGTTCGGAAGAGTTCAAGCGTCATCCGTATGACCCGGAAGCCGCCAAGGCCCTGCTCGCCGAAGCCGGCTATGCGGACGGCTTCTCGGTCGGCATGGACTGCCCGAACGACCGCTACGTCAATGACGAGGCGATCTGCCAGGCGGTAGCCTCCTTCCTCGCCCGTGTCGGCATCAAGGTGGATCTCAACGCCCAGCCCAAGGCGCAGTACTTCGCCAAGGTACTCGCCTCGAACGGCTACGACACCTCGTTCTACCTGCTCGGCTGGACCCCTGGCTCCTTCGACAGCTGGAACGTGCTGCACAACATCACCGGCTGCCGCGACGACAAGGGCAAGGGCGGCCCCTTCAACCTCGGCGGATACTGCAATCCGAAGGTGGACGAACTGGCGGCCCAGATCCTGGTCGAGAACGATCCGACCAAGCGCGACGAGCTGATCGCCCAGGCCTTCACCATCGTGCATGAGGACGTGTCGCACATCCCGTTGCACCAGCAGGCCCTGGCCTGGGGTGTTGCCGAGAATGTGGACGTCGTACAGCGCGCGGACGACCAGTTCCACTATCGCTGGGTCGTGAAGAAGTAACATCGGCGTCCTGCCGGTTCTGCAGCCCGGACCTTGGTGCCGGGCTGCAGCCTTTTTTCGGCGATCCCCGCCCGACGGCACAAGGGATCCGCCGGAGCGAAACCGGAACCGACGGCCAAAGGCCGAGGCACCTGACGCAGAGGCCCCATGCTCGCCTTCACAATTCGCCGCCTCCTGCAGGCCATACTGGTTATGCTTGTCGTGGCCCTGATCTCGTTCACCCTGTTCCGTTTCGTCGGCGATCCCGTCAACCAGATGGTTGGCGTCGAAACCACACCGGAACAGCGCGAAGCCCTGCGCGAGCGTCTCGGTCTCAACGATCCGATCCTCGTCCAGTTCGGCCGCTTCATCGCCAAGGCGGCGCAGTTCGATTTCGGCACCTCCTACCAGTTCCGCCAGCCTGTCGCCGAACTGATCGGCCGCCGCCTGCCGGCGACCCTGGAGCTCTCCTTCGTCTCGGCCGTATTCGCTCTGCTCGTCGGCATCCCCATGGGCGTCTATACAGGCCTGCACAGAGACAGCTGGCTATCGAAACTGTTCCTGTCGATCTCGCTGATCGGCATCTCCCTGCCTACCTTCTTCATCGGCATCCTGCTGATCTTCGTCTTCGCTGTGACCTTACAATGGCTGCCGAGTTTCGGGCGCGGCGACGTGGTGCAACTGGGCTGGTGGTCGACAGGCCTGCTCACCTGGAGCGGCATAAAGGCGCTGATCCTACCTGCCATCACCCTCGGTCTGTTCCAGATGACGTTGATCATGCGCCTGGTGCGGTCGGAAATGCTGGAAGTGATCCGCACCGACTACATCAAGTTCGCCCGTGCCCGCGGCCTGCGCCAGCGCAGCATCAACTTCCGCCACGCGCTCAAAAACACCCTGGTTCCGGTCATCACCATCACCGGCCTGCAGCTCGGCTCCATCATCGCCTTCGCCATCATCACCGAGACGGTGTTCCAGTGGCCGGGCATGGGACTGCTCTTCCTGCAGTCGGTGCAGAATGTCGATATCCCGATCATGGCCGCCTACCTGATGCTGATCGCCTTCCTGTTCGTGACCATCAACCTGATCGTCGACCTGCTCTACTTCCGCGTCGACCCGCGCCTGCGGGTCGAGCGTGCAGCGCACTAGGAGGCGATCATGACCAATGCCCCCGACGAGAGCGCGATCAAGCTGGAGGCCGGCAGCCGCAGCAGGTGGTCGCGCATCCTCGACAGCGACATCATGCACTCCTTCCTGCGGTCGAAGGTCACGATCCTGTCTGCGATCGTGACGCTGCTATTCCTGTTCGGCGCTGCCTTCGCGCCCTGGATCGCTCCGCACAACCCCTTCGATCTTGCGACCATCTCGATCCTCGATGCACGGCTTCCGCCGATCGGCATGGAATATTCCGATCCGAACTATCTGCTGGGGACAGACGACCAGGGCCGCGACGTCTTCTCGGGCATCCTCTATGGCGCCCGCATTTCCATCGCCGTCGGTTTCCTGTCGGTCTTCTTCGCCGCCATTGTCGGCGTGCTCCTCGGGCTGATCGCCGGCTATGTCGGCGGCAAGGTCGACGCGGTGATCATGCGCGTGGCCGAGGTCCAACTGACTTTTCCGGCAATCCTGATCGCCCTGCTGGTCGACGGCGTCGCCCGTGCCACGTTCGGTAACCTCGACCGGGAACGCTTCGCGTTCTGGATCCTGGTCTTCTCCATCGCGCTGTCCTTCTGGGTGCAGTTCGCCCGTACGGTGCGCGGCTCGACCCTGGTGGAGCGCAACAAGGAATATGTCCAGGCCGCCCGGCTGATCGGCATTCCGCCCTTTCTGATCATGATCCGGCATGTGCTGCCCAACGTCATCGGGCCGGTGCTGGTGATCGCAACGATCAATCTGGGCCTTGCCATCATCACCGAAGCGACACTCTCCTTCCTCGGCGTCGGCATTCCGCCCACCCAGCCTTCGCTCGGAACGCTGGTGCGCATCGGCAACGACTTTCTGTTCTCGGGCGAATGGTGGATCGCGATGTTCCCGGGCTTTGCGCTCGCCGTGCTGGTGCTGGCGGTGAACCTGTTGGGCGACTGGCTGCGCGACGCCTTGAACCCGAAGCTGCGTTGACATGAACACGGACAGAGACGGCTGATCATGATGAGACACCCCCTGCTTTCCGTGAAGGACCTGCGGGTCGAATTTCCCACCCGCCGCGGCGCGCTGACGGCAATCGATGGAATCTCGTTCGACCTGCGCGAGGGCGAGGTACTGGGTGTCGTTGGCGAATCCGGCGCCGGAAAGTCGATCACCGGCACAGCGGTGATCGGCCTGCTCGAACCACCGGGCCGCATTGCCAGCGGCGAGATCCGCCTGAAGGGCGAGCGCATCGACAACCTGCCGCCGGCGGCCATGCGCAAGCTGCGCGGCAAGCGCATCGGCATGGTGTTCCAGGACCCGCTGACCAGCCTCAATCCGCTCTTCACCATCGGCGACCAGATCATCGAAACGATCATGACGCACCTGCCGGTCTCCGAGCGGGAGGCCCGCGACCGGGCGGTGGCGCTGCTGGAGGAAGTCGGCATTCCGGCGGCCGGACAACGGCTGTCCGCCTATCCGCATCAGTTCTCGGGAGGCATGCGCCAGCGTGTCGTAATCGCTCTTGCCCTGTGCGCCGAGCCGGAACTGGTGATCGCGGACGAACCGACCACCGCCCTCGACGTGTCGGTGCAGTCGCAGATCATCCGCCTGCTGCAGCGCGTGTGCCGCGACCACGGCACGGCGGTGATGCTGATAACCCACGACATGGGCGTCATCGCCGAGACCGCAGACCGGGTGGCCGTAATGTATTCCGGCCGCATCGCCGAGATCGGTCCGGTCAGGGACGTGATCAAGTCCCCGAGCCACCCCTATACGATCGGCCTGATGGGCGCGATTCCCTCCCTCACCGGCGATCACGACCGGCTGACCCAGATCCCCGGCTCGATGCCGCGTCTCGATTCCATTCCTCGGGGCTGCGCCTTCAACCCGCGCTGCTCGCTGACGATGGATCGCTGCCGTGTCGAGCGACCCGATCTGATACCTGCCGGCGACAGCCACGCCGCCTGCTGGAAACTGCTGGAAACGGAAGGGGCAGGTCGATGAACACGGTCATGCAGCACGCCACTGCGGAAAGCGGTGCCGTCGTCGAGGTCCGCTCGCTCTCGCGCACCTTCGACGTGTCCAAGCCGTGGCTGAACCGGGTGCTGGAGCGATCGCCGAAGGCCTTCCTCAAAGCTGCGCAGGACATCTCCTTCTCCATCTCGAAAGGCGAGACCTTCGCGCTTGTCGGCGAAAGCGGCTCAGGCAAGTCGACCGTCGCCAAGATGGTCGTCGGGCTGCTGGAGGCGAGTGCCGGCGAAATCCGCATCGAGGGCGTCGACATGCGCTCGCGCCGCCAGTCGGGGCAGGAGATGCGCGAGCTGCGCCGGCGCATCCAGATGATCTTCCAAGACCCCTATGCCAGCCTCAACCCACGCTGGCGGGTCGACCGGATCATCGCGGAGCCGATCCGCGCCTTCAAGCTGGAGAGTTCCGAAGAGGCGATTTCCGCCCGTGTCGGCGAGTTGCTCGAGTTGGTGCGCCTGCACCCGCGCGACGGCGCCAAATATCCGCACGAGTTCTCCGGCGGGCAACGGCAGCGCATCTGCATTGCCCGGGCGCTGGCCTCGAAGCCCGAGTTCCTCGTGTGCGACGAGCCGACCTCGGCGCTGGACGTCTCCGTGCAGGCGCAGATCCTCAACCTGATGCGCGACCTGCAGGACGAGTTCGGGCTGACCTATCTGTTCATCAGCCACGACCTTGCCGTCGTCCGGCACATGGCAAAGCGCATCGGCGTGATGTATCTCGGCCGCCTGGTCGAGGTGGCGGAAAGCCGCGAACTCTTCCGCAATCCGCGCCATCCCTATACGCGGATGCTGCTGGCAGCGATCCCCGACCTCGATATGACGGGAACCCCGCGCCGCCCGGTCGAAGGCGAAATCCCCAACCCGATCAATCCGCCGAGTGGCTGCGCCTTCCATCCGCGCTGCCCTCTCGCCAATGATCGCTGCAAGCGCGAACTGCCCTTGCTGCAGGACATGGGCGGCGCCGGCGTCGCCTGTCATGCAGTGGAGGAAGGGCGGACCTGACCTCTCTCCGCCCCTCTTGACCTTCCAGCGACTGGAAGGACTATACCCGTTGCCGACACAATCGGAGCCTCTCCCGGCCCTCTCGCCGGACGGCGCTCCTGCAACGGAGAACAGCGGATGACACAGGCCGCCCTTGAAACGCATGACGCGCTCCCGGCCTCGACACCCGGCACACCGCCTTTCGTCCATCTCGATATCGGCGGTATGACCTGCGCGGCGTGCTCGGCACGGATCGAGAAGGTCCTCGGCCGCAAGCCCGGCGTGTTGCGCGCCACCGTCAACCTGCCCCTGGAGACGGCCGTGGTCCAGACAGACGGTAGCGTGACGCCCGCCGATATCATCTCCGCCGTAGAGGCAACCGGCTACACCGCCAGCGAACGCTCCACCGGCTGGCAGGAAGAAAAGCGCCGGCAGGACGAGACGGACGCCCGCATCCGCCGCGACGAGCGGCGCACGTTGCTGCTTCTGCTCTTTTCCGCCCTGATGTCGGCCCCGATGGTCGCCTCGATGGCGGCGGCCCCGTTCGGCGTGATGCTGATGCCGCCCGGCTGGGCGCAGGCGATCCTTGCCGGATTGGTGCAGGTTCTGGTCGGTCGCAGGTTTTATGTCGGCGCCTGGAAGGCGCTTGCCGGCGGCGGCGCCAACATGGACGTGCTCGTGGTCCTCGGCACCACTGCCGCCTATGGCTACAGCCTGGTCCTCACCGTGATGGCCTGGCCGCAGGAACCCGGCCACCTCTATTTCGAGGCGTCCTCGGTCATCCTGACGCTGATCCTGTTCGGCAAACTGCTGGAAATGCGCGCGAAGCGCACGACAACAGCCGCCATCCGCGCCTTGAGCGATTTGAAACCCCAGGTCGCCCACAAGATCGCGGGCGACGACATCGAGACCGTACCGGTCGAGAGCCTGTTTCCGGGCGATGCCATTCTCGTGCGTCCCGGCGAACGCGTACCGGTCGACGGCACCGTGCGCGACGGCGCCAGCGAAGTGGACGAAGCGCTGCTTACCGGCGAGAGCATGCCGGTTGCCAAGGCCATCGGCGACGAAGTCATCGGCGGCACGATCAACGGGTCGGGCGCCCTGACCGTCGAGGTCACCGCCGTTGCCGGAGACAGCAAGCTCGCCTCGATCATTCGCCTCGTGGAAAATGCTCAGAACTCGCGCGCTCCGGTACAGAAGCTGGTGGACAAGGTTTCCGCGGTCTTCGTACCCGTCGTCGTTCTGGTCGCACTCGCCACTTTCGCGGGCTGGTGGTTCTCCGGTGCTGGACTCGATGCCGCCATCGGCGCGACCGTGGCGGTGCTGGTCATCGCCTGCCCCTGTGCACTCGGCCTCGCGACCCCGACGGCGCTCGTTGCAGGAACGGGCGCGGCGGCGCGCGCCGGCATCCTGATCCGCGACATCGAGGCGCTGGAGACGGCCCATTCAGTCAACACGGTCGTGTTCGACAAGACCGGCACCCTCACCCGGGGCACCCCTGCGGTCACCGACATCCGGGCGTTCGACGGCAACCAGAACCGGCTGCTGCTGATCGCGGCGAGCGCCCAGTTGCCGAGCGAACATCCGTTGGCGGGAGCCATCGTCGCAGCCGCACGCGAGCGTGGCCTGGACCTCTCGCGTCCGGCAAATTTCCGCGCCATCGCAGGCCAGGGAATCGTGGCCGACATTGCCGGCGAACAGGTCCTGATCGGCAATCGCCGGCTGTTCGAGACCCATTCGATCGACACCTTCCTCGTGCAGCAGATCTTCCGGGAATTCGAGGCCCAGGGGAAGACCTGTGCCGGCATTGCTGTCGCCGGCCGGGCCGTCGGCGTGATCGCAATGGCCGATACCTTGCGGGAGGAGACGCCGGTCGCCTTGCGGCGCCTTGCCGCCATGGATGTCGAGACGGTCATGCTTACCGGCGACACGGAAGCCGTGGCACGAGCGGTCGCGGCCGAGGCCGGTATCGGCCGGGTGATCGCCGGCGTTGCGCCCGAAGGAAAGGCAGAGACAGTCTCCGAACTCACCAGCGCCGGCCGCACCGTCGCCATGGTCGGCGACGGGGTCAACGATGCGCCCGCGCTCGCGGCAGCCAGCGTCGGCATTGCCATGGGCAGCGGCACGGAAGTGGCGATGGAGACCGCCGGCATCACCTTGATGCGCTCCCGTCCCGATCTCGTGGCCGATGCGATCGACATTTCCCGCGCAACGGTTCGCAAGATCCGCCAGAACCTGTTCTGGGCCTTCGTCTACAATGTGGTCGGCATCCCGCTTGCCGCACTCGGCATGCTGACACCGGCGCTTGCCGGAGCGGCGATGGCCCTGTCGTCGGTCTCCGTCGTCACCAACGCGGCATTGCTGCGCCGCTGGCGGGCGAAAGAGAACCAGAAATGACAGTGTGGCCGTTGGCTGCGTCATATTGTAATACAAATAGAACAGCCAACGGCCCGGAGACAAGAATGACCGCCAGAGACCCCAAACGCCTTCGTTCGCGCGCCTGGTTCGACAATCCCGAAGATCCGGGCATGACGGCACTCTATATCGAGCGCTACCTGAACTACGGCCTGACACGCGAGGAACTGCAATCCGGCAAGCCGATCATCGGCATTGCCCAGACGGGGTCCGATCTCTCGCCCTGCAACCGCCACCACATCGAACTGGCCAAGCGGGTGCGCGAAGGCATCCGCGAAGCCGGCGGCATCTGTTTCGAGTTTCCGGTTCACCCCATCCAGGAGACGGGCAAGCGGCCGACCGCCTCGCTCGACCGCAATCTCGCCTATCTCGGCCTGGTGGAACTGCTCTACGGCTATCCCATCGACGGCGTGGTGCTGACCATCGGCTGCGACAAGACCACCCCCGCCTGCCTGATGGCGGCGGCGACCGTCAATATTCCCGCCATCGCCCTGTCGGTCGGACCGATGCTCAACGGCTGGCATCGGGGCGAGCGCACCGGCTCCGGCACCATCGTCTGGAAGGCGCGCGAGATGCTGGCCGCCGGCGAGATCGATTATGCCGGCTTCATGGATCTGGTCGCCTCCTCGGCCCCCTCCGTCGGCTATTGCAACACGATGGGCACGGCGACGACGATGAACTCGCTGGCCGAGGCGCTCGGCATGCAGTTGCCCGGCAGCGCGGCCATTCCCGCCACCTATCGCGAGCGCGCGCAAGTGGCCTACCAGACGGGTCTGAGGATCGTCGATATGGTCTGGGAGGATCTCAAGCCCTCCGACATCATGACCCGTGAAGCCTTCGAGAACGCCATCGTCGTCAACTCGGCCATCGGCGGCTCGACCAACGCGCCGATCCATCTCAACGCGGTCGCCCGGCATCTTGGAGTGCCGCTCGACAACGACGACTGGCAGCGACTCGGCCACGATGTTCCGCTGATCGTCAACATGCAGCCGGCCGGCGAATATCTCGGCGAGGACTATCATCATGCCGGCGGCGTGCCGGCGGTCGTCGGCGAGTTGATGAAGGCGAACCGCCTGCCGCATCCGCAGGCGCTGACCGTCAACGGCAGGAGCCTCGGCGACAATTGCCGGGAGGCGGAGAACCTCGATACGCGGGTCATCCGGCCGGTAAGCGATCCGCTGGTCGACAAGGCGGGCTTCCTGAACCTGAAGGGCAACCTGTTCGACAGCGCGATCATGAAGACAAGCGTGATCTCGAAGGAGTTCCGCGATCGCTATCTGTCAAACCCGGACGATCCAGACGCCTTCGAGGGACGGGCCATCGTCTTCGAAGGGCCGGAGGATTATCATCATCGCATCGACGATCCGGACCTTCAGATCGACGAACATTGCCTGCTGTTCATCCGCGGCACCGGCCCGATCGGCTATCCGGGCGGCGCGGAAGTGGTCAACATGCAGCCGCCTGCCGCTCTCATCAAACGCGGCATCCACGCCATGCCCTGCATCGGCGACGGACGCCAGTCCGGTACGTCCGGCTCGGCCTCGATTCTCAACGCCTCCCCCGAGGCAGCGGCCGGCGGCGGCCTCGCCCTGCTGAAAACCGGCGATCGAGTCCGCATCGACCTCAGGGCCTGTACGGCCAACATCCTGATCCCGGACGAGGAACTGGAACAGCGGCGCGCCGAGCTTGCCGCTGGCGGCGGCTTCGCCATCCCGGATCACCAGACGCCGTGGCAGGAGATCCAGCGCGGCATTGTCGACCAGTTCGACAAGGGCATGGTGCTGAAACCGGCGATCGCCTATCGCGATATCGCCGCCTCCAAGGGATTACCGCGCAACAATCACTGAGCGGGGCGTGTGGTCGCCGAAACCTGAATGCACTTGACGATTACGTAAGCGTCATGATTGGGTGCAGCCAACGAAGGTTCGGCGACAGGAGGACATGGAACATGACGATGGATGAACTGACGGAGGCCGTGCGCGGCAAGGTGGCCGGTGGCGGCATCTCCGACAGCGTGAAATTCGACTGCGGCGATGCGGGCGTCATCTATGTCGAGGGCGCAACCGTCTCCAACGAGGACAAGGACGCCGACTGCACGATCTCCATCTCGCCGAGCGACCTTGCGGACCTGCTGGCCGGCGAGCTCAATCCGACCACGGCCTTCATGACCGGCAAGATCAAGGTTGCCGGCGACATGAGCGTTGCGATGAAGCTGGGCAGCATCGTCTGACCGCCAGCTGCCAAGTGTGCTGCCTCAACCAAAAGAAAGACCCCGGCGATGGAACCATCGCCGGGGTCTTTGCTGTTGCGGCCTTGCCGGACCTCGGGGTCAGCCCGTGCGGGTGACCAGTTCCGGCCCCATCAGCGAGTAGGGCAGCCAGGTCGACAGCGCCGGCACATAAGTCACCAGGATCAGGAAGATGAACAGGATCAGCACGAAAGGTGCTGCCGCCCGCACCACCTGAACGAGGCTCATGCCGGTTATGCCTGATGTGACGAACAGGTTGAGGCCGATGGGCGGCGTGATCATGCCGATCTCCATGTTCACCACCATGATGATGCCGAGATGGATCGGATCGACCCCGAGCGCCATACCGATGGGGAACACCACCGGAGCAACGATCAGCAGCAGGCCCGACGGCTCCATGAACTGGCCGCCGATCAGCAGCAGGATGTTCACGGCGATCAGGAAGGTGAACCAGGTGAAGCCCGCGCCGATCATCCAGTCAGTGATCGCCTGCGGAATCCGCTCGGCCGTCAGGGTGTGAGCGAAGAGCAGCGCGTTGACGATGATGAACATCAGCATCACCGTCGTTTTCGACGCGTCGACCAGCACCTTGCGCGTGTCGCTGTGGACGCAACCCGGCAGGAAATAGACAACCGTCAGCCAAACGTTGCGCCCCACCGCCGCGGGCAGGGACTCCCCGTCCCTGCGCATCGGGACGCCCTTGAGCGGCCCCATGTCGCGATAGATGAAGATGGCGATCAGGAACGAATAGACCGCAGCCACCGCCGCAGCTTCCGTCGGTGTGAAGATGCCGCCGTAAATGCCGCCGAGGATGATGACGATCAGCAGCAGGCCGAAGCCCGCCTCGCCGGCCGCCGAGGCGACCTCGCCCAAACCGCCGAACGGCTGCTTGGGCATGTTCTTGATGCGCGCGTTCACGTAGATCGCAACCATCAGCATCAGACCGGCAACAAGGCCCGGAATGACGCCGGCCAGAAACATGCGGCCGACGGACACGTCAGTCGCAGCCGCATAGACCACCATGACGATGGACGGCGGAATGAGAATGCCGAGCGTGCCCGCATTGGCGATGACACCGGCGGCGAATTCCTTCGTGTAGCCGACCTGGCGCATGCCGGCGATGGCGATCGTGCCAATCGCGACCACGGTTGCCGGCGAGGAGCCGGACAGTGCGGCAAAGAGCATGCACGAGAAGACCGCCGCGATCGCCATGCCGCCGCGCAGATGACCGACGCAGGCGATGGCGAAGCGGATGATGCGCCGGGCGACGCCACCTGTCGACATGAAGGCCGAGGCGAGAATAAAGAAGGGAATCGCCAGGAGCGTGTAGTTCTGCGAGGCCGTGAACAGCTGCAGGGCAACCGAGGACATGGAGTCCTGGGAGAAGAAGGCGATCGTCAGGACGCTGGACAGGCCCAGCGCGATCGCGATCGGGACGCCGAGGAACAGCAGCCCGAGCACCATGATGAAGAGAACACCGGCTTCCATGGCGGGATCAGTCCTTCAGCACGTTTTTGTTTTCGGCAACGAGCTCTTCCGCTTCGTGCGCTGCGATCATCATCTCGCGCTTGCCGGTGGCGATCTGCCAGACGGCCTGGGCACAGCGGAAGGCGAAAAGGGCCAGTCCCACGGGCAGGATCAGATAGGCGATCCAGCGCTGCACGCGCTCCTGGGTGCCGAACATCTCCTGAACCAGCTCCGGGTAGCGCAAATCATCGAGACCAATGCCGATACGATACATGCGCGACCAGTAGTCGATAGCGCCGCCGCGCGTGCTGATGCCGAGCCATTGCAGCCAGTCGGAATGCAGCAGGATGACCGCATAGGCCACACCGCAAAGCGCGCCGAAAATCGCGAAGATGCGGAAGATCGGCGCCGGGAACAGGCGAATGACGGCATCGACGCCCAGATGCGTGCCCATCTTCACCCCGTAGCTCATGCCGAAAAGAATCAGCCAGGCAAAGAGAATGCGGGTGAGTTCGAGCGCTCCGGTCCAGCCGGAATTGAAGCCGTAGCGGGCAACCACCTGAGTGAAGGTCACGATGGTCATCGCCGCGAGCAGAAGCGCGATCACGTTCTCCTCGAAGCGCGTGACCCAATTGTCGACGCGTTGCATCGCTTCCCCCAATGTGTCTGTTTTGTCGGGAACGAGGGCTGGAAAGCTCCCGGTCGGGCGCAAGGGGCAAGGCCCTCGTCCTGCGCAACCGCCGGGAGCGATCCGATAGGCCGAACCGCCCGCGAACCCGAGGGTACGCGGGCAATCCGGATCAGTGTCAGCTGGGGTTGTTCGAAGCCTGGGCAGCCTCGATCAGCTCTTCGCCGATATCGCCGCGGAACTTGTCCCAGACCGGCTTCATGGCATCGACCCAGGCCTTCCGCTGCTCCGGGGTAAGCTCCCGGATCTCGCTGCCGGCATCCAGGATCTTCTGGCGGTTTTCGGCTTCCTGGCCGGCGACGGCAGCATTGGCGGCGACCGTGACCTCGTTGACGATGGTCAGGAACTGGTCACGCACATCCGGCTCGAGACCGCTCAGCCACTCGTCGGACGTGACGAGCAGATAGGCCAGCAGCTGGTGGTTGGTCTCGGTGATGCCGTCCTGCACCTCGAAGAACTTCTGAGTGTAGATGTTGGACCAGGAGTTCTCCTGACCGTCAACGACACCGGTCTGCAGCGCGCCATAGACCTCCTTGAAGGCCAGCTTCTGGGCATTCGCACCCATGGCGGCGATCATGGCCTCGGCAACGTCCGACGTCTGGATGCGGAACTTCAGCCCGGCAGCGTCCGTCGGCAGCAGCAGCGGCTTGTTGGCCGAGAACTGCTTCATGCCCGAGCTCCAGTAGCCCAGGCCGACGAAGCCTACATCGGTCATCGAGTTCAGCAGCTCCTTGCCGGGCTCGCTAACCGCGAAGCGATCGATCGACGACAGGTCGTTGAACAGGAACGGCAGGTCGAAGAGGCGATACTTCAGCGTATAGGCCTCGAACTTCGACAGGGACGGGGCCGCGAGCTGCACGTCGCCGAGCAGCAGGGCTTCCATCACCTTGTCGTCGTCGAAGAGCTGCGAATTCGGGAACACCTGCATGCAGGCCTTGCCATTCATCTCCTCGTTGACGCGCTTGGCGAGCAGGGTCGCCGCGTCGCCCTTGGGATGGCCGGAGCCGGCCACCACATGGCTGAACTTGATGACCATCTCGCCATCGTCGCAATCGGCGAGAGCCGGAGCGGCGAAGGTGAGGCATGCGGCAGCGACCGCAGCCGTTGCGAACTTTTTCATGGATGTCCTCCCAGACATGTTTTGCCGCGCCAGGGCGCGCGGACAGGTGATCCGGCAAGAGGTGCCGGTTTATTCGCGTCCCACAATTAGCAACATGCGTGCCAAATGCCTGAGAGGCGAGCAAATCGCCCGTTTTGCGGGCAGGGAGGATCGCACGCGTCCTGTCGCAAGCTCGAAATGTGCAGGAAACGACACATCATTCAGAAAGGATGTGTCGACATCGACACATCGGGGCGGATCTCAGCCGGGAAAGTCGCCGTCTTCAGTCGAGCGGTCGAGGCCGTACTTGCGGATTTTTTCGTAGAGCGCCTTGCGCGACAATCCCAGTCCCTCATACGTCGCCTTGAGGCTGCCGCCGTTCTTGGCGAGCTCTTCGGCAATCACCGCACGCTCATAGGCGGCAACGCGCTCGGACAGAACCGTCGCCTCGGCCATGCCGCCCGCAGGCCCCGCACCGCCTGGCCGCTCGAGCCCCAGGACGAAACGATCAGCGACGTTCCGCAATTCCCGGACGTTCCCGGGCCAGTCGCGTGCAATCAGTTCGCTGACGAAAGCTGGCATCACATCTGGGATTTCCCGCCGGTAGCGGGCGCGCGCCTCGCGTGTCAGGTGATGAAAGAGCAAAGGAATATCTTCCTTGCGCGCCCTGAGCGGGGGAATCTCGATGGTGACGACATTCAACCGGTAAAACAGGTCCTTGCGGAACCGCCCCGCATTTCCGGCGACCTCCAGATCGTCCTTGGTCGCCGCCAGGAAGCGCACGTCCAGGGGTATTGTCCGGTTGGAGCCCAGCCGCTCTATCGTGCGTGTCTCGATGACCCTGAGCAGCTTGACCTGAAGATCGAGCGGCATCGACTCGATCTCGTCGAGAAAGACGGTGCCGCCATGCGCATGTTCGAGCTTGCCGATCCGCTGGCTTGCCGCTCCCGTGAAGGCGCCTTTCTCGTGGCCGAAAAGCTCCGACTCGATGATTTCCGCCGGCAGGCCACCGCAGTTGAGCGCAACGAACGGTCCCTCGCGGCGGTGCCCCTCCTCGTGAAGGGCGCGCGCCACCACTTCCTTGCCGGCCCCGGTCTCGCCGATGATCAGCACGTCGGCATCGGTGCCGGCAAGCGCTCCGACGAGCCCGCGCAGCCGCTCCATTGCGGCGGAACGGCCGACCAGCCGCCCCTCCAGGCCTGTCCGGCTGGCCAGTTGTTCGCGCAAAAGGCGGTTCTCGAGCACCAGGCGCCGTTTCTCCAGCGCCCGCTCGATCACCGTCGACAGCCGGCTGACCGGAAACGGCTTCTCGATGAAGTCATAGGCCCCGGCCCGCATCGCCTGGACCGCGAGCGGTACGTCGCCGTGACCTGTGATGAGAATGACCGGCAGGGCGGGATCGATCTCCAGCGCCTTGCGCATCAGATCGAAACCATCCGTCTGGGGCATGCGGATGTCCGTCACCAGCACACCGTAGAAATCCCGGCCGAGCGTCCCGAACACTCCGGACGCGCCTTCAAACGTCTCGACGCTGTGGCCAGCCAGCTCCAGCCCTTCCGCAAGCGCTTCACGCAGATCGGGCTCGTCATCGACGAGCAGCACGGTCGCCTTGTCCATCAGTGTCCCGTTTTGTCACCGCAAATGCGCCAGCGGGCGAGCAACACTCTACTCCGCCGCATCGCTCAGCCCCTCGGCCAGCGGCAGCCGAACCGTGAAGACGGCCCCGCCGCCCTCCGCATGGCGCACGGTCAGGCTGCCCGAGAAATCGTGGACGATCTTGTAGGCGATCGAAAGCCCGAGGCCCAGCCCCTTGCCGACTTCCTTGGTGGTGAAGAACGGATCGAACACCTTCGGCAGGAGATCGGAGGAGATGCCCGGGCCGTTGTCCCGCACCTCGATCACCGCCAGTCCCGCCTCGCTGCGGGTGGTCAGAACCACCTGCCCGTCGTCACGCACCTCCACGGCATCGAGCGCGTTGGAGACGAGGTTGAGGACCACCTGCTCCAGCCGCACATGCCCGCCCACGACCGAAAGCGGCCCATCGAGATGCGTAACGATCAAGCGGGCCCTGCCCTGCTTGATCCGCGGCGACAGCAGCATCATCGCCTCGTCGACAACCGGCTTCAGGGCCGTCGGCCGCAGGTCCGTACCTGCCCGGCGGCTGAACCCCTTCAGCACACGGGAAATCTCCGCCATCCGCTCGACCATCAGGATGATGCGGTCGAGCGCACTGCCCACCCGCTCGCCCATGCCGCGTTCGAGAAACTGCTTGGCATTGTCGGCATTCGAACGGATCGCGGCCAGAGGCTGGTTGAACTCGTGCGAAAGAGCTGCGGACATCTGGCCGAGCGTTGCCATCTTCGCCGCCTGCACCAGGTCGGCCTGCATGTTCCTGAGTTCCGCCTCCGCGGCCTCGCGCTCGGTGACCTCCCGTGCGAGCCGCGCATTCGCCTTGGAGAGGTCGCGGGTGCGCAGGCGCACTTTCCGCTCCAGGCGCGAGGCGGCGATCTTGTCTTCGCGCAGGCGGCGCAGAACCGCGACGCGTCGGTCGGCCGCCACCCAGCCGACCACGCTCGCCAGCAGACAGATCAGCACGGCGATCGCTGCGACCTTCTGGCTCTGCGAACGGGCATCGGCCGTATCTGCGAATGCCGCGACCTGCCAGTCCAGCACCGGCAGCGTCCGCGCCATCCTGAGATAGGGGCCGCGCCCGGTCGCGCCGTTGAAGCGAACATATTCCGCTTCGGTGGCGGCGGCGGCGGCGCCGTCTCCGGTTCGCGGCACCTCGGCCGTGCCGAGCACGGTGAAGCGCTCGCTCGCCCTTTGTCCGCGCCATGCCGGGCGGTTTGTGGCCACGATCTCTCCCGTTGTGTCGATCGCCACGATGGGCGCCGGGCTCAGGGCCCAGGCCTGCTCGATTTCGGCAAGGCTGACGCGCACGACCACGATGCCGACGACGAGACTGCCGGCGCGGACGGCCGAGGCGAAGACGTAGCTACCCGGCTCGCTGCCGTTGCCTCGCCGATAGGCGCGACCGAGGCGACCCTGCTGGGCCTCCGCCAATGGCAGCTCCTCCAGGCTGTTGCCAGGCGGCCGGGGCGACATATGGCTGGACGCGATCAGCGCGCCGGTCGCATCGAGAACCAAGACCTCCTGCGCTCCGGCCATACCGGCAACCAGCGCAGCCGCCCGCTCGCCCAGCGCAGCGTCCCGGCGCAGGATGATGTCCCGCACATCTGGACGTTGCGCCAGCAGAGGCGACAGGAGGCGGAACTTGTCGAGCTGACGCTCCAGCGTTGCCGACTGCACGGACAGAAGCGCCTGCGCCCTCGTCGCCACCTCGGCGGCGAACAACCGCGAGGCGGTCTCCCACGTCACCCAACCGATCAACACGGTCACCGGCAAGGCGCAGCACAGCACCAGGATATGTTGCGAGTTGCGCCTGGCCCATCTGGCAAGCGTTGTCATGACCGTGTCTTTCCCCAGCGTTTCGGGGCGATCCTAGCGATCCGGACGGCCGGGCACAAATCGCGGGAACACGAGTTCAGGCACGCCGGTCCGCGCGGATCATCTCCGCGGCCTTTTCGGCGATCATCATCGTTGGAACCGCCGTGTTGCCGGAGGTGATCGCCGGCATGACTGACGCATCCGCAACTCGGATACCGGCAACGGCGCGCAACCGCAGCCGCCCATCGACGACCGAGGCATCGTCCGCGCCCATTCGGCAGGTCCCCACCGGATGAAAGATCGTCGTGCCGATATCGCCCGCTGCACGCGCCAGGTCCTCGTCGCTGCGCACCAGCGGACCGGGCAGGTGCTCGACCGGCGAAAAGCGCGCCATCGTATCCGTGGTCATGATGCGCCGGGTCAGCCGGATGCTGTCGGCAGCGACCTTGCGATCGCCGGCCGTCGACAGGTAGTTCGGCCGGATCTCCGGATGGGCCAGCGGATCCCGGCTCGCGACATGCACGCTTCCCCGGCTCTCGGGACGCAGATTGCACACGCTCAAGGTGATTGCCGGAAAGGAATGGAGCGGTTCGCCAAACTTGTCGAGTGACAGAGGCTGCACGTGATACTCGATATTTGCGGTCTCGAATGCCGGGTCGGACTTTGCAAAGACGCCTAGCTGCGATGGCGCCATCGACATCGGTCCGGAGCGCGACACCGCATATTCCATCGCGATTCTCGCCTTGCCGAACAGGTTCGAGGCCAGTTGGTTGAGCGTGACTGCGCCGCTGACCTTGAAGATCGTGCGGATCTGCAGATGGTCCTGGAGATTGCTCCCCACCTGCCGGCTTTCCGCGACTGTTTCGATGCCCTGTCGCGCAAGCACCTCCGGATCGCCGATGCCCGACAGTTCCAGGATTTGCGGGGAGCCGATGGCCCCTGCCGAAAGCACCAGTTCACCCGCCACTCTCGCCTGCGCGGGAGCGCCGTCGACGCGCAGCTCGACGCCGCTCACCCGGCCTTCGGCGACCGTCAGTCTGGTCACCTGCGCACCGGTGACGATCTTCAGGTTCCGGCGGTTCGCGACCGGCTTGAGGAAGCCCTTGGCAGCGGTCCAGCGGATGCCGCCGCGCTGCGTCACCTGGAAATAGGACGAACCGAAATTGTCGCCGCGGTTGAAGTCGTCGATCTTCGGGATTCCGACCTCCTCGCAGGCATCGCGCACCGCATCGAGAATATCCCAGGACAGCCGCTGCTGCTCGACGCGGCATTCGCCGCCACGGCCATGCATGTCGTCGGAGAGCTCGTAATGGTCCTCGGCACGGCGGAACAGCGGCAGGACATCGTCCCAGCCCCAGCCGTCCAGCCCCATCTGGCGCCAGCCGTCATAGTCGCGCGCCTGGCCGCGCATGTAGATCATGCCGTTGATGGCGGAGCAGCCGCCGAGCACGCGGCCGCGCGGATAGGACAGAGATCGGCCGTTGAGACCAGCCTCAGGTGCGGTCTTGAAGCCCCAGTCGGTCCGGGGATTGCCCATGCAATAAAGGTAGCCGACAGGAATGTGAATCCAGACGTAGTCGTCCTTTCCGCCAGCCTCGAGTAGCAGGACCTTGACCTGCGGATCGGCCGAAAGGCGGTTGGCCAGCACACAGCCGGCCGAACCCGCACCGACGATCACGTAGTCCCATTCCCCCAGGTCGCGCATGGTTCCTCCCTGCCCTGGCCCGCGTGGAGCGGAACGATGCCCGCTGCCGCCAGCAATGGCAAGGAGGGAAAGCCCGGCGCCCGGAACAGTCGGACGCGGGCCGCCTCAGAGCGAGGCTTCGGCCTCCGCAACCGCGCGATCGACCTCTTCTGCAAGGCCAGGCTCCAGCCCGAGACGGGCGGCCAGCATCTGGAGATAGGCCCGCTCTGCCGGGTGATCCGGATCGATGGCGAGACGCGAGGCGGCATAGACTTCCAGCGCCGCCTCCGGGCTCTTCGCCC
Organism: Stappia sp. WLB 29; assembly: GCF_023507705.1. Taxonomy (GTDB): domain Bacteria; phylum Pseudomonadota; class Alphaproteobacteria; order Rhizobiales; family Stappiaceae; genus Stappia. Next base: position 16,089 of record NZ_JALBGD010000002.1, on the reverse strand, counting down.
CCTTCACCACGCGGTCGATGTCGAGCGGCGCGCGCAGCTCGTCCATCACGAAGGCCTTGGCCTCGCTGTCAAGGTCGAGCGTATCGAGTTTGTCGAAGATTTTGCGCTGCTCGTCCGCATCGATATGCCCGTCGGCCTTTGCCGCCGAGATCATCGCAGTCAGCAGGACGAGCGCGAACTCCTCCTCCCCACCCGGCTGGCGCGCCGGCGAAAACGGCGAATTGGAGGGAGGCGGCAATACGGGGGCAGAAGAGGAGGCAGTGTCCGGAGCACTCTGCGCAGGCGCCGGAACGGCTCCGCCACCACCACCGCGGTAATCGCGATAGGCCTTATAGGCGAGACCGGCAACCAGTGCCATGCCGCCATAGGTCAGCGCCTTCTTGCCGATCTTGCGGCCACCCTTGGTGCCAAGGAGCAGGCCTGCAAGGCCGCCTGCCAGCGCGCCGCCGGCAAGTCCGCCGGAGCCGGAAGATCGCAGATAGTCCTGGCCGCGCGCCAGAAGATCGCCGGCACCACTTCCGCCGGGACCAGTGCGTCCGGAACCTGCTGAGGAACCGCCACCCTGGCCCATGAACTCCTCAAGCAGCTTGCGTGCATCGAACATCGTCGTCTGTCTCCAGTCCCTTGCGATCGGCGGCAGTCCGGGCGTGCCCGGATCGCATTCATGACTGCAAATGGGAACAGAAAGCCGCGACCGCAAGCACAGGGCGTTACCGCTCAGGCAAAAGGCAGGCGGTTGTCGTCCTTCAGCGTCTCCATGGCGATGGACGAGCGCACGTTGCGCACCGCGTCGTGCGGCAGCAACTCGTCATTGATGAAGCGCGACAGCGCCGCAAGATCGGTGACCGCCACCTTCAGCATGTAGTCCATGTCGCCGGTCAGTACATGCGCCTCCTGAACCTCGGGCAAAGCTCGCACCAAATCGCGGAACCGACGGGCGTTCTGCCGGCTGTGGGCATTGAGCGCGACGCCGACGAAGGCAACCACGCTGAACCCGACGGCCGCGGCATCGACATCGGCCCGGTAGCGACGGATGACGCCCGCCTCCTCCAGCCGTTGACGTCGCCGGGAGACCTGCGAGGCCGACAGTCCGATCCGCTCCCCGAGTTGCTGGTTGGTGACCGCCGCATCGTCCTGCAGGCTTGCAAGCAGGCGAATGTCGAAAGGGTCGAGGTCCATCATCTTGTGCGCGTCCAGCTCTATCAATGCACGTTCCATGCATTGGTAATCCATAACTCACCCAGAATGCACGCACCTTGCATCGATCCGGGCGCATACTGTGCGAAGTTTGGCTTTCCAGAGGAGGACAGCATGGGACCGTTTCCGCACGACGCACCGCCCGCCAAGATCGACGCCACCAACCCGGCCGGCACGGACGGCTTCGAGTTCGTCGAGTTTTCCCACCCCGAGCCGGAAAAGCTCGACGCCCTGTTCCGCCGCATGGGCTATGCGCCCGTCGCCAAGCACAAGACCAAGGCGATCACCCTCTACCGCCAGGGCGACATCACCTATGTGCTGAACGCCGAGCCCGGCTCGCACGCGATGCGCTTCGTCGAGGAGCACGGCCCCTGCGCCCCCTCGATGGCCTGGCGCGTGGTCGATGCCCGTCACGCGTTCGAGCATGCGGTGAGCAAGGGCGCGACGCCCTATCACGGCGACGACAAGGCGCTGGACGTCCCGGCCATCGTCGGCATCGGCGGATCGCTGCTCTATTTCGTCGAGACCTACGGCGCCAAGGGCTCGGCCTATGACGACGAGTTCGAGTGGCTGGGCGAGCGCGATCCGCGTCCGGCAGGCGTCGGCTTCTACTACCTCGACCACCTGACCCACAACGTCTATCGCGGCAACATGGACAAGTGGTGGGACTTCTACCGCGACCTGTTCGGGTTCAAGCAGATCCACTTCTTCGACATCGACGGCCGCATCACCGGTCTCGTCAGCCGGGCGATTACCTCGCCCTGCGGCAAGATCCGCATCCCGCTCAACGAGTCGAAGGACGACACCAGCCAGATCGCCGAGTACCTGCGCAAGTACAAGGGCGAAGGCATCCAGCATATCGCGGTCGGCACGGACGACATCTACGACGCCACCGACCTCCTGTCGGACAACGGGCTGAAGTTCATGCCGGGTCCGCCGGACACCTATTACGAGATGTCCCGCGACCGCGTGCATGGCCATGACGAACCCATCGGGCGGATGAAGAAGCACGGCATCCTGATCGACGGCGAAGGCGTGGTGAACGGCGGGACGACCAAGATCCTGCTGCAGATCTTCTCCAAGACCGTCATCGGGCCGATCTTCTTCGAATTCATCCAGCGCAAGGGTGACGAAGGCTTCGGCGAAGGCAACTTCCGCGCCCTGTTCGAATCGATCGAGGAAGACCAGATCCGCCGCGGCGTGATCAAGGCCGACGCTGCCGAGTAAGGCAGCCCCGGTCAACGAAGAAGCGGAAGGGGAGCGGCAGGCCCGCTCCCTTTTTTTTTGCGGATCGCAGGTACGGTCAGGTCGCGGCCCGGCCGCGCAGGGCATCGAGGAACGAATTCGCCCAGGACGCGGCGTCGTTCCGGCAGATGCGGTCGAAGATTGCCTGCCAGCGCGACCGGCGCTCATCGAGCGGCATGTTGAGTGCGGTCTGCAGGCTGGACGCCACACCTTCCGCCGAATGCGGATTGACGATCAGCGCCTCCGGCATGTCTTCCGCCGCCCCGGCGAACCGCGACAGCACCACGACACCGGGATCCTCTGCCCGCTGCGCCGCAACATATTCCTTGGCAACTAGGTTCATACCGTCGCGAAGCGGCGTGACCAGCGCCACGCGGCTGGCACGGTAGAGCCCGGCAAGCGCCCGCCGGGTGAAGGACCGGGTCATGTAGCGGATCGGCGTCCAGTCGAGATCGGCGAACCGGCCGTTGATATTGCCCGACAGTTCCTCCAGCTCACGCCGGATTTCCGCATAGGCGTCGAGCTCGGCGCGGGACGGCGGAGCTACCTGCATCAGGCTCACCTTGCCGCGGTTCTCCGGATAGTCCTCCAGCAGGCGACCGAACGCCCGAAACCGCTCCGGCAATCCCTTCGAATAGTCGATACGATCGACTCCGATGATCTGCTGGCGGCCTACGAGAAGTTTCTCCGTTCGCATCGTGTTACGGCGCGCTTCCGGCGTCGTCGCCTGTCGCGCGAACCCGGCCGCATCGATCCCGATGGGAAAGGCACGCGCAATCACGGAGCCGCCGGCGACATCCAGCCGCTCGCCGTCGCGCTCAATCGCGCCCAGCTCCTCCACCGCGAAGCGGCGGAAGTTCGCCGCGTCCCGTCGCGTCTGGAAACCGACCACGTCATAGGCGAGCATTTTGCGGACCAGCCGCTCGGCATTCGGCAGGCCGGCGAGCACTTCCGGCGCCGGGAACGGAATGTGCAGGAAAAAGCCGATCGGATTGCCGACCTCCATCGCCCGCAGTTCCGCCGCGAAGCCGAGGAAATGATAGTCGTGGACCCAGATCATGTCGTCGGCTTGCAGCAGCGGGCGCAGCCGCGTGGCGAAACGCTCGTTGACCCTCCGATAGCCTTCCTCGAACCGCCGGTCGAAATCCGCAAGGTCCAGGCGGTAATGCAGCACCGGCCAGAGCGTGCGGTTGGCGTAGCCGGCATAGAACTCGTCGTAATCGGCCTGGGTCATGTCGACCGTCGCCATCGCCACCTTGCGGGTGCCCCCGCCCTGCTTGAGATTGCCGAAAGTGCCTTCCTCGGAAACCTCACCGCTCCAGCCGAACCACAGCCCTCCCATCTCCGTCAGCGCGTCGACAAGCGCCACCGCCAGACCGCCCGCCCGCCCCGTATCCTTGAGCGGTCCGACACGATTGGAGACGACGACAAGTCTGGACATGGGTTCCTCCGGTTTGCGTGTCCGTCCACATGGGCACAGGCCGACATCGACCCGCAGGCCGGACCGGGCGGACACGGGAATGATCAGATCAGGGCCGCAGCGATCTGCGGACCAATGCGAGCGTCAGGTCACACGAGGCTTTCCCATCCGGCCGACAGCCGCATGGCGCCATTGATGATACCGACCATCGAATAGGTCTGGGGGAAGTTGCCCCACATCTCGCCTGTCACCGGATCGGTGTCCTCGGACAACAGGCCGACATGGTTCCGGCAGGACAGCATCGTCTCGTAGATGTCGCGCGCCTCTTCCTTCCGGCCGATCCGCGCCAGCGCGTCGATGTACCAGAAGGTGCAGATGTTGAACGCGTTCTCCGGCGCGCCGAAATCATCGGCGGCATGATAGCGGAAGAGATGCTTGCCCCGGCGAAGGGTCTCGCCGATCCGCTCCACCGTTGCGATGAAGCGCGGATCTTGCGGCGGCAGGAAACCGACCTCGGCGATCAGCAACAGGCTGGCGTCGAGATCGCGCCCCTCGAAGCTTTCAACGAAAGCGTTGGTGTTCTGGTTCCATCCGCGCGACAGGATCACGGAACGGATGGTATCGGCCCGCTCCTGCCAGAGCAGGGCCCGTTCGTTCCGACCGAACTGCCGCGCGATCTTGGCGAGGCGGTCGCAGGCCGCCCAGCACATCAGCGAGGACGAGGTGTGGACGCGGGCACGGGTGCGCAACTCCCACAAGCCGGCGTCGGGCTGATCGTGCATGGCGAAGGCGCGCTCGCCAATGACCTCCAGCCGCTCGAAGTCGTCGACGCCGGGCTGGCGGAGGAGCCGCTTGTCGAAGAAGGCCTGCGAGGCGCCGAGCACGATATTGCCGTAGACGTCGTGCTGGAAATGCTCGTACGCCTGATTGCCAACCCTGACCGGCCCCATGTTCCGGTAGCCGGGCAGGTCCACCGTCGTCTCGATCAGGCGATCTTCCAGCGCGATGCCGTAGAGCGGCTGGACGTGGCCGCTGCCGGTCATCGAGGCGATGTTGTTGATGTAGCGGAGATAGTTCTCCATCGTCTCCATCTCGGAGAGCGAATTGAGGGCCCGCACCACGAAGAAGGCATCGCGCAGCCAGCAATAGCGGTAGTCCCAGTTGCGCCCGCTGTTCGCCGCCTCCGGGATCGACGTCGTCACCGCCGCGATGATTGCGCCCGTTTCCTCATAGGTGCACAACTTCAGCGTGATCGCGGCGCGGATCACCGCTTCCTGATAATCGAGCGGCAAGCCGAGGCGCCGGGTCCAGAGCCGCCAGTGCAGCACCGTCTCTTCTTCGAACTCGCGGCACAGCGTCTCGGGATGATGGGTCAGGCTTTCGTCGGGACCGAAATAGAACGACACCGGCCCGTCGAGCAGGAACGGCGTCTCGTCGCGCACATAGGTGATCGAGGCATTGGTCGTCAGCCGCACTGTCTGGCCGTTGCCGACGAAGCGCATGTGATTGGAGCCGTAAGTGACCTCCGGGACACGTGCGCCATAGTCGAACCGCGGGCGGCAGCGCACACGGATCCGCGGATGGCCCGACAGCGGGCGGACCCGGCGGACAAGCGCCGTCGGCCGGAACATGCGTCCCTTGGTCTGAAAGCGGGGCGCGAAATCGGTGATCTCGATGGCATTGCCCGCATCGTCGAAGATGCGCGTCACCACGACGGCGGTATTCTCCTGGTACGCCTGCTCGCTGCGGACCGCGTTCTCCAGTTCGATGGCAAACAGCCCGTCGCGTTCGTCGCTGCACGTGCCCAAAAGCCCATGGAAGACCGGATCGCCGTCGAAGCGCGGCAGGCACAGCCAGACGACCCGCGCCATCCTGTCGACCAGCGCCGCAATCGAGCAGTTGCCGATGAGAGCGAGATCGAGGGAAGCCTTGCGGTCGAGCGTCATGAATGTGGTGTCCTTGCCAGTACCTTTGCCGGGAGACCGAGGGCCAGCCAGTCGCGAACGCCTTTCACGTCGCCGACGCGGAAACGGGCAAGGCTGTCGGCCGTTCCCACCTTGACCCCGAAGCCGCCGACGGACTCGGCTGCGCGAATACCGTCCTCGTCGGTTACGTCGTCGCCTACGAAAACCGGCGTGCGGCCGCGAAAGGGATGAAGGTCCATGAAGGTCGCGACCGCCCAGCCCTTGTCGCGGAAGGCGGGCTTTGCCTCCACCACCATCTTGCCGCGCACGAGATGCAGGTCGGGAAGCTCGGCGACGGCGGCCTGCATCACCTCAAGGACCGCGTGCTCGCAATCGGGCGCGATTCGATAATGGACGGCAATTGCCGGTCCCTTGTCCTCGATGGACACGCCGCGCCCGAGCAACCCGCTGCCGGCAAGCGCAGCCTTCAACTCCTCAATCTCGGGAGCCACCGGCGCGCGCAGGACGTCTTCGTCCGGATGCAGCCGGGTTTCCAGTCCGTGCAGGCCCGCGCAGGGAAGCCGGAGAGGTGCGAGATAGTGGTCGATCTCATGGATCGGGCGACCGCTTACGATCGCCAGAGCCCCGCCGAGATGCTCGACGAGCCCTTCCAGGCACGCAATGGTCGCCCGGCCGGCCTCGACCGCATCGGGCGTTCGGGCGATTTCGACCAGCGTTCCATCGAAATCGAGGAACAGGGCGATATCGTCTGTCACGGGCGGTGGCGCGTTCATCCGCAAAGCCTAAGGGAACTCACCCGCGATGAGAAGTCCTGGCCCGGAAAAAGCCTTTACTTCCTGACGCCTTGCCGCACTGCATCAAGCTGCGGATGCATCCGTGAACGCCCCGGGCCCCGGGATTGCCCCATCCGGACACTTGCCAAGGATGATCATACCCAGCACCTCGTCCTTGGTCACGTCCTGCGTGCGGGCGGTGCCGACCAGCTTGCCGTTCTTCATCACCGCCACCCGGTCCGCCAGATCGAACACGTCGTGAATGTCGTGGCTGATCAGGAAGATACCAAGACCCTGCTTCTTCAGTTCCTTGATCAGTTCGGAGACCATCTGCGTCTCCTGGACGCCGAGCGCCGCCGTCGGCTCGTCCATGATCAGGATGCGGGCGTTGAAATAGACGGCTCTGGCGATGGCAACGGACTGCCTTTGACCGCCCGACAGCGCCTTCACCGGCGCCTTGAACTTGCGGAAATTCGGGTTGAGGCGGCTGAGGATCTTGCGGGTCTCGGCCTCCATCGCATCGTCATCGACGAAGCCGAGCGGCGTGACGATCTCCCGGCCGAGGAACAGATTGGAGGCCGCATCCAGATTGTCGGCCAGAGCCAGGGTCTGGTAGATCGTCTCGATGTTGTAGTTGCGGGCATCCCGCGGGCTGTTGATCGTCGCGCGGTTGCCGTCGATCAGGATCTCGCCGCTGTCCGCGCGATAGGCGCCGGACAGGACCTTGATCAAGGTCGACTTGCCGGCGCCGTTGTGACCGAGCAGCCCGACCACCTCGCCGGGGTGCAGGTCGACGCTGACATGGTCGACCGCATGCACGCCGCCGAAGGAGATGCAGATGTCCTGCATCTGGACGAGAGGAGTTGCCATGGCTCAGTCTCCCGTGCGCTTGCGGTAGAGGATGTCGACGAGCACGGCGACCACCAGCACCACGCCGACGACGATGTTCTGGAGCGGCGCATCGACGCCGACCATGGCCATGCCCGACTGCAAGGACTGCATGATCAGCGCACCGAGAATGGCTCCGTAGATGGTACCGATGCCGCCGGACAGCGCAGTTCCGCCGATGACCGCCGCAGCGATCACGCGCAACTCGTCCAGCGTGCCGATGTCGTTGGTCGAAAATCCGAGGCGGGCCGAGGCGACCGCTGCCGATAGCGCGCAAAGGCCGCCCATGATCGCAAAGATCTTGACCGTCAGCAGCCGCGTGTTGATGCCCGACAGTTCGGCCGCGTCCGGATTTCCGCCGGCCGCGAAGATGTAACGCCCGAGCCGCGTCCGCCGGGCGACCACCGTCATGCAGACGGCCACGACGATCAGCAGCAGCACCGAATAAGGCAGGCCATAGGCAGCTGTGTAGCCCTCCGGCACCTCCAGACCGCGTGCCGCGAAGTCGCGCCGCAACACCCGAGCAGGTACCTCGTAGGCGTTGAGAATGGCGATAAACCCGACGATGGTGCCGGCAATAATGGCTCCGAGCGTTACCTCCGCCCAGATCGGCTTGACCGGAAAGCCGTGTTTCTGCTTGCGCCGTCGGGACGAGAACTGCAGCGCAACCGCCACGATCACGGCTAGGCCGGCAAAGATCCACGACCACATCTCGCCCAAGGTACCGCCGATGCCGCCGATCATCGTAAACCGCGCGTCCAGCGGACCGATCGTCTGGCCGTCGGTGATGAACCAGGCAGCGTTGCGCCAGACCAGAAGGCCGCCGAGCGTGACGATGAAGGCGGGAATGCCGAGATAGCCGATCAGCACGCCCTGAAAGGCGCCGATCAGCGTTCCGACGACGACGCCGGCAAGGATCGCCAGGATCCAGATGGCCGGATGGCCGAGTTCCAGGCCGAAGACGGCCGGCAACACTTGCGTCTGCACCATCGCCATCACGGCCGCGACGGTCGCGAGCAGCGACCCGACCGACAGGTCGATATGGCGCGTGACGATGACGAACACCATGCCCGTCGCCATAATGGCAACCGAGACCGTCTGGATCGTCAGGTTGAAGATGTTGCGCGGCGTCAGGAAGTTGCCGCCCGTGAACACGTTGAACACCAGGCACAGGACGACGAACGCACCGATCATGCCCAGCAGCCGCGTGTCGATCTGCAGCGCTGAGAAGAACGATTTGGTCGCCGGCGGCTTCGGTCCGGTGACTGCGGTCTCAGACATGGAAAAGCTCCCGCTTGGAGGATGGCGCGCTCCCTGCGCCCCCTCGCGGCCGGATGTCACCCATCAGCGGCCGCCCTGCCCCGACCATGGCCGGGGCAGGGTCATCGCTTGAAGGGCTGGCTCAGTTGCAGGGAGCCGGGCCGCCACTGACGCCCTGGCACAGGGCATCCTTGGTGATCCAGCCTGCATCGACCACGACCGACAGGTTGTCGCGGGTGACCGGGATCGGTGCCAGGAAGCGCGCGGTCAGCTCGGTGCCGGCAGGCGAAGTCCACTTGCTCGCGCCCTCGACGCTGTCCATCGTGCCGCCCTTGGCGAGCGCCAGGGCGATTTCGCCGGCGACCTTGCCGAGTTCGCGCGCGTCCTTCCACACGGACACGGTCTGCGTACCCTTGGCGACACGGTTGAGCGCGGCGTGGTCGCCGTCCTGACCGGAAACCGGGATGCCTTCCATACCCTGCGCGGTCAGCGCGGCAACCGCACCGCCAGCGGTACCGTCGTTGGAGGCCACCACCGCGTCGACAGCGTTGTTGTTGGCGGTGAGGATCTGCTCCATGTTCCGCTGCGCATTGGCGGGCAGCCAGCCGTCCGTATAGGCCTCGCCGACGATCTTGACCTTGCCGGCGTCGATTGCCGCCTGCAGGACTTCCTGCTGGCCGCCGCGCAGGAAGTCGGCATTGGGATCGGTGGGCGAGCCCTTGATCATCACGTAATTGCCTTCCGGCGCCTGCTTCAGGACCTCGCGAGCCTGCATGCGGCCGACTTCGACATTGTCGAAGGTCAGATAGAAGGCGCGGTCATCCTCGATCAGGCGGTCATAGCCGACGACCGGAATGCCCTCGTTGGCAGCTGCCTGGATGGCCGGACCGATGGCCTGGGAATCCTGCGCCAGAATGATCAGCGCATCGACTCCTTGAGCGATCAGCGCCTCGATGTCCGACAATTGCTTGGCAGCCGAGGACTGGGCATCGGCGGACACATAGGCCGCGCCGGCGGCCTCGAGCGCGCCCTTGATGGCGGCTTCGTCCGTTTTCCAGCGCTCTTCCTGGAAATTCGACCAGCTGACGCCGACCGTGATGTCCTGCGCCTGCGCATGGAGCGGCAGCGCGACGGAAACGAGAAGCGCTCCGGCCAGAAGCGGGTAGAATCTGCGCATGATGTCTTTCCTCCGATTTGTCCCCGCTCCTCCCAAATGCGGAACGAAGGATCGTGTATCAGGCAAGCTGTCCCCGGCCTGTGCCTCCCCGGCCGAAGGATGCTCGCTTTGGTTCGTCGGCGTAATTTTATTTTTTTCGACGTCCGAAAAAAAGTTGCTCCAAACGAAAGCCCCTGTCAACATGGTTTCTCGACGAGGATCCGGGATCATGGCAAAAACACCCGGCGAGCGTAAACTCTGGCTAAGGCCATGCCTTGCGCGCGACACAGCTCCCGTCGGGGTGGAAACGAACGCTTTGGTGTGGGCATGACGCAGAAGGCCGACCGCGACCAGATACGACGCCAGAATCGCTCGGTTGTTCTCCAGGCCCTGCGACGGAAGGGGCCCCAGGCACGCATCGATCTTGGCCGCGTCACCCAGCTTAGCCCCGCCACCGTCACCTCCATCACCTCCGATCTGATCGCCGAAGGTCTCATCGCCGGCGTCGACGACGACGCCCAGCGAGAGCGCGAGAAAGGGGCGAGAGGCCGCCCGCGCAGCCTGCTGACGCTCGACGGGTCGGCCGCCCGTGTGCTCGCCGTGAAACTCTCGGTCAACACCATAGAGATGGCACTGGCGGATTATGGCGGCCGGCTGGTCGGCCGCGACGTCGCCTCCTTCGACAGCGCCACCGTCACCGCCGACGGGTTCGGCCAGATCCTCATCGACAGCCTGCGCGGCTTCATCGACGGACTTGGGGGCCCGCCCCCGGCAATCGTCGCGCTGGCCTCGCAAGGCGTCGTCGACGACAGCGCCGGCACGGTCGCCTGGTCGCCTGCCTTTGCTGTCCGGCATGTGGAGGTGGTGGCGCCGGTCGCGCGCGCCTTCGGCGTACCGTGCCTGCTGTCGAACGACACCAACATGATCGCCGAGGCCCTGCACCGGACGGATCCCGCGCGCTACGGCGGAACCTTTGCCGTGCTCTTCGTCGATTACGGCGTCGGCATGGGGCTCTTCGTCAACAACCGGCTTTTCGTCGGTGAAACCGGTGCAGCAGCCGAGATCGGGCATGCCAACCACATTCCCGGCGGCTCTCTGTGTCGTTGCGGCCGGCGCGGCTGCCTGGAGGCCTATCTCGGCGACTATGCCCTGCTGCGGCACGCAAGAGGACTGGACCTGCAGACGCCTCCTTCGCGCCTGCCGGTCGGTCGCGAGACGATCCGGGAGTTGATTGCTGCAGCAAGGGCCGGCGAAGACGGTGCGCTCGACGCCTTCAACGCCGGCGGCACCGCGCTCGGCTATGCCTTCGCCCGGGTGATCGCCACGCTCGATCCCCGGCGCATTGTCGTCACCGGAGCTGCGGCCGATGCCTATCCGCTGATGGAGGCGGCCGCACTGGCCGCCCTTGAAGAGGCACTGGTGACCGATCTGCGCGGCAGCGTCGACATCGAAGCGATTCCCTGGGAGGAGGATCTCATCCTGCGCGGCACCGTCGCGCGGGCGCTGCATGCCCTCGACACGGAGGTGTTCTCCGACACCGGGTATGGCAGCCAGAAGGAGGCCTCGGCCAACTAGGTCGTCCCGCCTCCCCGAAGGGCGTGGATCCGGCTCCCATCTGCGGTGCCCGATTGCTCCGCCCGGAGGACCTGCCCCGACCAGAATGCTCCGAATTGGCCGAAAGGGCTCTAGACCCGCTGCAGGACCATCGCGGAGCCGAGCCCACCGGCACTTGCGATCGCTGCAAGTCCGAAGCTGCCTGCGGGCTCGCGCTGCAACTCGTGGAACAGCCGCACGGCGAGGATCGCTCCCGATGCGCCGATGGGATGCCCGCGGGCAAGCGCCCCTCCTCCGCGATTGACCCTGGTTGGATCGAGGCCGAGATCCTCGATACAGGCCATCGCCTGCACTGCATAGGCCTCCATCACCTCGCTTGCCGCCAGGCGTTCCACGTCGATCCGCCCAACGGAAAGCGCCTTGCGCGCAGCCTCGACCGGCGCAAGACCCGGCAGGCAAGGATCCCCGCCGGCCGCCCCGCCGGCAACGATCCGGCACGCGGGCACGGATGGATTTCGCGCAAGCCAGTCGTGCGAGACCACCAGCACGAATGCTGCTGCATCTGCCGAGACCGCCGCCGTTGCGGCGAGCACGCGCTGTCCGGCCCGGCCGGCCAGCGGACGAGACCGGCGACAGATTGCAACGGTCAGGCCGCGGGCATAGCTGTCCCGGGCAAGCCCCGCGATCTCGACGATCTCGTCGGCAAGACGCCCGGTTTCGGCCGCGACTCGCGCCGCGGCATGGCTCTTCACCGCAAAGGCGGCCTGCGCCTCTTCCGGCACCGCCCGAAGCTCTGCCAGTCGTGCGGCCGCTTCCGGCATATCGGGATCGCGGTCGGGCCAGGGCGTGAAAGGCGGCCGGTCGTAGGCAACCGGCGGCTCGCCCCCTGGCGGGCGACGCATGCGAAGGGGGGCACGAGAATAGCTTTCAAGTCCCCCGGCCAGCACACAGTCGGCAGCCCCGGCCTCCACCATGCGCGCAGCCAGAATGATCGCATCGAGACCCGAGCAGCACTGCCGGTCGAGACTGAGCGCGGGGACCTGTTCCGGAAGCCCCGCCAGCAGCGCGGCGCGCCGGGCCGGATTGCCCCCGCCATAGAGCGCATTGCCGGCCAGGACCTCATCCACTGCGGCAACCTGCCCGGCGGAAAGGCAAGCGTGCATCACCGGCGCGGCGAGCGCGTCGATCTCCAGCGCCGCAAACGCCCCGCCCATCGGCGCCACGGCGCTACGCCTCGCGGCGACCAGAAACGCCGGCATCGGCTTCCTCCTGCTCGCGGACCCAAGCCTCTATAGCCGGCAAGTCCGGCTTGCCGCCCGGCGTCAGCGGCCAGTGATCGGAAAAATGAAAACGACGGGGAACCTTGGATCGCTCGAGCCTTGCAAGGCAATGGCGCCGCAAGTCCGCCTGCTCTGTCCCCCGCTCCGCCGGCTGCAGCGCAGCGACGATCCGTGCGCCGCGCAAGATGTCCGGAACCCCGAAAACCGCGGCCTGGGCGACGCCCGGATGCTCCAGAAGTGCGGCCTCGATTTCCTCGGCAAACACATTGAGCCCCGAGGTCACGATCATCCGCCCGCCGCGGCCGGCAAGAAAGATCCGCCCCTCCTCGTCGAGATGGCCCCGGTCTCCGACGGTCAGCCAGCCCGCCGCAACTCGCGTCATCGGCTCGTCGCCCATCACATAGCGGTCGAACAGCAGGGGACTGCGGACCCAGATCTCGCCTTCCCCTCCCGCGGCAAGAGCGCATCCCTCGGGTCCGCGTACCTCGACCTCGACGCCAGGGAACGGCCGGCCGACACCTTCGCCAAGGCTGTCGGCCGGGCCGCGATGAGAAATGAAACTGGTCTCGGACGTTCCGTAGAACTCGTGGCATTCAGCTTGCGGAAACACGGCGGCAACAAGCGCTCGGTCGCGCGCATGCCATTTCGCACCGCTGATCAGGATCCGCCGGAGAACGCCAAGCCGCAGCCCCTCCCTGCCGCCGGCGATCGCCAGCAGGCGCAACTGCGTCGGCGTGGTGACCAGCACGGTACTGGCCGCGTCCTGCATCCGCCGCAAGACGGCGGCAGGCTGGAAACTGCGGACGACATCCACCCGCCAGCCGCGATGCAGCGCATGGATCGCCCCGAAAAGGTGCAAGGAATGCCCCAGACCGCCCGGCACGAGGACCCGCTCGTCTGGCCCGAGGCCGAACGCCTCGTCGGCAAGACGGAAACTCTCGGTCCAGGACCGGTGCGACCGTTGAAAGGCCTTGGGATGGCCGGTCGAACCTGACGTCAGGCCTATGTAGAATGGTGTATCCGGCCCCGGTTTCCGCGGCAACGCCGCCGCCGCTTCTGTCCGCATCGCGGCGCGGGGAGATGTCTCGTCCCAGTCAGCGAACATCGGCGCGAGAGACCGCCCGAGCCTGTCGCCATGCCGTTCCAGGTGAACCGGATCGACAACGACGGCCGCCCGACCGCTGCGTGCGGCAGCAAGGAGCCGGCAGAGCGCCTCGACCGCTGTGCCCGTCGACACGAGTACCCGGTCTGCCGCAGCCCTATGCGCAAGCAAGGTCTCGCAAGCCTCAACCTGGCCCAAAAGCTCCGCGCGTGTCAGCGTATGACGGCCGTCGCTGAGCGCGACCCGGCTTGGCTCGCGCCCCGCCAGAAGGTCTAGCGTTGCTCCCACATAAGACATGGCCGATGCTGGCTGTCTATTGCCGGGAGAAGATCGCATCCGGACGGCCCCGCTCGATCGCGCTGGCCACCAGCGCCGTGCCGAAACATTTCAGGATGTCTCCGGGAAGAAAGACCAGCGCGCCGACTGCGGACTCCCATAGCGGCTTTCCCGCGACCAGCGAAATCCCCAGGATGCCGAAAGGATAGAGCGCCAGAATACCCCCGACCATCGAGGCAACCAGCACTGAGGGAAACACCGGGCGACGCTTCAGTGCCTGCATCACGAGTCCACAGACGAAGGCTGCCACCGGGAAGCCGACAAGAAAACCGACTGAGGGAAGGAAAAACACGCCGATGCCGCCGCGTCCGCCGGACAGGAGGGGCATGCCGAGAGCGACGATCAGCAGGAACAAAAGAACGGCCAGGGCGCCGCGAACCGGCCCCAGCATGACGCCGGCCAGCATGATGCCGAGGGTCTGGGCGGTGATGGGCACGCTGCCGGTGAACGGCGTCGTGAAGGCGGGCAAGTAATACCCGAGCGCCGAGATCACGGCCACATGAATGGCGATATGCACCAATGAACGATCGGCAGTCATCGTCGAACCTTGTCCTCTTCCCCGTCAGTGCTTTCGGGCGGACACCCATCCACACCTCCGCGCGCCGCAAGTGCTTCCGCAATATGGTCGGCGGCATTTAGGGCGTGGAGGCAGAGCGGTGCAACAAGTTTGACATGACCGTTTCGCCCGGACCGCGCCCGGTAGGCTTCGTTGAGCTGCCGCGTGACATCGACCAACATGGGCGTGAACCGAATGGCGAGCGCGATCGCCAGCGCCAGCCGCCGCTCGGACAAGCCGACCAGCGCGACGGGACGAAGCACCGGCGTCAACGTGTCCAGCATGTCGTCGAGCCGCGTGGTCAGGGTGATCAGGGTCGCCAGCAGAAGCAGCGATGCCAGCCTCAGGGCGACGATGACGCCCGCCTCCAGCGTTCCGAACAGGCCATGCAACGCAAGAATGAAAACAACGACGAAGGCCACCGGTTTCAAGGAGCGCAGGACCGTACCCGCGCCTGACCCGAGCGAGGCCAGCAGCCCCAGAGCACAGGCCAGGACAGCTGCGAGAACCAGCGGCGAATCGACCGGCAGCAGCACCATCGACACCAGAAGCAGCGCGAGCAGCTTCCAGCCGGCGCCGATCCTGTGCAGGAAGGTGCGCCCCGGCAGATAGGAGGAGATCAAAGGCTGTCCGCCGTCAGTTTTCTCGCCCTTGCCCGCGCGAAAGACCGGTAGTCGGGCAGGATATCCTCCGGGCGCCCGTCGCCGACAACACTCCCCTTGTCCAGCCAGATGATCCGATCGAACTCCGACAGCATGTCGAGATCGTGGCTCACCATCACCACATGAGCAGGACTTGCGGCAATATGATCGGCGAAATGCAGGCGCAGGGAAAGATCGAGACCGGAGAACGGCTCGTCGCACAGCAACAGCCGGGGTTTGGAGATGCTCGCAGCAAGCAGGCAGACGAGCTGCTTCTGCCCTTCCGAAAGCAGTGCGACCGGCTGCTCCGCCCAATCGCCGCAGCCGTGCTGGGCAAGCGTCTGGCGCGCCATCGCCTCGGCCTCGCCACGGGTTGCTCCCATCTGGCGCGGGGCGAAGGCGAGTTCTTCGAGAACGGTCGGGAAGATCATCTGATGGTCCGGGTTCTGGAACACCATCCCGACATGCCGCGGCAGCTTGCGCTGGTCTTTGCGGCTGTCCAGACCGAACACAGTAACGGTTCCCTCGTCCGGCAGGAGAAGGCCGTTCAGCATGCGCAGCAGCGAGCTCTTGCCCGACCCGTTGAGGCCGACAAGGGCGACGCGCCTTTCCGAAAGCGCCAACGAAAGGCCCCGGAAAACGCAAAAAGCGCCACGGGTGAGCGTGACGCTGTCGAATATGGCAAATTGTGAAGTAGAGACGGACATCTGAAGTCCGAACACAAGCGAAGCTGCTCCACCCCGCGTTGATATTGTT
>NZ_JALBGD010000019.1 GCF_023507705.1 Stappia sp. WLB 29 | reverse complement strand
TGACCCCGGAGCAGTAAGACCCGCTCCCGCGCCCGTCAGGCCAGCCCCAGTTCCTCGAGCGCCGCCTCCAGCCTCACATGGCCGCGGAACCCGCCAGTGGACGTCGCCTCCTCGCCCGCTTCCACGCCGGCGGCAAAGTGCACCGCCGGATCCTCCGCCAGACGATCGAACAGTTCCTGCAGGCGCGGAAAGGCGCTGCGGTCCGGCACGCCGTGATACTCGGCCCAGCGCGCGATCCCGTAGAAATAGGCATCGGCCAGCGTCCGGCTCTCGCCCAGCAGATACGGCCCCTCGCCCAGCATCCGCTCCAGTTGCGCATGGGCGGCCTGAAGCTTTGCCTGCGCATAGGCGGCGAGCGCCGCCTTCGCCTCGCCCTCGACCCCGTGCTCATAGGCATGCCAGAGCGGGCTGAACCCGTCGAACAGCGCCGTGTTGAGAAAGGCCAGCATCTGGTTCAGCCGGTCGAATGCGGCAGTCCCCTGGAGAAAGCCGAGGCCCTTTTCCGCGCCCTGCGGCGCCAGATGATTGAGGATCGCCATGCTCTCCGCCACCAGCCGGCCGTCGCCGGTGGCAAGGCTCGGCGTCTCGGCGACCGGGTTGATCTGCTGGTAGGCCTCGCTGCGGATGTCATCGCCGGCCATGTCGATGCGGCACAGCCGATAGGGCATCTGCAGCCATTCCAGCGCGACGATGGAGCCGAACGAGCAGCCCGCCGGCACGCCGTAGAACAGGATGGGGGTCATGATGTCGTTGTCCCTTTGCTTGCGGGGCGAGGGGTCTCGCCCGGATGCCGGGACTATGCAATCATGGACGCTGGTGCTGTAGCCCACGATATGCCCGCTTCAAGTCCACAAATATGGACAATGCCGATGTACAATCTCAACGACCTGCGCTTCTTCGTCCGGGCGGTGGAGGGCGGCGGCTTTGCCGCTGCAAGCCGCCTGTCCGGCGCGCCGAAATCCACCGTCGCCAAGCGGGTTGCCGAGCTGGAGCGCCGACTCGGCGCACGGCTGGTGCATCGCAGTCCCCGCAGCTTCCGCCTCACCGAGATTGGCCGCGACGTCTACGAGCATGCCCGCGCGGCGGTGATCGAGGCGGAAGCGGCCGAGGCCGTCGTGCGCCGCCGTCTTGCCGAGCCGAGCGGCACGGTCCGCCTCACCGCCTCCGTGCCCGTCTCCCGTTTCCATCTGGCGCCGAAGCTCGCAAAGATCCTGCAGCGCCACCCGAAACTCTCGCTGAAGCTGCATGTCAGCGACCGGTTCGTCGACCTTGCCCATGAGGATTTCGACATCGCCCTGCGCAGCCACCGTGGGCCGCTGCCCGCTTCCGAGCTGATGCAGCGGCGCCTGTCGGAGGAAGCGGTGATCCTTGCCGCCGCGCCCGCCTATCTCGCGCGCGCCGGCACGCCGCAGACGCCGGCTGACCTCGCCGGCCACGAGCTGATCGACATCGGCGACGGTGCGCCCTGGCAGCTGGAAGGGCCGGAGGGCGCCCGCGCCGAAGTGCAGCCCGGCGCCCGCCTGTCGCTGGACGAGGCCGGCATGCTGCTTGCCGCCGCCTGCGCCGGTCTCGGCATTGCCTGCCTGCCGCAGCAGGTCGCAGCCGGCGCGCTGAAGGACGGCATGCTGCACCCCCTTCTGCCCGGCTGGCGCGCCGGCACCATCACGACGACCATCCTCACCCCGCACCGGCGCGGCGTGCTGCCGGCCGTCCGCGCGGTCGTCGAGGCCCTCGTCGAGGCATGACCCCCGGAGAATAGCAAAAGGGCCCGGCGTTGCCGCCGGGCCCTGAAGATCATGTCCGATAGCGCCTCGGCTCGCCTTTAGCTGTCGAGGAACGAGCGCAGCTTGCGCGAGCGCGAGGGGTGCTTGAGCTTGCGCAGCGCCTTCGCCTCGATCTGGCGGATACGCTCGCGCGTCACCGAGAACTGCTGGCCGACCTCTTCCAGCGTGTGGTCGGTGTTCATGCCGATGCCGAAGCGCATGCGCAGCACGCGCTCCTCGCGCGGGGTGAGCGAGGCCAGCACCCGCGTCGTCGTCTCGCGCAGGTTCGACTGGATCGCCGCGTCGATCGGCAGGACCGCGTTCTTGTCCTCGATGAAGTCGCCCAGGTGGCTGTCTTCCTCGTCGCCGATCGGCGTTTCGAGGGAGATCGGCTCCTTGGCGATCTTCAGCACCTTGCGGACCTTCTCCAGCGGCATCTGCAGCTTTTCGGCCAGCTCCTCCGGGGTCGGCTCGCGGCCGATCTCGTGCAGCATCTGGCGCGAGGTGCGCACGATCTTGTTGATCGTCTCGATCATGTGCACCGGGATGCGGATCGTGCGGGCCTGGTCGGCGATCGAACGGGTGATCGCCTGCCGGATCCACCAGGTCGCATAGGTGGAGAACTTGTAGCCGCGCCGGTACTCGAACTTGTCCACCGCCTTCATCAGGCCGATATTGCCCTCCTGGATCAGGTCCAGAAACTGCAGGCCGCGGTTCGTGTACTTCTTGGCGATGGAGATGACGAGGCGCAGGTTGGCCTCCACCATCTCCTTCTTGGCGATGCGCGCCTCGCGCTCGCCCTTCTGCACCATCGAGACGATGCGGCGGAACTCGGCCGTCTCCAGGCCGGTCTCCGAGGCAAGGCTCTGGATCTCCTGGCGCAGCTCGCGGATCGTTTCCTTCTCCTGGGCGACGAAGTTCTTCCAGCCCTTGGAGGCAAGGTTCGCGACCTTGCGGATCCAGTTCGGGTCGAGCTCGTTGCCCTGGTACTGCTTCAGGAAGTCGCCGCGGTCGACGCCGTGGCTGTCGGCCAGGCGCAGAAGGCGCCCCTCGTAGCCCATCAGCCGCTTGTTGATGTCGTAGAGCTGCAGGACCAGCGCGTCGATACGCTGCTGGTTCAGCGACAGGCTCTTCACATCGACGACGATGTCTTCCTTGAGCTTCTTGTAGCGGCGCTCCTGCGAGGGAGACAGGGTCTTGTTGGCCAGTTTGTTCTCAACAAGCTGGTCCTGCAGCCGGCGCAGCTTCTTGTAGTCGTCGGCGATGCGGTCGAAGGTCTCCAGCACCTTCGGCTTCAGCTCGGCCTCCATCGCGGAGAGCGAGATGTTCGCCTCGAACTCGTCGTCCTCCTCGCCGTCGCCCTCGCCTTCGGCCTCGCTCGAGGCTTCGCCATCGCCCGCCGGGCGGGCAGAGCCCTCGCCCCGGGCCGTCTCCTCACGCGACGCTCCGGACGCGGCAGATGCGCCCTCCGAGGCGGTCTCGTCCTCGCTCTCCTCGGCGTCGTCGCCGCGGAAGTCGGGGCCGGCATAGGTCGCCTCGAGATCGATGATGTCGCGCAGCAGGACCTTGCCTTCGTTGAGCTCGTCCCGCCAGATGATGATGGCCTGGAAGGTCAGCGGGCTCTCGCAAAGCCCGGCGATCATCGCCTCGCGGCCGGCCTCGATGCGCTTGGCGATGGCGATTTCGCCCTCGCGCGACAAGAGCTCGACCGAGCCCATCTCGCGCAGATACATGCGCACGGGGTCGTCGGTGCGGTCCGTCGGCTCCTTGGCCGTGGTCTTGGCGACCGTGGTCGGCCCGGCCTCGACGATCTCGCCGCCCTGGTCGTCCGCCTGGGCCTCCTCGGCCTCTTCTTCCTCGATGACGTTGATGCCCATGTCGGACAGCATCGCCATCGTGTCCTCGATCTGCTCGGACGTGACCTCCTCGGACGGGAGCACTTCGTTGAGCTCCTCATAGGTCACGTAGCCGCGCTTCTTGGCGAGCTTGATCATCCGCTTTACAGCGGCATCGGAAAGATCCAGAAGCGGACCGTCGGAGGTCTCGCTAGCGGTTTCCTGGGTCTCTTCCGCCTGGGTGGATTTGGCTGCCATGGTTGTCTCCGGCCCCGCCGGCCCTCGGGCCTGGCGCTGTCGTTCGTGTCACGCTGGTTGCCCGCCTGGCGGGCCCGGTTCCGCTTTCCGCGCCTTATCGCGCCCGGAAAGCCGGAGGACCGGCTGATTCGTTTCGCGGCGGAATACCGGGTCCCTTGCCGGCCACGGCCTTTCGGCCATGCAGATCCCCTCCCCGCGACGCGCCGCCACGCCAGCCGGGACAGAATGTCAGTCTTAGTCGCTGTCCGTTAAGTGCCACTTAACCCTGCAACCCGGTTCGACAAGACTCGACACCGGACACAGCCGGCATGCACAAGGCTCCGGCCATCCGGTTCCGCACGGGATATCGGCAGGCAAGGTGATTTCGTGCCGCCGTGTCGGCTCCTGTCATGGCTTGCGACCCCGTGTCTCCTGGACCGGGTCTGCATGACGGGCCTGTCGCGGCTCTGGATGCTGCCTGAATTGCTTATGTAGCGCAAAGGTCCGGATTCGCAAGAGTGATTCGTTGGCCGTCAACCAAAGAGGCGGCGCAATCCACAACCGCACGCTCCTCGCCCGTCAGCCGCCGGCGCCGGCGATCGCCCCTTGCCCCATCGCCGCGCGCGCACGCGCCGCCGCGCCGGCCGGTGTCGAGGCGGCCGGCCGCGCGGAGCGGAAGACCTTGCCCCGTTCGGCGATCTCCTGCTCCTCGCGGGCGCATTCCTCGCGCCGGCGGGCCAGATCCTGCGACTGGGCGCGGATGCGCTCCCAGTCCGCCTCGTCCAGCCCGTCGCCGAGCGCGGCCAGCTCCGCCTCCAGGTCCTGCTCCAGCGCGCGCAGTTCCAGCACGTCGAGAGTGTGGCAGAACAGGTCCTCGATGAAATCCGCCGGCGGTTCGTGCCGCAGGATCGGCAGCCGCTGCAACAGGTCGTGGAAGCGGGTGACCATGCGCTGCCCTCCGCCCGCGCCACTGCCCGCACCGCTCGCCGCCTCCTCCGGCCCGTCCAGCGCCTCGGACAGGATCTGGAAGAAGCGCGTGTCCAGCGTCTCGAAGAAGCCGCTCACCGGCACGTCCTGCAGCTCGGTGGCGATCCGGCACAGCTCGTCGCGGAAGCGCGCATGCAGCACGTCGCCGAACTGCGCCTGCGCCAGCCGCTCCACGTGCCGCTCCAAGAGCTCGGGATATTTCAGGCACAGCCCGCACAGCATCCGCTCGTGGCCGAACATCGAGCTGCCCGGCAGGTCGGAGCCGCGCGCCGGGCCGGACGGCGCCTGCTGGAATGCATTGCCCTGCCCGTAAGCCTGGCCGCTTCCCTGTCTGCCCCCATGGCCGCGCGCGGCCCGCGCCTGCCGGTAGAACAGGTTGGACAGCCGCAGCCGGATGTCGAGCTGGTAGCCGCGACGCACCCGCTCGTCGGCGATGGTGCGCACCAGCTCCTCGAGGCTCTTTTCCAGCGCCGCGCGCCGCTCCGGCGTGTCGATGCGCGCGGCCTCCACCTCCCGCGACCACAAGACGTCGATCAGCGGCTGCGAGCCCGCCAGTTCCTTGGTGAAGGCGGCCAGTCCCCCGTCCGCGATCAGGTCGTCCGGGTCCTTGCCGTCGGGCAGGAAGACGAAGCCGAAGGAATGGCCGCTGCGCAGGCCCGGCAGGATGCGGTCCACCGCCCGGTGCGCGGCCGAGGTGCCGGCCGCATCGCCGTCGAAGCAGATCACCGGTTCGGGCGCCAGCCGCCACAGGCGGCCCACCTGCTCCTCGGTGAAGGCGGTGCCGAGCGCGGCCACCACATTGCCCATGCCCGCCTGGGCGATGGCGATGGCGTCCATATAGCCTTCCACCACCACCGCCTGGCCGCTGCGATGCGCGGGCTCGCGCGCCCGGTGGAAGTTGAAGACCATCGCGCCCTTGTGGAAGAGCGGGGTCTCGGGCGAGTTGAGATATTTCGGCTGGCCGTCGGGATCGAGCGTGCGCCCGCCGAAGGCGATCACCCGGCCGCGCTCGTCCTGGATCGGGATCATCAGCCGGTTGCGGAAGCGGTCGTAGGTCGGCCGCCCGTCGTCCGGGCGGATCACCAGCCCCGCCTCGACCATCGAGGCCTCGTCGACGCCCTTGCCGATCAGGTGGCGCTTCAGCGCGTCGCGCCCGTTCGGGGCGAAACCGATGCGGAACTCGCGCACCGTCTCCGGACGCAAGCGGCGGCGGGAGATGTAGTCGCGCGCCTGCTCGCCGCCGCTCATCGCCAGCGCGTCCTGGAAGAAGCGCGCCGCCATCTCGCAGATCTCGGCAAGGCCGGCGCGTTCGGCCGCGCGGGCCGCCGCCTGCGGATCGGGGGCGGGCAGCGCCACGCCCGCCTGCTCGGCCAGCCGCTCCACCGCCTCGGGGAACGACAGGCCCTCCGTCTCTGTCAGGAAGCGGAAATGGTCGCCCGAGGCGCCGCAGCCGAAGCACTTGTAGCGGCTGCGCCGGTCGTCGACATGGAAGCTCGGGGTCTTTTCCTGGTGGAACGGGCAGCAGGCCCAGAAGTCGCCGCGCGCGGGCTGCGACTTGCGCCGGTCCCAGCTCACCCGCCGCGCGACCACCTCCGACAAAGACACTCGGGCACGAATCTCATCGAGGAGACCGGGTGAAAATCGCATGGGCTACAGGCTTTCGAAACGGAAAAGGCACCGGCACGCGGCCCCTTTCGGGGCGGCGCACCCGGCATCGGTGTCAAGGTAGGACAGAGCGGGAATAAATTCCACCGGCGCGGCGCTTGCCCCGCCTATTCGCTGCGCAGCAGATCCTTGACCACGCAGCTTGCCCGCACGAAATCCATCTGGCCCGGATAGCGCTCCTTGAGCGCGTTCATGCAGCGGCCCATGTCGCGCAGGCCCCGCGCATTGATGTCGCGCACCACGTCCTCGCAGGCGTCCTGCATCGTCCGCTCGTCGAACTGGCGCGGCAGGAATTCGTGGATGACCGCCATTTCCTCGCGCTCCTGGGCGGCAAGGTCCAGCTGGCCGGCTTCCTCGAAATCGCGCACCGAGCTCTCGCGCTGGCGCAGCATCTTGTTGAGAATCTCGCGGATCTCCGCGTCCGGGACGACGTCGTGGCCCAGCTCGCGGCAGCGCGCGTCGCGGTCCTTGATCGCCGCCAGCATCAGCCGCAGCGTCGCCGCCCGGCGCTTGTCGTCGCTCTCCACGGCGTCCTGCAACGCCGCATCGATACGTTCACGCATGATCTGCCCTGCCGTTTGCCCGGGACGCAAGCGCGGAAACTTTCCTCAAAGCTTCGGCTCCACTGCCGGACACCTCGTTCATCGTGTTGATTTACAAGGATTATTTTTGTAAAGTCTGTCGGTTGACCCCCACGCGCGCTTCCCCTAGAGTGCCGCGCGACACGCACCGTTGACAGCCGAGCCCCGCTCCGTCAAGGCGCGTTCAGCGAAATCATGTCATCGAACCGATCGAGAAAGCAAGATATGACGACCGCCGACGTCTGGTCCGCGCCGCCGACCACGGCCGTTCTCGTCCTGGCCGACGGAACAGTGATCGAGGGCAACGGCTTCGGTGCCACCGGCCAGGCCTGTGCCGAAGTCTGCTTCAACACCGCCCTCACCGGCTACGAGGAGATCCTCACCGATCCCTCCTATGCCGGGCAGATCGTCACTTTCACCTTCCCGCATATCGGGAATGTGGGGACGAACGAGGAGGATGTCGAGACCGTCAACATGGCCTCGTCCTCCGGCGTGCGCGGAGCCATCGTCCGCGCCGACGTGACCGATCCCGCCAACTACCGCGCTTCCCGGCATTTCGATGCCTGGTTGAAGGCGCGCGGCATTATCGGCCTGTCGGGCATCGACACCCGCGCCCTCACCGCCCTGATCCGCGAGACCGGCGCCGCCAATGCGGTGATCGCCCACGATCCGGACGGCAATTTCGACATCGAGGCCCTGAAGCTCGCCGCCCGCAACTGGCCGGGCCTCGTTGGCATGGATCTCGCCAAGGACGTCACCTCGGCCCAGAGCTACGGCTGGACGCAGACCCCCTGGGTCTGGGACCAGGGCTATGGGTCGCGCGAGGACGGCGAGTTCAACGTCGTCGCCATCGACTACGGCATCAAGCGCAACATCCTGCGTCTTCTGACCGATGCCGGCTGCAAGGTGACGGTGCTTCCCGCCGATGCGAGCGCCGAGGACGTCCTGTCGCGCAAGCCCGACGGCATCTTCCTGTCGAACGGTCCGGGCGACCCGGCCGCGACCGGCGAGTATGCCGTGCCGGTAATCCGCGACCTGGTCGACAGCGGCCTGCCGGTCTTCGGCATCTGCCTCGGGCACCAGATGCTGGCGCTCGCCCTTGGCGGCGAGACCGAGAAGATGCACCAGGGCCATCACGGCGCCAATCATCCGGTCTTCGACCGCACCACCGGCAAGGTCGAGATCACCTCGATGAACCATGGCTTCGCCGTCAACGCCAGGAGCCTGCCGGAGGCGGTCGAGGAGACCCATGTCTCGCTGTTCGACGGCTCCAACTGCGGGCTGCGGCTCAAGGACAAGCCGGTCTTCTCGGTGCAGTATCACCCGGAAGCCTCGCCCGGTCCGCGCGACAGCCACTACCTGTTCCGCCGCTTCACCAACCTGATGCGCGCCCGCGCCGGCACCCCGGCGATCCCGGAAAAGGACGCCGCCGCCTGATCGGCGCGCCCCGGCCGAGCCGGACGACGCCTATCACGACACGCCGCCTGCCTCGCGGGCGGCGTTTTCTTTTGCCGGGAAGACGCAGAAGAGAGGAAGAAACGCTCTCACATCCTCTCAGCCGTCACCCCGGCCACGCGTCAGCGCAGAGCCGGGGCCTAGTCGTGCCCAGAGCGGCGGCGAAAAAACGCCCGCGCGAACCCCACNCTCTCACATCCTCTCAGCCGTCACCCCGGCCACGCGTCAGCGCAGAGCCGGGGCCTATTCGTTCCCAGAGCGGCGGCGAAAAAACGCCCGCGCGAACCCCACGCTCAGCGTGTCATCCCGGTTTCGGCGCAGCCGAAGACCGGGATCCAGTAACCCCGAACGGTGCAACCCGAGCCCCGGCGGTGCCGCGAGCGCCCCTCGCCGAAGCTGTGGTGCCGCCGTCACGCCACCATCCGCCCGGCGGATACTGGATACCTGCCTTCGCAGGTATGACAGCCGTTGAGGTGGCGATGCGCTCCCGTCTCACGCCTGCCGAGGGCGCCAATGGTTCCCGGCTCTCCGGCTTCGCCTGCGGCCGGGATGACCTCGGAAAGAGAAGCACGGCCCCGCATCCCCTCAGCCGTCACCCCGGCCGCGCGCAAGCGCAGAGCCGGGGCCTATTCGTTCCCAGAGCGGCAGCGAAACACGCACAGGATGAACCCCACGCTCAGCCTCTCATCCCGGTTTCGGCGAAGCCGAAGACCGGGTCCAGCAACCATGGGCGGTGCAGCCCGAGCCTCGGCGTTGCCGCGAGCGCCCCTCGCCGAAGCTGTGGTGCCGCCGTCACGCCGCAACCTGCTCCGGCGGATACTGGATACCTGCCTTCGCAGGTATGACAGCCGTGGAGATGGCGATGCGCTCCCGTCCCACGCCTGCCGGGGTTGCCAATGGTTCCCGGCTCTCCGGCTTCGCCTTGCCCGAGATGACGTCCGACCGCACCCCCCCCAAAGTAAAAACGCCGCCCGGCATCCCGGACGGCGTTGGCGTTCTTGCTCGGCCGGGGCGCGGCGCCCGCCCGATCAAGCCTGTGGATTGGCCTCGATCAGCGCGTCCAGCGCGGCGACCACTTCGGCGGTTTCCTTCGCCTGCTCCTTGAGCTGGGCCAGCTGTTCGCCCAACAGCTCGTCCTGGCGGGCGCACATCTCGCGCAGCGAACGCAGCTGCGACATGCGGCTCGTCTTGCCCTCGAGCAGGGCGATCACATCCCTGATCTCGACCAGGGTCAGGCCGATCCGCTTTGCCTGCAGGATCACCTTCATCCGGCCGATCTCGCGAGCGCCGTAGAAACGGCGCGCGCCCTTTCGCTCCGGGCGCAGCAGCGCCTTTTCCTCGTAGAAACGCAGCGCACGCAGAGTGACCCCGAAAGTCTCGGCCATCTCGGCGATGGAGAGCCGCGCCTCGTTCTTGCCGTCGATCTGGATCGGTCCCGCAAGGTCCGGTCCGAACGCAGAAGTTCTGGAGAGTTCCGTCATTTCACTATCCGTAATTCCCGATCGAAAGGCGCGGCCCGGAACGCGCACAAGCGGAACTATGCCATCGGCTTCGCGTTTCGGCCTTCTCTTCCGGTGCCATTTTTTTATCCCTGCACCCATTTTAGAAAAAAACTTCCAGAAAAACCGCCTCCCGCAAAGAAGCGGGCAGGATGCCGCCCGGCGCCTTTGCGTCGAGAAATGCGTTATCGCTCTTTGACAGCTTGCGGATGAATGAAATTTTCTTTGGAAAAACCCAGCCTACGCAAAGTCAGCCGAACCCCAACGGCCAGATTAACCCGATAGCATACAAAATACAGGGACGGCATCTTCGGAAGAAAGATTGCCTAACACTAAAGTATATACGTGGTTAGACGGCTGGAAGCCCGACGGCAGCGCGCAAGGCGGCAAAGTTGCTGGACGCAACCATCTCGGGATGAGGAATATCGTGAAGCTCACACTTTGAGTTCGCCGCCGTTGCGGCATTCGCTCGGCGGCCGCCCGAACCAGCGACGCGCCGCCCGCGAGAAATTGCCCACCGCGGAAAAGCCAAGCCGGAAGGCGATCTCCGAGATCGGCAGATCGGTCTGCACCAGATAGTCGGCCGCCATGCGCCGACGCACCCCGTCATGCAGGGCGTGGAACGATGTGTCGCGCTCGGCCAGCTTGCGCTGCAGCGCGCGCACGCTGATCGCCATGCCGCGGGCCACCTCGGAAATCGTCAGCATCGGATCGGCGATCCGCTCGGCGATCGCATCGTTGACCATCGCCACGAAGTCTTCGGCCCGGCGCCGGTCGTCGAGGCGCCGGCGGTTGAGCTCGCACAGGGCGTCGAACAGGTCGTCGTCGCGCAGGGGATTGGTTCCGCCCTGCGGATCGATGCGGAAATGCAGGCTGTTGCGCGGCGCGCCGAAGCGTACCGGCACGCCGTAGAACATGTCGTGCAGCGTCAGGCTGAGCGGGCGCGCCCGCGCGAGCCGCACCTCCAGCGGCTGCACGCTGCCCCCGCTGATGCGCATCAAGCGGCTGAACACCTTGCTCGTCACCCGGTCGTGCAACTGGTCCCGGCAGACGAGTTCGGACGAGAAGCCGAAGGCCAGCTCCGCCGTGTCGCCGTCGAACTCGGCGCGCACCTCGGCAACGTCGGCCACGATCCGCATGAAGCGCGCGCTCACCTCCAGCGCGGTGCGGAAGTTCGGCGCGTGACGGATCGCCAGCGACACCGTGTCCTCCGGCCCCGGCCCCAGCGACCGGGTCCAGCCGAGGCCGAACGCGTCGTCGTCCGCCAGCCGGCTCGCAGCCTCCAGCGCGCTGGAATGGGCGCGCAGGCTGATATGGCCGCCGAGCGATGCGCTCACCGTCTCCGCGTCCAGCCCGCTTTCGCGCAACACCGCGTCGAACGGCACGCCGCGCAGCCGGCAATAGTCGGCCAGTCCGATCTGGGCGCGGGAGTGAATGAGAAGCGTATCCGCCGGCGCGGCCGCATCGAATCTCATCAGCATTGCAGACACGATCCGTCCAAGGAGTCCGGCGGACTGCGCCGGAAGGGCAGGATCCGGGAAGCGGATCGCCGAGACCATTATAAGAAATTACCTGCATTATGTAAGTTCGCGTCGGCTGCGACCCAATCAGGGTAAACGCGCCGATTGCCGTTTGACTTTTGCGCGCGCGCGTCGGATCAAGTCGGGCGCAAAGGTTGCGCTTCCGGTGCTGCGGCTTACGGCCGGAACACCGGAGCCGACGCCGAAGCGGATGTCAGACCAGCCCCGAACGCAAGATCCAAACGCAAGACCCGACGAGACGGCCCATGGCGCCCCCTGCAACGACCGCCACGATGACGCCCGAGCTGTTCCGCAAGTGGCGAAAGTCGCTCGGCCTGAAGCAGAAGGATGCCGCCGAGGTGCTCGGCCTCAAGAAGCGGATGATCCAGTATTACGAGAAGGGCGACCGCAACGGCCGTCCCGTCGAGATCCCCAAGGCCGTGCGCCTCGCCTGCTATGCGCTGACCGCCGGCATCGCCGATTTCGACGGCGTGACGCCGGTTTCGGGGCCCTTGCCGGCGCCGGTCCCGGCATCCGGCACCGTGCCCGTCCCGCCCCCGTCCGACCCGGCCGCCGGCACATGACAGCATTCCCCTGCAGCGCAGCCCGAAACATGGCGAGGATGGGGTTTCGCCTTTCGCGCTTTTTGCCTATAAGGCGCGCTCAGCCGTAGATTTCACCCAGGAAGACGCCGCCGACCGGATCCCGCGCCCCTCGCGGAACGATCCGGCGAAGGCCAGCCGCGAGCCCAGTATGCCCAAACGCACAGACATCTCCTCGATCCTGATCATCGGCGCCGGGCCGATCATCATCGGCCAGGCCTGCGAGTTCGATTACTCCGGAACCCAGGCCTGCAAGGCGCTGCGAGAGGAAGGCTATCGGGTCATCCTGGTGAATTCGAATCCGGCGACGATCATGACCGATCCGGACCTGGCCGACGCCACCTATATCGAGCCGATCACGCCGGAGATCGTCGCCAAGATCATCGAGAAGGAGCGCCCGGACGCGCTGCTGCCGACCATGGGCGGCCAGACGGCGCTGAACTGCGCCCTGTCCCTGAAGAAGATGGGCGTGCTGGAGAAGTTCGGCGTCGAGATGATCGGCGCGACCGCCGAGGCCATCGACAAGGCCGAGGACCGCGAGCTGTTCCGCCTGGCGATGGACAAGATCGGCCTGGAGACGCCGCGCTCGCGTCTCGCCCATTCGCTCGGCGAGGCGCTCGACGCGCTCGACGACATCGGCCTGCCGGCGATCATCCGCCCCTCCTTCACCCTGGGCGGCACGGGCGGCGGCATCGCCTACAACCGCGAGGAATATCTCGACATCATCGAGCGCGGCCTCGACGCCTCCCCGACCACCGAGGTCCTGGTCGAGGAATCGGTGATCGGCTGGAAGGAATACGAGATGGAGGTGGTCCGCGACCGCGCGGACAACTGCATCATCATCTGCTCCATCGAGAACATCGACCCGATGGGCGTGCATACCGGCGATTCCATCACCGTCGCGCCGGCGCTGACGCTGACCGACAAGGAATACCAGATCATGCGCGACGCCAGCCTCGCGGTGCTGCGCGAGATCGGCGTCGAGACCGGCGGCTCCAACGTCCAGTTCGCGGTCAATCCGGAGAACGGCCGCCTCATCGTCATCGAGATGAACCCGCGCGTGTCGCGCTCCTCCGCGCTCGCCTCCAAGGCGACCGGCTTCCCCATCGCCAAGGTCGCGGCGAAGCTGGCCATCGGCTACACGCTGGACGAGCTGGAGAACGACATCACCGGCGGCGCCACCCCGGCCTCGTTCGAGCCCTCGATCGACTATGTCGTCACCAAGATCCCGCGCTTCGCCTTCGAGAAGTTCCCCGGCGCCGAGCCGACCCTGACCACCGCCATGAAGTCGGTCGGCGAGGTCATGGCCATCGGCCGCACCTTCGCCGAGAGCCTGCAGAAGGCGCTGCGCGGCCTGGAGACGGGCCTCACCGGCCTCGACGAGGTCGAGATCCCCGGCCTCGGGCAGAACGACGACAAGAACGCCATCCGCGCCGCGCTCGCCTCGCCGACGCCGGACCGCCTGCTCAAATGCGCCCAGGCCTTCCGCCTCGGCACCGACCTGGAGCAGGTCTACCGCTCCTGCCACATCGACCCGTGGTTCCTGCGCCAGATCAAGGCCATCGTCGACACCGAGGAGAAGGTGCGCGCCCACGGCCTGCCGGACAATGCGGTCGCCATGCGCACCCTCAAGGCGATGGGCTTTTCCGATGCGCGCCTCGCCTCCCTCGCCGGTCTCGACGAGGCCGACGTCAAGGCGCTGCGCGGCAAGCTCGACGTGCACCCGGTCTACAAGCGCATCGACACCTGCGCTGCCGAATTCGCCTCGCCGACCGCCTATATGTATTCCACCTACGAGACGCCCTTCGCAGGCAAGCTTGCCGACGAGGCGCGCCCGAGCGACAGGAAGAAGGTGGTGATCCTCGGCGGCGGCCCGAACCGGATCGGCCAGGGCATTGAGTTCGACTACTGCTGCTGCCACGCCGCCTTCGCGCTGCAGGATGCCGGCTTCGAGACCATCATGGTCAACTGCAACCCGGAGACCGTCTCCACCGACTACGACACCTCGGACCGGCTCTATTTCGAGCCGCTGACGGCCGAGGACGTGCTGGAGATCATCCGCACCGAGCAGACCAACGGCACGCTGCACGGCGTCATCGTCCAGTTCGGCGGCCAGACGCCGCTGAAGCTCGCCCAAGCGCTGGTCGAGGCCGACGTGCCGATCCTCGGCACCGCGCCGGACATGATCGACCTTGCCGAAGACCGCGACCGCTTCCAGAAGCTGCTGCACCGCCAGGGCCTGAAGCAGCCGCAGAACGGCATCGCCTATTCGGTCGAGCAGAGCCGGCTGATCGTCGCCGAACTCGGCCTGCCACTGGTCGTGCGCCCGTCCTACGTGCTCGGCGGCCGCGCCATGCAGATCATCCGCGACGAGGAGGCGCTCAACGCCTACCTGCTCGGCACCCTGCCCGAGCTGGTCCCGGCCGACGTGCGCGCCAAGTACCCGAACGACAAGACCGGCCAGATCAACACGGTGCTCGGCAAGAACCCGCTGCTGTTCGACCGCTATCTCGACGGCGCCATCGAGGTCGATGTCGACGCGCTCGCCGACGGCAAGGACGTCTTCGTCTGCGGCATCATGGAGCATATCGAGGAGGCCGGCATCCACTCGGGCGACAGCGCCTGCTCGCTGCCTCCCTATTCGCTCTCCGAGGAGATGGTGGCCGAGCTCACCCGCCAGACCGAGCTGCTGGCGAGGGCGCTCGCCGTCGGCGGCCTGATGAACGTCCAGTACGCCATCAAGGACGGCGAGATCTTCGTGCTGGAGGTCAACCCGCGCGCCTCGCGCACCGTGCCCTTCGTCGCCAAGACCATCGGCGTGCCGATCGCCAAGATCGCCGCGAGGGTGATGGCCGGCGAGCCGCTCGCCTCCTTCGGCCTGAAGAACGAGAAGCTCGACCATGTCGCGGTGAAGGAGGCGGTGTTCCCCTTCGCCCGCTTCCCCGGCGTCGACACGGTGCTCGGCCCGGAGATGCGCTCCACCGGCGAGGTCATGGGCCTCAACGGCACGTTCGAGGTCGCCTTCGCCAAGTCGCAGCTCGGCTCGGGCACCCGCGTTCCGACCAGCGGCACCGTCTTCGTCTCGGTGCGCGATGCAGACAAGGAGCGGGTGCTCGATCCGATCCGCCGCCTGGCGAAGATCGGCTTCCGGATCATCGCCACGCACGGCACCCAGGCCTTCCTGGAGAAGCAGGGAATTTCCTGCGACAAGGTCAACAAGGTGCTTGAAGGCCGGCCGCACATCGTTGATGCTATCAAGAACGGAGAGGTCCAGCTCGTCTTCAACACGACCGAAGGCGCCCAGGCTCTCTCCGACAGCAGGTCGCTGCGCCGCGCGGCCCTGTTGCACAAGGTTCCGTATTACACGACCTTGGCTGGTGCCATCGCGGCCGCAAAGGGGATCGAGGCCTACGCTTCGGGCAACCTTGAAGTGGTTCCGTTGCAGGCCTACTTCACCAAGGCCTGAGAATTGTGAGCGTTCCGGCCGGGCCCTGCCCTGCCGGACGTCATTTTTTTTGACGCGCGACGCCTTTTGGCGGCGCGAAGAAGAAGGGTCGAAGACCTATGGAAAAGGTTCCGATGACAGGCGCTGGTTACGCCATGCTCGAGAAGGAGCTGAAGCAGCGGATGTCGGAAGAGCGGCCGCGCATCATCCAGGCGATCGCCGAGGCGCGCGCCCATGGTGACCTGTCGGAAAATGCCGAGTATCACGCCGCCAAGGAACAGCAGAGTCTGAACGAGGGCCGCATCAGCGAGCTCGAAGACAAGCTCGGCCGCGCCGAGGTGATCGACGTCAGCAAGCTGTCGGGCGACACCGTCAAGTTCGGCGCCACGGTGACCCTCATCGACGAGGACACCGAGGAAGAGAAGAAGTACATGATCGTCGGCGATGTCGAGGCCGACGTGAAGCTCGGCCGCATCTCGATCTCCTCGCCCATCGCCCGCGCGCTGATCGGCAAGGCCGTCGGCGACAGCGTCGAGGTGACCGCTCCCGGCGGCGCCCGTGCCTACGAGATCATCGACGTCACCTTCGGCTGACCGTCCTTGCGATCGTCCGCCCGACGCTCGCCCTCCCGATCGCATCGCGGATCGCTCATCCCACGGCTTCGCCGGGTCGCCGCCCTGCGAAGCCGTTTTGCCGTCCGGGCGCGGTGCGGACTGTCGGTAGAGGAGACGCGGGAGCACGCCGGCGGGCTCGCAACACCATCGCGAACGCTCTGGGAACGAACGGGCCCCGGATCTCCGGCTTCGCCTGCGTCCGGAGTGACCTCGGAGAGGGAGGCGTGGCCTTGCGCGCCCTCAACCGCCGTTCCGCTCACGCGCCGGCACGCCACAGCCAACCGAAAGGGCACCAGGCCCCTCCTCCCCCCCTCGGCGGTCATCAACTCATATCGTTGAGGTGG
>NZ_JALBGD010000018.1 GCF_023507705.1 Stappia sp. WLB 29 | reverse complement strand
CTTCCGCCTCGGCCTGATCGACTGAGGTGCCGGCTGTCAATCCGGGAATCCCATGATGGTGGGCTGGGCAAAGCCTGCAAGACTTGTGAACCCCAGGGCACACGGAGACGCAGATCGGTTCGGAAGGACAGTCCGTGCCGGGACGAGGAGAAAGGGAACGGCATGGACAGGAAAAGCCGGCAGGACGCGGCCCGGCGGGCGATCATCGAGCACCTGGATGCCGCCATCGCGCAGCTGTCGCCCCATCCGGAACTGGCCGTGCTTGGCAGCCGGCTGGCGGCGATCCGCGAGATCGCGGCGCTGGAACGGGCGACTGGAGGATTGGCGGAAGAGGTGCAGGCGCCCTATCGCCCCGTGAAGAGCGACGCGGCCGGCACGGCGCAAGGAGAGGCGCCGCAAGACGAGGCGGGCAAGGCCACGCACGAAAAGCCTGGATGACGGGCATGAAAACGGGCTGCGGCGCGGACGCGAAAGACGTTGCAGGCGCTATGTCAGAAGCGCTTCAGCACGCCGCAGCCAGGTTGATATCCTTGGTGGAAATGCCCCTTGCGCAGGGACCGGCTCCACCGCGGATCAATGCAGGGACAGCCACTCGCGGGCCGCACGCTGGGCGTCGGCGATTTCGGAGCGGGTCATCTCCGAGGAGATTTCCTTACGGTAGCGCACTGCGTCCTGGCTGCCCTTGACGGCGGCGATGTTGAACCACTTGTGCGCGGCAACCAGGTCGGCGGCGCCGTGGCGGCCGCAGGCGCAGTCCAACCCCATCTGCAGCAGGATGTCCGGGCCGGCGGGCTGGCCGCCCATGATGGCAAGATCGGGGGAACCAAGATCCAAACGAGCCATGTCTCACACTCCTTGTCGGTCGTCTTGCGGCCGGCGTCCTGCCGATCCGCTCCGGGTCGAAGGCCGCGGGATGCTTGGGCTTTTCCCCGCAATCTTCATGTCCGAGTGTGGTCCTGCCCCTTCAACGCGAGCTTAAAATTCTCGCTTAACGGGAAGAAAACGAGTCGAAAACACCTGGTAAACTTCACGAAGGATTCAGCATTTCCGAGCGGAAACGGCAGCGAAATCAACGCGAGTTGACTCAACATGGATTTGCGCGGGAAACGCTTGATTCACCTTGAGAAGAACTGAGGCCTTCACACCCTCCGACGACGGCCCGCCCCAACCCTTACGCGAGGCCCCGGCACAAGCTTTCCCGAAGCCCGACACGAAGGCGACCACAGGCGGTCACCCTCGCGCCCCACTTCCCCGGCAGATTGCGGCAAAGACAGATCCTCGCATCTCGCGAAAGGAACCCGATGACGCCCCCTCGCCTCGCCTCCCTGCCCGCCCTTGCCGCACTGGCCGGGTTCGCCCTTCTCGCCCTCGCGCCGCCGGCGCTCGGCGCGGAAGAGATCTTCGGCACCTGGCGGACGCCCGATGCCGGCACCGTGCGCGTGGGGCCTTGCGGCGCCGCGCCCTGCGGCCTGCTGGTGGACTTTCCCCCGCCGCCGGGCACGACCAGGCAGAGCGCGACGGACGTGAAGAACCGCGACGCCGCCAAGCGCGACCGCAAGCTGCTCAATGTGCCGGTGATCTGGGATATCTCGCCGGGCGACACGGACGGAACCTGGAGCGCCCGCGTCTACGATCCGCGCCGCGGCGTGACGGCCAATGCGACGGCGACGCTGCAGGGCGACGACCAGCTGACCCTGCGCGGCTGCGTGCGGATGGTGGTGCAGTTCTGCGAAACGGAAGTGTGGCGCCGGGCGAACTGATCCGAACTGATCCCCCGGCGCCTCGATAACAGGCGAGAGGTCAGCGCGCGCGCTGACCGAACAGCACCGACTGGG
Source organism: Stappia sp. WLB 29 (assembly GCF_023507705.1). Lineage (GTDB taxonomy): Bacteria > Pseudomonadota > Alphaproteobacteria > Rhizobiales > Stappiaceae > Stappia. The sequence goes on along the minus strand of NZ_JALBGD010000018.1, from coordinate 27,494 downwards.
CGCCCTTGTCGCTTGCAAGGTTGAGCTGCTCGCGCATCTCGCGGCCGACGGCGAGGCCACGCTCGACCGCCGGGCGCGCCTTCAGCGCCTCCAGCCAGCGCCGGACGTTCGGGAAGTCCTTGCCCAGATCCATGCCCTGCCGTTCCCAGCCGGTCGCCCAGCCGACGATGGCCATGTCGGCGATGGAATACTCGTCGGCGACGAAGTCGCGCCCGGCGAGCTGCTTGTCGAGCACGCCGTAGAGCCGGTGCGTCTCGTTGAGATAACGGTCCATGGCGTAAGGGATCTTTTCCGGCGCATAGACGCGGAAATGATGATTCTGGCCGAGCATCGGGCCGAAGCCGCCCATCTGCCACATCAGCCACTCGTCCACCTTGACGCGCTTTCGCTCGTCGGTCGGGTAGAACCGGCCGAACTTGCGCCCGAGATACTGCAGGATCGCGCCGGATTCGAAGACCGAGATCGGCTCGCCGCCCGGCCCTTCCGGATCGACGATGGCCGGCATGCGGTTGTTCGGCGAGATCTTCAGGAACTCCGGCTTGAACTGGTCGCCCGCGCCGATATTGACGAGGTTGAGATTGTAGGGAACGCCGAGTTCCTCCAGCAGGATCGAGACTTTCCAGCCGTTCGGGGTCGGCCAGTAATGCAGTTCGATGGGCTTGGTCTGGGTCGCGGACATGCCTGTCATGCTCCATGTTTCTTCAAATGGCCGGAGGCTCGCGGACACTTGTGCGCGCGCCGACTGCGGCCGGTCGGATTGAAACTTAAGGCCGGAAAGCGCCCGCACAACCATCCGCGGCCGCACGCGGGGCGGCAAGCGGGTCCGCGTGAACGCTCGATCACGCCACACGTACGCCGCGCACCGCTCACAGCATCAGCTTGTAGCCGACATGCGAGGGCTGGTAGCCGAGCGCCTGGTAGAAGTCGTGCGCGCCCTGCCGCTCGCGGTTGGAGGTGAGCTGCAACAGGACGCAGCCGCACTCGCGCGCCCGTGCCTCGGCAAAGCGCATCATCGCCCGGCCGATGCCGCGCCCGCGCAGCTCCGGGGCCACATGCACGCTCTCCACCTGGGCGCGCGGGCGCCCGCCGAAGGACAGCCCGTCGATGACCGTGAACTCGAACATGCCGGCGATGCGCCCCGCCTCCATGCCCGGCAGGCGCGCCACGTGCAGCACGGTCGCCCCACCCGCCACCATGCGGCGGAACGCGGCGAGATAGGGCGCAAGGTCGCCCGCCTCCTGCCCCACGCGCGCCCCGGCCGCATTGGCGCTCATCAACGCGGCGCAGGCGGCAAGGTCGTCCTCGGTCGCGGGCGCGATGTCGAGCCCCTGCAGCTCCGCCTCGAACATCCCGCCCTTACCCATGCGGGGGCGCCTCGGTCTCGACCGGCGCAATGCGCACCTTCCCGATGGCGCGCTTTTCCAGCGACAGGACCTCGAAGCGCAGGTCCCCGGTCTCCAGCACGTCGCCGACCTTCGGCAGGTGGCCCAGCTGGGACATGATGTAGCCGGCCAGCGTCGAATAGCGGTTGGCCTCGTCGACGAGATCGCGGCCGATGGCGGCGCTGAGCTGGCGGATGTCGATGAAGGCGTCCACCGTCCAGGAGCCGTCCTCCTGCTTCTGCAGTGCGGCCGCTTCCTCGTCCATGTCCGGGAACTCGCCGGCAATCGCCTCCAGCACGTCGGTGGGCGTGGCGATGCCTTCCAGCGAGCCGTATTCGTCGATCACCATCGCCATCTGCACCGGCGAACGGCGCAGCAGCTCCATCACCGTCAGCACGTCGGTCATCTCGTGCACGACGCCCGGCTGGCGCATCAGCTGCGCCCAGTCGATCGCCTCGCCGCCGATCACCGCGTTGAGCAGATCCTTGGTCAGCGCCACGCCGACGAACTCGTCGACGCTGCCGCGCGCCAGCACCACCCGCCCGTGGGTAAGCCGGCGGATCGCCGCGCGCAACTCCTCGTCCGGCTTGTCGAGGTCCAGCCATTCCAGCTCGTTGGAGGGCGTCATGATCGAGCTGACAGGCCGCTGGCCGAGCCCCAGCACGCCGCGGATCATGTCCTGCTCCTCGGGCTTGAACAGCTCGCCGAGGGCCGCCTGCTCGGCGATCACGTCCACCGTCTCGCCGAGCGGCTGCTCGCCGACCTTTCCGCCGAGCATGCGCAGCACCGCCTCGGAGGTGCGCTCGCGCAGGTTTCCGGCGACGACCAGTTGCTCGCGGTTGTGGCGGCCGATCTGGTTGAACGCCTCGATCAGCACCGAGAAGCCGATGGCCGCGTAGAGATAGCCCTTCGGGATGTGCTGGCCGAAGCCCTCGACCACCAGGCTGAAGCCGATCATCAGCAGGAACCCCAGGCACAGGATCACCACCGTCGGATGCTTGGAGACGAAGGCCATCAGCGGCTTGGAGGCGACCATCATCACCGCCATGGCGATGCAGACCGCCGTGATCATCACCCACAGATTGTTGACCATGCCGACGGCGGTGATGACGCTGTCGAGCGAGAACACCGCATCCAGAATGACGATCTGCACGATCACCTGCCAGAACACCGCATGGACGATCTTGCCGCTCTTGTGCCCGTGCGCGCCCTCCAGCCGCTCGTGCAGCTCCATCGTGCCCTTGAACAGCAGGAACAGGCCGCCGGTGATCAGGATCAGGTCGCGCCCGGAGAAGGAGAAGCCGCCCAGCGAGAACAGCGGGTTGGTCAGCGTCACGATCCAGGAAATCGAGAACAGCAGCGCGATGCGCATGATGAGTGCCAGCGACAGGCCGATGAGGCGCGCCTTGTTGCGCTGGTTCGGCGGCAGCTTGTCGGCCAGGATGGCGATGAACACGAGGTTGTCGATGCCGAGCACCACCTCGAGCAGCACCAGGGTGACGAGCCCGATCCAGATATTCGGATCTGCCAGGAATTCCATGTCGAACCTTTCCTAGTGGCAAAAGCGCAGGCGCGCGCAAGGCCCGCCATGCCGGAGCGTGCGGCATGCGGGCTGTCGGTCTGCGGAATGAGGTCGGGAAACGGGATCGCGGAGCCGCCGGGCGCAAATCGCCAACGGCTCCCGGGGAAATCGGTCGTCCGCGTCTGTGTTGTCGCCGTCGTCCGGCATGGAAACGTCCGCCCCTTCTTGCGCGCAAGGGCGTGCGCGCGCACTGACCCCGCAACCTAACATGGCCGCTGCACCGGTCAAGAAACGCGCGAGGACGCCGGACGTTCCCATTGTTACGCCCGGAAAACGTCTCCAGCGCCGTCTCAGGCCTCGAGCCGCCCCGTCACCGCGTAGCCGCCATGCAGCCGGCGGAAGGTCGCCCGCGCGCCTTGCGCCTGCGCACAGTCGGCAAGCGCTGCCTCCAGTTCCGCCCGCGGCGCGACGTGGAAGGCGGCCAGCCAGGCGCGGAACGGCGCGCGCACCAGGCCCGGCCAGGCCTCCATCATGCCGAAGTCGACGAGATGCAGCCGGCCGCCCGGCGACAGCGCGCCGGCCCCGGCCATGAGCGCCTCGCGCCAGGGCGGGATCATCGACAGGCTGTAGGAGAAGAACACCCGGTCGAACCGCCCGACGCCGAACAGCGCCGCCGCGTCGAAGGCCGTCGCATCGCCCTGCGCGACGCTCACCCGGCCTTCCAGCCCCGCGCGGCGGATCGAGCCGCGGGCGCTCTCCAGCATCTGCTCCGAGATGTCGATGCCGAAGAACCGCGCCTGCGGATGCCGGCGGGCGGCGAGCACCAGGTTGCGCGCCGTGCCGCAGCCGAGCTCCAGCACGGTGCCCCCCGGCGGCGGGGCGAGCTCGTCGATCAGCCGGTCGCGGCCGAGCAGATAGTATTTGCGCGTCGCATCGTAGACATGCCGCTGCCGGCGGTAGATGCCGTCCATCAGCTCCGCACCGTTGGACGTCCTCGCTTCTCCCCGCACGGTCATGCCGCGCCGCGGATATAAAGGTGGAAGCCGCCATAGATCGACGAGCGGTCCATGTAGCCGAGCTTGCGCGAGCGCTCCGCATCGTAGCGCCACTGACCTAAGATCTCCGGCGCGACGCGGCCGGGCAGCAGGCTCGGCTCGGCCGCCGTGCGGAAGACGACGCGCGCGCCGGGACGGGCCGTGCGGGTGATCTCCGCCCACAGGGCGTTCAGCGCGCCGTCGGTCATCCAGTCCTGCGCATCGAGGAGGACGTAGCGGTCGACGCTGCCCCCCTCCTGCGCGGCCAGATAGTCGGTGAAGGAGCGGTTGACCACGCGCACCCGGTCGGCGCGGGCGCGGATCGCCTCGAAATGGTCGCGCCGCAGATAGGGCGGCAGCGGGCCGGCCTCGTCATTGGCGTAGCCGCGGCCGAAGGCCTGCCAGGCGAAATAGTTCTCCGACAGCGGAAAGTCGCAGGCCAGCCGTTCCAGCCGCTCGCGCAGCACCGCCGCCATGCCGCCGGGGCCGCTGCCGGCCAGCGCCTCGTACTGCGCCGGCGGAATGCCGAGCCCGTAGAGCGAGACGCGCTTCGACGTCGCCCAGCGGACCATCCGCTTGTCGAACAGCGGCGCCAGCGCCTTGTCGAAATAGGTGCGCTGCTCCTCCAGCGAGCGGGCGCGCAGCATGTCCCTGGGGTCGATGCCGTAGGCGCGGGCGACGAAATGGCCGGCGCCGATAAAATAGCCGAGCAGCCCGTGGTGATAGAGGTCGCGGGCGAACAGGGTGATGCGCTTGCGCCCCGTCAGGTCGCGCTTTTCCCAGTACTCGCGGGTTTCCGGGTCGAGCCGCTCGCGCAGGAAGCGGTTGTAGGCCTCGACATTGCCCGTCTCGTCGGCCTTGCCGAAGAAGCGGTAGAAGGCCTCGTGCCCCGGCAGGTGCTTGACGGCGGCGAGCTTCAGCCGGGTCAGCGCCACATGCGCGCGGTTGAGGTCGACGGCGGTGATGCTGGCCGGATCGGCCGTCAGGTAGGACAGAACGTTGCAGCCGCCCGAGGCGATGGTCACCACCTTGTGGTCGCGGCCGATCTCCAGCGCGTCCATGTCGATCTCGGGGTCTTCCCAGATCTGCGGATAGACCAGCCCCTTGAAGGCGAAGGTGAAGAGCCGCTCCAGCGCGCCCTCCCCCGACAGGGCCCTGTTGCGATGCACCGCGCGGCCGAGCAGCGCGCCCCGCCCGGCATTGACCGACTTCGTGTTCGACGCCCGACCCGACAGCATGGCCACCTCCGACTCTCCTCAAGTTGCCTTGAAGTGAGCCGGGTAAGCCGTTCTCGTAACGGGATGATGACAGGCGGCGGCCGATGGCGCGCGGCGCCCGTGTCAGGCGGCGCTGCGGGCGCTCTCGGCCCCCGCCGGCGGACGGCGATAGGCGGCGCGCGCGCGTGCCGCCGCCGCGATCAGCGGAACCTCCCGCCCTTCCTGCGGGGTCAGGAACACGCCTCGCCGGCGCGCCCGCGCGCCCGCCGAGGGCGATGCCGTCCACCAGATCACCAGCGGCGCCAGCACCAAGGGCAAGGCGATCGGCAGCAGCCAGACCAGAAGGTCGGCGGCGTATTGAGAGGCGAAGAGCAGGGTCGCCACCCCGAACAGGACCATCCACCAGCTTGCCCTGGCGCTTGTCGCCAGATCGAGCGACCCGTCCTCCCGCTCGCTCGACGGCCAGCCGAAATCGGCTCCCGACAGCACCTGGAACACCGAGCGGCTCTGGAACATCATGTGGATCGGCGCGAGCAGCGAGGCGAGCAGCAGTTCGTGGAGCGCGGAGACCGAGGCCCGCCCCGCCCCGCCATGATCCTCCGCCGCGCCGGTCAGCACGGCGCGCAGCAGCAACAGCGCCTTGGGCAGGATGAGCAGCCCGACAACACCGAACAGCAGCGCCAGCCCCTTTTCCGTCTCCGGATGGGGAAAGCGCGGAAACGGCGAGCCGGACACGAAATAGACCGGCGCCGGCGCGAACAGCGGCGCGGCGACGCTGGCCAGCAGGAACATCAGCCAGACCGGCGAGGCGAGATAGGCCATGATGCCCTGCAGCAGGTTGACCCGGCTCCAGATCGGAAGGCCCGGCGCGCCGACGACCCGTGCGTGCTGCAGGTTGCCCTGGCACCAGCGCCGGTCGCGCTTGGCGTATTCAATCAGGTTGGCCGGCGCTTCCTCGTAGGACCCGTCGAGATCCGCATCGAGCCGCACCCGCCAGCCGCCGCGCGCCAGCATCGCCGCCTCCACCGTGTCGTGGGACAGGATCTCGCCGCCGAAGGGCGGCTTGCCGGCCAGCGCCGGCAGCCCGCAGGTCGCCGCGAAGGCGCGCGTGCGGATCAGCGCGTTATGGCCCCAGAACGGCCCCTGGCGCCCCTGCAGCGCCGCGACGCCGCGCGAGACGACGGGCGAGTAGAAACTGGCCGAGAACTGGATCATCCGCCCGAACAGCGTCTTGCGCCCGATGATGCGCGGCACCGTCTGCAGCAGGCCGAGATCGGGCACCGCCTCCATGCGCCGCACCATCTCGACGATCGTCTCGGCGCTCATCAGGCTGTCGGCGTCGAGCACCAGCATATACTCGTAGGCACCGCCGCTGGTGCGGATGAAATCGGCGATGTTGCCGGCCTTGCGCCCGGTGTTCGGCGAGCGGTGGCGATAGTAGAGCCGCCCGGCCGCCGAAAGCTCCGCGACCGCCTGGCGATAAAGCCGGCGCTCGTCCGCCGCCGCCTCCTCGCGGGTGGAATCCGACAGGACGTGGAAGTCGAAGCAGTCCAGCGCGCCGATCTCGTCCAGCGCCCGATACATCGCATCGAGCCGGGCGAAGACCGCGTCCGCCGCCTCGTTGTAGACCGGAATCACGATCGCGGTACGCCCCTTGGGCCGGCCGTCGCGGGCCGGCACGGCATCGTTCGGAAAGATCAGTCCGAAAATGCCGATACAGGCGCCCCAGGAGAGCCACAGCGCGCAGAAGGCGACCAGCGACACGCGGACCACGTCGACCCAGTCCAACCCGTCGGCGACCGCCACCGAGCCGAACATGGCCGCGGCCGCGCCCGTGAGACCGAGGGTCAGCAGGATCGCGCCGGTCCGGCGCAGGCCGACGGGGAGCGCCTCGCGAAACGAGGACGTGGAGGCAGCCGGATCCATCCGCCAGAGCCCTTTCCGCAGGTTTGTTCTCAGCGCTCGCCGATGCGCTGGCGGGTGAACGCCCGCAGCACGGCAAGCCGCGACAGGAAGGTTGGGCGTTCCAGCGTCTGCATCGGCATCTGCAACGGCGCCCGCGGCGCCGGCAGGCACAGCGAGGCGACGACCGACCGGCGCAGCGCCGGGTCGGCGTGCGCGTAGAGGCGCTCGTGCAGGGCATCCTGCCCCTCGCCCGCCGGATCGTCCGATAGATGGCGAACAGCCTCGTTCACCGCCTGTTCCAGCGCCTCGTCGTCAAGATCGTGGCGGGCGAACTGCCGACGCAACTCGCCGAAAAACGCCTCTCGTGCTCGGGCCGGATCCGGCCGGAGCGCGTCTTCCGCGGAACGGGTATCGACGATCATCTCGTTTGTCCCCATTGATAGATCCAGGTTTCGGAGAGGGTCTTGCCCTCGAGAACGAGTGCGGCGGAAAGCTCGACCGGCTTGTCGGCGTCGGTTCGCCTGACATCAACGATCAGACGCCACATATCGTTCCCGGGAATCTTGCTCAGGATCTTGTGCACCACCTCGCCGTTGCTGAGGGAGAGGTGAACGTCCATCGGCGCCTCCTCGCCCAGGCCGGTAAGAGTGTCGCCGCCGAAGTCGACAAGGAACTTGCGGGTGTCCTCATCGTTGGCCACGGCGGCGACGCCGCCATGGCCCGTGCGGGTGCGCAGCGCCCGCGCCAGCGGCACGTCGCCCTCCACGTCGAGCGCCCAGGTCATGCGGTAGCGCAACCGGTGCTCGGAGCCGGCCGTCAGGCCGTTCTTCGGCATCCAGAAGGCGACGATATTGTCGTTCGCCTCCGAGTCGGAGGGGATTTCGGCAAGCAGCACCGCGCCCTCGCCCCAGTCGCCGACCGACTCGATCCAGACGGAGGGGCGGCGCTCGTAATGCGCTTCCGTGTCTAGGTAGTTCTCGGCGTTGCGGTCGCGCTGCAACAGGCCGAAGCCGCGCGGATTGATCTCGCCGAAGACGGAGAGCTGCAGCCGCGCCGGATTGGTCAACGGGCGCCAGACGCGCTCGCCGCTGGCGCGCAGGATGGCGAGGCCGTCATTGTCGTGCACCTCCGGGCGGAAGTCGTCGAAGCCGGTCCGGTCGTTCTCGCCGAACAGATACATCGAGGTGAGCGGCGCAAGGCCGAGCCGCGAGACGTCGTCGCGCAGGAAGATCGCCGCCTCCACGTCGACCAGCGTCTCCGCGCCGGGAAGGACGGTGAAGGCATAGGCCCCCGCCACGCGCGGGCTCTCCAGCTCGGCATAGAAGCGGATCTCACGCGCATCCGTCTCCGGCCGCTCGACATAGAAGCGGCTGAAGCGCGGGAATTCCTCGGCACTGCCGGCGGCCGCGTCGACCGCAAGGCCGCGCGCCGAAGCGCCGTAGGCGTTGCCCCGCCCCAGCGCGCGGAAATAGCTGGCGCCGAGGAAGGTGATCAGCTCGTCGCGATAGTCGGTGCGGTTGAGCGGGTAATGCAGGCGAAAGCCGGCAGCGCCCGGAAACGCGAACCTATCGAAGACCACCGGGTCGAGCGGCGGACGATACTCGAAATCGGTGGCGGCAAAGCCCATCGGATAGGCTTGGCCCTCGACGATCTCGAACAGGTCGACCGTATGGGCGAAGACCCAACCCGGATAGAACGCCTGCAGTTCGAAATTGCGCTTGTCGTCCTTCCACCGCGCATGATCGGGCCGAAAGCGGATCGCGCGATGGGCGTCGTAGTCGAGCCTGGCCACCGCCTCCGGCAGATCTGCCGCCGCGTCGGCATAGGGCTCCGCCGCTCTCGCCTTCATCCGCGCGACCAGGGCCTCCCAGTCGAACGGCGTGCCCGCCGGCGCCGCGCCTGGCGCGGGCGCGCCTGCCTCCTGCGCAAAGGCGGGAAAGGCGGTGCTGGCCATCAGCACGGAAAGGAAACCGGCACTGGACGTCAGAAAGCGGCGTTTGTCGATTGTCGGCATGGGACCTGCTGGAACCTCGGAAACGATTCTCGGGATCTGGGCGAGACAGCGCAACGACGCGCCCCGGCCGGCCCTCGGGCCTCCCGGTCGCTCCGCGCGCCCTGCCGCCATCGTTGCGTGCGGCCGGCTTGCCGGTTCCCGGCGTGCCGACTTCTGTGCAAGCGCAGCATGCAGCGCATCCGCCGCACGAAGGCCGCCACTCACAACGTCAAGCGAGCAGGACTGTTTCACCAAGATATATGAGAAAAATCAGATGCAATCACGGCAATCGGATGGCAGACACCCCTCTCCCATCGGCCTTGCATATATTGCACTGCAAAAGCGAACCTCGCAAGAGGAGCGTGAGGCGAGAACAGGCGGCGGTGTCGCAGGCGCGATCCGGTCGGAAAGGCCACGCCGCGCGCCCTTGTGCGACCCATCCGCACAGCCCCTCCGGCGTCGTTCCGACCGCAGCCCCGACCGTCGCCATAGCCGCAGGCGAAGCCGGAGAGCCGGGAACCATTGGCACCCTCAGCGGGTGTTTTGTCGCTCCCTCCCCTCCCCGTCCTCCCGGACGGCGCGTGAGCGCCGAGCCGGGATCGGAGAGCCGAGGGCGATTGCAGCAGCGTTCAAGCAGGAGCAGCAGGCACCGTGCCTCTCCGGCCCCGGATTTTCGGCTTCGCCTGCGTCCGGGGTGACGAACGCAGAAGCCTTGCGAGGGAGGGCGGAAGCGCGGGGGCGCCCGCCCCTACTCGATGCCGATCTTCGCCTTGAGCAGGTCGTTGACCGCTTGCGGGTTGGCCTTGCCGCCGGTCGCCTTCATCACCTGGCCGACGAACCAGCCGAGCAGGCCGGGCTTGGCGCGGGCCTGCTCGACCTTGTCCGGGTTGGCGGCGATGATCTTGTCGACCTCCGCCTCGATGGCGCCGAGATCCGTCACCTGGCGCATGCCCCGCGCCTCGACGATCGCGGCCGGCTCGCCGCCCTCGCTCCAGACGATCTCGAACAGGTCCTTGGCGATCTTGCCCGAGATCGTCCCGTCCACCACCAGATCGACGATGCCGCCGAGCTGGCCGGCCGACACCGGGCTTTCGCTCAGCTCCAGCCCTTCCTTGTTGAGCCGGCCGAACAGCTCGTTGATCACCCAGTTGGCCGACAGCTTGGCATCGCGCCCCTTGGCGACCTCCTCGAAGAAGTCGGCCGAGGCCTTTTCCGCCACCAGGATGTCGGCGTCATAGGCGGTGAGCCCGTAATCGGCGACGAAGCGCGCCTTCTTGTCGTCCGGCAGCTCCGGCAGGCCGACGGCCAGCGCGTCGACATACGCCTGGTCGAATTCCAGCGGCAGCAGGTCCGGATCGGGGAAGTAGCGGTAGTCGTGCGCCTCCTCCTTGGAGCGCATGGAGCGGGTCTCGCCCTTGACCGGATCGAACAGGCGCGTCTCCTGGTCGATGCTGCCGCCGTCCTCCAGGATGCCGATCTGGCGGCGGGCCTCATACTCGATGGCCTGGCCGACGAAGCGGATGGAGTTGACGTTCTTGATCTCGCAGCGCGTGCCGAAGGCCCCGCCCGGCGCGCGCACCGAGACGTTGACGTCGGCGCGCATCGAGCCCTGGTCCATGTTGCCGTCGCAGGTGCCCAAGTAACGCAGGATGGTGCGCAGCTTGGTGAGATAGACCTTCGCCTCGTCGGCCGAGCGCAGGTCCGGCTTGGAGACGATCTCCATCAGGGCGACGCCGGACCGGTTGAGATCGACGAAGGACATGGTCGGATGCTGGTCGTGCAGCGACTTGCCGGCGTCCTGCTCCAGATGCAGCCGCTCGACGCCGACCGTCACCTGCTCGCCGCCGGGCATGTCGAGCAGGACCTCGCCCTCGCCGACGATCGGCTGCTTGAACTGGGAGATCTGGTAGCCCTGCGGCAGGTCCGGATAGAAGTAGTTCTTGCGGTCGAAAACGGACTTGAGGTTGATCTGCGCCTTGAGGCCGAGGCCCGTGCGGATCGCCTGCTTGACGCATTCCTCGTTGATCACCGGCAGCATGCCGGGCATCGCCGCATCGACGAGGCTGACATTGGCGTTCGGGTCCTTGCCGAACTCGGTCGAGGCGCCGGAAAACAGCTTGGCATTCGAGGTGACCTGGGCATGCACCTCCATGCCGATCACGATTTCCCAGTCGCCCGTGGCGCCCTTGATGAACTTCTTGGGATCGGGGGTGCGGGTGTCGACGATGCTCATGCCGTGGAAGTCCTGCCCGTTGTGTCGTGCCTGTCGCCCGCCCCGTCGAGCCCCCGCGCGTAGGCGCGAAAAAGGGTTTGCCAGGGGGCGGACTTGTCCTGAACGCGTGCCGTGCGCGCCGAAAAGCGCGCCAGACCGCTCGAGTGTGTGGGTAGTGGGTCTTTGCCCTCCCCGCAAGGGGGGAGGTGGGCAACCCGGAGCGATAGGTGACGGTCGGAAAACCAAAAGCCATTGGTTGCGCACGGAAAGCGTCAGCATATACTTATGTCCAAATAAGTAGAGCTGATTCTGATAATTCCCCTGTTTTTCCGAGGGAGCCAAATTTTGAGCAAAGCCAAACAAAAAATATCGACCCACGATGATCGGGAGGCATTAGAAGTCACACATCGCGTGATCGAGAAACATAGATCAAAAGAAATATTCATAGCGGTAGTAGGCCCAGTAGGAGCAGGGAGTACTCGCGTAATCGATACACTCAAAAGGGCCTGCATAGAATCTGGATATAAAACAGAAACCATTAAAGCCAGTTTGCTGATTAGAAAATGGCATGAAGAGAATACAGGTAATTTGCTCCCTGACACCGCAGAAAAAACTCTCGAGAAGATCGTCGAGTACCAGAATGCAGGCGACCAAATGCGAGCCAAAGATGCTGCGGAAGTTGCCCGCTGCGTCTTAAGAGAAATCGCCGAGCGCAGGGCAAAGGCAACCGATTTCCATTACGAGAGAGGCAAGCCAGTCCCACCCGACAACGAGAAACGAGCATATTTAATTGATTCAATAAGACATCCTGCCGAGGTGCATTTATTGAGGCGGACCTACGGTAGCGCATTCGCGTTGGTCGGCGTGGTTTGCGAAGAAAGTCGAAGAAAGAAGCGGATACTAGAAAAATACTTCACAAAGCCACAGCACAAAAAGCCCGAAGTCACAAAAAAAGTAGAAGCTTTTATGAAGCGAGATTCCGACGATTTAGACAATAAAAGAGGTCAACACGTTTCAGAAGCATTTTTTGAAGCCGATTATTTCGTGGACAATTCGATAGATGATCCAGAAGGAGAAAAATCTACACTCGATGAACCATTAGGTCGCTTAGTGAATATTATCGCACACGATAAAATAATAAGACCAACTATTGAAGAAACGGCAATGCATCATGCCCACTCCGCTAAAGTAAGGAGCGCCTGTTTGTCTAGACAGGTAGGAGCCGCTTTGGTTGACGCTGATGGGACCGTGGTTGCGACAGGCGTCAACGAAGTCCCTGTAGCAGGTGGAGGCGTTTATGGGGAAGGCTTCGAGCTAGCTCGCTTTCAAGAAGACCATCGATGCGTTTTTAGAGAGACGGCGTTTTGTAGCAATAACTCACATCAGAACAAAATTATTGATGAGCTAATAGAATCACTCACAGAACTCTCCAATGTAACCAACAAGCAGGAGCTAGCCTCCAGAATTAGAAGAACACGCCTCGGAAGCTTAATCGAATTCAGCCGCGCGGTGCACGCCGAGATGGATGCGCTGTTATCAGCAGGAAGAGAGGGCGTTTCAACAGTAGGAACACGTCTCTTTGTAACAACCTTTCCATGCCATTACTGCGCTCGCCATATCGTTGGCGCAGGAGTGTATGAAGTTCAGTACATCGAACCCTATCCGAAAAGCCTCGCATTGGACCTCCATGACGATGCGATTGAAACTGACCCTTTCGAATGGCACCCTCCTGAACAAAAATCTATGGCTGAGCAGCGCCGAAACCGCCAACAGCCAACCATAGGGACTGATCGTCAAAAACCAGGGAAGGTTCTATTTAAACCATTTGTGGGTACGTCGCCCCGCATGTATACACGCGCCTTTGAGAAAACTTGGCGCCTTAAGGACAAGGTCACTGGAAAATTCGAGATGGAAGCGCCAGAATGGGGTGATGAGTGGTCCCCGTTCCGAGTTGGCTACCCTCAACTCGAAGCAGCTCTATCGTTGTAGCCATGACAAATCATATACTTACTTTTGCAAGACTTGATCGCCAGAATGATATCGCGCCCACTCAAAAAAGAGATGAAGGCGCGGCGCAAGAAGATTTTGAACAACTCTCTTTTCGTTTCGATACTGAAACAGAAGGACCAGAGTCCGTTATTTATATCGTAACTATGGATAATATCCACGGACGCAAATTCTGCGATATAATAATCGCAAAAAAACCAAAAATTATTATTGATTTACGCCAAACCGTTCGGTTCGATCTACCGGGGACCAATAGAGATGTTGTATTTAAGCACTTTAACGCCTCCAATTCTCTATACCTAAGAAACCCGCTGCCGTGGCACGAGTTACGTATTCGAGACTTCATTCTCGGAGAAAGAAAAATATCACTTCGATTAGAGCATGAAGTTGCAGAAAGGAAGCAAAATCCAGTTTTAATTCTTGCGCCGAGCGCGGAGAAGGCGCCAAGTCTCATATCTTACATTGGAAGATCTCTTCTGAGCAGAGGAGAAAAGAAATTTTCGGTCATCCATTTGAATAAAAACTAGACAGAACATTGGGCATGCCCTAGACGTCTAGTTTAACTAGCTAATATATTTTTTCACCTTTCCCCGCGTCGTCGGAATGATGCACAGGAGGTCGGCCGGGAGCAAATTAAAGCCCTGCCCCCTCACGCCGCCGTGCGGGCCTGGCGGAACGTGACCAGCCGGCGGGTGTCCTCGTCCCACAGGACGAGCTTCACGCAGCCGAAACTCTGGCGCAGGGTGATGCGGTTCATGTCGCGCAGTTCGGGGAAGTCGCGCATCACCTCACTGAGGCGATAAAACGGGATCTTGCTCGACAGGTGATGCACGTGGTGGATGCCGATATTGCCGGTGAACCACTGCAGGATCGGCGGCAGGTCGTAATGCGAGCTGCCCTCCAGCGCTGCGGTCTGGAAGTTCCACTCGCCGCTCCCTGACCAGTGGGTTTCCTCGAACTGGTGCTGGACGTAGAACAGCCAGACGCCGGCGGTCGCCGCCATCAGGATGATCAGCCCCTGCACCATCAGGAAGGTCCCCGGCCCGGCCGCCCAGACGAGAAGCGCGGCCATGGCGGCGATGCACAGGTTGGTGGCGAGGGTCGAGAGCCACGGCTCCAGACCGCCGCGCATCATGCCGACGGGCAGGCGGTACTGGCACACGAACAGCCATGCGGGCCCCAGCCCGAACATCACCAGCGGATGCCGGTAGAGGCGGTAGCGCAGCCGTCCGCTCCAGGGCAGCGCCTGGTACTCCCTCACCGTCAGCGTGTCGATGTCGCCGATGCCGCGCTGGTCGAGATTGCCGGTCGAGGCGTGGTGGATGGCATGGCTCCGCCGCCAGTAGTCGTAGGGCGTGAAGGTCAGCACGCCGAGCGCGCGGCCGGTCCAGTCGTTGAGCCCGCGCCGCGAGAACAGCGAGCCGTGCCCGCAATCGTGCTGCAGCATGAACAGGCGCACGAGCAGGCCGGCGGCCGGCACGGTCAGGACGAGGCCCCACCACTGGCCGTGATTCACCAGCACCGCCGCCGCCGCCCAAAGGGCCGCGAAGGGCAGCAGGCTGGCGATGATCTCGAAGACGCTGCGCGCCGTGTTCGGCTTGCGATACTTGGCCAGCGAGGCGTTCCAGGAGCGCGGCTTTTCCGCCGGGCGGCAGTCGGTATTCTGCAATGGCTATCCAATCCGGGGGCGAGCCCCCCGACTGGAGGTAATGAGGGAACAACCCGCCTGCAAGGCTGACCGTCCGCGCAAGGACGCGGTGCCAGTCGGCCGAAGGGAGGGACCTCCCATCTCAGTCCGGATTTGGCAAGACAATTCGTCGCCTCGGGCCGCGACACTCCGCCCCTCACCGGCCCCCTTGCCGCCCTCTCACCATCAGGATGAAGCGCAGCACGGCGGCGACGGCCTCGTAGAGCTCCAGCGGGATTTCCCGGTCGAGCTCGATCTGCGACAGGGCCTCGGCAAGGGCCGCGTCCTCTTCCACCGGCACGCCGTGCTCGGCCGCAAGCTCCAGGATGCGCGCGGCAAGGACGCCGCGCCCCTTGGCGGTGACGCGCGGCGCCCCGGCATGATCGTAGTGAAGCGCCACCGCCAGCCGGCGGCGCGGGTCCTCGTCCCCGCTCACGAGACCACGTCCACGAACTGGCCCGAGGGCGCGGGCGGATCGTCCGGCAGCCCGCCGGTCACCTTGAGGTCGACCACCTCCAGCCCCTGTTCGGCAAGCGTTGCGGCAAGGCGCGGCAGCCGCTCGTTGAGGTCCGCCGCGATATCCGGCCGCGCGGCCCAAAGGCTGGCGAACAGGCGGGGACCGTCGAGCCCGACCAGCGCCTCCACCGCGCCGGTCGCCTCCGTATCGAGCGCGAAGCGCAGCCGCCAGGCGGGATGGGCGCCCTCCCCCTCGTGTCCGGGCGTGTCGTCGCGGCCGATCTGCAGCGAGATCACCGCGGTCTGTCCGCCGACCACGAGCGGCAGGTCGAGCACCCGGTCGAACAGCGCCGCCTCGCCCGTGCCTTCCCCGTCGGCCAGCAGCCCGCGCGAGGCCAGCGAGGCGAGCCGCAGCCGGGCCAGCGCCGCTTCGGTCTTCGCCGCAAGGATGGCTGCGGCTTCCTCGCCGTCGCGCGCCAGCAGGGCCGAGATCAGCTCGCCGCTGGCGCGGGCCGGCTTTTCGCCGCGCGGGTGGCGGGAGATCCCCGGCAGCGGCGGCGGGGTCGCCTGCCGGGCCGGCGCCTCGCGCCCCCCGGCCGCGCCCTTCAGCACGCTCAAGAGTTCGCTCAAGGCATCGTCGAGGCCCGTCCCCGGCCCGCCTGCCGCCCCGCGCCCGGTCAATCCCTCCAGCGCGCCCTTGAGCGCGGCACCGTCCAGCCGGCCTTCCCGGCCTGCCGTCGGATCCAGCCGGAAGCCGAGCAGGCCCGCCAGCGCGCTCGTCACCGCCGGCGGCAGCATGGCGCCAGCCGCGCCGGCCGGGGCTGCGGCGAGCGTTGCGGCAAGGCCGGCATAGAGCGGCGACAGCCCGTCCTGGCGGCCGGCAAGGGCGGCGGCGAGCGAGGCGATGCGGGCCAGCGCCGCCGCTTCGCCCGAGGCCGAATTGGGCGCGCCGCCTTGCGCAGCGTTCTGCGGCGCGGCGCTCACCTGATAGCGCGGGCCGTCGGGGCCGCGCTCGACGCTGAGTGTCGCGCGGCTGCCGAGCGGCAGCATCTCCTGCCCCTCGACATCGAGCTGGAACCCGCCGCCGCCCGCCCCGCCGCCGACGAGGCGCATCACGTTGTCCGTCAGGTGCTTGGCCACGCGCACGGCGATGGCATCGCCGACATTGAGCATCGGCACGCGGCTCACCGGCCGCACGGCGACGATGCCGGTCTGGCTGCCCTGGGACGGGGAATTCACACGAGAGATCATGCGCGGGGCCTCGCCGTGCTGCCGACCGCCGGCAGCAACCGAGCCTAGCAGATTTTCCGGAAATTTCCCCGATCCTGCCGCGCGTTGTTCCCCTGCTGTTTGATCTCCGTCAAATGGTTTCAGCCGCAACCATCATAATCTTGAAAAAACAGGCGCCATCCGGCGCCCCGACAGCAAGGACGATGGCCATGGGACTGATGAAGCGCCTTGATGAGCGCGCCGGACTGATGGGGCGGATGATGCGCACGGTCGGTGCGGACGATGCGATGCCGAGCGGCATGATGCTGGAAAACGCCATGCGCAAGGCCGCGTCCCGCTGCCTCGGCTGCGAGCGGCCGGCAGAGTGCGCCCATTGGCTGGATGCGCATGAGGACGGTGCGGCGCACGCGCCCGATTTCTGCCCCAACGGCGATCTCTTCGCCGCCTGGACGGGCCAGGCAAAAGCCTAGTGCCGGACGGCGCCGGAGAAGACGTTGACGACGACGACGCCGGCGATGATCAGCCCCAGGCCGATGATCGCGGCAAGGTCCAGCGTCTGGCGGAAGACGAAATAGCCGACCGCCGAGATCAGGACGATGCCGAGGCCGCTCCACATGGCATAGGCAACGCCGACCGGGAAGGTTCGCAGCGCCACCGACAGGAAGTAGAAGGCGGCCAAATAGCAGACCGCCATCACCGCTGTGGGCAGCGCGCGGGTGAACTGCTGCGACTGCTGCAGGGCCGTCGTGCCGATCACCTCCAGCACGATGGCGACGGCGAGCGCGGCATAGGACAGGACGGTGGGGGACATGGCCGCGGCTTCAGCGGCGATTGCGGCGCGAGCGCTTGCGGATCGCGTGGACCAGCGCGGCGATTACGAGAGCCCCGAGGAAGCGGAACGGCATGACGGCCAGCGGGCCGCCCTCGTAGCCGCCGAGCGCCGGCACGCCGCTGGCCGCCAGCGAGACGTCGATCAGCACGCTCAGGGCGGCGGCGGCAAAGCCGGCGATCACCAGCTTGGCGCGCGCATCCGCATACCAACCGAGCGCGGCGCCAATGAGCAGCGCGAAGGGGTTGAGCAGGCCCGCAAGGCCGAACAGCAGCGGCAGGGATTCGGACGGTGTCATGCCGCTGTTGTAGGATCGCCCGCCGAAAAAGGGAACCGCAATCGCATGGGCGCGCGCCGCGACATTTGTGCAACGCTCGCGAGAGACGTCGCCGGGCGATGCCCGCGCCGCCTTGTGCGGCACACGGCCCTTGCCTATCTTTCCCCCGTCAACTTCGGAGAGTTTATGCGCAGCCAGCTCGAGACCCGGTAAAGCCCGGTCCATCGAGAACAGACCGGGCAACGAACCCACGCACGACCGCTTGCGTTGCGGGCGGCGGTGACGTGCGCGCTGGAACTGCATCTCCGGAATTATCCCCGAAATGGACATCTCCAAGGCCGAGCAGCGGGTCCTCCACCTGCTCGCTCAAGGCGGCCACGTATTCGTCGAGAAGGACGAGCGCGGCCGCATAGAAGAGCTCGCCATCGTCACGCGCGAGGGCTGGCACAACACGGGACTGACGCTCGAACTCTTCCGCAAGCTGAAGCGGCGCAGGCTGATCGCCTCCGCCAAGTCCGGTCCATACCGCATCACGCGGCTCGGGCTGCTGCGGGTTCGCTCGCAACTCGACAACCGCTGAAATCCCCGCTGCCGCCGCCGCATCGCAAGATGCCGTGGCGGCAGCCTCCGCGCGGGGTTTTCCCCCTTCCCAAATGCCGGCAGGTGTGGATTGCTGGGCGGATCGACGTCCTTCCGCCGGAGTTTTTCCATGTCCTTCGAAACCTGGTTGGCCTTTTCCGCCGCGTCCTTCGTGATGCTGGCGATCCCCGGCCCGACGATCCTGCTGGTCGTCTCCTATGCGCTCGCCCATGGCCGGGCCGTCGCCTCGGCGACCGTCATCGGCGTCGCGCTCGGCGATCTCACCGCCATGACCGCCTCGCTGCTCGGCCTCGGCGCGCTGCTGGCGACCTCCGCCACCCTGTTCACGGTGCTGAAGTGGATCGGCGCCATGTATCTGATCTGGCTCGGCATCAAGGTCTGGCGCGCGCCGGTCGCCGACGAGACGCCGCAGGAAATGGCGGACGGAAGCCCTGCCGCCGCGTCTGTCCCGGCGCGCGCGCCGATGCTGCGGATTGCCCTGCACGCCTATGCGGTGACGGCGCTCAATCCCAAGAGCATCGTCTTCTTCATCGCCTTCCTGCCGATGTTCATCGATCCGGCGCGCCCGCTTCTGCCGCAGGCAATGATCCTGGAGGCGACCTTCGTTATCCTCGCCGCGCTCAACGCCGCCGCCTTCGGGCTGATGGCCTCGATGGTGCGCTCGCGCATCCGCCGCCCCTCCGTGCGGCGCTGGATCAACCGCACCGGCGGCACCTTGATGATCGGGGCCGGCCTGCTCGCGCTCGGCTGGCGCCGCGCCGCCAACTGACAGCGCGCCGCAGACCGCGCGAAACGCCAAAACACAAACGAAAACGGGGAGACAGCTGCCTCCTCGTGTTCATTTCGAAAGCTCGATAGGGGCCGGTCAGGCGCGCAGACGCTCGGTCGGCTCGCGCATGGTCACCAGTTCCTCGGCCGCCGTCGGATGCACCGCCATGGTCGCGTCGAAGTCGGCCTTGGTGGCGCCCATCCGCAGCGCGATGCCCAGCACCTGCACCAGTTCGCCGGCATCGTGGCCGAGGATATGCACGCCGAGCACCTTGTCGCTCTCCGGCTCGACCAGCACCTTCATCAGCATCTTCTCGTCGCGGCCCGACAGCGTGTGCTTCATCGGGCGGAAATGCGCCTTGTAGACGTCGACGGCGCCGTATTTCTCCAGCGCCTCGGCCTGGGTCAGGCCGACGGTGCCGATCTCCGGCTGGGAAAACACGGCCGTCGGGATCATCGAGTGGTCGGCCGTCCATGCCTTGCCGCCATAGACGCTGTCGGCGAAGGCGTGACCCTCGCGGATTGCCACCGGCGTCAGGTTCACCCGGTCGGTGACATCTCCCACCGCAAAGATCGATGGAACGTTGGTCTGGGAGGCCTCGTCGACGATGATCGCGCCCGAGGAGGCCAACTCTACCCCCGCCGCCTCGAGGCCGAGACCGGCCGTGTTCGGCCGCCGGCCGATGGCGAACATGATCTTGTCCGCGTGCAGCGCCTCGCCCTTGCGGGTGTGCCCGATCAGCCCGTCCTCGGTCTTCTCGATAGAGGAAAAGACGTCGCCGCACAGGACGCGGATGCCCTTCTTCTCCATCTCCTCGTGCAGGACCTGGCGCAGGTCGTCGTCGAAGCCGCGCAGGATCTCTTCGCCACGATAGATCAGTGTCGTTTCCGCGCCGAGCCCGGCGAAAATCCCCGCGAATTCGACCGCGATATACCCGCCGCCGGCCACCACCACCCGCTTGGGCAGGTCGGCCAGATGGAAGACTTCGTTGGAGGTGATGACGTGCTCGCCGCCCGGCAGGCTGGCATCGACATTCGGCGTCGCGCCGACCGCGATCAGGATCCGCTCGGCGCGGATGCGGCGCCCGTCGGTCAGAAGATGCACCGTGTGGGCATCCTCCAGCACGGCTCGCGTGTCGAACAGTTCGACGCCGGAGCGCTCCAGGTTGCGGCGATATATCCCCTCGAGCCGGGCGATCTCCCGGTCCTTGGCATCGATCAGCCGCTCCCAGTCGAAGCGGCTCTCGCCCACCTGCCAACCGAAGCCGGCCGCATCCTCGAATTCCTCGGAAAAGCGCGAGGCGTAGACCATCAGCTTCTTGGGCACGCAACCGCGGATAACGCAGGTGCCGCCGTAGCGGTATTCTTCGGCAATGCCCACGCGCGCGCCGTGCGTGGCGGCGATACGGGCCGCGCGCACGCCGCCCGAGCCACCGCCGATGACGAACAGGTCGAAGTCGAAATCGCTCATGCCTGGAGCCCTTTCGGCCCTTAACGTTTTCAAGGGCCCCGGCCGACCGGCCGGACCCGTCGTCCGTGATGCCCCGCGCCCGGGTCCGGGCGGAATGGCCGCGGCCGGAAAGGATCCGGCCGGGCAGTCGCGGCCCGCTCTTACTGGGCCGGGGCTTCCGTCGGCTGGGTCTGCTGGGCTTCCTGACGCTTGGTCAGTTCCTCGCGCACCAGGGTCACCATCTCGGTCGAGATCGCATCGCCCCACTGCTTGGCCGCACCGATCGACAGAGCGCGCAGTTCCGGCTCGACGCGGGAGTATTTCTGGCCGAGCGGCGTGTTGTAGAAGGCGGCAAGCTCCTTCAGCTCCTCGACGGTGAAGCGGCGGGCCCAGACCTCGTAGACGACGCGGTTCAGCTCCGGACGGCGGTCGGCCAGCTTCAGCGCGACATCGGTGACAACCTCGTCGATCATCCCCGTGTTGGCCGGGTCGTTCTGGATGAACAGGCCGCGGGTGCGCTCGGCCATCAGCGGCAGCACGTCATCGAACGCGCGGATCGCCTGGGCCGACCGCACGGCCTCGCGCGCTGCGGCGATATGTTCGTCGGAGAAGGTCTCCTGGGCGGTCGCCGCCTGGGCGAGCGAGAGAACCATCGCCGCCGCCGTGGCTGCGGCCATCGCGGACTTCCGGCTGAAAAGAAACATCGGGTACTCCATGAGCAAGTGATCGGGCTCCCGGCCGCTTCGGTCGGGCTGTTCCTTGAAGGTCAGTTTTTCTGGCCGCCGACGGGCACAAGGCGTTCGACGCCGTTGGCCCCGGCCAGATAGGCGACATCCGCGATGCCGAGAAAGAGTCCGTGGTCCACCACCCCCGGGATGTCGAGCAGCGCCCGCGACAGGGCGTCCGCGTCGGTGATCTCGCGCAAATCGATGTCGAGAATATGGTGGCCGCCGTCGGTGACAAAGGGCGTATCGCCGCCGCGCAACAGGATCGGCGCATCGTATCCCAGATCTGCCAGCGCACGGGCGATCGCATTGCGCGTCGCGCCAAGGCCGAAGGGCACCACCTCGACCGGCAGCGGGAAGGCGCCGAGCCGCGCCACCTTCTTGCTGGCATCGGCGATAACGATCATGCGCAGCGAGGAGGTTGCGACGATCTTCTCGCGCAGCAGGGCACCGCCGCCGCCCTTGATCAAGCGCAGCTGCGGATCCAGTTCGTCCGCCCCGTCGATGGTAAGATCGAGTTCAGGACAGGCGTCCAGCGTGGTCAAGGGCACGCCCAGCTCGGTGCATAGCGCCGCAGTGCGCTCCGACGTCGGCACGCCGATCACCGAGAATCCCTCGCGGACCTTTTCCGCCAGCGCGCGGACAAACTGCTCCGCCGTCGACCCGGTGCCGATGCCGAGCCGCATGCCCGACGTCACTTCCTCCAGCGCCGCCTCGGCGGCCTTTCGCTTCAGCTCTTCGCTCATTGCGTCCCGTTCGTCGCCCTCGCGCCGCACTTGCGGCTGTCGCATCCGGCGCGCACTTGTTCACGGTGCGCCCGTCCGCTGGTGTGGGGCGGGTTTAGCATGGGATCCGCGCAAGGCAAAGAACCAGCGGCACCGGAGGGCGGATGCCCGGCGGGCGGCGGCGGCACGTTTCGCGGGCGGGCGCTCCGGCGCGCTACTTCCCGCAGCGTTAACCAACGGTTCAAGCAATCGTGACAGGCTCCGGACAAGAATTCTGCGGATAACGCATCGAGGGTGGGAACGTATCGGAGAACTTGTCATGCGCCTGTTTGCGGCGTCGCGCCGGAAAACCATCGAAATATCCGATATCTTGCAGACTGACGCCGGTCCAGGACAGGATGCGTCCCGCATACCGGCCGGTGAGGACAAGTCTTCCGGCGAGGCGCTCTCGCTCGCCCGCGACCAGCAGACGGCGCTGACCCTAGATCTGATCGAGTCGGACCTGCGCACCGCCGCCAACGGCATCGGCACGGGCGCGGAAGAGTTGCGCGCCCGCGTCGGCGAGCAATTGCTGCTGCTGTCGGATATCCGCGGCCACTCCCAGGCGCTGCACAGCGAAACGCGCCATGCCGACGAGACCGCCCAGCAGCTCTCCGCCTCGGTCGAGCAACTGGTCTCGGCGAGCAACGAAATCGACACGCAGGTGCGCAATTCCTCGCGTTTGGCCGAGGAAGCGCGCGAGGTCGCCGACACCGCCAACACCGGCATCCAGGAGCTGAAGAGCGCCATCGACGACATCGCCAATGTCGTCCGCCTTATCTCCGACGTCGCCAAGCAGACCAACTTGCTCGCCCTCAATGCCACCATCGAGGCCGCCCGCGCCGGTGAGGCCGGGCGGGGATTTGCGGTCGTCGCCAACGAGGTCAAGGCGCTGTCGGTCGAGACCCAGAACGCCACCGACGAGATCGTCGCCAATATCGCCCGCCTGCAGACCTCAGCCGAGGGGAGTATCCGCGCCGTCGACCGCATCATCGGCGTCATCGGCGAGATCCTGCCGAGCTTTTCCGCCGTTGCCGATGCCGTCGGACAGCAGATGGAAACCTCGCGCTCCGTCGGCGAAACGGCGCAGGAAACCGCCGATTTCGTACGCGCCGTCACCGAAAAGGTGTCGACCATCGCCGAGGCCACCGACAGCGCGGAGCGTGCCGGCGAGGCCGCCGGCGAAGCCTCCCGTTCCATGCTCGCCCTGGGGAATAGTCTGAGCAGCCGCTTCACGATGATGATCCGCCAGACGGCGATCGGCGACCGGCGCCGCGACGACCGGCTGCCGGCGGAACTGACCGGCACCCTGACCCAGGCCGGTCGCACGGTCCGCATCAAGACGCTCGACCTGTCCACGGGCGGGACGCTGCTTGTCCCGCAGGAGGGCGAGGCGCGCGCGCAGACCGGACCGGCCACCGTCGAGCTCACCAGCCTCGGACGCGCCGACCTGCAGGTGGTCGCCGTCTCCGACCTTGGCATGCATTGCGCGTTCGACAGGCCGGACGGGGGTTTCACCTCGCGTCTTGGCGAATTGCTGGCGCGGGTGCGGGGAGAACTCGCCCCCTCCATCGACCGTGCCCAGGACGGCGCGCGCCGCGTCACCGAGGCGATGGAGGCGGCCGTATCCTCGGGAAGCCTGACGCTGGAAGCGCTGTTCGACACGGATTACCGACCGATTCCCGACACCAATCCCCGCCAGGTCTCCAACCGCGCGCTCAACGTGCTGGAGCGCATCCTGCCGCCGATCCAGGAGGACATTCTGTCGGGCGCCAAGGGAACCGGCCTCGTCTTCTGCGTCGCCGTCGACCGCAACGCCTATCTGCCGGTGCACAATGCGATTTATTCCCAGCCCCAACGGCCGGGCGATCCGGCCTGGAACGCCGCCAACTGCCGCAATCGGCGGATCTTCGACGACCGCGCCGGCCTCAGCGCGGCGCGCAACACGCGCCCCTTCCTGGTGCAGACCTATCCCCGCGACATGGGCAACGGCACGATCATCTGGATGCGCGAGATCGACGCGCCTATCACCGTTTCCGGCCGCCACTGGGGCGGGTTCCGCACCGCCTACAAGCTGTGACGCGATTATCGCAAAACTGCAGGCACTGAACGCAAAAAAGCAAGGCGCCCGAACGGGTTACCGCCGGGCGCCTTGCCTGAAAAAATTGAGACGGATTTTGCGAAATCGCGCGTCAAAATCGCGAAATCTTGCGCAAAGCCTCTCGAACCGGCCTTACCACCACTTGCCCGGCTCGAAGCGGCCGGCAGCCTCCTCGATGACGTTGCCGATGGTGTAGAGCGTCTCCTCGCCGAAGGGCCGGCCGATCAGCTGCAGGCCGAGCGGCAGGCCGGCGCTGTTCAGCCCGGCGGGGACAGCCAGGCCCGGCAGGCCGGCCATGTTCACGGTCACGGTGAAGACGTCGTTGAGGTACATCTGCACCGGGTCGCCGCTGAAGGCGCCCGGCGCGAAGGCCGCGTCCGGCGTTGCCGGCGTCAGGATCGCGTCGACGCCCGCATTGAAGGCCTCGTCAAAATCGCGCTTGATCAAAGTACGGACCTTCTGGGCCCGAAGGTAGTAGGCGTCGTAGTAGCCGGCCGACAGGACGTAGGTGCCGATCAGGATGCGGCGCTTGACCTCGGAGCCGAAGCCGGCGGCCCGGGTGTTCTCGTACATGTCGGCGATATCCTCGCCCGGCACGCGCAAGCCGTAACGCACGCCGTCGTAGCGGGCGAGGTTCGACGAGGCCTCGGCCGGGGCGACGATGTAATAGGCCGGCAGCGCGTATTTGGTATGCGGCAGGCTGATCTCGACGATCTCCGCGCCGGCCGCCTTGAGCCAATCGATGCCCTGCTGCCAGAGCGCGGCGATCTCCGCCGGCAGGCCGTCGATGCGGTACTCGGCCGGAATGCCTATCTTCAAGCCCTTGACCGACCGGCCGATGGCCGCCTCGTAGTCCGGTACCGGCAGGTCGACCGAGGTCGTGTCCCTGGCGTCGACCGAGGCCATCGAGCGCATCATGATGGCATTGTCGCGCAGGGTGCGGGTGATCGGTCCGGCCTGGTCCAGCGAGGAGGCGAAGGCGACGACGCCCCAGCGCGAGCAGCGGCCGTAGGTCGGCTTCATGCCGACCGTGCCGGTGAGCGCGGCCGGCTGGCGGATCGAGCCGCCGGTATCGGTCGCCGTGGCGCCGGCGCAAAGCCAGGCCGCGACCGCGGCGGCCGAACCGCCGGACGAGCCGCCGGGAACCAGCGCCTCGGTGGAGCCCTCGCGGCGCCAGGGATTGACGACGTTGCCGTAATAGGAGGTCTCGTTGGACGAACCCATAGCGAACTCGTCCATGTTGAGCTTGCCCAGCATCACCGCGCCGTCGGCCCAAAGGTTCGCCGTCACCGTCGATTCGTACGGCGGCTTGAACCCGTCGAGGATGTGGCTGCAGGCCTGGGTGTGGACGCCCTCGGTGGCGAACAGGTCCTTGATGCCGAGCGGAATGCCCTCCAGCGCCCCGCCCTCGCCGCGCGCCAGCCGCTCGTCGGAGCGCCTGGCCATCTCCAGCGCCCGGTCGGCGGTGACCGCGACATAGGCGTTGATCGCCGGATTGGCCGCCTCGATGGCCGCTAGATAAGCCTGCGTCAGCTCGCTCGCGGTGATCTCGCGGGCGGCGAGCCGCGCGCGGGCCTCCGCCAGGGTCAGTTTGGTCAGCTCGGTCATCGGGGTCTCGCTCGGACTGGATCTCGCTGGTGGTCTGGGAGGCACGGCGCTCGGCGCCCTCTCTTGGGAGCCTGTCTCGCGCCCCACGCGGCCCGCGTCAAGTGCGGCGGGGCAGCGCCTTTCGGTAGAAGACGGAGTAGCTGCTGTCGGGGTAGTCGAGAACCGGGCCACACCGACCAAAACCGCCGCGTTCATACACCCGCCAGGCGGCAGGATGCCGGTCGCCGGTCTCAAGCACCAGTTCGGTCAACCCATCGGCCAGGGCCGATGCCTCGATCCGTTCCAGGATCGCCCCGCCGATGCCACGCCCCCTCGCCTGCGGCCGGGTATACATGCGCTTGACCTCGCCGACGCCGCCGGGGTGGCGCAGCAGCGCGCCGCAGCCCAGCGCTTCGCCGGAGGCCGGATCGCGGGCGACAAATACGGTGGTCTGCGGTCCCGCCATCTCCTCCACACTCATGTGGAAGCAGAATTCAGGCGGTGTGAGCTCGATCAGCACGGCGTTCAACTCGCCGACCAGCGCCCGCATGTCGTCGGTCAGCGGGCTTTCGATGCCCACCCGGACGGACATGCCTATTCCACCACCTTGGGGACCATGAAGAAATTGTCGTCGGAGGCCGGGGCGTTGGCGACGACCTTTTCCGGATAGCCGCCATCGCTGACGACGTCGGCACGCTTCTTCATCTGCTGATGGACGACGGAGGTCATCGGCTCGACGCCGTCCACATTGACCTCGTCGAGCTGCTCGACAAAGGCCAGGATCGTGTTGAGCTCGCCGGTCATCCGGCCGGCCTCTTCGTCCGTGACCTTGACCCGCGCCAGATGCGCGACGCGCTTCACCGTATCGATGTCGACGGACATGCGAATTCTCCAACAGATCGGGCCTAAAGGGTGCGGGCCTCGCGAACGCCCCCGGTCCGGATGGACAGGACGCGCTGCAATGCCACAACGCCCGGCCGGCAACAATGCCGGCGGGCCGCACCCGCTCGACCGGGCTATATCATCCGCATCCTTCGCCCCGCAAGCCGCAGCCGGCGCCGAAATCAATTAGGCCAGCCTCCGCCCGATCAGGCGGCAGCCCCCTGCCCGCAGGCGGACGAAGCAGGCGCGGAGCGGGCGGCGGCGGAGCTCAGCGAAGCTGGCAGGCCGAGGCCCTGACCAGCGGACGCATGCGCGCCGGCCGAGGCATGGCCGGACGTCTGGGCGAAGGCCGCTGCACCGCGCCACTGCTCTTCCTCGACGATGCGGCCGAGATGCCAGCGCTGGCGGAAGGACACCGTCTCGCGGAAGAAGCGGCCGTCCACCTCGACCCCGTCGAAGCGGCAGGAGAACTCCGCCGTCTCGCCCACCCGGTCGCAGACGAGGCCGTCGACCGTGCCGCGCAGCATGGTGAAGCGGCGGGCAACGGGGTGCAGCTTGCGCAGCACCCCCTCCAGCCCCTCGGCCGCCACCGCGCCATTGTCGAACAGGCGGATGTCGGGGGCGAAATGCGCCCGCGCCGCGCCGAGGAGATCGCCGCGCGCCAGCGACACCAGATAGTCGTCGAGCCGGCTGCGGAAGGGCGAAACGCGAAGGCGGGAGCGAAGCGGAAGGGCAGTCGTCATGGCGGCACCTGTTCTGGATCGACGAGAACATTACGAGAACATTTGCCGCCTGTCCAGTCGTCAGAATGCCTCTTCAGGATGTGGTGAGACAGAAAGCCTCACTGCCGCTCTGGCAACCAATGG
>NZ_JALBGD010000017.1 GCF_023507705.1 Stappia sp. WLB 29 | reverse complement strand
CACGACGCGTGGCAGAGATGCGGGATCGGCCCACGCGGCTTGGCGTGAGGCGAACTTGCCGAAAATGCCTGGTTGCAGCTACAGGTTTCAGAAAGACCTGCGTGGCATTCTGCTGCGATGAAGGACAATCTCTACAGGTTCCGCCGGCTGAAATGGGGGGCTCCGAAGAAGTTCAAGCTTCTTTCGGAAGACCTTGAGCCCGGCGGCCCCGGCCTGTTCGGCAAGGCGAAGGCCCAGACCTCGGCCCGCCGCGCACGAGGCCGCCTGTCGCGGCTGCCGCTCTTTCCCGTGCTGGCCATCGCCATCGGTGTGATCGGCTTCGTCGCGACCCTGCTTGCAGGGTAAGCAAGCAGAAAGGCGCTGGTCCTGGCGAGGTTTTCGCCCGAATACCTGTCGGGCTACGCCTTTTCAGGACTCGCGCATATCAGCTGAGTATCTGAATTTGTTGGTCGGAGTGGCAGGATTTGAACCTGCGACCCCCTCGTCCCGAACGGTTATGCGGCAGAAAAAGTGCCGAGGATTGGCGGGTTTCAGCCGCCTTGACCCGCTCTTTGTTCCCTTGTTGTTCCGGAGTTTCTGTCGGGTTTCTGTCGGGGTGCCGGTTTGGACGTGATCCCGTGCCGCGCCTGGTCCTGATAGGATGGGGCGTGATGGCGGTAGATACGCTCGTAGGTTTCGACGCTCATGCCGACATAGTCTGCCGCCTGGCCGAACGGCACGTCCGCCCTGGCAAGCCATGTCGCCGCCGTGTGGCGCAGTGTGTGCGGGACAACATCGTCGCCGAAGCCCGCCGCCTCGCGCACCGCGCGGAACGCCTTGTTGATCTTGGTGACCGGCTTGCCGTGCCACTCGACGACATGGGTGCCGGACAGACCCTTGCGCTCCCATCGGCGAAGATGCGCCATGAGACGATCGGGAAGCGCGACAGGGGGCTGGCGCTTCTTGGTCTCGCGCTCGCCCGGCGGCCGTCGGTAGAAGATGCCCGTGTCCAGGTCGACATAGCCGCAGCCGATAGTCGGGCGGATCGCCGCGCCGCAGACGGCGCCGGCGCGCGTGCCGGTGTAGAGCGCGACCAGGATAAACCGGGCGACATGCTGCGCGGTCGCGCGGCGGGTCTCATTGCCCTTGTACTTCTGGCGGAGCCGCCACGCCGCCCAAAGCAGCCGCGCCGCCTCGCTGCGCTCCAGCCATCGCTCGCGGCTGGTGGACTTCGGCGGCAGAACGATCGGTATCAGCCGGTCGACATGGCCTTCCTTGTAGTAGTGGCGGAAGGCTGAGCGCAGGTCCTCAAGCTCGCGGCGGGCGGCGGATTCGGCGCCGCGCTCGCGGACATAGCGCCGGCAGGTGCTGCCGTTGACATCGGCCATCTGCATTATGCCGAAGAAATCCAGCAAGCGATTGAGGCGTGCTGCCGTCTCGCGCGGGCGGGCATGCGTCGGCGCGACCTCTTCGGAGTAGGAGGCGATGGCATCGGCGACGGGGATCAGTTCCGCGCGGTTATTGCGGTGGCGGGAAGGGTCGTGCTTTTCGGCGATGTAGTCGGCGAGCTGTCTCTCAGCTTCGTCACGCGCATCCGCGCCGCAGCCAGTGCTACGCTTTGCCGATCCGTCGCGGATGACCCAGATTGACCGCTCGGTGATGCGGCCTTGCTTGTCTCGGCGCTCTGGCTGTAGCCACAGGCGGGCGCCTTTGCCGGGACGCGGCATCGCTCTCTCCATTCCCTGATGTCAGCCGGCGTGACGCTGTATCCGCGCCCCAGGCGTTCGGCCGAAAGAGTGCCCGCCCGGATCGCGGCGCGCAAGGTGGATACGGAGACCAGCCCGCGCAACAGGACGCGGCACGCTTCCTCCAGCGACATGGGCATGTCGTCGGTCATCTCACTCCCTCCGTGTATCCGGGGATCTCGAGCGCGGCCAGGACATCGGCCGGCGGTTGCCACAAGCCGAGCTGGCCGCGGCAGTGGACCGGCCGGTAAGCGCGCTGGGGGCGCTCCAGCACCAGCGCATGCGGCCCGGTAAACCAGCGGCTTGCATGCGTTGTCACACAGTCGGTGACGGTGACCGCGCCGATGATGGCGCCGCGTGCCGCCTGCTGGCGGTAGGCGTTGCGCAGCAGCGAGACGGCTGTGCCGGTCTCGTCGGCGATCAGCTCCAGTACCTGGTCGACCATGTGGGTCTCTTCCTGCTGGCTGGTATGGATCAGCAGCGGGCCGCGATAGTTGAACCGGCGCGACCGGTTCTCGACCGGCTTCGCGATCATGATCGCCCATGCCCAGGGCTGGCGGACGGTGAGGGCTTTCATGGTGTCACCCCCGGAAAGGCCATGTGCTCGACACCGTCGAGACGCCGGCCGGCGTTCTTTACGGTGGTGAAAAGAGTGCTGCCGCAGGAGGGGTTCCAGAGACCGCTTTGCGTCGCGGTTTGGCCAGCGGGCAGGTGGCAGCCCCACTGCTTGAAGTGGAAGGGCACGGCAGCATCGGTGCACTGGTCGCGGATCTTGCGCACCCAATCGGGGTGCATCGGCCGGGCGCGCGGGCCGCTTTCGCCGCCGACGATCACCCAGTCGAGGCGCGGCGGTTTCGGCCCTTCCAACTCGTCGCGCCGTTCGGGCGGGATGCCGAGTGGGAAAACCTCCTCATACCCTCCCGGCAGATCGATAGAACTCGCGAGATCCACCGGCCCCAGCAGCGGCTCGGCCGAGATGAAGCGGACGGCGGCCGGCGTCGCGAGCAGATACGGAATGCGGACATCGGCCGTCACCTGATCCTCGACGCTGACGCCAAGCCACACGTTGTGCAGGGGCCATGGCGCATCCAGATACAGACTGTAGACGTTGCCGCGCTCCTTGAGCATGTCCATCACGCCGCCGTCGCCTTCCATGTGAGCTGCGGCAGCCAGGTGGATGCGCTCAAGCGGCATCCGGCCAAGGTTGGGGATGTTCGACTGCACGCCTTGCATGTACTCGCGCATCCGCTCCGGCCGCTTGGTGAGGATCTGGAACGTGTGCTGCGGCGACAGGGCCATGACGGCAAAGACCTTGTCGATCCACTCGTCAGGCACCGCCTCATGGAACAGGTCGGACGTCGAGTTGACGAAGATGCGGCGCGGTTTGCGCCAGCGCAGCGGCTGGCCGAGCGCGCCCTCGTTGAACCGGACCTCGCCCGTCCAGCGCGGCGCGGACCTGCCGTCCGGCGTGCGGACCATGGTCGCCAGGCCTTCGCCCCATTGTCCGGGCTTGTTGAAGCGCGCGGCCATGGCCTCGGCATAGCAATTGCGGCAGCCTTCGGAGACGCGCGAGCAGCCGGCAAGCGGGTTCCACGTCGCATCGGTCCAGCTGATGGATGTGCGGTCAGCCATGGCAAAGCCTCGTTTGTTCCTGTAACGTTCTCGGATGGCGCGGATAGGCTACAGATTTGATGTCTTCCTTCGGTGCGGCTGCGGCCGCACCGCCTGGTTCGTCTCGACGCAGAATCCGCAGCTTTTCCCCGTGCAGCGGTTCCGCTGCACGGCCTGCGGGGCGCGCGATCCTGAGATCGTTGTGCGGCCGATCTGGCAGCGGATGTTTCGGCCCGAGGACTGGGCGCCGTTTCCGGATCAGGTCAGCCATGGGAGGAAGCCTTCCGGGTCTTGTGGGCAGTGAGGGCGGCGCGGATCGTGGCTCGCAGGTGCATGTTCTTATGACCGCCGCAGGTGACCGTCGGGCGATCGCCTTCGAGGTATTCGACCGCCTGCCGCAGCGCCGTCTCCATATCGGCAACATGCTGCTTTGCCAGCCGGTGCTCGGCGGCCTCGTCGCGGAGCATGCGAGACTTGAGGACGTATGCCAGCAGGACCACGGCAATCAAAACCGCGTCGTTCCATGACCCCAGGTATGCGAGGGCGACGGTGAAAAGCCCCAGCAAGACGGGCGTCACGACGAAGATCGCCTGCAGGATGCCGGCTCCGATCTCGACGACGTATTTGCGCATGGCTTTCATCTTCGTGGCCTCGTCGTGTGGTGGTGCCGCCGGCATCGGGGCGGGAGGAGATACCCCGCTGCCGGCGGCAGGCCCGCGCCCGGTGATCCGGGGCAGGGCGCGGGTGTCAGTAGTCGCCGACGCTGGTGACGACGTTGTCCTCGTCGAGGATGATCCTGGTGCCGCACGCCACGAAGGCGCGCAGGCGCTGCTCGAGGCCATAGCTGGCGCCGATATAGCGGCCGTCATCCATCTTGCGGTGGCTGAACCAACCGCCCGAGATCTTGCCGTCTTCGCCGATCAACAGTCGGTGTCGGCAATCGCGCGTCTTCTCGTGGTGCTCAGTCTCGTCGAGGTACAGCCATGTCGAACTGTATTCGGTCGGCTCGACGATGACGGTGATTGCCGGCCCGTAGTCGCAGTGGCTGTCTTTGATCATCTCTTCGGCCAGCTCGGACAGACGGATTTCCTTGGGGGCCAACTTCAGCAGCTCTTCCATGTCCTCAGCGAGCTGACCGGCGACCAGGGTTGCGACGTTGGCCTCGATCTGGGATTTGAGAATCGCGCAGACCGTGGCGCCGTAGCTCGGCAGGTCGAGACGGTCGACACGCAAGGCTTCCTCGACCGCCTCCCGGACCTTCTTGCCAGTGTCCGAATAGCCGCGCAGCGCCTGGTCGACGGCGTCCTCCACCAGCTTCGCAATGCGCGTCTCGACTTCCTTTTCGACAAAGGCGCTGTCGAGCTTTTCGGCCACCGCCTTGCTGATCAAATCTCCGATGTTCATGCCAGGTCCTCCGCTTCCATATCCGCCGCGCGCTCCGGGTCGGCGATGCGCCAGTCTTCCAGCGTCATGCAGTCCTCGCAGACGGCCTCGTCTCCGATGGCGTGGCCGCCGGCTTCGACGTGCACCTCTTCGTCGCAGCGCGAGCAATGGGCGCCCATGCCGGCCCGCAACCAATCGCCGGCCTTCGGGTTGTCGATGTCGTCGAAATAGGTGGAGCGCTCCGCCTCGACGCTGTGGCTGCAGCGATAGCAATCCTCGGGGCCGATGACCTCGCCGCTGTCCAGCACCTCGCCGCACTCGCACTCGATACCCACGTCGTCGAGCCATTCGGCGATGGCCTCTTCTTCCGTGGCAGCACGGATGACCTGCCAGTCGTATTCGTCCGGCGTGCCGACCATCCATGCCGGCAGGCGGGCGGCAGCCTGGTCGGCGCGGGCGACCTTCTCGGCCATGATCTCGGCGAAGGACGGCGGCCATGCGACGGGCGGCAGGGCGGCAGTGCCGGCAAGCGCCGTGGCGCCGAGCAGCAGCGAGCGGCGGGTGAGGGCGGTCATGACCAGCTCTCCGCTTTGGCTTTTGCCTCGTCGATGCGCGCCTTGTAGATAAGCAATTCATCGCGGGCCTTGAGTGGATCGCACCCGTTCTCGAGCCACGTGATCACGGACGACAGGTCGGGCAACGCCTGATGCATCTCAGGTGCGGCGGCTAGCAGTGGGCCCAAATCGCCGCGGTGCTGGTCCAAGGTCGCAATCGTGACCTCAGAGTTGTCTTCAAGGACGATTTCGCCGATGTCCAAATACAGCAACCGCTCCGGCGTGTTCTCACTCTTGCCCTCACACATCGCCGCCTCCCGCCATGCCGAGGGCGTGCTCGAACAGGTCGAGCATCGCGTCTTCTTCCTCGCGCTGGTGCGCGCTCTTCCTGCGACGGGCGATGACCTTGCGCAGCGTCTTCACGTCGAAGCCGTTGCCCTTGGCCTCGGCGTAGACCTCGCGAATGTCGTCGCTGATGTTCTTCTTCTCTTCCTCGAGGCGCTCGATGCGCTCGACAAAGGCGCGCAGCTGGTCGCCGGCGATGCCGTTGGTCTTGGCGGGTTCGGTCATGGGAGTGCTCCTCAGTTGGTGGGGCCGTCGGCCTGTCGATCAATCGGCCTGGTTCTTCTCGGATGCGTTTTCGAAAAGCTCTTCACCGGACGTGCGCAGGTCCACATCCGGGATGATCGACTGCGGCTTCCAGGTGATGCGCGTGTGGAAGACGGATACGTCGACAGCGCCGACCTGCTCGGCGAAGTAGGTGACGTTGTCGGAAAGCCCGAGGAAGTGCTTGGAGAACCGATCGGGGCCATCCTTGCAGGTCAGCTCCAGTTGCGTCGTCTGGTCCTCGATGGAGCAGCGTCCGGTGATCTCCAGCATGTAGTTGCCGGTGATGCCGTTGTAGAAGACGACGCGTCGGACGATCTCGAAGTTGTCGGCAGCCTTGCTGAGGTTCCGCGATGCGATCTTCGCGTCGTCCTGGCATCCAGCGAGACCGACAGCGAGGACTGCGGCGGCGATCATCAAGTTCTTCATGGGTAGTCTCCTCACTTGAGCCCGCGCTCGCGGGCCAGCCATTCGGGCATGGTGACGATCACCGGCACGCCGCCGGTCATCTGCAGTTCGTCGGTCTCGCGGCAGGTCACCTCGACCTGCGACAGGGGCAGCCAGATCGCGCGGCGTGTGTTGCCGTCGGGGCTGACCAGCACGGCGCGCTCGGTGGCGCGGTGGCGGACCATCGCCACGTCGAGCCAGCCGGGCCGGCCGGCGACCTCGCCGACGACGGGGGGGAGCGAAAGGTGCATCTGGCCGGTCATCGCGCGGCCTCGATGGCGGCGATGGCATCGTCCAGGTCGGCGATGTCGATATGCAGCATCGCGCGCTCGCCGTCGGTCAGCATGCGCGGGGGCGCATCCGCCCTGTCCGAATAGGTAAGGACGGCGGCCTTGCGCTCGCGCGCGCCGCGCAGGGCGGCGAGGATGGTCGGCACGTGCCGGGTGTGCAGGGTGATCGCGTGGGACGTATAGGTCATGGGGGTCACCTCGCCGCGTGCAGGGCGATCTCGGCGAGCGGCCAGGCGATCCCGATGAAGAAGACAACGGCAGCTGTGGCCGTCTCGATGCGGCGCAGGGCGGTCATGGCTTTTACCTCTCGACGGACGATGCGCGCGCCGGTTGAATGGCGGCGGGCAGTGTCGGATTGGGGGAATCGGAATGGCGGGGATCGGGCCGGGCGAGGCGTTCGACGAGTGGTATAAGCTGGCGGTCGCCGCCGGCCTCGTGCTTGCAGTCGGCCTGGGCGCCGCGGGCAGCAGTGGCGGCGTGCTGCTCGGCGTCGGCATGGTCTTCATCGGTCTCGGCGAGTTCATCAATCACCCGCGCGTTTCCGGCGTGCGGGTCGATGACCATGGCCGGCCGATGTTCGCGACGAAGGGGCGCCCGCGCCGCAACAAGCCCGGCGGGATCGCCCTTTGCGCGATCGGCGGATCGCTCGCCATCGCCGGTGCGGTAAAGCTGGTAGTGGCTGGGTGAGAAGCCTGGCGCGTGACGCCAGACGGGATCGACCCGGTCGCGGCGCGCCCAGACGATATCGACCGTCATGGCTGCTGCGGTCGTCGCCATGGTGACGAGGCTTCCGGCCAGTACGACCTGATCGCTACCAAACCCTGCCCCGACGAGCGCGATGGCCGTGCCCGACACGATGCCGGCCGCCGCGCGGAGGTTCAGCCGGCGATAGCGCCGGTAGCGGGCCGTGATCCCGGCATGATGATCGAAGGACATGGTTGCTCCCCATCGGGTGGCGATGGGGAGGGAGTTTCTAAAACGGAAACCAGCAAGTCAAGCGAAAAGTTTCCCAAATAGAAACCAGTGCGCAACATCGAACTGCGCTTCGCGAAGGCGCTGCCAGCGTCAGGCGGGCGCCGATCGTCGAGGGCGTGCGTGGTCTATTTGCCGTCGGTGCCGGTCTTGTTGATGAGATAGTTCGCGAAGTCGATTATCTGTTGCAGCTGCTCGGGCGTGGCGCGCTGTAGAAGCTCGTCACGGGTCGGCGCTTGCGGATCGCGGTAAAGGTCAGGGACTTCGCAGTTTAGCGCGTAGGCAATGCGCTCCAGCCAATCCTGATTGTAGCGCTGTTTGCCGTTGAGCAGCTTCGACACGACACTCTTGCTCGTATCAAGGCGGCCTGCCAGCTGCTCGGCTGTCAGGGCACGGAACTCCAGCCACTCGCGCAGATAAACGTGAGCGGGTCGGCGATTGTTCGTGTGGTGGATCCGCGTCGGCATGCGGAAATTATCGCACTGCCGCAAAATCAAGGCGTTATCGAAAATAGAAACTGCGGATCGTTTCCCGC
Source organism: Stappia sp. WLB 29 (assembly GCF_023507705.1). Classification (GTDB taxonomy): domain Bacteria; phylum Pseudomonadota; class Alphaproteobacteria; order Rhizobiales; family Stappiaceae; genus Stappia. The sequence goes on along the minus strand of NZ_JALBGD010000017.1, from coordinate 35,899 downwards.
TTGACGAAATGGTTTCCATTATAGAAACTCCGCTGCATGTCCAGACACCCACTCACCCTCTATCGCGAACGCCACCAGCTTACCCTGGAGGCTTTTGCCGCGCTCGTCGGCGCGACCAAGGGCATGGTCTGGAAGTGGGAGAATCGTGTGGCGGAGCCGCGGGCGCGGTACCGGCAAGCCATTGTCGATGCGACGGGCGGCGAGGTCTCCCATGCTGATCTGCTGATCGTACCCGAGCGCGAGGTGGCGTCATGATGGCGTCACTCCATGCAACCCGCTGCGGTCTGCTGAAAGGCGGCTTCCATGTCAGCCAAGTCGAAGACTGCTTCGGCGCGCCCGCCGTCCTTTTCCTCGATGCGAATTGCCAGTTTCTTCCGTCCGATCATGGCGGCCAGCAAGCTGTTCGCCTGACTGGCATTCCATATGCCGTAGGCGTGGTTGTCGCTCGACAGAAACATGGTGGCCTTCTCCGGCTGGTCGGTATCCAGCCGGTAGGTGACCGCCAAGACGTCGTCGGTGAAGTACTCCCGCGGGAAGCTGACCCATGCGTTCAACTCGCCTGCTTTGCAGCGGAAGGTGAAGTACGCCGCTTGCCGGGAGGATTCGACGTTCGGCAGCGTCGCACCCACCGACACGGTGTCGTCTATGGCGTCCTTGGATCGCTGGATGTGCCAGGCGCCTATGCGGTTGGGTGCATCACCGTCGGCGTCCTCGGCAGGTGTATTGGCTTTGCCGATGGCGTCGAAGCATTTCAGCCGCGCCGCGTCGTCCGTAACCTCCTGGCAGGCCCGCAGCGCGATGGCCAGACCGAGCGGCGACATCTGGGCGTTGGCGTGATGGACGCCGACGGCGGCGATAATGGCGAGGGTTGTCGTGATTGTTCGCTGCATCGCTCACACCACCTTCAGGCCGATCAGGATCGACGACAGATCGTTCAGCATGGCGGTTTCGCCGGGATGGCGGATGCCGTCGATGTCGATCAGCTCGACCGCCGAGGCGAGGAAGCGCGTGATGTCGCGCGTGTCGCGATTGGCCAGGGCCTCGAGCGCGGACAGGATGGCATCCTCGCCCGGACGCTGGCGCGTGATGTAGCGCGACAGGGCCGCGAGCTCGTCTTCCTCCGGCTCCAGCTCGGCGCGCATCGCCATGTGGCAGCAGTGGTCCATGGCGATGCCGACCTCATCCGGGCGCATGAGCCCATCGGACCGGGAGAGGGCGGCGAAGAGGACGGCCTGGGGCCGCACCAGGACGCGCAAGCGCTCCCAACGTCGGCGGAAATCGCGCTGGTCGATCTCGTCGAAGGCGGACGGGTGCATGCCGAAGGTCATCGACATGAAGGCCGGCACGTCGTCGTGCACCTCGCCGTCATAGTCGATGCAGGACAGGATGCGGTCGACCCGGAACATGCGCTGCGCATTGCGCTCGTGGCATTTGGCGTGCAGCACGGCAACGCCGCTGGCGCCCTGACGAATACCGAAGACGGTGATGCGCCGGCTCGTCAGCTCGCCGGACGAGGACTCGTACTCGATCATGAAGGACTGCCCTTCGGCGTAGCCGAGGCGGTCCTCGTCCACCGGGCTGTCGTCCTCGTCGTCCGCGACCAGCACAACGGGACGCGGCGGCGGCGGGACGGCCCGGCGCTCCATGCGCAGCGAAGCCTGTGCGGCGAAACCCGCGATCCTGATGTTGTCCATGTGTTGCCTCCCAGCAGAACTTGCAGGGGCGATCTCAGCACAACCGGGCGGCGTCCGTCCATCTCTCTCCTCTCCCCCCGCTCCGGCCTGCCTGACCGGCGGAGCAACTGGCCGGCCGTGCGTGCGCACGGTCGGCCGTCTTTCTCCTTTTTGCCCGCCAGCTGCGCTTCGCTGCTGGCGGCGTGGCCGGCAGCGGTTGGCGACACCCGCCGCCGGCCTCTTCTTTCCCCTCGAGGAGGCGGTCCCGAGGCCAGGTCAAACTGCCACGCGGGCCGGCTGCGCGCATTTCCAACGTCTATGTCAACTTGGAGGCTCCATTTATGACGCCGATCAAGCCACGCCGATCCGGCGGCGTACACGACGCCGTTGCCCGCGCGTTCGAGGAGATCGAGGCACGCACCGGCGAGCAGGGCATCGCTGCCGCCGCCGACACGCTCGGCGTCTCCAAATGGACACTCTATGCGGCGGCGGACCCGGATCGCGACGGCGAGCTGTCGCTGCTGCGCGCCGGTTTGCTGACGCAGGTCTATGGCATCCGGTCGCTGGCCGAATGGCTGGCCGACAAGGCCGGCTGCGACCTGGCAGAGCGGGAGGCCGCGCCGGCACCCCTGATCAGCGATGCGATGGCCGCGCTCGGCCAGTGCGTGCAGGACCTCGCCGACGGCGAGGTGTCGGAGCAGGACATGGGCGACATCCGCCGCACCATCGCCCTGTTGCAGGGGCTGCTGGAGGCGCGGGCAAGGCGCGGCGCGCAGGTGATGCCGATGGCACGGGAGGGCCGGTCATGAGGATGCAGGGTTTCGAGACCAGGGGCGCAGATGTCCTTCGCTGGCTGGCGCCGGTCGTCGCCATGGTCCTGGGGGCGGCCGTCGGGATCGCCTTTGCGGCGGTGGTGCTGTCGCAGGGCGCGATGGCGCAAGAGACCGTGAGGCCCGTGCCCGTACCCGTGCCGGCGCCGTCGCTGGCAGTGTGCCGGGGCGGCGACCGGGCGGCGCGGCATGTCACCTGTGTGGTCGACGGCGACACGTTCTGGCTGCGTGGCACCAAGCACCGGCTCGCCTGTGTGGATGCGGCCGAGATGGACAGCCGGGGCGGCATCGAGGCGCGGCGGGTGCTGGCGCGGGTGCTGGCCGATCCGGCGGCACGGGTGACCCCGGCCGGCAGGCAGGGGCGCTACGGGCGCGAGCTGTCGCGCGTCGTCTCGACGGCCGGCGATGCCGAGCGGGTGCTTGTCGGTGCCGGTCTTGCCCGGCGCGTCGACTATCGCTCGACGCGGGACGTGTGCCGGAGGGCCGGGTGGTGAGCGCGCCGGCAAGCCTGACCCCGGCGCAGCGCGACCATGCGCGGCGCGTGCTGGCGCTCTTTGCCGCAGCGCGGATGCTGCATCACGGGGCATCTGGTGCCGGCCGCGAACTGCGGCGCGAGATCTCGGCAATCCGCAAGGGACAGATCGTGACCGATGGGGCGCTGCTGCGCGTCGCCGCCTGGTGTGGCTTGTCGCAGGCGGAGCTTGTCCGCACGGCCGACCGGGCGGGTGCGAGCGACCGGAGGGCGGCGGCATGACCAGCACCCTCGATCATGGTTCGGACGCGGCTGCACTGGCCTTCATCGGCAAGGCCTTCCGCCGCTCGCGCGAGCGGGCCGGGCTGACCGTCCGGGATGCGGCGGCCAGGGCCGGCACCTCGCCGCGGGTGATCAGCCATGCCGAGCACGGCAAGCCGGTTTCGGCGATCAGCTATCTGCGGCTGGCGCGGCTGCACGACATCGACCCTTTCGCGCTGCTGGATGCCATCGACCGGCACCGCTGCGAGGGCGCGTTTCACAAGGGGGTGTTTCACGGGGAACCAGTGGTGAAACACGGCGCCGATGCTTCGCGCGAGGCGCGGCCATGATGGGCCGGGAAACCAGTCTTGACGAGCTGGCGCGGTTGCTGGACCGTGCGCGCGCCGCCGCCGAGCGTCGCCCGGACGACGTGCCGGCGCAGCTGCGGCTGGCCGAACTGCGGGCGGACTATCAGGCTGCGCGGGCCGCCGACTTGCAGAGGCGCAATGCCACGCTGCAGCGCAAGCTGCGGCAGGCCTTGGACGAGTTGCGGCGGCGGGCCGCACAGGTGGAGACCTTCGGCGCGCTTTGGCGCCGCCAGGCCGGCGGGCCGGGCTCCACCGTCAAGGCGCGGGGGCGGTTGCAGGCCGCCCCCGTTGCCGACCTCTTCGACGCCGTCGCAGGCGATGCGGGGAGGGCGGCTTGATGTCGGCAGCCCTCGATATCCTCGGCGACGGGCGGTGCCTGCTGCATGTCGGCGACGTGCTGGAGCGGCTGGCCGCGATGGCGCCGGACAGCGTCGATTGCGTGGTGACGTCGCCGCCCTATTGGGGGCTTCGCGACTATGGCGTCGCCGGGCAGATCGGCCTGGAGCCGACGCTTGCCGAACATCTCGACGTCATGGTGGCGGTGTTCGATGCGGTGCGCCGGGTGCTCAAGCCCACGGGCACGCTGTGGCTCAACTATGGCGACTGCTATGCGACGGCGCCGAACGGGCGCTCGGCCGCCGACACAAAGGCAATCGGCACCGACGACCGCACCTTCCGCGACAAGCCGTTTTCGACCGTCGGGCCGATCTATGTCGACGCCTATGAGAAGACATCCCGTGTCGGCAGCGGCGGCAACAAGGGGAGCCTTGCCGCCGCGCATGGCGGGCGGGTCGTCTCCGGCGGCTACCTGAAGCCGAAAGACCTTTGCATGATCCCGAACCGGCTGGCGATCGCGCTGCAGGATGCCGGATGGTGGGTGCGCTCCGAAATCGTGTGGGGCAAGTCGAACCCGATGCCGGACAGTTCCGGTACGGCGCGGCCGGCGACGGCGCACGAAAAGATATTCCTGCTGACCAAGAGCGGCGACGGCGACGTGTGGCGCGCCCGCGACACCGGCGAGATCAGCTTCGCGCCGGACCTCGCCGAACGCTGTCCGCTGATCACCCGGCCGGACGTGGACGGCCCGCGCTGGATGCGCCTCGGCGCCTATTACGACGCGGACGAGGTGAGGCAAGGGCGGGCGAGCGACGAGGATGCAGACAGGGCGCCTGCTGGTTGGGCGACCGATGGCCCGCACGACGCTAAGCGGCACAATCAAGTGCGGCGTGAAGCTGCAGGAAACAAGAGGATGGCCCGCAAATACGAGGGCGCGGCCAACGGATCAGGCGTGTCAGCGCCGCACAAAGGTCTGCAGCAGGCGCGCGACACATGGCGGGCCAAGCAACGTGCCGCCGACATCGCATCGCCTCGCCACGCGGGGCAGATCAATCACACGAACCTCGATGCGACACCGCGCGGCGAGGGGCGCTTGCTGCGGAACTACGAGCCGGCGGCGGACGAGCCGGATCCGCGCGTCGCCGATCTCACGGTCTGGCGCATGGCGACCAAACCTTTCGGAGATGCACACTTCGCGACCTTTCCGCCGGAGCTTGCCGCCCGGTGCGTCCGCGCCGGCTGCCCGAAAGGCGGCCTGGTGCTCGACCCGTTCGGCGGTGCCGGCACTACCGCGCTTGTGGCGCTGCGCCTGATGCGGCGGGCCGCGCTGATCGAGCTCAATCCCGACTATGCGGACATGGCAGCCGCGCGGATCCGCCGCGACTGGATGGGCGCGGACGAGCGCAAGCGCGAGATCGCCAAGGCGCGCGTTGACCGAGACGACATGCCCGATGCCGGGCCGCTTTTTTCCCACCTGTGAGACTGGAGGCACTGCACATGCATATCGAGACGACGGCAGGGCAGCTGAAAAAGGCCCTCAGGCTGGTCAAGCCGGTGATACCGCGCTGGGTGCGGGTGCCCGTACTGGCCTGTGTGCGCATCACCGCTTCGGGCGGGGCGGGGCGGCTGGACGCCACCGACCTGGACGTCTTCTACAGCGTCGATTTCGCGGTGATCGGTCATGCGCCGGACGGGCTGGCGGGTGGCGGGGCGGTGTTCCTGATCGACCATGCGGTTTTGCTGCGCCTGGTGAGCAACTTGCCGACTGCCGAGATGGTGCGGCTGGAGACGGCGCAGGAGGGCGAGGCGGTGCTGCGCTTCCGCGATGCGCGCTACCGCCTGCCGACCATGCCCGCCGACAAGTGGCCGGAGCTGGCGCCGGCCGAATTCGAGGTGTGGTCGGGCGACGTGGACCAGCGCTTCATGGATGCCCTGCGCTTCTGCCGGCCGATGATCAGTACGGAAGAGACGCGCTATTACCTCAACGGCGTCTGCCTGGACGGTCGCGAGATGGTGGCGACGGACGGGCACCGGCTGGCCAGCCATGCCAGCGGTGTCGGCCTGCCGGACGGTGTGCGGCCGATCATCCCGCGCCATGCGGTCAACCTGATGGTCTCGGCGGGGACGATCGGCCGGATCGAGCTGGGCAAGACCTGGCTGCGGATGCATGTGCCGGCAGGCACGATCTCGACCAAGCTGATCGACGGCACCTTCCCCGACTGGCGGCGTCTGGTCGGCGAAAGGAACGACGGGGATGCGGTCTCGCTGATGCGGGTCGACCTGGACCGCGCGGAAATGCGCGAGGCCCTGACGCGGCTGACCGCGCTGTCGGGTGATGCCACCAACCGGGCGGCGGGACTCGTCCTGGCCGCCGGGCGCGTGGCGCTGACGTCGGTCAATCCCGATGCCGGCACGGGCGAGGAGGCGCTGCGCAAGGCGTCGTGGCTGTGGGTCGGACCGGCAGACGAGCGAGGCGACCCGATGGTCGCCAGCTTCAACGTCTATTACCTGCGCGACATGCTGGGCGTCTGGCGCGGCAACGAGCGGGTCCATATGTGGCTGCGCTACGACCGCGGGGATGATCGTCACGGGCTCCCTGCCTATGACGGCCTCGGCCGCCCTGCTTGCGTCACGCGCCAGGGCGATGCCGAGCCGCCGGCGGTGCAGGACGGCGCGGCCGATCCGCTTCCGCGGGTGATCATCATGCCGATGCGCTTCCTCCGCCGCCTTGACGGCGTGGTGTCCGAGGTTGCCAGCCGTCTGGCCGCCCGCGCGGCGGATGCAGGCGCGGCGCTGGAGGCGGCGGAGTGAACGCGCTCGATCTCATCAAGGAAATCCTCGTCGGGCACCTGTGCTGCGGCTCCGGCTTTGGTGCCAAGGGCTTCCGCAAGGCGAATGCCCGTGTCGGCAACCTCAAGGGCACGTTCCGCAACCTTGGCGGCGTTGACATCGACCCGGCCGGCATCCGCGATTTCGAGCGCTTCGCCGGGGTGCCCGGCACCGTGCTCGACCTGATGTCGCTCGACCAGTACCGGGCCTTTCACGGCGCCGAGCCGCCGGAGGACTGGCGCGAGGCGACGCCGGCCGACATCCAGCGCGCCATGGGCTACGAGCGGCCGCATATCTGGTTCGTCTCGGCGCCGTGCAAGGGCTTCTCCGGGCTGCTGAGCGAGAAGGCGAGCAAGGCCCTCAAGTATCAGGCGCTCAACCAGCTGGCGGAACGGGCGGTGTTCCTGGCGCTGGAGGCCTACAAGGACGATCCGGCCGAGTTCTTCCTGTTCGAAAACGTGCCCCGGATCGCCAACCGGGGTCGATCCTTGCTGAACCGTATCCAGGCGCTGCTGGCGGCCTATGGCTACGCCTTCGCCGAGACGGTGCACGACTGCGGCGAGCTGGGGGCGCTGGCGCAAAGCCGCAAGCGCTTCCTGATGGTGGCACGGCACCGGGAGAAGGTGCCGCCCTTCCTCTATGAGCCGCCCAAGCGGCGCCTGCGCGCCGTCGGCGAGGTGCTGGACCTGCTGCCGGTGCCGGGGCCGGAGCCGCTGCACCCGATGCACCGGCTTCCCGCGCTGCAGTGGAAGACATGGGTGCGTCTCGCCTTTGTCGAGGCGGGGTCGGACTGGCGCTCGCTCAACAAGCTCAACGTCACCGATGGGCAGCTTGCCGATTACCTGATCGTGCCGGAGATGCGTGGCGGTGTGCTCGGCGTGAACCGGTGGGGCGAGCCGGCCGGCACAGTCGCGGGTGCGAGCCGCCCCGCGAATGGGGCCTATAGCGTCGCCGATCCGCGCGCACCGGCCGGCGCCGGCGAATACGCGCAATATGGCGTCATGTCCTGGCCGGACACGGCCGGCGCGGTGATCAACGTCAAGTCGCCCGGCCAGGGGCGGTTCTCGGTCGCCGACCCGCGGCACCACGGGGCGCCCAAGCACAGCAACGAATTCCACATCGTGCCGTTCGACGGACGGGCTCGCGCCGTAACGAGCGCCCATGGCACCGGGCAATGCGTTGCCGACCCGCGCGCGACCGGCGGTTTCGAGGGCGCCGGCAAGTATCGCGTGACCGCATACGAGGAAGCTGCCGGCACGGTGATCGCCGGCAGCACCACCGGACAGGGCGCCTTTGCCGTGGCGGACCCGCGCCCGCGCGCCTTTGTCGATGGGCGCGGCAGCTACCAGTCGCAGGGGCACTATGGCGTTGCCCGGTGGGAAGACACGTCGGGCGCCGTGCCGGCCTTCGCCAAGTACGACCGCGGCAAGTGGTCCGTCGCCGATCCGCGCGGCTCGTCGATCGATCCGTCCGGCGATACCGGAGGCGCCATGTCCCTGCCAGCGCCCGACGAGCGGCTGGTCTGCCGCATCACCGCGCTGGACGGAACTCACCATCGGCCGTTCACCACCATGGAGCTGGCGGCGCTGCAATCGCTGTTCGATCCGGAGGAATGGCAGCACTTCGGGATGGACGGCGCGTCGGATAGCGCCTGGCGCGAGCGGATCGGCAATGCGGTTCCGCCGGATGCGGCGACGGCCATTGCCGAGGTCATGGGGCGGACGCTGCTGCTCGCCTGGTCCGGCGAGACCTTCCTGCTGAGCAACGATCCGATCTGGGTGCAGCCCTTGACGGTGGCGCTGTCGGTGGACGTGCCGGAGCTGGGGGAGGTGGCGGGTTGAGTGCTCACACCCAAAAGCGGCCCGTTGCGCGCGGCACCAAGGACCCGCGGTTTCCCGACCATACACAGGTCGTGGTTCGGCTCGACGACGAGACATTCGCCGCAGTTCGGGCCCGCGCCGTCGAGGAAGGCACCAGTTTTAGCGAGCAGGTCCGACTGCTCATCGAATGGGGTTTGGAGGCTGCGGAATGACCGATCCCGGCCCGCTCCAGCGCTACCGCTGCCCCTATGCCGGCTGGGCCGGCGAGGCGGTGGACGTGTCGCCCTGCGGCGACGTGCTGATCCTGATCGACGAGGACAATCCGGAGCGGCCGGGATCGGTCGGCAAGCTGGTGTGGCGGCGTCCGCACCCGAAATGGCTGGTGCAGATTCCTGCGCGCGTGGGGCACCGATGATGACACAGGCGACAGGCGAGGAACGTCGGATTTCCGCCATAGGCGGGGATCTGGAAGCTTGGTGCCGGTCGGCGCCTCCCCGCCGTCCGGAGGGATCGCCGACGATGCTCGGCGCACTGGCAATGGACCTGGTGAGCAGATGCGCGGCGGCCCGCGCGGACTGGCAGAAGATCGAGGCGAGTATGCGAGACAACCCCGAATTTGCCGCCTGGGTGGACCGGGCACGCGGCGTCGACATTGCCGAATTCGCGCGGGCGCGCGGCCTCAAGCTGCGCGGCACGTCCGAGTTGGAGGGGCCATGCCCGGACTGCGGCGGCACGGACAGATTCGCGATCAACACCCGCAAGCGCGTGTTCAACTGCCGGGGCTGCGGCGCGGGCGGCGACGTGATCGCGCTGGCGCAGCTCATTCTGCATTGCGACTTCCGCGAGGCCTGCCGGGTGCTGACCGGCGAGGACGCGCCGGACGGCAAGAGCGGCACAGTGGACCCGGAGGCGGCCCGGCGGGCAGCCGAACTGCGCGCCCGCGACGAGGCGCAGCGCGCGGCCGAGGAAAACAGCTACCGCGAGGAAGAGCGCCGGAAGGCCTATGAGATCTGGCGTTCCGGCCGGCCGCTCATGGGCACCGAGACGGAAGGGTATCTGGCGGCGCGCGGGCTCGGCCCCGTGCTGGACCGGGTGCGCCTGCGCCATGTGGACGGGCTCGACTACTGGCGTCAGGTGCCGGTGGCGGGGCGCAAGAAACCGCACCTATTCGTTTTGCATCACGGCCCGGCGATGCTGGCGGCTATCACCGATGACGACGACCGTTTCGCCGGGGTACACATGACCTGGTTCGACCCGTGCGCGCCGGGCGAAAAGGTGCAGCTGGTCTGCCCGAAGACGATGGAGGACCTGCCGGCCAAGAAGATCCGCGGCAGCAAGCGGCGCGGATGGATCCGGCTGATTACGCCGGCACACTTCGACCGGCAGGTCTGCGGCGAGGGCATCGAGACGGTGCTGTCGCCGGCCGTTGCCGAGCTGGGGACAGCGGATTTCGACCGCACGGCCTATTGGGCCTCGATCGACCTGCAGCACCTCGGCGGCAGGGCGGTGGAGACCGTGCCGCACCCGGTGCTGCGGAACAAGGCCGGGCGGCCGCAGCGCGTGCCGGGGCCGGTGCCGGACGCGGACCCCAAGGCGCCGATGCCGCCGGAGGCCGTGCGCGAGATCCTGACCCTTGGCGATGGCGACAGCGACCGTTTCACGGCCGACCAGGTGCATGCCCGCGCCGCCCGCCGATGGGCGATGCCGGGGCGGACGATCCGCACCGCATGGGCGCCGGAGGGCGCGGACTTCAACGACATCTTGAGGGGGCAGGCGTGAACGACGAGCCGGAACAGGACGGCGCGCCGGATGGGGAGCACGCCGGGCGCGCAAACGGCGGCGATGCCGAGCGGGAAACTCGTGCCGGGGGAGAGCAGGCCTCTTCGCGGGCCGCGCAGATTCGCCAGATCATCGAGACGGCGCAACAGCCGGAGATCGCCGACGATCACCTCGACGACGAGGAAGGCGGTGACGCGCCGGGAGCCTCGGCGGCGCCGCAGGACTGGGGCTTTTCGGTCGAGAAGATCAACAAGGAATGGGCGCTGGTGCTGATCGGCTCCAAGGCTGTCATGGTGCGGGAAAAGCCCGATGCGCCGATGGAGGACCGTCTGCGCGTGGTGCAGGTCGAGGCCTTCCGCCTGCTGCTGTCCAACCGGCCGACGCAGGTTGTCGGCGCTGACGGCAAGATCAAGACGATCAGCTGGGCAAAGCGTTGGGAGGGCTCGCGCGATCGCCGGCAGTATGACGGCATCGAGTTCTTTCCAAATCCGGACAAGGCCAAGGGCACCAAGGGGTATCTCAACCTGTGGCGCGGCTTCTCGGTCAAGCCCAAGGCCAAGCCGGGCGGCTATGCGATCTTCCGCGATCACATCCTGACCAATATCTGCCGGGGCGATGCAGACCTGTTCCGCTGGGTGTTCGGCTGGTTCGCGCACATGATGCAGCGACCGCGCGAGCGCATGGGTACGGCCATCGTCATCCGCGGGCTGATGGGCACGGGCAAGTCCGTGCTCGGCGAGGTGATGGGGTCGCTGATCTCTGCCCATTACTTCCAGGTGGACGATCCGCGCTACATCACCGGCCAGTTCAACGCGCACATGTCCGGCTGCCTGTTGCTGCAGGCCGAGGAAGCGGTGTGGGCAGGCGATAAGGTCGCCGAGGGCCGGCTCAAGGGCCTCATCACATCGACGACACAGATGATCGAGAGCAAGGGTGTCGATCCCTTCCGGCTCGACAACTTCGTGCGTGTGCTCATGACCTCCAACGAGGACTGGGTGGTGCCGGCCGGCAAGGACGAGCGGCGGTATTGCGTGCTCGACGTGGCGCCGACCGTGAAGGAGGACCACGCCTATTTCCGCGAGATGTTCGAAGAGCTGGACAACGGGGGGCGCGAGGCACTGCTCGCGGACCTGCTGAGCTTCGATCTCGCATCGGTCAACCTGCGCCGGATCCCGCGCACGGGGGCACTGCTGGAGCAGAAACTGCGCTCGCTCGATAGCGTCGATAGCTTCATTTACGAACGGCTCTATGAGGGATGCCTGCTGCGCGCGGATACCTCGTGGCAGCCCGATGGCCATGTCGTGCGCCAGACGCTCTACGACGAATATCTCGCGGTGGCCGACAAGGTCGGCGTCAAGCGCCGGGCCGAGATGAACCAGTTCGGTCGTGCCCTCAAGAAGCTGATCCCAGGGCTGCAGGAGACGCGCCCGCGCGACATCGCGGGGCGAAAGCGCGCCTACGTCTTCCCGGACCTGCCTGAGGCGCGCGTGCTGTTCGAGCACGCGGTCGGGCAGGCGGTCGACTGGCCGGACGACGGCTTCAACCCCGATCCCTCGGTGTCCGGCAGTACGGGGCTGGAGGGAGCAGGATGGTAGGGGGAGAACGGCGCCTGCCGGGCTGTGGTCCAGGCAGAACGTGGACCAGCGGGGCGCGCATGGACCGCGAAAACCCAATGAAATCAACGGTTGGTCCATGTGGTCCATATGGTCCACGCAAATTCGCGCCCCGTGCGCGCGCGAGAAGGCGCGTCTACCCCTTCGGGCCTGTTCTCTCCAAGGCGGGAAAATGCCTGGACCACATGGCCCTTGATGGCAAGTGACTGAAATCAAACGAGGAACGTGGTCCATATTCCCTGTTTTGTTGACTGGACCAGACTGGACCACATGGACCAAAGGCGGCGAGGCGGCCGTAGCGGCGGAAAAGCGAAAGGCGGCGACGATGACGATGTTTGAGGCGGACTATCACACGCACCGGCCCCTTGAGGCCTTCGACTGGTATCTGGTCTGGACCAACCCGCGGTGCGAGGAACGGGCGATGGCTGGCATGCTGGCCAAGGGGCTGGCCGTGTATCGGCCGATGGTGACCAAGGTCAGGGCGAAGAAGGCGAACCGGCCGCGCATCGAGGTCGAGGTCGGCATGTTCACGCGGTATCTGTTCGTGGGGCTTGACCGCGCACGGGGGCAGTGCTTTGCAGACGTGCGCAGCTGCGACGGTGTCGAAGGGCTGGTGAGCTTCGATGCGGACGGGGCGCCGCTGGGAGTGCCGCTCGGCGATCTCAAGCGGGTGATCGCCTATGCGTCGAGCGGCGCGGCATCGCGCACGGATGCGCCGGTCGTGTCGTTCAAGCTCGGCGAGAAGGTCCGGATTGTCGCTGGGCCGTTCGAGGGCTTCCAGGCAGAAGTCTGCGCATACAGCCGGCGCAAGCGCGAGGTGACTGCCGAGTTCGGCCTTATGGGTCGGCAGGTGGCCGTTACCGTCGACGTTGACAGCGTGCGAAAGCGCGCGTAGCTTCTGCGGTCAGGACGAACCGGAGGATCCGCGCGGACCTCGCATAGCGGGCGTGACTGCCGCTCCGGACCCAGCCGCTCCAACACGCAGGATATGCGGAGGCGGCGCAACGGTTTTCTATGGTCACGTGAGAACACGACATCAACCCGGCCGGGGTCACCCGCGCCGGGTTTTTGCATGGGTGCTATCTACTCGTCGGATTTGACTTACCCCAAAGGCGTGGCTTGCGGACGTACTGCTCAGCCTCGGCCACTATCGTCTCAAGGTATGCGAGGTTCAGTTCGGCCACCGCTATTGGTGAAGTGTCAATGAGCGGTTGACCATTGTGGCTGGCGGGAGGAGGGTAAGTTCTATTGCCCCGCGCATGGACTTCGACAAGAATCGTTGTTGCCGGAGTTCGCCGGATAGCAACCGGTCTATCATCGAGTGGTGTGACCTTCAGGTATGGGGGCATGCCACCCAAAAATCTGATGCCTGGGTTGCCTCCTTCAAAGATGACGTTTCGAAACGGCCCTCCATCAATGCGAAAGGCTCGGCTAGCGCCGTTTTCGGCTACGCCGATTTCGTGAACCGGAGGCTGCAACTCGACTGCAGTGCCCAATCCGTGCTCTTCGTCGTTGCGAGCCTCAAACATGTACTGCAGCAGTTCGTCGCGCTTTCTGTACCTCTCCACGGAACCGAACCACTGTCGCGACTGAGCGGAAGTCTTGGCACCTGCGTCTAGCGTGGTGTACACGTTCTTCGATGCTGTCAATAGTCCATACCAAGCGTCGGAGAAATCGGTAAAATTATCGCAAGACTTCATGGTATCGAGGCTTTTGCGCGCGATACGAAGCCGTTGCTTGCACTTCTGGATGGCAGCAGCTTCCATGTCAATTGTCCCGCATTCATGCGATGGCAACGCAAATTATCTGCAGTGGAACGCACGGGTCCAATGTTAACCAATTGGTAACCTTGGTTTGCCAAAAAAGACAATCGGGCGGCACTCCCGCCAAGAAATCCCGCCCGACCGTTCAGTAGCCTAGACTACTTCTTCTTGATGGTCTCGACGACGTGGGTCTTGGGAGAGTTCTTTGCGGTTTTAACCGACGTGAACTGACCGTTACCTGCGTTTCGACCAATTTTGGTCTTACTCATTCAAATCACCTCCTTTCACGGGCCGTCGCCCGCCCGTTTCAGGCGCCGCCCGGAAGTTGACGAATCAGTAATAGACCACCTGAAATCTTGCTTCTGACGTTGCGTACTGTCCAGAGGTGCGGCTAGCTCATCTGCAATCACCCTGATGAAGCGATTGCAGATGGCGCGGGCGGGCTGCTCTGCCCTCAATTTGCAGATAATTCAACGGGCCGGCTGGGCTCGTTGACTTTCAAGCGTCAGAAGCGGAAGGGCGCGAGCCATGGGCAGGCTTAAGAGCATCGGCTCGCGTCTCTCGCCGGCGACCCCGCGCCTTGGCTACGCGCCCGGCGACGAGCGCGCCCGCGACAAGCAGCGCGAGGCCCTGACGCCTTGGCGCTCGTGGTATCGCACCGCGCGTTGGCGCCAGCTGCGCCTCAAGTGCTTCGAGCGTGACGGCTACATCTGCCAGCGCACCGGTGTCATCTGCGCCGGTACCGGAAACGATCCGACCGCGCCCGTGGCCAATCACAAGCGCCGGCATGGCGGCGATGCCGCGCTGTTCTGGGACCTCGGCAATCTAGAGACGGTAAGCAAGGCCGCGCACGACAGCATCGTCCAGCGCGAGGAGCGAGNTGCGACTGTGGCGGTTATGCAACACCCCTCGGGGGGGGGGGTAAAAGGCTGGAACCCACCCAGATCCCGTACCCGCGCCCATCTCATTCGGGGATTTTTTTCCTGTGAGCGACGTTTTGGACCTCTTCGGCAACCCGATGCTGGACGAGCCCCCGCGGCGCGGGCGGCCGCAGCATGCGGTTACGCCGGAAACTCGCAATCGCGTCAGTATGTTACTGGCCCTCGGCTGGTCGAACGCGCGGATTGCCTCCGTTCTGAACATCACCTTGCCGACGCTCCGGAAGCATTATTTTTTCGAGCTCCGGCAGAGGGAGGCGGCGCGGGACAGGATGGAGGCGCGGCGCTTCGAGCTGGCCTGGAAGGCGGCCGTGGCCGGGAACGTCGGCGCCATGCGCGAGGTCGGCCGGTTGCTCGACAGGAACGACGCCATGCTCGCGGAAGCCGCCTTCGCTGCTCCGGCGGCCAAGAAGGATACCGCAACACCGAGCCCGGCCGCCGGCAAGAAGGACCAGCAGAAGCTGCAGGCCCTGGAGGCGGAAGATCTGTTGATGAAGGAGTTGGACGCGGAGGCGGAGGCCGTGTCGCGTGCGCTTAACTGAAGACCTGCCACTCTTCGCCTGTCCCGACTGGTGGGAGCGCATCCAGGCGGGCCGCGTGCCGATGGCGGACGTGCCGGTCAACGAGCGGCTGGCCGCCAAGGCAAAGGCGTTCTTCCGTCGCCTCAAGCTGCCGGACGTGCCCGGCACTCCGACGATGGGAGAGGCCTGCGGCGAATGGTTCATCGAGATCATGTGTGCGTTTCTGGCGTCGGAGGACCCGGAGACCCTGCAGCCCATCGTCTGGGAGCTGCTGTGCATGGTCCCGAAGAAGAACAGCAAGACCACTTATGTGGCGGCGTTGGCACTTACCGCGCTTGTGGTTTTCGACGTTCCAAACCGGCAAATGCTGGTGGTGGGGCCGAGCCAGAACATCTCCGACCGGCTGTTCGACCAGGCGGAAGGGATGATCGGCCTCGACGAGCGGTTGAAGAAACTGTTTCAGGTTCAGAGTCATCTGAAGTCGATCACCCGTCGGAAGACGGGAACGCAGCTGGAAGTGAAGACCTTCGACACGACGATCGTGACGGGCGAGATCCCATTCATCACGTTCATCGACGAGGTGCACGAACTCGGGAAGAAGCCTAAGGCTGCAAAGGTGATGCAGCAGATTCGCGGCGGGTCGATCACCAAGCAGCGCGGCAGGCTGCTGATGATCACGACGCAATCCGACGAGCGGCCCGCCGGCATCTGGGCAACCGAGCTTTCCAAGGCCCGCAAGATCCGGGACGGCAAGGCGGGGCCGGCGCCGATCATGCTGCCGGTGCTCTACGAGTATCCGGTCGAGAAGCAGCTCGACGAGAAGTTCTGGCGCGACTCCGGCAACTGGCCGCTGCTGCTGCCCAACCTCAACCGCTCGATCGATGCACAGGCACTGATCGACGACTACACGAACAACGGAACGGCGACGGTCGAGGCCGAACAGATCTGGGCAAGCCAGCATCTCAACATCGAGATCGGCGTGGGGCTCAGCGGCGACAGCTGGGATGGCGCGTTGCACTGGGCCGGCTGCATCGACGACAGCCTGACTGGACTGGACGACCTGCTGGCCCGCTCGGAAGTCTGCACCATCGGCATCGACTGGGGCGGCGCCGACGACCTGGCCGGGCTCTATGTGATCGGCCGCGAGCGCGTCACCAAGCGATGGCTCGGCTGGGGCAAGGCCTGGGCACGGGCTACGGTGTTCGAGCGGCGCAAGAGCATTGCTGGCGAGCTGCGGCAGTTCGAGGAATGCGGCGACCTGGAGATCGCCGCCTCCGGCGAGGATCAGGCGGCCAGCGCTGCGGCGATCTGCAAGCGCGTGTTCGACAGCGGCCTCCTGCCTGAGGCGGGAGGAATCGGCCTCGACAGTGCGGGCGTGGCCTTGTTGCTCGACGCGCTGGAAAATGAAGAGCTGCACCAGCCGCTGGTGCAGGCGGTGGCGCAGGGCTGGAAGTTGCAGACGGCAATTTCCTCGGTGCCGCTCAAACTCGAAGACCGGCGGTTCCTGCACGGGGACCAGCCGATCATGGCCTGGTGCGTCGGCAACGCCAAGCAGGTCCTCAAGGGCAGCAACTACATCGTGACGAAAGAGGTCAGCGGCGCCGGCAAGATCGACCTGCTGATGGCGCTGTTCAATGCCTCGATGCTGATGTTCCTCAACCCCGAAGCGGCTGGCGGACCATCGGTCTACGAGACGCGCGGCGCCCTCGTTCTCTAGGAGACCTCATGGCTTTCTGGTCGAACTGGTTCGGCGCCCGCGCGCCGGCCGACGCCGCTTCGCGCTCCGTTGCCCCGCGCAACGCCGTCCAGGACAGGGGCGGAGGCGTGCTGATTACCACGCCGGAGGAGCTGGAAGAGGTGATGCGCTCGGGCCGCGTGTCGGCGTCGGGTGCGACGGTGACGCCCGAAACAGCGATGCGGGTGGCCGCCGTCTTCGCCTGCGTCCGCCTGCGCTCCGGTGTGGTGGCAAACCTGCCCTTGCACATCAAGCGCAGGGTGGACGAGCGGACGCGCGAGGACGCGCACGACCACCCGTTGTGGACGCTGTTCCGGCGCCGGCCGAACCGGTGGCAGACGCCGTCGCAGTTCATGCGGATGATGCAGGCCCACCTGCTGCTGCGCGGCAATGCCTTTGCGCAGGTGGTGCGGTCCCGCGGCCGGGTCATCGCGCTGCATCCGCTGCATCCCGACCGGATGCAGGTGAAGCAGCTCGACGATCTGTCGCTCACCTACACCTACACGCGGCGAGACGGCCGCAAGGTCGCGTTCGCGCAGTCCGACATCTTCCACTTGGTGGGACTGTCGCTGGACGGGGTGACGGGCGTTTCGGTCATCCGCTATGCGCGCGAGACCATCGGCCTGTCGCTGACGATGGAGGATCACGGCGGCAGCATGTTCCGCAATGCGGCGCGCACCGCCGGTGCGCTGACGCATCCTGAAAAGCTGTCGCCGGAAGCGCTGGAGAACCTGCGTGCCAGCCTGGACAGCTACCGGGCCGGAGGCGACAGCGAAGGCAAGTTCCTGATCCTCGAGGAGGGCATGGAGCCCAAGTCGCTGTCGATGACGGCCGAGGATGCGCAGTGGATCGAAAGCCGCAAGTTCTCGCGCACCGACATCGCCATGTTCTTCGGGGTGCCGCCGCACATGATCGGCGACACCGAGAAGTCGACCAGCTGGGGCACCGGCGTCGAGGCGCAGACGCAGGGCTTCGTCACGTTCGGCGCGGAAGACGACTTCACCACCTGGGAACAGACGATCACGGCGCATCTCGTCGGCGATGACGAGCCGGACGTCTATGCCCGCTTCAACCGTGCCGCCCTGGTGCGCGGCGATCTCAAGGCCCGCTGGGAGGCGCATGTACGCGCGCTGCAGTGGGGCGTTTCCAGCCCGAACGAGATCCGCGCGCTGGAAGACCAGAACCCGCGCGAGGGCGGTGATGTCTACTACGACCCACCGAACGCGGCTGGCATCGGACACAATGGCGGTCCGCCGCTGGATGAGGAGCAATCGTCATGAGCCTGCGCAAGCTGCCGAAGATCGAAGGCATCACCCGGCCGCAGAATTTCCAGTGGGATGCGCCGTCCGACGTGCTGGCGAAGTGGGCCGAGCGCCCACTTGCCGCGGGCGAGGAGAGCGACACGACCATCACCATGTTCGACGTGATCGGCGAGGACTGGTGGACCGGCGGCGGTGTCACGGCCAAGCGGATCTCCGGCGCACTCCGGTCCATCGGCAACAAGGACGTGACGGTCAAGATCAACTCGCCGGGCGGCGACATGTTCGAGGGTATCGCGATCTACAACCTGCTGCGGGACCACCCGGCGAAGGTGACCATCGAGGTGATGGGCTGGGCCGCATCCGCCGCGTCGATCATCGCAATGGCCGGCGACGAGATCCGCATGGGCCTCGGCACCTTCATGATGGTGCACAACGCATGGGGCGTCGTGATCGGGAACCGGCACGACATGCGCGATGCGGCCGAGCTGTTCGACGGGTTCGACAGCGCGATCACCGACATTTACGAGGCGCGCACCGGCATCGAGCGCGAGGAGATCGTCAGCCTGATGGACGCGGAAACGTTCATGGGGCCGAGCGACGCCGTCGCGCGCGGCTTTGCCGACAGCGTCGACGACGGGCTCAAGGCCGAGGACGAGAAGCCCGACGCCACCACATCCGCCCACGGCAAGCGCCGGCTGGATGCCGCGCTCGCCGCAACCGGCATGCCCCGCAGCGAGCGGCGGCGGCTGATGGGCGAAGCATTCCGGGGCACGCATGACGCTGCCCCTCCGGCCATGCAGGACGCTGGCCTTTCCCCGGCTGCCATCGCGCAGCTGATCGAGACCATCCGGACCATCTAGGAGACATGCCATGAGCATGATCAATCTCAATGCCCGCGCCCGCGGGCTTGTCGGCGTGCGCGCCGATGCCGGCAATGCGGCACAGATCCTCGCCGAACTGCAGCAGACGTTCAAGGCGTTCAAGGACGAGCGCGACAAGGAGCTGAAGGACATCAACGCCAAGTTCGCCGATGTGGTGCAGACCGAGAAGGTCGACCGCATCAATGCCGAGGTCACGCAGCTGACCAAGGCGCTGGACGACGTGAACCAGGCGCTGGCCGCGCTCAAGGTCGGCGGCGGGGCCGGCGAGGCGGCGGACCCGGTGAAGCGCGAGCACAGCGATGCCTTCAAGGCCTACTTCCGCAAGGGCGAGCAGAATGGCCTGCGCGACCTCGAGGTCAAGGCCAAGCTGACGACGCAGTCCGATCCCGATGGCGGCTACCTGGTGCCGGAAGAGGTGTCGAGCACCATCGACCGGGTGCTTGGCACGGTGTCGGTGATGCGACAGCTCGCCACCGTCATGCCGATCGGCACCCAGACCTACAAGAAGCTGGTCAATATGGGCGGGGCCAGTTCCGGCTGGGTCGGCGAGGAAGAGGGTCGGCCGGAAACCAGCACTCCGACGCTGCGCGAACTCGCCTTCGAGGTGATGGAGCTCTACGCCATGCCGGCGACCACCCGCACGATGCTCGACGACGGTATCGTCGACATCGCCGCATGGCTGGCCGACGAGGTGAACATCGCCTTTGCCGAGCAGGAGGGCGCAGCCTACATCTCCGGCAGTGGTGTGAAGCGTCCGCGCGGGCTGCTGTCCTACGACACGGTGGCCAACAGCTCCTATGCCTGGGGCAAGCTGGGGTTCACGGTGACGGGCGGTGCCGCCGGCTTTGCCGCCAGCAACCCGGCCGACGCGCTCATCGATCTCTACTACGCGCTGAAGCAGGGCTATCGCGGCTCGGCCTCGTGGCTGATGAGCGATCCCGTGATGGCGGCGGTGCGCAAGATGAAGGACGGCGACGGCAACTACCTTTGGGCGCCGCCGACGGCTGCGGCCGAGGTGCCGACCATCCTGCAGAAGCCGGTCTATACCGACGACAACATGCCGGCGCTCGGCGCCAACGCGCTGCCCATCGCCTTCGGCGACTTCCGCCGTGGCTACCTGATCGTCGATCGTCAGGGCGTGCGGGTGCTTCGGGACGAGTACAGCGCCAAGCCGTATGTCCTCTTCTACACCACGAAGCGCGTCGGTGGCGGCGTGGCGAACTTCGAGGCCATCAAGCTGCTGAAGTGCGCGACCGGCTGACGCCGGCGCAGCGGATCGACCAGGTGCGGGCGGCGATTGCTGCCCGCGCGCTTTCCCGCGAACTCAAGGACCAGACCCATGAAGGACGTGCATTCCCACATGCTGGCGACCGTGGCCATCGGCGCCGCGGTACTCGCCGCAGACAACACCCCGCCGGCCATCGACCTGCAGGGCTATCAGGCGGCCGAGATCATCCTGGCCGTCGGCATCGGTGGCATCACCTTTTCCGGCACCAACAAGATCGAGTTCAAGCTGACGCATTCCGACGACGACGCGACCTACGAGGCCGTGACCGTCGCCGACATGCTCGGCCTCGATGCCGTCGGCGACGGCGGCATCATCAAGGCGCTGACGGCCGAGCACGCCGCCGCCGCCGTGTATCGCTTCGGCTACAAGGGCGGCCGCCGCTATCTGAAGCTGCTGGCCGATTTCTCCGGCACCCATGGCAGCGGCACACCCATCGCGGCGACGGTGCTGAAGATGAAGGGGGCCGACACTCCCGAAGTCGACCAGGCCTGACGGCCGGTCAGTCAGCAACTCCATCCGGTGCCGCGTTCGCGCGGTGCCGGAATAAGGTGGAGCAGAACATGAAAGCGATCGTGACGAAGCAGTTTCCCGGGCGGCCGGACAATGAGGTCATGACCCGGCAGATCGAGGTCGGAGAGGAGATCACCGGCAGTCTCGCCGAGGTGGCCGTGTCGGAAGGATGGGCCGAGGAAGCGGGCGCCAGCTCGCGGAAGTCTTCGCCCAAGAAGGCGAAGCCCGCCAAGAGCGACAGCGAGAAGACCGGCGAAGACGATCCCGCCTCCGCTTCCCAGGACCCGGCCGCCGGCAATGACGGTGAGGCGCAGAACGACCCTGCCGGCGAGGGCAGCGGCGAAGATACCGCGGACAAGTGACCATGATCCACGCGCAGGCCCCCACGCGCCTCGTGGCGCCGAGCGAACCGATGGTGTCGCTCGCCTCGGCAAAGCAGCACCTGCGCGTGGACCATGAGGAAGACGACGCGCTGATCACCTCGATGATCGAGGCCGCGACGGATCATCTCGACGGCTGGTCCGGGATCCTCGGCCGCTGTCTCGTGTCGCAGACATGGCGCCAATCCCTTGCCTGCCGTCCGGCGGGGCGCGTGCTGCGGCTGCCCTTCGGCGCCGTCAGTGAAGCGGAGATCACCTACTACGATCCGGACGACGCGCCGCAGACTTTCGCCGCCGACGGTTGGGAACTGGTCGAGGACGCCAGGTCGTCGATGATCCGGCTGCGCGACGGCGCGTCCTGGCCGAGCCTCGCCAAGCGGGCGGACGCCATGAGCGTCGACATGGTCGCAGGGTACGGGGCGGCCGAGCAGGTGCCGCATGCGCTGCGCACGGCGGCGCTGCTGCTGGTCGCGCATTGGTATCGCAACCGCGAGGCCGTGAATGTCGGCAACATCACCAGCGCGCTTCCGCTCAGCGTGGCGTCGCTGATCGCTCCCTATCGCCGAGTCGGCGTGTAACGGAAGGACCGGTCATGACCTTGAGCATGGATCTGATCACCCAGCTGTCGGCCGTCTATAGCGGCGACAACGACTTCGGCGGCCCGCGCTTCACCCCGGTGATGGAAAAGCGCCTGTCGCTGACCAACGGCACGGGCGTCAACCAGGCGGACCTGCCGTATTTCAAGGAGCGCACCGTCGCCAGCGGGGGCACCGACGACATAGACCTAGCGGGTGCGCTGGCGGATGTCTACGGCACCACCATCGACGCGGCCGAGCTGGTGATCTTCTACCTGATCAATCAGCCGAGAAGTGGGGCGGCCAACACCACCGCACTAACCATCGGCGGCGGGTCCAACCCGTTCCTCGGCTTCCTCGGTGGCACTGCACCGACGCTCGGCCCGATTGCGCCGGGCGGTGGTGTGGTGCTGTTTGCCGGCGCTGCCGCGGGGCTCGGCACGGTGACGGCCGGCACCGGCGACATCATCCGCATCGCCAACGGGTCCGGCGCGGCGAACACCTACCAGATCGCCCTGGCGGCGCGGAGCGCCTGACGCCATGAGCGCCGGAGATCTCGACTTCCGGCTGACCTTCGAGGAGCGTCGTCCGGTCGACGACGGCCACGGCAACACGCGCGCCGGCTGGGTCGCGTGCTTCACGAGATGGGCCGGCGTGATGCTGCTGAAGGGCGGCGAAACGGTGACTGCCGGGCGCATCGCCGGCCGCTCGTCTGGCATCGTCAAGGTTCGGGCCTGCAAGGCGACGCGCTCGATCACCGCCGGGTGGCGAGCGGTCGATGCCGACGACGGCACGGTGTGGAAGGTCAAGGAGCCGCCGCGCCTGACGCGCGACCGGGCATTCCTGGAAATGATGGTCGAGGCTGGGGGTGAGGCGGACTGATGGCCAAGGTGCGGATCAGGGGGCTGGTGGAGCTGGAGAAGAAGCTCGGCCGCACGATCCCCGATGCGGCAAAGAAGGCCGCCGGCATTGCCGCGCTCGACGGGGCGCAGGAGATGGCGGAGCTGATGTATTCCCTTGCGCCGGAAGATGACGGCGATCTCAAGCGCAGCATAGAGGTTACGGGGCCGGGCGGGACCACGCCGGCCTACAGCCAGCCGGGCGGCAGCAGGACGGCGGGCGAGACGGAGGCGATCATCACCGCCGGCAACGACCGCGTGCGCTACCCGCACCTTGTCGAGTTCGGGGCCGCGCCGCACCTCGCCGGAGGGCTTTTCGAGGGTGCACAGCATCCCGGTGCGGAGGCACAACCGTTCTTTTTTCCTGCCTATCGCGCACTGCGACGATTGGTGCAAGGCAAGGCCTCGCGGGCGATCGGACGGGCTATCCGCAGCGCCTTCGGAAAGGGTGGCAGATGACGGCGCTTGTCGAGCTGCACGACCTGATCCGCAACCATCTGTTGGCGGATCCGGAGATCATGGCGATTGCCGCCAATGTCTACGACCGGGTGCCGGAGGAATCGCCGTTCATGGCGCCGGACGGCAGCACGCGCACGGCCTATATCCGGGTGGCCGGCAAGGATCTGCGGGATGCGGATGCCGACTGCATCGACGCGGTATCCGCCACGGTGCAGGTCGACATCTGGTCCGACGCCTATGGATCGATCGAGGGATCGACGCTGACCGACCTGGTGCGGCGTCGGCTGCGCCGGGCGCGGCTGGTCGGCGAGACCGTCGCCGTCAGCGGCTTGCGGGTCGAGCTGGTGCGCGTCTTTACCGAGCGCAACGGCGCGACGACGCACGGGGTGGTGCAGGTCACCGCCCATATCGAAGAGCCGGACTGACCGGCAATCACACTCAGAAGCAATGACCCCAGCTCCGCCGGCCTTTCCGGCGGCGCCAGCGCATGGAGAGTCGAATGGCAGCGCCTGTCTTTGAGGAATTCGAGGAAATGGTCCTTGAGGTGGAGTTCGACCCGGACGGAACTCCCGGCACCTATACCAAGATCTGCGGACTGCTCGGCGTGCAGATCAACCGCTCGGCAAATGTCGACACCAGCGAGACGCCGGCGGACTGCGAGGACGAAAGCCTGCCGCTGGATGTCACGCGCAGCGTCCGGTCCATCGACGTCACTGTGGGCGGGACGGGCTTCTGGGCGCGCGGAAGCCAGGGCAAGATGAAGACCTGGTTCTATAGCGGCCAGGCGCTCAACGCCCGTGTCACCGATGCCGCCGCAGCGTCCGGAGACATCGCTACGGAAAGCGGTCCGTGCCTGCTGACGCAGCTCAACAATGCGCGCGAGAAGGGGCAGCAGGTCTCGGCCGATATCCAGCTGACCTTCAAGTCTACGCCGACGCTGACGGCGGCGGCCTGATGCGGGCCATCGATCTGACATGGGCAGGAGGGGAACACCCCTTCCTGCTCACCATCGACCTGCTGCGCGCGCTGCAGGACCGATGCGATGCCGGGCCGGCGCATGTGCTCAAGCGGCTCGGCGACGGGACATGGCGCGTCGACGACGTGATCCAGCCTATCCGCCTCGGTCTCGAAGGCGGCGGCATGGCGAAGGCCGAGGCGCGCGAGATGGTCACGCGGCATGTGGAAGACCGCCCGCTCACAGCGTCGGTGCTGACCGCGCAGGCGATCATGATGGCCGCGCTCTACAGCGGCGACGAGGCCGACCGGGGAAAAACGAAGGCTCCGGCGACCGGGACGCGAAAGCGCACCCGCGCGGGCTGATCCGCTGGAGCGACATCTACAAATGGGCGGGCGTCCTGATGCAGCCGGTCGGCTGCATGACGCTTGCCGAATTCCGGTGGGCGGTCGCCGGCTGGAGCGAGGCGAACGGGGTGAAGCCGCGGCGCGAGATCAGCACCGCTCGGCTCGCCGCAATGGGCGTGGAAGGCTTCGAGGATGGCTGACGACACACAGCGTCTGATCGTCTCGCTGGAGGCGCAGGTGACGAAGTTCGAGCGCGCCATGAACAAGGCGAACCGGGAGGCGATGAAGAACCTTCGCCAGATCGAAAAGCGGTTCGACGAGGCAAACGGCAATCTGACCGAAGGACTGCGGCGGGTCGGCGGCGGGCTGCTCGGCGCTTTCGCCGGTGTCGAGGTGGTGCGTGCTGCCACGCGCTTTGCCGATGCGGCCACGCGCGTCGAAAACTCGCTCAAGGCGGCCGGCCTTGCGGGCGACGAGCTGACACTGGTCTACGACCGGCTGTTCCAGTCGGCGCAGAATAATGCGGCGCCGCTGGAGTCGCTGGTGCAGCTCTACGGCCGCGCGGCCATCGTCCAGAAGGAGTTGAACGTCACCACTGCCGAACTGCTGGACTTCACCGACAAGGTGGCGCTGGCGCTGCGGGTTTCCGGACAGTCGGCCGAAGAAGCCAGCGGCGCCCTGCTGCAGCTGTCGCAGGGTCTCGGCTCCGGTATCATCCGGGCGGAAGAATTTAACGCGATCCTGGAAGGCGCCTTGCCGATCGCACAGGCGGCAGCTGCCGGTCTTGAAGAGGCAGGCGGCTCGGTCTCCAAGCTGCGAAAGCTGGTGACCGACGGCAAGGTTTCTTCGGAGGCGTTCTTTCGGGCGTTCCAGGCCGGCGCGGTGACGCTGGAGGAGCGCGTCGCCAGCGCCGAGACGACGGTGTCGCAGCAGTTCGTGCGATTGCAGAACGTGCTGATCGACACGGCCGGCAAGATGGACGACGCGACCGGTGCCGGCGAGACGTTGCGCGACACGCTCGGCGGCATGGAAGAGGTGATCCGGGCGGTCGGCGATTATTTCCGCGACAACACCAAGCCGATTCAGGAATGGACAGGTGCGATATCGGGGGCATGGAAGGCCGTCGAGGATTTCAAGGAAGCCGTGCGCAACGGCCTCGGCCTGCAGGAGCTGGACGACTTCCTCGAAGGCACGAGCCTGATCAAGGGCACATTCGGAAAGTTGTCCGCGCAACGCGGAATGGTGCCGGCGGCTGGCCAGGATATTGTTCGGCAGCTCGAAGAGAAGTTGGCCGAGCGGCAGAACCTGAGCGCGACGGCAATTCAGAACGGTTTTGCCGCCGCGCTTGACCGAGACATTGCCGAGCTGGAGAGAAGGCTTGTCGAGATCGAGACCGGCACGAGCGGCGGGCCTCGACGCGGCGGATTGACCGGCTCCAGCGTGCGCCCGCCGCTTGCCGATGCGCCGCCTTCGCCCGCGGGTGCGCCGCCGCCCCTGCCGCCGACCCGACCGAGCGGCAGCAGCGGCGTGCAGACCGTCTCTATCAACGATTACAAGGTCACCGGAGACGACAAGAAGGGCAAGCTCAACGCCTATCAGCGCGAGCTTGCCCAGATCCGCGAGGCGACCGAGGCGCTGCGCGACGAGACCAATGTGCGCAAAGGGTTGAACCCGCTGGTCGACGACTACGGCTACGCGGTCGAGAAGGCGCGAGCGCGGCGCGAGCTGCTGACCGCCGCCGAAAAGGCCGGTGTCAAGGTCGGCCCGGAGCTGGAAGCCCAGATCAATGCGGCCGCCGAAGCCTATGCCACGGCGAGCGTCGAGGCGCAGAAGCTGGCGGAAAGCCAGGCCGAGGCGGTGGCCAATGCCGAGGAGATGCGCGACACGCTGCGGCAGTCGGTCGGCAACATCGTCGACGATCTCATTGCCGGACGGAACGCGGCCGAGGCCTTTGCCGATGCGCTCGCGGATGTCGGCTCGCGGCTGCTCAATGTCGGCCTCGACACGCTGTTCGGCATGAACGGCACCCGCGGCGGGAGCGGCGGACTCCTAGGCGGCACGATCATCCCCGGCATCCTGCAGGAAACGCCGGGGGCGAAGAAGGCCGCGGCCACGCTCGACCGGAACATGCCGAGCCCGATGGACCGTCGATCGCCGCCGCCGCCGCTGTTCAACCCCGGCGAAACCGACATCCGCAAGGTCGCGGCGCAGCAGGGCGGCGCGGCATCTCAGGTGCATATCAGCCTGTCGCCGGGCCTCGAGGCGGCGATCCTCGCCGAGGCGAGGGGGCAGGCGGTCAAGATCGTCGGCGAGAACAACCGGCGCGCCGTGCCCCGCATCGCGCGGGACGCCGCGGGGCGCGCAAGGCGCATGAGCACCCGCCCCGGCTTCGAGGATTGACACGATGGCAATCACCTTTCCGCGGGATCTGCCGGCCGTGCTGCGCGTGCCGGGAGAGGATTTCCGGCTCGACCGGTACATGCAGGTCAACCGGTTTCGCGGCGGGACCGAGGATGTGATCGAGGTGGCGCAACCGCGCTGGCGCATCGCCTGGAACCTCGGCGCGGTGGACGATGCGACCTATCAGGAGATCGAGGCTTTCCTGGAAAGCCTGCTCGGCGGCGCGCGCGAGTTCCTGGCATGGCGCCGCAACCGTCCGCTGCCGCGCATGTATCGAGGCGGCTTTGACGGGCTGACCCGTCACGGCGGCGGCGCCTTCGACGGGACGGCGACCGTCACTGCAATTTCCGCCACCGGGCTGACGCTGGCGACGCTGCCGACCGGCTTTGCCTTCAAGGCCGGCGACATGATCGGCCTGGTCGAAGACGGGCGCTACGGGCTGCACATGGCGATGGAGGATGTGACCGCCACGGCCGGGGTCGCCAGCCTGACGGTGGAACCGAAGATCATGACCTCGCAGTTCACCACGGCGGCGGTCGCGAACCTCGACCGGCCGAAGGCGAAATTCATCCTGCAGACCTGGTCCGGCGAGCGCGCGCACGAGCGCCTGCCGATGACCATCGAAGCCTATCAGCGGCTGACCTGACATGCAGTCCATTCCGAATGACATCCAGGCGCTGCTGGACAGCGGCCGATACGGCATCCGCGACGCCATCCTCTTCGACTTCGCCGAAGGGACCTACGGGCTGTGGTGGGGCGAGGGCGAGTTCGCGTGGAACGGCGTCACCTTCGTCGGCGCCGGCGATATCCTCGCCATCGACGATCCGACGACATCGACGGGCGGCGACGAGGCTGCCTTCACCCTGCGCCTGTCCGCCGTGCCGAACAGCGAACTGACGCCGGACATTCTCGGCAGCCTGCGCGGCTATGGCTATCGCGGACGGCCGGTGCTGCTGCTGCGCTTCCTGTTCTCGCTGGAGACCGGCGCCTTGGAAGGCTCGGTGCCGCTGTCGATGTCGGAAGGCATATTCGACGTGCTGGACACCGAGGACGATCCGGCTGGCGGATATGCGCTGGTCGCGCGGATCAGCAGTGGCGAGTCGGACCTGCGCAAGGCCGGCTATCTCAAGCGCGGGGTAGAGACGCAGAAGGCGATTGCCGGCGGCGTCGACGATCCGTTTTTCGAACATGCCGGCTCGACGGCCGTCACCCGCTACAAGTGGGGGGCGCAATGATCGGACTTTCCCGTGCGCCCCGGCTCGACGGCTGGGAAGAGCGCCTGATCGCGGCGCTGTCGGGCCATGCCTCCCGCCCCTTCGAATGGGGCGGAAGGCGAGGCGGCAGCGACTGCCACATGCTGGCCATGGACTGCGTCATGGCCGTCGTCGGCGTCGATCCCTATCCGGACGAGCGCGGGCGCTACTCCACTCGCATCGGCGCGCTGCGCCTGTTCCGGAAGCGCGGCTTTGCATGGCTGACGGATGCCTATGACGCGGTGTTCGACCGGGTGCCGGCGTCGCTGGCGCGGCGGGGCGATATCGGCCTTGTCGAGGTCATGGACCCCGAAGGGGCTCGTGTCGCTTGCGCCTGCGTCGTCGCCGGGGCCGATGCCTGGGGCAAGGGTCCGCAGGGCACTGTCAGGGTGCCGACGCTCAGCCTGTCGGTCGTCTGGAAGGTGGGGGCGTGATGCGTCTCTCTCTCGTCGCTGTTCTTGCGCTGGTGCTGATCGCCTGCACGCCGGCCGAGGCGGCGCCGGTCATCGGCGCCATCGTCGCGGCCGTCGGGCTGACCGGCACGGCGGCGACCATTGCGTCCGCCGTACTGACCATCGGCGTCGGCGTCGGTCTGCAGCTCCTGGGCAACGTGCTGCGCCCGCGCCAGAAGGCGCAGCCGCCGGCCGGGTACGAGGCGGATGTCACGCTCGGCGGCGACGTGTACCAGCGGGCGATCTTCGGCCGCGCCGCGACCAAGGGGCATCTCGTCTATATCAACACCAGCGGCTCGGTGAACCAGCGGCTTGATCAGGTCTATGTGGTGTCCGCCGGGTGGTGCGACGGGCTGGATGGAATCCTGCTGGATACCGAAAGCCTGCCGCTGACACAGGTGGACAGCGGCACGGGGTGGACCAAATACGCGGTGACGCTGCCGGATGACGGCGGCACCCGGCGCCTGTGGGCAACGTTCTGGGACGGGCGGCCGGACCAGGCGTCGAATGCCACACTGGTGGCGACGGCAAACCCGTCCGGCCGGTGGACCGCCGCGCATCGCGGCCGGGGGCAGGCCTATGTTCATATCGAAGCGGACTATGCCGCGTCCGTCGAATCCTTCGCCGGGCTGCTCAACGGCAACCTGCTGACCTTCGTGGTGCGGGGGCTGCGGCTCTACGATCTGCGCAAGGACACGACGGCGGGCGGGAGCGGTTCGCATCGCTGGGACGATCCGTCGACCTGGGAGTTTTCCGAGGCGCCGGCGGTCTGCCTCTATAACTTCATGGCCGGGATCTATGTGAACGGCCAGCGGGTGATCGGCATGGGCCGCGCCCGCTACCGGCTGTTGTCGGCGCAGTTCATGGCGGCGGCCAATGTCTGCGACGAAACGGTGTCGGTGCCCGGCGGCGGAACCGAGCCGCGCTATCGCCTGTCGCTGATCGTCGACGACAGCCCGCAATACGGGCAGGCCGTCGAGCGGATGGTGCAGGCCATGGCCGGCCAGCGCATCGAGGGGCCGGGCTATCACGGCATCCAGGCGGGCGCGGCGCAGGTGCCGGTGGCGACGATCACCGATGCCGACCTGTCGGCGACGGCGGCGCTGTCTCACAGCAACAACCGCAGTTTTTTCGACCTGGTCAACGAGGTGTGGGGGCAGTTCCTGGACCCGGCCGCCGGCTGGCAGCCGCAGGACTATCCGGCCGTCATCGGCGATGCCGGCATGAAGGCGGCGGACGGGGGTGCGACGCTGCCCTCCGACCTCGACTGCACGCAGATGCCGAGCGGCACGCAGGCGCAGCGCTGCGCCACCATTGCGCTAAAGCGGAATCGGCACGAGCGGACGGCTCGCATTCCGGTCGGCCTGAAGTGGTGGCGGCTGGAGCCCGGCGACTGGGTCGTCTGGGACTCGGCCCGCTACGGCACCGTCACATTTCAGGTGGTGGACCGCACGCTCGACACAGATCGGCACCTTATCTTCCTGTCGCTGCAGGAAGTGTCAGCCTCGATCTTCACCGCCGGGGCGCTGACCACCGTGCCGCTGCCGCCGACGCCGCCGGGCCTGCCGGCGCGGCCGACGAACGTCTCCGGCCTGACGCTGCAGACGGCGACGGTGGAGGGCGAGGGCGGGCAGGCGGTGCCGGCGCTGGTGGTGGGCTGGGACCCGATCACCGACGAGACGATCCGCAGTGTCGAGGTGGAATATCGCCGGGTCGGCGAGACGGGTGCCGGCGAGCGGCGCAGCAGCACGCGGCCGGCCAGCGGCGACTGGGACGGGATCACCATCGCCGGCAGCCTGATGGCGGGCACCGACTACGAAGTGCGCGTCACCATCACCACGGTGCCGATCCGCCGCACGACATGGTCGAACTGGCAGCAGATCGAGACCAGCGGCGAGTGGCGGGTGCAAAGTGCGGGCGCGCTCTACAACGAGGCAACCGGCGCGACTGTGCCGGCGAGCGATACGCTCGGCGACCTGCGGTCCTCGATCTACGAGCAGCTGCACCGCATCACCACCGAGGCGACGCTGGCGGGGGCTCAGGTCGACACCCAACAGCGGGAGAGCCTGCGGACAACGGCGCGGTTTACCGAGACGCTGCTGCTGATCGCAGACGAGACGCAGGCGCGGGTGCAGTCCACCACCGCGCTGGAGGCGACGTTTACCGCCGAGCTGTCGACCCGCGCGACGATCACCTATGTCGACGATGCGGTCGCGACGGAAGCGGGCGCGCGCGCCACGGCCATCACGGCGGTGCAGTCGACGGTGGACGATCTCACGTCCGACGTGACGGTGCTGGCAGAGGCAATCGACGGCGTGGAAGCGCGCTACGGCGTGGCGGTGCAGGTCGGCGGCGTGGTCGGTGGGTTCACGATCACCGGACTGCAGCCGCTCGACGGCTCGCCGGTGGTCGATTTTGGCATCCAGGCCAACAGCTTCTGGATCGTCAACCCGGCCAATACCGGGCAGGCGCAGAGGCCATTCCTGTTCGTCGACGGTGTGCTCTACGTCAACGAGGCGGTGATCCCGACCCTGTCGGCGAACATCATCACGGCCGGCGTGCTCCAAAGCGCCAACGGCAAGGTGATGTTCGACCTGGACAACGGCATTTTGAGAGTGACGAGCTGATGACAGACCTGATTACCACCGTCCTGCCGGACGGAAAGGTCGCGATCTACCGCGGCCCGCAATCCGATCCCATCGAGGCCGACCCGCACGCGGATATCTCTCGTGTCCTGTTCCACTCGGCGCTGAATTACATCGTGGGGTCTGAGGTCATCAGCGGCACAGTGACGCTCACGGCCGGCGGCTATGACGCCAGCGGCAAGAAGATCTACCCGGTACACCCGCACGGGCGCGGATATGCCCCTCTCATTTTCGGCAAGGTGCTCAATTTGCGCGCCATCAACACCGAGGGCGAGATGCTCTTTCCGCTGCCACTGGTAACGGGCCCGGCGCCGTTTTCGGGGACGCTGCAAATCGGGAGTTCGCAGCAGGAACCTTATGGGGGTCAATACGTCCACAAGAACATCCAGCTCGGTGTTGACGAAACGCACATCACCATCACCGATGTCACGGTCCTTCTGGGCACCAGCCCTGGGTTCACCCCCTTCGACACGTTCGAGTACGCGCTCGACTACGAGGTCGCAATCACAAACTTCGCTCTGCCGGTGTGATCATGCCAGATGTCTTCAGGCTATCCGCAACAGAGTTCTACATGCAGGGCGGGCAGACCGTCGTCACCAATGAGACGCGCCATATCCGATTGAACGCGGGCGAGACATCTATCCCGATCTATTTCGGCCGAACCTTCGACCCTCAGTACAGTCCTTATGGGCAAGCCCTGGTCTTTGCGTCGTTCGGCGTCGCAGGGCTCGGCTGGTCGTCGCGAGAATACGTGATGGAGATCGACCGTCCGCCACTACCCACGGGGGTTTGACCATGGCAGGAAGCGTGGTGCTCGACGCCGGCCGGCTCCGGATGTGGAGCGGCGCAGGTGTGAAGACCTTCGATTCCGATGAAAGCGCGATGTACCTGACCGACATTTTTGCGGGCACGCTCAACCTGCCGGTGGTCAGCAACAACGCCAACCAGGACGACTATCGCGGGCAACGGATCTGGCCACTCTCCGGTGGGCCGCTGAAGGCTGGCTCGACGTTCGCCCAAGGCATGATCCGGATCGAGATGCAGCTCGACAGCCAGCAGATCTGGAACCGCGAGTGGATGGCGATAGGCGGCTCGCTCGTGACCATCCAGCGCGCGCCGCTTTACAACGTGGCCAATGTCGGGTGGCGGCACGTTCAAACGCATCTCCAGTATCTGACCCTGGAAATCCAGTCGAACGAACTCGTGATGGTCGAAGACCATGGGGTGAAAGGCCGCACCGGCATGCAGGGCTTCGGCTTCAACCTGCCGGCCGCGACCATCGACTATGTCATCGCCGTCGGCGGTTTCAACTGACGCTTCGGCCTTCCCAATCTCCCGTTTTTCCCGGCCCGCGCGAGCGGGCTTTTTCATGCGCGCAAGAGGTGCCACCGTGGCGACCGAAGAAGACATTCTCAACAGGCTCAACAGCCTGCTGGCGGCCTATGACGGGGTCTTGTCGGTCAGCGGCAACAGCAAGCTCTTGACCCTCGACCGCGGGGGCTCCGGCGACACGGCGGCGGTGGTCATCCAGCAGGGCGGCGCCGAGCGCTGGCGCCTGGGGCAGTTCGGGGCGGATGCCTTCGCGCTGCAGCGCTCGCCGACGGGCGCGGCGGTGGATTACACCGACGTGCTCAGCGTCAGCAGGAGCACGGGATTTGCGACATTTGCAGCCGGTCTGTCCGTCGGGGGATTTCTCGGCGTCGGCGTCGCGCCCTCCGCAGCGCTGCATGTTGGCGGGTCCGGCCGTATCCGCAATGACTTTCTGGCGAACGCCGTGACCTCAGTCGTATTTCACGACAGCGTCGGGCAGCTCTGGCGGAACGATCAGATCCGATACAGCGCAGGAGGACCCATCTTTCATTCATCGGCCGGCGAGGCGATGCGCGTCACGGCGACGGGTGTCGGCATCGGCACCAGCAGCCCGAACGCAGCGGCTGCGCTCGACATCACATCGACGGCGCGGGGCTTTCTGCCGCCGCGCATGACAACGGCGCAGCGCGACGCGATCGGCAGCCCGCCGAATGGCTTGGTCCTCTACAACTCCAGCACCAACAAGCTGCAGGTCCGCGCCGGCGGAGCATGGACCGACCTGCACTGACGCCGCCGAGGACAAGGAGCGATCATGAGCATCACTTACACATGGACCATCGAGCGGCTGGACACCGCGCCGAGCGTGGGCGAGCTGGCGGATGTCGTCACCTGTGTGCACTGGCGCCTCGCCGGTGAGGAGGGCGAGCACCGCGCCGAGATCTACGGGGCTGCCGATATGGCGGATCCGATCCCCGAGGCCTTCAGCGACTACGACACGCTGACCAAGGCTCAGGTTCTCGACTGGTTGGCCGACGCGATGGACATGGCCGCAGCCGAGGCCACGATTGCGGATCTGATCGCCGACCAGCAGGCGCCGGCCGTGGTGCCGCGCGCCGTGCCCTGGGAGTGAGCCGACCGCTCCGGACCGATTTCCCGCACCAATGAAAGGACAGGACATGACGACACCGCAGGGCGGCCAGCCGCTCGACCTCAACTCGATCCGTATCAACGGAGCCTACGACAACCTCGGCAACATCGTGAAAGAGATGGCGGCCAAGGCGGCCAACTATGCCGGCGAGATCGCCCGCGTACTCGCCGAAAAGGCGATGCTGGAGGAGGAGATCGCGCGGCTCAAGGCCGACAACGAGCGGCTGACCAAGGCGGCCGGCGAGGCCAAGGCAGCGCCGGAGAAGGCGAAAGCCTGACGGGGCGACATCACAACGGACTGAAGACCAAGGGGCTGCCGGCGGGCGGCCCTTTGTCGTTTCAAGAGGCGGACAACATGCAGATCAGCGATAGGGGACTTGCCTTCGTCGCCCGGCACGAGGGCTTCGTCAGCCGGGCTTACAAGGACCCGGTGGGGGTGCTGACCATCGGTTACGGCTTCACCATGGGCAGCCGGATCTTTGCCGACTACTGGCGCGCCAGGTATGGTCGAGGCCTCATGATGGGCGACACCATCGACCGCGCCACGGCCGACATGCTGTTGCGCAAGATGATCGACGAGGAATACGGGCGCGAGGTGACGCGGGTGCTTGGCCCGCTGCCGCAGCACCAGCACGACGCGTCCTGTTCGGTCGCCTTCAACCTCGGTCCGCGGGCGCTGACCTGGCGATGGGCTGTTGCGCTCAAGGCCGGCAACGTGAGCGGGGCGGCCAACATCCTCGGCGCCAATTACAACACCGCTGGCGGGCGCAAGCTGGCCGGGCTGGTGCGTCGCCGCCGGGAGGAGGCGCGGCTGCTGCGCGATGGCGATTACGGCGATGGCCGGGCCGCCAGCGGCGAGGCTGCGCGAAGCGCTGCAGCGCGCGGCGATGCGGCAGCCGAGGCCGGCGAGATGCTGGCTCAGCTCGGCTATCCGGTCACGGACCTGCCGGCGGCAATCCGCAAGTTCCAGCAGGACAATCCGCCGCTCGTCGTCGATGGCATCTGGGGGCCGGCCAGCCGCTCGACGGCGCAGCGCCGGCTGACGGCGCAGAGTGCCGGCACCGCGGCCAAGGTGATGGCGCCGGCGGCCGGCGCCACCGGTGTCGCTGCGGAGCAGGTGGCGGATGTCGACTGGACGACCATCGCCTATGCCCTCGGCACGACCGGTGCGCTCGCGGTGCTCGGCTATCTGGCCTGGGTCAACCGCGGCCGCATCTGGGCCGCCGTGCCGGCCGGCGTCCGCGGCGCTGTCGAAAACCTGTTTCGGGGCGGCTGATGGGCGCCCTGGCAGGCGTGGCGTGGTCGGCCCTGCGGTGGCTGCTGGGCAGCGAGGCCGGCCGGCTGGTGTTGGCCGGTCTGATCGCCGCCGCTGCGCTGTGGGCGCATGGCGAGTGGCAATACCAGCGGGGCAGCGATGCCGGTGCGGCAAGCGCGCTGGAGCAGGCGAGACGGGAAACGGAGGCGGCAATCAATGAACTGGCATCTGAAGCGGACAGGGCTCGCGTGCAGCGTCGTCTTTGCCTTGAGCGTGGCGGCATGTGGCGGCTCGCAGACGACGAGTGCGCAGCGCGATGACCTCAAGGGCTCGGCCCGGCTGATCGTCGGCACGTCGCTGGTCGGTGCGCGCGGGGCAAGCCCGCGCGATCAGGACGCGATCGACGAGACGGCCGCCGGCCTTTGCGGAGCCGGCGTGTGGACCCGGTCGGAGTGCGCCCGGCATGACGCGGCGACGAGCGGGGGCGGGTGGTGATGGCGGATTCCGAAAGCGACGGGATCCGCAAGGCCGTCACGGACCTGACAATGTCGGTCGGACGGCTGACGGGTACTGTCGAGGCGATGGTGGCCGAATTTCGCAGCGAGCGGGACTCGTCGGCCAAGAGCCGCAAGGCGGTGTATCAGGCGCTGGAAGACCTGCGGCACGAGCAGCACAGGGCGGCGAGCGAGATCAGAGACGTGTCCTCGCGGGTCGAGCGGATGGAGCCGGCCGTCGACGACTATAATAAGCGCCAGGTGCAGCTGGAAACGGGCGGCAAGCTGGCGCGCGCCCTGTGGTGGATCGGCGGCGGCGTGATGGTGATGGCCGTCTGGACGGCCAGCAACTGGGACAAGATCCTTGGGGCAATAAGGGGGTGGGGCGGACGATAGGCGACACGAGATGCGGCGGACATGCGCGAGCCCGGCGGGTCGACCCGCCGGGC
>NZ_JALBGD010000016.1 GCF_023507705.1 Stappia sp. WLB 29 | reverse complement strand
GATCCGGGGCCTATTGGTTCCCAGAGCAGCGGCGAGTAGGCCAGAGCGCCCACCGCCCGCTCCCGCCCCTGCGGAGGAGTAGGCGTGCAGCCGACGGCCAAACGGGAACCGGTGGCGCTGCAGGTGCGTCGATTGTCTGACAGGACGAACCAATCGGCCTGTTCGGGGCCGCCGTCTCATTTTTTGCGAATTTCGAGAGCGATTTTTGCAAAATTCTTATCGAAATTCGCGACGCTAGATCAGGTCGAATAATCTAATAATTTCAATATCATAAACCTGAAAATCACACACCCGCTCGATTTTTTTCGAGACTTGGCTCTCAATCGCCGCTCGCTA
This sequence comes from Stappia sp. WLB 29, assembly GCF_023507705.1. Classification (GTDB taxonomy): domain Bacteria; phylum Pseudomonadota; class Alphaproteobacteria; order Rhizobiales; family Stappiaceae; genus Stappia. The sequence continues at coordinate 70,704 of NZ_JALBGD010000016.1, read as the reverse complement.
CTTATCCCCGCAGCGGAAGCCGTCTATCCCCGCCGGGCGAAATCATCTATCCCCGTTTTCGCTGCCCTCCGGCACATACCGCCAAGACCCCGCTTCGGAGCACTTGTCCCCGCTCGCCTCGACCTCTGCCGTCCCGCCCGTCCTTCGTCATTCCGGGCAAGGCGAAGCCGCGAACCGGAATCGGGGTGCCATGGCGCCTGCCGCGTTTGCCGATCCCGCCCGCCGGCGCCGCTCCCCGGATAGCAATTTTGAGTGCAACTTCAATAGACAGGCGTTATTTGTTTAATGCTTACGTCGTCAAAGCGATTCGGGAACTGCCCCTATGCATAATGATATCGAAGAAGACATCCTTAATACCGAAGAAGAGAATGACGAAACTCCATTCGTTGAGTTCGACATCGCGGTCTCGCCTGCCGACCCGACACTCGAACTCCTTGCGAACAAGATAATTGACGGCGATTTAATCGTACCTTTTTATCAGAGAAAATACGTATGGAGAATCGAACAAGCGTCTCGCTTGATTGAGTCATTTCTAATGGGACTTCCTGTTCCACAAGTATTTTTATACGTTAACGACGAGGATCAACTTGAAATCATAGACGGACAACAAAGAATTATGTCTGTTAGGTATTTTTTTGAAGGATATTTTGGCGAACCGGATACAAAAGGAAGAAGACAAGTATTTCGCCTAAAAGGACTCTCCGAGCGCTCCGAGTATAACGGAAAGACGTTCAAGGAACTATCACCCAGAGATCAAAGAAGACTAAGAAACACATCTCTTCGCGCAATACACATCAAACAACTGAAGCCAAGCTCTCGAAATGATAGTGTTTTTCATATTTTCGAGCGCCTAAACACCGGCGGAACACAGCTAAAACCACAAGAAATCCGAAATGCCGTATTTCGCGGGAAAATAACTGAAGAACTTAAAAATCTAAACAACAATCAAGACTGGTGGGGAATACTGGGAATAAAAAAATCTGATAAAAACCAAAAAGATATAGAGATAATTCTTAGGCTTTTCTCTCTCTTCGAGATTTGGAGCGAGTACGAAAAACCTATGCTCAAGTACCTCAACGATCAAATGTCCGCGAATCGTGATTTCGATTCGGAGCGAGCAAACAGATTCAAAAATCGCTTCCCGCAGGTAGTTAAGCTTGTAGCCGATAACCTGGACCGTCCGTTTCGACCGCGAGGGGTTATAAATTCAGCGATGCTGGAAGGAATTATGGTAGCTCTCCTTGAAAATCCTCAGGTTACTGGGACGCAAATTAAAACGAGATATGCTGCGCTAGCTAATGACTCAACGTTTAATGCTGTCCTACGCGGCGCAACAACGGACACCCAGACTGTTCGTGAGCGGATAAAGCGCGCCAAAGCGGTGATCGACAATGTCACGCCTGGAGATTGATGAACATTTTAGGAAAATCGGCTCGCTAGTTGAGGAGATAAATAACAGCTTACCTGGCGATCTCGCATTCACATCTACACAACTACGAGCAGATTTAGCCGGACTCCTAGTCGTCGCAATAGCTGCAACTTACGAAACCTGCGTCAAAGAGATTATTTACAACTACGCAAATGGTCACAATGAGATATTCGGCGGCTTCACACAGAGAAATTACGCTCGACTAAATAGCAGGATAAGGATACCCGATCTTCAAAAATATTGTGAGCTCTTTGGAGCAACAAACAAATTGGCCTTTAAGAATAAACTAAAAACAAAAAAGAAAAATATCATGGAAAGAGTTGGCATAGACATCGAAAAATCATTTGATCAAATACTTGACTGGAGGCATGATTTTGCGCATTCGTGGAATAGAAACACAACAATCGAAGAAGCAATCAAAACACACACCTACGCAAAGCGCGTGATCTATTGCTTCGACCACGCGCTTCGCTGCGACAAGCAGAGTGAACATTTGAACTAGCTCACTCCTTCACCGGCACCACGGGTTCGTTCTTGGTCTGGCGAATGGTGAGGGCCGTGCGCACGCTGTCGACATTGGGCGTGGCGGTGAGTTCGCGGATGATGAAGTTCTGGAAGGACTGCAGGTCCGGCACCACGCATTTCAGGAGGAAATCTACCTCGCCGGACAGCATGTAGCTCTCCCGTACCTCGGGCCAGCTCTTGACCTTGTCCTCGAAGGCGTTGAGGTCGCTTTCGGTCTGCGAATGCAGCCCGACCATGGCGAAGGCGGTGACCTCATAGCCGAGCTGTTTTTCGTCCAGCAGCGTGCGGTAGCCGGTGATAAGTCCGGCCTCCTCGAGCGCGCGCACGCGGCGCAGGCAGGGCGGCGCGGAAATGCCGACGCGGCGCGCCAGTTCCACATTGGTGATGCGGCCATCCGCCTGCAGCTCTTTCAGAATGTGCCAATCAATCGCGTCGAGGCGAATTTTCACGCTGGTCTCCTTCACAAATCGCTGGCACAGACATGTCGTCGCCCATTCGCCGAATACGGCGGCCGGGCAAGCCGCGCCGCCCGGGGTCCGGCAGGCGGGAGGACCGGCCGGATGGGCAAGGGACGCGGTGCCAGGCGCACGATGGGGGCCGTCAGATCGTGCCTCCTGTTCATCCGGGCACTTATGATTCTTTGCCGAAACCTGCAACACTATATCAACACAGGTCATGACGAAGAAATATCCGGAAAGCGAAACCGCACAGGAACCGGCCACCGCCTGGGTGCTGACCGACGGCAAGGCCGGCGACGAGACCCAGTGCCTCGCCGTCGCGGAGGCGCTGGGGATTGAGGCCGAGCGCCGGCGCGTGGCGCCGCGCGCGCCCTGGTCCTGGATCATGCCGCGCCTCGGCCTGATCGACCCGCGCGAGGCGCCCTTTCGGCCCGGCAGCCCCATCGCCCCGCCCTTTCCCGACCTCGTCATCGCCTCGGGCCGGCGCGCGGTTTCCTATCTCGCCCGCATCAAGCGCGACAGCTTTGGGCGCACCTTCACCGTGTTCCTGAAGGACCCGCGCACCGGCGCGAAGGCGGCGGACCTGATCTGGGTGCCCGAACACGACCCCTTGCGCGGCGACAACGTGATCGCGACGCCGAGCGGGCCGCACCGGTTCTCGCAGGACCGCCTCGCCGCCGCGCGCGCCGCGCCCCTCCCCGACATCGCCGCCCTGCCCCGTCCGCGCGTTGCCGTGCTGGTCGGCGGCGACAGCCGCAACCACCGTTTTTCCGACGGGGACATGGCGCAGCTGGCGCAGGGGCTGGCGCGGATCGCCGCGGAAGGCGCCGCGCTGATGATCACCGCCTCCCGCCGCACGCCGCCGGCGCTGGCGCGCGCGTTGCGCAAGCTTGCGGCAAGCGGGCCGCACCTCATGTGGGACGGGAGCGGGGACAACCCGATGCTCGACTATCTCGCCAATGCCGATGCGGTGGTGGTGACGGCGGACAGCGCCAACATGGTCGGCGAGGCGCTGGCGAGCGGGCGGGCAGTGCATGTTTTCCACCCCAGCGGCGGACACCGCAAATTCGATGCGTTTCTGGGGGCAGTTTCGGCAAGGAACGCCGTGCACCCCTTTCCCGGACCGCTTAAAGTGACTACCTGTGAGCCGATCGATTCAACCCCGGTGATCGCCGAGGCGATCCGGCAGCGCCTTGCGGCGCATCGCGCAAGGCTCGCGCGAGAGACGACCGGCGAACGGACATGACAGGCAAGGACGACGAAGCGATGGCCGAACAGCACCACAAACTCCTGATCGTCGGCTCCGGCCCGGCCGGCTATACCGCAGCCGTCTATGCGGCGCGCGCCATGCTGGAGCCGGTGCTGATCACCGGCATCCAGCCGGGCGGCCAGCTGACCATCACCACCGAGGTGGAGAACTATCCGGGCTTCGCCGACCCGATCCAGGGTCCCTGGCTGATGGAAGAGATGCGCAAGCAGGCGGAAAACGTCGGCACGGCAATCGTTTACGACACGATCCTGTCGGCCGACCTGTCGGTGCGCCCGTTCCGCCTGACCGGGGACAGCGGCACCGTCTACACCTGCGACGCGCTGGTGATCGCCACCGGCGCGCAGGCCAAGTGGCTGGGCATCGCGACTGAGCAGGAGTTCATGGGCGCCGGCGTCTCGGCCTGCGCCACCTGCGACGGCTTCTTCTATCGCGGCAAGGAGGTCATCGTGGTCGGCGGCGGCAACACCGCCGTGGAAGAGGCGCTCTATCTCGCCAACCTCGCCTCCAAGGTGACGGTGGTGCACCGGCGCGATTCCTTCCGCGCCGAGAAGATCCTGCAGGACCGGCTTGCCCGCAACGGCAAGATCGAGGTGATCTGGGACAGCGTCGTCGAGGAAGTGCTCGGCGGCGGCGTGCCCAAGACGGTAACCGGCGCGCGCATCCGCAATGTCCACACGGGCGAGACCCGCGACATTTCCGCCGACGGCTTTTTCGTCGCCATCGGCCACGCGCCGGCGGCGGAGCTGTTCAAGGAGCAGCTGAAGATGAAGCCGTCCGGCTACATCTGGACCGCGCCGGACAGCACGGCGACCTCGATTCCCGGCGTTTTCGCCGCCGGCGACGTCACCGACGAGATCTATCGCCAGGCGGTGACCGCGGCCGGCATGGGCTGCATGGCGGCGCTGGAAAGCGAGCGATTCCTCGCCGAACTGGACATTGCGGAAGTTCAGGCTGCCGAATAGGCTGTCTTCCGGGAGGCTTCGGCCGAAATCGCTGGAACTGACGAGAACAGACCGAGGGTGTCGTGCCGCTTGACTGGGACAAGCTGAGGATTTTCCACGCGGCCGCGCAGGCCGGCAGCTTCACGCATGCCGGCGACATGCTCAACATGAGCCAGTCGGCGGTCAGCCGGCAGGTCAGCGCGCTGGAGCACGACCTGAAGGTCCCGCTGTTCCACCGGCATGCGCGCGGCCTGCTGCTGACCGAGCAGGGCGAGGTGCTGTACCGTACCGCGCGCGAGGTGTTCATGAAGCTGGAGGCGGCCCAGACCCGGCTGACCGACAGCCGCGAGAAGCCGACCGGTGCCCTGCGCATCACCACCACCGTCGGCCTCGGCTCGACTTGGCTGACCGAGCGGCTCAACGAGTTCATCGACCTCTATCCGGAGATGGACTTGAGGCTGATCTTCGACGACGACGAGCTCGATCTCGGCATGCGCGAGGCGGACGTGGCTATCCGCCTGCGCCAGCCGACGCAGCCGGACCTGATCCAGCGCAAGCTGTTCACCGTGCACTTCCACGTCTATGCCGCGCCGGGCTACATCCAGCGCTTCGGCGCTCCGAAGTCCGTCGCCGCCCTCGACGGCCACCGGATCATCACCTTCGGCGAGCATGCACCGCCCTATTTGCGCGACATGAATTGGCTGGAAACTGCGGGTTTGCCGCCCGGCGAGTCCCGTCGCTGCGTGCTGCGGGTCAACAATGTGGTGGCGATCAAGCGGGCCGTCCAGCGCGGCATCGGCATCGCCATGCTGCCGGACTATATCAACGAAGACAGCTCGGGCCTCGTGCAGTTACTCCCGGAGGCGGAGGTGCCGAGTTTCGACACCTATTTCGTCTATCCTTCCGAGCTGAAGAACACCGCGCGCATAGCCGTGTTCCGCGACTTCCTGTTGGCCAAGGCCGAGCGCTGGACCTACTAAAGGCGGGCCACCGGGCTCCGCCTCTTGTTGCACCGCAAATTTCGAAACAAGCCTCAGCGTGACGACCGGCGCCCTTGCGCGACGTGCCGATAGAGCAGGCAGAGGCTGCGCAGCCTGCTTCGCTCGACGGCACGGCACACCTGCGACAGGCTGCCGCAGTGGCGTGAAATCAGGCACTTCGCCCGTCAACGGAGCAAGGTTTCCCGCCAAATCGCCTAGCCGCGCAGACCTCGGCGGAGCGCCTTGCGGAATATGCATAGCAGACCTGCAAGAGTGCTTCTTGCATAGGCGCGTTGTGCACTGCATATAAGCAGCAGGCTGTTGGTCTGCTTCGTCGCTACCTCCTCCCAGCGACGTGTGATGCGACCAGCTGTTCCCCTCTGGAAGGTGATTTCGCCACGCATGTGGCAAAATCGAATAACTGCCGGGCCCTATGGCCCGGCATTTTTTTTGCCTGAACGCCGCCCCCTCCTCCGCACTTCCATGAAAAAGGCCCGGCGCAGGGCACCGGGCCTCGATGTCGTTCGGCGGGGAAGCCAGCTGAGCGGGCGGAGCGCCTTCACATGTAGAGGTTCTCGCCCTCCAGCCCCTTGTAGAGGTCGGCGACCTGCTCGCCATAGCCGTTGAAGAGCTGGGTCGGCACCTGCTCTCCGGTCGGCAGCAGCTGCTCGCGCGCCTGGCTCCAGCGCGGATGCGAGACCTCCGGATTGACGTTGGCCCAGAAGCCGTATTCCGCCGACTGGATCTCTTCCCAGAAGCTGACCGGGCGCTCCTCCACGAAGGAGAAGCGGACGATCGACTTGATCGACTTGAAGCCGTATTTCCACGGCACCGCGAGGCGCAGCGGCGCGCCGTACTGCTTGGCGAGCGGCTTGCCGTAGACGCCAGTGACCAGGAAGGCGAGTTCGTTGGTCGCCTCGGCCAGCGTCAGACCCTCGACATAGGGCCATGGATACCAGGACGCCCGTTGGCCGCTGGCCGTGTCGGGATCCATGAAGGTCTCCATGCGCAGGTACTTCGCCTCGGGCCTCGGCGAGGCAAGGCGCACCAGCTCGGCGAGCGGGAAGCCGGTCCACGGCACTGCCATTGCCCACGCCTCGACGCAGCGGAAGCGATAGAGCCGCTCCTCCAGCGAGACCTTCTTCATCAGGTCGTCGAAATCAAGCACCTGCGGATTGTCGCAAAGCCCGTCGATCTTCACCTCCCACGGGCGGATCTTCAGCGCCTGTGCGGCGGAAGCTATCTGCTTGTGCGAGCCGAATTCGTAGAAGTTGTTGTAGATCGAGGTGACCTTTTCCGGCGTGATCTCGCGGTCCAGCGTGTAGGCCTCGTTGCGCGTCGCCGGATAGAGCCCCGCATTGGGATCTTCCTCGGCAAAGGCGGCACGCGGGAGCCCTGCTCCGCCGGCAATGGACGCGCCGGCGATGCCGAGCCCTGCAAGAACCGAGCGGCGGTTGAAGAAGACAGCCTCGGGCGTCGCCTCGCGCTCGGGCAGCTCCCAGCTGCGTTTGCGGATGATGTTCATCGTGATGCGTCCTCTCCCAGTCCCGTCAGGACGTCCTTTCCGGACATCTCATGCCTTGTGACCTAGCGCGCACGCCCCACCGCGGCAAATCAAGTGCGGTTGAACACCCGTGCCGGGCCCGTGAGCCATGCCCTCGTCCGCCGGCTCACGGCAGCTCGCGCAACCGGTGGCCGGAGGACTCCTGACCGGCCGAGGCCGGCAAGAAGGCGAAGATCGGCACGGAGACCAGCGCCAGCACCGCCGTCACTGCGAAGGCGATGTGGAAGTTGACGAGGCCCAGCGTGTCGCCGGTGACCCAGCCCGTCGCCTCCAGCACGAAGCCGGCCAGCGCCACGCCCAGCGCCAGCGAGACCTGCTGGAACACCGAGCTCAGCGCTGTCGCCTGGCTGGCCTCGTTGTCGCCGATGCTGGTGAACATCAGCCCGTTCGACGAGGTGAACAGGAAGGAGCGGGTGAGCCCAGCGCCGTAGAGCACCAGCACGAAGATCCAGACCGGCGTGCCGGGTACGAAGCCGACCATGGCGAAGGACAGCAGCGCGCCGCCCAACGAGGCGACCACCAGCGCCATGCGGAAGCCGACGGCCGCGAGCGCCCGCTTGACGATGAACTTCATCGAGATGGCGCCGAAGGCGCCGGTGAAGGTGATGAGGCCGGACTGGAAGGCGTTGTAGCCGAAGCCCGTCTGCAGCATCAGGGGCATCAGGAACGGCATGGAGCCGGACGAGATGCGGAAGATGTTGGTGCCGAGCAACGTCAGGCCGAAGGCCCGGTTGCGCAGCAGGGCCGGATCGAGGATCGGGTTCGCCCGCCGCCTTGCATGGACCAGATAGGCGAGAAGTGCGCCGAAACCGACAAGCGTCGTCACCAGCCCGACCGTCGGCGGCAGGGCCGGCAGGCTGATCACCGACAGGCCGAAGACGATACCGGCCGCCGCCGTTCCCGTCAGCAGGAAGCCGGTCCAGTCGAGCTTGGAGGTCTCGCGCCTCGGGATCTCGGGCAGGTAGATGCCGCAAAGCCAGATGCCGGCGAGCCCGATCGGTACGTTGATGATGAAGATCCAGTGCCAGGACAGGTAGGTGGTCAGGAACCCGCCGAGCGGCGGCCCGGCCATCGGCCCGATCAGCCCGGGTATGGTCATCAGGGTCATCGCATGGACCAGGTCCTTCTTCTGGAAGGTCCTGACGAGAATGAGCCGGCCGACCGGCACCATCATCGAGCCTCCCATGCCCTGCAGGAAGCGCGAGAGCACGAAGGTGAGCAACGAGTTGGAGAAGGCGCAGGCGACAGAGCCGATGACGAAGACGACGATGGCCCACCGGAAGACGCGCTTGGCGCCGAACTTGTCCGCTATCCAGCCGCTGACGGGAATGAAGATCCCCAGCGCCACCAGGTAGGAGGTCAGCGCCAGCTTCAGCGCGATGGGGCTGGTACCCAGGTCCTCCGCGATCACCGGCAGCGAAGTGGCGATGACGGTGGAATCCATCATCTCCATGAAGAACGCAAAGGCGATGATGAGGGGGATGCTGTTCATGACGACCGGGAGCGCGGCGGGGGAAGGGATCGGAGCCGCACGTCCTCAATAGCGCGAAAGCTGATGTCTGCAAATGCATGAAACGGCAAAACTGTCCGGACCGGAAGGGCAAGGGCCGGGCAGCGCCTGCAGCACAGCCCGGCCGGTATTGTCGCAGCAGATCGGAACCGGCGCAGCCGGTCAGCGCGCGCCGGAAATCCGGTAGATCGCGCCGTCGCCCTCGTCGGTAGAGAACCACAGCGCCCCGTCCGGCCCATTGCGCAAGGTCCGGATACGCCCGTACTCGCCGGCAATCAGCCGCTCTTCCGAAACGACCCTGCCATCCGCCACCTCGAGCCGGGAGATCAGCTGGTCCTTCAGCGCCCCGACGAACAGGTCGCCGCGCCACTGCGGCACCGCATCGCCGGTGTAGAAGGCCATGCCGGAGGGCGCGATGGACGGATCCCAGTAGTGGACCGGCTGCTCGTAGCCCTCCGCCTCGGTACCGACGCCGATGCTGAGGCCCGAATAATGCCGGCCGTAGGAGATCACCGGCCAGCCGTAATTCTTGCCGGGTTCGGGAATGTTGATCTCGTCGCCGCCGCGCGCGCCGTGCTCCACGGTCCACAGCACACCCGTCTCCGGCTCGATCGCCGCGCCCTGGATGTTGCGGTGGCCGGTCGACCAGATCTCGGGCAGCGCCTGTTCGCCGCTCGCAAAGGGGTTGTCGGACGGGATCGAGCCGTCTGCCGCGACCCTGAGCACGGAGCCGGCATGGTCCTGCGGGTCCTGCGCCCTATCCTGCTGGCCGCGATCGCCCAGCGTCACGAAGAGCGTGCCGTCGGGCGCAGGAACGATGCGCGAGCCGAAATGCCGTCCGCCGGAGCTCTTGCGGTTCATGCTCACCAGGACCTTCACGTCCTCCAGCCGCGCGGCACCGTCCGTGACCACCAGCCGGGCGCGCGCGGCGGCCGTGCCTGCCCCGCCCTGTCCCGGCTCGGAAAACGTGAAATAGACCGTACCGGTCTCGCCGTAATCCGGGGCAACGACGAGGTCCAGCAGGCCGCCCTGCCCCGAGGCGCGAACCTTTGGCACGCCGGCGACCTCGATGCGGCTGTCGCCGCCGGGCGAGACGAGCAGCATGCGCCCTTCGACCTCGTTCACCAGCAGCGAGCCGTCTGGAAGAAAATCGAAGCCCCAGGGATAGGAGAGGTCGCCGACGACCCGGTCGACCGAGAAGCGGACGTCGCCCGCCGTGTGGACGGACTGGGCGGAAACGCTGACGCAGGCAGCGGCAAGAACTGAGCTGCCCGCAAGAACGGTGGTGGCCAATCGCAAAGACATTCTCCCCTGGCATGAGCCCCGAACCCCATGAGGGTAGCTAGGGTGCAAGCAGGCGAAGACAATCTGTCCGTGCAAAAGAGCAGGCGGAGCGCACCGGACAGCGCGCCCCGCCCCTGTCGCATTCACGCGGCCTGGCGGCCGTGCCGGGCAAGCACGAGGTCGGCAGCCTTGCCGGTCAGCTCCGCCAAATGGTCGAAGCGGCTGGAATAGGTCGCAACCCCCGCCGTTGCCGAGCGCAACTCGACGATGAGACCGGACAGCTCGGTCGCCGGCATCAAGGCCTGCACCTCGTCCCAGCCGCTCCAGCCGGGTCTTGCGTCGAAGCCGAGCAACTGCCCGCGCCGCGCGGAGACGATGGCGTTGATCCGCGCCGTCGCCTCGCTTGGGCAGGCGATGGTAACCTGGTGGACCGGCTCCAGCAGCACCGGTCGGCACTCCGGCAACCCCTCGCGCATCGCCTGGATCGCCGCCATGCGGAACGCCTGGTCCGAGGAATCGACGCTGTGATAGGACCCGTCGGTCAGCGTCACCGCGATATCGACGGTCGGAAAGCCGAGCGTTCCGGTCTTCAATGCCTCCTCGACGCCGGCGCGCACCGAGGGGATGTACTGCTTGGGGATCACCCCGCCGGTGATCGTATCATTGAAGACGAAGCCCTCGCCGCGCCCGAGCGGGCGGATGTCGATGGCCACATCCCCGAACTGACCGTGCCCCCCCGACTGCTTCTTGTGGCGGGCGCGCACGGAAGCCCCGGCGCGGATCGTCTCGCGATAGGGGATCGCCGGGTCGCCGGTCTCCACCGCCAGGCCGTATTTGGCCGTCAGCCGCTCCAGCGCCACGCGCAAGTGCATCTCGCCCTGGCCGTCGAGACGCGTCTCGCCCGTATCCTGGCCCTGGGTCACGACGAGGGCCGGATCCTCCTCGCACAGCTTGGCAAGGGCTGCGGACAGCTTGACCTCGTCGCGGCGTTCGCGCGGCGAGATCGCGAGGCCGAGCACCGGCGGCGACATCTCCAGCGGCGCAAGCTGCGGCGCCCGTTCCATGCCGCCCAGCGTGTCGCCGGTCTTGACGCCGTCGAGCTTGCCCAGCCCCACCGTATCGCCGGCTTCCGCCTGCCCCCGCTTGGCCGCCTGCTGCCCGCTCAGCCGGTAGAAGCCGGAAATGCGCACCTGTTCACCGTCGGGCCGGGTCAGCGTGTCGGCATCGGCGAGCCGGCCGGCGAGAAGCCGTCCGACCGACAGTTTGCCGGCATGCAGCGTGTGCACGGTCTTGAGGATCTGCACCACGGGGCCATCCGCCTCGTCGAGACCGAGGCGCGCGCGGGTGGCGGCAATGCCCGGCGCGTCGTGGCGCAGCGCCTTGAGCAGACGGCCGACGCCGTTGCCGTGCTCGGCCGAGCCGAAAAGAACCGGGCAAATCAGCCCGTCGCGCATCTCGCCGCCGATATCGGCGAAGATCCGCTCGCGCTCCGGAGCTATGTCCTCCAGCAGCGATTCCATCAACACATCGTCATGGTCGGCGAGCGTCTCCAGCATGGAGAAGCGCGCCTCCACCTCACGTGCCATCGCCTCGTTCGGAATGTCGATCACCTGGCTTTCGGCGTGCTCGCGATAGACATAGGCCCGCTCCAGCGCGAGATCGATGAAGCCCGTGGCGATGCCCTCGTTCCAGATCGGGATCTGGCGCAGCACCAGCGGCACGGCCGAGGCCGGCTGCAGCATTGCCAGCACGTCGCGCAGCCGCGAGGACGTGCGGTCGATCTTGTTGAGGAAGAGCAGCCGCGGGATGCCGCGATCCTCCAGCTGCTTGAGGATCACCTGCAGCGCCGGAACCTTCTTCTCGTCGGCCTCCGCCACCACGACGGCCAGGTCGATGCCGGGCATGACGCCGGCCATGTCGCCGAGAAAATCGACGGCGCCGGGGCAGTCGAGAAAGGTGAAGCGCTCGCCCAGATGTTCCGCCTCGGCCACGTTGACCTCGACGCTCATGGCATGGGCGCGTGCTTCCGGCGCGCCGTCGCCCACCGTGTTGCCGGCTCCCACCGACCCCTGTCTTGCTATGGCCCCCGTGCGGGCGAGCACTGCTTCCAGCAGCGTGGTCTTGCCGCTGCCGAACGGCCCGAAGATCCCGATGCACCGGGGCCCCGTTTCCCTGCCGCCGGCTGCACCGCCATTCACCCTGTCTGCGCCCATGTCGCGTCTCCTTCTCCCGTCGACCCCGCAGGGCCGCGTGTTGTCAGGAGGAGCCGGGCGCGGCTGGCCTAGTGTGGTGAATTTGAAATACGCCTCACTTTGACAGCACACCCAGAGCGTATTTCAATTCGAAAACCACAATAGAAATATAAACTTGCCAGTCACCCTTTTGAATCTGAAGTTCGCTGAGAGCATGCCGCCGAATGCGACGAACTTCAGATTCGGGTGACCGGCGGCACCGCGCACCGGCGCCGCCGCCCGCCGACCGCGGGCGGACGCTCATCGTCGCGCCGATGCCGCAGCGAACGCAAGGGAAACCTGTGCCGCACTGCGGCACGGACGGGGCCGACGGGCCGCGAAACGAAACCGGCCGGCGACATTGCTGCCGCCGGCCGGGGAAAGGCTGGAAAGTGCCCCGGTCGGCTTACTTCAGATTGCCGCAGAAGCGCTGGATACGGGTGCAGGCCTCCTCCAGCGCCTCGGTCGATGTCGCATAGGAGATGCGGAAGTTGGGGCCGAGGCCGAAGGCCGACCCCTGGACGACGGCAACGCCCTCGGCCTCCAGCAACTCGGTGACGAAGTCCTCGTCGGTCTCGATCACCTTGCCGGACGGCGCGGTCTTGCCGAGCGTGCCGGCGCAGGACGGGAAGACGTAGAACGCGCCTTCCGGCGTCGGGCAGCTCAGGCCCTTGGCCTGGTTCAGCATCGACACGACGAGATCGCGGCGGGCCTTGAACACCTCGTTGTTGGCCGGGATGAAGTCCTGCGGACCGTTCAGCGCCTCGACCGCCGCCCACTGGGCGATGGAGCTCGGGTTGGACGTCGACTGGGACTGCACCTTGGCCATCGCCTTGATCAGCTCGACCGGGCCGCCGGCATAGCCGATGCGCCAGCCGGTCATGGCATAGGCCTTGGAGACGCCGTTCACCGTCAGCGTGCGGTCGTAGAGCTTCGGCTCGACCTGCGCCGGGGTGGTGAACTCGAAGCCGTCATAGACCAGGTGCTCGTACATGTCGTCCGACATCACCCACACCTGCGGGTGGCGCAGCAGCACGTCGGTCAGCGCCTTCAGCTCCTCGCGCGTATAGGCGGCGCCCGAGGGGTTCGACGGGGAGTTGAAGATGAACCACTTGGTCTTCGGCGTGATCGCCGCTTCCAGCGCCTCGGCGGTGATCTTGAAGGTCGACTTGTCGGCCTCGACGATCACCGGCTCGCCGCCGGCCAGCAGCACCATGTCCGGATAGCTGACCCAGTAAGGGGTCGGCACGATGACCTCGTCGCCCGGATTGATGGTCGCGATCAGCGCGTTGTACAGCACCTGCTTGCCGCCCGTGCCGACGGTGATCTGCGACGGCTCGTAAGAAAGGCCGTTCTCTCGGCTGAACTTGGCGCAGATCGCCGCCTTGAGCTCGGGGATGCCGTCGACGGCCGTGTATTTCGTCTTGCCCTCGGTGATCGCGGCAATCGCGGCCGCCTTGATGTTCTCCGGCGTATCGAAATCGGGCTCGCCTGCGCCCAGACCGATGACGTCGCGCCCGGCGGCCTTGAGTTCGCGAGCCTTGTTGGTCACGGCGATGGTAGCGGACGGTTTGACGCGCGAAAGTGCGTCGGCGATGAAGCCCATGTTGCTCTCCCGATGAGGCAGGTGCCCGATGAGGCAGGTGGTTGAAGGCGCGCGGGAGACTACTTCCCGCGCTCCTGCCATGCAAGGGAGGATGGCCGCAATCTCGCGGATTTCCGCGGAAGCCGGCTCATCGCCGGCACCCCCGCGTCAGCCGGCCAGCATGCCGCCGCCGCAATGGGCGCCGTGGACACGGATGTCCGCTTCGCCCAGATGCAGGCCCAGCGTCGTCAGCACGCCGTGGACGACCGCATCCAGCGGCTCGGCGATGGTGCCGAGCAGATCGCCCACCGCCGTGAGCAGCGGTCCGGGCAGGATGAGGCCCAGCGTCAGGACCTGCACTTCCAGATCGAGATTGCCGACCAGCGTGCTGACCAGCGACCCGGCGATGGAACCGGTGCCGACCCGCTTGACGGTGCCGCGTTCCAGATCGAGGCCGGTGAAGGTCGCCTGGGTATCCGACATGTTGCCGATGTTCACCTGGGCACGCCCGTTCACCCGTATCAGCGAGGCATCGATGATCTTTGCCCGCGACGGCTGCGGCGTGCGCGAGAAGTCGTTGAAGTCCGCATCGCGCATGTCGCCGATCCAGGCTTCCGCAATGCCCGGGCGTGCGGCCACGGTCACCCGGGACGGCCCGCTCGACGTGCAGGCCATGGAGGCGAGTTGCGCCTGCGCATGAGCAAGGTCGATCATCAGCGGCAGGTTGACGCTGAGGTTCTTCAACAGCCCCTGCCCGCCAACGGAAGCAAGCAGCCGAAGCCGTGCCTGCGCCGTCCGCACGCGGGTCGACTTGGGTCCGATGGCGATCATCGCCGTGTGTTGCGGCATCTCGCCGACGGCAAGGTCGAGCTTCAGGGAAAGCAGGCCCGGCACCTCGGCACCGAGATCGACCCGCACCTGCCGCTTGCCGTTGGCCAGGATCGCCGAGGACGACAGGATCTGCATGGCCGAAACCCGCGCATCGAAGCCCGGCGCCGGATCGCCGATGGCAACGTTCGAGAACGGCCCGAGATCGACCAGCGAGGACAGCGGCACCTTTGCCCCGAGTCCGCCGCCGAGCAGCAGCCGCCTCAGCGCAAGGTTGGCGGCGGCATCGCCGTTCTCGCCCGTCACCTTGGCCATCGCCGCGACGATATCCCCCGCGGTGACCGAGGCATCCAGCACGTCCTGGAACGTGCCCGCCTTGAGATTGATCTCGGAGGCGACCGCATCTATCACCCTCGCGACCTGCACATCGGCAGATGCCAGACCCTGATAGTCCATGACTGTCAGCTCGACCCGGGTTCCCAGCATCTTGCCCAGCAGCTGGTTCGCAACCCCGTCGCGCAGGGCGAGCAGGCGCGTTCCCACGGAAAAGGCGGCAAGCTCGGCATTGGCCGCCATCGACCGCACGCCAAGGGTCGCCGACTGGGCGTTGAACACCTTGGCGAAGTAGAGCCGCCCGGTCTTTTCCAGCGACACTTGCACCGCGTTGTAGGGCGTAGCGTTGGCGGCAAAGCGGCGGGTGTGATCGACCTGCGGATCCGCCGTGTAGCGGCCACGCACGACGGTATAGCGGGCGTCGACGTTATTGGCGGCGAGGGTCGCGGCGACCGCAGCCTCGGCCCGCGGAATGTCCGACGCGCCGGCGACGGCGGCGATATCGGCGACACCCTGCAAGGTGCGCCGCTCCAGGTAGAGCGAGGCCACGTCGATGGCGATGGCCAGCAGCCCCATCATCACGAAGAAGAAGAAGCCGGTCATGATGGCGATCGAGCCGTCGCGATTGCGAAAGAACCCGCCGATGCCGCGCCAGCGCGACGGTCGTCGACAGGTTTTCGCACGTGACAGGGAGGACGAGCAGGACAGGGGGAGAAAAGACATGGTCGGTCTCCTGCTCAGTAGCCGCCGCGCTTGATCACGGCGACACGCCGGATCGTCTGGCTCGGCAGCGGAAGAATGGGACCCAGCGTCCAGATCGGCAGGCGGCTGGCGTCGTAGACGACGGCCACCCGGAACTGGGTGACGTCGCCTGCGACCGGCCCTGCATCGACCGTGACCTTGCCGGCATCGATCAACGCGTACTGGCCGGCGTTGCGCTGCACGTGTTCCGTGACGATGCGCACCCGCTCCTGATCGGTCAGGCCGGCAATCGACGCCCGCGCCGCATCGGCAGCGAGCTGGGCGACACTGTGGGTCGCTCCGAAATAGATGCCGTAGGCGATGATCCCGAGCATCACCAGAATGAACACGGGAAGCACCAGAGCGAACTCGACTGCGGACGCGCCCGATCTTGCACGCAAAAAGTGTTTCAGAACCGCAGGCATCTCAGCCTCCATTCACATAGAATGGCGGTGCAACATGGTTGCCGGTTTCGACGGACAAGGCAGAATGAAGTTGCTTTTCCGCCGCAGATCAATTCTGCTGGCAGCCTTCATACAGGCTCCAGTAAATACTGGACCGAAAAACCAGCAAAACACACCATAAGCACCATCTGATGCATAATAATACAAAACTCGCCCTAAAATTGCGTAAACGTTGATGATTATTAATGATTTCAAACTGCAACATTTTAGGGAAAGCTTATGGTCTCAAGGCATAAAATGCGATCATAACGTAGAGGAAATTAAACGCGACCCCTTGTTACAACTACCGGTTTCGCACCTACTGACAGCGAAGGACGGATCTCTTTGTTTCCCGGTGGGATAAGGTCGGCGCCATGCTCGGCATGCCGAAATATCGTCGGTCGGCTGCCTCCGACCCTTGCGGAGAGCCCGGCGTCAAACGAAAAAGCGCCCGGACGTCATCCGGGCGCTGTCGCGATGGACCTGTTCTGCAACGGGACGAGGGGGAGAAGGCCGCGCGCCCGTGTCAGGCACAGCCGCGGCTGGGCACGCGCGTGCCGAGGGTTGCCTGAAGAGGGTCGCCGCTAGTGCTTGCTTTCGATCAGGAGATAGTGCGTCGGGCCGCTCTCGATCAGCGTCACCCGCATACGCTTGCTCCGCGTCACCCCGTCGAAGCCGCTCACGGTCGCCTGCAGCGGCGTGTTGCCGCCCTTGCGCGCATGTTCGATCAGGCTGACGAAGGTCTTGGGATGCAGCATCGTCTCGGTGATCGGAGCGGATTCCATCAGCTGCTCAGTCACCGCGAAGGTCTTGCGCGCCGCAGTGTTGGCCGAGACCAGCATGCGCGTGCGCACATCGATCACGAGCATCGGCGCATGCACGCAGTTGAAAATTTGCTGGAAGTCGACGCCCCGCTCCTTGACCTTCGACGCGGAAAAGACCACGCCGCCGAGCCCTGCCGACACCCGGAACGGGATCACATCGAAGGTCAGCGTGAAGGAATCGCCACTGGCCAGGAAAAAGCGCTTGCTGCCATCCATCGGCGCCCGCCGCGCCAGTGCGGTCAGCACCACCGAGGCGAGCGTCTTGCCCACGCGATTGGGAATATGTGCGATGTTGCGGCCGATGCACA
This sequence comes from Stappia sp. WLB 29, assembly GCF_023507705.1. Taxonomy (GTDB): domain Bacteria; phylum Pseudomonadota; class Alphaproteobacteria; order Rhizobiales; family Stappiaceae; genus Stappia. The sequence goes on along the minus strand of NZ_JALBGD010000016.1, from coordinate 53,450 downwards.
GCGACGTGTCGCCGATCTCGAACAGCTTGTTGAACGAGTCGTTGGCGTAGCGCAGGTAGCCGAAACTGTCGACGACCAGCACCGACTTCTCGCTGTCCTCCACCAGATGGCGAATGAGGGGCGCGACACCGCGCACCGCCGTGCCGTTCGCCTCGTCCTCGACCTCCGCACCGGACACGGCGATGACGAAGGTTCGACCGCCCTCGACCTGGTAGCGCATCGCCACCAGCGACAGGCCGGCGCCCAGATCGTCGCCGCCAAGCTCTATCGGCCCGGCCGTACCGGTCTTCACCGCCTGCTGAATGAGCCCCAGGATCTGCTTCTGGTCGTTCTGGGCCATATGGCGCATCGCTGTAGACAGCGAAGCCTCGTTCAGTCCCGAGCGATGCTCGAAGTCGAGCGAGCGCGGCTCCAGCCAGATGACACGCTTCGCCTGAATATCGACCGTGAAGAAGGACAGGCCGGCAACCGACATTGCCGGCGCTCCGCTGCCGGCACCCGTCGTAACGGCCGCAGCCTCGCCATCCACCTCGGTCGTGGTCGCAGCCGCCGGCCGGGCAGTCTTCTCCATTGCATCCATCTGGCTTTTCCGGTTGCTGTCGAGCGGGCCGGAATCGGCACGCGCATGACCTCGATCTGTCTTGGAACCGATACTGTCAAAAAAGCTCCTGATATTCGGTAAAGGGACTGCCCCAAATTTACAGGATCCGTTAACCGGACCGCCACGGTTCTGCCGCGAAATGACACCGGAAGCGCCCGATTGGCGGCTTTGGGAAGTCCAACTCGCCGGTCACTTTCTCCCCATCAGGCAAGTCCGATTGGACGGAGAAAAGTCATGCGTTCCACATCCCGATCGTCCCGCACCCGTTCCGGCACCCGTTTCGGCAAGATGCTCAGCGCCCTTGCCATCGCCATCCTCGGAGCTTTGCCCGCCCTGCTGATCGCCTCCAGTGCCCGTGCCTCCGGCAGCCTCGCTGTCGAGGACTGGACGATGGGTGCCCTGCTCGCCGCCTTCGGCAGCATGCTGGTGCTTGTGACAGTGCTCGGCAAACGCCTGTCGCACGGTCTTCTGGCCAGCATTCGCACGCGTTCGCACGACCATGGAAATTCGTGATGCGGACCCTTTCCCTCGCCATAGCCACGGGCCGCAGCGCCCGTGCCTCCACCCGCAGCCGGAGCGATGAGGAACGGGCCGCGATGCTGCTCGCCACTGCGGTCGGCGTCGGTCTGCTCTTCGCCGCCTCCCTGACCTTGTTCGGCGGGCCGCTGACCCATTCGCTCAAGGATCTCGCTCCGCCCCATGCCGCCGCTGGTCAGGACCGCTGACCGAATCGACGCGCCGGTCGGGGCAACGGACCCGCGTGTCGCCACTGGCAAAGCGTTCCGCCAACGCGTAGGCTCGTTTCAGCATGCCGCCCGCAGCCTTGGCGGAGATAACCCGCCGGCACGTGGCACACCCTTGCGATGGATCAAGGTGCCGACTGCGGCCTTGCGGCAAGTGTCTGGACAGGGACGGACTTTCGGCACGCGGCTGCACGACGCAATCCCCGCGCCAGCCAGGCCGATACCGCCCCGCGCAAGACGGGAGCTGAATGCGAGCCATGGCGGTCAATCTGACACTTTCTCCGGCAACAATGCGCATGCTGGTCCAGAAGGCCCGCGCAGCCTCGGCCTCGCATCTCGGCGGCTATGAGGACGGCCGCGACCGGGAGATCGAGTTCGACGCCGACACTCTCCAGGACAGCCATGCCCACGACGGACTCGCCGAAGAAGAGACCGACGACCTGTCGGCCGAAGAACTGGCCGAACTGATCGCGGATCTTAACGTCGATGAAGCTGCCGAACTCGTCGCCACCGTATGGATCGGCCGCGGCGACTACGAGCCCGACGATTTCGACCAGGCGGTCGAAGATGCCCGCGACAGGGCGTTCCGCTCCACGGCCAAGTATCTGATCGGCATGCCGCTTTTCGCAGACCACCTGGAAGCCGGCCTCGACGCGCTGGACCTTTGACGGACGTTGCATCACCCACAGGCATAGGCGAATTCTCTGGATATCCTTCTTTCTGCGTCCCAACGGGATTTACACATTGTTAACCATGACGGTTAACTCTTCGTTGGCGAGAGAAGAGGTCGGAGACACCGCATGAGCTTCACGGACCGTATGCAGGCAGACGAGAAGGCTGGCCTTCAGGCCGATATGCTGAGCGTACAAAAGCCCTCGCCCTGGCCGATCGCCCTTCGCGTTACCAGCGCCGCTCTCCTTGTCACCCTGGTCTTCTGCTACGCCTTCCCTAACGGCTGATTTCCGTCGCTCCATCAAGCCGCTTGCGACCGCTTCGCCTTTCCGGTAGCGCAGGCTGATGAGCCGCACCCTCGCCAACACGCTTCTGCTTCTGACCGCCCTGATCTGGGGCTCTGCGTTCGTGGCGCAGGCCACGGCGATGGAGCATGTCGGCCCTCTCACCTTCACCGGCATCCGCTTCCTGATGGCGGCGCTTGCGGTCCTTCCCTTCGCCATCGCCGAAACGCGACTGCGCCGCGACCGGCCGCTCGACCTGAGGACCGCCGGCGCCTTCACCGCGCTCGGACTGGTGTTCTTCGCGGCAATCTCGCTGCAGCAGATCGGCCTGCTCACCACCACCGTGACCAATGCCGGCTTTCTCACTGGCATCTATGTGGTGCTGACGCCGCTGGTCGCGCTGCTGGCCTTTCGCGAAAAGCCGCATCCGGTCGTATGGCCCGCCTCGCTGGTCACGCTCGGCGGCATCTACCTGCTCGGCGGCGGCGCCCTCTCCGCTCTGACCGTCGGCGATCTACTGATGCTTGTCTGCGCTGTCTTCTGCGCGCTGCATGTCGGCATGATCGGCAGCGTCGTGCGCCACTGCGCCCGCCCTCTACTGCTGTCGGTCTGGCAGTTCGCGGTGGTGGGAACGGCGGCGATCATTCCCGGCCTGCTGCTCGAGCCGGTCAGCATCGACACGGTGCTGGCAGCCGGCCCCGAGCTGCTCTACACCGGGCTCGTCTCCGGAGGCCTTGCCTTCACCCTGCAGGCCATCGGCCAGCGCTGGACACGTGCGGCGGACGCCGCGATCCTGCTGTCTTCCGAGGCGCTGTTCGCCGCTGTGTTCGGGGCGCTGTTGCTGGGAGAGCGGCTCGGCCCGGCAGGCCTCGTCGGCTGCGTGCTGATCTTCGCGTCGATCCTCGCCGTCCAACTGGTACCGATGCTGGTGCGGCGCCCGCACGAGATCGTGGCCGCCCCCGCCATCGTGCCGCCCGTCCCGGCCGAGGCCGAGCCGGCCAGCCCGGCCTGACCGCACGGGAGACGAGACAATCGTGACCGAGATCGCTTCCGCACCCGCCCTTCCCTATTCCGGCAGGATCGATGCGCTCGACGCGGCACGCGGGCTCGCGCTCGCCACCATGGCCGTCTACCACTTCTCCTGGGATCTGAAATGGTTCGGCGCGGTCGACTGGCCTGTCGATTCCGGCCTCGGCTGGCGGATATTCGCCATGTCCATCGCGGCGAGCTTTCTCTTTCTCGTCGGCGTCGGGCAGGTGCTCGCCCATCGCAGCGCCGTGCGGCTGGACCGCGCCCTGCGGCGCGCGGGCAAGATCGCCCTTGCCGCGGCGGTCATCAGCCTTGCCACCTATTTCGCGCTCGCCGAGCAATATGTCCGCTTCGGCATCCTGCATGCCATCGCGACCGGTTCGCTCCTGGCCTTGCCGGCACTGCGCGCGCCGCTCTGGCTCGTCGCTGCGCTCGCCATTGCCGCTCTCGCCGCGCCACATCTGGTGTCGCTGAGCTTTCCCGGCGACGCCTGGCTCGTGTGGACCGGCCTTGTCGCCGACCCGCCGCTGTCGGTCGACTACGTGCCGCTGCTGCCCTGGATGGCGGCGATCCTGGCGGGCATCGTCGCAGGCAGGCTGGCGCTCGCCTCCGGGCTTCTTGCGCGCCTCGCGGCCTGGACGGCACAGGGACCGGCAGCACGCCTAGCCGCACTTGCCGGCCGCCATTCGCTGTTCGTCTATCTCGTCCACCAGCCGGTCCTGTTCGGCCTGGTCTGGACGGCAGCGACTCTCGGCCTGACGCCGGACCGCACCGCGGAGACCTTCGTCGAACAATGCGTGCAGAGCTGCACCATGACCGGGGAAGAGGCCGCCTGCCGCAGCACCTGCGCCTGCACGGTAGAGGCCCTTCGCACGGACGGCACATGGGAGGCCCTGCTCGCACGCCCCGAGGACCCCGGCCTCAACGACCTGCTGGCCGAGCGCTATCGCATGTGCCGGTCGCAGGCGAACTGAAGCCCCTTTCACCGGAAGGTGACGCAGGTCACTTCGCCGACCGCCTCAACCAGGCATTCTCGTGCTACACTTATGAGGCGATTGGGGAATATCGAGTGACGACGGCGATGGCACAAATCGGCCGGCTGACCAGCCGGACCGGCAACAGCCGGGACGACCGGATGGGGGCCCTTGAATGATCCGGCAAGAATGGACCGTCGGCCTGATGACCGGCACGGTGCTGGACGGCAATATCGACGTGGCGCTGCTGCGCAGCGACGGTGAGACCATTGCCGAGTTCGGCCCATGGACGCTTGCCCCCTATCCGTCCGACCTTCGCCCGCTGCTGGTCGAGACCCTGGCCCAGGCCGCCGACTGGGGCTTTTCCGGCGACGAGCCGGAGATCTTCGCCAGGGCTGAAGCCCGCATCACCGAGGCGCAGTCCGAGGCCGTCGCAACCTTCCTGGAGGATGTCGGCCTGCCGCGCTCGGAGGTCGCTGCCGTCGGCTTCCACGGCCAGACGGTGCTGCACCGCGCGCCGGCGCCGCAGCGGGCCGGCCGCACGCGCCAACTCGGCGACGGCGCGGCGATGGCCCGCCGGCTCGGTATCACCGTCGTCAACGATTTCCGCAGCGCCGACATGGCCGCTGGCGGCCAGGGCGCACCGCTTGCCGGCATCTATCATGCCGCCCTGCTGAAGCGCGCGGAGGCCGGTCCGGAGACTGCGGTGCTCAATCTCGGCGGCGTTGCCAACATCACCTGGGTCGATGCCTCCGGCGTGCCGCATGCCTTCGACACCGGCCCGGCCAATGCCCCGCTCAACGACTGGATCGGCCGCAAGGGGCACGGCAGCATGGACCGCGACGGCCGCCTCGCAGCCGCCGGCTCGGTGGACGAGGCTCGCCTCGCCCGCCTGCTCGAGCATCCCTATCTCGTCGCGCCCTACCCCAAGTCGCTCGACCGCAACGACTTCACCTCCGCCATGGCCGACGGCCTGTCGGACGAGGACGGCGCGGCAACTCTGACCGCCTTCACCGCCGGCGCCGTCGCCAAGGCGCTCGACCGGCTGCCCGCCCGCCCGCAGCGGCTGGTGCTGTGCGGCGGCGGCCGCCACAACCCGGTCATGCGCAAGGAAATCGCGGCACGCGCCGAGGTCGAGGTGCTGATGTCGGAGGATTTCGGTTGGCGGGGCGACGCGGTCGAGGCCGAGTGTTTCGCACTGCTCGCCGCCCGCACCTTGCGCGCCCTGCCGATCAGCTTTCCCACCACGACCGGCGTCGCGAGAGCCCAGGGCGGCGGAGTGATCCACGCAGCAACGGCGCATGCGCAGGCAAAGGCAGGCAGTCCATGACGCTGCGCCTTCCGGAGAGCCTGCGACGGCGCCAGTCCGACGATCCGCTCGGTGAGATCTTCCGCGAGGAGGCCGAGGCCGAGCGCATCGCCACGCTCGTGCGCCTCAACAAGGCTCTCGCAAGCTCGCTTCAGCACCTGCAGGCGAGTGCACGCCGGTTCCACGAGGCCGACCCCGAGACACGCGAGGAGGCCCGCAAGCGCTGGCGCCGCCGCCATGCGGAAGCCTGCGAGGCGCTGTGGAACGTACTGATCCAGCGCGAAATATGCGGTCTGCGCCAGCATGACGCTTTCCTGCGCGAGTTCGACGTGCCGCGCTCCGTCCATCTGCTGATGGGTCCTGCGGCAACGGCCATCGAGCCTCCGGATCCGCGGCCGCCTGCCGACCCCGCCCTTCCCGCAAACGACCGGATGCAGCGACCCGCATGATCCCCTCTTCCCCCCTTGCCGGGCTCAAGCCGTGGACCCAGCGCAACACCTCGAGAAATGTTCGCCTGCGCGAAAGCAGGGGCACGCAACAAGCCTTCCCACGGATCGGCTCGCCGGTATATGGACAGGGCATCTCACACGCTCAGCGCCGGACAGCCGTGGCAACCATGACCAGACTTCTTGCCCGCAGCCGGAAAACGGCTGTCAACGCGGCGCTCGCCACCCTGCTGCTCGCTTTCATGCCGGCCCCCGACGGGCCCGACGGCTTTCCCGCACTGAGCAGCGAGGCGCAGGCGGCGACCACCGTCCCGCCCGGCAACCGGAATGCCTCGCAGCCGCGCATCCCCTTCGCCTCGGCCCGCCGCACCGCGGCCGGGAACTCCGGCTACGATGCCAAGTTCGAACGCATCGTCGGGGTCCTGCGCCGCGACAGCCGGCTGATCCGGGACATCAAGCGCGTCGCCGGGCTCTACGGCATCGATCCGGTGCATATGCTGGGCGCCATCGTCGGCGAGCACACCTACAATTACGACAGCCTCGACAGCGCGCAGTCCTACTATGTCAAGGCGCTGAGCTATGCCGGCATCCGAATGGAGTTCTCGCTCGGCGGAGAGCATGTCGAAGACTTCGTCAAACGTCCGCAGTTCGAGCGCTGCAATGCCGGGCGCCAGGACACCAACACGCTCTGGAACTGCTATCAGCGGGTGTGGGACAGCACCTTCCGCGGCAAGCGCGTCGACGGCACCAACTTTCCCCAGAAGACCTTCAACGAGGCGTTCTTCCAGCCGCTTTTCTCCGGCCAGAGCTTCGGGCTGGGACAGCTGTCGCCACTGACCGTGCTGATGATGAGCGACAAGGTCGCCAAGACCAGCGGACTGGACAAGCTCTCGCCCGGCAACGAACAGGAAATCTATCGCGCGGCAATGGATCCGGGCCGATCGCTCCACTACATGGCGGCGATTCTTCGCGACGCCATCGACGCCTACCGCGTCGTCGCCAATGTCGACATCTCGAAGAACCCGGGCCTGACCGCAACGCTCTACAATCTCGGCGATCCCTGGGCACGCGCATCCGAGTACCGGCGCCGGCGAGCGGCGGGCACGCAGACCTGGCCAGAGGAAAACTACTATGGCTGGCTGGTGAACGAGAAGATCGAGGTGCTGCGCGGCCTGCTGTAATCCGGCCGCGCCGAACGCCAGGCAGCGTCCTCGATCCGCGGGGCGGACCGCCGCCGGTCACGCCCGGCGGCGGAGCACTCTCACCTCAGATACGGATTGGTCCGCCGCTCATGGCCGATGGTCGAGGCCGGGCCGTGGCCGGGCAGGAACGTGACGTCGTCGCCGAGCGGCAGCATCTTGTCGCGGATCGAGGCGATCAGCGTCTCATGGTTGCCACCCGGGAGGTCGGTGCGCCCGACGGAGCCGGCGAACAGTACGTCGCCCGAGATGGCGAACCGCAATTCCGGATCGAAGAACACCAGATGGCCCGGCGCATGGCCCGGGCAGTGCAGGATCTGGAAACTGCGGCCGGCCATGGTGAGGTCGTCGCCTTCCGACAGCCAGGTATCCGGTTCGACCGAGCGCACGTCGCCGACGCCGAATTCGCGCGCCTGCTGCTCCACCCGCTCCAGCAGCGGCCGGTCCGCCTCATGCGGGCCGAGCACCGGAACGGACAGGCGTTCGGCCAGCTCGGCTGCACCGCCCACATGGTCGATATGACCGTGCGTCAGGACGATCTTCTCGACCTTGACCCCATGCTCCTCCAGCGCACCCAGAATGCGGTCGACTTCGCCGCCCGGATCGATCACTGCGCCGGCCTTGGTCTCGCGGTCGAAGATGACCGAGCAGTTCTGCTGGAAGGCGGTCACCGGAATGACGATGATCTGGATGGGGGGCTCCTGGCCCTGCTGTTCCGACATGACGGCTCCCGTCGATTGAATGGGATGGATGGGCCGGCGGCTGTGCCGCGGCGGCCCGGGTTGCGGTCGCTGCGACGCCTGCCCCTCTCCGGAGGGCCGTCGCAGGCACGGGCGCTCAGGTAACCCGCCGGCGGTCGGTCTGGCAACCACCGGGTGCGGAAATGACCGGCGGCGAGCACGGCACCTGTCATTTCGGTCAAGGCAAATGCCGCGCTGCTCCGCCCAGCTTTCGGAAAAACCCGCCAGAGACACGGCCCGCAAGGGTTTTCCTTGCCCGGATGGCTTCCAAGACCGTATGATATATGCGCGGTTGGCAAGGCTGGGAGCGGTGCGCAGGTGTCGAAAGCGTGAGTTCGGGCGGTTCGGCAAGACACAAGTCATCGAAATTGGTCACGCTGCACGGTCGCAGCGGATTTCCTTTGGGGAAGTCGTGCGACGAAGTGTGGCTGGCAGCCGCATGTGGAACCCGGCGTAGCAAGGACTGAGAAGGCAGCCCTGCGTCGGACGATGAAGATCTGCGAGCCGGCTGCTGCGGCAGGCTCTTACAAGGTGATGTGAACATGGAAGACTGGCGTTCGGACAATCGTCGGCAGGGAAAGCGGCGCGGCGGTTCGAAGGACTATGGTGGGGACGCGGACGAATTCGGCGCTGGTTTCGACCACGGCAAGCGCAACAAGCCCGAACGGGGCGGACGGCGCGACAGTTTCGGCGAAGCCGGCTGGACCGCCCCGGAGCCGGGCTTCGTTCCGGAAGACCCCTTTGCGTCCGGTGATCGCTTCGGTGGCGGTGGTGATCGCGGCCCGCGCGGTGGCGGCGATCGTTTCGGCGGCCCCCCGCGTGAAGGCGGTGGCGACCGTTTCGGCGGCGGTGATCGTGGTCCGCGTGGCGGCGGCGACCGCTTCGGCGGCGGTGATCGTGGTCCGCGTGGCGGCGGCGACCGCTTCGGCGGCGGTGATCGTGGTCCGCGTGGCGGCGGCGACCGCTTCGGCGGCGGTGATCGTGGTCCGCGTGGCGGCGGCGACCGCTTCGGCGGCGGTGATCGTGGTCCGCGTGGCGGCGGCGACCGCTTCGGCGGCGGTGATCGTGGTCCGCGCGGCGGCGGTGATCGCTTCGGCGGTTCGCGTGAGGGCGGTGATCGCTTCGGCGGCCCGCGCGAGGGCGGCGACCGCGGCCCGCGTCGCGGACCTCCGGTGGAGCGTGGCCCCCGCCAGACGGGCGTCGTGAAGTTCTTCAAGTCCGACAAGGGCTTCGGCTTCATCATGCCGGACAACGGCGATGCCGACGTCTTCGTGCACATCTCGGCGGTCGAGCGCTCCGGCCTCACCAGCCTGGACAGCGGCCAGCGCGTCTCGTTCGAGACCGAGCCGGACCGGCACGGCAAGGGCCCGAAGGCCGTCGAACTCAAGATCGAGGAAGGCGGCGACGAGGAGGCGTAAGCCGCCTGGTAAGTCCGCTTGTCGCCGGGTTGCCGCGCCTGTGGGCCTGCGGCTCCCTTGCGAACAGAGATGACGGCGGCCAGCGATGGCCGCCGTCTTTCGTTTCTCCCCGCGACACTGTCGTCCGGCTCGCTCGCGGGGACGGCCGGGAGTGGTTCTCTTTGCGGCCGCGTTCACAGCCGAGCCTCAGCGACACCGGAAGACTTGCAAGGCGGGCGACAAGCAGCCATAGACCGGACATGATCGACATTCGCCCCTTCACCCCCGCCGATATCGACGAAGCGCTCGCCGCCAACGAGGCCAGCCTGCCGGCCGTCAACAGTCTCACCCCGGACGAACTGAGCGCACTCGCCGCCCAGAGCCGCCATACGCTGGTTGCCGCGGGGCCTGACGGCGTCGTCGGACTGATGGTCTGCCTCGACGAGACCGCCGACTACGACAGCCGCAACTTCGCGTGGTTGAAGGAAAATCTCGGCCGCTTTTCCTATGTGGACCGGATCGCCCTTGCGCCCGCAGCGCGCGGCTCCGGAACCGGAGAGCGGCTCTACCGCAAGCTGCTCGTCCTGCTCGCCGCCGATCCCGACAGGGCGGGCCTGCCGTTGGTCTGCGAGGTCAATACGCGGCCGGCCAATCCGGGCTCCCTGCGCTTCCACCAGCGGCTCGGCTTCGCGGAAATCGGCGCCAACGACCATGGTGACAAGGCGGTCGTCTACCTGGCCCGGGCGGTGATGCCTGCGGAACAGCAAGGAGTTTCAGCGTGAACTATCGGCACGCCTTTCATGCGGGCAATATCGGCGACGTGCTCAAGCACGCGGTCCTCGCCCGCATCCTCACCTATCTCAAGACCAAGGACACGCCGTTCCGGGTCATCGACACCCACGCCGGCCTCGGCCTCTACGACCTGACCAAGGGCGATGCCCAGCGCACCGGCGAGTGGAAGCAGGGCATCGCCCGCGTGCTGGAAACCCCGCAGCCGCCCAAGGTGGCCGAGTTGCTGGCTCCCTGGCTCGACGTCGTGCGCGAGGTCAATGGCGGAAGCGGCAAGCTGACGCTCTATCCCGGCTCGCCGCTGCTCGCCCGCAAGCTGATGCGCGAGCAGGACCGGCTGACCGCGACCGAGCTGCATCCGCTCGACGCGGCCAAGCTCGCCGAACTCTTTGCCGGCGATTACCACACCAAGGTGATCGAGCTCGACGGCTGGCATGCGATCAAGAGTTTCGTCCCGCCGAAGGAAACCCGTGCCCTCGTCGTCGTCGATCCCGCCTTCGAGGAGCAGAACGAGTTCGAGCACCTTGCCTCGGGCCTCTACAAGGCCTGGCGCCGCTTCGGCACGGGCGTCTATATGGCCTGGTATCCGATCAAGGACCGCAAGCTGGTCAAGCGCTTCTACGACGCCATGTCGGTGTCCGGCATCCCCCGGATCTCGGTCGCCGAGCACTTCGCCGGTCGCCCGGCCGCCGACAAGCCGATGGCCGGCAGCGGCCTGATCATGATCAACGCTCCGTGGGTGCTGCGCAGCGAGTTGCAGACGCTGCTACCCTGGCTGACCGAAACCCTGCAGCAGGGGCGCGGCGCCGAGTGGAAGGTCTTCGACCTGACCGGAGAATAGGCGCGGGGTGTGCGCGCTTGCGGCCCCGGTCATACGCACGCTTGACCGGGACAGCCCGCTGACGCATCGTCCACGGGTCCAGATCCGGCCGCCGAGGAGATCCCCGCATGACCGATTTTGCCCGCCCGCTTCTGCGCAGCCTGTCCGGTGCCGTTCTGGCCGTCGCGCTGGCTCTGCCAGCGGCCGCCGGCGAGCGGCCCTATTTCTCCTGGAACGGCGAGCCGCGCGTGCCCGACTGCGAGGCCATGTCGGTGCAGGGCGCTGTCATCGGCCATATTGCCGGCGCCGACCCGGTCTATAGCGGCGGCCTCAAGATCCGCGAGATGCACCGCATCACCGAAACCGCCTACAAGGTCGACCAGCCGAGCCCCTATGCCCGCCGCTACTGCGAGGCGCGGGCGCAGATGAGCGACGGCCGAGAGCGGCGCGTCTATTACGCGATCATGGAGCACAGCGGCTTCGTCGGCGTCTCCTGGAACCTTCAGGCCTGCGTCGCCGGCGTCGACCCCTGGCGGGTTTATGACGCGCGCTGCCGGACGGTTCGTCCCAACTGAGCCGGCCCCGACACGGCAGGATGGGCATGATGCGGCAGACCGCCCGTCGGCAACCATGGCGGGGCATCGCCCAGGTAGGGCTTGCACTTGTTGCGATGCTCGCATTCATCGCTTGCGGGGCGACGTCCGGCCGTGCCGACGAGACGGGTCGCTTCGACTACTATGTCCTGTCGCTGTCCTGGTCACCGTCCTACTGCGCCCGCGCAGGCCGGTCGGCCGACCCGATGCAGTGCCGCGCCGTCCGCCCCTTCCGCTTCGTATTGCACGGGTTGTGGCCGCAATATGAGCGCGGCTATCCGGAGTTCTGCCGCAACGATCACGGCCGCGACCTCTCGCACCGCACCGTTAACGGCATGCTCGACATCATGCCGAGCCGGGGACTCGTCCGGCATCAGTGGCGCAAGCACGGCAGCTGCAGCGGACTGAGCCCGGAGGCCTATTTCGATCTCTCCCGCAAGGCGCTGCAGACGCTGCGGATCCCGGCCGCCTTCGATAACATGGAGACCGGCGGCCGCGTTGCACCGGACGCGGTGGAGACCGCCTTCCGCCTCGCCAATCCGGGCCTGCGCGACAACGCCATCGCCGTCACCTGCGAGGCCGGACGGCTGAGCGAGGTGCGTGTATGCTTCACGCGAGACCTCCAGTTCCGCTCCTGCCGCTGGGTCGACCGGCGCGGCTGCACGCAAAGGCAGATCAATGTCCCCGCACCCGATCGCTGAACGACGCAAGCTGCCCGCACGCCATTCCGCCCTGGCAACGGCCGCCCTTCTCTGCCTGCTGGCGGGGCTGTCCTCGCCGCGCGCACAGGCTGACACTTTCGGCGAGTGGCAGCTGGACTGCGCAACGCGCGAAGCGTGCCGGCTGGCGACACAAGGGCGCGAGGAACTGACCGGCGAGCCGCTGTTCGTCCTCGCCCTGTCGCCCAGCGGCGATGCGCTCGCGCTGGAACTGGCCGTCGGCGGCCCTCGCCCGGACGACATCCGCGCCATGCAATGGCAGGTCGACGGCGACCTCGTCCATGTGCTGCGTCCCGGCGAATTCGCGCTGCATGGCGACACCCGCCGCTTCTTCGTCACAGACGCCCCTGCGGGCCGCAAACTGCTGGACGCGCTGCGCGGCGGCGCGCGCCTGCGCATCTCCTACCTCGATGCCGTCGCCGAGGCGCATGACGCGGTCTTCTCGCTGGACGGGCTGACGGTGGGGCTGGAGGCGATGGCCGGACAGCTGAAGCTGCCCGCGGCACCGAAAGTCGCCGCACCCGCGTTTCCCGAGGTTCCCGCCCCCTCTCGCAGCGAGGCGGTCGCCGCACTCGGCATTCCCTACGCCGTGCTGGAGCGCCATGCCCGCAGCAGCGACTGCGAAGCAACCGACAGCGATGTCTTCCGCAACGTCAGCATTCCCATCGGCGCTTTGGGGCAGACCGCGGTGCTCTACGCCATTCCTTGCACGGTGTCAGGTGAGACGGTGACCTATCGCCTCTACATGCGCGACACCGGCGAGATCGGCGGCATCGAGACGCTGTATTTCGCCCTGCATGATCCGCGCTTCGGCTGGACTGGCACCGACCTCCTGTCGAATGTCCGCTTCGATCATGCCGCCGGTGTGCTGACGGCCGAATATGTCGGCCCGGGCGACCGCGTGTGCGGCTATCGTGCCAGTTGGTCCTGGCAGGACCATGCGTTCAGGATGGAACGGTTCGAGGGTCCGGACGATTGCCGCAATGCCTCCAGGCCGGCAAACTGGACGCGCCAGCATCCCCGCTGATGCGGGCGCAGTTCAGCGGCGCAGCATCCCGTCGATCTTCTGACGCACGATGTGGGGCGATGCCTTCAGTGGGTCCGTCACCATGGCCACGATCGATGTCTGGTCGGAGAACATCTCGTTGACCGCCTGATGGTAGCGGCTGAGCGGCACATCGACGATGTCCGGACGATAGGGGGCGAGCGAGGGGCCGGACACCGCATAGATCGCGGCCGACAGGCAAAGCGCCTTGCAAAACGCTCCGAACGGAGAGTGAAGCGCGAGCCGCATGTCGGATCCTTGCCGAGTGGCGGGCAAGAGGCGAAAAGGGCCGTACAGCCCCGGTTATCGCCACGCTAGGAACCGGCCTTTAACGAGACCTTACCGCCGCCCCGACAATTCGTATCAACAACGCGCTGAAACCTCTGTTGTTTTTCAACCCGTGGACAGACAACGCAAAACCGCGTTAACCAGAGATCGTTGCCGGCAAGAAGGTTCGCTCGGCAACACCGCACCCCTCCGCCCTGCCGCAGGCGCGTCCTGCGACCGGGCTTTCCGCTCCGCAGCACCGTTCCCGCGCCACAACAACACCGGAGGCTCCCCTGTGCTCGTGCTTCGCTCTTCCCCACCCTCTCCCTTCGGCCGCAAGATCAAGATCGCCGCGGCAAGCCTCGGCCTGAAGGACCGTCTCAAGGTCGAGATCACCGACACGCTCGACCCGCAGGATTCGATCCGCGGCCAGAACCCGCTCGGCAAGATCCCCGCCTTGGTGCTGGAAGACGGCAAGGTGCTTTTCGACAGCCGGGTGATCCTGGAATATCTCGACCATCTCGCCGGCGGCGGGCGGATCATACCGAACGGCGAGACCCGCTTCGACGTGCTTTGCCTCGCAGCTCTTGCCGACGGGCTGATGGATGCCGCCCTGCTGCAGGTCTACGAGGCGCGGTTCCGCCCCGAGGAACGCCGTCATGCCGACTGGCTGGCCTATCAGGGCGAGAAGGTGAATCGCGCGCTTGCCGTCCTTGAGGCGACCCCGCCGGCGACGGTGCCGGCCGGCGGCATCCCCGATGTCGGCCAAATCGGCGTCGCCTGCGCGCTGGGGTATCTCGACCTGCGCTTTGCCGGCAGCTGGCGGGCCGACCATCCCAAACTCGTCGCCTGGCTGGACGCCTTCGAGGCGGCCGTGCCCTCCTTCGCCGAGACGCGCATCGCCGCCTGACGAAGCATCTCAGGCAAGTACAGGATATCCGAGCGCGGCTGCATTGCGGTCGCGCTCGGCAATGACCCGGTAATCGTCCGCATCGAACACCGAAAAACCGTGCAACGACAGCGCCGTGCGCAGGTCCTGCGGCGCGGCCGCGATTGCCGCCGCCACCGCCTGACGCAACAGCGGGATGCTGCCGCGATTGGCTTTCGAGGTGATCATCGGCAGGCCCGGCGTCGGCGGCGTGGACAGCAGCACCCGCACCCTGGATGCCGCGGGCTCATGCGCCTGCGCCAGCCGGTAGCTCATCGCATCGAGCGTTGCTGCATCCGCCTCTCCCGCAGCCACGGCCTTGAGCGCCGCCCGGTGAGACCCGGTTTCCGTTACCGACGAGAAGAAGGGCTTCCCTTCTGCAAGAGGCGCCAGCGCGTACCGAAGGGCGCCCTCCCCCGACTGCGAGCCCGGATGATTGAAGGCCAACCGACGCCCGCGAAGATCGTCGAGCGAGACGGCCGGATCTTCTTCGCGCACAACCACGACCGAACAGTAATGGCCGGGCGGGCAATCGGGCAGGCCGTAGTCGGGAGACCCGAGCACGCAGACGCTGTCGAGGAGATGGCGCACGAGAGGCAGGCCGCAGGTCTGGCCGAGCAGCAGGGATTGGTCGCGCCAGCCGTCCATCAGCTCGCGCGTGCGCTCCAGCCGCAATGGCGCGGACAGACCGAGATCGGCAAGCGCCTCGCGCAGGAGCGACCACAGGCGATCGGTCTCGCCGCGAACCTCCGGCCAGTCGTACATCGGCAGGAAGGCGAAGGGCTGAGGACGGTCGAGAGGTGGGATATCGTGGGGCAATGGGAAACCTCTTGCAGGGTCCCCGAGGCTAGGAAGCCTTCATCCGCCTGGCAAGACGCTTGGCGACGACCGAGGGCCGCCAAAAAGCGACAAGGGGAGCCGCGATGCGACTCCCCCTGGCGTCAGTTCGATCCGGGAGGGGATCAGAACTTGTAGCTGAGACCGAACCGGACCTGGTTGCTGTCCAGCTTGTTCTTGTAGGTCTGGCCACCGAGACCGAAGTTCGTGTCGCCGTAGTCCTGATACTGGTACTCCAGGCGAGCCGTCACGTTCTGGGTGACGGCACCCTCGACACCGGCACCCGCCGTCCAGCCGATACGGGCCACGCTCTCGGACGCTCCATTCGCCGAAGCATCGACGTCGGCGATCGCAAGACCACCGGTACCGTAGACCAGGAAGCGGTCGAAGGCCCAACCGGCGCGTGCGCGCACCGTGCTGTTCCAGCTGCTCGAGGTCTTGTAGTTGACGCCGGCGACGGTGCGGGAGTTCTCGATGTCGCTAAGGCTGAAGTCGGCTTCCGCGCCCAGCAGGAAGTTCGGCGTGACCATGTAGTTGTAACCGGCATGGACACCGCCGGTGACGCCATTGTCATTGTTGTTGAAGCGGCCGGTTATCGCGTTGGTGACACGGTAATCGGACCAGTTCCAACCGAGATGCCCACCGAAATAGAACCCCGACCAGTCGAACCGTTCGTCCGGAACCGGATCCGAGTAGGTGTAGGGCTGTTCGGGCTGCGGAAGGTCGGCCGCGAGAGCCGGGGCACTCGCCGCAAATGCGGCGGCCGCAGCAAGGCCGGCAGCAGCTAGACGCTTCATGTGAATACTCCAGTTACCACGTGGAACAAGCGGACATGCGGGATTGCATCCCAGACACGCCCGGCCCCCCAGACAGTGACCTATGACGGACGAATGTGGCGCGGTCCCAGACGAAATGCGGAGATCCCGTGGCAATGGATGATTTTTCGGTGACATGGTAACCGGTTGGTTACCATGGTGCATGGGGAGTTTCGACAGAGGTCGCTGCGACCGGACGCGGGGCAACGTCCCGAAGACCGGGCTTTTCATCTCCGGGCAAATGCATATATAGGGCAGGTCTTCAGCCGGTGGCGCGGACACCGGAGCTGTGCTCCGCGCAAGGCCGCATCGCGTTCGCTGGCCGCACGCTCGACAATCCGTCCACCTATCAGCCGGGTGCCACAGCTTCATGCTTATCGACTATGTCAGCCTCGTGGGAGGCCTCGTCGTCCTGATCGTCGCCGGTGACGTTCTGGTTCGCGGGTCGGTAAGCATCGCCGAGCGGCTTGGCATTCCCACCCTCGTCATCGGACTGACCATCGTCGCCTTCGGCACCAGCGCACCGGAGCTTGTGATCTCCCTCGGCGCAGCTCTCGATGGCCTGTCCGGCATCGCCATCGGCAATGTGGTCGGCTCCAACATCGCCAACGTACTTGCGGTTCTCGGCCTGCCGGCGCTGTTCGCCGCCACGTCCTGCAACGAGAACGGCGCGGTCAGGAACTCGGTGTTCATGGTGGCGATCACCGTCATCTTTATCGGCATGGCCTTCCACAGCCCGCTCTCGCGCTTCGATGGCACCATCCTGCTGATGCTGCTGGCGCTGTTCCTGTGGGAATCGGTGCGCGCCACCCGCAAGCATCGCGCCCAGAATGGCGGCGCTGCAGCGGTCGCCGACGGGGATGGCGACGAGGAGCTTCCTTTCGACGAGGTCGAGGGCGTGCCGGAGAATGTCGGCCTTGCCATCCTGTTCATCGTGCTCGGCCTGATCGGCCTGCCGCTGGGCGCGCATTTCACCATCGAGGGCGCCTCGGCGCTGGCGCGCAGCTGGGGCGTTTCCGACGCGGTAATCGGCCTCACCGTGGTCGCTCTCGGGACGTCGCTGCCGGAACTCATGACCTCGTTGATGGCCGCCATTCGCGGTCACGCGGCAGTCGCGCTCGGCAATGTCATCGGCTCCAACATCTTCAATCTGGTCGCCATCATGGGCATCACCTCGATGGTCGTGCCCCTGCAGGTGCCGCCGGAGGTCCTGCGCCTCGACCTGTGGGCCATGCTCGCCTGCGCACTGCTCGTGCTCGCCTTCGCCGCGTTCAAGGTGACCATTCGCTGGCCATCCGGTATCATTCTTTGCGCGTTGTACGCCCTGTACATTTTCGTCGTGTTCCAGACGGGCAAGGTCGCCTGATCGGGCTGTCCCGAGTTCGCGTAAGACCCGCTGACATCTCGTCCATTTCGACAACCAGCGAGTCGCCATGTCCGTTTCCCAGATGCCTGCCAGCAACGAGCACTCCCCCGTGGCCCTGGTGACGGGGGCGGCCCTGCGCATCGGCCGGTCCATTGCCGAGGATCTCGCGGCCAACGGCTTCCAGGTGGCGATCCACGCCCACCGCTCGCTGTCGGAGGCAGAAGCGCTCGCAACCGACATCGCCGCGCGCGGCGGCCGTGCCTGCACCGTCGCCGGCGACCTGACCCAGCCCGAAACGCCGGGGCGGATCATGGCGGCCGCACGCACGCAACTCGGCCCCGTCCGCCTGCTGGTCAACAGCGCCTCGATCTTCGAGAAGGATGAGATCGGCGAGCTGGAGTTGGACCGTTACGAGAAGCACATGGCGATCCACACCCGTGCGCCGATCTTCCTGACCCAGGAGATGGCAAACGCTCTCCCGAGTGCTGCGACCGGGCTCGTGGTCAACATCATCGACCAGCGCGTGTGGAAGCTGACGCCGCAGTTCTTCTCCTACACCCTGTCCAAGGCAGCGTTGTGGGCCGCCACGCAGACACTGGCACAAGGGCTTGCCCCGCGAATCCGCGTCAACGGCATCGGCCCAGGCCCGACCCTTGCCAACACCCGCCAGCAGGCATCGGACTTCGCCCGTCAGGCCGAAGCCGTGCTGCTGCGCCGCGGCCCCGCGCTGGAGGAGTTCGGCCGCACCATCCGCTATCTGTGGGAGACGCCGTCGATCACCGGCCAGATGATCGCCCTCGATGGCGGCCAGCATCTTGCCTGGGAGACCCCGGACGTCGTAGGCATCGCGGAATGAACGGACGCAACAACGACCTTCCTCCCGACGACGACCTGCCCGACGACCTCGACACCGACGAGGCCGCCGAGAGCGGAGATACGGGCGCGGGCGAAAGTGCCGGAGACGGCGGCGGGCGGGTGCCCATGCCGGTCTTCGAGGCCGAGCCCTCGCCGCTCGGGCCGGACGCACGCGGCGTCGACGTCATCGCGCATGCCGTGCGAAGGCTGCCGCTCGGGCCGGGCGTCTACCGCATGCTCGACGAGGACGGCGCGGTTCTCTATGTCGGCAAGGCGCGCTCGCTGAAGAAGCGGGTGACCAGCTACACGCGCCTGCAGGGCCAGTCCAACCGCATCATGCGGATGATCATGGCCACTGCCTCGATGGAGTTCGTGACCACAGGCACGGAAACCGAGGCGCTGCTGCTCGAGGCCAATCTGATCAAGCGCCTGCGTCCGCGCTTCAACGTGCTGCTGCGCGACGACAAGTCGTTTCCCTACATCCTCGTCACCGGCGACCACGAGGCCCCTGCCCTCGTCAAGCATCGCGGCGCCCGCCGGCGCAAGGGCAGCTATTTCGGCCCCTTCGCCTCCGCCGGCGCGGTCAACCGGACGATCACTGCGCTGCAGAAGGCCTTCCTGATCCGCAACTGCACCGACAGCTACTACGCCAACCGCAGCCGCCCCTGCCTGCTCTACCAGATCAAACGTTGCGCGGGCCCCTGCACCGGCGAAATCGACCAGGAGGACTATGCCGGCCTCGTCGCGGAGGCGAAGTCCTTCCTGTCGGGCCGCAGCCAGATGGTGAAGAAGGACCTCGCGCGCCAGATGGAGGCGGCCTCCGAGACGCTCGATTTCGAGCGCGCGGCCGTCTATCGCGACCGCCTCGCGGCCCTCTCCCATATCCAGTCGCACCAGGGCATCAACCCGCAGAGCGTGGAGGAGGCGGACGTCTTCGCCATCCACGAGGAAGGCGGGCAGTACTGCATCCAGGTGTTCTTCTTCCGCACCGGCCAGAACTGGGGCAACCATGCCCTGTTCCCACGTGCTGATCGCTCGCTCGGCGTTGCCGAGGTGCTGGAGAGTTTCCTCGCTCAGTTCTATGACGACAAGCCGGTGCCGCGGCTGGTGCTGCTGTCGCACGAAATCGAGGAGCGGGCGCTGCTCGCTGCCGCCCTGTCGGAGCGCGCCGGCCACAAGGTCGAAGTGGCGGTGCCGCAGCGCGGCGAGAAGCGGGAACTCGTCGAGCACGCCCGCAAGAACGCACGCGAGGCGCTCGGCCGCCGGCTGGCGGAGACCAGCAGCCATGCCCGCCTGCTCAAGGGCGTGGGCGAGGCCTTCGGCTTGGGCGCAACGCCGCGCCGCATCGAGGTCTACGACAACTCGCACATCATGGGCACAAACGCGGTCGGCGGCATGATCGTCGCCGGCCCGGAAGGCTTCGCCAAGGGCCAGTACCGCAAGTTCAACATCCGCTCGGAGGAGCTGGTTCCGGGCGACGACTACGGCATGATGCGCGAAGTGCTGACGCGGCGCTTCTCGCGCCTGCTCAAGGAGCACGCCGACGAGCGCAAGGCGACGGCAGCGCCCGCCCCCGAAGCGGCGAACCCGGACGAGGATACGGTGGAGGACACCAGCGCAATTCCGGCATGGCCGGACCTCGTCTTCATCGACGGCGGCCTCGGACAGCTCAACGCGGCGCGCGAGACGCTGAGCGCGCTCGGCATCGAGGACGTACCGCTGGTCGGCATCGCCAAGGGGCCGGACCGCGACGCCGGGCGCGAGAAGTTCTTCGTGCCCGGCAAGCCGTCCTTCATGCTGCCGGAGCGCGACCCGGTGCTGTATTTCGTGCAGCGCCTGCGCGACGAGGCGCATCGCTTTGCCATCGGCACGCACCGGGCGCGGCGCAAGAAGGACATCGCCCGCAGCCCGCTCGACGAGATCACCGGCATCGGCCCTGCCCGCAAGCGCGCGCTGCTGCGCCACTTCGGCACGGCCAAGGCGGTCTCCAAGGCCGGCCTCGATGACCTGATGGCGGTCGACGGCGTGTCGGAAACGGTCGCGCGCATGATCTACGACCACTTCCACGAATAGCGCGCGCACCGCCCTAATCTGTGCAAAACCGCCCGGAAAGGTCGGGCGGCAAGCGGCAAGCAGCCATGATGCACAAGGCCGCGTGGCCGATTCCCTTCTGACCACCAGCCTTGTTCGGACCCATGGCGAAGCTCTATTTCAGCTACTCCTCGATGAATGCCGGCAAGTCGACCATCCTGCTGCAGGCGGCCTACAACTACCGCGAACGCGGCATGGCGACCTTGCTGCTGACGGCGGCGATCGACGACCGCGCCGGGCACGGGCGCATCGCCTCGCGCATCGGACTTGCCGCGGAAGCCGATCTTTTCGAGGCCACGACCGACCTTGCCGCGCATATCGCAAACCGCCGCAGCGCGGGCCCCGTCGATTGCGTCTTCGTCGACGAGGCGCAGTTCCTCACCGAAGAGCAGGTCTGGCAGCTCGCCCGTGTCGCCGACGACATGGGCATCCCGGTGATGTGCTACGGGCTGCGCACCGATTTCCAGGGGCGGTTGTTCCCCGGCAGCGCCGCCCTGCTGGCGCTTGCCGACACCCTGCGCGAGGTCAAGACGATCTGCTGGTGCGGCCGCAAGGCGACCATGGTCGCGCGGCTGGACGGTTCGGGGCGGATCGTCGAGCAGGGCGAACAGGTGGTCATCGGCGGCGAGGATCGCTATGTCTCCCTGTGCCGGCGTCACTGGTCGCGACGGCAGCTGTCGTATGACGGCGGCCGCGGGGTTGAAACGGACGGCGGAACAGCCGACGCTTGAGCCGGCGGGGGCGGCGGACACAGAGGGAAGGACGGGCAATGGTTTTCGGCAAGATCTTCAGCGGACTGTTCGGCGGCGGCGGAGACAAGGCTCCGGCGGCCTCGCGCCACCAGACTCAGGAATACAAGGGTTACCTCATCACCCCGGCGCCGACCTCGCGCGACGGCCAGTGGCAGGTCGCCGGCTCCATTTCCCGCACCTTCGACGACGGCGACACCCGCACCCACGATTTCATCCGCGCCGACCTGATGCCGAGCGAGGAACAGGCCGCGGAGTTCGCCGCACGCAAGGCCCGCCAGATCATTGACGAACAGGGCGACCGGGTTTTCGGCTGAACCGCCCTCACCGCGCCTGTGAGCGGATCTCCTCGAGACGCTGGATCTGCCGGCCCTGCAGGTCGAAATTCTCCGGCGATAGCCAGGCCTCGAACGCCGTACGCAAGTGCGGCCATTCGCTGTCGAGGATCGAGAACCACGCCGTGTCGCGGTTGCGCCCCTTGTAGACCATTGCTTGGCGGAACGTGCCCTCGTAGGAAAAGCCGAGCCGTCCGGCGGCCCGCCGCGAAGGGCCGTTCAGCGCATCGCATTTCCACTCGTAGCGGCGATAGCCGAGCTCGTCGAACACCCGCCGCATCATCAGGTACATCGCCTCGGTGGACTGCACGCTGCCCTGCATGAGCGGCGAGAAATTGATGTGCCCGACCTCGATCACGCCGTTCGCCGCGTCGATCCGCAGATAACTGGCGATGCCGAGTTCGCGCCCGCTCGCCGCGTCCACCACCACATGGAACAGCGGATCCTCGCTCCGATAGGTCGCCTCGGCGAATTTCAGGAACTCGGCCTCGGTCTCGACGGGGCCGTAACCGAGATAGGTCCAGTTGCGCCCGTCCGCATCCTCGCGATAGGCGGCGAAAAGACCCGCGGCATGGCGAGGCTCGTACGGCTCCAGACGGCAGGTCCGGCCCTGCATGACCGAGCGCGGCGGCAGTTCGCGCGGCGTCCAGCCCGGCACATCCGGCCCGATTGCCTGTCCGAATTCGTTCCGCCTCTCGATCATTGCGCGACCCCGCCGACTGCCTGTGACTGTCCCAGATATACCCGTCATTCCTGCGGACGGGAGATCCGGCCCGCTGCAGTTTCAGGGCACCGGTAACGCGTTTGCAACCGCCTGCGGCATGGAGGCCCGATTGACGCGATGGGGCCCGCATGCTTCAAGGACGATACCTATCCCCGCCACTCATGCAGTGCGAGACCCTGAAGCGACATGTCTCAATCCCATGTCTGGAGCCTTCCCAACATCCTGACCTACGGGCGCATCCTTGCGGTTCCCGCGGTCATGATCTGCTTCTATTTCCCCGGCCACGGCCCGCGCTGGGTCGCCCTCGGCATCTTCATCGTCGCCGCCATCACCGATTTCTTCGACGGCTATCTTGCCCGTGCCTGGCAGCAGCAGTCGCGTCTCGGCCAGATGCTCGACCCCATAGCAGACAAGCTTCTGGTGGCCGTCTGCCTCCTGCTGCTGGCCGGGCGGGGCGATATCGGCGGCTGGTCGATGATTGCCGCGGCGATCATCCTGTGCCGCGAAATCCTGGTCTCGGGCCTGCGGGAGTTTCTCGCCGACCTTCGCGTCAGCGTGCCGGTAACCAAGCTCGCCAAGTGGAAGACCACCGTCCAGCTCGTTGCCATGGCTTTCCTGCTGGCCGGGCCGGCCGGCGAGACCGTGCTTCCCGGCACGCAGATTCTCGGGCTGATCGCCCTGTGGATCGCCGCCCTGCTGACGCTATATACCGGCTACGACTATTTCCGGGCCGGCATCGGCCACCTGGTGCGGGACTGAGCAAACAGGGGTCGGGACCGCCGCAAGGACGGAGCACGAGAATGCAGCTGCGCTACTTCGCCTGGGTCCGCGAGCGGATCGGCCAGGATTCCGAAACCGTGGACCTGCCAGGCAGCATCACCACGGTCGCCGACCTGCTCGATTGGCTGGCCGCCCGCGACGAGGGCTATGCCAGCGCCTTCGCCGACCGCGAGATCATCCGCGTTGCCCTCGACCAGGAGCATGCCGAGCATGACGCGCCGCTGGCAGGCGTGCGCGAGGCGGCCTTCTTCCCGCCGATGACCGGCGGCTGAGCCCGCCATGACCGATACGTCGACGCCCTCCCCAGCCGACCTGGCGCCGGTCGAGGTCCGCATCCAGAGCGACGATTTCGACGTGGCTGCCGAGATCGAGCAGCTTCGGCGGGCCAATCCGAACATCGGTGCCGTCGTCACCTTCACGGGCCTTTGCCGCGACGAAGGCGGCCGTCTGGCAGCGCTGGAACTGGAGCACTATCCCGGCATGGCCGAGGCGGAGATCACCCGCATTGCCCGCCGGGCCTGCGAGCGCTGGCCGCTCGACGGGCTCACCGCGATCCACCGTCATGGCCGGATCGAGCCGGGCGGCAACATCGTGCTGGTCGTCGCGGCGTCGCGCCACCGCCGCGCGGCCTTCGAGGCGGCCGAGTTCCTGATGGACTATCTCAAGACCCGCGCGCCCTTCTGGAAGAAGGAGCACCTCAAGGACGGCACCAGCGGCAACTGGGTGGACGCGCGCGACAGCGACACGCGCGACGCAGACCGCTGGAAGGCTTGACCTGCCGTCCATAAGGGAGGAAGTCTTGCCTATTCGTGGCAGACATGCCCCCTCCCCAAACAGGCGCGCCTTCGGATTGACCGGAGGTCTGCGACCGGACCGCTCATGAACACCACAGCTACGCCCGTCGAGGTGATCGACGGCCCGCGCCATGGCCTCGGCTTCACGGAATTCGTCGCGATCGTTGCCGCGCTGATGGCGCTGAACGCCCTCGCCATCGACGTGATGCTTCCCGCGCTCGGCGATATCGGCCGAGCCTTCTCCATCGCCGATCCCAACGAACGCCAGAAGATCGTCATCGTCTACCTGATCGGCTTCGGCTCGGCGCAGCTCGTCTGCGGTCCGCTGTCGGACCGTTTCGGCCGGCGCCCCGTCCTGCTCGGCGGACTGACCCTTTATGCCCTTGCCGGACTTCTCAGCGTCTTCGCCCCGACCATGGAGCAGATGCTGCTTGCCCGCCTGCTGCAGGGCATCGGCTGCGCCGCGCCCCGCGTGGTGGCGCTGTCGGCCGTGCGCGACTGCTATTCCGGCGCCCGCATGGGCCGCGTGATGTCGCTCGTCATGATGGTCTTCATGAGCGTGCCGGTCATCGCACCGTCCATCGGCCAGTTGATCCTCTTCGTCGCGCCCTGGCGCGCCATCTTCCTGATGCTCACCTTCGGCGGCTTCGCCATGCTCGGCTGGTGCCTGCTGCGCCTGCGCGAGACGCTTCCCGTGGAGGAACGCCGGCCGCTTTCCGTTACCGCCGTGCTCGGCGCCTACCGTACCACGCTCGCCACCCGCACCACCTTCGGCTATATGCTGGCGACGACGTTGATCTTCGGCGCGCTGTTCTCCTTCATCGCCTCGGCGCAGCAGATCTATGTGGACCTGTTCGGCCTCGGCGCGGCCTTCCCGCTGGTCTTTGCCGCAATGGGCCTGGCGCTCGCCGCCTCGTCCTTCCTCAGCGCCTCGCTGGTCGAGCGCATCGGCCTGCGCCCGCTCTCGCACTGGGCGCTGGTCGCCTACGCGCTGCTCAACATCGTCCAGGTGATCGCCGCGCTGACCTTCGGCTCGAACCTTTTCGTCTTCACCGGGCTGCTGGTGCTCGGCGTCTTCTCCTTCGGGCTGATAGGTCCGAATTTCAACGCCATCGCCATGGAGCCCCTCGGCCACATCGCCGGCGCGGCCTCTGCGATGCTCGGTTTCGTCACCACCAGCGGCGGCGCAGCGCTCGGCTTCCTCGTCTCCAGCCGCTTCGACGGATCGGTGCTGCCGCTGACCCTCGGCTTCGCCTGCTTCGCCCTCTCGGGCCTTGCCGTCGTCGTCTGGACCGAGCGCGGGCGGATGTTCACCGTCTAGCCAGACCGATCTGAGCGCAAAAAGCAAAAGGGCGGCCGACCGGCCGCCCTTCGCGTATTCGTCCGCAGGACCCCGGGGAGATCAGCCGGCAGCGGCGATCCTTGCCTCGGCCTTCGGCTGCACCTCGACGTGATAGTCTTCCATCAACGTCTTGGTGATCGCGTCGACCGTGAACGTGTACGGTCCCACCTCGGAGACCGGGGTCACTTCCGCCGCCGTGCCGGTGAGGAAGCAGGCCTCGAAGCCCTCCATCTCGTCCGGCAGGATCGCCCGCTCGATAACCTCGAAGCCACGCCGCTTGGCCAGGTCGATGACCGTGCGGCGGGTGATGCCGTCGAGGAAGCAATCCGGCGTCGGCGTATGGATCTTGCCGTCTTTCACGAAGAAGACGTTGGCGCCCGTCGCCTCGGCGATCTGGCCGCGCCAGTCGAGCATCAGGGCATCGGCATAGCCCTTGCGCTCGGCATCGTGCTTGGAGATCGTGCAGATCATGTAGAGGCCGGCCGCCTTGGAGCGCGAGGGAGCCGTCATCGGGTCCGGACGGCGATAGGCCGCCATGTCGAGACGAATACCCTTCAGCCGCTCTTCCGGCTTGAAGTAGCTCGGCCACTCCCAGGCGGCGATCGCCAGATGAATGGTGTTGGACTGGGCCGACACGCCCATCATCTCGCTGCCGCGCCAGGCCACCGGACGAACGTAGGCGTCGACCAGATTGCCCTTGGCCAGCAGTTCGCGCGTCGCCTGGTTGATGGTCTCGGCGCTGTAGGGGATCTCGAACCCGAGGATGCGGGCCGACTCGTGCAGGCGCTCGGTGTGCTCGTCGAGCTTGAACACCTCGCCGCCATAGGCGCGCTCGCCCTCGAAGACGCTGCTGGCATAGTGCAGGCCGTGGCTCAGTACGTGGAGCTTGGCATCGGCCCACGGCACGAATGCGCCATCATACCAGATGTGGCCTTCGCGTTGGTCAAAGGGCAGCTGCGCCATATGAACTACTCCCGAAACAGGCAACGGGCTCGATCCCGTTTGCGTTTGAATGAGATACCGGTCCGGCCGGTACCGTCACGACTGAAATGTGGTTCCGTCTCGCGGCTTTGCGCGGCCCGTCAACTGTTTGTATGGTGACGGGCCGCTCGGCGCCTGAACACGCACGACACCGGAGTCGCACGCCTAGCCCGGAAAGCCGCGTTCTGCAACGCCTACGGACAACATCTACCATGCTTGAAGGGCGATGACGTACGATCGTTTCGCTGCAGACTGGATACGTGTAACAATCGGTCGGAAATAAGTCAATATGGCTGACATAAATTTCTCGCAAGGCGCGAAACAGGGCCAGCCGGCCACCTCGACGGAGATCCCCATCGACCTCATCGAGTTGCTGTTCTTCGCTTATCGGGACTTCACCGCGGATCCGGATGCGGCGCTGGCCGAGTTCGGTTTCGGGCGGGCCCATCACCGCGTGCTGCATTTCGTCAGCCGCAATCCGGGCCTGCGCGTCACCGACCTGCTGGCGATCCTCAAGATCACCAAGCAGAGCCTCGCCCGGGTGCTGAAACAGCTGGTGGAAGAAGGCTATATCCTGCAGGAACCCGGGCCGCAGGACCGCCGCGAGCGGCTGCTCTTTGCCACGGCCGAGGGCGAGCAGCTGGCGGCCCGTCTCACCGACCTGCAGGCCCGCCGCATCCGCCGGGCCCTCGGCGACATGCCGCCGGAGAGCCACGATATCGCCCGGCAGTTCCTGTATCATATGATCGATCCGGATCAGCGCGGCGACGTTGCCCGCCTGATTGACCGGCCGGCCCAGACGAGGGTGAGCCCGTGACGACCGACAGCATCGAGAGCCAGACCGCGAGCGCGGCGCCGGCAGCCAGTCTGCAGGACGATGCTCCTCACCTGCTGCTGGTGGACGACGATACCCGCATCCGCACGCTGCTGAAGCGCTTCCTTGCCGAGCACGGCTTCCGCATCACGGTCGCGGCTTCTGCAGCCGAGGCGCGCCGGCGCCTGAACGGGCTGGCCTTCGACCTCCTGGTGGTCGATGTGATGATGCCGGGCGAGAGCGGGCTGGAGCTCGCCGCCGACCTGCATGCCCGCTCTGACGTACCGATCCTGATGCTGACGGCCCGTTCCGACGCCGCCGACCGGATCGCCGGGCTCGAGGCCGGCGCCGACGACTACCTGGTCAAGCCGTTCGAGCCGCGCGAATTGCTGCTGCGCATCCGCGCGATCCTGCGCCGTCGCTCCACGCCGGAGATCAACGAGCCGACCGATATCCGCTTCGGCCCCTATGTCTTCGACGCCGCGCGCCGCGAGCTGCGCCGCGGCGAAGAGGTGATCCGTCTCACCGACCGGGAAAAGGAGATCCTGGCGCTCTTCACCGAAAAGCCCAACGAAACCGTGCCGCGCACCGAGATCGTCGGCGACGACAGCGGGCTCGGCGAACGCACGGTCGACGTGCAGATCAACCGGCTGCGGCGCAAGATCGAGACGGACCCCGGCAACCCGCTCTATCTGCAGACCGTGCGCGGCATCGGCTACAGGCTCGTATGCGATTGAGCACATCGTTTCGCGGCGCTCTCGCCCGCCTTGGCGCCCTGCCGATGCCGGCGAGCCTGCGCCGGCTGGGCGAACTGCTGGCAACGCCTTACCGGGCCCTTGCAGGCGCGCTTTACCGGCGCATGCCGAAAGGCCTTTTCACCCGCACGCTGCTGATCATCATCACCCCGCTGGTGGTCATGCAGGCCGTGCTCGCCTTCGTCTTCATGGAGCGGCACTACAATCTCGTCACGCAGCGACTGTCGGACGCGGTTGTCCGCGACATCTCGATGATCGTACGCCTGACCGAGGACAGCCGTAGCGAAGAGGAATTCCAGAAGATCACGGAGATGGCGCGCAGCGACCTTGGTCTCGCCATCACACTGCTGCCGCTCGAGCCGCTGCCGCCGCCGCGTCCCAAGCCCTTTTTCGACATCCTTGACCGCTATCTGTCGCAGCAGATCGCCGCTCGGATCGGCAAGCCTTTCTGGATCGACACCGTCGGCCGCTCCAGCTTCGTCGAGCTGCGCATCAAGCTGGAAAACAACGTGCTGCGAGTCATCGCGCGCCGCAGCCAGACCTATGCGTCCAACTCGCATCTCTTCATCGTCTGGATGGTATCGTCTTCGCTCGTGCTGGTGATCCTCGCAATGCTGTTCCTGCGCAACCAGACCCGACCGGTGGAGCGACTGGCGAATGCCGCGGAGAGCTTCGGCAAGGGGCGGCCTATCGAGGACTTCCGCCCCAGCGGCGCGCGCGAAGTGCGCCGGGCCGCCCAGGCCTTCATCGAGATGCGCCGGCGTATCGAACGCCAGATCGAGCAGCGCACGGCGATGCTCGCGGGCGTCAGCCACGACCTCAGAACCATCCTGACGCGATTTCGCCTGCAACTCGCGCTCTTCCCCGACAGCGAGGAGGTACGCGCCCTGCAGCGCGACGTCGACGAGATGAAGACGATGCTGGAGGATTATCTCGCCTTCGCCCGCGGCGAAGGAGACGAGCAGGCGCAACCCACGGATATCGCCCTGCTGTTCGAGGAATTGGAGGCGGAAGCCGAGATTCTCGGCGCCTCGGTGACCTCTCACCTGGAGGGCCCGCCGGAGGTCACCCTGCGGCCCAGCGCCTTCAAGCGGGCCCTGACCAACCTCGTCACCAACGCGGCCCGCCATGGAAACCGGCTGGCCATCGAAGGGCGCAACGCGGACGGCTGGTTGACCATCACCATCGACGACGACGGGCCCGGCGTCCCCATCGAGGAGCGGGAAAATGTCTTCCGCCCGTTCTATCAGCTCGACCAGGCGCGCAACCGCGACAGCGGCGGCAGCGGCCTTGGCCTTGCCATCGCCCGCGACGTCGTGCGCGCCCATGGTGGCGACATCGTGCTCGGCGACAGCGACACGCTGGGCGGCCTGCGTGCCCGCGTCCGCATCCCGGTCTAGTCGCCCGAATCTGAAGTTCGTCGCATTCCACGGCACGCGCTGAACGAACTTCAGATTCGATAGGCTACTAGTAAGTTTTTGTTTATATTGCGGGTTTCGGATTTGAAATACGCTCTGGTGCGTGCTGCGAAATGAGACGTATTTCAAATACACCGCACTAGGACACGAACACGGGCCCGCCTCAGAACAGGCGGCCGCCGAGCGGCACGTCCTGGTCCGGTGCCAGCAGCACGACCTCGCCATCGGCATCGGGCACGCCGAGCGTCAGGACTTCCGACATCATCGGCCCGATCTGGCGCGGCGGGAAGTTGACGACCGCCATCACCTGGCGGCCGACCAGCTCTTCCGGCGTGTAGTGGCGGGTGATCTGGGCGCTGGATTTCTTGAGACCGATCTCGGTGCCGAAATCGATCATCAGCTTGATCGCTGGCTTGCGGGCTTGCGGAAAGGGCGCGGCCTCGACAATACGGCCGACGCGGATGTCGACCTTGAGGAACTCGTCAAAGGAAATGGCCGGCGAAGCGGCCGCATGGTCTTTCGTCATGATGGATGGTGTCCTGGACGACGGTAGGCGGGAACGTGATAGCCCGCGCGGACCTTTCGGCCGGCGCGGAGGTGCGGCGCTCCCGCCACTTTAGTCGTCAGGCAGCGCTCGGGGAAGCCCCGGCTTCCTCCCGCCCGTCGGCCTGGGACGGACTGTCGTCCTGCCTCGTGCCGCGCTCGCGGGCGCGCGTCAGGAACGGCTTCAGGAAGCGGCCGACACGGTCGAGCCGGCCCATCCACACCTCGCCCTCGTCGAGCTGGCGGGCCAGCGCCGACATGGTCCGGGCAAGACCGGGATCCTCGTCGTCGAGCCAGACGTCCACGACACGGGCGAAGGCCACCACCAGCGCCTGCGACATCAGCGCCGCACGCGGCCCGGCCGCCGGAATGCCCGCCGCCGTCAGCATCCAGCGCTGCGAGGTAACAGCCTCGCGGTTGAGCTTGAGCGCCAGCTGCGGATCGCGCTGCACCGCCTTGCGCAGGGCGCGGATCGCTTCCCTATGGGGAGACAGCGTATCGAGGCGCGTCATCAGCACGTCGAACAGCCGCTCGCGCGCCGGCTCATCGTCCATGTCGGGATCGATGGAATCCAGCACTTTCTGGTCGATGTCGGACAGGAATGCCCGCAGGCACGCCGTCTTGCCGGGAAACTCTGCGCGCAGCACCGACAGCTTGACGCCCGCCTCGCGCGCGACATCCGCCATCTCGAAGCCGTGCCAGCCCTTTTCGCCGAGAAGCGAGAGGAAGCTTGCGACGATCTTCTGCCTGGTTTTCGCGGTGGCCATGGTCACCTCCGGATCGCATGTGACCGAATTTCAGCCGCCGCTGCGACAGGCCGGTCACGAACACCTGGTGAGGATGTAGGGAACCCGAGGCGACTTTTCGAGCCTTGGCGCAAGAAAGCAGGTGCGGCGCCTCAATCCCGGCGCCGCAAAGCCGGCTTCCTCAGCCGGCCAGTTCCTGCGAGCGCTTGCGCGCGGCCGCCACGGCCTTGTCCATCACCGGCTGCAGGCCGCTTTCCGGCTCCATCAGCACGGCGAGCGCAGCCGCGGTCGTCCCGTTCGGCGAGGTGACATTCTGGCGCAGCTCCGCCGCCGGCAGGTCGGAGCGATACAGCAGTTCGCCCGCCCCGCACACGGTCTGGCGGGCGATGCGCATCGCCAGGTCTTCCGGCAGACCCGCTTTGACGCCGGCAGAAGCCAGCGCCTCGGTCAGGTAGAAGATATAGGCCGGTCCGGACCCGCTGACGGCGGTGACCGCGTCGATCTGCTCTTCCTGCTCGACCCAGTCGGACGCGCCGATGGCTGCAAGCAACTTGTCGACCGTGGCCCGCTGCTCGCCGTCGGTTCGGTCGTTGGCATAGCCGACGCTCATCCCGCGGCCCACCTGGGACGGGGTATTCGGCATCACGCGGACGATGGCGACATCGCCGAACGCCTTGCGGAACGCTGCGACCGGAGTGCCGGCGGCGACCGAAATCACCAGCGTGCGCTCGTCGACGGCGGGTGCCAGGCTCGGCAGCACGCTTTCCATGATCTGCGGCTTCAAAGCCACCAGCAGAACGCCGGCCTTCAGCCCCTCGGTGACGGCCTCCGCATAGCGGATGCCGGACTTCGCCACCATGTCGAGCAACTCGGCCGAGGGCTTCGGATCGACGACGAGGACCGATTCCGGCTCGGTGCCGGCGGCGAGCCAGCCCGACAGCATGGCGCCCCCCATCTTGCCGGCTCCGACAAGGACGAGCGGACGCTCCTTCGAAAAACTCATGCTTCCCCCGCGGTTTCGAACAAGGCGGTGTCGATTGCCTCGGAGGCGCTTTTACCCGCCCAGACCACGAACTGGAAGGCCTGGTAGTAGCGCTCGCAGGAATCGAGCGCGTTGGTGAGCAGTCCCTCGATCTGCTTGGAGGTCGCCTCGGCTCCGCCGGCGAGCAGCAGCGACTGGCGGAAAATCACCACGCCCTCGCGGTTCCACAGGTCGAAATGCCCCATCCACAGCTGCTCGTTGACGAGCGCCAGCAGGCGCACGACCTCGGTGCGGCGCGGATCCGGCACCTTCAGGTCGAAGGCGCAGGCCAGATGCAGCGCCTCCAGGTCCTCCATCCAGGAGAACGAGACGTGATAGTCGCACCAGTGGCCGGCAACGGAAATCGTGATCTCTTCGTCGCAGGAGCGCTCGAAGGACCAGTCGTTGATGGCGGCGATATGCTCGATCGTGTCGACGGGGTTGGCGGGCCGTTCGAAGTCGATGTCGATGAGGCTCATGGGAGGTTCCTCTCGGCTTGCGGGCCATGCGCGGCGCTGCCGAAGCGCGTGGCCACCGTGTCGGTCCGCAGGATGCTGGCCTGCCGCAAGCGAATGTCCGCGAGCCGCGATGACGTTTGGTGCCCCCGGCATCGCCGTCCCGCGAATCTCCGCCTGACTTCAGTATATAGGGAGAACTTATTTCAAGGATATGTTCACTTTTCTTTACGCTTTTGAAACTGTGGACGGCGAGGCGCAGCAACGTCTTTCCTCGCACCCGGCGAAGACACCGGGTGCCGATCCTGCGCCGATTCGCAGAGCCTCTCGGGCCTCAGTCTTCTGCCGCTTTTGCCTTGGCCGAGCGCGGCTTTGCCGCCGACGTCTCCAGCGCGGCGATCCGCGCCTCGAGTTCGTCGATCCGGTCGAGTGCCCGCGCCGCCATGTCCTTCACGACATCGTGTTCTTCGCGCTTGACCAGGTCCATGTCTGCGAGAAAGCGCTCGGCCTGCGCCCGGAACGCGGTCTCCACCTCGCGCCGCGCGCCCTGGGCGACACCGGCCATATCCGTCATCAGCTTGGCGAAATCGTCGAGAACCCGGTTCGGTCCCTGTGTCATGGCCAGTCCTTCCCTGCTGCCGGCCCGTCGGGCCGCATCTCACGTTCTCCTAGGTAGTGCGCTTTTGTGCGCGACGAAACACCCCATCTCGGAGAAATCGCCGCAGCCTTGACGCACGCTGCCCGGAGCGGCAACGTCGCGCCGCATGTCCTGCCGGTCCGCCGGCGAGCCGGAGCCCCCATGCCGATCCTTGCCCTGCCCTTTCCCGCCATCGATCCCGTGCTGATCGAACTCGGCCCCTTCGCGATCCGCTGGTACGCGCTCGCCTATATCGCCGGGCTGCTGCTCGGCTGGCGCTACATGCGCGGCCTCGTCTCCCGCGACGATCTGTGGGGCCGGACGCCGCGTCCCTCGCTGGTCGATGTCGACGATTTCATCGTCTACGCAACCATCGGCACGATCCTCGGCGGGCGCCTCGGCTACGTGCTGTTCTACGCGCCGGCCTATTACCTGCAGAACCCGATGGACATCCTGCAGGTGTGGTCGGGCGGCATGTCGTTCCACGGCGGCTTCCTCGGCGTCGTTCTCGCCATGGTCGTCTTCGCATGGCGGCGCGGCATCCCGCTGTGGACGCTGTTCGACCTTGCCGGCGCCGTCGCGCCCATCGGCCTGTTCTTCGGGCGCCTCGCCAACTTCATCAATGGCGAATTGTGGGGCCGCGTGACCGATGTGCCCTGGGCCTTCGTCTTCCCTGGCGCCGGGCCCGATCCCCGCCACCCGAGCCAGCTCTACGAGGCCGCCCTCGAGGGGCTGCTGCTGCTCGTCGTCGCCCGCATCGTCGTGCTTCGCGGCGGCTTCCGCCGCCCCGGCCTCGTTGCCGGCACCTTCGCGCTCGGCTACGGCCTGTCGCGCTCCTTCGTCGAGTTCTTCCGGGTCCCCGACGCCCATATCGGCTATCTCGGGCCGGGGCTGACCATGGGCATCCTGCTGTCGCTGCCGATGATCATCGTCGGCCTGTGGGCCATCGCACGGGCGCTGCGCAAGCCGCCCGTGGACGACAGCAGCGCACCGGACCGGGCCGCGTGACGTCGCCCAAACCGCAGACAACGCCGCTCGGCGCACGCCTCCGCGCGCTGATCGAGGCCGGCGGCCCCATGTCCGTCTTCGACTTCATGGGCCTGTGCCTCGCCGATCCAGAGCACGGCTACTACATGCAGGCAGAGCCCTTCGGGGCGGAAGGCGACTTCATCACCGCGCCGGAAGTCAGCCAGTTCTTCGGCGAACTTGTCGGCGCCTGGCTCGTCCAGGCCCATGCCGCACTCGGCAGTCCGCAGCACTTTCATCTGGTCGAGCTCGGCCCCGGCCGCGGCACGCTGATGGCCGACATGCTGCGCGTCGCGGCCCTGCGCCCGGCCTTTCGCGAGGCCACCACTTTGCATCTCATTGAGACCAGCCGCCGGCTGCGCGCCATCCAGCGCATCACGCTGGGCGAGGCCGCAGCGCGCGCGCATTGGCACGACCGCATCGCCGACCTACCCAAGGACGCGCCGCTGCTCGTCGTCGCCAACGAGTTCTTCGACGCCCTGCCCATCCGCCAATATGTCAGGACGGCCGAGGGGTGGCGCGAGCGGGCCGTCGGGCTCGATGCGACCGGCACCCTCCGGTTCGTCGCCGGCACCGGAAGTCTCGACCCGGGCTCCCTGCCGGCCGATCTTGCGGGCGCTGCCGAGGGCGCGATCCTCGAGACCCAGCCGCTCGCCAATGCGCTGATGGAAGAGCTTGCCGGCCGCATCGCCCGGCAGGGCGGTGCCCTGCTGGCCATCGACTACGGCTATGCCCGCACCGCCACCGGCGAGACGCTGCAGGCCCTTCGCGCCCATCGCCATGTCGAGGTGCTCGCCGAGCCGGGCCGCGCCGACCTCACCGCCCATGTGAACTTCGAGGCGCTGGCCCGCGCCGCCCGCACCGGCGGGCTGCGCCCGCGCGCCCTGATGACGCAGGGCGACTTCCTGCTCCGCCTCGGCCTGCTGGAGCGCGCCGGCCAGGTCGGCGCGGGCCGCTCGCCGCAGGAGCAGGAGCGCATCCGCGGCGAGGTCGAGCGGCTGGCAGCGCCCCAGGAAATGGGCGAGCTTTTCAAGGTGCTTGCCGTTGCACCCCATGAGGCTGCGCTGCCGCTCTTCGATGGCGTTTGACACCGGCTTCGCTTCAAACCACCATCCCGGCAAACGTCGCCCCGCCACGAAACAGGCCCTCACGCCCCATGCTCACCTCCCCGGACCTTGCCGGACTTCCCGGTGTCTCGCACGGCTTCTTCACCCGGCAGGGCGGCGTCTCCAGCGGCATCTACGCCTCGCTCAACATCGGCCTCGGCTCGCGCGACGAGCGCGCCGCCGTCCTGGAAAACCGCACCCGCGTCGCCAGCCTGATGGGCGTGGCTCCGGGGGCGTTGCTGTCGCCCTACCAGCACCATTCTCCGGATGCGATCGTCGTCGATACCCCGTGGGAGGCAGGCGCGCAGCCGCGCGGCGATGCGCTGGTGACCGACCGGCCCGGCATCGCACTCGGCATTTCCACCGCCGATTGCGGCCCGGTGCTCTTCGCCGATCCGCAGGCCCGCGTCATCGGCGCCGCCCATGCCGGCTGGCGCGGCGCCTTCACCGGCGTCCTGGAGGCGACGCTCGCCGCCATGCAGCGGCTCGGCGCCCGCAACGAGCGTGTCGTCGCCGTGCTGGGCCCGACGATCTCCAAGGCCAATTACGAAGTCGGCGAGGAATTCGTCACCCGCTTTCTCGAGGCGGACACAGCCAACCAGCGCTTCTTCTCGCCTTCCGAAAATGCCGGCCACGCAATGTTCGACCTGCCCGCCTACATCCTGGCGCGGCTGCAGGCCGCCGGCGTCGCCACCGCCGCCAATCTCGACCGCTGCACCTACGCGCAGGAGGAGCTGTTCTTCTCCTACCGCCGCGCCACCCATCGCGGCGAACCGGATTACGGCCGCCTCGTCTCCGCCATCGCCCTTTCGGGAAGCTGATCCATGTCGCTCGCCTTCACACGGGAGGAATACGCCTCCCGGCTCGACGCCCTTCGCGCCCGCATGGCTGACACCGGCCACGACGCCATGCTGCTCTTCGCCCAGGAGAGCATGTTCTGGCTGACCGGCTACGACACGTTCGGCTTCTGCTTCTTCCAGTCGATGGTGGTCACCCGCGACGGCGCCATCGTCCTGCTCACCCGTTCGGCCGACCTGCGCCAGGCGCAGATCACCTCCATCCTGGAGGATATCCGCGTGTGGGAGGACCGCGACGGCGCCTCGCCGGTGCTGCAGCTACGCGACCTGCTTGCAGAACTGGGCCTCGGCGGCGCCCGCATCGGCGTCGAATACGACACCCACGGCATGACCGGGCGCATCGCCATCGACATCGCGACGCTGATGTCCGATTTCGCGCGCCTGGAAGACGCCTCGATGGTCGTGCAGCACCTGCGCGCCGTGAAGTCGCCGGCCGAGATCGCCTATGTCCGCCGCGCCGCCAGCCTGACCGATGCCGCCTATGAGGCCGCCCTGCCGCTGGTTCGGGAGGGCGCCCGCGAGGGCGAGATCCTCGCCGCCATGCAGGGCGCCGTCTTTGCCGGCGACGGCGATTATCCGGGCAACGAGTTCATCATCGGCTCCGGGCCCGAAGCCCTGCTGTGCCGCTATCAGACCGGCCGCCGGGTGCTGGACCGCAACGACCAGCTGACGCTGGAATGGGCCGGCGCCTTCCGCCGCTATCATGTCGCCGCCATGCGCACGGTCATCGTCGGAGAGCCGACCGGACGGCATGTCGCGCTCTACGAGGCTGCCCGTGCAGCGCTTGCCGCCGTCGAGGAGTGCCTCGTTCCGGGCCGCACCTTCGGCGAGGTCTTCGAGGCCCATGCCCGCGAGGTGGACGCACGCGGGGAAGGTGCCCACCGGCTCAATGCCTGCGGCTATTCGCTGGGCGCGCGGTTCGCGCCGAGCTGGATGGACTGGCCGATGGCCTATCGCGGCAATCCGGCCCGCATCGTGCCCGGCATGGTCATCTTCACGCATATGATCCTGATGGATTCGGACAGCGGCGCGGCCATGTCGCTCGGCCAGACCTACCTGACGCATGAGGGGCGCGCGGAGTGTCTTTCCAAGCTCCCCCTCGACCTGCCGGTCAAGGCGGGCTAAACGAAGAAACCTGAAACCGGTGCCGCGGACGCCAGGAGGCGCGTTCGCCCCGCAGCCGGTCCAGGACCGAAGACGGATACGGGGACCAGCAAGGCCAGATGAACGCGTTCCATTCCACCAGAAAAACCGTTCTGCGTGCCGCTGTGCCGGCGCTCGCGCTCCTGCTGGCAGCCTGTGCCGGCGATCCCACCCCGCCCGCCTATGTCTCCGGCTCGCGCTCGCAGCCTGCCGCCGTCCCGGTGCCCAGCGTCCCGGCGGACCAGGCGACCTTCGCCTTCGAGCCCTTCACCGGCGCCCCCGGCAACATCGCCGACGCCCTGTCGCGGCAGATCGGCGCCGAGGCGCGCAACCAGAACCTTCGCCTGGTGCGCCGCGTCGGGGCGCCGGCCTCCTATCGCATCAACGGCTACCTCTCCGCGTCCGGCGACCAGTCCCAGACGACGCTCTTCTACGTGTTCGACGTCGTCGATGCCGGCGGCAACAGACTGCACCGCATCCTGGGGCAGGAATCGGCCCCCGGTTCCTCCGGCGACCCCTGGTCGGGCATCGACGACGATGCGCTGAACCGGGCCGCGCGCCGCTCCGTCGCCGAACTCGCTGCCTGGCTGCGCCGCTGAGCGCGCCGATATCAAGGAAAAATAGCCGACAGGCGCACTGGCCGGTTGTGCAAGGCGGGACGCGTTGTTAAAACGCCGCCGCCTGTAGGAGGAAGGCTCGCCAATGCCGGTCTCCGGTCTGGCCTGCCGCGCTTCGACCTAGGCCACGAAAGAAGACCAGACAGACCACCGTGTGACCCTGTCGTGCCGGCGCTGCGTTCCCCGTGCGGCGACGGACCCAAGAAAGGACTTGCGGGCCATGAAGATCGTCGCGGGCAATTCCAATCGCGCGCTTGCAGAGGAAATCTCGTCCTATCTCGGGGCGCCCCTGGCAAAGTGTCAGGTGCGCCGTTTCGCCGACCAGGAGATTTTCGTCGAACTGCAGGAAAACGTGCGCGGCGAGGACGTTTTCGTCCTGCAGTCGACCAGCTTTCCCGCCAATGACCACCTGATGGAGCTGCTGATCGTCATCGACGCTCTGCGCCGCTCCTCCGCCAAGCGCATCACCGCGGTCGTGCCCTATTTCGGCTACGCCCGCCAGGATCGCCGCGCCTCCGGCCGCACGCCGATCTCGGCCAAGCTGGTCGCCAACCTGATCACCCATGCCGGTGCCCATCGCGTGCTGACGCTGGACCTGCATGCCGGCCAGATCCAGGGCTTCTTCGACATTCCGACCGACAACCTGTTCGCCGCGCCGGTGATGACCCGCGACATCAAGGAGCGCTACTCGACGGACAACGTCATGGTCGTCTCCCCGGATGTCGGCGGCGTGGTCCGTGCCCGCGCGCTGGCCAAGCGAATCGACGCGCCGCTGGCCATCGTCGACAAGCGCCGCGACAAGCCTGGCGAGTCGGAGGTCATGAACATCATCGGCGATCCGTCGGGCCGCGACTGCATCCTGGTCGACGACATCGTCGATTCCGGCGGCACCTTGTGCAACGCCGCCGAGGCACTGCTCGCCCAGGGCGCCAAGTCGGTCACCGCCTACATCACCCACGGCGTCCTGTCCGGCGGTGCGGTTGCCCGCGTGTCCTCGTCCAAGCTCAAGGAACTGGTCATCACCAATTCCATCGAGCCGACGGCCGCCGTGCTTGCCGCGCCGAACATCCGCACCATCTCCATCGCCCCGCTCATGGGCGAGGCGATCTCGCGCACCGCGCTCGAGCAGTCGGTGTCCAGCCTGTTCGGCTGAGCCCTGCCTGCCGCAATCCTTTCGAATGCCCGGACGCCGCAAGGCTCCGGGCATTTTCGCTTTGAGGCTGCCGCTATCCGGAACCCGTGCCGCCTCAGCCGCGCCAGGCCAGCAGCCAGCGCTCCAGCCGGCCGATCAGCCAGCTGACGATGAGGCCGAGCACCGACAGGATCGCGACGCCCGCCAGCAGCTGGTCGGTGGCGAACAGGCTGCCGGCCATCAGGATGTAGGCGCCGACGCCGTATTCGGCGCCGATCATCTCGGCCGCCACCAGCAGGATGATGCCGATGGAGGCGGAGATCCTGCAGCCCGACAGGATCGCCGGCATGGCGCCCGGCAGGATGATCTTGCGCACGATCGACCACCACGACAGTCCGAAGGACTGGCCCATGCGCACAAGCGTGCGGTCGACATTGTCGACGCCGCCATAGGTGGCGATGACGGTCGGGAAAAACGAACCGAACAGGATCGTCGCGACCTTCGAGCCTTCGCCGATGCCGAACCAGATCACGAAGAGCGGCAAGAGAGCGATCTTCGGGATCGGGAACAGCGCCGAGACCAGCGGCAGCAGGCCGGCCCGCGCCAGAGAAAAGAGACCGATGCCGAGCCCGACGGCGATGCCGAGCGCGGTGCCCAGCGTCCAGCCGATCACGAGCCGCTGCAGCGAGGCCGACAGGTGCCGCCACAGCTGGCCCGATTCGACCAGGTAGCTGAAGGCCTCGAAAGCCTCGCTCGGGGCCGGCAGCACCAGGTTGCTGATGACGCCGCTGCGCGAGCCGGCCTCCCACAGCGCGATGATCGCCAGGAAGACGAGCGGCCCGATCAGCCGGATCGGCACGGGACGAAAGCCGCCGCCGCGATAGGGAACCGGGCGCAGGGTCTCGGACGATGCTTCGCTCTCGCCGGTCGCCCGGCCGCCGGACATCTGGTCAAGCGACGTCATCGGCGATCTCCCTGTCGGCGGCACGCGCTTCGTCGCGCAGGAGCTGCCACAGCTCGCGCTGCACGGCGTCCAGCTTCGGGTCGCCCGCCTCGCGCGCGCCGAGATCGCGGTCGATCTCCACGATGGTGCGGATCCGCCCCGGCCGTCGCGACAGCACGACGATGCGGTGGCCGAGACGCACGGCCTCGGCGAGATTGTGGGTGACGTAGCAGGCGGTGAAGCGCTCGCGCTGCCACAGGGCGACGAGGTCGTCCATCAGCAGCTCGCGCGTCTGGCTGTCCAGCGCCGACAGCGGCTCGTCCATCAGCATCACCGCCGGACGCACGCTGAGCGCCCGGGCGATGGCGACGCGCTGCTTCATGCCGCCGGAAAGCTGCCGCGGCAGCGCCTTGCGGAAATCGGAAAGCCCCGTGCGCTCCAGCACGTCGGCGACGATCTCCTCGCGCTCCGCCGCGGACAGCGGATGGTCTTCCAGAACCAGCGAGACATTCGCCTCGACGCTGCGCCAGGGCAGCAGCGCGAAGTCCTGGAAGACATAGGTCAGCGGATTGAGCGAACCGGAGGGCACCGGACCGGAGAGCAGCACCTCGCCCTCGTCCGGCCGCTCCAGCCCGCCGATGAAGCGCAGCAGGGTCGACTTGCCGCAGCCCGACGGACCGATGATGCACACGATCTCGCCTTCGCTGACCGCGAGGTCGATCCCGCTCAGCACCTCGGTCGCGCCATAGCGATGCGTGATCCCGCGCAGCAGGAGATCCATCGGCTGCGTTCCTTGCCTGCTCTTCGCCTGCCCGTTCCGGCTCAGTTCGTCTCGACGAAGCTCGGATCGACGAGGAGCTCCATCGTCACGGTCTCGGGCACCAGCTTCTCGGACTTGAACCAGTCGAGCTGGTCGGCGATCGAGGTCATGTTGAGCTTCGCGCCCTCGTTGACCCGCATCGCGCCGTTGCGGATGGAGGGAGCTGCCTTCTCGTAGGGCTGGTCGTTGTAGACATACTTGTGCAGCAGCTGCACCAGCGCCTCGGCGTCCTCGTCCGTGGTGGTCTTGTCGATCAAGGCCGCGTTGAAATCGGCCGCCCCCTTGGAGAAGGCCGCGAGGAAGCGCTTGACCAGGTCCGGCTTGTCCTTGGTGTTGGCGGTCGAGGTGAAGACCGTCGTCACCTGGTAGTCGGGGATATAGTCCGCCACCATGCCGATGGACTCGATCTCCGGCCCGGCGGCCAGCGGCTTGGCGATGTGCGGTACGATGGCCCAGGCGTCGATCTGGGCGGTCTTCAGCGCGCCGATGATCGCGCCGACCTTCTGCAGCGGCCGCAGGGTGATCTCCGAGCGGTCGAAGCCTTCCTTGTCGGCGATCTTGTGGGCGATGTAGTGGAACGACGAGCCCGTCTGGGTGATGCCGAAGCTCTTGCCCTTCAGCCCGGCCGGCGAGGTCAGGCCGGCGTCGAAGGCCGCCTTGGACACGAGGATCATCTGCCCGTCGACGCCCGGCTCTTCCTGCAGCGCACCGCCGACGACCTTGATGGCACCCTTTTCGGCCAGGTTGATCAGGCCGCCGGAAATCGCGGTGATGCCGAAATCGACGTCGCCGGAGGCGATGGCCACCGCCATCGGCTGCGCCGCCTGGAAGAACTCGAAACTGACCTCCAGCCCCTCGTCGGCGAAATAGCCGCGCTCGAAGGCGATGAAGCTCGGCGCATGCGAGGTGAAGCGCAGCGCCCCGACCGTGATCTTGTCGGCGGCGAATGCCGTGGCGAGCGGAGCGATGCTCACGCCGGCGGCAATGCCGGCCGCTGCCGCCAGTTTCACGAATCCGCGTTTGGTCATAGCCTTCATGGCACCCTCCCCATATGGCCGGAAGTCCGCTCCGGTCCTGTTCAGTCCGTCATGCGGACATCTTGCTGATATGTCGGCGCATCCCGCCCGCAGCGATGCGGGCGCAAACGTGCCGGGCGGGCAGGTGACCGCAGCAGGTCGGCCTTGTCAATCTGTGCAGGGTCGTTTCCGGGGCGGTTGCCGCACCTTCACAGCTCTTCCACATCGATGCCGAAGGTCAGCGCGCCGATCGCCTCGCCCGTATCCGGGTCGACGACCGGCAGGCTCACCTGGCTCTGCACCGTGCGAGTCGAGAGGTCTTCCTCCAAAGCGCCGATATGCAGGCTGTGCGGACCGGCGAGGAACGTCTTCTGCCACTTGTCCTCGTCGCCCTGCCAGTAGTCGGAGGTGACCTCGCTGATGCCGACGTTCAGCCCGCGGGCATCCATCAGGATGATCTCGGTGAACAGGCCCTCGCTGCGTGCCTGGATCTGGCGCAGGTAGAGCGACACGGGCCGGCCCATCGTCTCGGCGATCAGCGGTCCCGTTTCCCCGCCCGTCTCCCGGCCGGCGGCCTCGGCCGCCCATTCGCCGTCCAGTTCGGCGATCCCGGCGTCGCTGAGTTCGGCGGTCGTCCGGTTCTGCTCGCGCACGGCATCGACCACCGCGTCCGAGCGGGCGATCTCCAGCAGCCGCGTCCTCGCCAACTGGCCGAGTTCCGTTTCGAAGACGTTGAGGCCGACTGCAGCGTTCGGTCCCGTCAGCCCCAGCACCAGGGTGCCCGCTACCACCAGCCTTGCAAACCAGGTCCTCATGCTTCCCGTTCCCCCCAAGCCGCGCTCCGTCAAGCTCTCTGTCGGCAGGGCTTGGTGCGGACGCCGCAGACATAAAAAACCGCATTGATGAAAACATGCAAGATCGGAACGTCCCGTAGCGTCATCGGGATACGCGGAACCCCGCCGCGCGCTTGCCCTTTTCCGCGGCTTCCGCTATAGCACCGGCGCGCACCTGCACCCCTGGAGGCGGCGCAATCGGGTCGGCATCGAGGCCAGAGCACTGGCAGCCGCCCGCTTTCACGAAACATCAAGGAGAACTACCATGGCTGAAGGCTATGTGCTGAAGGCTTCGGTGAGGGACCGGGTTGGCAAGGGGGCCGCTCGTGCACTTCGCCGTGAAGGCCTCGTCCCCGCCGTGATCTACGGTGAGAAGAAAGCTGCCCTGCCGATCGCGATTCCGATCAAGGAGTCCACGATCGCCCTGCACCGCGGCGGCTTCATGACCCACCTCGGCACCATCGAGGTCGACGGCGTCGCTCACCGCGTCATCGCCAAGGACTACCAGCTCGATCCGGTTCGCGACGACCTGATCCATGTCGACTTCCTGCGCGTGTCCAAGGGCGCGACGCTGACCGTCGACGTGCCGGTCCACTTCATCAACGAAGAGAAGTGCCCGGGCATCAAGGCAGGCGGCGTGCTCAACGTGGTTCGCCACACGGTCGAGATGACCGTGCCGGCCGACGCCATTCCGGATGCGCTCGTCATCGACCTGGCCAAGGCCAAGGTCGGCGACTCGATCCACATTTCGG
The DNA here is from genome assembly GCF_023507705.1 of Stappia sp. WLB 29. Lineage (GTDB taxonomy): Bacteria > Pseudomonadota > Alphaproteobacteria > Rhizobiales > Stappiaceae > Stappia. The sequence goes on along the minus strand of NZ_JALBGD010000016.1, from coordinate 10,592 downwards.
CCGTGGACATCCCCGCCGGCTCCGCCCCGACCATCACCGATCGCGACTTCACCCTCGCGACGATCGCTGCCCCGGGCGGCGGCGCCGGTGCGTCGGACGAGGACGAGGCTGCCGAGGACGAGAGCGAGGGCTGAGGCCCCCGCTCGGGCACCGGCGAGGGGAAGTGACGGGGAGTACCCATGCGCCTCATCGTCGGTCTCGGCAATCCGGGCGAGAAATACGCCCGCAATCGCCACAATATCGGTTTTCTGGCCGTGGACGCGATCCACGGCCGGAATTCCTCCTTCGCCCCTTGGCGAAGCCGCTTCAAGGCGGAAGTCAGCGAAGGCCTTCTCGACGGCGAGAAGGTGATGCTGATGAAACCCCAGACCTACATGAACGACTCCGGCCGCTCGGTCGGCGAGGCCGCCCGCTTCTACAAGCTCGCGCCCGCCGACGTCATCGTGCTCTACGACGAGCTCGACCTGCCGCCGGGCAAGGTTCGCACCAAGGTCGGGGGCGGCAGCGGCGGCCATAACGGCATCCGCTCCATCGATGCCCATCTGGGCAAGGAATACTCGCGCGTGCGCCTCGGCATCGGGCACCCGGGCCACAAGGACCGCGTCACCGCGCATGTGCTGGGCGATTTCGCCAAGGTCGATGCCGAATGGCTCGACCCGATGCTCGACGCCATCGCCGCCGAAGCCGGCCTTCTGGTCGGCGGGCACCATTCGGAATTCTGCAACCGGCTGCATCTGGCGCTGGCCCCGGCAAAGCCGCAAAAGCCCCGCAAGGAGCCAGGCGCAGCCTCGGGCGGCACGTCCCGCAATCCGAACCCGCCGCTGCCGCGGCGCGGCAAGGACAGCACGCCCAAGACGGGGCTCGCGGAGCAGCTCGCACGGATGTTTGGAAAGAAGGACTGAGACGAGATGGGATTCCAGTGCGGCATTGTCGGCCTGCCGAATGTGGGCAAGTCCACGCTGTTCAACGCGTTGACCAAGACCGCGGCGGCTCAGGCCGCGAACTATCCCTTCTGCACCATCGAGCCGAACACCGGCGAGGTAGCGGTGCCGGATCCGCGCCTTAAGGACATCGCCCGCATCGCCAAGTCCGCCAGCATCGTCCCCACGCGCCTCACCTTCGTCGACATTGCCGGCCTGGTGCGCGGCGCCTCCAAGGGCGAGGGCCTCGGCAACCAGTTCCTCGCCAACATCCGCGAGGTCGACGCCATCGCCCATGTGCTGCGCTGCTTCGAGGATGACGACATCACCCATGTCGACGGGCGCATCGACCCCATCGCCGATGCCCAGACCGTCGAGACCGAACTGATGATCTCCGACATGGAGAGCCTCGAGCGTCGCCTGGCGCCGCTCAAGAAGAAGGCGACCGGCGGCGACAAGGACGCCAAGGCGGTGATCCCGATCATGGAAGGAGCGCTGGAGCTCTTGCGCGAGGGCAAGCCCGCGCGCCTGCTCGACGTCTCCACCCCGGAGGAGCGCAAGATCCTCGCCGGCCTCAACCTGCTGACCACCAAGCCGATCCTCTATGTCTGCAACGTCGAGGAGTCCTGCTCGGCCACCGGCAACGCCCAGTCCGAGCGCGTGCGCGAGATGGCAGAGGCGGAAGGCGCGGCCTGCGTCGTGATCTCCGCCGCCATCGAGGCCGAGATCGCCCAGCTCGACGATGCCGAACAGGCCGAGTACCTGGAGACCATGGGTCTCGAGGAGCCGGGCCTCGACCGGCTCATCCGCGCCGGCTACGACCTGCTCGACCTTATCACCTATTTCACCGCCGGTCCGAAGGAAGCCCGCGCCTGGACGATCCGCAAGGGCACCAAGGCCCCGCAGGCGGCCGGCGTCATCCACAGCGATTTCGAGCGCGGTTTCATCCGCGCCCAGACCATCGCCTTCGACGACTACGTCACCCTCGGCGGCGAGGCTCCGGCCAAGGAAGCCGGCAAGGCCCGCGACGAGGGCAAGGAATACGTGGTCAAGGACGGCGACGTCCTGCTGTTCAAGTTCAACACCTGAACGTCGGTCTTTGGTCGCTCTCGCGCTTTCCCGGAAGGCAGTCTAGGATTTGCACCGCCGCCATCGTGGCGGCCATCTCCTGAGGGAAATCGCATGTTCCATCGCATGCTCGCGACCGCTTCGGCGGCGCTGTTCCTTTGTGCGTCCGCTGCCCTGGCAGGCACGGGCGCCGAAGGCTACTTCCAGATCTACAACAACACGGACGACAACACCGTCGTCGGCTTCTACACCAACGACGGCAGCGGCTGGTCGAGCAACTGGCTCTCCAGCCCGATCGGTCCGGACGAGTCGGCCCGTGCCGAATTCACGGACGATACCGGGTCCTGCGCCCAGACCTTCCGGGTCGGCTGGCTCGGGACCGACGGCGGCGAGGTGCTCGACGAGCCGATCGACATCGACATCTGCGAGGCGAGCAACGTCTATCTCGACGACAACGAGATCTATTACGACTGAGTGTCGGCGCGCGGCCGGAGGCTCTCGACAGCAGCCTCCGGCTGCGTATAGATCGACATCATGAGCACGTTCAGAAGCTTCGAGGATTTCGAGCCCGGCGAGACCATCGCCCTCGGCTCCAAGACCGTCACCCGCGACGAGATCATCGCCTTCGCCGCCGAGTTCGATCCCCAGCCGTTCCACCTCGACGAGTCGGCGGGCGAAGCCTCCCTTCTCGGCGGACTGGCCGCATCCGGCTGGCACACGATTTCCATGCTGATGCGCCTGATGTGCGACGGCCTGCTGCTGAATTCCAGCGGCAGGGGTTCGCCCGGCGTCGAGGAAGTGCGCTGGATGCGTCCGGTGCGCCCCGGCGACGTGCTGAACGCCAGCGCCGAGGTGATCTCCAGCCGCGTGCTGAACTCGCGTCCCGACCTCGGAATGGTCGACTTCCTGTTCACCGTCACCGACCAGACCGGCGCCACCGTCATGACCCAGCGCAACAAGATCCTGTTCGCACGGCGGGAGGCCGCCCAATGACCTGGTTCGAGGACATGGCCATCGGCGAGCGCCGCGATCTCGGCAGCCATCATTTCACGCCGGAAGAGATCGTGCGCTACGCGCGCGCCTTCGATCCCCAGCCCTTCCACCTGTCGGACGAAGAGGCGGCCAAGACCCATTTCGGGCGTCTGTGCGCCTCCGGCTGGCACACCGGCTCGGTGTGGATGAAGCTGATGGTCGCCCATATCCAGGCAGAATGCGAAAGGCTCGGCACGCCCTCGCGCCTCGGCCCCTCCCCCGGCTTTACCGACCTGAAGTGGATCCGCCCGGTCTTCGCCGGCGATACGATCACCTACAGCTCGACCCTGCTGGAGAAGCGCGAGATGCGCACGAGGCCCCAGTGGGGCCTCGCGATCCACGGCAACGAAGGCGTCAATCAGGACGGCGTGACCGTGTTCTCCTTCACCGGCAAGGTGCTGGTCGCGCGGAGGCCCGCAGAGTAAGCCGCTAGAGCCTGCGGGCGAAGACGACCTCGTCGCGGATCGGAATGCCGTATTCGCCCAGCATCGGGATCTCGGGCTTCAGCTTGCGCTCCTCGTCGATGGCGCCGGGGACAATCTTCTCCAGTCGGAAGTCGCGGCGCTGGTAGAAGCGGAAGGCGTCGAGATTGTCGTTGGAGGTGCGCACCAGCAGCCGGCGAATGCCGTTCTCGACCGCAGCGCCCGCCACCGCCTTCAAAAGCAGCGTGCCGATGCCGCCCCAGCGATTGAGCGAATCCAGCGTCAGGATCTCCCATTCGCTCGCGCGCTGGATCAGAGTGACCAGGCCGACCATTTCGCCGTCATCGTCCAGTGCAATGAAGCCGGGCAGGCGCGACGCATCGATCATCTCGCCTTCGATCAGGATCTCCGGGCTGGTCCATCGTCGGGTCAGCAGCTCGACCACCGCCGCGTGGTCGTCCTCCGTCTTGGCGCGAATGGTTACGGTCATGGCAATGTCCTCGTGATGGGCAGGCGCCGCGCCCGCCGTACTTGTCGGTGAGATTAACGCCGGAACAACCGTTCGCCGAGCCCCTGTCGCGCCTGCCAGCCGGCGCGCTCCAGTTCCGGGTCGTCGTGTTCCTCCTGCGGATAGCCGATGCACAGATAGGCGATCAGCCGCCAGGCGTCCGGCACGTCCAGCGCTTGCGCGACCTCCTGCGGATCGATGATCGACACCCAGCCGAGGCCGACGCCGCGGGCGCGCGCGGCCAGCCACAGCGTGTTGACGGCGCAGACGCAGGAATAGGCCAGCATTTCCGGCATCGTCCGCCGGCCGAGCCCCCCGCCCTGGGCGGTGCCCTCGTCGCAGAAGACGGCGAGCTGCACCGGCGCGATGGTCAGGCCCTCCAGCTTCAGCCGGGCATAGAGTTCGGCCCGCTCGCCGTCATAGGACGACAGCGCATCGGCATTGGCCTTGAGAAAGCTTGCCCGTACCGCCGTGCGCCGGTCCGGCTCGTCCACCAGCACGAAGCGCCAGGGCTGGCTGTTGCCGACCGACGGCGACATGTGCGCCTGTGCCAGCAGCGTCTCCAGCAGCCCCTCGGGCAGGGCGCGCGGGTCGAACCGCCGCACGTCCCGCCGCCATGCCAGCAGCGTCTCGAAGTCTTTCAGGAAGGCATCGCCGAACGCCGGCGCCCCGCCGTCTTGCCCGTCGCTGCGGGCCGGGTCGCGGGTCCCCTCCCCGGTCAATGGCCCGGAAAGTCCACCAGCGTGCGCACGGGAACGCCGAGGGCTTCCAGGCGCGCGCGCCCGCCGAGATCCGGCAGGTCGATGATGAAACAGGCCGAGACCACCTCGGCGCCCATCTGCTGCAGCAGCTTGGTCGCCGCCTCCGCCGTGCCGCCGGTAGCGATCAGGTCGTCGACCAGGATCACCTTCTCGCCCGGACGGATCGCATCCTTGTGCACCTCCATCTCGTCGAGGCCGTATTCCAGCGAATAGGCGATGCGCACCGTCTCGTGCGGCAGCTTGCCCTTCTTGCGGATCGGAACGAAGCCGGAGGACAGCTGATGCGCCACCGCGCCGCCGAGGATGAAGCCGCGCGCCTCGATGCCCGCGACCTGGTCGATCTTCGCGCCCGCCCAGGGCTGCACCAGCGCGTCGACCGCCCGGCGGAACGCCCGCGCATTCCCCAGCAGCGTGGTGATGTCGCGAAACAGGATGCCCTGCTTGGGATAGTCCGGAATCGTCCGGATTGCCGCCATCAGCTCCTGCGAGACCGTTTCAGTCGTCATTGCCCGTCCGTCTTGCTGCTTGGGGCGCGCGTGCCCGTCGGGCTTCCGCGCAACCCTTTGGTGGGAGAGTTTGCCACATTCGCCGGCCCGGCAAAGCGGTTTCGTTCGCCGTACATTGGTCGCCCTAGCGGGAGAGCACGCGGCCGGCGACCGCGTCGAGCTTCGCCACCAGCTCGGGATCGCGCGCCTCCGGCGCCGTCATCAGCGCGTATTCCAGCGCCGTGTCGGAGCCGACCGGGCACGGCTCGTGCGTGCGCGGCAGGTCCTGCGCCAGCCGTGCGACCAGCCGGCGGGCATTGTCTGCATTGTCGTGCAGCACCTTGATGATCGACTGGATGTCGACCGACCCGTGGTCGGGATGCCAGCTGTCGTAATCGGTGACCATGGCGACGGTCGCGTAGCAGATCTCCGCCTCGCGGGCGAGCTTCGCCTCCGGCATGTTGGTCATGCCGATCACGTCGCAGCTCCAGCTCCGGTAGAGGTTGCTTTCCGCCAGAGAGGAGAATTGAGGGCCTTCCATGGCCAGATACGTGCCGCCGCGGTGGAAGGTCAGTGCCTCCGCTTCGGCCGCCGCCGCGACATGGCCGACAAGGCCCGGCGAGACCGGCTCGGCCATCGACACATGGGCGACGCAGCCCTTTCCGAAGAAGCTCTTGGCCCGCGCGAAGGTGCGGTCGATGAACTGGTCGACCAGCACGAAATGCCCCGGCGCCATCGCCTCGTTGAGCGACCCCACGGCGGAGACCGAAACCAGCGAGGTGACACCGCAGCGCTTCATCACGTCGATATTGGCGCGGTAGTTGATGTCGGACGGCGCGAAGCGGTGGCCGCGGCCGTGGCGAGGCAGGAAGACCACCTTCAGCCCGTCGATCTCGCCGATCCGCACGGCATCCGACGCCTCGCCCCAGGGGCTTTCGACCTCGACCCATTCGGCGCCTTCCAGCGCCGGCAGGTCGTAGAGCCCCGATCCGCCGATCACACCCAGTACAGCCTTGACCATCCGTGCAACTCCTCTGCCTGCCCGTTGCGATAGCATTTGCGCCCCGTCCGTCCAACAGGGCCGCGGACATGAAAAGGCCGCCGGATTGCTCCGGCGGCCGGTTGTTCAGGACTTTCGTCGTGGCCGCTTAGGTCGTGGACTCATAATTGTGCCGGAAACGGCGTCTGGCCCGGCAATGATATGCCAGGAGGAGCGCGATGGCCGGGGCGGGTCCCCCGANTGCAACTCCTCTGCCTGCCCGTTGCGATAGCATTTGCGCCCCGTCCGTCCAACAGGGCCGCGGACATGAAAAGGCCGCCGGATTGCTCCGGCGGCCGGTTGTTCAGGACTTTCGTCGTGGCCGCTTAGGTCGTGGACTCATAATTGTGCCGGAAACGGCGTCTGGCCCGGCAATGATATGCCAGGAGGAGCGCGATGGCCGGGGCGGGTCCCCCGACCGAGCGGTCCGACGCCGCAGATCGAAGCCGGGTCGACGCCCTCCGGGTATGTGCGAACCTACCGGCAACAGCGTCGCAAGCCCTTGAAAACCGGACGGTTCCCTGCGGTCTTGCTCCTTGTATCCGATCAGGCTCGCGCATACCGTTTCTCGTCAGAACTATGAGTTCACGACCTAGTGCTCGACGTCGCGCCAGATCGACTTCTTGGTGAAGTAGAGCAGCGAGGCGAAGATGATGAGGAAGATCATCACGCGGAAGCCCATGCTCTTGCGCTCCTCGAGCTTCGGCTCGGCAACCCACATCATGAAGGCGGAGACGTCGCGCGAGTACTGATCAACCGTCATCGGCGTGCCGTCGGTGTACTCGACCTGCTCGTCGGACAACGGCGGCGCCATGCCGATCGGGCCGCCGGTAAGGTTCTGGCCTTGGCATTCCTCATTGCTGATCGAGCCGCCGATGAACTTCTCGTTGTAATAGCCCGAGAAATCCTCGCCGAAACAGGCCGGCGCATCCTTGTAGCCCGTCAGCAGGTTGTAGATGTAGTCCGGACCGTGCTCCTGGTACTGCGTGAACATGTCGAACACGAAGCCCGGGAAGCCGCTGGCGACGGCACGGGCCTTGGCCAGCGTCGAGAAGTCCGGCGGATAGGCGCCGCCATTGGCGGCGCGGGCCGCCTGCTGGTTCGGGAACGGAGACGGCCAGCGGTCGGAGGGGATCGCTGCGACCTCCTCCATCTCGCCGTCGTCGTTCGGGCCCTTCATGACCATGTACTCGGCCGCGATCACCTTGACCTGGTCTTCGGTGAAGCCCGGGCCGCCCGCTTCCGCCAGGTTGCGGAACGAGAGCAGCTGCATGCCGTGACAGGAGGCGCAAACCTCCTTGTACACCTTGAAGCCACGCTGCAACTGCGCCTTGTCGTACTGGCCGAAGGGGCCGGAGAACGACCATTGCTGGCGCTCGATATGCGGGGCCTCGCCCGCGGCCATTGCCGGCGCGGCGACCGCCATTGCGGCCACGGCCAGCAGGGCGCCACGCACGGATTCGATCATCGTCTTCATTGAGGAGAACTCCCAATCCCGTCCGTGGGTCACTTCGTTTCCGGCGCCGCGACCGCACCGGCCGGCTTGCCGCCACCGCTGAGCACGGCTTCCGAGATCGAGGCCGGCAGCTCCTTCGGCTTCTCCAGGAAGCCCAGCAGCGGCAGGATGATCAGGAAGTGAGCGAAATAGTAGGCCGTCAGGATACGGGCCGCGATCACGTAGCCGCCTTCCGCCGGCATGGCGCCGAGGTAGCCGAGACCGACGCAGACGGCGGCGAAGATCCAGAAGAACTGCTTGAACAGCGGACGATAGGTGCCCGAACGGACCTTCGAGGTGTCGAGCCACGGCAGGATGAACATCACCGCGATCGAACCGAACATCAGGATGACGCCGCCGAGCTTGTCCGGAACCGCGCGCAGGATCGCGTAGAACGGCAGGAAGTACCACTCGGGAACGATATGCGTCGGGGTCACCAGCGGATCGGCCTCGATGTAGTTGTCGGCGTGACCCAGGAAGTTCGGGATGTAGAACACGAAGTAGGCGAACAGGATCATGAACACCACGATCGCGAACAGATCCTTGATCGTGTAATACGGATGGAACGGGATCGTGTCCTGCTTGGTCTTCGGGTTGATGCCCGTCGGGTTGTTGTTGCCGGTGGTGTGGAACGCCCACACGTGCAGCAGAACGACGCCGAAGATCATGAACGGCAGCAGGTAGTGCAGCGAGAAGAAGCGGTTCAGCGTCGGATTGTCGACGGCGAAGCCGCCCCACAGCCAGTTCACGATCGGCTCGCCGACCAGCGGCAGCGCCGAGAACAGGTTGGTGATCACCGTGGCGCCCCAGAAGGACATCTGGCCCCACGGCAGCACATAGCCCATGAATGCGGTCGCCATCATGATCAGGAAGATCACGACGCCGAGGATCCACGAGATCTCGCGCGGCGCCTTGTAGGAGCCGTAATACATGCCGCGGAACATGTGGATGAACACGGCGATGAAGAACATCGAGGCGCCGTTGGCATGCAGGTAGCGCAGCAGCCAGCCGAAGTTCACGTCGCGCATGATGTGCTCGACGGACGCGAAGGCCATCGCGGTGTTCGGCGTGTAGTGCATCACCAGCACGATGCCGGTGACGATCTGCGCGATCAGCACGAAGAACAGGATGCCGCCAAAGGTCCACCAGTAATTGAGGTTCTTCGGGGTGGGGAAATCGACGAAGGAACCGCGAACGAGCCCGATGACGGGAAGGCGGCTCTCGAGCCACTTAGCCGCCGCGCTCTGCGGCACGTAATTGGAATGTCCAGCCATGGCTGCCTCTCCTATGGATTGCCGCTATCAACCGATCTGAATCACGTTGTCCGAGATGAACTCGAACGGCGGGATCAGGAGATTCTCGGGCGCGGGTCCCTTGCGGATGCGGCCGGCCGTATCGTAGTGCGAGCCGTGGCAGGGGCAGAACCAGCCGCCGAAATCGCCGGACTGCCCGAGCGGGATGCAGCCAAGATGGGTGCACACGCCGACCATCACGATCAGCGCTTCGCGACCCTCGACGCCGCGGTTGGCGTCGGTCGCCTCCGCGTCGGCGGCAAGGTTGGCGTTGCGCGCGTTGGTGTCGGGAAGATCGGAGATCGCGACGGCGTTCGCCTCCTCGACTTCCCTGGCGCTGCGGTTGCGGATGAACACCGGCTTGCCGCGCCACATCACCTTGATTTCCTGCCCCTCCTCGATGGCCGAGACGTCGACCTCGATGGAGGCCAGCGACAGGGCCGACGCATCCGGGTTCATCTGGTCGATGAAAGGCCATGCGAGCGCGGCTGTGCCAACCGCCCCCATCGCACCGGTCGCGATATAGAGGAAATCGCGGCGAGTGGGTTCGACCGTATCCTGCTGTGCCAAGGTCGCGTCCTCTTTAACCTATATGCCCGACGAGAACGGCAAACGCCGCCGTCCCTGGCCCGGCCGAAACGGGGACGAAGGTCGGCGGAGTGCGTCGTCTGGGCGGCAGATGCGGCTTTCCGCATCTTTCCAAGCGGGGCAGTTATTGGCACCCTTGCCCGCGCTTGTCCAGATGATCATGGGTGGTGACGACTCTTTGTCGCGGTTTTTTGCCCAATGATTGCAGCAATGACGCCGGATTTTGGCCATCGCCACGCCGCGGCGGGCGTCGCTCGTTTCGCCCGCACGCAAGACGCGACGGCCCTCTCCGGTTTCCTCCCCACCCACCGCGCACGAAGCGCGGCGTGTGGGGCGGTGTTACACCGCCTCGCGGCCGCTGTCGATGAAGCCTCCCGACTGCCGGCTCCACAGGCTGGCATAGAGCCCGCCGCGGGCCAGCAGCTCCTCGTGCGTGCCGTCCTCGACGATGCGCCCGCGATCCATCACGATCAGCCGGTCCATCGCCGCGATGGTCGACAGCCGGTGGGCGATGGCGATCACCGTCTTGCCGGCCATCAACTCGTTGAGGCTGTCCTGGATCGCCGCCTCGACTTCCGAATCGAGCGCCGAGGTCGCCTCGTCCAGCACCAGGATCGGCGCGTTCTTCAAGAGCACCCGGGCAATCGCGATGCGCTGGCGCTGGCCGCCGGACAGCTTCACGCCCCGTTCGCCGACATGCGCCATCAGCCCCTTGCGCCCTTCCAGGTCCTCGAGACCGTCGATGAAGCCGGTCGCATGGGCCCGCCGCGCCGCCTCCATCGCCTCGGCCTCGCCGGCTCCCGGCTTGCCGTAGACGATGTTGTCGAGCACGGAGCGGTGCAGCAGCGAGGTGTCCTGCGTCACCATGCCGATCTGCGCGCGCAGGCTCGCCTGCGTCACCGAGGCGATGTCCTGCCCGTCGATCAGGATGCGCCCGCTCTCCACGTCGTAGAAACGCAGCAGCAGGTTCACCAGCGTCGAC
>NZ_JALBGD010000015.1 GCF_023507705.1 Stappia sp. WLB 29 | reverse complement strand
TGATATCGGACATTCGGAAATCCTTTCTGGCTGCCCAAGCTATGCATGGCCTCGTCCTGAGGCTCGCGGCCAGACTGGCGTGGAAACGCTAAATTAGGGTTAACAGCTCATTGCCTCCGTTCCCAATTCGCCTGTGCTTCCAAGAGGTTCGTTAACCATATCGAAAGAGGCATGAAAAAAGGCGGCGAGTCGCGACCCGCCGCCCTGTTTCTTTTCTTGCCTTGCGGCTGGCGTCTTAGAGCAGACGCAGCACGGCCTGGTCGGCCTGCGAGGACAGCGACAGCGCCGTGGTGGACAGCGACTGGCGGGTCTGCAGGGCGAGAAGGTTTGCACCTTCCTCGTTGGTGTCGGCCAGCACCAGGTTGTCGGCACCCGTCTGCAGGGTGTTGATCAGGTCCTTGGTGAAGTCCTTGCGGATCGTGACCGTGTTGAGGTTCGAACCGAAGGTGGAGGACGTCTCGCGCAGGGTCGACAGCGCGTCGCTCAGCTTGTCGAGGGTGGCGTTCGCTTCCGAATCGCTCAGGCTCGACACGCTGCCCAGACCCATACCCGAGGAGGTAAGGTCCTTGCCGCTGATCGACAGCTCCGACTTGTTGGCTGCGTCACGCTTCTCGTTGAAGGCGACGGTCAGCTTCGAGGACGAGGAGTTGATCAGGTTGACGCCGTTGTAGGACGAATCGGCCGCGAGCTTGTCGATCTGACCCAGGATCTCGTTGAACTGCGACACCAACTTCTGGCGTGAGGACGAGTTTGCAGCCGGGTTGGCCTGGGTGGTGATCGAGAAGGTGTCGGCATCGCCGGCGGTGGCGCCGTCGGTGAACGTGACGGCCGTCTCGCCGGCATCCACGTAGTCGCCGTCGGCCGGATCGGACAGATCGACCGAGGAGTTGCTGCCGAAGCCGAGCGATGCGGCCAGCGAGGTCGCCTGGGTCGTCGCGGTCGAGGCGTCGCCATCAGCGTCGACGATCTGCACGTTCAGCGTCTCGGTGTCGGAGCCGGAGATCTTCAGCTTGCCGGCGTCGGTGACTTCCGCCGAGGCAACGCCCGAGGCGTTGATGACGTCGACAGCGTCCTGAACCGTGGCGACCGCGCCCGTGCCGTCAGCCTTCTGGGTGGTGCCGACGGTGATCTCGATCTCAGAGACGGCACCGGTCGTGGTGTCGGTCGCCTGCACGGTGATCGTGTCGCCGTTGGTGAAGCCGAGGTTGGACAGAGTCTGACGCTTGGCCTGGTCCTGGATCGTCTCGCCCGAGCTCGGCGTCAGGCCGTTGGTCGAGATCGACGAGGAGCTCTCCACCACGGTGCCGGAACCGGCGCCACCAGCCTGCAGAGCCTGGCGAGCGGTCGACTGGGCGCTCTCCACCAGCTTGGTGATGCCCTTGATACCGTTGTCGGCAGCTTCCAGGGTCTTCGTCGCATTGGAGATGCCGTCGAGCAGGCTGGACAGCTCGTTGGCGCGCGAGTTCAGGTTCTGGGAGGTGAAGAAATTGGTCGGGTTGTCGAGGGCCGAGTTGACCTTCTTGCCCGTGGCGAGCCGGTTCTGCGTCTGGGACATCATGTCGGCAGTCTTCTGCAGCGACAGGAGGTTCTGGCGCACGCCAGCGGAGAGAGTAACGCTCATTGTGGTGTACCTTTCTGGTAACAACTAACGCAACGCGTCCTCGTTGCCCCGCCAACCTACGTTTCCGTTTCGGAATCATTCGTAAAAACAGGTGGTTAACCCGTGTTAAGGTAAATGGCGAGTTACTGGCCTCGCAGGGTCTCGCATCTTGCGACAGGTCTTTAAATTTACTCGCCGAATCACGCCGAAACGGGAATACTGCGGGGGTGCCTCGAAGGCTGCCGCCGATGGATCGGCGCCGGCCTGCCTCTCCCAACGGTTAAGGGATTGCCGTGCGGCGAGGGACGGACAGCGAAACCCGCAAGCGCCTCAGGCCGCCAACAGGCGGTTCAGCGCTTGCCGCGAGCCCGAAAAGATCGCGAGATGAGCCTCTTTACATTCGACAGCTGCACTGTCGTCGCCGAGATCGGCATCAATCACAATGGCAGCATCGACCTTGCGCTGGAGATGATCCGTGCCGCCCACCGCGTCGGCTGCGATGCGGTCAAGTTCCAGAAGCGTACCGTCGATGTCGTCTACTCGGCCGAGGAACTGGACAAGCCGCGCAAGTCGCCGCTCGGCGAGACCAATGGCGACCTGAAGCGCGGGCTGGAATTCGGTCGCAAGGACTACGAGCGCATCGCCGCGCTGTGCGGCGAACTCGGCATCACCTGGTACGCCTCGCCCTGGGACGAGGCGTCGGTTGACTTCCTGGTGGCGCTGGACGTGCCCTATCTGAAGATCGCCTCGGCGTCGGTCACCGACCGCGCTTTGCTGGTGCATGCGGCCCGCAGCCGCGTCCCGCTGCTGATCTCCACGGGCATGTGCAATCTCGAGATGGTGGAAGCGGTGGTGGAAACCATCGAGGACGCGGGCGGCGAGATCGCATGCCTCTATCATTGCACCTCGACCTATCCGGCCCTGCCGGAAGAAATCAACCTTGCCGGCATCTCGACCCTGCGCGAGCGGTTTCCCCATCTCAAGATCGGCTATTCCGGTCATGAAGACGGGATCCTGCCGAGCATCCTGTCGATTGCGTTCGGCGCAGTGTCCGTGGAGCGTCACTTCACGCTCGATCGCACCATGTGGGGGTCCGACCAGTCGGCGTCCATCGACGTGGCGCAGATGAAGGAGATGATCGCCGGCATTCGTCTGGCCGAGAAGGTGCGCGGCGACGGGGTCATCGACATCTATGCCCGCGAGCGGCCGGTGATGGAAAAGCTGCGCCGCAAGGACACGTTGGCGTCGCTGTGACCGCCGCGTCGTGACTGCCGCCCGCATGCGACCGCTTTCCGTTCTGCATCTGGCCTCCTTCGTCGGAAATCTCGGCGACAATGCCATGCATGACGGCGAGTACCGCACGAGACGCGAAGACCTTCCTTGGACGCTCGCGCATCGCCCCTGCGAGGTGCGGGACTTCATCCATTGGCGCCGCCGGACCTTCGACGAGACGTTCGTCGCGGAGGCGAACGACGCCGATATCCTGATCGTCGGCGGGTTCAGCCTGTTCCAGCTCTGGCGCGAGAACACGTCCTCCGGCACCTATCTGGAAGCCGGCCCGGATCTTTTTGCGGCGATCCGCCGGCCGATCCTGTTCCACGGGCTCGGCGTCGATGCGACGCGCGGCATCAGTCCTGTGGCCGTGGCGCGCACCCGGGCATTTCTCGACGAGATTCTCGGCTTCGATCATTGCCGCTTCTCGCTGCGCAACGACGGGTCCTGCGACGTCATTCGCGACCATCTGGGCGCAGCCTATGCCGACGCCATGCAGGTGGTGCCGGACGGCGGTCTTTTCGCCGAGCCGCAGGCCTGGCCGCATCCCGGTCTGCCCGAAGGCAGCCGCTTCGTCGCCGTGAACCTTGCCGGCGACATGCCGGACAAGCGCTATGCGAGTGCAGACGGCGAAGACCTGACGGAGCGCTTCGCTGCCGCGATGGCATCCGGTATCGAGGAGCTTCTGGCGGCGGACGAAACGCTCACCTGCGTTTTCGTGCCTCATATCTACAGCGACTTCGGGCCTATCGGTTCGGTTCTCGATGCGCTCGACGACCGGCTGCGGCGGGAGCGTGTCGTTGTCGCCGGGCTGGCGCAGGGGGAGGGGGGCTGGTCGGCCAGCTTCGATCTCTACCGCCAAGCTTCGGCCGTCATCGCCATGCGCTACCATGCAGGGCTCGCCTCTATCGGTCTCGGTGCGCCGGTTTTCGGCATTTCCACCCATCACAAGATCGCCGGCCAGTTCGCGGCGATGGGCCTTGCCGACCGGTGCCATGCCTTCGACGGGCAAGGCGATCTCGCCGCGCTGTTCGAAGCGGTTGCGCAAGATCTCGCCCGGCCGGCCGCAGGCATTGCGCGGTTGGCTTCAGCCAAAGCGCGTGAGCGGGACGTGCTGAAACGGCATCATGAAGATGTTGCCGTCTGGCTTTCCTCGCGCGTGGAGGGGCTGGCGTGAGTTCGATCATCGACCGCTGCCTCGCGCTCTATGGCTCGGCGGACTATTTCGTGCCCTATCCGGCCCGTATCGCAGCCGGTGAGTACTGGGACGAAAAGCGCGATCCGGACGGGCGGCTGCGGGACATCGCCGCCGAGCGCGAGATGCGCAAGGCGGACCTTGCCTATATCGCTAAGGCCGTGAATGCGCGCGCTTCCGGCCGGGTGGTCGACATCGGTTGCGGCCTCGGCGAGTTGCTGGAGCAGATCGATCCGCGCCACGAGCGGATCGGGCTCGATCCGTCCGAAAAGGCGGTGGAGATGGCGGCGCAGCGTAGCGGCGCCACGACGATCCGCGGCGTGCTTGAACCCGGCCGCTTTCAGCCGGCGTCGTGCGACGTCATCGTCGCCCATCATGTCATCGAGCATGTCGACGATCCCGTGTCCTTCGTCCGGCTCGTCCACGAAGCGCTTCGGCCCGGCGGGCTTTTCGTGGTCGGCACGCCCAATTTCGCCAGTGCTGCGGCGCGTATGTTCGGCGAGCGCTTCCGCTTGCTCCATGATCCGACGCATGTCAGCCTTTTTACCGACGACTCGCTGATGCGCCTGCTGCGCGACAGCGGCTTCCGGATCGCCTCGGTGGAGTATCCGTTCTTCGGGACGCGGTTTGCCACCCAGGAGGCCTGGGAGCGGATGCAGGCGCCGGAGACCGGCGTTTCGCCCGCCTTCTGGGGCTCCTTCGTGGCGGTTTTTGCGGAAAAGAGATGATGACCTGTGATGCGATCGTGCTTGCCCGCGGCGGCTCGAAGGGGATCCCGCGCAAGAACCTCGTACCGGTGTTCGGCAAGCCGCTGATCGCCTGGACCATCGAGGCAGCGCATGCCGCCGGCTTCGTGCGCGATGTCATCGTCTCGACCGACAGCGAGGAGATCGCCGAGACCGCGCGCGCCTTCGGAGCACGGGTGCCCGTGCTGCGTCCCGACGAGTTCGCCACCGACACCTCGCCCGCCGAGGCCTCGCTGCACCACGCGATTGCCCACATGTGCCGGCAAGAAAAGCCGAAGTCGGTGCTGTTTCCGCAGGTGACCTCGCCGGTCCGGCGCAAGGACACGCTGGCCGATGCCTTCCGGCATTTCACGGAAGGCGGCTACGATTCGCTCTTTTCGGCAAGGCTCATCCGCAATTACATCTGGCGCAACATGCCGGAGCCGCAGCCTCTCTACGATCCGCACAACCGCCTGATGCGGCAGCAGATCCCGGCGGAGGACCGCTACTATCGCGAGACCGGCAACTTCTATCTGTTCCGGACGGAAAGTTTCGAGCAGACGGGCTGCCGACTGACCGGTCGCATCGGCTTCTGGGAAACCAGCGACGAGGAAGTCGTCGAGATCGACGAGCCGCAGGACATCGCCGTTGCCGAGCTGATGCTGGAGCGGCTGGAGCGCAATCTCGCGGTGCACCCGATCCAGATGTAACGGCGCGAGCCCGCGCGATCCGTCAGCGGCGGCCGAGCCAGTTGCGAAGATCCGCCGCGAGCTGGGGGACGATATCGGCTGCCGGGTGTTCGGGATCGAGCCGCAGGTAGCGTGTTGCCGGTGCCCAGGGCGGGTTCTCCTGGCCCAGCAGGATCGTTCCGGTGACCGGGCCGAAGCGCCAGGTCGGCACGCCGAGCGCTCCCGACATGTCGGCGACGGACGTGTTCGCCGAGATGACGAGATCCATGCAAGAGGTCAGCGCTGCGACGGTCTCCAGATCGTCGAACAGGTCGAGATCGTCCCACCGGTGCAAGGTGAAGGCCGTTCGCTCCTGCAGTGCCGCGATCTCCGCAGTGCGGTCGGTATAATCGAGAAGGACGAAATCGACCTCCTCGATGGCGAGTAGCGGAAGCAAGTCCTCCAGGGCAAGATAGGAGCGGCCGCGTTGGCCGACACGGTTGCCGCTGGTCCAGGACAGCCCGACCTTCGGCCGCGGGGTGCCGAGCGGCGCACGCTCCCGCAAGGCCGCGACGCGCTCTGCGTCCGCCGTCAGGGTCGCAGTGGTTGCCGGAAAGGCGGCGATATCCGGGCGCAGAAGGGCGGGCAGGCCGCCGAAGGCGCATTGGACATCGAAGTCCTCGCCGCCCATCAAGGCATTGAGGCCCTCGTGACCGCGTTGGCGCACGGTCATTTGCGGAAAATTGCGTGCAAGCAGCAGCACCAGCTTGGGGTGGCATTCGACGATCAGCCGGCCTGCCTGATCCGCCAGTTCGGCGAACATGGATGCGGATCGCAACACGTCGCCGATGCCCTGGTCGTCCCAGATCATCAGGGTCTTGCCGGCAAGCGGCTCGCCCTGCCATGTCGGGCGCGAGAAGCGGCGCTGGATCAGTCCCTTGAGATTTGCCTCGACGCGGCGTTCCGCGAGCTTCCAGCCGCGCGCCAGATCGCCGCTGGCAAGGCAGGCGAGGCCGAGCGTCATCGCCGTCTCGTGGCGAGCGGGGTCGATGGCCAGTGCCTGCTCCAGCTCCTTGACGGCCTCCGGGAAGCGACCGAGATGATAGAGCGCCTTGCCGCGCAGCAGGCGCGCATCGCTGCCGACGATGCCGAGGGCGATCGCACGGTCGGTCTCGGCGAGCGCTCTGGCATAGTCGCCGGTGCTCCAGAGCGCATTGGCAAGGCTCAGCCGATAGGCGGCGTCGGTCTCTGCCTCGAAGGCATCCGACCTGCCGAGCAAAAGCTTGAGCGCCTCATCACCGCGGTGCAGCTGGTTCAGCGCATCGGCCAGGCTGAGAAGGGCGAGGCGGTGGTCCGGTGCAGTAGAGACCGCAAAGTGCAGCACGCGGACGGCTTCCTCGTGCTTGCCGGCCAGGATCAGCGTCTGGCCGAACTCCACCAGCATGTCCAGATTGTCGGGAACGGCGTCGGCTGCCGCGCGCAAGGCCGCGTCATAGGCGGCCAGAGCCTCCGGCAACCGGCCCGCCCGGTTGAGCAGCCTGGCCTGGCGATGCAGCAGGGCCGGGTCGGGGATCGCATTTGCGGCCTGCGACGAGGCGGCGAGCAATGCCTCGGTGTCGCCGAGCGCCTCGAGCGCATCGATCAGGTTGATCCGGTAGCGGGGTTCGCCGGGAGCAAGGAAGATGGCGCGCTCGAAGAGGGCGACAGCGCGCTTCGGATAACCCTGCTCGAGAAAGCAAAGGCCGAGTAGACTGGTCACCTCGGCGTTGCCGGGATCCTGCTTGAGAAGCTTTTCGTAGATCGGCCGCGCGCGCGCTGGCTTTCCGTCGCGCTGCAGGAGCAGCGCCTTGCGCATCTGGTCCAGGATCGACTGGGGGGAGGGCGGCATCCGCGTGTCCGGCTCGAGGTCAGTGAGCGCGGACTATAGCCGATTCGAAAACCCGTGCGGGCTGCCGGCGGGGCGAGCGTACGCCCCGCGTCTCGTCAAAGGCTGCGGCTGAAGGAGAGGCCGGTCATGTCTTTCTGGGTCGTCTCGGCGAATGCACGACGCAGCCGCAGGATCGATTCCTCCGGAATCTGCTGCACCACCTCGCCGGTGGTCAGGTCGACCGCCCTGAAGACGATGGAATCGGTGATCTCGTCGCGAAATTCCTCGCGCTTGATGTTGGCCTCGGCCTTGGCGAAGCTGTTCTCCGCCATCGGGCGGCTGGCTGCTGTCTCGCTCGGCGGCTGAATCGCCTTCTCGGGCGGTACGTCTGTTCGCGCGGCCGGGGATGCGCTGGCCTCCGAAGGTCTCGGCGCCGTCGGCACGAGCGTGTAGGACGCAGTCCTGATAGGTGTCGCTTCCATTTGCTTACCTCTCCACCGGACATATCCGCAAACGTCAGGCGCCCGGAATCAACGTCGTTCGTCGAGCATATCGTCTTTCACACATTAACCTTGTTCAGATATCTTCGATACGCAGGTCGATCCACAGCATTCAGGAGGATCAACTTCCATATCGTGGCAAGCATCTTATCGGAAAACTGTGAATCCCGTGTTAACGAATTCATTAGGTTTTGCGCTTGATGCGATCTGATCCTGATTCGTTCCGTGAGAGTTAACAAACAGGACCAAGGCTCCGCACCAAACGACAGCGCCGCCCGCGCAGGGGCGGGGGCGGCGTGACCGGATCCTGGTCTGAAGAAGAGGAAGGGCGTCAGAGCGCTCGGTTGACGGCGATGCCATCGGCCAGGGCGGGCGTGCGCGGAGCGCTGCCGCCGGGGCCATAGGTAGAGGGCGTGCGGGTGCTTGCCGCCCCTTGCGCCACCTTGCGCAGGAGGTTGTCCGCGACCTCGCGGGCAGTGGCCAGCACCGCCAGGTTGATGCGCAGCACCGGCTGGAACTCCGCATGCCGCCGCTTCAGCCGGTCGACAGCCTCGGGGGCGAGGTTGCCGAGCGAGGTGGTCTGGTCGCGCATGAAGGTCATGCCGCGCATGTAGATGCTGACGAGCTTTGCCTTTTCCGGCTGGAGGTCGCCGGCCGCGTCCAGCTTGCCGAGGCGAACCAGCTCCGTCTCGCGCTCGATGACGGCCAGAAGGTCTCCCATCGCGGCTTCGAGGCGGTTGCAGGTGGCTTCCGCCGCCTGGCGGTCGGCTATCGAGCCGGAAAAGAACTCTGGGGCAATTTCTGCGAGCTGTTTTGTGTCGAGGCTCATTGTCCGGCCGTCTCCTGAAGGGCAAGAAGTTCTCGCTGGACCGAGTCGGCGATGCCGATGCCCCCGGCCTTGGCGATGGTGTTGGCGTATTGTTCGACCAGCATCCCGCTCCAGGCTTCGGAGCCGGTGTCGCTGCCCCAGGCGCCGCCTTCCTCCAGACCGGCGAACATGGTCTGGAACATGGTGTTCAGGAACACAGCCTCGAACTGCTCGGCGTTTTCGCGGGTGAGGGCGGCAGGATTTGCCGGGTTGGCGTTGAGGGCGCCGCCCCGGGCGGCGTAGAGGCCCTGGGCGCCGGCGTGGACGGTGTCGATGCCGGGCATACTCATCACATCACCTCGATTTCGGCCTGGAGCGCGCCGGCGGCCTTGATCGCCTGCAGGATCGAGATCATGTCGCGGGGGCCGATGCCGAGAGCGTTGAGCCCGTCGACCAGCTGCTGCAGCGTCACCGACTCCCGCACGACCGCCAGCTTGTTGTCGCTCTCGTCGTCCACGAGGATGTCGGTTCTCGGCTCGAATGCAGTCTGGCCGTTTGCGAAGGGCAGTGGTTGCACGATTTCCGGGCTTTCCGCGACGGTGACCGTCAGGTTTCCTTGCGCGATCGCGACGGTGGAGACCTTGACGTTCTGGCCCATGACGATGATGCCGGAATTCTCGTCGATGACGATGCGGGCCGGCAGGTCGGGCTCGATGATCAACTGCTCGATGTCGGTCAAAAGGTCGACGATGTTGCCGTTGAACTGGCGCGGCAGGTCGATGCGAACGGTGGCCGGGTCCAGCGGCTCGGCGGTCGGCAGGCCGATCAGCTCGTTGACCGCCAGGGCCATGCGGCGGGCGGTGGTGAGGTCGGGATTGCGCAGGGCAAGGCGCAGGCTGGTCATCGAGGCCAGCTTGAAGTCGATCTCGCGCTCGACCAGGGCGCCGTTGGCGATGCGGCCGGAGGTCGGGACGCCACGCACGACCGAGGCTGCGTCGCCCTGCGCCGAAAACCCGCCGATAGCGAGCGGGCCCTGCGCGATGGCATAGACCTCGCCGTCGGCGCCGAGCAGCGGTGTCACCAGCAGCGTGCCGCCCTGCAGGCTGTCGGCATCGCCAAGGGCGCTGACCGAAACGTCGATGCGGGTGCCCTGGGTAGAAAATGCCGGGAGGTTGGCGGTGACCATGACGGCCGCCACATTTCGGGTGTTGAGGTTGAAGCCGCGGGTGTTGACGCCGAGGCGCTCGAGCATGGCCTCCAGGCTCTGCCGGGTGAACGGCGCATTGCGCAGGCTGTCGCCGGTGCCCTGCAGGCCTACCACGAGGCCGTAACCGATGAGCTGGTTGTCGCGAATACCCTCGAAATCCGCGATATCCTTGATCCGCGAGGCGGCGCTTGCCGGGGTTGCCAGCATCACGACAAGGGCGAGCGTCCAGGCCAGGCAGAGGATCTGCAGGAGGCCGGAGAGGCGTGAAAGGAGGCCGGGCAGGGTCATTCTTGCGTGTCTCGATCGCTCGACAGATGGCGTGGGCGGCTTGCCCGCGTTTCCTTATGCGAGCGGCGTGCCAGAATGTCCGCTGCTGTGACATATTTCTTATCTATTTGTTTTTAATAAAAGAATTTAATTATCCCTTCATGGGGCGGGTAAGTCTGCGATGATCGGCTCCGGCTCGCCCGGCAGGATTTGCCGGGTTGTTAACGCTTCGTTTACCAACTCGGAAAATTGTGTAGCCTTGAGAGCTCCTCCAGCAGGATCCGGTTTTCGACCATGAGAATTTCAGGCTACGCGCCCCTGTCCGGGGTCGGCGGACGGAACCAGAAGAAGCGGACCGACGGTTCGGGCTCAAGTTTCGATCTCGGCGGCACGGGACGTTCGGAGAGCGCCTCTTCCGCAGGCGGGGCTGGCGGCATTGCCGGCATCGATGCGCTGCTGGCGCTGCAGGAGGTGGACGACCCGTTGACCGGCCGGCGCAAGGCGACGGCGCGGGGCCACGACTTGCTCGACACGCTGGAGGGAATGAAGGCGGATCTGCTGGCCGGACGGGTTTCGCCGGAGCGGCTCAATCGCCTTGCGACGATGCTGGAGCGACGGGCGGACAGCGGCACTCCTGCGCTGGAGAAGGTGATCGACGAGATCGAGCTTCGCGCTAAAGTGGAGCTGGCAAAGCTGGGACTGTACGGGAATTGAACACCCGCAGATGCCGCTCGATCAGGCCGGACTTATGCCGAAAACAGAGGCATCCGGTCTAAGTATATGAAAAATATTACAGAAATTTGGCGCACTTTTCGACGTCGGCGGCGTTGTCCATCGCCCGCAGGATCGCTATATTCCGCGCGGCCTAACGGGAGCCGGAGTAGAACATGACGGTTGAGCTGGATGCCGAGTATCGTCCCAGCGAGGACGAGACTTTCATGAACGAGCGTCAGCGCGAGTATTTCCGGAACAAGCTTTTGCGGTGGAAGGAAGAGCTCCTAAAGGAAAGCCGCGAAACGCTCGCAAACCTCCAGGAGGAAAGCCAGAACCACCCCGATATCGCCGACCGGGCGTCTTCCGAAACGGATCGTTCGATCGAGCTCAGGGCCCGCGACCGCCAGCGCAAGTTGATCGCAAAGATCGATGCGGCGCTGGAGCGTATCGCGGACGGATCTTACGGGTACTGCATCGAAACGGGTGAGCCGATTTCCATCAAGCGGCTGGAAGCCCGCCCGATCGCGACCCTGTCGCTTGAAGCGCAGGAAGCCCATGAGCGCCGTGAAAAAGTTTATCGCGACGACTGATGCCGCGCCGGCATTGCCGGCGGCATTCGTCTGACCAACTTGCAAGGCCCGGCAGAGTCCGGGCCTTTTCATTTTAGGCGGGGGCCTCGCGGAGCGGCGTTCACAGCTCGTTAATATTTTCTGGTTGAGTTGATTAAGGGTTCGACAAGTTGCGCCGGGTAAGAGTGACGCAGAGGAATCTCGGCGTCACTCGAGTTCGGCGGTTGGCATGATCGACGTCATCATTCTCCTGGATCGGGACAACGCAGAGCCGGCATTCGCCAATGCACTGGCGCTCGCCTTCAAGGTTGCGCGCATCCCGCTTGCCACCGCCAATGCCGATCGGCTCGCGCACGCCCGCGTCGTGATCCTCCACAGTTCTTTGCGGCGCCAGAGCGAGGTGTCTCTGCTTGCCTCGATCCTCCCCGAGGAACGTCGCAAGAGCGACACGATCTACGTTGCACCGGGCAGCGACCGGGCAGGGCTGGTTCAGGCCGAGGCGCTCGGCATCGAGCGTATCATTCCGAGTTTTCGCCCGCCGGGCGATATCCGCACGGCAGTGCAGTCCATTCTCAACAGGGACCTGGCGATCCATCTTGCGGGGCGCTCCCCCCATATGGCCAAGGCGATCGAGAACGGCGACATACTGTATCGCCAGGCCGGTGCCGCCATGCGTGCCGACCGGCCGTTGCCGCCGGAGATCCTCGGTGCGACCACCCGGGCGATCAGCGAGGCAACACGCCGGGAGGGGCTCGGCGGCTGGTTGGAGGCGGTGAAGCTGCATCACAGCGGCACCTGTCGTCACATGCTGAGCGTGGCAGGCAATGGAAGTGCCTTCGGCCAGTTCCTGGGGCTGTACGATACGGATATCGCGATGATCACCGAGGCGTGCCTGTTGCATGATGTCGGAAAGCTGTTCATTCCGACCACCGTCCTGGAAAAGGACGGTCCGCTCAGCGATAGGGAAAAGCGGTTGATCAACACTCACCCGGCGCGCGGGGCCTTCGCGCTTCAGCGCGGCGGTCGCAGCGCGGTCGAGGTGATCGAGGCGGTGCGCGACCATCACGAGTATCTCGACGGCAGCGGCTATCCCAACGGCATCGGCGGCAGTTCGATCGGGTGGCTGACCCGTATCGTTACCATTGCCGATATCTACAGCGCACTGACCGAGGGGCGATCCTACAAGGTGGCGATGCCACCGCGCCAGGCCATGGCCATCATGAGCGAGATGAAGGGCAAGCTCGATGACCGACTGTTCACCGCCTTCCGGTCGATGGTGCTCGAGCCGGTTTTCAAAACCAGTCGCGGCGGGCGGGACAAAGCGCGTGGCGGTGTGCGGGAGCCTTGCCTGAAAAGCGGTAAGCATCCGCTCGACCGGGCGAATCGGGAAGACGCGGCCTGACAGCCAACGTCAGCGCCGATCCGCACACTGCCGATTTTCAAGAACCTCCGGTGACGCGTGCGGGAAGCAAATGCGGCGGGCACGGGTCCGCTGGGGAGCGGGGGGATCCCGTGCCCGCCTGCCGTCCTGTGCCTGGGGAGCGTGGAGCGGCTTGGGGAGGGGAGAGGTCCGCGGCGCCTTTCGGGGAGCCGGACCGCGGACCGAAAAGGCAGGGTCAGAACGGCAGGACGATGTCGAGCACCTGGGCGCCGTAACGCGGCTGCTGGACGTCGGTGATCTGGCCGCGGCCGCCATAGCCGATACGGGCTTCCGCGATCTTCTCGCTTTCGATCGTGTTGTTGGCGGCGATGTCTTCGGGGCGCACCACACCGGCGACGATCAACTCGCGCACTTCGAAATTGACGCGCACTTCCTGGCGGCCCTCGATCACCATGTTGCGGTTCGGCAGGACCTGCGTGACCACAGCTGCGACACGTGTCTGGAGCTTTTCCTCGCGATCAACCGTGCCGCTGCCCTGGAACGTGGACGCTCCTTCTGCCGAGGCCAGGTTGTCGGCACTGGTGCCTCCGGGCAGAAGGAAAGTGTTGATTGCTGATCCCACGACGCCGCCGGTGCCGCTGGAGGATGTCCCGGTACGACTGCGCTGAGTCTTGTTGTCGAACTCGGCCTTGTCGGAGATCGTCACCAGCACGGTGAGGATGTCGCCGACCCGTGCGGCTCGCTGGTCCTTGAAGAACCCACGGGCTCCCGAACGCCACAATGAGTTGGAATTGTAGTGGACCGATTCCGGTGTCGGCATCGGCATCTGCACAGGGCGATAGCCGGCTGTGGTGGTCGGATCCTGGATTGCCGACAAGGCAGGAACCTGTCCCACCTGGGACAGCTTGTCGGCGGTGCCGCAGGCGGCGGTGGCGAGCGCCAGCGAGACGGCCAGCGCGGGCTTCATCAAAGTCATGCGAGGAGCCATCAGTTCGTCTCCTGGAGCTGGGCGAGGCGCTGCCGTGCGAAACCGACCTCGATCTGGTCGCGGGCACGGACAATTCCCGTGACGGTACGGCGGGACTGGAGATTGAGAACGTCGATCATCTCACCGGCGGCGCCGTTGGACATGGCCTGTCCGACGGTGGTCAGCGTCATGCCGGCCGCCCGATAGACCAGGGTGACCTTGGCACCGCGGCGCACGAGCACCGGCGGCTCGAAATCGGCGGCGCGCAGCGGCCGGCCGACCTGGAGGGCCTGGCGCGCGGACTGGCCGACGATCTGTGCCGGGTCGGTAATCTGGCGGGCCGTCAGGCGGTTGCCGGGAACTCGCCGCGGCTCGAGGTCGGAGGCGGTGATGATGGTGCCGCGGTCGATAGGTCGGGCGGCCACGTACACGTCCACCATCTCGCGGGCGACGCCGGTGAGGCGCACCGTGGTGGTGCCCTCGACGGTGCGGATGCGCAGGGTCGTGGACAGGCGGCCGGAATAGCGGTCCCAGGCAAGATCAGAGACGCTGACCGGCTCGGTGCCGCCGGCATCGGCGAGCAGCGGTCCGCGGAATCCTGTCAGCGCGACGTCCAGCGCCTCCGCGTCGAGATCGCTTTCGCGGGCAAGCAGTGCATGGCGCACGGCTTCGGTCACTTCGTTCTCGCCGACGGTCACGGCGAGGCGCTCGACAACGACCTGGCGCAGGCCGTCGGTGCCGGCCGCCGCATAGCCGGCTTCGCGTGCGCGCTCGGCGACCGTGTATGCCGGCACGGTGCCGCGGGTGCCGGCATCGGGGGCGCGGAACAGCGGGGTTCCGGCATGGGCGCCGGCATCGGGATAAAAATCGCCGATGGTGACGACCGGGCCGGTCACAGCCACTTCGGACCGCAGCGTGCCAGCCTGCGCCGGAAGGGCGACGGCGGCAGCAAGCGCGGCGGCAAGGAGGAGTTTGGCGAACATCGCGGATATCCTTCTGGTCAGCCGGCGCGTCAGCGCAGGTTCGAGGTGGTGGCGGACATCTCGTCGGCTGCCTTGATGATGCGTGAGTTCATCTCGTAGGCGCGCTGGGCGGCGATGAGATCGGAGATCTCGCTGACCGCTTCCACGTTTGCCATTTCGAGATGCTTCTGCATCAGGTCGCCGAAGCTGGTCTCGCCGGGGTTGCCGACGATGGCCGCACCGCTGGATTCCGTTTCCAAGAACAGGTTGTCGCCGATAGCTTCCAGGCCCGACTTGTTGATGAAGCGGGCAATCTGGATCTGGCCGAGCACCTGCACGGCATTGTTGGCGTCCAGTACCTGCACCTGGCCGTCGTTCGAGATGGTGATGTCGCGGGCGTCCTCGGGAATGACGATGCCCGGCAGTACGGAATAGCCGTCGATGGTGACGAGCTGGCCGTTGGGGTCGCGCTCGAAGGATCCGTCGCGGGTGTAGGCGGTGCCGCCGTCCGGCATCTGGATCTGGAAGAAGCCTTCGCCGCGGATCGCGACATCCAGTTCCTTGTTGGTCGGGGCCAGGTTGCCCTGGCTCATGATGCGGGCGGTGGAGGCCGTCTTGACGCCCGAGCCGACCTGCACGCCGGTCGGCACGATCGTGCCGTTTGCGGAGGAGTTCGTGCCCATGCGGCGCAGGTTCTGGTAGAGCAGATCCTGGAAGTCGGCGCGCTGGCGCTTGTAGCCGGTGGTGCGCATGTTGGCGACGTTGTTCGAGATGACCTCGACGTTGAGCTCCTGGGCGCGCATGCCGGTGGCGGCGATATGAAGTGCCTTCATGACGAGTGTTCCTTCTTCCGCTTCGCTCAGGCCTGGACGGAGCCGAGGCGTTCGATTGCTTTGCGCAGCAATTCGTCGCCGTCAGACAACATCTTCGACACGGTCGTGTAGTTGCGGGTGACTTCGATCATCCGGGTCATTTCGACGACACCGGAGACGTTCGACCTCTCTATGGCGCCCTGCTGGACACGCACGCGCTCGGCCGCCAACGGCGCCTCGCCCGCGAACAGGTTGTCGCCGACACGCTCCAGCGTCTGCGGGTCATCGAAGCGGACGATGCGCAGGCGGCCCTTGACGCCGAGCTCGGTGGAGACGGTTCCGTCCTCGGCGATGGTCACGTCGCCATCGTCTGCGGTGAAGACGAGAGGACCGCCGTCACCCATGACCGGGCGCCCGTCGGCCGTCACCAACTGGCCTGTCGCGTCGAGGTGAAAGGCGCCGTTCCGAGTGTAGCGCTCGCCCTCGGGGTCGCCGACGACGAAGAAGCCTTCGCCCTCGATAGCGACATCGAAGGTGTTCTGCGTCAGCGAGATCGCACCGGCCTCGAAGTCCGAGGAGGCGCTGTAATCGAGGACGTAGGAATACTTCTGGTCGGGGCGCTCGAAGGACGAGGCCTCGGCCACCGGCATCAGGTATTCCTCGAAGAGCAGACGCTGGGACTTGAAGCCCGTCGTGTTCATGTTGGCCAGGTTGTTGGCCACCACGCTCAACTGGTTGCGCAAGGCCGTCTGGCGCGACAGCCCGATGAGCAGTGAATTCTCCATAACGTACCGTTCCTGTGCTCCCCAGCGAACATCCACCCTCCCCAGAGCGGATGCTCGTTAACCCTGTTGCAGGGAGCGTGCCAGTTGGCGGAACGTTGATTTTGCTTATGTTTTTGGTTGATCGGAAGGGTGGGGCGGCAGGTTTCTCCCTACCAACAGTTACCGCTCGGCAAAATTTGCCGCATTTTGCGAGGCGTTAACGGTTCGGTAACCTCTCGTTAACCATTGTGGCTTTAGAAATTAATCATACGCGCGGGAGGGGCAGCGCAGAGAGGTCAAGCCACCATGACGGCGGATGCGGATGCAGCCGAAGCCGGCGCCCCGGAAGAGGGAGCCGGTCGGTCGAAAAAGAAGCTGCTGATCTTCGGGGTCGCGGGTCTGGTCCTGTTGGCCACGGCCGGAGTCGGCGGCTATTACTTTTTCACGGGCGGGGGCGAGTCGGCGGCGCCCGATGGCGCTGCGGCGCCCGACGCTGCGGTCGAGCAGCGCCCTGCGGTGTTCTTCGACCTGCCGGAAATGACGGTGAACCTGTCGAGCGAGGGGCGTGCGACCTACCTGCGCGTTCGTATTTCGCTGGAGGTTTCCGACCGGGATATGGTGCAGAAGATCGAGCCTTACCTGCCGCGTATTCTCGATGCCTTCCAGGTCTATCTGCGCGAGCTCCGCCCGGCGGATCTTGAAGGGTCTTCCGGTTTGTTCCGACTCAAGGAAGAGTTGCTGCGACGCATCAATACGGCGGTTTATCCGGCTCGCATTGAGGGCGTGCTCTTCAAGGAAATTCTGGTCCAGTAAGGTCACCAATGGCTGACGACGACGATCTCGGCAATCTCGACGAGGCATGGGGCGAAGCCCTGGCCGAACAGATGGACGGCGACGGCGACGACGAGGACCTTGCCGCTGCCTGGGGGGCTGCGCTCGAAGAGCAGGGCGTCGCCGGCGGCGACGACATGGCGGCCCAATGGGCGGCGATGATCGACGACAGCGAGCCGGAGCTGGAAAGCGCCACGCGCGGAGCCGACCGTATCCTCAACCAGGAGGAGATCGACAACCTCCTCGGTTTCAACATCGAGGACACGATCGCGGCCGACCAGAGCGGCATCCGCGCGCTCATCAACTCGGCGATGGTCTCCTACGAGCGTCTGCCGATGCTCGAGATCGTCTTCGATCGCCTGGTTCGGCTGACGACCACGTCGCTGCGCAACTTCACGTCCGACAATGTCGAGGTATCGCTCGACAGCATTTCCTCGGTCCGTTTCGGCGACTACCTGAACTCGATCCCGCTGCCGGCCATCCTCGGTGTGTTCAAGGCCGAGGAATGGGACGGCTTCGGCCTGTGTACCGTCGAATCGAGCCTGATCTACTCGATCATCGACGTGCTGCTCGGCGGCGGGCGTGGCATGTCGGCCGTGCGCGTAGAGGGACGTCCCTACACGACCATCGAAAGCAATCTCGTGCGGCGGATGATCGAGATCATCATGCACGACATGGAGCAGGCCTTCTCGCCGCTCTCGCCCGTCCATTTCAACCTCGAGCGCTTGGAGACCAATCCGCGCTTCGCCGCGATCTCGCGCCCGGCCAATGCGGCCATCCTTGTCGAACTGCGCATCGACATGGAGGACCGGGGCGGCAAGATCGAAATCATGATGCCCTATGCGACCCTGGAGCCGATCCGCGATCTGCTCCTGCAGATGTTCATGGGCGAGAAGTTCGGCCGCGATCCGATCTGGGAAGGCCACCTGGCCACCGAGATATATGCGGCGGAGGTGGATGTCGACGCCGTCCTCTACGAGACGCACATCCCGCTCGGGCGGGTGCTCGACCTTAAGGTGGGCGAGACGTTGCTTTTCGATATTTCCCCGAGCGATCCCGTGTCGATCAAGTGCGGCGGCATTCCGCTGACCCAGGGGACGATGGGCAAGGACGAGGATTCGATCGCGATCCGCGTCGAGCGCGGGCTGCAGAAGCCCAAGATGACCTTGGCCGCTTTCGAGCGGGCCATGCAGAAGGAAATGGACCCAACATGAGCACGCTCCCTGTCGGACTGTTGATCGAGAGCCTCGTCGCGCTGCTGCTGGTGGTGACGATCGGATATTGCGTCGTGCTCAACAAGCGGCTGAAGCGTCTTCGTGCCGACGAGGAGGCGCTGCGCGCCACGATCTCCGAGCTGATCACCGCCTCGGAAATCGCCGAGCGTGCCATCCTGGGCCTCAAGGCGACGGCAGGCGAGGCCGACCGCACCCTCGGCCAGCGTCTCGTCGATGCCGAGCGGCTGTCGCAGGAACTCGCGGCCCATGTCTCGCGCGGCAATACCGTGCTCGAGCGTATCACCCAGATCACGGAGGCGGCCCGCACCGTGCAGCAGAATGCGGCGGCTCCTGCGCCCGTCGCGGCCGCTCCGATTGCCGAGCCGGCGCCCGCCCGTCCTGCCGCCATGCGCGCCAGCGATATCCGTTCGGCCGCCATGGAAGCGACCGCCCGCCTGGAGCTGTTCCGCAAGCGTGCCGCGGAGCAGGCCGCGTGACAAATCTGCGCCTGATCCCCGTTCTCGTCCTTGCAGCCAGCGCGCTTCTGGTGCTGAAGCTGCTTGGGCTCGCAGTCGATGGCGGAACCTCCGTCACCGCCGGCGTGAGCGTGGCGATGGCGCAGCAAGCGGCCGACACGGCGGCCGCTCCCACCGATGCAGCTTCCGGCGCCCAGGCGCAGGTCCAGACGCCGGCAGCTGATACGGCGGCCGCCGTTCCTCCGCTGCCGGGCGGAATGGGCGGCGATGCGCCTGCTGCGCCGGGCGGGCTGGAACTCGGCGGCTCGATCGCCGAGCGCAAGGTGCTCGAATCTCTCAGCGAGCGCCGGCGCGAGCTGGACAATCGCGAGAAGCAGTTCGAACTGCGCCAGCAGTTGATGAAGGATACCGAAGAGCGCCTGAAGCAGAAGGCCGACGAGATCGCGGCCATCGAGGAGCGCATCCGCATGCTCAACCAGGAGCAGGAGAAGAAGCGCGAGGACGGGCTTAAGGATCTGGTGCTCATGTACGAATCGATGAAAGCGAAGGACGCTGCACGGATCTTCGACCGTCTCGATCTCGACATTCTCGTGCGGGTCGCCAAGCAGATGAAGCCGCGCAAGATGGCCGACATCATGGGGCGGATGATGCCGGAGGCAAGCGAGCGGTTGACGGTGGCTCTCGTCACCGGGCGCAAGCCGGAGGAGGAAGCCGTTCCGGTTGTCGCTCCGGACCTACCGAAGATCATGGGCAATTGATGAAAGCTCCGCCGGGGAGCTGCTCCCTGACCGGAATGCCCGGGAATCCGGGACATCCGTTAAACGCAGCGTTAAGCCGCGACCGCTAGACTGGCTGCTCGGTCGAAAGGTTCAGGGGAGCCCTGTGAGGCAGGACGGCTCGAAAAGAGACAAGCTACGAACCGTCGTCGTGCACCTCGCGGCGGCGTTTTCTGCGTTTGTGCTTCTGCTTGCAACAGTGTTTGCTCCCGTTTTCGGCCTCGTTTCGGGCGCCCGTGCGGAACCCCTTCTGGCGGACCTGCGCGCTTCGCAGCAGGACGGCTATGGCCGTCTGGTTCTGACCTTCAAAGACCGGACCCTGCTTCCCGAATACGACGCGCTCGCCTCCAACGGCGTGCTGCGCATCCGCTTTCGCGACGAAGTGAGGGCCAATGTCGACAGCGTTCCCATCGACATGCCGAACTTCATCTCCATCGCTCGGCGAGACCCTGATGGCTCGGCCTTGCGCTTCGCGCTGATGGGCGACTTCCGCGTGAATACCATGGAGGCGGGCGAGAAGCTGTTCATCGACCTGCTGCCGCCGACATGGCAGGGCATGCCGCCCGGCCTGCCTGACGATGTGGTGCAGGAACTGGCCCGGCGGGCCGAAGAGGCGATTCGCCGCGCGCGTGCGCTGGAGCAGGCGCGGCTGAAGGGGCAGGACGAGCCGAAGGTGGAGTTGTCCATCGGTACGCATCCGACCTTCACGCGCCTTGCCTTCGAGTGGAACCTGAATTTCGATTCCGCCTTCGTGCGCGAAGGCGACATGATCAAGGTTACCTTCAACTACGATGTCCCGCTCGACTTGTCGGAATTGCGCTCGCACCTGCCGCCGGGCGTGGTGGATGCCACGTCCTTCATCGACGAGGGACGGCTGAAGTTCCTGTTGCGGGTCCAGCCGGATGTCGACATCCGCTCCTTCCGCGAGGACAATTTCTACATTCTCGACGTGACCCCGCGCAGCATGGCGCAAGATCCCGTCAATGCGGCGATCGACGACGCGGTGGAGTCGGGCGAGCAGATCCCGGCCAATGCCACTTCCGTTGTCTTCGCCGGTGGGACGGCAGAGGCGCCGCAGCAGGCCGCCGCCGAACAGCGCACGGCCGATGGTCACGCACCTGCGGGAACTCCGGAAGGCGTTGCGCCCACGCCGAACCCGGCCGAGGCTGCCGCATCGCCCGAAAGCGCCGGGCAAGCACCGGCTCCCGCGCAAGAGGCCGCGTCGGCATTGCCGCTCCCGAGAGAAAAACCGCGAGCGCAGGAGGCTGACACGGCTGAGGCGGCGACCCCTGCCGCGGAGCCTTCTGCGGAAGCCGCACCTGCCGCCGAGATGATTGAGATCTCCGAAGCCGCCAAGGCGGCCCCGTCCGCCGAGAGCCAACCGGAGCAGCCCGTTGCAGCTCCCGCGCCGGAAACCGTTGCCGCCTCGAGTCCCCCCGCTCCTGCGGCCGAAGACGTCCTGCCGTCGGAAATCGACCTCAGCGGCGTTGCGGGGCATGAGATTTCCGGTTCTGCCGAGGTCGCCTCCTCGCCCGAAATGCCGCCGGCCGGCTATGACGACGAGGCGCGCCGGTTCGTCGTCGCCGAGGCACGTCGCATCGGCGATACGGTGCGGGTCGTGTTTCCCTTCTCCGAGCCTGTCGCCTCGTCGGTCTTTCGGCGTTACCGCAGCCTTTACCTCGTCTTCGACACGGCGGATCCGGTTGACATTCGCGGCATGCGGTCGGTGCTTGCCGACCGGGTCGAGGCGGTGGAGGTGACGGCCAATGCGGATTGGCAGGTGATCCGTATCGACCTGATGCGTGATGCGCTTGCCTCTGTCGGCATCGACGGCAGTGCCTGGGTTATGACCATCGGCGAGATGATCCTCGAACCGTCCCGCCCGCTCGCCCTGGAGCGTACCGTGCGGGGTGACGGCCGTACGATCATCACCATCCCCTTCAAGGCGCCGGCGGCGGTCCGTGAGGTCGTCGATCCCTTTGCCGGCGACAAAGTGACGGTGGTGACCGGCTTTGCGCCTGCACGGGGCGTGCTCAAGCCGCAGAGTTTTGCCGAGTTCGACGCTCTGATGTCGGCGCATGGCGTCGCCGTGCTGAGCAAGGCGGACGATCTCGAGGTCAAGCTGAACGGCGATGCGGTGATTCTGGAGCGGCCGCGCGGACTTGCCATCTCCAATGGCAACCTCACCAAGGGATCGAAAATCCTGCCGCCGGTGGTCGATCCGGTTGCGCCCGGTCACGTCGACCTCGGCAACCTGATGAGCAGCAGCACCGAGGATTTCCTCGATAAAATCAAGAAGATGGAATATGCGATCGCCAACACGCCGGAGGAGGAACGGCGGGTGCCGCGCATGGAGATGTCACGTTTCTACCTGGCGCATGGTTTTGCGCACGAGGCGCTGGGGCTGATGCAACTGGCCGCGGGAGACGACCCCGCGCTTGTCCGCGATCCGGGCTACAATCTGCTGATGGGGGCGGCGCAAACGCTGGCATCGCGGCCGCGGGAGGCGCTCGAGTATCTCGGCCGGCCGGAACTGCTCAACAATGCCGATGCCTCCGTCTGGCGTACGATTGCGGCGGCCGGCCGGCGGGACTGGACGACGACACGGGACAACCTGTCGCGCGGCCAGGCGGTGGTCGGCAACTATCCGGTGAGCGTGCAGATCGATTTTCACCTTGCCGCTGCCGAGGCGATGGTCGAGGTGAGCGATTACGGCCATGCGGCTGCCATTCTTTCCGAGATCGACCCGAGCCTTGCTTCCGCGCATCAGGCGGCGCGCTACGACATCATCCGCGGTCAGATCGCCGATGCTTCCGGCCGTTCGCGCGAGGCGCTGACGGCTTTCGACCTGGTGCAGCGCTCGCCGGACCGGGCCCTGGCTGCGGAAGCGGCATATCGGGCGCTGCGCGTCCGCCACCGCGACGGAGAGCTTTCCACCGAGGAGGCGATCGACGAGCTCGCCGGCCTTGCCGCCTCCTGGCGCGGCGACGAGACCGAGTTGAAGACCCTGCGCTTCCTGGCGCAGCTGGAAGTCCAGAGCGGGAACTACCGCAGCGCCTTCGAGGCGATGCAAGCGGCGCTCCAGGCAAATGCCGATGCGGAGACGACGCGTCTGCTGCAGGACGAAATGGGCGCGGTCTTCACCAACCTGTTCCTCAATGGTGAGGCGGACCGGATGGATCCGGTCAAGGCCCTGGCGCTCTTTTACGATTTCCGCGAGATGACGCCGGTGGGCCGCCGCGGGGACGAGATGGTGCGCCGTCTCGCCGGCCGGCTCATCGACATGGACCTTCTGGCGCAGGCCTCCGAACTCTTGCGCCATCAGGTCGATCACCGGCTGAAGGGCGCCGCGCGCGCGCAGATCGCCGCCGATCTCGGTGTCGTCTACCTAATGGATCGCAAGCCGGAAGAGGCCTTGCGCGTTCTCAACCGGACCCGCCAGGCCAAGCTCCCGCGCGAACTGGAGCGCCAGCGCAACATGGTGGAGGCGCGCGCCCTAACGGAGAGCGGCCGCCCGGATCTGGCGCTTGAGATCGTGCGCAACATGCGCGGCGAGGATGTCGACCGGTTGAAGGCGGATACGCTGTGGGCCGCACAGAGCTGGCGCGAGGCGGGCGAGCTGCTGGAGGGCCTGGTCGGCGGCCGGTGGTCGGACTCGGTCGCGCTGGCCGACCAGGAGCGTACCGATATCCTGCGGGCAGCCATCGGCTATTCGCTGGCCGACGATGATTTCAGCCTGTCGCGGCTGAAGGCCAAGTTCACGGACAAGATGAGCGACAGCCCGGATACAGCGGCCTTCGACATCGTCACCCGGCCCGTTGCCGACCGCGGGGTGGAGTTCATGTCCGTACTCGACAATTTGCAAAGTGTCGACTCGCTCGACATCTTCCTCGCCGAGTACCGTCGCAAGTACCTGCAGCCGTCGCCCGATGCTGCGCCGATTTTGCCGTCGGACCTGCCGATGTCGCAGGCACCCGACGAGGGCGACGCGCAGCGGACGGCCGCCCGTACCGGAGAGGCTGCCCCGACGCCGCAAGCCGCCGATCCGGCCGCCGCCGGCGATGCCGGTTAAGGCGTTCGGTTGCGCAAACCGGTAGGGAAAATGGGCGAGGGTTCGCCGCGGCTCAGCCGCTGGAGAAGCTCTGGACGAGGCTTCCGGCAATCAGGTTCCAGCCATCGACCAGCACGAAGAAGATCAGCTTGAACGGCAGTGAGATCACCACCGGCGGCAGCATCATCATGCCCATCGACATCAGCACCGAGGCGATCACCAGGTCGATGATCAGGAAAGGCAGATAGAGCAGGAAGCCGATCTCGAAGGCCCGGCGCAGCTCGCTGATCATGAAGGCCGGAACCAGCACGCGCATGCTGATCTCCTCCGGCGTTTCCGGCGCTTCCTGTCCGGAAAGCTCGGTGAACAGGGCCAGGTCCTTCTCGCGCACATTCGCCCGCATGAAGGCATGGAAGGGGCGCGAGCCACGCTCGAAGGCCTCGGGCATCTCGATGCTGCCCTCGACCAGCGGCTGGACGCCTTCATTGTAGGCAGCCTCGAAGGTCGGAGCCATGATGAAGAGCGTCAGGAAGAGCGCAAGCGAGGTCATCACCGCGTTCGGCGGCGCCGTTTGCAGGCCGATCGCCGAACGCAGCAGCGACAGCACCACCACGATGCGGGTGAAGCTCGTCACCATCACCAGGATAGAGGGCGCAAGGCTCAGCACCGTCAGCAGCGCGACGAGCTGAACCGCGCGTTCGGTCAGGCCGGTGCCTTCGCCGAAATCGATCGAGACATCCTGCGCGTGCGCGCCGGCAGCGAGGAAAAACAGTAAGAGACAGGCAAGGGTTGCGACCGCCGTCTTGCGGAGGGGCAGGACGGCGTGCCGGGCCCCTGTCATGGATGCAGTCCTGTCATTTGCGCGGTCCGCCGATCTCGCTCAGCAGGCGCGCCATTTCTTCCTCGATGGCATCCATCGTCACCGGACCATTGTCCTTCTTGGCCTCCTCGCCGTTGTCGACGTCGGCCGCAGGGCCATCGTCCGCCGGCTTGTCCTCCGCCTTGGGCGCGTCCGGCTTGCTCTCCTGCTGGGCGGCGGCGGGCGCCTCCGGCTTTACGTTCGCCGAGGACGCTGGCGCGGTTTCAGGCGCAGATACCGGGGGCTCTACCGTCGGAGCGGCCGGTGCCGGGCTTGCGGCAGGTGCTGCGGGAGCGAAGTCGGCATGCGGCTCGGTGCGGGCGGCCGGGGTGCTGCTGCGCGACTGATCGAGCTCGGCGAGCAGAGCATCCTCCAGCGAGGCGAGATCCGGCTCGATACGGCTTGCCGCCGGCGCCGTTGCGACTGCCGGAGCCGCGTGGGCTGCAGACACGCCGGGCTTGGCTTCGTCCTTCGGCTCCGGTTTGACCTCGACCTTGGCCTCCGGCTTGGTCTCGGCCTTTGGAGCGGAGGGGGCAGCCGGCCCGGTCGGTGTAGACGCAGCGGTTGCAGCTCCGCCGGCCGCGCCTGCGGTCACGCCGGACAGATCCCCGCGGGCAGCGGGCTTGTCGCCGGCAGCTGCGGGCTTGTCCGCCGGCTCATTGAATTGCGGGAAGGCGGTGCGGGCGTTGGCCGCCGGACCGGAAGACGGCGGCGTCACGTTACGGCGGATCGGCGGCAGCGGTTCGCGCCGAGGCTGCGCGGAGGCAGGCTGAGCGGCGGTGGAGGCAACCTCGGGAGCCTTCGGCGGGGCGACCGGGGCCTGTGCGATAGGTGGCTGTGCGATGGGGGGCTGCCCCAGCGGAGGCTGTGCTTGCGGAGCCTGAGGGGCCGATGGCTGCATGCCGAGCGGACGCAGCGGCGGACGCGGGGCCGGGGTCGCAGGCGCCTCGGGACGGGAAGCGGAGGGAGAGGCGGCATGGGCCTGGCCCTGCGGTTCGCTGCGGCTCGGGGCCGGGGCGCGGGCAAGGCCGGCGACCGCGGCACCTGCCGCTGCCACGGAGGCTCCGGCGCGCTTCAGCGGAGAGCCATCATTGCCTTCCACGGGGCGGCGCGGTGCGGGAGCCGGCTGCGGCTGGCGGCGCAGGGTGGCCGGCTGCGGCGCCGCCTGCGCGGCGGGGGCGCTCGCCGGCGCCGAGACGGGAGCAGGAGCGGCGGGGGCCGGCTGCGGTTCGATCTCGGCCGGACTGAAGGCGGCGGAGAGTTCGTTGCCCATTGCTGGCTGGCGCGGATAGGCTTGGGAGACCGGCACGCCGCGCACGATGTTCTGCTCGACGACGAGATCGCTCGGCCCGCCGACAAGCAGCAGATGCTCGACATTGTCGCGCCGGATCAGCACGAGCCGCCGCCGGGTGTCCAGCGAGGCGGCGTCCATCACCGCTATGCGCGGCTGGCGCGAGCGGCTGCCGAGGCTTCGGCTTCCGGCGATGCGGCGCAGGATCCAGATGAACACGGATATCAGCGCCAGGACAATCGCCACCGCGAGAAAGAAACCGATGCCACGGGCCCAACCCGGTTCCATCTGAAAGGTGTCAACCAGCCAACTTGTCATGCCTTTCTCGGCCTCTTCCTGTTCGAGGGTGCGCCCGCCGCCCGCCTGTCACGCGAATCTTGCGGTCCGGTCTACCCGTCCGTCCGGCGTTGGAGTTCCCCGCGCCTTAACCCCGATCCATGGCGTCGCGCAACCGGTCTTGCCGGGCGAACGCGCGCGAATCCTGCCTTACTGCATCCTGTTTAGCTGTTTTGTGCGATTCTCTCAAAGAGGGAAGGTTAACGCATATCGGCAAAAAATGCCGATTTGCGCCGTCAATATGCAAGCGGGGACCGGAACTTGCGCCTCTCATATGCGGGAAACTGGGGGCTTCTCCTTTCGGAAACGTTAATCGTTAACCCCTCGTTAACCATCTGCCCGGCAGGATCTGCCTAGTTGTTAACCCTCGCTGCAACGGGAAGATCGTTCCATGTCGGTCTCGGACCTGCCGCTGTTTCAGGCGCTCAAGTCGAAGATGCAATGGCATCAGAGCCGGCAGGGCGTGCTGGCCGAGAACGTCGCCAATTCCGATACGCCCGGCTTTCGGGGCAAGGACCTCGAGGAGTTCACCTTCGACAAGGCTCTGGCCAGCCGTACGGTCGGCCTTGCGACCGCGCGCACCAGCCGCGCCCATATCGTCGGCTCGATGATGCGCGAGAGCGGCGGCGCGGAGCGCGACGATGCCAGCGGTTTCGAGATCACGCCGGACGGCAACACGGTGGTGCTCGAGGAGCAGATGATGAAGGTGACGGCCAACCAGATGGACTACCAGACGGTTGCCTCGCTCTACCAGAAGGGGCTCGGCCTCATCCGTACAGCTCTGTCGCGCAACGGCTGAGTTCGCGCACCGTGATCAGGCCCTTCGGGGCCGGGGAGTTTGACCGTGGATTTCGTCAAGTCGATCTTCATCGCCGCAACGGGCCTGAAGGCCCAGAACGGCCGCATGCGGATCATCGCAGAGAATATCGCAAACGCCGATTCCACCGGGCGCACGCCGCAGGAAGATCCTTATCGGCGCAAGATCCCGACCTTCAGTGCCGAGCTCGACCGCAACATCAAGGCCGAGGTGGTGGAACTGGGGCCGGTCGAGTTCGACCGCTCCGATTTCAAGACCCGCTATGAGCCGGGTCATCCGGCCGCCGACGAGCGCGGTTATGTGCGCACGCCCAACGTCAACACCCTGGTCGAGATGGTCGACATGCGCGAGGCGCAGCGCTCCTACGAGGCGAACCTCAACCTGATCAGTGCGACGCGGCGCATGCTGCAGAAGACCATCGAGATTCTGCGCGCCTGATCCGCACCCGCCTTCCTTTCGGAGTAGAACGCCATGTCCACACCGTCGATCGCCGCCACCGCCTATCGCATGACGTCCGCGCTTGCGGGGGCGAATCAGGATACAAGTGTTAAGACTTCGTCGACGCCGACGCCGGACTTCGCCAACATGGTCAAGTCGGCCGTCGAGGAGGTGGTCGATCAGGGCCGCGGTGCCGACAAGCAGACGCTGGCGCTGACCGAGGGCAAGGCGAATGTCGTCGATGTCGTCACTGCGGTTGCCGAGACCGAAGTGGCCCTGGAAACGCTCGTTTCGGTCCGTGACCGCGTGATCTCCGCCTATCAGGAAATCATGCGCATGCCGATCTGAGCCTGAGCGGCTCCGCCGGTCCTTGCCGCCCTGGCAGGCCGGAGCGGAAGGCTGGAGCGGAAGGACTGTCATGACCGGGCCGGAGGTCCTCGATATCGCCCGTCAGGGCATCTGGACCCTGATCATCGTCTCCGCTCCGCCGATGGTCGTCGGTCTGATGGTGGGCGTCATCATCGCCCTGTTCCAGGCGCTGACGCAGATCCAGGAGATGACCCTCGTCTTCGTGCCGAAGATCCTCGCCATCTTCGTGACATTGATCATAACATTGCCCTTCATGGGGCAGGCGCTCGAGGCCTACACGGCGCGCATCGCCGACCTCATCGTCACCGGCTCCGGATAGCCGGACCATGAGCTTCGATATTTCCCTTCTTCCCCAGGTGGCGCTGCTGTTCATGCTGCTCTTCGCCCGGCTCGGCACGATGTTGATGCTGATGCCGGCCTTGGGGGAGGGGTCGATCCCGCCGAACATCCGTCTGGCGGTGGCGCTGTTGCTGACGCTGGTCTTCTATCCGGTCGCCGCGCCGCTTTATTCGGTCGACGCGACCCTGCCGCTGCCTCGTATCGGCGTGCTGCTGGCGTCCGAGTTCGCGATCGGCTTCTTCGTTGGCCTGGGAGCGCGGCTGATCACCTATGTCCTGTCCATCGCCGGCATGATCATCGCCAACCAGTCGGGCCTAGCCTTCGCCATGGCCACCGATCCGACGATGGATGGCCAGCAGGGCGCGGTGATCGGCTCCTTCCTGAGCCTGCTGGGCATCACGCTGATCTTCGCCTTCGACCTGCACTACCTGGTGATTGCCGCGATGAACGACAGCTTCCAGCTGTTTCCTCCGGGAGGCGGCATTCCCGTCGGCGACATGGCGGAACTCGCCACGATGCTGACGGCGGAGCTGTTCTCGATTGCGATCCGCATCGCCGCGCCGTTCATCGTGGTCGGGCTCGTTTTCTACTTCGGGCTCGGCCTGCTCAACAAGCTGATGCCGCAGATGCAGATCTTCTTCATCGCGATGCCGCTCAACATCGCCATCGGCGGGTTGATGCTCTTCGCCCTGCTGGTGACGATGATGATGTGGTATCTGTCGCATTTCGAGACGGCGCTCGGCCGGTTCATCGCGGGGTAGGGCGATGGCCGAACAGAACGACGACGCCGAAAAGACAGAAGACCCCACGCAAAAGAAGCTGGACGACGCGCGCGAGAAGGGCG
This sequence comes from Stappia sp. WLB 29, assembly GCF_023507705.1. Lineage (GTDB taxonomy): Bacteria > Pseudomonadota > Alphaproteobacteria > Rhizobiales > Stappiaceae > Stappia. The sequence continues at coordinate 55,123 of NZ_JALBGD010000015.1, read as the reverse complement.
ACGTCGCCAAGAGCCAGGAGGTGTCGACCTGGTTCACCATGCTCGGCACCGGGCTGGTGGTGGCGCTGTTGGCACCGGGCATGGCGGACGACCTCCAGGCTGCGCTGCGCGGCTATCTCGCCCATTCGCACCAGATCCCCGTCGATGCCGGAGGCCTCGGCCAATTGTGGCGCGACACCGGGCTGCGGATCGGCGCCATCCTGGCCTTGCCGCTTCTCCTGCTGCTGGCGGCGGCGGTCATCGGCAACATCATTCAGCACCAACTCATCTGGTCTGCCGAACGGATGAAGCCGAAACTGTCCAAGATCTCGCCGCTGGCAGGGTTCAAGCGGCTGTTCTCGTCCGAAAGCCTCGTCAACTTCGCAAAGGGCCTGGTGAAGATCGCGGTGGTCAGCGGCCTGATGGTCGCCGTGCTGTGGCCGCAGCGCGACACGATCGACACGATGATCTTCCGCGACACAGTCGTGATGCTGGAGGAGGTGCAGATCCTCGTGCTGCAGTTGATCGCGGCGATCCTGGCGTTCATGACCGTGGTTGCGGGCCTCGATTACGTCTGGCAGCGCAAGAAGTGGTTCGACAAGCAGAAGATGAGCCAGCGCGAGATCAAGGAGGAATACAAACAGACCGAGGGCGATCCGCTGGTCAAGGGCAAGATCCGCCAGCTGCGCATGGAGCGGTCGCGGCGGCGCATGATGGCGGCGGTGCCGGAGGCCACGGTGGTGGTCACCAACCCGACCCACTACGCGGTGGCGCTGAAATACGAGCAGGGCATGCAGGCGCCCCTCTGCGTCGCCAAGGGCACGGACGCGGTGGCGTTGCGGATCCGCGAGATCGCGCGCGACAATGAAGTGCCGGTGGTCGAGAACCCGCCGCTGGCCCGTGCCCTCTTTGCGGCGATCGACATCGATCAGGAAGTGCCGGAAGAGCAGTATCGCGCGGTGGCAGAAGTGATCGGTTTCGTTTATCGAATGCGGGAACGCCGAGCCTGGCGCAGCTAGGAGCGGCGTTCGTCGCCGGGCGCATGGGCGCACGGTGGGTGCCGAAGGGAAGGCTGGCGCGATTGGCGCCGCGGGGTATGTGAATGAGCAGAAGTGATCGGGGTCCGTCGTCTCCCGCGGTCGAGCGGCAGGAGCGCTCAGGCAGCATCCTGTTGCTGATCCTGCTTGCGGTCGGCCTTGTCGGTGCCGCGGCAGCCCTGTCGCTGATGGAGCGCGGCCAGGCGGAGCCTTTCGTGCTGGCGCTGCTGGGCGTGCTTGCCGTCATCGGCGTGTTTTCGCTGTTCGCCGGGGCCATCGGCCTGCTGCGCTTTTCCTCGCGCGCGCCGGCAAGTCCCGTACCGGCCGCTTTTCTCAACACGCTTGAAGACGGCGTCCTCGTTGTCGAGCGCGATGGGCGCATCGTCTATGCGAACGATGCCTATGCGCGGCTGATCGGCGCCGAGGGGCCGACCGAGATGCGCGGCGTCGAGCGTGTCTTCTCCAGCGATCCGGCCGCGACCGACGCGATCTTCCACCTGACGCGGGCGGCCGAGGCCGAGCGCGCGGCGGAGGAGGAAATCCGCCTGCCGCATCCGCTCGGGCGCAACGATGGCGAGCCGTGCTGGTACCGGGTGCGCGTGCGGCCGCTGCCGCTGGCCACGGGTCGGGGCGGCGAGCGCGGTTGCACCGTGTGGCAGCTGTCGGACATCAGCGGCGATCGCACCGAGCAGGAGACGTCGTTCCAGGAGCTCCAGCGGGTCATCAATTTCCTTGACCATGCCCCCGCAGGCTTCTTCTCCTGCGATGCCGCGGGCCGCGTCGTCTATCTCAACGCGACGCTGGCCGACTGGCTCGGCTACGACCTCGTCAGCTTCGAGGCTGGTTCGCTCGGCGTCAGCGAATTCATGCGCGGCGACGGGGCGGAGCTTCTGCTCTCGGTCCAGGGCAAGGCGGGCGAGGTCAAGACCGAGACCTTCGATCTCGACCTGACCACCCGCGGCGGACGGTCGGTGCCGGTGCGCATCCTGCACCGGGTGCCGTTCGGCGCCGGCGGACTGCCGGGCGAGAGCCGCACGCTGGTGCTCAACCGCTCGCGCGGCGAGGATGCGGCCGAGGCGCTGCGCTCCTCCGAGGTGCGCTTCGCGCGCTTCTTCAACAACACGCCGATTGCCATCGCCTCGATCGACCACGACGGCGGTATCAGCAAGACCAACGCGCCGTTCGTGCGTCTGTTCGGCACCTCCGACACCACGCAGGGCGCGCCGAAGCTCGTCGATCACGTCACCGCTCCCTCGCGCCCGGCGCTGATGGAGGCGCTTGCCGCCGCCGCCGAGGGGCGCAGCGAAATCCCGCCGGTCGATGTGCGCCTCGACGAGCGCGAGGACGGACGCTCCGCCACCGTCTACGTCTCGGCGGTTCGCGACGGAGAGGACGATTCGGATGCGGCCATCGTCTATGTGCTGGAGACGACCGCGCAGCGCGTGCTGGAGGCGCAGTTCGCGCAAGGCCAGAAGATGCAGGCGATCGGTCAGCTGGCCGGTGGCGTGGCGCACGACTTCAACAACGTGCTGACCGCGATCATCGGCTTCTCCGACCTGCTGCTGGCCAGCCACCGGCCGAGCGATCCGTCCTTCCAGGACATCATGAACATCAAGCAGAACGCCAACCGTGCGGCCGGCCTGGTCCGCCAGCTGCTCGCCTTCTCGCGGCGCCAGACGCTGCGGCCGAAGGAGCTGGCGCTCAACGACGTGCTGGCGGACCTGTCGATCCTGCTGGACCGCCTGCTGGGCGAGAAGGTGGAGCTCAGCGTCGTGCACGGCCGCGACCTTTGGCCGGTGATGGCGGACCTCAATCAGCTCGAGCAGGTCATCGTCAATCTTGCCGTCAACGCACGCGACGCCATGCCCGAGGGTGGTCACCTGACCATCCGCACGCTCAACGTGCCGGAGGATCAGTCGCAGTCCTACGAGGGCACGCGCGGCATGCCGGTCGCCGAATACGTGCTGACCGAGGTCACCGATACGGGCACCGGCATGACGCCGGAGGTGATGGAGAAGATCTTCGAGCCGTTCTTCTCCACCAAGGAGGTCGGCAAGGGCACGGGTCTGGGGCTGTCGACGGTCTACGGCATCGTGAAGCAGACCGGCGGCTTCATCTTCTGCACCAGCGAGATCGGCAAGGGCACGACTTTCCGCATCTTCCTGCCGCGCCATGTGCGCAACGAGGCGGAGCAGGTGGAGGTGAAGCCGGTCGAGGCGCCGCAGCTGACCGATCTGACTGGCTCGGCAACCATCTTGCTGGTCGAGGACGAGGAGGCGGTGCGTGCCTTCGCGGCACGGGCGCTGACCTCGCGCGGCTATACCGTGCACGAGGCGTCCAGCGGCGCCGAGGCGCTGGAGATCATGGAAGAGACCGATGGCGAGGTGGATCTCGTGGTCTCCGACGTGGTCATGCCGGAGATGGACGGGCCGACGCTCTTGCGCGAATTGCGCAAGACCCAGCCGGATCTGAAGATCATCTTTGTCTCCGGCTATGCGGAAGACGCCTTCGAGAAAAACCTGCCGGAGAACGAGAAGTTCTCGTTCCTGCCCAAGCCCTTCACGCTGAAGCAGCTGGCAACGATGGTGAAGGACGTGCTGGCGAGTTGAGCCGCTGTGGCGGGGCGGGGCTTTCGGCTCCGCTCCGCGCCACTCTCGCCGCCCCGCGCCTCACCATCCCCCTCACCATCCCATGGCGGTGAAATAGGCGAGATAGAAGAGCAGCCACGCGCCGGCGAGCAGCCAACGGCGCATGCGCAGCGCAAGCCCGGCGAGCAGCCTTGCGAAGACGAGCCAGCTCGCAAGGGCAACGAGCGCAAACCGCAGCAGTCGGGCCGGCACGCTTGCCAGGAGGAACGCCCAGAGGAGCACTCCGGCGGTCGCCGCGTCCACGGCGAAGATCTTGTAGGGCGCGCCGCTCAAGGAGCCGGCGACCATGCCCGCGAGCAGGCCGTTCTCGATCAGCTCCGCCACCCGCGCGACCAGTTCGGGGGAGATGCCCGGCACGTTCAGGAGCAGCGCCTGCGCGGCCTGCGGATCGGCGTTTGCGAAAGCGTGGAGCAGCGCGCCGCCGACCAGCGCTCCGGCCACCGAGGCAAGGGCGGCAAGGAGCGCGCGCTTCAGCGAGACCTGCGCGATGAAGCTCAGCAGCACGTCCGGCACGATGAAGAAGACGGTCGCCTCGGCAAGGCCCCAAAGGCCGGCACCCAGCGCGACCAGCCTATTCCACCAGCTATTCCCAAGACGCAAAGGTCTTCTCCGCGGAGAGAGCAGCGAAGCGCGCCGTGAGCGTCTCCATGAAGGCGGTGCGGTCGCCCGGCCAGCGGATCGGTTCGCCGACGAAGATGTCGCAGAAGAACGGCACCAGCAGGAACGACCCCTTCGGCAGCGCCTTGCCGAGCCCATGGGTGAAGACCGGCACGACGGGTGCGTCCGGGTTCTTCTCGGCGAGATGGGCGATGCCCTTCTTCAACGCGGTCATCTTTTCCGGTTCGCCGCGGCTGCCTTCGGGAAACAGGATCAGGATCTCGCCCTTGGCCAGAGCGGCGTGGCACTCGGCCAGCGGATCGGCGCCGGGGGTGCCGTCCTTCCGCTCGCCCGGTTTGCGGACGATCGGAATGATGCGCAGGATGTTGAGCGAGAACCACGCCATCGCCCTGTTGGCGAGGAAGTAGTCGGCGGCGGCGACCGGACGCAGCAGGTGCAGCTTCGACAGCGGCATCAGGCACATCAGCACCAGCGTATCGAGATGGCTGTTGTGGTTGGCGACGACCACCGCCGGCCCGTGTTCCGGCAGCCATTCGCGCCGACGCACGTTCAGTCCCAGCACGAACAGCACGACGACGCGCGCTGCCAGGAAGAACAGGATCTGCAGCACGCGCGTCATGGTGTCCTCACGCGTGGAAGTAGCGCACGAAGTGGAAGAACAGCGGCGCGGTAAAGGTCAGGCTGTCGATCCGGTCCATGATGCCGCCGTGGCCGGGGATCAGCGAGCCGGTGTCCTTGACGCCGAGATCGCGCTTCACGGCCGAGACGGTCACGTCGCCGATAAAGCCGGCGGCCGCGATCATCAGCCCTGCCGCTGCCGCCTGCTGCCAGTCGAAGGGCGTGACCAGCGGCGCGGCGAGAACGGCCACCACCGTCGTCGTCAGCAATCCGCCGAGGAAGCCTTCCCAGGTCTTCTTCGGGCTGACGACGGGCACGATGGGGCGGCGGCCGAACAGACGGCCCCAGGTGTACTGGGCGACGTCGTTGAACTGGGTCAGGAACACCAGATAGAGCAGCAGGCCGGCGCCCGCCTGCGGATCCGTGTTGCCGGCCACCGGCAGCACCAGCAGGAAGGCCGCATGGCTCAGCGAGAAGACGCAGAGCATGAGACCCCAGTTGAGCGTGCCGATCGCCTTCAGGAAGCCTTCCGTCTGCTGCGACAGCAGCATGGAGAAGGGCAGGAACAGGAACATGTAGACCGGGATGAAGACGGCGAACATGCCGTACCAGCCGTCGGCGACCCAGTAATACTGGACCGGAATCGACAGGTAGGCCCAGAACAGCACCCGTCGGTCGGCCCGGCGGGTCGGGATCATCGACAGGTATTCCTTGAAGGCGAGGAAGCTCACCAGCGCGAACAACACGATGGAGAGCGTCCGGCTCAGCAGGAAGGCGGCGGTGAAGAGGGCGATCATGCCCCACCAGCTCACCGTGCGGCTGACCAGTTCGGAGTGGTCGCGCTGGGGCTGGAGACGCTTCAGTGCGAAGACGAGGATGCTGGCAAGGACCAGGATGCCCCAGATGCCGGCGATGGCGAGGTGGAGCGGCGTCAGGTCGTCGAACAGGCTCACGGACGGCCCTCCCGGACCTCGGCCAGCGCCTTTCGGGCGCGGTTGAAGATGGTGAGGGCGGCGGGAAGCAGCGCCACTGCCAGCACCCAGTTGGCGAAGACGGGGCCGGCGAGGCCGATGCCGAGCAACAGGCCGAGCGTACCGAACAGGACGGCGCGGTCGCTCTTGCCGAGGGGGCCGTCATAGCGCCGCGAGGCGCCGATCTGGACGCCGACGACGCCTGTCATCTCACCGATCACGGCGAGCAGGCACAGGCCGACGACGGCCACGGGCGAGACGCCGGGCACAAGCGCGAAGGGCAGGTAGAGCGCAAGGTCGGAAACGACGTCGCCGAGCTCGTTGAGCACGGCGCCGAGTGCCGACTGCTGATGGTGCTCGCGGGCCAGCATGCCGTCAATGGCGTTGAGCGCCATGCGCAAGAACAGCACCAGGGGCAGGAGCGCGAGCGGCAGGCCGGCGGCCGGCCACAGGGCAATCGCGAGCCCGGCGAGCACGGACAGGGCGAGGGCCGCCAGCGTTACCTGGTTGGCGGTGATGCCGGCGCGCGCCAGGGCGCGCACGATCGGGCGCAGCAGGTCCTGGAAGCGGGATTTCAGATCGTAGACGGTGGCCATGGCGCTGCTGGTTGCGAGCGGGAGGGAAAGTTCGATTCAACCCGGCCGCGAGACAAGCGCGTTTTCGCCTCGCATGCAACGGCAGGGAAGCGACAAGGTCGCTCCCCTCAGGTTTGCCCGCTCTGCCGTCAGATGCAGCGGGCGCCGGATTCCGCCTTCGACTTCAGGCCGACAAGGCTGTCGCGCGGGTTGTATTGCGGCTGGGTCAGAGTGAAGACCTGCTCCAGCGCGGTGCCGGCATTGTTGATGACGGCGACGTCCTGCACCACCAGCGTATCGCAGCCGGTGCCCTGGAAGCGGACGCGGATGCGGAACTTGCGCGGGCCGTTGTCGGAGGGGCCGAACTCGCTGTCGAGGGCCGGGTTCTCTCCCGTCACCGTCCGCTCCAGAATCACCATGTTGGGCTGGTTCTGGGTGATCGGCGTGCCGCGCTCTGTCGCGTTGGCGACGATGGTCTGGCGAACCGTCTCGGTATTTGCCCGGACGGTGATCGACTGCGCGCCGGTCGGCACGGTCAGCACTGCCTGCTGCGGTTCGACCGGGGCGGGTCCGCGCCGGCCGGACTGGCAGGCGGTAAGCGCCGTGGCGGCAACGAGGACGAGGGTCAGGCGGAGCAGCATTGCGGCATTCCCCAAGAAGTAAGGGCCCGGATACGGGCAGGATATCCGGGCGGCACCTGGAAGGCGGTGTCGGCGGACCTTTTGCGCAAGCGCAAGCTTGCGACAGCGAAGTTAACAAAGACTGCGGACGCAGGCATCCCGGCGAATGTGCCAAGGCACGTGCCGGTTGGAGATCCGGGTGCGAACGATCAGAACGTGTCGCCGGTCTTGAAGCCGCCACCGCCGAAGGAATCCCCGCTTCCGAAGCCGCCGCCGCCGAAGCCGCCGCGTCCACCTCCCGGGCCGTCCCCACCCATGGAGCCGGGCAGGCCGATGCCGCCGGGAAAGCCGACGCTGCCGCCGTGGCGCTTGCGCCGCTTGCGCGACTTCTCGGCCTTGGCCCAGTAGTCGGCCCCAGACAGGGCGCCCTTGGCCAACTCGCCGAGCAGAACGCCGGTCAGGCTGTCGTTGTCGAAGGTGGAGTCCCAGGTGTCATAGCGCTTCTGACGGAACTGGCGCGTCACCTTGGCCAGTTCGTCGCGCCGGCGGGCAAGATCGCGCAACGTGCGCTGGTCCTTTTCCGTCGCGCTGTTCAGGATCTCGATGCGGGCGTCGAGATCCTGCAGACGGCGGACGATCCGCTCGTCGTCGGGCGAGGGGGTGGCGAGCGCCTCCTGCCATAAGGTGGTCAGCTCCTCGGAGCGCAGCGAGCGCAGCAAGGCCTCCTCGGCAGTGCGGAACTCGGAATCCTCGCCGGAGAGATAGGGCTGCTCGCGCTTGCCCAGTTCCTCCAGCTCGACTTCCAGTTTCTCCAGCGTTGCCGTCGTGTCCTCGATCTCGCGTTCGGCGGTTTCGATGACTGCGGCAAGGTCCTCGCCGGCGACGTCCGCTGCGGCCTGGCGCGACAGGGCGCCGAGCTTGGCCAGTTCCGCCTCCGCCTCCGCCTCTCGGTCGCTGGCATAGGCTTCGAGCCGATGCGGGATCTCCACCAGCATGGCGTAGTTGGGGCGTGCATCGTCGTAGCGGATGAGCCGCGCCACCCAGCGGTCGAGCATGCGGATAAGGCCGGTCGAACGATAGGCCGAGGTGCCGAACCCGCGCTTCCACAGATAGGCGAAGAGCGCGTCGTCCTCGTAGGCCTTGCTCTTGGCTGCCCGGTCGTCCTGCGCCTGCCGTGCCTTGGACCGCGCGGCCTCGGCCGTGCGCTGCGCGGCTTCCGCCGCCTCGCGCTGGGCGGTGTAGGCCGGATCGCCGGCAAGCTTCTCGTCGACGGCCTCGAGAATGGCGTCGAGCCGGTCGCTCGCCGCATCGCGCTCGCGCGTCAGGCGGCGGCGCTGCTCGGTGAGGGCGGCGACGTCGCTCGTCAGGGCATCATGCTGGGCGCGCAAGGCCGATAGCGCCAGTTCCCGTTGTTCCAGCTGGCGACGGGCCTCGGCCTCGTCCTTGTCGATGCGCTGGCCGAAGGCCTTGTCGCCGCCTTCGCGCAGGCGAAAGCGGGCAAGCTCCCGGAAGGCTTCCAACTCGGCGCCGCGCAGATCGTTGATCTCGCGCATGGCGTCGTCGACGCGCCGCCGCAGGAGGTCTTCCTCCTGCCGGACCTCACCGAGCGCCCTTTCGATCGAGCCGAGGGTCTGACGTCCGCTCACCATGCCCGCGTGCCCCTTGCCGTCCTGTGCGTGCCTGCCGGCCTCCCGCCGGTCCCTCCCTCAAGTGTCGTTCGGCGCGATGCCGCCTGGGCAAGAGCTACCATTGCGTGATCGCTCCCGTCTCCACCCGGGCCTGCCACTCGGGCTGCAGCTTGCCGCGCGCCTTGCTGCCGAGCACCGGATTGCTGACGATGCCGTCCTCCTCCTTATCGCGGCGCACCGCGTCGAAGGTCGATTGCGGCACCCGCTGGCCCCAGATGGCGACCGTCTTTCGGGCGCCGTCCTCTTCGGAGGTGACTTCCTGCGGCACAATCTTTCCGTCCGGCGCCACCGCCTCGACAAGAAGGTAGTAGTTGCGCGCCGAGGTGTTGGCCTGGGGGATGCGGGTGACGCCGGTCGGCGTGCCCGGACGGGACACGATGCGGATGTCGTAGACCTGCAGCAGGCGGGCCTCCAGCGCCTTGAGGTCGGCCAGTGCCTTGCGGGCGGCGGCCGCATCGTTCGCGGCAAGGGCAGCCTGGCCGCCGGTGGCCAGCGTCGCCGCCCGCTCGCGGGCGGCGGTTTCATCGCTCACCTCGCCGATCCGGCGCACGGTCGCGGCAATCTCCGTCGGCAGGGTCTGCGTCAGCTCGATCCGCAGCGCCTCGGCGGCCCGCTCGCGCGGGGCGGTCACCAGGAAGTGCCAGGCCAGCGCTGCGGCAACGGCCAGCAGCAGCAGGATCGCGATCGCCTTCGCCCAGCGCAGGCGCGTAACGTAGATCAGCGCCAGCGTGCGCTGGAAGCCGGCCGCTGGCGGGCTGTAGACGAAGCGGTTCTGCTTCAGGTTTTCGACGCCTTCGCGCAGAATGCGGTCGGAAACCTCGATGCCTTGGCTCGTATAGATCTCGCGCAGACGCTGGATCATCGCAGCGTCGCGCTCGTCCGAGCCGAGTTCCTTCAGTGCGATGCGTTCGTCGTGGCGCAGCGTGTCGACCACGTCCATCGCCATCATCAGCTCATCGAGCGGCGCCCTGGTCGAGGCGGTGTCGGAGGCCATGCACTCGTTCCCCTGCAGCCGTTTGCGGCAGGACCGGCCCCGGATGTCCGCGGCCGGCCGTGATGGATGCGGTTCCCTTGCGGGCGGCTCAGGCGCCGATCATGTTGCCCTGTGCGGCGAGCTTTGCAAGACGGCGCTTGCCGTCCTCCACCGCGTCGCGGATCTCCTCGGAGTTCCTCGTCGACATGACGCGCATCTCGTTGATGATCTCGCGCGAGTTGACCTGGAAGTTGATGACCGAGTCGACCAGCTTCTTGACGGCCGCCGCCTGGATGGTCGGTCCGTAGCCGGCCTTCAGCGCCGCTTCCTGCACCGCATCGCCGATCTCCGCCAGGGTCTCCAGCGACTTCGACACGCCGTCCTTCATGGCGTTGAGCGCCTCGGTCGATTCGTGCAGACCGTGCAGGCCGGTGAAGGAGGCATTCAGCGCGGTCAGCACGGAATCGTTGGTGGAGAAGAAGGTCACCGACTGCGCATAGACCCGCTCCTTGGCGTTGGTCGTCTGCATCAGACGTGCCATGATCACTTCCGACGTGTTGTAGCCGATGGTCAGGTTGTCGGAGAGGTCCTTGGCGATCTGGTAGCGCTTCTCCTCGTCCTGCATCGCGCGCATCTTCTCGTCGCGGGCGAACTCCAGGCGAGCTTTGGCCGCAGCGTCGCCGCCGTCATGTGCCTCGACCTCCTTGTTGGAGGCCTCCAGCGCGGCCTTGGCCTCTTCCAGACGGGCCGTCGCGGTGTTCAGCACCTCCAGCGCCAGGACCTCGGCCTGCTTCAGCGCGCCGCGGAAATCGCGATAGGCCTCCAGGATGCGCTGCTCGCGCTCGATCTGGTCCTTGGTGTCGCGGGCGACGTCGAGATAGGTCTCCCGGATCTTGCCGAAGCGGTCGGAGATCGTGCCGCGGGTCATGTCGCGCCACTTGTTGGACATGTTCTCCATGAAGGAGATCTTGCCGTCGGCCAGTTGGTCGACCATGCCCTTGGCGTCGTCGCGGATCGAGTTGAAGGCCTCGGTGATCGCCTCGTAACGCTCGCCGATCGACATGGCCTGGATCTCGTTGCGCACCACCTCGTTGAAGGTCTGCGACTGGCCGAGCGTGCGGGTGATCACCGCGATCTTGTCCGGAGACAGGTCGGAGATCTTCTCCAGCAGCGCGTTGATCGGCGCCTCGGCGGTGCCGTCGGGCATCAGGCCCATGTCGCGCAGGGCGGCCACGGCCTTGTCGAGATACTGCATCGGAGAAAGTCCGGTCTGAGCTGCTGCTTCCGCCATCTTAGCCTCTGTCTTCCTGTCTCGCCCGCGTTGCCGCCCGAGGGGCGGGCTGGGCAGGGCCGTATTGGACTCCGGCGACCGGCGCGGGTGGGACCATCGTTCGGCGCCCCCCCATGGCTGCCGGTCGCAGCGAGTTAAGCATATAAAATGCGGCAGTTACACGTCAGAGGAGAAACGGCCGGCTGCGGTCCTGCCCTGCCGCGCGGCCAGCGCAACCGCGATTGCCGCCGCCAGCCGCGCATTGCTGCGGACCAGCGCGATGTTGGTGACGAGGCTGCGCCCCTTGGTGAGCTCGTAGATCATCGACAGGATGAAGGGCGTCACCGTCTTGCCGCCGACGCCACGCCGTGCCGCTTCCGCCAGCGCCTGCTCGATGGCCGAGGCGATCTGAGAGGGGAGAATTTCGTCCGCCTCCGGCACCGGGTTGGCGACCAGAACGCCGCCATGTTCGCCGAACCGGGCGCGCAGCTCCAGCAGCCCGGCGATCTCGTCCGCCGTGTCCATGCGGTAGGGCGCGGCAAGGCCGCTGTCGCGCGACCAGAAGGCCGGGAAGGCGTCCTGCCCGTGGGCGATCACCGGCACGCCGCGCGTTTCCAGCACTTCCAGCGTTTTGGGCAGGTCGAGCAGCGCCTTGGCGCCGGCCGCCACCACGCAGACCGGCGTTCGCGCCAGTTCGTCGAGATCGGCGGAAATGTCGAAGCTCGTCTCCGCGCCGCGATGCACGCCGCCGATGCCGCCGGTGGCGAAGACCGCGATGCCGGCGGCATGGGCGGCCATCATCGTCGCCGCGACGGTGGTGGAGCCGGGACGGCCGCTCGCCAGCGCAATGGCGAGATCGGCGCGCGAGCATTTCATCACGCCCTCGGCCTTGGCCAGCCGCTCCAGCGTGCCGTCGGACAGTCCGACATGCAGCTTGCCGTCGAGGGCCGCGATCGTCGCCGGGACGGCGCCGCCGGCGCGGATGTCCGCCTCGACCAGCCGGGCGGTCTCGACATTCTTCGGCCAGGGCATGCCGTGGGTGATGATGGTCGATTCCAGCGCCACCACGGGGCGCCCCACGGCCAGTGCCGCGGCGACCTCCTCGCCCAGCTGCAGAACCGGAGCCAGCCCGTTCATATCCTTGTCCAGCATGTCGAATTCGCTCCGTCCTGCCGTCCCCTGCCGGGTGCGGACCGCCTTATAGGGCCGGCGCCCCGTCGCTGTCGAGGCGCCCGGCCACCCCGTTTGCGCATGGCCGGGTGGCGGCTGCCGCGCATCCTTTTTTATCTCGTCGGCGCGATTGCTGCCCACGTCAATGTGTCCGCCACCGCGCCGGGACTTTCCAGCGTCAGCGCTGCGGCGCGCATGCCGGCCGCGACCGCCCGTGCAAGCGGAAACCCGTGCTCCAGGCCCGCCAGCGTTCCGGCGATCAGCGCATCGCCCGCCCCGGTCACGTCCACGATCCGCGGCGGGGGGGCTGCTGCGCCATCGCATGTCGTCAGCGAGATCTCGTCGATGCCCGAGCGGGTCGCCAGAAGCACGGGGGCTGCGCCCCGGGTCACCACCACGGCCCGCACGCCGGCCTCCACCAGCGCATTTGCCGCCTCCGCGCCGCCGTCGTCCGGCTCTTGCTGCCTCTCGTCCTGCCGGAGCAGGGCGGCGGCCTCCGCACGGTTGCAGAACAGCAGATCGAGACGCGGCAGAATCGGGCCGAGCCTTGCGGCCTTGGCCCGCGAGACCGCGTCGGCCGCCAGCCTCCGCTCTCCCGCTGTCTCCGCCAATTCCGCCAGAAGCGGCTGCGGCAGGTTGGCATCGAGAAACCAGCAGCCGGCTTCCTCCTGCGCCTTGGTCAGCGGCAGCAGGGCGCCCGGTTCCAGCGTCTCGGTGATGCGGGCATCGACGACGGCCGCCGCCAGCGTTCCGTCGGGATCGTGCAGGGCGAGATAGCGCCCGCTCGGCAGGTCGCTGCGGCGGATGGCTGCGGTGTCCACGCCTTCCGCCATCAGCTGCACCAGCAGCCCGTCGGCCTCCGCCTCGCGTCCCAGCCGGCCGGCCAGCGCGATGCGGCAGTCGAGCCGCGCCAGCGCGCGCGCCACATTGGTCGCGACGCCGCCCGGCCGTACGGCAAGTGCTGCCGGCGTGGAGGTTTCGCGCAGGATCCGGCGGTCCGCATGGGCGATCGTGTCGAGGTGGATAGCGCCGAAGGCGGCAATCGGCATGCGGGCGGGTCTCCGGCCTTTGTTCTTGCAGCCGCTTATACCGGCTCGCGCAATGCGAGGGGAGGGGCTTCACCGGCTTGCAACCAATGGTGCATAGGTTCTTGCTCAAGCACCGAAACGAAAAGCGCGGGGAACCGATGGCGTGGCTGCTCAATCTTGTCTACCAAGCGTGGTCCACACCTGGTTTCGTATTTGATGACAAGGAGTATCCTGATAAGACTGCCAGAGCCTTCGGGTTAAGTCAGTATTATTGGGTCGACCCCACCAAGATTCCGGTTTCTGGTCATCAGACGACGACCAAGCGTGTGCCGGATGTTTTTCCCATGTGTGGTTGCAACGCGGTCAGCCAGCGCTTCAAGGATCTGGTCGAGGAATTCGAACCCGGCGTGCATCAGTTCATGCCACTGAAATTGCGATTTAAGAGCGGCGAGCCGTTGCCGCAGATGTATTACGTTTTCAACTGCGCAGTCGCATTCGATGCGGTTCTGATTGAGCCTTCGGGCATTCATTGGCAGGTATATGAAGAAATAGACCGCCCTTATGTCAGGTTGCCCACGTCTAAATCAGTCACGCTAAGTGCGCCACGGATAGGTAGTCACCATCTTTGGATAGGTCTCTATCTTCGCCCGAACGGTTACGGAGTGTTTTGTAGTGACGCGTTTCAGAAACAGCTGAAGAAGCGAAAGATTCGTTTCCTTGAGCAGGTTCATTGTCCGGAATTGGATATCCCTTGGCGCGCGGAAGATAACATCCAACCTGCGCTCGACTGGGAAGCCAAGCATGGTGAACCATTAGGTGCTCGCCTCAAACTACGCGCGGAGATCTTGAAACTTCGTGGGAAGCCGTCGCTCTGAAGGGCGCGCGTCGTCTACTGGGCGACATTGATTTTTGGAGTCAGCAAGGGTAGCCGGGGCTCCTCTCCGGTGCCTTTCGAGCGCCATGCCTCAACCGATGGCGGACCGATCCCTTGCAGCACCCGCGACTTGTCTTCATGCGTCATGGCGAAACCGAGTGGAACCTGGCCGGCCGCGCCCAGGGGCATCTCGACTCTCCGCTGACGCAGACGGGCCGGCAGCAGGCGCAAAGGCTCGGCGAGATCCTGGCGCGGGAGCTCGGCTCGCCAGATGGCTTCGACCAGATGGCGAGCCCCATCGGCCGGGTGCAGGAGACGGTCGCCAATATCCGGCAGCATTTCGACCTTCGGCCGGTCGCAACGGACCTGCTCAAGGAGATCGACCTGGGGCAGCTCAGCGGCCTCACCAAGCCCGAGATGATCGAGCGGTTTCCCGCGCATATGGCCGGCAAGCCGGACTACGACTGGTATTTCGGCGCGCCGGGCGGGGAGACCCTCGCCGACCTACGCGAGCGGGCGAGCCGTTGGCTCGGCACGCTCGCGCGCCCGACCATTGCCGTGGCACACGGCCAGATCGGCAAGGTCATCCGCGGCATCTGCCTCGGGCTCGATGATGCGCAGATCCTGCGTCTGAAGGAGCCGCAGGGTGTCGTCCACGTCGTCGAAAACGGCGCGGAAGAGATCTGGACGTAAACCGCCGCGTTGCACCACGGCCGTCTCTGCGCGCGTCTTGCGGTTCCTCCCCTGCTGCTGCTCCTTCTCGTCGCCCCGTGCGGCGCTGCCGGCGCTTGTGACCGATTCTCGCGCGCCCGACGCGGCGGGGGAAGAAGTTCTATTCATGAACAATGGTGGAACATAGTCCGGATAGTCAAGCCTGATCAAAGGCTTGGCGCTTCTTGCGCAATGAGAACAAAAATGGTACAAAAGCGCAGTTTGAATCGCCGGGCGCGGCGTGAAATAAGGATGGCAGCCTCATGGCACAGAATTCACTCCGCTTGGTCGAAGGCATTCAGATGGACAAGAACAAGGCGCTCGACGCCGCCCTTTCACAGATCGAACGCGCCTTCGGCAAGGGCTCCATCATGAAGATGGGCCAGGGCCAGGTGGTCGAGGTCCAGACCGTGTCGACCGGCTCGCTCGGTCTCGACATCGCGCTGGGCATCGGCGGCCTGCCGCGCGGTCGTATCGTCGAGATCTACGGACCGGAATCGTCGGGCAAGACGACGCTGGCCCTGCACACCGTTGCCGAAGCCCAGAAGAAGGGCGGCATCTGCGCCTTCATCGATGCGGAGCACGCGCTCGATCCGATCTATGCCCGCAAGCTCGGCGTCAACATCGACGACCTGCTGATCTCCCAGCCGGATGCCGGCGAGCAGGCGCTGGAGATCGCCGACACGCTGGTGCGCTCCGGCGCCATCGACGTTCTGGTGGTCGACTCGGTCGCCGCGCTCACGCCCAAGGCCGAGCTCGACGGCGAGATGGGCGACAGCCTGCCGGGCATGCAGGCGCGGCTGATGAGCCAGGCGTTGCGCAAGCTGACGGCCTCGATCTCGCGCTCCAAGTGCATGGTCATCTTCATCAACCAGATTCGCATGAAGATCGGCGTGATGTTCGGCTCGCCCGAGACGACGACCGGCGGCAACGCCCTGAAGTTCTATGCCTCGGTACGCCTCGACATCCGCCGCATCGGCGCGATCAAGGACCGCGACGAAGTGGTCGGCAACCAGACCCGCGTCAAGGTGGTGAAGAACAAGCTCGCGCCTCCGTTCCGTCAGGTCGAGTTCGACATCATCTACGGCGAGGGCGTTTCGAAGATGGGCGAGCTCATCGATCTCGGCGTCAAGGGCGGCATCGTCGAGAAGTCGGGCGCCTGGTTCTCCTACAACAGCCAGCGGCTCGGCCAGGGCCGCGAGAACGCCAAGCAGTTCCTGCGCGACAATCCGGAGGCGGCCGAGGAGATCGAACTGGCGATCCGGCAGAATGCCGGCCTGATCGCGGAGCGGATCACCGATCCCTTCTCGGAAAGCGACGACGACGGATCTTCCGACGAGTGATAACTGCCGCAGCCGCCCCTCGGGGCGGCTGTTTGCTTTTGGGACGCCGGCGCCGTTCGTTCGGGCTGGGGCCGTTATGCCCAAGGGCCGTTCCTAGGCGGGCCGGCGCGTCGGGAGCGTTCCGGCGGTGCCGCTTGCCGACGCCGGGCGGTCGGCAGGTGCGGTTGGCGGATACGATCGGCGCGGCCGCATGAACGCAAAGGCAGGTCCGCGGGAGAGCGGCTTGCGGTCCGCCCGCGGTTGCTGTTGCAAGACGCGGCCGAAGGCGTGGCGCGCGCTGGACTTGCTGCCGGCACAAAGCTAAAAGCGGGCTCAAGAACGAAGACAGGCGCGCTCCCCCTTCCGGACCATTCGAAGACCGCGGGACAGGCGGGCAGGCGCGGCGCAACGGATGGGATCCTGATGAGCGGCGTAAACGAAATCCGGTCTGCCTTTCTCGAGTATTTCGGGCGCAACGGTCACGAGATCGTCGCATCGGGCCCGCTCGTGCCGCGCAACGACCCGACCCTGATGTTCACCAATGCCGGCATGGTGCCGTTCAAGAACGTCTTCACCGGCCTGGAGAAGCGCGACTACCAGCGTGCGACGACCGCACAGAAATGCGTGCGCGCCGGCGGCAAGCACAACGATCTCGACAATGTCGGCTACACCGCCCGCCACCACACTTTCTTCGAGATGCTGGGGAACTTCTCCTTCGGCGACTACTTCAAGGACCGGGCCATCGAACTCGCCTGGAACCTGATCACCAAGGAATTCGCGCTGCCGAAGGACCGGCTGCTGGTGACGGTCTATGCCGAGGACGACGAGGCCTTCTCCTTGTGGAAGAAGATCGCCGGCCTCTCCGAGGACAAGATCATCCGCATCCCGACCTCGGACAATTTCTGGGCGATGGGCGACACGGGTCCCTGCGGTCCGTGCTCGGAGATCTTCTACGATCATGGCGACCACATCTGGGGCGGTCCTCCGGGCTCGCCGGAAGAGGACGGCGACCGGTTCATCGAGATCTGGAACCTCGTCTTCATGCAGTACGAGCAACTGCCGGGCGAGCGCATCGACCTGCCGCGGCCGTCCATCGACACCGGCATGGGGCTGGAGCGTATCGCCGCGGTGCTGCAGGGCGTGCATGACAATTACGACATCGACCTGTTCCGCGCGCTGATCTCCGCTTCGGAGAACGCGGTCGGCGTCGAGGCGGAAGGCGCACAGCGCGCCAGCCACCGGGTGATCGCCGACCATCTGCGTTCGGCCAGCTTCCTGATTGCCGACGGCGTGCTGCCCTCCAACGAGGGCCGCGGCTACGTGCTGCGCCGGATCATGCGCCGCGCCATGCGTCACGCCCATCTGCTGGGCGCCGAGGAGCCGCTGATGTGGCGCCTGGTGCCGACCCTGGTGCGTGAGATGGGCCGGGCCTATCCGGAGCTGACCCGCGCCGAGGCCCTGATCACCGAGACGCTGAAGCTCGAGGAGCGGCGCTTCCGCAAGACGCTGGCGCGAGGTCTCACTCTTTTGGACGAGGCCAGTGCCGGCCTCGGCGAGGGCGCCGAGTTCGACGGCGAGACCGCGTTCAAGCTCTACGACACCTACGGCTTCCCGCTCGATCTGACGCAGGACGCGCTGCGTGCGCGCGGCGTCAGCGTCGACCTAGATGCGTTCAACACTGCGATGGAGCGCCAGCGCGCCGAGGCGCGCGCCGCCTGGTCCGGCTCCGGCGAGGCGGCCACCGACACGGTGTGGTTCACGCTGAAGGAGCGCTGCGGGGCGACCGATTTCCTCGGCTACGACACCGAGACCGCCGAAGGCGTGGTGGCTGCGATGGTGCGCGACGGCGCCGAGGCGATGGAGCTGAAGGAAGGCGAGACCGGCTTCGTCGTGCTCAACCAGACGCCGTTCTACGGCGAGTCCGGCGGCCAGGTCGGCGATACGGGCCGCATGCGCGGCGAGGGCGGCGTAGAGCTGGAAGTCACCGACACCCAGAAGAAGGCCGACGGCCTCTTCGTTCACGAGGTGCGGGTGCTCTCCGGCAAGGTGACCATCGGCCTGCCGCTGGAGCTTTTGGTCGATGCCACGCGCCGCGGCTCGATCCGCGCCAACCACTCGGCCACCCACCTGGTGCACGAAGCCTTGCGCGAGGTGCTCGGCACCCATGTGGCGCAGAAGGGCTCGCTGGTCAGTCCGGAGCGGCTGCGCTTCGACTTCTCCCATCCCAAGCCCATGTCGGCGGAGGAACTGGCCGAGGTCGAGGAGATCGCCAATCAGATCGTGCTCCAGAACGCTCCCGTCGAGACCCGGCTGATGGGCGTCGACGAGGCGATCGAGGAGGGTGCGATGGCGCTCTTCGGCGAGAAATACGGCGACGAGGTTCGCGTGGTCTCGATGGGCCGGGCGCTGCGCGGCGACAAGGCGGGCAAGACCTATTCGCTGGAACTGTGCGGCGGCACTCATGTGTCGCGCACCGGCGACATCGGCCTCGTTACGCTGGTGGCCGAGGGTGCGGTTGCCGCCGGCGTGCGCCGGATCGAAGCGCTGACCGGGGCGGCCGCCCGCCGGTATCTGGCCGGGCAGGACGCGCGGGTGCGCGAGATCGCCTCGGTGCTGAAGTCGGGCCAGGCGGACGTGACCGAGCGTGTTGCGGCGCTGGTGGAGGAAAAGCGCCGGCTGGAGCGAGAGCTTGCCGATACGCGCAAGAAGCTCGCCATGGGCGGCGGCGCGGGCGATGCGGGTGAGGGCCTGCGCGAGATCGGCGGCGTCAAGCTGATGGCGCGTATCGTCGAGGGCCTGAACCCGAAGGATCTCAAGGGCCTGGCCGACGAGGCCAAGGGCCAGATCGGTTCCGGCATCGTCGTGCTGGTGAATGCGTCGGAAGACAACAAGGCGGCGATCGTCGTCGGTGTCACCGGCGACCTGACCGACCGGTTCAATGCGGTCGACCTGGTGAAGGTCGGCTCCGAGGTTCTGGGCGGGCGCGGTGGCGGTGGCCGTCCGGACATGGCGCAGGCCGGCGGCTCCGATGCCTCGCAGGCGGAAGCGGCCGTGACGGCGATCGCGCAAGCGCTGGAGACTGCAGCGCCGGCCAAGGCCTGACGCGATGGCAACGGGTCGCGATCCTCTTTCCGGAGAGGTTGGCGACCCGCCGCGGCCGGCGCCCGGCTGGCCGCATTCGGGCGAGGATTCGCCTGCGCCGGCGGGGCGCGTGGCACGGCTCCGCTGGCGCCTCTATCGCTGGCTGGAGCTCGGCTCGGCCGGCGACCCGCAGGGGCGCTGGTTCGACCGGTTGCTGATTGCTCTGGTGCTGGCGGCGGTCGCGCTGGTGGCATTGGAGACGGTTCCCTCGCTGGCGTCAGAGTGGGACGACACCTTCGCGCTGGCCGAGCTGGTGATCGGCACGACGTTCCTTGCCGAATATCTTGCAAGGCTGTGGGTGGCGAACCTGCATCCGCCCTATCGCAAGGACACACCGCTCATGGCGCGTCTGCGCTATGCGCTGCAGCCGGCTGCCATCGTCGACCTGCTGGCGGTTCTGCCCTTCGTGCTGGGCATCCTTCTGGTTCCCACCGATTTCAAGGTCATGGTGATCCTGCGGCTCGCCAGGTTCTTTAAGCTGGCACGCTACTCGCCGGCGCTGCGCTCGCTCACCAATGCGCTGCTGTCGGAGCGCCACGCCATCGGCGCCAGCCTGATCATCATCTTCGGCGTGGTGATGCTGGCGGCCACCGCCATGTACATGGTCGAGCGCCAGGTGCAGCCGCAGGCCTTCGGCACGATCCCGGATGCGGTCTGGTGGGCGATGACCACGGTGACGACGGTCGGCTATGGCGACGTGGTGCCGGTCACGCCGGCCGGCAAGGTGCTGGGCGGGCTGGTGATGCTGCTCGGCTACGGGCTGCTGGCGCTGCCGGTCGGCATCGTGGCGACCGCGTTTGCCCGGGAGATCCATTCGCGCGACTTCGCGGTGACCTGGGGCATGGTCGCCCGGGTGCCGTTGTTCCAGGATCTGCGGGCGGCCGACATCGCGGAGATCGCCCGGCTGCTGCGCGGCCGGTCGGTCAAGGCCGGCCAAGTGATCAGCCAGCGCGGAGAACCGGCGAGCAGCATGTTCTTCATCGCCTCCGGCCTCGTCGAGATGACGATTGGCCAGGCCCGCGTCCATCTTGAAGAGGGCGGCTTCTTCGGCGAGATGGCGGTGCTCGGCGAGCGACGGCGTTCGGCAACGGTGATGGCGACGTCCGATGCCCAACTGATGGTGCTGGACTCGCAGGATCTGCATGCGCTGCTGATCCGCAAGCCGGACCTCGCCCGCCGCATCCTGGACGAGATGCGCCGCCGCCGGGATCTTCCCCGCGGAGACATCGTGGAGGAGGAGATCGCCGAGGCGGCAGAGGTGGAGCCGGTCGGCGAGCCTGCGGACGAGACGGAGGACGCGCTTGCGAGCGACGGCGAGGGCCTGTCGGACATGAGGCCGGACACCGAGGTTCTGCCGGATCTTTTTTCCGGCCTGCCGGACGCGCAAGACCGGGACCCGGACGGCGACGGCGGGGCGAAGGACGGATCGCCCGGCGCCAGGCCTGACAAGGCGTAGGGAGAGGACCGCGCGGATGCCTCGGGCGTCAGTTGAGCGGCAAGGGCCGGGTTCGTCTCGCGGTGCCGCTCTTCGGGCCGCGTTTGCGGCCCATGGCGGCGGCGAGCAGGGTCTTCGCCCGGCGTGCGGCTTGCGCCAGGGCGGGTCGATCCCGTAGCCACAGACGCAGGCTTATGCGTGCGCGGCAGGCCGCGAGATAGGCCGAACCGCGCAAGGTTGGTGCAACGTCGAGCGCCCTGATGACGCGGTGGCGGCCGCCGAAGCGGTCCTTGTACCCGTAGCTTCCGGCGCCGAAGTCATAGAGCGCAAAGCCGTGGCGCTGCCCCCACTCGATCTCCAGGATCGTGGCGAGGAGCCCGGGGGAATGCTTGCGATAGGGGCCTTCGTCCAGCGAGCACAGCAGCCCCGTGACGACGCCCTGGTGGCACAGGCAGTAGCTGGTCGCCAGCCATGTCTCGCCGACCCTCATGCCCAGCAGGAGGACCCTGCCGTCCTTACATCCGCCCATCGCCAGGCGGCGGTAATGGGCGAAGACTGCCGGGTCCTGGAAAAGGTCCGGGATACCCTGCGCCGACATCCGCTGCTGGCGCTGGCGCGCCATGACGCCAAGAAGCTGGTCGATCTCGCAAGGCGTCCTGGCTTCGACGATCTCGAAATCGGGCAGCTTTTCCAGTTTTGCCCGTTGCTTTGCCATCTTCGGATAGACCGAGTGGTTCCTCTGCGCCCGCTCCAGGCTGTCCGGATCGAGGTCGATGCGCGAGGCACCCTCGCCGGTGTCGATCAGCCGGTCTTCGATCCAGAGCGGATTGGGGATACCGCGGTATTCGCGGATGACCTTGCACAGAAGCAGGGCGTCGTGCGGCGGCAGGGCGGCGATGAAGGCCTGGCGGATGGCGACAAAGCATTGCGGATCGGCACAGGCCTTGGGATCGACCAGCGGGAAGTGGTAGTCGACGACGCCGTAGTCGAGAAATCCGAGGCGCCGTACGCCGAAGCGCGTGTCGGCGAGCAGCGGCACGATCATCAACGGCGCGCCGGTCTGTGCGTCGTCGATCGCGATATAGAGCGGCATGCCGTGCCGCTCCGGCGCCAGCCCGTCCTGCATGGAGCGCACGAAGTCGAGGCTGAGAAAGGCAGTGGAACCGCCGCTCTCCTCCAGCTTTGTCCATCGTTCGACGAGGCCGGGATCGTGGATGCTGTCGAAGCGGCGGGCCAGCGGCCGGGCGACATACGCCATCGGGTCAGGCTCCCTTGGCGGACTGCAGCAGGCGTCTGGCGAGGCCGGACTTGCGGCAGGCATAGGCGAAGGCCGCCTTGCCCCAGAAGCCGGGCCCGTCGATGGCGCGCGAGCGCGGCGTCACGCCGAGGCCATGGCGCAGCACGCCATTGGCATAGTTGACCGCGAAGTGCCGGCGGGTCTTGGGCGTGTGGTATTCGACCGTTGCCGAAACGTTGAGGCTGTCGGCATTGACGACCCTGTGCGGCCAGTTGAGCGGCCAGAACAGGGCGGTGCCCGGCGTCAGGTCGATCACCGTGGCAGCCTCGTCGTAGCTGGGATCGTAGCTGATCTCCTCGGCGGTGACTGCGGTCACCACACGCTCCAGCTCTTCCGGCTTGAGGTAGGGCTCGTGGCCGGGATAGAGCCAGATGCGCTTTTCGCCGCGGATGTGGATGAGGCCCTGGCCCGGCACGTCCGCGTGGTAGTAGACGCGGGCACGGGGGGAGGAGATGAGGATGCCGATCTGGCGGCTGTAGCTGGCCGGGCCGGGAACGGCCGCATCGATCTGGTCCATGATGTCGTCGATCAGCCGCTGGTAGCGGGCATCGCGCCCGCCGACATGGCCGATATTGACCCAGAGCGCGCCGCTGCGCACGGCGCCGAACAGGCCTTGCGGGTCGTTGGCGGAGATGTCGCTGGCGCGCCAGCGGCTCTTGTCCTCGACGCTGGTGTCCATCGTGGCGATCTCGCGCACGGCGTCCGGGTTGTTGGCGACGAGTTCGGCCAGCGCCTCGTCCGAGAACAGCGGGTTGTCGGGCAGGTCGTGCGTAATGCGAACGATCTCCCTGTCCCAGATCTCTGCAATGTTCTCCGGCAATCCGAGTTTGGTCATTGCTCCCTCTCCAGCTCCGACTTTGCGACAGTATCGAGCTCAGAAGTTGAAGATGGGTGCAATCCCGGCAGTTCTTCCTCCGGAAACCTGTCAATTTTCCATAGTGGTAAACGCAAGCTTTCCCGGAGGAGCGATCGGCTTCCTCACGGGAGCAGGCCTCGCGGAATGTTGCGATAGAGCGGGTTGCCGTCCCAGAAGGCATCGGTGGGCCCCACCGCATAATCGACGAT
The DNA here is from genome assembly GCF_023507705.1 of Stappia sp. WLB 29. Classification (GTDB taxonomy): domain Bacteria; phylum Pseudomonadota; class Alphaproteobacteria; order Rhizobiales; family Stappiaceae; genus Stappia. The sequence goes on along the minus strand of NZ_JALBGD010000015.1, from coordinate 32,083 downwards.
GTTCCAGCGGCCGTTCGCGTTGACCAGCAGGGCATAGGTGCGCAGGCCGTCCATGTATTCGGAGTCTTCGCCGTAGATCGTTCGCGCGGGGTCGATCCGCGCGCCGCCGGGATGTTGCGGGTCGAGGATCGCGAAGGCCCAGTCGCCGGCAACCTGCAAGCGCACCACCACGAACTCGACCGGGCCGCCGACGCGCACCTCCACCAGCGGGCGGACCGCATCCATCAGCGCGACGCGCTCGGGCGTGCCGCGGGCCGGCTCGCGAGCGCCTTGCGCTGCGGTGGGAATGGGAAGGGCGAGGGCGAAGAGGGTGAGGGCGGCGACAAGCAGACGGACCACGGAAGGAGAGCGCAGGGTCATCGGGATGGGACTCCTGAACGGAAGACTGCCGACATGTTAGCGGCTTGCGCGCGCCGCGTCGCGCTCCGCAAGATGGTCGGGTGGCCCGAAGCGCAAAAAGGCGCCCGCAAGGGGCGCCTTTCGCAAGGTCGTCGGCAGGCTGCCGTCAGGCAGCTCGTCAGGCGGCCATGGCCTTCTTCAGGTTCTCGTCGATCTTGTCGAGGAAGCCGTTGGTGGTCAGCCACTTCTGGTCCGGGCCGACCAGCAGCGCCAGGTCCTTGGTCATGTGGCCGGACTCGACGGTGTCGATGCAGACCTTTTCCAGGGTCGCGGCGAAGTTCGCCAGTTCCTGGTTGTCGTCGAGCTTGGCCCGGTGGGCAAGGCCGCGGGTCCAGGCGAAGATCGAGGCGATCGGGTTGGTCGAGGTCTCCTCGCCGCGCTGGTGCTGGCGGTAGTGACGGGTGACGGTGCCGTGGGCGGCTTCCGCCTCCACCGTCTGCCCGTCCGGGGTCATCAGCACCGAGGTCATCAGGCCGAGCGAGCCGAAGCCCTGCGCGACGATGTCGGACTGTACGTCGCCGTCGTAGTTCTTGCAGGCCCAGACATAGCCGCCCGACCACTTCAGCGCAGCGGCGACCATGTCGTCGATCAGGCGGTGCTCGTACCAGATCTTCTTGGCTTCGAAGGCCGACTTGAACTCGGCGTCGAACACTTCCTGGAAGATGTCCTTGAAGCGCCCGTCATAGGCCTTGAGGATGGTGTTCTTGGTCGACAGGTAGCAGGGCACGCCGCGCTGCAGGGCGTAGTTCATCGAGGCGCGGGCGAAGTCGCGGATCGAATCGTCGAGGTTGTACATCGCCATGGCCACGCCCGAAGACGGGGCGTCGAACACTTCGTGCTCGATGGTGGTGCCGTCTTCGCCGACGAACTTGACCGTCAGCTTGCCCTTGCCCGGGAACCGGAAGTCGGTGGCGCGGTACTGGTCGCCGAAGGCATGACGACCGACGATGATCGGCTGGGTCCAGCCCGGCACCAGGCGCGGGACGTTCTGCATGATGATCGGCTCGCGGAAGATCACGCCGCCGAGGATGTTGCGGATCGTGCCGTTCGGCGAGCGCCACATCTTCTTGAGGTTGAACTCCTCGACGCGGGCCTCGTCCGGCGTGATCGTGGCGCATTTCACGCCGACGCCGTACTTCTTGATGGCGTTGGCGGCGTCGACGGTGATCTGGTCGTCCGTCTCGTCGCGCTTCTCGATCGAAAGGTCATAGTACTTCAGGTCGATGTCGAGATAGGGGTGGATCAGCTTGTCCTTGATGAACTGCCAGATGATCCTGGTCATCTCGTCGCCGTCGAGTTCGACAACCGGATTGACAACCTTAATCTTCGCCATGTGCAGATGACCTCGCGTCTTGGGTGGCTTGCGCGCCTGATGCGCCCGATACGTCCGGCCCTGCCGGGCGCCTGCCGTTGCAGGTTGGCGCCGCCGGACGCAGGGGCCGCGCGGCCCCTATAGCAAAGGGCCGGCCAAACGGAAAGCCGGCCATTCGTCAATCATGCTCGGTGCGCTTGGAAACCATATCGGCGGATGCAACCCTCGACCGCTTGCGAGAAGTGCCTATTCATCGCATATCTCCTTGTCAAAGATTCGGAGGGTGGCGGTGCAGGTGGATCGGATGCAGGGACCGATGGAAGGCTGGTATGCTGCCGGCCGAAAAGGTCTGTGCCGTGTCGTCGCGGCGCTTGCGTTTCTGATCGGCCTTGCCTTGCTGCCGGCCGGCGGCGTCGCGCGGGCCGAGGACGGGCCGGTGCTGGTGGTGAGCGGGGCGATCGAAGGCGGTGCGCCGGTCAGCTTCACCCGCGCCGAACTCACGGCGCTCGGCATGACGTCGCTCACCACCGAAACGCCGTGGATGGCGGACGAGGTGCTGTTCGAGGGCCCCTTGCTGCGCGACCTGCTGAAGCGGGTGGGCGCTACCGGCGACCGGATCGAGGCGGTGGCGCTCAACAACTACCGGGTGGAGATCCCGCTGTCGGATGCGACCGGCTACGACGTGATTCTGGCCATGCGTGTTGGCGGCAAGGACATGAGCATCCGCGACCGCGGGCCGTTGTGGCTGATCTACCCCTGGTCGGGCCACGAGGAGCTGCGCCAGGAACTCTACTACTCCCGCGCGATCTGGCAGATCCGCGAGATCATAGTAGTGGATTCACGATCCCGATAGTTCTGGTTGAAATCGGCCTTTCCTCGCTTCCTTCCCGGCTGTAAGCTTCATGTCCGGGCCTGCGGTCTTTAGCAGGCGGACGGTTACGGGAGCGGAACGGGCGGCCATGGACCTCAGCGCAAGATGGGTACGGACGCTTTACGTGTCCCTGTTGATCGGCGTCGCCATCATCACTGCGTCGCTCTTCTTCGTGGTCTCGACGCTGAACCGCCAGAACAGCGAAGACCGCTCCGAATACCGTCAGAGCCTGATCTGGTACACGGCCCAATTGGTGGTCGAGTATCAGGATTTGATGCATGCGCTCAACAAGATGATCGTTCATGACGGGGCGTCGCCGGATACCCAGGAGGTGACGGCGCGTTTCGACATCCTGTGGAGCCGCGCCATGCGGCTGGACGAGGGCGAGGCGGGCCAGGAGCTGGTGCGGGTCGACGGCTCGGTGCCGCTGATGGGCGAGCTGGAAGCGGTGCTGCGCGCCGCCGATCCCCTGATGCCCGCCATCGCCGCCGGCGATGTCACGGCCGCGCGCGAGCTGCGCAGCGATTTCGTCGGCCTGCAGGCGACCATCGATTCGTTCCGCTCGGCGGTCTACCGGCTGCAGCTGGATGCGGCCTCGCGCCAGCGCGCGGCGCTGCAGCGCACGGTGAACCTGGTGCTGGCGCTGATCGTCGGCCTGCTTGTCGCCGGCGTCTCCATGGGGCTGCTGCTCCTGCGCGACCGCAGCCGGCTGATGCGGCTGCAGGCGCAGCTGGAGCGGCGGGTGGCCGAGCGCACCAGCGAGTTGGCACAGGCCAACGCCGACCTTCTTGCGGCCAACGAACGGCTGACCCAGTTCAACAATCTCGCGTCTCACGACCTGAAGGAGCCGGTGCGCAAGATCACCGTGTTCAGCGACCTGCTGCTCGAGGGGGTGGCCAACAAGGACCGCGAGACCATCGACTACGCCGCCAATGTGATGAAGGCCTCGGCCGGGCGGGCGAAGACGCTGATTTCCAACCTGTTGAACTATTCGGCCGCTTCCGACCGGGAGCTGTCGCGCGAGGCTGTGCCGCTGGCTCAGCTGGTCGAGCGCGTCCGCGACAGCCTGTCGGAGTTGATCCGCGAGAACGGGGCCGACGTCGTGCTGCACGACAGCGATGCGGTGCTCTCGGGCGATGCGGTGTTCCTGGAGCAGCTGTTCCAGAACCTGATCGGCAACGCCATCAAGTTCCGTCATCCCGACCGGCCGCCGGTGGTGGAGGTGCTGGCCGAGCGGCTCGGCAACGGCTCGACTACGGCCATCGTCATCCGCGACAATGGCATCGGCTTCGACATGCAGCACAAGGCGCAGGTGTTCGAGCCCTTCCGCCGGCTGCATTCGCGCGATCGCTATGCCGGCACCGGCATGGGGCTTGCCATCTGCCAGGCGATCGCCCGCCGCCACGGCTGGGACATCGACGCGGTAAGCGAGCCGGGCCGCGGTTCGGAATTCCGCATCGACTTCATGCCCGGCGTGGCGCGCCTGCCCGACATGGTCGAGGCCGCCGAATAACCGTTCGGCTGTTCGGCGGCCCCTTTTCGGATTATCCGTCTCGTTCTTTCAGGCAACCTGCCCGTTCAGGCGGGCAGACGCTTGGCAATGGTGCGGGCGGCGAGCGCGATGGCGATGAAGCTCCAGCCGTTGATCAGCACGGAGACGCCGGCGAGCAGGCCGAGCACCCAGACGGCGGAGGAGGGGAACTCGAACCAGATGGACAGGCCGGCGATCACCGAGACGATGCCGGCGAACATCACCCAGCCCCAGCCGTCCTGCGGGCGGATCTTCAGCGCCAGCAGGATCTGGGCAATGCCCTGGGCCAGGAGGATCGCCGCGACCACGAGCGTCAGCGCTGCCGCACCCACCACCGGATTGAAATAGACGGCGATGCCGCCGGCCAGCGCGATGGCGCCGGTTGCGATGTTCCAGATGAAGCCGCCCCAGCCGGGAACGGAGAAGGCGTGCCAGATTTGCACCGCGCCGCCGATGGCGAAGACGATGGCGATGACCAGCGTCACGGCGATGGAGCTGGCGAGCGGCAGCGCGATCATCAGCATGCCGCCGATGACGAGCACGATGCCGAGGGCGAGGAACCAGCCCCACTTCTGGCGGACGGCTTCGGTGACGGGGAGGGAGGGAACGTCGGTCATCGTGGGATCCTGTCGTCGGAGGGTGCGGATAGGGGCAGGGCTGGCCCTGGCGTCGGCGGAGCGCGGCAGACATGCAGGCGTCGGCCTGGGGTGTTGCCGACGGGCATTTCAACCTCCCGTATGTGAAGTTATCGCAACCGGCGAGAGGCTTCGACGAAATATTTGCGTCTCCCGGCTGCGTTGGCTCGGCTGGCGCTGGAAAAGCCGTGCGGATTGGGATATCCCGCGCGCCATGACACGCAACGCCACCATCGACCCGGCGGCCAGGGTCCGCGACCTGCCCCCGCCCTGCATCATCCTGTGCGAGCCGCAGCTCGGCGAGAACATCGGCACGGCGGCCCGTGCCATGGCCAATTTCGGCTTGCGCGACCTGCGCCTGGTCAATCCGCGCGACGGCTGGCCGAGCGAAAAGGCGCGGGCGGCCGCCAGCCGCGCCGACCATGTGATCGAGGCCGTGCAGGTGTTCGACAGCGTCGAGGCGGCGATTGCCGATCTCGGCTTCGTCTTCGCCACCACGGCGCGTTCGCGCGAGATCGCCAAGCCGGTGCGCGGCCCGGACGAGGCGGCCGTGACGACGACCCGGCTCGGCGCCAGCGGCACCCGCACCGGCTATCTGTTCGGCCGCGAGCGCTGGGGCCTCAACAACGACGAGGTGGCGCTCGCCGACGAGATCGTCACGCTGCCGGTCGATCCGGACTTCGCCTCGCTCAACATCGCCCAGGCGGTGCTGGTCTGCGCCTACGAGTGGCGGCTGAAGGCGAATGACGGCGCGCTGCCCTTCCGTCTCGACGAGGAGCAGAACCCGCCGGCCAGCAAGGAAGACCTCCTGCGCCTGTTCGAGCATCTGGAAGGGGCGCTCGACACGGTGAACTTCTTCCGCCCGGTGGAGAAGCGCCCGTCGATGGTCCGCAACCTGCGCAACATCCTTCAAAAAGCCTCACTCACCGATCAGGAAGTGAAGACCCTGCGCGGGGTGGTGGCGGCGCTCGAAGGCCGCTCCACGCGCCCGCGGGGCTGACTGGGCTGACGAGTGGGCCAAGTAGCCCGCCCGTATCCTCATCCGGGGGGAAGGCATGGCGGAACCGGCTCCGGTCCTCGTTTTCGACAGCGGCATCGGCGGCATCACCGTCGCCCGCGAGATCCGGCGGCTGATGCCGGGCCTGCCGCTGGTCTATGCGGCGGACGATGCCGGCTTTCCCTATGGCGCCTGGGAGGCGGAAGCGCTCACCCGCCACTGCACCGACGTGGTGGCGACCTTGGCCGGCGAGTTGCGCCCCTCTGCCGTCGTCATCGCCTGCAACACCGCCTCGACGCTGGTCCTGCCGCCCTTGCGCGCGGCGCTCGACATTCCCGTCGTCGGCACCGTGCCGGCGATCAAGCCGGCGGCGGAGCGCACGCGCTCCGGTCTCGTCAGCGTGCTGGCAACGCCCGGCACGGTGACGCGCGACTACACGTTCGAACTGATCCGCCGATTCGCGCCGGAGGTCGCCATCACGCTGGTCGGCGCGCGCCGGCTTGCGGGCCTGGCCGAAGACGCGCTGCTGCGCGGACAGCTCGACCGGACCGCGCTGGCGACCGAGATCGCGCCCTGTTTCGTGGAAAAAGACGGCCGGCGGACGGATGTCGTGGTGCTCGCCTGCACGCATTTCCCGCTGCTGGCGCCGCTCATGGCGCAGGTCGCGCCCTGGCCGGTGGACTGGCTCGACCCGGCGCCCGCCATTGCCCGCCGCCTGCGCGACGTGCTGGTCGCGAGCGGGGCGGCGAGCGGCGAGGGGCATGCCGCCGCGTCCGTGCGGGCGCTTGCCACCTCGGGAGCGGACCTGTCGCCGATACTGGAGCTGCTTTCGGCGGAAACGCTGGCGATTTCCGGCGCAGAGGCGGCATCAAGCGTTTGACTCGATGCCGGCTTTGGAGTAGGCATCCTCTCGCTTTGCGGGCCCTGTCGGCCCGCTTTGCATTTCACGCAACCGTGGAGCCCCGCGCCGGCGCTGTTGGCCGGGGGTCCTGTCGCCTGGTCTTCCGATTGCGGGAGATGAGGAGAGGAGGTCGCGTTTCCTTGCAAGACTGCAAACACAACGAGGGAACCGCGCATGTCGAAGCGCCATGGTGTAAAGTACAAGATTGACCGCCGGATGGGCGAAAACATCTGGGGTCGTCCGAAGTCTCCGGCCAACCGCCGCGAGTACGGCCCGGGCCAGCACGGCCAGCGCCGCAAGGGCAAGCTCTCCGACTTCGGCGTGCAGCTGCGCGCCAAGCAGAAGCTCAAGGGCTACTACGGCAACATCTCCGAGAAGCAGTTCCACAAGATCTACGTGGAAGCCTCGCGGATGAAGGGCGACACTTCGGAGAACCTGATCGGCCTGCTCGAGCGCCGTCTGGATGCGGTGATCTACCGCGCCAAGTTCGTCCCGACCGTCTTCGCTGCCCGCCAGTTCATCAACCACGGTCACGTCAAGGTCAACGGCCGCCGCGTCAACATCGCGAGCTACCGCTGCAACCCGGGCGACCTGATCGAGGTTCGCGAGAAGTCGCGTCAGCTCGTCACCGTGCTCGAGTCGGTTCAGCTGGCCGAGCGCGATGTGCCGGACTACGTCACCGCCGACCACAGCAAGATGACCGCGACCTTCTCGCGCGTCCCGACGCTGACCGACGTGCCGTATCCGGTCCAGATGGAGCCGAACCTCATCGTCGAGTTCTACTCGCGTTGATTTTTTGACAAGGACCGCCAGGCCTTGGAAGGGGCGCGCCATCGGCGCGCCCCTTTTTCTTTTGGTGCGGCGTACCCGCTTACCCTTTCCTGGCACCTGCGTCCGCTTTCGGCTTTTCATATTCGCGCGTTCGAATATGATGGCGAAAAAAGGGAGGATGCGCCGTGAGCTTTTCGAGACGTGCATTTCTGGGCGGCGGACTGGCCGCGCCCGCAATGCTTCGCGCCGGGCAGGTGCTGACCGGTGCCGGACTGGCCCTGCCGCTTGCCGCGACACGCGCCAGCGCCGAGCCGAAGTTCCATTCCTTCCAGCTCGGCGAGACGGAGATCATCGTGCTCAGCGACGGCGGGCTGTCGCTGCCGGCCTCCACGCTTGCGGCCAATGTACCCGATGCGGACCGCGCCGCCTTCCTGGAGGTGAACGGCCATGATCCGATCACCCGGGCGAGCCCGCTCAACATCACGCTGGTCCGCCGGGGCGATGCCCTTGTGCTGGTCGACACGGGCGCGGGCATGAATTTCTTCGAGACCGCCGGCCAGCTCGCCGACAGCATCGAGGAGGCGGGCATCGACCGCGAGGCGGTGACGCATGTGGCGCTGACCCATGCCCATCCCGATCACGTCTGGGGCATCATCGACGATTTCGACGAGACCGAGCGCTTCCCCAATGCCGCTTATCTGATCGGTGCGGCGGAGTGGGACTTCTGGATGGATCCCGACTTCATCGCGAACAATCCGGAAGCGCTGCATTCCTTCGGGCTCGGCGCGCAGCGAAACCTCAATGCGGTTGCGGAGAAGACCGAGCGGGTCGGCGCGGATCACGCGGTGGTGCCGGGCGTGACGATGATCGCGACGCCGGGCCACACGCCGGGCCACATGTCCGTGCTGGTGGAGGACGGCGGCCAGCAGCTGCTGGTGCTGGGCGATGCGCTGACGCATTCTTCCGTCTCCTTCGCGAAACCGGATTGGCAACCAAGCTCCGATCAGCAGCCGGAGATCGCGGCCGCGACGCGGCGGCGGCTGCTCGACCGGGCGGCGACCGACGGCCTGATGCTGATCGGCTACCACCTGCCATGGCCGGGTGTCGGGCGGGCCGAGGCGAAGGATGGTGCCTGGCGCTACGTCCCGGCCTCCTGAGGCGGGAGGGCCGGGGAGCCTGCGGCTCCGGGCTGTGCTCTTTCTGCCGCGGATGGGGATAAAACCCGGCGATTGCCGTCGAAATGGCGGTAATCGGTCCAAAGGGTGCTGCTTGTTGGTTTTTCGGATACCGTGCGGATGTTAATGGCCGGGAGGACACTCAGCTAGAACGCCCCCGGAACGCCCATGAAGATCAGCACCATCACCAATCTGGCCTATGTGGTGACGGTCGTGCTTACGGCCTTGTCGGGCATTGCTTTCATCGCGTCCGACCGCATGGCCGCGGCCGAGCGGCGCGCGGTGGAAGTGCATCTGGTGCTGAACGATCTCGGGGCGCAGCTGGAGGTCGACGCCGAGTTGCGCACCGACGAGGCGCGGCTCTACGTGATGCGCGGCGACCCGGCGCATCTGGCCGTCTTCGATCGTCTGAACGACGAGGAGCACCGGCTGGAAGAGATGGCGCGCCGGGCCGAGACGATTGGGGCGACCGGCGAGGAACTGGCGCTGCTCAAGCGGATCACCGGCACCATCGACCGGCTGGAGGAGATCGAGTCCGGCGCCATCGAGACCTATCGTTCCGGCAATGTGCAGGCCGCGCGCGATGCCTTGTTCGGCGACGAGCACTACGGCCAGCATGTGCGCCTGGTCGCCGATGTCGAGCGCTTCCGCACCATGGTCGACCAGCGCACGGGCCTGGAGCTGCAGCGGGCGCAGATCCGGGCCGACTGGCTGGGCCTGATCGCGCGCATCCTGCTGGCACTGACTGCGGTCGTCTTCCTTGCGGTGCTTTATTTCGTGCTGCGTCGCCGGGTCTCCGTGCCGCTCACCCGGATGGCGGGCATCGTCAAGCGGCTGGCGACCCAGGACTTTGCGGTCGAGGTGCCGCATGACGGGCGCCGCGACGAGATCGGCGAGCTGACGGCGGCGATCCGCGTCTTCCGCGAGAACGGGCTGGAGCGCGAACGGCTGGATGCCGAGCGGCGGCGCGACCTGAAGATGAAGGACCTGATCCTGCAGATGATGCGCCGGATGCAGGCCTGCCAGAAAGTGCCGGAGATCGCCGAGGTGGTGGGGCGTTTCTCGCCGCAGATCTTTCCCGAACTGGGCGGCGCGCTGTTCTTGCGCAACGAGGCGAATACGGAACTGTCGCGGCTTGGGGTCTGGAAGCTGCCGGAGGAGGCTGCCGCGAGTTTCGATCCGCAGGAATGTTGGGGGCTGCGGCGCGGTCAGCCGCACCACAGCACCACTCGGCGCGAGGATGTCGACTGCCAGCACCTGGCGCAGGCTTCCGATTCCGTCCTGTGCATTCCCTTGAGCGCCCATGGCGACACGCTGGGCGTTCTCTCCTTCGCCGACCTGTCGGGCAATCCCGAGGTGATCCGCGAATATCAGGCTTATCTCGGCATGATCGGCGAGAATGTCGCGCTGGCGGTGGCCAATCTGCAGCTGCGCGAGCGCCTGACCCGGTTGGCGGTGCGCGATCCCCTCACCGGCCTGCTCAACCGCCGTTCGCTCGACGAGGCGCTGGCGGGCTGGGCGCGCGCGGACGGGGATCCGGAGCTGACCTGTTTCGTGATCGATATCGATCACTTCAAGCGGTTCAACGACGAGTTCGGCCACGATGCGGGCGACACGGTGCTGCAGACCGTGGGCGGCATCCTCACCGATATCGTCGGCGAGCGGGGCGTGTGCTACCGCTTCGGCGGCGAGGAGTTCGCAGTGCTGCTGCCGCAGGTCTCGCCGGAGGAGGCTTACCGGATCGCCGAACATATCCGCACGCGCATGGCGACGCTGGCGCTCTCCCATGCGGGGCGGATCCTCGGCACCGTCACCGTGTCCATCGGCATGGCCGACAATCGCGGCGGCAAGAGCGTTGGCACGGTGCGCAGCCGTGCCGATGCCGCGCTGTTCGCGGCCAAGGCGTCGGGCCGCAACCAGACCCTCGGCGACGAGAGTGTGCCTCCGCCCGTCGGCGGGGCCTGAGGCGCCGCAGGAGAGGGCGGTCGCGGCTTTCCGCTTGGCGCGGGCGGCGCGAGGCGCTATTCCAGCGGGACCATCGACACGTGAACGACAGCCAGCCGGGGCGCGCGCGAGCCATGACCGACCTTGCCGACACTGTGGAGAGCGACGTTCCCGCGCTCTATCGCAATGCGCCGTCCTCGGTCGGCTTCAAGAAGCTGCGCAAGCGGCTGCTGCGCGAAACCCGCGAGACCATCGCCCGCCATGCGATGGTGGAGGCGAGCGGAGAGCGGCCGCGCTGGCTCGTCTGCCTGTCGGGCGGCAAGGACAGCTACACGCTGCTCGCCGTCCTGCTGGAGCTGCAGTGGCGCGGGCTGCTGCCGGTCGATCTGCTCGCCTGCAATCTCGACCAGGGCCAGCCGGGTTTTCCCTCGCATATCCTGCCCCGGTTCCTGAGCGAGAACGGAATCCCGCACCGGATCGTGCGGCAGGACACCTATTCCATCGTCACTTCGAAGATCCCGGAAGGGCGCACCTATTGTTCGCTCTGCTCGCGGCTGCGGCGGGGCCTGCTCTACCGCACGGCGCGGGAGGAGGGGTGCCAGGCGGTGGTGCTGGGCCATCACCGCGAGGATGCGCTGGAAACCCTGTTCATGAACCTCTTTCACGGCGGGCGGCTGTCGTCCATGCCGGCGAAGCTGGTCAACGACGAGGGCGACCTGATGGTCCTGCGGCCGCTGATCGCCTGCGCGGAGGACGACATCGCGCGCTTTGCCCGGGCCATGGAGTTCCCGATCATCCCGTGCGACCTGTGCGGCAGCCAGGACGGGCTGCAGCGCGCCGAGGTCAAGCGCATGCTGCAGGGCTGGGAGCAGGAGAGCCCCGGCCGCCTCGCCACCATGGCCAAGGCGCTGACGCAGGTCCGCCCCTCGCATCTGCATGACATCCAGCTGTTCGATTTCGCCGGTATACGTCCGGGCGCGGCCGATGCGGCAGCGCCGGGCGGCGAGGCGGAGGAGCCCTGCGCTGCCGGCCTTGCCATGACGCGGACGCTGTTCGCCGCCGAATAACCACCCCTTCCAGACCGCTGCCCGCGCCGGGAGGACCGCCTCCCGGCCGCGGCCGTTTTGTTTTGCACCCGCCGCGGCGCGACCTGACCCGGATCCGACCATGACCAGCCTTCGCCCCTGCGGCATCGACTTCGGCACCTCCAACTCCACCGCCTCGCTGCTCCAGGGGGACGGCACGGCGCGGCTGCTGCCGCTGGAGGGGGACAGCGTCGTGCTGCCGAGCACGATCTTCTTCTCCTTCGAGGATTCGCATGTGCGCTTCGGGCGCGATGCGGTCGCGACCTATGTGGAAGGCATCGAGGGGCGCCTGATGCGGGCGCTGAAGAGCGTCCTCGGCTCCAGCACCATGGCCGAGAAGACGACGATCCGGGCGCAGCGCTGGACCTTCGGCGAAATCATCGGCCTCTACCTGTCGCAGGTGAAGCACCGGGCCGAGCAGGCCGCCGGCCACGCCTTCGAGGAGGTGGTGCTCGGCCGTCCCGTGCGTTTCGTCGACGAGAACGACGAGGCCGACCGGCGCGCCGAGGCGGAACTGGAGGCGATCGCCCGCAAGGCCGGCTTTTCCTCCGTCGCCTTCCAGTTCGAGCCGATCGCGGCGGCGCTCGACTACGAGCGCGCGGTGACGCGCGAGGAGCTGGCGGTGATCGTCGACCTTGGCGGCGGCACCTCGGATTTCGCGGTGGTGCGGGTGTCGCCGGAGCGGCGGGCGAAGACGGACCGGCGCGAGGACATTCTCGCCAGCACCGGCATTCACATTGGCGGCACGGATTTCGACCGGCTCTTGAGCCTTGCCCGGGTGATGCCGGAGCTCGGTTACGGCACCCGCTCGCGCGACCCGCGCCGCGACCTGCCGAACTGGGCCTATTTCGAGCTCGCCACCTGGCATCGGATCAACTTCCTCTACGCCCCGCAGATCGACACGCGGCTGAAGGAGCTGCGGCAGGACGCGGCCCGGCCGGAACTGGTCGAGCGGCTGATGGCGGTGGTGTCGGAGCGGCAGGGCCATGCGCTGGCCGGCGCGGTCGAGGCCGCGAAGATCGCCCTGTCGCACGAGGAACTCCACCGGCTTGCGTTCCCGCTGCGCGGCGGGGCGCTCGATGTCGACGTGTCGCGGGCCGACCTGATCGGGGCCATCGGCCAGGCGGTCGCGGGCGTGGAAGGGGCGCTGTCGGCCTGTCTGGCGGATGCGGGCGTTGCGGCCGGCGACATCTCCTCGGTGTTCCTGACCGGCGGCTCGGCGTCCGTGCCCTTCGTGCGGCAGCGGCTGACCGGCCTGCTGCCGGGCGCGCGCGTGGTGCAGGGCGACGTGTTCGGCAGCGTCGGGGCGGGTCTTGCCCTCGACGCTGCCCGGAAATACGGATCGGGCTGAGCTGCGGGGAAGCGGCTACGATCCGTTGCTGGCCATGGTCAGTCCGCGGTCGAAGCCGGCGGGCTGGTTGCGCACCAGAATGACGAGGGCGGCGGAGGCTTCCGCCGCGCCCTTTGCCGCAAGCCCGCCATGGGCGCGGCAGGTATCGGCGTCGCTGAGGCCGCTGGCGGAGGGCGCGAAGACGGTGAGGTTCACGCAGGAGATGCGGCGGAGCCCTGCATCCGATTCCTGCGCTACGGTCGCAAGACCGAGCCCCAGGCTGAGGGCGATACCGGCAACGGCAAGCTTTGCGATCCGCATCTGTCGTTCCTTTCGGTGACGGGAACCCCTGTACAACCGAGGACTAGCACCCCTTCACTGATCCTAGCCTGAAATGCGTGTTCATCGGGTATTCATCGTGAGTGATTCGGCAAAATTTGCCTAGTCGACAAATTTCGCAAAAAGAAAGGGCGGATCGACTTCGATCCGCCCTTTATTAACCATTTATTAACCTGTTCGATCAGGCCGACTGGCGGGTCGGGATGCCCTTTTCAGCGAAATGCGACTGCAGTTCCTGGTTCTGGAACATCTCGCGCACGATGTCGCAGCCGCCGACGAACTCGCCCTTCACATACAGCTGCGGGATGGTCGGCCACTGGGAGAACTCCTTGATCCCCTGGCGCAGCTCGTCGTCCTCCAGCACGTTGATGCCCTTGTAGGGCACGCCGACGTAATCGAGGATCTGCACCACCTGACCGGAGAACCCGCACTGCGGGAAGGTCGGGGTGCCCTTCATGAACAGCACGACGTCGTTGCTGTCGACTTCGTTCTTGATCCACTGCTGAATGCTCATGTCACTGTCCTTTCGTTCTGCCGGGTCAAGGTCCGGCGACCGTGGATTGCCCGGTGCCCCGCCGGGGATCACTCGGGAGCGCTGGTCTGCAGGGCGAGCGCGTGCAGCTCCCCGCCCATGTTGCCCTTGAGCGCCTGGTAGACCATCTGGTGCTGCTGCACCCGCGTCTTGCCCTGGAATGCCGAGGAGATCACCACCGCGGCGTAATGGTCGCCGTCGCCGGCGAGATCGCGGATTTCAACCTGCGCATCGGGCAAGGCTTCCTTGATGAGAGCCTCGATCTCGCGCGCCTGCATTGCCATGCGTTCCGTCCTTCCCTCTCCGGGGCGGCCCGAGCCGGCGGCCTGCCCCGATGCCCTGAAAGTTTTGAGGACGGGCGCTCAGGCGCCCGCCATGTAGTGCGGGAACCAAGTCTCGTGGGTCTCGCGCAGCTTTGCAACGGATATGGTGAGAATGTCCTCAACCGTCAAATCGCTGCCTTCGACCCGGCCGATCTCGACGATCTCGAAACCCGCATCCAGCGCGTCCTCCAGCACGGAGGCGGCTTCCTCGGCGCTGCAGGTCAGCACGTAGCGGCCCTGGTCCTCGCCGAAGAGGGCCGCATGGGCCGGGGCGGGCACCTTGACCCGCGCGCCCTTGGCGCCGGCCATGGCCATCTCGGCCAGCGCCACGGCGAGGCCGCCGGAGGAGATGTCGTGGACGGCGGTGACGCGGCCGGCGCGGATCAACTCGCGCACGAAGTCGCCGCGGCGGCGCTCGGCGGCCAGATCCACCGGGGGCGGCGCGCCTTCCTCGCGGCCCAGGATATCGCGCAGATAGGCGCTCTGGCCCAGATGCGTGCCGTGGCCGCCGATCACCGCGATGACGTCGCCCTCGCTCGCGAAGGCCGCGGCCGCGCGGCGGGAGAGATCCGGCAGCAGGCCGACGCCGCCGATAGCCGGGGTCGGCAGGATTCCCTCGCCGCTGGTCTCGTTGTAGAGCGAGACGTTGCCCGAGACGATGGGGAAGTCGAGCGCGCGGCAGGCCTCGCCGATGCCCTTGATGGCCCCGACCAACTGACCCATGATTTCGGGTCGCTCCGGATTGCCGAAGTTCAGGTTGTCGGTCGCGGCCAGCGGCTCGGCGCCCACAGCCGTCAGGTTACGCCAGCACTCGGCGATGGCCTGCTTGCCGCCTTCGAAGGGGTCCGCCTCCACATAGCGCGGGGTCACGTCGACGGTGAAGGCCAGTGCCTTGCCCCCGGTGCCGACGCGGATGACGCCGGCATCGCCTCCCGGGGAGGCGAGCGTGTTGCCCTGCACCAGGGTGTCGTACTGCTCGTAGACCCAGCGGCGCGAGGCGCCGTTGGCATTGCCGACGAGCGTCAGCAGGGCGGCGGCATAGTCGTCCGGCTCGGCAATGGTGCCGGCGGCCAGCACCTCGCGCTTGGGGCTTTCCACCCACGGACGGTCGTATTCCGGCGCCTCGTCGCCCAACTCCTTGATCGGCAGGTCGGCGACGGTCTCGCCCTGGTGGTTGACGATGAAGCGCAGCGTGTCGGTGGTCATGCCGACGATGGCGAAGTCCAGCCCCCACTTGCGGAAGATCGCCTTGGCCTCGTCTTCCTTCTCGGGCTTCAGCACCATGAGCATGCGCTCCTGGCTCTCCGACAGCATCATCTCGTAGGCGGTCATGCGCTCTTCGCGCACCGGCACCGCGTCGAGGTCGAGCGTGATGCCGAGATTGCCCTTGGCGCCCATTTCCACGGCCGAGCAGGTCAGGCCGGCCGCGCCCATGTCCTGGATGGCGACGACCGCGCCGGTCGCCATCAGCTCCAGGCAGGCTTCCAGAAGGCACTTCTCGGTGAAGGGATCGCCGACCTGCACGGTCGGGCGCTTCTCCTCGATGGTCTCGTCGAACTCCGCCGAAGCCATGGTGGCGCCGCCGACGCCGTCGCGACCCGTCTTGGCGCCGAGATAGACGACCGGCAGGCC
Organism: Stappia sp. WLB 29; assembly: GCF_023507705.1. Lineage (GTDB taxonomy): Bacteria > Pseudomonadota > Alphaproteobacteria > Rhizobiales > Stappiaceae > Stappia. The sequence goes on along the minus strand of NZ_JALBGD010000015.1, from coordinate 16,306 downwards.
GACGCCCTCGGCCTTGGACAGGAAGATGCCGTCGGCGCGGGCGATGCCGGCGGCGAAGGCGTTGACGAGGCAGTTGCCGTTGTAGCGGGCGTGGAACTCGACCTCGCCGCCGACGGTCGGCACGCCGAAGGAGTTGCCGTAGCCGCCGACGCCGGCGACGACGCCGGAGACCAGATGCTTCGTGCGCGGGTGCTCGGGCGCGCCGAAGCGCAGCGCGTTCATCGCCGCCACGGGCCGTGCGCCCATGGTGAAGACGTCGCGCAGGATGCCACCGACGCCGGTCGCCGCGCCCTGGTAGGGCTCGATATAGGAGGGGTGGTTATGGCTCTCCATCTTGAAGACCACGACCTCGCCGTCGCCGATATCGACCACGCCGGCATTCTCGCCCGGGCCCTGGATGACGCGGGGACCGGTGGTCGGCAGGGTCTTCAGCCACTTTTTCGACGACTTGTAGGAACAGTGCTCGTTCCACATGGCCGAGAAGATGCCGAGTTCGGTGAAGGTGGGCTCCCGCCCGATCAAGGCCAGAATGCGCTCGTACTCGTCCGGCTTGAGGCCGTGCGCCTCGACGAGTTCCGGAGTGATGGCGATGTCGTTGGGGATCATGGGGGCCTGCAACCTTGGAAGCGGAAGATGCCGCCCGTTTAGCAAACCGGAGGGCCAAAGGGAATTGTAGACATGCTCCTTCGGCGTTCCCATGTATCACAAGGCTTGCCTTTATGCTCCCGATCCTCGGTCATCCGCTTCCTTCCGCCGCAGCCCTTGCCTCTGCCACACCAGAACGGAACATCCGCATGCGTCGTCTCCTGCTGATCCTCAACGGCAAGTCTTCCCAGCGCGAGGATGTGCGCGAGGCCGTCGAGCGGCTGCGGGCCGAAGGCCACGAACTGCATGTCAGGGTGACTTATGACGGGGACGATGCGACGCAGTTCGCGCAGGAGGCCGTGCGGCGCGATCCGGACGAGCGGCCGCAGGTGATCGTCGCCGGCGGCGGCGACGGCACGGTCAACCAGGTGGTCGCGGCGGCGCTGGAGGCCGATCCTGCGACCGACTGCGCCTTCGGCGTGCTGCCGCTGGGCACGGCCAACGACTTCGCCACCGGGCTCGGCCTGCCGGTCGCCGATCTGGTCGCCGCGCTGAAGCTTTGCGCAACCGGAACGCCGCGCCCCATCGATGTCGGGCGCATCAACGGGAGGGTCTTCGTCAATGTGGCGAGCGGTGGCTCCGTCACCCGCATCACCCGCGAGACCGATCCGCGCGCCAAGCGGCTGCTCGGCGGTGCTGCCTATCTCATTGCCGGCGCCAGCCGGATCGGCGAGCTGGCGCCGATGCACGCCTCGTTCAGCGCCGACGGGTTTTCCTGGGAGGGCGACTTCATCGCCATGGCCATCGGCAACGGCCGGCTGGCGGGCGGCGGCGTGCCGCTATGTGCCGATGCGCGCGTCGACGACGGCCTCCTCGACCTGACGCTGTTTCCCCAGCCGGAGGCGGAGCATCTGGTGACGCTCCTGTCCGGCCTTCTGCGCGAGGCCGACAGCCAGTTCGACGGCTATGCCCGCAAGGCGAGCTTCACCCGGCTGACCATCGAGGCCGAGGAGGATCTGGCGATCAACCTCGACGGCGAGCCGATGTCGGCGAGCCGGCTCGACGTTACGGTCGAGCCGGGCGCCTTGCGCTTCATCACCGGGCAGTAAAAACCTGCTTCTCAGACCGCGCCGGTGTATTCGCCGCGCGCCGGATAATCGTTCTTGCGCACGAAATCGAGCGCGCCGACCATCTCCTGGAAATGCGGGCGCACGAAAGGCATCGTCTGCACCGAGGCGAAGTAGAGCGTGCCGTCGGCGCGCACCAGGAACACGCCCGGCTCGGAGAAGAGCTCCGGCTCCTCGATGCCGATGGACGTCATGCCGCGCCCGGCCGAGACATACAGCCCCCAGTCGCGCGCCACCTGCAGCGGCAGGCCGTAGCCGATGCGCAGGGCCTGCGCCCCGATCTTCTCCGCCATCGCCTCTGCCCGCTCCCTGTCGTCGGACGACAGGGCCAGCGTCGTCACGCCGCGCTCGGCAAAGGCCGGCGTCAGGCGTTCCAGCTCCTTCAGGTAGGCGGCGCAGATCGGGCAGTGCAGGCCGCGGTAGAAGACGACGAGCGTCGCGAAGTCCGGCCTCTCCGCGGCAAGGTCGAGGCGGCCATGGGAGAGCGTCTCCAGCGCGAGCGCGGGAACCTGCTGGCGGGGAATGAGGGACATCCTTGTCCTTTCGCTGAACTCTTGGGCGGGCGGTCGTCGCCGGCCATCCTTGTTGGCCGTGCCAAGCTAATGTATGAAAGGAAAAGGACAGTCCGATTTTAATGATCGAGAGTTCAATGAACGGTGCCAGCATGCCGCAAGGGCGGGTCGACCGGCTGTCGGCCCTGATCGACCGGTTCCGCATTTCCGCCTGCGTGCTGGGCACCGCCCTGCCGGCGGGCGAGCCGGCGCATTTGCTGCTGACGGGGGATGGGAGCCTCGGTGAGACCGAGCCGCTCGCCCTGCGGCGGCTGGTGTTCCGCGTCGACGGCACGCGCGAGGCCTGCCGGCTGCAAGGACCGGTGGCGGTCGCCGCGCGGGTCGATCTCGGCGGGCCGGGCTCGCCGCTCGCCACCGCGCTGCCGGAAGAGGTCTGCATCGATCTTGCCGAGGCGCCGGCGCTGGCGGCGGTTGCCGCCGTGCTGCACGAGGAGGTGACCAGCCCGCGCTGCGGCGGCAAGGCCATCGTCGACCGGCTGTGCGAGATCGTGGTGATCCGCTTCCTGCGCCATGCCATCGAGACCGGGCAGGCGCGGGACGGGCTGATCGCCGGCCTCGGCCATCCGCAGATCATGCTGGCGCTGGTCGCCATGCACGAGGCGCCGGAGCGGCGCTGGCGGCTGGAGGATCTGGCGTCGGTCTGCGGCATGTCGCGCACGGCCTTCGCCACCGGTTTTCGCCGGATCGTCGGCCAGACGCCGGGCGCCTATCTGCAGGCCTGGCGGCTGTGCCTGGCGCGGCAGGAGATCGAGCGGGGAGGGGTGTTGAAGAGCGTTGCCGGCCGCGTCGGCTTTTCCAGCGCCTCGGCCTTCAGCCGAGCCTATTCGCGCCAGTTCGGCCAGCCGCCGAGCGGTCACGCGCGGGTGGGCTTTTCCAGCGCGTAGACCGCGTCCGTCGCCTCTTCCAGCCGGGCGGCGATGGCCGCCTGGGCATCGAACAGGCCGCGATTGTAGAAGGCGTTGCCGATCTCGGCGGCGATGAAGTCGAGAAAGGCCTCGGTCTCCAGCATGCCGGCCTCGGCGCCGAGTTCGTCGCGCAGATAGTCGCGCAGCCGGCGGGCGAGTTCCGCCTTTTCCTCAGCCTTGAAGGGAGAGGCGGAGGCGGCACGGCTCATCGGTCGTCTCCCGTCTCTCGCCGCCTGGATCAGGCGGCGGCGAAGGCTTCGCAGATGCTCTCGAAGAAGGCGCGCCCGTCGGTGCTCGCCTGCTGCGCGTCGACGTAGTTTTCCGGGTGCGGCATCATGCCGAGCACGTTGCCGGCCTCGTTGGTGATGCCGGCGATGTCGTTGACCGAGCCGTTCGGGTTGGTGCCGCTCGCATAGCGGAAGGCGACGCGATCCCCGCCCTCGAGCCGCGCGATGGTCTGCGCATCGGCGAAATAGTTGCCGTCGTGATGGGCGACGGGGCAGCGCCAGGTCTCGCCCTTGCGCATGCCGGCGGTGAAGCGGTTGGCCGTGGAGGCGGTCTCCAGCAGCACTTCGCGGCAGACGAAGGTGAGGCCGGCATTGCGCATCAGGGCGCCCGGCAGCAGCCCTGCCTCGGTCAGCATCTGGAAGCCGTTGCACACGCCGAGCACCAGGCCGCCACGGGCGGCGAAGGCGCGGATCGCATCCATCACCGGCGCGCGCGCGGCGATGGCGCCGGAGCGCAGGTAGTCGCCGTAGGAAAAGCCGCCCGGCAGCACCACCAGATCGACATCCGGCAGGCTGGTGTCGGCATGCCACACGGCTTCGGGCTTGCGGCCGGAGACCAGCTCCAGCGCATGCATCATGTCGCGCTCGCGATTCGAGCCGGGGAAGGTGACGACGGCGGACTTCATGGCGGGAGAGCTCCCTTTCGGTTCACACCAGGAACAGCGCGGCGGCGAGCGCCAGCGCGGCCGGCAGGGCGACGAAGACCGCTGCCTTGATCAGCAGGAAACGCAGGACCCTGGCGCTGTCATCGTCCATGCCGGCCTCCCGCGTCTCGCTGCCCGCGTTGCGGGCGATCCCCTTAGAGGATCTCGATGTCGTAGTTCTCGATCACCGTGTTGGCGAGCAGCTTCTCGCACATGGCGGCGAGGTCGGCGCGCGCGGCGTCCGCGCTGCGGCCGCTGATCTCCAGATCGAAGACCTTGCCCTGGCGCACGCTGTCGACGCCGGCGAAGCCGAGCGCGGCAAGGCCACCCTCGATCGCCTTGCCCTGCGGGTCGAGGACGCCGGACTTCAGGGTAACGGTCACGCGTGCTTTCATCGGGGAATGTCTCCGCAAATCGGCGCCGGCGCGCGTTGGCGTCCGCCGGCTGGGCAGTTGGCCCGCTTCTAGCGCGACGGCCGCGCGGAAGGAAGGGGCTTTTGTGCGCTTTGCAATGCCTGGACGCGTTTCAGGGACTGCTTTCTCCGTTCGGACCCGCGTTTCGCTCAATCTGCTATCGGGTGTCGCGGCCCTTCTTCCCCGCCTACCAAGCCTGCCATTGCAACGGCGATGGAGGGTTTCATGCCGATACTGGAAGACAGGGTCGCAATCATCACCGGGGCGAGCTCCGGGTTGGGAGCCGCAACAGCGCGGCTCTTCGCCGCGGAAGGTTGCGCGGTCGTTCTCGGCGCGCGGCGCCGGGGCGAACTGGAGGAGGTTGCCGGGGAGATCGAGCGGGCAGGCGGCCGGGCGGCGGTTCTGGCCGGCGACGTGCAGGAGGAGGACTATGCCAGGGCGCTGGTCGATCTGGCGAAGGACCGCTTCGGCGGGCTCGACATCGCCTTCAACAATGCGGGTATGATCGGCCCCATGGGGCCGGCGCCGTCCCTGTCGCTCGTTGACTGGAACACGGTGCTCGCCACCAACCTGACCGGCGGGTTCCTCGGGGCGAAATACCAGATCGCCGCCATGGAGGAACGCGGCGGCGGCTCGCTGATCTTCACCTCGACCATCGTCGGGCAGTCCGTCGGCCTGCCGGGCATGGCGGCTTATGGCGCCAGCAAGGCCGGGCTCGTCGGCTTGACGCGGGTGCTGGCGGCCGAGTTCGGTGCGAAGGGGATCCGGGTCAACGCGATCCTGCCCGGCGGCATCGACACGCCGATGGGGCGGGAGGCGGCGTCGACGCCGGAGGCGCTCGCCTTCGTGGAGAGCCTGCATGCGCTCAAGCGCATTTCCACGCCCGAGGAGATCGCCGGGACCGCGCTCTACCTCGCCTCGCCGGCCTCCAGCTTCACCACCGGCACGGCGATGCTGGTCGACGGCGGCGTCTCGATCAACCGCACCTGACCTTTGCTGCAAGGCTTGCCTGAAAAGCCGAAAGCCCCGGCCGTTTCCGGTCGGGGCTTTCCTTGTTCCGTCGAGCGCAGCGCCCGGCGATCTTACTTCACGAGCACCGGACCGGTGCCGTTCGGCCGGTCGTTGTCGTTGAGGATGCCGAGGCGCCGGGCCACTTCCTGGTAGGCTTCCAGCATGCCGCCGAGGTCGCGGCGGAAGCGGTCCTTGTCCATCTTCTCGTTGGACTGGATGTCCCACAGGCGGCAGCTGTCCGGCGAGATCTCGTCGGCGACGACGATGCGCATCATGTCGCCTTCCCACAGCCGGCCGCACTCGATCTTGAAGTCGACGAGACGGATGCCGACGCCCAGAAACAGGCCGGTCAGGAAGTCGTTGACGCGGATGGCCAGCGCCATGATGTCGTCCATCTCCTGCGGCGAGCACCAGCCGAAGGCGGTGATGTGCTCCTCGGAGACCATCGGATCGTCGAGCGCGTCGTTCTTGTAATAGAACTCGATGATCGAGCGCGGCAGCTGCGTGCCTTCCTCGATGCCGAGGCGCTTGGACAGCGAGCCGGCGGCGACGTTGCGCACCACCACTTCCAGCGGGATGATCTCGACCTCGCGGATGAGCTGCTCGCGCATGTTCATCCGGCGAATGAAGTGGGTCGGGATGCCGATCGCGTTGAGATGGTTGAAGATGTACTCGGAGATCCGGTTGTTCAGGACCCCCTTGCCATCGACAATCTCGTGCTTCTTGGCGTTGAAGGCAGTTGCGTCATCCTTGAAGTGCTGGATGAGCGTACCGGGTTCCGGGCCCTCGTAGAGGATCTTGCCCTTGCCCTCGTAAATGCGCCTGCGGCGGTTCATAGGCACGTACCGTGTTTGAGAAAGAAAATCCATAACTGGCGGAGATGCTCCGGTTGACTGCGGTCCCGTGCCCTTTGTCGGACAGTGTCTCGTTCGGCCGTGGCCGGACCCGGGACGGTCATCGGAAGGGCGCGAGAACGGCAGATGCGCTTTCGGCCCCCCGCTCGATGGCGCGGAACCTACACGATCGCCCCGTAAAGTACAATGAAGCCGCTGAAGAGATTTTCCGGCGTTCGGCCTGCTCGCGGGGCGATGTCGGGACGAGCGGGCGGGATGCGACCGATACGCGTTGATTTGGTGTGTCGCGAAGGATATGCAAGGGCGCATCGGATCCCCATATGATGGCGGCGCCGCAACCGATTTCAGCGCCCGAGGGCGCCACCGCTAGAAGGCAGGAGACTGACGCATGAGCACCTTCGACCGTCGCGAGGAGGCTTTTGAATCCAAGTTCGCCCACGACGAGGAGCTGCGCTTCAAGGCGGTGGCCCGTCGCAACAAGCTGCTCGGCCTGTGGGCCGCGGAAAAGTTGGGGCTCGATGCCGACAAGGCCCAGGACTACGCGAAGGAAGTGGTCCGCGCCGATTTCGAGGAGCCGGGCGACGAGGATGTGTTCCGCAAGATCCGCAAGGATCTCGACGATGCCGGCGTCAACCAGTCGGACCACCAGATCCGTCGGACCATGGACGAGCTGCTGCATCAGGCGGTTGAGCAGATCCAGAACGAAGGCTGAGGCGATACGAAGGGGCAGCGCGGACACGCTGCCCCTTTCGCGTTTCGCCTCCCGAATTGCCCTTTGCGCTTTTTGAAACATCGCGGGCCGCGCCAGCTGCGGTCCGCCGCCCACCGGGCCCGGTTGCGGGTCCTTCCCACCCTGCCATTTCGGAAAACCCCGCCATGACCGCTTCCGCTCCTTCCCTTGCCGCCCGCCTTCGCGCCGACGAGACCGTGATCACCGCCTGGTCGACCCTGGCCGTGCCGGCGATGGCGGAGCTGCTGGGCCGTGCGGGGTATGGTGCGGTGACGCTCGATATGCAGCACGGCGCCCACGACATCGCCTCCATCCGCGATGGGATTGCCGCCGCGCGCCTCGGCGGTGCCCACGCCGTCGTGCGTCCGCCGGTCGACGACTTCGCCACCGTGAGCCGCGCCTTCGATCTCGGCGCGGAGGCGGTGATCATGCCGATGGTCAACACGGTGGAGGACGCATTGGCGCTGGTCGGGGCGAGCAAGTTTCCTCCCGTCGGCGTCCGCAGCTGGGGCCCGCATCGCGCGGCCATGCTGCAGGGCCTGACGCCGGCCGCGTATCTCGCCTCCGCAAACGAGGAGACGGTCGCCTTCGCCATGATCGAGACGCCGGCCGCTCTGGATGCGCTGGACGAGATGCTCGCCGTCGAAGGCCTCGACGGCGTCTTCATCGGCCCGGGCGACCTGTCGCTGACCCTGTCGGAGGGGCGCGAGCTCAACCCCAGCAGCGAGAAGGTGCAGACCATCGCCGCCGACGTGGCAAAGCGCGCCCGCGCCGCCGGCAAGATCGCCGGCATCTTCTGCAACAATGCGGCGGATGCGAAGTCGGCGCGCGACATGGGCTTCCGCTTCATCTCTCACGGCATCGAGATGTCGATGCTGCTTGAGATTGCGAAGGCCCGGCTCGCCGAGCTCGACTGACGCTCTTCCGTTTCCGGTTGTCTTCGAAAGCGCCGCCCGGTTGTCAGCCGGGCGGCGTTTTCATGCGTGGAATTCCTTCGAGGAGCAGCCCATGAGATGCGGCGACATCAGTGCGAGCATTCGCGTGCCGCGCGGGAGGTCGCGCTTCAGGCTCAGGCGCGGCCGATATAGCTCTTGAGGTCGTTCTGCAGGTTGTCGAGCGGCGGCTTGCCGTTCTTCAGCAGCGGCTTTCTCGCCGGCGCGCAGCCGGGGAAATAGGGCTTGGCCGCATCGCGCGGCAGCGGCTTCAAGACCTTGGCGGTCGCAAGGCCGAACACGTCGCCGCGCTTTGTGTCGAGCGTGAAGATGTTCTGGTTGTGGAAGCTGCCGCACTGGAAGCCGGAGGGTGCGTCCTTCATCGTCGGGTTGCGGGTGCCGGGGCCGTAGTCGTAGCAGACCTGAAGAAGGTCCTTGCTGTCGTCCAGCTTCCAGCGTCCCTCCAGGATGCGGGGATTGCCCGGATACCAGAGCCAGGCGCGGCCGTCGGCGGAGGTGTAGGAGATCTGCGTGCCGTGGCCGGGCATGTAGGAGACGTCGGTGCGGTCGGTCATCATCTCCTGCGCATCGGCTTCCGTGTAGCGCGTCAGCCCGCGCAGCCGGTCCTTTTCCACGATGGCGCGTGCCGCCGGTGAATCGTTCTCGGTGTTGCCGCAGCTGCTCTGCCGGTCGCGCGCCTGCGCGAACAGTTCCCGCTCCTGCTGCAGCACTTCCTTGCTCGGACCGCAGCCGGCGAGGACCATCGGAATCGAAATCAGAAGTGCGGCACGCAAAAAGGCCTTGTGGGTTTTCATCGCAATGTCTTTTCCGAAATCGTGAGATGCACGCGGTCGTCGGATGATGCCGCTGCAATGCGGGAAGGTCCTGCAGCCCGGACGAGCCCTGCTCGCGTCGAACTCGCCCCGAACCTGTATTTTCGGGAAACGTCCATATCAACGGCGGGCGCGTCTGCCAAGCGAGGACCCGGAGAAACCCGGATGCCCGATGGCAGGGACGCCGTGACGTGGGACGAATTTCAGATCAGGACGACGCGCGGCGCAAGCAGACCCCTTACAGGTCTTTCATCAGATAGGCGAAGGACATCAGGCCTTCCGGCCAGGGGCCGTGGCCGCTTTCCAGGTTGATGTGGCCGGCATCGCCCGCATCCTGGAAATGCGCGCCCCAGTCCCGTGCCATCTGCTGGGCCACCTCATAGGCGCAATAGGGGTCGGTGCGGCTGGCCACCACCCTGGCGTGGAAGGGCAGGGGCCCCTTCGGCACGGCGCGGAACTGGGCTGCGTCGAAGGCGGGCTTCGGCTCGGCGCGGTTCAGGTCCGTCGGCGCCACCAGGAAGGCGGCTTTGATCTTGTCCGTATCGAGCCCGTGGCCATGGGCGGCATGGACCGCGGTGATCGAGCCGAGCGAATGGCCGACCAGCACCACCGGGCGCTCGGCGGCGGCAACCGCGTCCTTCAGGGCGTCGATCCATTCCTTCAGCACGGGCTGGAACCAGTTGCGCTGGGCGACGATGCGCGCCGTCGGCATCTTCTCGCACCAGCGGTGCATCCAGTGGCCGGCCGGCGTGTCGCCGTAGCCGGGCAGCAGCAGGATATCGGTCTCGGCGATCTTCATGGCTTTGATTCCGGTTGCGCAACGGGGCGGGCGAGGGCCGAGATCCGGCCCCGCCTCAACGCGCGGATGTCAGGCCTTGCCGAACACCCGGTCGAAGATCGTGCCGACGGCCTTGGTGTGGTAGCCGAGGTCGAAGCGCGAGCGGATCTCCTCTTCCGACAGGGCGGCGCGCACGTCGGCGTCGTTCAGCAGCTCCTCCAGGAAGTCGACATCGGCGCTGCCGTCCTTCTGGTAGCTGTCCCAGACCTTCATGGCGTTGCGCTGGACCAGGCGGTAGGCGTCCTCGCGCGAGGTGCCGGCCTGGGTCAGTGCCAGCAGGATGCGCTGCGAGTGCACCAGGCCGCCGAGGCGGTTCATATTGGCCAGCATGCGCTCGGGATAGACCACCAGCTTGTCGATGACATTGGTCAGCCGCGCCAGCGCGAAGTCGAGTGTCACGGTGGCGTCCGGGCCGATCATCCGCTCCACGGAGGAGTGCGAGATGTCGCGCTCGTGCCACAGGGCGACATTCTCCATCGCCGGCATCGCATAGGCGCGGACCATGCGGGCAAGGCCCGTGAGGTTCTCGGTCAGCACCGGGTTGCGCTTGTGCGGCATGGCGCTGGAGCCCTTCTGGCCCGGCGAGAAATACTCCTCCGCCTCCAGCACTTCGGTGCGCTGCAGGTGGCGGATCTCGGTCGCCACGCGCTCGATGGACGAGGCGATGACGCCGAGCGTCGCGAAGAACATGGCGTGCCGGTCGCGCGGGATCACCTGGGTGGAGACCGGCTCGACGGCCAGGCCCATCGCCTCGGCGACGTGTTCCTCGATGCGCGGATCGATATTGGCGAAGGTGCCGACGGCGCCGGAAATGGCGCAAGTGGCGACTTCCGCGCGCGCCGCGATCAGGCGCGTGCGGCAGCGGTCGAACTCGGCATAGGCCTCGGCCATCTTCAGGCCGAAGGTCACCGGCTCGGCATGGATGCCGTGCGAGCGGCCGATGCAGACCGTGTCCTTGTGCTCGAAGGCGCGGCGCCTGAGGGCGGCCAGCAGCGCGTCGATATCGGCGAGCAGCAGATCGGCGGCGCGGGTCAGCTGCACGTTCAGGCAGGTGTCCAGCACGTCGGACGAGGTCATGCCCTGGTGCACGAAGCGGGCGTCGGGGCCGACGATCTCGGCCAGGTGCGTCAGGAAGGCGATGACGTCGTGCTTGGTCTCGCGCTCGATCTCGTCGATGCGGGCGACGTCGAAGGTGGCGGCCCCGCCCTTCTCCCAGATCGTGCGGGCGGCCTCCTTGGGGATGACGCCGATCTCGGCGAGCGCGTCGCAGGCATGGGCCTCGATCTCGAACCAGATGCGGAACTTCGTCTCGGGAGACCAGATTGCGACCATTTCGGGCCGCGAATAGCGCGGGATCATGCGGGTGTCCTTCTCGGGCAGCGGCGGGTGTGCCGGCTCCTTATCAGACGCGGCGCGACGGCTCAATGCGCGCGAAGTACCACGAGAAGGCCAGCATCGGCAGGAAGGCGAAAGGCAGCAGCGGGCGGGCGCCCATCACGGCGAAGATGTAGCTGGTCGAGGCGCCGGTGAAGGCGAACTCCCAGAACATCTGCATGGAGATCGTGCTGGTGTGCCATTCCGAGTAATAGGAGCGCAGCTGCAGGAAGAAGAACACGGCGCAAAAGCCGGCGGTGCCGAGCGTCAGCGACAGGATCATGGCGGCAAAGCGCGCCGGCAGCCGCCCCTTGCGGCGGCGGAAGGTCATGAGGCTGGCGACACCCCAGGCGCAGAAGGCGCCGAGGAAGGCGCTCACCGTGAAGACGGCGACGACCCCGGCCGACCGACCCGTCAGGGCCTCGCCGCGCCAGAAGGTGAGCGCCGTCTCCATCAGGCCGATGAATGCGGCCCAGGCGATGGCGAAGACGAGCGGTCGCACGTGGCAGGTCCATCCGTTCTTACGCCGGGCGGCAGTGCCCGGCGCATTGCGCCGACTGTCGGCCGCGCGGCGGCGGGGGTCAAGCCGCGGCGGCGTCGGCGGCCTTGCGGATCGCCTCGATATTGGCGCGGTAACCGGCAACGCCCTCGCCCTTGAACACCGCCGAGCCGGCGACCAGCACATTGGCGCCGGCCTTTGCGACCAGCGGCGCGGTCTGCGCAGTGACGCCGCCGTCGACCTCGATGTCGATCGGCCGGTCGCCGATCATCGCCTTGATGCGGGCGACCTTGTCGACCATCGCCGGGATGAAGGACTGGCCGCCGAAGCCCGGATTGACGCTCATCACCAGCACCAGGTCGAGGCGGTCGAGCACGTATTCGAGGACGCTTTCCGGCGTCGCCGGGTTCAGCGAGACGCCGGCCTTCTTGCCGAGCGCGCGGATCGCCTGCAGCGAGCGGTCGAGATGCGGGCCGGCCTCGGCATGCACGGTGATGATGTCGGAGCCGGCCTTGGCGAAGGCCTCGAGGTAGGCATCGCAGGGGGCGATCATCAAATGCGTATCGAACACCTTGTCGGTGTGCCGGCGCATCGCCTTGATGACGTCGGGGCCGAAGCTGATATTGGGCACGAAATGCCCGTCCATCACGTCGAGATGGATCCAGTCGGCGCCGGCCTCCACCACGTCGCGCACTTCCCTTCCGAAGGCGGAGAAGTCCGAGGCGAGCATGGACGGGGCAATGACGACGGGGCGGGTCATGGGCGGCGGCTCCGATGGCTGGGCGTGGGAGGCTGATCTGGCGCAAGCCGCTATCACAGGCTCCCCGGTGCCACAAGCATCCAGCTGGGCGCTCCCTCTCGTCTCACAGCCGCCCGGTGATCGCCAGATGCCGCCCGTCCGGTCCCTCGAAGCCGACCTGCTCCACCAGCACGATCACCGCGAAGGACGCCGGTCCCCCGTTCACCGGGTGGTGCAGCACCAGCCGCTCGATCCGGTAGCCGAGCGCGCAGCCCCGGCTTTGCGGCAGGCGGGCATCGTCGTTGAGGACCCGCGTCTCGCCCTCGATTGCCAGCGTCAGGCGGAAGCCCTTGATCTCGCCGAAGCCGTCCGGGCAGCGCGCGGGCCGCTCCACGGCGTGCTCGGTCAGCCGCAGCTCCACCTGCGGCCCGAACTCCGGCACTTCCGCGCGTGTCGATGCGATCATCCGGTGCGGGTCGGCGCCGCGCTCGGTCGGCGGATTGTGCGCCACCGTGTCGCCATGGCCGCTGATCGCGGCCGAGGAGATCAGGTCCCCAGCCTCGTCGCGATTGGCCGCGCGGGTGCGGGCAAGGTCGGCTTCCGCCTGTTCGGGCGTTGCGTCGCCGGTCTCGTCCAGCCGGCGGAACGGGCTGCCGCCGAGCCAGGCGTCCCGGTCGACGTCGAACAGGTAGATGTTGGAATAGGGAAAGCCCGAACCGTCCTGCGTGCCGTATTCCTCGAAGGCGAAGCGGCTGCCATCGGCGGAAAAGCCCAACACGTCGACCCTTGCATAGTCGGCGGCGAAGGCCGGCGCGGTGCCCAGCGTCACAAGCAGTGCGAGGGCGGCGGCCCCCAGCGGAGCGGCGGCGAGGGCGAGGGCTTTCGGCGTCGGGCGGTGCATGGGGCGGTCTCCCGGTGCGGGTTGCGATTCCCGCCAGACTAGCCGCCGGGCGCGGCGCTGCCGTGATCCCGGTCACGTTCCGCCTGATCGGCGGCGATGCGGTTGGCCAGCGGCTTCAAGAGCCAGGGCAGCAGGTAGATCGGCAGCTGGCCGAGCCCGAAATAGAGCCAGGCGAGATCCGGCAGCGTGCCGCCCAGCGCGGCGACCAGCAGCCCCATGTTGCGGTTGCCGACCGCGTGGCCGATGACGAAGCCCTGGTCGCGCCGCACCCGCGCGAACACCAGCAGCGTCACCCCCATCTGGGTCAGCGCCACCGCGAAGGTCAGCGCCGCCACCGCCAGCGTGAACAGGGGCGCCGCCATGAACCGCTCGGCGACGCCGTCCATCACCGCCACGGCGAAGATGAACAGGATCAACACGTTCAGCCCGTCGATATGCTCCTTCGCCTCGACGATGCGGGCATTGCCGGCAAGGCGGCGAATCAGCAGCGCCATGCCGGCGGAGGCGGCGAGCAGCCCGGTCAGGCGCAGGCCGAGGGCGAGCGCGTCGATGGGCAGGCTCTCGCCGAGCAGCAGCCCGCCGATCAGCGGCGCGGTCAGGGGCGTCAGCAGCATGCCGCAGCCGACCAGCGCCAGCGACAGCGCTCCGTCGAGGCCGATCAGCGCGATGAAGGCCGGGGCCGACATGATCGGCGGGGCGGCGGTGACGATGAAGGCGGCCAGCGCGATGTCGGGATGCAGGGCGGCAAGCCCGCTCGCCTGCAGCAGCGCGCCCACGGTCAGCGGCACGGCGAGCAGCATCCATACGAGCGACAGGGCTACCAGTTTCGGCCGGCGGACATGGGCGACGACGGCGACCGGATCGACCCGCAGGAAGGCCAGCACCAGCAGCACGAAGATCGCTTCCTCGATCAGCGGGCGGAACAGCGCCGAGAGCGGCGGCAGTATCAATCCGAGCAGGGCGCTGATGGCGACGGCCCGGGTGCCCTGGCGGCCGAGCCAGGCAAGGAGGGTGAGCGGCAGGGCGAGCGCCGGCATGTGGGACACTTTCCGGGAAGGGCTCGTGGCGCCGCAACGGCGCCGGGCGGGAACAATTTCAGGACGTTGAGTATCGTGGAGAGCGTCTTCCACTTGCAAGGCGATTGTGAACGGTGTCGAAAAGCGTATGCGCAGCTTCGACGCGATCGTCCTTGGCGCCGGAATCACCGGAACGAGTGCCGCCCTGCACCTGCAGGGGCGGGGCCTTCGCGTGCTTCTCGTCGACCGCGACGCGCCGGGAGAGGATGCAACGCGCGGCAATGACGGGCTGATCGGCCGCGACGCCTACTGCCCGCCCGTCGTGCCGCTGACCCTGCCGGGCATCCTCGCCGGCGCCCTGACCCGGCGCCGCGGCTTCGGGATCGATTCGCGCTCGCTGCCCGACCTTGCCCGTTTCTTCGCCGAATGCCGGCTCAGCGCCCAGCCGGCCGCGGTGGCGCGGGCGGCCCGCGCGCTCGCGCCGCTGCAGGCGGTGGCGGCGGCGGAGCATCTGGCGCTGGCGCGGGCGGCCAGCGCCCTGCGCTTCTTCCGCCGCACCGGCTGGATCAAGCTGCTGCGCTCGCCGCGGGCGCGCGAGCTCGCCGAGGTGGACCGGCATTTCGCCCGCATTCTCGGCGTGCCTTACGCGGATCTCGACGCGGTCGAGATCGTCCGGCTGGAGCCGCATCTGCGCTCGCTGGAAGAGGCGGCGATCTACTGGCCGGAGAGCCAGTCGGTCTCCTCGCCCGGCGGCGTCACCAAGGCCTACGGCCGGCTGTTCCGCGAGCGGGGCGGGGAGGTGGAGATCGGCGATGCCGCCACGCTCCTCGACACGCGCCGGGGCTATGCGCTGCGCACCGTGCGCGGCGAGGTCGGCGCGCCGATCGCGGTGCTGGCGCTGGGCGCGGGCATCTCTCCGGTGCTTGCGCGCTTCGGGCTGACCATGCCGCTCGCCGCCTGCCGCACCTATCATCGCCATTTCCGCGCCGTCTCCGGCGTGTCGCTGACCCGGCCGGTCACCGATCAGGAGAGCGGCTTCACGCTGACGCCGATGGAGCGCGGGCTGCGGCTGGTCGGCGGTACGGAGCTGATGTCGACGGCCCGCGCGCTGTCCGGCGTTCCGGTGCGTGCCAATGCCCTGCACCGGGCGGCGTCCATCGCCAAGGGGCTGCTGCCGCTCGGATCCGCGGTGGAAGACCTGCCGGTCGCGGGCGTGCGCGTCTTCGTGCCGGACCAACTGCCCATCGTCGGCGAAATGCCCGGCATGCCGGGCCTGTGGCTGTCCGTCGGCCACATGCGCGACGGTTTCTCGCTGGCCCCGGCGATGGCGCGGCTCCTGGCCGACCTCGTTACCGACATGCTGCCGCTGGCCGACCCGCAGCCCTATTCGCCCTCGCGCTTCCTGGTCGGCTAGGCGCTGTCGCGCGCCGCGAACTCGGCGATCAGCTGCGGAAACTCTTCCGGCTGCGGGAAGCCGGTGAAACTGCGCGCGACCGGAAGCTCGACCCAGGCGAGCTTTTCCGCCGTCATCGTCTCCATGAAGGGCTTCGACCAGCGCTCGTCGTCGAACATGGTCGGGCGCACGTTGACCACCGCCTCGAAGCCGGTGATGCGGGTGAACATCCACGTCTTGCAGAACGGGCAGAAATAATGGTCGAGCTGCGGACCCTGGATGCCGCCCTTGACCGGCTCGCCCGCGGTGACGGAAAACGCCTCGGCCGGCACCATCGCGGTCAGCGAAAAGGCGCTGGAGCTCATCTTCTGGCAGCCCCGACAGTGGCAGGCGGCGGTCATCACCGGATCGGCGGTGATCGCGATCGTGGTCGCCCCGCAGCGGCAGCTCCCCGTCAGCGGCCCGGCACTCTGTCCCATCGTCCTGTCCTTCCCCGAGCTGTCGTTTCCCGAATGCGCCGCACCCGATCGCGGCGGCGCGGGCCTGCACCCGCGCGTTGCCACTCTGCCCTGTCCGCGTGCAGGGTCAAGTCGGGTGCGACCATTGGCTGCGGGAAGGTGCGACTTCGCATCCCCTCTGCCGTCACCCCGGAC
>NZ_JALBGD010000014.1 GCF_023507705.1 Stappia sp. WLB 29 | reverse complement strand
TTCGCGCTTGCGCGCGACCGGGAAGACGCGAGGAGAGGCAGGAGCCGACCGCGCCCTCTCCCCTCCCCCCCCAAAAAGAAGGGATGAGGAGGAGATGTCGGCGCAGCCGACGAAAGGGGGGTGAGCAATGCCCGCGATGAACTCCGCCCCCTCACGTCTCGCGAATCGGCAGCGCCACCGTGTGCTTCACCGTGCTGACGACGATGCGCGACTGCACGTCGGAGACCAGCGTGTTGTCGAGCAGCTTCAGCCGCAGGAAGTCGTCATAGGCCTTGATGTCGCTGGCGACGACCTTGATCAGGTAGTCGACCGCGCCGGTGATGCGCTCACAGATCACCACTTCCGGCCAGCGCTGCAGCAGCTTGTCGAAGGTCTCCATGTTCTCGCGGCTGGGCACGGCCAGCTTGACAAAGGCATAGGCGACGAAGCCGAGCCCGACCGCTTCCCGGTCGACGACGGCGACGACCTGGCGGATCACGCCGGTCTCCTTGAGCTTCTTGATGCGGCGCCAGCACGGGGTCTGGCTCATGCCTGCCTCGCGGGCGATTTCGGCGATGGAGAGGGAGGCATCCCGCTGCATGATCTGCAGCACGCGGATATCGGAGGGATCCAGAAGGTTTTTTTCGCTCATGACGTGTCGAGGGGAAATTCCGTGCGGTTTTAGGGTCTGTTTCGGGCACGATAGCACAGAATTTCACGCAAAGAAGGAGCATATTGGGTCCCAGAAGATTGCGCGGGGTGCGGGCGCTTCACGCCCCCTCGCGCGCGACCCATACGACGGATGAGGAGGCCGTCTCATGAACGCCATCACGCGCTCTGTCTCCCTCGACGACAAATATGTGTCCAACGACGGCCGTGTCTACCTGACCGGCATTCAGGCGCTCGTGCGCCTCGCCCTCGACCGCAGCCGGCTCGACCGGGCGAGCGGGCTGAAGACCGGCGGTTTCATCTCCGGCTATCGCGGGTCGCCGCTCGCCGGCTTCGACACCGAGCTGGTCCGCGCCAGGCGCCATCTTGCGCCGGCCGACATCGTCTTCAAGCCCGGCGTCAACGAGGAGCTCGGCGCCACCGCCGTCTGGGGCAGCCAGAAGGTCGCCCATCACGGCAAGGGCAGCGATTACGACGGCGTCTTCGGCATCTGGTACGGCAAGGCGCCGGGCGTCGACCGGGCCGGCGACGTGCTGCGCCAGGCCAATGCCAGCGGTACGGCGGCCAATGGCGGCGTGCTGGCGCTAGCCGGCGACGATCACCTCGCCAAGTCCTCGATCCTGCCGGCCCAGTCGGAATTCTTCTTCCAGCATGTCGAGATGCCGGTGCTCAACCCGTCCGACATCCAGGAAGTGCTGGACTACGGATTGCACGGCTTCGCCATGTCGCGCTTCAGCGGGCTGTGGAGCGGGCTGATCTGCCTTGCCGACACGATGGATGCCTCCGCGACCATCTCCGTCGATCCGGCGCGGCTCGATTTCGCCTTCCCGCAGGACCGCGACCCGCGCCGGCACGACGATCTCAACCGGGTGATGCTGCTCGGCAACCGGCTGGAGACCGAGCGGCTGCTGCGCGACGTGCGCATTCCCGCCGCGCGCGCCTATGTGCGGGCCAACGGGCTCGACCGCGTCGCCTTCGGTGCCAGCCGGCCGCGCATCGGCATCGTCGCCACCGGCAAGGCCTATCGCGACCTGCGCCAGGCGTTCGAGCTGATCGGCCTCACCGAGGAGCGCGCCCGCGACATCGGCCTTGCCATCTACAAGGTGGCGATGCCCTGGCCGCTGGAGCCCATCGGCCTGTCGAATTTCGCCCGTGGGCTGGAGCGGCTGCTCGTCGTCGAGCACAAGCGCGCCTTCCTCGAGCCGCAGATCAAGGAAATCGCCTATGGCTGGCCGGACCATGCCCGCCCGGCGATCTGGGGCAAGATGACCCCGCAGGGCAATCCCTTCCTCTCCGACCTTTTGGAACTGGCTGTTGCCGAGATCATCCCGGCGCTGCTCGCCTTCCTGCCGGCCGATTTCGTCACCGCCGAGATGCGCGCCGTCGCCGAGCGGATGAACCGGCAGGTGATGTGGTCGCAGGGTCATGCCGAGCGCGCCGCGCGGGTGCCCTATTTCTGTTCCGGCTGCCCGCATTCGTCGTCCACCGTGGTGCCGGAGGGCGCCCGCGCCATGCCCGGCATCGGCTGCCATGCCATGACGGAGATTCCGGGGCGCACCACCGACGGCCAGATCGCCATGGGCGGCGAGGGCGTGTTGTGGGTCGGCCAGGCCGATTTCGCCCGCGACAGGCACGTTTTCGCCAATGTGGGCGACGGCACCTATTTCCATTCCGGCATCCTGGCGATCCGCCAGGCCGTCGCCTCCAAGGTGCCGATCACCTACAAGATCCTCTACAACGACGCGGTGGCGATGACCGGCGGCCAGCCGGTCGACGGCATCCTGACCGTGCCGCAGCTCACCCGCCAGCTGGAGGCCGAGGGCGTCGAGCGGATCGTCGTCGTCAGCGAGGAGCCGGACGCCTATCTCGGCCGCCGCGACCTTGCGCCGGGCACCGATGTCTTCCACCGCGACGAGCTGATGCGCGTGCAGGAGGAGCTGCAGCAGGTCGCCGGCGTCACCGTGCTGATCTACGACCAGACCTGCGCGGCGGAAAAGCGCCGCCGCCGCAAGCGCGGCAGCTTCGCCGATCCCGACATGCGCCTCTTCATCAACGAGCGCGTCTGCGAGGGCTGCGGCGACTGTTCGGTGCAGTCGAACTGCATCTCCGTCGAGCCGCTGGCGACGCCCTTCGGCGAGAAGCGGCGGATCAACCAGTCGTCCTGCAACAAGGACTTTTCCTGCGCCAAGGGCTTCTGTCCGTCCTTCGTGGAGGTGGAGGGCGCCTCGCTGCGCCGGGCCGAGGCGGCGGGGCTCGATCTCGCAGCGCTCGTCGCCGAGCTGCCCGAGGCGGAAGTTGCGGGACTGGAGACGACGCTCAACCTGCTGATCGCCGGCATCGGCGGGGCCGGCGTCACCACCACGGCGGCGGTGCTGGCCATGGCCGCCCATGTCGACGGCAAGCAGGCCTCGACGCTGGACATGACCGGCCTTGCCCAGAAGGGCGGCCCGGTGACCTCGCATCTGCGCTTTTCCACCGCGGACCGGGCCATCGAGGGGCCGCGCATACCGACCGCCAGCCTCGACGTGCTGCTCGCCTCCGACATGGTGGTGGCGACCAATGCCGAGCAGCTGGCGCTGATCGACCGGCAGCGCACGGCGGGCTTTGCCAATTCGCGCGTCGCGCCGACGGCCGAATTCGTGATGAAGCAGACGCTCTCCTTCGACGAGGCGCGGATGCTGAAGACCCTGGACGAGGCCTGTCCGCTCTTTGCCGGCCACGACATCGCCCGCATCGCCGAGGCGCTGTTCGGCGATGCGATCTACGCCAATATGATGCTGGTCGGCATGGCACATCAGGCCGGCCGCCTGCCGCTGACGACCACCGCGCTCGACACCGCGATCCGCCTCAACGGCGCGGCGGTCGACAAGAACCTTGCCGCCTTCCACGCCGGCCGGGTGCTGTTCGCCGCGCCCGACAAGATCCTTGCGGGCCTGCCTGCGGCGAATGCCGTCGACCCGGCGGCGGAGATGGATCTCGACACGCGGATCGCGTTCCTGGGCAACGAACTCGCCGCCTACCAGGACGAAGCTTACGCGCGCCGCTTTCGCGATGCGGTGGCGTCCGTGCGTGCCGCCGACGAGCGCGCCGGCAACGGCACCCTGCGGCTGACGCGCACGCTCGCCGAGGGTCTCTACCGGGCGATGGCCTACAAGGACGAGTACGAGGTCGCGCGGCTTTATTCGCAGCCCGACTTCCGCGCCCGGCTGGAGGCGCAGTTCGACAGCCCACGCAAGCTCAAGGTGCTCTTGGCGCCGCCGCTGATCTCCCGCACGCTCGATGCGCGCACGGGGCGTCCGCGCAAGATCGCCTTCGGCCCGTGGATCTTCACCGCCTTCCGCCTGCTGGCGAGGGCCAAGCGCCTGCGCGGCACCGCGTTCGATCCGTTCGGCCGCACCGAAGAGCGGCGCATGGAGCGGGACTTCGCGAGCCTCTGCCTTGCCGATGCCGAGCGCATCGCCGGTCTTGTCGGCACGGCGAATTACGGCCTGCTCGTCGAGCTTGCCCGCACTGCCGACACGGTGCGCGGCTTCGGTCCGGTGAAGGAGGCGAACCACGCCAAGGCGATGGCCCGGCGCGAGGCGCTGCTGGCCCAGCTCGCGCCGCAGGGCGAGGGCACGCCGGCGATGGAGGCGGCGGAGTAATCCGCCGCCGTTCCTAGCTTTTCCCGCCGAAGCGCTCAGCCCAAGTCGGCAGCGTGTCGCCGGGGGCGGGGCTGGCGGCATGGACGGCGCGGGCGATCGCCCGGCTCATCACGGCAGCGGCGACCGCGCCGATCTCCACCGTCTCGGCCAGGGGATCGCGCATCTCGCGCGCCGCCGTCGAGGCCGCGAAGATCAGGTCGCCGTCGAGCGGGGTATGCGCCGGCCACAGGGCGCGGGCGAAGCCGTCATGGGTCGCCACCGCCAGCCGCTGCAGCTCCGCCTTGGAGAGCGAAAGGTCCGTCGCGACGATGGCGATGGTGGTGTTGGCGCCCTCGGTGAGGCCGTCGAGCTTGGTGCGCGGCCTGTCGGGCAGGGCGGGCTGTGCCGCCGGCCAGCCGAGGCCGCCGAACTCGTCCCCCTTCTCGAAGGGCGCGGCCCAGAAATGCGGGCCCTCGCCCAGCACCGCGCTGCCGAGCGCATTGACCGCGACCAGCGCGCCGACGGTCGCACCCGACGACAGCGTCGCCGAGGCCGATCCGAGGCCGCCTTTCAGCGTTGCCGTCGTCGCGCCGGTGCCCGCCCCAAAGCTGCCGATCTGGAAGTCGGGCGCGGCTGCGGCCAGCGCCGTGCGGCCGAGCGCGCCATAGGGGTTGGCGTCGCCCCAGTCCTTGTCGCCGCCGTTGAGCAGGTCGAAGAGGATCGCCCCCGGCACGATGGGCACGCGCGCGGTGCCCACCGCAAAGCCGCGCCCTTGCGCTGCCAGTGCCATCTGCACCCCGGAGGCCGCATCCAGCCCGAAGGCCGAGCCGCCCGACAGCACCAAGGCATCGACGCTTTCCACCGTGAAGCGCGGATCGAGCAGCGCCGCCTCGCGGGTGCCCGGCGCCCCGCCATGGATCGCCACGGAGGCGCGCAGCGGCCGATCTGCGGTCAGCACGGTGACGCCGGACTTCAGGCGCTCGCAGGAGGCATTGCCGACCGAAAGGCCAGGGACGTCGGTGATCAGGTTGCGCAAGGCGGCCTCGTCGGATCGTTGCAAATGAGGGCTGGGACGATCAGATGCGGTGATAGGCGCGGTCGAGATAGATTAGCGCCGGGCCGCGCTCGCCGAGTTCGATGCCGAGGATCTCGCCGAAGATCACCGAATGGGTGCCGATTTCGGAAATGCCGGTCACCCGGCAGTCGAGCGCGACGCGCGCCCCGCGCAGGATCGGCGATCCGGTCGCGAGCCGATGCCAGTCGGCCAGCGCGAAGCGGTCGTCGAAGGTGAGCTCGCCCTTGCCGGCGAAGGCATCGGACAGGTCCTGCGCCTCGGCCGGCAGCGTGTTGATGGCGAACTGGCCGTTGGCCTTGATCGCGGCGTTGATGCGGGCCTGGCGGTTGACGCAGACCAGCACCGTGGGCGGTGCGTCGGAGACGGAGGCGACAGCCGAGACGGTGGTGCCGCCGCGCCCGGCGACGCCGTCGGTCGTGGCGATGTGGACGGCGGTGCCCAGCCGGCTCATCGCCTCGCGGAAGGCGAAGCGGTCGACGGACTGCGTGCCCTCGCCGCCGAGGCCTCCCGTCCTGAAGGCTGAGCTGTTCGTCATGTGGTCCCCTCTAGCGGCCATGTCGATGGCCCGACCGTGCCCGTCCCTGTTTCGTCCGCATTTCGAGCGTCGATCCTAACCTAGGGCGGTTTCGAAGTGGTTTCACGGGGCGGTGCGCGGATTTCGCGCCGGGCCGAGGTCCGGCGTGTCGGCGACGCTGCCCGGCATGCGCTCGGTGATCCACGCGATGAAGCGCTGGGCGGCCGGGCCGGGGGGCTGCGCTGCGGTCAGCCAGTAGCCGCGGTCGCGGCTGCCCAGCGTGTCGGTGAGCGGGATCAGGTCGCCGCGCTGCAACTCCGCCTCGATCATCGTTTCCACGCAGAGCGCCACCCCGTGGCCGGCGACGACGGCGCTGACCAAGAGATTGAAGTCGCTGAACACCGGGCCGTTGCCGGCAAGGTCCGGAGGCAGGCCGTTTTCCGCCAGCCAGTCGCGCCAGTCCTTGCGCGTCTCGTCGTGCAGCAGGCGCGCGCCGGCGAGCTTTTCCGGCGTGTCGAAGGGGCCGTTGGCGGCCAGATGCGCCGGGCTGCACACCGGCCGCGTGTGGCCGGACAGCAGCCGCAGACGCACCGCATAGCGCTCGGCCATCGGCGGGGTGTCGAACCAGTCGATGGAAATGTCGGTGTCCTGCGCCAGCCCGTGCTGGGCGTAGAGCAGGCTGAGCCGCAGGTTCGGCGCCACTTCCGCGAAGTCGACGAGGCGGGGAATGAGGTAGCGCGTGCCGAAGGAGGGCACACAGGCGATGGACAGCTCCGGCCGTCGCACCGTTTCCAGCACGTCGTGGCACACGTCGCCGATCCGCTGCAGCGAGGCGCGGGTCACGTCGGCGATGCGCTCGGCTTCCGGCGTCAGCTCAACGCGGCGCCCGACTCGCCGCACCAATGCGACGCCGAACCAGTCCTCCAGATTGCGCAGATGATGGCTGACCGCGGCATGGGTGACGCCGAGTTCGTCGGCGGCCAGGCCGACGCGGCCGGTCTGGGCGAGGGCGGCCAAGGCCCTGAGCGCATTGAGGGGAGGCAGGTTGCCGGTGCTCATCGTTAGATTTTCTAACCATCACGTCGGGAAGTTTCAATTGAAACTGGCGTTTCCTTGTGACTTTTTTCCCCTACGTTAACGGCGCGATCGGGAGGAGCCACGTCGCCGCTTCGATTCCCCGCCCCAGGTCTGTCCGGAAATCGCCGGGTGCATTGCGCGCCCTGCGGGGCCGCCGGACGGCATCTGCGGACAGGGGAGGGCCATCGGGGCGCAGCGGAGGAACAATCGCGTACCGTTTGCCGGCGAAGGGGAAAGATGTTCTTTTCTAAATGCCGGTTTTAGAGGGGAATTGTGCCGCCCACAGGGGCTTGGTAAGTACATATGATCATGCACCGCTGCCAGGTCGGCGGTGCTGCGGACTGAGAACGGCGAAGCCGCCAGTCCTTCAGGGGGACCACAGGGCCTATGGACTACTTCATCCAACAGTTGATCAATGGCGTTACGCTCGGGTCGATCTACGGCCTGATCGCCATTGGCTACACGATGGTCTACGGGATCATCGGCATGATCAACTTCGCCCATGGAGATATCTTCATGGTCGGAGCCTTTATCGCGCTCATCGTGATCATCGCGCTGGGCATCACCGCGGCGACGCCGTTGCTGCTGCTCATCCTGGCGCTCTGCCTCGTGCTGGTCATCGCCATGGCGCTGACCGCCGTCTGGGGCTGGACGGTGGAGCGGATCGCCTACCGGCCGCTGCGCGGTTCGTTCCGCCTGGCGCCGCTGATCACCGCCATCGGCGCCTCCATCGCGCTGCAGAACTTCGTGCAGATCTCGCAGGGCGCGCGCACCAAGCCGCTGCAGCCGCTGCTGGGTGGCAATATCAAGCTCTGGGAGACGGTCGGTCCGGAGGGCAGCTTCGTCGTCCAGATCAGCTACATGCAGATCCTGATCATCGTCGCGACGCTGCTGCTGATGGCCGGTTTCACCTTCCTCATCACCAAGACGCCGTTGGGGCGCGCCCAGCGCGCCTGCGAGCAGGACCGCAAGATGGCCGCGCTGCTCGGCATCAATGTCGACCGCACCATCTCGTTGACTTTCGTCATGGGTGCGGCGCTGGCCGCCGTCGCCGGCCTGATGTTCCTGCTCTACTATGGCGTCATCGACTTCTACATCGGCTTCCTGGCCGGCGTTAAGGCCTTCACCGCGGCCGTGCTCGGGGGCATCGGTTCGCTGCCCGGCGCCATGCTCGGCGGCCTTCTGATCGGCCTCATCGAGACCTTCTGGTCCGGCTACTTCTCCCTTGAATACAAGGACGTGGCCGCGTTCTCGATCCTCGCCATCGTGCTGATCTTCATGCCCGAGGGCCTCCTGGGCAAACCCGAAGTCGAGAAGGTCTGACACCATGGCCGCACAGAAACAGGATTTGCTCGCCGGCTCCGTGAAGGATGCCGCCGTGGGCGCACTGGTCGCATTCGGCCTGTTCGCCATGCTCATCGGCATGAAGACCGACGTCAGCATCGGCGGTCTGTCGATCGAGTACCGCTGGGGCGCGGTCGCCATCGCGGTCGCCGTCGTCTTCGTCGGGCGCCTGGCGCTCAACCTCTTCGTCTGGAAGAGCGAAAAGCCGGTCACCGCCGTGCTCGGCGGGTTCGTGCCCAGCCAGGAAGCGGCCTCCCGCTTCGGCCACCTGATCACCCCGGCGCTCTTCGTGCTCGCCGTGGTCCTGCCGTTCCTGCTGATGTACTTCCTCGGCTCGCGCGGCTCGCGCCAGTATCTCGACCTGGCGATCCTGGTGACCACCTACGTGATGCTCGGCTGGGGCCTCAACATCGTGGTCGGCCTCGCCGGCCTGCTGGACCTCGGCTATGTCGCCTTCTATGCGGTGGGCGCCTATTCCTATGCGCTGCTGGCCCAGTATTTCGGCTTTTCCTTCTGGCTCTGCCTGCCGCTGGCCGGCATCCTCGCCGCCTTCTGGGGCGTCATCCTCGGCTTTCCGGTGCTGCGCCTGCGCGGCGATTATCTCGCCATCGTGACGCTGGCCTTCGGCGAGATCATCCGCGTGGTGCTGCTCAACTGGTACGAGTTCACAGGCGGCCCGAACGGGTTGTCCGGCATTCCCCGGCCGAGCTTCTTCGGCCTGGAGTTCGAGCGCGGGGAGGGCGGCTTTGCCCACTTCTTCGGGCTGGACTTCAACTCCATCCACCGGATCATCTTCCTGTACTACCTGATCCTGGTGATGGCGCTTGCGACCAACTTCGTCACCATGCGGCTGCGCAAGCTGCCGGTCGGGCGGGCCTGGGAGGCCCTGCGCGAGGACGAGATCGCCTGCCGTTCGCTCGGCATCAACACCACCAACACCAAGCTGACCGCCTTCGCGCTCGGCGCCATGTTCGGCGGGTTCGCGGGCTCGTTCTTCGCCACGCGACAGGGCTTCATCTCGCCGGAGAGCTTCACCTTCATCGAATCGGCGGTGATCCTGGCGATCGTCGTCCTCGGCGGCCTCGGCTCGCAGGTCGGCGTCGTCATCGCCGCGGTGGTGATGATCGGCGGCTTCGAGTTCTTCCGGCAGTTCGAGGAATACCGGATGCTCGTGTTCGGCCTCTTGATGGTCGTGATCATGGTCTGGAAGCCGCGCGGTCTGATCTCGACCCGTGCGCCCTCCATCGCGCTTGACCGAAAGAAGGCCAAGGGCATTTCCGCCGATCTGGTTCAGGAGGGCCACGGATGAGCCGCTGGAACGACGATCCCGTCCTTCGCATCGAACATGTGACCATGCGCTTCGGCGGCCTGGTCGCGGTGAACGACCTGTCGTTCAATGTCGGGCGCGGCGACATCACCGCCCTGATCGGCCCCAACGGCGCCGGCAAGACCACGGTCTTCAACTGCGCCACAGGCTTCTACAAGCCGACCGAGGGCCGCATCACCATGAAGCGGCGCACCGGTGAGCACTACCTGCTGGAGCGCATGCCCGACTTCAAGATCTCGGCCAAGGCCGGGGTCGCGCGCACCTTCCAGAACATCCGCCTGTTCGGCGGCATGACCCTGCTGGAAAACCTGATGGTGGCGCAGCACAACCCGCTGATGGTGGCCTCCGGCTACACGGTCGGCGGCCTGCTGGGCATCGGCGGTTTCCGCAAGGCGGAGGCCGGCGCGGTGGATCGGGCCAGATACTGGCTGGAGCGCACCAACCTGATCGACCGGGCCGACGCGCCGGCGGCGGACCTGCCCTATGGCGACCAGCGGCGGCTCGAGATCGCCCGCGCCATGTGCACCATGCCGGAACTCCTGTGCCTGGACGAGCCGGCGGCGGGCCTGAACCCGCGCGAGAGCGCGGAGCTCAACACGCTGCTCCACTACATCCGCGACGAGCACAAGACCTCGGTGCTCCTGATCGAACACGACATGTCGGTGGTCATGGAAATCTCCGACCACGTGGTGGTTCTGGACTACGGCGAGAAGATCTCCGACGGCACGCCGCACGAGGTGAAGAACGACCCGAAGGTCATCGCCGCCTATCTGGGCGTTGCCGATGACGAGGTCGAACAGGTGGAAGAAGAGGTGGGCCTGTGAGCGAGAAACAACCCCTTCTCCAGATTCGCGGCGTCGAGACCTACTACGGCAAGATCGTCGCGCTGCGCGGCGTCGACATGGACGTCCACGAGGGCGAGATCGTCACCCTGATCGGGGCCAACGGCGCCGGCAAGTCGACCCTGATGATGACGATCTGCGGCACGCCGCAGGCGCGCAACGGCACGGTCCACTACAAGGGCATCGACATCACCCGGATGCCGACGCACGAGATCATGCGGATGGACATCGCCCAGTCGCCGGAAGGTCGCCGCATCTTCCCGCGCATGTCGGTGATGGAAAATCTGCAGATGGGCGCGGCCGTCGTCGATCCGAAGCACTTTTCCGGCGATCTGGAAAAGGTCTTCGCGCTGTTTCCCCGCCTCAAGGAGCGGCGGGAGCAGCGGGGCGGCACGCTGTCGGGCGGCGAACAGCAGATGCTGGCGATCGCCCGCGCCCTGATGGGCCGGCCGCGGCTGCTGCTGCTGGACGAGCCGTCCCTCGGCCTGGCGCCGCTGATCGTCAAGCAGATCTTCGACGCCATCGCCGAGCTCAACCGCACCGAAGGCCTCACCGTCTTCCTCGTCGAGCAGAACGCCTATCACGCCCTCAAGCTGGCGCATCGCGGCTACGTGATGGTCAACGGCGTCATCACCATGTCGGGCACCGGCAAGGAGCTGCTGTCGAAGGAAGAGGTGAAGGCGGCCTATCTCGAGGGCGGCAGGCATTGATCCGGCGGCCGCCGGGCCTTGAGCTGCGGCGGCCGGAACCCGTGTTCTCATTCTCGCCGGCACCAGGGCCCGACAGGGCCGGCCGGCGGCACAACGGGAGGTCCTGATGGGATTCCTCTATGACACGAGCCTTGCGGGCTTCATCATCGTGACGCTGGTGCTGGGCGGGGCTGCGGCCTGGTCCACGGGCCGCGCCTGCGCCCTGACCTGGCGCCCGCTCTTCGTGCTGGTGTGGTTCATCTTCCTGCTGTCGCTGGCGGTGCGCTTCCTCAGCTTCGCGCTCTACGGCGGCACGCTGCTGTCGGTGCAGCACTGGCTGATCGCCTTCGCCTACCTGGTCGCGCTGGCGCTTGCCGGCTGGCGGGTGACGCGCACCAACCAGATGACCAGCCAGTACCGCTGGCTCTACGAGAAGACGAGCCCGTTCGGCTGGCGGCTGCGTCCGGGAGCGGACGACAGCATCGCCTGACATTACGCGTATTGCGGGAAGGTCCGCCTTCCTGCCACCTGATCCGAAACGCTCGACTTTGCCGAAAAAGGCGATAGTGTTTCGGTAGATGGCCGATCCGGAAGGGACGGCCCGCGGGCAAAAAGCCCGCACAACCAGAGTGGTTCAGCTCCCGGCCCGGGGTGGGTCGGGAATGCATCTGGAGCAAGGGGAGACTACCTTATGAAGAAGCTTCTTATGGCGAGCGTCGCCACCGTCGTCGGCATGGGCCTGTCGACCGCGGCCATGGCCGACATCATCATCGCGACCGCAGGTCCGATGACCGGCCAGTACGCCTCGTTCGGCGCGCAGATGAAGGCCGGTGCCGAGCAGGCCGTCGAGGACATCAACGCCGCCGGCGGCATCAACGGCGAGAAGCTGGTGCTGCAGATCGGCGACGATGCCTGCGATCCCAAGCAGGCCGTGGCGGTCGCCAACCAGTTCGTCGGTTCGGGCGTCGTCTTCGTCGCCGGCCACTTCTGCTCGGGGTCGTCGATCCCGGCCAGCCAGGTTTATTCGGAGGAGGGCATCATCCAGATCTCTCCGGCCTCGACCAACCCGACCTTCAC
Source organism: Stappia sp. WLB 29 (assembly GCF_023507705.1). Classification (GTDB taxonomy): domain Bacteria; phylum Pseudomonadota; class Alphaproteobacteria; order Rhizobiales; family Stappiaceae; genus Stappia. Next base: position 73,108 of record NZ_JALBGD010000014.1, on the reverse strand, counting down.
CGACGCGCGTCCGGGCCCGGGCATCTTCCGGACCTGCGGCCGTGACGACCAGCAGGGCCAGGTGGCCGGTGCCTTCCTCGCCGAGAAGTTCGGCGACAAGAACATCGCCATCATCCACGACAAGACCGCCTACGGCAAAGGTCTCGCCGACGAGACCAAGAAGTACATGAACGAGGCCGGCAAGCAGGAAGCCCTCTACGAGGCCTATACGGCCGGCGAGAAGGACTACACCGCGCTCGTCTCCAAGCTGAAGTCCGAGAACATCGACGTGCTCTATGTCGGCGGCTACCACACGGAAGCCGGCCTCATCAAGCGCCAGATGGCCGAGCAGGGCATGAGCACCATCCTCGTCTCGGGCGACGCGCTCGTCACCGACGAGTACTGGTCGATCACCGGCGACGTCGGTGCCGGCACGCTCATGACCTTCTCGCCGGATCCGCGCAAGAACGAGGTCGCCAAGCCGGTCGTGGAGGCGCTCGAGGCCGCCGGCCGTACCGCCGAGGGCTACTCGCTCTACACCTACGCCGCGATCCAGGCCTGGGCCGAGGCCGTCAAGGCCGCCGGTTCGACCGACTTCGACGCGGTCGTCGGCAAGCTGAACGAGATGGAGTTCTCCACCGTGCTCGGCAACCTGGCCTTCAACGACGTGGGCGACGTGACCCTGCCGGGCTACGTCTTCTACGAGTGGAAGGACGGCACCTACGACTACATGCAGTAAGCCGTTCGGCCGACTGGATTTCTCGCCCCGCCCGGTTCGTCCGGGCGGGGTTTTTCTTTGCCCGCCGGTGCCTGCGTAAACCTTAATGCGTAACCATGCGAATCGATTCCCGGCGGGCGGGCGTGCAAGCGCTTTCCTCGCGTCCGCTCTTGCGTAAACTTTCGGTAAACCAATACCGGAGCGTGCGATGGGCAAGGTCGTCTGGGGTATCGTTGCGATCTATCTGGCAATCGGGGTGGCGCTGTGGAGCCATTCGGCGCTCGCCGCGCCCGAGCTCGTCGCCTTTGCCGATACCCGCGTCGCTCCGGGCACCATCGTCATCCGCAACAGCGAAAAGCGTCTTTACCTGGTGCAGCGCGGCGGCACGGCCCTGCGCTATACGGTTGCCGTGGGCAAGCGCGGCAAGGCCTGGGCGGGCCGCACCTACATCACCGGCATGCATGTGCGTCCGGCCTGGGCACCGCCCGCCGACGTCAAGCGCGACCTGCCGCATCTGCCGGCGGTGATCGCGGGCGGGGCGCCGAACAATCCGATGGGGGTCGCGGCGATGACGCTGGCCGGGGGCGAATATGCCATCCACGGCACCAACCGGCCGGACTCCATCGGCCGGCCGGTCTCCTACGGCTGCATCCGCATGCACAATCGCGACATTGCCGACCTGTTCCGCCGGGTCGGCGTCAACACGCCGGTCATCGCGGTCAATTGACGGGTTTTTAGCCGAACTGTGCCGGGGCGGCGGTTTCCGCCGGCCGGGCCAGCGTCGCATCCTTGCGGCTGACATCGGCAAGGCCGGCGCCCAGCACCATCAAAGTCGCGGTTCCCAGCACGAAGACGATCAGCGCGGGAAGCAGCATCCGGCCGCGGCGCGGCGCGGCAGGGTCGTGGGGCTCGGTCAGTCGCATCATCGATCATCCGCCGCTCTTTCTCGCGGCTCCCTTGCTTTCGTACAGAAAGAAATGGCAACGATCTTGGCGATTTCAAGTCGCCGGCCGATGTTCCTTCCCGACTACTGATCACATCCGTGTAACTCTCGCGCGAGTCTTCCGGTTCCCTTATGGCGTGCAAAAACCGTTCTGCCGGTATCATGACGCCGATATCACGGGACCGGTATCATGGGGTACCTGCGGCAAGAACAGGCTGCTCCACAGGCAGGGCGCTTGCCCGACGTCGGGTGTCAGCTTGCCGCGAGGCGCGCCGCGTCCTGCGCCGCATGGGCGTCTGCCCGGCGCAGCCAGGCGCGCGGGTCGGTCAGCTGGCTGCCGCGGTCGCGCTCGCCGCTGAGTGCGGTGCAAAGGTCGGCGACCGCGTCCAGCGAATGCACGGCGCGGAACTCGTCGACATGCGGCAGCATCGCGCGCACGCCCCTGGCGCGCGCCTCGAACCCCTCGAAGCGCAGCAACGGGTTCAGCCAGATCAGCCGCCGGCACGAGCGGTGCAGCCGGTCGATCTCGCGCTCCAGGTCCTCGTCCGTGTCGCGCTCCAGCCCGTCGGTGACCAGCAGCACGATTGGCCCGCCGGACAGCACCCGGCGCGACCATTGCCGGTTGAAGGCGGCGAGCGCCGTGGCGATCCGCGTGCCGCCGGACCAGTCCTCCACCCCTTGCGTGCAGGCGAGGAGCGCTTCGTCCGGGTCCTTCATCCGCAGCTGCCGCGTGACGTTGGTCAGCCGTGTGCCGAACAGGAAGGTGTGGACGTTGCGCCGCTCCTCGGTCAGCGCATGCATGAAATGCAGCAGGATGCGGGTGTACTGGCTCATCGAGCCGGAAATGTCGCAGAGCGCCACGATGGGCGGGCGCTTGACGTCGTGGCGCCGGTGGCGCAGCTCGATCATGTCGCCGCCGGTGCGCAGCGAGGCGCGTAAGGTCCGGCGCGGGTCGATGCGCCCGCGCGTGGCGGCGACCAGCCGGCGCAGGCGCACCTTCTCCATCGGCAGCACCATGCGCCGGAGCGCCGCCTTGGCCCGGCGGATCTCCTCCGCGTTCATCTGGGCGAAGTCCTTGCGCTGCAGCAGTTCGCGGCCCGACACGGTGAAGCGGGCGTCCACCACCACTTCCTCGCGCTCGTGCTGCTGCTGGCGTTCGCGCGTCGCCTGGAAGGCCTGGGCGACGCGGGTCTGGCCGGCCTTGGGCTTGTCCGGCTCGCCGCGCGCGGGCGCCACCGGCGAGAGGATCGACAGCAGCTTCTCGATCAGTCCGCGCGAGCGCCAGTAGATGCGGAAGGCCTCGTCGAAGACGGCGCGCTGCTCGCGTTTGCGCACGAAGACCGCATGCAGCGTCCAGTACAGGTCCTCGCGGTTGCGGATGCCGGCGACCTCGACCGCGCGCACCGCGTCGACGACGCTGGCCGGGCCGACCGGCAGGCCGGCACGGCGCAGGGTCCGGGCGAAATGCACGATATTGTCGGCAATGCGTCCGCCGGCCTGCTCCTGCAGCGTCGCGAGCTCGTCCGTCATCGGTGTCAAGCCGCTCCGCTTTCCGTGCGGTCGCGGTCGCGCTGGATCTCCTCGATGATCTTGCGGGCGCGCGAGCCGCGCACGCGCTCGATGTCGTCCTGGTATTTCAGCAGCACGCCCAGCGTGTCCGACACCATGTTCGGGTCGAGGGCGATCTGGTCCAGCTCGGTCAGCGCGGTCGCCCAGTCCAGCGTCTCGGCGACGCCCGGCTGCTTGAACAGGTCCTCCTCGGCGCGCAGCGCCTGCACGAAGGCGACGAGTTCGCGCGCCAGCCGGTCACCGGCGCCCGGCACCTTGCGGCGGACGATCTCCAGCTCGCGCTCGGCATCCGGATAGTCGACCCAGTGATAGAGGCAGCGCCGCTTCAAGGCGTCGTGGATCTCGCGGGTGCGGTTGGTGGTGATGATGACGATGGGCGGCTCCTCGGCGCGGATCGTGCCCAGTTCCGGGATCGTCACCTGGTTGTCCGACAGCACTTCCAGCAGGAAGGCCTCGAACGCCTCGTCGGCCCGGTCCAGCTCGTCGATCAGGAACACCGGCGGGCCGGACAGCGAGGGCTCCAGCGCCTGCAGCACGGGGCGCTTGATCAGGAAGCGCTCGGCGAAGACCGACTTCGACAATTCGCTGTGGTCGGTGTCGCCAGCCGCTTCCGAGACGCGGATCTCGACCATCTGCGCGGCGTAGTTCCATTCGTAGACGGCGGTGGAAACGTCCAGCCCCTCGTAGCATTGCAGGCGGATCAGCTCGCGCCCCAGCGCCTGCGACAGCACCTTGGCGATCTCGGTCTTGCCGACGCCGGCCTCGCCTTCCAGGAACAGCGGCCGCTTCAGCTTCAGCGCCAGCAGCAGCACCGTGGCCAGCGAGCGGTCGCCCACATAGCCCTGCCCGTCCAGCAGGGCGCTCGTCGCGTCGATCGTGTCCGGGAGAGGCTGCGCGGTCATCTGGGCTCCTGCTGCTTGGCTCGCCCGCGCTGCCGTCTCAAGGCGTCGGGCTCTTTCCCTGCAACATAGTGCGGGCAGGCGGGGCTTGTCAGGTGTCCTTAGGGCCAAGGCGGACTTGCGCACGGGAACAGCCTGATTAACCTGTCGTTAACCGTGTTGTCTGGAAACTTGACGTTGGGTGAGGGACTTCGAAAGGTTCGGATCATGAGATCATCGGATTTTTCCCGCCAGCTCGAGGGCTACGGCCTGCTCACGGCCCATATCCTCTACCACATGCCCGACCATCCGCGGCTGCTGCAGACCTTCCTCTGGCAGACGCTCGACAAGGCGCCGACCTTCCCCGAGCTCAGCCGCTTCCTGCAGTTCTGGGAGCGCGACATCGAGGGCAGGCTGCATTCGGTGCGCATTTCCCATCGCGACCTGATCGGGCCGAGCGACTGGCGCATCCTCGACGCGGAGTTCCCGATCCACTGACGGATCGGTCTCGTCAGCGTCCCACTGCGCGGGGCGTGGCGCATCGCCATGCCCCGCCGATGGGGTGACTGTTTCAGCCGAGCTGGGACGGCCGTCTTCGGCTGTCGGCTACCTGCGGCGCCGATAGAAGCCTAAAGACATTTCAAGTGAAAACGGAATAAACAGGCCAATACCGAGTAAAAAATACAGAAAATTCAGCATCGGATAATTGTCAATTCGCAAAATGTGAAAGCCGTAAACTGCAACTATTAATTGAAATAAAGAATAGTAAAAATTGTATTTCATATATTTAAATTCTATTTTACACAGACCAATCCATCTTAATACGAGGTATGATGATGTATAGATGGCTATGGGTGTAATTGGCAGGTACTTTCCTGGGGTGAAAATGAGATAAGACGCAACAGCTAGGCATAAAATCAGCAACACCGACTTGATGTTGCTCTGTGCCGTTTGAGAGAGACGCCACTCCATGAAAACCCCCATCCTCGATTGCGAGGAGGGTAGGCATAAAACATGAGTCTCTCAATCATGTTTTAGGGCGCGCGGTCCTGGTTCCCCAAAATCGCGAACCCCTGCATCCCGGACTGCCGCCTGCGCCGCGTCTCAGCGCGGCGGGGGCGGCGGCAGGCCGGCGCCGTCGCGCATGATCGCGCGCGCCTCGGGGGTGAAGTCGGAGCCGGCGCCCTCGTGCAGCACGAAGCCCGGCAGCAGGCGCATCGGCGCGCGGCTCGCCCGCACGCAGCGCACCAGGATGCGCGTTGCCGCGGCCTCAGGGCGCGGGCGCAGCGGAATGACGTCGATGGCGCCGAAGCGTCCGGGCAGCAGCTGCAGGATCTCGCCCAATCCGTCGGCGCGAAAGATCATGGTCAGCGTGCCGCCCTCGCGCACGATGTCGGTGGCGACCCGCACCCAGGGCTCCAACCCGCGCGTGTCCAGCACATGCGCCCCGGCGCGCGGGGCGGCGGGCGAGGCGCGAAAGCGCCCGTCGGCATAGTAGGGCGGGTTGACGATGGCGTGGTCGGCAAGGCCCGGCGTCAGGCCGGCGGCGTGGCGCTCGCGCCCGCGGGCGGCGATGTCCGCCTCCAGGATGGTAACCCGCGGCGCGAAGGCGGCATTGTCGGGGAGGGCCAGCGCCCTCTCGGCGAGATCGAGCGCCGCCCGGTCGCGGTCGACCAGCAGCACCTCCACCTGGGGCAGGCGCGCGGCCAGGCAGAAGCCGGCGGTGCCGACGCCCGAGCCGAGGTCGACCACCCGCCCGCGCGTTCCGGCGGGCACGGCGGCCGCCAGATAGACCGCGTCCAGTCCGGCGCGGTGGGCGCCGCGCGCCGGCTGCAGCACCTGCACCAGCCCGCCGAGAAAGGCGTCCTTGGTGATCTCAGCGCTCTCCTGCAAGGCCTGCCCGACAGGTCCCGCCTCGATCGGGTCCGGTGCGACCGGAGGGACGACCTGGGCCGCGTCCTGCGGGTCGCCGCTCACGGCGCGTCGCTCCCGCCGGCTTTCTCGTAGCGGGCCAGCGTGTCGGCATCGAGCTCGTGCGCGAGTTCCATCTTGCGCATGAGACGAATGGCCGCGCCGAGCTCGTCCTCGATCACCATCACCCGGCGCGGGATGATGCCGAGCGAGCCTTCCAGGATGCTCATGTTGCCGTCGAGCACCAGATGGCCGATGCCGGCTTCGTCTAGAAGCGTCTCGACATAGGAAATCAGGACCATATCGTTGGTCTTGAGCAGAGGAACCATGTAGTCCTTGTCCATTCGGTCGTTCGGGTGGGGCACCTTACAAGACCAGGGCGGCCGAGGCGACATTCCCTGACGTGCCTGTGCGGCATCCGCGCGGTTTGGTCAACGGTGCGTCTCGCGAAAGACGGCTTGCCGTGGGCATGGGGCGGACCTATTGTCCGCCCGTCTCTTACTCGAAACGAGGTTGTTCAACGTGGGCGTGGTGGTTCCCTTGCGCGAAACCCGGTCAGAACCGGCCAGCATCCAGAACCTGGTCGACCTCACCGCCGGCGGCATGGAGGCCGTCAACCAGCTCATCCTGTCCAAGGCGGGATCGAATGTCGAGCTGATCCCGGAGATCGCCCGCCACCTGATCTCGTCGGGCGGCAAGCGGCTGCGGCCGATGCTGACCCTCGCCATGGCCGACATGTTCGGCTATTCGGGCGAGGGCCATGTGGGCCTTGCCGCCAGCGTCGAGTTCATGCACACGGCGACGCTCCTGCACGACGACGTCGTCGACGAGAGCGACATGCGGCGCGGCAAGCTGGCTGCGCGCAAGTTGTGGGGCAATCAGGCAAGCGTGCTGGTCGGCGACTACCTGCTCGGCCAGGCCTTCAAGATGATGGTCGATGTCGGCTCGCTCGAGGCGCTGCAGATCCTGGCCAGCGCCTCTGCCGTCATCGCCGAGGGCGAGGTCATGCAGCTCGGCGCGGCGCAGGACCTGGAGACCACCGAAGAGCGCTACATGCAGGTCATCGAGGCGAAGACGGCGGCCCTGTTCGCCGCCGCCGCCGAGGTCGGCCCGGTCATCGCCGAGGCCTCCGATACCGATCGGGCCCACGCCCGCGCCTATGGCATGGCCCTCGGCCTCGCCTTCCAGCTCGTCGACGATGCGCTCGACTATGGCGGCTCGGCCGCCGATCTCGGCAAGGACACCGGCGACGACCTGCGCGAAGGCAAGATCACCCTGCCGGTTATCCTCGCCATCCGCCGGGGCAAGCCGGAGGACCGCGCGTTCTGGGTCCGCTGCCTGGAGGAGCGCGACGTGCGCGACGGCGATCTCGACCGCGCCATCGCGATCATGCAGGAGACCGGGGCGCTCACCGAGACCATCGAGCGGGCGCGCGCTTTCGGGGCCGAGGCGCTGGACGCGCTGCGGGGATTACCTGCCACCGAACAGCGCGAGGCGCTGGCCGAGGCGGTCGAATTCTGCATCGCCCGCGTCAGCTGAGCTTTTTGAGACGCAATTATCGAATTTGAGCGATTTCGAGACGGGTTTTTGCAAAATCCGTCTCGAAATTTGCAAACGCTCCGCTGCCCTTGGCGGGGCGGGTTGTCCCCGTGGCGGCACCGCCCTGGACCGCCCCCGATGGGACCGTTTATCCCCTCAGCCCATGCGCTCCGACGCATAGCTGCCCGGGCTCGCGGGGAAGACCACCGTCTTGTTTCCGTTGAGGAAAACGCGGCGGTGGATATGCGCGTGGATGGCGCGGGCGAGCACCTGGCTCTCCACGTCGCGGCCCAGCGAGACGTAATCCTCGGGCGACTGGGCGTGGGTGACGCGCACCGTATCCTGCTCGATGATCGGCCCCTCGTCGAGGTCGCTGGTGACGTAGTGGGAGGTTGCGCCGATCAGCTTCACGCCGCGCGCGAAGGCCTGCTTGTAGGGGTTGGCACCCTTGAAGCTGGGGAGGAAAGAGTGGTGGATGTTGATGATCCGCCCGGCCATTTCCTCGCACATGCGCGTCGACAGCACCTGCATGTAGCGGGCCAGAACCACCAGTTCCGCGCCGGTTTCCTCGACGATCGCCATCTGGCGCGCCTCGGCCTCGGCCTTGTTGTCCTTCGTCACCTTTATGTAGTGGAAGGGGATATCGTGGTTCACCACCAGCTTCTGGTAGTCGAGGTGGTTGGAGATCACGCCGACGATATCGATCGGCAGCGCCCCGATCCGCCACCGGTACAAAATGTCGTTCAGGCAGTGCCCGAACCGAGAAACCATAATTAAAACCTTCATTTGCGCCTTCTCGTCGTGGAACGCGAAGTCCATTCCGAAGGCCTCGGCATGGGCCGCAAAGCCGCCCGACAGCTCGTCCAGGCTCGCGCCGGTCTCGCTGTTGAAGCTGACGCGCATGAAGAAATTCCCGGTCTCGCGGTCGTCGAACTGGGCGCTGTCGGTGATGTTGCAACCGTGCTCCGCCAGATAGGTGGAGATGGCGGCGACGATGCCGCGGGTCGAGCGGCAGGTGACGGTCAGGGCGAAGGCGCTCATCGGCGATGATTCCCGGGCGAGAGGACAACAGGCCCACGCGATAGCGGAGTGTCGCGGGTTGTCCAAGTGTTGTCGCGTTCGCGCGCCGGGGACATTTCGAAAAACGGCGCGCGGGAGAAGATTTGCGACGGCAGAGCCGTGCCGATCCGGACTCAACCCACTGCAGCGACCGGCGCGGCCTGGATCCACCAGCCGGGATGCAGCGCGGCGAGCCGGCGGGCCTCCCGCTCGGCCTCCTCTATCCCCGCGAACAGCGCGAAGCATGTCGCGCCCGATCCGGACATGCGGGCAAGGCGCGCGCCGGGCGCCGAGCGCAGCGCGGCCAGCACCTCGGCGATCTGCGGCGCAAGCTTCAGCGCCGGTGCTTCGAGGTCGTTGCGCGCGGCCTCGAGCCAGGCGACGAGCGCGTCGAAGGAGGCGAGATCGCTCTCGCCGAGCGGGGATAGCAGCGGGTTCTCGCGGCGCTCCAGCTGCGCGAAAACCTGAGGTGTTGCAATAGGTAAGCCCGGATTTGCCAGCAGCACCGCATGGCCCGGAAAGCGGGGAAGAGGTGCGACCTCGGTGCCGGTACCCGAGACCAGCGCCGGCTGCGAGGCAAGGCACATCGGCACGTCGGCGCCAATCGTTTCCGCAATTTTCGCAAGCCGTGCCATCTCGCTTTCGTTCGCTGCGCGGCCGGCCATCGCGGCGAAGCCGAGCCGCAGCGCTGCGGCCGCATCGGCCGAGCCGCCGCCGATGCCGGAGGCGACCGGCAGGCGCTTTTCCAAGGTCAGGGCGAGGGGCGGGGGCGCCGTTTCGAGGGCCTGGGCGAGCGCGGCAAGCGCACGCAGCACGAGGTTGTCGCCCTGCGGCCTATCCTCGGTGTCAGACGCCAGCGCATCGGCGAAGGGACCGGTGAGCGCAAGCGTCGAGCCTTGTCCGGTCCCGGCCGGTTTTGCCGACAGGAGATCGCCGAATTCGGCAAAGGCGACAAGGCTTTGCAGCAGGTGGTAGCCGTCGGCGCGCCGGCCGGTCACATGCAGGGCATAGTTAATCTTGGCGCGGGCGAGCAGCGGGGCAGGGGCGTTCCCGCCGGCAGATATCCCCGCTCCGGATCGGTCGTCTTGCGGGCTTTGTCCCCGCGCGGCAGGGCGCACGGCGGTGTCAGCCGCCGTTCTGCTTCGGTTCGACCTTGGCCGCCGGCGGCTCGCCGGCCTCAGGCAGGCCCTTCTCGATCTTCTCCAGGATCTTCGGCAACTCTTCCGGCTCCGGATCGAGGTCGCGGGCGTGGTTCCACTGGAACTGTGCCTCCAGCCGGCGCCCGACCTTCCAATAGGCATCGCCCAGATGGTCGTTGATCACCGAATCCTGCGGCCGCAGTTCGACGGCGCGCTCCAGTTCGGTCACCGCCTCCTCGTAGCGCTGCAGCTTGTAATAGGCCCAGCCGAGACTGTCGACGATGTAGCCATCGCGGGGACGCAGCTCCACCGCCTTGCGGATCATGTCCAACGCCTCTGGCAGCTTAAGCCCTTGATCCACCAGCGAATATCCGAGGTAATTGAGCACCAGGGGCTGCTCGGGCGACAGCTTCAGCGACAGGCGGAAGTCGGCTTCGGCCGCTCCCCAGGTCTTCAGCCGCTCGCGGCAGATGCCGCGATAGTAGAAGATCGTCCAGTGGCGGCTGTCCGGCTCGGCGATGGTGTCGATGCCCTTGGAGTAGGCTTCCTCGGCCTCCTTGAAAAGCTTGTGGGATCTCAAGACGTTACCGAGTGCCATCACCGCGTCGAGATCGCTCGGATCACTTTCCACCAGGGCGGAGAGATGCGCGCGCGCCTCGTCGAGATTGTCGATGGCGTTGTAGTTGATGCCGACCTGGATCTCGGCATCGCGCTTCAGCGGCGAGCTGTCGGGAACGCCGGAAAGAACCTCGATGGAGCGCTGGAAGCGCCCCATGCGGTCGAAGAGGCCGGCCAGCGCGATGGCGGCGACATCGGCCTCCTCGTCGAGATGCAGGGCGAGCTGCAGCAAGGTCGCCGACAGCTCCTCGCCGCCGTCCCGGCCGATGGCCGCGCCAAGGCCGTACAGCACCTCGGCGGCACCCACTTGCGGGGTTGCGGCGATGCGCTCGATGGTCTCGCCGCTCTCGATCCGCTCGCGGGTGGCCACCAGCACCGGATGGTCGGGCAGCATCGCGTCGAACTCGGCCAGCACCTTGAGCGCAGCGTCCTTGTCGCCGTTGCGGTAGAGCGACAGCGCGTAGGCGTTGACGACGCGCAGCGCACCCCGGTCGGCGCTGTAGGCATCGCGGAAGTTCGCCTCCGCATCCTTGGCCCGGCCCGCAAAGTCCTGGATCAGCCCGGTGTGGTAGGCGACGAAGACGGTGTACCAGCTCGGCCCGTTCAGCCGCGAGATTCGCTCCAGCGCCTCGTCGGTCTTGCCGTCGCCGGCCAGGGCCCAGGCCGACAGCAGCCCGGCGGCGAGCTCCGCCAGCGGGCCTCGACCGCCGTCGGAGAGGTACTCTCCGGCCTTGGCGTTGTTGCCTGCGCGCATCTCCTCCACTGCCAGCATCAGCCCGGCGAGAAAGTGGTCGTCCTGCTCGCCCTTGAGGCGTTCGGCCAGTTCCAGCGCCTCGGCGAGGTCGCCGTTCGCCAGTTTCAGCACGAAGGTGCGGTCGAGCAGGAAGGGGTTGCCCGGGTCGACCAGCAGCGCCTCGCCGAAGAAGGTGGCGGCATTGTCTAGATCGTTGCTCTGGCCGGCCAGCCGCCCGGAGAGATAGCTGCCGCTCAGGGTGATCGGCAGGCCTTCCGGAGTACCTGCGCTGAAGTCCGGGGCGATATCGGTCGCTTGCGCCAGCGTTTCGGCGAAAGCCAGAGGGGCGGACGAAAGGGCCGCAAGCGAGGCCAGAAGTGCGACGCTGCAGGCAAGGCTGCCGCGGCGGGCGGTTCGGGTGAGGCGGCGTGTTGTCATCCGGATTGTCTCAATGCCCCTGCTTTGGCGCGAATGCGGCGAGTCATCCGCCTGAGTTTGCGTGCGAGGATGGCCGCAATATGTCCCGCCTGCAAGCATGGGCGGCCTTGCTGCCCGTTGAGCCGGCTCACACGTGGAGCGATCTGTTGCGTATCGATCCTGCCTGTTTTCGCGATATGGGGCGGTGCGGCATGTCCGGCAAGGCGGCAAGGGCTGGAATCGCAGGGTTTTACGGCGTCCGCCGATGTCTTGCGTCAACAACGGAGCGGACGGTCGCGCAAAAAACCTTTGTTTCGTGCACTGCATCATTTATGGGGGTGGGCATCCGGGGAGGGAGGCGCGTGCGAGCCCAAGCGCAGGGCCCGGCGCCTCCGGGGTGCGCGACCGCAAGCCCCGAAGCGAGAGGATGCAGGCGGCATGACCAAATGGGTGTACGGTTTCGGTGACGGCAAGGCCGAGGGCACTGCCGGAATGAGGAACCTGCTCGGCGGCAAGGGAGCCAACCTTGCCGAAATGAGCAATCTGGGGCTTCCGGTGCCGCCGGGCTTCACCATCACCACCGAGGTCTGCACCTGGTTCGACAGCCACGACAAGACCTATCCGGACGAGCTGCGCGGCCAGGTCGATGCCGCGCTCGAGGAAGTCGGCCGGATCACCGGGCGGCGCTTCGGCGACACCACCAACCCGCTGCTGGTCTCCGTGCGCTCAGGCGCCCGCGTCTCTATGCCGGGCATGATGGACACGGTGCTGAACCTCGGCCTCAACGACGAGACGGTGCCCGCGCTTGCCGCGGCCGCAGGCGATCCGCGCTTCGCCTATGACAGCTACCGCCGCTTCATCCAGATGTATTCCGACGTGGTGATGGGCCTCGATCACCACGCCTTCGAGGAGATCCTCGAGGAGTTCAAGAACGAACACGGCCGCGACCTCGACACCGACCTGACGGCCGAGGACTGGCAGCAGGTCATCGCCAGCTACAAGGCGCTGGTGGAGGACGAGCTCGGCACGCCGTTCCCGCAGGATCCGCACGAGCAGCTCTGGGGCGCCATCGGGGCGGTGTTCCTGTCCTGGGAAAGCGCGCGCGCCATCACCTATCGCCGGCTGCACGACATCCCCAACGACTGGGGCACGGCGGTCAACGTGCAGGCGATGGTCTTCGGCAACATGGGCGAGGACTCGGCCACCGGCGTCGCCTTCACCCGCAATCCGTCCACCGGCGAGAAGGCGCTCTACGGCGAGTTCCTGATCAACGCCCAGGGCGAGGACGTGGTCGCCGGCATCCGCACGCCGCAGGACATCACGGAGGCCGCGCGCATCGCCGCCGGCTCCGATGCCCTGTCGCTGGAAAAGGCGATGCCGGAGGCCTTTGCCGAGTTCACCGAGATCTGCGACCGGCTGGAAGGCCATTATCGCGATATGCAGGATCTCGAATTCACCATCGAGCGCGGCCGCCTGTGGATGCTGCAGACGCGCTCGGGCAAGCGTACCGCGCGCGCTGCGCTGAAGATCGCCGTCGAGATGGCCGACGAGGGCCTGATCACCACCGAGGAAGCGGTGATGCGGGTGGATCCGGCCGCCCTCGACCAGCTGCTGCACCCGATGATCGACCCGGCGGCGAAGCGCGACGTGATCGCCACCGGTCTGCCGGCTTCGCCGGGCGCCGCGTCCGGTGCCATCGTCTTCTCCTCCGACGAGGCAGAAGAGGCGAAGGCCGCGGGCCGCAAGGTCATCCTGGTGCGCGTCGAGACGAGCCCGGAAGACATCCACGGCATGCATGCGGCCGAAGGTATCCTGACGACGCGCGGCGGCATGACCAGCCACGCGGCCGTGGTGGCGCGCGGCATGGGCAAGCCCTGCGTTTCCGGCGCCGGCGCGTTGCGGATCGACTATCGCACGGCGACGCTGACGGTCTCGGGCCGCAAGCTCACCAAGGGCGATGTGATCACCATCGACGGCACCACCGGCCAGGTCCTCGTCGGCGAGGTGGCGATGCTGCAGCCGGAAATGTCCGGCGAGTTCGCCCGGCTGATGGAATGGGCCGACGCCCACCGGCGGATGGCGGTGCGTACCAATGCCGAGACGCCGGCGGATGCACGCGCGGCGCGTGGCTTCGGCGCCGAAGGCATCGGCTTGTGCCGCACCGAACACATGTTCTTCGAGGGTGAGCGCATCGTCGCGGTGCGCGAGATGATCCTGTCGGAGACCGAGCAGGGCCGGCGCGCCGCGCTCGACAAGCTGCTGCCGATGCAGCGCGGCGACTTCACCGAGCTGTTCGAGATCATGCAGGGTCTGCCCGTGACGATCCGTCTGCTCGATCCGCCGCTGCACGAATTCCTGCCGCATAGCGAGGAGGAAATCGCCGAGGTGGCGGCGGTGATGGGCGTCGACAGCGAGGTGCTGCGGCAGAGGGCGCACGATCTCAACGAATTCAACCCCATGTTGGGCCATCGCGGCTGCCGGCTGCTCGTCACCTATCCGGAGATCGCCGAGATGCAGGCGCGAGCCATCTTCGAGGGGGCCGTGGCGGCCGGCAAGACCACCGGATCGCCGGTGACCCCGGAGATCATGGTGCCGCTGGTCGGCGTCAAGGCGGAGCTCGACCTGGTGCGTGCGCGCATCGACGCGATGGCGAAGGCGGTGGCGCAGGAGACGGGCGTCACCATCGACTATCAGGTCGGCACGATGATCGAGCTGCCGCGGGCGTGCCTGCGCGCCGGCGAGATCGCGGAGACGGCGGAGTTCTTCTCCTTCGGCACCAACGACCTGACCCAGACCACCTTCGGCATCTCGCGCGACGATGCGGCTTCCTTCCTCGGTCCGTACCAGCGCATGGGCGTGGTCGAGCGCGATCCGTTCGTGTCGCTCGACCAGGAGGGCGTCGGCGAGCTGATCCGCATCGGCGCCGAGCGCGGCCGGGCGGCCCGCCCGGGCCTCAAGCTCGGCATCTGCGGCGAGCATGGCGGCGACCCGGCCTCGATCGCCTTCTGCGAGAGCGTCGGGCTCGACTACGTGTCCTGCTCGCCGTTCCGTGTGCCGATCGCCCGGCTGGCGGCCGCGCAGGCGGCGCTGAAGGCGAAGAAAGCGGCCTGAGGCTATGGCGGTCCGGCGGCCGGCGACCATCGCGGAGCTTGCCGCCGGCGGCAAGCCGGCGCTCGCCCGTACGCTGTCGGCCATCGAGACGGCGGCGGCCGAGCCCGCCTTCCTGCAGCTGCTCGATGAAGCTGCAGGGGCAGGTGGCGGCCGCGTCCTGGGACTGACCGGCCCGCCGGGCGTCGGCAAGTCGACGCTGACCAACGCCCTGATCCGTGCCTACCGTGCGCGGGGCGAGAGCGTTGGCGTCATTGCCGTCGATCCGTCCTCGCAGATCACCGGCGGTGCGCTGCTCGGCGACCGCACGCGGCTTTCCACCGATCCGGAAGATGGGGGCGTCTTCGTGCGTTCGATGGCGGCGCGCGACCGGCTCGGCGGGCTCTCCGACCATGCCATCGCCGCCGTCGTCCTGATGCGCGCGGTGATGGACCGGGTGATCGTCGAATCGGTCGGCATCGGCCAGTCGGAGGCGGACGTTGCCCATGTCGCCGACACGCTCGCCCTGTGCATCCAGCCGGGCTCGGGCGACAGCCTGCAATTCATGAAAGCTGGGGTGATGGAGCTGCCCGACCTGGTGCTGGTCACCAAGTCGGACATGGGCGCTCTGGCCCGGCGCGCGGCGGCCGATGTGCAGGGTGCGCTGTCGCTGGCCCGCCCGGCCGGAGCCGCCCTGCCCGAGGTGCTGATGGTCTCGGCGACGGCAGAGCAGGGAATCGCGGAGGCGGTTGCGGCCTGCGATGCCCATGCAGCGCGGCTGGAGGCGGACGGCGAGCTTGCCGGGCGGCGCGCGCGGCAGCAGCGGCACTGGGTGGTGGATGCCGTCACCCGGCGCTTCGGCACGGCGGGACGGGAGGTCTGCGACATTGATGCGGCGCTTGCCGGGGCAGGTGGGCCGTTCGGCGCCGTCGCCCGGCTGGACGGCGAGCTTCGGGCCCGACTTGCCCTCTGATCACGCCCTGAGCGGCATGGCCTGCTGATCCTCGTCCGACAGACGGGCCTCTGCTTCGGCGATGCGGCCCGGCGGCACGGGCCGCGACAGGTAGAAACCCTGCAGGCGGTCGCAATTCGTCCGCTGAAGGATCACCGCCTGCTGGCGGGTCTCTATGCCTTCCGCCACCACCTTCATCCCCAGTGCCTCGCCAAGGTCGATGATCGTCGACAGGATCGCATGGGCATGCGGCGCGATCTCCAGGTCGGCAATGAAGGAGCGGTCGATTTTCAGCGTGTCGAACGGGAAGCGGCGCAGGTAGCTGAGGCTCGAATAGCCGACGCCGAAATCGTCGAGGGCGACCCGCACGCCCATTTCCTGCACCTGGGTGAGGATCTTGAGGATGTCGTTGTCGTTGTCGGCGAAGACCGACTCGGTCACCTCGATCTCCAGCCGCGAGGGCTCGAAGTTGCAGGCCTCCAGCGTGTCGCGCAGGTCCTCGATGAAGCGCGGATGGCGGAACTGGGTCGGCGAGACATTGACCGCAAGGCCCAGATGCGGCCAGGCGGCGGCGTCCTGGCAGGCGCGGCGCAGCACGTAGAGGCCGAGATCGTTGATCAGGCCGGTTTCCTCGGCAATCGGCACGAAGGTCGCCGGGCTGATTGCGCCCATGTCGGGATCGGTCCAGCGCAGCAGTGCCTCCACCGACAGGACTTTGGTTCCGTCGATCGTGGTCTGCGGCTGGTAGACGACGTCGAGCTTCCCGCGGGCAATGGCATCGCGCAGGGCATGGGCAAGGCTCTCGCGGGTGCGCACATGCTCTTCCATGCAGGCCTCGAAGAAGGCCCAGCGGCCGCGGCCGCTCGCCTTGGCCGAGTAGAGCGCGATGTCCGCCTTGCGCAGCAGCTCGCCCATCGACAGGCTGTCTTCCGGCGCAATGGCCGCACCCACGCTCAGACTGACATGCAGGTGGTTGCCGCCGATATACATCGGCACGGCGAAGCGATCCTGCATGCGCTTCAGCACCTGCTCGATGCGTTCGCGGGAGTCGCAGCCGGGCAGCAGCAGGGCGAACTCGTCGCCGCTGATGCGCGCGAGCGTCGCCTCTTCCGGCACCAGAACGCGCAACCGGCGCGCCGCCTCGCGGATCACCTCGTCGCCGGCGGCGTGTCCCAGCGTATCGTTGATGTCCTTGAAGTGGTCGAGGTCGATATAAATCACGCCGAGCAGGCCCTTTGCGGCCTGCCATTCGGCCAGCTCTTCGCGGAAGCTGCTGGCGAAATAGTCGCGATTGGCGAGGCCCGTCAGGCTGTCATGCAGCGCGGCATGCTGGGCGCGGGCCTCGCTTTCGGCGAGCCTGCGCGTGTTCTGGCGGGTGTAGAACAGCACCAGGCCGGTGAGGCCGGCGATGGTCGCGGCAAGAAAGAACAGGATCGGCCCCACGCCCGACAGGATCGAGGAGCCCGGGTTCTCAGCCTGCCAGGCGAGATAGCCGATATGCTGGGCGCGCGGGTTGCGCAGTTCGAAGGTGGCGGCCTGGCCGGCGGGCCTTGCGATAGAGCGCAGGCCCGTGATGCCCGAACGTTCGGCCAGAGCCTGCAGGCGGGCGGGATCCAGCTTCTTCAGGCTGACGACCACGGCGGGGGCGCGGCGCTTGGACAGGAACTGCTTCAGCTCCGGGCTGATCGCCGTCGCCGCGACCAGCGCCGGCTCGCCCTCGAACGAGGTCATGCCGGTTTCGTGCAGCGAACGGGTGAAGCCGCTCGGCGGGCGCTCGATATAGAAGAGGCCCGACGGCAGCCGGTCGAAACTGGCGATGAAGCGGGCTCGCGCACGGGCCACAAGCGGTTTGATGTCGTCGAGCAGCGCCGCGGCATCGTCCACCGGCATGCGCTTGCCGCGGATCGAATTGTAGACCGGCTTGCCGTCGACATCGAGGATGATGGTCTGGTCGTGGCCGTAATTGGCAAAGAGCCACAGGCCGACATTGCTGTCGAGCCAGTCGACGCTCAAGGTCTCCGGCCGGGCGTAGAAGAACGACTGGTCCCAGACCGCGACGCCTTCCTGCTCCTTGGCCAGCAACTCCAGCTGGAGATTGATGCTGCCGCGCAGCAGGGAGCGCTCGCTGTTGAGAGCGGCGATGTCGGCGGACCGCGACGTATAGGCGATCAGCGCCACCGAGAACGCGATTGCGAGCAGCACCAGTCCCACAACGGGAAACAGGATGGCATTTGCCAGACGTGCGCCTGTGTCGGTTCGTGTCGCTACCATTGCGAGCCCCTTAACAACGAGGCGAAGGTGGCATGGCGGCTGTTAACAAATGACCATCAATGCTTGGTTAATCCGCGTAAATACCTGTTTGCGAAACCTCATCATCCGCAATGGTTTAGCGTGACTTTCCGCTCGGGCCGGACCGGAGACGGTTCTCCCGGCAGCGCTGCGAGCAGTGGCGGACCTCCTCCCAGTTCAGGCGCCATTTGCGCCGCCAGGCGAAGGGCCGACCACAGGTCGCGCAGACCTTTTGCGGCAGGTCCTGGCGTCTGCGCATCTTCATGACTTGTCCTCTCCGCCGATGTCGAGCGAGAGGGAAAGCTGGTAGGCGCCGGAGCTGCTGTCCGTGCCATCGCCAAGGGCGAGCAATGCGCAGGCAAGACGTGCAAACAGGCGGTTCATGGCGGCTCCTCACGTTCAGCTTGTGCTACGCTGCAAAAAGGCCGGCGGATTGCCGCAGCGGTTTGCGCGCAGTGCGGCGATGGGCGGCCGAGGGGTCCGGATATTGACGGATTGCATGCCGGGGCGGGGGGCATGCATGCTCCCGCGCGACCGACTGACACCCAACGACAAGCCGGAACCGATCTTTCATGGACATTCGCACGGGCGCCACCGGCCAGAACATGGTGGAGAACCGGACCTTCGACGAGATCGCGGCCGGCGACAGCGCAGTGTTGCGCCGGACGCTTGCCCAGCAGGATATCGACCTGCTGGCGGTGATCTCGGGCGGCGGCAGCGCCGGAGAAGGCGCCGGCGCCGGCTCGGTGGTGACCGGACTGGTGTCGCTGCTGGTTGCGACCGAGCTGCCGGGACCCGGCGTGGTGATGCTGGGGCAGGAGCTTGCCTTTCGCGGCACAGTATCCGCCGGCGATGCCCTTGTGCTGACGCTCACCGTCACCAGACGGGAAACCGAGACACGGGAGCTGACCCTGTCCTGCGACTGTCGCACGGAGGCGGGCAGGGAGGTGGCTTCCGGTACCATCCGCGTGCGCGCGCCGGACGAGAAGATCCGCCGGCCGAGGGCCGAGCTGCCCGATATCCGCATGAGCCGGCACGAGAGGTTCCGCGCGCTGATGGCGGAGGCAGCGTCCTCCAAGCCTCCTGTCGCAGCCGTCGCCCATCCTTGCAGCGCACCGGCGATCGCCGCGGCCGCGGAGGCCGCGCAGGCCGGCATCGTCGTCCCGATCCTGGTGGGGCCGCGCGGCAAGATCGAGCGGGCGGCAGCGGAGGCGGGCGTTGCCCTCGACCGATTCCGCCTGGTCGAGACGCCGCACAGTCACGCGGCGGCCGAGGAGGCGGTGGCGTTGGTGCGACGGGGCGAGGCCTCGCTGCTGATGAAGGGCTCGCTGCACACGGACGAGCTGCTGCGTGCCGTGCTCGACCGGGCGAAGGGACTGCGGACCGAGCGGCGGCTGTCGCATGTCTACCTGATGGACGTGCCGGGCTACCCCCGGCCGCTGCTGGTGACCGATGCGGCGGTCAACATCGCGCCCGATCTCGCGATCAAGCGCGACATCATCCAGAACGCCATCGATCTGGCGCATGCGATGGGTCTCGCCCTGCCGAAGGTGGCGATCCTCTCTGCGGTGGAGACGATCAATCCGAAGCTCGCCTCGACGCTGGACGCCGCCGCCCTGTGCAAGATGGCGGACCGGGGCCAGATCACCGGCGGGCTCGTCGACGGGCCGCTGGCCTTCGACAATGCGGTCGATCCATGGGCCGCCAGGGAAAAGGGCATCGTCTCGCCGGTCGCGGGGGAGGCGGACATTCTCGTGGTGCCGGATCTGGAGGCCGGCAACATCCTCGCCAAGCAACTGACCTTCCTTGCCGGCGCGGATGCCGCCGGCGTGGTGCTGGGCGCGCGGGTGCCGATCATCCTGACCAGCCGCGCGGATGCGGAGCGCACCCGGCTCGCCTCCTGCGCGGTCGCCGCGAAACTCGCGCGCGTCCGTCTCGCCGCGGCCTCCGGCGGGGAGGGCACGGCGTGAGCGGGGCAGGCGAGACGGGCGCGATCCTGACGCTCAATGCGGGCTCATCGAGCATCAAGTTCGCGATCTTCGACGTTGCGACGGACGGCGCCCTGCGGGCGTGGCGGCGCGGCGAACTGCGTGAGGACGGGGCCGGCCAGCGCTTCCGGGTGAAGGGCGCGGACGGTGAGTTGCTGGCCGATGAGGCCTGGGCACAGTCCGGTTTCGAGGCCTCGCTCGAGCATCTTCTCGCCCGGCTCGACGGCGAACTCCACGGGCGGCATCTTGCCGGCATCGGCCACCGTGTGGTGCATGGCGGGGCGGGCCACAGGACACCCGAGGAGGTGACGCCGGAGCTCCTGGACCTGCTCGGCAGCCTGGCGGAACTGGCGCCGCTGCACGTACCGCACAATCTCGCACCGATCCGCGAGATCGCCCGCACGCGACCCGGCATCCGGCAGGTCGTGTGCTTCGACACGGCTTTTCATCGCACGATGCCGGCGGTGGCGACGCGCTTCGCCCTGCCGCGCGAGTTCGAGCGGCGCGGTATCCGCCGCTACGGCTTTCATGGCCTCTCCTACGAATATGTGTCCCGGCGGCTGGCGGTCGTCTCGCCGCAGGTGCATGGCGGGCGGGTGATCGCGGCGCATCTGGGCAACGGCGCCAGCATGTGCGGTTTGAGGGGCGGCGAAAGCCTCGACACGACCATGGGCTTCACGGCGCTGGACGGGCTGGTGATGGGCACGCGCTGCGGCGCGCTCGATCCCGGCGCCCTGCTGCATCTGATGCGCTGGGAAGGGCTGTCCATCGACGAGACGGAGCGGCTGCTCTACACGCGCGCAGGACTGCTGGGGCTGTCCGGCATTTCCAACGACATGCGGGTACTGCTGGAACGTGCGGAGCCGGCGGCGGCCGAGGCGGTCGAGGTCTTCGTGCATCGCATCGTGCGCGAGACAGGTGCGCTGGCCAGTGTGCTCGGCGGGCTGGACGGGTTCGTCTTTACCGCGGGCATCGGCGAGAATGCGCCCGAGATCCGCGAGCGCATTTGCGCCCGGCTCGGCTGGCTGGGCGTGCGGCTGGATCCGGCGGCAAATGCGGCGGGAGCACAGGTCATTTCGGCGGCGGACAGCGTCGTCGAGGTGCGGGTGATACCCACCGACGAAGAGGCGATGATCGCGGAGCATGTCCGCGATCTGCCGGCTTCGTGAGGCATGCGGTGCCGTCAGGCGACGACGAGAGAGGCCGCCTTCAACTCGTCGGAGATCTCTTCCGCGTCACGGGCGACCTGTTCGGCCGTCTCTGCCGCGACCTCGGGCACAAGATTGGCAGCGCGGTAGCCCTCGCGGGTATAATCCTCGAGCGCATCGCTGCAGAACTCGGTGCAGGCCGCAACAACGTCGACGGGCTGGCGCGCCTGCAGCAGGCGCTCGGCGAGACGAACGTCCTTTTCCACCCGCAGGCGCAGGAAGTCGACCATCTCGACCTGTCGGTCCAGCGTCGCGCGCAGCGCCTCGGATTGCATACGCCCGATCAGAACCAGCGGGTTGCAATAGGCCATTTCGAACGGCGTAAGGGAGGCGTTGACGCCGTCCCCGGAAACGGTCTTGCGAGTATTTGCCATCGATGCGGACCTCCCGTTATGGGTCCCTTGCGGGACAGGGGTGTTGCGGCCGTCCACGACCGCAAGGCCAATCCTAGCGCCGGCGTGTGGCAGAACGTTGATAAACGTCAAGCACGGCTGCGACGGGGTGTCGCTGCCGGGCAGCCGTTTGAGAGGCGCTATGGGGCTTCAGATCAGCTGCAGGCCGCGGAAACTCGCATGGCCGTCGCGCCCGACGATGATGTGGTCGTGCAGGACGATGCCGAGCGTGCCGGCGATGGCGGCGATCTGCTTGGTCATCTCGATGTCGGCGCGCGAGGGGGTCGGGTCGCCGGACGGGTGGTTGTGCACCAGGATCAGCGCGCTGGCGGAAAGCTCCAGCGCCCGCTTCATCACCTCGCGCGGATAGACCGGTGTGTGATCGACCGTGCCGCGCTGCTGCACCTCGTCGGCGATCAGCGCGTTCTTCTTGTCGAGGAAGAGGATGCGGAACTCCTCGCGGTCGGAGAAGGCCATGGCGGTGCGCACATAGTCGATGACCTGCGACCAGGACGACAGGACGGTGCGCTCGCGCACCTGACCGCGCAGGAAGCGCTCGGCCACCGCATGGGCGAGCTTTAGCTCATCGACCACCCGGTCACCGACGCCGCGCACTTCCTTGAGGCGGGCCGGCGGGGCGGCCAGCACCTCGGCGAAGGAGCCGAAGCGGTCGATGAGCGCCTTGGCCACGGGCTTGGTGTCGGCGCGGCGGATCGGCGAGAACAGCAGCAGCTCGAGCAATTCGTAATCCTGCAGCGCGGCGTGGCCGCCTTCACGGAAGCGCTGGCGCAGCCGGTCGCGGTGCCCATGGAAATGCGGAGCGACGCCAGCGTCGGAGAAGCCGTCGTCGGTGCCGTTCATGCCGCCCCCTCCCGTGGTGCCGTCGTCAGGCGCGACCGAAGGTCAGCGGATTGTCGAGGCCGGCGGGCGACAGGGTGAAGATCTCGCACCCCGTCGCGGTGATGCCGACCGAGTGCTCGAACTGGGCCGACAGCGAGCGGTCGCGAGTGACGGCGGTCCAGCCGTCGCCGAGCACCTTCACATGCGGCCGGCCGAGATTGACCATCGGTTCGATGGTAAAGATCATCCCCGGCTTCAGCTCGATGCCTTCGCCCGGACGGCCGTAATGCAGGATGTTCGGCATGTCGTGGAACAGACGGCCGACGCCGTGGCCGCAGAAGTCGCGCACCACCGAGCAGCGCTCTGCTTCCACGAAGCTCTGGATCGCGTGGCCGATGTCGCCGGTGGTCTTGCCGGGCCGGGCCATCTCGATGCCGCGCAGCAGCGATTCGTAAGTAACCTCCACCAGCCGCTCGGCGGCGCGCTTCAGCTTGCCGACCGCATACATGCGGCTGGAATCGCCGTGCCAGCCTTCGAGGATGTAGGTCACGTCGATATTGACGATGTCGCCTTCCTTGAGCGGCTTGTCGTTCGGGATGCCGTGGCAGACGACATGGTTGATCGAGGTGCAGGTCGACTTGGTGTAGCCGCGGTAGTTCAGCGTCGCCGGCAGGGCGCCGTTTTCCACACCGAAGCGGTAGACGAAATCGTCGATCTCCTGAGTGGTGACGCCGGGCACGATCTTTTCCACCAGCGCATCGAGGCAGCGCGCCGTCAGCTGTCCCGCCTTGTGCATGCCGGCGAAGTCCTCCGGCCCGTAGAGGCGGATCTGGCCGGTATTCTTGAGAGGGGCCGTGGTGGCGTCGATATAGGTGACCATTGCGAGATGCTCGTCCGGGCTGTTCGTGTCGCGGGACTGCCGCCCCCCCGCGCCGCAGTGTCTGCGGTCGCCGCGCGATGCGGGAGGCATGCGGGGCGCAAGGGTCGGGCGGGACTGGCTCCGCCGGGATTTCCAATAGCCTTAAAACGCGAGGGCGTGGGGCGCAATCCGCTTTCGCCGCAAGGGCGAGTGGCGCTGGACGCAGGGCCGGCACAGCAGGCGCGACCGGCCGTAGGGGCGCCGGTCTGTCTGGTACGGACGGCGGGACTCGAACCCGCATAGCCGAGGCTGAGGGATTTTCGTACCAGCTACGGCTTTCGCCGCCGCCTTTCGGCGTTTGTGGTCTGGACTATACCTTCACCGTAGCGAAAGCCTTAGGTGCTGCCCGTCTAGTCTCTACACCTTCCCGATTTCTCGGGCTTGGCTCGGGATCGCCATGTGACAGGGTTCCCCGAATTTGAGCAGTTCTACGTCCCGCGTTTCCGCCGGCGCACTCAAGTTTGCCCCAAGTCCCTTGTGTCTACCAATTCCACCACGTCCGCACTGGCCTCTCTGCTAGCAAAGCGCCGACCAATGCTCAACCTGGAACTGAGCTGCCGACATGGTCCCTCGCTCAGGCAACCATGTGCTACGTCTTGCGTTGAATCTCAAGACAGACACGGAGGCCTCCCCATGGCGTTTTCGCGCCGTCATCTGCTTCACCTCATGGCGGCGTTTCCGGCTGCGCTTGGCATCTCGAGGATTTCGGAGGCGGAAACGCTTAGCCCGTCGTCGCTGGAAGACTGGGAGGCGGTCCGCGATCTCTTCGAGCTGACCCGCGACAAGGTCCACATGAGCGCGATGCTGCTGTCGTCGCATCCCCGTCCCGTGGCGCAAGCGATCGCGCGCCATCGTGCAGGACTGGACCGCGACACGGTCGCCTATCTCGAAGCCCATATGGAGGAACTCACCGAGGCGAGCCGGCGTGCTGCGGGCACCTATCTCGACATCCATTCCTCGCATGTGGCGTTCGCCGACAGCACGACGATGGCTGTGGGACTGGCCTATGGCGGGCTCCAGATTCGCGCGGATCAGGAGATGCTCACCACCGACGAGGACTATTTCGTCACCCATGAGGCGCTGCGCCTCAAGGCGCTGGAATCCGGTGCTCGCCTGCGCTCGATACCGCTCTACGAGCGGGCCTCCGATGCTACGGCCGAGGCCATCGCCGCCGCCGTCCTGAATGGAGTCGGCCCCAAAACGCGTCTGGTGGCGCTGACCTGGGTCCATTCCAGCACCGGGCTCAAGATGCCCATTCGTGCCATCGCCAGGGGACTTCGCGACCACAATGCGGGCCGCGACCCGCAGGACCATATTCTACTGGGCGTCGACGGTGTCCATGGCTTCGGCATCGAAGACGTCTCCTTCGCCGACCTCGGGTGCGACATGCTGATGGCCGGATGCCACAAGTGGCTCTTCGGTCCGCGCGGCACCGGCATCGCGGTTTTCAGCGGCAAGGCGCTGGACGCATTGGCACCGACGGTGCCCAGTTTCACCGACGATCCGACTTTCAATGCCTGGGTCAGGAGGCGAAACGCGCCGAGAGGCCGGAACAACGGGCGCCGCATGACACCTGGAGGCTTTAAGGCCTTCGAGCATCTGTGGGCGGTGAAGGAGGCTTTCGAGCTTCACGCTCAAATCGGCAAGGCGGCGGTTCAAGAGCGAACGCACGGGCTTGCAACCCGTCTCAAGCGCGGGCTTGCCGCCATCGACGGGGTCGCGGTGATCACCCCGATGGATCCGGATCTCTCGGCGGGCATCGTCTCGTTCGACATCGACGGTCGCTCGGCCGGCGCGGCGGTGGCGGCACTCAGGGAGCGCGGGATCGTCGCATCGGTCGCGCCGTATGCCCAGGCGCATATCCGCCTGACGCCATCTATCCGGAATATGGAGTCGGAGGTCGACACGGCGATCGAGGCCGTCAAGGCTCTGGCCTAGACGCCCCTTCGAGCCGAGCCCGGTCGTAACCGACCAGAAAAAAGGAGATTTTGCCATCCTAGTCAGCGCCTCCACGACCACTGTGCTTCTTGTCTTCATCGCGGCGGGCCTTGCGGTGTTCATCAGCGGCACCCGTCTCACCAGGCTGGCCGACACGCTTGCCGATCGCACGGGCCTGGGAGAAGCGATTGCCGGGGCGGTGCTTCTGGGGGCGTCCACCTCGCTCAGCGGCACCATCGTCTCGATTACGGCGGCACTGGAGGGGCAGGCTTCGCTGGCGTTCTCCAACAGCATCGGTGGTATCGCCGCCCAGACGGCGTTCCTGGCCATTGCCGACCTGACATACCGGCGGGCCAATCTCGAACACGCCGGCGCCGAACTGGTGAACGTGTTTCAGGCGGTGGTGCTGTTCGGCTTGCTGATGCTGCCGTTCCTCGCGGTGACCCTGCCGGAGTTCACCTTATGGTCGGTCCATCCGGTCTCCCTGGCGATACCGGTCATTTATATCGCGTCGCTGGTCGCCAGCCGCTCCATTCGCGCAGAGCCCATGTGGCGCCCCGTTGCGACCTCCGATACCCGGGAAGATCGGCCGGAGGCGGAAGGCGGCGGTGAAGGCGAACGCTCCACTGCCGCGCTCATCGCGAGCTTCGCCGGGTTGATGGTGGTCATGGGGATTGCCGGCTGGGCCATCGCCTCGAGCGCCTCAGTGCTGGTGGACAGGTTCGGGCTCTCGGCCTCGCTGGTCGGAGCGTTGGCGACGGCGACGATCACCTCGATGCCGGAACTCGTGACCACGCTGGTCGCCGTCCGGCGCGGGTCGTTGCAGCTGGCCATCGGCGGGATCATCGGAGGGAACACGTTCGACACCCTGTTCCTGACGGCCGCGGACATTTCGTATCGGGACGGTTCGCTCTATCACGCGGCCGGCCCTTCGGATTTCTTCT
The DNA here is from genome assembly GCF_023507705.1 of Stappia sp. WLB 29. Taxonomy (GTDB): domain Bacteria; phylum Pseudomonadota; class Alphaproteobacteria; order Rhizobiales; family Stappiaceae; genus Stappia. Next base: position 47,048 of record NZ_JALBGD010000014.1, on the reverse strand, counting down.
GGGTGGTCATCGCCGCCATGATGACGGCGGTCCTCCTGGCGGGGCTCATTTTGCGCGAGCGCTCCGGGCCTATCCGCATCGGAACGGAAAGCGCAGCGCTGCTTGCCATCTATGCGGGCGCTGTCGCGCTCCAAATCTTCGTCACGCAGGGGAGCTAGTACCCTGCAGCAGGGACCTGCTGCAGCAGCCCTTCAGTCTTGGCTGGTGACCGCGTGGTTCGGAGCGTTGGAATGTGCGTCCCGCGAGACTTGTCGCCCGGTAGACTGCGTTTGCTCGGGCTGGCCGCGTCCGGGCAGGAAGCGTTCCAGAACACGGACGCCGGTGAGCAGAACCGCACCCAGGACGAGCGCGGTGAAGAACAGGACGAACTGGCCCGCGCCTGCGGCGATTCCCAGCGCGGCGGCAAGCCACAGATTGGCGGCCGATGTCAGGTTGTGGACGTCGCCGCGGGAGAAGAAGATGGTCCCGGCCGCGATGAAGCCGATGGCTTGCGCCAGTCCCTGGATTACCCGCAAGGGATCCATGCTTTGCGGGCCGGCATCGAATCTCATCGCGTCGTAGAGCAGAAGCGCGGACACCGTGATCGCCGCCGAGCTTAGCGACACGATGCCATGCGTGCGAATGCCGGCGGAAATGCCGCGCAGTTCGCGGTCGAGGCCCAGCACGAGGCCGCCGGCAACTGCGAGCGACAGCCTCAGGACGATATCCGTTTCAAGCATGCGACCACTCCATTCCTTGCAAACGGCCTGATCGGAGACATTGTTCCGGCGCCGGCAGCAGGGAATGCAAACGACAACGCCGCAGCGAGGTGGGAGGCGGCACCGGGAGGCAGGGCTTGCGGGCGAAGCCTTGACCATGTCCGTTCAGCCTTGTACTTGGCTCGGCCGGGGAAAATGGTAGGTTGGCAGCCACATGCAGTCGGTGCCGCAAGGCAGCAGGCGGATGAGGTCCGAGATGCCCGCAAAATCAGCAGGATTCGTGCGCACTATCCTGCGCGCTCCCGGATAAGCCGGAAAACTCGCTTCAGATACAGAACGACAGGTACGGTCTCCAGAGTTACCGGTCCCTCGGTCTAGGCCATGCGGGGTCGAGCCCTACCGTCCGTACCAGGATTGCCGCCACGCATCGCAAGACGGGACGACGATCGCAGATCCCGGACGACGCCAGACGACGAAAGACGCCATTCCGTGATTTCGCTTCGCCCCGTGCTCAACGTCCTCGGTTTTCTCTACGTGGGCCTGGCGACAGCCATGCTCATCCCGGCAATGGTCGACGTCGCCGCGCGCAATGCCGACTGGCAGGCCTTCGTCATGTCGGCGCTGATCACCGGCCTGATCGGCCTGCTGCTGTCCGTCGCCGTCGGCGGTGCGCTGACCGAGGGGCTCGACATTCGCCAGACCTTCATCCTGACGACGCTGTCCTGGCTGACGCTGCCGGCCTTCGGGGCGCTGCCGTTCCTGTGGCTCGGCATCGGGTATGCGGATGCGGTGTTCGAGGCGGTATCCGGCTTCACGACGACGGGATCGACAGTCCTTTCCGGCCTCGACAGCCTGCCTCCCGGTTTGCTGGTGTGGCGCTCCCTGATGCAATGGATGGGCGGCGTCGGCATCGTCGTCATGGCCATCGTTCTGCTGCCGTTCCTGCGGATCGGCGGCATGCAGCTCTTCCAGAGCGAGAGCTCGGACCGCAGCGAGAAGATCGTCGCGCGCTCGGTCGAACTGATCCGTCTGTTCGGCATCACCTACCTGTTCCTGACCTTCGTCTGCGTGCTCGCCTTCCTGCTGACCGGCATGACGGTGTTTGATGCGATCAACCATGCGATGGCGACGATCGCGACCGGCGGCTATTCCACGCACGATGCGTCTTTCGGTTTTTTCGCCAATCCTGCTGCCGGTTGGGTCGCCGTGGTCTTCATGCTGATCGGTGCCATGCCTTTCGTGCTGATCATCCAGGCCTTGCGCGGCCGGCCGCTGCTGCTGTGGAACGACCCGCAGGTGCGGGCGCTGCTCGGCCTCGTGGTTCTGACCTCGCTGGCGGTGACGGTCTATCTCGGGGCGGCGCTGGAGATGAACTTCTCCGAAGCGCTGCTGGCCTCGACCTTCAACATCGTCTCGATCATCACGACGACGGGTTTCGCCATGGGCGACTACACCACCTGGGGTCCGCCGGTGATCGGCCTCGCCCTGCTGCTGACCTTTGTCGGCGGCTGCACGGGCTCCACGTCCGGCGGTATCAAGATCTTCCGCTTTCTGGTGTTCTTCGGCACCGTGCGGGCGCATGTGCGGCGGATGGTCCGGCCGAACCGGGTGATGTCCGAGCAATACGCCAATGCCCGCCTGACGCCGGAGCTGTCCTTCTCGGTCCTGGCCTTTCTCGTCGTCTACATGGGCTCAGTGGGTGCGATCACGCTGGCGTTGTCCGGCTTCGGTCTCGACCTCGTCACCGCCCTGTCGGCGGCGGCAACGGCGATCTCCAATGTCGGCCCCGGTCTCGGCCCGATCATCGGCCCGGCGGGCAACTTCGCACCGCTGCCCGATGGGGCGAAGTGGATCCTGTCCTTTGCCATGCTGATGGGCCGGCTCGAGCTGTTCACCGTGCTGGTACTGCTCGATCCCGACTTCTGGTCGCGCTGAGCCCGTTCAACTGTCCGGAGTTTCCCCTTGCGCTTCGCCACTCCCCTCGTGCCCGGCCGTCTCGTCAAGCGCTACAAGCGATTCCTTGCCGATGTCGTTCTCGACAGCGGCGAGGAGGTGACGGCCCACTGTGCCAATCCCGGCTCGATGCTGGGACTGCGCGAGCCCGGCGCGCGGGTCTATCTGTCGGTCTCCGACAATCCGGCGCGCAAGCTGAAATATTCCTGGGAGATCGTGGAGGCCGACGGAGCGCTGGTCGGCATCAACACCGCGCATCCCAACGGCCTGGTCGAGGAGGCGCTGCGTGCCGGGTTGATCGAGGAACTGGCCGGCTTCACCGGGCTGCGCCGCGAAGTGAAATACGGCCGCAACTCGCGCATCGACATTCTGCTTGAGGGGACCGACGGCCGTCCGGTCTATGTCGAGGTGAAGAACGTTCACCTGATGCGGCAGGCGGGCCTCGCCGAGTTCCCGGACTCGGTGACTGCGCGCGGTGCCAAGCATCTGGTCGAGATGGGAGACATGGTGGCGGAAGGTTCGCGCGCGGCGATGGTCTATCTCGTGCAGCGACCGGACTGCGACCGCCTCTCCTTTGCCGGCGATCTCGATCCGGCCTATGCAGCCGCCTTTGCGGCGGCGCGGGAGCGAGGCGTCGAGGCCTATGCGATCGGTTGCCGGATCACGCCGGAGGAAATCATCGCCGAGCAGCGGATAACCTTGCTGCCATAACTAAAACGGGCCCGTTGCAACGGGCCCGCCGGAATCTTGCGCCTGTCGGATGCGGAGGAAATGCGGGCGCTGCCGTCAGGCGAGGCCGCTATTGTCCTGCAGGACGACGATCGGAGTATCGTTCGGCACCCTTGCAGCGAGGTCGATGACGTCCTGATTCATCAAGCGCACGCAACCGGAAGAGACCGCCTTGCCGATGGTCCAGTATTCCATCGTGCCGTGGATGCGGTAGATCGTGTCGCGATTGCCCTCGAAAATATAGAGAGCACGGGCGCCGAGCGGGTTGTCCAGCCCCGGCTCCATGCCGTTGCGATAAGGCTCCAACTCCGGCTGCCGGGCGATCATCTCGGCCGGCGGCGTCCAGCGCGGCCAGGCGCGCTTGTAGGCAATGCGGGCACGCCCGCCCCAGTCGAAGCCGGCGCGGCCGATGCCGACGCCATAGCGCAGGGCCTGTCCGTTTTCCATCACCAGGTAAAGGAACCGGTTCGGCGTGTCGACCACGAGCGTGCCGGCGCGTTCCTGGGTACGGTAAGGCACCACCTGGCGGAAGTAGACCGGATCGACGCGGCGCAAGTCCACGGCCGGGATCGGGAATTTCTCGTTCGGCATCGCCGCGTACATCTGCAGGTAGTACGGGTCGATCACCGGAGCCGGTGCCGCCGCCGATGCCGCCTGGATGCGCGGGTTGTTGCCCGTGCTCTGGCAGCCGGCAAGCGCCATCGCGCCGAGACCGACCAGAGCGGTGCGACGCGACATGAGGGTGTTGCCGGAAGCGGGAAGGGAACCGGCGCGCGGGAGAATCTCGTGTGTCATAACGCGGTTATAGGCTGAGAAATTGCGCCGAAATATGGGCAGGGCAATAACTTTCCCGCGAGTGCAGGGCTGGCCTGCACCCGCCGGGGAGCTGTGCGGCAGAGTTGACGCAGGGTTCTTCAGCCCTGCGTGCTGGTGGCGATCGGCGGTTGAAATTGCCAGCCCATGTCCCAAGGGAAATAGATCCAGGTGTCCTGCGAGACTTCGGTGACGAAGGTATCGACCAGCGGACGGCCCATCGGCTTGGCATAGACGGTGGCGAAATGCGCTTCGGGCAGCATCTCGCGAACGACACGCGCGGTCTTGCCGGTATCGACCAGGTCGTCGATGACCAGCACGCCGGATCCCTTGCCGCCGTTCAGATCGACCACCTTCTTGTCGATGGTCTTCAGGACCTGCAGCTCGCCCTGATTCTCGTAGTCGTGATAGGAGGCGACGCACACCGTCTCGATGAGCCGGATGCCGAGCTCACGCGCGACGATGGCCGCCGGAACCAGGCCGCCGCGGGTGATGCAGACGATCGCTTCCCACTTGCCCTGTCCCGACAGGCGCCACGCGAGGGCACGGCAATCGCGGTGGAACTGGTCCCAGGAAACGGGAAAGGCTTTGGGGGCTTGCGGGTTTTCCATGCGGGTCGGGTCCTGTCGTTCGGCAGATACGTGAAAGGTCAGCGGGTGGTGGCGGCGACGGCGGCGCGCACCGCCTCGGCCGCCCGTTGCAGCAAGTCGCCGTCGCGCGAGCGCACGACGATCTGGGTCGAGAAGCGCCCGTCGACGGAGCGCGGGTAGGAGCCGATCATGACGCCGGGATGCGCCTCCTGGATCTCGCGCAGGCTCGCTGCGATCCGGCTTTCCGGCAGGTCGGCATCCACCGCCTCCGACAGCATGCGCTTGCCGGTCTTCAACGTCGGGGCGACGGCGTCGAGCATGGCCTGCATGATCGAGGGGACACCGGCCATGACATGGACGTTGCCGATACGGAAGCCGGGCGCCTTCGAGACGGAATTCTCGATGAGGTCCGCCCCTTGCGGAATGCGCGCCATGCGCAGGCGCGCCTCGGTCAGCTGGCCCTCGGGATAGAAGTTGCGAAGGATCTCGACGGCGCGCGGGTCGTGGTCGATCGGCACGCCGAAGGCCTTGGCCATCGAATCGGCGGTGATGTCGTCATGGGTGGGGCCGATGCCGCCGGAGGTGAAGACATAGGTGTAGCGGGCGCTCAGCTCCCGCACCGCCTCGACGATGCGGTCTTCCACATCCGGCACCACGCGCACCTCGGACAGGTCGACGCCGATGGCCGTGAGATATTCGGCGAGATAGCCGATATTCTTGTCCTTGGTGCGCCCCGACAGGATCTCGTCGCCGATGACGAGGAAGCCTGCGGTTACGATGTCCTGGTCAGCCGACATGCCCATCACACTCCCGGATCAGTCCCTGTCGCCCCTTTCGCCGCGCCGTCGGGATGCGGGGCGGTGCGCTCGCGGGCATGATCAGGCGCCCGGAGGCCGCCATCCATATAGCCAATCGAGCCGCGCGAGAAGACGTTCCGACGGCAGGGATCGCATCACCAGGTCGCGGGCAAGCGCCAGCGGCCCGCTCATGTGGTAGATGCGGTCGTTGGAGCGTGCCAGGCGCATCACCCGCTCGGCCCGGTCCTGCCGTTCCGTCTCATAGGCGCGCATGGCGCGCGGGACATCGCTCGCGCCCCGGTCGAGATGACGTGCCAGCGCCTCCGCGTCCTCGATCGCCATGGCCGCGCCCTGGGCGGCAAAGGGCAGCATCGCATGGGCTGCATCGCCGAGCAGGGCAAAGCGCCCGTCGACCCAGCTGGTGCCTGGATCCATCGAGCAAAGCGCCCATTTCAGCCACGAGGAGGGGAGGGAAAGCAGTTCGCGGCAGTTGCCCGGCCAGTCGCGAAAGCGGGCGAGCAGGGGATCCCGGTCGGCAGGGGCGGACCAGGCCTCTTCCTGCCAGTCCTCTTCCACCAGGGCGACAAGATTGAAGCTTTCGCCGCCGGCAACGGGGTAGTGCACGACATGGGCGCGCGGGCCGAGCCACAGGCCCGTGACGTTGCGCCAGCGCTCGGGCACCTCGCTCGCCGGGATGACGGCCCGGTAGGCGGTGCGCCCGGAGAAGGCGGCGGCACGCAGGCCCATGACGCGGCGGCGCACGGTCGACCAGACGCCGTCGGCGCCGATCAGTGCCGCGCCCGTATCGTGATCGAGCGGGGTATGTGGATCCGTGTCCCCGGCTGCGTGCGCGAGTTCCAGCTTGATGGCGTCGGCGCTTTGCGCGGCTGCGCGCAGCCGCGTGCCGAGGCGCAGGGTAATGCCGGCGGACGCGCGGGCCGCCTTGAGCAGCACTTCCTGCAGGTCTGCGCGGTGAATGACCAGATAAGGCGCGCCGTAGCGCTTCTCGGCGATCTTCCCGAGCGGGATTTCGGCGACCAGGGTGTCGCTGCGGGACGTCATGACCTGAATGGCGCGGGGAGCCACCACATGGGGCAGCAATGCGTCTTCAAGGCCGAGGGCGCGCAGCACCTGCATCGTATTGGGGGGGAGCTGCAAGCCGGAGCCGACGGGGCGCAACTCGCTCGCCTGCTCGATCACCGTTACGGCTCGCGAGCGGCGCGACAGGCACAGGGCGGCCGTCAGACCGCCGATGCCTGCGCCGGCGATGAAGATGCGGTTCGCGTCGGAGTGGGACTGCGCCATGCGCGAGCCTTGCGACAGCCGTCGGTCAGGCGGCTTCCGGGGTCCAGACGCAGTCGGCCGGCTCCGCCTGATGAGCACTCAGGGCCGGGTTGTAGCGGTAGAGCGTCGAGCAGTAGGGACAGATGATCTCATTGTCGTCGCCCATGTCCAGGAAGACGTGCGGATGGTCGAAGGGCGGGCGGGCCCCCACGCACTGGAACTCCTTCGCGCCGATCTCGATCGACTCCAGGCCGCGGTCGTTCTGGAAATGGGGAATTACAGCATGCGCCATCGCATCCATCCGTCGTTCAGCATGTCCTGCAGGATTTGCCGGACCATACGCAGGAAGGAGCGGTTTGAACAGGGGGAAGTGGCGGTTTCGCCACAACTGCGGCGACCGGAAGCAGGGAGCACGAACAAGGGGCGGGCGGCCCGGGGGCTGCAGGCTTTTCATCGGCAGCCATGCGCATTATCGTGGGACTCCGTGTTTTTACGTTTACGTCAAGGTAAAGGCTCCGATGCCCCATTTCGATTCCGCCGGTCTCCGCCTCGCCTATCTGGACGAGGGACGGGGCGAGCCGATCCTTCTCATCCACGGCTTTGCCTCCAACAAGCATGTGAACTGGGTCTATCCCGGCTGGGTGAAGCTGCTCACCGAGGCCGGCCGGCGGGTGATCGCCATCGACAACCGCGGGCACGGCGAGAGCGCCGGCAGCCACAATCCCGACGACTACGGCGCGCCGGCGATGGCAGAGGATGCAAGGCGCCTGCTGGACCATCTCGGCATCGAACGGACTGACGTAATGGGCTACTCGATGGGCGCGCGGATCTCCGCTTTCCTGACGTTGAACCATCCGCAGCGGGTACGCAGCGCCGTCTTCGGAGGGCTGGGCTATGGCATGATTACCGGCGTCGGCGATCCCGAGCCGATCGCGGCGGGTCTCGAGGCCGAGAAGCTGTCCGACGTGACGGATCGGGGAGCGCGCGCCTTCCGGGCCTTTGCCGAGCAGACCAATTCCGACCGTCTCGCGCTTGCCGCCTGCATGCGCTCCTCACGGCAGAAGATCAGCGAGGACGAGGTCTCCCGCATCACCCAGCCGGTTCTGGTTGCCGTTGGGACCAAGGACGAGATCGCCGGTTCGCCGGAGAAGCTCGCCCGGCTGATGCCAAGAGCCAGGGTGCTGGAGATCCCCGGCCGAGATCACATGATCGCCGTGGGCGACAAGGTCTACAAGGCGGGCGTGATCGATTTTCTTGAGAGCCTGGCGCGGGAGGGCGTTGCGTGAGCCGCGAAACCATCACGCTGACCGGGGCGGAGAACAACCGCCTCGTCGCCGATGTCCATGGCGCCGGCGGGCAGCCCGTGCTGCTGCTGCATGGCGGCGGGCAGACGCGCCATGCCTGGGAGGGGACCGGCGAACGGCTGGCCGCACGCGGGCTCTCCGCGTGGTGCCTCGACCAGCGTGGCCACGGCGACAGCGACTGGGTCGACAGCGGCGCCTACGAGTTCCGCGACTTCGGCCGCGACGTGGTGGCGGTGTCGGACCAGATCGCCGAGCGCTCGGGCGCGCGGCCCATCGGCATCGGCGCCTCGCTCGGCGGCATGGCGAGCCTGCTGGCCGAGGGGGCGTTCCAGCCCGGCACGCTGTCGGCGCTGGTGCTGGTCGATGTGACGCCGCGGATGGATCCGGCAGGCGTGCACAAGGTGATTTCCTTCATGGCCGACCGGGCGGAGGCAGGCTTCGGCACTGTGGAGGAGGCGGCCGATGCCATCGCCCGCTATCTGCCGCATCGCAAGCGCCCGGAGCGGCTCGACGGGCTGGCCAAGAACCTGCGTCTTCACGACGACGGGCGCTACCGCTGGCACTGGGACCCGCGCTTCCTCGGCGACCGGCGCGGCCGGCCGGTCGAGCCCGGCGAGGGTATCGAGGAACGCGTCGAGGACGAGCTCGTGCGTGCGGCGCAGGCGCTGAAGGTGCCCGTCCTGCTGGTGCGCGGCGCGCGCTCGGAACTGGTCACCGAAGCGCAGGTGGACGAGTTCCTGACCTTGGTTCCGCATGCCGAGTACACCGATGTCGCAGGGGCGGGGCACATGGTCGCCGGCGACCGCAACGACGCCTTCGCGGGCGCGGTGGTTACCTTCCTCGACCGGTTGCGCGCCGCCTGAGCAGGTCAGTCGCCCACGGCTTTTCGAGCGATCTTTTCAGCGTTTGAACCGGGGTACCGGGTGGCTTTGAGGTGCCCTGGAGCGCTGCCGTGCGCGTGGCGGTCTTGGCATGCTTTCGCGCGCTCGGAGCCGCCGCGGTTCTCACTTGCCGATTCAAGGTGGCGATGGTTCAAATTTTTACAAAGATATCAAAATCTTGTATGGTTAATTGAAGGTTAATGCAGAAATTTGGTTCAAGTAAACGAACGGCTTGAGAGTTTTCTCTCAAGCTTCTGATCAAGAACGAATTTTCAGTCTATCTTAAAGTGACATGTCAGCTTGCTGAGGATCCGATTCAAGATCTTCGCAGACAGAATCAAGCTGGATCGGGCGTCAGAGAATCATCCCGGATTCCGCCGGTCAAGAGCCCGGTCCGCAAAGTCGGTGCGTGCTCGGCTCTTTTTTTTGACGCTGCAAGGAGTCGGTTAACAAAATGACTCTGCGTCGCCGGCCGTCGCCCTTCGCGCGGCGGGATCGCTCTGCCGAAGGCGGGTATCGCGCGTCATGGTTAACCGCCGGTGAATTCCGGCGACCGCTTCTCCATGAAGGCGGTTCGCCCTTCCACGAAATCGCGGCTGTCGAAACAGGCATCGGCCAGCGTCTGGCAGGCATCGAGATCCTCGCCCGACAGGCGCGCGGTGAGCGCGTCGATGCCGGCGCGGGCCGCGCGAAGGGTGAGGGGCGCGCCGGCCGCGATCTCGCCGGCGAGGCGCCGGGCCTCTGCCTCCAAGGTGCCTGCGGAGGCGACGATATCGAGGAAGCCGAACCGCTCGGCCTCCTGCACGCCGATGCGCCGCGCGGTGAAGAACAGAAGCTTGGCGCGCGAGGGACCGAGCAGGCGGACGACATCGGCAATCGCCGTCGGCGGATAGCCGACACCGAGCCGCGCCGCGGGAATGCCGAAACTTGCGCCGTCCTCGGCGATACGCAGGTCGCAGGCGGCCGCAAGCCCGAAGCCGCCGCCGAGACAGAAGCCGCGGATCATTGCCAAGGTCGGCAGGGGAGCATTGCGCAAGGCGTCGAAGGCGGCGGCGTTCGAAGCCTCGTAGGCACGTGCGGAGGCCGCATCCTTGCGCAAGGTTGCGAACTCGGAAATGTCGGCACCGGCGATGAAGGTCTCCTCACCGGCGCCGCGCAGCACGATGACGCGCACGCCAGGGGCTGCGGCAAGCTCCGCCACGGCCTGCGGGATAGCTTGCCACATGGCGAGCGTGATGGCGTTCTTGCGAACGGGGTTGTTCACCTCCAGCCAGCCGATGCCATTCTCGATCCGGGTGGTGATGCGGGCGGGGCGGGTGTCGGCGGGACTGTCGGTCATGTCGGGTCCGAAGCTTCGAAAAGGGACGGGTTGCGCATGGTTATCGCAAGGTGCGGCGACACAGTCCATTCGAGGAAGGCGTTGGATGCGTGCCAGAGAGTATGCCGTGTACCGAGAGCGGCGTGAAATGACCGTTACGGCAAGCTTGACCTATGGCCTTGCCTGCACACATCGCAGTAAGATGACGCCAACGACCTGTGCTTGAAGGGAGCCTGTCCTGCCTGTCCGGCGGGGCTCCATAAGGAGGCGGACATGCCGCAAACCAACCCCCTTGCCGAGGCGCCGGCCCTGCCGCGCCACGATCCCGTCTGGAGCCAGCTCCGCGAAGAGGCCGAAGCGATGGTGCGCTGCGAGCCGGCGCTGGCATCCTTCGCCTACGAGACCGTGCTCAACCATGACCGGCTGGAAGAGGCCGTCGTCCACCGTCTGGCCGACCGGCTCGGTCACGTGGTGGTCTCGCCCTCCCTGATCCGCCAGACCTATCTGGAGGCGTTGCAGGACTCGCGGGCGCTTGCCGAAGCTTTCCGGGTGGATCTGGTTGCCGTCTACGACCGCGACCCGGCCTGCACCCGGTTGCTGGAGCCGTTGCTCTACTTCAAGGGCTTTCACGCGCTTCAGACGCACCGGCTGGCCAACTGGCTCTGGAAGCGCGGGCGCAAGGACTTCGCGCTCTACCTGCAGAGCCGATGCTCGGAAGCCTTCCAGGTGGACATCCATCCGGCCGTCCCGGTCGGTGTGGGCGTCTTCGTCGACCACGCCACCGGCATCGTCGTGGGCGCCACGGCGCAGATCGGCGACAATGTTTCGATCCTGCAGAACGTGACGCTGGGCGGTACGGGCAAGGAGGAGGGCGACCGCCATCCGAAGATCCGCAATGGCGTGCTGCTCGGTGCCGGGGCCAAGGTGCTGGGCAATATCGAGATCGGCCATTGCTCGAAGGTGGCGTCCGGCTCCGTGGTGCTGATGGACGTGCCGCCGAACTCCACCGTTGCCGGCGTGCCGGCACGGGTGGTGGGGGCGGCCGGCTGCGCCGAACCGTCGCGCACCATGGACCAGCTTCTGTCGGCGGACAGCGACAAGGGCTGACGCTACCGAGGCGGGACGCTTCAGACGCGTGAAAGCAGGGCGCGCCGCCCCCAGCTGGGGGAAAGGCGCGCTTTTTTCTTGGTTCGAGCGGCCGAATGTGTAGGTTCGGGCGCATTCCGGCATGGCCGGCAACCCGTTTGGGCGCGGGTGCAATGTCCGACGCCCCAGAAAGGAGCCTTTCGTGAAGCCAGACGAGATCCGCAAGCTCGAGGCCTACCTCCAGAAGAAGTTCGAGCTTCCGAAGCTTGTCGTCCGCGCGCGTCCGAAGAAGGACGATTCCGCCGAGGTCTATATCGGCGAGGAGTTCATCGGCGTGATCTATCGCGACGACGACGATGACGACGACCTGAGCTGGAACTTCCAGATGGCGATCCTGTCGTACGATCTCGACGAGGCCTGAGCCGCACGCATTTAAGCAACCGGGCTCCGGCATCGGGCCGGAGTTTGAAGAAAACGGGCGCACCGCTTGGCGGGCGCCCGTTTTTCGTATCGCAGCAAGGATGTGCGTCAGGAGGCGGGGCCGGGCGACAGGCTGGCGACCAGAGCGGCAATGCCGTCATCCAGCTTCTGCCAGTGTTCCAGCTGAGCCTGGCGAAAGCGGTAGGTGGCGAAGAGGCCGTGGCCGAGGCGGATGCTGCGCTCGCAGGTGGCGGCCAGTGCCTTGTCCCGCGGCGTAAAGCAGCGGGCGGCAAAGAGGCGTCCCGCCTCGGCGCGATGCGCGACGAAGTCGGTGCCGCTGGTCGGATCGCCGGGCAGGGGCAGAAGGGCAAGGCCTGCCGGACCGGGCAGGGGATTGCCCGAGGCGAGCGACAGCCAGACCTGGGTCAGGCGCTCGCTTGTGTCCATGATGTCGGCCGTCAGCGTCGGCTCCAGTGCCACGAGAATGACGGCGGACGTGTCGCTCGGGTCGGCGAAGGCGCGGGCGTTGAGCTCGCTGTAGCCGTCCATGGAAGGCCACAGGACCGCCAGGCTCAGCCGGTCGACAGGGCCGCCGGCAATCCGCTCCTCGACCCTCCGCATCATGTTGGCCGGCACTTTCAGCTCGGTAGGGCCGAGGGTGACAGGAACGCGTTCGCGGCTATCGCTCCAACCCGTGGGGCCACGGGTATAGGTCAGCCAGCTGCCGACCGTGTGGGCCACCAGCGCGGTGCCGGCGAGGGCCAGCGCAAAGACCATCGATGTGAAGTGGCGGGCCTCGATGCCCGTTCCGCCGGGAAGAGTGAGCGGCATCATCCGCAGGCTCCCGTTGCCGCCCGCGAGGGCGCACCGGGACAGGGCAGGGCGCCCGTCGGGCTGTCCCGATGCGGGACGGGTGTCCCGATCTGTGCCGGGACGCGGGGCGCTCCGTTCGCCATCTTTATGGTTACCAGTCCGTTAATGGGGCCGCGCAAACGGCATGCTATTTGCTGGAAGGAAACCCGAGTTTCCGGTTAAGGTCCCAGAGAATTGGTTAACGAGGGGTTAACGGCATCATGAGTGAACTGGCACTAGCTGCCTATCTCGGCTGCGCGGGCTTCGTCATTTCGGGAATTGTCGGCAGTTTCTATCAGCTTGTGACGGGGGAACCCCTGAGGTTTGCCATCTCGGTAGAGACCTGGATAAAGGGTCTCCTGTCCTGTGTGCTGTGCGTCTTCGCAGGTCCCTTCATCATCATGCGTAACGCGATTCGCGGCCGCAGGGTCGAACAGCGGCCGCTCGGCTGGCTGGTGGCCTCCTCCACGATCGCGGGAATGTGGAGCCTTTGCTCCGGCATCATGGTCGTGCATACTGCGTTGATTGTCCTTCTGTAAGGCGCGGCGCCCACCGGGTGCTGCTCCTTGCTGCCTTTCTCCCTCCTCCCGTCCCGCATGACGCCTCAGCCCTGCCGGAGTTTCAGATGCCGCTTTACCGCCTCGACGATCACAGCCCCGTCACGCCCGAACCCGGAACTTATTGGATCGCCCCGGATGCGGCGGTGATCGGGCGTATCGTCCTGATGCGAGGGGCCAGCGTTTGGTTCGGAGCGGTGCTGCGCGGCGACAACGAAACGATCACCGTGGGCGAGGGCTCCAATGTGCAGGACGGCTGCGTGCTGCATACGGACATGGGCTTTCCGCTGGACATCGGCCGCGGCTGCACGATTGGACACAAGGCGATCCTGCATGGTTGCACCATCGGCGACAACACGCTGGTGGGCATGGGCGCGACCGTGCTGAACGGCGCTCGCATCGGCCGAAACTGCATCATCGGCGCCAACGCTCTGATCGCCGAGGGCAAGGAGATCCCGGACAATTCGCTGGTGGTCGGCATGCCGGGGCGTGTAGTGCGCCAGCTCGACGAGGCCGCCGAGGCGCGCATCGCCGCCTCTGCCGAAGGTTATGTCGGCAAGTGGCGCCGCTATATCGCCGGCCTGTCGCCGGTTGCCGAGAGCTGAGCAAAAAAAGGCCGGCCTCCGCATCAGCGGAGACCGGCCGGCAACCCGACCCCGGGGTATGGGGGAGGGGATGGGCCTGGTTGCCATCAGTGACGGCGCAATGCTTCGTGTACTGCCAAGCCGCGCGGGTGGCGGGTGTTCGGTCCCGCCGACCAGCCGTCAGTTTCCGATGCTGGCCAGCGTGCTGGTCCGCAGGTCGGAGATGGCGGCCCACTTCGCCGGATGCGACACCGACTGCCGCTTCACAAACCGATAGGGGGCCGAGTACCAGGGCAGAACGGCCTCAATCTGGTTGTCGAGGATGACGTCACCCTGATCGGTGCGGACCGTGAGAACGGCATGGCCCGCGTTGTTGGTGTCCTTGACGACGGTGATCAGCAGGGCGCTGGCCGGCCAGCCCCGGTTCAGCAGCACGCGCTTCTTCTCCAGCACGTATTCCTCACAGTCGCCGGCACCGTCGACCGGATAGGTCCAGTATTCCTCGACGCCGAAAAGCTCGATGTCGGTCACCGGCCGGATGCGATCATTCACTTCCGTATTGATGGCGATGAGCTCGTTCCAGCGCTCGCGATCGAGCTTGACGACCACGGCGCCCTTGCCGTCCGGTTCGCACTCCACAGGATTTTCCTGACAGAAGCCGACATGGCCGACAGGTGCCTTCGCCATTGTGCCGGTCTCCATGAAACGCCCGGCCTGCGCATTGGCTTGGCTCGTGCCGGTCGCGATCAGTGCCAGTGCGAGAAGAGTATACTTCAGATATTTCGCGTTCATTGTCATGTCTTCGCCCTCCCCAAGGCTGACAAGACAATGACATGCTCGTTTTTATTTGCGTCTAAGGTCGACGTCGGAAGTTTATTTGAAATATAAGAGATTTATAAGATAATTTATACTTGTTTTGATTAAAATTGTAGAGATCGAACGCCCCTTGGGGAGGGCCGTAAAACGGGCGCAAAAATGCCTTTCCCCGCAAGCGCATGGGCGATTGCGGGTCGGCAAAGCGAGTGATCGGAAGAGGCGAGAGAGCGGCGCGAAAACGCGATCAGGCCCGCACGGACATGGCGTCCGGGCGAGCCTGTGCTGCGGTCTTTAGACCGTCGGGATCAGGAAATGTGCTTTTCGAGCAGGTCGCGGTTCTGGATGTTGGCAAACTCGACGGCGATGCCGTCCTCGGTGTGGCGCACCACGCGGGCGCGCATCTTGCCGATGCCGATCGCCATGCCGATCTCCGGCTTCACCTCGGTCTTGATCGAGGCACCCGACAGCGACACGTCGATGATCCGCGACTTGTAGCTGCGCCCGTCCGGCAGGACGATCTGGGTGATCGGGTTCTTCGGCGTGAAGCGGTCGTGGCGCCGATCTTCCGGCAGGTTGAGCACGTCGCGATTGGCAAGCCAGGTCAGGACGTTGGCGAGCTTGTCGCGCTTGCGCATCGGCGCGTTGATGCGGATGGCGAACCCACCCTCGATCTCGCGCACCACCTCGCCCTCGATCCGGCCGATATGGTCGATATAGGCGATGATGCGCTCGCCGACGCGCGCCGGCACCGGGGCGATTATGGCGGCGCCCCCGGGAGACATGTCGACGATCTGGCAGGGATACTCCTGGCGATCCTCCAGCATGAAGCGACCGAGAATATTCACCGGAACGCGGGAATGGCGCCGACGGTCGACATTCTTGGCTGCGGCAGCTGTCGTATACGTGAGTGCCGTGGCGTGCGCCATGCGTCGTCGACCTTCCCTGGAGCGCACGACATGGAGGCCGCGCGAACACTGCCGGTCGAAGATATGGTGTGGCAGTTAACAGTTGGTAAGCAAGGGCCTGTGCAGGGCTGCGGATGTCAATACTTGCGGCTGCGCCAACTCAGCTTTTGCCGCCCTCGATGACCATCAGATGCTGTACTCGCCGTGCTTCGGCCAACACTTGCATGGGGGGAGAGGCGGCCTGCAGGAGGGACGGCTGCCGCCCGAACCGCGGAACGGTGCTGACGGAACCGCGCGGCTGCGGGCGCACGAAGGCGGGTCGCTCGTCCGGCCAGATCAGCCGCACGCTCTTGATCGTCTGCGACAGGAGCGGATGCATGCCGGCCCAGTAGGGCTGTTCCAATGCGACACAGGCGCCAAGCACGCGGCTGCAGCCCTCGCCGGGAATGTGAAGCGGCAGCAGCAGCATCTCCATGTCGACCGTCTGCTTGCGCTCCGTATAGCCGGTGATGCCGATCACCGCAGCGGCCGCGTCCTCGTTGACCGCGGCGAGCAGCGTGGACAGCGCCTCGCGGTCCTCGTCCGACCAGCCGCGCAGGATGTTGCGGTTCTTCAACTCGCGGCAATGCAGGGCGCATAGTCGGGTTCCGGCCAACCGGTAGCGATAGGTGTCCCGGTCGACGAGTTCCAGGATGAAGGTGTCGCCGAGCACGGCACGGATCCGGCCGGGCTCGATCTCGCCGCGGTCCGGCGCCGGCCGATCGCCGCGCAGACTGTCCCAGTATTCATAGAGCTGCTGCGTCACCGGATGTTTCATGTCGACCAACCTTGCCCCCGTTTTCCGCTCCTCCCGGCGGGCCCGGTGGGAGCGTGTGTCCTGTTTTCGCGCAAGGCCGGCCATCGGAACCGGCAGGTGTGCCGGAACGTGGGACGCCCTGCGCTTTCTTGTCTGCGGAAGCGGAAAACTGTCCGGTTTCGGGACGTTTTTCCTACCTGTGCCACGCGTTGACGGTTACGAAGCAGGGCGCATGCCAAGCAGTTGAACGGTTCGCTTTACCTCTTGTTAAGGTTAACGAAGGGTAGCGGTTGCCGCGGCGTCGGTTTGATGTGCAGGATCAGGCAGTTGGTAAATCGAGTTTATCTGCACCGCGCGACGACTGACCTCGTTTGCCGGAATCCGGCCAAGGCGCCGATTTCCACCACTTCCTGGCCGCCCGGATCGCGTGCAAGCGCGGCGGGCGGCTTTTCTTTGACACTCGTCCGGCCCCGACTGTCGGCAGGCGGCTTGACGGATCGTCCTCGGCGGCCGATCTGGTGACTGACGATCACCGCCAGGCGCGAGACAATGCACGAACCCAGACCTTTAGAGATTTACGATCAGGGCCCGCCGCCGTCGGAGCCGGTCTTCAACCTGCCGAAAGTGGTGACCTGGCTATCGCTGGTGCTGATCGGCGTGCATCTGGCGGACACGTATCTGTTGTCGAGAGACCTGCGATACGAAGTCCTGCTCGCCTTCTCGTTCCTGCCGGCACGCTACCTTCCGGACGCGGTCGCCCTGTATCAGTTGCCGGGCGGCGAGCCGGCAAAGGCCTGGACCTTTCTCACCTACGCATTCCTGCATGGGGGATGGGGGCATCTCTTCGTCAATGTGATGTGGATGGCGGTCTTCGGATCCGCGGTCGCCCGGCGCTTCGGTACGGCGCGGTTCCTGGTGCTCTCCGCCGTCTGCGCCGTGGCCGGCGCTGCGCTGCACCTTGCGCTGCACTTCGGCGAGACGGTGCCGATGATCGGGGCTTCGGCCGCGATTTCCGGCCAGATGGCGGCTGCGACGCGCTTTGTCTTCGACATGGGCGGGCCGCTCGGCGCGATGCGGCGGACGGATGAGTTCGCTTACCGAATTCCTGCCTCCGGCATGGCCGCGACGCTCGCCAACCCCCGGGCGATGATGTTTCTGCTGGTCTGGTTCGGCATCAACTTCCTGTTCGGCATCATTTCCCTGCCGGGTGCCGGGGAGGGGGGCAGCGTCGCCTGGGAGGCCCATATCGGCGGGTTCGTTGCCGGTTTTCTGTTGTTTTCCCTTTTCGATCCGGTGCCACGCCGCCGGTAGAGCGTCTCTCCCCCGCAGTGTTGCCGATTGCGCGGCGACAGGGATTTGTCATGATGGAAGCGGAATCGGGAGCTGCGATGCTCCCGGCCCGCAGCCAGGACAAGCCACCGGGGAGGTCGGACATGACGGTCGCATCAATTCTCAACGAGAAGGGGCGGGACGTGGTGACGGAGCATGCCGAGACGACGATGCGCGAGATTTGCGCGATTCTCGGAGCCAAGCGCATCGGCGCCATCGTCATCACCGACGGCAAGGGTGCCATCCGCGGCATCATCTCCGAGCGCGATGTGGTCCGGGCAATCTCGCAGGACGGTACCGATGCGCTCGACAAGCCGGCCTCGGCCTACATGACCGCCAAGGTCGTGACCTGCCAGGCGACGGAGACGGTGAACACCGTCATGGCGCGCATGACCGGAGGGCGCTTCCGCCATGTGCCGGTGGTCAAGGACGGCAAGCTTGACGGGCTGATCTCCATCGGCGACGTGGTCAAGCATCGCATCGCGCAGATCGAGCGCGAGGCGGAGGACATGCGCAACTATATCGCCATGACGTGACAGGGGCGCGTGGCGAGCTCGCTTGAGCCACCACGCGGCGGGGGGCGACCTGGAGCGGAGAAGACGCGGCATCATGCGGGCAAACCGCTATCACCATCTCGGCTGGCATCACGGAATCGAACTGTTCGAGGCCGCCTTCAGTACCCAGACATTCGCGCGGCACGCACATGCCGGCTTTGCTATCGGCGCCATCGCCGAGGGCGCGGGTGGATATGTCTGTCGCGGCGAGAGCATGATTCTTCCTGCAGGCACGCTGTCGCTGATGAACCCGGAAGAGCCGCATACCGGCCATGCCGCGGCCGGACGCGTTCGCTACAACATGCTTTATGCGAGCGAGGATGCGGTTCGCGAGATTCTGGGTCTTTCGCAGTTGCGCGGCTTTGCGGAGATTGCGCCACGCGACCGGGCCCAGGTTCTGACGCAGGCGCTGGGCGTGCTGGCCGCAAGGCTGAATGCGGCCAAGGGGCGCGACTGGCGATTGGCGGCAGAAGAAGCGATCCACCGAGTGCTCGCCTGTGCCTTTTCGCTGCATGGGCGCACCGAACTGCGGCCCGCAGGACGGGAGACAGCGGCGATCCGCAGGCTCAGGGAGCGCATCGCAGCCGGCGTGGAGGCGGGGGAGAGCCTGACCCTTCGGGAATTGTCGGCCGAAGCCGGTCTTGCGCCGTCCTATCTGGTGCGCAGCGTCGCGAAAGTGACCGGCATGACCCCGCATGCACATGTCTTGCAGCACCGTGTCGATTTTGCTCGGCAGCTGTTGCTGGATGGAATGCGTGCGGCGGAAGCGGCGGTGGCCGCCGGTTTTTGCGACCAGGGCCACATGATCCGTCAGTTCCGGCGGCACTGCGGGGTCACGCCCGGTGCCCTGGTCCGTCACAGCTAGGTCAATTTCGTCCAATCCGCGCCAGATCAGGCGTGGCAAGGGCAAGCCCCTGACAACAGGGGAATGCCATGTCGATCAAGCCTGTAATCATTCTGTCCGACAGCCTGCCGGTCGGGCTCAAGGCCAATTTCGCGGCTGTGCTGGGGATGAGCCTTGGCCGGTTCGAGCCTGCTCTCGTCGGAGCGGACACGCCAACGAGCGACGGTATCGTTCTTGCCGGAATCACGACGGTGGCGCTGCCGGTGCTGGGTGCCCCGCAAGAAGAACTGCCCGTCCTCTTCGCGGCGGCCGAGGGCCTGCCGGTTCGCCTTGCCTATATGCGCGCGGCTTTCGAGGCCCGCAACTACGGGGATTATTCGCAGCGTATCGCAGCCGCGCCGCTTGCCGGCCACACGCCGCATGCGGTTCTGCTGGCCGGGCCGCGCAAGGCGGTCGACCGAATCTGCGGCAGGTTGCCGCTGTTGCGGTAGTGAGGGATTGCGGGGAGATGCCGCGGTCAGCCGCCGTAGACGTCCTTGGGATCGTAGACCCGCTCGCCGCCGGCCTGTTCCAGGCCGACTCTGCCGTCCTCGCCCGAAACGATGCGGCGATAGAAGCACGACCGGTATCCGACATGGCAGGTGGCGCCATTGCCGGCGACGCGCACCTTCATGACCAGGGCATCCTGGTCGCAGTCGGTGAGGAGTTCGACGACCTGCTGGACCTGGCCGGAGGTGCCGCCCTTCTTCCAGTATTCCTGGCGGGACCGGCTCCAGTACCAGGCCTCGCCCGTCTTGATGGTGCGGGCGAGAGCCTCGGCATTCATGTAGCCGACCATCAGCACGGTGCTGTCGTCGGCATCGGTGACGACACAGGCAATGAGCCCGTCGGCATCGAACTTCGGCTGGAAAACGTTGCCGTTTTCCAGCTCGTTCTTGTCGCCGCGCCCGGCGAAGCGAATGTCCGTCATGTGTCTTCCGTCGACGCCGGGCGGCGCCTTGTCCTTGCGTGTGCCCGATCAGTCGCGACGGCCGCCGCGAACCAGGCTCATGAAGCGGACCTGCTCGCTGGGATCGTCCCGGAACACGCCGGTGAACTGGGTGGTGATGGTCGAAACGCCCTGCTTCTGCACGCCGCGCATGGTCATGCACTGGTGCTCGGCCTCGATCATCACGGCGATGCCGCGCGGAGCAAGATGCGTGTCGATCGCATCGACGACCTGGGCCGTCAGGTTCTCCTGCGTCTGCAGGCGCTTGGCGAAGATGTCGATCACGCGCGCGATCTTCGACAAGCCGACGACGCCTTCCGACGGATAGTAGGCGACATGAGCCTCGCCGACGAAGGGCAGCATGTGATGTTCGCAATGCGAGAAGAACGGGATGCCGCGCACGAGCACGATGTCGTCATAGCCGCCGACATCCTCGAAGGTGCGCTTCAGGTGTTCTGCCGGGTCCTGGAAGTAGCCGGAGAAGATTTCTTCATATGCCTTGGCGACGCGCTTGGGCGTGTCGAGCAGGCCCTCTCGCTCGGGATCGTCTCCGGTCCAGGCAAGCAGCGTCCGCACGGCCGCTTCCACTTCCTCGCGCGACGGGCGCGGGCGGGTGGCCGCCGCGGTGTCGTCGCGGGTCGTGACCGGCTTCAAGATGGCATCCATTGCGGGATCTCCCGATTGTACTGTATTCCGCATCCCTTACGCCGCCCCCGTGATTTTGGACCACTGGAGTTTCTCGAAGTGCTGGCCCCGGGCGGCGGAGGGGTCGCATGCCATGTTGTTTGAATTACGGCAATTCTTCGCGACCTGTCCGGCCCGGCCGCGACCTGAGACCTGTGTGTCCATTTCTTTCCCGCGTTCCACCCTATATAAGAAATGCCAAATGGCTGTGAAGCCGGTTGCTCCGGCGTCACGCTGTCTTGATGAGGCGCCTATGCTCGACGACATCTACAACTCGAAGATCCTCGAACTCGCCGGCAACATCCCCTGCCTCGGCCGTCTCGACGCACCCGATGCCTCCGCGAAGGCGCATTCAAAATTGTGCGGCTCGACGGTGGTTGTCGACCTGAAAATGCAAGAAGGAGTTGTGACCGATTTCGCGCAGGACGTCAAAGCCTGCGCGCTCGGACAAGCTTCGGCGTCTATCGTGGCGCGGCATATCAAAGGTGCGACGCTGAGCGATCTGCGCGAAGCGCGCGACGCGGTGCTTGCGATGCTGAAGGAAAACGGGCCGCCGCCGAGCGGGCGTTTTGCCGAGGCTGCCGTGCTGCAGCCGGTGCGCGACTTCAAGGCCCGTCATGCCTCCACCATGCTGGCCTTCGAGGCGGTGGTGGAAGCTGCCGAACAGATCGAGGCGCGGCGCGCTGCCTGAAGGATCGGGGCATGTGTACTGGTCGGCCCGCCCACGACAGCAAGGGCAAGGACGCGCCAGGCGTGCCTGCTCGCATCGGTCTCCTGCTGATCCGCATCTACCAGCTGACCCTGTCGGCCTTTATCGGCCGTTCCTGCCGCTATGCGCCGACCTGCTCGGGATATACGGCCGACGCAATCACTCGCTACGGATTGTGGGCCGGAAGCTGGATGGGCGTGGCGCGCCTGCAGCGCTGCCGGCCCGGCGGCGGCAGCGGCTTCGACCCGATCCCCGAGGACTTGCCGGAGAGGGCCCGATGGTATCTGCCGTGGCGCTACGGGCGTTGGACGGCGGACCATATCGACCCGGCGACGCGGCTCGATTAAGGGCGTTTCCCGCGGCCATGCGAATTCCGTTGGAGCCATGCGAAACCCGTTGAAGACGCAAGGCGAATTTGGAGATAGAGGCCTTTCAGGCCATCATTGGAAAAGCGCCACGAGCGAACAGGCGGCAACCGGTGATCGACCCAGCAGATCCCCCCGGAGATCCGGACTTGAACACTCTCGAGACAGGGCCGGCCCCGGCACCTGAAGCCGGCCGCGAAAGCGCGCCGGAAACCGACCCAGAACCTCGACCCGGCGGCGACAGGCCCACCCTGCGCGCCGCCAGACCGGAGGATCTTTCCGCGCTTGTCGAGGTCGAGGAAGCCTGCTTCTCGCAGGACCGGATCTCCCGGCGCTCCTTCCGCCGCTTCCTGGAAAGCCCCGGCGCCTCCTTCGTCATTGCCGAGCGGGCGGGCAGGATCATCGGCTATGCCCTGTTGCTGTTCCGTTCCGGGACGGCGCTTGCGCGGCTTTACTCCTTTGCTCTGCGCGAGGAGATGCGCGGTTTCGGATACGGCCGGGCGCTGCTGGCGGCGGCGGAGGCAGACGCCTTCGCTCGCGACCGCATCGTGCTGCGACTGGAAGTGCGCGAGGACAATGTCACCGCGCGCGGGCTCTACAGCAAGGCAGGATACCGGGTGCACGGGCGGGTCGCCGACTACTACGAGGACGGCACCGCCGCGCTGCGGATGGAGAAGCTTCTGCACGACGAGGCGGCGCCGCGCTCCGCCGTGCCCTACCACCCGCAGACGACCGAGTTCACCTGCGGGCCGGCCTGCCTGATGATGGCGCTCAAGCATTTCGACCCGGCCACCGACCTGGGCGAAAGGCTCGAGCTGCGGCTCTGGCGGGAATCGACGACCATCTACCTCGCCTCCGGCCATGGCGGCTGCGGGCCATTCGGTCTTGCCGTTGCGGCCGCGAGCCGCGGGCTTTCCGCCGAGGTTCGCCTGTCGCCCCCGGGGCACCTGTTCATCTCCTCCGTGCGTGATCCCGACAAGCAGCGGGTGATGCAGATCGTGCAGGACGACTATCGCGCCGAGGCGCGGCGGCTCGGCATTCCCGTGATGGAGGAGCAGTTGCCCGCCCGGGCGCTGGCAGAGACGGTGCGGGCGGGCGCGCTGGCCATCGTGCTGATCTCCGAATACCGCATGCTCGGCCGGCGCGGCCCCCACTGGGTGCTGGTGCAGGGCGAGGATGCACGCCACCTCTTCATTCACGACCCCTGGCTCGGCTACGAGGGGTACGAGACGCCGCAGGACGCCTCGAACCTGCCGGTGCCGGATGCCGAATTCGACCGCATGGCCCGTTGGGGCAAGCCGCCGGTGCGCGCGCAGATCATCTTGAGAAAGGGCTGAGACCGATGGCTACATGGGTCGTTCTCGTCGACAATCCGAAAGATTTTTCCAACGCCGACACGCCCCACAAGGTGATGAGCGTGCGCGACTACATGCTGCGCCCCAAGCTCTTCACCGGCACCAACCCCAACATCATCAACCTGTCGCGGTCCTTCGCCTACCAGGGGGCGGGTTACTATGCCTCGCTGCTGGCCGAAGCGCGGCAGCACCGGGTTCTGCCCAATGTCGAGACGATGATCGAGCTGTCGCGCAAAGGGTTGTACCGGCACGCGCTGCCGGAGCTGGAGGACAGCCTCAACCGGTGTCTGGCAAAGGCGGACGGCGTCGGCGACAGGCTGCTGGTCTGCCTCGGCCAGACGGAGATCGCCGCGCTCGAACCGTTTGCGCGCCTGTTGTTCGATTGGTACCGGGCGCCCATCCTGGAGGTGAGCCTCGGCAAGGACAGCTGGCGGGCGATCACCCGCATCCGCGTTGTGCCGATCTCCGATCTCGACGAGGCCTCGCGCAGCTTCCTGAGCGCCAGCCTGGAAAGCTACACGCACCGTGCCTGGCGGGCGCCCAAGCAGCGCTTGCCGATGAAATACTCGCTGGCTGTTCTCACCAACCCCAAGGAAGAGCTAGCGCCATCGAGCCAGGCGTCTCTCCGTCATCTGGCCAAGGTCGCTGCCCGCCAGGGCGTCGAGATCGTGCCGATCGGCAAGGGCGACCTCGACCGGCTGGCGCAATACGATGCGCTGTTCATCCGCGAAACGACGAATATCGACAACCACACCTACCGCTTCGCGCGCCGGGCCGTGCAGGAGCGCATGCCGGTGATCGACGATCCGGTCTCGATGATCCGCTGCACCAACAAGGTCTATCTCGCCGAGCTGATGGAAACGCACGGCATTCCGATCCCGAAGACGGCGATCCTGTCGAGCGTCAAGGAAGCGGTGGGACTGGAGGCGCGGCTCGGCTCGCCGGTGGTGCTGAAGATCCCGGACGGCTCGTTCAGTCGCGGCGTGTTCCGCGTCGCGGGCGAGGCGGCCATCGCCGCCAAGGCGAAGGAACTGCTGGAAGACAGCGACATCATCATCGCACAGGAATACTGCCCGACCGAGTTCGACTGGCGCATCGGCGTGCTGGACGGTGAGCCGCTCTTCGCCGTGCAGTATCTGATGGCCAAGAAGCACTGGCAGATCGTCAAGCACGAGGACGGCAAGCAGGCGAAGGAGGGAAGTTTCCGCTCCATCTCGCTCGCCGAGACGCCGCCCGCCGTCGTGGAAACCGCCGTTCGCGCCGCCCGCCTGATCGGCGACGGGCTGTATGGCGTCGACCTCAAGTCCTTCGGCGACCGGGTCGTCGTCATCGAGGTCAACGACAATCCAAACCTCGATCACGGTGTGGAGGACTCGATGGAAAAGGACGCGGTCTGGGAGCGGCTGGTGCGCTGGTTCGTCCGCCGGATCGAGGCGCGGTAAGGGCTTTCCGGCAGTGTTGGCGGCCAGGCCGGTTGCCCCTTGCGGCCAAATCACCTAAATGGAGCGCGGTTCGCGCCGGCATTTTGCGTGTGCGCCCGACCATAAACGCTTACCTGCCCTGTTTGCAGGAGTGAGCCGGAGACAGACATGATCCATCTGACCTTTCCCGACAATTCGGTTCGCGACTTTGCGCCCGGCGTGACCGGCGCCGAGATCGCTGCCGGCATTTCCAAGTCGCTGGCCAAGAAGGCGGTCGCGGTGACGCTCGACGGAGAGCTCGCGGACCTGTCGCTGCCGATCGAGCGCGACGCCCGGCTGGAAATCGTCACCCGCGAAGATCCGCGGGCGCTGGAGTTGATCCGCCACGACGCCGCCCATGTCATGGCCGAGGCGGTGCAGGAACTGTGGCCGGGGACGCAGGTGACCATCGGTCCGGTGATCGAGAACGGTTTCTACTACGACTTCAAGCGCGACGAACCCTTCACGCCCGACGACCTGCCGGTCATCGAGAAGAAGATGCGCGAGATCATCCAGCGGGGCGATGCCTTCACCCGCGAGGTGTGGTCGCGCGACGAGGCGAAGCGCCACTTCCTGGAAAAGGGCGAGACCTACAAGGTCGAGCTGGTCGACGCGATTCCTGCCGACCAGGACGTGAAGATTTATCGCCAGGGCGCGTGGCTCGACCTGTGCCGCGGACCGCACATGGCCTCGACCCGCCAGGTGGGCGACGCCTTCAAGCTGATGAAGGTGGCCGGTGCTTACTGGCGCGGCGACAGCAACAACGAGATGCTGACCCGCATCTACGGCACCGCCTGGGCCAACGAGGCCGAGCTCAAGGCCTATCTCCACATGCTGGAGGAGGCGGAGAAGCGCGATCATCGCAAGCTCGGCCGGGAGATGGACCTTTTCCATTTCCAGGAAGAGGGGCCGGGCGTCGTGTTTTGGCACGCCAAGGGCTGGAGCCTGTTCCAGAGCCTGGTCGCCTATATGCGCCGCCGGCTTGACGAGGACTATGACGAGGTTAACGCGCCGCAGATCCTCGACACCTCGCTGTGGGAAACCTCCGGTCACTGGGGCTGGTACAAGGAGAACATGTTCTCCGTGCAGTGCGCCGATCCGGAAGCCGAGGACACTCGCCTCTTCGCGCTGAAGCCGATGAACTGCCCGGGCCACGTGCAGATCTTCAAGCACGGGCTGAAGAGCTATCGCGACCTGCCGCTGCGGCTGGCCGAGTTCGGCGCGGTGCACCGCTACGAGCCTTCCGGCGCCATGCACGGGCTGATGCGCGTGCGCGGCTTCACCCAGGACGACGCCCACATCTTCTGCACCGAGGAGCAGATGGCGGCGGAGTGCCTGAAGATCAACGACCTGATCCTCTCGGTCTACGAGGATTTCGGCTTCAACGAGATCGTCGTGAAGCTGTCGACCCGGCCGGAAAAGCGTGTCGGTTCCGACGAGCTTTGGGATCATGCCGAAGCGGTGATGGAAAAGGTCCTGAAGCAGATCGCCGACCAGTCGGGCGGGCGCATCAAGACCGACATCCTGCCGGGCGAGGGCGCGTTCTACGGACCGAAGTTCGAGTATACGCTGAAGGACGCCATCGGGCGCGAGTGGCAGTGCGGCACCACCCAGGTGGACTTCAACCTGCCGGAACGCTTCGGTGCCTTCTATGTCGACAAGGACGGCGAGAAGAAGACCCCGGTGATGATCCACCGCGCCATCTGCGGTTCGATGGAGCGCTTCCTCGGCATCCTGATCGAGAACTTCGCGGGCCATTTCCCGCTGTGGCTGGCGCCGCAGCAGGTGGTCGTCACCACCATCACCTCCGATGCGGACGACTACGCGAGCGAGGTGCAGGCGGCGATGAAGAAGGCAGGCCTGCGGGCTGAGCTCGACCTGCGCAACGAGAAGATCAACTACAAGGTCCGAGAGCACTCGCTGGCCAAGGTTCCGGTCATCGTCGTGTGCGGCAAGCGCGAGGCGGAAGAACGCACGGTCAACATCCGCCGGCTGGGCTCGCAGCAGCAGTCCGTCACGGGTCTCGACGAGGCGATTGCCGCGCTCGTCGAAGAGGCGGTGGCGCCGGACCTGCGTCGGGGCTGAAACCGTCGCAAGCGGTGTTCAAAAAAGAGCCGGCCGGGGATCTCCCGGTCGGCTCTTTTCGTACGGCACGTTCCGGAATGTCGCGCTCCTGTCATGCAAGACGGTCTAGATCGGGGTTTCTTCCGCACAGGCGAATTCAGGGGCCGGGTGGTGAAGGAAACGGAACTCAGCTACGCCAACGAGGCGCATTCGTGGACCAAGCGTGTCGTGATCCGCGGGATAGAGACGCTGTCGGGACGCAGTTACCTGCTCGGCTACTATCGCTACTGGCGCGA
Source organism: Stappia sp. WLB 29 (assembly GCF_023507705.1). GTDB lineage: Bacteria > Pseudomonadota > Alphaproteobacteria > Rhizobiales > Stappiaceae > Stappia. Next base: position 20,017 of record NZ_JALBGD010000014.1, on the reverse strand, counting down.
TGCCGTCGCCGCGACCTCGACCACCAAATGGAGCGACCTGCTGGCGCTGATCGGCGTGGATGTGGTGGTGGAAGAGGGCAGCTGGCCGCCGGAGAACCTGCCGGACGGACCGCTGGTGATGATTGCCAACCACCCTTACGGGCTCGGCGACGGACTGGCGATCCTGTCGCTCGCCGAACGGTTAGGGCGTCCCTACCGCATTCTCATCAACAACGAGCTCCTGAAGGCGCCGGAGATCCGCCCTTACGCGCTGCCCATTGACTTCGAGGAGACGGCGGACGCGCTCAGAACCAACATGCGCACCAGGCAGGAGGCCCTGCGCCTGCTCGCCGAAGGCGTCACGATCATCGTGTTCCCCGGGGGCGGGGTGGCGACGGCCGACCGGCCCTTCGGCCGCGCGCGTGAGCTGCCGTGGAAAACCTTCACGGCCAAGATGATCCGCGCGGCCCGTGCCACGGTCATCCCGCTGTTTTTCGATGGCCAGAACTCGCCGCTCTTTCACCTGGTCTCGCGCTTTTCGCTGACGTTGCGCCTGTCGATGTATATCCGCGAGTTCCGCCGGATCATGGGTTGCGATCTGGCGGTGCGGGTAGGCGCACCGATCCCGTATGAGGAGCTCGCAGCTTTCGGCGATCAGAAGGCGATGACCGAGCATCTGCTGGCGCGCGTGGTCGCGATGGCGCCGGCGGTGCCCAGGCGGCGGGGCAGGCCTGACCGGCGCCGGCTGCGGCGGATCGCTGCCTGAGACCTGCTCAGGGACTACTGCTTGAGAAGTGAGCTCGTCAGGACCTCGACCTCGCCGTGGGCGGCGGTCTTCACCTCGAAATCGCGCGAGTAGAGCTTGTCCTCGTTGCGCGCGATCACCTGATATTCGCCCGATGCCAGTACGAAGGCCGGGAAGGCGCCCGTGCCTTCCACCACCGTATCGCCGCCGGGGGTCAGCACCGACCAGTTGGTGTTGGCAATGGCCTCGCCTCCCGGCTGGTTGACCAGCTTCAGCGTGACGCGGGCCGCGTCGTGATAGACCGTCGCCTCGGTCAACTTGCCTGGCTCGACGCGGATGTCGGCGCGCACCGTGGCGTTGACGGCGCCGTAGCGGCTGACGATGTGGTAGGTGTCTGCGTTCAGCCGCACGATGTCGCCCGGCTTCACGTTGTTGGCGACGATCTTGCGCTCGCCGCGATTGTTGAACTCGCGCTCGTAGATGTCGAACACCAGCCGGCCGGTGCGGATCGGCTGATTGCCGGAGAATTGCGCGTCGAGCTTGATGCCGCCGGCATTGAGCACGACCGTCTGGCTGGTGAGGCCGTTGCGCACGGAGATGCGGCTGGTGCGGCCGGCATAGCCGAAGGCGGTGTGGACGAAATAGTCGCCCGGAGCCAGGCGGAAGTCGGCATCGCCTCCGGTTGCCGTTGCCACGAGTTCAAGGCGGCCCGTGTCATCCAGCGTCGGCCGGTAGACGCGCCAGGTGACGCCCTGCGTCAAGGCGGGGCCATCCTCGGAGAGGCGCGCGACCATGTAGACCGGACTTTCCGTGCCCTGGTCCGGCATGCCGGTGTCCGGCGTGATGGCCGGGGCGTAGGGCACGACCGGCGTCGACGAGCCGGGCACGGCATTGCCACCGAACAGATCGCCGAGGGGCGGTGCCGCCGGTTCTTCGGGGGCGGCTTGCGTATCCGCGTCCTCCGTCGGTGCGGCCTCCAGTTCGTCGGGCTTGGCCGGAGGTGTCACCACCTCCTGCGCATGGAGCGGGGAGATCGCCAGACCGACGGCGCAAAGCGCGATTGCGAAAGCCCTGAACACCTGCATTTGCCGGCTGCCTGCCCCTGTCTCGTAACGAAAGCGAACGGGAGAAAACCCGCCCCTGGGTTCCACTCCAAAACTGGGGCAATTTCAAGTCATCTGTCGCCTGCAACCCCGGCAAGATTGACAGGCGCGAAAACCCGTCTAGGTCATGAAGGCGAAAGCGCGGTTCGCGCCCCTTCCATCCCGTGCCGACCCGTTCGCGGCCGGCGCCGACAAAAAGGCAGAAAATGACGACGGAGCAATCCGAAACCCTGCACTTGATGCTCACGCGGCGCTCGCATCCGGCCATGACCATGGTCGAGCCGGCGCCGGAAGGCGAGGCCCTGCGCACCATCCTAGAGGCCGCCTCGCGCGTGCCCGATCACGGTAAGCTGGTGCCCTGGCGCTTCATCCTCATCCGCGGCGAGTCGCGGGCCGAACTCGGCAAGAAGCTGCTGCCTTTGGTCGAGGCGCGCGAAGGCGAGCTTTCTGGAGAGCGGCGCGATCAGGAACTGACGCGCTTCACCCGTGCGCCGCTGGTGATCGCCGTGGTGAGTCGCGCCGCCGTACATCCCAAGATCCCGGTCTGGGAGCAACAGCTGTGCGTCGGTGCGGTGTGCATGAACCTGGTGATGGCGGCAAATGCCAGCGGCTTTGCGGCGCAATGGCTGACCGAATGGATGGCCTTCGACGACGACGTATCGTCGCTGCTGGGCCTTGCCGAAGCAGAGCGCATCGCGGGCTTCATTCATCTCGGCACGCCCTCCCAGCAGCCGAGCGAGCGCCCCCGCCCCGACCTTGACGACCTGATCAGCGAATGGAGTGCCGCATGAACATGTACAGCTACGAGGTCGCCAAGGGGCACGGCCTGCCGCACAATCCGTTCAAGGCGTTGGTGGCGCCGCGGCCGATCGGCTGGATTTCCAGCCGGGCTGCCGACGGGGCGGTCAACCTTGCCCCCTACAGCTTCTTCAACGCGGTCTGCGACACGCCGCCGATCGTGGTGTTCTCTTCGTCCGGCTACAAGGACTCGGTCGCCAATGTCGACGAGACGGGCGATTTCGTCTTCAACCTTGCAACGGAAGACCTGAAGGACGCCATGAACACGTCTTCGGCGCCGTTCGACAAGGGCGTGTCGGAGTTCGAAAAGGCCGGCCTGACGGCGCAGGAGTCTCTGCTTGTCGGTGCGCCGCGGGTCGCCGAGGCGAAGGCCGCACTCGAATGCAAGCATCTGCAGACGATCCGCCTGACGGCTCATGACGGCACGCCGACAGACAGCTGGATGGTGCTGGGCGAGGTTGTCGCCGTGCATATCGACGAGGCCATGCTGGTCGACGGGCTGTTCGACGTGACGAAGGCGCGGCCGCTCTCGCGGCTTGGTTACATGGACTATGCGGTGGTCGACAGCGTGTTCCAGATGCGCCGGCCCAGGGCCTGAGCATCTGCCGCTTCCGGAGTTGGTTGGCAAGGCCGGAGGGCATGTTCCTCCGGCCTTTTGTTGTGTCAGGCGGTGGCAACGATACCGGCGCGCGCGAGTACCTTTTCGGCCCGGCGCAGGTGCGGCCGGTCGAGCATCTCGCCGTCGAGACCGACGACGCCGGGATTGCCGGCAGCTGCGAAGGCCTCGAACACCTGCCTCGCCTTGGCGATCTCTTCGCTCGAGGGGGTGAAGACTTCGTTGATCACCGGAACCTGTGCGGGGTGGATGGCCATCTTGCCGGTGAAGCCGTCGTTCAGCGCTTCCAGCGCCTCGGCCCGCAGGCCGTCCATGTCCCGGAAATTGGTGAAGACGGTGTCGATGGGGGCTACTTCGGCCGCGACCGCGCCGAAGAGGCAGAGGTTGCGCGCCAGCCAGAACGGGCCCGAATAGCGCCCGTCCGCAGTCCGGTTGCCGAGCGCTCCGAGATCGGCCGACAGGTCTTCCGCGCCCCAGGTGAGGCCGGCAAGGCGCGGGCTCGACGCGGGATAGGTGCCGAGATTAAAAACCGACGCGGCGGTCTCGGTGGCGACGACGATCACGCGGGTCGCGCCGTCGGCAAGTCCCTGCTCGGCCTCGTGCACTGCAAGCTTGGCCGCAAGGTGCTGTACGTCGCGGCCGGAGATCGACTTGGGCAGCATGATGCCGTCGGGCGCTGCTCGCATCACGGCGGCGAGGTCTGCGTCCGTCTCGCCGGTGTCGAGCGCGTTGACGCGGACATAGAGGCGCGGGCGGGTCTCCAGCTCGCGGTTCGCCGCGAGAAAGGCGGTGGCCGTCTCGCGTGCCTTCGGCTTGGCCTCGAGCGCGACGGAATCCTCCAGGTCGATCAGGAGCACATCGGCGCCGCTCGTCAGCGACTTCTCCAGCTTGCGCTCGCTGTCGCCCGGAACGAAGAGGAGCGAGCGCACGCTCAGCCCTTCTTCTTCATGAAGGCCTGACGGCGGCAGCTGGCGACCAGGATGTCGTTCTGATTGTAGGCCTTGTGCTCGAACTCGACGATGCCGGCATCGGGGCGGGACTTCGACTCGCGCTTGGCGACCACTTCGGTGGTGCAATGAACGCTGTCGCCCTGGAACAGGGGATGGGGGAACCGGACATCGGTCATGCCGAGATTGCCGATGGTGGTGCCGACGGTGGTGTCGTTTACCGAGATGCCGATCATCAGGCCGAGCGTGAAGATGCTGTTCACCAGCGGCTGGCCCCACTCGGTCTGCGTCTCGCAGAAATGCCGGTCGATATGCAGCGGCTGCGGGTTCAGCGTCATGTTGGAGAACAGCATGTTGTCCATCTCGGTGACCGTGCGGGTCAGCGAATGGGCAAAGACGTGGCCGATCTCGAACTCCTCGTAATGCAGTCCCGGCATGCGTTCCTCCCTGTCGTTTGAGCCGGTTGCAGGCCGGCCGTACCATTTTCCGGACGAATCGAGTCTCTCGATTAAAGACATAAAGTGCAATTCGCAACGGACCTTAGCGGACGTTAACCAGTCGTTAACCAAATGGCCGTGACTCTTAACCAAATCCTAAGACATGCGTTACGCAGGAGAGCGGAGCATGAAAGTCGGCGAACCGATCTCGATCGCATCCAGGATCGAGCAGGCGTTCCAGTCGGCCAGCACGACGACCGGCACCTCCTTCGAGTACCTGGTGAAGACGGCGAAGCGGGAATCCAACTTCGTCGAGACCGCCCGCGCGCGCACCTCGAGTGCGACCGGTCTCTTCCAGTTCATCGAAAGCACCTGGCTGGAGACGCTCAAGGAATCGGGCGCGCGCCACGGCCTGGGGCAGTATGCCGATCAGATCGAGCGGACCGCGAACGGCAAGTATCGCGTGGCCGATCCGGCCATGCGCGAGAAGATTCTCAATCTGCGCAACGATGCCAACATCGCGTCGATGATGGCTGGCGAGTTGACGCAGAAGAACGCCTCGTATCTCACGGAGAAGCTCGGCAGGCCGCCCAGCGAGGGCGAACTCTATATCGCGCATTTCCTGGGGGCGGGCGGTGCCCACAAGCTGATCTCGCTGGCCCAGAGCCAGCCGGACCTTGCCGCGGATCAGGTCTTTTCGCGACAGGCGAAGGCGAACAAGCCGATCTTCTACGACCGGGGGGGCGCGCGTAGCGTCTCCCAGGTCTATGCCAACCTGGTTTCCAAGCATTCCGGCCCCATGCCGGCGCTGCCCGGAGCCGGCGGCACGCTGGTGGCAGCGCGCCCCGAGACGAAGCCGACCACGGGCACCGAGCTTGCCTACAATGCCGACGGCGAGCGGTCCGCCAGCGACGCCCCCACCAGCCGGGTGCTGACGGCCTGGTCGGCTACCGACGACATCTCCTCGCCGTTCCATGCGCTGTTCCGCAATGGCATGGAGGCGCGGCGCGTGTCGTTCGACTCGCGCTTCGCGTCGGCCTTCGCGGCCCAGGAGGCCGGGCAGGCGGAAGCGCTGGAGCGGGCGGCGGCGCGCCTGGAGGCGGCATCGAGCAGCGATGCCTATGCCGAGCGGCGGTCGCGGGTTCTCGTCGAGGCAAGCGGTGGGCAGCGAACTGCGAGCCTTCTGCGCAGCCAGCCGATGGATCTCACCGGCTTCCTCAACTACCAGCCGACCTTCGCCCAGAGGGAATTGCTGCCGCCGGTGTGAGCCGCGGCACCAGCAAGGATGGACAGCGACGCGCGGACCAGGCGGTTCGGGCGTCTTTCTTTTTGTCTCGGTCGGTCATGGTGAACGAAGGCTTTATGGTGAACGAAGCTTTAAGCGTTTTGGCCCCAGACTGGTGACCTGCGCTGCGTTACGCGGCGCGACCCAGGGGACTACGCATCATGATCGTGCATCAGTTTTTGCGTTGGATGGCAGATGCGCCGGTGGCCCGGCGGGCGGAGGCAACGAGCGCGCTCGCCAAGGCCTATCTTTATTCCGAAATGTCCGCTGACGACCGCGATGCGGCGGAAGCGGCGATGATCATCCTTCTCGACGACCCGGCCGTGCAGGTGCGCCGCGCGCTCGCCGAAGCTCTGTCGCGCAGCGACAAGGCCCCGCGCGAGGTGGTGCTGGCGCTGGTCAGCGACCTGCCGGACGTGGCGCTACCCGTTCTGGAGCGGTCTCCCGTGCTGCTGGATGCGGAACTGGTCGATGCAATCGGCGGCTTCGCGGACCCGCTGCCTGCGGCGGTGGCGCGCCGGTTCCACCTGTCGGTGGAGGTGGCGGCTGCGATCGCGGAGGTCGGCTCGCTGCAGGCATGCGTGGCGCTTGCCGAAAACGACACGGCGGACATCTCGCGTTTCAGTCTGGTCCGGCTGGTCGAGCGCCACGGTAAGGACGCGACCTTGCGCGAGGCGCTAATGGCGCGCCCCGGCATTCCCATCGAGATCCGCCAGATGCTGCTGAAGCAGGTCGGCGACTTGTTGAGCGATCACCCCCTCGTTCGTCGGGGCCTCAAGGAAGAGCGGGCCCGTACGGTGGTGACCGAAGCGCGCGAGCGGGCGACGGTCAGCCTTGCCAGCCAGGCGGGCCCCCAGGAGACGGATGCGCTGGTCGGGCATCTCGTGGAATCGGGACAGTTGACGGCCGGCCTGCTGCTGAGGGCGCTGTGCACGGGCAATATCCGCCTGTTCAACGCAGCGCTGGCGCGCCTGTCGGGCATGCGCAAAGATCGCGTGCACGGGGTGCTTGAGACGGGCAGGGGACTCGCCGTTCGGGCGCTGCTGGCACGCGCCGGTCTGCCGCCGCGCACCCACGCGCTGATCCAGGTTGCGGTGGGCGTGTGGCGTGATCTGGCGCGCGAGATCTCTCCCGATCTCGTCATTCCGTCGAACCCGGCCGTGGCAAGGTTGATGATCGCCGAGGTGCTTGAGCGCTACCAGTCGCAGGATGGGGTCGAGGCGGACGATCTGGTGGTGATGCTGCGCCGCTTCTCGGCCGAGATCGCGCGCGAGGCAGCGCGCGCCTATGTCGGCCGGACGCTCGCCGCCGCCTGATCGGACTGCGGCTTGCCCGCCGAGGGCGAGGGGTCACTCCTCCTCGCCGTCTCCATGCCGTGACACGTAGTCGTTGGTGACGTCGGCAATTCTATCGACCAGCGCCTTGGCGGTGGCGTTTTCTTCCTGCTGCCCGGTCTCGGCGACCATGGCGCGGATCGCTTCGACATGCTGGGCGATAAGCTTCAGCGGTAGCTTGTCCGCCGCCACATGCTCCATCAGATGGCAGAGGCTGCCGGCGACGGCGCCAACCCGCGGATAGCCGAAAGTGCTCGCCTGACCCTTGATGTCATGGGCCGCGCGAAACAGCGTCTCGCGACGCTCGGTATCGCCGATGCCGTTTTCCTGGATATCGGCCCAAGCCTGCGACAGGGTTTGCGCCTCGCTGGCCATCCAGTCGTCGAAATCGTGAGAAAGGCGCTCGAGCGCGGCTTCCGCCGACTTGATCGGGTCGAACCGCGCAGCCTCGCGCTCGCTCATGACCCGGACCTTCGCGCGAAGATCGCGTGGTGGCTTCACGAGTTCGTAGCCGGCATTCTGCTTGGTCGGGTCGCTGCTCATCTGTTCTTTCGCTCCCGCTGCGCGCCATCTCCGGCAATCCCGCCGTCGAACGACATGCTGCTCAGGTTGCTACAGGAATGCGGTCTCATCCTGTCGCCGATTCCCTGCCTACCCGTGAGAAATGACTTTGCGGGAGTTCCGTTGGACCGTCCAGAGTATATCCATCGTCGACCGGCTGTCCCCGACGTTCGTCTCCCGAGAAACTCGGGTTCTGGAAGCGGCGCCGGTCGGGTCCGAAAAAGCCCTTTGTGCGGACGAAGTCGCGCTGGTTGAGAATGCAATTGGCGATGCGCAGGTAGAGGGCACGGGCGGAGACCGGCTTGCACATCACCTCCGTCACGCCGCTGTCCCTTGCCTGCATCACGCGGCGCTTCTGGGTATGTGCCGTCACCGCGATGATCGGCACGAAGCAGGCGGGCGCGTGCGAGGTGCGAATGCGGCGGGTCAGTTCGCTGCCGTCCACCAGGGGCATCAGCCAGTCGATGATGATCAGGTCGGGATCGTTGCGGGAGATCTCTTCCAGCGCGTCGGCTCCATCCTCGGCCTCGTAGATGGACTTGACGCCGAAGCCCGCGACCATCGTCCGCAGGATCCTGCGCATGTTGGTGTTGTCGTCGACGATCAGAACCCGTATTCCGCCGAGGTCGAGATGGGGCAGTTGCATCCTGCGTCAGTCCTGCACGCTCTTGTCTTCAAAAGAGCCTAGCGGAAAGATCGCGGCCAAAGTTTAATTATTTGCGAAATAAGGCAAGCTACTTACTGCGGTCAGTAGCGGAACATCTCGGACAGGATCCGTTCGTCCCAATTGTGGTCCGCATCGAACAGGGCAAGGCTGGAAGAGTTTTTCTCTTCGCGCACGCGCACCTCGATGACGTTGCGGATCTCGGTATAGTCCGCTGCCGCGCTTACCGGGCGCTTGTCTGCTTCCAGAACGCCGATGCGAACACTGACGTAGTTCGGAAGCAAGGCACCGCGCCAGCGCCGCGGGCGGAATGCGCTGATCGGCGTCAGCGCCAACAATTGCGCGTCGATGGGCAGAATCGGGCCATGGGCCGACAGGTTGTAGGCGGTGCTGCCGGCCGGGGTGGCGACGAGGACGCCGTCGCAGGCCAGTTCCTCCATCCGCACGCGGTCGTCGACCGAGATGCGCAGCTTGGCGGCCTGATGCGTCTGGCGCAACAGTGACACCTCGTTGATCGCAAGTGCAGAGTGGATATGGCCGAACGTGTCCGTCGCCTCCATCACGAGCGGATGAATGCGGCTGACCACGGCCCGCGCGATCCGCTCGGGCAGACCGTCCTCGCCGTATTCGTTCATCAGGAAGCCGACCGAACCGCGGTTGAGGCCGTAGATCGGCTTGCCGGTATTCATGAACCGGTGCAGGGTCTGGAGCATCAGGCCGTCGCCGCCGAGGGCGACGATCACATCGGCCTGCTTGGGGTCGTTAGCGCCGTAGCGGCCCTCCAGCTGGATGCGGGCACGCTCCGCCTCGTCCGTCTCGCTTGAGACGAAGGCCAGTTTCTCGATAGTCTGCGGCAGACGGTCCATGTTTCTCACGTAGCACGGGCCGGGAAATTTGGGGACCCGTCTTTTGATGCAGGGCGAGATGGATATCCGGTTGATCTACGCGACTTTTCCAGACACGGAGAGCGCCCGTGCGGCGGCCGGCCGGCTGGTTGGCGAGGGGCTGGCTGCCTGCGTCAACATGTGGCCGGGAATGACGTCGATCTACCAGTGGGACGGCGCGCTGGAGGAAAGCGAGGAGATCGTGTTCCTGGCCAAGACCACCCGGTCGCGGGCACGGGAGGCGATCGAGGCGGTCGTCCAGGCGCACCCTTACGACGAGCCGGCGGTCATGCTGTTGCCTGTGGAGGGAGGCAGCGCCTCGTTCCTCGACTGGATCCGCCGGCAGACCGGCAGCGAGGCCTTCGAGGGCAGCTGATCTCCGGCACCTCGGCGGATCGGATCAGTTGCTTTGTGCAGGGATTGGCGCGATCGACTTGAGATAAGCGGCCACGGCCGCGCGGTCCTCCGCCGGCACCTTGGCCCAGTTCGCCTGGACCGAGGCCATGCTGCCGCCGACGCTGTCGAAGTCCGGGGTGAAGCCGCTTTCCAGATAATAGGCGATGTCCGTCGCCGACCAGGAGCCGATTCCCTGCGACGACGGTGTGATGTTCGGGATGCTGCCCTCGCCGTCGGGATTGGGGCCGCCCGCCATCCATTGCGACGTATCCAGGCCGCCGAGGACATTGCGCGGCGTGTGGCATTCCGCGCAGTGTCCGGCACCGGTCACCAGATAGGCGCCGCGTTCGGCTTCTGCGCCGGCATTTGCTGCAAGGGCGGGGGCGGCGGTGTCGAGGAACAGCAGCTTCCACATGCCGAGCGCACTGCGCCAGGAGAAGGGGAAGGCGAGATCGTGGTCGGCCACCTGGTTTTCCGAGGCCGGCAGCGTGTCGAGATAGGCCTTCATGTCGATCAGGTCCTCCGCCTTCATGTTGCGGTAGGAGCCATAGGGGAAGGCCGGATAGTAGTGCAGACCCTGCGGCGAGGTGCCGTGGATCATCGCGTTCAGGAAGTCGCTGACCGACCACCCGCCGATGCCCGCTTCGGACGGCGAGATGTTGGGCACACGGAAGAGGCCGAACGGGGTGTTCAGTTCCACCCCGCCGGCAAGCACCAGTTTGGCGTCGCCGGTGGCTCCCGGAGAGGCATGGCACGAGGCGCAGCCGCCTGCCCAGAACATCCGCTCGCCATTTGCCAGGTCCGCCTGACGCGCCGGGATCGTGGCGGGGTCGACCCGCTCGGGCCGCGTGAAATACAGCCCCGCGGCGATCAGCAGCAGGAACACGCCGAGGAGACGGCGGAAGGTGCGGCGGGTCATGTACTACTCCGGGACACGTCGTGCGAAATGCCTGCCGACCGGCAGAACCGCACCGTGCGCCGGGAGACCTGCTCCGGCGCGCGGTGCGGCATGTTCAAGCGACCTTGTTAGATCAGTTCTTCTTGACGCGGTAGGTCTCGTGGCAGGCGCGGCAGTTCTGCGCGACCGAACCGAAAGAGGCCTTCAGGGCGTCGAGGCTTTCGCCGGCTGCCGGGATTGCGGCCATGGCGGCATTCTGCATGTCGAGGGCGACCTTCTCGAAGCCGGCGCGGTCTTCCCAGATTTTCGGGCCGGCCTCGCTGGTCGGCGAATCGGCCCCGTCCGGAAACTGGGCGACGAATCCCGAGGGCGTGGTGAAGAGGATGCGCATGGCCAGTCCGGCCAGCTCCGGATTGTACGGGATCTCGCCTTTCACCATCTTGCCGAGCGTGCCCGTGGCCGCGCCCACGGACTTCATCATGTTCTGGCGGATTTCGATGGGGTCTGCATTGGCGAGCGACGCAGTCGTCGCAAAGGCCACGAGCACGGCTGCCGTGCGCAGGCAGGACTTGAGCATATGTGTGTCTCCCTCAGGTGCGGCACGACACGCCGCCCAAAGGGAGTGTCCACGCATTTCCCCTCATTGCTCAAGATGCCGCATTTCACGAAGGCGTGAGAGCAGGTGCGTTCGCGCCGCTCGGCTAGTGCCTCGCCAGGTCGCGCAAGTGTCCGGCCGCGCGGTCGGGGCCGATGGAAGCGGCACGGATCAGCATGTCGAAATGCCGGGTAAGTGCGCGGATGTGCTCGACCGAGTTCACCACCAGATAGAACGAGCCGAGGAAGAGGGCGGCGCGCTGCGGCCCGAAGACGGTATAGGGTGGGGAAAACCGGGCGCGGCCGTCATAGAGGAACAGGCGGAACGTCGGGTAGAGCTCCTCCACCAGCCGGGCCATATGCTCGAGCTGCTCGCGCCGGTCGCCTTCGCTCAGGCCCGTCCAGATGCCTGTTCCGCCGGCCAGCTGCTCCAGTGTCTGCAGCGGCATGCAGACCTCCATGTCCGTCTCGGGACGGCGCGTATAGGCGAGCAGGCGCCGCCCCTGATCGGCCTTGGCCGCAGCCTTGACGGTTTCCGGCGCGCCGAATTCGTAGGCGAGCACCGCCTCGGTGCGCAGAAGGTCGGGAACCGTACCCGGCACATAGCGGATCTTGTAGCCGACCGCCTGCTGGTGCCAGCTTGCCAGCAACGTGTCGCCGCGGCCGTTTTCCGCCTGTTCGATCTCGATGGCCGGCGCGATGGCTGCCGCATCCGAGGCGCTCTGGGTCAGCCCGAGCAGCCAGTCGGTGGTGACACCTTCCGAGCGGGCGATATCGCAAAGTGCCTCGGCCCGCGGCATGCGTGTGGAGGCGGCGTCGAGAAAATGACTAAGGGCCGACCGGTCGAGGCCGATACGGGCGGCAAAGCGGCCGGGCGGCTCGCCGCGTCGCGCCATCAGGATGCCGAGCCGCTCGCGGAAAAGCGCCGCGAGTTCGCGCTTGTCGGTGCCGGTCATGTCGGCCGCTCCTCATCGCTCCGATATGATTTTCTGTTTCGCATGAAATTTGCGAAAACACATCAAATCTATATGTTCTCAATGAAATCACATTTGTCTTTGGATATCGACACATTGTTCCGCGTGCCGGTTCCGGCACTCTGTGCGGATGCAGCACGCGCAAACCTTGCCAGCCGCGGGAACGCCCTTCGAACTCCATCCTTTGCAAGAGGACGCCGGAGCGGGTTCGCTTGCCGGTGTCGAGCGGCAACTGCTTTCACGGGCGGCATTCGAATGGCCCACCTTGGCATTGTTGACCGGGGTCTATCTGGCATTTGCCGTGCTGGTGACGGCGGCATCCATGGCGCAGGGGGACGGCTGGTCGGCACTCCTCTGGCTCTGCCTGGTGCCGGTGGTGACGCTGCATTCGTCGCTGCAGCACGAACTGCTGCATGGCCATCCGTTCCGCAATCCGCGGCTGAACGCGCTGCTCGCCGGATTGCCGCTCGGGCTGTTCGTGCCCTACTGGCGGTTCCGCGCCCTGCATATCGCCCATCACGACGACCCGCGCCTGACCGACCCTTATGAGGATCCCGAGAGCTGGTATCTGCATCCGCGCGACTGGCGGGCGGCGGGGCGGGGGAGACGCGCCCTGCTTGCCTTCAACAACACGCTGTTCGGACGGATGCTGGTCGGGCCGGCCATCGGCATGGCGGGCTTCGTCGCTGCCGAATGGCGGCTGGCGCGGGGCGGGCGCAACGATGTCCTGCGCGCCTGGGGCGAGCATCTGGTGCTCGCCGGCGTTCTGCTGGCGCTGCTGGGGCTATTGCCGGGCTTTTCGCTGCCGGCCTATCTGGCGGTCTGCTACGGCGCCTGGTCGCTTCTGTGCGTGCGCACGTTCCTGGAGCACCGGGCGGAAGAGGCGGTCGGACACCGGACGGTGATCATCGAGGACAGGGGGCCGCTTGCCGTCCTGTTCCTCTTCAACTCGCTGCATGCGGTGCATCACCGCTTTCCGGCCGTGCCCTGGTACCGGTTGCCGGGGCTCTATCGCCGCCACCGCGATGCGTTCCGGGCGGAAAACGGCGGCTATGTCTACCGCTCGTATCTGGAGATCGCGCGCCGCCATGCCTTCCGCGCCAAGGAACCGGTGGAACATCCGGTCCTGGCGCGGCGGCTGGGGCGCGAGAAATTGCAGTCGGCGGAGTGAGGACGTGCCGGCTCAGACCGAGAATTCGGAGATGCCGCCATGGGCGGCCGACCACTTCAGCGGCTCGTTGAGGAAGGATTCGACCGAGGCGAGGGTCTTCTCGTCGAAATGGTTTTCGTCGCGGGCGACCGCCAGCACGTCGCGCCAGGTGGCGAGATAGTGCAGCGTCAGGCCGTTGCGGGCCATCGCCTCGTAGGTCTGCGGGAAGATGTCGTAGAAGAAGAGCACGATGGCGTGGTCGACCTGGGCGCCGGCCTTGCGCAGCGCCTCGGCGAAGCGGACCTTGCTGCCGCCGTCGGTGGTCAGGTCCTCGACCAGCAGCACCCGGTCGCCCTCCTTCAGAACGCCTTCGATCTGCGCGTCCCGGCCGAAGCCCTTCGGCTTCTTGCGCACATATTGCATGGGCAGGCCGAGGCGCTCGGCGATCCATGCGGAGAAGGGGATGCCGGCCGTCTCGCCGCCGGCGACCGCGTCGAGCGATTCGAAGCCGACATTGCGCAGGATCGTCGCGGTGGCGAAGTCCATCAGCGTGGCGCGCAGGCGCGGGAAGGAAATCAGCTTGCGGCAGTCGATGTAGACCGGGCTGGCAAGGCCGGAGGTCAGCTTGTAGGGCTCGTCGGCGCGGAAATGGACCGCCTTGACCTCGAGCAGCATCCTGGCCGTCTGGCGTGACACGAAGGCGGGATCCGGGAAACCGATCGGGTTCATGTGCTGTCCTCTCGCTGCTGTATGCGCCGTGTTGCGCCTTCGGCCCGGCTGTTGCGCAGCCGGGCGAAACCGTTCGACCCGCGATGCGGACCGTGCCGTGTTCGGACTGGAAAACATCGGGGAGGTGGTGGTGCCGGCAACAGGATTCGAACCCGTGACCCCCTGATTACAAATCAGGTGCTCTACCAGCTGAGCTATACCGGCATCGGAGCGGCGTTTAGCACACCTTTCGCAGGCGTGCATCCGTTTCGAATGCTGCTTTGCTCAAAAACGAACGTGTTTTGCATGAGGCAACGCCGGCTGATCACAAGCTCTCCAGGAACGCAATCAGCGCCCGGATTTCTGCCTGCTCCAGATCGAGGCGCTTGAGGAGCGGCGAGGTGCGGGCTGCATGGGGCCAGAGCGGGTCGGCCGCTTCCGTCTCGTTGCGCGGCCGGATGAGGCCGCCGCCTTGGACATAGAAGGCGATGACGTTGGCCAGACGCGGCATGATCCCGTTGTGCATGTAAGGCGCGGTCAGCCGCACATGGCGCAGGGGAGGCGTGCGAAACAGGCCGACATCCTGCGGATCGCCCGTCTCCTCGTACCGGCCGAGATCCTGAAGCCGGCGGCGAAAGAAGGTGAGCCCCAGATTGTGCATCTTCTGGTCGGTCAGCAGAGGGCCGAAGTGGCAATTGGCGCAGCCCGCCTTGCCGCGGAAGAGATTGAGGCCCCAAAGCTCCTCATCGGAAAAGCGGATAGGTAGTCCTGCGGCGAAGCGATCGAACCGCGTCCCGCGTTCCAGCGTGCGCTGGAACGCGGCCAATGCCTCGGCGACGTGCGAAAAGGCGATGGGCGTTTCGCCGTAGACCTGGCCGAAGGCACGGACATAGTCCGGCCTTGCGCGAAGGCGGTCCACCACCTGGGCAAGATCTTCATTGGCCATCTCGACGGGGTTTAGCAGGGGGCCGGCGGCCTGCTGCTCGAGGGTTGCCGCCCGGCCGTCCCAGAAAAACGCGTCGCGATAGCCTGCCCCGAAGAGCGAAGGGGCGTTGCGCCGCCCCTCCTGTCGTTCGTGGCCGACCGAGACCCTGAGCCCGTCGCCCCAGCCAAGCTGCCGGTTGTGGCAGGATTGGCAGGAGAAATGCCCGGAAGCGGACAGCAACGGATCCTCGAACAGCCTGCGCCCGAGGCGGGCCTTCCGGAGTTCGACACCCTCCGGGGGTGGACGCCGCTCGAGCGGGCCTAGTTCGACGAAGGCGACCTCCGGTTCGACCAAGGCCTCAGGCCACTCGGACGGCGGACGCGCATAGGCCCGGCGCAACGCCTCGAAATCTCCTTTGCCCGGGTCGGAAGGAAAGGTCGAGGCGAGCTGATCGTCGCCGGCTCGCTGCCAGCGCTCGTGTACGAGCAGACCCGGCATGAGCAGGACAACGGCAAGGCACAGGCCCCACAGGCCCACGAAGAAGCGGAAGAAAGGCATTGCTCTTCTTCAGAATGTGGTGCTGAGGCCGAGCCAGAAGCTCCGCCCTTTGATGAAGGGATTGCTGTTGTTGGCCGTCGCGTTGCCGATTTCGTTGAAGAGATTGTTGGCGACCAGGTTGAGGCGGACGCTCCTGTGCTCATCACGCAGGAGGACGAGATTCGAGTGCAGGTCGACGGTGAGGGTTCCGTCGAAATCCTTGTCCTCCCAGACGTCGTGGCGAACGCCCTCGAACACCTGCGTGCGTCCCGTGTCCTCGACGCCGGTGAAGGGGAAATTGTAGTTGGCCGCGAAGCCCAGATTGAACCTGCCTTCGTACCAGCTCGTCATCATCGCGAGTTGGGCGCGCATGGGAATGTCCATGTTTCCGGTCACCACGGAGAAGCCCGCGACCGAATAGGACCGGCCGTTGTAGAGGATCCGGTCGAGAAGATCGTCCTCGTCGTAGAAGTAGCTGTCCGGGGAGAGCTCCTGTGCGGACCATGTGAAGGACGCGGTCAGCGTCAGCTGATCGAGGAAACGGAACCGCTCTACATCCCAGGTCTTGGCATATTCCGCGGTGGCGGATTCGTAGGCCCCGGTTCCGGCGTTGGTCAGTTCCCAGACATTGCTGCCGAGATCCGCCTTGGCGTACTGGTCCTTCATCGCGCGATTGACATAGCGAAGGCGGAACGCACCGTCCACGAGCGGATCGATGACCTTGATGCCGGCCACCCATTCGTCCGTGAAGGGAGTTCGCAGGTCCGAGGCCCTGTTGCCATAGACGCCGGTCTCTGCGCGCATCGTCCATTCGTCGGTGACATTGCCGCTGCCGTCATGGCCTCGGGTGTAGGCCTGCCCGCGTGGCTGATTGTCACGGATGGCATAGGCAAGGCTTTCGCTGTCGTAATAGCGGTTGAACCCAGCGGAGAGCTCGATCCTTTCGATGGGCGTGATCGTCGCGGCGATGCGCGGCGCGATGTTGACGTTCTTCTGGTAGTCGTCGACCTGGAGGCGCACGCCCGGCCGGACGGTCAGCCAGCCGAAGCTCTGCTCGAGTTGCAGCCAGGCATCAGCCGAGTTGAGGGTTGTCGTGGTGTCGAAAGCCTCCCAGATCGACTTGATATTGGCATACTGATCGGGGCCGCAGGCCTCGCTGCCCAGGCAGGTGAATTGGCTGAGCCCGAGGGAGCGGGCGTCCCAGAGCGTGTTGACCGAGGTGTAGTAGGTGAAGTCGCTTTCGCGCGCGCGGCGGGCGTTCGTGTGGGTGAGGTCGAAGCCGGCCTCGAATGTTCCGGCCCAGATGGATCCCGTAACGTTCTGGCCGAAGAGATACTGCGTTTGTTCCTGAACTTTGTTCGCGCCATATCCGCCTTCGCGGCAGATGACATTCGTTGTCGTGGTCGGGTCGAGCCGGCACCAGGAGAGGATATCCGGGTCGCTCGACGTCCAATGGGTGGCGGTTCTGGTACCTTCCCTGATTTGGAAGACCCGGGCGACGTCGCTGTTCGTCTGGTTCCGCGTCGACGAGTGGGAGACGACGGCCTTGGTGTCGAGCGTCAGGCCGAGGATCTGGCCGAGCGGTATCTCGAGAGTGTCGAACGTGTATGAATGCTCGATCTTGCCGGCATAGGTCCGGGTGGAGACGTCGACTTGCATGTCACGCCAGCTCGGGCTTTCGAACCCTTGCGTATAGTCGGTGACCATGCCCTCCAGCGAGAACAGTCCGTAGTCTGTCTTGGCGTCGAGCTGGAGTCTGAAGAAATTATTCAGCGAATCCTCACGGATATCTCCGGAGTAATAGATATATTCTTTCTGCTTTTTTGTTGTTACGTCAGTCCTGCTGTACTGCGCTATCATGGAAAAGATTTCGTTGATGGGCCCGCTGAGCGAAAGGGAAGACTTGATCTTGGTGAATTCCGGCGACTTGCGATCGAGCGGGTTGGTGCCGTCGGACGTGGCGATATTGTAGCTGACGAACTTGTCGCTTTCGACTTGGACGCTCGCCGTGCCTGTCCAGCGCTGCGTGTTGGGCTTGTTTAGTTCGTACGAAACGACGCCGCCTTGGAAGTTGCCGTAGCGGGCGGATGCATTGCTGTCGACAACGGTCACGCTGTCCACAAAATCGGATGGCACGAAGATCGTCTGGGGATGCAGGCCGTAGAAGCGGTCAGCATTGGGCGTATTGGTGTCGCTGGCCAGCTCCGAGTTGCCATAGCGCTCGACTGACCCGGTAACCGTGTTGGTCGGGATGCCGTTGACGATGAAATTGTTTTCGTAGGTGCGCCCGCCCGAGATGGAGAGAAGCTCGGGGCGTGTGTCGAGAATCTTCTGACCGTCGACGCCGACGTCGGTGTCGGCTTCGTTCTGGTACTGGACGTTCGGCAGGCCTCGCAGCGCGGAGTTAGCATCGCCGCTGCCGTCGGTGCGTACGGTGAAGGCGTCCGTGTCGAGGGTCGTCGTGCCGACATCCGCCGGGCTGCGCGGGCCAAAAAACTCGTAGAACGGAATGATGAGCCTTTTGAGACGTGTGGCTTGCCCCGACTTGTCGGCTGCAGGGCCGTCGGACGCCTGAGTGCTCGCGGCGTCGGGCACCTGTTCGTCGGCCAATGCCGCGGGAGAGACGGCGGGGGCTTGCGACTGGGCGAAGGACGCTGCCGGCAGGGCAAGCACGATCGTTGCGACGCCGCTGATTGCGGCGCGCTTCTTGGCATTTTGCACGATGGGGCCCTCGATGATTGTAGTGAGTTGGGGGGAAGAGAGGGTGGCTCGCGCAAAAGCTGGCTGAGGCGCTCAAGCGCCTGAAGCTGGCAAATATTTAACTTGAGTTATTGAGTCAAGAATTAACGCGCAGATTGTCGGGAGGGTATTTTTTCGGAGGGCTTCGGACTCGCTGGAGCGGAAAATGGGTTTACAGGCCCATTTTCCCCCGAGTGACGTAAAGGGCCAGCACCGCCGCATTGGAGACGTTGAGCGAGGCGATGGCGCCGGGCATGTCGAGCCGGGCGAGGGCGCTGCACGCCTCGCGCACGCCCTGGCGCACGCCCTTGCCTTCCGAGCCGAGCACCAGCAGCACCTTCTCGCCGAGGTCCGTCTCTTCCAGACGCGCCGGCCCCTCGCTGTCGAGGGCGACGGCCTGGAATCCGGCCTCGCGCATCTCGGTGACGAAGCGCGCCATGTTCTTCACGCGCACATGGCGGACCATGTCGAGCGCGCCGGAGGCGGATTTCGCCAGAACGGAGCCTTCTTCCGGGGCGTGCCGCTCGGTCGTCACCACCGCATCGGCGGCAAGCGCCACGGCGGAGCGCAGAATCGCCCCGACATTATGCGGGTCGGTCACCTGATCGAGTGCCAGCACGAGTCGGGCCCTGGCAAGGTCGCGCGGACCGAAGGCGGGCAGGGGATCGGCCTCCAGGACGGCGCCCTGGTGCACCGCGTCGCGCCCGACGAGGTGGTCGAGTTGCCGCGGACTGACGGTTTCCACAGGAACGTCGAAGTCAATTCCGCGCTCGGTCAGGCGGCGCTGGGCGTTCTCGGTCGCCAGCAGCCGGTGGCGGCGGCGATCGGAATTGCGGAATGCGGCCTCGATTGTATGGAGGCCATAGAGGAGGACCGGCCCCTCGGACGCGTCTCCCTCGCGCGATGAGCGCGGGCGCACCCTGGCGAACGGACGGCGCCCTTCGCCCTCATGCGCGGCGCCCTGCGCCGACTGCTTGCCGCCGCCCTTTCTGAAGCCGCCCTTGGCGCCCCGGCCTTTGGTACCCTTGTAATCCCGCTGGCCGCCTGCCGATCCATGCGGAGGCTTGCTGCGGGAATGCGCGGGCGAGGGGGCGCCGGTCTCTTCGGAGCTGGTGGAGGTGCCGGATGGGCCGGCCGGTGTGTCGGGTCGTGTCATGAGCGAGCGATTATCCGCAAGGTGATCCACCGGCAAGGAGAAACCGCTGCCGGACGGGCGGTCGTTTTTGTGTCCAAAGGCTATAAATGGGTGTTGACACCCCCATGCCTGTTCTACATAACACGCGCCACGGGAGCGGCCTCGCGATTGTTTCGCGGGGCGTTTTCGTGAAGCCATCCAGGATGCTTCGGCGACAGGGCGGTGAAACGGAGGAGTGCCCGAGTGGTTAAAGGGGACGGACTGTAAATCCGTTGGCTTGGCCTACGTTGGTTCGAATCCAACCTCCTCCACCATCCCCCTTGCGGCAGGCGGCGGGTGTAGCTCAATGGTAGAGCAGCAGCCTTCCAAGCTGATNGGTGTAGCTCAATGGTAGAGCAGCAGCCTTCCAAGCTGATGACGAGGGTTCGATTCCCTTCACCCGCTCCACTTTTCGAGTGACGCTGCTGCTCCTGACCAGGCTTTACGACAAACGCGCATGCCCTGCTTAGCATCCACCGCCCTGGGGCGGTCGGGTCTTGATCGAAATGATGGACTTAACCGCAAGTTAACAGAGAGCGACGCCGATGGCGAAAGCAAAGTTTGAGCGG
>NZ_JALBGD010000013.1 GCF_023507705.1 Stappia sp. WLB 29 | reverse complement strand
AGCCCGGATGAAAACCATCCGGGCTGTCGGTGTTTCAAGGGCCCAGAACGGATCAACCCGCTGCAATATCTCCGACGAACTTATGTTTGCGCTGATACCTTCGCGCTGAAGGGGCGATATGGTTTAAAAACTGTAAATCTTCCACAGCAGTGCAAAGTAATTAATCCAAAATTCGCCTCCTTATCGTACTATAGTGTGGCTTGAATCGAAGCGGCGACGTCGCGCATCAAGAAACAATCCGCGACTTTCGATTGAATAATAGGTAAAATAACGGAGAGCGGTTATGTCACTTGCACGGTTCTTTCTGTCACTTGTTGCAGGCGTGTGGCTGCTTGCCGTCCCCGCCGCCCATGCGTCCGGTCCTGTCGTCCTGACGGTGGAGGGCAATATCGACGGCAGCGCCCCTCGCGACTTCACCATCGCCGATCTGGAGGCAATGGGGGTCAGCAAGGTCACAACCTCGACGCCGTGGCACGACAAGGTGGTAACCTTCGAAGGAATCCTCCTGTCGGACCTCCTGGAGAAAGTCGGTAGCAAGGGCGAGATGATCGAGGGCGTTGCGCTCAACAATTTCTACACCGAAATCCCTGTGTCCGATGCGACGGCTTACGACATCCTTCTCGCCTTCAAGGCGGACGGCGCCTATTTGGGCGTCCGGGACAAGGGGCCGCTTTTCGTCATCTATCCCTTCGACCGTTTCCCGGAGCTGAGAAACGAACTCTATTACTCCCGCTCGATCTGGCAGTTGCGTCGCATCAAGTTGAAGTGAGCCGATGACCCTGTCGATCCTCCTCAAGCGCGCAACATCCGTCGGCGACCGCTTCCGCCATTTGGCCATTACGGTCCTGGTGGTTCTGGTGCTGGCGGTTCTGTTGCATGCCGAGGCGGTCTTGACGACCGGGGGAGCGGTCGACAAGTCCATGCGCTACGACATTGCCATGTCCGGGCTCAATGGGCGTGTCGATGCGGTAACGGCACGGCAGCGCATCTCGCAGTACGCAGCGACCGGCCGCGTGTCGGACGCAGAAGAAGCTTGGCTCTTTTACAACATCCTGGCGAGCCGTATCGAAACCTGGTCGTCGGGTGCGTTCGGCGCCTTCGTCTCGGCATCGCCGCGGCGCAAGGCGATGCTCGATGAGTTGTCGCAAGATGTGGCGTCGATCGAGAGCGATTATGCCGCCTTGCCCGATCGGGCGGCGTTGGCCCGCATCGACGCCGTACTGGGAAAGGCTGTGGGCGTCATCGACCGTATCGGCGGTGAGGCGCTGATGGACAATCTGGTCGAAGCCGCCGAAATCCGTGGAACCTTGCTTGAGCGCCAGAGGCTCCAGAACATCCTGGTGGAAGTTCTGATTGGAATCGGTGCTGTCTTGCTGCTGTTCATGTCGTTCCAGGCCCGCTCGCTGCGCCGTGCGCGAGCCACGGCCGAGCAGACGGCGCGGGAGTTCGAGTTCACGGCCCGTCATGACCCCTTGACTGGCCTCCCCAATCGCATCGCCTTTCACGATGCGCTGGAGCAGGCGATATCGACCGGAAGGTCGCGCGACGGCGGTCGACTTGCCGTTCTTGCGCTGGATCTCGACGGTTTCAAGGCGGTCAACGACATTCTAGGTCATGCGTCCGGCGACGACCTGCTGCGCTCGGTGGCGGATAGGTTGCGCCGGATCGTTGCCGACTGGGGCCCGCGCGATGTGGTCTCGCGGCTCGGCGGCGACGAATTCACCGTCCTGACCCGGCTTTCCGGAGGAGAGGAGGAGGCGGTCGCCAGGGGCAAGCTGCTCATCGACGGCCTGCATGAGGCCCATACCCTGAGCGGCGGCAACGTGGTGGTCAACGCGACGATCGGTGTTGCCCTGGCACAAGACGGCGAGAGCGGCTCGTCGATGCTGCAAAACGCGGACCTGGCGCTAAGCCATGCCAAGGCAACCGGTAAGGGCCGTGTGCAGCTCTACGATGTCTCCATGCGCGCGGACGCTACGCGCCGCCGCCAGATCGAGGAAGGCATCACCCAGGCGCTGGAGGACGGCGACATCGCCACCCACTACCAGCCCCAGGTCGACATGCTGACCGGCCGCATCGTCGGCCTGGAGGCGCTGGCGCGCTGGCGCCACCCCTCGCTCGGCTGGGTTCCTCCCAGCGAGTTCATCCCCATCGCCGAGGCATCGGGCCGGATCGTCGAGATCGGCGAGCGCATCCTGGAGCAGGCCTGCCGCGACGCGCTCGCCCTTTCCATGGAACTGCCGGTGGCGGTCAACCTGTCGGTCGCGCAACTCGCCCGCGAGGATCTTGCGGAAACCGTGGCGGATGTGCTGCTGCGCTTCGGCCTGCCGGCATCGCGGCTGAAGCTGGAGGTGACCGAAAGCGTCGTCATGAAGGATACGCGCCGGGCGATCGCCACCTTGAAGAAACTGAAGGCATTGGGCGTATCGATCTCGCTAGACGATTTCGGAACCGGCTATTCGGCGCTTTCCTATCTGCGTAGCTTCCAGTGGGATGAACTCAAGATCGACCGCAGTTTCGTGCGGTCGCTGGACACCGACCGCCACAGCCTGTCGATCGTCACCTCGATCCTGGAACTGGCTGCACGGCTCGATATCGGGGTGACGGTGGAGGGTGTCGAGACGGAGCAGCAGGTGACGCTTCTTACAAGCGCCGGGTGCCGGGTGGCGCAAGGCTTCCTGTTCGGGGCTCCGGTGCCGGCCTCCGACCTTGCTGCCGTGCTTGCCCGCGGATGCCGACCGGACGGCGGGGTCGGCAACTCGGCCTCGCAGACCGTCGTGACGCCGGTGCGCGGGCTGGTCTGATCCACTCATTTGCCGATTCCCGGTGAAGCTGCTAACCAGACCGGAGGTTCCCGTGAAACGCCTGTCCGGGAGGGGCGGGTGCCGGGTGGCGGTTTGCCTCAAGCCGCATCTTTCTCCAGAGGAGGTTATGTGCGTCCCATGTCCGACCCTTGCATCATCTGCGTGGCGATAACCGGTTCCGTGCCGCAGAAATCGGATAATCCGGCGGTGCCGATCACCGTTGCCGAGCAGGTCGAAAGCACGCAGGAGGCGTTCGAGGCGGGAGCGACGATTGCTCATTGTCACGTGCGTGAGGAGGACGGCAAGCCGACCTCCGATCCGGAGCGGTTTGCCCAGCTGGTCGAGGGGCTGAAGAAGCATTGCCCCGGCATGATCATCCAGCTGTCGACCGGCGGTCGCTCGGGTGCCGGAAAGGCTCGTGGTGGCATGCTGCCGCTGGCTCCCGACATGGCGTCCCTGTCGGTGGGGTCCAACAATTTCCCGACGCGCGTCTACGAGAACCCGCCGGATCTCGTGGATTGGCTGGCCTCGGAAATGCTCGCTTACAACGTCAAGCCGGAGATCGAGGCCTTCGATTTGTCGCATGTGTTCCAGGCGGCTTCGATGGTCAAGGACGGACGTCTCAAGGGGCCGCTGCATGTCCAGTTCGTGATGGGGGTGAAGAACGCCATGCCGGCGGACCGCAAGGTCTTCGAGTTCTATGTCGAGACCTTGAAGCGGCTGATGCCCGAGGCGACATGGACGGGTGCCGGCATCGGTCGCAACCAGATCGAGTTGAACCGCTGGAGCCTCGAGCTCGGCGGCCATTGCCGCACCGGCCTCGAGGACAATGTCCGTCTCGACAAGGAGCGACTTGCCCCGTCGAACGCCGCCCTGGTGCAGCGGGTCGTCGATCTTTGCCCGGAATACGGCCGCCATCCGGCGAGCGTTGCCGAGGCGCGTGCGCTCCTCGGGCTTGCCGCATGAGGCTCGGCCAGGGCGATTGACGCCCGGCGAATCCGCCAAAAAGGGAAGGGCCCGCACCGGCATTGGTACGGGCCCTTCTTTTCTGAGCGTGCAGGCTTACTTGCCGGCCAACTCGTCCTTGAGGCTCATCACGTCCTCCGCCGACATCTGGCCGACGGTCGTGACTTCGCCGGACGAGATCCGCCACAGACGGAACGGGCCGGTGATGTCGCCGTATTCGTCGAAGCCGACCGGCCCGATGACGCCTTCATACTTGATCGGCTTGCCGGCCTTGATCAGCTCCAGCGCCCGGGCGAACTCGTCCTTGCCGGCGAAGATCGGCTCGCCGTCGGCGGCAACGACCTGCGGAATGGCGGCCTTGATCGCGTCGGCTTCGGCGGAGCCCGCCTTGGCGATGGCAAGACCGACGATGGCGCCGGCATCGTAGGAGCGGTCGGCGGCAGGGGCGCTCGGCTCGATGCCGCCGGAGAAGTCCTTGTAGGCGCCGTAGAAATACTCCGTCGACTTGGTCGGCGTGGTGCCCGAGGACGTGCCGAAGGCATTGTCCAGGAACTTCGCGCCGACGCTCTCGATGAAGTCGGTCGAGTTCATGCCGTCGTTCAGCAGGAAGGTCTGCGGTCCGCCCTGCGAGATCCAGGCACGGGCGATGGTGGCCCCGTCGACGGGGTAGCTGACGAGATAGAGCGCGTCCGGCTCGCCCGCCATCGCGGCGGATGCCTCGGCGGAGTAGCTCGCCTGCTTCTCGTTATAGGGGGTCGTGGAGGTGATGGTGCCGCCGAGCTTCTCGAAGGCGGAGGAGAACTCGCGCACCATGTTCACGCCGAAGTCGTTGTTCACATGGATGATTGCGAGCTTCTTCAGCCCCTGGTCGATGGCGTATTTCGCCGCCGCAGTGCCCTGCAGGGCGTCGGACGTGATCGTGCGGAAGAAGTAGCCGCCGCTCTTTCCATCGCGGGCGAGTTGGGTCAGCGTCGGCGAGGAGGAGGCGGGGGAGACCTGGACGACGCCGGCCGGCGCGGTGACCGAGGTCAGGATCGGGATCGATACCGAGGAGATGATGCCGCCGATGACGACCGGCACCTTCTTGATGTTGACCAGCTGGGTCGCCTGATCGACGGCGACATTGCCCTGGCTCTGGCTGTCGCGGGTATCCGTCACAAGCTTGCAGCCGTCGAGAACGCCGCCGGCGTCATTGAGGTCGCGGAAGGCCATCTCGACCGACTTGGCGCCGGCTTGGCCGTACTGGCCCGCAGGGCCGGTGAGTTCGAGGACGAGGCCGACAGTGACCTCGCAGGCCTGTGCCATTGAGCCTGCCGCCAGAGCGGCGAGGACGCCGCCGGCAAGCGCGGAAGTCCATTTCAACTTGCTCATTGCTGTTCCCCTTCTCGTCATTCTGCCGCCGGTTGTTCGTCCGTGCGGTCATTGATCCAGGTTTCCTGGACGAAGCGCCACGCCACTTCCAAAGGGGCGTCGGCATTCCTGGAGAACAGCGCGCCGGCGCGGCGGAAAGTGGTCCTTCCGCCGTGCTCCTGCCGTTCCACATAGGTCATCAAGGCCTCCTCGCCGGTCTCGCGCAGCACCGCGATATCCTCGATGGTGATCGCGAAGCCGTCCGCAAAGCGTCCTCGTGAGGCGGCGAGCATCGCCGTGAGGCCGGCGTGATCCTGCAAGGCGCCGTCCGGGCCGATGCGATGGAAGTCCGGTTCGAAGGCGGCGAGCGCGGCGGCGAAGGCGCCGTCTTCGAGCCGGCCGGCGAACCAGTCGACGAAGAAAGCATGCCGGGCGACGATTTCGCGCGCGGCGGCAGCGCCGATGTCGCCTGCGCCCGTCATGCCGCTTTCTCGTCGTTGAGGTTGTATTTCATGATGCGTCCGTGGCGCCCGTGGCGGTCCCGTTCCAGCGTGTAGACATCGCCGTCCAGTTCGCGGGAGGAGGCAAGGACGTCCGCGATCTTCGCGCGGTCGTCGGCATCCAGGGCGATCTCGCAAAGGCCGAGATTGGAGGGAAGGTGCGCCCGGTTGCGCGCACCGACGATGACCGCCCCGACCTGGTCGCGGTCGAGCACGCAGCGGCTGGCGACGCTGGCGATGTCGGTGCCGTGCTTGTCGGCGACCTGCTTGAGGGCGGCAAGCAGCGCCTGGAATAGATCCCAGCCGCCGAAGTCCTCGATGATCAGCTTGTATTTGACCAGCGAGCGGTTCTCGAGCTCGGCGACGGGCTCCGCCTGGCCGAGCCATTTCTCGCTCAGGAAACCGCCGGCGACCGTGCCGTAGCACAGGAAGGACATGCCGTTGTCGCGGGCGATGCCGGCGAGCCGCTTGGCCGGGCGCGTGTCGAGCAATGAATACTGCACCTGTGCGGAGATCAGCGGTACGCCCGCAGCCAGCATGGCGGCGACATGATCGCTGTCGAAATTGGTGACACCGATATTGCGGATCTTTCCGGCCTGGCGCAGTTCCTTGAGCCACAGGGCGACATCCAGCCAGCCAGGAGCGTTGTAGTCCCACCAGTGGAACTGGACGAGGTCCAGCCGCTCGCAGCGCAGCCGCGTCAGCGATCGGTCGACCAGTTCCTCCACATGTGCGCGGTCGATGCCGATCAGCCGGTCGAGATCCGGGACCAGCTTGGTGTGGACGCAGATCCGCGACAGCGCCTCTTCTCCGCGCAAGTCGCGGTAGCGCGCGCGAAAGGCGCCGATCAGCTCTTCCACGCCGGTGTAGATGTCCGCGCAGTCGAAGGTGGTGATACCGGCATCGGCAAAAGCGATCATGTCGTCGATTGCCGTGTCGCGGTCGACCGCGCCATGCCCGCCGGCGAGTTGCCAGCCGCCGCGGACGACGCGGGAGATGACGTGATCGTCCTTCAGGACATGGGTTTCCATCGAGGTCACGGGGTCACTCGCCGTTTGCGCCGTTGTCGGCAGCGCCTGGAAGGGGAACGGCGGTGGTCGCCGCGTGGGAGAAACGGCGCAGGCCGAGCCGCGTGATGCGCAGCCGGCTGGCGCAGTTGGGGTCGGGGCAGGCGACATCCGCGTCGCTGGTCATCCAGTCGTTGGGATGGGTGGGGCGCTGCTTTGCCGCCAGCAGCGGCAGGACGGCGGCGATGGAGTAGATCGAGAAGCCCTGGCCAGGCGGCAGGTGC
This sequence comes from Stappia sp. WLB 29, assembly GCF_023507705.1. Classification (GTDB taxonomy): domain Bacteria; phylum Pseudomonadota; class Alphaproteobacteria; order Rhizobiales; family Stappiaceae; genus Stappia. The sequence continues at coordinate 79,662 of NZ_JALBGD010000013.1, read as the reverse complement.
AGCATCTCGCCGCGCAGCTCGAAGTGATCGCCCGGCCTTGCCCCGCAATAGACTTGGCTTCCGTCCTCCGGCATCACCGCCTCGACTCGGAGATCGTAGAGATCGAAACTGTCGTCGCGGGTGCTCATCGGGCTTCCTCGCCGGTTTCGGTCAGATGCTTGCGCAGGATGTCGAAAGCGCGGCCGATATCCGCCTTGAGCGCGGCCTGCGCCGCCGGGACGTCGCGGCGCGTGACCGCCTCGACGATCTCGCGATGGAAATGGGTGGCGGATCGGTCGGTGGCAGCATCGAAGAGCCGGGCGGAGGTGCGCAGATACGGGCCCGATTGCAGCCACAGGCTCTCGATTATCGGAATCATCACCTGCGATCCGGCGGCGCGGTAGAGGGTGAAGTGGAAGGCATGGTTGAGGTCCGCCGCCTCGCCGGAAATCTCGCGCCCTTTGGTCGCCAGCACGGCGTCGCAGGCATCGGTCAGATGAACGAGTTCGCCGACGAGCGCATCCGTGACGTTCGGCATGGCAAGGCCGATGACCTCGCTCTCGATGATCGCGCGGGCGCGGGCAAGGTCTTCCAGGCGGTCGCGGGAGATGAGCGGCACGCGGACGGAGCGGTTGGGCATCGCTTCCAGCGCCTGCTCCGAGATCAGGCGGGCCAGGGCCTCGCGCACGGGCATGGTGCTGGTGCCGAGGCGGTTGGAAACGTCGACGATGCGCAGGACTTCGCCGGGATCGAACAGGCCCTGGATCAGCGATCGGCGCAACTCGTCATAGACGCTGTCCTGTACCGTGCGACGCCCGACCGGATTGAGCGGGGCGAGAGCGCCGTCGCTGTCGCCGGCATCGGGCACGGCGCCTGCAACACGCAGCGATCCGCCAGCCGTCCTTGCAGCCATCGCCTCCTCCTTGGCTTCCCCGCTCCGGGGGCAGGTCTTGCGGCGCGCCGGTGCCGACACGCGGACGAAAACGCCTTGCAAGGCGGCCGTCCGAGCCCCGTCAGAGACTGCCGAAAAACCCATCTGAACCATCTTTACAATCAAACACGATCTGTGATCAAGATATGTTTGATCAAACATCACGGATCGCGAGGCGGTCCTTTGGCGGCTGTCGGATGCCCTTGGGGTGGACGACAGGCAGGGGCGAAAAGACCCCGCTGCCGGGCGCCGGGATAAGGAGCGGATCCTTGCAGTCAGTCAGCAGCGCTGCGGACGGGGCAGCGCACACATCGGCCGGCGGAGTGCCGCCGGTTCTGTCGGCCAAGGGCGTTGCCCGGCGGTTCGGCGGCAATCGGGCGGTGGACGGCATGTCGCTGGACCTCCATGGCGGAGAGATCGTCGGGCTGATCGGGCCGAACGGCGCCGGCAAGACCACGTTTTTCAACTTGATCGCTGGAAGTCTCGTGCCGGACACCGGCGAAATCCTCCTCAAGGGAGAGCGGATCGAGCATCAGCCGGCCGCGCGGCGACTGGCAATGGGGCTGGGGCGCACGTTCCAGATCCCGCGGCCCTTCGCCGGTATGAGTATCCTCGACAATGTCATGGCGGCGGCGCAGAATCAGACCGGCGAGAGCATTCTGCGCAACTTCCTGCAGCCCAGCACAGTGCGGGCGGAGGAGCGTGCGGCACGCGAGCGGGCGAGGGCGCTGATCGAGTTCGTGACCCTCGGCCATCTCGTCGACCAGCCGGCCCGGGTCCTGTCCGGCGGTCAGCGCAAGCTGCTGGAGCTTGCCCGCGTGATGATGGCCGAGCCGGCGGTTATCCTGCTCGACGAGCCGGCTGCGGGCGTCAATCCGGCCTTGCTCGATGTCATCATCGACCGGATCGTCGAGATCAACCGCAGGGGCGTCAGCATCCTCCTCATCGAGCACAACATGGACATGATCGCCCGCCTGTGCGGGCGGATCGTCGTGATGGCGTCCGGGCGGGAACTGGCGGCCGGTACGCCTGCGGAGATCATGGCCAATCGCGAGGTGGCGGAAGCCTATCTCGGCGAGGTGGTGCCGGAGGCGGCGACATGACGGCAGCTGTATCCGCCGCATCGTCGGCGCCGCTCGCGACCCGAGGCCTTGTCGCCGGCTACGAGCCGGACCTGCCCATCGTCAAGGGGATCGATTTTACCCTGGCGCCAGGCGAATTCGTCACGGTGCTCGGGCCGAACGGCGCTGGAAAGTCGACCTTCGTCAAGGCGATTGCCGGACTGGTGCCGGTGCATGGCGGCACCTTGCATCTCTCCGGCGAGGAGATCACGGACGAGCCTCGCCACGCGCTGGTGCGCAAGGGGCTGGCCTTCGTGCCGCAGACGGAGAACATCTTCGCCACGCTGACGATCCGGGAGAACCTGCAGGTGGCGGCGGCCATCCTGCCCAAGGCCGAGCGCCAGCAGCGCATTAACGCGATGCTCGCGGCCTATCCCGACCTTGCCAGCCGGCCGGGCGCCATCGCCGGCGGTCTGTCGGGCGGTCAGCGCCAGATGCTGGCGACCGCGCGCGCATTGCTGGTCGAGCCGAAGGTGCTGATCCTCGACGAACCGTCTGCCGGACTGTCGCCGAAGGCGGTGTCGGAAATGTTCGCCCGACTGGTCGAGATCAACCGCAGTGGCGTGCCGATCCTCCTGGTCGAGCAGAATGTCCGGGCGGCACTGGCGATTGCCTCGCGCGCCGTGATCCTGGTCGACGGCCTGCTGCGCCACGATGCTCCGGCGGCGGATCTTGCTGCCGATCCCGATATCGGGCGCCTGTTCCTGGGCGCCCATGCGGACGGCGCCGCACTCGCCGGGGAGGGGACACCATGAGCGGCCAGATCCTGCTCGAGGGCCTGCTTGCCGGGGCGATGATCGGCCTTGGCGCCGTCGGCCTGACGCTTACCTATTCGATCCTGCGCTTCGCGAATTTCGCCCATGGCGAATTGCTCAGCTGGGGCGCCTATCTCTCGCTCAGCCTGTCGCTGGCCATCGGTGCGGTGTCCGGCGCCAGCCTGGCCCCGCTCGATCCGTTCAGCGTATCGGCGGCGCTGATCCTTGCCGGGCTGCTGGCCATGGCGCTCACGGCGGTTCTGGCGCTGGCCGTCGACCATCTCCTGTTTGCCAGGCTGCGCGGGCGCGGGGCGACTGCGATCATCGTGGTGATGGCGAGCTTCGGTGCGTCCATGGCGCTGCGCAGCCTGCTCGAATTCCTCTACACCTCGAAGCCCGCCTATTACTCCCGCGAACTCCAGATCGCCATGCCGCTGCCCGGCGGCATCCGTGCCACGCCGGACCAGCTGTTGCTGATCGGTCTCGCCTTCGTGGCAGTGATCGCCGTTCACCTGCTGCTCACCCGCACGGATCTCGGCCGCGCCATGCGCGCGGTCAGCGAAAACCCGGCGCTGGCCGGTGTCGTCGGCATCGATACGGCAAAGATCGTGCGCGCTGTGTGGATCATCGGCGGTGCGCTGGCCTGTACCGCAGGCACCATGTCGGGCCTGCTGGTGCAGATCCGCCCCTATATGGGCTTCGACCTGCTGCTGCCCCTGTTCGCCGCCGTCATCCTCGGGGGGATAGGCTCCGTGCCGGGGGCCATGCTTGGTGGGCTGATCGTCGGGCTGTGCGAGGCGCTTGCGGTACAGACCATCGGAGCCGAATGGCGGGCGGCGGTTGCGTTCGCCGTGATCACCGTCGTGCTGGTGCTGCGCCCTACAGGCCTGTTCGGGAGGGCGGCATGAGCCTGGAATTCCTTGCCTATTGCGCCTTCTTCCTAACCGTCGCGCTGACCTATGCGGTGATCGTCCTCGGCCTCAATGTGCAGTGGGGCCAGACGGGCCTGTTCAATGTCGGCGTCGCCGGGTTCGTTGCCGTCGGGGCGTATGTCTCGGCGCTGCTGACATCGCCGGCGGTGGAGGGGCGGTTTGGCGGCCTCGACCTGCCGATCCTCGTCGGCTGGCTCGGGGCCTTCGTTGCGGCCGGACTGCTCTCGGCGCTGATCGGCTGGATGACCATTCGCCTGCGGGCCGACTATCTGGCGATCTCCACCTTCGGCATCGCGGTTACCGTGCAGCTTGCCGTGCTCAATCTCGAGGACGTCACGGGCGGTCCCTTCGGCATCAGCCTGATCCCGCGCCCCTTCGGCGATCTCGCCGGTCGGTCGCTCGCCTTCTCGCTCGCCAATCTGGCGCTGCTCGTCGCCGTTGTGTTCGGCCTTTACCTGATGCTCCAGCATCTGGCGAAAAGTCCCTGGGGCCGCGCGCTTCGGGCGATCCGCGAGGATGAGATGGCGGCTGAGGCGCTCGGCAAGAGCCCGCGCCGCTTCCGCATCGAGGCTTTCGCGCTCGGCGGGGCGATCATGGGTCTCGGCGGTGCCGCGCAGGCGCATTTCATCGGCTTCATTGCGCCCGAGAACTACCTGCCGATGCTCACCTTCCAGGTTTGGGCGATGCTCATCGTCGGCGGATCGGGTAACAATCGCGGCGCCATCCTCGGTGCGCTGCTGGTCTGGGCGCTGTGGGCGGCATCGTCCGCGCTGGTCGAGGCGCTGGCTCCTGCCGGCGAGCAGGCGCGGGCCGCCTCGCTGCAAACCGTTATCATCGGTGTTGCTCTCTGCGCCATCCTTCTCTTCCGCCCGCAAGGGCTGCTTCCCGAACCGGGCGGCGCGCGTCGTCGCCTGCCTTTCCTTCGCAGATGGCGCGGCACACCCGCCGCCACGACAGGATCCGACCGCACATGACCAGCCGTCCCGATACGACGAAACTCGGCCCCGACCTGGAGATCAGCCGCATCCTGACCGGCCTCTGGCAGATTGCCGACATCGAGAAGGACGGAACGCCCGTCGATCTGGATGCGGCAGCCGGGCATCTCGCAGACTATGCGGCTGCCGGCTTCACCACTTTCGACATGGCGGACCACTACGGCAATGCGGAGCTGGTTGCCGGCCGGTTGCTGGCGCGCCACGGCGAGGGGGAGGGGCGCCCGCTCGCCTTCACAAAGTGGTGCCCCGAGCCCGGTCCGATGACCGAGGAGGTGGTGCGTGCCGGCGTTCAGGAGCGGCTCGACCGGCTCGGCGTTGCATGCGTCGACCTGCTGCAATTCCACTGGTGGACCTTCGAACATCCGGGCTGGCTCGACGCGCTCAAGCATCTTGCGAAGCTGCGCGAGGACGGGCTCATCCGTGAGATCGGCGTCACCAATTTCGACGCCGGCCATTTGCGCATCGCACTGGCCGAGAACCTGCCCGTCGTGTCCAACCAGGTATCCTTCTCGGTGGTTGACCGGCGCGCCGCCGGCACCCTCACCGCCCTTTGCCAGGAACGGGGCGTGCGGCTTCTCGCCTACGGCACGCTCTGCGGCGGGTTCCTGTCCGAACGTTGGCTCGGCAAGTCGGAGCCGACGGAAATCGCCGACTGGAGCCGGATGAAATACAAGCGCTTCATCGACACGGCCGGCGGCTGGCAGGCCTTCCAGGGTGTGCTTTCGGCGCTTGACCGCATCGCGAAGAAGCACGGGGTTTCCCTCTCCAATGTCGCGACGCGTTGGGTTCTGGAAACGCCCTCCGTCGCCGGCGTGATTATCGGCGCGCGGGTGGGCGAGAGCGAGCACCGGGCGGACAATCTCCGTCTCTTCGGCTTTGCGCTCGACGACGAGGACCGCGCCCTGCTGGAGGATGCCTTCGGCGCGATGAAGCCGATCCCCGGCGACTGCGGCGACGAGTATCGCCGCCCGCCGTTCCTCACCGCTTCCGGCGACCTCAGCCATCATCTCGACCAGATCCCCAGCGTCTACACGCCGGAGCCGGTGCCGGGCCGTCCCAACCGCTGGCGGCTGTCCTCGGGCAGCATCTGGGAGCCGCTTGCCGGCTTCAGCCGGGCCATGCGCATCGGCGACCGGGTTCTCGTCTCCGGCACGACCGCCACCCACGGCGCCGACCATTGCGTCGCGCCGGGCGATGCCGAGGCCCAGACCACCTATATCCTCGACAAGATCGCCGCCGCGCTCACAGCCTTCGGTGGTTCGATGGAGGATGTGGTGCGCACGCGGGTCTACCTGCAGGATGTCGGCGCCTGGGAAGGTCCTTCGCGCGCGCATGGCCGGGTCTTCGGCGAGATCCGCCCGGCCAACACGATGCTTGCGGTCGGCGATCTCATCGGAGGCTATGAGGTGGAGATAGAGGTCGAGGCGGTGCTGGACCCGCAGTAGAGGGGGGGGGGGGCCGCGCTCAGCCGATGGTGCGCCAGGCGAGATAGCCGAGGCCGGCGAGCACGCCTGTCGGCAGCAGCCGGAAGGCGATGAGGCCGACGACATCCTCCAGCGGATAGGCCGGCCGATCGAGCCAGAAGGTCGGCCGGCTCTCGATCACGTTCAGCACGTATTTGCGCCGGTCGCGCAGGCGAACGGGCAGGCGGGGCAGCTCGAAGGGCAGCATGTCGAGCACATGCTTCGTGCACAACCGGTTCTCGGCCGGGAAGTGGAAGAAGAACGGCTTTCCGCCCGTGCGCGTGTTGACGAGGTGGGCGCCGTCGAACCGGTAGAGCTTGCGCTCCAGTCCCGACTGGCAGGCCGAGCTTGCGAAGATCTCTTGATCGTAGTCGAGCGCGGCCCGGCCGGGATTTTCCATGAACCACTTGTTGATCAGCGACTGATCGCAGTCGACGGCGCTGGCATAGTCGAGTTCCGCCAGCATGACAGCGAGCGCGCCGGCCGTCCCGACATAACCGCCGGAATTGAGATAGCGATACATGCCGCTCCTGCCGCCGGCCGGCGGGTAGGCGCGGGAGGCAGCAAGGCGCCCGGGCAGCTTCCAGGTGAAGCCGGGCTCGGTGGAGAGGACGATGGGGCTGGCGAAGGCGCTGTAGCGCACGGCGAGTTCCGCCGGATCGCGGATCAGCACCACGTCGAAGGCATCGGTATAGACGACGAGCTCGTCGGCGGGCAGGCTTGCCAGATGCGCAGCCAGCATCTGCATGGCGGCAAGGTGGCCGGGGTAGGGCTTGCCGGTCCACACGATGTCCGGCGTGATGCCGAAACGGGCGAGCGAGGCGCGGTAACGGGCCAGCCCCGGCCCTTCATGCGAGGCGAGCGTGACGAAACGCGGTACGGACCCGTTCGCCCCACCCTCTTGGTCCCGCTCGTTCATCGCGCCCTCCGCCGATCACTGATTGCCAGCGCTTACTCCGGCCTGCGCTGCCGGGCAACGGCTTTCAGGTCAGCGGCGTGGCGAAGGAGGCAGAGGGCCGCCCTTCCCTGATCCGCTTCGCCTCCAACTGGGCGATCTTCAGGTCGATGACCGTTCGGTCGAGCATGCCCGACACATTGTCGGAGGTCGGCAGGGTCTCGGCGACATGCAGGTAACGCTCGGAGGCGACCGCCAGCAGTCGGCGCAACTCAGGCAGCGGGTCCGGATGGTCGTCGGCGCGAATGTCGATCCACGGATAGGCTTCGCCCCGGACGATCTTGAGCGCCGCCGACTGCTTGCCGCGCTTGTCGCCGCCGGCTGCCTCGCCGGCTTCCATCGCGGTGAGCAGTCGGTCGGCGAACGCTTTCTCCGGGTGGCGGAGATAGGTTTCCAGCGTTGACTCCAGGACCGCCGGCCCCGTGAGCATGTTGCCGGCGACCGAAACCCCGTCGGCGACGAGATGCCCTGCCCAGGCAACGCATTTCTCGCCGGTAAAGGCGGCGCTGCGCCCCGCGGCGTCCATCACGTGGAGCTGCCGCGAGTGGGCACCGGCATCGCGGCCGGTCATCGCCGCGACGACGTCTTCGGCCGAAGCCCCGGACTGCAGCATCTTCAATCCGTCCGTTCCGTAGAGCGGCGAGATGAAAGCCTGGGTGGCGATGGCGCCGACACCGCCGGCCATATACGGAACGATGGCGCCGACCGCGAAGAAGCGGCTGGCGACGGCAATGCCGAACTGTCCGGTCGCGGCGTCGCGGGCCACAATCGAGTAGGTCATTCAGACGCTCTCCCGTCAGCGTCCGGCCGCATAGGCCTGCATCAGCCGCGGCGTTGCGGCGGCACGCAGCAATCCGTTCGGGTCGCGGCGGGCGGCCGTCAGACGACCGATGGACCAGGCGGGCGCCACGTCGAGAGCATGCCCGCGCGCGCGTAATGCGCCGAGCACCGGCTCGCCGAAGCTCTCCTCCACCATGATGTGGCCCGGCTGGCGCTGGCGCGGATAGAAGGACGCCGGGAAGTGGGTGGTGTGGAACAGCGGCTGGTCGATTGCTTGCTGCAGGTTGAGATCGTGATGGGCAAGGCGCAGGAACAGCGACAGCTGCCACTGGTCCTGCTGGTCGCCGCCAGGGGTGCCGAAGGCGAGCGTGGGAACGCCGTTCTTCAGCGCAAGGCTCGGCGTCAGCGTCGTGCGCGGCCGCTTGCCCGGAGCAAGCGAGGTCGGCAGCCCTTCCTCCAGCAGGAACATCTGCGCGCGCGAGTTGAGGCAGAAGCCGAGCGCGGGAATGATCGGCGAGGATTGCAGCCAGCCGCCGGAGGGCGTGGCGGAGACCATGTTGCCCCAGCGGTCGATGACGTCGATATGCACCGTGTCGCCGCGCTTTTCCGACAGATGAGCCATGGTCGGCTCATAGACACCGGTCGCCGAGGTCCCGAGCCCTTCGATCACCTGCATCGCCTTTTGCACTTGCGCCTCGTGGCCCGGCACGATGCCGGGACGCAGGTCGAAGGAAGCGGTCTCGCCGATCAGAGCCCGCCGTCCGGCGTTGTAGGCGTCGGACAGCAGGTGCTCCATAGGCACGTCGGTGAATGCAGGATCGCTGTAATAGGCCTCGCGGTCGGCATAGGCGAGCTTCATGGCCTCCGCGACCAGATGCACGAAGTCGACGCCGACCGGATCGACTTCGCCGATGGCCGTGCCCTTGAGCAGGGCGAGTGCCTGCAGTAGCACCGGGCCCTGGCCCCAGGGGCCGGTCTTGGCGACGGTCCACTCGTGATAGTCGTAGGTCAGCGGCGTTTCCGTCGTCGCGCGCCAGTTGGCGAGATCGTCGGCTGTGAGCACCCCTTTGTGACGCGTGCCGCTGGCGTCCATCGCCTCGGTCTTTTCGACGAAGGCGGTGATCTCCTCGGCGATGAAGCCGCGGTAGAAGCAATCGCGGGCCGCCTCGATCTGCGCCTCGCGGCCGCTCCTCGTCTCCGCTTCCCTCAGCAGCCGCTCCCAGGTGTCGGCAAGGGCGGGGTTGCAGAACAGCTCGTCCGTCGTCGGCGCCTTGCCGCCCGGACACCAGGTGGCATGCGAGGTCGGCCATTCCTTTTCAAAGAAGCCCGCCAGGCCTGCGATGGTCGCGGAAACGCGCGCCAGCATCGGATGGCCGCTGCGGGCATAGTGGATCGCCGGCTCCAGGACATCGCGCAGCGGCAGCCGGCCATGGTCGCGCAGCATCAGCATCCAGCCGTCGAAGGCGCCGGGAATGACGGTGGCAAGCATCCCGTCGCCGGGGATCAGCGACAGGCCCTCGCGGCGGTAGTGCTCGATGGTCGCGCCGGCCGGAGCCGGGGCCTGGCCGCAGATCACCTCCATCTTGCCGCTCGTCGCATCGTGCAGGATCACCGGCAGGTCTCCGCCGGGGCCGTTGAGATGCGGCTCGACCACCTGCAGCACGAAGCCGGTGGCCGCTGCCGCGTCGAAGGCGTTGCCGCCCTTTTCCAGGATGCTCATGCCGACGGCCGTGGCGATCCAGTGGGTCGAGGTAACGACGCCGAACGTGCCGCGGATTTCCGGTCTGGTGGTGAAGGTGGACATCCGATCTCCCTTGGGGGTTTTCCGTGTTATTGCCGGGCCGAAGCGCGGGGTCAGCTCTCGCGCGGATCGAGCGCGTCGCGCAAGCCGTCGCCGAGCAGGTTGAAGCCGAGGACGACGAGGAAGATGGCGGCGCCCGGCCACCACGCCATCCACGGCGCCTGGGTCATGAAATTCTTGGCGACGTTCAGCATCGATCCCCAGCTGGGATCGGGCGGCTGCTGGCCGAGGCCGAGGAAGGACAAGCTCGCCTCGGCGATGATTGCGGTCGCGACCGTCAGCGTCGCCTGCACCAGCACCGGCGCGAAGACGTTCGGCAGGATGTAGTGCCACATGATGGCGACGTCCGACAGGCCGACGGCGCGCGCGCCCTCCACATAATCCTCCGTCTTCACCGACAGCACCTGGCCGCGGGTCAGGCGAATGAAGATCGGGGTGGCGGACAGGCCGATGGCGATCATCGCGTTGGTCAGGCTTGGACCCAGGAAGGCGGCAAGCGCAATGGCGAGGATGAGGAAGGGCGTCGCCAGCAACGCATCGGTGATGCGCGAGATGATCTGGTCGGTCCAGCCGCCGAAATATCCGGAGACGAGGCCGAAGGGCACGCCCACGACCACGGCGATCAGCACCGAGACGACACCGGCGAGCAGCGACGCCTGGGCGCCCCAGATCATGCGCGAGAGGATGTCGCGGCCGATCTCGTCGCTGCCGAGCCAGTAGAGCTCGGACGGCGGCTTGCGGATCGCCGACCAGCTGGTCGCGGCCGGATCGGCAATCGGCAGGATCGGAGCCAGCACGGCGATGCCGACGAAGAAGGCGACCAGCAGGAAGCCGAAGAGCGCGCTCTTGTTGCGCTTCAGCTTCTTCCAGGCGCGGCTGCCGCTGCGCGCGGGCAGGGCGCCGTCGTCGGCATCGACGGGCAGGGGCGGGGAGGCGGTGGTGGGCGTGGTCACAGCGTCGCCCTCATGCGCGGGTTGAGCAGGAAGTAGAGCACGTCGGCGATGAGGTTCATCAGGATGAAGCCGGCCGCGGTGCACAGCACGACGCCCTGGACGACCGCATAGTCGCGGGTGAAGACCGCATCGACGATCAGCTTGCCGAAGCCGGGAATGGTGAAGATCTGCTCGGTCAGCACCGCACCGGCGAGCAACTCGCCGAACAGCAGCGCGCCAAGCGTAACGATGGGCAGCAGCGCGTTGCGGAAGGCATGCTTGAGGATGACGACGCGCTCGCCCAGGCCCTTGGCGCGGGCCGTGCGCACATAGTCGGCCTTGAGCACGCCGAGCATCGCCGAGCGCGTGTGGCGCATCAAGGTGGCGGCAAGGGCAGTGCCGAGCACGAAGGCGGGCATGATCATGGTCTGGAAGGAGCGCGCCGGGTCCTCGAAAGGCGATGCGTAGCCCGAGGCCGGTAGCCAACCGAGTTCCACGGAAACCAGCAGGATCAGCATGATGCCGAGCCAGAAATTGGGGATCGACAGGCCCGACAGCGCCACGAAATTGGCGATGTAGTCGACGGGGCTGCCCTTCTTCACCGCCGACAGGATGCCGGCCGGAATGCCGATTACCATGGCGATGATCATCGCCATCACCGCGAGCTGGATGGTTACGGGAAGCTTGTCGAGGATCAGCTGCAGCACCGGCTGGTTGGTGCGTAGGGAGACGCCGAGATCGCCTTGCACCAGCCCGCCGAGCCAGTAGGCGTATTGATAGAAGATCGGGTCGTTCAGCCGGTACTTCTCGCGGATGAAGGCGAGCACTTCCGGGTCGCGCTCCTCGCCGGCGAGAACCAGAGCGGGATCGCCCGGCAGGAGCTTTTGCAGCGTGAACACGAACACCGACACCAACAGCAGTGTCGGGATCGCGATCAGCAGGCGTCGTGCGATGAAAGTCAGCATGAACGGGCCGTGTCCGGGGAAGGGATGCGAGGCCCGAACCGCCCGGGCCTCGCATCTGTCGCGTCAGGATTTGAACTTGACGTTTTGCAGGCGGATCATGCCGTCCGGATAGGGGACGAAGCCCTCGACCTTGCCGTCCAGCGCCCAGATCCAGGTCTGGTGATAGAGGTAGATGATCGGCAGATCCTTCGCGAGGATCTTGCGAGCTGCGTCATAGCTCGCCTTGCGGGTCGCTATGTCGTTGCTGGTACGCGCCTTGTCGAGCAGCGCATCGACCTCCGGGTTGCAGTACTTGCTGTCGTTGATGCCGCCCTTGCAGGTCATGAACTGGTGGATGTTGCCGTCCGGGTCGGTACGGCCCGACCAGCCGACCTGGCTTGCCTGATAGTTGCCGGCCGTCTGGTCGGCGAGCAGGCTGGCGAACTCCATCGACTTCAGCTTGACGACGAAGCCGGCCTCGGCGGCCATCGACTGCACCACCTGCATCAGCTGGGTCTGCACCGGATTGTTGGCGACCTGCACCTCCAGCTCGAAGGTCTCGTGCCCCGCCTCCTTCATCAGTTCCTTCGCCTTGGCGATGTCGCGCGCCGGGATCGGCGTTTCCTTGTCGTACCAGGGGCTGGTCGGCGGGAACGGCTGGTTGCCCGGCGCGAACACGCCCTCGAAGACGACCTGGTTGATCGCGTCGCGGTCGAGCGTCAGCTCGAACGCCTGACGCAGCCTCGGATCGTTGCCGAATGGGTTGTTGCCGCGCTCGCCATTGTCCACGTTGATGGTAATGCCCTGGTAGCCGAGGCTGACCGCGTCCGCATAGACGAGCCCCGTGTCCTCCTTCACCGAGGCCGCGTCGGTGGCCGCCAGCCGCTCCAACATGTCGAGATCGCCCGAGCGCAGGTTGGCGAGGCGCACGGTCGTGTCGGGGATCGGCAGGAAGGTCACGCTGTCGAAGTGGATCGCGTCGGCATTCCAATAGTCGGCAAAGCGGGTCAGGACGATGCGGTCCTGCTGGACGCGCTCTTTGAAGGCGAAGGGGCCGGAGCAGACAGGATTGGAGCCGAAGTCGGCCCCGGCGGCGGAGGCGGCTGTGGGCGAGACCATCATGCCGGCGCGGTCGGCGAGCTGGGCAAGCAGCGTTGCATCCGGCTGGGCGAGGGTGATCTTCACCTGCATCGGGCCGGTGACCTCGACGCTCTCGATCGACTGGACTTCGCTCTTGCGGCGGCTTTCCGGCAATCCCTTCGAGCGCTCGATGTTGACCTTCACAGCCTCCGCGTCGAAGGCGGTCCCGTCATGGAATGTGACGCCGTCGCGCAGATCCATGGTCAGGACCGTGCCGTCCTCCGACCACGACCAGGCCGTCGCAAGCATCGGGACGATCTCGAGGTCCGGCGTGATGTCCACCAGCTTGTCGCACAGCGAGGCATAGACGATACGGCCGACAAACGTGCGGGACTGATCCGGATCGAGCACGTCCGGATCCTCCTGAAGGCCGATCCTCAGGTCGGCCGCGGCGGCGGGCAGCGCGATAAGGGCGCTGGCGCTCAGCAGCAGGGCAGCAAGAAGACTCTGTCGCATTCTCAAGGCTCCTCTGGTCAGGTTCTTATGGTTCGGATTGCGGGACGGAGTTCTGCTGGCGTTCGCTTCTGTCCCGGTAAAGCGAAAGACGGCGGCGGGCGGCCTGCGAGGCCTCCGGTTCGGCAAGGGCGGCGGTCTCCTCCTCCGCCACGCGCTGCCAGTAATGGCAGGCGACACGGCGCCCCGACGCCACGTCCTGAAGTACGGGCCGCTCGACGGCACAGCGTTCGTCGGCAAGCGGACAGCGGGTGTGGAAGCGGCAGCCCGAGGGCGGCGACAGCGGCGAGGGCACGTCGCCGTCGAGCTTCACAGCGGCCTTGCGGGCTCTGGGGCTGGGGATCGGGATCGCCCGCATCAGGGCCTGCGTATAGGGATGGAAAGGCGCGTCGTAGAGGGCGGCCGTGTCGCCTTCCTCAACGATCTCGCCGAGATACATCACGGCGACCCGGTCGCTCATGTGGCGGATGACGGCAAGGTCGTGGGCGATCAGCACCAGGGTCAGGTCGTATTCCTGCTTCAGGTCCTCCAGCAGGTTGATCACCTGCGCCTNGGTCGTATTCCTGCTTCAGGTCCTCCAGCAGGTTGATCACCTGCGCCTGGATCGACACGTCGAGCGCGGAGACCGGCTCGTCGCCGATCAGGACTTTCGGGCCGGATGCCAGTGCCCGGGCGATGCCGATGCGCTGGCGCTGGCCGCCGGAGAACTCGTGCGGGTAGCGGTCGGCGAATTCGGCCCGCAGCCCGACGCGGGTCAGGAGACGCGCAACTTCCCCTCGGCGCCACACAGCATCGCCGAGGCCATGGACGCGCATCGGCTCCTCTATGATGGCGCCGACGCTCATGCGCGGGTTCAACGAAGAGAACGGATCCTGGAAGACGAATTGCAGATCCTTGCGCAGCCGCCGCATCTCTCGTTTCGGCAGGGCGGCGATGTTCGTGCCGCCGTAAAACACCTCGCCCTCGCTGGGGTCGATCAGGCGCAGCAGCAGGCGAGCGAGGGTGGACTTGCCGCAGCCGCTTTCGCCGACGACCGCCAGCGTCTCGCCGCGATGCACCTTCAGCGACACGCCGTCGACCGCGCGCACGCTCTGGCGTTCGCCGAATAGCTTCATGCCGACGAAGAACCGCTTGGCAAGGCCACGGGCCTCGAGGATCACGTCGCGCGGGTCGCCGTTCATGCGGCATCTCCGAAGTGACGTTCCAGCGGCGCATAGAGGCAGGCGGCGGCATGGCCGGCGGCGACCTCTGCCAGCGGTGGCGCTTCCGTGCGGCACGCGGCATCGGCAAACGGACAGCGCGGGGCGAAACGGCAGCCCGGCGGCATGCGCTCGACCGTTGGCACCATGCCCGGAATCGCGGCGAGCTGGCCGCCGCGCTCACTGAGCGAGGGGATGGAACTGATCAGACCGAGCGTATAAGGGTGCTGCGGGTCGTCGAAGATCGCCTCGACGGGGCCGGTTTCGACGATCCGTCCGGCATACATCACCGCCACCTTGTCGGCGACCTCGGCCACGACGCCGAGGTCATGGGTAATGAGGATGAGGGCGGTGCCGGTTTCGCGCTGCAACTCGCGCATCAGATCCAGGATCTGGGCCTGTATGGTCACGTCGAGCGCCGTGGTCGGCTCATCGGCGATCAGCAGGCGCGGATCGTTGGCGAGCGCCATGGCGATCATCGCCCGTTGCCGCATGCCGCCCGACATCTGGTGCGGATAGTCGTCGAGCCGGCGTTGTGCGGCCGGCACCTTCACCCGCTCCAGCATCTCCAGCGCACGGGCCCGCGCCTCGGTCCGCCCGACCGGACGGTGCCGACGGACGATCTCGGCGATCTGGTCGCCGACCGTGTAGACCGGATTCAGCGAGGTCATCGGTTCCTGGAAGATCATCGCCATTCGGTCGCCGCGCATCCGCCCCATCTCCCGGCGGGAGAGAGCAAGCAGGTCGCGCCCTTCGAACAGGGCGCGGCCGCGCACGATCTCCGCCGGGGGCATGGGCAAAAGGCCCATCAGGGCGAGCGAGGTCACCGATTTGCCGCAGCCGCTCTCGCCGACGATGCAAAGCGTCTCGCCGGCAGCGACATCGAAGCTGACGCCGTCGACCACGTTGGACGAAGTGCCGCCGAAACGAAGGGCGAGGTCCTCCACGGCCAGGACCGGCGTCCGGGATGCGGACATTGGCGGCGTGCCCGTGCTATTCGGCATCGGCGGGGCCCTCGACGGTCTGCAGCATCAGCCTTTCCTGCAGGCTGAGCAGGTGCTTGCGCATGGTCCGCTCGGCCGCGACCGGGTCGCGCCGCTCCAGCGCGTCGACCAGCTCCTCGTGCTGGGAATGGTAGAGGCGCTGCGAGCTGGGCGTGCGCAGCGCCTCACGCACATGGCGCCAGTTCTCGTCCTGGCGGACCCGGTCGACCACGTCGAACAGCGCCAGGAACAAGGTGTTGCCGGCGGCCATGGCAACGGCTCGGTGCAGCGAGCTGTCCCAGAGCTCGCGGCTGTCCATGTCGGTTGCCGCGGCGACCTTTTCCGAGATTTCGCGCATGCGGGCGATGTCGGCGGCGGTGGCCCGCAATGCGGCGAGGCGGGCGAGCGCCGGCTCGATGCGCAGTCGAACTTCCATTACCTCGAACATGTTGGAAAGTTCGGGCAGATGGCGAATGCGGTTCTCAGCCCGGTTGCGGGCCGCAGAGATGAACGTGCCGGCTCCCTGGCGGCGCCAGATCCGCCCTTCCGCTTCCAGCACGTCGAGGGCGCGGCGCACGGCCCGCCTTCCGACGCCGATTTCCTCCGCGAGTTCGCGCTCGGTCGGCAGCTGGTCACGGGCTTCCCGTTCCAGCTGGTCGACGATGATGCGTAGGCGCTCCAGGGCGAGGCTGGAGTTGCGCTGTATCGGGGTCTCGTCGGTCACGGGAACTCGAGCCTGCCTTGTACCTTTTACTTTATTGGTCTCATTATTGGCGCAGAAGCAAAGAGCTGGCAAGCCGGTGCGGAACAGGTTTTTTCAAAGCTTGCAAAACGTGCACAGTTGATGAAATTTTCGGCTTAGTTTGATGCTTTTGGCATTTGCATGAGCACTTTCGCGCTTGCGAACCAATCATCTATTGGTTCGCAATGGAAGGCGCGCGACAGCTGGTCGCTTGAGAGGTGGGCGGGGCAGGCGTAAGGTGCCGGTCCTTCCGATCGACCGGAGCTTCCTCATGCAGATCATTGCCACCGTGACCGGCCTTTACATTGGGAAGGCGCGCGAGCGCTGGGATGGCAAGCCGCCTTCGGCTATCGGCAAGGAGGCCGTCCCCGGTCCCCTGGAGCTCGGCTTGGACGGCTTTGAGGACGACGAGCAGGCGGACCGGGCCGTGCATGGCGGGCCGGAAAAGGCGCTGCACCACTATCCCGCCGATCACTATGCCTATTGGGCGGCGCGGTGGCCCGAGCACGCCGAGCGCCTTGTTGCCGGGGGCTTTGGCGAAAACATCTCGACGCTCGGCGTGGCGGAGGCGGATGTCTGTATCGGCGACCGTTTCCGCATCGGATCCACGCTTGTCGAGATCTGTCAGGGGCGCCAGCCTTGCTGGAAACTGCCCGCCCACACGCGGATCGACGAGATGGCGATGGCGATGCAGAAGAGCGGGCGCACCGGCTGGTACTACCGCGTGCTGGAGGGCGGGCGGATCTCAGTCGGCGATACGATGGAGCTGACGGCCCGTCCCTGTCCAGACTGGCCGCTCGACAGGGTCGTTGCAGCCCGCTTCGATCCGCACCTCGATCCGTCGGTGGCCGCCGCTATCGCAGCGTTGGCGCCGTTGTCGGCGTCCTGGCGTGCGGCATTCGAGAAAAAGTCGAAAGCCGGTTTTTCCGAGGACACGACGGCCCGCCTCAACGGAGATTGAGCCAGCCATTCCGGCCTTGCGCGGCATGTTTGGGGAGCAAGGGCCGTCTTCGGCTCATCGTGTTCCCTTGCAGCGGTGTCAACTCCTGCTAAATTCCTCGGCATAAATCCCGAGGAGGGAAGTTTGGCGACGGAAGACATCTCGCGCGTTCCGCATTCTGTATTCTCGCTGGATGCCATTCCGCTCGCCGACCAGTTCGAGGTCTGGCGCGAAAGCATCGGTTGCGTCTTCGAGGTGGGCGTGCCGCGTGAGCGTCGTGCCCATGGATTTCGCGCGGAGCTCGATGCCCATGTGATCGGCGATGTGGCGTTGGCCCGGACCAGGACCGAGGCCCAATCCTGGGCGCGCTCGTCGGCAACCATCGCCCGCGACGGCATGGATCATCTGATGATCCAGGTCTACGAGCAGGGTCGGATGGAGTTCCACCACCGCGGCCGGGACGAGGTCTTCGGCCAGGATGCACTGGTGGTCTTCGATCTGGCACAGGAGATGCGGTCGGAAACCAGCGACTTCACCAACCTGTCTCTGCTCGTGCCGCGCTCGCTCATCGAGCCTCAGCTCAAGCAGGCCGGCGATCGGCACATGCAGGTCATTCAGGCGCAGGGAAATCCGCTCGCTCGCCTGTTGATCGATCACATGACGACGCTGAAGGCGCTGGCGTCGGATATGCACCTGTCGCAGGCAACCGAGGCCAGCGCGGCGACCGTGGCGCTGACGGCCGCCTGCCTCAACGCAAGCCGGCGCGACGACGGCCAGGGAGAGGCGGGCATCGCCTTTGCGTTGCTGGTGCGGGCGCGCCAGCGGATCGCCGAGCATCTTCGCGATCCGGACCTGTCGCCGGCACGGGTGGCGCGGCTGTCAGGCGTGTCGCGGACCCGGCTTTACGAGATGTTCGAGTCCTTCGGCGGGGTGCTCGCCTATATCCGCGAACAGCGGTTGCGGCTGGCGCTGCGTATGCTGATCGACCATCGCTTTGCCGAACGGCCGATCTCGGCCATCGCGGCCGATTGCGGCTTCGCCAATGACAGTGCGTTTTCGCGCGCCTTCCGTGCCCGCTTCGGGACCACGGCGCGGGACATGCGGGCGGCTCCGGTCGGTGCGGAGCGGGCGTGCAGTGATTTCGACCGCGATCTCGACCGCCGCTACGAGGAGTGGATTCGGCTTCTCAGTGCCTGATGGATGCGGCGCCGAACGGGTCCTGCGCCGGCCTCATGCGTCAGCGCCAGGCGATGATCCTGCCCGAAGAGCCGTCCGCCGTACCGTCCATACGGTTGGTGCCGTTGAGGGCGAGCACCGCGACGCGCTTGCTCATCATGCCGGTCAGCACGACCTCGTTGCCCCGCAGGGACCAACTGGAGACGCTCTGCAGGTCGGTGCCCATGCATCCGAATGTGGAGGCGAAGTCGCCCATGCCCGCGCCGGTCGGGCGCAGCGACAGGCGGCACTGCTTGCCGTCGACATCGACATTCCAGTCGCCGGCGATCTGCCCCTTGGTAACGGGGGCGGGGGTGGTGCCCGATTGACCCATCATCGCGCCGAACAGCATCGCAGCGGCATTGCCCATCGCGTTGGGGTCGACACGCACCGAAGCGGTGGTGCTGGACGACTTGGTGTGGCGGGTGCCGTCCGGTGTCACCCACGATTTCGAAGAGGACGAGAGAGTGGCGGTGCGTTGCATCGGCGAGGAGGAAGCGGCTTGGTTGGTTCCGAAGGCCGGAGAGCCGAAGTTCGGCGCTGCAAACGCCGGCGGCGGTGGCGGCGGGCCTGAACCGGCCGGAGCCTGGCAGCCGGCGAGGGCGGCGGCAAACAGCAGGACAGTGGCCGCCTGGGCGCGAGCCGAGCGTGCGGTACGGGAAAGGGTCATGCGCGTATCCTGAAATCCGTTCTGGAAGTCGGTCCGGGGATCGGTGCCACATCGCCCCCCTCGACGCGGCGGATGGCACGCTGCTCCTTCTTGTCGCCAGCCGCGCCCGCGGCCAAGCGCGATCCGCAGCTGCCGGACGCAGCGCCGAAAAAAACGGACGCCGTGCAAGGAGGACGCGCTCTCGCTCCAGAAAGCGACACCCCGGCAGGCCGCCCGCCCGCCGGGTGTCTTGCATTCGCGCGAAGGAAGTCCGTCCTTACTTGATGCCGGCGCGCATGAAGCTCTGCACGAACTGGCGCTGGAACAGCAGGAAGGCGATCAGCAGCGGTCCGGAGGTCATCAGCGTCGCCGCATTGATCACCGACCACTCGATACCGGAATCGATGGCCGAGAAGACGCTGAGACCGACCGTGACCGGGCGCGTGTCGACCGAGTTGGTGACGATCAGCGGCCACAGGAAGTTGTTCCAGTGGTGGCTGACCGAGACGAGGCCGTAGGCGAGATAGGTCGGCTTGGCGAGCGGGATGTAGACCCGCCACAGGATGCCGAGGATGCTGGAGCCCTCGATGCGCGCGGCCTCGTCGAGCTCGCGCGGCACGGTCATGAAGGTCTGGCGCAGCAGGAAGATGCCGAAGCCGGAGGCGATATAGGGCAGCGCGATCGCCGGGATGGTGTCGACCAGGCCGAGAATGCGCATGGTCTTGTAGTTCTCGACGATCAGGATGTCCGGCATCACCAGCAGCTGCAGCAGCACCAGCGTGAACAGGATCGAACGGCCGGGAAAGGTGAAGCGCGCGAAGGCATAGGCGGCCAGCGTGCACAGCAGGAACTGGCCGGCGAGAATCAACGTCACCAGCATGAAGGTGTTGAGGAAGTAGCGCGCGAAGGGCGCGGCCCCCCAGGCCTTCTCGAAATTCTCGAAAGTGAGCGGCGCCAGCAACTCGAAGCGGGCCTCGTAAGCGGAGGGGTGGATCGCCGTCCAGATCGCGAAGGCGAGCGGCAGGATCCACATCAGGGCCAGCACCCAGGCGGCGAGCGTGTTGAGCGTCCGGTCGAGGTCGAAGCGCCGGCGGCGCGGGCGGGCGGGGGCGTCGGCTGCGGCGGTCATTTGTAGTGCACCCTGCGGTCGAAGAAGAAGAACTGGCCGATGGCGAGCGCACACAGGATCGCCAGCATCGCGACGGTCAGCGTCGCGCCGTAGCCGGTCTCCCAGTACTTGAAGGCCGTCTCGTAGATGTGGAACAGCAGCAGCGAGGAGGCGTTGTCCGGGCCGCCATTGGTCAGGATGAAGATGTGGTCGACCAGGCGGAACGAGTTGATCACCGCATTGATCGACACGAAGAGGGTGGTCGGCATCATCAGGGGGAAGGTGATGCGCCAGAAGATCGTCCAGCGGCCAGCGCCCTCGATCTTCGCCGCTTCCACCAGGGAGGGCGGGATCGCCTGCAGGGCCGCAAGATAGAAGATCATGAAGAAGCCGGCTTCCTTCCACACCGTGACGACGATGACGGCGTTGAGTGCGGTGGACGGGTCGCCGAGCCAGTTGGTCTGCGGCCAGCCGAACAGGGCCGAGCCGACCTGGTCGATCAGGCCGAAGCCCGGCGTGTAGAAGAACAGCCAGATATTGGCGACGGCGATCAGCGGCAGCACGGTCGGGGTGAAATAGGCCATGCGCACGAAGCCGCGCCCCGCAAGGCGGTCATTGACCCACAGGGCCATGACGATGGCGATGCCGATGGAGAGCGGGATCGTGCCGAAGGCGAACCACAGATTGTTGCCGAGCACCTTCCAGAAGATGGGATCGCCCATCATCCGCTCGTAATTGTCGAGGCCGATGAAGCGGGCCGGCCTCCGGCCGCGCGGGGTCGAGTGGAAGCTGTTCCACAGGGTCATCACCGCCGGCACATGGGTGAAGGCGAAAAGGAAGAAGAGCGCGGGAAGCAGCAACAGCCACGCGTGCACCCACTCGCGGCTGCGTATCAGCATCGGCACTCTCGTGCGGCCTGTCGCGGTCGTCATCTTGCCCTTGGTCCTTCCCTCGCATTCCTGTCGGCCCGTCCTGCCCCGGACCGGGTCGGGGACCGGCAGCGATGGCTGCCGGTCCCCTGGGTTTTTGGCGTGAGCCGGTTGCCCGGCCTGCCGTCAGGCGTCAGCGATACTCGGCGAGGATCGCGTCGGCCTGGGCCTGCGCGTCCTTCAGAGCGGTCGCGGCGTCCTTCTGGCCGGTGATCGCGGCGGCCAGCGCATCGTTGAAGATCGTCGTCACGCGCTGGTTCTGGTAGGTCGAGAGCTCCGCGACGGCGAACTCGAGCTGGTCGCGGGCGACGGTGGCCGGCGGGAAGTCGGCGGCGTAGGTCTTCATCGCCTCGGTTTCCCAGGCGTCCGGACGCGGTGCGACGTAACCCGTGGCGATGGTCCACTTGGCCGCCTGCTCGGGACCGGTGATCCACTTCACGAAGTCGGCGGCCGCGGTCAGCTGCTCTTCGGACGCGCCCTTGAACAGGTAGAAGTTGCCGCCGCCGGTCGGCGCGCCGCGACGCTTGTTGGCGGGCAGCATGCCGACGCCGAACTCGAACGGCGCATTGTCGCGCACGTTGGTCAGGTTGCCGGTGGTGGTCCACATGATCGCGGTCTGACGCTCGAAGAAGGCCTTCGGCGTTGCGCCCCACTCGATGATGCCCGGCTCCATCACGCCGTGCTTGGTCGACAGGTCGACCATGTACTGCAGCGCCTCGGCGACCTTCGGGTCGTCGAAATTGGTCTTGTTGCCCTCGCTGTTGGCCAGGATGACGTCGTTCTGCGTCGTCAGGCCCTGGAACAGCCAATAGGGGAAGCCGGAGCTCGGGATGCGCACGCCCCACTGGGTGACGTTGCCGTTGGCGTCCTTCTTGGTCAGCTTCTTGCCGAATTCGACCAGCTCTTCCCAGGTCGCGGGGGGTGTTTCGGGGTCGAGGCCGGCTTCCTTGAAGGCCTCCTTGTTCCAGTACATCACCGGGGTGGAGCGCTGGAACGGGATGCCGTAGGTCTTGCCGCCGGTCTGGCTGTTTTCCATGAAGGCGGGATAGAAGCCTTCGAGCCAGGCCTTGTCCTCATCGCTCTTCAGGTAGTCGTCGAAGGGGACGATCAGGTCCTCGTCGATCAGGGTGAACATGTCGGCCGACAGGGCCATGGACAGCTGTGGCGGGGTGCCGCCGCGCGAGGCGGTGATCACCTTGGCGATGGTGTCCTGGTACGAGCCGGAATAGACCGCGTCGATCTTCACGTCCGGGTTGTTCGCGACGTATTCGTCGGTCAGGGCCTGGATGGTCTCGGCGGCCTTGCCGCCGACAGCCACCGGAAAGAAGAACTGCAGCTCGACGGCCTGGGCGGAGGCCCATGTGCCGAGTGCCAGTCCGGTCGAAAGGGTCGCCGTGGCGACGGCCTTCATCAGCATCGATTTCAACATGTCTGCCTTCCCTCATGTTGTGCCGGCCGCTTTGCGCTGTCCTTGCCGGCTTGACGTCCCGCGCGCGGCGCGGAAGCGTTTTCTTGCAGAGGCCGTTTGCGGCTCCTGTTGATGTCGTCCTTCGCCTCAACCGGCGATGCGGGCTCCCGTGGCCGCCGCGAGATCGTCGCGGCGATGGCCGGTGGTGCCGTCGAAGACGTGCAGGTCCTGCGGCGCGAAGCCGAGGCGGATGTCCGTGCCGGCGGCGATGTCGTGGTCGCCCGGCAGGCGGACGGTAAAGATGGTTCCACCGGCCTCGCAGTCGATCAGCATGTCGGCGCCGAGATATTCCAGGCTCGCCACCCGTGCGGCGAGCGGGCCGCGGTCCGCCAGCATTAAGGACTCGGGCCGCAGGCCGACCTTGTGGGCGGCGAGACCCGCGTCCAGGTCGGCCAGCAGCGCGCCCGGCAGCACGTTCATCGGCGGAACGCCGATGAAGCGCGCCGCGAACGGCGTCTCGGGCCGCTGGTAGAGGGCGCGCGGATCGCTCGCCTGTTCCAGGCGGCCGCCGTTCAGCAGCACCACCTGATCGGCCATGGTGATGGCCTCGACCTGGTCGTGGGTGACATAGACCATGGTGAAGCCGAGCTTCTTCTGCAGCGCGCGGATCTCCACCCGCATCTCATGGCGCAGCTTGGCGTCGAGATTGGACAGCGGCTCGTCCATCAGGCAGACGGGTCGCTCGGCGATGATGGCACGCCCCAGTGCCACGCGCTGCTGCTGGCCGCCCGACAGCTGCGAGGGCTTGCGGTCGAGCAGGGCGGACAGGCCCAGGAGGTCGGCGACGCGCTTCAGCCGCGCCTCGCGCTCGTCCCTGGCCACACGGCGCACCTTCAGGCCGAAGACGATGTTCTCGGCAACGTCGAGATGGGGAAACAGCGCATAGGACTGGAACACCATCGCAAGGTCGCGTTCGGCCGCCGGCAGGTGGGTGACGTCCCGCCCGCCGATCAGGATGCGTCCCGCATCGGCGCTTTCCAGCCCGGCGATCATCCGCAGCGTCGTCGACTTGCCGCAGCCCGACGGGCCCAGCAGGACTGTGAACGTGCCGGCGGGCACGCGGATCGACAGGTCGTCGACCGCCTTGTGGGCGCCCCAGACCTTCGAGACATTCTCGAGCAGGATTTCCTGGCCCCCCGGGCGGCCGTCTGTCGCGGGCGTGTTCATCAGCGCTCCTCGTTGTTGTTGGTGCACACCACGCTCTCGCGTCCGGCCGCCGTCAGCAGCGCCTCGACGGAGGCGGGCAGGGCAGCGTCGCAAAAGACCGTGGCAACGTCGGTGATGTGGCCACCGCGCACATGCGCGGGCCGGCCGAACTTGCTGGCGTCGAGCACGAGGAACGCGCGTCGGCAGTTGGCAAGGATCGCTTGGCGCGCGGCGACCTCGTCCTCATGGAAGTCGAGCAGCGTGCCGTCGGCATCGACGCCGGCGACGCCGAAAATGCCGATATCGACCTTGTAGGCGGAGAAGAAGCGCTCGGTATCGGCGCCCAGGATGTCGCGGTCGCCGTGGCGCAGCCGTCCGCCGGCGATGGTCACTTCGAAGTCCGGGTTCTGCGAGGCGGAGAAGGCGACATGCAGGTTGTTGGTGAACACGCGTAGCCCCTGGTGGCGGCCGAGCGTCTGCATCACGATCTCGGGCGTCGTGCCGATGGAAAACGCCAGCGAGGCGCCGTCCGGCACATGGCGGGCGACGGTCTCGGCAATCGCCCGTTTCTGCGGCAGGTTCAGGATCTGCCGGCGTGCGTAATGAAGGTTGCCGGCGGGCGCGGGGGGCTCGACACCGCCATGGGTGCGCCGCAGAATGCCGTGCTCGCACAGCCGGGTGAGGTCACGCCGGATCGTCTGCGTGGTTACCTCGAACCGCTCGGCCAGCGCCTCGACCGAGGCGAAGCCGTTCGACTGCACCAGATCGGCGATCTCGCGCTGGCGCGCAGTTATGGCCAGGTCGCTGGTCATGAGCGACTGTCTTCCTCCCGAATGCGGACGTTTCGTCTCTACTTCGTTCATATGAACATAGCACAACGTTCATATGAACATACAATGACAGAATTCACCTTGGCGGAAATTGAAGTCTCGTTTTGCCGGCTGTCCGCGTCGCAGGGGGTGTCGTTTGTTTCTGCAAATGGTTCGCAATTGCATTGACAAACTGCAAATGGTTCTCATAATCATTAAAAGGAAGCAGGCTGCCGGCCCGCATCAAGCTCGGCAGCGACACCAGAACCACGGGATGGCAGCGCATGTGCAGCAGGGTCTTCAGCAGGCTTCGACGGATCGCAATGGCGGGTGCGCTCGCACTGGCGGCTTTGGGCGTTCTTTCGCCCGCCGGGGCGCGGGCCGAGCCGCCGCTGTCGGTCGTCGCGACCACCGGCATGATCGCCGATGCGGCCCGGCAGATCGGCGGCGACAGGGTGAGCGTGCGTGCGCTCATGGGGCCGGGCGTCGATCCGCATGCGTATCGCCAGACGCGCACCGACATCGCCGCCATGGTCCGCGCCGATCTCGTCCTGTGGCACGGGCTCTATCTCGAGGCGCAGATGGAGGAGTTCATGAAGGAGCTCGGCGCCCGCAAGCCGGTCGTCGCGGTGGCGGAGAGCCTGCCGCGCGAGCTGCTGATCTCCCATGTCGACTATTCCGACAAGTTCGACCCGCATGTGTGGATGGATCCGCGCCTGTGGTCGCGGGCCGTCGAGACGGTGCACGAGGCGCTCGCCGCGGCTCGGCCCGAGGATGCGGAGGTCTTCGCCGCGAATGCCAAGGCCTATCAGGACGAGTTGGCGCGCCTTGCCGACTATTCGGACACGGTCTTCGCCAGCGTGCCCGAAACCGCGCGGGTTCTGGTGACCGCGCACGACGCCTTCAGCTATTTCGGCCGCGCCCAGGGCTTCGAGGTGCTCGGCATCCAGGGCATTTCGACCCAGAGCGAGGCCGGGCTGCAGCGGGTGGCGGAACTCGTCGATATCCTGGTGCAGCGCAAGATCGGCGCGGTCTTCGTGGAAAGCTCGGTCTCCGACCGGTCGGTGCGGGCCTTGATCGAGGGTGCCGCGTCCAGGGGGCACACGGTCGTCATCGGCGGCGAGCTTTTTTCCGACGCGATGGGGGCGGAGGGTACCTATGAAGGCACCTATCCGGGCATGATCGACCACAACGCCACGATCATTTCCCGCGCCCTTGGCGGCGAAGCGCCCGAGCGGGGCATGGCCGGACGGCTGGCGGTGGGAAGCTGAGGGAGCATGATGGCCATGCGGGCGCGGGACAGGATCGAACTGGTGCAGGGTCGAGAGGCCGAGGCTGCGGCACGGGCGGAGGCCGCACGGGCGGCTATGGCCTTGCGGGAGATTACGGTCTCCTACGGCGAAAGCCCGGCGGTCTTCTCCGTCGACGCCACCTTCCCGCGCGACAGCCTCGTCGCCATCGTCGGCCCGAATGGCGCCGGCAAGTCGACCCTGCTGAAAGCCGCGCTCGGTGTCGTGCCGCGCCTGTCCGGCACCGTCACCGTCTTCGGCACGCCGCTGGAGCGGGCGCGCGAGCGGGTGGCCTATGTGCCGCAGCGCGCGTCGGTCGACTGGGACTTCCCGACCCGCGTCATCGACGTGGTGATGATGGGGCTCTACCGGGAGCTCGGTCTGCTGGGCCTGGTGCGGGCCAGTCATCGCGAGCGGGCGCTTGCCTGTCTTGCCCGTGTGGGCATGACCGATTTCGCCACGCGCCAGATCGGCCAGCTGTCCGGCGGGCAGCAGCAGCGGGTGTTCCTTGCCCGCGCGCTGGCGCAAGGGGCGGATCTCTATTTGCTGGACGAGCCCTTTGCAGGCGTCGACGCGGCGACCGAGAAGGCGATCATCGACGTTCTGAAGGAACTGAAGGGCGAGGGCCGCACCGTGGTTTGCGTACATCACGACCTTGCGACCGTCGCCGACTATTTCGACCGGGTGCTGCTGATCAACACGCGCCGCATCGCGGAAGGGCCGGTCGCCGAGGTCTTCACGGCCGAGAACCTGCAGGCAACCTATGGCGGACGGCTGGCCTCTGCGCATATCGACCAATTGCGGTTGTCGGAGCAGGGGTGATGCCTATGTCGAGCCCCCCGCTGGAAGCCTTTGTTTCCGCGCTCCTGCTGCAGGCCGGCTACAACGCGGCGCTGGTCGCCATCGGCGCGGGGCTGCTCGGCATCGCCGCCGGGGCGGGGGGGACCTTCCTGTTCCTGCGCAAGAGAGCGCTGGTGAGCGACGCCATCGCCCATGCGACGCTGCCGGGCGTCGGCATCGCCTTTCTCGTCATGGTCGGCCTCGGGCTCGACGGGCGCAGCCTGGTCGGGCTGCTGGCCGGCTCCGCCCTGTCGGCCGCGCTAGGTCTCCTGTGCGTCGAGTGGATCACCCGCCGCACCCGCCTTGCCGAGGACACGGCGATCGGCGCGGTGCTCTCCGTCTTCTTCGGCTTCGGCATCGTGCTGCTGACGGTGATCCAGACCCTGTCGCAAGGCAGGCAGGCGGGGCTGGAAGGCTTCCTGCTCGGCTCGACGGCGGGCATGCTCTATTCCGACGCGATGGTGATTGCGCTCGGCGGCGTGCTCGCCGTGCTCGCCCTGGTCGCGTTGCGCCGGCCGATGACACTGGTGTCCTTCGATCCGGGCTTTGCGGCCGCCCTCGGACTCAACACCCGCCGCATCGATCTTGCCATGATGCTGCTGGTGCTGGCCGTCACCGTGACGGGGCTGAAGATCGTCGGGCTGGTGCTGGTGGTGGCGCTGCTGATCATACCCCCGGTCGCCGCCCGGCTGTGGAGCGAGCGGACCGACCATGTGGTGCTGATCGCCGGCGCTATCGGCGGTGTGTCGGGCTATGCAGGCGCGGCCATGTCCGCTGCCGCACCGGGCCTGCCGACGGGGCCGATCATCGTGCTCGTCGCCTTCTCGCTCTTCCTGCTGTCCCTTGCCTTCGCGCCCGGGCGCGGCGTGCTGGCTGCCGCCATTCGCCATCGCCGCTTCCAGCTGCGCCTGCATCGCCGCCAGGGCCTGCTGTCGCTGGCGCGGGGCGAGCCGATCTTCGATCCGCTGACGCTGAAGGTCCTGCGCCGCGAGGGGCTGATCCGCCCCGACCGGGTGCCGACCGAGGCCGGGCGCATCGAGGCGGGCCGCGCGCTGGTCGACGAGCGCCGTTTCGAGGTGGCGCGCCGGATCCACCGGGACGATCCGCTCAGCCACCGCTACGATGGGCTCACGCCCATCACGGCCGTGATGACGGGCGACGAGATCGCCGAGATCGACCGCATGCTTGCTGCTTCGGCGATGCTGCGGCGCGGGGAGGGAAGCTGATGGGTGCCGAGTTCGTCCAGCTGTCGCTGACGCCGATCCTCATCGGCGTGCTGTCGGCGATTGCCTGCGCCCTACCGGGCAATTTCCTGATCCTGCGCCGGCAGGCGCTGATCGGCGATGCGATCAGCCATGTGGTGCTGCCGGGCATCGTCGTTGCCTTCCTGGTCACCGGCAGCCTGGCCAGCCTGCCGATGCTCCTGGGCGCGGCCGGCGCCGCGCTGGTTGCCGTCGTCCTCATCGAGACCGTCCGCCGGCTCGGCCGCATCGAGCCGGGTGCCGCAATGGGCGTCGTCTTTACGGCGATGTTTGCCGGCGGCGTGCTGCTGCTGGAGCAGAGCGACACCAGCGGGGTGCATCTGGATGTCGAGCATGCACTCATGGGCAATCTGGAAAGCCTGATCTGGTTCGACGCGACCGGCTGGGGCTCGCTGCTTGATCCGGCGGCGCTTGCCGGCCTGCCGCCCGAGCTGCCGCGCATCGCACTGGTCGCCGCCGTCATGACCATGTTGATGCTGGTGCTCTGGCGGCCGCTGAAACTCTCCACCTTCGACGAGGGCTTCGCCGCGACGCTCGGACTGCCGGTGCGGCTGATCGGCCTGGGGCTTGTTGCGGCCTCCGCCGTTGCCGCCGTTGCGGCCTTCGACGCGGTCGGCTCGATCATCGTCATCGCCATGTTCATCTGTCCGCCGGCGACGGCGCGGCTGGTGACCGAACGGCTGGAGCGCCAAGTCGCCTGGAGCACAGTCTTCGCCGCACTCTCCGCGGTGCTCGGCTATGTGCTGGCCGGCTACGGGCCGCAGTGGTTCGGTGCTATCAACGCCGTCAGCGCCGCCGGCATGATCGCCACCGTGTCCGGCGTCATCCTGGCCATTGCCTGTCTTTTTGCTCCGCATCGTCGGCGCGTTGGCCAGCCTATGGCTTGATATTTTCGCCGATGATTGCGATTTGTTCCTTCATTTCAATGTATTTTACTATTTTCATAAAATACCTCTGCGTAACTATGACAGTTTTTATAAGGTTGTAATTTTAATTTTGACTTGAAATGCCTGTTCAATGTCGAAAATAGGATCAATGTTGCAGCTTCTATCGATTGTGTGAGCCTGCCCTCAGTGCGAAAATTCGCGCATAGAGTGTGATTTAAGTTCATTCAATTTTTTCGATGGAGGGCTGTGATGTTCGACGTCTCGAGCGTTCGCGAGATCGAGTACGGCGCCAGCGGCGTCACCTATGTCTACCAGGACCACGACAATCCCAAGCTCTGGTACATGGTGCCGGTGCCGCGCCTGCGGACGCTGGACGGGGCACCGTCCTTCGGGATGACCGAGTACACCTCCAATGGCGGGGGCATCGCCGGTCTTTGTACCTTCGAGATGGAGCTCGTGCAGCCGCTGGAGGCACGCCGCGCGGCCGAGGAGATCCTCGGCTCCGACATTTCCTGGGGCGGCTTCGTCTGGGTCGGCGGTACCGCCTATTTCTACTACGACATCGCCGGCGAGAACGAGGTGCTGGCGGTCGAGCCGACGCTCTACGGCACCAATGTCGCCGCTTTCCAGATCGAGCTGGCGACGCCGGAAGCGGTCAACAGCTTCAAGAACGCCTTCAGCGGCGACGAGGGCGGTGCCTCCACCTTCCGCGTCGAATACGAGATGCAGGTGCTGACCAAGCTGCTCGGCGCCAAGGCCACAGTGATCTACACCGCCGAGGCGGCCATCGAGTACGAGAAGAAATACAAGACCGTCCGCGATACCTGGGGCAACCAGAAGCAGGTGCTGCAGGAAGTCAAGCAGGTGCTGCGCCAGTCGGGCGCGGGCGAAGTCAAGGTCGAGCTCGGGCCGGGCAGCAGCGACGAACTGGCCCAGAGGGTGCGCGACTGGGGCTGGACGACGCTGGAGAACCAGGTCGCCGATACGGTGGCGGCGGCCGCCGTCATGGCCACGGGTCCCAATCCGGTCTCGGCGACGACCTCGTTCAACCAGACTTACCAGGAAGACACGGTGATCGACTGGTCGACGCCGGTGAGCAGCTTCATGCGCCGCTTCAGCCCGGACGAGTGGAAGCAGGTTTTCACAAAGGTCGACAACCGTAAGCTGTCGGTGGTGTTCAACCTGATCGGCGAGCTCAACCGCTCCGGCACGGACGACCCCGTGGCCGAGACCGTCACCGTGACCGTCACCTATCCGACGCGGCCGACCGACAACACATTCACGCTGATCGTCACCGACGGCGACCAGTCCTCGAAGATCTACGACGCGCCGGGCGACTTTTCTGGAGGCAGCTACAATCCGGAATTCACCTATACCTATGTGATCAACTTCAAGGACGGCAAGACCTTCAAGAGCGATCCGATCACCACGACGGACACGCTGGTCAACATCACGCCGAACGTCTTCGGAACGCGGCAAGTGACCTTCATCGGCCAGAACATCCCGTTTTCCGGTCCGGCCGGGGTGCGGGAGGTCAATATCGACTTCTTCTTCGCGCCGCCGGCGGGCAACCCGGCCATCGTCCAGACCAAGACTCTCACCGCCAACGGTGCGGAGAACGGGGTCCGTTTCGACAGTTTCTACAATCTACCCATCGGCCAGAACTACAGCTACCGGCTGCGCTACCAGATGGCCGACAACAGCGAGATCGTCTCGGAACCACCGGGCGCCCTGTCGTCCGCCCCCGACTATACGGGCTCGGGCAATGCCGACATCGTCTTCGTGGCCGATCCGAAGGGGCTGTTCACCCAGTTCACGCTACGGGCGTTCAACTACACGACGGAAACCACGACGCTGCTGCTGGTGGACGTCAACGCCCAGTATTTCGATCCGGTCAACAATGGCGACAAATGGATCGCCGAGAACACCTGGTCGAACTGGCAGCCGACAGGGCTCCTGAGCTTTGCCGAGCCCCGCTGGAACTTCCAGGCGGTCGACAACACCAACAATGCCTATTTCAACCTCTCAGGCACGATCTTCTACTCGAACGGCGAGAGCTTCACCCTCGACGGCTACCGCCAGTCGAGCGAATACAAGACCATGACGGTCACCAACACGGTGCAGAACTACAGCGTCAAGGTCGACAGCAGCCTCGTCGACTGGACGCAGGTGGCGAGCGTCAACCTGACCATGTTCCAGTTGAAGCCGCAGGTCCGCGAGAAGTTCGGCAAAAACGTGCCGGCCTTCCTGTCGCGGCCGCGCCACGAGATGACGACCGCGCAGCGGATCGAGGCAGAGGCCTCCCAGCAGAATGTGATGCTGTTCAGCCTGCTGGGTGCGCCGTCCGGCGTCGTCGTCGACAGCCTGGAGCGGTTCTACGGCATCCAGCGGCCGATTGCTGAGCCGACGATCGAGTTCTACTACACGGCGGTCTATGTGCTGAAGGACGGCACGACCCGCGAGCTCGAAAGCCAGGAAGTCTCGGGCCGCCTCTCGGTGGAACTGCCGGCCTTGCCGCCTGCGACCGTGACGCCGGGCCTCGTACGTCAGGTGATGGAGCCCGGAGCGCTGGCCGCGCGGATGCGTCAGGGCGGGTGATCGCCATGTCCCCGCCGATCCCCTCCGGGAGCGCGCGGTTGCAGCAGGGGCCGGGGGCCGCTCCCCCGGCACCACTCCCGTCCTTGCAGGCGGGAGCCGGTCCGGCTGCAGCCGTCTCGCTGCTCGACCGCCTGCTGGCCGCGATCCGTCCGCTGCTGCCGCCGGCGGTGCTTGCGCCCGACCGTCTACCGAGCGACCTGACGCCGTCCGGCGCGCCGATGGAGGCGGCCTTCGTGTGGGCCGACGGCGAGCCGGGCTGCGATCCCCGCGTCAGTCTCGATCCGGCGCCCGGCGCGCTGCCCGGGACCCGGCTCGAGGCTGCGCTGTCGCTCTGCCGGGCGGTCGCGGGCGCGGAGCCGTCGCCCGAGGTGTCGCGGCTCGTCGCGCGCCTGTCCTGCTGGCAGCGGCAGGCGGGCGGGCGCTATGGCGCCTGGGCGGGCCTGCGCCAAAGCGCATCGGGCCGCCTTGCGGCCAAGCTCTATCTGGAGGTGGCACCCGCGGTGGATGCCGCAGGTCGCCCGCGATGGGTCGGTTTCGAGCAGCGCCTTGCCGGCGCTCCGCCGGTGCTGACGGGGCGGAACGTCCGGCCGACGATGCTGGGTGTCACGCCGGATGGCGGCGTGCTGGAGCTCTATTATCGCACCGACCCGCTGTTCCCCGGCGATCTCGATACCTTGATGCGCCGGTTCGGCCTTGTCCCGCGCGGACGGGAGATCCGCCGGCTGGTGGAGCGGTTGACCGGGCGGAGCGTCCGCTTCGAGATCCCCTCCAGCGATGTCGGCTTTTCCGTCGCTTTCCAGATAGTGGGCGAGGGGCGGGCGCAGCGCGCCCATGCGCTGGCCTTCACCTTCTATTCGAACGCTGCCGCCCTGCTCGGCCCGGACGCGCGCGTGACCGAGGCGCTGCTTGCCGAGGGCGCCGTGCGCGGCTGGGACATGGCGGCCTACCGACACGCCCTCAGCGGTTCCGGCGCGCCGCACGGCGAAGCCCCGCTGCAGCGGCACGGGCTGGTCGGCCTGGTGCTGGCCGGCAAGGCTTCGGCGCGCGTAACGGCAACGCTGGCCGCCTTCGGGCAGAGCCGGGAGGCCTGCCATGGCTGAGCCTGCCCCGCGTCTGGTCGATCTTTTGGCCGATCTTCTGGCCTTGCAGGCCCCGTCCGGGGCTTTCCCCTCGCAAGTGGAAACGCCTGCGGAGGCGGTCGCCGACGAAAGCTGCTTCGTCACCGCGCAGGTGGCACTGCTGCTTGCTGCGCTCGGCCGAAGCGAGGCGGCGATCCACGCGCATGCGCGGGCGCTGGACTTCCTGGAGACGTGCGAGGATGCGAGCCTGCCGGGAGCCTTCCGCTTCTATCCGCAAGGGGGACGCGGGCCTCGCCTGATCGACGGCCTGCCGCCGGATGCGGACGACAGCGCGCTCGCCTGGATGGCGCTGGTCGGCGGCCGCCGCCGCGAGGCGCGCGAAGGGCTGGTGCGGCTTGCCGGCCTGTTGCCGCGCCTTGCCTGCGGGCCGCTGCGCCGCGGCGATCCGCCGTTCGCGCGGGCGCCGCTCCTGCGCACCTGGTTCCACGAAAGCGATCCCGGCCCCGTCGACCTGACGGTCAATCTCAACGTGCTGGCGGCGCTCGCCGTTTGCGGTGCAGGGCGCTCGGGCTGTTCGCTTTCCGCCCTGATGCCGCGGCTGGCCGGGCGCATCTCCGCAGCCGTCTCCCAGCATGCGCCCAGCCGTTCGGCGATGCGCGTGCTCAGCCCCTACTATGCCCACCCGGCGGAACTGGCGATCGCCGCGCTGCGGGCGCGGGCCTGTGGCGTCCCCGGCCTCGACGGCCTTGCCGCATCGCTCGCCCCGGTGGATGCGCGCGACCGCGCCGCCCGCCGCCCGCATGACCGTCCCCTCTATTGCAATGCCCATGGCCGCCCGCTCTGGCGTGCCCCCGCCCTGCAACTTGCCCGGCTGCTTGCCGACCGGGCGACGACCCCTTTCGACCTGTCTCTTTCACCGGCCAGATTTTCGGGAGGTTTCCATGATTGCGATGCCCAGATCCGTCCTTGCTGAACTCGATGCCGGCGAGCGCCCGGCGGCGCGCGCCAGCACCAAATACATGGAGACTTTCCAGCTCTCCCGGCCCGCGCTCGGCGGCACCGATATCGTCACCTATGCGAATGCCGCCGGCGATCTCGACCTCTACACCATCGGCACCGGGGGCGAGGTCTACCGCCTGCGCCGGGGCGAGAAGTCGATGGCGCCCTATGACGACACCGACCTGCATATCCGAGGCCGGCAGCTCTTCCTCTACACCTCCGGCACCGAAGGCAGCGACACGCCCAACATCATGACGCTGGGCGATACCGGGCAGCTGTCGCTGGCCGAGTACCAGGCGACCACCGGCAGCTACTACCAGCGCGAAACCAAGCCGCGCGATGCAGGCGAGACCATCCGCCAGTTCCGCGGCGCGCGCGGCATCACCGGCAATGTCTATGTCAACGTCATGCTGGATGTGCCGGGCGAAGACTACGGCCTGCTCGCCAACAATTTCTTCAAGCCGGGCACCAGCGAATGGGCGGGCCCGGTCTGGGCGCCGGTGATGGGACCGGGCGGCACGCAGGCCCAGGTCAAGAGCATCGCCATGGTGGCCAATAGCGCCGTGCAATCGGCGATCTTCGCCATCGGCAAGGACAATTCGGTCCTGTTCAGCGAGACCAGCGACCGTACTTCGGCGCTGCGGGTGCTCGGGCCGAAGAAGGCGACGGCGCTCTATGTGGTGGCGGATGCCAACGACCGGCTGGCGATCTTCGCGGTCGAGCTGGGCACCGGCAAGCTGCTGCTGAAAAAGGAGAAAAAGTACCAGTCGGGCACGGTGAAGCAGTTCGACGACTGGATCCAGGTCGATCCCGCGCAGAGCGTGCCGCTGACCGAGATCTATGCCTCCGTCACCTTCGACGACCTGCTGCAGGTCTTCGGCATCGGCAGCGACGGACGGCTGTGGCGGGCCGGGCAGGCGCCGGGCCGCGGGCGCAGCGCCGATCCGGTGTGGCAGACGCTGTTTCCGCTCGGCAACGAGATCCCGTCCGATCCGGGCTCCAAGGCGACGATCTTCACCGTCGGGCGCGACCGGGCGGGCTATGCGGAGGCCTATACGGTGTCGGCGGCCGGCGACCTTACCCGCTTCTGGCAGTCGCCGACCTCGCGCCAGTGGTTCGACCAGCGCATCGATCTGCTGCGCCAGGACAACGACATGGTGCCGGTGGAGACCCACGCGCTGGAAGTGGTGGTGCTGGACGAAGACGGCATGCCGCTGTCCTTCGCGCCGGTCTCGATCCAGGCCTCGTTCCTGGTGACCCTGTTCGTCGACGGCCGCTCCTACCGCTGCAGCCAGCTCAACCGCGTTGCTGCTCAGACCGGACCGGGCGGCAAGCTGGTGATCTACCAGCAGGCGACGGCGCTCGCGGCGGCGACGATCTATATCGAGACGCCGGGAACGCTGGCCGGTACGCCCATCGTGGTGGAACCGAACCTGCAGCTTCAGGAAAAGCTCGCCAGCCTTTCGGTCGCAGACATCAAGAACGCCAAGGATGCGGCCGGCAACTACCTGCTGCCGGCCGAATATCGCAGCAGCGATGAATATGCGCAGAGCCTGCAGCAGATCACCCAGGCCTCGATGGAGATCGCCGGTCAGCGCGAGACGCGGGCCGCGCGGGTCGTCTACCACACGGTCTCCCGGCGCAAGGCGGCGCGCGGCTTCGACCCGCGGCTGGACTTGCGCGCCATGTCCGGCACGGCCTGGTCCATCGACTTCACCTCCGGCTTTCCGCAGTACCAGCCGATGACGCTCGCGCAGGTCGCCGAGTGGAAGGGCGAGCGCCTTGCCGCCATGCGCGCCTCGGCGGCCAATGACGACGGTGCCGAGGTCGCCGGGTTCCTCGGCATCGACTGGGGCGATGTGTGGAACGGCATCAAGAACGCGGCGAACTTCGTCATCGACGGGCTGACCAAGATCGTCGTCGAGATCATCGATGGCATCGGCCGGGTGCTGTTCGAGATCGCCGGCAAGGTGTTCGAGGCGATCATCGAGTTCGTGCAGCAGGCCTTCGACTTCGTGCAAGGGGTCTGGAACTGGCTGAAGGTCAAGCTGCGCCAGCTGTTCGAATGGCTCGCCTTCCTGTTCAACCTCGGCGATTTCCAGCGCATGGCCGAGGCGGTGGAACACAACACCCGGGTGCTGCTCGACTTCACGGCCGCCGGCGTCGACCACGTCAAGGACATGATCCTGTCGGGCATCGACACGCTTAAGGAGTCGCTCCAGTCGGTCGTCGACACGATGATCGACGAGCTCAACAAGGACGACAATCCGACCTACGACCAGTTCTCGTCGCAGCAGGAGATGACCGACGACCAAGCCTACGAGATGGAACACAATCTCTTCGCCAATGCCTACGAGCAGAATGGCGGGAAGGCCGACGAACGGGGCGGCGGCAGTGCGGTCAGTCTGATGAGTTCCAGCGCCCTGTCGAGTTCGCTCGACGGGCTGATCGCGATGATGGAGGACCTTGCCAACAACTTCCAGTTCGGCGACGGCAAGGAGGCGTTCGAGGAGGCGCTGACCTTCTTCACCGCCATCGGCGATGATCCCAACAACGCTCTCAACCTGTTGATGAGCGGCGTCATCAAGCTGATGGAGAGCGTCGCCCTTTTCGCGCTGGACGCGGCCAAGGGCGTCATCGCGACGCTGATGGACCTGGTCCGCGAGGTGGTGGAATCCTTCCGCGACGTGCTGTTCTCGGAATGGGAAATTCCGGTTCTGTCGCAGCTCTACAAGTTCTTCACCGGCAGGAGCCTGTCGATCCGCGTCAGCCAGATCGCCTCGTGGCTGGTCGCGATCCCGGCGACGCTGATCTACAAGCTGGCGACCGGCAAGGCGCCGTTCCCGGACGAGGCTTCGCTCGATGCCTACAAGAACTACGTCACCGTCGACTGGGTGAAGTCGAAGTTCGGCATGACGACGGAAAAGCAGGTGCTGCTTGACAGCACCTCGGAGAAGGTGGTGGCCGGCGTCTCGCTCGGCATCTACGCCGCCGCCATGGTCGTGCGCATCTTCACCGACGGGCTCACCGGCTTCCTCAGCTCCACCGGCGCGATCCCCGACCAGGGCAGCAAGGTGCCGGAGGGGCTGAAGAATTACTCGAAGAGCTGGACGCCGAAG
Source organism: Stappia sp. WLB 29 (assembly GCF_023507705.1). GTDB lineage: Bacteria > Pseudomonadota > Alphaproteobacteria > Rhizobiales > Stappiaceae > Stappia. Next base: position 43,220 of record NZ_JALBGD010000013.1, on the reverse strand, counting down.
GGCAAGAACCTTGCGGGCCTCGCTGCCGTCCTGATGCGCTACGTCACCACCTTCGCCACCATGCCCTGGCTGATCCGGCCCGGCTCGCCGGCGCCGAGCTGTCCGGCCGGCGATCCCGGCTTTGCCGGCGTCATCTGGATCTGCCAGGTGATCGCAGGGCCGACGCGCGGACTGCTGATCCTGGCGTTTCCCGGCGGCAAGGCGCGCACCTATACGGCGGAGCTGACCATCACGCTGTGGGGCTTTGCCAATATCGGAATGATTTCATGGAATTACGCGGCGAGTCCGAAAAAGGACAAGCTCGCCAAACTCGGCCTGTCTCGGGCGCTGACCAACGTCATTCCCGGTCAGGCCACTCGCTTCCTGTTCGTTCCGGATATCCAGGAAGCGACCTATTACATCCCGGCGATCATCGGCGAGGCGCTGATCGTCGTCGGCAATCTCGGCTCCGCCGGCGTCGCCGTCTGGGAACTCACGGAAGTGGTGAAGGACGAGTGAGACGACGCCTGCGGCGGTCCGGGAGGAGGGGCGGCGCCCTTCTCCCGGACCCTTCGATGCGGACAAGCGGAGCGGATGTCCGCCCGTTTTCCTTTTTTAAATCAGATGCTTGCGGAAGAAGGCAATGGTCCGCTCTTCCGCGAGCCGTGCCGCCGTCTCGTCGTAGCGCGGCGTCGTGTCGTTGTGGAAGCCGTGGTTGACGCCCGGATAGAAGTGCACCTCGTAGCTCTTGCCGTGCTGCTGCAGCGCGGCCTCGTAGGCCGGCCAGCCGGTGTTGATGCGCTCGTCGAGCCCGGCATAGTGGAGCTGCAGCGGCGCCTCGATCGACGGCACGCCGTCGGCCGGGGCCTGACGGCCGTAGAAGGGTACGCCGGCACCCAGTTCCGGATAGGCGACCGCCAGCGCGTTGACCACGCCGCCGCCATAGCAGAAGCCGACGGCGCCGACCTTGCCGGTGCAGTCGTCGCGGGCGGCGAGATGCTCGAAACCGGCAAAGAAGTCATTCAGCAGCCTGGTCGCATCGACCGCGCGCTGCAGCTCGCGGCCGCGGTCGTCGTCTCCCGGATAGCCGCCGACAGAGGTCAGCCCGTCGGGCGCCAGCGCCATGAAGCCGGCCTTGGCCATGCGCCGGGCGACATCCTCGATATACGGGTTGAGACCGCGATTCTCGTGCACCACCAGCACCGCAGGCAGCTTTTCGGCGACGCCGGCCGGGCGCACCAGGTAGGCGTTTACCGTGCCGTGGCCGTTGGGCGAGGCGTAGGCGATCCGCGACGTCTCGATGGCGGGGTCGTCCGGGGCGACCTGCCGGGCCAGCGCGTAATCGGGCGAGAGCTGCCGAAGCAGCGCCAGCGCGGTCACGCCGCCGACGGCGAATTTGGCGGCCCGGTCGAGAAATTCGCGGCGGTCGATCCGGCCGTGCGCGTAGAAATCGTAGAGCTCCAGCAGTTCCTGCGGAAAGTCCTTCGCGGTTTTCCGTCGCGCTGGCGCACCGTCGATGCCAGACATCTCGTCCATCGGTCCTCCTCCGTCGTGCGAGGCTCCGTCCAGCGCCGCCGACTCCCATGATGTGGTGAGACTGCAGACTATGACATGGAGCGCGGCGGAAAAAAGTCCATTTCCATCGGCGATTTCGACGGGATGGCGAGCTGTGCGCGTGTTCGGCAATCAGACGTTGAAGGCGTCCGCCCACTCGGGATGCTTCTTGCGCTGGGCGTTGACGAAGGGGCAGAGCGGCATGATGCGGAAGCCCTTCTCGCGGGCGTCGGCGACCAGCCGCTCGACCAGGGCAAGGCCGACGCCGGTGCCGCGCATGCTTTCCGGCACGCCGGTGTGATCGGCGATGACGAGCGTCTCGCTGGCGACCGAGAAGGTGAGCTCGGCCTCGCCGTCGCGGCCCGCGACGCGGGCGACGTAGCGTCCCTTGCTGCCGGACTGCTCGAGCTCGATGGTGATCGCGTCGGTCATCGTCTGTCTCCTTGATCGGCTGAAAGCTGCCATTTGCGCAAAGGCTGCTTGGCGATCCTGTCAGGTAGGCATGGTCCGGCGCAAGCGCCATGGGTGGGCGACATCAATCGGTTTTGGCGATTGATTTTCAGAAACCGTTCTGTTTCTACGAATTGCAATGCAGCCGGAAAAACGGGCTGGCGAGGTGCCCCGAAACCGCTCTTGCAGGATTTTGCAGAATTTTGCGAAATTTCGAGAATCGGCCTCCCAAACGCTCGCAATCGTCTCAAAAATCCGGCGCGCCGCTTTCGCAGCGCGCCGGAGCTTGTCGTGACGCCCCTCATACAGGGATAGGGCGGGGATAAGGGCGTTGGCGTGCGGTCTCAGCCGACCGGCGCGTTGTCCGCCCGCTTCACCACGATGACGCTCGAGCGGGCGAGCTTGCCCTCGCCGTCCGGGAAGGGCGCCTTCGGATGCTGGATGCCGACGAACATGGTCCGCCGGTCCGCCGACCAGGTGAGGCCGGTCACCTCGGCGCCGTAGGGAGCGGTCAGGAAGCGCTCGATGCGGCCCGTCACCGGGTCGCCCGCCAGCATCTGGTTGTTGCCGTGGCCGGCGAAGTCGCCCTCGTTGTCGTCGTCGCCGTCGGTCTGGATCCACAGAAGGCCGGTCGTATCGAACATCATCCCGTCGGGCGAATTGAACATGTTGCCCTCGTTGATGTTGTCCGAGCCGCCATAGGCGTCCTTGTGCACGGCCGGGTTGCCGGCCATGACGAAGAGGTCCCAGGCGAAGCCGTCGGCGGCGTGGTCGTCGTTTTCGGGATACCAGCGCACGATCTGGCCGTACTGGTTCTCGGCGCGCGGGTTCGGCCCGCCGACCGGCGTCTCGTCGCCGCCGGCATTCGGCTTGACGCCGCGGCGCGTGTTGTTGGTCAGCGCGCAGTAAGCCTCGACCGCGACCGGGTTGACCGCGACCCATTCCGGCCGGTCCATGGTGGTGGCCCCGACCTTCGAGGCGGCGACGCGCGTGAAGACGGCGATCTCGGCGGCCGACATGCTGGTCGCCTCCGGCGTCAGCGCGATCCACTCGCCCTTGCCGTCGTCGGCGAAGCGGGCGACGGAGAGCGTGCCCTCGTCCAGCAGGGCCGAGGTGTCGGCGCCCGGCGTGTAGATGCCGTCCGAGACGAAGCGATAGAGAAACTCGCCGCGCTCGTCGTCGCCCATGTAGACGACGACGCGGCCGTCGCGGGCGATCACGGTGGCCGCATTCTCGTGCTTGAAGCGGCCGAGGGCAGTGCGCTTGACCGGCACGGAGGCCGGGTCGGAGGGGTCGATCTCGACGATGTAGCCGGCGCGGTGCGGCTCGTTCGGGTTCTTCGAGACGTCGAAGCGCGGATCGAACTTCTCGTAGGAATAGACGCTCTTGGCGCCGATGCCGTAGCGCTTGTAGTGCTCGGGCAGGGCGAAGGCCTCGTCCGTCGAGCCGAAATAGCCGTTGAAGTTTTCCTCGCAGGTCAGGTAGGTGCCCCAGGGCGTGCGGCCCGCGCCGCAATTGTTGAAGGTGCCGAGCGAGCTTGTGCCGGTCGAATCGGCTTCGGTCTTCAGGAGGTCGTGGCCGGCGGCCGGACCGGAAAGGCGCATCTCGGTGTTGTGGTCGATGCGCCGGTTGAGCGGGCTGTCGACGACGATGTGCCAGCCGTCTTCGCCTTCCGCCACTTCCATCACCGTGACGCCCTGCAGGTTCTGCAGCTTGCGCACGTCCTCAGCGCTTGCCGGCGTGCCGCCGTCGTTCTGCGGCAGGTTGAGCTTCGGGTTGACGTATTCGTGGTTGACCGCGATCACCTGGCGGCCGCCGACGGTGAAAAGCTCCATGCCGTCGGTGTTCTCGCCGAAGACGCGGTCGGAGGTGGCGGCATCGCCGCCGGTCGCGTGGTCGAACTCCCCGGCATCGGAAAACAGCGGGTCGCCCCAGCGCGCCAGCACCTGCCAGGTGTAGCCTTCCGGCACATGGACGGTGGCGTCGGTGGCGATCGGGATCGGCGTGAAGGCGAAGCGCGAGGTGGCGGCCTCGGCGGAGACGGACGACAGCAGACCGGTCACGCCGGTCCCGAGCCCCATGGCGGCCGCGCCCGAGCCATAAGCCAGGACACCGAGAAAGCCGCGGCGGCTCAGTGCGCGCTCGACCACCTGGTCGAAGCCGGTCGACTGCGGGCCGGGCCGGCGGGCTTCGTCGAACGCGTCGAAGGAAAAGTCCTCGAAATCGATGCTGGGCTGAGTATCGCGATCCATGCTGGCTCTCCTGTCGCTGGCCGGAAGCGGGCCGCATCGGCGGCCTCGGGCTCGACCCTAGCGCCGGTGTGACTCATGTGTGTGACGATGAAGCCCTTGCTTGTCAGGACCCATCGCTCAATCTACGTTGCGGCCATCTGACCAGAGGATCCGTATAAATGACGAGCGAAACCATGCCCGGCTGGGCCGGCGAGCATGCCGACGACGAGATCGTGCCGCGCGACATTCGTTTCGACATTTCCGGCAATGCGGAACGGCACTGGTTCGGCGGCGATCCGCTGCGCACGGCGATGGTCGACGGGTTCTCGATCTTCCTGCCCGAGGGCGAGCGCTTCTTCATCCGTTCGCTGAAGCACTATGCCTCCAAGCTCGGCGACCAGGAGCTGATCAAGGAAATCAACGGTTACGCGGTGCAGGAGGCGTTCCATACCCGCGAGCACGAAGACTACAACCGGACGATGGCAAGGCTCGGCTACGATGTCGAGGAGATGGAACGGCCGGTCAGATCCGTGCTCGGAAACGTCTCCGTGCCGCTGGTCCGGCTGGCGGTGACCTGCGCCATCGAGCATCTGACGGCCAATTTCTCGACCATGACGCTGCGCCACCAGGAGATTTTCGCCGATGCCAATCCGGCCTATCGGCGGCTGTGGATGTGGCACGCGCTGGAGGAGCTGGAACACAAGGCGGTCGCGCTCGACGTCTACAAGCGCGCGGCGGCCGGCATGCCGGCCTGGAAGCGCTACGGGCTGCGGGTCTCGGCGATGAACGTCACCATCTTCCACTTCAGCCGCATCTTTCTGCGCAATGTCCGCCTGCACGCGCAGGCCGACGGCATCCGCACAGGGTTTCGCTTCTGGTCGCGCTTCGCCTGGCTGCTGCTGGTGTGGCCCGGCTACACGCGGTTGAGCCTGCTGGCCTTCCTGCGCTACTACATGCCGGGCTACGATCCGCGCAAGGTCGACGACAGCGACCTGATCCGCAAGGGGCGGGCCTGGCTCGCCAACGAATATGCCGCCGGCGACCCGGCCAAGGAGATCCCCGCCCGATGACCAGCCGCGCCTTCGGATACATCTTGCGCGCGGTCGAGCGCGGCGCCTTCCCGAAGAGCCGCAAATGGGCATGGAAGCGGCTCTACAACATGCTGTCGCGGCTGTGGCGCGACAGCGACTGGCGTTTCATGAACTACGGCTACCTGCCGGCGGGCGATGCCTTTGCCCTGACGGCGGAGGACGAGCCGGAGCGCGCCTTCATCGGCCTCTACCACCAGGCGATGGCCGGGCTCCCGGTCGAGGGCGCGCGCGTGCTGGAAGTGGGCTCGGGCCGCGGCGGCGGGGCGCGCTACATTGCCCGCTACATGGCACCGGCCGCGGTGACCGGCCTCGACTACTCGCCGGAGACGGTGCGCCGGGCGCGGCAGCTCAACGACGACACGGCGAACCTTGCCTTCGAGGTGGGCGATGCGGAGGAGCTGCCGTTTGCGGATGCGAGCTTCGACATCGTCGTCAACATCGAGTCCTCCCACTGCTACGCCAACGTGCCGGCCTTCGCCCGGGAAGTGGCGCGGGTGCTGGCGCCGGGCGGCTGCTTCACCTGGGCCGACATGCGCGCGGCGACGATGATCGAGGGGCTCGACCGGGACCTCGGCGCCTCGGGCCTGGTGCTGGAGAGCGAGACCAACCTGTCGCCGGGCGTGGTCAGCGCGCTCGACGCGGTCAACGAGCGCAAGATGAGCCGTATCCAGAAGAGCGCGCTGATGCAGCGGTTCCTGAAGGAATTTTCCGGCGCCAAGGGCTCGCTGCTCTATCGCAACCTGCAGTCCGGCGGTGTCGTCTATCTTGCCCGCCGTTACCGCAAGCCCGCGCAATAGGCAGGCCCCGCAAGCAGGCACGCGCAAGGCGTCGACGGCGCAGGCGCCCGGTCCTGTCGTCGCCGGTCAGGCCTGGCGGCGGAAGACCATCATGGTGAAGAGGCCGAGCGGGCCGAGGCGTTCCTCGCGGACCAGTTCCATCGAGGTGTTGTCGAGCACCGTCTCGCGGCGGAACAGCGGGTCCCAGCCGAGGGTCGAGGCGAAGCGGGCAAGGCCGCGCTCGATCAGCGCCAGCAGACCTTTGTCGGCGGCGAAATGGTTGACGATGATCACCGTGCCGCCGGGCTTGACCACCCGCTCCAGCTCCTTGAGCACGGCGGAGGGGTCGGGCACGACGGTCATCACATACATGACGGTGGCGATGTCGAAGCGGGCCGCGTCGAAATCCATTTCGGATGCGTCCATCGCCCGCAAGGTGGCGACGTTCTTCAGCTTCTTGCGGCGGACGCGCTCGCGGGCGCGCTCCAGCATCGGCTTCGACAGGTCGATGCCGGTGACGGTCAGGTTCTCCCCGTAGAGCGGCAGGGACAGGCCCGTGCCGACGCCGACTTCCACCAGCTCGCCGCTCAGCCGGTTGGCCTCGCGCGCGGCGGCGCGCTGGCCGAAGACCAGCGGCGCGGTGAACACCCAGTCGTAGACCGGCGCCCAGCGGGCATAGGCGCTTTCCACCGAACCGGTGGACAGGTCCGGCACGCGGGCAAGGCCGAGGCGCTTGGCAACGCGCTCGGCAAGGCGGCGCAGGCGGCTGACGGGGAAGAACTCGACACTCATTACAGGGATACCGTGGTGGCGGGCTCGGCGCGCGGGGCACTGAGGCCGGAATTGACGGGAATGGTGCGCTCGATCCAGCCCCCGCCGAGCACGCGGGCGCCGTCGCCGTCGTCGTCGAAGAAGACGCAGGCCTGGCCCGGCGCGACACCGGTCTCGCCGTCGACGAGATCGATCACCGCGCGGCCTTCGACGAGGCGCAGCACCGCCGGCTTGGGCGGACGGGTGGAGCGGACCTTGGCGTGCAGCTCGATGCCTTCGGGCGGAATGTCGGAAAGGCGTCCGGGGCCGATCCAGTTGACCTCGCGCAACACGATCTCGCGGGTGCCGAGCGCCTCGCGCGGGCCGACGACGACGCGGCGGCCTTCCGCGTCCAGGCGCACGACATAGAGCGGCTCGCCGGTGGCGATGCCGATGCCGCGGCGCTGGCCGATCGTGTAGTGGATGATGCCCTGGTGGGTGCCGAGCACCCGGCCGTCGACATGGACGATGTCGCCCGGTTCGGCGGCGTTGGGCTTCAGCCGCTCGATGACGTCGGCATAGCGGCCCTGGGGCACGAAGCAGATGTCCTGGCTGTCCTGCTTCTCGGCGACGGTGAGACCGAACTCGCGGGCGAGCTCGCGCGTCTGCGGCTTGGTCAGTCCGCCGAGCGGGAAGCGCAGGAAGTCGAGCTGCTCCTGGGTGGTGGCGAAGAGGAAGTAGCTCTGGTCGCGGTCGAGATCGACCGGGCGGAACATCGCCCGGTGACCGTCGAGGAGACGGGAGCGGACGTAATGGCCGGTGGCCAGCACGTCGGCGCCGAGGGTGCGCGCGGTCTCCAGCAGGTCGGAGAACTTGACCGTCTGGTTGCAGGCGACGCAGGGGATCGGCGTCTCGCCGGCGATGTAGCTCTCGGCGAAGCGCTCGATCACCTTCTCGCGGAAGCGGTCCTCGTAGTCGAGCACGTAATGCGGGATGCCGAGGCGCTCGGCGACGCGGCGGGCGTCCTGGATGTCCTGGCCGGCGCAGCAGGCACCGGCCCGGTGCACCGCCTCGCCATGGTCGTAGAGCTGCAGCGTGACGCCGATGACGTCGTATCCCTCGCGCTGCATCAGCCCGGCGACGACCGAGGAATCGACGCCGCCGGACATGGCAACGACGACGCGGGTGTCCTCCGGTCGCTTCGGGATGTCGAGACTGTTGAGCATGAATGTCACCTTGCGGTCCTGTCGGAATGCGGGCCGGCAGCCGCTGCGCGGCGGCGGTCGGGCTCTGCGCGGACGGTCGCTGGAGGACGCGCGTGAGGTCTCTGTATCTGGCGGCCCGCTTCTGTTGCCCGCGACTATAGCGGATCACCCGGTCAATGGGAAAGGGGACGCCGACGCGCGGCAGGGCGGTTTTCGCCCCTTCGGCCCGGCAAAGCTTGCCCTGCCCGGCAAACTTTACCCGGCATGTGAGGCGCATGCGGCGATTCCGCAAGAGGTCGTTCACCGAAAAGGCGAGCATTTCCGCGACTTTTCCGATCTGGCCCGGCATTTGCTCTCCTTCCTTGCGAAAGATGGCGCGAGGCGGGACATCCGACTGCCGGCGCCGGAGAGTTGCGGAGACACGCGTGAACCTCGCAGGCCACATCCCGACGATAGCGACAGGCGTCATGGCGGCTGCCCGCTCCGGCCTTGCCGGCAGCGGCGACGGCGCGTCCGGCACGTCCGGCGCCATGTCGGCGTTCGCGGCGCTGCTGGGCGCGGTGCCGGGCGGGACGGCGGTGCAGGGCGTGCTGCAGGCGGCCGGTACGGCGATCGGCGGGGCGACGAGCGGCGGGGCAACGGGCAGCACCGGCAAGGCCGGCGCGGGCAGCGTCCCGGTCTCGGCCGGGCGGCCGATCTCCAGCGACCTGGCGGGCCGCGTCGACTTCGGCGAGACGGGCAGCATGCTGCCGCTCGACTTTCTCCAGCGCCTGATCGCGGGAACCGGCGCCGAACTGCCGGCAGCGGGTCTTGCCGCCGGCGGCGAGGTGACCGTCGGGATCGATGCGGATGCGGGCGCTGCGGATCCGGCTATTTCCGGCCAGGGTCAGGGACACAGCAAGGACGGGGGCAAGGACGGCGGCGCGACCGGGATTGCCGGCATTCTCTCCGGGCTGATCGCCGAGAACGGCAAGGCGGCCGAGGTGCTGCCGACGACGCCGGCCGGCCAGGGGGCCGGCGCGGCGGCGGATGGTGAGATCGCCCTGGGTGCAGGTGTCGGCGCAGGCGGTGCTGCGACTGTCGCCGGCAGCGAGGCCGCTGCGGTGCCCGGCACGCAAGACGGAACTGCCGGAGCCGGCAAGGCGGATGGGGCGGTTTCGCTCGCCGCGACGCTGCCGGGTGCGGGCGTCGAACTGGACCTGGACCTGACATCGGCCGGCAAGGCCGACGGCAAGACGGCAGGCGCGGGGGCCGGCATCGATACTGCCGCGGCGAGCGCATCGGGCAGCAGCGAAGGCGAAGGCGATGCCGCCTTGCAGGCGCTGCAGCTGGCGCTGGCGGCAAAGCGCGGCGGCGAGACCATCGCCACCAGCGAAACGAGCCCGCAGCCGGTCGCAAGCGGCCAGCAGCCGGGCGAGGCGGCGGCCAAGCACGAGACGCAGGCCGGTGGGCCGGCGACGGTCGCGGCCGGCCTTGCCGCAGGCATAGCGGCGGACGCGGAGGGCGAGACGGCCCTTCCGATGCAGCTTTCCGGCAAGGGCGAGACGGCGGCGGCGCAGCCCGGCACTGCGACGGCGCAGGCCGGCACCGTCGACCCGGCAGTTTCGGCGCAGGCCGGCAAGGTTCTGGCCGCAGGCGGCGCAGGCCAGGTCGCCCCGAGCCAGGGGCAGGCGGATGCGGCGCGGACGCGGCTCCAGCAGACCGCCGCCAAGGGGGCGCCGGCATCGGCATCCCTATCAGCGACGGCATCGGCACAGGCATCGGCGGCGGCACAGGCCGAGGTCTCCCTGGCGGCGGCAGGGCGGGCGCCCGTCGCCTCCACGTCGGTTTCCCCGTCGATCTCCTCGTCGGCCCCCACGCCCTCGCCGGAGACGGCAGGCCCGACATCCACGGCCATATCCTCTGCCGCGTCGCCGGCAGGGGCCGCGCGTCCGGTAGCGTCCGACATGGCGGCAACCTTTGCGGCCGACGACCAGGCCGCGACCGGAACGACGGCCACCCGCGAGGCCGGCCAGCAGGCGAAGCCGGCAGTTGTGACCGTGAGCGTCAGCGAGGCGGCGGCACGGGCGGCGGGGGCAGCTGTTGCTGCCCGTGCGGCGGTGAGCACGCCGGCGGCGGAGATGCCCGCCGAGGCCAGGGTCTCGGTGACGGTCGATGCCGGCGACGAGGCCGGCGCGGCAAAGACGGAGACGTCGGTGGCGCGGCCGCAGGCGATTGCAACCCAGGCGCAAATGCCGGCCGTGGAAGCTGCCGCAGCCGCAGTTCTGCCGCGCGGAATGGCCTCGGCCGAGGCTCGGGCCATGGCGATGGACGAGGCGGAGAGCCTTGCGGCTGCCGACCTCAGCGCGAGCCTTTCGGACGGCGGCGAGGGGGACGGCGACGCGCCGCTGCCCGGCGCCAAGCCGCAGGCCCAGACGACGCAGGGCACGGCGACCGCCGACACGCAGCGGCCGGGCGTGAGCGCCGCAGCGCTCGCCTTCGCGGCGGCGATGAACGGTGGCGCCGGCGAGACGGGACGCAACGAGGCGCCGCTCGACGGCAGCTTCGACGGACGCATGGAGATCGGCCGCGCCGAGGCGCAGGCCCAAGTTTCAACCGCCGCCTTGCGCGGATCGACGGCGGCGCTGCCACAGAACGTGGCAGTGGCAAGCGCTCATCTGGCGACAGAAGTCGCCAGGTTTGCCCAGAAGGGGCAAACGCGCTTCCAGATCCGTATGGACCCGCCGGAACTCGGCCGGGTGGACGTCGAACTGAAGGTCTCGCGCGACGGCACGGTGAGGGCGCACCTCACCGTGGAGCGGAGCGAGACGCTGGACATGTTCCTGCGCGACCAGCGCGGGCTGGAAAGGGCACTGGATGCCGCCGGCCTCAAGCTGGACAGCGGAGGACTGGAAATGTCGCTGAAAAACCAGAATGGTTTCGCCGGATTCGAACGGGGCGAGGGCGGTCACGACCGCTTCGCGTCGGGCGAGGGGGGCGGCCTCCAGAAGGAGGACGGCGACACGCTGCCGATGGCGGCAGCACGGGCCTATGTGAGCGGCGCGAGCGGCGCCCTCGACATACAGATCTGAAAACGCTCGAACGGCGGCGCCGCAGCTCACGGCTGGGCGGCGACAGGAGTGAGACGACATGACGACGAGCGGCATCGGTGGAAGCGGCACCAGCGGCGGGGCGACGACGACCTCTTCGTCGCTGACGGAGCTGTCGAACAATTACGAGCTGTTCCTGTCGATCCTGACGACGCAGATCCAGAACCAGGATCCGCTCAACCCGATGGAGTCCGCGCAGTATACCGAGCAGCTGGTTCAGTATTCCTCGGTCGAACAGCAGATCAAGACCAACGACCAGCTGGGCGACCTGCTGTCGGTGATGGCCGCGACGACCGCCTCCGGCTATGTCAGCTATCTCGGCACGAACGTCACCGCCTCCGGCAGCACCACCAGCCTGAAGGACGGCGAGGCGGAGTGGACTTACGACACGCCGGAAGCGGGCAAGGCGCGCGTTGAAGTGCGCAACAATCTCGGGGCGGTGGTGTTTTCCGAGGATGCGGACCTGTCCTACGGCCGCAACAGCTACAGCTGGGACGGGCGCACGACGGCGGGATCGACCGCGCCGGAAGGCGAATACACCATCTCCATCGCCCGCTACGACGCCAACAATCGGCCGACTGTGCCGGTGGCGACCGAAATCTCCGGCACGGTCGACGGCATCGAGTTCACCTCGTCCGGCGCGGTGCTGCAGATCGGCGGCGTCTATGTGTCGGCAAGCGCGGTGCTTTCGGTCAACCGCAACTGAGCGGACTTTTCCCCCAGCGCTTCTTTCTCGCCCGATTCCCGGGTCGGCAGGACATGCCGGCCCGGCGTTTCCTTTTCCGGCGAAATCTTGCGAAGGGCTGAGAAATTTTCGCCCGCCCGCCTTCCTTCTCATTTTGCGACTGGTGCCGTTCATGCCCGGAGGTCAGGGTTTTCCTCGGCTCGCGGCATGTTTTGCGAGCCGCGAGTCGTTCAAATTCTTACCGAATTGTTGCTTGTCGCTTAGGTAATTTTTAAAGGCAAACCGTTACATTCACAGTCAACGTGGTCATGTTGAGTGTGAGTGTACAATGACCGACCGAGCGAGTGCGCGTGTCAAATATGTAATCGGCCCCGACGGTTCGCCGTTGACGATCGCCGATCTTCCGCCGGCGACGACCCGGCGCTGGGTGATCCGGCGAAAGGCCGAGGTGGTGGCTGCCGTCCGTGGCGGACTGCTGTCTCTCGACGAGGCCTGCAAGCGGTATACGCTGACCGTCGAGGAGTTCCTGTCCTGGCAGAGTTCCATCGACCGTCACGGCCTCGCCGGACTGCGCGCGACGCGCGTCCAGCAATACCGGAACTGAACGAATCCGGCCGGCTCGCTTCCCCGCATCGGCCTGCAACGCAGATCAAGCCCCAAGACGTTATTCCAGAAGGCCGGCCGCAACGCCGGCCTTTCGGCGTTTGCGGGTTTGCGTCGGGGCGTTGCGTGCCGCCTTGCGCGCGTCGCCGACAGGCCCCTGGCTCGCCGGTCCCGGCTCTGCGCTTGCGCTTGGCCGGGATTGTTCGTCTGAGGGAGTGGGGGTCTCGGTGGTCGGGATGCCGCCGGGTGACGGCCGCGACTCATCACGCTTGGCCAAAGGTTAACGGAACCCGGTCGATTTTGCCGGTTCCCTATCGCATTTCGCGACGATAACCGATGGAAATCCCGAGATATTTACCCTTTCCTAACGCGCGTTAACCACTCGTTTACCATCTGGCGGGCAAAAATTGCCTACCGGCCATCCGGGGTGGCTTTTTTCCATCCCCTCATCCCCAGAAGCTGCCCTGGGTGGCCCGGTCTCGCCAAAGGGTTTCCGCGACAGCATCGACGGGTGGGCACGTGAACGGACTTGCGGATCTTGTGAAGACACTCGGCCCGGCGCGGCTCGGTGCCATGGGCGCGGTGGCGGCGATCCTGGTGGGCGTCTTCGCCTTCATCATGCTGCGGGTGACGACGCCGCAGATGACGCCGCTCTATACGGACCTGACGTTCGAGGATTCCTCGGCGATCATTTCCCAGCTCGACAGCCTGGCGATCCCCTACCAGATCCAGAACGAGGGGGCGACGCTGCTGGTCCCGGAGGCCGACGTGTTCCGCACCCGCATGCGGCTGGCCGAGCAGGGCCTGCCGCTCGGCGGTTCCGTCGGCTACGAGATCTTCGACAAGGCCGACACGCTGGGCTCCACCAGCTTCGTGCAGAACATCAACCGGACGCGGGCGCTCGAAGGCGAGCTGGCCCGCACGATCCGTTCCATCGGCCGTATCAAGTCGGCCCGCGTGCATCTCGTGCTCCCCGAGCGCCGCCTGTTCCAGCGCGACTCGCAGCCGCCGTCTGCCTCGATCGCGCTGTCGGTGCGCGGCGACCTGGACCCGGGCCAGATCCGCGCGATCCAGCACCTGGTGGCGACCGCCGTCGAGGGGCTGCAGCCGAATTTCGTGTCCATCGTCGACGAGACCGGCCGGTTGCTGGCCAGCGGCGCGGGCGACGAGGGCGAGGGCTACCTCGCCTCCTCTCTGCAGGAGCGCACCCAGTCGATGGAGGCGCGGCTGCGCAACCAGATCGAGGAGATCCTCAACTCGGTGGTCGGCGTCGGCCGGTCGCGGGTGCGGGTGGCGCTCGAACTCGACCACACGCGCATCTCCGAGACCCAGGAGACCTTCGATCCGGACGGCCAGGTGGTCCGCTCGACCCAGTCGCGCGAGGAGAACTCCTCGACGCAAGGGCGGCAGGGCGGCGTCACCGCCGGCAACCAGGTGCCGGGCGGCGAGCAGCAGACGGGCGAGGCCGCCGACCGCGACATCGCCAACCAGTCCGAGGAGATCGTCAATTACGAGATCTCCAAGTCGGTGAAGACCGAGGTTGTGGAAGCGGGCGGCATCCGCCGCCTCTCCGTCGCGGTGCTGGTCGACGGCGTCTACGCGCCGGATGCGGGCGGCGACATGGTCTACACCCCGCGCACCGACGACGAACTGGCGCGTATCCAGACCCTGGTGCAGTCGGCCGTCGGCTTCGACGACCGGCGCGGCGATACGGTCGAGGTGGTCAACCTGCGCTTCGCCCAGGCGCCGAACGCGCTGCCGGGCGAGGAAGAAACCGGCCTGTTCGAGTTCACCCGCGCCGACCTGATGCGCTTCGTCGAGTTGGGCGTCCTGTTCCTGATCGCCCTGCTGCTGACGCTCTTTGCGGTGCGCCCGCTGATCAAGCGGATCCTGGCCAAGGAGGAGCCGGCGGCTCCCGTGCTGCTGGGCGCCGACGGCCAGCCGCTGGAGCCGGCGCTGCTCGCCGACCATTCGGCGGGCGCCGGCGAGGACGAGGGCGACGGCGCGCCGCGCATCGAGTGGCTGGAGGAAGCGCAGGCGCAGGGCGCCGTGCAGGTCGCCACCATCGCCAAGGTCGGTGCCCTGATCGACGAATATCCCAAGGAAGCAGTGGGTATCATCCGCAGCTGGATGAATGAGGCAGCATGAGCATCGCAGGCAGCATCCAGGCCGGTCAGGGAAGTCATCTGACGATCAGCGCGACCGAGAAGGAGCGCGACCTGCGCGGCGTCGAGCGCGTCGCCGTGCTGCTGCTTGCGCTCGGCGAAAAGCACGGCCGGCGCATCTGGGAGCAGCTGGACGAGATGGAGGTGCGCGAGGTCTCCGCGGCGATGTCGCGGCTGGGCCCGGTGACGCCGAACATGCTCGACGAGCTGTTCGTTGACTTCGTACGCAAGATTTCCAGCAACGGCGCGCTGAACGGCAATGTCGACGTCACCGAGCGGCTGCTGTCGAGCTTCCTGCCGCGCGACCGGGTGTCGCTGATCATGGAAGAGATCCGCGGGCCGGCGGGCCGCAACATGTGGGAGAAGCTCTCCAACGTTCAGGAGAACGTTCTCGCCAACTACCTGAAGAACGAATACCCGCAGACCGTCGCCGTGGTGCTGTCGAAGATCGATCCCGACCATGCCGCCAAGGTTCTCGGCATCCTGCCGGAGGAACTGGCGCTGGAGGTGATCTCGCGCATGCTGAAGATGGAAGCGATCCAGAAGGAAGTGCTGGAGAAGGTCGAGCAGACGCTGCGCGTCGAGTTCATGTCGAACCTGACCAACACCTCGCGGCGCGACAGCCACGAGATGATGGCCGAGATCTTCAACAATTTCGACCGCCAGACCGAGGCGCGCTTCCTGGCAGCGCTCGAGGAAGAGAACCGCGACTCGGCCGAGCGCATCAAGACCTTGATGTTCACCTTCGACGACCTGATGAAGCTCGACGCCGGCAGCTGCCAGACCCTGCTGCGCAACGTGGAGAAGGATCGTCTCGCGATCGCGCTCAAGGGCGCCTCGGAATCGGTGCGGGAGTTCTTCTTCTCCAACATGTCGTCGCGCGCGGCGAAGATGATGCAGGACGACATGGAAGCGCTGGGGCCGATCCGCCTGCGCGATGTCGACGAGGCCCAGTCGGGCATGGTCGCAACGGCCAAGGATCTCGCCGCGAAGGGAGAGCTGATGCTTTCCAAGAGCAAGGGCGACGACGAGATCATCTACTGAGCGGCCTGAGGAATGACGACAAGAATGGCGAGCGCGCACATGAAGGTTCACCGTTTCCTCTTCGATCGCAATTTCGCGGCCGTCGAGCTTCCGGAAGAGGAAGAGGTCGAGGAGATCGTGGAGCCGGTCGAGCCGACGATCACGCTGGCCGAGCACAAGGCGCTGCTGGCCATCGCCGAGCAGGCGGCGTTCCAGCGCGGGCGCGTCGAGGCGCTCGGCGAGCAGCAGAAGAGCGAGGAAGGCCGGCTGGCCGACGAGGCGGCGCGGCTGGCGGAATCGGTTTCGGCGCTGATCGGCCAGCTCGACGTCGAGCAGGCGCGGCACGAGAAGGACGCCGTTGCCCTGGCCTTCCTGGTGGCGCGGCGGATCTGCGCCCACCTGATCGCCCGCGAGCCGCTCGGCGAGATCATCGCGCTGATCTCGGAATGTCTCGGCCCGCTGCGGCGGGCCCCGCATCTGGTGATCCGGGTGCGCGACAGCGACCTGGCCGAGCTGAAGCCGCGGCTCGACCCGCTGGTCGCGGAAAAGGGTTTCGACGGGCGGCTGGTGCTGCTCGGCGAGCCGGACATCGCCGCCGGCGACTGCCGCATCGAATGGGCGGACGGCGGCATCGTGCGCGACCGCAAGGCGATCGAGCGGCAGGTCGACCAGGCCGCCAAGCGCTATTTCGAGGGCCGGCGCGCCGGCAAGGGACACAAAGCGTCCCTCAACCAGGAGACCGCCGAGGAGCGGAGTGACGGATGAGCGATACCAACGAAGTGCAGGAAACCGGCTTCCAGCTCACCGACATGGAAGCGCAGGACGCGCCCCGCGAGGGCGAGCGCGACCATTCGCAGGCCCGCAGCGCCGCCGACCTGGAAGCGGTGTTCGACGTTCCGGTGCAGATCTCGGCCGTGCTCGGACACTCGCGCATGCATGTGTCGGAGCTGCTGCGGCTGGCGCCGGGCACGGTGCTGAAGCTCGACCGCAAGGTCGGCGAGGCAATCGACATCTATGTGAACGACCGGCTGGTGGCACGCGGCGAAGTCGTCCTGGTGGAGGACAAGCTCGGCGTGACCATGACGGAAATCATCAAGTCCGATCGCTGATCGGAAGGAGAAGACCCATGCGACTGTTGATCGTCGGCACGCTGGAAGGCCAGCTGATCACCGCCTCGAAGATCGCCATGGACCGGGGCGCCTCCGTCACCCATGCGGCGACGATCGAGGAGATGCTGAAGGTGCTGCGCGCCGGGCGCGGCGCCGACCTGGTGATGGCGGATGTCGGGCTGGACATCGCCGACCTGATCGAGCGGCTGGAGGGCGAGCGCTTCCACCTGCCGGTGGTCGCCTGCGGCGTCAAGACGGACGCGAGCGCCGCGGTCGGGGCGATCCGCGCCGGCGCCAAGGAATACATCCCGCTGCCGCCGGATCCGGAGATGATCGCCGCCGTGCTGGCGGCGGTGGCGCGCGACCAGTCGAGCATCATCTATCGCGACGCGGCCATGGCCTCCGTGGTGCGGTTGGCCGAGCAGATCGCCCCGTCCGACGCCTCGGTGCTGGTGACCGGCGAGAGCGGCTCGGGCAAGGAGGTGATCTCCCGCTACGTGCATGCCCGCTCGTCCCGCGCCAACCGCCCGTTCATCTCCATCAACTGCGCGGCGATCCCCGAGCAGCTGCTGGAATCGGAGCTGTTCGGCCACGAGAAGGGCGCCTTCACCGGCGCCATCGCCCGGCGCGTCGGCAAGTTCGAGGAAGCCAATGGCGGCACGCTGCTGCTCGACGAGATCTCGGAAATGGACGTGCGGCTGCAGGCCAAGCTGCTGCGAGCGATCCAGGAGCGGGTGATCGACCGGGTCGGCGGCGGCAAGCCGGTGCCCGTCGACATCCGCATCATCGCCACGTCCAACCGGGACCTCGCCGAGGCGGTGCGCGCCGGCACGTTCCGCGAGGACCTGCTCTACCGCCTCAATGTCGTGAACCTGAAGCTGCCGCCGCTGCGCGAGCGGCCGACGGACATCGTCGAGCTGGCCTCGCATTTCGTCGAGCGCTATGCCCGCGAGAACGGCGTGCGCCGCCGCCCGATCTCGGAAGAGGCGCGGCGGATGCTGCTGGCCAATCCCTGGCCGGGCAACGTGCGCGAGCTGGAAAACACCATGCACCGGGCGGTGCTGCTGGCGAGCGGCGAGGAGATCGACGTCGATGCCATCCGCATGCCGGACGGCAGTCCGATCGCGCCCGGCCGCAGCCCCGATGCGCGGCTTGCCGCCGATGTCGCGGCCACCGCCGAGGCGGTCAGCCGGGCCCTGGTCGGGCGCACGGTCGCCGACGTGGAGCGGGATCTGATCCTCGACACGCTGGACCATTGCCTCGGCAACCGCACCCATGCGGCGAAGATCCTCGGGATCTCCATCCGCACGCTGCGCAACAAGCTGAATCAGTATACCGACGAAGGGGTCGACGTCCCCGGACCGGGCGAGGCGCGGGTCGCCGTCGCCTGAGGGCGGCGGGCGAACGGTTCGGTTGACGGTCCGGGCGGGCCGAAAGGTGTGACGAAGGGCGCGGCATGAGCGACGTGACGGCAGGCGAGGGCAAGGGCGCCCCGGGGCTTTCCCAAGGGTTGGCCCCGGTTGCGGCAGCGGTGCCGGGCGGCACGGACGGGGGCGGATTCCGCCCTTCGCTCGGCGGGTTGAGCCTTGCCTCTGCCTGGGACACGATCCGGCGCGGCGACATCGCGCTGGCGCTCGGCGTCATGGTCATCCTGGTGGTGCTCATCCTGCCGATGCCGGCGATGATGCTCGACCTGTTCCTGGCCATCTCGATCATCTTCTCCGTGCTGATCCTGATGACCGGCCTGTTCATTCAGAAGCCGCTGGAATTCTCGTCCTTTCCCACGGTGCTGCTGATCGCGACGATGCTGCGGCTGGCGCTGAACCTTGCCTCCACCCGCCTGATCCTGGCCAACGGCCACGAGGGCACGGATGCCGCCGGCGAGGTCATCCAGGCTTTCGGCAACTTCGTGATGGGCGGAAATTTCGTCATCGGCATCATCGTCTTCGCGATCCTGGTGATCGTGAACTTCGTCGTCATCACCAAGGGTTCGGGCCGTATCGCGGAAGTGGCGGCGCGCTTCACCCTCGATGCGATGCCGGGCAAGCAGATGGCCATCGACGCGGACCTGTCCTCGGGCCTGATCGACGAGACGACGGCGCGCCAGCGTCGCCGCGAGCTGGAGGACGAAAGCTCCTTCTTCGGCGCCATGGACGGTGCTTCGAAATTCGTGCGGGGCGATGCCATCGCCGGCCTGCTGATCACCTTCATCAACGTCGTCGGCGGCATCATCATCGGCGTCGCGCAGATGGAACTGAGCTTCTCGCAGGCGGCCGCCTCCTACACGCTGCTGACGGTGGGCGACGGTCTCGTGTCGCAGATCCCGGCACTGATCGTCTCCACCGCGGCCGGCCTGCTGGTGTCGAAGGCCGGCGTCGCCGGCTCGGCCGACAAGGCGCTCGGCCAGCAGCTGTCGGGCTATCCCAAGGCGCTCGGCATGTCGTCCTTCGTGATGGCGACGCTGGCGATGCTGCCGGGCATCCCGATGATCCCGTTCCTCAGCCTCGCCGGCCTTGCCGGCTATCTCGCCTATCGCTCCAGCAGGTCGCACAAGGAGGTGGCCGAACAGGTGCGCATCGCCGAGGTGGCGGCGGCTGCGCCGCCGAAGCCGTCCGAGCCGCCGGTGACCGATTCGCTGAAGATGGACGAGCTGCGCATCGAGCTCGGCTATGCGCTGCTGGCCCTGATCAACCAGAGCGCGGAAGGCGACCAGCTGACCGAGCAGATCAAGGCGCTGCGCCGCCAGCTGGCGGCCGATCTCGGCATCCTGATGCCGCCGGTACGCATCCTCGACAACATCCAGCTCGGCGCCAACGACTATGTCATCAAGGTCAAGGAAGTGCCGGCCGGCAGCGGCCAGCTCTACCCGAACCACTACATGGTGATGGACCCGAGCGGCAATCAGGTGAAGCTGCCGGGCACCCATACGACGGAGCCGACCTTCGGCCTTCCGGCGACCTGGGTGGAGGGGCAGTACCGCGAGGATGCGGCGCTGCGCGGCTACACGGTGGTCGATCCGGCGACGGTGCTGGCGACGCACTTGACCGAGACGATCCGCGGCAACGTCTCCGAACTGCTCACCTATGCGGACGTGCAGAAGCTGCTGAAGGAAATCCCCGGCGAGCAGGCGAAGCTGGTGGAGGACATCGTGCCCTCGCAGATCACCGTCTCCGGCATCCAGCGCGTGCTGCAGGCGCTGCTGGCCGAGCGGATCTCGATCCGCGACCTCGGCACGATCCTGGAAGGCATCGCCGAGGCGACCGGCTTCACCCGCAACCCGGCCACCATCGCCGAGCATGTGCGCTCGCGGCTGGCGCGCCAGATCACGGCGTCGAACCAGGCGCCGGGCGGCTACCTGCCCTTGATCGCCCTGTCGCCGCAATGGGAGCAGGCCTTCATCGAGTCGATCGTCGGCGAGGGCGAGGAACGCTCGCTGGCCATGGCGCCGTCGAAGCTGCAGGAGTTCGTCCGCCTGGTGCGCGATGCCTTCGAGCAGGCGGCGCAGCTGGGCGAGGTGCCGGTGCTGCTGACCTCGCCGCAGACCCGGCCCTTCGTGCGCTCCATCGTCGAGCGGTTCCGCGCGCACACGACCGTGATGAGCCAGAACGAGGTGCATCCGCGTGCAAGGCTGAAGACGGTCGGATCGGTGTAACGAAAAAGCGCCCCGCAAGCGGAGCGCCCAAAACGCGATCGATGGCCTGAAGAACGGGCGTTCAGACCGTGACGTCGACGCCTTCGGTCTTCTTGGTGTCCTTGTCGCCGTTCTTGGCGAGATCGAGGCTGTCGATGGCCTTGTCGATGCCTTCGTTCTGCTCGGCGATCTTGGCCTCAGCTTGCTTCTTCACCCGGGCCGCAACGTTGTTGAACAGCATTTCGGTCGCGGTCTGGGTCTCGCTGACCCCGACGGCGAAAACGTTGCTCGCCACCGCCTGCTGGTTCAGGAACTTCTCGGAATGGGCCTTCTGCTTGGCCTTCCACTGCTGGATCTGCTGATAGCCGGACACCTTCTTCGCACTGCCGAAGCCGCCGCCAAAAGATTTTCCGATGAGAGGCATGGCGGTGGAACGAGGTCCCTGATGCTGTGGGGGGTGCCGGATGTTCGGAGCCAGTGTCGCCGCAAACGGGTTAACAAACCCTTATCAGTCGAATCTGCCGTAACGGCACTTTGCTGCGGAATGCGACAAGGCCGAGGGCGGCCCCGGCCTCAGGCCGGAACCTGCTGGGTGATGCAGTGGATGTTGCCGCCGCCGAGCAGCACCTCGCGCCCCGGAACGCCGACGATCTCGCGGCCCGGGAAAAGCCCGGCGAGGATGGCGGCGGCTTCAGCGTCGTGCCGTTCGTCGAGCAGGGGAAACACCACCCGCGTATTGGCGATGTAGAAATTGGCGTAGCTGCCGGCGAGCCTCTCGCCGGGCTTGCGCACCATGCCGTTGTCGCCGGCGGCGATCCCGGCGGCTTCCTGCGCGCTCATGTGGAGCGGGCCGGGCATGGGCAGGCGGACGACGCGCAAGCGGCGGCCGCGCGCATCGCGGCAGGAGGCGAGATGCTCCAGCGCCTCGGCGGAGCGCTCGTATTGCGGGTCGCCCCTGTCGTTCGTCCAGGTGAGGGCGACGGTGCCGGGCGCGCAGACATGCAGCAGGTTGTCGACATGGCCGTCGGTCTCGTCGAGGTAAACGCCGCGCGGCAGCCAGACGACGGCGGTCGCGCCGAGCCAGTCCTTCAGCCCCTGCTCGATCTCTCCTCGTGTCATCTGCGGATTGCGGCCCTCGGAGAGCAGGCATTCGGCGGTGGTGAAGACGGTGCCCTCGCCGTCGACATGGATGGCGCCGCCCTCCAGGACGAAGGGCGCGCGGTAACGCTCCACCCCTTCCACCTCGGCGATGCGCGCGGCCATGGCATCGTCCCGGTCCCAGGGCGCGTAGAGCCCGTTCGCCTCGCCGCCCCAGGCGTTGAAGCGCCAGTCGACCGCGCGGACCTCGCCGCCGGGGCCGGTGACGAAGGTCGGGCCGATGTCGCGCATCCAGCAGTCGTCGGAAGGGATATCGAGGATGCGGATGCCGGCGGGCAGCAGGGCCTGCGCGCTCTCGCGCCCCTGCGCCGAGGAAACGGTGACGGTAACAGGATCGCTGGCATGGATCGCGGCGGCAATCGCGGCGAAGGCGCGGCGGGCGGGCGCAGCACCCTCGCGCCAGTTGTCGGGTCGCTCGGGCCAGGCCATCCAGCAGCCGGAATGGGGCTCGAACTCGCCGGGCATGCGGAAGCCGCCGGCGGCCGGCAGGGAGGCGAGTGGCGCGCTCACGGACGAGGGGGCCTGGCGCGAGAGGTTCCGGGCGCGGCGCCGTCGAGGCTGGCGAGCGGGCCGTAGAGCTCCGGCCGGCGGTCGCGGAAGACGCCCCAGGAGGCGCGCAAGGCGGCGAGCGCGTCGAGATCGAACGTGTGCAGCAGGATGTCTTCGCTGATGCGGTCGGCTTCGGCGACCTTGGCGCCGGTGGCATCGGCGATGAAGGAGGAGCCGTAAAAGGTCAGCTCGGTGCCGTTGCGGCCCGGCTCCGTGCCGATACGGTTGGAGGCGACGAGCGGCATCAGGTTGGCGCCGGCATGGCCCTGCATGACGCGCTGCCAGTGGGCGGCGGAGTCCCACTGCGGATCGAGCAGTTCCGAGCCGATGGCGGTTGGGAAGAACAGCATCTCCGCGCCCTTCAAGGCCATGGCGCGGGCGGTTTCCGGGAACCACTGGTCCCAGCAGATGCCGACGCCGATGCGCCCGAAGCGGGTGGACCAGACGCGAAAGCCGGTGTCGCCGGGGGAGAAATAATACTTCTCCTGGTAGCCGGAGCCTTGCGGGATGTGGCTCTTGCGGTAGAGGCCGAGAGTGCTGCCATCCGCATCGACGATGGCGATGGAGTTGAACCGGGCCTGGCCGGCGAGTTCGTAGAAGCTCACCGGAATGACGATGCCGAGTTCGGCGGCAAGCGCCTGCATGCGCGCGATCGCCGGGTGGCCGTCGGCGGGTTCCGCGCGCAGCAGCAGGTCGGGCGCCTCGTCCTGACAGAAATAGGGGTATTCGAACAGTTCCTGCGGCAGCACGATATTGGCGCCGCCGGCCGCCGCTTTGCGGATCAACCGCTCCATGCGGGCGAGATTGTCCTGCCGGTCGGGGCTGCAGGCCATCTGCAGGGCGGCGAGGGTGACCTGTCTCATCGAGGCTCCTGTGGCGGGGCGGGACTCGCTCGAGCCTAGCGCAAGGCGGGGCCGGCGCCAACGCGGGGCGCTTGATCGCGGGAGCCGGACGGATTACCTCAAGCCGTGCCGCATCGCAGCGCGGAAGGAGCGAGAATGACGTCGTCGATCACCGTTGACCTGTCGGGCTATACCGACCTGCCGGCCGGCAAGGTCGCGACCATCGTCACCTATCTGGAGATGCGGGCCCGGCCGCTGGCGCGGCGGGCCGAGCGGCCCGATCTGTCGCTGGAACGGATCGAACGCCCCGATCCGGCCGAGTATCGCGCCCTGTTCCGCCGGATCGGCGACGAGTGGCTGTGGTTCGGGCGGCTGACGGTGAGCGACCAGGATCTCGTCGCGGCGCTGACACGGCCGGGGCACGAGGTCTATTTCTGCCGCAAGGGCCGCGGCGGCGAGCCGGTCGGCCTGCTGGAGCTGGACTTCACCGACCCGGCGGATGTGGAGCTCGCCTATTTCGGGCTGGTGGCGGAGGAAATCGGCAACGGCGCGGGACGCTGGCTGATGAACGAGGCGCTGTCGCAGGTGTGGTCGCGGCCGCAGACGCGGCGGCTGTTCGTCCATACCTGCACCGCCGACAGCCCGCAGGCGCTCGGCTTTTACCGGGCGAGCGGCTTCACGCCCTACAAGCGGGCCATCGAGATCTCCGACGACCCGCGCCTTGCCGGCGTGCTGCCGCGCGATGCGGCAGCCCATGTGCCGGTGATCGAGGGCGAGTGAGGCCGGATCAGGCCGTCATGCGGATGACGGCGGCGCCGGTCGCCTTCAGCAGGTCGCTCGCAGTTGTGGCAAACACCGAATTGGGGGCACCTGCAGCGGCCCAGATGCCTTCGAATCGGGTAAGGTCCTCGTCGAGATAGACCTTGACCGGGGCAAGATGCCCGATCGGGGCGACGCCGCCGATGGCAAAGCCCGTGCGTTCGCGCACGGTGCGTCCGTCGGCCCGGCCGAGCTCCTCGCCGATGCGCTGGGCAACGGCGGCCTCATCGACCCGGTTGGAGCCGCTGACCAGCAGCAGGACGATCTCGCCGCTGGACTTGCCGAGGAAGACGAGGGACTTGCAGATTTCGGAGACGGAGCAGCCGCAGGCATTGGCCGCATCTTCCGCCGTGCGCGTGGACGACGGCATCTGGCGGATCTCGATGGCGAGTCCGGCCTCTGCGGCGGCCTGGCGGACCCGATCTGTACTGCTGATTGCCATGGAGAAGTCTTAATCTCCGTTAACTATAACTCGTTGTTTGTCCGTGGACGACTCGCGAACGACTGCCCACGATGCTGCGGTTAATGCGAGTCTATGGTACAAATTTTATTAAGGGTTCGTTTACCTCGCTCGAATCGGAACGATGCATGACCAGACCGCGCGACAATGTTGTACCGCATGCCAAGGTGCGCAGCCTTCGGGACGCCATCCGGAAGGTCAAGTTCGCCGAAGTCGAGCGCACCGATGTGGTGGTGGAGTTGCAGGAATCGGAGCGGGCCCGTCTTGAACTCCTCGCCGAGGAGCTGCAGGACGTCTTCAAGGAAGTGCCGGAGGACGACGACCAGTTCTCCTTCCAGATCGTGCCGGGCAACCTGCCGCGGCTGTGGATCGACATCACCAGCCACGTGGCGATGGGCCGCGACAAGCGCACCTATCGCTTCGTCAAGGACACCAGGCTCGGCCGCACCGTCATCCTCGAGACGCCCGAGCTCGACGACATGGCCGACTGCATCACCGAATACATCGCCGAGCGGGTGCTGGAGCGCGAGCGGGCGGTCGAGGGCGACTGGCTGAACAAGCGCCTGAAGGAGCCGCCGCGCACGACGCAGTCCGAGGCCGCCGTGCAGCCGCAGCAGGCCGCGCCGGCCACCGCGGCCGTGCCGACGGTGCGGGGGCTGTGGGGACCGTTCGCGGCCTTCGCCATCGGCATCCTGGTCGGCGTTGCCGCGCTGATCGGCTATGCCTGGTTCGCCAATCCCCTGAACTGACGTTTCTTCACCAGAAGACACGCCGTCAAGACACGCCGTCGGAAAACCGGTGCCCGGGACGCAGCCTTGCGTCAGCCGGGTATCTTCAGCTTGTGCCGTGCGATGAGCTCGACCTCGGCCGGTTCGTCGCGCCTGGCGGACGAGGGAATGCCGCGCTCCTCCATCTCGCAGTGCCAGTCGCCGGGACTTCCGGAAATCGAGAAAAGATTGTAGCGGGCGGCCGGGCGCTTGCGGCCCGGGCCGTTAGAGGCGGAGGGCACGCCGATCACCGGGACGGGGCCGTTCGGCCCCTCGATCTCGGTACGGGTGGCGAGATGCGTATGGCCGTGCAGCACCAGTTCGCAGCCGGCGCGCTTGACGGCGGCGCGCACGCGCGAGGCATCCGTCAGCCGCTTGTTCCAGGCGGTGGCGCCGCGCTGCGGGGGGTGGTGGATCAGCAGCACGCGGAAGGCGCCTTCCTCGCCGAGGCGACCGAGCTCGTCGCGCAGGCGGCGGGACTGTCCGCTGCCGAGCCGGCCGGTGGCGAACCACGGGCCGCTGGCGCGGGCGCTGGACGCGCCGACCAGTGCGACGCCGCCGCGGCGGCGGATGAAGGGAAAGCCGTCCTGCAGCGGCAGGTCGCCGGTCATGTAGGGACCCCAGGCATGCACCGCGCGGCGCAGGGCGCCGGGCACATAGGCATCGTGGTTGCCGGGCACCACGGTCAGTTCTTCCGGCAAGCCGAGCGCGTCGAGCCAGTGGCGGGCCGCCGAAATCTCCATATCCAGAGCGATGTTGACGAGGTCGCCGGTGACCGTGACGTGGTCCGGCACTTGCGCCTTCAGGTCGTCGAGCAGCAGGTCCAGCCAGCTCGCCGTCATCGAGCGGGCGCGCGAGCGGTGCCAGTTGACGTAGCCGAGCATCCGCTTGGACACGAGATCGCGGAAGCTGGCATCGGGCATGGGACCCAGATGCGGGTCCGAGAGGTGGGCGAGACGAAACATGCGCCCACATCAGGAACAGGAAGGCGGGCGGTCAAGCAAAAAGCGCCGCGGAGGGGCCGGGCGCTTCCATCCGTCCCATGCGGACGGTGCTCACAAAGGCTCTGCGGCGGCGCGATGCGCGCCCTGCCGAGGATCCTGTCAGTTGCTGCTGAACGTGGTCAGCACCGCGGCGATGCGCGGGTTGGTCAGGTCGACCGCCGGACGCCACACATAGCGACGACGAGCGAAAGCCGGGAACAGGGCCGACAACATGGGTCTCTCCTTCGAGAAGGCAGCTTGGAGACGGGCTTCGTCCCGGCGCTCGCATTTTCGAGCTCTCTCGTCCGGGTGCCGCTCCTTCGGCTGCGATGGCACAATTGGCCGAATCGCGGGCACGAACAAGCGCGATTCGGGCAGTGCTCCCATGCAGGGCGCGCATGGTGGGTTAAGCAAAGCTTGCGGTTCTGCCGGCCGGATGGGGCCCGACAGCGATGGAAGGGATACGGACGGGATGAGGCGAAGCCTGCCGGGCATGAAGGGGCTGAGGCGGCTGACGCTGTCGCTCACCCGCTATCAGCGGGCGATGACGCTGGGCGTGCGCGTTGCGGCAACGGACGCGGAAGGGCGACTGCTGCTGGTGCGCCACACCTATCTGGCCGGCTGGTACCTGCCGGGCGGAGCGGTGGATGCGGGCGAGACGCTGGCCGAGGCGGCGCTGCGCGAGTTGCGCGAGGAGACCGGCGTGATCGGCGGCGAGCCGGCGCTCTTTGCCGTCTATCACAACCGGCGCAACCATATCCGCGACCATGTCGCGCTCTACCGCGCGGCGGTGGAGGCGGTGCCGGACGGGGCGCTGGCGCCCAATCGCGAGATCCGCGAGGCCGGGTTCTTCGCGCCGGAGGCGCTGCCGCCGGACACCAGCCCGGCGACGCTGCGGCGCATCGCGGAGCTTTCCGGAGAAAGCCCGCCCTCGCCGTTCTGGTAGGGCGTCACCCCTTCGGCAGCGCGTCGCGGCCATGCGGGCGGTCCAGGTCGAGCACCGGGCCGAGCGGCACGATGCCGGTCGGGTTGATGGTGCCGTGCGAGCCGTAATAGTGCCGCTTGATGGTGGCGAAGTCGCAGGTGTCCGCAACGCCGGGATGCTGGTAGAGCTCGCGCAGGTAGCCGGACAGCGCCGGATAGTCGGCAATGCGGCGGATGTTGCACTTGAAGTGGCCGACATAGACCGGATCAAAGCGCAAAAGCGTGGTGAACAGGCGCCAGTCGGCCTCGGTCAACTGGCCGCCGACGAGATAGCGCTGGCGCGACAGGCGGTCCTCCAGCCAGTCGAGCGCGGTGAAAAGGGTCGTCACCGCCTCCTCATAGGCTTCCTGCGTGGTGGCGAAGCCGGCCTTGTAGACGCCGTTGTTGACCTCGTCGTAGATGCGGGCGTTGACCTCCTCGATCTCGGGACGCAGGCCTTCGGGAAAGAAGTCCAGCCCGCTCTCGACGCCGGGAAGGTCGTCGAAGGCGGAATTGAACATGCGGATGATCTCCGCCGATTCGTTCGAGACGATGGTCTGCGTCTTGCGGTCCCAGAGGATCGGCACGGTGGCGCGGCCCGTGTAATCCGGGTCGGCCTTCACATAGACCTGCCAGGCGGTCTCGGCGCCGGTCTCGGGTTCGGGCTTCGCGAAGGTCCAGCCGTTTTCCAGCATGAGCGGCTCGACCGCAGCAAGCGAGATCTTGTCCTCCAGGCCCTTGAGCTTGCGGAAGATCAGCGTGCGGTGCGCCCAGGGACAGGCGAAGGAGACCATGAGGTGGTAGCGGCCGCTTTCGGCGGAAAAACCGCCCCTGCCGCTGGGGCCGGGGGCGCCGTCGCGGGTGACCCAGTTGCGGAAGGAGGACTCCTTTCGCTCGAACCGCCCGCCGGTCGAACTGGTATCGTACCACACGTCCTTCCACACTCCGTCCACCAGCATGCCCATGTCGCGTTTCCCCTCTCGTGTCGCTGTCGTTCACGATAGGAGATGGGACCGGGTCGCGCGGCTTCAACCGCGCGAATGGACCATTCACGGTGAGTGAACGATGGTCCGGGCCTTAAAAGCGCTTTACGGTCCGGGCATTGCATGATACCGACCCCATCCGGCCATGATAGCCTTCCCGGTTGCGGGAGGCGGGTCGGACCGAGACCGGTTGCCGCGGATGCCGAAAGGCGTGCCGCAAGAGCAGGACGCGATGAACAGGATCGAACGGCAGCGACGACGAGACTTGCGACGAGGCCAGCCCTCGCGCGTCGTCACACGTGTGCCTTGAGATCCGGCTAGAGCGTTGGGGATGAACCGGCGGAGCGGATCGAAGGCGCAAGTTTCCGCCTGACCGTACCGACCACCGAGATCCGATCCATGCTCGCACTGTCCTGGCTTATCCGGAACGAACTGCCTTCCGACCTTCCCGCCATTCTCGACCTGCAGGCCGAAGCCTTCGGCCCGGGACGCTTCGCCAAGACGGCCTTCCGTCTGCGCGAGGGGGTCGAGCACGACCGGCGGCTGAGCTTCGTGGGCATGAGCGGCGACGTCTTCGCCGGCTCGGTGTGGCTGACGCCGATCACCATCGGCGATGCGCCCTCGCAGCTGCTCGGCCCGCTGGCGGTGGCGCCCGCCTTCAAGAACCGGGGACTGGGCCGGCTGCTGGTCAACCAGGCGCTGAAGACCGCGCAGGCGCTGGGCGAGAAGAGCGTGCTGCTGGTCGGCGATGCGCCCTATTACGGGCCGCTCGGCTTTGCGCCGGTGCCGATGGGGCGGATCACCCTGCCGGGGCCGGTCGATCCGGCGCGGCTGCTGGTCGCCAACCTGGTGCCGGGCAGCGAGATGCCGCAAGGCAAGGTGCGCGGCGGCCGCGACGCCATCGCGGCCTGAGACGTCTTCGCAGCCGATAGCGCAGCTCAGCGTCCCTCGCGATACCACAAGAACGACACGCCGCCGAGCAGCAGGGCGAGACCGAGCAGGCCCTGGAACAGGGGATAGCGGTCGATGCCGCGCAGGATGCTGGCTTCCGTCGTGCGGAAGCCGATCCAGCCGTCGCCGGCAAAGCTGGTCGCCCGGCGCATCGGCACCACCCGCGGCACGACGATGCGGTCGTCCGCTCCGGCGAGGCGGCGGACGCTGCCGCCGGTTTCGCCGGCAACCGGCGCAAGGGTCTCCACGGTCGACAGCACGTCGGTGAACTCGCGCGGGTTCGGCGGGCCGACATGGACCAGCGCCTTGCGGGTGCCGTCGTCGACGGAATAAAGGCCGAGATCGGGCGCCGGCGCGGTGGCGCGCCACAGGCCGGGCGAGACCTCGGTCGGGGTGAGGTTGCGCGTTTCGCCGCCCGGCAGGGTCAGCGTCATGTCGCCGACGGTCTCGCCGATGGTCTGGCGCTCGGCGACGACCTCGGCCCCGCGCGAGGTGAGGCGCAGGGCCTCCTCCTCCAGATCCGGCTCCTTCATCAGCCAGTGGGCGAGACGGCGCAGCAGGTCGACATGCGGGCCGCCGCCCTCGTAGCCGCGCGCCCACAGCCAGACGTGATCGGACAGGAGCACGGCGACGCGGCCCTCGCCCTCGCGGCTGAGCACCAGGAGCGGCTTGTCCTCGGTGCCCGTCATCAGCGTTTCGCCGTTGCGCACGGCCGCATCGACCAGGCGGAACCAGCGGCTCCAGGCCGGCGGCTCAGAGGCCGAGCCGGGCAGGTCGCGCGTCACCGGATGGCGGTTGCCGACCTCGGAGATGCCGGCGCGGAACGGCTCCTCGTAGATCGTGCCGCTGGGCTCTGCCGGCAGGACCGGCGACAGCGGCGTGCGGTAGATGCTGCCGCCCTCCGCGTAGTCGGGGCCGCCGGCCACGAGCACGGCGCCGCCCTCGCGCACATAGCGGGCGATGTTGTCGAAATACAGGAGGGGCAGCACGCCGCGCCGCTCGTAGCGGTCGAAGATGATCAGGTCGAACTCGTCGATCTTCACCGAGAAAAGTTCGCGCGTCGGGAAGGCGATCAGCGACAGCTCGTGGATCGGCGTGCCGTCCTGCTTGTCGGGCGGACGCAGGATGGTGAAGTGGACGAGATCGACGGAGGCGTCGGACTTCAGCAGGTTGCGCCAGGTGCGCTCGCCCGCATGCGGGCTGCCGGAGACCAGCAGGACGCGCAGGTTTTCGCGGATGCCTTCGATGGTGACGACGACCCGGTTGTTGATGTCGGTGAGTTCGCCCTCCAGCACCTCGGCGGAAAACTCGAAGATGTTGTTGCCGCCATGGGCGATGGTGACGGGAATGTCGATGGTGGCGCCGGGTTGGGCCATCTGCTGGGAGACGACCTCGCCGTCGCGCCGCACCACGATGGGCACCCGGCCGCTGGCGCCTGTCACGCCGCGGTCCTGCAACTGCAGCGTCACGACCTGCTCGGACCCGACCAGCGCGAATTTCGGGGCGCGGGCGATGGCAAGACGGCGGTCGATCTCGTCCTCGCGCCCGGTGACCAGCGCGTGGAGCGGGGCGTTGAAGCCCAGGTCCGCGGCACGGGCGGGAATGTCGTGGACCTGGCCGTCGGTGATCATCACGGCGCCGCCGATACGGTCCGGCGGTACGTCGGACAGGCTGTCGGCAAGCGCGGAGAACAGCGCCGTGCCGTCGGCGGTAGCGCCGTCGCCGCGCCCGGCACGCGTCACCCGGACCTCGTAGCCGGGCAGGCCGGAAAAGCGCTGCTCCAGCGCGCTCAAGGCTTCAGCGGCGGCGCTGGTGCGGTCGGCGAGGCGCTGGCTCTGGCTTTCGTCGACGATGACGGAAACGACGCTGGACAGCGGCTCGCGGTCCTCGCGTTCGAGCGCAGGGCCCGTCAGCGCGAGCAACAGAAGCGCCATGGCGAGCGCCCGCAACGGCCAGGCCGGCAGGCGCAGCACCAAGGCGCCGACGACCAGCAGCAGGGCGACCACCGCGGCGGCGGCGAGCGCCCAGACCGGCACGAGAGGGGCAAAGGAGAGGGACCAGATCACAGGTGCGCTCCTATTGTCCGAGCCGTTCCAGCAGCGCCGGAACGTGCACCTGGTCGGCCTTGTAGTTGCCGGTCAGGGCGTACATGACGATGTTGACGCCGGAGCGGTAGGCATACTCGCGCTGCACGGCATCGTTCGGAACGGTCGGGAACAGCGGGTTGCCGGCCTCGTCCACCGCCCACGCGGCGGCGAAGTCGTTGCCGGTGATCAGCAGCGGCGAGACGCCGTCGCCGGCGCGGACCGGGCGTTCGCCGGTGTTCCGCGTCTCCGTTGCCTCGACCCAGAGCGGGCCGTCCGCATAGCGGCCCGGAAAGGTCTCCAGCAGATAGAAGGCCTTGGTCAGGACGTGGTCGGCCGGCACCGGCTCCAGCGGCGGGATGTCGAGCCCGTCGAGCACCTGGCGCAGGCGCAGCACCGCCGGCGAGGTGCCGAAGCCGGAAATCCCGGCCGAGAGCTGGTCGGCGGTGTCGAACAGGATGGTGCCGCCGTTGCGCATATAGGTGTCGATGCGCGCCAGCGCCTCGGCGGAGGGAACCGGCGTCGTCTCCGAGATCGGCCAGTAGAGCACGGGGTAGAAGGCGAGCTCGTCGGTCGCAATGTCGACGCCGACGGGGGCCTCCGGCTCCAGCGCCGTGCGGGTGGAGAGGTAGCGGGTGAGGCCGAGCAGGCCCTGGCGGCTGGTGGCGTCGCGGTCCGGCTGACCGGTAAGCACATAGGCAAGGCGGGTGTCGAGCGTCGCCTCAAGCGCTGCAAGATCGTCGGACGTCTCCTGCGCCCGTGCCGTCTGCGGCAGGGCGAGCGCCGCGGCGAGGCCGGCGAGAAGCAGCACCGCCGCGCCGCGGGACAGCCGGCCGCGCAGGCCCTGCGCGTCGCCGCGCAGCCACATCATCGCGATCGCATCGGCGAAGAGCAGCAGCAGCGCGGCGAGGAAGAGCAGCGGCCTGAGGTCACTCGCCTCCGTGGTGGGATACGTCGCGACCGTCGCGGCGCCGTCGAGCGGGCCGAGGTCGAGCGGCATGACCTCGTCGAGCGAGGCGAAGAGGTTGATGGCGCGGAAGGCATCGTCGCTGCCGTAAAGGCCCGGCGGATGGCGGCGGCTGACCGCAACCTCGCCCTGGCGCGCCGAAACGGGCAGGGCCGAGGCCGGCGGCGGGCCGAGGCGGCCGTGCCCGTCGAGCACGCGCACGGGGGGCAGCAGGACCTCGGCCGGCTCCTGCACCGTGCCGGCGGCGGCACCGGCCCCGGCGCCCTCGCCCCTTGCGCCGGAAGCGGAGGAGAGCGCCACGATCCGCCGCAGCATGGAGACGAAGGTGCCGGAGATCGGCAGGTTCGACCAGCCGGTGTCGGCGGTGACATGGAAGAGGACCAGCGTGCCGCGCCCGCGCGCGGCGGCGGTGACGAGCGGCGTGCCGTCGGCGAGCGAGGCCCAGGTGCGGTCGGCAAGATCGGGTCCCGGCTCGGCCAGCACCTGCCGGTTGACCGTGACGTCGGCCGGCACGTCGAGGCGGGCGAAGGGGGAGGTTTCCGCAAAGCTTGCCAGCGGCTGCGGCTGCTCCCAGGACAGGCTGCCGCCCAGCGTCCGGTCGCCGGCGCGAAGGGCGGCGGGCACCAGGTCGTCGGTGCCGCCGGCCATGCGCGGGCCGGCGAAGCGCAGCAGCACGCCGCCCTGCTCGACCCAGGCGGCGACGGACTCCGTCGCGCCTTCCGGCAGGCGGCCGACATCGGCCAGCACGATGACGGAGACGCCCTGTTCGATGAGATCCGGCAGGGCTTCGGCGAGGTTTTCCTGGCGCGGGCGGCGCAATTCGGCAAAGGGCGAGAGCGCACGCTCCAGATAGTAGAGCGGCGACAGCAGCGGCTGCGCCTGATCGGCGGAGGCGCCGGAGACGATGCCGACGGTGCGGCGCTGCCAGCGGTCGTCGAGCAGCTGCACGCCGGCGGCGCTGTCCTGGCCGACCAGCTCCAGCCGGGCGACGTCGTTGCGCAGCTCGACGGGGAAGTCGAACCGGGCCGTGCCGGTCACGCCGTCCGCCTCGAAGGCGGCGTCGGCCTCGCCGAGGGTAAGGCCGCGCATGTCGAGCGCGCGGATGGTGCGCGATTCGGAGGAGGGGGTGTCGGCGAGCAGGGAGACGGTCAGCGCCTCGATGTCGTTGCGGGCGTCGGCCAGAACAGTGGGGCGGCCGAGCCCGGTCATGACGGTCAGCTCGCTGTCGCCGGCAAGGGCGCGCAGGTCCTCGACGAAGCGCGGAGTTCCGGCAGTTGCCGCATCCTCGGCGAGCCAGACGACCGAGCCGGGCAGGGTCTCCTGCGCGGCCTTGCGCAGGCCGAGCGTCAGCTCGCCCCGGTTGGCGGGCCAGGAGCGCGGCTCGAGCACGCGCAGACGCTCCAGCGCGAGGCGGGCGTTCTGGGGCACGAGCGGCTGGTCGGCGCCTTCCGCGGTTGCGGCGAGCAGGACCGGCCGGCCGGTGTCGGCGGCGGTCTCGGCGAGGCGCTCGGCCGTGCGGCGGCGGGTTTCCCAGCCCGAGGAGGAGGCCCAGCCGTTGTCGAGGACGATCCACAGGGGACCGGAGCCGGCGGGGGCATCGGCCAGCGGGCGCCAGATCGGCCCGGCCAGCGCGAGGATGATCGCGGCGGCCAGCAGCAGGCGCAGAAGGGTCAGCCACCACGGGCTGTTGTCCGGCGTCTCCTCGCGCTTGTCGATATCGGCGAGGAGGCGGGCGGGCGGAAAGGCCACGCGGCGCGGGCTCGGCGGGATCAGGCGCAGCAGCCACCAGATCACCGGCAGCAGCAGCAGGGCGGTGAGCACCAGCGGAGCGGTGAAGCCGAGGGGCAGGAAGGAGGTCATCTGCCGGCGCCTCCCGGTCCATTGAGCGGAATGCCGCTGAGGCGGCTGTGCAGCACCAGCATCGGCTCGGACGCCGGGCGGTCGGTGTGATGCACGACGAAGGTCCAGCCGGCGCGGCGGGCGGCATCCGACAGCGCCTGGCGGTGCGCCTCCAGCCGGTCGCGATAGGCGCGCCGCCACTGCTCGGCCTTGCCGCTGGTGAGCTTGAAGCCGGTCTCGGGGTCGCGGAACTCGGTGCGGCCGGTGAAGGGGAAGGTCTCCTCGATGGGGTCGAGGACCATGACCACATGGGCGCGGGCGCCGGTGGCGGCGACCTTGCGCATCCAGGCGAGCGTTTCCTCGACCGGGTCGAGCAGGTCGCCGATCAGAACGACTTCGGAGAAGCGGCGGATATCCTCCGTCGGCGGCAGGCCGACCGGATCGGCGAGATGCCCCAGCGCATCGGCAATGCGCTCGGCCGCATGGCGGTCGGCGACGGGGCGGCGCAGGCCGGGCAGGCCGATACGCTCGCCGGTGTCGGCGAGTAGATCGGCGAGCGCCAGCAGCAGAACGAGGGCGCGGTCGCGCTTCAGCGTTGCCGAAAGATGCGAGCGGAAGCCCATGGAGGGCGACAGGTCCGCCCAGAGCCAGACGGTGTGGGCGGCCTCCCACTCGCGCTCGCGGACATAGAGATGATCGTCGCGGGCCGAACGGCGCCAGTCGATGCGGCGCACCGGCTCGCCGGCGATGAAGGGGCGGAACTGCCAGAAATTCTCGCCGGTGCCGGAGCGGCGGCGGCCGTGCCAGCCGGCATTGATCGTCATGGCTACCTGGCGGGCTTCGACCAGGAGGTCGGGCAGGGCCTCGGCGAGCGATCGCGCGCCGGCGACGACCTGCGGCCAGGGGGCTCCCTGTGGGTCGTCCTGCGCGGCGGAGCCCGGCGAGGAGAAAGAAAAGCGCCCTAGGCCGCTCATGAGCCGTTACCCGATCCGGCTCTTGATGCGACCGATCACCCCGCGGATCGTCTGCCCGTCGGCGCGCGCGCCGAAGGTCAGCGCCATGCGGTGCTGCAACACCGGCTCGGCCAGCGCCAGCACGTCGTCCACCGACGGTGCAAGACGGCCGTCGACCAGCGCGCGGGCACGCACGGTGAGCATCAAGGCCTGACTGGCGCGCGGTCCGGGGCCCCAGGCGATCTGGCTGGTGATCTCGTCGTCGGTCTCGCCGGGACGGGCGGAGCGGACGAGCTCGAGGATCGCCTCGACGACGCTCTCGCCGACCGGCATGCGGCGCACGAGCTGCTGGCAGGCGACGAGATCCTCAGCCGACATGACGGCGGTCGCCTTCGCGTCCTGGGCGCCGGTCGTCTCCATGAGAATGCGCCGTTCCGCCTCGCGGTCGGGGTAGTGCACGTCGATCTGCATCAGGAAGCGGTCGAGCTGCGCCTCGGGCAGGGGATAGGTGCCCTCCTGCTCCAGCGGGTTCTGGGTCGCGAGCACATGGAAGGGGCGCGGCAGGTCGTAGCTCTGGCCGGCGACGGTGACGTGGTATTCCTGCATCGCCTGCAGCAGGGCCGACTGGGTGCGCGGGCTGGCGCGGTTGATCTCGTCGGCCATCAGGACCTGCGAGAAGATCGGCCCCTTGATGAAGCGGAAGGCGCGGCTGCCGTCGCGGGCCTGGTCCATCACCTCGGCGCCGAGAATGTCGGAGGGCATCAGGTCCGGCGTGAACTGGATGCGCCGGGCATCGAGGCCGAGCACCGTGCCGAGCGTTTCCACCAGCTTGGTCTTGGCAAGGCCGGGCACGCCGACCAGCAGGCCGTGGCCGCCGGCGAGCAAGGTGACCAGCGCGCGTTCGACGACGCTTTCCTGGCCGAAGATGATGCGGGCGATTTCGGTGCGGGCGGCGGTGATCCTGTCCATCGCCGCTTCCGCATCGCGGGCGACCTGCTCGTGATCAACTTCCGGTGAAGTGACGGCGCTCATGGTCGATTCTTACCTCCTGATCACGCGGCAGCTGCGACATCGCTCGTTCTGCCAGGGCCGGCCCGCGGTTGCCATCCGCCGCCTCCCCGTTGCAGTCTTGCGGCGGGAAACGGCCCGGGACTCAGTCTGCCATCCGTCGATGGTAACCCATGTCATGATAGGGTATGGGCCAAATGATGGCGGCGACAATGGGAGATGCGACAGGGATGACGCACAGGCAGGCCGAGGACGCCGGCAAGATGCCCGCCGGACTGGCCGATCTCGTCGCCCGGGCCGGCAAGACGCGCGGAACGCCGCCGGTGGAGCGCTGGAACCCTCCTTTCTGCGGCGACATCGACATGCGGATAGCCAGCGACGGCCGCTGGTACTACATGGGCTCGCCCATCGGGCGCGAGGCATTGGTGCGGCTGTTCGCCTCGGTGCTGCGGCGCGACGAGGACGGGCGGCACTATCTGGTGACGCCGGTCGAGCGGGTGGGCATCGCCGTCGAGGATGCGCCCTTCATCGCGGTGGAGATGCATGCGCAGGGCGAGGGCCGCGACCGGCTGCTGACCCTGCGCACCAATGTCGGCGATGTGGTAAAGGCGGATGCAGACCATCCGCTCCGCTTCGAGCGGGAAGCTGGCACCGACGGGCTGAAACCCTATATCAGGGTACGCGGCGCACTCGATGCGCTGTTGGCGCGGCCGCTGCTCTATCAGCTGGCCGAGCTTTTCGAGGAACATGACGTCGACCACGAGAGCGGGGGACGCGCCATGCTCGGCGTATGGAGCGGCGGCGTCTTCTTTCCGGCGGTTGCGGCCGGCGAGACGGATACGGAAACAGGCGGGGCAGGGTGAGCCTGGAGATCGAGCGGGAACGCGAGGCGCGGACAACGCCGGAGCTGTCGTCGGACATGGCAGCTGTGCTGGACAGCGCGGAAGCCTTTGTCGAGCAGGCGCGGCTGCGTCTTGCGCTGGCGGCGATGGACGAGGTGGGCGACCACATCCTCAATCCCGACATGGGACCCTTCGCCTTCGCCAAGCGCCCGCCGCGCGATGCGGCCGTGCTGATCCCGGTGGTGGACAGGCCGGCCGGGGCCTCGATCATCCTAACCCGGCGCACCGACCACCTGACCAGCCATGCGGGCCAGATCTCGCTGCCGGGCGGCAAGATCGACCCCGAGGACGATGGCCCGATCGGCGCGGCGCTGCGCGAGGCGAACGAGGAAATCGGCCTCGAACCGAGGGCCGTGCGCCCTGTCGGGGTGCTGCCGACCTATCTGACCGGATCGGGCTACCGGGTCGCCCCGGTGCTGGGCCTGGTGTCGCCGCAGGCGTCGATTTCCGCCAATCCGGACGAGGTTGCGGAAGTCTTCGAGGTTCCGCTGCGCTTCCTGATGAACGACGTCAACCACCACCGGCAATCCCGGATCTTTGCCGGAAAGCCTCGTTATTTCTACGCCATGCCCTATGGCGAACGGTACATCTGGGGGGTTACCGCCGGTATCCTCCGCCTCCTCCATGACACGGTGTGCCGCTGATGCTGCGTATCATTCTCACCCAACTCCTGCTGTTCTCGTTGCCTTTCATCGGCTTCGCGATCTGGCTGTTCATCAACAAGAAGGCGCAAACCTCGGAGAACTGGCGCAAGGGGCCGATGCTGTGGCTGGTCATTGCCGGCGGCCTCTTGGTCGTCGGCGGGCTGGTGATGCTGACCACCCATGGCGGGCTGCCGGACGGCCAGAGCTACCGCCCGGCCGAACTGCGCGACGGCCAGTTCATCCCCGGCCGCTACGAATAGCAGGCAGCAGTCGCTGGGAGGGGCGCATGGACGATCGGATCAAGGCCGACTGGCTGGGCGAGCCTGCCCTGCAGGCCGTGTTCGACGCGCTCGAGCAGGCGGGCGACGCGGTGCGGGTGGTCGGCGGTGCGGTGCGCAACACGCTGCTCGGCGTTGCCGTCAGCGATATCGACATCGCCACCACGGCGGAGCCTGACACCGTCATCCGGCGGGTCGAGGCGGCCGGGCTGAAGGCGGTGCCGACCGGCGTCGACCACGGCACGGTGACGGTGGTCAGCGAGGGCCGGGCCTTCGAGGTGACCACCCTGCGCGAGGACGTGGAGACGCATGGGCGGCACGCTACCGTGCGCTTCGGCCGCGACTGGCAGCACGATGCGGCGCGGCGCGACTTCACCATGAACGCGCTCTATGCGGCACGCGACGGCACCCTGTTCGATCCGGTCGGGGGGCTGCCCGATCTGGCAGCGCGGCGAGTGCGCTTCATCGGCGAAGCGGACCGGCGCATCCGCGAGGACTATCTGCGCATCCTGCGCTTCTTCCGCTTCCACGCCCAGTATGGCGAGGGCGAGCCCGACGCCGAGGGGCTGGCCGCCTGCGAAAGGCTGAAGGACGGGCTCGCTGGCCTTTCGGCTGAGCGCATCGGCGCGGAAATGCGCAAGCTCGTCGGCGCGCGCGGTGCGGTCGCCACGCTGGAGGCGATGCTGGACGCCGACATCATGCCGCTGGTGCTGGTGCCGCATGGCGGGCTGGCGCCGTTCAGGGCTCTGCGGGCGCTCGATGCCCTTTGCGCGAGCACGCGCGAGCCGGCGCTGGCGCTAGCCGCTCTCAGCGAGGGGGGCGAAGCGGAACTCGATGCGCTGGCCGACCGGCTGCGGCTCTCCAATGCCGAGCGCCGACGGATGAAGGCGGCGCGTCTTGCCGCCGATGCAGCGCGCGCGAAGCTGGCGGGAGGGAAGCCGGATCCTGCGGAGCCCGAGGCCCTGCGCCTTTCTGCGCTGGAACTGCTCTATCGCCACGGGCGCGAGGCGGCGACGGACGGCGTGCTGCTGGCCGCGGCGGAGGCGAGGCGTGCCGCGGACGATGCGGGCCTGCGTGCGCTGCTGGCGGCGGTGGCGGCGTTGGACGTGCCCAGATTGCCGGTCTCGGGCGGCGACCTGACCAAGGCCGGCCTCGCGCCGGGACCGAAGGTCGGCGAGGGATTGCGCCTCGCCGAGACGCACTGGATCGACAGCGGCTTTTCGCTCGACCGGGCGGCGCTGGTCTCGGCGGTGCTTGGCCGGACCTGAGACGGCTTAAACGTCGTCGGCGAATTCGCCCGTGATCTTCAGCCCCTCGATGCCGGTGGCGCCTTCGGTCTTCACGATCGTGCGCGGCACGGCACCGGCCTCGCGCGCCAGCGCGTCGGCGAAGTCCTGCGAATGGGTGACGATCCAGACCTGGGTGCGTTCGCAAGCCCGCGCCACGACGCGGGCGAGCGGCGCCAGAAGCTCCGGATGCAGGCTCGCCTCCGGCTCGTTCAGCGCGACGAAGGCCGGCAGACGGTAGGCGAGCAGCGCGCCGGAAAGCGCCAGATAGTTGAGCGTGCCGTCGGAAAGCTCGCGGGCCGAGAAGGCGCGCGGCATGTCGGCAAAGCGCAGCGACAGGCGTGCGGTTCCCTCGACCACCTCGACCCCGAGGCGGGCGCCGGGAAAGGCATCCTCGATGGCCGCCTCCATGTCGCGGGCGTCGCCCCGTACCATGGTCAGCGTGGCGAGGACGGCGGCAAGGTCCGCTCCGTCGGACGACAGGGTCGGCGTCGTCAGGGCAAGGGCGGGCTGGCGCAGCGGCGAGGCCTCGTCGGTGCGAAAGCCGTGGTAGAAGCGCCAGTCGGCGAAGGTGCGGCGGGCGATGTCGAGCTCTGGAAAGCGGGCGCCGTCGCGAAAGGCGCCGAGCGCGGTTTCCGAGCCGAGCAGCTCGTTCTCGTAGGTCAGCCTCGTGCCGTCGGCCGCGCGCAGCCAGGCGGTGGGGCCGCCGCGCTGCATCAACGTCACCTCGCGGGCGCCGGCGGCGAGCGTCAGGCTCTCCTCCTTGACCAGCGGCTCCAGCGGCAGCGCCGCATCCGAGATCTTGTTCGGCAGGCCGACCTCGATGGAATAGGTCATGTCGCCGAGCCGGGCCTTGAGGATCAGCCGCACCGGGGCGCCGCGCTTGCGGGTGCCGGCCCACAGCACGCTCTCGACGCCCCCTTCCTCGGCGATGGCGCGGGTGATGCGGCCGAGGGCCGCCTGCTGCAGCAGGGAGAGGGCACGGTAGAGGTTGGTCTTGCCGGTGCCGTTGCGGCCGACGAAGACGTTGAGCGCGCCGACCGGCATGTGCAGCATGCGCAAGGAACGGTAGCCGGTGACGGACAGGGATGTCAGCGGCGGCATCGACATGGGATCAGCCTCGCCTCACGGCCATTTCACCAAGGGCGGCATCGACGACAGGATCGATGCGACATTGCCGCCGGTCTTCAGGCCGAAGATCGTGCCGCGGTCGTAGAGCAGGTTGTATTCCACGTAACGCCCGCGGCGGATCAGCTGTTCCTCGCGCTCCGCCTCGCCCCACGGCTTGTGGTAGTTGGCGCGCACGAGCCTCGGATAGATGTCGAGGAAGGCAAGGCCGACGTCCCGGGTGAAGGCGAAATCCGCGTCCCAGTCGCCGGAGTTGAGATAGTCGTAGAAGATGCCGCCGATGCCGCGCGCCTCGTTGCGATGCTTGAGGAAGAAATACTCGTCGCACCATTTTTTGTAGCGAGGATAGTCGGCGACCGCATGGGCTTCGCAGGCGCCCTGCATCGCCGCGTGGAAGGCGCGCGTGTCGGCGTCCTCCTGGGTGCGGCGGGCATCGAGCACCGGCGTCAGGTCGGCGCCGCCGCCGAACCACTGGCGGGTGGTGACCACCATGCGGGTGTTCATGTGCACCGCCGGCACATGCGGATTGTGCATGTGGGCGATGAGCGAGATGCCGGAGGCCCAGAAGCGCGGATCCTCCGAGGCGCCGGGAATCTGGCCGCGGAACTCGGGCGAGAACTCGCCGTGGACGGTGGAGATGTGGACGCCGACCTTCTCGAAGACCCGGCCCTTCATCATCGACATGATGCCGCCGCCGCCCTTTGCCCCGGTCGAATCGGTGCGCTCCCAGGGCGTGCGCTCGAAGCGGCCCGCCGGCCGGTCTGCAAGCTCGCCCGGCAGGGCGGCGTGCTCGGCGGCATCGTCCTCGATCGCCTCGAAGGCGGCGCAGATGCGGTCGCGCAGGCTGCGGAACCAGGTCTCGGCCTGGACCTTCTTGTCGTCGATCCCGTCCGGAATGGCGCCCCCGCGCGTCTCGCCGCTGGTGTCCGTCGTCGCTGCGCTCATTCCTGCTTTCCTCGTCCGTGAAGGGGCGTCCCGTCCCCGCTTCATGGCAGAACTCATTGCCCGGTGGAAGGGGAGGCGAGGGAGAGAGGGGGAAAGGCGCCGGTTTGACGCAGCGCCTCGCCGAGCACGATGGCGGCGGTGACCGCGACGTTCAGCGAGCGCAGGCCGGCGACCATCGGCACGGCGATCCGGGCATCGGCGCGGGCGTGGACTTCCTGCGGCACGCCGGAGGATTCGCGCCCGAGCATCAGCAGGTCCGACGCCTCGAAGCCGTGATCGAGATGCGAGACCGCGCCCGAGGTGGTCAGCAGCACCAGGCGCCGGCCTTCGCCTGCGCGCCAGGCCTCGAAGGCGGCAAAGTCGACATGGCGGACCATGGCGGCGCGCTCCAGATAGTCCATGCCGGCGCGGCGTAGGGCGTGATCGGACAGAGGAAAGCCGGCCGGCTCGATCACATGCACGGTGACGCCGAGGCAGGCACTGAGCCGCAGGATGGTGCCGGTGTTCTGCGGAATGTCGGGCTGGAAGAGCACAAGGTCTGGCATGCGTGCGACGTCCGGGCTTGGAAGCGGGGCTTGGAAGCGGGGCGGGGTGTCCCATATGCAGGTGCGGGCGGCGCCCGCATCCCCTCAGCGCCCCTTCTTGCCCGCGACCCGCCCTCCCGGCAACAGCAAAGGACCCGCGCTCCCGTGCTCGAAAGACTGTTCGCCTGGTTCGAAGGGCGTCTCGATCCGCTGACCCCGCTGCCCGACCGCCCGGTGCCGGGCACGGGCTTCGGCTATCTGTGGTTCTTCGTCTCGCAGGCGCGGGCGACCTTCCTCGTCATGCTGGTGCTCGGCGGCATCACCGCCCTGATCGAGGCGGCGCTCTACGTCTTCGTCGGCGATCTGGTCGACATGATGCAGGCCGGCACGCGGGCCGATTTCCTCGCGCAGAACGCAACGATCCTGATCCTGATGGGCCTGACCGTGCTGGTGGTGCGCCCGGTCATCGCCGCGCTGACCGCGCTGGTGGAGGAGCAGGTCGTGGTGCCAGGCTTCTTCAACCTGGTGCGCATGCAGGGCCATGCGCAGGTGGTGGGCAAGTCGCTGGCCTATTTCCAGGACGAGTTCGCGGGGCGCATCTCGCAGAAGGTCTGGCAATCGGGGCAGGCGGCCGGCGACTTCATGGTCAGCCTGCTGCAGGTCATATGGTTCATCGTCGTCTTCGCGGTGTCGACGCTGGCGCTGGTGAGCGCGCTCGACCCGTGGTTCGGCCTCGTCGTGGCGCTGTGGCTTGCGAGCTTCGCCGGACTTGCCGTCATCTACGTGCCGCGCATCCGCCGGACCGCGAAGGAGAGCGCCCATGCCTCGTCCGGCGTGACGGGACGCTTCGTCGACACCTACGGCAACATCCAGACGATCAAGCTGTTCAGCGACACGCAGCGCGAGGGGATCGGCACCCGCGAGAGCTACCAGACCTTCCTCGCCGCGATCCGGCGCTTCACCCGCACGCTGACGGCGGTGCGCAGCCTGATGAGCCTGCTGTCGGGCGCGATGATCGCCGCCATCGGCGCGCTGGCGGTGTTCGCCTGGGAGGCGGGGCGGGTGACGACCGGCGACGTGGCGCTGGTGCTCGGCCTGGTGCTGCGGCTCAACGTGCTGCTCGGCCGGCTGCTCGGCCAGCTCAACGGGCTGTTCCGGGCGCTGGGCACGTTGCAGGACAGCGCCGAGACGATCACCCGGCCGGTGACCGTGACGGACCGGCCGAACGCCCCGGCGCTGCGGGTCGAGGCCGGGCGGATCGAGTTCGAGGGCGTGCGCTTCCACTATGGCAAGAAGGGCGGGGTGATCGAGGACCTGACGACGACGATCCGGCCGGGCGAGCGGGTGGGCCTCGTCGGGCGCTCGGGCGCGGGCAAGTCGACGCTGGTGAACCTGCTGCTGCGCTTCTACGACGTGGAGAGCGGGCGCATTCTGATCGACGGGCAGGACATTGCGGGCGTGACGCAGGCGAGCCTGCGGGCGCAGATCGGCATGGTGACGCAGGACACCTCGCTGCTGCATCGCTCGATCCGCGACAATATTGCACTTGGGGCTTCGGGCGCGGACGAAGCGGCGATCCGCGAGGCGGCGCGGCGGGCGCACGCGCTGGAGTTCATCGAGGCGCTGGCCGACAGCCGCGGCCGCACCGGCTTCGATGCGCGGGTCGGCGAGCGGGGCGTGAAGCTGTCCGGCGGCCAGCGCCAGCGCATCGCGATTGCCCGGGTGCTGCTGAAGAACGCGCCGATCCTGGTGCTGGACGAGGCGACCTCGGCGCTCGACTCCGAAGTCGAGGCGGCGATCCAGGAAAGCCTCAACGAGCTGATGGCCGGCAAGACGGTGATCGCCA
>NZ_JALBGD010000012.1 GCF_023507705.1 Stappia sp. WLB 29 | reverse complement strand
TCGAAGGCACTCCCGCAAGACACCGCAGCCGCCGTGGCTCCACACTCCCCCCGGTCGTTCCCGCAGCCCCCCTTGGGGCCAAGGCCAACAGCGACCGGGCGGGTTGTCAGTGCCCGGTGAGGACCAGCGTCTGCACGGGGAACAGCAAAGCCTGGAGACGAAGCAGCATGGCGTGAACGAGCCCTACCGCATCGACGGCATGCAGGTAGATGAACTCCCCCATCCCAAGCGGCTCCCCGGAGGACAGCCGGTCGTGGTTGCTGGTATAGGCGTTCACCTTGCACACCGCGCCGGGCGGGAGCTCTTTCAGGCCGTCCTGATAGAGGGGCTCCAGCACGGTCGTGATCGATGCCGGACGCACAGTCTGGCTGGCGTCGACCATTTGGCCGCCCACGCCCACCTGTCCGGAGGCGATCTGGGTCTGCACTTCCGTGATCACCAGCGGAATGATCGTGAACGGTTGGGCGCCGCAAAAGGCCTCGGCCAACATACCGACCTTCAGAACCTGGGCTTCGATCTGGCCGAACCCCGCGATCAGCCGCTGCTTCTGGGCGTCCTTCGGGATCAGGATCCCTGCAGGACGCATCATCGGATTGACGATGTCGCCGGGT
Source organism: Stappia sp. WLB 29 (assembly GCF_023507705.1). Classification (GTDB taxonomy): domain Bacteria; phylum Pseudomonadota; class Alphaproteobacteria; order Rhizobiales; family Stappiaceae; genus Stappia. The sequence goes on along the minus strand of NZ_JALBGD010000012.1, from coordinate 102,023 downwards.
CGCAGCACGAATTGACTGACGGTCCCGTCCACGCCGGCATAAACGGTGGTCTTCGCCAGTTCCACCTCCGCTTCGGCCAGCCGCGCTTCCGCGCTTTTCAACTTTTCGGGCAGGAACACGCTGATCTTGGTGTCGATCAGGTCCTTGTTCGCCTGCGCGGCCTTCGCAGCACCCGCCATGGCGTTCACGGTGTTCTGCAACTTCTCGACGTCCCGCTCGCTCACGGCGCTGGCGTTGCGCACGAACAGTTCCTGCCTGGTGTCGAACTCGTCCTGGGCCTGCTTCAAGGATGCCAGCGCCTGCTCGACCTGCGCGCTGGCGACGGCAAGTTCGCCCCTTGCCAGAGCAACCTCGCCCTGAACCTCCGCCACATGTTGCCGCGCCGTCTCGACGGCAGCCTCCTGGCGATTGCTGTCCAGCTTGAAGACCGGATCACCTGCCTTGACTTCGAACTCGAGGCTGACCGGCACATACGTTTCCGACACACGGCCCGGAACTTCCGGCAGGATCGCAATCGTACGGAACGACGCCACCGCCGTCGTTGCCGTCGGATGATAGTAGAAGACAAGTGTTATCAGAGAGATCGTAAGGATCAGGCAGGTGACAATTCCATATCGCAGCTCGTACCAGACCGAATAGAGCGTGATCTCCCGGCCGATCCGCTTGCCCTGACCATAACGGCGATAAAGATAATCCGGCAGGATCGTCAGGATGGAGCAGAACAGAAGTTCGAACATTTATCCCTCCTGCTTGTCCGTGGCCTGCCGAGGCGCGAGCGCTACCTCGCTTGCCGCTCCGGCGGTGTGCGGTTCCGCGAGGACGTCCGGCTCCCTTTCCTCGCGCAAGGGCTCCGGCTCGCTGTCGTGCCGCTGGTCGGCCGGATTGGCCATTCGGCTCAGGGAATTCGCGATCGATCCGAGCGGTGTCATGAAATCCGGGAGCTGCACGAATGCGAGCAGGAGCGCCGCGACCCAGAAGAGATTGTTGTGCGTGAACAGCGCCAGCAGGCCGAGCACGGCGACGAGTTCGAACTGCATCCTGCCATGCTTGTGCGCGAGGCGCTCCGGCAGGGAGTGAAGGTGCAGGTAGAACGTCCCCAACAGCACAACACCGATGATGAGCACGACCAGCATGATCGTCATCAGCGGATCGCCGCCATCCGCCGACGGTATGAACGACGGCAGAAGATGAGGTGCAAGTTCATGTGTAGCGGCAGCCATTCCAAGCCCCCCGGGTTCGCCTGCGGGCTGTGCCCCGAACGCCTCCAGCCCGGCGCATCCACACTAGAATGAAAACCGGCATGCAGAGTAAAAAAAATACAACCGGGAGATACGGATTGTGCCGCCCGGCACCTCGCAGCGGGAGCGCAGTGTGCCGGGCTCTACCGCAGCGCGAAGACGAGGATGCCGGCAGCGAGCACGGCGTTGAGGATCCAGAACAGGGCGAGCCGCCGCACGCGCGCGGTATGCGGGGGCAGCGTTGTCGGGCGGCGCGGCTCAGTCATGCTGGAACCTTTCCGAAATGATCCGCCGAGGTGCCACGCCGAGGCCGAGCAGCGCCTCTTCCGCCGCCTCCATCATCGCCGGCGGGCCGCACAGGACATAGAGCCAGTCGCGATAGCGCGCCTCAGTGAACAGCCGGGCGATCAGCGCCGCGTCGACCATGCCGCGCTCGCCCTCCCAGCCGTCCGGCGGTTCGGACAGCACCTGCACCACCTGCGTCCGGTGCTGCCGGCGCATGCGGGCGAGATCTTCGCTGCAGGCGATCTGGCCGGCATGGCGGTTGCCGTAGACCAGCATCGTCGGGCGCGGATCCGCGTCGATTTCCAGTTGCCGCAACAGCCCCAGCATCGGCGCGATGCCGACGCCGCCGGCGATGAAGGCGATGCCGCTGCCCTGCCGCCCTTCCAGCACCAGGTTGCCGTGCGGCCCGTCGACATGGGCGAGCGTGCCGAGCCGGATGCCGCCGAGCGTCGCGGTGAAGTCGCCGAGCTCCTTGATGACGAAGCGCAGGTCCCGCCCCTCGCCCGGCGCCGAGGCGATGGAGAACGGGTTCTCGCGCAGCGAGAAGACCGGCGCGCCGATGCGGATCCACGCGAACTGTCCGGCGCGGTAGGCGATGCCGTCGTGCCCCCTTGGGCTCAGCACCACCTCCCAGGTGCGCTCGGCGAGCTTGCGCAAGGCCGTCACCTGCCACGGGCGGCGCAGCGCCAGCAGCGGCTTCACCAGATAGACATGCAGCAAGGACAGGACCGCCGCCACCGTCAGCAGCCCCCACAGGCCGGCAAGCTGCGGGTCGGCGCTGTAGCGGCCGGCGTGCCGGGCATGGACCAGCACCAGCACGGCGATGGCCAGCGCGCCGAGCCCGTGGGCGAGCCGCCAGGTCTCGTAGCGCCAGCCGATGCGGTCGCGGGCGATCGACAGGATCACGAAGCCCGGCAGCAGCACGAAGGCGAGGACACCCGTCACCAGCCCTTCCGCCGCGAAGGTCAGCGTCAGCTGGCGTGTGGGGTCGAAGGGGAGCGGCCGGGCGAAGGGCAGCGTGTAGAGGAACGGATGCACCACGACCAGCGCCAGCGCCGTGCGGGCGAGCAACTGGTGGAAGCGCATGGTGACGTCGAGGCCGACGCGGCCGGAGATGGACCGGAAGCGGCCCGACAGCACGAATTCCATCAGCAGGATCGCGAAGGCCACCATCGCCATGCCGCTGGCGATCTCGTCCATCACCGGACGCGGCGGCCGGCCGCTGGCGGCGGCCAGGGCGAGCGGCGCCAGCGCGACGAGCAGATAGAGCAGGATCAGCGCGGCGGCAGGCATTGCGGTTCCCCCTTGGCTCCCGATGATAAGCCGCCGCACCCGTCCGGCAATGCGCGAAAACCGCTAGTCATCCGGATCTGAAGTTCGTCGCATTCCACGGCATGCTCTGAACGAACTTCAGATCCAAAAGGATGACGAGTAAGTTTATGTTTCTATTGTGGTTTCCGAATTTGAAATACGCTCTGGCGCGTGCTGCAAAATAAGGCGTATCTCAAATTCGCCACTCAAGGCGCTGCCGCAAATCGTCCCGCCGGCGTCAAGACCTCGACACATTGCCGGGCGAACACTCATCCTGACACTGCCTTTTCGGCGGATTCATTCAGGAGATTTGAGGCATGACGCTTTTCCGCTCCCTTGCCACGCTTGCTGTCGCGGCGTCCGTCGCCCTTGCAGCGCCGGCAGCCCTTGCCATGGAGATCCGCACCGAGCGCATCGACATCCCCCGCGGAGCGGCCGGCACCGAAGTCGCCGGCATGATCAAGGGCGAGGAATTCGTCGAGTACCTGCTGCCGGCGACGACCGGCCAGCAGGTCAGCCTCTCGCTCTCCTCCTCCAACCGCTACGTGCACATGGGCGTTGCCGAGCCCGGCAGCCGCCGCGAGGTGTTCGACGGCGCGCGCCGGGGCGCGAAATACAGCGGCCGGGCGAGCGAGAACGGCGATTACCGCATCCGCGTGCGCCTGTCGGCCGACGGCGTCGGCCGCAACGAGACGGCCCGCTACGTGCTGACCGTCGCCTCCGTGCGTCCGGGGCAGACCCGGCCGCAGCCCGGCACCGGCGGCGGCCGCCCGCCGGGCGGAAACCAGGGTGGGGGCAATCAGGGCGGCGGCAATGCCGGCACCCCGGAATTCTGGCAGGTGACCGGCGTCGGCGCCGGCGATTTCCTCAACCTGCGCTCGGGTCCGAACACCAGCAACCCGGTCGTGGCGCGGCTCGCCAATGGCGAGGTGCTGCGCAATCTCGGCTGCCACATGGTCACCGGCCAGCGCTGGTGCCGGGTGGAGCGGCCGAACGGGCGCGACAACGGCTGGGTCTCGGCCACCTATCTGCGCGAGGGCAGCAACCGTCCGGGTCGTCCGGACCGCCCCGGAACCGGTCGCCCCGACCGTCCTGACCGTCCCGGCGACGGCCGCCCCGGCCGCCCGGATCGTCCCGAGCGTCCCCGCATGATCATGGACGACGGCGGCCCGGACTTCTGGCGGGTCACCGGCATCAGCGGGCGCGATTATCTCAACGTGCGCACCGGCCCGGGCACCGGCTTCCCCATCACCGCGCGCCTGTCCGACGGCGAGGTGCTGCGCAACCTCGGCTGCGGCCGACTTGCCGGAGAACGCCAGCGCTGGTGCGAGGTCGAACGCCGCAACGGCGATGCCAAGGGCTGGGTGGCCGGCGACTTCCTGCGCGAGGCGAGTTCGCGGCCCGTGCCGCCGGTGGACGACCGCCCCACCCGTCCGGGTCGCCCCGGCCGACCGGGCGACGACCGTCCCGGCGATTGGCGTCCGGGCGACGACCGTCCCGGCGTCGGGCGTCCGGGCCGTCCCGACCGTCCCTCGCGTCCCGATCCCCGACCGGGCCCCGATGCGCGCGCCAGCTATTTCGAGGTGACCGGCCTCAGCGCCAACGGCCTGCTGAATGTCCGCAGCGGCCCCGGTACCGGCTACTCGGTGATCGGCCGGGTCGCCAATGGCGACGTGCTGATCGACCGGGGCTGCCGCGCGGTCGGCAGCCAGACCTGGTGCCGCATCCAGCTGCTCGGCGGCACCGAGAGCGGCTGGGTCTCGGCGAACTATGTGCGCCAGACGCGCTATCGGCCGGGCCGCGGCGGCTGGCGGTAAGCCGCCAACCGAACATCGCCTTGCAACAAATCTCGACGCCCGGGCCTTACGCCCGGGCGTCGGCCGTTTCGGCAAGGCGCTTCAGCGCGCCGAACAGATCCGCCAGCGTGTCGATGACCATATCGGCGCCGAGGTCTTCGGCCGCGACGCCGCCATAGCCGCCGCGCACCACGATCACCTTCATTCCGGCGGCCCGCGCGCTGTCGACATCCGCGCCGCTGTCGCCCACCATCACCGCGCTCGCCGGCGTCGCGCCGAGCGCGGCCGCCGCATGCAGCAGCATTTCCGGCGCCGGCTTGCGGGTGGCGCAGGTGTCGCCGCCGACCACCACCGGCACCAGGTCCTCCAGGCCGAAATGCGCCAGGATCGTCCGGGAAAAGCCTTCCGGCTTGTTGGTGACGACGGCAAGGCCGAGGCCGGCCCGCGCGCCCTCCTCCAGCGCCGCCATGGCGCCGGGCAGCAGCACCGTGCGGCCCGTCAGGTTGTCGCCGTAGAACGCCATCATCCGCGCCACCAGCGGCGCCAGTGCCGCCGCGTCCAGCGTCCGGCCGCGCGCGGCCATCGCCCGCTCCACCAGCTTGGGGATGCCGTGGCCGATCATCCGCCGCACCTCGTCGACCTCCAGCGGTGCGTGCCCCTCGCTGTCCAGCAGCTGGTTGGTCGCCGCCGCGATGTCGGGAACGCTGTCGACCAGCGTACCGTCGAGATCGAAAAGCAGGGCCTTCAGACCCGCTGCATCCTGAATGCCCAAGGCACCCCTCCTGTCGATTTCTTCAAGGTGCCGAGACAAGCACGAAGCGGCGGCAGGGTCGAGAGCATCGACCTTCCCTCAACAGGAAAGACGGCAAAGAAAAAGCGGCGCGGCGGAGGGAGGATCTCCGCCGCGCCGCCGTGTTCGGGCGGACAAGGTGCGCTCAGCGTCCCGCTGCACCGCTGTCGATGTAGCGGGTCAGCACCGGGCGCACGCCATCCGCCCACAGCGCGCCGAGGACGCGCGCAAAGGCATCGGCAAAGGGCTGCCTGCGGCCGAGATCGCCGAAGACGGGCATGAAATCGAGGAAGGCCTGCGGCGTCTCGCGCGCCTCCAGCGCCCGCCGGGTCAGCTCGGCGGCACGCTCGTCGACGATCTCGATGGCGCTTCCGTCCTCCGCCGTGCCGGCGCAATAGCGGCACCACAGCGCCACTTCCAGGGCAAGGCCGTCCAGATCGGCATTCGCCTCCAGCCGCGCCTGCACGGTGGGCAGGATGAATTTCGGCTGCCGGTTCGATCCGTCGAGGCACAGGCGCGGGATCGTGTCGCCGACCTCCGGGTTGGAAAACCGCGAGGCGATCAACTCGAAATAGGCGGCGAAATCGACGCCGGCAATCGGCGGCACCGTCGGGACGATCTCCGCATGGGCGAGCTTTCTCAAAAAGCCGGCGATCAGCGGGTCGGCCATCGCGTCATGGACGAAGTGATAGCCGAGCAGCGCGGACGGGTAGGCAATCGCCGCATGGCCGCCGTTGAGGATCCGCAGCTTCATCAGCTCATACGGCGCAACGTCCTCCACGAACTGGACGCCCACCTCCTCCAGCCTCGGCCGGCCGGCGGGAAAATGGTCCTCCATCACCCATTGGCGGAACGGCTCGCAGGCGACGGGAGCTTCATCTTCGATGCCGAAGCGCTCGCGCAGCAAGGCCTTCTCGCGCTCCGAGGTCCCCGGGGTGATGCAGTCGACCATGCTGCTGGGGAAGGCGACATTCTCCGCCACCCAGTCGGCGAAGTCGGGATCGCTCATGCGGGCAAGGCCCAGCACGGTGTTGCGGGCCACATGGCCGTTTTCCGGCAGGTTGTCGCAGGACATGATGGTAAAGGGCGCGATCCCGGCGGCGCGGCGGCGGCGCAGCGCCTTCAGCAGGATGCCGAAGCTGGAGGCCGGCGCGTCGGGGTGGGCCGCATCGGCGGCCATGTCGGCATGGCCTGCGTCGAAGCCGCCGGTGGTGGCGTCCACATAGTAGCCGCCCTCCGTGATCGTCATCGAGACGATGCGGATCTCGGGCCGCTCCAGCACGGCAACGATGGCGTCGGGATCCACTTCCGCGAAGTCGATCATCGCGCCGGTGACGCGGGCCGTCAGCCCGTCCGGGTCCAGCTCCACCACGGTGGAGAGCCAGTCCTGCCCCTTCAGCCGCTCGCGCATCGCCGCGTCATAAGGCTTTACGCCCGCGCCGATCACCGCAAAGTCGCGGTCGAGCCCGCGGTTGAACAGCCGGTCGAGATAGACGATCTGGTGCGCGCGGTGGAAGTTGCCGACGCCCAGATGCACGATGCCGGCCGTCAGGTCTTCGCGGGAATAGGCCGGCACATGCGCACCGGTGATTTCGGAAAGGGTCGAAAGGGACAGGCTGGTGGTCACTGGAGTCACTACGCTCACTGGGGCCTCTGGGTCATGCTCTCTGGTGCCGGCGCGCGGGAGGGCGCGCGGCGCTGCGTGTTCGCTCATCGGTCTCGTCGTCCGTTTGCCGGCTCAGCTCATCCAGTTGCCGCCGTCGACGTTGTAGGTCTGGGCCACGACGTAGTCGCTCTCCGGCCCGGCGAGGAAGATCGCCATGCCGGTCAGGTCCTCCGCCGTGCCCATCCGCCCATACGGCACAGCCGCGCCGACGAGGCGTTTCTTCTCTCCCGGCGCCCTGCCCTCGTATTTCGCGAAAAGCGCGTCCACCCCGTCCCAGTGCTCGCCGTCGACGACGCCGGGCGCGATGGCGTTGACGTTGATGCCGTGGCGGATCAGGTCGAGCCCCGCCGACTGGGTCAGGCTGATCACCGCCGCCTTGGTGGCGCAGTAGACGGCGACCAGCGGCTCGCCGCGCCGCCCGGCCTGGCTCGCCATGTTGATGATCTTGCCGCCGCGCCCGCGCGCGATCATCGCGCGCGCCACCGCCTGCAGGGTGAACAAGCATCCGGCCACGTTGACCGAGAACAGCCGGTCGAAGCTCTCGCGGGTGATCTCGACGATGGGCGCCATGTCGAACAGCGCCGCGTTGTTGACCAGGATGTCGATGCCGCCGAGCTCCGCATCGGCCTCGGTTACCGCGCGCTCGATGGAGGCCTGGTCGGTGACGTCGAGCTGCACTGCAATCGCGCCGTTGCCGATGGCCTCGGCCGCCTGCCGCGCGCCGTCCAGGTTGATGTCGGCGATGGCGACCCGCGCCCCCTCGCGAGCATAGCTTTCCGCAAACGCGCGGCCGATGCCGCGCGCCGCCCCGGTGATCAGGGCGCTGCGTCCTTCCAGCCGTCTCATCGCAGGGCCAGTCCCGTCTCGTCGAAGCGGTGCAGGTGCTCCAGGTTCGGTGTGAGCGAGACCGTATCGCCGTGGCGGTAGCCCGCCTCGCCCGGCACGCGCACGGTCAGCGGATCCTGCCCGTCCACATTCACATGCAGGAACGTGTCGGAGCCCAGATGCTCGGCCACGCCGACGCGGCCGCGCCAGCTGCCGCCGTCCTGGGCGATGGCCAGATGCTCGGGGCGGATTCCGATGGTGCGGGCGCCGTGCTTCGCCGCTTCCTCGCCGGTGATGAAGTTCATCTTCGGCGAGCCGATGAAGCCGGCGACGAAGAGATTGGCCGGGCTGCGATAGAGCTCCAGCGGCGAACCGACCTGTTCGATATGGCCGGCCCGCAGCACCACGATCTTGTCGGCCATGGTCATCGCCTCGACCTGGTCGTGGGTGACGTAGATCATCGTCGTCTTCAGCGACTGGTGCAGCTCGGAAATCTCCAGCCGCATGTTGACGCGCAAGGCCGCGTCGAGATTGGACAGCGGCTCGTCGAACAGGAAGGCTTCCGGCTCGCGCACGATGGCGCGGCCGATGGCGACGCGCTGACGCTGGCCGCCGGACAGCTGCCCCGGCCGGCGGTCGAGATAGTCGGTGAGGTTCAGCGTCTTCGCCGCCGCCAGCACCCGCCGTTCCTGCTCGGCCGCATCCATCTTGGCCATCTTCAGCGGGAAGGCGATGTTCTTGCGCACGCTCATATGCGGATAGAGCGCGTAGGACTGGAACACCATGGCGAGCCCCCGCCGCGCCGGCGGCAGGTCGGTGGCCGGACGGCCGTCGATCTCGATTTCGCCGGAAGAGACGTCCTCGAGCCCGGCGATCAGCCGCAGCAGGGTCGACTTGCCGCAGCCGGACGGCCCGACGAAGACGACGAACTCGCCGTCCTCGATCTCGAGGTCCAGCGGCGGGATCACCTCCACGTCGCCGAAGGTCTTGGTCACCTTGGAAAGGGTAATCCTGCCCATCGTTCGGGTCCTTACTTGACTGCGCCGAAGGTGAGGCCGCGCACCAGCTGCTTCTGGCTGAACCAGCCGAGAATCAGGATCGGGGCGATGGCGAGCGTCGAGGCGGCGGAAAGCTTGGCGTAGAACAGGCCTTCCGGGCTCGAATAGCTGGCGATGAAGGCGGTCAGCGGGGCCGCTTTCGCCGCCGTCAGGTTCAGCGTCCAGAAGGCCTCGTTCCAGGCCAGAATGATGTTGAGCAGCAGCGTCGAGGCGATGCCCGGCACCGCCATCGGCGTCAGCACATAAACGACCTCGTCCCAGAGCGAGGCCCCGTCCATGCGCGCGGCTTCCAGGATCTCGCCGGGGATCTCCTTGAAGTAGGTGAAGAGCATCCAGACGATGATCGGCAGGTTGATCAGGGTCAGCACCACGATCAGGCCGATGCGGGTGTCGAGCAGGCCGAAGTCGCGGAACATCAGGTAGATCGGCACCAAGACGCCGACCGGCGGCAGCATCTTGGTGGAGAGCATCCACATCAGGATGTCCTTGGTGCGCTTGGCCGGAACGAAGGCCATCGACCAGGCGGCCGGAATGGCGATCAGGAGGCCCAGGAGGGTCGAGCCGAGCGAGATCACCACCGAATTCATGAAATGCAGGAAATAGTCGGAGCGCGAATTGACCTCGACATAGTTCTCCAGCGTCCAGCGGAAGGCGAACAGCGAGGGCGGCGAGGCGATGGCCTCGGCCTCCGTCTTGAAGCTGGTCAGGATCGTCCAGAGGATCGGGAAGAAGATCGCGAGCCCGACGGCCCAGGCGAGGGCCGTGACGACGAGCTTGCGGGTTCCGGTGGCACGACGCGCCATGGTCAGGCCTCCAGGTTCTTGCCGATCATCCGCATCAGGAAGATCGCGACGATGTTGGCGAGGATCACGGCGACGATGCCGCCGGCGGAGCCGCCGCCCACGTCGAACTGCAGCAACGACTGGGCGTAGACGAGATAGGTGATGTTGGTCGAGGCGTAGCCCGGTCCGCCATTGGTGGTCACCAGGATCTCGGCGAAGACCGACAGCAGGAAGATGGTCTGGATCAGGATCACCACGGTGATCGCCCGCGACATGTGCGGCAGCACGATGAAGCGGAAGCGGTCGAACGCGCTCGCCCCGTCCATCTCCGCCGCCTCGATCTGCTCCTTGTCGAGCGACTGCAGCGCGGTCAGCAGGATCAGGGTCGCGAAGGGCAGCCACTGCCAGGCGACGATCACGATGATCGAGGCGAGCGGGGCATGGGCGAGAAAGTCGAAGGGCGGCAGTCCCAGCGCCTTGGCCATGTGGGCGAAGAGCCCGTTGACCGGGTTCATGAACATGTTCTTCCACACCAAGGCGGAGACCGTCGGCATGACGAAGAACGGCGCGATCACCAGCACCCGGACGATCCCCTGCCCCCACATCGGCTGGTCGAGCAAAAGGGCCAGGCCGACGCCGCCGACGATGGTGATGACCAGCACTCCGCCGACCAGCAGCAGCGTGTTGACCAGCGCCTCCATGAAGGCGGGATCGGTCAGGAAGAACTCGTAATTGCCGAAGCCGATGAACTCCTCCATCCCCGGCATCAGGAGATTGTAGCTGAGGAAGGAGAAGTAGACCGTCATCGACAGCGGGACGATCATCCAGCCGAGCAGCAGGATCACGGCCGGCGAGATCATCACGCGGGCGGCGGCACGCGAGTGGGCGGTAGCCATCGGTTCAGCCCCGGGTCAGGTGGTCGGGTCTTGGGAAGGGCGGACCGGCCCGCATGAAGCGCGCGCCGGTCCTCGTCCTCGGCGCAGGCTTACTTGATGTAGCCGGCGCGGCGCATGGTGCGCTCGGTCGTCTGCTGGGCGCTCTGCAGCGCCTGCTCGGCCGAGACCGTGCCGGCAAGGGCGGCGGAGAACTGCTGGCCGACGGCCGTGCCGATGCCCTGGAACTCGGGGATCGCCACGAACTGCACGCCGACATACGGCACCTCGTCGACCGTCGGCTTCTGCGGATCGGCGGCGTTGATGCTGTCCAGCGTCATCTTGGCGAAGGGCGCGGCCTCCAGGTAGTTCTCGTTCTCGTAGAGCGAGGTGCGCGTGCCCGGGGGCACGTTGGCCCAGCCTTCCTTCGAGGCGACCAGCTCAAGGTATTCCTTGGAGGTCGCCCAGGCGATGAACTTCTTGGCCGCCTCGGTCTTCTGCGAGCCGGCCGGGATCGCCAGGTTCCAGGCCCACAGCCAGTTGCCGCGCTTGCCCAGGCCCTTGTCGGGGGCCAGCGCGAAGCCGACATGCTCGGCGACCTGGCTGTCGTTCGGGTTGGTCACGAAGGACGCGGCGACGGTGGCGTCGATCCACATGCCGCACTTGCCGGTCTGGAACAGCGCCAGGTTCTCGTTGAAGCCGTTGCTCGAGGCGCCCGGAGGCCCGTAATTGTTCATCAGGTCGAGATAGTCGGTCAGCGTCGCCTTCCAGGCCTCGCTGTCGAACTGCGGCTTCCAGTCCATGTCGAACCAGCGCGCGCCGTAGGAATTGGCCATAGCGCTGAGGAAGGCCATGTTCTCGCCCCAGCCGGCCTTGCCGCGCAGGCAGATGCCGTAGACCTCGTTGCCCTTGTCGGTCATCGCCGCGGCGGCTTCCTTGATGAAGTCCCAGGTCGGGGCGTCCGGCATGGTCAGGCCGGCCTTCTCCATCAGGTCCTTGCGGTACATCACCATGGAGCTCTCGCCGTAGAACGGCGCGGCGTAGAGCTTGCCGTCGACGGTCAGGCCGCCGCGGATCGCCGGCAGCAGGTCGTCGACATCGTAGTCGGCGCCGAGGTCGTCGAGCGCGACCAGCCAGCCCTGCTTCGCCCAGATCGGCGCCTCGTAGGTGCCGATGGTCATCACGTCGTACTGGCCGCCCTTGGTGGCGATGTCGGTGGTCACGCGCTGGCGCAGCACGTTCTCTTCCAGCGTCACCCACTCCAGCTCGATGTCGGGGTTCTTGGCGGCGAAATCATCCGTCAGCTTCTGCATGCGGATCATGTCGCCGTTGTTGACGGTGGCGATGGTCAGCTTCTCGGCCAGCGCCGGGGACACGGCAAGCGAAATGGCCGTCGCGCCCAGCAGGGCACGGATGAATGTGGTCATGAAGTCCTCCCGGATGCCCTTGGGCATTTGCTATGATTGCGGGCAAATACTCACAAAACAGGCAGATGCCGTCAAGCTGGCGCAGCGTCTCCCGCCCCAACATTCGTTGCTGCGCCGCAAAAACTCATTTTGTTTCAGGGGATTGGATCGCGCTTCCGCTGGGGCACGAAGCGCGCGCGAAGCCCTCCGCGCGCTGCAACCCGCGCCCGCGCGTTCATGTTCCTGGCAAAAGGAGAGGCGAACCTTGCCCCGCCCTCAGCGCGCCAGCAGGCGGTCGGCGGTCAGCTCGTTGGTGATCAGCCCGTTCAGCAATTCCCCGCGCAGCGCGCCGAGGATCGCGTCGACCTTGGCCTCGCCGGCGGCGATGCCGATCACCGGCTTGTCGCGCGCCTTGCCCAGCGGTGCGCTGGCGACGAGATCGTTGGTCAGCCCCTCGATCAGCTCGCCATTGCGGTCGTAGACCCAGCTGGTGATCTCGCCGATGGCGCCGGCCGCGGTCAGCGCCGACATCTCGTCGCGGCTGATGAAGCCGTCGACGAAGAGCGGCGCGCTCTCGCCCATGTTGCCGACGCCGACGAAGGTCACGTCCGCGTCCTTGGCCAGTTCCAGGATGTTGTGGACCGGCTCCTGGTTGTGCAGCAGCGCCCGCTCGCGCTTCGACCGTGCGAAGACCGGCAGCGGCATGGGATAGTGGCGGGCGTTGACCCGGTCGGCCATGCGGATGATGACGTTATAGGCCGAGGCCGAACCGTCGGACATCATGTTGCCGAGCAGCGAGACGACCTTGTGCTGCGGACAGTCCATGGTCGGCAGCTGGTCGATCGAGGCGCGCAGCGCCCGGCCGGTGCCGTAGGCGATGATCTTCGGTGCGCTCGACTTCAGGTGCCGTTCCATCTCGGCCGCCGCCGCCTGGGCGATGCCGACGATGGAGGACGGCGTTCCCGGATCGCTCGGCACCACCTCGCAGGAGCGCAAGGCAAAGCGGTCGGCGAGATTGGCGGCCAGTTCCATGCAGCGGGCGATCGGGTGGTCGAGCCGCACCTTGATCAGCCGCTCGGTCACGGCCAGCGAGACGAGGCGCTGCGCAGACTGGCGCGAGACGCCGAGCTTGCGGGCGATCTCGTCCTGGGTGTTGCCGGCGACGTAGTAGAGCCACCCGGCCCGGGCCGCCTCGTCGAGACGGCTCACATCCGCATCGCCCTTGCCCGCCATTCGCTTCAGCTCCCCTCTCCGGCCGCGCGGCCGCCCGTCTCCCGCGCCAGCTGCGGCGCCATCTCGAAAAACGCGTCCCACCGGTCGAACACCGGCAGCGGCGGTGAGCCGGGCGCGGCATCGCCCGCGTCCAGATGGCTGCCGCCGATGAAGTGCCACACCGCCATGCCGGCGGCCCGCGCCGCCTCCAGCCCCGGCACGCTGTCCTCGATCACGAGGCAGCGCTCGGGCTCAACGCCGCACTCGGCGGCCGCATGCAGGAAGAGATCGGGCGCCGGCTTGCCCCGCGCCACCTGCGAGGCGGTGAAGACGGCCTCGCCGAAATAGCTGTCGAGCCCGGCGAGCTGCAGCGACCGGCGCACCCGTGGCGGGCTACTGCTGGTGGCGACGCAGGCTCTCACCGCCAGCCGCTCCAGCACCTCGAACACGCCGGCGACCGGCTTCAGCTCCGCCTCGAAGGCGAGAAGCAGCCGCTCCCGGTAGTCGCTCTCGAAGGTCGCCGGCAGGGCGACGCGGAAGTCGTCGCGGATGCTCTGAGCAACGCGCGGAAAGCTGCGGCCGAGGAAATGCGCCTTGAAATAGGCGTGGTCGACCGCAACGCCCGCCTCCGCGAGCGCCGCCAGCAGCACCCGCTCGCTGATCGGCTCGCTGTCGACCAGCACGCCGTCGCAGTCGAAGATCACGAGAGCGATGTCGCGTTCCGCGAGCGGACCGGAAACACGGGATGAGGAAGTGTCGAGCGTCTGCACGCGGCGCGGCGTCCTGTTGCGCGGCCGCACCCGCGCGGCCCCTACCCGTTCTTCCTGACGATGGCAGGCCCGCCAAGTCAAGTGCCGGCGGGTCGGCGGGCGTGCCTTGCGAATCTATAATGCACGAGCAAGCCACTGAAATGCATGGAGATTTGCGCGCCCGCCGCAAATATGCCACATTGCGCCCTGTCGACCGGGGGATGCGCTGCATGCCCGGTTCCGCCTTTCGGGGCGCGGTCGAGGTCCGTATGGAAGCGGATCTTCCGCCCCCCTTTCGTTCGCCCGGGCCGTCCGGGCGGTCGCTACGAGGCCTGCACACCGGCTGCCGTTCGCTTCTTCCTGCGGGCCATGGCACGCCGGGGCATTCAGCTTGTGCGGGTGCGAGACTGGCCAGCGCGCGATGTCGCCGGAACACCGGCGGATGACGCTCCTGACACCTTTGTGGTGCGGTCGCTCGCAAATACAATCCGACCGGGCCGTCAGGCCCGCAATAAAGCAGACATGTCCGGCAAGCGGCCTCGCCGCGGGCCAGCCTTGTCGCAACAACAGGGACAAAAGATGAGCGACCAGACAAACGCCACCGGCATTCCCGAGCCGGAAGGCGCGTCCGACATCATCGACACCGATTTCGAGATCGGTCAGCACAATCTGGAGGGACAGCTCGGCCCCTTCGGCTTCGACATCCACAACCCGGTCTTCCTGATTTCCGGCCTGTCGATCGTCGCCTTCGTGATCTACGCGCTGCTGGCGCCCGAGCAGGCAGCCTCGTTCTTCGGCTGGCTGCGGCCGGCACTGACCAGTACTTTCGACTGGTTCTTCATGAGTGCGGCCAACGTCTTCGTGCTGTTCTGCCTGTTCCTGGTCGTCAGCCCCTGGGGCAGCGTCCGGCTCGGCGGCAAGGAAGCCAGTCCCGACTACAGCTACGCTGGCTGGTTCGCGATGCTGTTCGCCGCCGGCATGGGCATCGGCCTGATGTTCTTCGGCGTGCTCGAGCCGGTCTACCACATGGCCATCTCGTCGCCGCTCGGCGTGCCCTCACCGTTCGCGGCCGACGGCTCGATCATCCCGGAGAACGTCGAGGCAGCCAAGCAGATGGGCCTTGCGGCGACCATCTACCACTGGGGCCTGCACCCCTGGGCGATCTACGCCGTGGTGGCGCTGGCGCTGGCGCTGTTCAGCTTCAACAAGGGCCTGCCGCTGTCGATCCGTTCGGCCTTCTATCCGATCTTCGGCGAGCGCGTGTGGGGCTGGACCGGCCACATCATCGACACGCTCGCCGTGTTCGCGACGCTGTTCGGCCTCGCCACCTCGCTCGGCCTCGGCGCTCAGCAGGCCAATGCGGGTCTCGAGCACGTCTACGGCATCCCGAACACGATCACCGTGCAGGTGATCCTGATCATCGCCATCACCTCCATTGCGCTGGTCTCGGTGCTGCGCGGGCTCGACGGCGGCGTCAAGGTGTTGTCGGAGATCAACATGGTGATCGCCGCGGTGCTGCTGCTGTTCGTGCTGCTCGCCGGACCGACGGTCGCGATCCTCGGCGACTTCGTCACCGGTCTCGTGGCCTATGGCGCCGACCTGGGCAGCCTGTCGAACCCGATCGGCCGTACCGACGACGACTACCGCCAGGGCTGGACGGCTTTCTACTGGGCGTGGTGGATCTCCTGGTCGCCCTTCGTCGGCATGTTCATCGCCCGGGTCAGCCGCGGCCGCACGGTGCGCGAGTTCATCACCTGCGTGCTGATCATCCCTTCGCTCGTCTGCGTGCTGTGGATGGCGGTGTTCGGCGGCGTTGCCATCGACCAGGTCCTCTCCGACCCGGCGACCAGCGCGGTCAAGGCCAACGTGATCGACAGCTACAGCCCGGAACTGTCGCTCTTCGCCATGCTCGAGGGCCTGCCCCTCGCTTCCATCACCTCGACCATCGGCATCGTGCTGGTCATCGTGTTCTTCGTCACCTCGTCCGACTCGGGCTCGCTGGTGATCGACACGATCACCGCCGGCGGCAAGATCGACGCGCCGGTGCCGCAGCGGGTGTTCTGGTGCACCTTCGAGGGGCTGGTGGCCATCGTGCTGCTGATCGGCGGCGGCCTGGGCTCGCTTCAGGCGATGGTCATCTCGACCGGTCTTCCCTTCACGCTCGTCCTGCTCTTGATGTGCGTGGCGATCTTCAAGGGTCTGCAGACCGAGGAGCGTTGACGCTCGGCGTCCCGCTTCTCGGGGCATAGGGGGAACGGGCGCGGCCTTGACGGGCCGCGCCCCTTTTTGTGTTCTGTCCGCCATCCGCCCTTCAGCAGGATCAGTCATGCCCTCCTCCGACCTTGCCGCGATCTATCGCCGATACATCGATTGTCTCAACCGGCAGGACTGGGACGAGTTGCACCGCTATGTCGCCGACGACGTTCGCCATAACGGGCGCCCGCTCGGTCTTTCCGGCTACCGGCAGATGCTGGTGGAGGACTTCCGGGCGATCCCGGACCTTGCCTTTAGGATCGAGCACCTGGTCTGCGACCCGCCGATGGTGGCGAGCCGACTGTGGTTCGACTGCACGCCGGTCGGCATGCTTTTCGGCCTTGCCGTAAACGGCCGGCGCGTGCAGTTCGCGGAAAACGTCTTCTACGAATTCAACGACGCCGGGCGCATCCGCAACGTCTGGTCCGTGATCGACACGGCGGCGGTGGCGGCCCAGATTGCGGATGCCGGCCTGAACTGATCCTCTCCTGATCGCCGCCCCCACGCTCCGGCGCTCTGCCCTCACTCCCCTCCGCCGTCCCTCCTCCGCCGTCACCCCACCCTCGGCTNTCACTCCCCTCCGCCGTCCCTCCTCCGCCGTCACCCCACCCTCGGCTGTCACCCCGGCCAAGCGAAGCGCGCGCCGGGGCCCATTGGCTTCCAGAGCGGCAGCGAAACACGCCGACGCGCGCCCACGCCCCGCCTGTCGTCGCGGTTTCGGCGCAGCCGAAGACAGGGATCCAGTAACCCCGAACGGGTCGGCTCAGACCTCGGAACTGCCGCGAGTGCCCCTCGTCGAGGGGCATCCGCTTTCGCAAACCCACACGCCCCGGCGGGTACTGGATGCCTGCCTTCGCAGGCATGACAGCCATGGGGATGGCGACGCTTCCCGCCTCACGCCTGCCGAGGGTGCCGATGGTTCCCGGCTCTCCGGCTTCGCCTGCGGCCGGGATGACCTCAGAGAGGGAGGGGTCGCCTCCCATCCTCTCAGCCGTCACCCCGGACGAGCATCGCGAGATCCGGGGCCTATTGGCTTCCAGAGCGGCAGCGAAACACGCCGACGCGCGCCCACGCCCCGCCTGTCGTCCCGGGTTCGGCGCAGCCGAAGACAGGGATCCAGTAACCCCGAACGGTTCGGCTCAGACCTCGGAACTGCCGCGAGTGCCCTCGAGGGGCATCCGCTTTCGCAAACCCACACGCCCCGGCGGATACTGGATGCCTGCCTTCGCAGGCATGACAGCGGTGGAGGTGGCGAAGCCTCCCACCTCACCCTCGCCCCAGACCGCCCATCCTCCGCGCCACTGCCTCATTTCCCGGCACGAAACGCCGTGTTTCGAACAGGATCGGACGAAAATTGAACTTGTCACACCGACGCCCCGCCCTCTAGCATTGCAGATCGATGGTACCCGCGAGGCAAAGCCGGACGCGGGTGAAAAGGGAACACGGCGAGGCGTACCCAACAGGGACCGAATCCGTGGCTGCCCCCGCAACTGTGAGCGGCGAGCGCTGTCCGAATGCCACTGGCCTCGAGCCGGGAAGGCGGACAGGCGCAATGAACCGCGAGCCAGGAGACCTGCCATCGGCCGCGGCGCGAGCCTTTCTCGCGCCTTTCCCATAGCTCCGCGCACGGTGGGTGCGCCAAGGAGGCTGAACATGCATATCGAACCCGGCGTCGTCGACGGCGCCAAGATCCTTCTCAGCGTGGCGACCGCCGCCGCCTCCGTCGGCCTGATCGGCAAGATGTCGCTCGACACTATACGCCGCGACGGGGGCCTTGCCGCCCTGGCGGTCCGTTCGGTGATCGCGACCGCGCTGGTCTTCTGCTTCTTCGAGGTGCTGCCGACCCGGCCCGTCGGCGTGTCCGAGGTCCATATCATTCTCGGCTCGACGCTCTATCTCATGCTCGGCGCCGGTCCGGCCGGCATCGGGCTGGCGCTCGGCCTGCTCGCCCAGGGCCTGTTCTTCGCCCCGGCCGACCTGCCCCAGTACGGCATGAACCTGACGACGCTGATCGTGCCGCTCTTCGCCATGAGCCTCTTGGCGCGCCGCATCATCCCGGCGAAGACCGCCTACAAGGACGTCAGCTACAAGCAGGCGCTGGCCCTGTCGACCAGCTACCAGGGCGGCATCGTCGCCTGGGTCGGCTTCTGGGCGCTCTATGGCGGCGGCCTCGGCGCCGAGAACCTTGCCGATGTCGGCAGCTTCGGCCTCGCCTACCTCACGGTGATCATCGTCGAGCCGGTGGTGGACCTTGCCGTGCTCGCCGGCGCCAAGCTGCTGGACAAGGCCCGCACCGGCCTCGTCTTCCAGCAGCGCCTCTACCACGCTGCCGCCTGACGGCATCTCTTCCCGGCCGCAGCTTGCGGCCGGTTCCTTTCGGGACCCCGGTCCCGACCGTTTCGGGGCGAACACCCCCTGCCCGTCGCCGTCCGCCCGTTCCGGCATGCGGCGGCGGGACCCGAACCGAACTGCCTGAAAGCTCACAGAGACAGAAACCTGACAGGACCCGAAGCACTGGCGCGACCCATTCCGGGGCGTCCTGATCGACTTGAGAAAAGGATCGACTGCATGACGAGGTTCACTTCCACTCGGCTCGCCCGCACCGCCGCCCTGGCCGCGACCTCAGCTGCCCTGGCGCTTACCGCGACGCCGGCCCTTGCCCATCTCAATCCCGGCGAACACGGCTCCTTCGCCGCCGGCTTCAGCCATCCGCTGTTCGGCGCCGACCACATCCTGGCGATGATCGCCGTCGGCCTGTGGGCCTGGCAGATCGGCGGCCGCGCGGTCGCCCTGGTGCCGGCCGCCTTCGTCGGCACCATGCTGCTCGGCTTCGTCCTTGCACTTGCCGGCATCCCCCTTCCCTTCGTCGAACCGGCGATCCTGGCCTCGGTCGTGGCGCTCGGCCTGCTCGTGGCGCTGGCCGTCCGGCTGCCGCTCGCCGGCTCGGCCGCTATCGTCGCCGCCTTCGCCCTGTTCCACGGCCATGCCCATGGCGGCGAGATCGGCGCGGCAACTGAGTTCGCCTACGGCGCCGGCTTCGCGCTCGCCACCGCCCTGCTGCACGCGGCCGGCATCGCCCTCGGCTACGGCCTCGGCAAGCTCGCCTCCTCGCGCGGCCACGCCCTGACGCGGGTGCTCGGCGGCCTGACGGCCCTCGCTGGCGCCGCCCTGCTAATCGGTGGGTGAGCGGCCACCACTTTAACCGCCCTGGGCCTCAGCGGGGATAACCCGCTCGGGTGCTTTTCGCCCCCCGACCTGGTCCGGAGGGAGGTTTTCGCGAGATTGAGAGCGCATTCTCGAATTTCGGCGATTTTGCATCGGGATTTTGCAAAATCCGTCTCGAAATTCGCGAGGCCGGAAAGACACATGAAAACGCCCGGGCGAGCGAGGTCTCGTCCGGGCGGTTTGTCTTTTTAAAATCAGACCTTTAAGCCTAAGCCTTCGCGTCGCGCTGCGCGATCCAGTCGTGGTCTGGGTGGTTCTTGAAGCGCCATTTGCGCAAGGGGCCGGCCATCACGTTCAGATAGTACATCTGGTAGCCATAGGGCGCCCCGCAGGGATGGTGCCCTTTCGGGACCAGCACGACGTCGCCGTCCGACACCGCCATCGTCTCGTCGAGGCTGCCATCCTCGGTGAAGACGCGCTGGATGCCGAAGCCGGTCGCCGGGTCGAGACGGTGGTAATAGGTCTCTTCCAGATAGGTCATATCGGGATAGTTGTCCTCGTCGTGCCGGTGCGGCGGATAGGACGACCAATGGCCCTGCGGCGTAAAAACCTCGGTCACCAGCAGGCTGTCGGCGACATCCTTGTCCTCCATCGCGATGGGGTGGATATAGCGGGTATTGGTGCCCTTGCCGCGCGTCTCGAAACCGATGTTTTCGATCATCCCGGCCGCGTGCCCGCCGCTGCCCGGCGCGGTGCACACGGCCAGCGTCAGCTCGGTCGTCGCCCTCGCCTCCCAGCTTGAGCCGTTCGGCACGTAGAGGCAGTGCGGCGGCTTGCGCTCGAAGACGCTCAATCGCTCGCCCCGCTCGCCGAAGGAGACCCCGCCGGCGCTGAGTTCGGCTCGCCCCTCGACCAGCACCAGGATCGCCTCGCGGTCGCCCGTCGCCTCGCTCGCGCTCTCGCCCGGCGCCAGCCGGTAGAGCGTGAAACCCACATAGGACCAGCCGGCGCTCTGCGGCGTGATATCGTGCACCTTGCCGTGCTTACCCTTTGGTTTCACCAGCAGATCGGCCATGGCGTCGCTCTCCCGTCTCGTGTGTATCGAGGCCCTGCGGCCCGCCTTATCCCCGGTCCACGCCGGTCTCGCGGGCCATTGCTTTCAGCGCCTTCAGCCCCATCGACTGGTAGGTGACCGGGTCGCGGACCTCCGGGTCCTGCTCCGCCTCGATGACCAGCCAGCCCGAATAATCGTGCCTTGCGGCGGTCTTCAGCACCGGCGCGAAATCGACCCCGCCCTCCGGATCGCCCGGCACGGTGAAGACGCCCCGGCGCACGCCTTCCAGGAAGCTCAGCCCCTTTTCGCGAACCTCAGCCATCACATCCGGGCGCACGTTCTTGGCGTGGATATGTGAAACGCGGTCCATGTGCTTCTCGGCGAGCCGCGCCGGATCGCCGCCGCCGAAATAGGCGTGGCCCGTGTCGAGCAGCAGCCGCGTCGCCGGGCCGGTCAGCTCCATCAGCGCGTCGATTTCCTCTTCGTTTTCAACGATGGTGCCCATGTGGTGGTGGTAGACCAGCGGCACGCCCTCGGCCGCGCAATGGGCCGCGACCTTCTCCAGATCGGCGCAAAATGCGGCGAACCGCGCCCGGTCGAGACGCGGACGGTCGTTGACCGCGACGGCGTCGTTGCCGTGGATAGCGTTGGAGGTCTCGCAGGCGATCAAGACCGGCGAGCCCATCGCCTTCAGCCGCGCCAGGTGCTCGCCGATGGCCTCGATCTCGGTGTCGGCCGAGCGGGTCAGCAGATGCAGCGAATACCAGGCCGAGACGAATTTCAGCCCGTGCGGCGCCAGCGTTGCGGCGAGTTCCGCCGGATCGGTCGGAAACTTGTGGCCGTTCTCGATGCCGTCGAAGCCGATCTCGGCGGCCTGCGATAGGCAGGTTTGAAGCGGAATATGGGCGCCGAGGCTCTGGTCGTCGTCGTTGGACCAGGCAATCGGATTGGTGCCGTAGAGGATCATCTGTTGCGCCTTCAAAGGGTCGAAGTTGGATGAAGACTAGTCGACAAGGTTCTGTTTCTTCAGGGCGTTTTCATAAGATGCGCGTGCGGAGCGGACCTCCTCGCGGGTCGAGACCTCCGGCACCGCAACGTCCCACCAGTGGCCGCCGGCCTCTGTCGTCGCCAGCGGATCGGTGTCGATGACGATGACGTGGCTGCGCCCCGACGCCCTCGCCCGCACGAGCGCGGCCTCCAGCCCGGCGATGTCGTCGACCTTCTCGGCGATGGCGCCCATCGAGGCGGCGTGGGCGGCGAAGTCGATGTCGCTCGGCACCACATGGCGGGCCGTATCGAGCAGGTTGTTGAAGCTCTCGCCGCCCGTCGCCCGTTGCAGGCGGTTGATGCAGCCGAACCCGCGATTGTCGAGCAGCACGACAATGAGTTTCTGGCCCAGCATCACCGAGGTCGCGAGCTCGGAGTTCATCATCATGTAGGAGCCGTCGCCGACCATGACGACGATCTCGCGCTCGGGCTGCGCCATCTTGGCGCCGAGCCCGCCGGCGATCTCGTAGCCCATGCAGGAGAAGCCGTATTCCATGTGGTAGCCCATCGGCCGCGCAGCCTTCCAGAGCTTGTGCAGCTCGCCCGGCAGGCCGCCGGCAGCGCAGAAAACCACAGCGTTTTCATCGACATTCCGCTGGACGGCGCCGATCACCTGGGCATCGCTCGGCAGCGCGTTGCCGTCGGGCGGCGGAGCCGTCGCCGCATCCACGGCGGCGATCCACTCCCGCTTGAGATCAGCCGGCGGCGGCGTGAAACGCTTGTCGCCGAGCGCCCGCCCCAGCGCCTCCAGCCCGTCGCGCGCATCGGCGCAAAGCGGCACGGCGCCGTGCTTGGCCGCGTCATAAGGCGAGACGTTGAGGCTGACGAGCTTTCGCCCCGGCCGGGCGAACAGCGACCAGGAGCCGGTGGTGAAGTCCTGGAAGCGGGTGCCGACGCCGATGACCACGTCGGCCTCGCGAGCGACCGCATTGGCGGCCGAGGAGCCGGTGACGCCGACCGAGCCAAGGTTGAGCGGGTGGTCCCAGGCAAGCGCCGACTTGCCGGCCTGGGTCTCGACGACCGGGATGCCATGGTCTTCCGCGAAGCGCACAAGTGCCTGATGCGCAAAGGAATAGTGGACGCCGCCGCCGGCGACGATGACCGGGCGCTCGGCTGCGCCGAGCAGGCGCGCAACCTCGTCGAGCTCGACCGGGTCCGGCTGCGGCCGGCGCATGCGCCAGACCTTCGGCTCGAAGAAGCTCTCCGGCCAGTCGAAGGCCTCGGTCTGCACGTCCTGGCAGAAGGCCAGCGTGACCGGGCCGCACTCGGCCGGGTCGGTCATCACGCGGAAGGCGCGCGGCAGCGCGGTCAGCAGCTGCTCGGGCCGGGTGATGCGGTCGAAATAGCGCGAGACGGGGCGGAAGCAGTCGTTGACGCTGACCGTGCCGTCGCCGAAGTCCTCCAGCTGCTGCAGCACCGGGTCGGGCGCGCGGCCCGCGAAGACGTCGCCGGGCAGGAACAGCACCGGCAGCCGGTCGACATGGGCCATGGCCGCGGCGGTCAGCATGTTGGTGGCGCCGGGGCCGATGGAGCTGGTGACGGCCATCGCCCGGCGGCGGCCGAGCTGCTTCGAATAAGCGATGGCCGCATGGGCCATGCCCTGCTCGTTGTGGCCGCGCCAGGTCGGCAACTCGTCGCGAACGCCGTAGAGCGCCTCGCCGAGGCCGGCGACATTGCCGTGCCCGAAGATCGCCCAGACGCCGGCGATGAAGGGCGCCCCGTCCTCGTTCATCTGCCGGCAGAGATAGCGCGTGACGGCCTGTGCCGCCGTCAGCCGGATGGTCGTCGTCATGCCGCTCTCCCGTCTGCCGCCCGCGCCCGGTCCCAGGCCGCGCAAAGCGTTTCGTATTTCGACGCCATGAGCGCGATCGCGCCCTCGTCGTCAAGCGTGCCCTCGAGCCAGCCCCGCGCCGCCTCGAAGAAGATGGTGCGCCCGACGGCGAATCCCTTGACCAGCGGGAAGCGGGCGGCCTCCGCGAAACTGGCCTCCAGCTCCTCCATCGGCGCGTCGAGACCGAGCACGACGATACCTCTTACGTGCGGATCGTTCTCGGAAATCGCGGCACAGGTCTGCGCCCAGGCGGCGGCGGAGACGGAGGGCTCCAGCTTCCACCAGTCGGGATAGACGCCGATCTCGTAGAAGCGACGGATCAGCTTCGCCGTGGTGTCGTCGCCGACCGGTCCGACCTTCGACGGTATCACCTCCAACAGGAACTCAAGGCCATTGGCGCGAGCCGCGCGGGCGAGCCGCAGCACCGTCGCTTCCTGGCCCGCGCGCATTGCCTCGTCGTCGTCCGGATGGCAGAAGCACAGGACCTTGACCACATGATCGGCCGGCCATTCGGCAAGGCCGGTGCCGTAGTCCGGGCCGATCTCCAGTTCCAGCGGCCGGGAGCCCGGCAGTTCCACGGGGCGGCCGATCCACAGTCCGGTGCCGGCGGCGGCGAACAGCGCCTCCTCGCCGAGCCGGCCGTCGCTCAGGATGCCGTAGCCCGGCCGTCCCGCCTGCACCCGGCGGGCGGCGGCAAGGCAGAGCGACTTGAAGGCGGGAATGCGGGCCGGATCGGCGCCCAGGTCGGCGGCCAGATCCTCCAGCTGCTTGCGGTGGTCGAAGGCGAAGACGCGCATCACCGGCCAGTCGCCCTTGCGGGTGGTCGACCAGTGGATCTGCTCCAGCTCCGCGTCCTTGCGCAGCGCCGGCACGCGCACGCCGCGCTGCAGGAAGAAGCACAGCTCCTCCCAGCTCGGATAGGACGGCGTGCAGCCGTGCCGCGAGACGGCGAGCGCGCCGCAAGCATTGGCATAGGTGAGTGCCCGCTCCCAGCCCTCGTCGCGCAGCCAGCCGCGCAAGAGGCCGGACATGAAACCGTCGCCCGCGCCCAGCACGTTGAACACCTCGATGGGAAAACCGGGGCCGGAGATGCCCTGGTCGAGGTCGCCGGGGATCTCGCCCTCGAAGGCGACCGCGCCCATCGGCCCGCGCTTGCACACGAGCGTTGCGGCCGAGATCGCCCGCACGGCGCTGAGGGCCGCCAGCGTATCGGTGGTGCCGCCGGCGATGTGGAACTCCTCCTCCGTGCCGACGATCAGGTCGAAGAGATGGAGATGCGACTGCAGCTTGGCGGTGACGGCGCGGGACGCGATGAAGCGGCTTTCGCCGGCATCGTGCCCGGCAAGACCCCAGAGATTGGGCCGGTAGTCGATGTCGAGCGCGGTGCGGGCGCCGTTTTCGCGGGCAAGGCGCAGGGCCTTCAGCACCGCCGCCTCCGTGCGCGGGTTCGAAAGGTGCGTGCCGGTGACGGTGACGCAGCCGGCCTCGGCGATGAAATCCGGGTCGATGTCGCCCTCGTCCAGCGCCATGTCGGCGCAGTTCTCGCGGTAGAAGATCAGCGGAAACTGCTCGCGGTCGCGAATGCCGAGGAGCACGAGCGCAGTCAGCCGCTTGGGATCGGTCTTGACGCCGCGCACATCGACGCCCTCGCGCACCAGTTCCTCTCGGATGAAGCGGCCCATGTGTTCGTCGCCGACGCGGGTGATCAGCGCGGAGCGCAGGCCGAGCCGGGCGGTGCCGGCGGCCATGTTGGTGGGCGAGCCGCCGATATACTTGGCAAAGCCGCGCATATCCTCCAGCCGGCCGCCGACCTGGGAGCCGTAGAGATCGACCGAGGCGCGGCCGATGGTGATGACATCGAGCGGCCGCGCGTCCCGACCCTGCTGCGAACCCATGACAACCTCTCCCCGACCTCGCGGAACCGCCGAGACGCCCGCGCAGGCGCCATAAAACGGAACATAAATTCCATTCTGGCCGACTGCAACCGCTTTATCGCCCGCGCATGGTGGATAACCGCATGGGAGACGGCGTAGGCGGGCAAGGTGGGCATTGCTGACGAGGCCGAGTGAATTGGCCGGTTTCCGCCTGTTATCAAGCTCCTAGAGAATCACGCAACAGCCGCCCCTCCCACCGTGGACGCCGGTTGCGAAGCAATCGCCGCACCCGGTCGCAATGCCTGCCCGCGCCGGTCCGACGGGGCCAACCGGCACCCTCGCTCTCCCGCTCCGGCAAGGAGGATAGGCCTGTATGGCGCATTGCACAGCCGTGCATAAACAGCATATGGAATTTTTGTTCCAAATTGACGGAAGAGGCTGCACAAGCGATTTTCATTGCATCGCAACATCAAACGTGGTCTATGCCTGCCAACGGCGTCCGCGTGGAGACACGAGCCTTTCGTGACCGGCGCCCAGACGCAACCTTCCTCCCGATCGTTGCCGATACGAAGCGCTGCTACCTCAAGCGACGGACGACACGGTCCGTTCCCGGTGCCGGCGCGCCCCCAAGGCAGCTGATCTGCGCAAGCTCCCTTCACGACTGACACGGACCGCGACCGCTCGCCCATGACGGCGTGCCGGCGCGAGCAAGGAGTCCGCTTGACCACGTTCAACGACCTCGGCCTCGCCGAGCCGATCCTCCAGGCCCTTGCGGCCGAGGGCTATACGTCCCCGACGCCGATCCAGGCGCAGGGCATTCCTGCAATCATGTCGGGCGCCGACGTGCTGGGCCTCGCCCAGACCGGCACCGGCAAGACCGCATCCTTCGTGCTGCCGCTGCTCAACCGCATCGTCGAGCAGAACAGCCGACCCGAGCCGAAGACCTGCGGCGCGCTGATCCTCGCCCCGACGCGCGAGCTCGCCGCCCAGATCGCCGACAGCATCCGCGCCTACGGGCAGAAGGTGCGCCATTCGGCCACCGTCGTCGTCGGCGGCGTCCGTCCCTTCCCGCAGGTGCGCAGCATGGCGCGCGGCGTCGACATTCTCGTCGCAACGCCGGGCCGCCTGATCGACCACATGCAGGGCGGCGCGATCCGCCTCGACAAGACCACGACCGTGGTGCTGGACGAGGCCGACCATATGCTCGACCTCGGCTTCCTGCCGGCGATCCGCCAGATCCTGGCGAGCCTGCCGCGCGACCGCCAGACGGTGCTGCTGTCGGCAACCATGCCGAAGCCGATCCGTGCGCTGGCCGAGGACTTCCTCAACAATCCGCAGGAAATCGCGGTGGCCCCGGCCTCCAAGCCGATCGACCGCATCGAGCAGAAGGTGCTCCTGATCGAGCGCGACGCCAAGCGCCAGGCGCTGGTCGACGTGCTGCGCAGCGAGGACATGGACCGCGCGATCGTCTTCACCCGCACCAAGCACGGCGCCGACAAGGTGACCAGGCAGCTGGAGCAGGCGGGCCTGTCGGCCGCGGCGATCCACGGCAACAAGAGCCAGAGCCAGCGCCAGAAGGCACTCGACAACTTCCGCTCCGGCCGCACCCCGGTGCTGGTGGCGACCGACATCGCCGCACGCGGCATCGACGTCGACGGCGTGTCGCATGTCGTCAACTACGAGCTGCCGAACGTGCCGGAGGCCTATGTTCACCGCATCGGCCGTACCGCGCGCGCCGGCAAAAGCGGCATCGCGGTCTCCTTCTGCGACCGCGAGGAGCGTCCGTTCCTGCGCGACATCGAGAAGCTGATCGGCAAGGTGCTGGTCGAGCGCGAGGACGACGGTCCGGCACCGCGCAAGCAGTCGCGCGGCGGCGGTGGCCGCGGTCAGCAGCAGCAGCAGCGCAAGCCCTTCCGCCCGCGCGGCGAAGGCGGCGCACGCGACGAAGGTCGCGGCGAGGCCCGCGGCTTCCGCGGCAGTGCCAACGGCAACGGCGGCGCGCGCAAGGACAAGCCAGCCGGCCATGGCCAGCATGAAGGCCGCACCGACGGCTACCGCGCCGGCCAGCAGCAGCGCAACAGCCGCCCGCAGGGCGCCAAGCCGCGCGATCACAGCGGCGAGCGCGGCCGTGTCCGCTCGTTCCAGCCCGCGTAACGCGGCAACGCCGAAACACGCTTGAAAACGAACGCCGGCGCGGGATCACCCCGCGCCGGCGTTTTTCGTTTCAGGTCGAGGCTCCCCGCCCCCTCCCGCCGCGCTCAGTCGGCGGCGCGCACCAGCTGGGTCTGCGTGCCGAGGCCGTCGATGCCGAGCGCCAGCCGGTCGCCCGGCTTCAGATAGACCGGCGCCGGCTTGATGCCCATGCCGACGCCCGGCGGGGTGCCGGTGGAGATGACATCGCCCGGATGCAGGCTCATCATCTGCGACAGGTAGGAGATCACCTTGGCGACGCCGAAGATCATGGTGGCGGTGGAGCCGGTCTGCATGCGCTTGCCGTTGAGATCGAGCCACAGGGACAGCGCCTGCGGGTCGCCCACCTCGTCGCGGGTGACGAGCCAGGGACCGAGCGGACCGAACGTGTCGGCCGACTTGCCCTTGGTCCACTGCCCGGCGCGCTTGGTCTGGAAGTCGCGCTCGGAGACGTCGTTGGCGACGCAGTAGCCCGCGACATGGGAGAGCGCGTCGGCCTCCGAGACATATTTGGCGTGACGGCCGATGACGACGGCCAGTTCCACCTCCCAGTCGGTCGCGACCGAGCCGCGCGGCAGCTCGATGCCGTCGTCCGGCCCGCAGATCGCCGAGGTCGCCTTCATGAAGACGATAGGCTCGGGCGGCACGTCGAGGCCGGATTCGGCCGCATGGTCGGAATAGTTGAGGCCGATGCAGACGAACTTGCCGACCTGGCCGACGCAGGGGCCGATGCGCGCGCCCTCCTCCACCAGCGGCAGCGAAGCCGGGTCGAGCGCGGCAATGCGGGCGAGCCCCTCGTCGGAGAGGGTCTTGCCGGCGATATCCTCGACATGGGCGGACAGATCGCGGATGCGCCCTTGCACATCGACAAGGCCGGGGCGCTCAGTGCCGGCGGGTCCGTAGCGGACGAGTTTCATGGAAAGGTCTCCTCAAGAGCTATCGTGCAAACGGGTCGCGCGATCATAGGCAGTTGAGGCAAAACGGCAATCGCCGCGCGGGTCAGATCTCAAGGGCGCCCCGGCGAGGCATCCGGCAGGACCAGGGAGTAGCTGGTCGAGCGGCCGCCGCCGGGATCGCGGGTGAGGATGCCGCGAGCGACGAGATCGTTGATGTCGCGCAGCGCCGTATCGGGCGAGGTCTTCGTCAGCTTCGCCCATTTCGACGAGGTGAGCTTACCGTCGAAGCCGTCCAGCAGGCGGTTCAGCACCTTGCGCTGGCGTTCGCCGAGCGGCTCGCCGGCCAGCGCCTGCCAGAAGGCCGCCTTGCGCAGCACGTCCTCGAGAATGCCGGCGGAATCGTCGAGCGCGCGGTCGAGGCAGGCGAGAAACCACAGCAGCCAGGGCGTGATGTCGAGGTCGCCCTTCTGGGTGCGCTCGAGGATCTCGTAATAGCCCTTGCGGTCCTGCCGGATCTGCGAGGAGAGGCTGTAGAAGCGCTGGCCGCTGCCTTCGGAGCGGGCGAGCGCCATATCGCCGATGGCGCGCGCGACGCGGCCGTTGCCATCCTCGAAAGGATGGATGGTGACGAACCACAGATGCGCGAGTGCGGCCCGCAGGACAGGATCGAGCGGGTCCGGGCTCTCGAACCAGTCGAGAAAGATCGCCATCTCCGCCGCAACGCGGTCGGCGGGCGGGGCCTCGAAATGGACCTTCTCGCGGCCGAAGGGGCCCGAGACGACCTGCATGGGCCCGGCCGCTTCGTCGCGCCAGCGGCCGACGGCGATGCGCAGCATGCCGCTGCGGCCCGTCGGGAACAGCGCCGCATGCCAGGCGAACAGGCGCTCTTCGGTCAAAGGCGCCTCGAACGCGCCGACCGCGTCCAGAGTCATCTCGACGACGCCCTCGACATTGCGGTCGACCGGCGGCAAGCCGGCGATATCCATGCCCAGACGGCGGGCAATGGAGGAGCGAACCTGGCTGCGCTCCAGGATCTCGCCTTCGATCTCGCTCGACTTGACGACATCGGCCGTCAGGGTCTCCAGGACCGCCTCGGCGCGTGTCTCGAAACCGAGCGCGTCCATGCGCCCGGCCAGCCGCCCCTGCCGGTGACGCACGGCCGCCAGCGGGCCGGAGACCGCCGCGTGGTCGAAGCGGAACTTCGGCCAGTCGCCGAGTTGATGGATATAGGCCGTCATTCTCCGCATCCTTTGCGGAGAATATAGCCCTCATTCACCGCATCCGCAAATAATCGCCGCACAAGTTGCGGAGATTGCATCGTCCAATCGCCGCACGCCCGACAGGTTGGCACCACCCTTGCGTGCAAGGACTGCAACCTGCATTGTGGTCGAGCATAAGGAACCGCCCAAAAGCGACAGGCCGAAAGCACATGAGCAGAGCGTTCACACACCTGATGTTCCAGGGCAACGCGCGGGCCGCGCTGGAGACCTATGAGACGGTGTTTGCGGATTTTACCATCGACATGCTGGAACTCAATGGCGACGACACTGCCGCGCCCGGCACGGTGCGCATGGCGAAGATCTCGTTTGCCGGCCAGAACCTGATCGTGATCGACAGCCCGATTCCGCACGATTTCGACTTCACGCCGTCGATGTCGCTCTTCGTCGAGATGGACGACGCGGAAACGCTGGACGCGGCCTTCGCCCAGCTTTCCGAAGGGGGTAAGGTATTGATGCCGCCGGACAATTACGGCTTCAGTCCGCGTTTCGGCTGGCTTTCCGACCGGTTCGGCCTGTCCTGGCAGTTGTCCTTGCCGATGTGAGACCGGCGATGCCAGCAAGGTGCACAAGATGAGATCCCGACTGCGCTGCCTCGTCATTATCCTGCCGCTGCTGGCTGCGGCCTGCGCTCCGAGCGATCCGCGCAAAACCCACGTCTGCACCGAAACGCCGAACGGACTGGCAGAGTGCCACCTGATCGACGCATCACGGCTGGAAACGGCGAAGCCAGCGCAACGCTAGACGCCGCGCCGCCGCTACTGCGTCAGACGGCAGGAGGCGGATCTGCGCCTCTGCCGGGTGTCGGCGATGCCGGCGGATGGGCGGCACCGGCCGCAAGGAAGGTGCGGCCGCGGCCATCCTGCTTGGCGCGGTAGAGCGCCTCGTCGGCGCTGCGGATCACGGACTTGGCGGTCAGCGCGTCGTCCGGCCACCAGGCCACGCCGATGCTGGCACCGACCGAGGCGCAACCACCGTCGAACACGATCTCCGAGCAGACGCTGGCGACGATCCGGTCGCACAGGGCGAGCACGGAGCTGCGATCCAGCCCTTCGCGCAACAGCACGATGAACTCGTCGCCGCCGACTCGCGCGGACATGCCGCGATCCGCGACGACGTCCAGGATACGGGCCGACACGGTGCGGATCACAAGGTCGCCGATGGCATGGCCCCAAGTGTCGTTGACCTGCTTGAAGCGGTCGAGGTCGATGCACAGGACCGCGCAGCGGTCCTGCTCGCTGCGCTGCAGGACACGCTCCATCTCCTGCTCGAACTGCAGACGGTTGGGCAGGCCCGTCAACGCGTCATGATTGGCCAGGAAGCGGTTGCGCTCCTCGCTCTGCTGCAGACGGCGGAGGCTGCGGGCGAAGCGCAGCGCGACGAAGCCGAGCGCGATGGCCGCCAGAACCAGAACGCCGAGCAGAAGCGGCAGAGCCTCGCGCCAGATCACCGCGGAGGGATGGCTGCGGACCCAGGTGGCGACGAAGCGCGGCGCACCGTGCCCCAGCGGGATCACGTCGCTGTCCGGCGGCACCGCGTCGGCGTGACGGACGGCGAAATCGCGCAGGCCGAGCTTACGGCCGATTTCCGCCATCATCGACGGCAGCAGCGGCTTGAAGGTCAGCAGAACGTTGGGCGCCCCGTCCGGCAGGCGTGCATCATTGTCGGGCACGATGGCCTGAGCGACGATCATGTTGATCTCGCCGTTGATTTCGCGCACGTCGGAAACATACAGCGGATCCTGCGAGCGCACCGGATGCCGAGAGATACGAAAGCCGCCCTCCTCCCTCTCGCGTGCGGAGGCATAGGCCTCGCGTGCCGACTCGACGAGATCCGCGGCCAACGCCACATGCGCCGCCGCCTCCTCTTCGGCACGGATGTCGTCCTCGAAGACCAGCAGGCGCGGCCGATTGTCAGGTCCGACCAGAACGGTCACCTGGATGCCGAAGTCCTCCCAGTGCCAGTTGGCAATTTCCTTGCGGACGAAGGTCCAGTCGATATGGGCGACGAGCGCACGCACGGCTTCATCCCAGTGGGAAACGCGCGACTGATCGTCCGCCAGGATCTCGACCTGGCGGTCGAGCTCGTTGCGTACCAGGTGGCGTTCGTCCTGTGCGCGCACCTCGTCGGCAATGCCGCCGGCACTGCCGAGCATGTGCGTGTTGGACAGGGCAAAGGCCATGATGACGGCAGCGCATACGAGATAGATCGCCAGCGCCAGGTTGCGCTTGCGTCCGTCCAGCCAGAGCCCCATCGATTTCGTTCCGATCTGCTGCATGGGGGGAACCTGCCATAAATACTTGAATCTTCGGCTAACCGATGTGGTTCCCATGCCATTAACGACAATGCCCTCGGAAAACCGCCGGCAGCGTCCGCACTTTGATCTCGCGCAACGCCAACCGTGCCTTGCTGTGCCACAATGCCGCCGGGCTGGACAGGAACACGGCAACAGGGAAGTCCGATGGGAAAGACGATGAAAGCCGCCGTGGTGCGCGCCTTCGGCGCACCGCTCGACATCTGCGAAGTGGTGCGCCCCGAAGTGGCGCCCGGCAAGATCCTGGTGAAGATCGCCGCCAGCGGCGTCTGCCACACCGACCTGCACGCGGCCGAGGGCGACTGGCCGGTCAAGCCGCAACCGCCCTTCATTCCGGGGCATGAAGGCGTCGGCACGGTCGCTGCGGTCGGGGCCGGCGTCACCAGCGTCAAGGAAGGCGACCGGGTGGGCGTACCGTGGCTGCATACGGCCTGCGGCTACTGCAGACATTGCGTCGGCGGCTGGGAAACCCTGTGCCAGGATCAGCAGAACACCGGCTACAGCGTCAATGGCGGCTTTGCCGACTACGTGCTGGCCGACCCGGACTATGTCGGCCACCTGCCGGACGGGCTCGCTTTCGCGCCTGCCGCTCCGGTGTTGTGCGCCGGAGTCACGGTTTACAAGGGGCTGAAGGAGACCGAGGCGAAACCCGGCCAGACCGTCGTCATCATCGGCATCGGCGGGCTCGGCCACATGGCCGTGCAATATGCCAAGGCGATGGGGATGCATGTAATCGCCGTCGACATTTCCGAGGAGAAGCTGGCGCTGGCGCGGGCTCTCGGCGCCGACATGACTCTCGACGCGCGGACCGGCGACGTTGCCGCCGAAGTCCAGAAAGGCGGCGGCGCGGAAGGCGTGCTGGTGACGGCGGTGTCGCCCAAGTCGTTCAGCCAGGGCTTTGGCATGCTGGCGCGCGGCGGCACGATGAGCCTGGTCGGCCTGCCGCCCGGCGACTTTCCGCTGCCGATCTTCGACACGGTGCTGAACCGCAAGACGGTGCGCGGCTCCATCGTCGGCACGCGCAACGACCTTTCCGAGGCGCTGGCCTTCGCCGCCGACGGCAAGGTCGCCGCGCATTACTCGCTGGACCGGCTGGAGAACGTCAACGCGATCTTCGACACGATGCGCGCCGGCAAGATCGACGGGCGCGTGGTGATGGAGATCTGAGGCGGACGCTCAGCTGCGCTCCAGCGCATCAAGCAGGAAGGCAGCGCGCTCGGAGACCGGGGCTTTCGGCAGAAGCCGGGTCTCGTAGCCGAGCGCGGGCAATTCATTCGCCAGGCGCTCGTATTCCTCGGTCGCGGCGGCAAGGCTGTGCCGGCGCTCGGCATCGCCCGCATGGATCTCCGGCCAGGGCGGGGCGAGAAACACCAGCGGGCGATAGCGGTAGCGGCGGGCGAGCGGGGCAAGCACCTTGCGCCCGGTCGCGACCTCGAAGGCCGACGCAGCATCGATCACGCCGCGGTCGAAGAAGGTCCACCCTCCGGCGTCGCCGCAATTCCGCGCGCGGCGCCAGTCGGCGACGGCCGTGCGAATCGCCCGCCGGGCAAAGGCGGCGAGATCGACCCAGGGCAATGCGCTGCCCTCTCCCGCCAGTTCCTCGCGGACGATGCGCCGGCCGGGCTCTTCCACCGTCCGGTGGCCGCGGCGGGCAAGCTCCTCGATCAATGTGGATTTCCCGCCACCGGAACAGCCGGTGACGAGCACGAAACGCTCATGCATGGGAAGGCTCTCTTTTGGGGGAAACGGGGCGGTGCGCCGAGCGCCCTGCCCCGCTTCCCTTGAGCCTACATCGCGTCGTAGTCGAGCACCACCGTGTCGGAGACCGGGCGCGACTGGCAGGTGAGGACGAAGCCGGCCTCGATCTCCCAGGGCTCGAGCGAATAGTTGACCGCCATGTCGACCTCGCCGGCCTCGACCTTGGCGCGGCAGGTGCAGCACATGCCGCCCTTGCAGGAATAGGGAACCTCGACGCCGGCACGCATCGCGGCATCGACGATGGTCTCGCCGGCCGCGACCGGAACGGTGACGCGCGCGCCGTCGATGATCAGCTCCGCACGCGCCTCGTGAGCGGTCTCGGAGACGTTCTTCGCGGGCTTGGCCGCATGCGGCGCCGAACCGTCGGCGGGCGTGAAGAACTCGCGGTGGATGCGCTCGCCCGCCACGCCGAGGCGCAACAGCACTTCGCTCGCGGTCTCGATCATTTCGCCCGGACCGCAGAGGAACACCCCGTCCGCCTCCGCCACCGGCATCACATGCTTGAACAGGCGTTCCAGTTTTTCCGCATCCAGCCGGCCGGAGAGGATCTCCACGTCCTGGGTCTCGCGCGAGAGCACGTGGAACACGCCGAAGCGCGTCGGAAAGACGTCCTTCAGGTCCTCGATCTCTTCCTTGAAGATGATCGTCTGGGCGCTGCGGTTGCCGTAGAACAGAAAGAACTCGCTTTCGGGCTCGCGCGTCAGCACGGTGCGGATCATCGCCAGAACCGGCGTGATGCCGGAACCGGCGGCCACCGCCACGAGGCGGCGCGGGCCGCCCTCGTGCGCCGGCAGGACGAAGCGGCCCGACGGGGTCATCACGTCGATCTCGTCGCCGGCGGCCACGTTCTCGTTGGCGAAGGCGGAAAAGGCGCCACCGTCGATCTTCTTCACCGCGACACGCAGCTCGCCGTCATCCTCGCCGGCACAGATCGAATAGGACCGGCGCACTTCCTCGCCGCCGATGACGGCGCGCAGGGTGAGATACTGGCCGGCGGCGAAGCGATAGGCCTCGCGCAGGGTCTCCGGCACGTCGAAGGAAATCGACACGGCCTCGGGCGTCTCGCGCCTCACTTCGCGAACCTTCAGCGCATGAAATCTCGGCGACATGCGGTTTCTCCCTCAAAAGCTTCCGGCGGCATCCGCTGCGTGCCGGACAAGACGCCAGCTCAGTGGCACTTGAAATAGTCGAACGGCTCGGCGCAGGAGCGGCAGCGCCAGAGCGCCTTGCAGGCGGTGGAGCCGAACTCCGACACCTTCTCGGTGTCGAGCGAACCGCAGCGCGGACAGGCGACCTCGTCGTCGCCGAACAAGGCGCGGCGCGAGGCCTTGCCGGCCGGCGGGGCGATGCCGTAGGCCCGCAGCTTCTCGCGCGCCTCCTCGCTCAGCCAGTCGGTGGTCCAGGCCGGCGACAGCACGGTGTTGACCCGCACCTTGCCGAAGCCTTCCGCCAACAGCGCGGTCTCGATGTCCATGGTGAAGACGGCCATGGCCGGACAACCGGTATAGGTCGGCGTGATGTCGACCTCGACCGCGCCATCGGAGGTAATGCGCACATCGCGCAGCACGCCGAGATCGCCGATGGTCAGCACCGGAACTTCCGGGTCCGGCACCTGCGCGGCGACCTCGAAGGCACGCCGGCGGGCGCTCTCCCCCGCGATGTCGTGCAGGTGCGCGCCCATCGCCGTCACCACCTCAGGCCCGGCCAGGCCCGCTGCATGTACTGCATCTGCGACAGCAGGTGGCCGAAGCTCTCCGAATGACGGCCCGACCGGCCGCCGGTCTGGAACCAGCCGTCGGGCGGCAGGCGCAGCGTCGCCTCGTCCAGCACCTCGCGCAAGGTGGCGTGCCACTCGTCGCGCAAGCTCGCCGGGTCGACCGCAATGCCGGCGGCGACCAGCCGCTCGACGACGCCGTCGAGCTCGAACAGTTCGCCCGTATAGGGCCACAGGTGGTCGACGGCTGCCTGGGCGCGCTCATGGCTTTCGGTGGTTCCGTCGCCGAGACGGATGGTCCACTCGGCCGAATGGCGCACGTGATAGGCCGCTTCCTTCTCCGCCTTGGCGGCGATGGCGGCAAGGGTTGCGTCCTTCGAGGCCTTCAGCTCGCGCCACAGCGGCAGCATGAAGGCGGAGAAGAAGAGCTGGCGCACGATGGTCTGGGCGAAGTCGCCGTTCGGCTGCTCCACCAGGAGACAGTTGTTGAACTGGCGCTCGTGACGCAGGAAGCAGAGCTGGTCCTCGTCGCGGCCCTCGCCTTCCACCTCGCCGGCATAGGTGTAGAGCGCGCGCGCCTGGCCGATATGGTCGAGCGCGACATTGGCAAGGCCGATGTCCTCCTCCAGCGTCGGCGCGTGGCCGCACCATTCGCCGAGCCGCTGGCCGAGAATGGCCGCATCGTCGGCAAGACGCAGGGTGTAGGCGAAGAGATCGGCGGTCCGGTCGGTCGTGGTCATGGTGCCGCTCCCGCTCACATGTTGCCGACTTCTTCGGGGATCTCGTAGAAGGTCGGATGCCGGTAGATCTTCGAGGCGGTCGGCTCGAACATCACGTCCTTCTCGGTCGGATCGGAGGCGACGATCGCCGAGGACGGCACCACCCAGATGGAGACGCCCTCGCCGCGACGGGTGTAGACGTCGCGCGCGGCCTGCAGCGCCATCTCCTCGTCGGCCGCATGCACCGAACCGCAATGGCGATGCGCCATGCCGGTGCGCGAACGGATGAAGACTTCCCAGAGCGGCGTGTTCTTCTCGGTCATGGTTTTCTCCCTCGGGCTCGCGGGCGCGTGGCCGGTGCGCAGCCTCATGTTCCTTCGGAACGTCGTTGTGCCTTGCCTCCGGCGCGTGCCCCGCGCCGGGGTGTCGCTCACTCGGCAGCGATGCGGGCCGCCTCGCGGCGGTTGCGGCGCTTCTCGGCATGGGCAAGAGCCGCCTCGCGGACCCAGGCGCCTTCGTCCCAGGCCTTCCGGCGGGCGGCGAGACGCTCGCGGTTGCACGGGCCGTTGCCGGCGACGACGCGGGAGAACTCCTCCCAGTCGATCTCGCCGTATTCCCAGTGGCCGGTTTCCTCGTTGAACTTCAGGTCCGGGTCGGGAAGCGTCAGGCCGAGATAGTGCGCCTGCGGCACGGTCGCGTCGACGAACTTCTGGCGCAACTCGTCATTGGTGAAGCGCTTGATCTTCCAGGCCATCGACTGGGCGGAGTGCTTGGAGTCGGTGTCGGAGGGGCCGAACATCATCAGCGACGGCCACCACCAGCGGTTCAGCGCGTCTTGGACCATCGCCTTCTGCTCTTCCGACGAGCGGCACATCTCCAGCAGCAGCTCGTAGCCCTGGCGCTGGTGGAAGCTCTCTTCCTTGCACACGCGGATCATGGCGCGCGAATAGGGGCCGAAGGAGCAGCGGCACAGCGGGATCTGGTTCATGATCGCCGCGCCGTCG
Organism: Stappia sp. WLB 29; assembly: GCF_023507705.1. GTDB lineage: Bacteria > Pseudomonadota > Alphaproteobacteria > Rhizobiales > Stappiaceae > Stappia. The sequence continues at coordinate 64,937 of NZ_JALBGD010000012.1, read as the reverse complement.
ACCAGCCAGCCGATGGCGCCGATGTCGGCCCAGGTCAGGGTCGGGTAGTTGAAGATGGAGGAGTATTTCGCCTTGCCGGACAGAAGCTGCTCGGTGAGCTCCTCGCGGGACACGCCCAGCGTCTCGGCGGCGGAATAGAGGTAGAGGCCGTGGCCGCCCTCGTCCTGCACCTTGGCGAGCAGGGCCGCCTTGCGCTTCAGGGTCGGGGCGCGGCTGATCCAGTTGCCCTCGGGCAGCATGCCGACGATTTCGGAATGGGCATGCTGGGAAATCTGGCGCACGAGGGTCTTGCGATACGCCTCCGGCATCCAGTCGTTGGGCTCGATCTTCTCCTCGGCGTCGACGCGCGCCTGGAAGGCGGCGAGCAGCGCGGCGTCCTCGCTGCGCTCGTCCGATGCGTCACGGGCGTTAAGGGCCTGGGTGTACATGCGATCAACCCCTCCTCGGTTGCCATGCGGGACGCGCAAGCGGCGCGCCTTATCTGCCTCGCATTATACGTGACGATATTTTTATATTTCAAGTATTTTCTGTCACATATCAGCCCATAACCCAACCGGTTCGCGCAAGTTGCTGATTTGACTGAATTCCCGGGCTCAGCCTGCGGAGAAGCGGCGGGCCTCGCTGACATCGGGCGGCGGCAGCGAGCCGTCGCGGCCGCGCGCATGAGCCGCGATCCAGGCCTCGGCCGGTGCCCGCAACGCGCCGTAAAGCCGGGCCGCCAGCCGGTTGGCGGCAAGGCCCGGCCAGTGGGCGGGCAGCAGCGCGGGGGGCAGCATCGGATCGCGCAGGATCAGCCGGCGATAGTCGTGGACGAGCAGGATGCGGCAGACCATCGCCGTCTCGGGCGACAGACGTGCTCGCCCTCCATCGCCCTTCCCGCTCTCCAGCGCATCGGCCAGCGGCGCGTAGCGGCGGCAGAAGGACTGGTAACGGCCGGCCAGCGGGGCGAGATCGAAGGCGCGGGCAACCAGGTCGGCGTCGGATCCGGCCAGCACGGAGGCGGCCAGCGTCACCGCGCCGTCGGCAGCTCCTTGCGGAAATTCGGGGCCGTCGAGCGGCGGACTTGCCGGGGTGCCGAGCAGCACGCCGGGCGCCAGCAAGCCGTAGCCGGCCTTGCGGGCTGCCTCGCGCAAGCCGTTGCGGCCCTCCGTTTCGGGCAGCACGACGACGCGCAGTTCGACCGCCCGCGTCTCGCCCGCTTCCGGCGCAAGCCGGTAGATGCGCTGCGAGGCCGGGGTGAAGGTCGCGCGCCCGGCCGCCGACAGGGCGTAGAAGCTGAGCCGCCCCTGACGCTCACGCTCGACCCAGCCGTCGCGGGCAAGGCGCGAAAGCGCGGCGCGCACGGCCGCCGCATCGATGCGCATGAGGCCGAGCAGATCCGACAGCGTGCCGGCCCACACCTCGCCGCCGCGCGGGGCGACGAGATCGCCGAAGATCGTGACGATCAGCGACCAGACGCGCAGCGGCTGGGTCTCGTGCAGCCGGTCCAGCAGCGCTCCGGCGAGCGCCTCGACATCCGCCGGAGCGCTGCCAGTCTCAGCCGGCGGCGTGGTGGGCATGCCAATGCCAGGCGATGTCGATGCGCCGGGTGACCCAGACCTTCTCGTGCGAGGCGACATAGTCGAGGAAACGGGCGAGCGCGGCGGCGCGGCCCGGACGGCCGACCAGACGGCAGTGCAGGCCGATGTTCATCATCTTCGGCGCGCCGGCCTCGCCTTCCGCATAGAGCGTGTCGAACGTGTCCTTCAGGTAGGTGAAGAACTGGTCGCCCGAGTTGAACCCCTGCGCCGTCGCGAAACGCATGTCGTTGGCGTCGAGCGTGTAGGGAATGACGAGATGCGGGCCGGACGGCCCTTCCACCCAATAGGGCAGATCGTCGGCATAGCTGTCGGAATCGTAGAGAAATCCGCCCTCCTCCATGACGAGGTCGCGGGTGAACTCCGACGAGCGGCCGGTGTACCAGCCGAGTGGGCGCGAGCCGGTGACGTCCTCGTGGATGCGGATCGCCTCGGCCATGTGGCGCTTTTCGTCCTCGCGCGAGAAGTCCTTGTAATCGATCCACTTCAGCCCGTGCGAGGCGATCTCCCAGCCGGCCTCGTTCATGGCCGCGACCGCCTCCGGATTGCGCTGCAGGGCGGTGGCGACGCCGTAGACGGTGACGGGCATGGAGCGCTCGGTGAACATGCGCCACAGGCGCCAGAAGCCGGCGCGCGAGCCGTATTCGTAGATGGACTCCATGTTCATGTGCCGCTGGCGATGCCAGGGCGCGGCGCCTACGATCTCCGACAGGAAGGCCTCGGAATGGCTGTCGCCGTGGAGGAGGCAGTTCTCGCCGCCCTCCTCGTAGTTGATGACGAACTGGACGGCGACGTTGGCGTCGTTCGGCCACTGCGGATTGGGCGTCTCGCGTCCGTAACCGACGAGATCGCGCGGATAGGTGTCGCTCATGGGGACCGTCCGTTGCACGAGGGGGACCAGGCCCGAGACGGGCTGCTCAAGGCCGGAGGAAACCCAAAAGCGTGCGCCGATGCAAGAACTTCGCGTCAGATGTCTTCGCGCACCCGCACGGGAACCGGGACAAGTGCCGGCTCCAGCGCGACTTGGGTCTCGCCGCGTACCCGACGCCCGCGGTCGTCGCCCGGCTCGGAAGGAAGCGCCATGATCGCCGCCCCCATCGCGGCCGAGCACAGGGTGATCATCAGGCCGGCGAGCAGTACCGCGACAGGCAGCCAGGGCTGGTCGGAGGCAAGGATCAGGCTGCGCAGGCCGCCGGTGTCGAGCCACATCAAGCCGCCGAGCACGAGCGCGGCAGCAAAGGCGCCGATCAGCCAGTTGATAGCCAGAAGACGGAAAAACGGCTGGGCCAGCAGGCGGGAGATGCCGCCGGGCCGAGGGAAGGAATGCTTGTCTTGCAGCTTGGTCATGGATCCGCACCCTCGCTCGAGGCGTAAAGGCTGTCGGACCGCAGATCCGGCGCCTTTGTAAGCCACTCTGACGAGAAGATGGCGCAGGCGCGGAAAATGTCCACGCGGTCGACTGCCGCAGGCATATCGCAGTCCCGCTTGATGAAAAAAGCTGCAGACTGCGAAAAACCTTTCAGAACCGCTTGTGCAGCCGGGCCCGTCGCCTATATAAGGCGGAAGTATATCGGGCCGATATATCACTAATCAAGAATATATCGAACCAGCACTGTCCGCAGCCAGCGTTTCCCAAACGGGGAAAAGCGCGAGCACGGTCGGGACGGACATGCGAGGAAAACCGGAGCGCGAACGCGACCCACGCGGCCAGACAACAAGATCGTCCGCCACCGGCAGGGCGACGGGCCGACATCCCGGCGAGGGCGGAAGGAAACATAAAATGAGCGTTAGAACACTGTGCCTTGCAATTCTCAATTTCGGAGACGCCACGGGTTATGAAATCCGCAAGCTCTCGACTGAAGGCAAGTACAGCTATTTCGTCGATGCCAGCTTCGGGTCGATCTACCCCGCGCTCGCCCGGCTGGAGGCCGAAGGGCTCGTCACCGTGCGCGAGGAGGCCCAGAGCGGCAAGCCCTCGCGCAAGGTCTATTCCATCACCGAGACAGGCCGTGCCGAGTTCGTCCGCGACCTCAGCCGGCCGCCGGCACCCGACTCCTACCGCTCGCCCTTCCTGCTGGTCGCCATGTGCGCGGAGATGGTCGGGCCGGAGGTCATCGCAAAGGCCATCGATGCGCGCCTGGCGCACCTGCGCGAGGAACTGGCCAAGCTGGAAGCGATCGGGAGCGAACCTTGCGACCAGCCCCCGGCCGCAAGCTTCATCCTCGAATACGGGCGCAACTGCATGACCGAGGACATCCGCTTCCTGGAAGCGAACCGACACCGACTCGAAGAGATAGCGCACGGCCGCCCCGCCCTTCCCCAGGCGGCCGAGTAAGCGAACACAGCCCGGAGATACCCCGAATGAAGATCCGCTTCTCCCACGTTCTCGCAGTCGGCATCGTTGCCGGCGTTGCGGGCTGGATGTGGACGGGCAGTTTTGTGGCCGGCGGCATGGCCGACTCGGAAAACGGAACACCTCCTCCCTCGCAACGCGCGGAGGAAGCTGCGGCAAAGCCCTTCCGTGTCGCCATTCGCGAAAGCACGGCGCAGCCGCGTCGCTCGATCCTGGTGATCCGCGGCCGCACCGAAGCCGATGCCAAGGTCGAGGTGCGGGCCGAGACCAGCGGGCGGGTGGCCGAGCGTCGGGTCAAGGAGGGCGACAGGGTCGCGAAGGACGACGTGCTCTGCGTGCTCGACAAGGGTGCGCGCGAGGCCAAGGTTCTCGACGCCACGGCCCAGCTCGCCCAGGCGGAACTCGACTTTACCGCCGCCACGCAGCTCAACGAGAAGGGGTTCACCGCCCAGACCCGCGTCGCTGCGCTGAAGGCGGCGATGGATGCGGCGACCGCCCGGCTCGAGGAAGAGAAGCTGGAATTGTCGCGCACGGTCATCAAGGCGCCGATCCCGGGCATCATCGAGAGCCCGATGGTCAGTACCGGCACGGTGCTGGCGGTGGGCGGCGTGTGCGCCACCATCATCGATGCAGACCCGATTCTGGCGATCGGCCAGGTGTCGGAGCGCGACGTGAGCAAGCTGGAGATCGGCCAGAACGCCGAGGTGGAGCTGGTCACCGGCGGCAGCGCGACGGGCAGGATCCGATACATCGGGACGGCCTCCGACCCGGCCACCCGCACCTTCCGCGTCGAGATCGAGATCGAAAACAAGGACGGTGCGATCCGCGACGGCGTCACCACCACCGCACGGGTGCCGCTGCGCGAAGAGAGCGCGCATCTGCTGAGCTCCGGCGTCCTGACGCTGAATGATGCCGGCACGCTCGGCATCCGTGCCGTGGACGAGCAGAACCGCGTGGTCTTCCACCCCGTGACGGTTCTGGGCGGCGATGAGGACGGACTTTGGGTTCGCGGGCTGCCGGACACGGTTCGGCTGATCGTGACCGGTCAAGACTATGTGACCGACGGCCAGACCGTCGAACCGGTGACCACCATGGCGGGAGCTACGCAATGATCTCGATGCTCGAGACGGTCCTGCGGCGGCCGAAGACCGTCCTCACCCTGATGGTGGTGATGGTTGCGGCCGGCATCATGGCCTATATCGGCGTGCCGAAAGAGGCCGACCCGGATATCGACATTCCGGTCTTCTACGTCTCGATCAGCCAGCAGGGCATCTCGCCCGGCGACGCGGAACGGCTGATCGCAAGACCGATGGAAACCGCCCTGCGCGGCCTCGACGGGCTGAAGGAGATCACCACGGTCTCCGGCGAAGGCCATGTCGGCGTGGTCTTGGAGTTCAATATCGACTTCGACAAGGACAAGGCGCTGGCCGATGTCCGCGACAAGGTCGATCAGGCGAAAGCCGACCTGCCGACGGAGGCGGACGAGCCGACCATCGTCGAGACCAACTTCGCCTTGATGCCGACGATCTTCGTGACGCTGTCGGGCGACGTGCCGGAGCGCACGCTGTACCGGCATGCGCGGCGACTGAAGGACGAGATCGAGGCGGTTCCGACCGTGCTGAGCGCCGATCTGTCCGGCCACCGGGAGGAATTGCTCGAGGTCGTCATCGACAGCATGAAGCTGGAATCCTACCAGGTCACCCAGCAGGAACTCCTGACCTCGCTGTCGAACAACAACCAGCTCGTGCCGGCCGGCTTCCTCGACAACGGCCAGGGCCGGTTCAACGTAAAGGTTCCCGGCCTCGTCGAGACCGCCACCGACGTCTATTCGCTGCCGATCAAGCAGAATGGCGAAGGCGTGGTGACGCTCGGCGACATCGCCGAGATCCGCCGCACCTTCAAGGATCCGACCAGCTACACCCGCGTCAACGGGCATCCGGCGATCTCCATCGATGTGGTCAAGCGCAAGGGCACCAACATCATCGAGAACAACACCGCCGTGCGCCAGGTGGTGGATGCGGCGACGAAAGACTGGCCGGAGACGATCCGCGTCGACTACATCCTCGACAAGTCGGAGGACATCTTCGAGATCCTCGGCTCGCTGGAATCCTCGATCCTGACCGCGATCTTCCTGGTCATGGTGGTGATCGTCTGGGCGCTCGGCTTCAAGTCGGCGCTGCTGGTCGGCATCTCCATCCCCGCCTCGTTCATGGTCGGCTTCCTGATCCTGCAATCGGTCGGCATGACCGTGAACACGATGGTGATGTTCGGCCTCGTGCTCACCGTCGGCATGCTGGTCGACGGCGCCATCGTCATGGTGGAATATGCCGACCGCAAGGTCGCCGAGGGCATGGACGCGCAGGAAGCCTATATCCGCGCCTCCAAGCTGATGTTCTGGCCGATCACCTCCTCGACGGCGACGACGCTGGCCGCCTTCCTGCCCATGCTTCTTTGGCCGGGCGTGGCGGGCGAGTTCATGAGCTATCTGCCGATCATGGTGATCATCGTGCTCAGCGCCTCGCTGCTGACCGCGCTGGTGTTTCTGCCGGTCACGGGCGCGGCGATGACCGGCGCGATCTCCTGGACCGGGCGCAATGCCGAATGGCTGCTGGCCCTGCTGATCGGCGCCACCGTCGCCGTGCTGCTCGCCAATCCGGCGGTCGCCGGACAGCTGCCCCTGCCGCAGTGGTTGCTGTTGCCGATTGCGGCCGCCATCGGTCTTGCCGTCGGACTGATCGTCTATCACGGCGCCAAGCCGCTGATCGCCGCCTCCCGGCGCCGTGCTCAGAGGGCGGCAGCCGAAGAGCAGGAAGCGGCACGGCTCCTGTCTGCGGGCGAGCAGTTCGACGCCAAGAAGATCCGCGGTGCCACCGGCATCTATGTCCGGCTGCTGCGCTTTTGCGCCGGCACCCCGTTCGGCAATGTCTTTACGTTGTCGGCGCTCGTGCTCCTGTCGGGCGGCATCTTCATGTACTTCATGGCCAACTCGCAAGGCGTCGAGTTCTTCGTGGAGGAGGAGCCGAACTCGGCCCTCGTTCTGGTCTCGGCGCGCGGCAACTTCTCCGCTCGCGAGGCGTTGGAACTGGCGCTCGACGTCGAGCGCGAAGTGATCGACGTCAAGGGCATCAAGAATGCCGTGATGTCGGTGTCCACCGGAAGCAGTGGCGGCGGCGGGATGATGGGCGTCCAGGACAAGCCGGCCGACGTGATCGCCCAGATCAACCTCGAGTTCTCCGACTATTGCTGCCGGCGGAACTGGAAGCAGATCGCCGCCGAGATCCGCGAGCGCACGGCCGACCTGCCGGGCATCTTCGTGGAGACCCGCGAGATCGAGGGCGGTCCGCCGACCGGCAAGGACCTGCGGCTTCAGGTCACCTCCACCAGCTATCAGGAGCTGACGGAGACGGTCGCCAAGGTGCGTGCCCATGTCGACGCCATGGAGAGCCTGCGGGACCGCGAGGACAGCCGTCCCCTGCCCGGCATCGAGTGGCAGATCACCATCGACCGCGAGCAGGCGGGCCGCTTCCAGGCCGGTATCGGCTCGGTCGGCTCGATGGTGCAGCTCGTCACCAACGGCGTGCTGATCGGCAAGTTCCGCCCGGACGATTCCGAGGACGAGGTGGACATCCGCGTGCGTCTGCCGGAAGCGGAACGCACGCTGGACCGGTTCGATTCCCTGCGCCTGCAGACGGAGCTCGGCCAGGTGCCGCTGTCCAACTTCATCGACCGGGCGCCGCAGCAGAAGGTGACGACGATCACCCGCCGCGACGGGCTTTATGCGATGGACGTGAAGGCCAATGTGGTGATGACCGACACGATCACCACCGAGGACGGCGTCACCCGGCCGCTGACCGCCAACGACAAGGTGGCGGAACTGCAGGCCTGGCTCGACACCCAGCAATGGCCGGAAACCGTCTCCTTCCGCTTCCGCGGCGCTGACGAGGACCAGAAGGAGTCCGGCGAGTTTCTGATGAAGGCGATGGTGGGTTCGCTGTTCCTGATGTTCATCATCCTGGTGACCCAGTTCAACAGCTTCTACCAAACCTTCCTCACGCTCTCGACGGTGGTGATGTCGGTGTTCGGCGTGCTGCTCGGTATGGCGCTGATGGGGCAGAAGTTCTCGATCATCATGACGGGAACGGGCGTGGTGGCGCTGGCCGGCATCGTGGTGAACAACGCCATCGTGCTGATCGACACTTACAACCGCTTCCGGGAAGACGGGATCGAGCCGGTGGAGGCGGTGCTGAAGACGTCGGCGCAGCGCATCCGGCCGGTGCTGCTGACCACCATCACCACCATCGCCGGCCTGGTGCCGATGATGACGCAGCTGAACCTCGACTTCTTCAACCGCGTGATCGCGCTCGGCTCGATCACCGCGGTGTGGTGGGTGCAGCTGTCGACGGCGATCATCTTCGGCCTCGGCTTCGCAACGATCCTGACGCTGATCGTCATCCCAACCATGCTGGCATTGCCGACGGTGTGGGGTGCGACCGCCCGACGGATCGCATCGTTCCTGGTGCATCTGTGGTACGTGGTCCGGGCTTATCTGGCTGAAAAGCTGTTCGGGCGGCACCTGGCGGTGCCGGCGGGCGCGGCGACTGCGGGCACCGCGCCGGGCGCACACGAAACCCCCGCCGCCCCGGCAACGCCGGCCTCGGCCGCCTTCGGCGCACCGGGATCTGCCACCGTCACCTCGATCGGGCCGCGCAAGGAACCGCCGAGGGTCCCGCCGGGCACCCTGCCCCAGGCTGCGGAATGACGTGAAAAGGCCCGCGGGAGACACTCCCGCGGGCCTTCTTGCAAGGCGATGTTCGAGGCTCCGGCGGTACGGCCTTCAGAGCTGTTCGAGGTCCGCGACGCCGGCCTCCGAGGCCTCTTCGTCCGTTGCAGCCGGCCTGCGCAGGGCAGGCAGAATGTCGCCGACGGAGGTCGCCACCCGGTAGTCGACCTCGAAGCCGGACCGGATGAAGCCTTCGCTCCGCATATGGGCGAGCAGGTCGACCAGCGGCCGCCAGAAGCCGCCGATATCGGCAAGCACCACCGGCTTGCAGTGCTGGCCGAGCTGTCCCCAGGTCAGCATCTCGACCACCTCTTCCAGCGTGCCGATGCCGCCGGGCAGCGCGACGAACCCGTCGGCGCGCTCGAACATGGTGCGCTTGCGCTCGTGCATGTCCTTGGTGACGACAAGTTCGCTGACCGACTGCATCATCACCTCGCGCTCCTCCAGGAAGGCAGGAATGACGCCGGTGACATGTCCGCCCGCGTCTAGCGCGGAACGCGCGACCGCCCCCATCAGGCCGAGGGAGCCGCCGCCATAGACGAGGCCGATACCCTCCGCTGCGAGCATACGGCCGAGCTCTTCTGCCGCGGCCATATAGGCAGGGTCGCCCCCTTCCCCGGTGCCGCAATAGACGCAAACGGATTTAAGGCGGCGGGCTTCACCCTCGCCGCACGGTGACGTGTGATCCTGTTTCATGGGGCTAGATGTGCAGTCAGCGGCCGGCGGGGTCAAGCGGCAGGATGCAACGGCTCGCGCACGCCGCAGCGCAGCGGGCTTGCTTGCCGGCTCGCGCTTTAGCGTATAGTCATTCGGTGGAATTTCGGGGGCGGTGACACATATTGTGTCGCAGGGGTAACCGCACGGCGCGAATCGCGGGGAGCGCGGGTTTTCATGTCACAGAAACTCATCATCCAGGTGCTTGTCCTGCTCGGCCTCGCCGGCGCGGGAGCGGCCGGCTACTACCTGTCGCAGAAGGGCGATGGTCCCGCGCAGACCACCGAGGCCCCGAAGGCCGGCGATGCGGCATCGCAGACGGCGGCAACCGGTGCACCCGCGAAGACCGAAGACCCCAAGGCGAGCGCAATGCCGCAGGAAACTGCGGATATCGGCGGCAAGTCCGTCGAGGAGCGGCTGGCCGCCGTCCCCTCCTTCGACCTGATGCGCGTCGAGCCGGACGGCTCCGCCGTCGTCGCCGGCCGTTCGGAAGCCGGCTCCATCATCGCGCTGCTCGCCAATGGCGAAGTGATCGGCCGCGGCATCGCCAATGCCGCCGGCGAATTCGCCATCGTGCTGGACCAGCCGCTGAAGCCGGGCGCCCATGCGGTGACGCTGGAAACGCGCGATGCCGAGGGCAAGGTGCTCAACGAATCGGAGCAGTCGATGGCCGTCTCCGTGCCGGAAGACCCGGCGAAGGGCGAGGTCCTGGTGATGCTCAACGAGCCCGGCGCGCCCTCGCAGATCCTCCAGAAGCCGCAGCAGGTGGCGGAGGCAGGCACGACCGGCGACGGCCAGCCCGCGCCGCAGCAGACGGCCGATGCAGGCGCCCCCGCAGCGGCGGACACCCCGGCGGAAACGCAGGACGCCGCCGCAAGCGCCGACACTGCGGCGTCCCAGGACACCGCCGCGGCCACGACGCAGCCCGGCGGCGACACCGCAGCAGCAGGACAGCAAGCGGAAACGGCGCCGCAGACCCAAACGCGGACCGCCGACGACAACGCCTCGACAGCGGAACAGCAGGTCGCCGCCGCCCCGCAGACGAGCGACACCGGCACGGCCCCGGCCTCCAGCGACCAGCCGGCCGCGACCGACGGTGATGCCCCCTCCGACGCCGCTCCGGCAACCGATGTAGCAACGCCGACCGTCACCGTCGAGGCGGTGGAGACGGAGAACGAGAAGGTCTTCGTCGCAGGATCCGGCCAGCCGAACCGCGACGTGCGCGTCTATCTCGACAACCAGCTGGTCGGCGAGGCCAAGACCGATGCCAAGGGCCGCTGGCTGCTGGAAACGGAAGGCGAGGTTAAGCCCGGCGAAGTCTCCGTGCGCGCAGACCAGGTGACCACCGGCGACGGTGCGGTGACCGGCCGCGCCGAGGTGACCTTCGAGAAGTCTGCGGACGAAGCCGTGATCCTGCGCCCGGTGGCGCTCTCCGGCGAAGCGGGCACAGGTTCGGGCGCCAGCGGCGATGCCGGCACGCGCCAGATCCCCAGCGTGATCATCCGCACCGGCGACAACCTGTGGACTATCTCGCAGCGCCGCTACGGCGAAGGCGTTCGCTACACGACGATCTACCAGGCCAACAAGGACCAGATCCGCAACCCGGACCTGATCTATCCCGGCCAGGTGTTCATGATCCCCGAAGGCGACCGCAACTGGCCGGCGCCGCGCTCGACCGGCGGCTGAGCCGGACGCTCAGGCTATCGAAAGCGGAAGGCCTGCGGCGATTCAGCCGGCGAGGCTGCGCGCGCCGTCGAGGATGAGACGAGTGGCGATGCGGGCGTAGTCGGTACGGCTGACCGGGCCGCCCTCGCGGAACCACAGGTAGTGCCAGTTGACCATGCCGAAGAGGCTCATGGTCACCGGCTTCAGCAGCGTCGAGCCGGGCTCTGCGAGCTGCGGCACCGCCTGGGACAGCGCACCGGCGAACAGCTGCACGAGGCGACGCTCGCGCGCCTTCAGCTCTTCCTGCTGCTCGGCCGGGAGCCGCTTCATCTCGTTGATCTGGATCTTGTGCTCGGCATTGGCGTCGCGATAGGCGTCGAGCAGCGCCAGCACATAGCCGTGCAGCATCTCCTCGCCGGTCATGTCCGGCGTGGCGCCCTCCTCCACCGCCGCGATCAGCTCGTCGAGATGATCGCGGATGATGTCGAAGAGCAGCGCATCCTTGTTGGCATAGTAGTGGTAGAGCAGCGCCTTGGAGACACCGCAGCCGAGGGCGATCTGGTTCATGGAGGCGCGGTCGAACCCGTGCTCGGCAAAGAGTTCGGCCGAGGTCTTGAGGATCGCCTTGCGCTTGTCGTCGTAGTCCTCGGCGCGCGGGCGTGCCATGTCGTCCAGTCCCCCGGAGTGGTGCGGCCGCGGGAAAGGTCCCGCGGCCGTCGGTAGTGATGTGCGGGCGCCGGCCTATCAGGCCTTCGGCCGGTTGTCGATCACCCGCTTCGCCTTGCCCATCGAGCGCTCGATCACGCCCGGGTCGACAACGGCGATACGGGTGCTGATGCCGATCACGTTCTTGATATGCGTCCTCAGCTCGGCGGCGGAGGCCGCACGCTGCGCATCGTCGGCATGGGTGGGAAGCGCCTCGACGTGGACGGTCATCTCGTCCATCCGGCCCGAGCGTGTCAATTCCACCTGATAGTGCGGCGCCAGTCCCTCGACGCGCAGCAGCTGCTCCTCGATCTGCGTCGGGAAGACGTTGACGCCGCGCAGGATCATCATGTCGTCCGAGCGGCCCGTCACCTTCTCCATCCGCCGCATCGAGCGGGCGGTGCCCGGCAGCAGGCGCGTCAGGTCGCGGGTGCGGTAGCGGATGACCGGCATCGCCTCCTTGGTCAGCGAGGTGAAGACGAGCTCGCCGATCTCGCCGTCCGGCAGGACCTCGCCCGTCACCGGGTCGATGATCTCGGGATAGAAGTGGTCTTCCCAGATATGCAGGCCGTCCTTGGTCTCGACGCATTCGTTGGCGACGCCAGGGCCCATCACCTCCGACAGGCCGTAGATGTCGACCGCGTGCATGTCGAAGGCCGTCTCGATCTCTTGCCGCATGGCATTGGTCCAGGGCTCGGCGCCGAAGACGCCGACCTTGAGCGAGGTCTCGCGCGGATCGATGCCGCGCGCGCGGTACTCGTCGAGGATCGCCAGCATGTAGGACGGCGTCACCATGATGACGTCGGGACGGAAGTCCTCGATCAAGGACACCTGGCGCTCGGTCATGCCGCCGGAAATCGGCACGACGGTCATGCCCAGTTCCTCGGCCCCGTAATGGGCGCCGAGGCCGCCGGTGAACAGGCCGTAGCCATAGGCGACATGGCAGATCATGCCCGGCCGGGCGCCGGCGGCGCGCAGCGAGCGGGCCATCACGGTCGCCCAGGTCTTGATGTCGTTGCGGGTGTAGCCGACCACCGTCGGCTTTCCGGTCGTGCCGGACGAGGCGTGGACGCGGGCCACCTGCTCGCGCGGCACGGCGTACATGCCGAAGGGATAGTTGTCGCGCAGGGTCTGCTTGTAGGTGAAGGGGAACTTGCCGAGGTCGGCGAGGGTCTTCAGGTCGTCCGGGTGGACGCCGGCCTCGTCGAAGCTCTTGCGGTAGTGGGCAACGTTCTCGTAGGCGTGACGCAGCGACCATTTCAGCCGGTCGAGCTGCAGAGCCGCGATCTCGTCGCGAGAGGCGGTTTCGATGGGGTCGAGATCGCCCGGCTTCGGCGCCAGATCGAACATGCGTCTAATCCTCCCGGATTGTCCTGTGCCGTCACGGGTGTTCTCCCCCGCGCGGCCGTCGCTCTTGTTGAAATCCGTCGTTCCTGCCGATCACTCGACCGGCAGGTGGGTGCCCTTGATGGTGCGAGAATTGCCGCGAAACTCGGCGAGGACCTCGCCGGATGCGTTGGTCACGGTCACGTCGGTGATGCCGGAGCGCCCCTCGCGCCAGCGCTCGAGAGCTGTTGCCACCAGCCGCTCGCCGAGGCGGCCGGGCCGCAGGAAGCTGACCGCGCAATGGCTCGCCACGGTGTTCTGGTTGTGGCTGTTGCAGGCGAAGGCGAAGGCCGAATCCGCCAGCGTGAAGATGTAGCCGCCGTGGCAGATGCCGTGGCCGTTGACCATCGCCTCGGTGACGGTCATCGCGATCACCGCGCGGCCCGCACCGACCTCCTGGATCTCCATGCCGAGCCCCTGGCTTGCCTTGTCGCCGGCCCACATGGCATCGGCGCAGGCGCGGGCCAGCTCGTCGGGGGTCATGCTGCCGGCCGGCCGTTCGGCTTGCGTGTCGGTCATGGTCACGCCTCCCCGCCTGTGCCCGACCCCGTGCCCGCGCCCTTGGGCGGGCGGCCGGTGAAGGCAGGCGCGCGCTTGGCCATGAAGGCGGCAACGCCTTCCGCATAGTCCGGAGAGCGGCCCGCCAGCCCCTGCAGGTCGCGCTCCATATCGAGCTGGGTGCCCAGATCGTTGTCGAAGGAGGCTTCCAGCGCGTGCTTGACGAGGCCGAGGCCGAAGGTCGGCGCGGCGGCCAGCTCGCCGGCAAGGCGGCGCGCCTCGCCCATCAGTTCGCCATCCGGCAGCGCCTTCCAGATCATGCCCCATTCCTCCGCCTGGCGGGCGGGAACCGGGGTGGCGAGCAGCGCCAGCGCCTTGGCGCGGGCAAGACCGACCAGGCGCGGCAGCGACCACGTGCCGCCGGAATCGGGCACGAGGCCGATCTTCGAGAAGGCCTGGATGAACTTGGCGCTTTCGGCGGCGAGGACGATGTCGCAGGCCAGCGCGATGTTGGCGCCGGCGCCTGCGGCAACGCCGTTGACGGCGCAGACGACCGGCTTCGGCAGCGCCTTCAGCCGGCGCAGCAGCGGATTGTAGTTCGCCTCGATGGTGCGGGTGAGGTCCGGCGGGGCATCGCCCGGCGCGGTGACGCGGTCGCTGAGGTCCTGGCCGGCGCAGAAGCCGCGCCCGGCGCCGGTCAGCAGCACGCAGCGGATCTCCGCATCGCTCTCGGCAACGTCCATCGCCTCGCGCAGCGCGGCGTGCATCGCCTCGTTGAAGGAATTCAGCTTGTCCGGCCGGTTCAGCGTGACGACGAGAACGCCGCCCTCGCGCTCGACAAGCACGGGCGCGGGCTCGGCCCCGCCATGAGCTGCAGAAGTCTCGGTTTGCATGCGCCCTCCCGTTGCGCCGGTGCCGCCGCCGCGACGCGGATCCACCCTCGGGGTGCCCTCCCTCGCCGCGATGCGTACCCGGTCGCCCTCGTGATTTTTCACTTGACTGACCAACCGGTCGGTCAACTATTATGATCGTCAATCGGGCGCTGTCAATCACGTCCGGACCAACGAACCGACCCGCCCCGTGGCATCGCATCCGGACCGAAGTCTGGAGGCGAGCGGAGAGGCGGGCAAGACATCAGGCGGCGCGTCCGCCGGGAGGAAAACGCCAGCGGCACCCGCAAGACGGGCCCCTGTCGGCGTGCGTCCCGGCCAGCGCGTCACGCAGGGAGACGGTCATGGCCGCATTCTTCGACACGCACAAGGCGACCCTCGACAAGGCGGTGGAGACCATCCATAGCCGCGGCTACTGGTCCGCCTATCCGGAGATGCCCTCCGGCAAGATCTACGGCGAGAGCGCGAAGGACGACGGCGAGGCCACCTTCAAGGCCCTGCTCGGGAAGCCGTTCGAGCTGGACCAGCCGACGACCGGCGGCCATGTCGGCCACGAGGTCAGCCCCTTCGGTCTCGACCTTGGGATCACCTATCCTAAAACCACGCCGGACATGGCCGTTGCCGCCGCCAAGGCCGCGATGGACGGCTGGGGCAAGGCGAGCGCGGAAGCGCGCGCCGGCGTCTGCCTGGAGATCCTGCACCGCATCAACCGGCTGAGCTTCCTGTTCGCCAATGCGGTGATGCACACGTCCGGCCAGGCCTTCGTGATGGCCTTCCAGGCCGGCGGCCCGCATGCGCAGGATCGCGGTCTCGAGGCCGTCGCCTATGCCTATGACGAGATGAGCCGCATTCCCGGGGCGGTGCGCTGGGAAAAGCCGCAGGGTCCGAAGGATCCCCTGGTGCTGGACAAGCAGTTCCGCATCGTGCCGCGCGGCCCGGCGCTGGTCATCGGCTGCGCCACCTTCCCCACCTGGAACAGCTATCCGGGCCTCTTCGCCAGCCTTGCGACCGGCAACCCGGTGATCGTCAAGCCGCATCCGGGCGCGATTCTGCCGCTGGCGCTGACGGTCAAAATCGGCCGCGAGGTGCTTGCCGAGGCCGGGTTCGATCCGAACGTGCTGCAGCTCGCGGCGGACACGGCCGACAAGCCGCTGACCAAGGAGCTGGTCACCCATCCGGACGTCGCGATCATCGACTTCACCGGCTCGCCGACCTTCGGCGCCTGGGTGCGCGAGAGCGCCAAGGGCAAGCTGGTCTATACCGAGGAAGCCGGCGTCAATTCCATCGTCGTCACCGGCACGCCGTCGATGCGCGGCATGGCCGGCAACATCGCCTTCTCGCTCTCGCTCTATTCCGGGCAGATGTGCACCGCGCCGCAGAACATCTTCGTGCCGCGCGGCGGCATCGACACGGACGAGGGCCACAAGAGCTTCGACGAGGTGGCCGGCGCCATCGCGACGGCCGTCGACAAGCTGCTGGGCGATCCCCAGCGCGCGGCCGGCGTGCTCGGCGCGGTGCAGAGCGAGGCGACCTTGGAGCGTATCGCCGAGGCCCGCAAGCTCGGCAAGGTGCTGCGCGACAGCACCCCGGTCGAAGGCATGGACGGCGCCCGTTCGGCGACCCCGCTCGTGCTGGCGGTCGATGCCGCGGACGAAGCCGCCTATCTGGAGGAGCGCTTCGGGCCGATCAGCTTCGTGATCGCGACCGACAGCGCGGAGGACGCGATCGCCCGTGCGGCCGGCTCCGCCAAGACGCGCGGCGCCATCACCGCAGCGCTCTATGCGACGGACGAGACCCTGATCGACAAGGCGGCCGATGCCTTCGCCGATGCCGGCGTCGCGCTTTCGGTCAACCTGACCGGCGGCATCTTCGTGAACCAGTCCGCCGCCTATTCCGACTATCACGTCACCGGAGCGAACCCGGCCGGCAATGCCTGTCTGTGCGACAGCGCCTTCGTCGCCAACCGCTTCCGCGTGGCAGCGATGCGCCGCCCGGTCGCGGCGTAGGAACGGACGGGCCGGCGGCGACACGTTTGCCCCCGGCCCCTGCTTTCCGAACGGGAGACCGGAAACAGACTGCACTGGACCTGTGGGAGGAAACAAGAATGGCAGTTTTCGGAAAATGCATCCGTGGCGCGGCCCTGCTGGCCGGTGTCGCCATGGTCTGGGCGGCCCCTGCGGCGGCCGACACCATCAAGATCGGCGCATCGCTGTCGGTCACGGGCCCCGCGTCCTTCCTCGGCGATCCCGAGGCCAAGACGCTGGAAATGTACGTCGAGAAGCTCAACGCCGAAGGCGGCGTCAACGGCAAGCAGCTCGAGCTGATCGTCTATGACGACAGCGCCGATGCCAACAAGGCGCGCACCTTCGCCACCCGCCTGGTGGAAGACGACGAGGTCGTCGCGGTGGTCGGCGGCTCCACCACCGGCACGACGATGGCGATGATCCCGGTCTTCGAGGATGCGGGCATTCCCTTCATCTCGCTCGCCGGCGCAGTCGTGATCATCGACCCGGTGAAGGAATTCACCTTCAAGACCCCGCATACCGACCGCATGGCCTGCGAGAAGATCTTCGCCGACATGCAGGCGAAGGGCATTGCCAGGATCGGCATGATCTCGGGCACCGGCGGCTTCGACAAGTCGATGCGCGAGCAGTGCCTCGAGGTGGTGGGCAACTACGGCATCGAGATCGTTGCGGACGAGACCTATGGTCCGAGCGATTCGGACATGACGCCGCAGCTGACCAACATCAAGAACGCTGCCGGCCTGCAGGCGGTCGTCAATCCCGGCTTCGGCCAGGGCCCGGCGATCGTGACCCGCAACTACAAGCAGCTCGACATCGAGGTGCCGCTTTATCAGAGCCACGGCGTCGCCTCGAAGTCCTTCATCGACCTTGCCGGCGATGCGGCCGAGGGCGTGCGCCTTCCGGCTTCCGCGCTTCTGGTCGCCGACAAGCTGCCGGACGATGATCCGCAGAAGGCCGTCGTCGTCGAATACAAGACGACATACGAGGAAAAGACCGGCCAGCCGGTCTCGACCTTCGGCGGCCACGCCTATGACGGCCTGATGATCCTGGTCGAGGCGATGAAGCGCGCCGGTTCCGAGGATCCCAAGGCGATCCGCGACGAGATCGAGAAGACCTCGGGCTTCATGGGCACCGCCGGTGTCGTCAACATGTCGCCGGAAGACCACATGGGCCTCGACCTGACCGCGTTCCGCATGCTGGAAATCCGCAGCGGCGACTGGACGCTCGCCGAATAAGGCGAAAGCCCCTCCCCCGCCGCGCGCCCGACGAGATACGGCGCGCGGCGGGGCCATCTGCTCACGACATCGAAGGCCCCCGGCCCGGCCGCATCGAGCGCGCGGGCAAGCTGACGGCGGACCCATGCCCGAGTTGCTGCAATTCTGTGTTTCCGGACTGACGGTCGGTGCGGTCTACGCGCTGGTCGCGCTCGGTTTCACCATCATCTACAACGCTTCCGACGTGGTGAACTTCGCCCAAGGCGAGTTCGTCATGATCGGCGGCATGACCACGGTCTTCGCCACCGCCGCCGGCGTGCCGCTGCCGCTGGCCGTGATCGGCGCCATCCTCGTTGCCATGGTGGTCGGGCTGCTGCTGCACCGGCTGGCCATCGAACCGGCGCGCGGCGCCTCTCCGGTGACCCTGATCATCATCACCATCGGTGCCTCGATCTTCCTGCGCGGCCTTGCCCAGGTGGTGTTCGACAAGCAGTTCCACTCGCTTCCCGCCTTTTCCGGCGACACGCCGATCCGCTTCGGCGGCGCCGCGATCCTGCCGCAGAGCTTCTGGGTGCTCGGCGGCGCGGCGGTGATCGTCGTGCTGCTGTGGGGCTTCTTCAACCGCACGCTGATCGGCAAGGCCGTGCTGGCGACGGCGGCGAACCGGCTGGCCGCGCGTCTCGTCGGCATCAACACCTCCTTCGTGATGGGCCTGTCCTTCGTCATGTCGGCGGCCATCGGCGCCATTGCCGGCATTCTCGTCACCCCGATCACGCTGACCAGCTACGACGTCGGCATGCTGCTGGCGCTCAAGGGCTTTGCCGCGGCCATGCTCGGCGGCATGGGCAACCCGCTCGGCGCGGTGGTCGGCGGACTGGCCGTCGGCCTGCTGGAAGCGCTCGGCGCCGGCTACATCTCGTCCACCTACAAGGACGCCATCGCCTTCATCGTCATCCTCGTCGTCCTCTTCGCCCTGCCGGGCGGCCTGTTCGGCAAGGCCAGCGTGGAGCGCGTGTGACCATGGGCAAGCTTCTCTCCCATCGCCTTGCCGTTCCGGTCGTGATCGCGCTGCTGGTCGTCGCGCTCTCCTTCGCCATGCCCTCCAACTTCTACTACCGCGTCGCCGCGCTGGTCTGGATCTCGGCCCTTGCCGTCATCGGCCTCAACCTGCTGATGGGCTATGCCGGCCAGGTGAGCCTCGGCCATGCCGGCTTCTTCGGCATCGGTGCCTATGCGGTGGCCGTACTGCCGGCGCAATTCGGCCTGCATCCGCTGGTCGCGGCCCTCGCCGGCGCCGTTGCGACCGCCGCCATCGCCTTTCTCGTCGGCCGGCCGATCCTGCGGCTCAAGGGCCATTACCTCGCCGTTGCGACGCTCGGCTTCGGCATCCTCATCGCCATGACGATTTCCAACGAGGCCTGGCTGACCGGCGGGCCGGACGGCATGCCGGTCGAGCGGCTGACGCTGTTCGGCTGGCGGGTGCGCGGCGCCGACACCTGGTACTGGATCAGCGGCGGCCTCCTGGTGATCGGCGCCTGGATCGCCTGCAACCTCGTCGCCAGCCCGACGGGCCGGGCCTTGAGGGCGCTGCACGATTCCGAGGTTGCCGCACGGGTCGCCGGCATCGACGTCGCCCGTGCCAAGCTGACCGTCTTCGTCATCTCGGCGGTCTATGCCTCGGTGGCCGGCTCGACGCTGGCCCTGGTCAACGGCTTCGTGACGCCGGACAAGGCCAACTTCCTGCACTCCATCGAGCTGGTGACCATGGTCGTGCTCGGCGGCATGGGCTCGATCCTCGGCTCTCTGGCAGGCGCTGCGATCCTCGTGGTGCTGCCGCAGGTCCTGACCGGCTTCCACGACTACGAACACATGATCCTCGGTCTCATCATGATGGTGATCATGATCGTGCTGCGCGCCGGCATCGTGCCCAGCCTTGCGGCGTTCTTCCAGGGGAGGCGGAACAAGTGAGCACCACGACCCCTCTTCTCGCCGTCGACGGGATCGGCATCTCCTTCGGCGGCGTGCGTGCCGTCGACAATGTCGGCTTCACGGCACGCGCCGGCGAAGTCTTCTCGATCATCGGCCCCAACGGCGCCGGCAAGACCACGCTGTTCAACCTGGTCTCGGGCGTCTACACGCCGAAGGCCGGCAGCGTTCATCTAGCGGGCGAGCCCGTCACCGCACTGGAACCCAACCGGCTGGCCGAACGCGGGTTGTCGCGCACCTTCCAGAACCTGCAGGTCTTCTTCCGCATGACCGCGCGGGAGAACGTGATGGTCGGCCGGCACCTGCGCGAAAAGCGCGGGCTGCTCGCGCACCTTTTCGCCCTGCCCTCGACCGGCCGCCAGAACCGGGAGAGCGCGGCGGTCGCCGATGCCCTGCTGGAGCGCGTCGGACTTTCCGCGCAGGCGGACATTCCGGCTGCAAACCTCTCCTACGGCGCGTTGAAGCGCCTGGAGATCGCCCGTGCGCTCGCCGCCGAGCCGAAGGCGCTGCTGCTCGACGAGCCGGCCGCCGGCTGCAACGCGGTGGAGACCGAAGAGATCGAGAAGCTGATCCGCAGGATCGCCGACGACGGCGTCGCCGTGGTGCTGGTCGAGCACGACATGAAGCTGGTCATGCGCATTTCCGACCGCATCCTGGTTCTCGACCAGGGCCGGGTGCTGGCGGAGGGCTCGGCGGCCGAGATCCGTTCGAACCCGAAGGTGATCGAGGCCTATCTTGGAACCCACGGCACGCGGGAGGCCAACCTTGCACTCGACTGATCCGCTTCTGCGCGTCGAGGCGCTGCGCTCCGCCTATGGGCGGATCGAGGCCCTGCACGGCGTCTCGCTGAGCGTCGCTTCCGGCGAGATCGTCGCCCTGGTCGGCGGCAACGGCGCCGGCAAGACAACCCTGCTGCGCGCCATTTCCGGCGTGCAGCCGATGACCGGCGGCAGCCTGTCGTTCCAGGGACGCGACATCTCGCGCGCCAGCCCGCATGCGCGGGTCGCGGCCGGCATCGCCCAGGTTCCGGAAGGGCGCCAGATCTTCGCGCCGCTCGCCATCGAGGACAATCTCCGCCTCGGCGCCTATCTGCGCAAGGATGCGGAGATCGCCTCGGATCTGGAGCGGGTCTACGACCTCTTCCCTATTCTGAAGGAACGGCGCAGGAACCCGGCCGGCGGCCTGTCCGGCGGCCAGCAGCAGATGCTGGCCATCGGCCGCGCCCTGATGAGCCGGCCGAAGCTGCTCCTGCTCGACGAGCCGTCGATGGGCCTGGCGCCGGTGCTCGTCGACCAGGTGTTCGAGATCATCCAGCGGCTGAACCGCGAGGACGGCGTCACCGTGTTCCTGGTCGAGCAGAACGCCTTTGCGGCCCTGTCCATCGCCACGCGGGGCTATGTCATCGAGACGGGCGAGATCGCGATGGAGGGCAAGGGCGCCGCGCTGCTGGCCGACGAGCGGGTGCGCGAGGCCTATCTCGGCGTCTGACCCTAAAGCACTTCAGAAGATGCCGTTGGCCCGCTGCAACTCCCGCACATAGGCGATGATCGCGGCGACGTCCTGCGGGCTCGCCCCAGGCACGGGCGGCATGTCGCCGAAGGTCCAGTGGTGCTGGCGGACGCCGCGCGTTGCCGCCAGCACGAAGGCCCCGTCGGCGTGATGCCCCGGCTCGTAGACGACGTGGACAAGCGGCGGGGCGATCCCCTGCCGTCCGGCTGCGTTTTCGCCGTGGCAACTGGCGCAAAGGGCGTCGAACGCGGTTCTCCCCTCGGCCGCGAGATTCGACAGCTCCGGCACCTTCACCTCCACCATGGCGGACGCCGGCGCCGGATCCGGCACGTCCTGCGGCCACAGAACCACCGCCAGCACGACGACCAGCACGGCGGCACCGCCGAGGAGAAGGCCCTTACGCCGGATCATTGATGCCCGCCGCACGAGGGTCCGCTACCCCTGGCCAGATCCTCCAGGATCGGGCAGTCCGGCCGCGCATCGCCATGGCAGGACTCCACCAGGCGGGTGAGCGTCGCCTTCATCGAGCGCAGTTCCACGATCTTGCGTTCCACCTCGCCGATCTTCTCCATCGCGACGGCGCGCACATCGGCGCTGGCGCGGTGGTCGTCGTCGTAGAGCGACAGCAGCACGCGGCACTCTTCGATGGTGAAGCCGAGGCTGCGCGCGCGCTGCAGGAACTGCAGGCGATGGATGTCCGTCTCCGAATAGTCGCGATAGCCGTTGCCGGCCCGCGCCGGGTGGATCAGCGCGATGTCCTCGTAATAGCGGATGGTCTTGGGCGGCAGGTTGGCGAGAGCCGCAGCCTCTCCGATGTTCATGGCGCGTCCGGGGTGTCGGTTGTCATCTCGGACATAGTGGACCTTCCAGCAAGTGGAAGGTCAAGCGGGGGCAAACCCTCATCCGATGGACGGCGAGGATGCCTCCATCTTGCGGGCCATCAGCCGGACCAGCGGCGGACGCATCAATGCCGGAATGATCCAGGACTGGACCGCAAGACCGAAGCGGCTGCGCGGCACATAGTGCCCGCCGATCTTCTCCGACTGTTTCTGGAGCCTCATTGCCACGGGCCGAAGCCGCGCCTCGTAGGCGGCCAGAGCGTCCTCCAAAGGGCGCGAAGCCAGCTCACTCGCCAGCACATGCGCCCCGACGACGGCCGTCGAAGTGCCCTGCCCCGACAGGAACGTCATGCAATGCGCGGCATCGCCGAGAAGAACGACCCGCCCCCGCGACCATCGCGGCACCTCGATCTGGCAGATCGTGTCGAAGAAGCCGTCCGACCAGTCGACACCGTTTCGGAACGTATCGGAAATCAGCGCCGGCCAATGCGCAAACCGGCTGGCGATCTGCGCCAGACGCATTGCCGGCGGCACGCGGGACGTATCGTCGTCGCGCCAGCAGAACAAGGTCGAGACCGTGCCGTCGCCGATCCGGTAGAGGCCGGCCTGCAGGTCGATATCCATGAAGGCCGCGTAGTCGCAGTCCATCGCCTGCGAGGACGGTATGCGCCAGGCGGCACTGCGATAGCCGAGCGGTTTCAGAAACTCCGAATGCGGACCGAAATGCAGCTCCCGCACGCCGCTGCGATAGCCGTCGGCCGCAACCACCAGGTCGAAGCGTTCGCGCGACCCGTCGGAAAAGTCGACCTCCACCGCCTCGCCCTCATCGGCAAGAGCGGTGACGGTCGTCCCGTACCGGATCGGCACCCGTCCCGCCAGCCGCTCGACCAGAACCTCCTGCAACGCATCGCGCATGATCACCAGCATGCGGTCGCCGCAGGCTGCCGAAAGATGCCGATAATTGTAGGAGAACAGCCTGCGACCTCGTGCATCGCGGTAGTCGGCCCGCTGGATGGAGATCGACCTCGCCTTCAGCGCGTCGATCAGGCCGAGCCGCTCGGCGACCTGCCAGCCGCCGAGATGCAGGCCGACCGCGTAGCCGGCGGTGCGCAGAGCCGGCGCCTTCTCCACCACCACCGGCGACAGGCCTGCATCGAGCAGGCAGTTGGCGAGAGCGAGGCCGGCAGGCCCCGCGCCCGAGATCAGGATCCGCATGCCCTCCGCCTCAGAACGTGATCTTGAGGCGGCCGCCGATCGTGCGCCCCTGGCCGAGCTGGTAGACATTGCCGAAGCCGGCGCCGGCGGAGTCGAAGCCGTAGACCGCATAGGTTTCGTCGGTGATGTTGTCGACGTAGAAGTCCGCGACGACATGCTCGCCGTGCTTCCAGGACAGCCCCGCATCGAGCAGCGCATAGGCGCCCTGTCCCACGGTGTTCGCCTCGTCGAACCAGGTCTTTCCGACATAGGTGACGCCGGCCCGAGCGGTCAGGTCGCCGAACTCCCCCGGCAGGCCGAACGTGTAGGCCGCAGTCAGGTTGGCCGTAACGTCCGGAGCGTAAGGAACCTTGTTGCCGGTCAGATTGACGCCGGGATTGGCAGGATTGTTGTAGCTGCTGAAGTAGGTGTCGTTGAAGGCGATGCCGCCCGACAGCATGAAGGGATCGACCGGCTGCCAGCGGGCCGTCAGGCTGATGCCCTTGCTCTCCACCTCGCCGACATTCTGCAGGTACTGGCCGGTCACCGGACCGACCGAAAGCTGATAGTCGTCCGTCATCGTGAAATAGACGGAGGACCCGAGCTCCAGCGTGTCGTCGAACAGGCTCGCCTTGATGCCGGCCTCATAGTTGTAACTGTGCTGCGGCTGATAGGAGAAGCCGATATTGGCCGGGGTCACCGCGCGGGTGAAACCGCCGGCCTTGAAGCCGGTGCTGAACAGCGCGTAGACGAGCACATCCTCCGTGACCTTGTAGCTGGCGCCCACCTTGGGCGAGAGCGCGGAGAAATCCGCGCTGTTGGTCTGGCGCACGCCGGCAAGGGTCGTCGCGGCGTCGACCTCCTCGTAGTCGAACCGCAGGCCGCCGGTCAGATCGATCCGCTCCGTCGCGTGCCAGGTGACCTCCCCGAAGGCCGCGTAGGAGCGGATTTCCTGGTGCGAGGCCAGGGTCGCAGCCGGCACTTCGCGGCGGAAATCCAGATCCTGAAAATAGAGGCCGGCGACATAGTCGAACATCGCGCCCTCCTGCGGATTGGAGGCGATGCGCAGTTCCTGGTTGAACGTCTCCTGCCATTCGGGCGTGTAGGAGCCGAAAATCGTCCGCAGCAGCGAACGGTCCTGGTACCCGGTCAGCGAGGTGATCGTCGCCGGGCCGAGATCGTAGGAGGCGGTGAGGCCGTAGCTGTCGGTCGTCAGCTCGTAGTGGGACGGAACGGGCAGCGAGATGCGGCTGTCCAGCATCGACTGCATCACGAAGCGTTCCTCGTCCGAGGTCCGTTCGCTGCGCCCGTAGGAGAACATGATGTCGAGAGGGCTGCCGACGGGCGCATAGCGCAGGCGGGCCTGGCCGGCCAGTGTCTCGCTGTCGCCGGTGCGCTCATTGGTGACCATGTCGCGCATCTCGCCGTCCTCGCGCTCGGCGCTGAACCACGCATCGCCATAAAGGACATCCTCGATCAGCGCGCCGCCGAAGGCCACGCCGCCCAAAGCGCCGAGGCTGTTCACGTCGATGACGGGGCTGAGGAAATAGTCGTTCTCCGGCTTGCGGGTGACGACGTTGATCACGCCGCCGATGGCGTTGCGGCCGTAGAGCGTTCCTTGCGGGCCGTACAGAAGTTCGACCCGCTCCAACGTCTGCGGCAGCAACTGGCTGAACAGCGCCTGGTCCTGCGGCAGGCCGTCGACATAGAGCTGAGTCGCCGGGTTGTAGAAATCGACCGACGACTGGCCGCGTACGGTAATACCGGAATAGGCACGGCTCGAGCGCTGGCGGATCAACACATCCGGGAACACCCGGTCGATACGGTCGACGGTGGAAAAGCCGCGCTGCTCCAACTCGTCCGCCTCGACGGTCGCAACCTCGCCGATCGCTTCGAACGCGTCCTGCAGGCGCTTTGTGGCCGAGACGATAATACGCGGAAGCACGGTCGGCTCCTCGGACGCGATAGCGTCCTGCGCCTGCGAAGGGAACGGACGCAGCACCGCGACCATCGCGACGAGGGAAACACCCAGCAGAGCACGGCTTCTCATTGTTGATTTCCTTGTATTTCCAACGCCCCGTCGACAGACAGAGACAATTCCGACGCAATCGGGAGGCGCCGGGCGAGAGCTGCGCCGGCGACGAGCAGAACAGCGGCAAGGGCAAAGACGGCGGCATGCCCGAAGGCCTGGCCGATGAAGCCGGCGGCGATGCCGAAGGCGATGGCCATCACCGCGTCGGCGCTTTGCAGCAGGGCGAAATCGGTGCCGGCCTGCAGCGGCGAGCACCAGCCGATCATCACCGCATAGAGCGCGATCATCGACGTCGCCGCAGCGGCGGACTGGGCAAGGATCAGCGGCGCGACGAGGTCGCGAGGGACGATACCGGCCCACACGCCCGCCAGCGCCAGGAACAGCGTCGCATTGGCGAGGGCGGCGAGCATCAGGGCGCGGGCGGAGGGACGCCGCAGCACGGCCAGCATGGCGAGCGCGGCGACAAGGCCGGCAGCCGCACCGCCGGCCCCTTTCAGCCATCCGATATCGGCAAGCGTCAGCCCCGTATCGACCAGGAACGGCCCGATCAGCGCGATGCCGAGGCGCAGGCCCGACTGGTAGACCAGCATGAAGCCGAGGCCGCGGCGATACTCGGCCCTGCGGAACGACGCCGAAAGGCGCGGGCGCGAAGCCCCTGCCGCAACCGGCGCGGGGGCGCCGTCCTCGATCCCGCGCGCGACGACGGCCGGGATCGTCAGCACCGCGACGACGCCCGCCATGAACAGCATCGAGGCCTGCCAGCCGAAAGCGGCATAGACCGGCAACCACGCCCCGACGCCGAGAAGGAACCCGACATACCCGCCGAAGACACCGGCGCTGCTGACGGCCGCGCGGCGGCTTTCGTCGACCACCTCGACGGCCAGCGCATCGGTGGCGATATCCTGGGTTGCGGCAAAGACGGAAACAGCCAGGAGCATGCAGAGCATCAGCTCGAAGTGCCCGGCCGGCGACAGCAGCGACAGAACCGCAAAGCTCGATGCGATCAGCGCCTGGCACAGGAGCAGCCAGGATCGCCGCCGGCCGAGGCGGGCGACGCAGAAGCGGTCGACCAACGGCGCCCACAGGAACTTCAGCGCCCAGGGCAGGAACAGCAGCGACAGGAGGCCGATACGGTCGAGCCCCATCCCCTCCTCGCGCAGCACGGTCGGAAGACCGGTCTGCACGAGGCTGCCGGTGATGGCCTGCGCCGCGTAGAGCCCGATGAACAGGCTCAGGATCCTGAAGGTGAAGGCGCCCGAGGCGCCTGGATTCGATGTCATGAAGTGCCTACCCCGATCACATTCCGGCCTTAATTGGCCCTCGCAAGGTCTGCCACCCGGATCGGACCCGCTTCAGTCCCGATCGGGGCTGATCGGGACCTTTCGCGCCCCCTTGCGCGAACCGTTGCCCGCATGTCACGCCAGCCCCGCATGGCGACGCAGGCGAACGAGGATGTCGGCAAGCACCGATGGCTCGGAGAGGTAGAAGTGATCGCCCGGCAGGTCCGCACGCGCGAAGCGCGATCCGCAGACCGCGTCCCAGGCATCGACGTCGGCCGCCGACACCTCCAGGTCTCCACTCCCGCGCAAGGCCAGAACCGGGCAGTCCAGCCTCGCCCCGGTCCGCAGCGCATAGGTCTCGGTCAGGGCGAAGTCCGCCCGGATCGCCGGCAGGAACAGATCCAGCAGTTCTTCGCTCTCCAGCACCTCGTCGCGCGTGCCTCCGAGACGCCGCAGCTCACCGATCAACGTCTCGTCGGACATGGCGTGGCGCCAGGGCTGCGGTGTCGGCAGCTGCGGGGCGCGGCGGGCCGAGGCGATGAAGGCGGCCGGCGGCAGTCCGCGCGCCTGCAACGCCAGCGCGGCTTCGAACGCGATGAGCGCCCCGAGGCTGTGGCCGAACAGGAGGACGGGCCGCCCGGCGGGAACCGCGCCGCACAGCGCCGGCACGAGCCCGGCAAGAACCTCGCCGACGCTGCGACAGGCCGGCTCCAGGAACCGGCGACCACGACCGGGCAGTTCCACCGGGCAGACGTCCAGATCGGCCAGCAGCGGATGCCCCTGCCAGCCATGGAAGAAGGACGCCGCCCCGCCGGCATGGTGGAAGGCGAAAAGCACCGCCCTGCCCCGCCCGCCCGGAAGGCCGAAGGGAAACCAGGGCGAAACGGCTCGAACGGGCGCGTTCATCAGGCGACCTCCGCCTGCCGGTCGCCCTGGCGCAGGCGCTCTGCGACCGCGTCCTTCACCACGACGGCGACGGCAGGTGCGTCGTCGCGGGCCATGAAATGCCCGCCTTCGAGCCGGCGATGGGTGAAGCCTCCCGCCGTGCGCGGCCGCCAGCTGTCCACCGCCTCCTTTGAGACGAGGTCGTCCTGCGTGGCGGACAGCGCCAGCATCGGCGCCTGGATCACCGCCTCGCTGCGATAGCTGGCGGCCATCGCCGTATCGCCCTCCATGGTGGTCTGCAGCGCCGACAGCATCTCGCCGCTCGCCAGGATGTTCTCCGGCGTACCGCCGAGCAGGCGCAGCCGCGTTTCCATGCCGTCCTCGCCGAAGAAACTGCGCAGGTCCGGCAAGGGCTCGTGCGGGCCGGGACACACGCCCGCGACCACCAGCAGCGGCCGGCAGGTGCCCTCCTGCTCCAGCCGGTGCGCCAGCTCGAACGCGATCTTGCTGCCGAGGCTCCAGCCGAGGAGGACCAGCGGCGTGTCGCGATAGGGCCTCACCTTCGGCAGCAAGGCCTCGACGGCCGCCGATAGCGAGGTGAACGGCGGCTCGGCGATCCGTCCCTCCCGGCCGGGAAGCTGCACCGGCGACACCTGCCAGTCGCGCGGGAAGTGGCCCTGCCAGGTCTTGAAGGCCGAGGCACCGGCCACCGCGTGGGGAAAGGCGAGGATGTTGACATCGGCACCGCGCCTTGGACCGCCGAACGGGAACCAGTCGGCACGCTCGGCAAGCGAGGCGCGCGCCTCGCCCAGCAGCGCCTCGATCCGCGCCGCGCGGGTTTCCAGCAGCGCGGTGTCCGCCGCCCCGGCCGCCTCTGCGCTTCGCCGCCAGCGGCCGAGCAGATAGGTGATGGCGCCGCGGTCGAGGCAGTCGTACATGGCCGATCCGGGCGCAGCGAAGTAGTCCTGCACGTCCGCCGCCCCCCTGGCGCCGGCAAGGCGCGCCATCAGCCCGGCGGGCATCCGGTCGCGGGCGCGGCAGACCTGCCGCGTCACGTCGCGCAGGCTTTCCAGGACGAAGCCCATCGCCTCCATCGTCTCGAGGAACGGGCCGACCAGCGCGGACGGCCAGAGATCGCCGTGCAGGAACAGGCCGCCGGGTGCCAGCACGCGGTGGACATGGCGCAGGAAGGCGCCCATGTCCGGATAGGCGCCGGAGGATTCCAGATTGAGCACGAGGTCCTGGCTGCCGTCCGCCAGCGGCAGGGTGCAGGCATCGGCCAGTTGCAGGCGGACCCGCCGTCCGGCCAGCAACCGGCGGGCCCCCGCGATGTTGTCGGCGCTGAGATCGAGACCCGTTGCCGACAGCGGACGGTAGTGCCGCGTTACGATGTCCAGCGCGCCGCCGCGGCCGCAGCCGATGTCCGCGATCCTCAGGCCGTCGAGCGAGACGGGCCCCAGCAGCTCGGCGACAAGACGCTCGCAGGCCTCGTTGGCGCCCGGCTGCGCAAGACCGGGCACGGCACCATCGGCAAGACCGGGAACGGGCTCGTAGCCCCAGTTGAGAAAATGCGCATACCCGCCGAGCCCGGCTTGCACGAAAGCCTCGTCGAGGGCGGAATAGGCGCTGCGGGTGCGCTCTGCGGCCGGTTCAGTCGGCATCGGTAAGGGTCCTTGCGAATTCGACGGGATCGGGATGGGGCGGCGGCGGCACCGGCATGGCGCGTTCGCGCGGCGGCCCGGCCTGACGCAAAACCGCGAGCCAGGCCTTGCCGAGATCGGCGAGATAGGCATCCGACTGCCAGGGCACGCTGCCCGGCGCCTCGATGGCGCAGCGCAGCTCGGCGAGCGCATGGCCGATCGCCTCGGGGAATTCGGCATGCACCACGTCCCAGAACGGCGCGCCGGCGGGCGAACCCAGCACATGGGCGCTCGGCTGCGTGAAATGGCGGCACCCGGCATGACGTTCCGGCGACAGCAGGTAGGAGCTCGCCACCCCGTCCTGCCGATAGTCGGGCGCATAGAGCGAATGGCTCCACACGACGGGGCCGAAGCTGTTGACCAGATTGACCGTCCCTTCCGGCCAGCCGACCGCCATGCGATGCATGACCAGCGAATGGTGATCGGGATCGGCGGGGTCGAGCCAGGATTGCAGCATCAGGGAGAAGGGAACGCCGCCGACCCGCCCCTGGAAGGCATGGAACGGCAAGGCTTCGGACGGCGGAACCAGCGGCCCCACGCAGTCGAGACCGGCAAGCGAGCCGAGACTTCTCCCCAGACCGTCGAGAGCGGAGTAGAGCAGCTGCGGACTGGTGGTGACTTCCGCAAAGGCCGCCGGGGCCCGCTCGCCCGCAGCGCTCGCATAGGCGATGAAGTGCCGGAACGCCGGCAGATGCGGATAGAAGCTGTTGACGTGGTAGCGCACGCCCGCCGCCTCCGCCTGCCGGCGCAAGGATGCCACCTCTCCCGGGTGGACGGGATGCTCCTGCAGCACGTGGATGCCGCGTTTCAGCAGCGCTTCGGCAAGGCGGGTGCCGTCGCCGCCGAACAGCGTGGTGCGGACCACGACGCAGGCCACGTCGATATCGGCCGGCAGATCCGCGACGTCCCGGTAGAGCGGCACGGCGAGGTGCGCAGCAAGCGCGCGCGACCGCGCCCCGCCGCGCGCGAGGATGCCGGCCAGGCGGACATCCCCGCCAAGCCGGGCGATGGCGGCAAGGTAGTGCTCGCCGAAACAGGTGCCGCAGACGACGACGTTCAGCACCTCACCCGCCATGGCCGAGGCCTCCCAGCCAGGTGCGCAGGCCGAGTTCGCCCGCCGGTGGCGTGCCGGTGCCGACCAGATCCGCAAGCGGCACGGACCACGCCTCCTCGCCCCTTGAAAGGATCGTCAGCACGGTGTCGAAGACGGATGCAGCGAGCCCTTGCGGGAACAGGCCGGCGATCTCGTCGATATTGCACAGGAGCTCGCGCTCCTCCTCCAGCACCTGGAAATGCAAGGCGACCTGCGGCTGGGCCGCGTATTCATAAGCCGGCATGCCGAGCAGCGGGTCGGCGCTTTCCGGCAGCGCATAAGCCTGCCGCACGCCGAGCAGCGAGGTCATCGCCACCGGGAACATCAGCGTCGGCAGGTCGCGTGCCGCATTCGCCTCGGCAAGTCCTCCGCATAACAGCGGCGAGAGGTTCTCGCGGATCGCTGCCTCGGTGTGCTGCATGAGATCGCCGAAAGTCGGCGCCCCGGCGAAATCGAACGGCACCGCCATCGCCGCACTTGCCTCGCAGGCGATGTTCATCGCCTCCGCGTGCAGCGGCTTGCGGTCGGGATAGGCGAGTTGCAGGGAGAAACGCCGCCTGTCCGCCGACCATTCGCGCAAGCCGGCGGCGAAGGCCGCAAGCACCAGCGCCGTGCCGGAAATGCCCCGGGCGGCCGCCGCATCCCGGACAGAAAGCCAGGAGGCGCGGTCCAGCGCCCGCCGCTCGATGGCGAAACGCGCCGGCAGGCTCTCCGGCCTTGCAACGAGTGGCAGATCGGGTGCGGGCGGCAGGGCGGCAAGGCGCTCGCCGGCCGCCTTGCGCGCCTCGGCAACGGCCCTCGTTTCGCCCAGCAGCGCCGTCCCGCGCATGTAATCGGTGGCCGAAAAGCCGAGCCGCGGCAGTGCCCGGCCGGGATCGTCCATATGCCGGCCGAGTTCGCGCAGCATCACCTGGAAGCTCTCGATATCGAGGAAGGTCGTATCGATATCGAAGTGCAGGCGAATGCGCCCTTCCGGCAGCAGCGACGCGCGCCATTCGAAGAACGGCCAGGCAGCAAGATCGAAGGCCTGCGCACTCATGCGCCGGCGGGTCTCGGCGAGCCGCGCCTCCCGCTCCGCGTCGGGCAGATCGGAAAGGTCCTCGCGGACGATCGGCGGGACCGTCTCGACATCGGCCGGCACCGCCCTGCCCTCGTCGTCGACGGTCATGCGCAGGGCCGGGTGGCGTTGCACGAAACGGGCCCAGGCCCGCTCGAAGGCGTCGAGGTCGAAGCGCGCCGCCTCCTTGTCGTATTCCACATACATGTGCCGGGCAGTGCCGCCGAGCGGAGCATCGTCCCGCCGGCCCAGCCACCATGCCCGCTGGAGCGGCGACAGCGGCCAGGTCATGCCCGGGCGCGCAGGCACCGGCGCGAGGTCGCCATTGGCGAGCAACAGGCCGGGCCGGCTCGCCGCGAGTTCGCCGAGCGCCGCGCGCAGCGATCCCGCCTCCGCATCCCCCTGCGTACCGCCTTGCGCCCGAATCCCCTCGACCAGCGCGGCGACCGTGTCGAAGCGCATGGCCGCCTCGCCCGACAGCCGCAGCCCGGTCTCGGCGGCAAGCCGCTCCGCCAGATCGAGGAACAGCAGGGAGTCGAGCCCCAGGTCGATCAGCCGGCTCTCGGGGCGCACCGCATCCGCAGGCAACGACAGGAGATCCGCGACAAGCGTCCTGACGATGCTTTCGAGGTCTGCCGCGGCCGCCGCCGGCATCTGGCCGCCCGCCTCGCGCAAATGCTGTGCGAGCGAGGCCGGCGTCTGGTCCTGCAAGGCGAACGCTGCCGAAAGCTCGAGCCCGAGCTCGTCCTTCACCGCCTGCGCGAGTTCCAGCATCATCAGGGAATCGATGCCCAACGACAGCAGGCTCGCCTGCATGTCGATCCGCTCCGGCGCAAGACCGAGCAGGATCGACAGCCTGTCCGCGAGCCAGTCTTCCATCCCCGCCGGTGCGTCGGCGGCAACGGGTTCGGCGGGCGCGATCTGCCGGCCGGCACCAGCCCTTGCCACCTGCGACAGGGCCGGCGGCAGGCGTCCGCCGGCAGTTCCCGTCAGTGCCTGCCAGTCGACATGCAGCGGGCTTGCCACCGCATGCCCCCGCTGCAACGCCGTCTCCATCAGCGCCAGCGCATCGGCCGGCGCGAGCGTCAGCATGCCCCGAACGGCGAGGTCTTGGGCGAGTTGCTCCCGTTCCGCTCGATCATCCTGCCAGAATCCCCAGGCAAGGGCGGTCGCGGCGACACCGTCCGCGCGCAAGGCCGCCGCCAGCCCCTCCAGAGCGGCATTGGCAATGGCATGGGCCGCCTGCCCCGCCGGGCCGAAGACGGTCGCAGCCGAGGAGGCAAAGACCACACGCGCAGGCGCAAGGCGCGCAAGATGCCGGCGCAGGGCCTCGGCCGGGCGCAGCTTCGGCGCGAGCACCCGCTCGAGCGCCGCCGCATCGAGAGCCGCGAGCGGCATGTCCTCCAGATGGCCGGCGAAGTGGAAGACAGAGGCGAGGCTTCGCCCCTCGATGCCGGCGAAAAGACGGTCGAGATCGTTCTCTTCCGTCAGGTCGACATCGCTGTCCACGGTCACCTCGACACCGGCAGCGGTCAGCGCGGCGAGCCGGGCGGCCTCGACCTCCGACGGCGCGCGGCGCGCAACGAGGCGCAGGCTGCGCACGCCTTTTCCGGCGAGCCATTCGGCCGTCGCCAGGGCCATGGGCGCGAGACCGCCGAGCAGCAGGTGGACGCCGTCGGGTCCGAAGCCGAGCGGCACGGCTACACAATCTTCCGCCACGAGACGGGGCACGAAGCGCCTCCCCCGACGCAACGCGACGACCGCCTCGCCATCCTCGACGAGGCAGGCCCGATGCAGCGCGGTCTCCACCTGACTGCCATCGTCGTCGACGAACCGCACGGCCAGGTCCGGATATTCCTGGGCGGCAACCCGTACGAGGCCTGCAATGCCCGCCAGAAACGGCGCTTTCGGCCGGTCCCAGGGAACGGCGGCCAGCGCCCCGCGCATCAGCAGCACGAGCCGGCACCCTGCCTGCGAGGCCTCGCGGATGAGTTCGGCAAGGCCTGCATGAAGGATCGCAAGAGACACCCCGTCATCGACATCCGCGAGATCGACGAGGCACGTGTCGCCGGCGGACAGTCCCGGCGGCACGAAAAACCCGGAGGCACGCGAGATCACCGCCGCGACGCGCCCGCCGGACGCGCGGGAGTTGGCAGCCTCCCAACGCCAATGACAGAGCTGGGGGCGCGTCGCGGCGGCGGCCGGCCGTGCCTTGCGGAGATTGTCGATCCACAGAGCCGGCCAGTCCGACTTGTCGAAGACGGCGAGATCCAGCCCGCCGTCCTGACGCATCCCGAGAGAAAGGCGCGCGTCCGACACTTGCCCGCACGTACCGCCGACCGCATCGGCGACCAGCGGGCCCTCTCCGGCCAGTTCCGCAAGCACCGGGCGCAGAAGATCGGCAAGCGGGGCGAAAACGATTGCCGCGCCCTCCTGAGGCAGGGGCGGCAGCGCAGCGCCGGCAAACGGGACAGGCCTCGCCGAGATCAGGCGCTCCCCCTCTTCCGTCGCAAGGACGAGTTCATCGGGGGCAGTGATCCAGCGCGCGGCCTGCGGTGTTTCGGCGGGCGAAAGCTGCACGCCTTCGAACCGCCAGAACCCGTCGCCGGCCCGCGCGGCAAGGCCGGCAAGCAGGCCTGCGGCATCAGCGACAGGCGCCGTCTCGGGCTGACGCCCGGCGAGAACGGACACCGTCTGCGCAGGCGGCGTTCCGTTGCGGGCAAGAAGAATGCTCTCGCCGATGGCGCCGTCCTTCTGCTCCGGCGGCGGGAAGGACGACCAATCGGACCATCCTGCCTCGGTGAGGAACGCCCCCCAGCGGGCAAGCGAGGGAAACAATTCGCCGCCCCGCGCCTCGATGTCGTCGAGCACGGGCACCAAGGGACCGAAAATGAAGTCGAACAGGGGCTTTGGCTCAGAAATCTCACGCATCAGGAGAACCCCGCCCGGAGCCAGCAGGCGGCGCACATCGGCGAGAACCCGTGTCAGGTCGCGGCCGTTGTGCAGCACGTTGGCCGCCACCACGAGATCGTAGCCGCCCGGCTCGAAGCCCTGGGCGGCAAGATCCTTCTCTATGTCGAGGGTCGCGAAGTCGAGAAACGGAAAGGCGGCGAATTTTTCGCGTGCCTTGCGCAGGAACAGCGGTCCGATATCGGTGAAGGTGTAGCGGGTCCGCCGCGCCGGCAGGACCGGCAGCAGCGACGAGGTCGTACCGCCGGTGCCCGCTCCGATTTCCAGGACGCGCAGGGGCTTGTCGGCCGGCAGCGCCTCGACGAGCGCCGCGACCGCGTCGGCGGCGAGAGCGTTGAGAAAGACGCTGTCGCGCTGGCGCTCGTACATGTCCTCCACGTCGTCCATGGCAGCAGACGGGAACACCAGCGACACCGCATCGACCTCGCCGGTCAGCATCTGTGCAAGCTGCGGGCCGACGCGGGCGACCATGCCGGTCAGGCGCCGGTAGCCGCGCGCAGCCATGTCCGCGAGCAGCGGCTCCGCCTCGTCCATCGGCGGCACGATCAGGGCGCCGAACCTGTCCCCCTCCCGTTGAAGAACGCCTTCGTCCACGAGGTCGCGCAGGAGCCGGGCCGTAAGCTGGGCGTAGTGCGGAAGGATGCCGCCCGCCGCCATCGCCTCCTCCACCGTGCGCCAGGCACCGCCGGCAAAGACGCCGAGCCTGTCGAAGGCATGGGCGACATGGATGGCGTGCAGGCGGGCGACGGCCGCGCCTTCCACCTCCAGCGACGACCAGTCGTGCTCGGCCGCGCGCAGGCGCGAGGCCTCGCCGAGGCTCGCGAGCAATTCGCGCCAGCCGTCCCCCCGTTGACCTTGCGCGCCCGGCCGGGCAATGCGGCCGCCGATGCGCGGGGCGACCGGCGCGACCACGCGCGGCCCTGCGGGACCGGCCGGCGGCTGTGCCCCCATCGAACCGGCACGCCAGAACGGCGCCGCCGCGTCGCTCGACCGCGCGAAGGCCTCGTTCTCGCCGCCGGTCTCGGCAAACAGCGAGAGCATGCGGGCAAGATCCAGCCCGTCGCTGCCGCCGATCTCCAGCCGCATGCCCCCTGCGCCAATGTGCTGGCGGACGAGCGTGTCGCAATAACGCGGCAGCTCGCCCTGATAGGCGCCTTCCAGCAGCAGATCCGCATGGGCCTGCGACAGGGCGCGCAGCGCCGGCAGGTCCGGCGCCGACAGGGCGAGCCGCAAGGGACCGTCGACCTTGCGCGGCGCCGGCTTCAGCGGTTCGGGCAGGTCCTCGACGATGACGTGGCAATTGGTCCCGCCGATCCCGAAGGAGCTGACGCCGGCAATCCTCGGTCCTTCCGGCCAGGCTTGCAGGGCCTGCGGCACGATGAAGGGCGTTGCGTCGATTTCCAGCGCCGGATTGGGCTTGCGAAAATGCAGGCAGGGCGCGATCAGCCCTGTGCGCACGCTGAAGGCGGCCTTGATCAGCGCACCGATCCCGGCGGCGGTGTCGAGATGCCCGGTATTCGCCTTGAGCGCGCCCAGCGCGCAAGGGTGGCGGCGCGGCGTGTCGCGGCCGAAGGCCTCGGCCAGCGCATTGAGCTCGATCGGGTCGCCGAGCGGCGTGGCGGTGCCGTGCGTCTCCACCATGCCGATGCGATCCGAGGTGACGCCGGCCAGCGCCATCGCCTCCTCGATCACCGCCCGCTGTCCGGCAAGCGAGGGCGCGGTGAAGCCGGCCTTCTCGGTGCCGTCATTGTTGACCGCCGATCCGCGGATGACCGCGAGGATGCCGTCGCCGTCTTCCAGCGCCCGGCGCAGCGGCTTCAGCAGCACGACGCCGACGCCATTGCCGATGAAGGTGCCGGACGCTTCCGCGTCGAACGGGCGGCAGGTTCCGTCGGGCGAGAAGATCATGCCCGGCTGGTGGAAATAGCCGGCGGCCATCGGGAAGGTGAGCGCCGCCCCGCCTGCGAGCGCCAGATCGCATTCGCCGCTGCGCAATTGCTCGCAGGCGACATGGACGGCAACCAGCGAGCTGGAACACGCCGTCTGGACCGTCATCGCCGGCCCCGTCAGGCCGAGCTTGTAGGCCGTGCGGGTCGCCAGATAGTCCTTGTCGTTGCCGATCAGCCGCTGGAAGGTCCGCGACTGGCCGGCCGACAGCACGTCCTCCGGCTGCGGCATCACGAAAGTGCTCATGCGCGCGGACCCGAAGACCCCGACGCGCATGCCGGCGACAGAATCCGCAAGCCCTGCCATGTCCAGCGCCTCGCGCGAGCAGGCGAGAAACAGGCGCTGCTGCGGATCGATGGTCGCGGCCTCCGCCGGCGAGTAGCCGAACAGCCCGGCATCGAAATGCTCGGCTTCGTCGACGACGCTGGCGACGGGGACGAAGTCGTCCCGTTCCAGCAGCGCGGGATCGAGACCGGCGGCGGCGAGATCCTGCGCGGTGACCCGGCGCGACAGTTCCTCGCCGTCGGCAAGCCGCCGCCAGAAGGTGAAGGGATCCGCCGCTCCCATGAAGCGGCATCCCGCCCCGATGATCGCGACCGGTTCCACGTCCTGATAGATCTCGGTGAAAAGGCTCATGTCGAAAGCGCGCATGGGTCCGCCTGATTGAAGTGGGGGAATTGAAGGATCACTGGTCGCGCACACGGCGCCGGCGCTCGGCATTGGCCCGCCCCGCCGCCCGGCGCGCGCCCGCATGCCCGGCCTCTCCGGCAAGGACCGGCTCGGGCGCTGCCAGATGGCCGGCAAGTGCCTGGACGCTGGGGTGGGCGAACATGGCGACCACGGGGAAGTTGCGCCCCAGAGCCTTGCGCAGCTTCTGATGCAGCCGCAGCAAGGTCAGCGACGTCGCCCCCAACTCGAAGAAGCTGGCGCTCCGGTCCACCGGCCCGGTGCCGAGTTCCTGTGCGAGGAGGTCGGCGATCAGCTCGGCAACCGCCCCGTCGACGGGTCCGGTCCGGGTCTCGCCAGCCTCTGCGTCCTCGCCGATCTCGACGCCATCCGTGACCGGCAAGGCGCCGGCAGTCGTGGGCTCGACCGCGGGCAACAGGGCCTGCCAGGCGCCCGGGTCGGCTGCGAGATCGGACAGCATGCGGCAATAGGCGTTGAACACGCCTTCGATCCACTCGCCGTCGAACAGGCCTTCGACATGGTCCCAGTTGAAGGCAAGCTCGCCGTCCCGGTCGACGACCTGATGGTCGATCCACACCTGCGGCGTCTGGGTGATGCCGCCGGTGAACCGGCCCAGCCAGTCTGCGGTGCGGCCGTCGGACGCCGTGTTGTCGACGCCGACACCGCTGGTGAAGACCACGGGAACGGCGAGCGCCTGCGCATCCGTGCCGCGCCTTGCGGCCTCGCGCATCACCCGCACCGCTGAAACCCGGGCGTGCTCGAGATCCTCCATCAGCCGGTCCTGCAGACGGCGTGCGGCTGCGGCGAAGCTCTCCCCTTCGCGCGCCTCGAACGGCACCAGCAGCAGCGAGGTGAAGTCGCCGACCAAAAGGTCGATCTGCGGATGGATCGGATCGCGGCGGAACAGCGTCAGGTTCACGCTGAAGCGGTCGCCGCCCCCGCCGCCGCGTAAGGCTGCCGCATAGGCGGAGAGCAGCGCCGCGTTGGGAGACAGGCCGGCAGTCGCCGCATTCGCGCGGAAGGCTGCCCATTCGTCATGGGAAAGCGTACCGGCGAGACGGGCAAAGCGCGGCGGCGTCAGGTCCTCCGGCTTGCGCCGCAAGGGCAGGTTTGGTGCCGGCGGCAGGTCCGGCAGGCGGGCGAACCAGTGCTCCAGGCTCGCCGCATGGGCGGGCGAGGCTTCCTCGCCCTGCCAGTGCAGCACCACATCGCGGAAGGACAGGTCCAGCGGCGGCAGCACGGTCTCGCGGTCGCGAGCCAGTGCGGCCCATTCCGACAAGAGCATGACCATGCTGCGTCCGTCGCAGACGAGATTGTCGAGGCTGACCAGCAGCCTGACGCCGCCTGCGTGTTTGGCCATGCGCACGTCGAACAAGGGCCATTGCGCCGTATCGTAGACCCGGTGGCTCATCTCCCGGCGCTGGCGCTCCAGCCAGTGCTCCAGCGCCGCCTCGTCGCCCTCCGTCAGATCGGCGGTCATCGCCGAGAAGACCGGCACTTGCGGCAGGATCCGCTGGTTGCCCTCCTCGTCGATCACCGCCCGCAGCATGCCGTGCCGCTGCACCAGCCGGTTCCAAGCCCAGCCCAGCGCCTCGGCGGACAGATCGGTGACGTCGATCTCCGCGAAGATGTGGGTCGACACCCCTCCCAGCGGAAACAGCGGCTGGCGGCCGATGAAATAGGCCTGCTGCACATCGGTGAGCGGGAACGGCTCGAACTGCGCGTGCGGGTCGACGGAAAGTTGCACCGGCGCGTCGCCGGAGGCCTCCTGCCCCTCCCGGCCCAGGTCGTCGAGATGGGCGGCGAGTTCGGCAAGGTCCTGCATCGCGAAAATGCTGCGCAGCTTCACCTTGCGCCCGAAGACGGCGCGGATGCGCTCGGTCATCCGCACGGCGATCAGGCTGTCGCCGCCGGCCGCGAAGAAATTGGCATCGCGTCCGACCTCATGGCCGAGCAACTCGCTCCAGATCGCGGCAAGCCGGCGTTCGCTCTCGCTGCGCGGGGCGGCGAGCGTCTGCTGTTCCGGGGCGGCCTCCCCCGGCAACGGCAGGCGCTTGCGGTCCACCTTGCCGTTTGCCGACAGGGGCAGCGTCGCCAGCAGCACCACCTGACGCGGCACCATGTATGCCGGCAGCACGCCTTCGAGATGGCGGATCACCCGTTCGGGGCGGAAACGCACGGCCGGATCGACGTTGCGGGCGGCCAGGACGGCGAGATCGCCGTTGCCGGCGGGATCGAGGGCAAGCGCGGCCTCGAAGCCGGCCGCTCCGAGGCTCTGCGTCCACGCCGAGGCGGCCATCAGCGGCAGACCGCTCTCCTTCCGCCGGTCGGCAAGCCCGGCAAAACCGCGCTCGATCAGCCCCGCCGTCAGGTCGATCATCGGGCCGTTGACGGTCAGTTCCACCGCCAGAAGGTGCCC
The DNA here is from genome assembly GCF_023507705.1 of Stappia sp. WLB 29. Lineage (GTDB taxonomy): Bacteria > Pseudomonadota > Alphaproteobacteria > Rhizobiales > Stappiaceae > Stappia. The sequence goes on along the minus strand of NZ_JALBGD010000012.1, from coordinate 25,533 downwards.
GGCCGGCTTCAACAGCGAGCGGGCGTTCGCCAGAAGGTCGCCGACGTCGCGCGCCCGGTGCAGGGCATTGAAGGCAAGGACGACGTCGAAGCTGTTCGGTTCCAGCTCCGCCGGCATCGTGCCTTCGGGATCGAGCACCACGGTTGCGGCCTCCAGTCCGCCCGGCAGGTTTCGCGCCGCCTCGGCCAGCAGCAAGGGCGAGGGATCGGCCAGCACCAGACCGACGAGCGTCCGGGCGGGCTCTCCTGCGGCCGCCTCGGACAGTCCCGTCAGCCAGTCGCGGGTGGCGACGCCGCCGCGGGCACCGATCTCCAGGACACGCAGGGGCCGGCCCGCCGCCGTCGCCATCTCCGCGAGCGCTTCGCCGATGCGGCGATGAGTGTCGACCGCGCAAGGATTCAGCCGGGCCAGCCGTTCCGGGCTGAGATCGGCCCCGTCGGCATAGAAGAGCTCCAGAGGATCCATCTCGCCGCGCAGCACGGCCGCGATCTCCGGCACCAGTCCCTTGAGGCGGACGACGAGGTCGCGGGCTTGCCCCGCCTCAAGGGCTCCGTCTTCCATATCCTCCCAGGAGGGCGGCGGCGCCCCGATGCCGAAGCGGTCTCCGGCGCGCCTCAACACGCCGTGCCGTTCCAGATGGGCAAGCCAGCGCGGGAGCAACTGCCGGAAGTCCGCCGCAAGCCCGAGGGCGGTGGCCATGTCCTGCTGATCGAAGGTCTTGTCCCCCTCCACGAGCAGTCCGGCTTCGGCGAACAGGTCCGCCAGGGTGCGTGCTGCGAGCCCGGCCTGCCAGGCGGCATAGGCACCGGCCCTCCCCTGCGGCAGGGCGATGGCCTCCATGCCGCAGGCAAGCGTGTCCCCGAGGGAGGCAGCAATGGCTGCGGCCTCCGCCGGATCGGCGGCAAGCGTCTCGTGGAAGTCGGGATGGGCCCCCTCCAGGCGCAGCCAGGCGACCAGGCGCCGGCCCCGCTCCTGCGAGCCGACGACATCGACCACCGCGTCGCGTATCCCCGCATGGCCGGCCAGTGCCGCCTCGATATCCCCCAGTTCGATCCGGTGGCCGGCAATCTTCACCTGCGTGTCCCGGCGACCCAGGAACTCGATGATGCCGTCCGGCCAGTAGCGCGCCATGTCCCCGGTCCGGTAGAGCCGTTCGCCGTCCGGATGCCGGATGAAAGCGGCTTCGGTGCGCTCCTTGTCCCCCTCGTAGCCGAGGGCCAGACCGACGCCGCCGATATGCAGGTCGCCGATCACCCAGTCCGGCCGGTCGCGCAGGCGCGCATCCAGCACCCGGTAGCTCTGGTTGGACAGCGGCGTGCCATACGGGATCGACGTCCAGCCGGGACGCACCTCCTCCACCTCGAACCAGTTGGACCAGATCGAGGCCTCGGTCGCCCCGCCCATGGCGATGAGCCGTGCGCCCGGCACGCGCTCGCGCAGGATCGCAGGCAGTTTCAGCGGCACCCAGTCGCCCGAAAGCAGGACGAGGCGCAGGCTGGAGAGGTCGGCCCCCGTCTCCCCGAGCAGCAGATCGCAGACCGCCGGCACCGAGTTCCACACGGTAACGCCGTGGCGGGAGATCAGCTCCGCCCAGTGCGACGGGTCGTGCGTTCCCTCCGGGTCGGGCAGCACCAGCGCCGCCCCGGCCGCGAAACAGCCGAAGAGGTCGTAGACCGACAGGTCGAAGCCGAGCGCCGAGAAGCCGAAGATACGGTCGTTTTCATCGACATCGAAGCGAGCGTTGATGTCGAGGACCGTATTCGAGGCCCCGCGATGATCGATCAGAACGCCCTTGGGCGTTCCGGTCGAGCCGGACGTGTAGATGACATAGGCCTCGTCGGAGAGCGCGCGACCGCTCGCCGGTTCCGCTTCCTCGTAGCCTTCGCAGGCCTCCTCGTCCGCGAGGACAAGTTTTCCGGAAAACTCCGGCAGCCGCTCGGCCAGCCGCGCCTGGGTCACACCCAGCCGGATGCCGCTCGTCTCCACGATGCTGGCAAAGCGCGGCGAGGGGATCGCCGGATCGACGGGGATATAGACGCCGCCCTGCGACAGGATGGCGAGGCACGCTGCGGCCTGCTCCGCGCCCTTTTCCATCAGCACCGCGACACGCTCGCCGCGGCGGATGCCGGCCTGCCGCAGCCCGCCGGCAAGCCGCCGGACCCAGCCGGCCAGTTCGCCGTAGGAGTAGGACCTCCCCCCGACAACCAGCGCCAGAGCTTGCGGTCTGGCCTGCGTGTTTCGGAAGAACGGGGCATCGAGCAGGTCGAGCGGCAGCTCCCGTGCCGTCTCGTTGACCGCACGGCGCACCAGCCTCTGGCTCTCCGGCCGCAGATCGCCGACCGGCTCGTGCCACGTCGCGGCTTCATCGGCCAGCCGCTCCAGCAGGGCGCCGTAGGCCGTGAACATCCCCTCGACGAGGCCGGCGGGGAACAGTCCGTCGACCACATCCCAATTGTAGACGAGCGCCCCGTCCTGCTCGCCCGCCTGATGATCGAGCCAGACCTGCGGCGTCTGGGTGATACCGTGGACAAGCCGGCCGAGCACATCGCCCTCCGAGGTCCCCTTGGTGGGGTCCTGCATGCCGAGTTGGCTGGTGAAGACCACGGGCGCTGCGAACTGCCGCCCGGCCTCGCCGCGGTTCAACTCGCGCAGCACGTCGACCGCGCTGAAGGTCCGGTGCTCCAGCGCCTCGAACATGCGCCCCTGCACGTCGCGCAGGCGCTCGCCGAGCGGCATCACCGCCTCGATATCGAGGGCGAGCAGGGTCAGGCAGGTGAAGTCGCCGACCAGCCGGGGCACGTCCTCGTGCAGGGCGAGGCGGTCGAAGATCGTCAGGTTGAGCGAGAAGCGCGCCTGGTCGCTCCAGGCGGCGAGCACCTCGCCGAAGACGCCGACCAGCAGGCCGGCAGGCGTCACTCCGACCTTGCGGGCCTGCGCCTTCAACGCCTCCCAGCGGGGAGCGTCGAGATCCGCCTGCAGCCTGGAAAATCGTGGTGCTCCAATATGTTCCGGCGCACGCGCCAGAGGCAGTTGCGGACCTTGCGGCAACTCGTCGAGCTGCGCCAGCCAGTAGGTTCGGTCGGTCTCCTGGCGCCGTTTGCGCTCCGCATCCGGGGCCGATTTGGCCAGGACATAGTCGCGGAAGGAGATCGTGAAGGGCGGCAGGCCGGCGGCCTCGGCCGAGCCGGAAAGGTAGAGCGCCTGCCATTCCTGCCAGAGGATCTGGCTGCTCATCGCATCATTGATAAGCATGTCGATGGAAATGTGCAGGCGGTCGCGGCCGCCGGGCATACGTGTCAGGCGGATGTCGAACATCGGCCAGACCGAGGGATCGAGCACCTGATGCGAGAGGGTGTCGCGCATCTCCAGCAGGTGGTAGGCGATCCGGTCCGGATCCGCATCGGAAAGATCAGTAACCTCAATGCGATAGCACGGAACCTTAGCAAGGATGCGCTGGCGGCCCGTATCGTCGACGACCAGCCGCAGCGCGTCGTGGCGGGCGATCAGGAGGTTCCACGCCTCCTCCAGCCGCGCAATGTCGAAGGGGGTATCCGGCTCGGTCTCAAGATACGCGTGGCAGGCGATGCCCCCGAGGACATGCCGTGGATCGCGGCCGACCCAGTAGGCATATTGCAGTTCGGTGAGAGGGAACGGCTCGTGGCGGGCATTGGCATCGGCAAGGATCAGGCCCTGCCCGCCGCTGCCGGACGGGGTATCCCCGCTCCTTTCCGAAGGCTCCGCCTCGCCGGCGAGCGCGACCAGATGGGCGCGCAGGCGTCCGGGCGTCGCATTCTCGAAGATCGCCCGCAACGGGCAGGCAAGGCCGAGGTCGCGGGCGATGACGCGGGCAAGATCCATCACCAGGATGGAATCGAGGCCGAGACCGATGAGGTCCGCTTCGTCGCTCAACACGCCGGCATCGACCTTCAGCACCTCGCGCAGCGCCGCATCGACGAACGTGCCAACCGTCTGGCGGCGCTCGTCTTCCGACAGGCGCGACCAGTCCGGACGTTCGCCCTCGACGGGCCCGGCGAGCGCCGGCGCCACACGGGCCAGCAGGTCGCTGCGCCCGAAGGCGCGGTAGAGCGGGGCGAAGGCCGGCCACTCCACATCGACGGCGACGACATTGCCGCCGGGGCCGGCGACGAGCCGGTTCAGCGTGGCGATGCCGCGCGCCGGCTCGAACTTGTGGATGCGGGCCCGCCGCAACAGGTCGAGCAGGTTATCCTCCAGGTCGGAGAGCCCGCCCTTGCCGCCCCACGGCCCCCAGGCGATGGACAAGCCGGGCAGACCGCGGGCCCGGCGCAGGCGCACGAGCGCATCCTGGTAGGCGTTGGCGGCGCCATAATGGATCTGGAGGCGCGACCCCCAGACGCCGGAGATGGAGGAAAACAGCACGAAGGCGGCAAGGTCGGTGCGGTGCTCGGTCAGGCGATGCAGCACTGCCGAGCCCTGTATCTTGGAGCGCAGCACGGCCGAGAAATTCTCCTCCCCCAGCTCTTCGAGCCTGTCGAAAAGGCCGATACCGGCGCAATGGAAGACGCCGCGCAGCGGCACGTTCTCCCCGTCGATGCCGGCAAGGACGGCGGCCATCGCCGCCTCGTCGGCGACATCCGCCTCGACATGGCGAATGTCGATGCCGGCCAGCCGCAAGCGCTCATAGGCGGCGCGCGCCCTTGGCCCCGGCGCGCTGCGGGCGGTGACGACGATCCGCCGCACGCCCTTTTCCGCCAGCCACTCGACCACATGGGAACCGGTGGCGCCGGCACCGCCGCATACGAGATATGCCCCGTCCACCGGCAGGTCCCCGGCCTCTTGCGGGACATCGGCCTCGAGCGGAGCTATCCGCGGCGAGAACCAGCCGTCCGGGCGCGCCTGCAGCATGTCCTGCTCTTCGAAAACCGCCTCCAGCCGCGGCAGGAGCTCCGCGAATATCCCGGCCGGATCGCAGTCCGGAGCGATGTCGACGAGCAGGATCTGCAGGTCCGGGCATTCGATCGAGAGCGAACGCGCCGCGCCCCAGAACGCGGCCTGAAATGGCGCATTCGTGCCGTTTTCGCCCTGCGCGCCGCGGGTCGGGAGAAGGATGCGGAATTTTTGCGAAAACGACTGCAACTTTTGAGAAAGGCGTATCAATCTCCACAAATTCGAGACATCCGGCGCTGCACCCTCGCCGTCCCCATCCGCCTCGAATCCATCGAGCCAGACGATCAACCGTTCGGAACTCTCGATGAACTGCTCGTCGCTGCCGCAAGCGGCGATCTCCCGCCCCGGCGCGGCCTGCCGAAGGGCGTGGACAAGGTCCGGCGACCCGCCGACGGCAAGCAGCGGAGCAGCGGGGACAGATGCGGATGCCGGGGCTGAGGGCAGCTCGACCTGCTCCCACTCGACCCGGTAGAGCGGCAGCACGCCGGAGCTGTCGCGTCCCGGGGCCGGAAGGGCGGCGCGGACCGGCGCGCTGGCGCCGTAATCGAGCCAGTAGGACTTGTGCACGAAGGGATAGAGCGGCAGCTGGGAAGGACGCGCGCGCTCGCCCCGGAACACGGCGGCGCGGTTGGCGTCGACGCCGCGCCGGTAGAGCGCGGCAAGACTGCGGCGCAGCATCAGGCCGGTGCCGTCGTCGGGCGCGGCGCTGGCCAGGAACAGGGCGCCGGTCAGGTCGCGGTGCTGGGCCTCGCGCTGGGAGAGCATGGCGAGCACCGGCCGGGGGCCGATCTCGACGAAGGTGTCGCAGCCGGCCTCGAAGGCGCGCCCCAGCGCCTCAGCGTAGCGGACGGTGCGGCGGGCCTGGGTGCCCCAGTAGTCGGCGCCGGGCGCCCGCTCCAGCTGCGCGCCGGTGACGGTCGAGAAAACCGCAAGGCGCGGGTCGGTAAGCGCGATATCCCCGGCGACCTCGGCAAAGGGCGCCAGCATCGGCTCCATCAGGGCCGAGTGGAAGGCGTGCGAGACATGCAGGCGGCGGGCGCTGACGCCCCGCCCCTCCAGCAGCGCGGCGAGCCGCTCCACCTTGTCCTCGCTGCCGGCCAGCACCGCGTCGGCGGAGGAGTTGACGGCGGCGAGCGACAGGCCGTGCTCTTTGGCCAGCGCCTCCGCCTCATCCTGCGGCAGGCGCACGGCGAGCATCGCGCCGGCCTCGGGGAGCTCCTGCATCAAGCGGCCGCGACGGGCGATGATGCGGGCCGCATCGTCGAGCTCCAGCATGCCGGCATGGACGAAGGCGGCGAATTCGCCGATGGAATGGCCGATGACGGCGGCGGGCTCGATGCCGAAGGCGCGCCACAGCTGCGCCAGCGCGAACTGGACGGCGAAGAGCGCCGGCTGGGCAAACTCCGTGCGCCGCAGCTCCTCCTCGCCGGCGGCGAAGACGAGATCGCGGATGGAGCGGCCGAGATGCGGCAGGAGCGCCGCGTCCGCGCGGTCGAACGCCTCGCGGAACACCGGCTCGGCGTCGTAGAGCCCCCGGCACATAGCCGGGTATTGCGCGCCCTGCCCGGTGAACAGGAAGGCGATGCGGGCAGGCGCAGCCGGACGATCCTCGCAGACCGCCCGCTCCAGCTCGGCAACGAGCCCCGCCGCATCGCCGGCAGCAACCGCAACCCGGTGGCCGGCCTCGTGGTCGCGGTGATGGGCCGCCGCATTGACCAGCGCGCGAGCATTCGTGTCCGGCTGCGACAGGCGCTCGGCGAAGGCGCGGCGCAGGCCGTCCGCCGCCTCCCGGCTGCGGGCGGAGAAGGCGAGAAGCAGCGGCGGCTGCGGGCCATCGGCCGCCTGCCCGGCGGCCTGATCCGGCGCCTGTTCCAGCAGGATATGGCCGATGGTGCCGGCGAAGCCGAAGGACGTGATGCCGGCCCGCCGGACAGCCCCCCGGCGCGGCCAGTCGGTGGCCCGGTCCGGCACCACCGCCGGGATCTCGCCCAGGCCGATCTCCGGATTGACGTCCTTGAGATGGAGATGCGGCGGCACCTGCCCCGCCTCCACCGCCAGCACCGCCTTGATCAGGCCGGCGATGCCGGCGCCGGCTTCCAGATGGCCGATATTGGTCTTCACGGAGCCGAGATAGAGCGGGTCGTCCTGCGGCCGGCCGGCGAAGACGTCGCGCACGGCACGATACTCGATGGGATCGCCGAGCCGGGTGCCGGTGCCGTGCAGCTCGAGGTAGTCGATGTCGCCGGGCGTCAGGCCGGCGCGCGTCAGGGCGGTGTCGATCATCCGGCGCTGCGCGGCGGCGTTGGGCGCGGAGAGGCCCGCACTGGCGCCGTCCTGCGCCAGCACGCTTTCAAGGATCACGGCGCGGATCGGATCGCCGTCGCGCAGCGCGTCGGAGAGGCGCTTGAGCACGACCATGCCGAGCCCCTCGCCGCGCACGTAGCCGTCGGCCGAGGCATCGAAGGTCTTGCACCGCCCGTCGGGGGCCAGCATGCCGGCGCGCGCCAGCACCAGGTCGATCTCGGTCAGCATCTGCAGTTTGACGCCGCCGGCCAGCGCCACCCCGCATTCGCGAAGGCGCAGCGCCTGGCAGGCGTTGTGAACCGCCGCGTGAGAGGCGGAGCAGGCGGTGTCGACGGCAAGGCTCGGTCCGTGCCAGTCGAAGAAGAAGGAGAGCCGGCCGGCGGCGGCGGCGAAGGCCGTGCCGGTGCCGTAATAGGGGTCGAGATGGGAGCGGTCGCCGGTGGCGAAGGGTATGTGGCCGTAGTCGCCGGTGCCGATGCCGATGAAGACGCCGGTATCCGTGCCGGCCAGGCGGGAGGGCGGAATGCCGGCATCCTCCAGCGCGTGCCAGGCGGCCTCCATCAGCAGGCGCTGCTGCGGATCGGTGTTGATCGCCTCGCGCGCGCCCATGCCGAAGAAGGCGGCGTCGAACCCGTCGACCCGCGTAAGGCAGGCGCCGAAGCCGGGGATCTCCGGTTCCGGCGCAAAGCGCGCGGGGCTGAGCGGACGCACCGCATCGCCGCCCTCCATCAGGAAGGACCAGAAGCGGGCGGGATCGTCGAAGTCCTCGTCGCCGCCGGGAAAGAGGCAGGAGAGACCGATGATCGCCAGCGGCTCGGCGCGCGCGCCGCGCTCGCCATGCGTGCCGAACGCCGGCCGGGCGGCGAGGGACGGAGCCGCCGTTTCCGCCGCCTCGCCGTCCGCCGGTTCGCTGCGGGCCAGCCAATCGGCCAGGGCAGCGACCGTCGGGTGGTCGAAAAGCAGCCCTTCGGGCAGCTGGCGGCCGAGCCGGGCCTCGAGGGCGGCAATCGCCTGCGTCGCCGCAAGGGAATCGAAGCCGAGGGCGAAGAGGCTCGCCTGCGGGTCGATCCGGCGGGCCGAGCCGAGGCCGAGTGCGCGGGCAGCGATCTCCGCCACCAGCGCGCGGTAGCCGTCAGCTGCGTGCGCAGGCCGGGAGCCAGGCTCCCCGGCCGCGTGCGGAACAGCGAGGACCAGTTCGTCGGAAAGATAGGCGCGGCGCATCTCCGCCCGCCGGACCTTGCCGCTGGTGGTGCGCTTCAACGTGCCCTTGCGGATGAGCACGACATCGGCGAGCGCAAGGCCGTGTTCGCGCGCGATCACCTCGCGGATGGCGCTTTCGACCTCGCCCGCATCGAGCGACCCGTCGCGGCGCACCTCCTGCACCAGCACGACCGCCTCGCGCCCCTGTGCGTCATCGATGGCAAAGGCCGCCGCCGCGCCGCCGACGATGGCCGGATGCGCGCCGACGAGGCTGGCCTCCAGATCGTTGGGATAGTGGCACTGGCCGCGCAGGATCATCATGTCCTTGAGCCGGCCCGTCACATAGAGATGGCCGTCCTGCAGGAAGCCGAGGTCGCCGGTGCGCAGGAACGGCCCTCCCCGAGCGGCCGCCCCCGCCCCGTCGGCGGGAACGGCGCGGAAGGTCGCGGCGCTTGCCGCCTCGTTGCCCCAGTAGCCCCAGGCGATCTCCTCGCCGCCGACCCAGATCTCGCCGACGCGGCCCTCGGGCAGGGTCCGGAGCGTTTGCGGATCGACGATGCGCACGTCCTGGCCGTCGGTCTCGCCGCCGTTGGAGACATAGGTGCGCGCGCCGGCAGCGCCCGCCTCGACCGGGACCGCGCGCCCCTGCTCCAGCGCGGCGGCATCGATGGAAAGGAGGCGCGGGCCGGCCGGCTCGAAACCGGTCGTGACCAGCAGCGTCGCTTCGGCAAGACCATAGGCCGGGCGAATCGCCTGCGGCCGCAGCCCGTGCGGCGCGAAGGTCTGCTGGAAGGCCGCGACCTGGCGCGGCAGCACCGGCTCTGCGGCGGGAATGAAACTCTCCACCCGGCTGAGGTCGAGGCTTGCGCAGCGCGCGGCATCGTAGCGCTCGACGCAGGCATCCATGGAGAAGGCCGGGCACGGCATCATGCCCGCGCCTTCCGCCGAGGCCACTTCCAGCCAGTGGAGCGGATCGGCGACGAAGGAGGTCGGCGACAGGACGACCGCCTTGCCGCCGGCGACCAGAGGCGCGAAGACGCCCATGATCAGCCCCATGTCGTGATAGAGCGGCAGCCAGCTGACGACGACGGGCCGCTCTTTCGGTGCCAGCAGGCGCGAGATGAAGCGCAGGTTGCGCATCAGGGGGGCGTGGCCGTTGATCACGCCCTTGGGATCGCCGGTGGATCCGGAGGTGTACTGCAGGAAGGCGGTGTCGGTGCCGCGAAGGGGATCGCCCTGCCATGCGCACCGCTCGCAAGGCGCATCGAGGATGAGGACGCGGGCGCCGGCCTGCTGCGCGAAGGCCTCCAGGTCGGCCTGCGACTGGCGGCGGATCTCGTCGGTGGTGACGATGAAGCGGGGCTTGCAGTCGGCGGCGATCGGTCCGACCTTGCCGAGCACGCGCCGGACGCGCGAAGGACCCGGCAGGTTTACGGGCACGCCGATGAAGCCGGCCTGCATGCAGCCGAGCAGCGCGACCACATAGTCGATGCTGGAGGGCAGCAGGATCAGCACCCGGTCGCCGCGATGCCCTTCGCGCGCCAGACGTGCGGCCAGCGCGCGGGCGCTCGCCGAAAGCTGCGCATAGGTGAGCGTCACCGGCTCGGCGCCGGGGCGGGCGCGGAAGTCGAGCGCGATCTCCTCCCCCCGCTTCCCGGCCCAGTGCGCAACGGCATCGACCAGCGTTTCGACGGCAGGAACCTCAGGCGAGACAACGGACATGCATGAACTCCAGCTAACCTGTCGCAGTGCGATAACCGTCTGTTTTCCCGTGGCGAACGGCGCATTTCGAGGAACAGGCGGGTTTCGGGGAAGCGCGATTAAATGTTGACTTTTTCAGTCAAGAATTGGAGATCATGGACGTGCCCGCTACCCCGATCCGGGCCGGCAAGGCCCTGATCGATACTTATTTTTGCGTGCAATCATCGCCCTAGGCACTTTTCTGGTGCACAGCCCCGGGAGAGGTTCGAATGGCTCTGAACATCGAAGAGCGCCCTTTGAGCCAGGCTGCCAGCGAGCTCGATCTCGCGGCGCGGCAGCCAAGCCACAGCGGCCTGACGGAGACGGCGGTCGACGGAGAGTTCCGTCGCTTCGGCATCCGGCTCGGGCTGGAACTGTCCGTCTACGACCTGCAGCTGCAGGACCGTTTCCGCCGCACGGCCAACATGGCGCCGGGTCTGACCATCGTCATCCTGCAACACGCCACCGGCAGCAGCATGCTGCGGGCGCTGGACGGCGATCCGCGCGCCGTGCGGCTGGACTACGATCCGCGCTCGGCGCTGATGATCTTTTCCAAGACGCCGCTCAGCGGCGGCTACGACGTGCCGGCGGACACGCGCTTCCGCGGCATCGAGATCCGCGCCAGCGAGGCCTTCCTGCGCCGGCTCGACGCGACGGCGCTGTTCGAGCAGGCCTTGAGCGGGCATCCGCTGACGGTGGCCGCCACCGGCTCGTTCTGGGTCGGGCGGTTCCCGGCGACGGAGATGATCGACGCGCTGGCCGCCGGGCTGGTTGCCAGCGGGCTCGACCGCGGCTGCGAGGACCTGGCCATCGAGGCGCGCTGCCTCGACCTGCTCACCGCCGCGATCTCGATGATGCGCGAGCCGCTGTTCTGCCAGAAGACGAGGATCCTGCGCGACTCGCGCAAGCTCAACGAGGCGAAGAACACGCTCCTGCGCCAGCTCGACCGCAGCTGGACGATCCACGACCTCGCCACCTGCGTCGGCCTCAGCGAGAAACGGTTGAAGGACGGGTTCCGCCAGCAGTTCGGCCTGCCGGTCTACAGCTTCCTGCAGAAGTCGCGGATGGAGGAGGCGCGCACCCTGCTGGCGCGCGACGGGGCGACGGTGACCGAGACGGCGCTGGCGGTGGGCTATGCGAATCCCAGCCGCTTCTCGCAGCTGTTCCTGCGCGAATACGGCATGACGCCCTCCGACTTCGTGCGCCGCAACCGGCTGGAAGCCTCCGGCATATAGTCGGCTTGCCCGGCATATTGCCGAAAGCGATGCCAAGTTCGTCGCACTGTGTCCTGATATCCGGACAGAGGCCGGGATATCCTCATGGAAACACCATCCAGAGGAGATTTCGTCATGGCTGTCTGGCCAGTGCTCATCATTGGTGCGGGAAAGATCGGCCGCACCATCGCCGCCCTGCTCGCCGCAACCGGCGACTACCGCGTGACCATCGCCGACCGGGACGCGGCTGCGCTCGCCGCCGCACGGCGCCCGGACATTGCCGTGGCGCAGGTGGATGTCGCCGACGAGGAGGCGCTGGTAGCGGCACTTGCCGGCCACCGTGCGGTGCTGTCGGCCGCCCCGTTCTTTCTCACCCAGACTATCGCCCGCGCGGCAAAGCGCGCCGGCGCGCATTATCTCGACCTGACCGAGGACGTCGCCTCGACCAAGGCGGTCAAGGCGCTGGCCGAGGACGCGCAGACGGCCTTTGCGCCGCAATGCGGCCTGGCGCCGGGCTTCGTCTCCATCGCCGCGCACGACCTTGCCGGCCGCTTCGACGCGCTGGAGAACCTGACCCTGCGGGTCGGCGCCCTGCCCCGCTACCCGACCAATGCGCTGAAATACAATCTCACATGGTCTACGGACGGCTTGATCAACGAATATTGCAACCCCTGCGAGGCGGTGCTGGACGGCGAGCGGACGCTGCTGCAGCCGCTGGAGGGCTACGAGACCTTCTCGCTGGACGGCGTCGACTACGAGGCGTTCAACACGTCCGGCGGGCTCGGCTCGCTGGCCGAGACGCTGGCGGGGCGGGTGCGCAACCTGCGCTACCTCACCGTGCGCTATCCCGGCCATCGCGACATCATGCGACTGCTGCTGACCGATCTGGGGCTGAAGGACCGCCGCGACCTGATGCGCGACGTGCTGGAAACCGCCGTCCCGATCACCCGGCAGGACGTGGTGCTGGTGTTCATCACCGCCTCGGGCCGGCGCGGCGACCAGCGCGAGCAGATGTCGGCGATCTACCGGGTGACGGCGCAGGATGTCGCCGGCGAGACCTGGAGCGCGATCCAGATCACCACTGCCTCGGGCATCTGCGCGACGCTGGACATGCTGCGCGACGGAACGCTGCCGGCGCGCGGCTTCGTGACGCAGGAGGCGATCCCGCTCAGTGCCTTCCTCGCCAACCGCTTCGGCCGCGCCTACGGGCAGGACAGCGGCGCGCTCGGCGCCGTCCCGGCGGGCGCACGACGCGCGGCGGCGTGACGGCAAGCCCCTTTGCCGAAGAAAACCTCTTGGCGGTGCCTGGCACCGCCATTTTTTTAACTCATATCAATACAATATCCATGTTCCGCCCCGCTTCGGGCGCGATTTGCCGATAACCGAGAGGTCGTCACGGTCCAGACACGGCGCGATCGCACCGCGCCCGGAGAATAACCGCCGATGTTCGAAACGCTCAACCTGCTGATCCTGATCGCCGCCGGGCTCGTCGCCCTTTCGGTGTTCACGTCGCTGGTGAGCTTCCGCATCGGCGCACCGTTGCTGCTGGTGTTCCTGGTGGTGGGTCTGGCCGCCGGCGAGGACGGGCCGGGCGGCATCGCCTTCTCCGACACCAGGGCCGCCTATTTCATCGGCTCCATCGCCCTCACCTTCATCCTGTTCGACAGCGGGTTCCGCACCCGGCTCGCGACATTCCGCCTCGCGGCCGCGCCGGCATTGGCGCTGGCGACCGTCGGCGTCGCCCTGACGGCGGGCGTCGTCGGCGCCGCGGCGCATTACCTGTTCGGATGGGCCTGGACGGACGGCCTGCTGCTCGGCGCCATCGTCGGCTCGACCGACGCGGCCGCGGTGTTCTTCCTGCTGCGGGTCGGCGGGGTGAACCTGCGCGAAATGATCTCCGCGACGCTGGAAGTCGAATCCGGCTCGAACGACCCGATGGCCATCTTCCTCACGGTGACCCTGATCGGCATGATCACCGCCGGCTCGATGGAAGCGGATGCGGCGGCCGGTGCCGAGATGATCCTGGAATTCGTCCGCCAGATGGGGCTCGGCCTGCTGGCCGGCCTTTCCGGCGGCTACGCCATCGTGCAGATCGTCAACCGCCTCAAGCTGGAGGCCGCGCTCTACCCCATCCTGGTGCTGGCGCTGGCGCTGGTCTTGATGACCGTGACCACCCTGGTCGGCGGCAGCGGCTTCCTGGCGGTCTATGTCGCCGGCATCCTGTGCGGCAACGTGCGCATGCGCCAGCAGCCTTCGCTCAAGAAGTTCCAGGGCGGCACGACCTGGCTCAGCCAGATCGGCATGTTCGTCACGCTCGGCCTTTTGGCCTCGCCCTCGCAGTTCGGCGACGTGGCGGTGCAGGGCTTCGGCCTTGCCGCCGTGCTGATCTTCCTCGCCCGCCCCTTCGCGGTCTGGCTGTGCCTGATGCCCTTCGGCTTTTCCCGCAGCGAGATCGCCTTCGTGTCGTGGGTGGGCCTGCGCGGCGCGGTGTCGATCCTGCTCGCCATCCTGCCGCTGATTTCCGGCCTGCCGAACGCGCAGGAGATCTTCAACGTCACCTTCCTGATCGTGCTGACCTCCCTGGTGCTGCAGGGCTGGACGATCCGCCCGATGGCGCGCTGGCTGAAGCTGACGGTGCCGGCGCGCATGGGGCCGGTCGACCGGATCGAGCTGGAGCTGCCCGGCGGACAGGACCTGGAACTGGTCGGCTACACCGTCCATCCGGCGAGCCCGGTCGCCAGGGGCGAGCGCATTCCCCGCTGGGCGCGGCCGGTGCTGATCCTGCGCGAGGGCCGCAACATCCGCCTGCAGAAGGCCGGCAAGCCGCAGCCCGGCGACCGGCTCTACATCCTCGCCAGCCCGCGCCAGGTGCCGGTGCTCGACACGCTGTTCGCCGCCGCGACGCAGGAGGAGAACGACCCGGCGCTGTTCGGCGACTTCGACCTCGACCCGGAGACGCGGCTGGCGGAACTCGGCGCGCTCTACGGCTTCAACGTCAACAAGGCCGACGCCGATCTCACCTTGCGCGCCTTCATGATGCGCGAGCTCGGCGACGACGTGGAGCCGACCGACCGCGTCGCCTATGGCGACATCGACCTGGTGGTGCGCGCGATCGACGACGACCACGCCATCACCGCCGTCGGCCTTGCCGTCGAGCATGTCGAGCCGGCGGAACCGACCCTGCCCTTCTTCTTCTCGCGCGAGGACTTTTCCAGGGTCGCGCGCCGCGTGGCCGGACGCATCCGGCGCAGCCGGGCGCGCGCCAAGGTGATGGCACGGCGCAAGAGCACCTACGACGGAAAAGGCAGGGCCGGGACGGCCCAGGCCCCCGAGACGGACGCTCCGCAGGCTGACGCAAAGGCGGACGGGCAGGCACCGACCGCCGCCGATCAAGCTCCGGCACCGGCCCCGACAGCGACCGCCCCGCCGCCCGCGCCAGCGCGCGCGACGACGAAGGCCAGCATCCAGGACGACGACGAGGACGAGGCCGTGGGCGGACGCAAGAGCGAGGACGACGGACCCGACGAGACGCCGCGCCTTGCCGCCGCCGGCCACGACGAGACCCGCTGATCCCGCCGCCGCCCTACGGAGGCTCCGGGGTACAGGGCACAAGGTCCGAAAACATGATTTGAGGAAAAGACATCGTGGTGACGTTCGCCTATGGTGCGGCCGTCACAATGTCTTTCATTTCATGTCATGGAAAGTTCAGCATGCACCGATTGACTACGCTTGCCCTCGTCATTGCCTCTGCCTCCCTGCTTGCCGCCTGCGGCTCCGCACCCAAGCGGCAGGGGCCTCCTCCCGAGTTTTTCATCTTCTCGGATTGCACCAAGGAGGCGAAGCTGGAGGGCTTCTCCACGATCCGGCAGAGAGTGAGCGTCACGAACGGCGTTGCCGCTCCCTTCGGCTTCGACAGCTTTGCGCTCGGCGAGCGCGAAATGACCGATGCCGAAAAGGAAGCAGTTCGCCAGTGCTACGACGCGAAGGTCGCCAGCGGAGCAGCAACGGCCCCTGCCCCCTGAGCCGGTTCGCCTGCGGCCGTCACTTCCTGCCGCCGAACCGCTCTTTCAGTCCCTCGCAAGGATCCCCGCGATCCTTGCGGGGCGTGAACCAGAGATAGTCGTAAGGCGGCGGCACATCCGCCGTCCCGCCGGCGTAAAGCGCCGGATCGCTCTCGCCCTCCCTCACCTCGACGAACCCCACGGCAACGACATCCGCATCCGGCTCGCGCCATGCGAGATAGCGCGGCACGCCGAGATCCTTGCGGACATGGCCGCTGCCGGCGATCAGCACGGCTCCCTCGCCGCCCCCCGAAATCCCCCCTGAAATCATCGCATCGGCAAGCGTCGCATCGCGCAGGCGCTGCACGGCAACGAGCGGCGTCAGCGCCTCGCGCGGCATCATCGCGCAATGTCCGTCGAACAGGGTGTCGAGCAGCACCGCATCGGCCGCCTCGCCCAGCGGCTCGGCAAGGCGCAGGGCTGCGATCCGCTCCGCGCCCAGAGCCTCCGCCCCTTCGGCGGCGACCTTGCGGCGTTCCTCGCGCGGCGTGTCGCCGGCCACGACCGGCAGGCCCTGCGCAACCGCAACCTCGATCACCGGCCGATAGATCGCATAGTCCGGCCAGCCGGACTCTGCCCAGCCGAGCGCCTCGCCGAAGCCCTCCGCCGTACCCTTGCCGCTGGCGAGATAGGCCTCGACATCGCCCTGCCGGTCGCGGGGCAGCATCTCCAGCACGACCGCCGGCCGGCGTCCGCCCTCGCCCGCCGCCGCCAGCAGCTGCGCCTGCAGCGCGTGATGGTCCGGGTTGTCGTGGATCTCGCCGAGAAGAACGAAGCGGGCGCGGGCAACCGCCGTTTCCACCTCGGCCGGCGGCACGAAGGCGGACCTTGCGACGGACCAGACCCGGCCGGCCAGCGGATGGTCCGCCCCCTCGGTCAGCACGAACCCGCCGGCAGGAGCACCCGTGGCTTGGGCGCCCGCGATCGAAAGACCGCCAAGCGGAAGGAGCAACAGGGCGGCGGCGAGCCGCAGGGCCGACAGGGTCATGTCTTCGCTTCCATCGCGGGGCAATGAACGACCTGCCCGCCATACGCGCGGCGAGGCAGGAACCGACATATAGGGTCCGACGGGCAGATGGGGCCTTCCGGGAAAAGGGAAAGGCCCCAGGCACGAGAGGCTGCTCGATCAGGCGGCGTTGAGGTTCTCGATGGCCAGCGCAATGCCCTGGCCGCCGCCGATGCACATGGTGACAAGGCCGTAGCGGCCGCCGGTGCGCTCCAGCTCGTAGAGCGCCTTCACCGTGATAATGCAGCCGGTGGCGCCGACCGGATGGCCGAGCGCGATGGCGCCGCCGTTGGGATTGACCCGGTCGGAGGGGAAGCCGAGCTCGCGCATGACCGCGCAGGCCTGCGCCGCGAAGGCCTCGTTCGACTCGACGAGGTCGAAATCGGCCGCGGTGAGGCCGGTCTTCTCGAACAGCTTCTGCACCGCCGGAACCGGGCCGATGCCCATCACGTCCGGCTCGACGCCGGCATGGGCATAGCCGACCAGCCGCGCCATCGGCTTCAGTCCGCGCGCCTCCGCCAGTTCCCGGTCGGCCAGCACCACGGCCGCCGCACCGTCGTTGATGCCGGACGAGTTGCCGGCGGTCACCGAGCCGTCCTTGCGGAAGACCGGGCGCAAGCCGCTGAGCGTCGAGGGCGAAGTGTCGGGGCGCACGTGCTCGTCGGTGTCGAAGGTGACGGAGGTGCGTCCGGCCTGCACCTCGATCGGCAGGATCTGTTCCTTGAAGCGCCCGTCCCGGATGGCGAGCCCTGCCCGGTGCTGGCTCTCCACGGCGAGCGAATCCTGCGCCTCGCGGCTGATGTTGTAGCGTTCGGCGACATTCTCCGCCGTGATGCCCATGTGGCCGCCGCCGAAGGGATCGTTGAGGGCGCCGAGCATCATGTCGTGCATCACGGCGTCGCCCATCTTCACGCCGAAGCGGGCACCGGGGCTGGAGAACGGGGCACGGCTCATGGATTCGGCACCGCCCGCCAGCGCATAGTCGGCATCGCCCAGCAGGATAGACTGCGCCGCCGAGACGATGGCCTGCGCGCCCGAACCGCAGAGCCGGTTCAGCGTCAGCGCCGGGGTCTCCACCGGGATGCCGGCATCCACCGCCGCAACGCGCGCCAGATACATGTCCCGCGGCTCGGTGTTGATGACATGGCCGAAGACGACATGGCCGATTTCCTGCGGCGCAACGCTAGAGCGGCGCAGCGCTTCGGCCGCGACCTTGGCACCGAGCTCCGTCGGCGGCACGGTTTTCAAGGCACCGCCGAACGACCCGATGGCCGTACGCACACCCGACAGGAACACCACTTCACGCTTCGACATTGATCTGCTCGCTTCCGTCTTGCCCGACCTGTGAATTTTCCGTCGATAGTCGGCAGGACCGAGGAACGCGCCCTCGATGCCAGCCCAGCTTGCCCCAGCGCGACACGTAAACAAGCCTCGGCATATTTAGCAAGACGACTTATTGGCGAAGCGGGCGTCCCGCACATCGCACCGGTGCCTGTTCGCAAACCGCGACACGCCTGCCACCGCCCGAGCCCGTTCCTCACCGCCCCGCACGAAAAAACCCGCCCCGGCGGGGCCGGAGCGGGTTTGATTTTGTGGTCGTCCGACAGGGTTTGGCGGTCGTGGCGCAGGCTGGCGCCTGCTTACACTCGACCGCGTTCGCCCGACCGGGTTGCGGTCTCGACGCGGGCTGACGCCCGCTTACACTCGACCGCGTTCGCCCCTGCCATCGCCCCACTGGGGCGATGGCTCGGGCTGCGCCCGACCGGGGCTCACTTCATCGTCGGGATGACGAACTCGGCGCCGTCCTTCAGGCCCGACGGCCAGCGCGAGGTCACCGTCTTGGTCCGCGTGTAGAAGCGGAACGCATCCGGGCCGTGCTGGTTGAGATCGCCGAAGCCGGACTTCTTCCAGCCGCCGAACGTGTGGTAGGCGAGCGGCACCGGGATCGGCACGTTGATGCCGACCATGCCGATGTTGATGCGGCTGGCGAAGTCGCGGGCGGTGTCGCCGTCGCGGGTGAAGATCGCGGTGCCGTTGCCGTATTCGTGGCTCATCGGCAGGTCGAGCGCCTCGTCGTAGTCCTTGGCGCGGACGACCGAGAGCACCGGGCCGAAGATCTCTTCCTTGTAGATCGACATGTCCTTGGTGACGTTGTCGAACAGGCAGCCGCCCATGAAGTAGCCGTTCTCGTAGCCCTGCATGGTGAAGTTGCGGCCGTCGACGGCGAGCGTCGCGCCTTCCTTCACGCCCTGGTCGACCAGCCCCTTGACGCGGGCCAGCGCCTGGGCGGTGACGAGCGGGCCGAAATCGACATCGTTGCCGGCCGTGTAAGGCCCGATCTTCAGCGCTTCGACGCGCGGGATCAGGCGCTGCATCAGCGCGTTGGCGGCTTCCTCGCCGACCGGGACGGCGACCGAGATCGCCATGCAGCGCTCGCCGGCGGCACCGTAGCCGGCGCCGATCAGCGCATCGGCGGCCTGGTCCATGTCGGCATCCGGCATGATGATCATGTGGTTCTTGGCGCCGCCGAAGCACTGCGCCCGCTTGCCGTTGGCGGTGGCACGCGAATAGACATAGGCCGCGATGGAGGTGGAGCCGACGAAGCCGACCGCCATGATGTCCGGATCGTCCAGCACGCCGTCGACCGCTTCCTTGTCGCCGTTGACGACGTTGAGGACGCCGGCCGGCAGGCCCGCCTCGATCATCAGCTCGGCCAGCATCATCGGCACGGACGGATCGCGCTCCGACGGCTTCAGGATGAAGGCGTTGCCGGCGGCAATCGCCGGGCAGAACTTCCACATCGGGATCATCGCCGGGAAGTTGAACGGCGTGATGCCGGCAACGACGCCCAGCGGCTGGCGCATCGAATACATGTCGATGCCGGGGCCGGCGCCTTCCGTGAACTCGCCCTTCAGCAGGTGCGGCGCGCCGATGCAGAACTCGGCGACCTCGAGACCGCGGATGACGTCGCCCTTGGCGTCCGGAATGGTCTTGCCGTGCTCGCGCGACAGCGCCTCGGCGAGCTTGTCCATGTCGCGATGCAGCAGGTCGACGAACTTCATCAGCACGCGGGCGCGCTTCTGCGGGTTCTGGGCGGCCCATGCGGGCTGGGCGGCAGCGGCGTTCTCGACCGCGGCGCGCAGCTCTGCCTGCGAGGCGAGCGCCACCTTGGCCTGAACCTCGCCGGTGGCCGGATTGTAGACGTCGGCGAACCGGCCCGAGGTGCCCTCGACATGCTTGCCGCCGATGAAATGTCCGATTGTCTTCATGGGTCGTTCTCTCCCTTGTGGCGCAGCCCGCACGATGGAGCGCGCACCTTCTCGCGGCCAGATGCCGCGTTCGAGGCTGACATTGTCATGCCTTCGTTTTTTGTTGCGCGCAATAGGCGGAAAGCCGCATCCGTTGTGCGTATTTTATAGTCGTGCTAGCCCTGAGCCAGGCTTTTCGGAGATTGCGCATGAACTGGGACGATACACGCATTTTCCTCGCCGTGGCGCGCAGCGGACAATTGCTGGCCGCCGCAAGGGCGCTCGGCGTCAATCATGCGACCGTCGCCCGCCGCCTCGGCGCGCTGGAGGACGATCTCGGCGTCAAGCTGGTCGACCGGCGCACCACCGGATCGGCGCTGACGACGGCGGGCGAGCGGTTCCTCGCCACCGCCGAGCGGATCGAAGCGGAGATGCTGGGCGCGCGCGCCGAGATCGGCGATGCGGATGTCGCAGTCTCCGGCACGGTGCGGATCGGCGCGCCCGACGGTTTCGGCGTCGCCTTTCTCGCCCCGCGTCTCGGCACCTTGACCGAGCGCCATCCGGCCCTGACGCTGCAGCTCGTCCCCGTTCCCCGCGCGGTCTCCCTGTCGCGGCGCGAGGCGGACATCGCCATCACCGTGGAGCGGCCGGACCACGGCCGGCTGGTGGCGCGCAAACTGGTCGACTACACGCTCGGGCTTTATGCCTCGCGCGCCTATCTCGCCCGGGCCGGCACGCCGCAGACCGCGGCGGATCTCAAGTCGCACGCGCTGGTCGGCTATGTGGAGGATCTGGTCTATTCCGGTGCGCTCGCCTATGCCGAGGAGATCGACCGCGCCTTCCAGCCGCGCTTCGAGATCGCCTCCGCGCTCGGCCAGACCGAGGCGGTGCGCTCCGGTGCCGGCATCGGCATCCTGCATGCCTTCATCGCCCGCAGCGACCCGGACCTGGTGCAGGTCCTGCCCGAGCGCACGATCTCGCGCGGCTACTGGCTGGTGCTGCACGAGAGCGTCCGCGACCTCGGGCGGGTGCGCGTGGTCGCGGATTTCATCTCCGAGACGGTGGCGAGCGAGCGCGGGATCTTCTCCTGACCGCGTGTCAGGCCTGGCGGCGGGCGCCGACGACGCAGGCCACGACGAAGACGGTGACGGCGATCATCGACGGGGCGACCGGCTCGCCGAGCAGCAGGCCGGCCAGCAGCAGGCCGAAAAAGGGCTGCAACAGCTGCAACTGGCCGACGCCGGCAATGCCGCCGAGCGCCAGCCCGCGATACCAGAAGAAGAAGCCGACCAGCATCGAGAAGACCGAGACATAGGCAAGGCCGGCCCAGGCGGGCAGCGCGATGCCGGCAAGGGTCTGCGGATGGACCAGCAGGGCCAGCGCCAGCATCGGCGGCAGCGAGAACACCAGCGCCCAGCAGATCACCTGCCAGCCGCCGAGACGGCGCGCCAGCCGCGCCCCTTCCGCATACCCGAAGCCGCAGACGAGGATCGCGGCGAGCATCAGGAGATCGCCGACCAGCGAGACCTCGCCATTGCCCTCAAGAGCGAAGAGGGCGACGGCCAGCGCGCCGGCGCCGGAAAACGCCCAGAACAGCGGACGCGGGCGCTCGCCGCCGCGCAAGACGCCGAAGATCGCCGTCGCCAGCGGCAACAACCCGATGAAGACGATGGAATGGGCCGCGGTGACATGCTCCAGCGCCATCGCGGTGAGCAGCGGGAAGCCGACGACGACGCCGAGCGCCACCAGCGCCAGCGGCCCCACATCGCCCGGTGCCGGGCGCTTCTGGCGCAGCACGAGCAGGATCGCGCCGGCCAGCAGCGCCGCCAGCACCGCACGCGCCGAGGTGAGGAACAGCGGACTGAAGCCGCCGACCGCAACGCGGGTCGCCGGCAGCGAGCCGCTGAAGATCAGAACGCCAAGGAGGCCGTTGCCCCAGGCGGCGAGAGGTGCGTGCATGCCGTTGTTCCTGCCCGTCATCCGCAATGTGTGGCGCAGGAGCGCTGGCGGAGACAGGTACAGACCAGTACAATCACTCCGAACTGTATCGATGCAACGGACCATACAGATGGCGACAGAATGAGCCGCGGCACCCGCACGCAAACCGTGATGGCCGCGATCCGACGGCGGATCGAGACGCGGACGCTGACGCCGGGCGAGCGGCTTCCCTCGATCCGCGGGCTCGCCGCCTCCATGCAGGTCTCTCCCTCCACCGTTGTGGAGGCCTATGACCGGCTGGCCGCCGACGGGTTGATCGAGGCCCGGCGCGGCTCCGGCTTCTTCGTGCTGGGCACGCCGCCGCCCTTGCAGGTCGCCACGGCGGGAGCACGGCTCGACCGCGCCATCGATCCGTTCTGGATCTCCCGGCAGGCTCTGGATGCGGACCCTGCCCTGCCCAAGCCCGGCTGCGGCTGGCTGCCGGCCGACTGGATGCCGACCGACGCCCTGCGCCGCGCCCTGCGCGCCCTGTCGCGGGTGGAGGCGGAAACGCTCGCCGACTACGGCAGCGCGCAGGGTCAGGGCGAGCTGCGCCGCCTGATCGCCCGCGATCTTGCCGAGCAGGGGCTGGACGTACCGCCCGACCGCATCCTGCTGGCCGGTTCGGGCACGCAAGCCATGGACCTGATCTGCCGGCTGCTGCTGCGCCCCGGTGACACGGTGCTGGTCGACGATCCCTGCTACTTCAACTTCCAGGCCCTGCTGCGGGCGCATCAGGTGCGGATCGTCGGCGTGCCCTACACCCCGCAAGGCCCCGACACGGAGCGGTTTGCGCAGGTGCTCGCCAGCGCGCGGCCGCGCCTCTACCTCACCAACTCGGCCCTGCACAACCCGACCGGCGCGACCCTCTCCGCGCAGGTTGCGCACCGCCTGCTGGTGCTTGCCGGCCAGCACGACCTCACGATCATCGAGGACGACATCTTCGCCGCCTTCGAGCCGGAGCCCTCCCCCCGCCTTGCCGCGCTCGACGGGCTGGAGCGGGTGATCCGCATCGGCAGCTTTTCCAAGACGCTGTCGGCCTCGGCGCGTTGCGGCTATATCGCCGCCCGGCCCGACTGGATCTCCGCCCTGATCGACCTGCAAGTGGCGACGAATTTCGGCGGGCCGAGCCCGATGGCGGCCGAACTGCTGCGCTGCGTTCTCGCCGACGGCGGCTACCGCAAGCATGTCGCGGCCCTTCAGACGCGCCTCGCCAAGGCGCGGCGGCAGGCGGCCCTGCGGCTCGGCGCGCTCGGCATCACCCCCTGGCTGGAGCCGCGCGGCGGCTTCTACCTGTGGTGCCGGCTGCCGGAGGATCTGGACGCGGCCGATGTCGCCCGCGCCGCGCTGAAGCGGGGCATCGTGCTGGCGCCGGGCAATGCCTTCAGCGCGGCGCAGACGCAGACCGCGTTCATGCGCTTCAACGTCAGCCAGATGGGCGGGCCGCAGGTCGATGCGGTGCTGAAAGAAGCGCTGTCCGAGGCGCGCCAGATCCGCACGCAAGACGCGTGATCAGCCGACCTCCTCCCAGCCGCCGCTGGCAAAGGACCGGGCCGCGGCATGGACCGTGCGCTCGATCTCCAATCCCTCCTCGAAGGTGATCAGGCCCGCCGGCTCGCCCTTGATGAGGCGGATCAGCTCGCGGCATTCGATCGCCTTGAGATCGTTGAAGCCGAGGCCGTGGCCGGGCGCGGGCACGAAGCTGCCATAGGGCGGGTGCGCGGGGCCGGTGAGAATGCGGGTGAAGCCCTGGCGGGCCGGATCTCCGGTCGCGCTGTACAGCTCGATCTCGTTCATCCGCTCCTGGTCGTAGAGGATCGAGCCCTTCGAGCCGAAGACCTGCAGCGCGATGCGTCCCTTGCGCCCCCAGGCGGAGCGGTTGACCAGGAGGCTCGCCTGCAGCCCACCGGAAAAACGCAGGAGAAGGTTGGCCATGTCGTGGGTTTCCACGGCGCGGCGTCCGCCCTCGGCCAACGGCCGGGTGGCATAGGGTTTCGCCATGTCGCAGAACACCCGCTCGGCCTTGCCGAACAACCGGTGCGCCAGCGACAGCGGATGCACGGCGAAATCGTCGAGCGCGCCGTAGCCGGAACTCGCCTCGCTCTTCCAATAGAAAGTCTGCTCCGGATCGGCCATGAAGTCCTCGTCCATCTCGGCGCGGAACTGGATGGGCTCGCCGATGGCACCGTCCGCGATCATGCGGGCGATCTCGCGAAAGGCCGGGTTCTGGATGTAGTTGTAGCCGAGCGCCGCGATGCGCCCGCTGCTGCGCGCCGCCGCCAGCATGGCTTGCGCATCGGCAAGCGCCGGCGCCATCGGCTTTTCGCACCACACATGCTTGCCGGCCTGCAGCGCGGCGATGGCCATCTCCGGATGAAAGGCGTTTGGCGTCGTGATCGACACCACATCGACGGAAGGATCGCTCACCAGCGCCCGCCAGTCGGACGTCGCGCGGGCAAAGCCGAAGGCCGAGGCGCGCTGGCGGGCGAGATCCTCGCTGACCTCGGCCAGCATTTCGAGCCTCGGGCGGACGACATCGCCGAAGACGGCCCGCACCGCATTCCAGGCCAGCGCGTGGCATTTGCCCATGTAGCCGGTGCCGATGAGGCCGACACCGAGGGACCCGTCCGGACTGGTCATCGCCTCGTCTCCCTGCGACAGTGCGCTGCCGACCTTAAGGACAAAAACCGGTGCGTAACGCCCGGCACCCCCTTCGGTCGACCTTGCATGATCTTGCATGGATGAAACGCAAATTCTATGATTGCGTCAATATGGAATAAACATTCCCTGAAAGGAGGGGAGCCTTGCTGTCTGTAGCAGTCATCGGTGCGGGGCGGATCGGCCAGATCCATGCCGCGAATCTGGCCGCGCGCGCGGCGGAGACCAACGACGTCAAGCTGGCCGGCATCTGCGATGCGATGGAGGTGGCGGCCGCGACCCTTGCAACGCGCCTCGGCGCGCCAGTGATCTCGCTGGACGAGGCGCTGGAGGGCAAGGGCTCGAACGCGGTGCTGATCGCCTCGCCGACCGACACGCATGCCGATTTCATCGAGCGCGCCGCCAGGGCCGGCAAGGCGATCTTCTGCGAGAAGCCGGTGGATATGTCGGCGCAGCGGATCGAGGGCGTGCTCGAGGTGGTGAAGGCGGCGGGCGTGCCGCTGTTCATCGGCTTCAACCGCCGCTTCGATCCGAACTTCGCCTCCCTGCGCGCGCGCATTGCGGAAGGGCGGATCGGCGAGGTCGAGCTGGTGACGATCCTGTCGCGCGACCCCTCCCCGCCGCCGGTCTCCTATATCGAGCGCTCCGGCGGCCTGTTCCGCGACATGATGATCCACGACTTCGACATGGCGCGCTTCCTGCTCGGCGACGAGCCGGTGGAGGTCCATGCGGTCGGCTCCGCCCTCGTCGACCCTGAGATCGGCAAGGCGGGCGACGTCGACACGGCCGCGGTGCTGCTGAAGACCGCGCGCGGCAAGATCTGCCAGATCTCCAACTCGCGCCGCGCCACCTACGGCTACGACCAGCGGGTGGAGGTGCATGGCTCGCTCGGCCTGCTGCGCGCCGGCAACCAGCACGAGACGACCGTGGAACTGGCGACCGCGTCGGGCTTCACCGCCGACCCGGTGCAGCACTTCTTCCTGGAGCGCTACGCGCAAGCCTACCGGCTGCAGCTTTCCGCCTTCATCGACTGCGCGCGCGGCACCACCGCCCCCTCGCCGAGCGGCCATGACGGGCTGATGGCGCAGCGGCTCGCCGACGCGGCAACTCTGTCGGCGCAGAGCGGCCAGCCGGTGCGGCTTTAGGGGGGCTGGCGTCGTCTCCCTCTCGGGGGTCATCAACTCATATCGTTGAGGTGG
>NZ_JALBGD010000011.1 GCF_023507705.1 Stappia sp. WLB 29 | reverse complement strand
GAACCTGCGACCCCCTCGTCCCGAACGAGGTGCGCTACCAGGCTGCGCTACACTCCGAACCTTCGTCCCGCCGGCGTGGCCGGTCGGGTGGAGAGCGATTTTCCGGGCCGGGAGACCGGGGCTCATCCGTGGTGTGGCGGGTTCATATCACCGGCAACCGGCCTCCGCAACCCTGTCCTTGCAAGGTTTTTCTTTCCACCTGTGGATGACGGCCCGAGGCGCGGATAAGCGGTGCGCTGCGATGCCTGTGCGTACGGGGCTGCTTGCGCGGCGCGGGCGCGCTCGCTATACAGGCGGCCTGCGATTTGGGGCGTAGCCAAGCGGTAAGGCAGCGGTTTTTGGTACCGTCATGCGCAGGTTCGAATCCTGCCGCCCCAGCCAGATCTTCATCTCGCCTCATCCGCCTGCCCGCTCTTCCCAAGTTCCTGGTTTCGAATCGACCGGCATGATCATACTCTCACCTGGGTGAGCGGGGATAACCGGTCCGGTTCGCGGGTCGGATCGTCACCCTTGCGGAATTTGCACTGTTTGCGAGGCGGAACGCAAATTTCGGGATTTTTGAGACGGGATTTTGCAAAATTCGTCTCATTTTTTTCAACCAATGCGCTCAGGGTTTAGAGGCCGTTTCAAGTCTCGATTAAAGCTTCGCGTCTTTTATTACGTAAGGGTACGTGGAATATCGTACGTAAAAATCGATAATATTATACCTTTCGCCTAGATAATTTTCCTGACCAAAGAAAGATTTTCTAATAAAATAAAGTATTTATTGATTTAATTTGGCTGAATTAGCTCTCTGTAAACAGAATCGAGCCATCCTTTTGAGCGCGCCGAGAGGTTTCGGCGTGAAATCGAAAGGACAATCCCATGTCGGGAGCGGGAAGCAGGAATTCGCGGACGCGCCTGGAGTTCGCGCGCATAGACGAAGAGACCAGGAAGACATTGCGCGGCCTGTGGAAGGTGGTCGAGCCGGATCTGCCAGGTATTCTCGCCGGATTCTACAAGCATCTCGTGACCGAGCCCTCCCTTAAAGACATGCTTGGAACCCGCCAGGCGGCACTGGAATCTGCTCAGAAGACCCACTGGCAGCGACTGTTCAACGCACGCTTCGACGAGGACTATGAGAACAGCATCGACCGGATCGGCCGCGCGCACAGCCGCATCGGCCTCGAGCCTCGTTGGTACATCGCCGGATATCAGTATGTTCTCAATGAGTTGACCGCCCTGGTGCTGAAGCGCCACCGCTTTTCTCCGTCGAAGGCGCAGGCTGCCTTGCAGGCGCTCAACAAGGCGGTCCTGCTGGATCTCGACCACGCCATCTCCACCTACCAGCAGATCCTGATGGAAGAGCAGGAGGCGCGCACCAGCTGCCTTGCCGAGGCGATCGACCGGTTCAAGGGCAGGGTCGAGGCCTCGCTGGCCGGCGTCGACAAGGCTGCCGATACGATGCAGAAGCGCGCCGATACGCTGTCTTCGGTCGCTGCCGCCGCGTCCGATGAGGCCATGTCCGCTTCCGCAGCGTCCGAGCAGACCTCCACCAGCGTCCAGACCGTCGCCTCGGCCGCCGAGGAACTGGCGAGTTCCATCGAAGAGATCGCCCGGCAGGTCACCGGCGCCTCCGATGTCGCGCGCCGCGCCAATGTTGTCACCGACAGCGCCTCGCGCGAGGTCGGCCTGCTCTCTGTCACCGCCCAGAAGATCGGCGATGTCATCGGCTTGATCCAGGCGATCGCCGAGCAGACCAACCTGCTGGCGCTCAACGCCACCATCGAGGCGGCACGTGCCGGCGATGCGGGGCGCGGCTTTGCAATCGTCGCCCAGGAGGTCAAGAATCTCGCCGGCCAGACCTCCAAGGCGACAGAAGACATCGCCCTGCAAATCGCCGAGATCCAGTCCGCGACGACGCGGGCGGTCGACACGATCGGCTCCATTGCGTCAACCGTCGGGGAGATCGATACGCTGACGGCGACAATCGCGGCTGCAATCGAAGAGCAGGGTGCCGCCACTCGCGAGATTTCGATGAACGTCCAGCACGCGGCCCAGGGCACGGTCACGCTGACCCGAAATGTGACCGGCGTGAACGCGGCCATCGAGAAGACGGAAGATGCGGCGCGCGACTTCCTGTCGGTCTCCGGCGACCTGCGCGGTCAGTCGGACCAGATCTCCGGGCAGATCCGCGACTTCTTCGGCGAGATTCGCCAAGCTTCGGAACGCGGTGCCGACAAAGGCGAGCGCAAGGCGGCATCCGGTTCACCCTCCGGCCGGACCGCTGACGCGCGCCGCTCTGCCTGACGAGGGAGCGCCGGAAGAGGCGGCAGGTCGGCGAAGAGCCAGGGGCCAGGTGCCGCCCGCCGGCACAAGGCCCGGTCTTGGCAGAGGCGGACGGCACCGCCAGAGACGAAACCGCCCGCTCGCCTGAGGGAATGAACCACCACGATGGAAACGAAACCGCCCGTCCGCGTGCAGGCGCGAACGGGCGGGAACGTTTGAAAGCCCTAGACTAGGTCTTCTCGTATATTTGTGCCGCCAGGCCCAATAATTTGGACGCCGAAGCGTCTTTGAAATTCCGCTTGCCGGTCCGGGAGCCGGCAGGAGTTCTTGCAGTTCCCGACCGCCAACGGCGCTCCGGTGGCTCCTGGAGCCGTTCTTGGCTGCCCCCTCCCGCTGCGGACCGACAACCGCCCCAAGTCGGGAAAAACGGGCCGGATCGTCCAGCGATCCGGCCCAGTTAGGTCACGTGCGATCCGCAGCCTGAAAAGCTCCGGGCGGCCCGCTGTGACTTGCAACATCTGTCCGGCAGGGCGAACTGCCGTTCCAGGCCGCGCCGTGGGCGCGTCGGAGAGACGTCACAAGGGCACTCGTCAAACTCGAGTCTGTCAATTCCACCCGAAGTCGGCCGGCGGCTGTGCAGATCCCCTCAAGAAACCGCAATCTCCATGTCCGGTCCCGCATCACGCGCCCACACGGCCATCAACCGGGTGCCATGAAAATCCGCCCCGATGTCAGCGCAACCGACTGTGCGAACCTCCATCCAATTGATTTTTCGATACAACACCAGTTAGCGTTATCTCTGCGTGATTTTTCCGCCAGCGCCATAAAACGGACCGGCGGTAGCGGCGAGCTCAACGAAAGCCGGGGGGCTGACATATGCGGGATGAAACCCGTAGGGCACTGGCCCTTGCGGCCGAACACCTGGAGACACGCGGTGACCTGCCCGAACCCTCAGGGCCGGCCGGCCGCTTCCTCGCCTATCTTGCGGAAGGGGCGGGGGATGGGCTTGCCGGCGATCGCGACCTTGCCAGCCTGATCGCTGTCGCAGCGCGCCTGGAGCGGCTGTTCGAGCTGGCGCTTCCGGATGCTCCGGGGCTCTTCTGCTTCGGGGCCGAGGTGGCGCCGGGTGTTTTCGGCGGATCTTTCGGGGGGCATGGCTCGGTCTCCGGCGTTGGCGAGACGCGGCTCGAGGCGTTTCGTGCCTGTGTCGGCGAGGCGGTCGAATATCTCTCGCAGTTCGAAATGACGCAGGTGCCCTGTTCCGAGCCCCGTGAAAGCGTTGCGGCGCTGCCCGCAGCCGATCCCGGCTTCTGGAGCGAAGCGGAGAGTCTTGCGCTCGGCCTGGCTCCAGCGCAGGCCCCGGACGCAGTCGGCGGCGACCAGAAGCAGGAGGCTGCGGGCTGGCTGGACCGCGTTCTTGCCCTCGATCTGTCCACCGGCCGGAAGGGTCTCGTACCCGCCGACCTGTGCTGGCGCCGGCGCGAGAGCGATGCCGTGCCGTTCGCCCGCGGTCTTGGCGTGGCGGCCGGGCGCAGCTTTCACGATGCGTGCCGGCACGCGGCGTTGGAATGGATCGAGCGCGATGCGGTTGCCCTGTGGTGGCGCGGCGGCCGCCGCGGGCGGGCAATCCCGGTGGAGGCGCTGTGCGCTCCGCAGGTCGCCGGCCGGATCGCCCGCTGGCGGGCCGGATGCCAGGCTCGGGTCAGCTGGTTTCTCGATCTCACCGGCGATCTCGGCGTGCCGGTGGTCGCAGCCCTGTCCGTCGATCGGCAGGGCAAGCGCTTCGCCTATGGCTTTGCGGCGCGCCCCACATTGTCCGCGGCCTTGCTCGCCGCCTTCACCGAACTGGCCCAGGTGGAACTGGCCGACCGGGTGGTGGATGCCAAGCTCGCGGAGGCGGACGAGAAACATCTGAACGACACGGACAGGTTGCACCTTGCGCGGCGCAGTCTGGTGAAGCCCGACTGGGAGGTGCTGCAGCCGGCAGAGGCGCCGGCGCCCGCCGGCCGCGAAGAGAGCAGGGCCGCTGACGGGTCTCTTGACGATCTCGGGGATGTTGAGCCGCTTTCAGCACTCGCCAAACGAAATTTTCGTGTTCTGGCAATTGACCTTACCCGTACCGATCCGGGTATAAGCGTGGTGCGCGTGCTGGTTCCGGGTTTGCAACCTGATCCCGGTGCACTGGCCACGCTGCGGCTCCAGCGGCAGCGGGCGCTGCGTCCCTCCGCCGGTTTTCCCGGCGACCGCGTCCGGCTCTACTGATTGCGTTTTCTTTCAGGCCTTTTCCATAGTTCAGGGCATTGGAAACTGGGGCGGGGTCCCGCGGGATCTGGCGTAGCATGCAGGGGCAGGGTGACGTGGAGGACATGGGCGATCGCGAGGCCGCGGAACAGGGGCGGGGCACGGACCCAGGGCGATCTCGTCTTTTCGTTGCCGTATTGGGCGTGCCTCACTTCCTGGTCGATGGCAAGCCGGTGTCGTTCCGCTCGCGAAAGGCGGAAGGGCTTCTGGTTCGCCTGTGCCTGACCGGCGACGGCCGTTTGTCCCGGGAAATGGCGGCCAATCTGTTCTGGCAGGACAGTTCCGAACACCACTCGCGCTCCTCGCTGCGCCAGACGCTGCTGATCCTGCGCCGTGCCCTGGAGGATGCCGGTTTCGACGGTCTGGACAGCGACAAGATGAACATCCGCCTGGATCTCGGCCGCGTTGCGTTGGATCTGGAGGAACTTGGCGTCGATGGCGGCGAGGTTCCGGCGCGGCTGCTGATCGAAAAGCGTCTGTCGGAGCGGCTCTTCGAGGGTGGCGAGATGCTGGCCGAACCGTTCCACAACTGGCTGCGCCTGCGCCGGCAGCAGTTCCACGATCAGTTGCGGGGGCTGCTGGAGCCCATGGTGCGGCTCGACAGCGGCAACTGGAAGCGCATGGAGCAGGCGGCGGTGGCGCTGCTCAATCTCGACCCGACGCACGAGCCGGCCTGCCGCGCCTTCATCACCGCCCGCGCGGTGCAGGGAGACTATACCGGCGCATTGCGGGCCTATGAGGACCTTTGGAACGTGCTGGAGGACGAGTTCGACACCCAGCCTTCCAACGAGACCCAATCGCTGATCGTCGATATCAAGCTCGGCAAATTCTCCGACTGGCTGCGCCGGGAGCGCATGCGTTTGGCCGAGGACTCCGCGCATCGCGCTCCTGCGGCTACAGCGGGCGTCGGGACGGCCGGCGAGCGACCCGCGGCCGCAGTCCAGCACGTCAATCCGGTCATCGTGGTCGATCAGATCCTCCAGATCACCGAGGCGGACCAGGATATTCGCCTGGCCAAGGTATTTCGCCACGATCTGATCTCGCGGCTCGTGCGTTTCCGCGAGTGGTCCGTTGCGGACGAGGTGACGGAAGATCTGTCGCGCTCGGCGGCTCCCATCTACCGGGTCTCGATCAGCGCCATGCGGGCCGAGCGGTCGGTGTCCTATTCCGTGACGGTGAAGAACTCGCGTACCAACGCCTATGTCTGGGGCCGCAACTCGGCTGTCGATATCGGCGAACTGTTTGCCCGGCAGTCGATGCTGGTCGCCGAGATCGCCATGGCGATGAACGTCAACATCTCGGCCGAGCGGCTGGCCAACATGTCGCGCATCCCCGATGCCTCGCTGGACCAGTACGACCGCCTTCTGATGGGGCAGCGACTGCACTACACGTGGAAGATCGAGGATTCCCACCAGGCCGAGGCGATTCTCGCCCGGCTGATCGAAGACAATCCGCGCTTCGGCCCTGCCTATTCGAGCCTGGCGCAGATCATCAACTCCCGCCACATCGTCTTTCCCGGCCAGGCCCAGACGACGGAAACGCTGGAGCGTTCCGCCGGGCTGGCCCGCATGGCGCTGGCGCTCGATCCCTTCGATTCTCGCGGCTATCTGTGCGCGGCCTGGACGCTGGCGCTGCAGCGGCGGTTCGAACAGGCGGAGGCGCAGCACCGCCAGGCGCTGGAGCTCAACGACAACGATCCCTGGACAGCGCTATCGGCGGCGCACGGGCTGGCCTATTACGGCCATCGCGAGGAGGCGCTGGCCATTGCCTACCGCCACCGCGAGAACGGTCTGCTGACCTCGCCGCTGCACTGGAGCTATTTCGTCGGGATCACCTGCCTGTGCGGCGACCATGCCGCCTCGATCGCCGCTTTCCGCTATCTCAGCGATGGCTATCTCGGCGTCGAGGCATGGTATGTCGCGGCGCTCGCGCTGACGGGCGAGAAGGAAGAGGCCCGCGCCCAGGCGCTCCACCTCAAGCAGCGGGTGGCCGACCGCTGGGTGCTGCGGCAGCCGCCGGACGATGCCGATATCGCCCGCTGGATCGGCAACTGCTTCCCGATCTCCTCGCCGCGCACCTGGGACGAAATCCACGAAGGCCTCTCGTCCGCGGGGATCGTGTTGCCTGCCGATCTGGCACCCGAAGGCGCGTCCCGCCGCTGACCGGCAGCGGAGGCAGGGGGCCAAACATCGCGAACGAGCCTAAAAAAGGGCCGCGAAACATCGCGGCCCTTCGGCATCCCCTGAAGATGAAAACTCAGGTGCACACGGCAATCGTGTAGTCGGCGACGCGGCTGAGATAGAAGTCTCGCTCGTTCATCTCGTCCTTGCGAGCGTAGAAATCCGGCAGCGGGTAGTCGTTCGCCGCCGCGTCTCCGTACTTTTCCAACGAATCCTCGGTCATGCGCCGCGGCGGCAGGCGCAGGAGCAGAACTTCCTCACAAGCCTGAATCACTTGCAAGGCTTTGTAGGTATCGGGAATCGTGGCGATGCCCTTGGTGGCCTGCTTCAGACCTTCCAGCGTCTCCGGCCAAGGCTTTGCGCCCGTGGCATACTCGGAGATCAACTCGCCAAAAGCCTGATAATCGTGGATCTCGACCTTCTTGAGTTCGTCAGTCATGTATTGCCCCATAGAATACGACAGCTCAGGAAAACGCCAGTTGGCCACTCCGATGTTCTTTGGACGTTGAAAGGGTCCATCGACGCAAAACCGAGCGTTTGAAATTACTTTGCAGCGCACTGGCGCACGAAAGTCATGCAAATCACTTCATGACATTTGAAATTAGATGTTGGGCAGGGCGAGTCGTCAATATGTTTTGATGAATAAAGCGAAGATCACAACTTAAACGATAAAAAATCGACTTATGATTTTTATGTATAGATGTGCAATCTGAAGTTTTGCCGGGTAGATCAACTTTCTTCCGTCGATTTTTCAGCGGATTCGTCGTCTGCAATTGCGTCGTCTTCCACTGCAGTGGCATTCATCTGTCGGCGCTGGGCGGCCATGGTCGCCATGTGCTGCTTCAACGCGGGATCCTTGTCGGTCAGGCTGCGGAAGTCGGTCCGCGACAGGACCAGCAGGTTGCAGTAGCCGAGCGCGCGCACGTCGGCCGTCCGCGGCTGGCCAGTCAGCAGCGCAATCTCGCCGAAGACATCGCCGCGGCCGAGGCGCACGCGCACATGTTCGGTGATCACCTCTACGGCGCCGGAAGAGATGAAGTAGGCGGTGTCGCCCCGCTCTCCCTTGCGGATCAGCAGCTCGCCGGGCACCGCAAAAAGCGGCCGCATCAGCCGGGAAATCGCTCGGATGCGGTCCTCGCTGAGGTCACGGAAGAGCGGCAACTGCGCGGTCAACTCCTCCGTGCGCATGCCCATGTCGAGCTTCGGCCGCGTGTCGGCAGTCTCCCGGCTGTGGCTCACCCCTTGCGAGAGGTTGGAATAGAGCTCGGTGCCGATGAGGTTCTGCGCGTAGAGCGAGCGATAGGCATCTTCCTCCAACCGCAGAGCCGCCTTTTGCAGGAAGCGCTGGTCGAGGCTGTCGGCATAGTCGGGATACTGCAGCCGCAGCGCTTCCAGCGCCGTCGTCGTGGCCTCGCGGCGCCCGAGCAGGATCTCGGTCAGGATCTCCACCACGCGGTGGCCGAGCAGGGGCTCGATCTTCTCGTTGGTGAAGGCGATCAGTTCGTCGAGCACGATCCGGTTCAGCAGCAGCATCTCGTAGCGGTCGCCGAGCAGGCGGGCGAGCCAGCGGTCGTATTTCAGGTTCCGCTGAAGCCACTGGGCGATCCGCATCGTGCGGGGAAAGGCGAGGGCCTGGCGGGCGGCACGGTTGTATTCGATACGGCCGCCGGCACGGGCGCGGTCGGCGATGCGGCCGATGCGTGCCAGCAGTTCCTCGGCCGTGTGGATCGAGGCGGTGCGCTCGCGAAGATGGCGCAGCACGATCTCGCGTTCGCGGTTGGAGATAGACACGAGGCCGACGGTGATGCGGTCGCGGTCGAGGATCTCGTCCATGCCCCCGTCCAAGCCCTGTGCCTCGACCAGGCGCTCGCGGTAGCGGCGGTCGGTCGCCTCCGCCGCGGCCGGTGCGATGTGGTATTCGGAAACCGCGCGCGACACGCCCTCGCGCACGTTGGCCAATGCGAGGGCCAGCACCTGGGCGCGCATTGCCGCGTCGAGCGGCGGCAGCTTGTCGAGGCCGAATACTTTTATCAAGGGCTTCAGCGTCGTGCCGTAGACCAGCAGGGTGAACAGCACGAAGCCGGTCGCGAGCACGGCGACGAAGCGCTTCACCTGCGGGTCGATGGCAACGTTCTCGGTCACTCCGAGCGCCAGCGTCAGCGTGATGGCACCGCGCATTCCGCCCCACAGCATTACCGTCTTGAACGGCGTACTGACGGGCTGCGACAGTTGCAGCAGGCTCATCAGCGGCAGTAAGCCGAACAGCACGACGGCGCGAGCGGCAAGAGCGGCCGCCACGACGATGCCGAGCAGTGCGATGTCGTACCAGCCGACATCGACGAGCAGCTTCGGGATCAGGATCGACGCCAGCATGAAGATCAGCGACGAAGCCCAGAAGGCGATCTGGTCCCACACGTCGTTGAGATAAGTCCAGCCGTCTGGCGTGACGCGGGAGGGGCCGGCCAGGTTGATGACGATGCCGGCGACCACCACGGCGACGACTCCGGACACGCCGACGAAATTCTCCGCGATGATGTAGACGAGATAGGGCATCGCGACGCTGAGCGTTACCTGGGCGAGACGGAAGTCGCGCACCAGCGGCAGGAGGCGCACCAACATCTGGCCGCCGACATAGCCGAGCGCCATGCCGCCGGAAAAGCTCCACAGGAAGAGCTCCACACCGTCGGCCAGTGTCGGTGCCGTGCCGCCCGTCAGCGCGCCGAGCAGGATGACGAAGAGGGCGATCGCTGCGGCGTCGTTGAGCAGGCTCTCGCCCTCCACCAGCCGACCGAGGCGGGCGGGCGCGCCGATGTCGCGGAAGATCGCGACGACGGCGACCGGGTCGGTGGTGGCGACGATGGCGCCCAGAAGCAGGCAGGCGACAAGCGGCACAGTGGTGAAAGGAGTGAGCGCGAAGCCGATGAAGGCCGTCGCAACGACCACCGCGACGACGGCCATCACGAAGATGACGCCTGCATCGTCCGCCATGCGGCGCACATCGAGTGTCAGCGTCGTCTGAAACAGCAGGACGGGAAGGAACAGGTGGAGAATGCCCTGCGAGTTCAACGGTAGGTTCACGAAGACGGATGCGATCTGGTTGAATGCATCGGTGCTGGGCGTGTAGAGCAGCCAGCCCGCCAGGACGCCGATCGCGGTGCCGACAAGCGCCAGCAACACGGACGGGGCCACCTTCAGCCGCCGTGCCAGCGGCTGAATGAGCGAGATGACGACGAGGAGGCCGGCGATGGCTGCGATGAAGAGGGGCGCTTGCATGTTCCCTCTATCTTGCCATATTTCGACAATGACGCGACCCTTTCGCGTCGTCCCCCGAAATTTTCGGTGTTGATTGTGCGGCCGGTCAGGTGGCCGGGGCGAGTTGGCGCGCCTTGCGCTCCGAAAGCGCGATGCCGATCAGAACCAGGCACAGCGCTGCGGCATGGTAGAGATGGAACGGCTCGCCGAGCAGGCTCACCGCCAGCAGGGACGAGAAGATCGGCACCAGGTTGATGAAGACGCCGGCCCGCCCCGGTCCGACCAGTTCCACCCCGCGCATGAAGAAGATCTGCGACAGGCAGGACGGGAAGATCGAGATATAGGCGATCACCAGCCAGCCCTTGGGCGTCGGCCATTGCAGCGCGCCCTGGGACACCTCGATGGCGAAGAGCGGCACGGAGGTGACCGCCGCGACCACTGCCAGCACGGTGAAGAACACCATGCCGGAGACCGGCGGACGCTTGCGCAGCAGCACCGCATAGAGCGAGTAGAGCAGGCAGGCGATGATCATCAGGGCATCGCCGACATTCACCTCCAGCCCGGCCAGACGCGACAGGTCGCCCTGGGCGGCAATGAAGGCGACGCCCGCCATGGTGACCAGAACGCCGAGCGCCTGCAGCGGCCGGATCGGCGTGCGCAGGATCACCAGCGCGCCGAGCAGCACGAACATCGGCATCGACCCCTGGATGATGCCGAGATTGACGGCGGTCGTGCTGTGGGCGGCGATGTAGAACAACGCGTTGAACGCGGTGAAGCCGAACATGCCCATAGCGATAAGGATCGGCAGGTGGCGCCGCAGCGTCGGCCATTCGGCCCGGACCTGCCGTCCGTAGAGCACCAGGAGCAGCCCGGAAACGGCGATCCAGCGCAGCAGCACGACGGCCATCGGCGAGACCTCGCCGATCGCCAGGCGTCCGGCGATGGTATTGCCGCCCCAGAACAGGGTGGTCAGCACCAGCAGCAGGATCGGCTGGTTGAAGAAGCGCGTGAGCAGGGGCGAGCCGGATTGCGACATAGGGCCATGGATCCGCGCCGGAGCGGGACGCGCACCGGCCGTCTTGCCGGGGCATTCCGTCGTCCGGACTTGCTGGGGTGGCCCGCACCGTAGGCGTGTCGCGCCGGCGCGGGAGCGAAGAATTGCCCCTATCGTATGACGAATTGCGACAGGCGATGCAAGCCGCGCGGGCGGGACCGGGCATTGCAACAGACGCAGGGCTGGGATGCAGGAAGGATTGTTTCCCGTGAGGATCAAGTCTTTTCGATTTGTGCAAGATTGACCAGGAAAGGTCCCTTGCGGTTTGATGACGGTCGAACCGTTCGCTCGCGGTTTTCGTCCGCCACGCAGCCATCATCTGCCCTTGCCTGGCTTCCCGGCATCGTCTTTTGTGAAGACCGTGCCGCCCGCGCAAGCCGGAGGCGGCCGGACGGACGCATCCGAGGGAGCGCCGGAACAGCAAGACGCACAGATGTCGACCAGGGAGTGCCGACCGCCATGGACCGTATCGAGATTGCCGGCCTGAAGATCGCCCCGGAACTGCGGGATTTCGTCGAGCAGGAGGCCCTGCCGGGCACCGGCGTGACGGCCGAGGCCTTCTGGGAGGGTCTGTCGGGCATCGTGCACGACCTGGCACCGGAGAATCGCGATCTGCTGGCCCGCCGCGATGCGCTGCAGGCGAAGATCGACGGCTGGCATCGCGCCCATCCCGGCCCGGTCGACCTTGCCGCCTACAAGGCCTTCCTCAAGGAGATCGGCTATCTGGTGGATGAGGGCGCTGCCTTCTCGGTGACGACGCAGAATGTCGACCCGGAAATCGCCTCCATCGCGGGTCCGCAGCTGGTAGTTCCGATCACCAACGCCCGCTATGCGCTGAATGCCGCCAATGCCCGCTGGGGCTCGCTCTATGATGCGCTCTACGGCACCGACGCCATGGGCAGCCTGCCGAAGGGCGGCGGCTACGATCCGGCGCGCGGCGCCGAGGTGGTGGCCTACGCCAAGGCGCTGCTGGACGAGCGTGTGCCGCTGTCGGCGCCCTGGTCGAGCGTTACCGGACTTGCCGTTGAAGGCGGCAAGCTGAAGATCGCAGGCGAGGGCGGTACGGCTCTCACCCTGTCCGATCCGTCGCAATTCGCCGGCTATCGCGGCGATGCCTCCGCTCCGGCTGCCGTGCTCTTCGTCAAGAACGGCATGCATATCGAGGTCGCCATCGACCCGGGCAACCCGATCGGAAAGACCGATCCGGCGGGTATCTCCGATGTGGTGCTGGAGTCGGCGGTTTCCACCATCATGGACTGCGAGGACTCGGTCGCGGCCGTCGATGCGGAAGACAAGGTCGTCGCCTATCGCAACTGGCTCGGCCTGCTGAAGGGCGACCTGACCGCCTCCTTCTCCAAGGGCGGGCGCGAGATGGTGCGCCGGATGGAAGGCGACCGGACCTACACGACGCCGGCGGGCGGCGAGATGGCGCTGCACGGCCGCTCCCTGATGCTGGTGCGTAATGTCGGCCACCTGATGACGACGCCGGCGATCCTGGATCGCGACGGCAAGGAGGTGCCGGAAGGTATCCTCGACGGCATGATGACGGCGCTGATCGCCATGCACGACATCGGCACGGGCGGCCCGGACGGTGGCGGACGGCGCATGAACTCGCGCGCCGGCTCGCTCTATATCGTCAAGCCGAAGATGCACGGTCCCGACGAGGTCGCCTTCGCCAACCGGCTGTTCGGCCGGATCGAGCAGGCGCTGGGCCTTGCCGCCGACACGCTGAAGATGGGCATCATGGACGAGGAGCGGCGCACGACCGTCAACCTCAAGGAGTGCATCCGCGCTGCCGCCTCGCGCGTCTGCTTCATCAACACCGGCTTCCTTGACCGCACCGGCGACGAGATGCACACCTCGATGGAAGCCGGCCCGATGATCCGCAAGGGCGACATGAAGCAGGCCGCCTGGATCCAGGCATACGAGAACTGGAACGTCGACATCGGCCTCGAATGCGGCCTGCCGGGCCATGCCCAGATCGGCAAGGGCATGTGGGCGATGCCGGACCTGATGAAGGCGATGCTGGAGCAGAAGATCGGTCACCCGAAGTCGGGCGCCAACACCGCCTGGGTGCCGTCGCCGACCGCCGCGACCCTGCACGCGCTGCACTACCATGTCGTCGACGTCGCAGCCCGCCAGAAAGAGTTGCGGGCCCGCGGCCGCGCCAGCCTCGACGACATCCTGTCGATCCCGGTCGCCGAACGGCCGAACTGGTCGGCGGAGGAAATCCAGGCCGAGCTCGACAACAATGCGCAGGGCATCCTCGGCTATGTGGTGCGCTGGGTCGACCAGGGCGTCGGCTGTTCCAAGGTGCCGGACATCAACAATGTCGGGCTGATGGAAGACCGCGCGACGCTGCGCATCTCGTCCCAGCACATTGCCAACTGGCTGCGCCACGGCGTTTGCACCGAGACGCAGGTGATGGAGACGATGAAGCGCATGGCGAAGGTGGTCGACGGACAGAATGCCGGCGATCCGCTTTACACGCCGATGGCTGCGGATTTCGACGGCTCGATCGCCTTCCAGGCCGCCTGCGACTTGGTGTTCAAGGGCCGCGAGCAGCCGTCCGGCTACACCGAGCCGGTGCTGCATGCCCGCCGCCTCGAAGCGAAGGCCGCCGCTCGCGACTGACAGGTCGCGCAATGCGAGAACGGATGAAGCCTTCCGGCCGTCAGGCCGGGAGGCTTTCTCTTTCAAGGAGCGCCGCAACCGGCTCTAGCGTTCCGAAGTGTGGAACGGCTGGACGATGGTCTCGGCAGTGTTACGCAGGCGTCCAATGTGATGCAGCGCTTCCTTCAGCCGCTCCTGCTCCCGGTCGCCGTAGATGAAGCGCCAGCCTGACTCCTTGTTCCGATGCCAGCGTCGCTCGGCCCGCAGTTCCAATCCGTGACCGTTGATCGAAATCCTGACGCTAAGTGCGAAGTTCGGCAGATCTGGGCAACGTATGCGGCAGCCGGTCAGGCTGAGATCCATCATGCTGGCAGCCATCGGCCCGCGCATGGTCATGATTACAACCGGTATCTCCCCCTCCGCCCTGGGTGACCGCCGGCGCTCCTTTTGCACCATCGACGATGGCATGTAGCGATTTCTCGATGACAGGGCTCCCATCCTCCCCTTGTCCTCAATTGCGCAGGAAGTCGAACAGTCTCCCTCCCGGAGTCCATTCGCTTGCCTGCTCCTCCTCTCAGCAGTTATACGGCCCAGAATATTGCCGATATCTGAGTGTGAGCAGAGAATTTTAGTAAAGAGAGATGAAAATCCGAGGATGACGCAACGTTAAATTCCGGTCAGATTGTCAGATGATCGCAAAATGTGACGCGGAGTCATGAAGTTGTTGCCGTCGCACGTTGTGCTCGGATCTCGCAACACAAGGGGCCGTTGACGTGTCTGTGTTCCTCGCCGCCTCAACGGCGGCCAGGGCGGTCGTCCATCGGCAGTGCGATTCGTGCTTCCAGGCCGCCGTCCGGGTGGTTGGCGAGCATCAAGGTGCCGCCATGCGCATGGACGATTGAGCGGGCGATGGACAGGCCGAGGCCGATGCCACCGGTTTCCTCCGACCGCGATTCCTCGAGCCGCACGAAGGGCTCGAACACGTCCTTCAGCCGTTCTTCCGGGATGCCGGGGCCGTGGTCGCGCACGGTGATGACCGCTTGTCCGGCCTCGGATGAGAGCTGCAGCGTGGCGTCGCCGCCATAGCGCACCGCGTTGTCGATGAGGTTGCGCATGGCACGCTTGAGGCTGAACGGCCGACAGGACACGACGATGCGGCTGCCTTCGGGCGGGTCGAAGGCCACCGGCCTGCCGATATCGCGATAGTCCTCGGCGATGGCGTCGATGAAGCCGCTGAGGTCCGTCGGTGCGCCGACTTCGCGCGAGGCTTCGTCCCGGGCAAAGGCCAGCGCTGCCTCGACCATGCGCTGCATCTCGTCGAGCGTCTCGATCATCTTCTCCCGATTTTCGTCGTCGTCGATGAACTCTGCACGGATGCGCAACGAGGTGATCGGGGTGCGCAGGTCGTGGCTGATCGCACCCAGCATGCGCGTGCGGTCGCGTACGAAGCGGGTCAAGCGGTCCTGCATGACGTTGAAAGCCTGGATCGTGCTCCGCACTTCCGACGGCCCGCTCTCGGGCAGCGGTTCCACATCCTCGCCGCGCCCCAGCCGACCGGCGGCGGCGGCCAGATCGCGCAAGGGGCG
This sequence comes from Stappia sp. WLB 29, assembly GCF_023507705.1. Taxonomy (GTDB): domain Bacteria; phylum Pseudomonadota; class Alphaproteobacteria; order Rhizobiales; family Stappiaceae; genus Stappia. The sequence continues at coordinate 164,130 of NZ_JALBGD010000011.1, read as the reverse complement.
AGTGAGGCGGCGCACGGTCAGGCCGATGACGAGGACAATGGCCGTTGCCATCAGCGCTACGGTGACGAAAACCGGAAGGAGCGTGTTGCGCGGCACGCGGAAGCGGCTGGCTCCGTTGAGCCAGCGCCCGTCCGACAGTTGCACGGACAGCGTCAGCGACACGGGGGCGGCGCGCCAGCTGCCGTGATGGTGCGGGGCAGGGCGGTCGCGGGCCTGCCTGTCTTCCGGCCGGTCGTCGGCCTCGTCCTCCCCCTCGCTGTCGCCGACATCGATCCGCCGGCGCGAAGGCGGGGCATGGGAGACCTCGCGCCGCGAGACGTCGACCCGGATGGTCTTGCCGGCATCGAGTTCCTCGCCGAGCATGGCGGCGATCCGCTTGTCGGTCCTGCCGCCTCCGGCTTCGGCAAGGGCAGGAGTCTCGTCGATCCAGTACCAGAGGAAGCGGCTGGAGATGGCCCGGAGCATGTCCGGGTGCTGGCTCTCCGGCGCTGCCTCGACGAGGCGCACCAGAGAGACGGTGCGCGAGACGATGGTGTTGCGGGCAAGCTCCACCAACGCCACCCGCCGTTCGCCGGCGAAGAGCCACAGCGTGATGATCTGGGCCAGCACCACCGCGATCAGCAGCAGGGCGACAAGCTGGCCGGCCAGCGAGCGCGGCCAGGGACGCAAGCGGGCCGTCATGCGACGATGTCCTCGACTTCTGCGGTGAAGGTGTAGCCACCGCCCCAGACGGTCTTGATCAGTTCCGGGTTCTTCGGGTCGGGCTCGATCTTGCGGCGCAGGCGGCTGACCTGATTGTCGATCGAGCGGTCGAAGGCGGCAGGGCTGCGGCCGGAGGTGATGTCGAGCAGCTGGTCGCGCGACAGCACCATGCGAGGGCGCTTCAGGAAGGCGATCAGCAACTGGAACTCACCGGTCGACAGCGGCACGGCAACGCCGTCTTCTCCCGTGAGCAGGCGCTTGGGGACATCGAGGCGCCAGCCGGCGAAGGCGAGCGTCTCGGCCTCGATCGGGTCGCGCTGCTTGGGCACCTGGGAGGAACGACGCAGGACGGCGCGGATGCGCGCCAGCAATTCGCGCGGGTTGAACGGCTTGGTCACATAGTCGTCGGCACCGATCTCCAGCCCGACGATGCGGTCCGTGTCTTCGGCCATCGCCGTGAGCAGGATCACCGGCATCGTGCCGCTTTCCACCAGCGAGCGGCAGAGGGAAAGACCGTCTTCGCCGGGCATCATGATGTCGAGCACGACGAGGTCCACCGCCGCGGCCTTCAGGAACTTGCGCGCCTGGGCAGCATTTTCCGCGACCGAGGCACGCAGCCCGTTCTTGCGCAGATAACGCGCCAGCGACTCGCGAATGTCGCGGTGGTCGTCGACGACGAGAATATGGTGCCCGCTTTCGCTCATGGGTCGCTTCCGCCTCGAATTGTCTCCCTCGCACTCTAGATATCCCTGCCCGCATCGGCAGGGAAACCGCAATTGTATCTAGATGTAACGTGTGGGCAGACCGCCACAGCTTGCGACACAAAGGCGGTGTTGCAGGCACATTTCAGCGACAAGCGGCCGCTAGACCGGTGTCATCGCAGTGACCGACAAGGAGATGACGCGATGACCACTTTCAAGAAGATCACGCTGGCCGCCCTCGCCGCGGCGCTGGTCGGGACCACCGCCATGCCCGCCTTTGCCGACCGTGACGGCGGCAAGCCCGGCTGGGGTCGCGACGGCGGCAAGTCGGGTTGGCACCAGTCCCATCGTGGCGGCAAGCACGGCTGGCATCATGGCCGCCGCGGCAACATGGCCCGGATGTTCATGGAGCGCTTCGACACCGACGGCGACGGCAAGGTGACCCAGGCCGAGATCGACGCCAAGGTGGAGGCGACCTTCACCGCCGCCGACACGAACGGCGACGGCAAGGTGACGCTGGAAGAGTTCAAGGTCGCGTACCAGAACGAGTTCAGCGAGCGCCGCGTTCGTGCCTTCCAGCGCCTCGACCGCGATGGCGACGGCAAGATCACCGAGGAAGAGTACTCCCGTCCGATGGAGCGCATGATCTCCCGCATGGAGCGGCGCGCCGGCAACGATGACAACAAGGGCCGTGGCGGTCCGCGCGGTCATGGTCGGATGATGGAGCGCTTCGACGCGGACGGCGACGGCAACGTGACAGGCGACGAGATCCGCACGGCCCGTGCCGATGCCTTCGCCACGGCCGATGCCGATGGCGACAAGGCCCTGACGCTCGAGGAGTTCGGCACGATCTGGGCCGAGCGTACCGACAGCCGCATGGTGCGTGCCTTCCAGCGGCTCGACCGTGACGGCGACCTTGCCATCACCCGCGAGGAAGCGGCGCGTCCCTTCGCGGGCCTCGTTGCCCGCATGGATCGCAATGGCGACGGTGCTCTGTCCCGCGAAGACCGCCCGCGTGGCGGCATGCGGGATCGCGACGGCAAGCGCTGGCATGGCAAAAAGCACCACGGCATGAAGGGCGAAGGTCGCGGCGCGCGCGGCGAAGGCCCGCGTGGCAGCAACGACTGATAGGGCGGTTCCTCCGTTTGAACTTCTCTGCTGAACTGCGCAAGCGGCGGGACCTCGTGTCCCGCCGTTCGTGTTCGCAAGGGGCTTCTGCGCCGGCCGGGAAGAGCCTGATTCCCCTGCGGCTGCGGCGTGTCGCCCGTCTCGTGCGGTCCGGCCCGTTTCGCCTATCGGCAAAAGTCACAGGAAATACGGAAACGCATGGAAGATGCGCAAAAAATGCACCTGATCGAGGGATTTTTCCCTTGATTAAGACAGGCTCCTGATTCATATCTCCTCTTGCCCAAATTCGCACGTGCCCGTGGTCGTCCAACCGAAAGGTGGCAGTCGCTCAAAAGGGCCCGGACCTGTCCGGAATAGAGCGACAAAACGGATGGCTTAAAGCAACGACGTAAGAGGGCTTTTTTGGTCTCTGCCGGGTTTCCAAGTCCCGGGGTCACTGAAGAGGCACTTGTTACATCATTGCCGGCCGTGCGGTTCGGGACACCCGATCCAATCCAAGGCAGCAATCGCGGAACGGCGACACGCTTGCGCGCATGCAGGCGTCGAACCCGACCGTTGCATATGGCGTCCGTTTTCTCCCCGTCTCCAAAGCGGGCGGGAGGCGTGATCGCATATGCACCTGTACCGGAATTCGGACTTGCGGGTGAATGCCATGACCGAGCGCATCAAGAACTTCCTCCGGCAGCGACGAGGCGAGGGGCCTTGCGTCGTCGTCGATCTCGACATCGTCCAGGACAACTATCTCGCCTTCGAGCGGGCTCTGCCGGACACTCGCGTCTTCTACGCGGTGAAGGCCAACCCGGCTCCCGAGATCCTGGCGCTGCTCGCCAGCCTCGGCTCCTCGTTCGACTGCGCCTCGGTGCCGGAGATCGAGATGGCCCTGGCCGCCGGCGCGGGCCCCGAGCGTATTTCCTTCGGCAACACCATCAAGAAGGAGCGCGATGTCGCGCGTGCCTTCGAACTGGGTGTGCGCCTGTTCGCCGTCGATTGCGAGGCCGAGGTCGAGAAGATCGCCCGTGCCGCCCCCGGCGCGCAGGTGTTCTGCCGCATCCTGTGTGATGGCGCCGGCGCCGACTGGCCGCTGTCGCGCAAGTTCGGCTGCGCGCCCTCCATGGCGCCGCAGGTGCTCGAGCATGCCCATCGTCTGGGCCTCGCTGCGCATGGCGTGTCGTTCCACGTCGGCTCGCAGCAGGCGAATGTCGAGGCCTGGGACACGGCCCTGGGCTCTGCCGCCGCGATCTTCCGCGAGATGGCCGAGCGCGGCATCGTGCTGTCGATGGTCAACCTGGGTGGCGGTTTCCCCGCTCGCTACCTGAAGGACGTCCCGGGCGTGCCGCGCTACGGCGAGGCGATCCTGCGCGGCCTGGCCAAGCATTTCGGCAACCGCATCCCGCAGACGATCATCGAGCCGGGCCGCGGCATGGTCGGCGATGCCGGCATGATCGAGGCCGAGGTGGTGCTGATCTCGAAGAAATCCGAGGCCGAGGACGAGATCCGCTGGGTCTACCTCGACATCGGCAAGTTCAACGGCCTGGCCGAGACCATGGACGAGGCGATCCGCTATCCGATCCGCACGGACAAGGATGAGGACCGCAAGACCCCCTGCGTGCTCGCCGGCCCGACCTGCGACAGCGTCGACGTGCTCTACGAGAAGACCCCGTACGAGCTGCCCGTCAGCCTGTCGATCGGCGACAAGGTGCTGATCGAGGCGTGCGGCGCCTACACCACCACCTATTCGGCGGTGGCCTTCAACGGCTTCGAGCCCCTGCGCTCCTACGTCATCTGACGGTCACTCAGAATAACGTCCTATAGAGATCCCGAAAAACTCCGAGTCGGCCGGTCGCGAAAGCGGCCGGCCGGCGTTATGGTCCAGCCATGGCGGCCGCTGCCTGTTGCGCGCCATGCCGACACGTTGCAAGCAGAAGGACACTCGCCATGACCGAAATGAAGACCCCGGCGGCGAAGAAAAAGGCCGCCAGGTCCGCCCCGGCAACCACGTCGTCCGCCAGCTCCGCAGCCGCGGAGAAGTCCTGGCCGGTTCACGGCACCATTTCCGGCCCGATCGTGATGATCGGCTTCGGCTCCATCGGCAAGGGCACCCTGCCGCTGATCGAGCGCCATTTCCGCTTCGATGCCTCGCGCGTGACGGTGATCGATCCCGTCGACACCGACCGCAAGCTGGTCGACGACCGCGGCTACAAGTTCCTCAAGGAAGCCATCACCAAGGACAATTATCGCGATATCCTGTCGCCGATGCTCACCGAGGGCGAAGGTCAGGGCTTCTGCGTCAACCTGTCGGTCGACACCTCCTCGCTGGAGCTGATGAAGCTCTGCCGCGAGCTGGGCGTCCTGTACATCGACACCGTCGTCGAGCCGTGGCTCGGCTTCTATTTCGACGAGACCGCAGATAACGCCTCGCGCACCAACTACGCGCTGCGCGAGACCGTGCGCCGCGAAAAGAAAAAGAACCCGGGCGGCACGACGGCCGTCTCCTGCTGCGGCGCCAACCCCGGCATGGTCTCCTGGTTCGTCAAGCAGGCGCTGGTCGACATTGCCCGCGACACCGGCGCCAAGTTCGAGGAGCCGACCAACCGCAAGGGTTGGGCGAAGCTGATGAAGAAGGTCGGCGTCAAGGGCGTGCACATCGCCGAGCGCGACACCCAGCGGGCCAAGAAGCCGAAGCCGATGGGCGCATTCTGGAACACCTGGTCGGTCGAGGGCTTCCTCTCCGAGGGCTTCCAGCCGTCCGAGCTGGGCTGGGGCACGCACGAGAAGTGGATGCCGAAGAACGCCCGCAAGCACAAGAAGGGCTGCAAGGCGGCGATCTACCTGGAACAGCCGGGCGCCAACACCCGCGTGCGCACCTGGTGCCCGACACCGGGTGCCCAGTACGGCTTCCTCGTCACCCACAACGAGTCGATCTCCATCGCCGACTTCTTCACGCTGAAGGAGAACGGTAAGGTCGTCTACCGTCCGACCTGCCACTACGCCTACCACCCGGCCAACGACGCGGTGCTGTCGCTGCACGAGCTGTTCGGCGCCGCCGGCAAGATGCAGGAGACCCTGCACGTTCTGGCCGAGGACGAGATCGTCGACGGTATCGATGAGCTCGGAGTGCTGCTCTATGGTCACGAGAAGAACGCCTACTGGTACGGCTCCCAGCTCTCCATCGAGGAGACCCGCGAAATCGCCCCCTACCAGAACGCGACCGGCCTGCAGGTGACCTCGGCCGTGCTTGCCGGCATGGTCTGGGCGCTGGAGAACCCGAACGAGGGCATCGTCGAGGCGGACGAGATGGACTACCGGCGCTGCCTCGAGGTTCAGCGTCCCTATCTCGGCCCGGTCAAGGGCTACTACACCGACTGGACGCCGCTCACCGATCGTCCGGGCTTCTTCCCCGAGGACCTCGACGAGAGCGATCCCTGGCAGTTCCGCAACATCCTGGTGCGCTGACCTCGCACCGCGATCCGGACGTCTCGACGGCCCGTGCCGATCTTCCCCAGCGGGAGGCCGGCGCGGGCCGTTCGCGCATCCTCACTCGACGCAGCCGCCGCGAATGGCTACAAACCCCGGACAAAGTCGCCATGTGGGAACGCAAGCACGCCATGAAGCCGACCAATCCTGTTTTCACCGGACTGCCGACAACGATCTTCGAGACCATGTCGCGGCTCGCCATCGCCAACGGTGCGATCAATCTGGGTCAGGGCTTTCCGGATGTGGACGGGCCGCAGGACGTGCGCCAGGCCGCGGCCGATGCGCTGATGGCAGGCCCGAACCAGTACCCGCCGATGCTGGGCCTGCCGGAGCTGCGCCAGGCGGTCGCCGCCTCGACCAAGCGCTTCTACGATCTCGATGTCGACTGGCAGAGCGAGGTCATGGTGACCTCGGGCGCGACCGAGGCACTGGCCGACGTGCTGCTGGCCCTGCTGGAGCCGGGCGACGAGGTCATCCTCATCGAGCCGCTCTATGACTGCTACCTGCCTCTGGTGAAGCGTGCAGGCGGCATCCCGGTGCGTCTGCGCGTCACGCCGCCGCACTGGAAGCTCGACCTTGGCAAGCTGGCCGACGCTTTCACCGAGAACACCAAGGCTATCCTCATCAACAATCCGATGAATCCGGCCGGCAAGGTGTTCGGCGAAGACGAACTGGCCGCGATCGCCCGGCTGTGCATCGAGCACGGCGTCTATGCGATCTGCGACGAGGTCTACGAGCATCTGCTGTTCGACGGCCGCCAGCACCTGCCTCTGATGGCGTTCCCTGGCATGCGCGAGCGGGCGGTGCGCATCGGCTCCGCCGGCAAGACCTTCTCGCTGACCGGTTGGAAGGTCGGCTATGTCACAGCCGCGCCGAACCTGCTCGATCCGATCGCCAAGGCGCACCAGTTCGTGACCTTCACGACGCCGCCCAACCTGCAGAAGGCGGTGGCCTACGGCCTTGGCAAGGAAGACAGCTACTTTCTCACCCTGCGCGACGAGATGCAGGCCAAGCGCGATCGGTTCGCGAGGGGGATTGCAGCTCTCGGCTTCGGCGTTCTGCCTTGCGAGGGCACCTACTTCCTGACCTGCGACGTCTCGACCCTCGGCCTGCAGGGCACCGATGTCGATATCTGCCGTCAGCTGGTGGAAGAGGCCGGCGTTGCCGCCGTGCCGGTTTCGGCCTTCTACGTTGCCGACGCCCCGACCAATTTCGTGCGCTTCTGTTTCTGCAAGAAGGATGAGGTGCTGGACGGGGCCCTGGAACGGTTGAACGCCTTCCTGTCGGCCCGCGGGGGTTCCTCCGCTGTCCTGTCCGCACCCGGTTCCCTTCAGGTGGCAGCCGAGAAGGCTTGAGCGAGATGGAAAATCCGGTCCTGGTGGAAGTGCTGCGCGGCGATGCGGTGGAAAGCCGCCATCGCGGTGCGCTTGCGGTGGTTGATGCTGGCGGTCACGTCGTTGCCGCGCTCGGCGAGCACCAGCGGCCGGTTTTTCCGCGCTCGGCCGTGAAGGCGCTGCAGGCCCTGCCGCTGGTGGAATCCGGCGCGGCCGAAGCGCTGGACCTCGACGATGCAGAACTTGCGCTCGCCTGTTCCTCGCACAATGGCGAGGAGGTGCATGTGAATGCGGCACGGGTGATGCTGTTGAAGGCCGGCCTCGATGAGGACGCGCTGGAATGCGGCAGCCAGTGGCCGCGCCGGATGGAGGACGTCGCTGTTCTTCACCGGACGGATGCCACGCCTTGTCCGCTGCATAACAATTGCTCGGGCAAACATGCCGGCTTCCTCGGGCTTGCCCGCACGCTCGGGGCGCCGACGCGCGGCTATGTCGAGCCGGACCATCCGGTGCAGCTTGAGGTGCGGGCGGCCATCGAGCAGATGGCCGGCATCGATCTTTCCTCGATCGCACGAGGCACCGACGGGTGTTCGATCCCCACCTATGCGATGCCGCTGGCGCCGCTGGCGCGCGCCTTCGCCTGTTTCGGCACCGGCGAGGGGCTCGAGCCCTTGCGCGCACAGGCCGCCGAGCGGCTGTACAATGCCTGTGTCGACCATCCCTTCATGATTGCCGGTACGGGACGCTTCTGCACGGATGTGATGAAAGCACTCGGCGGGCGGGTGTTCGTCAAGACGGGCGCCGAGGGCGTCTTTACCGCGGCGATCCCCGAACTCGGCTTTGGTATTGCGTTGAAATGCGACGACGGCGCGACGCGTGCGGCCGAGACGATGATGGCTGCCGTCATCGATGCGTTGCTGGAACTCGACGAGGACGAGGCGAAGGCGCTGCGTCCCTGGCTCGCCCCGCCGCTCGCCAACTGGAACGGCCGACCTGTCGGCAGCATCCGTGCCGTCGCCGAGGCATTTGCGCCGCTGAGAAGCATCGTCTGACGGCGATTGCCTGTTTCAACCAATTCTACCGAACCATGTTGCCCTGAATGGCAAGGTGGCCGAAACCGTCGGCCGCGCCCGGCCGCGTCAGATCGCCGGTGACCGCTTCCTTCCAGCGATGGCCGATCACGGCGCCGCCCGGCGTGCCGGAGAAGATGTTGCCGGAAATCAGTGCTGCGCCGGCGCCTTCCACTACGGTGACCGCTGCGCCCACCGGGCAATCGCGGATGACGTTGGACGCGATGCTGACATCGCGCAGGTAAGGTCCCCAGCCCATGTGCAGTCCGAAACGTGCGGCCTTTTCCACCACATTTCCGGTAACCGCCGTGTCGGCCTCGACCGCGATGCCGATGCCGAAGCCCTGTACTTCCGGCGGGTAGGGGCCGGTGTCGGCGATGTTGCGGACGAGATTTCCGGAGCAGGTGGCGAGCCGGCCGCCGTCCAGGAAATTGGCGATGGAAATGCCGATGGCGCCGCCGTCGACCAGATTGTCGGCGATCACCGCGCCCTGGAAGGCAAACTCCGAATAGATCGCGGTCTCGCCCGAGCGCAGGCACGAGTTGCCCTCGATCAGCACGTTGGACCCGCTGTTGGAGCGGATCGCCGAGAAGGCGCAGTCGGCAATGCGGTTGCCGCGCACGACGACACCATGGGCGCGGAAGATGTTGATGCCGTTGCCGTTCTGCCCGGTGCCGCCGTCGCGGGCGGAGATCCGCTCGACCCGGTTGCCGGAGACGATGCTGCCGTCCTCGCCTTCGCTCCAGCGATGCACGAGAATGCCGGCATTGGCGCAGTCGTGGACATGGTTGTCGGTGATCGACAGGCCGCGCGCCTCGATGGAGCGCAGTCCGGCCGTGCGCGCCCCGGAGATCGTGTTGCCGACGATGCGCCCGCCGCAGCGGTCCAGCGCCAGGCCGGCCTGTGAGCTGCCGGTGATGGTGCAGCCTTCGATCAGGAGGTCGTCGACATCGGCGAAGTGCAGCAGGGCGGGCGTGTACTCGCCGAGCAGCCGATTGTCGCCGTCGAAATGGATCCCCTCCATGCCGATGGTGCCGGGCCCTTGCGCGAACATGAGATGCCCGCCGCCCTGATAGTCGAGACGGGTCTGGCCGGCCAGGCCGACAAGGCGAGCGCCGGGAGGAATGCGAAGGTTGGCGACCGTATAGCGTCCGCCGGGCAGGAACAGCGCCCGCCCGCGCTCCGCCGCCGCATCGATGGCCTGCTGCATCAGGGCGCTCTGGTCGTCGGCGGCGCCCGGCCGGATGCCGAATTCGCTTGCCTCGATGGTGCCGCGCAGATCGGCGACACGTACCGCCGCGGCGGCGGGCCTTGCGGCCTGCGGCAGGAGAAGAGGTGAAACGAGACCGGCAAACGCCAGCCCGCCGCGCAGAAACCCGCGCCGTGTCGGCCCGGATTGCGCGCAGCGATCCCGCGTCTCAAATGGCGATGCCATGTGCTGCCTGTCCCGTTTCATGCCCATCCACTCTCCCCAAGACCTGCAACGCAAACGGCGTGCCTGATTGCCCGTCCCGAAACGGGACGAGCATTGATGGCCCTGGCGGGAAGGAAAAGGTCAGGCGCGTCCGGGGGTCCAGATGATCCGCTGCAGAACGGCCTCACGCAGTTGGTCGCTTGGTGCCAGCTGGTCGAAGGGGCCGGGATATTGCGGGATCGCATAGACGAGCGTGACGTTGCTGGTGCCGCGTGCCTTGCAGATCGCCATGCCGCGCCACAGGTTGCGGCCGACGCGGCAGTCGCCGCGCGAGGTGCCGATATCGGCGAAGGTCATGCCGATACGCTCGCCGTTGGGGCCCTGCAGATGGTGGGTTACGCCGTGCATCTCGCGCAGCTTGCCGTTGCTGCCCTTGTAGAAGTGCAGGACTTGGAAGCCCTCGGCGTTGTAGGCGCCGATCGCCCACTCGGTCTTGTCTTCGGTGGCAGCCTGGAAACCCTCGGTGGTGAAGCCGGGCAGGGCCGCGGCAATTGCCTTCTCCGAGTAGGGCGTCTCGGCGGTGATGCCGCCGGCGCCGGCTTCGGTGATCTGGACCTGCGGGCCGGGCGTGCGGATCGAACCGACGGTATCGCCATCGAGCGTCGGCGAGCAGGCGGCGAGCAGAGGCAGGAGAAGCAAGAGGGCGGAACGTGAAAGTCTCATCGTGAATCGGATCTCCTCGACTGTGCCCGGCCGGCAGATAGCACTCATGAGCCTGGCAAGGAACCCCTGCGAGGCGGTGTCTTGGCCGTTTCGGAGCGGGTGGCCACCCTGACGAGATTGCCCCTCGCGAAACTGACAGTACTTTATGCGACGATCTCGCCCGGTTTCACGCTTGCGGGTCGTCCGGCGACTGAAAAAGGTGGAGAAGGCAATGAATCGCGAACGGCCTCTGCCTCTTTTCTTTCGTTGCAGTAAAAACTATTGGTAACAGAGGGTTGCAGAGCTCCGGCGTTCCATGGTCTGATTGGAATTCTCGGGGGCAGCTACCCCGTCAGGATTCGGAAGACCGCTGTCGGACGTCCCCTCGGGGAGGGGAGGGGGTGTCTGCTTCACGTGGTTTTCGTTCGATTTCAAGTCGGGGCCCCGCCGAGGCGGGGAAAATTCTGACAAGGAAGAGACGCCTGAGGGACGGTGGTGTTCTTGTAAGTTTGACGGGCTTGCCGAGTGGAAAATGCCCTTGCGGCGGGTGCTGGCCCTCAAACTGGCGCAATTTGCGAGTGTATGCATGGGTGAAGATGCCAAGCCGCGAGCAGGCGAGGCTCTCAGGACGAAAGGCAGGGAAGAGATGGCCGACCCGATGGAGACGCAGTCCAAGGCGGCGGCGATTGCCGAAGCACAGACGGGCAAGCATGTTCTCGACATCGTCGAGGCTCAGCTGCGCAGGCTGGGCGCGACACATATCCTGGTAACCGGGCTGCCGATGCCCAACCGGCCGATCGACGGCCTGGTCCATCGCTTCCGCTGGGCGGACGAACGGGCCGGCGGCATCGAGCGCAGCGACCTCGATACCGAGGACGGCGCGCTGATGCTGGGCCTGATGCGCAACCGGGCATTCGTCTGGGACGTGACGGTGGGCGACATGGAGCATTCCGAGCTCTTCGCATCGCTCGGCGGCGAGACCCGCGTGGTGGTGGTGCCGGTGACCGAGACACACCCCTTCCAGGCGGTGGTGATGGGCGGCGGCGCCCATCTCGAAGCAGGCTCGGTGGAGCTGTCCAATCTCGAACTGATCTGCAACACCGCCTTCCGCCGGCTGATCGATCTCGGCGTCCTGTCGACGCAGCGCCCCGGCGATCTCTCGGCTCGCGAGCGGCGGGTGCTGGAACTCACCGCGCTCGGCAAGACCGCGAGCGATATCGCCGGTCTGCTCGACATCTCGCAGCGGACGGTGCATGCGCATCTGCAAAATGCCAGCGCCAAGCTCAACGCGTCCAACAAGACGCATACCGTGGTCGAAGCGCTACGCTACGGCCAGATCCGGCTCTGACCGGCAACGGGCGGCACGCCGGCTTATAGCCGGTCGGGAAAACGAAAACGGCCACCCGGGCGATTTGTCCGGGTGGCCGTTTTCGTTTTACGCCCCGGTGGTGCCGTGAGCGCAGCAAGCGAGGCGTCAGGTCTCGTCGCGCTTGATCCACTTCGGCGTCGCCGGCGGCTCGTAGCGCTCGAACCTGGCGATCAGCTCTGCCGGTTCGCTTGCTACCAGAACCATGTCGCGCATCACCGGCTTCACGAATTCCTCGTCGCGCTGCAGATCCAGGAAAGTCAGCAAGCCGTCGTAGAACCCGTCGACATTGAGAAGGCCGCAAGGCTTGCGGTGATAGCCGAGCTGTCCCCAGGTCCAGATCTCGAACAGCTCCTCCAGCGTGCCGGCGCCGCCCGGAAGCGCGACGAACCCGTCGGAGAAGTCGGCCATCATCGCCTTGCGCTCGTGCATGGAGGCGACGATATGCAACTCGGTGAGGCCGGCATGGGCGAGCTCCTTCTCCTGCAGTGAGAGCGGCAGCACGCCGACGACCTCGCCGCCGGCCGCCAAGGCGCCGTCGGCGACCGCACCCATCAGCCCGACCTTCGCCCCGCCATAGACGAGCCGCCGGCCGGAGCGGGCAATGGCTTCACCGGTGGCGATGGCGGCCTCGCGATAGGCCGGTTTGGCTCCCATGCTGGAGCCGCAGAAAACGCAGATAGACTTCATCGTCGCAATCAGCCCTTCGCCAGTTCGTCGAGCACACGGGCCCAGGAGCGGATGCCCTTGTGATAGCTGGTCATTTCGTATTTTTCGTTGGGTGAGTGCACCCGGTCGTCGTCGAGGCCGAAGCCGATCAATAGAGAATCCATGCCGAGCATGGTCTTGAAGTCGCCGACGATGGGAATGGACCCGCCGCAGCCGATCAGCGCGGCCTCGCGGCCCCACTCGTCGGACAGCGCCTTGCGGCCCTTGGCGAGCGCCGGACTGTCGAAGGGCAGGCGCAGGGCCGGGCTGCCGCCGTGCTTGTGGAACGTGACGGTGCAGTCGGCCGGGAGCTTCGCCTCCACATAGGCGCGGAAGGTGGCGCGCACCTTGTCCGGATCCTGGTCACCGACGAGGCGGAACGAGATCTTGGCATGAGCCTGCGAAGCAATCACGGTCTTGAAGCCGGCACCGTTGTAGCCGCCCCACACGCCGTTGATCTCGCAGGTCGGGCGCGTCCAGATCTGCTCCAGCGCGGTGCGGTCCTTCTCGCCGGCCGGATACTTCAAATCGACCCCGCCGAGGAAGGCTTCATGGTCGAAGCCGAGCTTGTCCCACAACGCGCGCACGTCCTCCGGCATCTCGATGACGCCGTCATAGAAGCCGGGCAGGGTGACCTTGCCGGTCTCGTCGTGCAGTCCTGCGAGGATGTCGGCGAGCACATGCAGCGGGTTGCGCGCAGCGCCGCCATACATGCCCGAATGCAGGTCCTTGTCGGCGGCGGTGATCGTGATCTCTTCCCCCACGAGGCCGCGCAGCATGGTGGTGATGCCGGGGGTCTGGCGATCCCACATGCCGGTGTCGCACACCAGCGCGAGATCGCAGGAGAGCTCGTCCTTGTTGGCGGTCAGGAACGGATGGAGCGACGGCGAGCCGGACTCCTCCTCGCCCTCCAGCAGCACGGAGACGGAAACCGGAAGCCCACCGGTCTCGGCGATCCAGGCGCGGGCGGCCTCGACGAAGGTCATCAACTGGCCCTTGTCGTCCGCGGAGCCGCGGGCGACGATCATCTTTGAGCCGTCCGGGCGGGTCACGACGGCCGGGTCGAACGGATCGCGCTCCCACAGATCGAGCGGGTCGATCGGCTGGACGTCGTAATGGCCGTAGAACAGAACGTGCGGCCCCGCCTTGCCGTCTTCCTTGCGGTGGCCGACCACCATCGGGTGCCCGTTCGTATCGCGCACGCTTGCCGGGATGCCGAGGGCCGTCAGTTCGCTTGCCAGCCAGTCGGCAGCCTGCCGGCAGTCGCTCTTGAAGGCCGGGTCGGTGGAAATGCTCTTGATGCGGACGAGGTCGAAGAGGCGGGCGAGCGAGTTGTCGAAATCGGAGTCGATTCGAGACAGGACCCGGTCGAGATCGGACATGGTGGGGCTCCGCTGTGAAGGATGCCCGCGGGCCGACAGACCATGGCAAGGACTGCGGCCGGCGCGCTGGTGAGGGAGCCCAGCATGGACACAGATCCTCGGTCAAGGCAAGGCGCGGCACGGCCCCGTATCGGGGAACGCACCGCGCCCTGGGGCCGGGCGGCTGCTTGTGGGCAGGCCGCCGTACACAGTGATCGAGATGGTGCCGACAAGTGTCGTTCGCGGAAGGCAGGCTGTTGCGTCGTCTCGCCGATGTTGGGGCGCCCGGTCGTGCCCGCTTTGCCGCTGACTTCTCGGTGCGGCTCCAAAAAGGGGCGGGCAACTGCTGTCGCGGCGAAGAGGGAGCCGCCGCCGCAAAGCCGAAAAACGATCTCTGGGGAGTTCAGCGCGAAGCGCTTGGAGAAGGCCTAGAAGCCCCGTTTGATCGACCCCAGGACGCCGCGCGCCAGCGCGCGGCCGAGCGCCGAGCCGAGCGAACGCACCACCGATTTCACGGCGGCGTCCGCCACGCTGTCGGTGCGCGAGCGGCTGGACCGGGTCCGGCTGCGGCTGGGTGCCGGGGCAGGCGAGGTGCCGAAGTCGGGGATCTCGAAGCCGGAGCGGGTGCGTCGGGGCGCGCCGCGTCGCTCGATCTCCTGTTCCTCGCGCGCCTGCTGGCGTTCCTCCATCCGCGCCGCCTCTTGCGCCCGGCGCTTGAGTACCTCGAAGGCGGAGTCGCGATCGACGGTCTCGTCGTAGAGATGACCGACCGGACTCATGGCGATGATCTCGCGGCGCTCGGCCTCTGTGATCGGGCCAAGGCGGGAGGAGGGCGGGCGGACGAGGGTCCGCTGGACGACGGAGGGAATGCCCTTGCCCTCCAGCACCGAAACCAGCGCTTCGCCGACACCCAGCTCCATAATGGTGCGCTCGGTGTCGAGGTCCGGGTTGGGGCGGAAGGTTTCCGCCGCTGCGCGAACGGCCTTCTGCTCGCGCGGGGTATAGGCGCGCAGCGCATGCTGCACCCGGTTGCCGAGCTGCGCCAGCACGGTCTCGGGCACGTCGAGCGGGTTCTGCGTCACGAAGTAGACGCCGACACCCTTGGAGCGGATCAGCCGGACCACCTGCTCGACTTTTTCCAGCAGCGCCTTGGGCGCCTCGGAAAACAGCAGATGCGCTTCGTCGAAGAAGAAGACCAGTCGCGGCTTTTCCGGGTCGCCCACTTCGGGCAGTTCCTCGAACAGCTCGGACAGCAGCCACAGCAGAAAGGTCGCATAGAGGCGCGGCGCGCCCATCAGCTTGTCGGCGGCCAGCACCGAGATGACGCCGCGCCCGTCGCGCGTGGTGCGCATCATGTCGCGGATGTCGAGCGCGGGTTCGCCAAAGAAGGCATCGCCACCCTGGCGTTCGAGCACCAGAAGCTGGCGCTGGATCGCGCCGACCGAGGCCTTCGAGACATTGCCGTAAACGCGGGAGAGCTCCTGCGCGCGCTCTGAGACATGCGCCAGCAACGCCTGGAGGTCCTTCAGATCGAGCAGGAGCAGGCCCTCGTCGTCGGCCAGTTCGAAGGCGACGTTGAGGACGCCTTCCTGCGTCGGATTGAGGTCCATCAGACGGGACAGCAGCAGCGGCCCCATTTCGGAGACCGTGGCGCGGATCGGGTGACCCTGCTCGCCGAACAGGTCCCAGAAGATCGTCGGGAAGTCCTCGTAGATGTAGTCGTCCGTGAAGCCGATCTGTGCAGCGCGCTTTTCAAGGAAGTCCTTCTTCTCGCCGCTGGCGGCGATGCCGGACAGGTCGCCCTTCACATCGGCGCAGAAAACCGGGACGCCGGCGCTGGAAAAGCCTTCCGCGAGGATCTGCAGCGACACGGTCTTGCCGGTGCCGGTGGCGCCGGTGATCAGGCCATGCCGGTTGGCAAGCTTCAGCGTCAGATACTCCGGTTTGTCCGAAGCACCGATGAAGATCTTGTCTGCGTCCTGCACTTCGTGCGCCTCCGCTGCCGTCGCCGGTCCCTCCGGCGCGCCGAAAAACCATGTAACCCGCAGATCGCGCTGTGTATAGCGGTTGTCGCGATGCGCGCTCTCGTGCCAGATTATCAGTCAAACGCCAGATGATTCCTCGGGGGGCACATGGACGAACTCATCGGCCGCGTCGCTGCGGCTGCCGGCATCCGCGAGGATCTCGCGCGCCAGGCGATCGGCATCATCCTCAAGTTCCTCGACCGCGACGGCCCGCCGGATGCGGTCGCCCAGGTCCTGGCGGCCTTGCCCGGCGCCTCCCAGCTCATGGCGGAGCAGGGTGGCGGTGGCGGCGGGCTGCTTGACAGCCTTGCCGGAAAGCTCGGCGGCAGCATCGGCGGGGGAATGGGAGCAATGGCTGCCCTCAACGAGCTGACCAACGCGGGCCTCGATATGGGCGAGGTGCAGGCCGTCACGCGCGAACTCGTGCAGGCTGCCCGCGAACGCGCCGGCGACGATGTCGTCGACCGGCTGGTCGCGTCGATCCCCGGCCTTGGGCAGGTCCTGTGAGGAGCAGAAGCTTATCTTGAAGCCCGGCGGTCGGTGCCGGGCAAGTCTGGAGGTGCGAGATGTCCTATTCCATTGACGAGATTGAGGGTATCGGCCCCGCCTATGCTGAGAAGCTGCAGGCGGTCGGCATCAGGACTACCGAGGCCTATTTGGAGCGGGCGAAGGATCCCAAGGGCCGCAAGGCGCTGGCCGAGGAGACCGGGATCGACGACAAGCGCATCCTCAAGTGGGCCAACATGGCCGACCTGATGCGCATCAGCGGCGTCGGCGAGGAATATTCCGAGCTGCTCGAGGCCGCCGGCGTCGACACGGTGAAGGAGCTCAAGCACCGGGTGCCGGCCAACCTTCACGCCAAGATGAAGGAGGTGAACGAGGCGAAGAAGCTCGTTCGTCAGCTTCCCAGCGAGTCGGCGGTGGAGAAGTGGGTTGCGCAGGCGAAGGAACTGCCGCCGGTCATGACCTACTGACGGATCCCGGTCCGTCGGAATTCAAACGCTCCGGTTCCTGGCGGGCCGGAGCGTTTTCGTTTTTGGAAAGCGGCTCGCGCTCGCCTCAGCTCAGCGCCAGCAGGCCCTGCAGGTCGGCCAGAACGGCCGTCGGCGGCAGGTCCGAATACTCGTCGGCAGCGCCGATGCGGTTGATCCACACGCTGCGGAAACCGAAGGCGGTGGCGCCTGCGATATCCCAGCGGTTGGACGACTGGAACGAGACCGCCTCGGGATAAATCCGGAAGTGGTTGGTCACCAGTTCGTAGACGTCCTGCCGGGTCTTGTAGGTCTTCAGCAGGTCGGTCGAGAACACCTCGTCGAGCAGGTCCTCGATCCCGGCGGCGCGCACGGCAGCCTCCAGCATCGCCGGCGAGCCGTTGGACAGGATCGCCAGCCGGTTGCCGTCGTCCTTGAGCCGCTTCAGCACGGTCGGCACTTCCTGGTAGCAGTCGAGCTTCCAGTAGGCGTCGAGGAGCCGCCGGCGCAGGTCCGCGTCGCTCTTGCCCGTCATCGCCATCGCCGTGTCGAGCGCCTGCTCTGTCAGCGACCAGAAATCGAGGTAGCGGCCCATCAGGGCCCGCGTCCAGGAATATTCCAGCTGCTTCTGACGCCACAGGGTCGACAGGCTGACCGCCTCCGGGCCGAGGTCGCCGGCATGGCGGCGTACTGCGGCGTGCACGTCGAACAGCGTGCCATAGGCATCGAAGACATAGGCGGAGACGGGACGGATCGCGGAGTGGGACATGGGCTTGGGGCCTTGGCGGGTGGGGCGCCCGGTATCGGGAGCCCTCTGGCGGCGTTGCCGCAATTTTGTTCACCTGCCAAGCAAACAGCCAACCCGGCCCGAGGTCAAGGCTTCTTGTGCGGCGCACAAGAAGCCGGCTCAGAACGCGCCATGCGCTCTTCCCGGCGAGTGGTCACATACGGGTTTGGGGCCAGGTTTCGCCGACATTCCTTCCTGGAACCTGTCGCTACGGCATAAGAATTTTAGGGGAACCTGAAGTCCAGGGCCGGCCTGTAGATGGGCTGCCGCGCCGTCGGAGAGCGCGCAACATCATTCCGGATTGCGGGAAAAAGGGGATCGATTTGGACAGCCCTGCCGACTGAGCGGAACAATTCGGTCCTTTTCCCGCGCGCGTGCGGGTGGGCCTTGACCTTCGCCGGCGAAGGGCGTTCGATCCCCACCAATCGCGCCAAGACGGATCGGGAGCAGATGATGAGCGAGTGGTCGCAAACCTGGAACTGGATCGACGGAAACTGGATCGAGGGCAATGCCCCGATCATGGGCACGCGCACGCATGCGGCATGGCTCGGCTCGTCGGTGTTCGACGGCGCGCGCGCCTTCGAGGGCGTGACGCCGGATCTCGATCTTCACTGCCAGCGTCTGAATGATTCCGCGGTGGCCCTCGGTCTCAACCCGGTGATGAAGGCCGGCGAGATGATGGAGCTGACCCAGGACGGCCTCTCCCGGTTCGCGCCCAACACACCGGTCTACGTGAAGCCGATGTACTGGGCGGAAGGCGACGGCATCGGCACCATCGCCGGCGATGCCACCTCCACCCGCTTCGCGCTGTGCCTGTTCGAGGCGGCGCTTGCGCCGAAGGATGCGGCGATAACGCTGACCCTGTCGCCGTTCCGCCGTCCGACTCTGGAGACCATGCCGGTCAACGCCAAGGCCGGCTGTCTCTATCCGAACAACGCACGGGCCATCGTCGAGGCGAAGTCGCGCGGCTTCGACAACGCTATCGTGCTCGACATGCTCGGCAATGTGGCGGAGCTGACCACCGCGAATGTCTTCATGGTCAAGGACGGGGCGGTCCACACGCCCGCCTGGAACGGCACGTTCCTCAACGGCATCACCCGCCAGCGCATCATCAAGCTGCTGCGCGACGCCGGAACGGAAGTCTACGAGCGCACGCTCGGCTATGGCGATTTCCTGGATGCCGACGAGATCTTCTCGACCGGCAACTACAACAAGGTTGTCCCGGTCAAGCGGATCGAGGACCGCGAGCTGCAGCCGGGCCCGGTCGCTCAGCGCGCCCGCGACCTTTATTGGGAATTTGCCCACGGCTGATGGAGGGCCGCGAGCCGGGCGGAACAGCGGAGCGGCGGTGCAGCGAAGGCTGCGCCGCCGCGTTCATTTTGCAAGGGGGCGAGCAGGCCTCGGGCCCGACAGCGGGCCGACCATCAGCGCGGCCAGTACCAGCAGGGCGGCGGCCGCCATCGACGGCCAGTAGAAGCTGCCCGTGGCATCGGCGATCAGGCCGGCAAGCGTCGGGCCGATCATCTGGCCGGTGCCGAAGCAGGCGGTCATCAGTGCCATCACCTTGCGCGGATCGCCGCCGGCAAGGCGTCGCCCTTCGATCAGCCCCAGCGACGTGATTCCCATGAAGGTGCCGCCGAGCAGGACGGCGGCCAGCGTCATGCCGGCAAGGCCGGAGAACGCCACGCTGGCGGCAACGCCGACGGCCTCTGCGAGGCAGGCGAGCGAAAA
The DNA here is from genome assembly GCF_023507705.1 of Stappia sp. WLB 29. Taxonomy (GTDB): domain Bacteria; phylum Pseudomonadota; class Alphaproteobacteria; order Rhizobiales; family Stappiaceae; genus Stappia. The sequence goes on along the minus strand of NZ_JALBGD010000011.1, from coordinate 144,657 downwards.
GGCCCAGGCTCCGCCTAGCCGGGCAGAAACCCGGCCCCAGAGCCAGACCGAGCCGGCCGCCGCCAGCCCCACTGCCGCCCAGGCGGGGGCCTCGAACGGCGCCAATGTTTCCGACTGGCGCAGGATAGAGGTGAGGAAGGTGGCAGTCACCACATAGCCGATGCCGAACAGGGCATAGGCGACGGCAAGGCGCACGAGCGCCGGCGATATGCGGGCGCGCACAGGCCCGGCGCTCTCGGCAGTCGGCGCGGCGGTGCGCGGCGCCCGCGCAACCACGAAGAGCGCGGCGCCTACGCACAGCACCGACGAAACGAGGCCGCAGGCGGCCCACAGTCCCTGCCAGTTCGCGCCTTCACGGGCCAGCCATCCGACCGTTGCCGCCGACAGGGCTATGCCGATGCCGACGCCGGAGAAGAAGAGTTGGGCGAGTTCGCCGCGCCCGGCCGCGGCCAGGCGGTCGAGCACCAGCGTCGAGCAGAACACCAGCACGCCGGCGCTGGCGATTCCGCCGAGAAAGCGCACGAGCGCCAGCCAGACGAGGCCGCCGTCGATCGCCATCAAGGCGGATGTTCCCGCGCTGCCGGCCAGGCTGAGCAGGAAGCCCGTGCCGATCCTGTCCTTGCCGACCGCCATCACCGCGAGTGCGCCGACCAGATAGCCGAGATAATTGGCGGAGGCGATCAGGCCGGCCTGGGAGGCCGACAGCGGAATGGCTTCGCTCATGAAGGGCAGCACCGGCGTCAGCGCGAAGCGACCGATGCCCATTGCGGCGGCCAGTGCGCAGAACCCGCCGAAGGCGAGCAGCACGGGCGAGGGAGCGGCGGGGCGAGGCTTGGCAATCATGAGGGGAAGGGCCTTGCAGAGCTTGGCGGGAGGCGGGACCCGAGCCTAACGCGAGGGGCGTCTCGCCGGGAGGGGAAATCTGTTTGCAGGGCGAGAAAGCGGTGAGTGCGCGGTAACCAGGAGTGCCCTGCGGCAACTGACGATGGAGAAGGCGGAAGGCGTCAGGGCTTTGGGAAAAAGGCACATATGCCCGTTGCCGATTGAAGGTGGGGTGCCTATTTTGCCTTGTGTGACAGGCAACCATCGCGATTTGCGAGATTGCCGGCACCCCCGGTCCGGCCGTCATCCGGCTGTCGGACCGAATGTCTTACAACCCGCGCAGGCTGCCGCGGCAACGGCGCCCGGCTTCCGCCTGCGACTGTCGGCCGTCTGGTCGGCATCGTTCTTTCGCCCCCGCCCTGAGGAGGTTTCCATGGCTTTTGAACTCCCGGACCTGCCCTATGCCTATGACGCGCTTGGCCCGTATATGTCGGCCGAGACGCTCGAGTATCACCACGACAAGCACCACATGGCCTATGTGACCAACGGCAACAACCTGCTGAAGGATTCCGGCCTCGAGGGCAAGTCGCTGGAGGATGTGGTCAAGGAGAGCTTCGGCAAGAACGCCGGCCTCTTCAACAATGCCGGCCAGCACTACAACCACATCCATTTCTGGAAGTGGATGAAGCCGAATGGCGGTGGCAACAAGCTGCCGGGCGGCCTGGCATCGCGCATCGATTCCGACCTCGGCGGCTTCGACAAGTTCCGCGCGGACTTCATCGCCGCCGGCACCACCCAGTTCGGCTCCGGCTGGGCATGGCTGGTGCTGAAGGACGGCAAGCTGGCCGTCACGAAGACCCCGAACGGCGAGAACCCGCTGGTGCACGGCGCGGTGCCGCTGCTCGGCGTCGACGTGTGGGAGCACTCATATTACATCGACTACCGCAACGCGCGTCCGAAGTACCTGGAGGCCTTCGTCGACAACCTGGTCAACTGGGACTATGTCGACGAGCTGTTCCAGGCCGCCTCGTAAGGCCTGAACGCATCGTTTCAAACGGAAAAGGCGGGTCCCTGCGGACCCGCCTTTTTCGTATCGTGTCTTTGACTGGCGAGGGGCTCAGCGCCGGCTGCACTGAGCAGTGAAGACCAGGGTCAGATACCCGGAAATGTGGTCGAGGAACGCCCGGCACTCTGCCTCGGTCTGGAAACAGCCTTCGCGCGAGAACTGGATCGTGCGCAGATCGACGCTCTTGCGGCCGCCGACGATGCCGCGCCACGGACCGGCCGACGGATTGCGACAGTCGGCGCGCGAGCCATAGGTGCTCGGCACATAGTCCTCGTTATAGGTGGGGGCGAAGAGCAGGTCGCCGATGAAGCTGGCTTGCGCGGGCATCGTCTGGGACAGGGCGAGCGCCGCGGCCAGCGCCAGCGCGGCGGCGCGGCCGGCCATGGATCCGGGTTTGCGGGAGGAGAAGCTGGAAGCGGGCATCGGTGTCCTCGACTGGTCGTTCTGGCGGATCTGGCGGCTGCCGCACAGCCTCGCCGTACATCCCCGATCATCCGCCATCTGGCGGAAGGAGTGGGGCGGAATGATGGTGGCATGGCCGTAGCAACGGTCCTGTGACCCGATCTCTATCGAGCTTTCGTTTAAGGCGGGTTACGTGCCGGTGAGGGAGGCGGATCGTCGCGTATGAGGTTCAGCCGGCAAGTCGGGTCAGAAAATCGGCGATGAGGGCGACGGTCTCCGCTTCCGTCTCCCGGTGAGGGTTGTGGCCGACGCCGGGCAGCAGCACTGCGCGTCCGCGCCCTTCGGCGATGCAGCCGGGATGGGCCGCGGAGCCGAATTCGTCCGCCTCTCCATGGATCGCAAGCAGCGGGCAGGTGACCTCTGCCAGGGCCCTGTCCAATGTCCAGCCGGCAAAATCCGGGGACAGCCAGGTTTCGGTCCAGGCATCGACCACCCAGCGCGCCTTGTCGCCATGGTAGCGGGCGAGCCGCGCCAGTTCTCCCGGCTGCTGGAACGCAGCGCGCGCAACGCGGATGCCATCCAACGTCCGCTCCTCGATGAAGGCCTGTGCGCCCATCGTGACGACGGCAAGGCAGCTCTCGTGGTGCCGGCCTGCGGTCTCCACCGCCATGCCGCCGCCGACGCTATGGCCGCAGGCGATGAACTGCATAAAGCCGAGGGCCTTGCGCAGGAGCGGAAGCGTGTCGCGTCCCTCTGCCTCGATGAAGTCGGCAGGCAAGGCGCCTGGAAAGGCATCCGAGCGCCCGAAGCCGAGCCGGTCATAGGCGATCACCGGCCGGCCGGTTGCGTCGGCAAGCGCCTGAGGGAAGCTGCGCCAAAGCTCGACGGCGCCGAGCGAGTCGTGGAACAGCACAATCGGCGGAGGTGCGTCCTGGAGAGAGGCCCCCTCCCACCACATCCGCGTGAAGAGCGCGCCGCGCCCGGTCTCGATCCGCAGGTCGTGGGCGTGAACTTGGTGAGGCATGGCAGGCATCGTGCTGAGAAGGGGGGCGAGGCGGGAGCTTTGCACATAGCCGAGGCCCGAACCTGTGTCCACGCGTCCCGGACCGGTTCTCGCCAATTCGTGCCAAGTCGTCGCAGCCGATGCCGCTTGCGGCTGCGGCCATCTTTCAATTAAATTCGAATACTAGAAATTAAAAGCCCGCAAACCTGCCGAGGGTTCTGCCGGACATGCGGCGAGCATCCGGGGTGACCATCGTGCCCGCGCCGCCTACAAGGAGTGACAGCCATGTCGATGATCACCACCAATGTCGGCAGTGCCGACCGGATCGCCCGTGTCGTCGTAGGGCTGGCGTTGATCGCCTTCGCCCTGTTCGGTCCGGCGGACATCACCTGGAAATGGGTCGGCTGGATTGGCGTCGTGCCGCTGCTGACCGCCTTCCTGAAATGGTGCCCGGCCTACACGCTGTTCGGCATAAACACCTGCAGCAAGTAGACGGTCTCGTCACGCGAGCCCGAGCTCTGAACGCAGGCGCTCCGTCCAGTCCCGGTTTGTCGCATCGGCCAGCCGGGCGACGTCCGGTACGGCATTTGCGGCGGGCGCCGGGTCGAGCCCGAGCGCTTCCAGCACCCGGCGCAGGGCTGCCGATGGGTCGGCCGACAGCGCCTCGTAGGTGAGGCGTAGCGGCGCGATGCCCTGTTCCGCGAACCAGGCTTCCCACTCTCGATCTGCGGTCGTCATCGTGTCATGGGTGCTGCGCAGCAGCGCGGCGTCGTAGACCGGTTCGCGCGGCGGCGACAGCCGCTCCAACTCCGTACCGTCCGAGGCCCTGTGCCAAAGCCCGCTCTGCTGCGCCTTCACGTAGGAGACAGCCTGGGCTGCCTTGTCCGCACGGGTGAGGTGGATGAACAGCGTGGGACCGAACGCTGCTTCGAGGCGCGCAAGATCGCCGTGTCGATGCGGGTGGAGGATCGCGAGCTTCTCCCGGAAAAAGCCGAAGCTGTGCCGCTGCAGGCGCAGGCCGAAGATGCTGGTTCCGCCGCGCCCACGCTCGAGGGCCGAGACGAAGATCTCGGCGAGAGCCTGTCGTTCATCACGCCCCGCGTCGCTCGCAAGTCCGAAGCGCTCGCGCCAATCGTCCAGCGACGGCTCATGGAACAGGGATGCCGGCCTGCCGGCGACGCCGGTCGCGGCCAGAAGCCGGCACAGCAGCGTGCTGCCGCTGCGCGGGGAGGTGCAAATCACATAGGACTGGAAAGACGACATTGGGCGAAAGGCGGGTCGGATGCGGGAGGAGAACCCTTGCCGCCTTTCGTGACTGCAATGTGACGCGTCTTGCTGGGGAACCCGTTATCTGCGGAAGGTGAGGTCGACGGTGCCGACGGTGATGCCGTATTTGCGCACGTCGGCGGTGTTGCGCACGGTGCGCGCGTCGATGCGGGTCAGCGTGTCGAAGAATCGCACGGCCACCGGACCATCATCCGTGGCCAGTTCCGCTGCATAGTCGAAGCGGATGCTCGGCCCGCCGGTGGTGATCGTCACTGGATTCAGCACGTCGGAGCGCGTGCCGATATAGCGGTTTTCCGCCACCTTCTGGAAGAACCAGACCTTGGTATCGCGCTCGCCGTCGGCGAAGCGGAAATCCTCGCGCAGGCGCAGGGTGAAGGTCTTCGGGTTCCAACTGCCGTAGGTGACGACGGTGAAGGGACGGCGGATGCCGCCAATCCGGCTTTCGAAAACGCCTTCGCCGACGGTGCGGCCGCGGAAATAGTCTTCCAGGACCAGCGGTTTGCCGCCCGCATGGGCAGAGCCGGCGGCGAGTACCGGGAGCAGGAGGACAAGGGCAAGGACCGCCACCAGGGCGGAAATATTAGCGCGAGCCGCCTCGCGGCAGAAGATCAGCGCGGGCATGGAAACCTCCGTAACCAGCGGTGGGCGGCGCAGTGCCGCCTTTGCCAGCGTTTACGGCGTCATGCCCGCGCCGGATTGCCGATCAGCCCGTAGCGCCGGCCACCTTCAGCGCGAAGGCATAGACGAGCGCCACTTCCTTGAGCCGGTCGAAGCGACCGGACGCGCCGCCATGGCCGGCTTCCATGTTGGTCTTGAGGAAGAGCGCCGCCTCGTTGCTGCGCCGCTCGCGCAGGCGCGCGACCCACTTGGCCGGCTCCCAATAGGTGACGCGCGGATCGGTCAGCCCGCCGACCGCCAGGATCGGCGGATAGGCCTGCGTCGCGACATTGTCATACGGCGAGTAGGCCGCGATCGTCCGGTAGTCGTCCTGCGAAGCGACCGGGTTGCCCCATTCCGGCCACTCGGGCGGTGTCAGCGGCAGCGTGTCGTCGAGCATGGTGTTGAGCACGTCGACGAAGGGCACCTCGGCGATGATGCCGCCGAAGGCCTCCGGCGCCATGTTGACCACCGCGCCCATCAGCATACCGCCGGCCGAGCCGCCCTGCGCGATGATGCGGTCGGACGAGGTGAATCCTTCGTCGGCGAGATGGCGGGCGGCGGCGATGAAGTCGGTGAACGTGTTCATCTTCTTCTGCCGGCGGCCATCCCGGTACCAGCGGAACCCCTTGTCCTTGCCGCCGCGGATATGCGCGATGGCGTAGACGAAGCCTCGGTCGACGAGCGACAGGCAGTTGGTGTTGAAGCTCGCCGGGATGGTGATTCCGTAGGAGCCGTAGCCGTAGAGAAGGCAGGGCGCGCTGCCGTCGAGCGGCGTATCCTTGCGGTAGAGCAGCGACACCGGCACGGTCTCGCCGTCGCCGGCCGGCACCTGCAGGCGCCGCGTCACATAGGCGTGCGGGTCATGGCCCGACGGCACTTCCTGCGTCTTGCGCAGGGTGCGCTCGCGCGTCTCCATGTCGTAGTCGAACACCTGCGCCGGCGTCGTCATCGACGAATAGGAGAAGCGGATGCGGTTGGTGTTGAATTCGTAGCCGTCGGTAAGGCCGAGCGAATAGGCTTCCTCGTCGAAGGCGATGGCATGTTCCAACCCGTCGGCGATGCGGCGAACGACGATACGCGGCAATCCGTCCTCGCGCTCCAGCCGCACCATGTGCTTGGCGTAGCAGGTGAATGAGAGGATCAGCCGCCCTTCGCGATGCGGCACCACGTCCCGCCAGGCGTCCGGGCCGGCGCCCGCCCGCAACTCCGCCAGCGGCAGGCCCATGATGCGGAAGTCCTCGGCGCCGCCGTGATTGGTCAGCAGCAGCAGCGTGTTGCCGCCGTCGTCCTCCACCGAATACTCGGTGCCGGTCGCGCGCGGGGCCACGGTGAGCGGCGCTTCCAGCGGCGCGTCGGCCGGAATCAGGCGGACCTCGGACGTCTCGTGGTCATGGATGTCGATCGTCAGGAAGCGGCCGGACTGGGTCTTGCCGATGCCCATGAAGAAGCCCGGATCTGCCTCCTCGTAGACCAGTACGTCGCCGGTCGGATCGGTGCCGGCCTCGTGACGGAACAGCTTCGAAGGCCGATGGTTGGCGTCGAGCCGCACGTAGAAGAGATAGCGGCCGCAAGCGGACCAGACACCGCCGCCGCCCGTGTCCTCGATCCGCTGGTCGAGATCGCGCCCGCTGGCAAGGTCCCGCACCAGGAGGGTGTAGAACTCCGAGCCTGTGTCGTCGAAGGCCCAGGCAAGACGCGAATGGTCGGGCGAGTGCGATGCGCCGCCGAGGCGGAAATAGGCCTTATCCGCCGCCTCCTTGTCGCCGTCGATCAGGATTTCCTCGGCTTCGCCGCCGCGCTCGGCCGTCTCGCGCGCCATGCGCACGAGACGCGGATGCTGCCCGCCAGCCACATAAGCGAAGCCGTAGGCATAGGGCCCGTCGGCCATCGGCACGCTGCTGTCGTCTTCCTTGATCCGCCCCTTCATCTCGGCGAACAGCGTCTCCTGGAGGCCCTTCGTGTCGGCCATGCCGGTCTCCAGATGGGCGTTTTCCGCTTCCAGATAGGCGCGGATGGCGGGATCGAGCGTGTCGGGCGCCCGCATCACCTCCTGCCAGTTCTCCGCCCGGAGCCAGTGGTATGGATCCTCCCGGACGATGCCGTGGGCCGTCAGGGTGAGAGGGCGCTGTTCCGCCCGCGGCGCCGGCGCAGCCGCAGCATCGGAAAGGGGGCTATTGGGTGTCTTCAACATGGAGCGGAGGTAGGCGCTTTCACGAGCCTTGGCAAGGGCGACAGCGCACTGCGGACGGGCATGGCGTCATTCGTCGCGCCCGGTGCACAAGCGCGTCGCTGTGTGATAAAAGCGCGGCCATGAGCGACCGATCCACAACGCTGCAGCCGTCCGCGAAGACCCGGACGGAGCGCCCGCGCCTGTACAAGGTGCTGCTTCTCAACGACGACTTCACGCCGCGCGAATTCGTCGTGGCGGTGCTCGCCTCGGAATTCCGCATGAGCGAGGACGAGGCGGTGCGGGTGATGATCACCGCCCATCAACAGGGGGTGTGCGTCGTTGCCGTCTTTCCGCGCGATGTTGCCGAGACCAAGGCGACCCGTGCGACCGAGGCCGGGCGGGCCAACGGCTTTCCGCTGCGCTTCGAGACCGAGCCGGAGACGTGACGCGTCAGCGGGCGCGCAGGTAAAGCCGGTCGCTGGAAAGGTCGAGAACCATCCGGTAGCCCAGCTCCTCCAGCCGGCGATGGGTCTCGCGACCGTCCGGTGCGCCGGCGAAATAGTCCTTGCTGAACTCCATGTAGACCAGAGCCGGCCGCGTGGCGCCAAGGCTGGACAGCACGGCGGCTTCCGCCCCTTCGATATCCATATGCAGCAGGTCGATGGCGGTGATGCCGAGCTCGGCACACAGCGTGTCGAAGCGCCGTCCCTCTACCTGAGTGGCCGCCTGCTGGGCCACATGCGAGAAGCGGCTGCGATAGGTGTCGGTATGGGCGTAAATCGAGCCCTGGCCGAACACTTCTCCGTCGATGGTCGCAGGGTGCCAATCCACCGGCCCGTCCGTGGCGCAGGCGGCGTAGTTCAGCACCTCCGCCCGTTCACCGGCGAGATTGCCGCTGACCAGAGCGAAGCGCTGCGGGTCGGCCTCCACCGTCACCACCCGGCAATCGGGAAACGCACGGGAGAAGCGGAACGCATCGCCGCCGTCGAATGAGCCGAGATCGACGATCACCTTCGGGGTGATGCCGAGTTCGCCGAACCAGGCCGGATTGAACCGCGAGTGGTATAATGTGCGTGCACCGCCGGCGGCCATCACCTCGTCATGCCCGTCCGTCAGCGGCGACGACTTCAGTCCGGCGCGGTAGGCTCGGAAACGATTGGTAAGTGTACGAAGGCTCACGAAGCGGACTCCGGACAAGGGGTTCGTGTGTTCTATAGCGCATGTGACCGTCCGGCGACATGGTGAATCGGCCCCAGGTAGGGCTGCATGCGCCGGATTCTCAAAGGATTTTCGGCTCACGCATGCCGCGTGGTCACCGCGGCGGACAGACGGCGTCTCCGGCACGCACCGCGCCCGCTCCGTCGATGGTTACGTCTGACGAGCGCACGGCAACACATCCCTCCACCGGCGCCACGAAGCGGACGGCCGGCTCGCCTTCCACGAAGACGCCTGGGACCGGCTCGAACAGGCCCGGCGGGCACGCGGCCACATCCGACAGCCGCAATGCCGGGCGACCGTTGATCATCACCGACGAGGCGCCCGTCACCGCACAGGCAGGCAACTCCTGCGTCGCAGCTGGCAGGGCGGGGGCGAGAAGCGCGAGCACGAATGCAACCCGCATCGCCATGTGGCGACTTTGTGGTGCCGCCTTACGATGATCGAACATACCGCTGTCCTCGAAAGTGCCATTTGCGCGTCGCGTGACGATCAGCCCTGTGACGCTGCCGCGACCGCGCTGCTCCCCGCGCAATCATCGATCCACGGCCTAGGGTTCAGACTCAATCATAGCCAGAATGCGACGAGTGTTGCGAGTGCGACAGCGGACAGGAAATTCCTGGCGAGTTTGTCGTAGCGGGTTGCGACGCGGCGGAAGTCTTTCAGGCGGCAGAACGCGTTTTTGATGAGATGGCGGCTCTTGTAACGCTTGGCGTCGTAGCGGATCTTGCGTTTGCGATTTGAGCGGCCTGGAATGACGGGGACGATTTCCGACAGGCGCAGATGTCTCCGCAAGCTGTTTGCATCGTACCCCTTGTCCGCGAGCAGGTACCTGGCTCCCTTCAAGCCTGCCAGCAGATGTGGCGCCAGGGGGCTGTTTGCCGCGTTGCCGCCGGTCAGCATGAAGGCGAAGGGACGCCCGATCACGTCGGTGAGGAGATGGATTTTCGTGGTTTGCCTGCCCCGCGTAGGCCCGATAGCCTGATTTTTCGCCCCTCTTTTCCGCCCTGGGCCGAGCGATGCGCCTTGGTGCAGGTGCTGTCGATCGAGGTGCCAAGAGCCTCCACCAGATCGATCCAGAACCGTTTGCGAGACCAGCGGTAGAAGCGGTTGTAGACTGTGGTCGAAGGGCCATAGTCGGCCGGACAATCGCACCGCCGGCCCCCAACCTCGAGAACATGGATGATGCCGGAGATCACACGGCGGTCATCGACGCGCCGTGCGTTGCCCTTGCTCCTCGGCAACAACGGCTCGATTACCGCCCATTGCTCATCAGAAAGCCAAAACAAGCGATCTCCAAACCTCCAATCCCGTGATTGGAAGCCTTGATTCTGATTTGCTACATCAAATCAACCAGATCAATGGGTTTTGACCCTAGTCGCCTTGATTGTTTTGGTTCAATTGAATCGCGAATTGGCGACTACCTGTCGATCGTGCGCTCGGTGACCTCGCACTTGTCCGGATTGCGGGCGTTCTTGCGGCACTTGTCCATCGCGACCTTATCGGCGCGGGCCTGCGTGCGCTCGCCGACGCTCCAGCCGCAGCCCCTCATGCCGGTGATGGAGAAGGCACGGCCCTTCGCAAAGGCCGAATATTTCACCTGCTTGTACTTCATGCGGAAGCGCTTGAGACCGAAGGTGCAGCCGTAAAGGGCGCGCTGGGTCGGGTCGACGCCCGGAAAGTCGGGGTCGTTCCAGGATTTGGCAGAGGACGAATTCTGCGCCATGGCGCTGCCCGTCGAAATCGTCGTCATGAACGGCCCGCAGGCAACGGCAAGTGCCGCAATGACGAGCGTCGGGATGGTCCTTGATGTCTGCTTCATGGAAGTCTCTTGTGAATTCAATGATATGAATGGAAGAGAGTTTCAATGCAAACGGCCCTGCAAGTAAAGCGGGAAAATGAGCCGCATTCAGTCAGGCGAGACGGTCCAAGGCCCTTGCAGGCCTGAAAGTCGCCTTTGCAGGCTGAAAGGGGGGGCGCCGGGCGCTTCGTGCGCCCACACGCCTTAGCGCCCCGGGCGACCGCTCTTTTTCGGGCGACCGCGACGCTGGCGCTCTTCTGCGGGGTCCTCATAGGACCCTGCGCCGATCTTGCCGCGCACGACCGGCTTGACGTCGTCTTTCGGAGAACTGCCGGGCTTCTTCGGCAACGCGCCCTTGGACAGCGGCACCTCGGTGCGTCCGACGGTCATCTCGTCGAGCGTATTCTTCCGCACTTTCGAGGCATTGGGCAAGTTGGCGCTGGCGCCGTATTTCTTCTCGCCCCGGAAACCGCCGCTGCGATCCTCCACCGCCGACTGGCGGGCCAACGGATCGTCGGCCAGCGCCAGTTCCGTCTCCTGCAGCCGCTTGATCTCGTCGCGCAGCCGCGCGGCCGTCTCGAATTCCAGGTCGGCGGCCGCCTCGCGCATCTTTTTCTCGAGGTCCTCGATATGCGCCTTGAGATTATGGCCGACCAGGTTGCCGCTCTCGGCAAAGCCGGCATCGACCGTGACGTGGTCCTGCTCGTAGACCGACTGCAGGATGTCGCCGATGGACCGGCGCACGCTCTCCGGCGTGATGCCGTGCTCGGCGTTGTAGGCCTCTTGCTTCTCACGGCGGCGGTTGGTCTCGGCGATTGCCCGCTCCATCGACCCGGTCATCCGGTCGGCATAGAGCACCACCCGCCCGTCGACATTTCGCGCCGCGCGGCCGATGGTCTGGATCAGCGACGTCTCGGAGCGCAGGAAGCCTTCCTTGTCCGCGTCGAGAATGGCGACCAGCCCGCATTCGGGAATGTCGAGACCCTCGCGCAGCAGGTTGATGCCGACCAGCACGTCGAAGGCGCCGAGCCGCAGGTCGCGGATGATCTCGATGCGCTCCAGCGTGTCGATGTCGGAATGCATGTAGCGCACGCGTACGCCGTTCTCGTGCAGGTATTCGGTCAGGTCCTCCGCCATGCGCTTGGTCAGCACGGTGACGAGCGTACGATAGCCCTTGGCCGCCACCGCACGCACCTCGCCGAGCAGGTCGTCGACCTGCGAGGAGGCGGGGCGGATGTCGATCTGCGGATCGACGAGACCGGTCGGGCGGATGACCTGTTCGGCGAAGACGCCGCCGGCTTCCTCCATCTCCCACGAGCCGGGCGTTGCCGACACGCAGACCGTCTGCGGCCGCATCGCGTCCCATTCCTCGAAGCGCAGCGGCCGGTTGTCCATGCAGGAGGGCAGGCGGAAGCCGTATTCCGCCAGTGTCGCCTTGCGGCGGAAGTCGCCGCGATACATAGCCCCGATCTGCGGAATGGTGACATGGCTCTCGTCGGCGAAGACCAGCGCGTTGTCCGGCAGGTATTCGAACAGGGTCGGCGGCGGCTCGCCGGGATTGCGCCCCGTCAGATAGCGCGAATAGTTCTCGATGCCGGCGCAGGAGCCGGTCGCCTCCAGCATCTCCAGGTCGAACAGCGTGCGCTGCTCCAGCCGCTGCGCTTCCAGCAGCCGGCCATGCGCGTTCAGCTCTTCCAGCCGATGCACCAGTTCGGACTTGATCGACTTGATCGCCTGCGCCAGCGTCGGCTTCGGCGTCACATAGTGCGAATTGGCGTAGATCTTGACGCTCTTCATCTCCGCCGACTTCTGCCCCGTGAGCGGATCGAACTCGGTGATCGCCTCGATTTCGTCGCCGAACATCGAGATGCGCCAGGCCCTATCCTCGTAGTGGGCGGGGAAGATCTCGACCGTGTCGCCGCGTACCCGGAAGGTGCCGCGCTGGAACGCCGCGTCGTTGCGCTTGTATTGCAGCGCCACCAGATCGGCGAGCAACTGGCGCTGGTCCATGCGCTCGCCCACCTCGATGGCGAAGGTCATCGCCGTATAGGTCTCGACCGAGCCGATACCGTAGATGCACGATACCGAGGCGACGATGATCACGTCGTCGCGCTCCAGCAGCGCCCGGGTGGCCGAATGGCGCATCCGGTCGATCTGCTCGTTCACCGAGCTTTCCTTCTCGATATAGGTGTCGGTACGCGGGACGTAGGCTTCCGGCTGGTAGTAGTCGTAGTAGGAGACGAAATACTCGACCGCGTTGTCCGGGAAGAACGACTTGAACTCGCCGTAGAGCTGGGCGGCCAGCGTCTTGTTCGGCGCCAGGATCAGCGCCGGGCGCTGGGTGCGGGAGATGACTTGCGCCATCGTGTAGGTCTTGCCCGAGCCGGTGACACCGAGCAGCACCTGCGTCTTGTCCTGGTTCTCCAGCCCCTCGACGAGATCGGCGATCGCGGTCGGCTGGTCGCCGCGCGGCTCGTATTCGGAAACGAGCTTGATCGGGATGCCGCCTTCGGACTTCGCCGGCCGCTCCGGACGGTGCGGCACCCAGGCGACGCCGTTCTTGTGCAGCGGATTGCCGGATGTGATCAGGTCGGTGAGCGCCTGCACGGTCGCGGTGTGCCCGGTGGTGCCGTCCGACATTTCCGGCGCGGGCTTTTTGCCTTTGCGCGCCTTCTTCGTCTCCGCCACCTGCTTGGCCAGCAGCGCCTCGGCCTCTTCCAGGCTCATATCCAGCCCGGCGACGGGATTGAGTCCGCCGGCCGCGCGCTCGCGCGGATTGCTGGTCGCCCCCATGGAGGTGCCGCGCGCCGAGCGCGCCGGCTTGGCCTGCTTTGCGGCAGGATGCTCCTTGCCCTTCTCCGCCGGTGCCGGCTCGTCCTCGGTGAGCTGCCGTGCCCAGTCCGAAACCGGGCCGGTCAGCGGCGCCCCCTCGAAGGCGGCCTGCGGCGCCTCGCCGAAACCTTGCGGCGCGGCACCGTCGCGGGCAGTCCGGTCGTCGGGACGCGCCTTGTCCAGTTTGCCGGAAGACGCGGAAGAGGGAGAGGAGGAAGACGGTCGCTTGGCCATGGCGGCAATATGGTCCCAAAGCCGCGTTTCGGAAACCCCGTGTTCCGGCTTTGTCCGGCGAAAACCCGCATCATGCTGACACAACGGTGTCAGGAGGGGCGGGTCGGCCGGGCGAGATCTCAGCGCTTGGGCGCGGTCAGCGAGATCATGGCGCCTTGCGGGTCGAGGCAATTGACGATCCATGAGCCGCCAGGCACCTCTATCGGGCCATTGACCACCTGACCGCCGGCAACCTTGACCCGCTCTGCCGCCGCGTCGATCGTGTCGACGTGCACATAATAGTTCCAGAAGGGCATCGGCATGTGGGGCATCTTGGTCATAATGCCGCCGATGGCGCGACCGTCGACGGCAAAGCACTGGTAAGTGCCCATGGCACCCATGTCGACCGCCATGTCCTTCTCCCAGCCGAACATTTTCGCGTAGAAGGCGAAGGCCGCGTCGCCGTCGCCGGCGTAGAGCTCGCTCCAGCCGAAGGTACCCGGCGAGCCGGCGGGCGGGGCCGGCGGCATCGAGCCGTCAGGTGGGTTCGGCGTGAACAGGCAGATTACTGCCCCTTGCGGATCCGCCAGGACGGCAAAACGGCCGATATTGGGGATGTCCTGAGGTTCGACGATGGCCGAGCCGCCTTCGTTGACGAAGGCGCGCGCCTTGGCATCGATGTCCTCAACCGCGATATATCCCGACCAGTTCGGCGGCACCTGGCGGTCGCGCATCTCCTGGGTGAGCTGCATCATGCCGGCGACGCCCATGTCGAAGCCGGGAACCTTGAACAGGATGTAGTCGAACCCGGCGACGCCGGTCACCTCGGCTTTCCAGCCCGTTACCGCGCCGTAGAACGCCTTGGCAGCTTCGATGTCCGTGGTCAGAAGCTCGTACCAGATAAAATTGCCGTGCATCGTCCTGTCCTCCATCGTTCGGGTCAGACTTGTCGTGCTCCAATGTTAGGTTGATATCAACATAATGACGTTCCGGCAAGGACGATGCTCTCGGCCGATTGCATGTCACTGCTACACGGTCGTTCATGGCCCCTCCCGCTTGTGCCCGTCATTGTGGCCGAGGCTCATGTCCGGCCAGACGAGGTCGCGCACGCGTGCTTTCAGGACCTTCGCCTCGGGAAAGCCGCCATCGGCCTTGCGATCCCAGACGGTCGCCCCGTCGCAGGTGATGGTGAAGGTTCCGCCGGTGCCGGGCACCAAGGTGACGGAGCCGATCTCCTCGGAAAAGGTCGAGAGCAGTTCCTGCGCCATCCATGCGGCGCGCAGCATCCAGTTGCACTGGCGGCAATAGGTGATCGTCAGGGCGGGCTTGGGCGTGTCGGTCATCGGTTTCCGGTGAGGTTCAGGGACGGGGGAGGGGTGGCAGCATAGGTTCTGCCGGCTCGTGCGGCGGTCCCTGCAGCCGCGGCTCTGGCTGGCGCAATTATCGCTCCGGGCGAAGCGGGAGCAAGTCCGACTTGCGCGGAAATGTCCCGCACCTGGGGCCCCGCATATCTTTCAGCCTTCCAGGTCCCGCTTCAGCCAGGCGAGGAAGTCGCGGATCGCCGGCTCGTCGCGGCGGCAATAGGACCACTTCCCCTGCCGCCGGACCTTGAGAAAATCGGCTTGCCGCAAGAGGTCGAGATGCCGGCTCGCGGTCGGCTGGGCGATCCCAAGAGCTTCTGCGATCAGGCTCATACAGACGCCGAATGCGACCGGATCCGCCGAAACCTGCCCGGAGAAATGTGCCGCCGGATCCCGCAGCAGCCGCAGGATCGTCATCCGCACGTCGCTGGAAATCGCCCGCAACTGTGCTTCTCGCAGGGCGTCGGCCGGGGCAGGGGTTGCATCATTCATGCGCCTAATCATATAGTCATTTCGCTAAATGTAAATATGATGCAATGACCAGGGAGGGCCGGTTGATGCTTCTCGATCTGCCGAACACCACCATCGTCGACGGGTCGGCCATCCGCTGGGGACGTGCGGGCGATGGCCCGCCGCTCGTCGCCATCCACGGCACGCCGTTCTCGTCCCAGGTCTGGCGGCGGATCGTGCCGCATCTGGCGCCGCACTGGACGGTCTACTGGTTCGACCTCGCCGGCTATGGCCGTTCGGAAATGCGGGAGGGGCAGGATGTTTCGCTCGGCGTGCAGAACGGCATTCTGGCGGCGTTGCTACGGGAGTGGGGGCTGGAGCGGCCGCATGTGCTGGCTCACGACTTCGGCGGCGCTACCGCACTGCGCGGTCACTTCCTCGACGGTCTTGCCTACGCCTCGCTGACCATCTTCGACGCGGTGGCGCTGGCGCCCTGGGGGTCGCCGTTCGTCCGCCACGTGCGCCAGCACGAGGCCGCCTTTGCCGGCATGCCGGCCTACATGCACGACGCGCTTGTCGCCGCCTACCTGAAGACCTCGGCCTACCGCCCGCTCTATGACGAGGCGCTGCGCATCTATGCCGAGCCCTGGACGGGAGAACTGGGGCAGCCGGCCTTCTACCGGCAGATTGCCCAGATGGACCAGCGTTACACCGACGAGGTCGAGCCGCTGTATCGCCGGATGAACTGTCCGGTCACGGTGCTGTGGGGCGAGAAGGACGACTGGATCCCGCTGGAGAAAGGGCGAGACCTTGCCGGGCGGATCTCCGACCGTCCGCTGATCGTGATCCCGGAGGCGGGTCATCTGGTGCAGGAGGACTGCCCGGAAGCCATCGTCGCGGCGATGCTGCGACAGCTGCCGGGCGCCTGAGGCAGGAGGCTTAGGCCTCGTCCTCTTCGAGGTGCAGCGCCGTGCCGTTCATGCAATAGCGCAGGCCCGTCGGCGGCGGCCCGTCGGGAAAGACATGGCCGAGATGGCCGTCGCAGGTGCCGCAGCGCACTTCCGTACGCACCATGAAATGCGAGCGGTCCTCGTGTTCGCTCACCGCATCAGGCGTCACCGGCTCGAAGAAGCTCGGCCAGCCGCAGCCGGCGTCGAACTTGGTGTCGGAGCGGAACAGCGGCGTGCCGCAGCCGGCGCAGGAATAGAGTCCGCCGCGGAAGACGTTCCAGTAAGGGCCGGTGAAGGGGCGCTCGGTGCCGGCACGTCGCAGCACATGGAACTGTTCCGGTGTCAATTCACTCTGCCACTCCTCGTCGCTCTTCTCGAGTTTCTTATGCTCCGTCGCGTTCGACATGTGCGGACTCCGTTGATGAAGTGACTCCCTCGACAGGCAGAAATAGGAACCAACGGGCCCTGCGACAATAGGCTTGGCGGTAGGGTTCGAAAACTGTCGGGCTGCGGTCCTAAATCGCTTGCCCGGCCTGTTGTGCTGGTTATATGTGAGGCAAATCTTCATGAACACTGCCTTAGCCTGGGCTGATTCGTCAGATCATCCGGCTGTCCGGGCCGTTTCATATCTTTGGGGAGGAACATGTCGATCACAGGCCCTGAGGCGACCTTCGCCGCCGTCCTCGCTCCCTTCGCCGCGGCGGCGATTGCTCCTTTTGCGACGCGATTGCTGGGAGCCAATGCGGCCTGGCCGCTCGCCGTCGTGCCGGCGGCGATCTTCCTGTTCTTCGCCGGCCTCGTGCCGGACGTCGCAGGAGGCGCCAGCTTCACGCCCGCCGTCGACTGGGTTCCGGCCTACGGCGTCAGCTTCTCCTTCTATGTCGACGGCCTGTCGACGCTGTTCGCCCTGCTGATCTCAGGAATAGGCACCTTCATCATCCTCTATGCCGGCGGCTATCTGAAGGGCCATCCGCATCAGGGCCGCTTCTTCTCCTTCCTGTTCCTGTTCATGGGAGCGATGCTCGGGCTGGTGCTCGGCAACGACCTGATCACGCTGTTCATTTTCTGGGAACTGACCTCGATCACCTCCTTCCTGCTGATCGGCTTCGATCATCTGCGCGCCGCCTCGCGCCGTGCGGCGCTGCAGGCGCTGGTGGTGACCGGCGGCGGCGGCCTGCTGCTGCTGGCCGGCTTCCTGATGATCATCGCGCTGACCGGCGTGACCGACATGGCGACGCTGCTCGCCGGCGGCGACATCCTGCGCGAGCAGGCGCTCTATCCGCTGGTGCTGCTGCTGGTGCTGGGCGGCGCCTTCACCAAGTCCGCGCAGTTCCCGTTCCATTTCTGGTTGCCCAATGCCATGGAGGCGCCGACCCCGGTTTCCGCCTTCCTGCACTCGGCGACCATGGTCAAGGCCGGCGTCTACCTGTTGATGCGCATGCATCCCGTACTCGGCGATACGGCGATGTGGACGACGATTCTGCCGATCTTCGGCGGCATCACGCTGCTGGTCGGTACGCTGCTCGCCGTGCGCCAGACCGACCTGAAGCTGATGCTCGCCTACACCACGGTCGCCTCTCTCGGCCTGCTGGTGATGCTGACCGGCACCAGCTGGGAAAAGGCGATCGAGGGAGCGGTGCTCTACCTGCTCGCCCACTCGCTGTTCAAGGGTGCGCTGTTCATGGTTGCAGGCACCATCGACCACGAGGCCGGCACCCGCGACGTGACGAAGCTCGGCGGCCTGCGCGGCGCCATGCCGATCACCTTTGCCGCCGCCTGCCTTGCGGCGCTGTCCATGTCCGGCCTGCCGCCCTTCGTCGGCTTCATCGCGAAGGAGTATCTGTATGCCGGCACCTGGGGTGCGACCGGCGCGCATCAGGCGGTGACCGCCGTTGCGCTTATTGGCAATGCCCTCATGCTGGTGATCGCTGCTGCCGTGGCGCTGAAGCCGTTCCTCGGGCCGAAGGTGGAGACCCCCAAGCATGCGCATGAGGGGCCGGTGCTGCTTTTTGCCGGCCCCGTGGCGCTGTCGCTGGCCGGCCTCGCCGCGGCCGTGATGGCCCATGCGACCGGCGTCTACTTCATCTCGCCGGTGGTCTCCTCCGTGCTCGGCACGGCGACCGAGGTGGAGGTCCATCTCATCCCCGGCTATATCGGCGCGGCGCTCATCCTGTCGATGGTGACCGTCGCGCTGGGCATCGTTCTCTATCTCAAGCTCGATGCATTGCGCGCCGCCATGGCCCGCACGCTCGCCGCCATCGGTTGGGGCCCGGACAAGGGCTTCGACCAGGTCATTGCCGGTATCGTGTCCTTCTCGGGCAGCTTCACCCGGCTGGTCCAGGGCGGGCGCATGGACGTCTACATGACGCTCACCTTCCTGGTCACCGCGCTGGCGCTCCTGGTGCCGCTCACGCTGACCGGCAACTGGCCCTCGGCCGTGCCGATGCCGGACTTCCGCTTCTACGAGTGGGGTATCCTGGCCATCGCCGCCAGCGGTCTCTTTGCGGTGCTGGTCGCCAAGACGCGCCTGACGGCCATCGTGTCGCTCGGCATCCAGGGCTTTGCGGTCGCCGTCATCTTCATGCTGTTCGGCGCCCCGGACCTGTCCTTCACCCAGTTCATGGTCGAGACCTTGTCGGTGGTGATCCTGGCGCTGGTGATGACGCGCCTGAACCTGCGCCCGAGCGATCATCGGCCGATGCTGCCGCGGATCGTGCAGGGCACCATCGCGCTGGGCGTCGGCGTCGGCCTTGCCGGCCTCCTGATGCGGATCACCGAGCTGTCCTTCGACCGGTCGTTGTCGGACTTCTTCGAGGCCTACAGCCGTACCATCGCCCATGGGCGCAACATCGTGAACGTCATCCTCGTCGACTTCCGCGGCTTCGATACTTTCGGCGAGATCGCCGTGGTCATGCTCGCCGGCCTGTGCGTGCTGGCGCTCATCCGGGTGCGGCCGAAACACGCCAGGGAGGAGGCGCTCGACCGCGCCGCCGGTGACGAGGCGTTGCAGAAGAGCGGGGAGGCACGCCTGTGAGGACGGTCATCTTCCGCACCATCGCCCCCTATCTGGCGGCGTTGATGGTGCTTTTCTCGATTTTCGTGCTGCTGCGCGGCCACAACGAGCCGGGCGGCGGCTTCATCGGCGGGCTGATCGCCGCCTCGGCCTTCGCCATTTACGGCATCGCCTGCGGCGTCGCCGCGGTGCGCCGGGCGATCACGTTCCACCCGATGAGCATCTCTGCGGCCGGCCTTTTCCTGGCAGGCCTGTCGGGCCTGCCCTCGCTGTTCACAGGGCAGCCTTTCATGACCAGCCAGTGGTGGTACGTCCACATGCTCGGCGTCGAGGTGCCGCTATCCACGCCGCTGTTCTTCGACATCGGCGTCTATCTCGTGGTCGTCGGCTCGATCTCCTCGATTGCCCTGGCCCTCGAAGAGCGGGAGAGCGACTGATGGAAGCCGCCTTTGCCATTCTCATCGGCATGTTCTTCACCGTTGCCGTTTACCTGCTGATGTCGCGCCAGCTGGTGCGCGTGCTGCTTGGGATCGCCATCCTCGGCAATGCGGTGAACCTTCTGATCTTCACCTCCGGTCGCCTGCTGCGCGAAGTGCCGCCGGTCATCCCGGAGGCCCTCCAGGTGCCGGAGGGGACGATCGCCAATCCACTGCCCCAGGCGCTGATCCTGACGGCGATCGTCATTTCCTTCTCCTTCTTCGCCTTCCTGCTGGTGCTGTCTTTCCGCGCCTACCAGGAACTCGGCACCGACAACACGGTCGAAATGCGCGTTGCCGAGCCGACCGGTGAAACCGCCCCGCCGCAGGGATACTGAGCATGGCCGCTTCCGACTATTCCGTTGATCTTTCGCAGGCCATGCGGATGGATGCGGTCCCGCCGGGCGACTGGCTGATGATCGCTCCGCTGGTCATCACCATTCTCGGTGGCGCGCTCTGTCTGATGGCGCGCAAGAATACGGACTCCCAGCCGAAGATCGCGATCATCTTCCTGACGCTGCTGGTCCTTGCCTGCGCAGGCTTGCTCGCCCGCGTCCTCGACAAGGGCGTGCTGACCATGGTCGCCGGCAACTGGCTGCCGCCCTTCGGCATCGCCTTCACGGTGGATGCGATGGGCGCGACCCTGGCGCTGACCTCGTCCATCGTGGCCCTGGCCGCCGCTGTCTTCGGCATCAACGACATCGACAGTTCCGGCCGGCGCTACGGCTTCTATCCGTTCCTGCTGCTGCTGATGACCGGCGTCTGCGGCGCCTTCCTGACCGGCGACATCTTCAACCTCTATGTCTGGTTCGAGGTGCTGCTGATCTCGTCCTTCGGCCTGCTGGTGCTCGGCAACGAGCGCGCCCAGCTCGACGGCGCGGTCAAGTATGCCCTGCTCAACATCATCGCCACGACGCTGTTCCTGATCGCCACCGGCCTTCTCTATGGCATTCTCGGCACGCTAAACATGGCCGATATTGCCCGCAAGACCGCGTCCAGCGGCGTCGACGGCCCGTTGATGACCGTGGCTGTGCTCTACTTCCTCGCCTTCGCCATGAAGGCGGCCGCCTTCCCGGTCAATTTCTGGCTACCGGCCTCCTACCACACGCCGCGCATCGTCGTGGCCGCGGTCTTCGCCGGCCTGCTGACCAAGGTCGGCGTCTATGCGCTGTTGCGCATTTTCGGCTTGCTGATGCCGGAGGCCCGGCTGGTGCTGTCTGACCTGATCGCCGTCGTCGCCATCGCCACCATGTTGACCGGCGTGATCGGAGCGCTGGCCCAGACCGACCTGCGCCGGCTGCTCGGCTATCTGGTCATCTCGGGCATCGGCTCCATGCTGGCGGGCCTTGCCATGGGTACCGGTCCGGCCATGGCGGGCGCGATCTTCTATGCCGTCCATTCGATCCTGGTGATGACGGCGCTCTACATGACCGCCGGTGTCATGCGCGGGCTCGGCGGCTCCTATTCGCTGCGCGAACTGGGCGGGCTTTACCGGGCCAGCCCGCTGCTTGCGGCGGCGTTCCTGATGCTGGCGTTTGCCGTGTCCGGCCTGCCGCCGTTCTCCGGCTTCTGGCCCAAGGTTTTGCTGGTCGATGCGGCCCTGCGCGACGGCCATGGCTGGATCGCCGGGGCTATCCTGCTCACCGGTCTGCTGACGACCATCGCCGTCGGGCGGGTGTGGATCTACGCCTTCTGGCGCGGCGGTGCGGAAGGTACGGCCGACGGCCAGCTCACTGCCTCGCTCGCTGTCCCGCGCGAAGTCGGCGGTGCGGCCGTGTGGATGCCTATCGCCCTGCTGCTCGGCCTGGTGGTGATCATCGGCCTGCAGCCCGAGTTCATGATGCAGGTGGCGCAACGCGGCGCCTCGACCCTGGTCGAGCCGCTCGGCTATCTGCGGTCCGTCTTCGGAGACATCGTCCAATGACCGGCCTTTTCCTTATCAATATCCTGCTGGCGCTCGCGTGGGGCGCGGTCACCGGTAGCTTCGCCGAGGTCAACCTCTTCTTCGGCTTCGTGCTCGGCATGCTGGCGCTGTACATCATCCGCGAGCAGGTGGGGTCCGACCGCTATCTGCGACGGTTCTGGCTGATCTTCGTCCTGGCTTTGACCTTCGTCTACGAACTGGTGCTGTCCGCCTTGCGCGTCGCAGCCATCGTTCTGCGGCCGAAGATCGACCTGAAGCCGGGCATCATCGCCTATCCGCTCACCGTGGACAGGGACTTCGAGATCACCATGCTCGCCAACCTGATCACGCTGACGCCCGGCACCTTGTCCGTGGACGTGTCGGAGGACCGCAGCACGCTCTATGTTCACTGCATCGACGTGCCGGACAAGCAGGCGACCATCGACGACATCAAGAACGGCTTCGAACGCCAGATTCTGGAGGCCTTCCGATGAGCGGGCTTGCCAATTTCTCTTCCGAGTTCCTGGACGTTTGCGTCAGCATCTCGCTGGCGATCCTGACCGTGTCCTTCGTGCTGATCGTGCTGCGCATCGTTAAGGGGCCGACCCTGCCCGACCGGGTGGTAGCGCTCGACATGCTGGTCGCCGTCGGCATCGGCTTCATCGCCGCCATCGGGGTGCAGACCGACTACTATCTCTATGTCGACATCGCCATCGCGCTCGGCCTTGTCGGCTTTCTGGCGACCGTGGCTTTCGCCCGCTTCGTGCTCAACCGGGGCCTTGCGAAGGATCCGACCATCGTCGACGAGATCCGCGAAGTCCAGGCGCGTACTGCGCAAGAGGAGGGGGGCCGATGACCCCGATTTACGAAATCGCCGTCGGAATAGTTCTGGTGGTCGGTTCGATCTTCTCGCTGATCGCCACCATCGGCCTGTTGCGGCTGAAGGACGTCTACATGCGCATGCATGCCGGTTCGAAGGCCGGCACGCTGGGCTCCGGCCTGATGCTGATCGCCCTTGCCGTCCATGCCGGCCAGGTCGACGTGCTGACCCGCGCTCTGGCCGGTGTCGTGTTCTTCCTGCTGACGGCGCCCGTTGCCGCGCATCTGCTGGCCAAGGCCGCCTATCAGGCCGGATACAAGCCCTGCGCGGACACCCATATCGACGAAATGGCGGACGAGGCGAGCTGACGTCATGGCCCGCGCCGCTCTCCCGGTGCGGGCCTGTTTTTGAGAGGGCAACTGCCCAGATTTCGCCTTTTTATTCGCGATCTGCTTTTCTTGTTTTTGCGAATTCTAAACCGGCCTTGGCAATCGATTGGCATTTAGGCCAAGCTACATGGGTTTCATTGAAAAATTTCTCTTGTGATCGCCATTTTGTCGATATATACGACACCTATGGGTTTCGGTCGACAGAATCGAGGTCAGATATTGTCTCGCGTCAGTATCCCAACAGTACGCTGAGCTTGTCTGGTCGTAATTTTTGTCGGTCTATTTCGCAAAGTTCCGAATAAACTGATGGGTGAAATAATGACTGATACGGTCGCCGACGACAATCTTATCGACCTGACCGCCGACATCGTCTCGGCCTATGTGTCCAACAACACCGTTGCCTCGTCCGACCTCGGCGGTCTGATCAACGAGGTCTACAACGCCCTTCAGCGCACCAGCGGTTCGACCGTCGAGCCGGAGCCGGAGCCGCTGCGTCCGGCCGTGCCGGTGAAGAAGTCGGTCACCCCCGACTACATCATCTGCCTTGAGGACGGAAAGAAGTTCAAGTCGCTGAAGCGGCACCTGCGCACGCATTACGACATGTCGCCGGAAGAGTACCGCGAGAAGTGGGGCCTGCCGACCGACTATCCGATGGTGGCGCCGAACTACGCGGCCGCCCGTTCGGAACTGGCGAAGAAGATGGGCCTCGGCCAGCAGCGCAAGCGCGGCAAGTAAGCCCTGCCAGGCAGCTTGGCGCGGCGGCAGGCCCGAAGCGCAAGCCGACAGTTCGAGACCGCTGCGGAGCGATCCGCGGCGGTCTTTCTTTTGGGCATTCTCTGCAGGGAAGGATGGGTGCGCTCAATCGTCCTGCGGCAGCAGCCATCCGCCGGTGAAGCGCACCGGAACCTCGCCGCCCGGCCCGGCCCTGCGGGCGAGATGCAGCACCAGCGGCTCATCGAAGCCCGGAAGCTCTGCCGTCGCCTCGAAGAACCCGCCGCGATAACTGACATGAAGCACCTTTGCGCGCAGCGCGCCGTCGCCTCCGTCCGTCTGGATGTGTTCCGGCCGCAGCATCACCGTACCGGCTCCGGGGCGCGCATCGTCGGGCGCCCGTACCTGAAGCGTCTGGTTGCCCGCCTTGACCTGCGCCATGCCGTTTTCGGCCGCTTCCACGGCCACTCGTGTCAGGGCCGAGCGGCCGATGAAGCGGGCGACCCGCTCGCTGGTGGGGCGCAGATAGACCGTCTCAGGGCTGGCGGCCTGCAACAGCCGTCCTTCCCACAGGATCGCGATACGGTCGGCGAGTGCCATGGCCTCGCGCTGGTCGTGGGTGATGTAGAGCGTCGTTGCTCCGGTCTGGCGGTGGAACAGCGCCAGTTCCTCTTCCATCGACTGGCGCAGATGCGGATCGAGATTGGCCAGCGGCTCGTCCATCAGGATGGTGCCGGCCTGCTGCGCGAGACAGCGGGCGAGGGCGACGCGCTGGCGCTGGCCGCCCGACAGCGAGGCAGGTCTGCGCGCGGCGAAAGCCGAGAGCCCCACCTTGTCGAGGCTGGCCTCGACCCGCGCCTTGCGCTCGCTTGCGGCAAGCCCGGCGCTCTCCACCGGAAAGGCGACGTTGTCGCGCACGCTCATATGCGGCCACAGCGCATAGGACTGGAACACCACGCCGACATTGCGCGCCTCCGGCGGCACATGCCGGGACGGCGAGGCGACCGTCTCGCCGCCGATGGCGATTTCGCCCCCGTCGGGCGTCTCGAGACCCGCGATCAGCCGCAGCAAGGTGGACTTGCCGCACCCGGAGGGGCCGAGAATGGCGAAGAAGCTGCCCGCTTCCACGTCCAGCGTGATGTCGGAAACGGCCGTCTGCGGGCC
The DNA here is from genome assembly GCF_023507705.1 of Stappia sp. WLB 29. Lineage (GTDB taxonomy): Bacteria > Pseudomonadota > Alphaproteobacteria > Rhizobiales > Stappiaceae > Stappia. The sequence goes on along the minus strand of NZ_JALBGD010000011.1, from coordinate 119,949 downwards.
GAAGCGCTTGGTCAGCGCGCGAAGGGAAACCGACATGGGGCTCCGGTACTGTGCTGAGGTCGGGAGGGCGGCGTGCGATGTGCTTAACCGCGCGGGCGGCTGCCCGCAAGCGCGCCCCATCGCATGGCAGTGTGAGGATTGCGTGACAGCGTGCTGCCCGCCGGCTCACTTCACGGGCGCCGGCCGCTCGGTGCCCCAGTTGGAATAGATGCGCGAGCGCCGTGCGTCCTCTTCCTGGCCATAGCGGTTGATCGCCTCGCAGCCCTTTTCCAGCAGCACCACCTCGGCGGCGAGCTTCTTCCAGGCCACATTGGCGTCCCACACCTTGTTGTGCGAGGGGGTCTCGATCTCCAGCGCGTCGATGGCGTTGCGGTAGGAGACGAGACGGTAGCGCAGCGCCTGGCCGGCCCAGTCGATATAGCGGCGGTTCTCCCACACCCGCGCCTGGGCGCCCGCCAGTTCCTCCTTGGTGGAGATCTCGCGCCGGCCGAGGGCGCGCAGCCGCTCCTCGTCGGCGGCCATCACCCGGGTCGCCACCTTGCAGAAGGGCGGTACGAGTTCCGCATCCGCGCGCGCGTCGGCGGCCACCTTGTCGTAACGCACCTCGCTGGAGCGGTACTTGTCCGAGCGCAGATAGGAATAGTAGCGGTCCGGATCCAGCTTGTTGGCGGTTTCCGGCAGGATCCGCGTGCGGATCAGCTCGGTGCGCGTGCCCTCGATCCAGTCCTCGCTCGCCGGCGGGCGGATCAGCGTCCAGCCGCGATCGCGCAGTTCGCGCTCGTCGTCCGTGAGGTTGAAGCGCGACATCGGTTCGCCGCGCGCAACAGCCAGTTCCGAGCCCATCTGCGGCATCAGGCGGTCGTGGATGACCGACGGCGCAGGCCGGCCGAAATCGCCTGTCGGCCTTTGGCAGGCGGCAAGCGTCGCGGCGGCAAAGCAGGCCGAGGCAAGCAGCAGCGCATGCGAAAGGGCAGGGCGCGGTGCGCTCTGGCGCCTCGCGAGCCCCGGCCGTTCGGCCGTGGCCGCGCGCACTGTCGGACGGCGGATCGTCACGCTTTGCTCTTTCCCCTCGCGCCCCCCGCGCCCCGGATGGGACGGGCGGTCCGGCTCAGTGAGCCTTGCCGGGATCGCGGTCCAGGCCCGGATGCGCAAGGCTATCCTGTTTGCGCCCGATTCGCGCGCCGAGATCAAGCGCTTGCACGTCGTCGTGATGCTCGACCCTGACGCCGGGAAAGATGACGATCTCGGCCGAGACATGGCGGCCGCGCGGCATTGCTCGCCGGGAAAGGCGCCCAGGCCGATAGCCGCAGTGGAAGTTCAGCACGGTGCCCATAGCATCCTCCATGAGCCAACCCGGTGCGCGGTGGCGCTCCGGTCCCAGACCCCTGGCAGGTCACGCGAAACCAACTGCCGTGAGGTTAGTAGGAACGAGTCAGGGTTAACAACTCGCTAACGCTTTTCTGGCAATTTTACGCAGTCCGTCTCCATGAGGGTCTCCGCGTTAGGGGCCGATGGCGAGGGGCGCGTGTAAATGCGTAGCGCAGGCAGTCCCGGCCCGTGTCCAGTTCTTTCGACGTTTCAGCCAAGACTTTGTCCCCTGGCGCTATCCCCGAGGAGAGCGTGCAGGACCGCCGTCGTCCGCACCACAGGGCGATGGAGGGCGTGCTCGACCTGCCGATGGAGCCGGGCGATGCCCGCAAGGCCGGACTGTTGCTGGCCGCCACCGAACTCTATGTCGCCCGGCAGGGGCACGACACCTCCGAGCGCCGCATCTTCGCCGAGCTGTTCCGCCAGTTGCTGCCGGAGACGCCGGCCGAGCACCGCCTGACAATCGCGCAGCTGCTCGCCGCTGCGCCCGAGACGCCGTCGGAATGCCTCAGCCTGCTCGCTGCCGATCCCGACAGCGAGATCGCCGCCGCGGCCCTTGCCGGCGAGGGAGCCTTGCCGGAAACCGACCTGATCTCGCGTGCAGCCAGCGGCGATGCCGCCGTCCATCGGGCCATCGCCGCGCGCTCGCAGATGCCGGAGAGCGTTGCCGGCGTGCTGCTGCGCCATGCCGACGCGGCGACGCTGAAGGTGCTGCTGGCCCGTCCCGACTGCCCGCCCGGCGAGCGCGTTCTGGAACTCCTGTCGGCGCGCGAGGACATGCTGCGCGCGCTCGCCGCGGACCTTTCCCGCCGCCATGCCCTGCCCGCGCCGCTGCTCTTCGCCCTGTTCCTCGACCTCGACCGCACGGGACGCATGGAGGCGATCGCGGCGGCGGAAGCGCGCGCGCTTGCCGAACTGGCCCGCCGAGGCGATCCGAAACTGCTCAACGTTGCCTTCAAGCCTGCCGTGCTGGCCGCACTCGTCGAGGCGGCGCTGTCCGGCGGTCTCGCCGTCTTTGCCGCTCGGCTCGCCCATGCGCTGGCCCTGCCGGCGGAGACGGCGGCTCGCATCGTCGACGATCCCGGCGGCGAGGCCCTGGTGCTGGCGCTGCGGGCGCTCGGCACCGGCGACAGCGAAAGCGGCCGGGTTCTCGTGCGGGTGCTCGGCCAGACCGCGGCGCTGGAGCATTTGCGCGGTCTCCTTGCCCTGCACGACCGGGTCACCCCGCGTGCGGCGATGATGGTGATGGAGGGGCTGCATGCCGGCCCGGCCGCCACCGTCGCGCAGTTGGCCGCGGCCCGCGAGGAGGCGCAGCGCCCGGCGGTCGGCCGCAGCCGGGCTTCCGGCCTGGCCTCGCCCTATGGCGGTCTGTCCCATGCCGAGCGCCGCGACGGGCAGGGCGGGCGCACGCTTGCGCCGTCCTCTCCCGCCATTGTTTCCTCGCGCCGCGACGCCGGCTGACCGCCGGACAGCCTTGTAAAAAATCCCCGGCGTCTTCCCCGGTGTCTGGGCCGGGGCACAAGAAACTGTTACATGCGCCTGCTATGGCCCCTGTTCACCCGCTCGCGACGAACGGGACAACACGCCATTCACGGGGTTTCGCATGATCAAGACCAAGCTGCTCGCAGCCCTCATGACGGTTTCGCTCGCAACGCCGGCCTTCGCCGACCTGTCCGGCAAGCTGGTGCTGTACACCTCCCAGCCCAATGCCGATGCGCAGCAGACGGTCGATGCCTTCAAGGCGAAGCATCCGGGCCTCGAGATCGAGTGGGTCCGCGACGGCACGTCCAAGGTGATGGCCAAGCTGCAGGCCGAATTCGCCGCAGGCGATCCGCAGCCGGACCTGTTGCTGATCGCCGACACGGTGACCATGGAGAGCCTGAAGAAGGAGGGCCGCCTGCTCGCCCACGAGGGCGCGGACGTCTCGGCCTATGATCCGGCGATCATGGACAAGGACCGCACCTACTTTTCCACCAAGCTGATCACCACCGGCATCGTCTACAACACCGGCGCCTCGATGGTTCCCGCGTCCTACAAGGATCTGTTGAAGCCGGAGGCCAAGGACAGCTTCGCGATGCCCTCGCCGCTGACCTCGGGTGCCGCCACCATCCATATGGTCTCGGTGACCAGCCATCCGGATCTCGGCTGGGCCTTCTACGAGGGGCTGGCAGAGCAGGGCGCGCTCGCTCAGGGCGGCAACGGCGGCGTCTACAAGGCGGTTGCCGGCGGCGAGAAGCTCTACGGCTTCCTGGTCGACTTCATGGCGATCCGCGGCGCGGCCGAAGGCGCGCCGGTCGCTTTCGTCTTCCCGCAAGAGGGCGTTTCTGCCGTCACCGAGCCGGTCGCGATCCTCAAGACCGCGAAGAATGTCGAGGCCGCCAAGGCCTTCGTCGATTTCCTGATCTCGGAGGAGGGCCAGGCCCTTGCCGCCTCGCAGGGCTACCTGCCGGCGCATCCGGGCGTTCCCGCGCCGGAGGGCTTCCCCGCCCGCGACAAGATCAAGCTTCTGAACTTCGATCCGGCCGCCGCGCTCGAGGGCGATGCCGCCAACAAGATGAAGTTCGAAGAGATCTTCGGCGGGTAATCGAGGCTTGCGCAGTCCGTCCGCCTTCGCGATCGCCGGCGGCGAGGGGCTCTCCCTCGCCGCCGTCGCCTTTCTGGTCACGCTGCTGTGCGGCGTGCCGCTGGCGTTGCTCTTCGCCATCGGCCTGACCGGGGAGGGCGGCGGGCTGACGCTCGGTCCCCTTGCCGAGACGCTTGCCTCGCGATCCGTGCAGCGGGCGCTGTGGAACTCGCTGGAAAGCAGCTTTCTCTCCGCCTGCCTTGCCACCGTGCTCGGCACCGTGCTGGCGCTGGCCCTCGGCCTCACCAATGTGCGGGCGAAGGCGCCGCTGGTCTTCCTTATCCTGCTGCCGATGATGATCCCGCCGCACGTGACGGCGATCGCCTGGAGCCAGGCGCTGGGGCCCGCATCCCCGGTGCTGCAGGCGCTGGGACTGGCTCCGGCCGCCGGCGCGCCGCATCCGGTCTATTCGCTGACCGGCCTCGTGGCGCTGCTCTCCTTCCAGCACATGCCCATCGTGTTCCTGGTGGTGAGGGCGGGCCTGCGGGCCTTCCCGCGCGAACTCAGCGATGCCGCCCGCGTCTCCGGCGCCCGCGCGCCGCGCCTGCTGTGGCGTATCACCCTGCCGCTGCTTGCGCCCTCGCTATTGGCCGGTTTCGTCCTGGCCTTCGTCAGCGCGCTCGGCAATTTCGGCATCAATGCGCTGATCGGCATTCCCGCCCGCTATACCACGCTGCCGGTGCTGATCTGGCGCCGGCTCGCCGGCTACGGCCCCTCGGTGATCGGCGACGTGGCGCTCATCTCCATACTGCTCGGCATCGTCACCCTCGGCCTCGTCGCCATCCAGGTCCTGCTGCAGCGGCGCATGCGCAACGCGCTCGTCGGCCTGCCGCAACAGCCGCTGGCCGTCGATCTCGGCCGCGCCCGCCTACCGGTCGAGGCGACCGTCTGGCTGCTGCTGGCGGCCACCCTGCTGCTGCCGGCGCTGTCGCTCTTCGCCACATCCATGATGCGCACCTACGGCCTGCCGCTGGCCGCCAGCAGCCTGACGCTGGAAAACTACGCCGAGATCCTGTTCCGGCAGGCGGTGACACTGCGCGCCTTCGCCAATTCCACGGTGGCGGCGGCGCTTGCCGCGCTGCTGATCGCGGGTCTGTCGATCCTGCTCGGCTATTTCCTGGCCATGCGCCGCGGCATGGCACGGCGGCTCGCCGGACTGGTCGCGGCACAGGCCGATGTCGCCTATGCGGTGCCGGGCCTCGTCATGTCCATCGCCTTCATCCTGATGTTCCTGCGCCCGCTGCCGGTGCTCGGCGTCAGCCTCTACGGCACTATGGCGATCATCCTGCTGGCCTATGTGGCGGTGTTCCTCGCCATCGGGCTGAACTCGGTAATGGCCGCCTACATGCAGGTGGATGCCAGTCTCGACGATGCGGCGCGGGTTTCGGGTGCCGGCTTCTTCCGCCGTCTGGCGCGGGTCCACGCGCCGCTGGTCGCGCCGGCCGCCGCCTCGGGCGCGATCCTCGTCTTCCTCACCTCCTACAACGAGGTGACGGTCTCCGCCCTGCTGTGGTCGAGCGGCAACGAGACCATCGGCACGACGATCTTCAACTACGAGGACGGCGGCTACACGACGCTCGCCGCCGCCATGTCGAGCGTCACGGTGGTGGCGACCGTGCTGGTGATGCTGGCGGTCAATGCGCTCGCCCGCCATGTGCCGGCGGGCGCCATTCCCTGGAAGGACTGAGTGCGCGGAGCGCGGTGCCTCACGGCCGGGCGCCGGGCCCGTGCTGCCGGGCTGTCGCGGCGCTGAAGGCCAGGGCTTGCCGCAGGGCCAGCAGCCGGTTGGGATCGTGCGCCCAGGAGCCGGCAAGGCCGAGCTGTCGCTCCGCCGTTGCCGCGCGGTCGAGCCAGCGGATCTCGTCGGCGGGAGATATCCCCGCCGGCACGCCGAGCCGCGCGGTCACCCTCGCATGGATGTCCGAAAGCGGGATATCCCCGTCGCCGCTGCCGCCTGTATACTTCTTCCCCATCGGCCCCGCTCCCGTCGTTCGCAAGCCAGTATGCGGTCGGCGGGCAGGGGCGGGGATAGGTGCTCAGCGGCAAGGGATCGGCGCTCAATCGGACGCGACGTCCCAGAAGGTGCGGCCCTCGCGGTCCTCGATCTCGACGACCCAGATGTCCGGGTCCATCCGCCGCTCGGAGGCGAGGCGGGCTTCGACCTTTTCCCGCTCCGCGCGCTCGGCAAGGCGCTCGAACAGCCGGTCGCCGACGGGTGCGTCCATGAACAGGCTTTGCGGGGCAGGGCCGTAGAGGTCGCAGGTGCCGTCGCGCCGGTCGACAACCAGATAGATGGCGCCGGCTTCCTCGGCGCCCCTGGAGATCACGCCGGCCCAGGCGTTCTCGCCGAAGCAGCGGCGGATCAGGGCCGAGACCCAGAAACCGGACGTCAGGCGCATGGCAGTCCTTTCGCGGGCGCCGCCGGGCGCTCGGCCCGGCCCGCCCTGGCCTTACAGCGGCCGGCCGAGCACCTTTTCCACCTCCTGCTCGACCATTGGGCCGAGCGCGCCGGTGATGGCAAGGCCGCGGTCGAGTTCGAAACGGCGGATGGCATTGGCGGTCTGTTCGCCGGCGAATCCGTCGACGCTGATCGGACCATAGCCCATTTCCGACAGGGCCGCCTGCAACCGGGCGATGCGGGCGCGGTCGCCCGTGAGCGCGCCGTTGGCGACCGAAGCGGGCGGCACGCGACCGGCGTTCGCGGGTGCGGAGACGGTTTGTGCGCGGGGGGCAGACGGGGCCGGCACCGGCGGCGTCACCCGGGTGGTGCGCACCGAGCCGGTCGTCGGGTTCGAAGCCTGCGCGGCGGCCGGCGACGAGCTGCCGGAGGACGACTGACCGGGCACCGTCTGGGGCGCTGCTGTCTGGGGCGGCAGCGGGGGCAGGGGCGGAAGGTTGTCCACGTCCACACCGGTATCCATGGCAAGGCGCGCCAGCAGCGCGGTGTCGATATCCCCGGTCTCGGGCAGGCCGCGCGCGCGCTGGTAGGCGCGCACGCCGCGCTCCGTTGCCGGGCCGTTCAGTCCGTCGAGCAGGCCGCCATACATGCCGAGGCGCCGCAGCTCCATCTGCACGTCGCGCACCAGCCGCTGGCGCTCCAGCTGCGCTTCGGTGACGACAGGGGCGGCCGGCGTGCTGACCGGCGCGTCGCGGGTGGCGAAGAACGGCGCCGGATGGCGGCCGGACTGGAAGACGAGGGCGTTGGCGATGATCAGCCCGCCGGTCAGCGCCATGACCAGCCAGCCGCCGGTCGCGACCGGATTGTCGAGCGCCACCGCGCCGAGGCCCTGGGACGCAGGGCGCGCCGGCGGCAGCGGTTCGTGCCGTCGTCCGCGCCGGGCGGCGGGAGCGGGCTGGTTTCGGGGCGAACGGCTCATGCTCTCAGTCTTCTTCCTGGCGCTCATGCGCTGCGCTTGATGTCATGTCCCGTGCTGCGGCCGGCCTCCCCCCGGGGCGCCGCAAGCCGTTGCGAAAGTGTCGGCCGCGGAGCGGAGATCCCCCCGTCGGCGGCCAGCGAGGGCAGGGCGACGCTGACGCAGGTGCCTTCTCCCTCGCGGCTGTCCAGCGTCATTCGGCCGCCGCTCAAGGCGGCCAGGCCCTTGACCACGGCAAGGCCGAGGCCGGCGCCGTCGTGCAGCCGCGCCAGGCCCGAACTCGCCTGCACGAATGGCTCGGTCACCCGCTCGTGGTCGGCCGGCGCGATGCCGATGCCGCTGTCGCGCACGCCGAAGACGAAGCCCTGCGGCTCGCTGCGGGCGAAGAGGACGACACGGCCGCCCTCGGGCGTGAATTTCAGCGCATTCGACAGCAGATTCAAGGCGATCTGGCGGCAGGCGCGCGGATCCGCGCTCACCTCGCCGAGCGACAGCGGCAGGTCCGCCGTCAGCCGCAGGCCGAGCCGGGCGGCCTCCGGCTCCATCATCCGGCGGCAGCCGTCGAGGCAGGTCCGCAGGTCGAAGCGTTCGGCGACGATATCGAAATGGCCGGTCTCGATCCGCGCCATGTTGAGCATGTCGTTGACCAGCTGCAGCAGGTGGCTGCCCGACTGGTGGATGGTGCCGGCATAGTCGCGCACCCGCTGCGGATCGGCGGCGGCACCGGACGCCGTATCCCCGCTCAAAAGCTCGGAAAAACCCAGGATCGCGTTGAGCGGCGTGCGCAATTCGTGGCTGACGGTGGCCAGGAACCGGGAGTGCGCCTCGCGGGCCTTCTCGGCCTCGGCGAGCGCCGTGTCGCGCTCCGCGGCAAGGGTCGCCTCGGCCGTGACGTCGCGCAGCACGCTGAAGGTGCCGGTATCGCCTTCGGGCGACGGATGAACGGTCAGCTCAGCCGTGATGTAGCCCGGACGGCCGGCCTCGCCGGGCTGGTTCTCGCCGCTGCGCAGGCGCAGGCGCAGGCTCTGGACCGCCCCTTCCGAAGCGGCATCGCTGAGCGCCTTGAGATAGGCTGGACGGTCGCCGACATGGACGCGGGCGAAGAGCCCGTCGCCGGCCAATTCCCGTGCCGCTGCCGCCGGACGGCCGAGCCCCAGGATGCGCGCGGCGGCCTCGCCGGCCTCCTCCACGCGCCCGCCGGGTCCATGCCGCAGCACGGCCTCGCCGGCGAGCCGTGCGGCAAGGCTCGTGCGCGCCTCGCGCAGGACAAGGTCGCCTTCGCGCCGCCGGTTGGCGGCGCCCACACGCAGCGCCAGCAGGCCGGCGTAAAGCACGGCAAGCGTCACGGCCAGCAAGGGAACGGGCAGGAAACCGCCGATCGGGGCGGCGGCCGCAGGCATCGTCAGCCCGGCAAGCGCGGGGCCGACGGCCATTACCAGCGTCACCGCGGCGACGAGGACAATCCCGCGCCGGCGGCCGGCGATCGCCGCCTCGACAGGGGCGAGCACCAGCAGCGGCAGCACCGACGAGGAAAGTCCGCCGGTCAGCGCGGCGAGCACGCCGAAGCTCACCGCGAAGAGCAGCGCCGAGGCGATCTGCCCCCACGCGAGTTCGCCGGTGCGCGAGACATACATGGCAAGCGGCAGGTGCGCCGTCAGCCAGCCGAGAATCAGGGCGACCGCCAGGGTAGTGATTCCATTGAAGGCGAGCATCAGCGGCAGCAGGGCGAGCGCCAGCGCGCCGCAGGCGAGATGCCCGCGGATGAAGGCGCCGTGGCTGGCGCGGGCGGCCGTTTCATGGGCCGCATCCGGGTGGACCAGGGCATCGACATGGCTTGCCGCAAGCCTCAGCCGATCCTGCAATGCTGGCATCATTCTCGTCTTTCCGGCGCGTCGCCGTTTGCTCGACCTGTTGTGCCCCGATGGTCACAGGAACGGCTTAAGGAACCATGAAACCTCAAGTTTTCCCGGTGGAGCGAAGGGGCGGAACGGCACGCCAAAGGGCCTGCGGAAGGGCCTTGGAATTTCGATAAAATTTGAGACGAATTTTGCGAAAACTCGTCTCGAAATTGCGAAAAATTGAGAGCGGCGACTCAACCCGGCGTTGGAGGATGCGTGCTACATTGCGGGCATAACGGATCCGGCGACCGCATGTCGGCGACCGGCCCCGACCCGGATATGACAGCCAAGGGCGGCAACCATGTTCTTTCTTCTCAGATGCGCATTCTGGATCGCGCTCGTGCTGCTGATCCTGCCGATCGACACCGGCGAGGACGGCAAGGAGAGCGCCGGCATCAACCCTGTGACCGCGTTCTTCGCGGCCCAGTCGACCATCAGCGACCTCTCGGGCTTCTGCGAGCGCAATCCGCAGACCTGCGAGACCGGCGGCCAGGCGATCTCGCAGATCGGCGCCAAGGCCAAGGTCAGCGCGCGGATGCTCTACGAATACCTCGACGAGAACGGCGAGCTGACCACCGGCACGACCGGCACGCTGACCGAGACCGACCTGGAGCCGGTCTGGGCGCTGCCGAAGGGCGAGCCCGCGACGACCGCCGAGGCGGGCAGCGCGGCACCGGCCGCCGGCGAGGCAGGCGCGCAGCGCTCGGCCCAGGTGACGCCGCTTCCGGCGCCCGGCCACGGCCCGGTCCCGCTGCCCCGTCCCAAGGGCGCGGACCGTCCGGTCTGATCGAAACCGGCCTGATCAAACGGGCCTGGCCCGGACACTTGTCCCCGGCCCGGCGGGTGCGCCCGCCGTCCGGACCTGCCTGCAAGTCTTCCGGCAAGCCTCTTGACGTTTTTGCGCAAACTGAAGGCGGACCCTTCCGCCGCCCGCGGGTGAACTGCTGCCCTGTTCACCCGCGGGCTTTTTCTTTGTTTTCTTTCCGCGATATTGACGGACACCCCCCGGTTTCCATCTCCGGCCGAGCGGACTATATAGCGGGTCACGAAAGTCCGACCCGCTCCGCGCTCCGTTCAAAGACCGATGGCTGCCCATGATCCCGCCGCTCGACGACATTCTTGAGAACTTCGACTTCCTCGAAGATTGGGACGACCGCTACCGCTATGTGATCGAGCTGGGGCGGATGCTGCCGGAGTTTCCCGACGAGGAGCGCACCGACGCCAACAAGGTGCGCGGCTGCGCCTCGCAGGTCTGGCTGGTGAAGTCGGTGGAGCGCGGCGAGGACGGCGCGCCGCGCCTGGTGTTCCAGGGCGACAGCGACGCCCATATCGTCAAGGGGCTGGTCGCCATCGTGCTCGCCACCTATTCCGGGCGCAGCGCGGCGGAGATCGCGCAGACCGATATCGACGAGATCTTCTCCCGCATCGGCCTCAAGGAGCACCTGTCGGCGCAGCGGGCGAACGGCCTGAAGTCGATGGTCGAACGCATCCGCGCGGACGCCCGTGCAGCGCTCGCCGAGGCCTGAGGCAGCCCCCCTTCGTTCTCCGGCACGCAAGCTCCTCCCTCGTCCTCCCGGACGCAGGCGAAGCCGGAGATCCGGGATCGGGGAGCCGAGGGCGGTTGCAGCAGCGCTCAGGCAAAAAAGGCGGGCACCGTGCCTCTCCGGTCCCGGGTCGCGCTTGCGCTTGCCCGGGAAGACGCGGGGAGGGGTTGGAGTGAGTGGCGAGGACACGCCGACGTGCGCCCACGCTCGGCCTGTCGTCCCGGTTTCGGCGCAGCCGAAGACAAGGACCCAGTAACCCCGAGCGGTTCGGGCGAGGCCTCGGCACTGCCGTGAGCTTCCCTTGCCGAAACGGGCGCTTTCGCAAATCCACCCGCCCCGGCGGATACTGGATACCTGCCTTCGCAGGTATGACAGGGATGGGGGAGGCGACGCCGCCCCGCCTCACAGCCGCTCGCGTTGCCTCTGGGCCCCGGATCTCGCGATGCTCGTCCGGGGTGACGTCCTGTGGGTGTCGCGAGACCTTGCATCCTTCCGGCCGTCACCCCGGCCGCGCGTCAGCGCAGAGCCGGGGCCTATTGGTTTCCAGAGCTGTTGCGGGCGCGCGCAGACCCCCGCAACATCGCCTCGCCCACACGGTCCTCTCCTTCGTCCTCCCGGACGCAGGCGAAGCCTGCAGATCCGGGATCGGGGAGCCGAGGGCGGTTGCAGCAGCGCTCAGGCAAAAAAGGCGGGCACCGTGCCTCTCCGGTCCCGGGTCGCGCTTGCGCTTGCCCGGGAAGACGCGGGGAGGGGTTGGAGTGAGTGGCGAGGACACGCCGACGTGCGCCCACGCTCGGCCTGTCGTCCCGGTTTCGGCGCAGCCGAAGACAAGGACCCAGTAACCCCGAGCGGTTCGGGCGAGGCCTCGGCACTGCCGTGAGCTTCCCTTGCCGAAACGGGCGCTTTCGCAAATCCACCCGCCCCGGCGGATACTGGATACCTGCCTTCGCAGGTATGACAGGGATGGGGGAGGCGACGCCGCCCCGCCTCACAGCCGCTCGCGTTGCCTCTGGGCCCCGGATCTCGCGATGCTCGTCCGGGGTGACGTCCTGTGGGTGTCGCGAGACCTTGCATCCTTCCGGCCGTCACCCCGGCCGCGCGTCAGCGCAGAGCCGGGGCCTATTGGTTTCCAGAGCTGTTGCGGGCGCGCGCAGACCCCCGCAACATCGCCTCGCCCACACGGTCCTCTCCTTCGTCCTCCCGGACGCAGGCGAAGCCTGCAGATCCGGGATCGGGGAGCCGAGGGCGGTTGCAGCAGCGCTCAGGCAAAAAAGGCGGGCACCGTGCCTCTCCGGTCCCGGGTCGCGCTTGCGCTTGCCCGGGAAGACGCGGGGAAGGGGCGGTGCAAGGGGAACGGTGCAAGGGCAGCGAGGCGACAGGGGGAGGAGACAGGGCAGCGAGGCGACAGGGGATCGAGACGGTGAGAGAGAAGACAGGAGCGCGGGGCGCCCGCTCAGCCGGTGCCGTAGTGGCGGGCGAGCCGCGTCAGCCCGAGCAGCAGGACCACCTTGGCGGAGCGCGGCGGCCAGCGCCGCTCCCGCTCGACCTGCTCCAGCCCCTTGAGCTCGCAGCACACGTCGATCAGCACGCCGGCAAGCTCCGGCCCGACCTCCCGCATCGCCCGTTCGAGACGCGCGCGCGCGGCCAAAGTGGTGTCGGTGAGCTCGACAAGGCCGCCGCGCGGATCGCGGCCGCCGCCCGCGCCGCTGCCGAGTGCCGACCAGGCCATGCCGCGCATGCCCGGCACGATGGCGCCATGGGTGTGGTCGGCGCGCAGCCGCTCGCCGGCGGCGAACTGTCCCTCGTCGAGGATCGGCTCGCCATCGCGGCCGCGCCGCCGTCGCAGCCAGGCCAGCGGGCTCTCGGCATGGTTGACGGTGACGATCTCGTCGGCCGCCCCGGCAATGGCGATGCGGCGGGTGCCGGTCTCCCGGTGCTGGGCGGCGAAATCCTCCTCGCCGGAACCAAGACGCCGGAGCCGGGCGCGGCCGGCCGGAGACAGGAGGAGACGGCCCTTGCCGCCCCGCTCCACCAGCCCGGCGGCAAAGGCCGCCCGCAGCTGCGCGGCGTCGACGGCAAGCGGGGCGGGGGAGGAGGCCGAGGCGGGAGGCGCGGCGCCGCCCTTCGGCGCGGTTGCGGCGGCGGGCAGGGGGACGAGCTGCACGCCGCCGTCCGGTCCGTCCTGAGGAGACCAGGCGGGCGCGGCGGCAAGGCGGGCGAGAAGACGGTCCAGCGCGCGGCGCGAGGAAGCCATGGCTCAGGCCTCCGTTCCGCGGGCGGGAAGGGGACGGGTGGCCAGGGTACGGGTGGATGGCGGGCGGGCGGGCAGGACGGCGAGCCCGGCTTGCAGCGCGGTCTCCAGCCCGCCGACCATCGCGTCGAACTCGGGCTCGTCGCGCCTGTCCTCGACCAGCCGGCAGGCATGGGCGACGGTGGTGCGGTCGCGCCCGAACTCGCGGGCGATGTCGGTGAGCGTGCGCCCGAGAATGACGTGATGCAGATACATGGCGATCTGCCGGGCCAGCGCGACATGGGCGCGGCCGCGGCTGGGCTGGGCGAGGTCGGTCTCCTCCACCTCGAAAACCGACAGGACGCAGGCCGTGACGAGCAGGCCCGCCCCTCGCATCGGGCGGGGCCGAAGGGCCGCGGGCATGCCGACGGCCAGGCCGCCGAGGTCTGAAATTCCGGACAATCCAGTCATTCCTGCCTCCACTTATCAATTTTAGGTTTATATTCCTATATCATTACGGGAAAAATACCCGCACGGGGATAAGTGCGGTTGCGCTGTTGTTTTTTGCGTGCAGCGCGCGGGTCTGGCGGGGATGTGGGAGGGGAGAGAGGGGGCAAGGAGGCGCCGCGCCGCCTGCCGGCCGCACGGGCGCCGGCGCGCTATCCACGGGCGGGAGCGGACTGTACCGTCAGCGGCGGACCGCCATCGACTCGGGGATCCTTCGATATCGGCGCCGGGTGTGTCAGAGCCTGCGGCAGGTCGCCTGCGCCATCGCCGTCTCGATCCGTTCGCGCAGCAGGGGCTCGCCGTCGAAGGCGCGCAAAAGCGCATAGCCGTGGAGGGCGTCGGTCTCGATGACGATCAGGTCCTCTAGGCCCTCCGGCGGGTTTTCGCGCAGGACGCTGAGCTGCTCGGTGGTGAGCACCAGCACTTCCAGCCGGCCGCCGGCACCGGAGGTGCGGTCGTTGAGGCTGTAGATCGCCCGCCCGCCCGCATCGAACAGGGCGAAGGACCAGAAGGGCGGCGGCAGCGCCGCCTCGATCTTCAGCGGACCCTCGCCAAGGTCGAACCGGCAGGCGGCATGGAGCATCATCGGGTCGAGCATCGGCAGCGGCTCGGCGCCGGCTTCCACGTCCGGCAGGCGGTTGAATACCCCGTCCGGCCCGAAGGCGGCGACCCGCGCATAGGCGCTTTCCGGCACCTGGCCCGGCACGCCGAGCACGATCGCGATGTGGATGATGCCGCCGAGAAAGAGCCCGGCCAGCAGCAGCAGAAGCATGCGCACGACGACCATGCCGTCGAGCGCCCGCAGCGGGAGGGAGGAAAAGGTCTTGCGGGCGCGCGCGCTCATCGGCACAGCCCCCGGCGGATCTCCGGCATCGGCACGTTGGCAACGCCTGTGCCGGTGGTCAGCGGCGTGTCGTAGAGGCGCAGCGCCAGCACCAGCCCGCGGGCCGTGCCGGAGGTCGGCAGCCAGTTGCCCGGCCGGGCGCGGGGCGCGGCGGTGATGACGAACTCGCCGTTCGCGCGGCGCAGCAGGTGGCGGCTGTCGACGCCGCTGCGGGGCGAGCCGTCGGCGACCAGCCGCATCTCGCGGTCGAGCGCCACCAGCGTCCACAGCCGGGCGGGGGCCGCCTGGCCGGAAATCTCGTAGTCGCAGCGCGGCGACAGGGTGTTGCCGTCGCTGTCGGTCTCGGCCAGGAACATCAGCCCCTCGCCGCCGGCCAGCGGCACGCGGCCCGTGCGGGCATGGGTGGCGGTGGAATAGGGGTCGGCATCGCGGGTGCCCTGGCGCGGCCGCGCCTCCCACGCGCCGAGCCGCAGCGCGCCGAAGGCCGGCGCCCGCTCCACCGCCAGATAGGCGCTGGAAAACCCGACGCTCATGGCGATGGCGATGACGATGGCGAGATCCAGCGCCAGGGCGCGCCGGCGCCGCCGCAGAATGGAGGGGACGCGGTCCGGCCGCAGGCCGTCGGTCTCCGGATCGTGGGAAAGGGCGAGTGTCACCGGGCGACGGGCTCCGCCTGTCCTGGCGCCTGAAGAGCGGCCGGCGCTTCCGCCCGCTTGCCGATGGCATCCAGCCGCGCGCCGATCTCCTCCAGCACGGCGATGGACTGCACGCGCAGCAGGCGCGGCCGGTCGGAGCCGGCGCCCTCCGCCACCGGAATGGCACCGTCCTCGCGGGCCGGGCGGTCGACGCCCGGCATCGGCCGCAGCTCGATGCCCTTGTGCGCGTAATCCATGATCGACTGCCAGGTCATCGCCGGCAGGCTGCCGCCGGTCATCCGGGCGGTGGAGGTGAAGTCGTCGTTGCCGAACCACACGGCCGCCGCGTAGTTGCCGGTGTAGCCGACGAACCAGGCATCGCGATAGGCCTGGGTGGTGCCGGTCTTGCCGGCGGCGGTGACGCCCTCCACCCGGGCGCGCCGGCCGGTGCCGTTTTCCACCACGTTGACCAGCACGTCGTTCATCTCGGCGGCCTTTTCCTCCGGGAAGATGCGTTCCGGCGGGGCCCGGTCGTTCGCCTGCTCGTAGATGACATCGCCGGCGGAATTGCGCACCTCGAGGATGGCGGTCGGCACGACCTTCAGCCCGCCGCTGGCGAAGCTGGCAAATGCGGCGGCCATGTCCAGCACCTTCACCTCGGCGACGCCGAGCGGCAGCGGCCGGGTGATCTTGATCTCGGTGGTGATGCCCATCGCCTTGGCATAGTCGACGATCTTGTCGCGGCCGATCGCCTGGGCAAGGCGCACCGGCACCGTGTTGATCGACTTGGTCAGCGCGGTCTTCAGCGTCACCGGGCCGGCATAGCCGCGCGAATAGTTGCGCGGGCTCCAGCCGCCGATGGAAATCGGCGCGTCCGGCACCACGGAGGCCGGCGTGTAGCCGTTCATGAAGGCGGCGATATAGACGAAGGGCTTGAACGAGGAGCCGGGCTGGCGCACCGCGTCGACCGCGCGATTGAACTGGCTCTCGCCGTAATCGCGTCCGCCGACCATGGCGCGCACGGCCCCGGTTTCCGGCACGACGACGGCGACCGCGCCCTCGCGCACCCGGTAGCGCTCGCCGTGCTGGCGCAGGCTCTCGAGCACGGCGCGCTCCGCCTGGCGCTGCAGGCCGGGATCGAGCGAGGTGCGCACCGTGACGATGCGGTCGTTGGCGAGCGCGGGATGGGTGCGCGCCAGCTCCTTCACCTCGTTGAACGCATAGTCGAGGAAGTGGTCCGGCGAGCGGTCCTTGCTGCGGTCGATGGCGACCGCCGGATTGCGCCTTGCGCCGATCACCTGGCCCTCGGTCATGAAGCCGGCCTGGACCATGTTGGTCAGCACATCGTTGGCCCGCGCGCGCGCCGCCGGCAGGTTGATATGCGGAGCGTATTTCGTCGGCGCCTTGAACAGGCCCGCGAGCATGGCCGATTCCGCCAGGCTCAGCTCGCGCACGTTCTTGCCGAAATAGAACTCGGACGCCGCGGCGACGCCGAACGTGCCGCCGCCCATATAGGCGCGGTCGAGATAGAGCTTGAGGATCTCGCGCTTGGAGAGGTTCATCTCCAGCCACAGCGCCAGGAACGCCTCGTTGATCTTGCGCTCCAGCGTGCGCTCGTTCGACAGGAACAGGTTCTTGGCCAGCTGCTGGGTGATCGAGGAGCCGCCCTGCACCACGGTGCGGGCGCGCACGTTTTCCAGCATGGCGCGGAAGGTGCCCATCACGTCGATGCCGAAATGGTAGAAGAAGCGCCGGTCCTCGGTCGCCAGCGCCGCCTTGATCAGGTGGTCGGGGATCTCCTCCAGCGGCACCGTGTCGTTGAGCAGGATGCCGCGCTTGCCGATCTCGTTGCCGAAGCGGTCGAGGAAGGTGACGGAAAAGTCCTCGGTGGTGCGCCAGTCGGCGCGCCCGGTCTGCTGGAAGGCGTCCTGCGCCAGCGCCAGCATCAGGATCAGGCCGAGCAGGCCGAAGGTGACGCCGTCGGAGGCAAGCTCGGCGGCAACGCGCCCCGCGCCGCGGGCGCGGAACCGGCGCAGCCAGGCCGAATAGCCCTCGAGCCCGGCGCGCAGACCGGAAAACGACCGCCACAACGCGGTGTCGACCCACGCGTCGACCGACAGCATGGCCGAACGCGCGCGGGCGCCGAACGGGCGCCGCCCCGACGGCTGGTTCCCTGAAGAGGGCGCCGGCTGCGGGCTGTCCTGCGGGTCGGCATCGCCGGATCGCTGGTTCACCTTGGTCTTCCGTTCTGCTATGGCCGTGGGCGGGCTCCCGCTGCGGGAGCGACCCGGCGCGGTCCGTTTTACTCCCGATCCGCCGGGCCTTTCAAGGATGTGCCGGTGGCGGAGCGATCAACAAATCGGGCGGGCGGGACGGCGGGCGGCGCAAGCGAGGCGGGCGAGCCGTTCTGGAAGGGACGGCGGCTCGACGAGCTGAACCCGGCCGAATGGGAAGCCCTGTGCGACGGCTGCGGGCGCTGCTGCCTCAACAAGCTGGAGGACTGGGACAGCGGCGAGATCGTCTGGACCTCGCTCGCCTGCACCCTGCTCGACGGCGAGAGCTGCCGCTGCTCGGACTATGCCAACCGCTTCGCCACCGTGCCGGACTGCCTGCAGCTCACCGCCGAGCTGGTGCCGACGCTCTCCTGGCTGCCGCCGACCTGTGCCTACCGGCTGGTCGCCGAAGGGCGCGACCTCTACTGGTGGCATCCGCTGGTCTCCGGCGACCCGGAAACGGTGCATGCCGCCGGCGTCTCGGTGCGCGGGCGCACCTTTCCCGAAGACGGCATCCCGCTGGAAGACTACGAGAATTTCGTCGCCGACTGGCCGGGCGAGAACCCGATGGACGAGAAGGTGCGGGTGGGGTTTATTGAGTGAGGGGTGGGTGTAAGGCCGCGTTCGGGAGCGACTACGAGAGCATATAGGATGTCCATCTTGCCCGATGCCGCCCGGCTGGCTGTCGTTCTTCACGCTGTTTCTGTCGTTCTGGTTTCCGTCTCGATGATCGGGGCGGCGTCGGCGACTTCTTATTTCATGATATTGCTTGTGGTTGTTGCGGTCATTTTTGTCTTGTCGCTCTCTTTCGGCTCCTTGGTGCTTTGTGCCGCGAATTTTTCTTTGATCGTCATCTGGTGCGCCCTGGTCCTCGCGTCTCTTGCGGGGCATCTTTCCGGAGGGGGGCTGTTCCTGGCTCTGCTCGTGCTTTTGCCGGCGTGTCTATCGACGCTCGGCCTGTTTGCGCTCGTGAGAGTGGCCGGAAAGAGGGGCGTCTCCTGATGCATGGTGGCTGGCACGCTTGCGGCGGTTCCGGTATCTCTACGGGCAGCTGTTCGTAGGAAAAAAATCCTTGACACCGTGACGGTGGTCGGGTAGGGTTCAGGCATGGTCGCACAGTTGCGGCCTGGCGATGGCGGCGGACCGATTGGTTCGGCCGCCATTTGTGTTTCTGGCGGTTGGTTTGTCGCTCCACCCTCTCCTTGGCGTCTTCCCGGACAAGGCCGAAGGCCGACGATCCGGGACCGGGGAGGCAGGGTGGTTGCCTCTTTTGTGTGAGCGCTGCCGCGAGGCTCTCGGCTCTCCGATCCCGCATCTTGGCTGAGCTGCGTGCGGGATGATGCAGGGAGAGGTTCTGGCGTCCCCGCTGCCGCTCTGGCAGCCAATAGGCCCCGGATCTCGCGTTGCTCGTCCGGGGTGACGGCCGAGGGGATGCGAGGTCGCGCCACTTTCTCAGGCCGTCGTCCCGGCCGCAGGCGAAGCCGAAGAGCCGGGAACCATTGGTGCCCTCGGCAAGGCCGAGGGGATGCGAGGTCGTGCTTCTTTCTCGGGCCGTCTGCCGATCCTTGCCGAACATGATCCCGACATCAAACAGGGAGGAGCCGATGGCCGGTTCAAAGGCGCCAGCGGACGGTGCCGCGCAATCCCCGGAACAGGCCGAAGCGGCCGATCCCGAGACGGCGGGCGCCAAAACCCGAAAGCCACCCCCGACACACGCAGCTTCTCCCGACCGCAAGGCGCCGGTGCATCTGGGCGTCGAGGCCTGGGCCGAGGCGCGGCAGCTCTACGAGAGCGGCGCGCTGGATGCGGACGGGGTGGTGAAGCGCTTCTGCGTCGCCAAGAGCACGGTGCTGCGCCACATCCAGGCGGAAGGCTGGGTGCGCTCGGGCGACGTGCGCGGGCTGATCGCCGCCGGCGACACGCAGGGCCTTGCCTGCCTCGTGGGGCGGCTGGCGGAAGCGTTCGAGCGGCAGGTGGAGGCGATCGAGCTGGAAATCGGCCGCTCCCGCGCCCTGAAGCTGGACCGGGCGGAGGCCTCGCAGCTGGCCGAGCGCAACGCCCGCACGCTCGGCATCCTCGCCCGGACGCTCGACGTGCTGGTCGAACTGCGCAGCGGCGTGAGGGAACTGGACCCGGCGGGGAGGGACGAGGATGCACTCAGGCACGAGCTTGCGCAGCGCCTTGACCGCCTGTGCGGCGAAGGGGCGGTTGCCGGACTTTCTGGCGCGGCTGACGGCGGCGGAACTGCGCTTCCTGCGCCATGACTGGCATATCTGGGCGCATGAACACCAGCTGCCGCCGCAGGGCGACTGGCGGGTGTGGCTGCTGCTCGGCGGGCGCGGCGCCGGCAAGACCCGCGCCGGCGCCGAATGGCTGCGCGCGGCGGTGAACGCGACCGCCCGACAAGGGCGGGGCGGCGAGCTGCGCATCGCGCTCGTCGGCGAAACGCAGATGGATGCGCGCGAGGTGATGGTGGAGGGGATCTCCGGCCTGCTCGGTGTGCACCCGGCATCGGAGCGGCCGCAATGGCTGCCCTCGCGCCGGCGGCTGGAATGGCCGTGCGGGGCGGTGGCGCAGGTGTTTTCCTCCGAGGACCCGGATGCCCTGCGCGGGCCGCAATTCGAGATGGCCTGGTGCGACGAGCTGGCCAAGTGGCGGCATGTGCAGGAGACCTGGGACATGCTGCAATTCGGCCTGCGGCTCGGCACCCATCCGCGCCAGCTGGTGACGACGACGCCGCGCCCGATCCCGCTGTTGAAGCGGCTGGTCGAGGACGAGGGCACGGTGGTGACCCGCGCGGCGACGGAGGCCAACGCGGCGCATCTGGCCAAGGGCTTCATCACCGCGATCCGCAACCGCTATCGCGGCACGCGGCTGGCGCGGCAGGAACTCGACGGCGAGATCGTCGGCGAGCGCGAAGGCGCAATGTGGAGCCGCGACGCGCTGGAGCGCTGCCGCACCGACCGGCGGCCGGAGGAGCTTACCCGCATCGTCGTCGCGGTCGATCCGCCGGCGGGCTCGTCCCGCCGCTCGGACGCCTGCGGGATCATTGCCGCCGGCATCGATGCGGCGGGCATCGTCCATGTGCTGGCGGATGCGAGCGTGCGGGCGGCAAAGCCGGCGCGCTGGGCCCGGACGGCGGTGGAGCTGTGGCGGACGCTCGAGGCCGACTGCCTGGTCGCCGAGGTGAACCAGGGCGGCGAGATGGTGGGCGCGGTGATCAACGGCGTCGACCCGGGCGTGCCCGTCGCCGAGGTGCGGGCGCGGCGCGGCAAGTGGCTGCGCGCCGAACCGGTCGCCATGCTCTACGAGCAGGGCCGGGTGCGCCATGTCGGCGCCTTTCCCGAACTCGAAGACGAGATGGCGGAATTCGCCCCCGACGGGCTGTCGGCCGGCCACTCGCCCGACCGGCTCGACGCGCTGGTCTATGCGCTGCACGAGCTGGCGTTGAAGCCGCTGGCAAACCCGCGCCTGCGCAGCCTGTGAGACGCCCCCCGGCCAAGTTGAATCTGCGTGTGAAGCAGCTGAATCGAGCTGTTTGAATCGATGTCTCAGGCAGCGGATTCAGTTCCTCAAGTCGACCGGAAAAAGGATTCTGGATCATGGGGTTGCGCGACCTTCTTGACTCTTTTCGTCGCCCGTCAGCCGAGGCCAAGGCCTCGCGCGCCGGGCCCTTGCTGGCGCTCTCGGGCGGCGGGCGCGCGGTGTGGACGCCGCGCGACTATGCGGCGCTCGCCCGCGAGGGATATGCACGAAATCCGGTGGTGCACCGCGCCGTGCGCATGGTGGCGGAGGCGGCGGCCAGCGTGCCGCTGGTGCTCTACGAGGGGGCGCGCGAACTCGACACGCATCCGCTGCTGGAGCTGCTGGCGCGGCCCGCGCCGGGCCAGTCCGGGCAGGGGCTGCTGGAGGAGATCCACGGCTACCTGCAGGTCGCCGGCAATGCCTATCTGGAGCGGGTCGACATCGACGGCAGGCCGCGCGAGCTGCATGCGCTGCGGCCCGACCGGGTGCGCGTGGTGCCGGGGCGCGACGGCTGGCCGGAGGCGTTCGACTACACGGTCGGCGGGCGCACGGTGCGCTTTCCCGCCGACCCGCGCGACGGACACCCGTCGGTGCTGCATCTGAAGGTGTTTCACCCGCTCAACGACCACTACGGTTTCGCGCCGCTGGAGGCGGCGCAGGTCAGTCTCGACCTGCACAATGCCGCCGGGGCCTGGAACAAGGCGCTGCTCGACAATGCGGCGCGCCCCTCCGGCGCGCTGGTCTATGGCGGGGCGGATGCGGCGAACCTGACCGACGAGCAGTTCGACCGGCTGAAGGGCGAGCTGGAGGCCGGCTACCAGGGGCCGGCCAATGCGGGGCGGCCCCTGCTGCTGGAAGGCGGGCTCGACTGGAAGCCGATGGGCCTCACCCCGCGCGACATGGATTTCATCGAGGCGAAGAACCAGGCGGCGCGCGAGATCGCGCTCGCCTTCGGCGTGCCGCCGATGCTGCTGGCGATCCCCGGCGACAACACCTTCGCCAACTACCAGGAGGCCAACCGCGCCTTCTGGCGCCAGACCGTGCTGCCGCTGGCCGCGCGCGTCGGCGAGGCGCTGGCGCGGTGGCTTTCCCCCCGCGAGGGGGCGGACCTGCGGCTGGTGCCCGATGCCGATGCCATCGAGGCGCTGTCGGCCGAGCGTGCCGCCCTGTGGGAGCGGGTCGAGCGGGCCTCGTTCCTGACGCGAGCCGAGAAGCGGCAGGCGGTCGGTTATGGCGCGGAGAGCGCCGGGGCGGAAGGCGCATGATGGAGCCGGCGCTGCGCGAGGTGGCGGCACGCGGGGACCTTGCCCATCTGGTGCTGCTGTTGTGGGCGGGCTCCTCGTCGAGCCTGCTGGTGTGGAGCTTGCGCGAGATGGTGCGCTCCAACCGCCGCTTCGACGATTTCGTCGAGGCCATCGCCCGGCTCAACCGGATGATCGGCGACGAGTAGGGGGGCTTACTGCCTCTCTGTTCGTCATCCTTGGCACTTTCCTCTCCCCGCGGCTTCGCCTTGCTCGGAATGACGTGGGGAGAGGTTGGGGCGAAGGCCCGCACGCCGGCAGCGCCTCCCAGTTCATGCCTGCTGAGGACACCAATGGTTCCCGGCTCTTCGGCTTCGCCTGCGGCCGGGATGACCTCCGAGGGGGAGGCACGGCCTCGCACCCTCTCAGGCGTCACCCCGGCCAAGCGAAGCGCGAGCCGGGGCCTATTGGTTGCCAGAGCGGTAGAGGTGGCACCCGGCAGGGAGCATTTCGAATTCACCACAGGGAGATCCAGATCATGACGCACCGTGTTGGGGGGCGCGCGGGGGTGCGCGTGCCCGTTTCCCAGATGTCCGGCGCGACGCCGTCGGACGCGATCCGCTGCGCGCCGCATGTGAAGCGGGCGCACAGGGCCGTGTTCGCCCGCTTCGTGCTGGTGTTGCGCGCTGCCGTCGAGAGAAGCGCGGTGAGCGCCGGGGTCCGCGCATGAGCCGGGTGCAGACGGAAAGCCCGGCAAAGCGGGACGGTGCCGCGCTGGCGATGTGGGCGCTGGCGGCAGGGCGCTTCGGCCGCGACGGCGGCGGGGCGGAGCCGAAGGGTGGGCGGGCTCTCGTCCGGCCGACGCGGATTTCCGGCTATGCCAGCGTCTTCGGCGCGCCGGACGACGCGCTCGACATGGTGATGCGCGGCGCCTTCCGCCGCAGCCTTGCCGAGCGCGGGGCGCAAGGCATCCGCTTCCTGTGGCAGCACGATCCGGCACGGCCAATCGGCGTGTGGGACAGCGCCAGGGAGGACGCCCACGGGCTCTATCTCAGCGGCCGGCTGGTGACCGACACGCGCACGGGCCGCGATGCCGCCGCGCTGGTGGCGGCCGGCGCACTGGACGGGCTCTCCATCGGCTTTCGCACCCGCTCCGCCCGCCGCGATCCGCAGAGCGGGCTGCGGCGGATCTTCGACATCGACCTGTGGGAGGTGTCGCTCGTGACCTTCCCGCTGCACCCGATGGCCCGGCTCGACGCCGGGTCGAACGCCACGGGACGCGCGCAAGGCGCGCTCGACTCGTGAGGCGGCCGCAGGGCCGCCCGACCGGCGCTCCCGGCGCCGGGCCTCTCAACCAGGGCAATGGAGTTTCGCAGATCATGACCAGCAGCAATCCCCGTCCGGCCGAGCAGCCGGCGCTGACGCGCCACGCCCCCGAAACGAAGGGGGTAGAAACCAAGGGGGTGGAAACCAAGGCGGTGACGGGGCGCGGCGCCGCGCCTGCCGCAGGCAGCGGACTGGAGCGCGAGCTCGACGAGATGCGCGCCGCCTTCACCGCGTTCCGCGAGGTGAACGACGAGCGCCTGTCGGAGATCGAGCAGCGCGGCAGCACCGACGTGCTGACCGGCGAGAAGCTCGCCCGCATCGAGGCGGAGATCGACCGGCAGCAGCAGCGCCTCGACGCGCTGGCGCTGAAGGCGGCCCGTCCCCCGCGCGAGGGCGAAGGGACCGGCGGCCGGGCCCGCGAGAGCGCGGCGGCCGGCGAACATCGCGGCGCCTTCCTCGCCTATATGCGCAAGGGCCAGGAGGAAGGCCTGCGCTCGCTCGAGCAGAAGGCGCTGTCCATCGGCTCCGATCCCGACGGCGGCTATCTGGTGCCGGAGGAGACGGAGGCCGGCATCCTGCGCCGGATGACGTCGGTCTCGCCGATC
Organism: Stappia sp. WLB 29; assembly: GCF_023507705.1. Taxonomy (GTDB): domain Bacteria; phylum Pseudomonadota; class Alphaproteobacteria; order Rhizobiales; family Stappiaceae; genus Stappia. The sequence continues at coordinate 95,956 of NZ_JALBGD010000011.1, read as the reverse complement.
CGCGCCATCGCCGGCTCGCGGCAGGTCTCGTCCAGCGTCTTCAAGAAGCCGTTCTCGGTCTCCGGCCCGCAGTCGGGCTGGGTGGCGGAGACGGCGGCGCGGCCCGAAACCGGCTCGCCGACGCTGGCCGAACTCGCCTTCCCGACGATGGAGCTCTACGCCATGCCGGCGGCGACCGCCTCGCTGCTCGACGATGCGGCGGTCGATGTCGACGCGTGGATCGCCGAGGAGGTGGAGCTGGCCTTCGCCGAGCAGGAGGGCGCGGCTTTCGTCGCCGGCAACGGCGTCAACCGGCCGCGCGGTTTTCTCGACTACCCGCAGGTGGCCGAGAGCGCCTGGAGCTGGGGCAGTGTCGGCACCCTGTCGACCGGCGTCGATGCGGCCTTCCCGGCCACGGAGCCGGGCGATGTGCTGATAGACCTCGTCTATGCGCTGAAGGCCGGCTACCGCCAGAACGCCCGCTTCGTGATGAACCGGCGCACGCAGGGCGTGCTGCGCAAGATGAAGGACGGCGAGGGCAACTACCTGTGGCAGCCGCCGGCGAGCCTCGGCGCTCCGGCAACGCTGATGAGCTTCCCGGTCACCGAGGCCGAGGACATGCCGGACATCGCCGCCGGCGCGCCGGCCATCGCCTTCGGCGACTTCCGCCGGGGCTATCTGGTGGTCGACCGGGCCGGGGTGCGCATCCTGCGCGATCCCTATTCGGCCAAGCCCTACGTGCTGTTCTACACGACCAAGCGCGTGGGCGGCGGCATGCAGGACTTCGACGCGATCAAGCTGCTGGTCTTCGCCGCGTAACGGCGGCGGGGAACGAGCCGGGCGGGGACGTTCCCCGCCCGGCGATGCGGGACGGACAGCGGATGGGGATGCGATGACCGCGATCGTGACGACGCCGCCGGCAGTGGAGCCGGTGACGCTGGAGGAGGCGCGCGCCCAGCTGCGCGTCACATCCGGCGAGGAGGACGCGCTGCTCGGCCGGCTGATCGCCGCCGCGCGGGCGCAGATCGAGCTGGCAACGCGCCGCGCGCTGATCGCGCAGGGCTGGCGGCTCTATCTCGATGCGTGGCCGCCGGGCCGGGTGGTGCGGCTGCCGGTCGCCCCGGTCGCCTCGGTGGAGGCGGTCACCGTCTATGACGGCGACGGGCTGCCGGTGGCGTTGGATCCGGCCGACTTCCGGCTGGAGGCGGCCACCAGCCCGCCGCGGCTGAAGGTCAGGACGAGCGCACCGGCCGGGATCAAAGGCTTCAACGGCATCGAGATCGATTTCACCGCCGGATACGGCGCGGACCCTGCCACGGTGCCGGGGCCGCTGCGCCAGGCGGTGCTGCTGCTGGTCGCCCATTGGTTCGAGCATCGCGAGCCGGGGCTGGATCCGGCCGTGCTCGGCCTGCCGCCGGCAGTCGCAAGCCTTGCCGGCAGCTACCGGATGGTGCGGCTGTGAGGGCGTCAGGCGGAGCGGGTCCGCTCGACCGCGCGATGCGGCTGGAGCGGCCCGAGCGGATCGAGGCAGAAGACGGCGAGGCGCAGACGATCTTCACCGACACCGGCCTCGTCTTCGTGACACTGGCGCCGGCGAGCCTTGCCGAGCGGCAGGCGGGCGGGCGGCACGACGGCATCGCCACCCATGTGGCGCGGCTGCGCACCGGCACCGGCATTGCCGGCGGCTGGCGGCTGAGCGAGGGCGCGCGGCGCTTCCGCGTGCTCGCCGTCGACGACACGGCGCGGCGGAGCGGCTTTGTCGCCTGCCTCATCGAGGAGGAGGGGCGATGAGCGCGCAAGTCGCCTTGCGTGCGGCGCTGGTGAAGGCCTTGCGCGCCGATGCGCAGCTGATCGCGCTGACGGGCGGCGAGCGGGTGCATGACGGGGCACCGCGTGGGAGCGCGCACCCCTTCATCGAGCTCGGCGCCCTCGTCTCGCGGCCGCTGCTTGCCAGCGCGGAGGAGGGCGAGGAGCACGAGGCGGAGATCCTGGTGCATTCGCGAAAAGACGCGCGCGGCGAGGTTGCCGCGCTGATGGCGGCGGCCCGCGAGGCGGTGCTGGCCGGCGCGGGCGGATTTCTCGACGGACATGTGCTGGTCAATGCCGGGACGCTGGACGAGCGCAGCGAGCGGCTGGCCGACGGGCGCAGCTGGCGCGGCCGGTTGCGGCTGCGGCTGGTGAGCGAGCCGGCGGGTTAGGTCGATACAGGAACGGAGGCGGAGATGGCCGCACAGGCAGGCAGGAACCTTTTGCTGAAATGCGATGCGACCGGAAGCGGGAGCTTCGTCACCATGGCCGGGCTGAAGGCGCGGCGCATCGCGCTCAACGCCGGCAGCGTCGACGTCACCGACGCGGACAGTTTCGGACGCTGGCGCGAGCTGCTGTCGGGCGCCGGCACCCGCTCGGCCAGCATTTCGGGCGGCGGCATCTTCCGCGACAAGGCGGCGGACGAGACGGTGCGGGCGATGTTCTTCGACGGGGCCATCCGCTTCTGGCAGGTGGTGGTGCCGGATTTCGGCACGATCAGCGGGCCGTTCCAGGTGAGCGCGCTCGACTATGCCGGCACCCATGACGGCGAGGTGACCTACGAGCTGGCGCTGGAATCGGCCGGCGAAATCAGCTTCACGGCGGCCTGACCATGGCAGGTGACAAGGGACTGGCGGCGAACCGCCACCGCGGCGAGGTGGCGGCACGGCTCGGCGGGCGGAACCGCCGGCTGGTGCTGACGCTGGGTGCGCTGGCGGAGCTGGAAGCGGTCTATGGGGCGCAGGACATGGCGACGCTGGCCGAGCGCTTCGCCGAGGCGCGGCTGTCGGCGCGCGACGTGATCCGCATCCTCGGGGCGGGCCTGCGCGGTGCCGGCGAGGACATCACCGACGAGGAGGTCGCCCGGCTCGACCATGCGGACGGCGTCGCCGGGCTGGCGCTGCTGTCGGCGGAGCTGCTGCGCGCGACCTTTGCCGGCAGCGCGGACGGGCAGCGGGGCGAGACGCCGCCGGACCCTTGAGCGCCGCGTCCGCCGGGCCGCAGGCGGGCGCGGAGGAAGCACGGCCCTTTCCCTGGACCGAGGCGATGGGCCTGTGCATGGGCCGGCTCGGCTGGCCGCCGGAGAGCTTCTGGCGGGCAACGCCGCGCGAGCTTGCAGCGGTGCTGGCCGGCCTTGGTGGCGGCAGGGCGCGCGATCTGCGCCCGCTGGCGCGCGCCGGACTGGAGGCCTTGATGCGGCGTTTCCCCGATGCGGCGGCGGGCGGCGACACGGAACGGCAGGAGGGCGGCGATGAGCGCTGAGGGACTGGAACTGGACGAGGCGGAGCGGCTGCGCGCCGCCATGGAGGATGTGCGCAGCGCCTCGCGCGATGCGGCCGGAGTGCTGTCGCGCGGGCTGCGCCAGGCGCTGGTCGACGGCCGCTCGCTGGAGCAGGTGCTGCGGTCGGCGGCGCTGTCGCTGTCGAACCGGGCCTTGAGCGCGGCGCTCGCCCCGGTGGAGCAGGGGATCTCGAGCGGGATCTCGGGGCTTGCCGGGCAGCTGTTCTCGGGGCTGGCGTCCGGGTTTTCCGGCGGTGGCATTCTGCCCTTCGCCAAGGGCGGCGTCGTCGCGGCACCCGGCTATTTTCCGCTGCCGGGAGGCGGCGCGGGTGCGCTGGGGCTGATGGGCGAGGCTGGTGCGGAGGCGGTTCTGCCGCTGTCGCGCGATGCGAGCGGCCGGCTGGGCGTTGCCGCGGGCGCAGCAGGCGGGGGACAGGCCATGCCGCAGATCGTCTTCAATGTGGAGGCGAGGGATGCGGAGAGCTTCGCGCGTTCGGAAGCGCAGATCGCAACAATGGTTGCCCGCGCCGTCGGACGGGGACGGCGCGGGCTTTGACGTCGGGCCTGAAGAGGAGGGGCTCAGGCACCGGCGTTTCAGGTGGCGGCGAGCATCGCCGCGATTTCGTCCTTCAGGTGAAGGCGCTGCTTCTTGAGGTTCTCCAGGGCCTCGTCGGAGGCCGGGGCCACATCGGTTTCGACCCGGTGAATCTCCCGGTTGACGTCGTGGTAGCTGTCGGCAAGCCGCGCGAAATGGCCGTTGGAAACCTTCAGCTCGTGCAAGGCAGCAACCTTGTCCGGGAATTCCTCGTGCAACTCGTGGGGAACATGACTCATGTCCGGTAGACCTCCTGTGACGCGAAGAGACTGCCCCGCCGCGGCGGGCCGAACCTTGAGCAAGATCAAACTCGGGGCATTTCTTTCAAAAATTCGCAACATGGAGTCAGGCCGATGACGCCCGGCTTCATCGAGGAACGCTTCCCGCTCGGCGTCGCCTTCGGCGCCAGCGGCGGGCCGCAATGGCGCACGGACGTGGTGACGCTGGCCTCCGGCGCCGAGATGCGCAACGCGCGCTGGGCCGGATCGCGGCGGCGCTACGATGCCGGCAGCGGCGTGCGCTCGCTCGCCGACCTGCAGGAGGTCGCCGGCTTTTTCGAGCGCATGCGCGGGCGGCTGATCGGCTTCCGCTTCCGCGATCCCTTCGACAACCTGTCGGCGGCGACCGGCAACACGGTCTCCCCGCTCGACTGCCCGCTCGGCACCGGCGACGGGACGCGGGTAGAGTTTCCGCTCGCCAAGAGCTACGGGGCGGGCGCCGACGCGGCGTTGCGGCGGATCGAAAAGCCGGTGGCCGGCTCCGTGCGGGTCGCTGTCGGCGGCAGCGAGCTTGTCGAGGGCGCGGGCTTCACCTGCGATCCCGCGACCGGGCTTGTGACGCTCACCGGCGCGCCGGCACCGGGCGTCACGGTCACCGCGGGCTTCCGCTTCGACGTGCCGGTGCGCTTCGACACCGACCGGTTGGAGCTGAGCCTGACCCATTTCGAGGCCGGGCGCGTGCCGACAATCCCGCTTGTGGAAATAACGCCGGGCGGGGGAGAGGCGCCATGAGGACGGTTCCGCCGGAACTCGCGGCGCGCGCGGGCGCGCAGGCGACGACGCTTGCCACCTGCTGGCGGCTGACACGGGCCGACGGCACCGTGCTCGGCTTCACCGACCACGACAGGGTGCTCACCTTCGAGGGGACGCAGTTCCGCCCCGAACTCGGCTTCGAGGCGAGCGCCACGGACCTGGCGCCCGACTTCGCCACCGGCACCAGCGAGGCGGCCGGCATTCTCGCCTCCGACAGGATCGCCGAGGCGGACCTTGCCGCCGGGCTGTGGGACGGCGGGCGCGTCGAGATCTTCCTGGTCGACTGGCAGGCGCCGGAGCACCGGATGCTGCTGCGCCGCGCCGTCATCGGCGAGGTGACGCGGGCGGGCAATGCGTTTCGCGCCGAGCTGCGCGGGCTCGCCCATCTGCTCGACATCCCGCAAGGGCGGGTGTTCTCGCATCTGTGCGATGCCGATCTCGGCGACGGGCGCTGCGGTGTGGATCTGATTGCCGGCGGCTTCCGGCTGGAGGGCACGGTGGCGGCGGGCTCGAATGCCGGGCGGATCAAGGTGGACGGCATTGCCGGGCCGCCGCGCGACTGGTTCGCCGGCGGGCGCCTGGAGGTCGGCGGGCTCGTCGGCGAGGTGGTCTCCGACCGGGTGGAGGAGGGCATGCGCATCGTCGAGCTGATGACGCCTTTGCCCGCACTGGTGGCTGCCGGCGTGCCCGTGCGGCTGACCGCCGGCTGCGACAAGCGCTTCGCCAGCTGCCGCGAGAAATTCTCCAACGCGCTCAACTTCCAGGGCTTTCCGCACATGCCGGGCTCCGAACGGGTGCTGGCCTATCCGAGCCGCGGGGCGGCGGAGAACGACGGCGGCGCGCTGGTGCGCTGACACTTTCACGAAGACTGCGACACTACAGGAGGCACGTCATGGTGCTGCGAAGCGACATCCTTTGCGAGGCGCGGCGCTGGATCGGCACGCCCTATCGCCATCAGGGCAGCTGCCGGGGCGCGGGCTGCGATTGCCTGGGCCTGGTGCGCGGGGTGTGGCGGGCGATCCACGGCACGGAGCCGGAGGCACCGCCCCCCTATAGCCGCGACTGGGCCGAGGCGGATGCGCGCGAGACGCTGCTCGCCGCCGCGCGCCGCCACATGGAGGAGCGCAGCCTCGCCGAGGCGCGGCCGGGCGACGTGCTGCTGTTCCGCTGGCGCGACGGGGCGCCGGTGAAGCATGCGGGCTTCCTCTCGACGGACCTCACCGGCACGGCGCCTGCGATGATCCACGCCTATGAGGGCCTGTCGGTCTCCGAAAGCCCCCTGGTGCCGGCCTGGCGGCGGCGGATCGCCGCCGTCTTCGCCTTTCCGGGAGCGCGCTGATGGCAACGCTCGTTCTGGCGGCCGCCGGCCAGGCGCTGGGCGCGGCCTTTCTCGGCAGCACCGGCGCGATCCTCGGCCAGGCGGCCGGCGCGCTGGCGGGCCATGCGCTCGACCAGCGGCTGTTCGGCCAGACCCGCACCATCGAGGGGCGGCGGCTGTCGGATCTTTCCGTGCAGTCCTCGGCGGAGGGGGCGCCGCTGCCGCTGGTCTATGGCCGGGTGCGGCTTGCCGGACAGGTGATCTGGGCGACCCGCTTCGAGGAGGAGGTGCGCGAGGAAACCACCGGCGGTAAGGGCGGCGGCGGCAGCACGCGGGTGCGCAGCTACCGCTATCACGCAAGCTTCGCCGTGGCGCTGTGCCAGGGGCCGATCTCCCATGTCGGGGCGATCTGGGCGGACGGCAAGCCGATGGAACTGACCGGCGTGACCTGGCGGCTCTACAAGGGCGAGGCCGACCAGCCGCCCGACCCGCTGATCGCGGCGCTGCAGGAGGCGACGCCCGCCTATCGTGGCACCGCCTATGCGGTGTTCGAGCGGCTGCCGCTGGAGGAATTCGGCGACCGGCTGCCGCAGCTGACCTTCGAGGTGGTGCGCACTGTGGAGCCGCTGGAGGAGATGGTGCGGGCGGTGACGATCATCCCCGGCGCGGGCGAATTCGTCTACGAGCCGGCGGAAGTGACATGGACGGTGCGGCCGGGCGTCTCCGAACGCGCCAACCGGCACGTCTCCCATGCGCCGAGCAACTGGTCCGCCTCGCTCGACGAATTGCAGGCGCTGTGCCCGAACCTGGAACAGGTGGCGCTGGTGACGGCATGGTTCGGCGACGACCTGCGCGCCGGCCACTGCACGATCCGCCCCAAGGTGGAAACGCGCGGCCGCCAGACGCGCGGCGCCACATGGCGGGTCGCCGGCCTCTCCGGCGCGGTCGCCGAGGAGGTGAGCCGGCACGAGGGCCTGCCCGCCTATGGCGGCACGCCGTCGGATGCGAGCGTGGTGCGGGCGATCCGCGACCTGAAGGCGCGCGGGCTGAAGGTCGCGCTCTATCCCTTCCTGCTGATGGACGTGCCGCCCGGCAACGGCCGGCCCGATCCTTACGGCGGGGCGGAACAGGCGCCGCATCCCTGGCGCGGGCGCGTCACCGGCGCGCTGGCGCCCGGCCTCGACGGCTCGCCGGACGGCACGGCGGCGGCGGGGGGCGAGATCGCCGCCTTTGCCGGCACGGCCCATGCGGGGCAGTTTTCGCCCTCCGGCGACGGGGTGAGCTATCTCGGCCCCAACGAGTGGAGCTATCGCCGCTTCGTGCTGCATCACGCCGCGCTCGCCAAGGCGGCCGGCGGCGTCGATGCCTTCCTGATCGGCTCGGAAATGCGCGGCCTGACGCGGCTTTGCGACGCGCCCGGCAGCTTCCCCTTCGTCGAGGTGCTGCGCCAGCTGGCCGGGGAGGTGCGCGCGCTGCTCCCCCTTGCTGCGATCACCTATGCGGCGGACTGGAGCGAATATGGCGGCTACCAGCGCGAAGGCGGCGAGCTGCGCTTTCCGCTCGATCCGCTGTGGGCCGATCCGCAGATCGATGCGGTGGGCATCGATGCGTATTTTCCGCTCGCCGACCAGCGCGAGGATGGCGACCCGGACGGCACTGTCGACCCCTACGACATCGCGGCGCTGGCCGGCGCGGTCGAGGGCGGCGAGGACTACGACTGGTACTATGCGAGCGAGGCGGACCGGCGCGCCGGCTTGCGCTCCCCTATCAGCGACGGGGCGCATGGCAAGCCCTGGGTGTACCGCGCCAAGGACCTGAAGGGCTGGTGGTCGAACCCGCATGTGGAGCGGGTCGCCGATGCGGAGACCGGGGCGCCGACACCCTGGGTGCCGCAGTCCAAGCCGATCTGGCTGACGGAACTGGGCGTGCCGGCGATCAGCCGCGGCGCCAACCAGCCCAATGTCTTCTTCGATGCGAAATCCTCCGAATCCGCCTGGCCGCGCTTCTCCGACGGCGGGCGCGACGACCTGATCCAGCGCCGGGCGCTGGAGGCGGTGATCGGCCGCTGGTCGGGCTGGCATCCGCAGCTCGGCCCCGGCGACAACCCGGTCTCGCCGCTCTATGGCGGCGCGATGGTCGATCCGGCGCGCATCCACCTGTGGGCCTGGGATGCGCGGCCCTTTCCGGCCTTTCCGACGGCAACGGACCTGTGGGCCGACGGCAGCAACTGGCGCGCCGGCCACTGGCTGAACGGCCGGCTGGGCGGGCTGTCCCTGGCCGGACTGGTGCGGGCGATTGCCGCCGATTTCGGCCTGCCGGACGATCTGATCCGGCTCGGTGGCCTTTCCGGCACGCTGGACGGGATCGCGCTGGCCGGACCGGTGGCGCCGCGCGACGTGCTGGCGCCGCTGATCGAGGCGCATGGCGCGGTCGCCGTCGACAGAGGCGAGGCATTGGCCGTGCTGCCGGCGTGGTCGCCGGCCGTCACGGAGCTGGATGCGGGCGGGATCCTGGCCGGCGATGCCGACCGGCCGGCGCTGTCGCTGCGGCGGAGCGAAACGGCGGACCTGCCGGCGGAGGTGCGCATTGCCGCGCGCGATGCGACCCGCGAGCACCGGCGCTTCGTCGTCTCCTCCCGCCGGATCGAGGGGCACGGCGCTCGGGTGGAGGAACTGGATCTCGGTGCGGCGCTGGATCCGGCGCTGGCGGCGGGACTTGCCGACCGGCTGCTGATGCGGCGCTGGAACGAGCGCGAGGAAGCGCAGCTGGCGCTGCCGCCGGGGCGGCTGGGGCCGGAGCCCGGCGACGTGGTGCGGCTTTCGGCCGATCCGCTGCTGGGGCGCGAGGAGGCGCTCGACATCCGCATCGACGGCGTGGAGGAGGCGGAGGGACGCCGGCTGACCGGCAGGGTGGTGCGCCGGCCGCCGCCGAGCGCTGCCCGCGCCATCGGCGGCGAGGCGCGTCCGCGCAGCATCACCGCGACGGCCGGCGGGGTGGAGGCGGTGATCCTCGACCTGCCGCCGCTGCCCGGCGACAGCGCGCCGCAGGCCCCGCGCCTTGCGGTGTTCGGCGCGCCCTGGCCGGGAGCGGTCGACGTCTATCGCTGGCGCGACGGCCTGTCGCCGATGCGCCATGCACGGGCCGAGAGTCCGGCGCTGATCGGCACGCTGGTGAACGAGTTGCCATCGGGGCCGGTGGCGGTCTGGGACCGGGGCAGCCGGCCGGTGGTGGAGATTTCCGGCGGCACGCTGTCCTCGGCGAGCGAGGAGGCGGTGCTGTCCGGCGCCAATGCGCTGGCGGTGCTGGGCGGGGCCGGCGGGCTGGAGGTGCTGCAATTCGCCGGCGCCGAGTTGGTCGGCCCGCGCCGCTACCGCCTGTCGATGCTGCTGCGCGGCCAGCAGGGAACGGAAGAGGCGGCGCGCGCCCCGACGCCGGCCGGCAGCCGGGTGGTGCTGATCGACGACGCGCTGTTGCCGCTGCCGCTGACCCTCGACGAGATCGGCATCGGCTTTTCCTATGCGGCGCTGCCGGCGGGACATGCGCTCGACAGCCTCGCCCGCGTCGATCTCGCCCATACCGCAACCGCGCGCGGGCTTCTGCCCTTCGCACCGGTGCATGGGCGCGCGAGACGGCTTGCTGGGGGCGAGGTGCGGTTCGACTGGATCCGCCGCACGCGCATCGGCGGCGACGGCTGGCGCGAGGGCGACGTGCCGCTCGGTGAGGAGCGCGAGGAGTATCTCGCCGAACTGCTGGACGAAGGAGGCATCGCCCGGTGGTCGGCGACGGTGGCGAGCCCCGAGGCGGTGCTGACGGAGGCGCAGGAGACGGCCGCGTTCGGCGGGCCACAGACGCTGTTCCGGCTGAGGGTGCGGCAGGTCTCGGCGAGCGTCGGCCCGGGGCTCGCGGGCCTCTTCGAGCTGGAACCCTGATTTCATCGACGCACGGGAGAGACCCATGAAGGTGAGCGAACGTGGCCTAGCCTTTGTCGCCAGGCACGAGGGATTTGTCGCGAGCGCCTATCGCGATCCGGTCGGCGTGCTGACCATCGGCTACGGTTTCACCATGGGCAGCCGCATCTTTGCGGAGAGCTGGCGCAGGGCGCATGGCCGGCCGCTCGCGCCCGGCGACCGGATCTCGCGCGCCGAGGCCGATCGCCTGTTGCGCCGGCTGATCGACGAGGAATACGGACGCGAGGTGACGAAGGCACTGGGCGAGCTGCCGCAGCACCGGCACGACGCGGCCTGCTCGGTCGCCTTCAATCTCGGCCCGCGCGCGCTGCAGTGGCGCTGGGCGACCGCGCTCAAGGCCGGCGACGTGAGCGGGGCGGCCGACATCCTTGCCGCCAACTACAACACCGCCGGCGGACGCAGGCTCGCCGGGCTCGTGCGCCGGCGCCAGGAAGAGGCGCGGCTGCTGCTGACCGGCGACTATGGCGACGGGGTTGCGGCCCCGGTGACGCCCGCCAAGGCGCCGGCGGCGCCCGGCGGCCTGCTGGCGCGCCTTGCAGACCTGGTGCGGGCGCTATTGGACCGGCTGGACCGGCGCTGAATTGTTTCCCCCGACACTTTGCGAGAAGGAGACCGCGATGCGCGGATGGAGAACCCTTGCCCTCAATCTTGCGACCGGCCTTGCGGTGATCGCCGCCGAGATGGCCGGCTTTCTCGCCGGTGTCGACTGGGCCGCCGCGCTCGGCCCGCGCGAGGCGCTGTGGCTGGTGGTGGCCGTCAACCTCGCCAACATCGCGCTGCGCCATCTGACGCGCGGACCGGCCGGCTGGTGCGGAAGCAAGAACCCGCAGGAGGGCGGACGATGAGCGCGCTGCTCGCCTTTCTCGCCGGGCCGCTGCTGAGCGCGCTGGTCTCCCTGATGGAGCGGCGCCTGTCGGCGAAGGAGCGGCAGGGGGACCTTGCCGCGGAACTGGCGGCGCAGGAGATCCGCGCCGAGATCGCGGCACGGGCCGAGGCCCGCAAGGTGCTGATCGCCGAGCAGGGCACCCTGCTGTCGGCCGGGCGGATCGGCCGGCTGGTCTTCGTGCTGCCGCTGGGCGTGTGGTGGACGGCGGTGATCGCCGATTCGATCTTCGGCTTTTCCTGGAACGTTTCGGCGCTGCCGGCCCCGCTGGATGAGTGGGCGGGCGGCATCGTGCTGTCGCTGTTTCTCGTCGACGGCGCGAAAGGCATCGCGCGCAATCTGCGCGGCGGAAAAACGGGGTGAGCGGCGTTTCCCGTGCAGGTCCTGCATCTTGCGTTCATGTGCTATTCAGGCGGTTCACGGTATGGATCGCGCATGGTCAGGCAGCTACAACTCCGCAAGACGTCCCGACGCGCCGCATTGGTGCTGGCGACGGTGCTTGCTCTCCTCGCTCCGGCGGCGGCGCAAGCCCAGTGCCTGAGCCAGCCCGAGGCCCGTCAGGCGGTGCAGGCGGGCGAAGCGCGCCCGCTCGGCAGCATTGCCGGACGCGCCGGCGGCGAGATCGTGCGCGCCGAACTGTGCCGCCAGGGCGGCCGGCTCGTCTATGTGCTGTCGGTGCTCGACGGCGGACGGGTGAAGGAGCGCGTCATCGACGCCCGCTCGGGACAGGTGCTGCGCTGAAGGGTAGCGCGGATGCGAAACGACAAGGTTTGAGGAACAGGCCCGACCATGAGACTGCTCGTTGTGGAAGACGACAAGGACCTCAACCGCCAGCTGGCCGAGGCGCTGGGCGAGGCGGGCTATGTGGTCGACACCGCCTTCGACGGCGAGGAAGGGCATTTCCTCGGCGACACGGAACCCTATGACGCGGTGGTGCTGGATCTCGGCCTGCCGGTGCTCGACGGGCTGTCGGTGCTGGAACGCTGGCGCCGCGACGGGCGCGACATGCCGGTGCTGATCCTCACGGCCCGCGACCGCTGGTCGGACAAGGTTGCCGGCATCGACGCGGGCGCCGACGACTATGTCGCCAAGCCCTTCCACATGGAGGAGGTGGTGGCGCGGCTGCGGGCCCTGCTGCGCCGGGCGGCCGGCCACGCCAGCAACGAAATCAGCGTCGGTCCCTTCCGCCTCGATATCCGCGCCGGCAAGGTGACCAAGGACGGGGCGACGATCAAGCTGACCTCGCACGAATTCCGCCTGATCTCCTACCTGATGCATCACAAGGGCCGCGTGGTCTCGCGCACCGAGCTGATCGAACATCTCTACGACCAGGATTTCGACCGCGATTCCAACACGATCGAGGTGTTCGTCGGACGGCTGCGCAAGAAGCTCGACAGCGACCTGATCGAGACGGTGCGCGGCCTCGGCTACCGGATCGGCGAGACGGATGCCTGATAGCGGGGAAGCTTCCGGGCGGAGTTCCGGCGAAACGGAAACGACCGCGCGCCCGGCGCGCCAGCGCTCCATCGCGACACGGCTTATCCTGGTGGCGGCCCTGTGGTCGCTGGTGGCGCTGCTGGTCACCGGCTTCGTGCTCGTCGCCATGTACCGGGAAGCGAGCGAGCGCGAGTTCGACGCCCGCCTCGACGTCTATCTCAAGGCGATCATCGGCGAGATGGCCGCCGGCACGCCGAGCGATCCGGCCGAGCCGGGCAATCTCGGCGATCCCCGCTTCGACCTGCCGGCCTCCGGCTGGTACTGGCTGGTGATGAAGGCGGAGACCGGCGAGGTGCTGTTCTCCTCCATGTCGCTGCTGGGCGACCGGTTGCAGCTGGAAGAGCCGCAGCCGGGCGTCATCCTGCGCTCGGTGATTTCCGGACCCCGCAATGCGGAGCTGCGCGTGTTGCAGCAGACCATCATCTTCGGCGAGGCCGCGGCCTATCGGATCGCGGTCGCCGGCGAGACGGCGGAACTGCGCGAACGCGAGGGCGATTTCGCCGGCCAGGTGGCGCTGACGCTGCTGGTGCTGGGCCTCGGCCTCGTCGGTGCGATCTTTCTGCAGGTGCGTGTCGGCCTGCGCCCGCTGGCGACGCTCAGCGCCTCGCTGGCGGCGGTGCGGCGGGGCGATGCCCAGACGGTGGACGAGAACCTGCCGCCCGAACTGAAGCCGGTGGCGGTGGAACTCAACGCGCTGGTGCGCTCCAACCGCGAGGTGGTGGAGCGCGCGCGCACCCATGTCGGCAATCTCGCCCATGCGCTGAAGACGCCGCTCAGCGTCATTCTCAACGAGGTGCGCGGGCAGGACGCGCCCTTCGCTCCGAAAGTGGCCGAACAGGCCGAGGTCATGCGCTCGCAGGTGCATCACCATCTGGAGCGCGCCCGCATGGCGGCGCAGCGCAGGGTGATCGGCGTGTCCTGCGAGGTGGAGCCGGTGCTGGCGCGCCTGATCCGGGCGATGACACGCATCCACCGCGACCGGAACATCGACATCTCCCTCGACATGAAGACGCGGCTGCGCTTCCGCGGTGAGGAGCAGGACCTGGAAGAGATGGCCGGCAATCTCATCGACAATGCCTGCAAGTGGGCCTCGTCCCGGGTGCGGGTCAGCGTTGCCGCGCTCGGCGGCGCAGAGACGGGCGAGCGCATCGTGATCGCCATTGCCGACGACGGGCCGGGTCTGGGCGAGAGCGAAATGGCGGAGGCGCTGATGCGCGGCCGGCGGCTCGACGAGACGGTTCCCGGCACCGGCCTCGGCCTGTCCATCGTCGTCGATCTGGCGGGCCTGTATGGCGGCGACCTGGCGCTGGCGCGGGACCGCGGGCCGGGCGGCGGCGGGCTCGTCGCGCGGCTGGTGCTGCCGGCGATCTGAGGCTTGCGCGAAGGCGGGGGAGGCTCCTTGCATGGACGCAGTTCGGCCACAAATGCGTGTAACGTCTGATGCTGGATTTCGGGCCGACCCTTCCTCCCAGTTGGCGAATTCAGCCCGGACGTTTAGGCTCACCGCGGCGCCTGCGCGCCGCCGCTTCGGCTTCCGTGCGATCCGCAAAGGAGCCGGATCAAGAGGGACGACACGAGGGCAAGCGCGGATGAACGCCTTGAAACTCGCCATTGCTGTAGCCCTGGCTGCCGTGGCTGGCGCCTGCAGCACCGGCGGAAACGTCGGTGCCGGGCCCGTCGTGGTCGGCGGCAGCCTGTTCGGCAGCGCCTTCAGCGCGCCGACCGTCCAGCAATCGGAGGCCGATGTCGTCCTGGCCGATCTGCTGCGCTCGGAAGCCGGGCAGGGGCTGGAGGTCTCCGACCGTAGGGCCGCGGCGACGGCGCTGCGCGGCGCGCTGGGCACCAACCGCACCGGCGAGACCGTGCAGTGGCAGAACCGCAGTTCCGGCACCAGCGGCCGGGTCGTGACCGGTCCCAGCTATCAGGTGAACAATATCCTGTGCCGCGACTACACCCACGTGGTGACGGTGGAGGGCGTGGAGCGCTCCATGCGCGGCGCCGCCTGCCGCAGCGGCGACGACGGCTGGCTCCCGATCACCTGAGCGGGGCTGCAGGGCTCGGGCGAAAGCCCGCAGACGCTGCGTTCCGTGCCCGTTCCGACGCCGCCTGCGAAGCCGGATACGGACCATTGCGAAGATTCAATTAATCATTTTCTGAAACCATCCGCCAACGATCCCAGAACTCGTTCGAGCGCGGACTGATGCCTGACCGGCACCTTTTGACGGAAAAGATCCGATCCTATCTGCAAGCTTTGTCGCCCCGCGCTGTGCAGACCCTCTTGCGCGGCCTGGAGGGCGCGCGCGCGCGCGGATCCGACGATCCCCATCTCGACCTGATTCTCGATGCTTGCCTCAGCGCGGTGCGTCCGGACGCCGGCATCGTGCTCGATGCCGAGCCGCGCGAGAACTGGCTGCAGCGCCTGTTCTTCGCACCGGTCGAGGATATGCTGGTGACCGAGATGCTGCCCAGCAAGGAGCGCGGCCGGATCACCCGCTCGAGCCTGCCGCAGATCTGGACCTGGATCGCTCGCGACATCGCGCCCGACAGGGTCAGCGTGGCGCTGGAGATCAGCCGCCGTCTGGAGACCGAGCCGGACGAGGTGATCGAGCAGGCCGTTTCGCTCCGCCGCAACGTGCTTCCTCCGATGGAAAAGGCTCTGGCGGAGGCGCATGCGGACGACCGGGCGCACCAGAAGATCAGCATGCTGGTGGGGGGCGAACGAGCGCTGCGCGACGTGGAGGACCTCGTCGCCGCCTTCCGGGAGGGCGCCTGGCTGGAGGCCCTGCGCGAAAGCCTGCCGGAGCGGCTGACGGAATGGGACTTCAAGCCGGGCAGCCCGTCGCTGACCCGCATCAAGGCGGTGACCGACCGGCACGTCGAGGAACGCGCGCTGATCGCGGCCGTCGTGCTCAGCCGGGTCGAGGCGCCCGAATCGATGCTGTCTCTCGCGGCTGCGCTCGCCGGCTCCATGTCGATCCGCAAGATCTCCGAGAGCAGCTATTCGGTCTTCGCCGAGATGGCCCTGTCCGAAGTCGAGCGATACGCCGGCATCGGCTGCGGCGATTGCACCAACCTGAAGCTGTCCGGCGCCATCGACGCCTATACCCGCATCGTCAAGGTGCTCGACCGCCAGTTCGACCTGATGGAAAAGCCGGCCTGGCACAAGCGGGTCGCCGAGACGCGGCGGCAGCTGTCGGCGCTGGTGGCGCGCGAACTGGAAGCTGCGACCGGCAGCATCCGCCGGCTGCTGGTGGTGCCGAAGGTCGCGCCCGGCACGGAGCCGGAGGTGGATGTGGTGCTGCTGGAAGAGGCGCATCGCGGCATCATGCTGGTCAACAAGATGCGCGATGCGGCGGAGAACCTTGCCGTCAACGAGATCACCGCGCGCACCCGCCATGCGCTGGACCAGTCGCTCGACATCAAGACCCGCTCGCTGCTCGCCTCGCTGGCCGCCGCGCGCGAGGAGGACCGCAAGGCGCACCTGCTCGCCGTCGATATCGCCATCGACCTGTGCGAGGCGTTCTACGGCAAGGATTATGCAGACCAGTTGCGGCGCAGCCGCAAGGCCGCGCTGACGCCCAAGCCCAAGCCCAAGCAGGAGACGCGGCAGGCGGCCTCCTGAGGAAGCTGCCGGGGACAGGGCGGCAGCTGACGGTTTCGTGAAGAGGCCGGGGGCGGCGCGACCGCCTGTCACAGGCCGCAAATACTTGCGGAAATGCGCGAGGCACGGTCTATATCCCCTTCATGACGCTTTGGATCGCCTTTTCCCTGCTCACCGTACTGGCGGCGCTGGCCGTGCTTGTCCCGCTGGCCCGTGCCGGACGCGGCGCCGCAACGGCCGCCGCCCTGCACGACGCCGAGGTCTACAAGTCGCAGCTCGCCGAGGTGGACCGCGACCTCGACCGCGGCCTGATCTCGCAGGAAGCGGCGCAGGCCGCGCGGACCGAGATCGCCCGCCGGCTGATCGCGGCCGATCGCGAGGCGCAACGCGACAGCGGAACGGCGCCTGCCGCCGCGGACGCTGCCGCCAAGGGCGGCGCCACGCGGCTGCGCCTGGTGCAGGCGGCCGCGCTCGTCATGGTGCCGCTCGCAGCCGTGGGAGCCTATGTCGTGTACGGCTCCCCCGATCTTCCCGATTTGCCGCTGTCTGCCCGACTCGAGGACCCTGCCCAGGGCCGTTCGCTGCCGGACCTGGTGGCGCGCGTCGAGCGGCATCTGGCCGACAATCCCGAGGACGGGCGCGGCTGGGACGTGGTGGCGCCCGTCTATATGCGCATGGGCCGGCCGCAGGACGCGGCCGCCGCCTATGCGAGAGCCATCCGCCTGCTGGGCTCGGATGTGCGGCGCGAGACCGACCGGGGCGAGGCGCTGGTCGTCGCCAACAACGGTATCGTCAGCGCCGAGGCGCATGCTGCCTTCGAACGGGCGGTGGCGATGGATGCGAAGGCGGTGAAGCCGCGCTTCTTCCTGGCGCTGGCGCTGACCCAGGAAAACCGCAAGGACGAGGCGATCGCCGCCTGGCAGTCGCTGCTGGCCGATGCGCAGGGCGGCGAGGCCTGGGCCGAGGCCGTGCGCATGGAGCTGGCCAAGCTCGGCGTCGAGACGCCGGCACCGGCCGCAGCGGATGTGGCCGGGCCGTCGCGCGAGCAGATCGAGGCGGCGGAAGAGCTGAGCACGGACGACCGCCAGCAGATGATCCGCTCGATGGTCGACGGGCTGGACGCGCGACTTGCCGCGGACGGCGGCAGCGCCCAGGAATGGATGCAGTTGATGCGCGCCCTGGACGTGCTCGGCGAGCGCGAGCGTTTGCGCCAGGTCATTGCGCGCGCCGGCGAGGCGCTGAAGGATGACCCGACTGCCGCCGCTGGCATTCGGGACCTGGCCCGCGAGCTGGGCGAAGGCTCCTGAGCGGCACGGCCTGGTTAGCCACGGGAACGGACGAAGCAAGATGACCCGCAAGCAAAGACGCATGACGATGATCGCAGCCGCAGGCGGCGTGCTCGCCGTTGCGGTCGGGCTGATCCTCGTGGCGCTGAACGACCAGATCGTCTTTTTCCAGAGCCCCAGCGACATCGTCGGCAAGCAGCTGCCGGACGGTCAGCGCATCCGTCTCGGCGGTCTCGTCGAGGAGGGCAGCGTCGAGCGCGGCGCCAATGCCGAGGTGCGTTTTGCCGTGACCGACACGGTCGAAAGCGTCAAGGTCGTCTATGTCGGCCTGCTGCCGGACCTGTTCCGCGAGGGGCAGGGCGTCGTCACCGAAGGCGTGATGAAGGGCGACGGCTGGTTCCACGCCGACAACGTGCTGGCCAAGCACGACGAGAACTACATGCCCAAGGAAGTCGCCGAAGCCCTCAAGGGCAAGGGCGTCTGGCAGGGCGAGGAATAGCCGGCAGCGATCCGGCCGCGCGCGGGCCTTCCGGCCTGCCGATTTGAGGGAGACGATCCGGTATGATCATCGAGATCGGCCATTTCGCGCTGATTCTGGCCTTCGTTCTGTCGGCGCTGCAGAGCGTCGTGCCGGTCTGGGGCGCGGTCACGAGCGACCGCCGGCTGATGGCGGTGGCGCCGCCCGTCGCAGGCATGCAGTTCCTGCTCGTCGGCATCGCCTTCGCAGCCCTCATGCAGGCCTACATGGTCTCCGATTTCTCGGTCGTGAACGTGATCGAGAACTCCCATTCGGCCAAGCCCACCCTCTACAAGATCACCGGCGTTTGGGGCAATCACGAGGGCTCGCTGCTCCTGTGGGTTTTGATCCTGGTGCTGTTCGGCGCGCTGGTCGCCGCCTTCGGCCGCAACATCCCGATGGAGCTCAAGGCCGCGACGCTGGGCGTGCAGGGCTGGGTGACGGCCGCCTTCCTGCTGTTCATGCTGTCGACGTCCAACCCGTTCGTGCGTGCGTCGCCGGCGCCGATGGAGGGCAACGACCTCAATCCGATCCTCCAGGATATCGGCCTCGCGGTCCATCCGCCGCTGCTCTATGTCGGCTATGTCGGCTTTTCCATCGTCTTCTCCTTCGCCATCGCCGCGCTGATCCTCGGCCGGGTCGATGCCGCCTGGGCCCGCTGGGTGCGGCCGTGGACGCTGCTCGCTTGGGTGTTCCTGACGCTCGGCATCGCCATGGGCTCCTACTGGGCCTATTACGAGCTCGGCTGGGGCGGCTACTGGTTCTGGGATCCGGTCGAGAACGCCTCCTTCATGCCCTGGCTTGCCGGCACGGCGTTGCTGCACTCCGCCATCGTGATGGAAAAGCGCGGGGCGCTGAAAGTCTGGACGGTGCTGCTTGCCATCCTCACCTTCTCGCTGTCGCTGCTCGGCACCTTCCTGGTGCGCTCCGGCGTGCTGACCAGCGTGCATGCCTTCGCCACCGATCCGGCACGCGGTACCTTCATCCTCGGCATTCTCGTGCTGTTCATCGGCGGCTCGCTGGCGCTCTATGCCTGGCGTGCGCCGCTGCTGAAGCAGGGCGGTCTGTTCGCACCGGTCAGCCGCGAGGGCGCGCTGGTGCTGAACAACCTGCTGCTGACGGTGGCGACCGCGGCCGTTCTGGTCGGCACGCTCTATCCGTTGGTGCTGGAAGTGCTGACGGGCGAGAAGATCTCGGTCGGACCGCCCTTCTTCAACCTGACCTTCGGGCCGCTGATGATCCCGCTGCTGATGGCGATGCCGTTCGGGCCGTTCCTGGCCTGGAAGCGCGGCGATCTCGCCGCCGTCGGCCAGCGGCTCTACGCGGTCGCCGGTCTTGCGCTCGTCGCGATCCTGGTCAGCGCCTGGTGGCAGGGCACGGACCGGGTTCCCGCCGCGCTCGGCGTCGGCCTTGCCGTCTGGGTGATCTGCGCTGCGGTGGCCGAGATCCTGTCGCGCGCCCGCTTCGGCGATGTCGGCCTGTCGACGGGTTTGGCCCGGCTCGTCGGCCTGCCGAAGTCCGCCTGGGGCACGGCCTTCGGTCACGCGGGCATCGGCCTGACGCTGCTCGGCGTCGTCGCCGTTTCCGCCTTCCAGGAAGAGAAGGTGCTGACCATCCGGCCGGGCGAGAGCGTGGAGATCGCCGATTACACGCTGAATTTCTCCGGACTGGCGCGCCGCACCGGCCCCAACTATGTCGACGATGTCGGCCATTTCGATATCTATCGCGAAGGCCGGCAGGTGGCCGTGGCCGATCCGGCCAAGCGCCTCTACACCGCTCGGCAGATGCCGACGACCGAGGCGGGCATCGTCACCTTCGGCCTGTCGCAGGTCTATGTCTCCATCGGCGAGGTGCATTCCGACGGCGGCGCCGACATCCGCCTCTATCACAAGCCGCTGGTGACCTTGATCTGGATCGGCTGCCTGGTGATGAGCTTCGGTGGCGTGCTGTCGCTGTTCGACCGCAGGCTGCGGGTCGGCGCACCGAAGCCGGCGCGGCGCAAGATGGCGGCTGCCGGGCAGGGGGGCGACTGATGATGCGGGTCCTGCGACGGCTGATCCTTGCGCTCGCCATGCTGGCTGCCGCCCTGCCGGCAGCCCATGCGGTGGCGCCCGACGAGGTGCTCGACGATCCGGTGCTGGAACACCGCGCCCGGGAACTGTCCGCCGAACTGCGCTGCATGGTCTGCCAGAATCAGTCCATCGACGACAGCGATGCGCCGCTCGCCAAGGACCTGCGCATCCTGGTGCGCGAGCGGCTCGTCGCCGGCGACACGAATGCGGAGGTGGTCGACTTCCTGGTCGCCCGCTACGGCGAGTTCGTGCTGCTGAAGCCGCGCCTGTCGCTGCAGACGGTGGCGCTGTGGGGCCTGGCGCCGCTGGCGCTGCTCATCGGCATCGTGGTGCTGTTTCTCGGAGCCCGGCGCCGCCGCGGGGCCGCTCCCGTCGCCGCCAGCGGCGCGACGCGGCTGAGCGGCGAGGAGCAGGCCGAACTGGACCGGATCCTCTCCCGCGACAAGCAGGCGTGATCCGCTCCCGGTTTCGTGGTCTGTTGGGCGTCGGCGCGGGCTTCGAACGAGACCCGCGTTCCGAACGACGAAGGCGACCAACGAACGGAGAGCCGCATGCCCGCACAGCCAATCCGACTGACCTTCGAGGGCCATAACGGCGCGGAGCTCTCCGCCCGGCTCGACCTGCCGGGCGGGCCGGTGCGCGCGTATGCGCTGTTCGCCCACTGCTTCACCTGCTCCAAGGACGGGGCGGCGGGGCGGCGGATCGCCGAGGCGCTGACCGGCGAGGGTATCGCCGTTCTGCGGTTCGATTTCACCGGGCTCGGCGGTTCGGGCGGCGATTTCTCCTCCACCAACTTCTCTTCCAACGTGGGCGATCTCCTGAAGGCCGCAGCTTTCCTGCGCGAGACCCATGAGGCCCCGAAGCTGCTGATCGGCCACTCGCTGGGCGGAGCCGCGATGCTGGCGGCCGCGCACGAGATTCCCGAAGCGCTCGCCGTCGCGACCATCGCAGCGCCCGCCGATGCGGATCACGTTCTCAAGAACTTCCATGGCGATCTGGAGCTTATCCGCGCGCAAGGGCGTGCGGAGGTCGAGCTGGCGGGCCGACGCTTCACCATCGAGAAGCAGTTCCTCGACGACATCGCCGAACAGAATGTGCGCGAGCGGGTCTCTCACCTGCACAAGGCGCTGCTCGTGCTGCATGCGCCGCGCGACGAGACCGTCGGCATCGACAACGCGACGCGGATCTTCGTGGCGGCAAAGCACCCCAAGAGCTTCGTGTCGCTGGACAGTGCCGATCACCTGCTGAACGATCCGGCCGATGCCGCCTACGCGGCGGGCGTCATCGCCGCCTGGGCCACCCGCTATATCGGCAAGGCGCTCGAGACGCCTTCAGAGACGGCGCAGGCCGAGGCGAAGGGCGTCGAGGTGAGCGAGACCGGGCTCGGCAAGTTCCAGGTGATGGTGGTGTCCGGCCGGCATCGGCTGATCGCCGACGAGCCGGAAGCGGTCGGCGGTCTCGACAGCGGCCCGTCCCCTTACGGCTTCCTGTCGGCGGCGCTCGGCGCCTGCACGGTGATGACGTTGCGCATGTATGCCGAGCGCAAGGGACTGGCGGTCGAGCGGATCTCCGCAACGGTGACCCACGGCAAGGTGCATGCCGCCGATTGCCTGGACTGCACCGAGGAACACCGCACGAGGGAAGGGCGGATCGATCGGTTCGAGCGGCGGATCGCCATCGAGGGCGATCTGGATGCGCAGACCCGTGCGCGCCTGCTGGAAATCGCCGACCGCTGCCCGGTGCACCGCACGCTCGAGGCCGGGGCCGCGATCGTCACCCGCGAGGCGTGAGCGGCCACGCCAACTGTTTTCCTGCAACATTACGAAAGCTTAATCCCGCCGACAGGCGGCTGTAAGGCGACATGGTCCATATCAGTCAGGACAGCCGGTGAGCGCTTCCCCGCGAATGACCCACCGGCTCGAGATTTCCTGATCCCCCGGACAGTGGTCCGGGTCCTGACGTGGAGAGCAACACATGTCGAACACCTACATCCCCTCGGCCCTTCGCCGCCTGCCGCGCGGCCGCACCAGCCTGGCGGCCGGTGCCCTGGCGCTCGGCCTTGCCGGCGCGATGAGCCTGCAGACGGTGGTGCCGGGCCAGTTCGCCCTCGCCGATCCGGTGCGGGTGGAGAGCGCGGCGCCGCAGAACTTTGCGAGCGTCGTCTCGGCGGTCAAGCCGGCGGTGGTCAGCGTGCGCGTGCGTACCGACGAGACGCCGCGGATGATGTCCAATCGTCAGGGCATTCCGGGCTTCGAGGACCTGCCGCAGGATCATCCGCTGCAGCGCTTCTTCCGCCGGTTCGGCGGCGAGCAGTTCGGCGGCGACCAGCGCCGGGAGCAGCAGCCGCGCCGCCACGGCATGAGCCAGGGCTCCGGCTTCTTCATCACCGGCGACGGCTATCTGGTGACCAACGAGCATGTCGTGTCGAACGGCAGCGAGTTCACCATCGTCATGGATGACGGCAAGGAGTACGACGCCAAGCTGATCGGGGCCGACAAGCGCACCGACCTCGCCCTGCTGAAGGTCGACGGAGAGGGCCGCGAGTTCACCTATGTGGAATTCGCCCCCGACGCGCCGGAGGTCGGCGAGTGGGTCGTGGCCGTCGGCAATCCGTTCGGCCTCGGCGGTTCGGTGACGGCCGGCATCGTCTCGGCTCGCGGCCGCGATATCGGCGCAGGCCCCTATGACGACTTCATCCAGATCGACGCGCCGGTGAACCGCGGCAATTCCGGCGGTCCCGCCTTCAACGTCAAGGGCCAGGTGATCGGCGTCAATGCCGCGATCTTCTCGCCGTCCGGCGGCAATGTCGGCATCGCCTTCGCGATTCCCGCCTCGACCGCGACCGCGATCGTCCAGGACCTGAGGGACGACGGCACGGTGGTCCGCGGCTGGCTGGGCGTGCAGATCCAGCCGGTGTCCAAGGACATCGCCGAGAGCGTCGGTCTCGAGGAAGCCAAGGGCGCCATCGTGGCCGATGCCCAGGGCGACAGCCCGGCCCGCAAGGCCGGCATCCGCTCCGGCGACACGATCCTTGGCGTCGACGGCCAGCCGGTCGAGAGCCCGCGCGATCTTGCCCGGATGATCGCCGCCTATCCGCCGGACACCGAGGTGACCCTCGACGTGTGGCGCGATGGCCGCGAGCAGGAGATGAAGGTTACCCTCGGCCGCCTGCAGGACGAGGGTCCGACGACCGCGGCCGTTCAGCAGACCGGCAAGGACACGGCCTTCGTCGACAGCCTGGGCGTGGAACTGGCCGCTGCCAGCGCCATGAATGCCGGCGAGCGCGGCGTTGTGATCACCGATGTTCCGAGCGCCAGCGCCGCGGCCGAGAAGGGCTTGCAGCCCGGCGACGTCATCCTCGAGGTGGCGGGCCAGGCGGTGAACAGCCCCGGCGAGGTCGCCAACGCGGTGCAGGGTGCCAGCGAGAACGGCCGCAAGTCCGTCCTGCTCCGGGTCGAGCGCAACCAGGCTTCGCGCTTCGTCGCGGTGCCGGTCGAGCAGAACAAGGGCTGACAGCGAACACAGCCATCTCCGCGCCGGCCGCGACGCCGGCGCGGGCGACGACTGCGGCAGGGGCTCCTTGAGGGATGCCCTGCCGCCGGCCGAACCGGATGCGGCCATCCGACGACAAGCCCCCGGACGGGCGGCCTGTCATCCGGAAGGTCACCGGCATGCCAGGGGCAGGTCCGCAACCGCCACGAGGTGCATGCCAGGGGGCCGAAGCCCCGGGCCGCCCAGCGGTCCGGGGTTTTTTCGTCGCGTTCGACGGGAGCTCTTGCCGATGCTAAACCCAGCACACAGAACCAGCCTGAAAACCGAGACCGGAGACACGGAAGAGGTCATGCGGATCCTGATTGTCGAGGACGACAAGGAAGCGGCGAGCTATCTGGCCAAGGCCTTTCGCGAGGCGGGCCATGTGGTCGACCATGCCGCGGACGGCGAGGAAGGCTACGACCTGGCGACCAGCGCGCCCTACGACGTGCTCGTTGTCGACAGGATGCTGCCGCGGCGCGACGGCCTGTCGCTGATTTCCGGCCTGCGCGCAGAAGGCCACCACACGCCGGTGCTGGTGCTCTCCGCCCTTGGCCAGGTCGACGACCGGGTCACGGGCCTGCGCGCCGGCGGCGACGACTATCTGCCCAAGCCCTATGCCTTTTCCGAACTGCTGGCCCGGGTGGAGGCGCTCGGTCGCCGGCCGCGCCAGCGCGAGGTGGAGACCAGCTACACGGTCGGCGACCTGACGCTGGACCGGCTGAGCCACACGGTGACGCGCTCGGGACAGGAGATTCCGCTGCAGCCGCGCGAATTCCGCCTGCTGGAATACCTGATGCAGCATGCCGGCCAGGTGGTGACCCGCACCATGCTGCTCGAGCATGTGTGGGAATACCATTTCGACCCGCAGACCAATGTGATCGACGTCCATATCTCGCGGCTGCGCGCCAAGATCGACAAGGACTTCGACCGGCCCTTGCTGCACACGGTGCGCGGCGCCGGCTATACGATCCGCGACAGCGGCCGCGCATGAGCGAGACGACCGCGACCGGCCGGCTGTTCCGCACAACGGCGATCAAGCTCGCGCTGATCTATCTGGCGGCGCTGACGCTCGCCTCCGGCGCGGTCCTCGTCTATCTGTCGCAAAACACCGCCACGGTGCTGCGCGAGCAGGTGGTGGATACGGTGGATGCCGAGATTTCCGGCCTTGCCGACCAGTACCGCATCGGCGGCATCCGCGCGCTCGTCGCCACCGTCGACGCCCGCTCGCGCCGGCCCGGCGCCAGCCTCTATCTCGTCACCGACTTCGCCGCCAACCAACTGGTCGGCAATATCGAGCAGCTGGACGACCGCGTGCTGGCCGGCGAGAGCGGCGAACTGCAGCGCGTGATCTACACCCCCATCGGCGGCGGCCCCCGCCGCGAGGCGCTGGCCCGGGTGTTCCAGCTGTCCGGCGGCTTCCGCCTGCTGGTCGGGCGCGATCTGCAGGAGCAACAGTATTTCCGCTCGCTGCTGGCCGAGGCCATGCGCTTCTGGCTGTTCGTGCTGGCCGCGCTCGGGCTCGTCACCTGGGTCTTCGTCAGCCGCCGCGTACTCAAGCGCATCGATGCGATGACGGCGACCAGCAGGCGGATCATGTCGGGCGATCTGAGCGAACGCTTGCCGGTCGAGGGGAGCGGCGACGAGTTCGATCGCCTGGCGATCGGCCTCAACGCGATGCTGACCCGCATCGAGGTGCTCATGCAGGGCCTGAAGGATGTCTCCGACAACATCGCCCATGATCTGAAGACACCGCTGACGCGCATGCGCAACCGGCTGGAGGAGGCGCTGCGCAGCGATCTGTCGGGCGACAGCAAGGCGCGAGAGGTGCTGGAGACCACCATCGACGACTGCGACGCCCTGATCCGCACCTTCAACGCGCTGCTGCGCATCGCACGCGTGGAGGCCGGCTCGTCCGACGCGAGTTTCGGCGATATCGACGTTTCGGAACTGGTCCGCGAGGTGGCCGAACTCTACGCGCCGGTCGCGGAGGACGAGGGCGGCGGCATGGAGCTGCGCGTGACCGACGGGCTGAAGGTGACGGGAAACCGCGAGCTGCTGGTCCAGGCGCTGATAAACCTTGTCGAAAACGCACTGAAATACGCTCGGCAGGACAAGGGCGAGGGCGCTAGGGTGGAACTGGAAGCGCGCGCGGAAGGCAGCGAGGTGCTGCTCGGTGTGCGCGACCACGGGCCGGGCATTCCCGATGCCGACAAGGAACGGGTGCTGCACCGGTTCGTGCGGCTGGAGGCCAGCCGCAGCGCGCCGGGCTCCGGCCTCGGTCTCAGCCTCGTGGCGGCGGTCGCACGACTGCATAGCGGGCGGCTGGAGCTTGCCGATGCGCGGCCCGGCCTGATGGCGCGGTTGCGATTGCCGGCGGCCGTCGGTGCTGATGGTGCCGCGCCCACCGGCGGAGATTGAACAAGACAGCTCCTTGTCAGGGAGCGGATCGGGAGGTCGGGTTGAACGACAGTGTCGCAGCGAAGGGTGCCGGAAACGGTGGCGGCCGGAAGGGGAACAGCCAGAGAGCAGACGCCGGCGATCTGCCTCTGCTGGCCGCTATCTCGCGCGTTCCTGCCCCCGAAAGCGAGGCTGCAGCCGAGGCGCTGGCGCGGGATCTCGCCGATGCCGTTGCGGGTCTCGATGCGGACGAGGAGCAGCGCGACCGGGTCGCTGCGTTTCTTTCGGGAGCCCTGACGAACGCGCCCTACCTGCGCGACCTTGCCCTTGCCGACCACGACCGCCTTGCCGCCCTGCTGCAGGAGAACCCGCAGGCACGGGTGGACAGGCTGGTTGCCGAGGCTCGCGAGCTGATCGGCGAGGAGGAAAGCGCGGTGATGGCCGCCCTGCGGCGGCTGAAGCAGGATCTCGCGCTGACGCTGGCGCTTGCCGACATCGCCGGTGCGCTCGACCTCGATGCGGTGACCGGCGGGCTCAGCCGGTTCGCCGATGCCGCGCTGACCGCGGCGATCCGCTTCTGCCTGCGCGATCTTGCCCGGCGCGGCAGGTTCGAGATCCGCGACGAGGCGGCCCCCGAGAAGGGTTCAGGCTTCGTCGTCTTGGCCATGGGCAAGTACGGCGCCCTGGAGCTCAACTACTCCTCCGACATCGATCTCATCGTGATGTATGAGCCGGAGCTTGCACCGGTGACGGGCGGGGCGGAGGCGCCGGTCGAGTTCGTGCGCATGACCAAACGGCTGGTCAAGATGATGGGCGACCGTACGGCGGACGGCTACGTCTTCCGCACGGACCTGCGGCTGCGCCCGGATCCGGGCGCAACGCCCCTTGCCATGTCGATCCCGGCCGCGCTGGTCTATTACGAGAGCCTTGGCCAGAACTGGGAGCGCGCGGCCTTGATCAAGGCACGCGCCTGCGCGGGCGACGTGGCATGCGGGGAGAGCTTTCTCAAGGAGATCGCCCCCTTCATCTGGCGCAAATATCTCGATTATGCGGCGATTGCCGATGTGCATTCGATCAAACGCCAGATCCATGTGCACAAGGGCCATGGCCGGATCGCGGTGGCGGGCCACAACGTCAAGCTCGGCCGCGGCGGCATCCGCGAAGTGGAGTTCTTTGCCCAGACCCAGCAGCTGATCGCCGGCGGGCGCATCACCGAACTGCGCGGGCGGCGCACGCTCGACACGCTGGCGACGCTCGCCGAGCTCGACTGGATCGCACAGGATGCGCGCGACGAACTGACCGAGGCCTATCTTTTCCTGCGGGCGGTGGAACACCGGATCCAGATGGTCAACGACGAGCAGACGCACATCCTGCCGGCGGATGCCGAGGCGCGGGCACGCGTCTCCCGGCTGATGGGCTTTGCCGAACTGGAACCTTTCGAGGAAGAGCTGCGCACTCGTCTGAAGCGGGTGCAGAAGCACTACTCGGCGCTGTTCGAGAACGAGCCGGAACTGGCCTCCGATCTCGGCAATCTGGTCTTCACCGGCGACGACGACGATCCCGAGACGCTGGAGACGCTGACGCGGCTCGGCTACCAGCGGCCGAAGGAGGCCGGCAAGATCATCCGAGCCTGGCATTTCGGCCGGTATCCGGCGGTCCGCTCGGCCAAGGCGCGCGAGCGGCTGACCGAACTGCATCCGGTTCTGATCTCGGCGCTGGCCAGCACGGACAATGCCGACCAGGCGCTGATTGCCTTCGACGGTTTCCTGTCGAAGCTTCCCGCCGGCGTCCAGCTGTTTTCGCTCCTGCGCTCCAATCCGCAGCTTCTGAAGCTGCTGGCGACCGTGATGGGCGCGGCCCCCCGCATGGGCGAGGTGGTCTCCAAGCGGGTGCATGTGCTCGATGCGGTGATGGATCCGGCCTTCTTCGGCGCAATGCCGACGTCCCAGGAGTTCCGCGCCGGCCTCGCCCGCACGCTCGATCTCGCCCGGTTCTACGAAGACGCGCTCGACCGGGCGCGGATCTTCGCGCAGGAGCAGCAGTTCCTGATCGGCCTGCGGCTGCTCTCCGACACGCTGAACGCCCATCAGGTGGGAGAGGCGCTCGCCCGTCTCGCCGAGAGCGTCGTTGCCGGCCTGATGCCTTTCGTGATCGACCAGGTGGCGGAAAACCACGGGCAGTTGCCCGGTGCCGACTGGGCGGTGGTCGCCATGGGCAAGCTCGGCGGACGGGAGATGACGGCGGCCTCCGATCTCGACCTCATCCTGCTTTACGACCATCCTGAGGACGGGGCGGAGACTGACGGCAAGCGGCCGCTGGCAGCCAGCCAGTATTTCATCCGCCTGACCCAGCGGCTGGTCGCGGCGCTGTCGGCGCCGACGGCGGAGGGGCGCCTTTACGAGGTGGACTTCCGCCTGCGCCCGTCGGGCAATGCCGGTCCGCTGGCGACGCGGCTTGCCGCATTCGAGGCCTATCAGGTCAAGGAGGCCTGGACCTGGGAGCACATGGCCCTGACCCGGGCGCGGGTGATCGCGCGGTCCTCGGATGCCTTTGCCGCGAGGATCGAGGGCCTTATCCGCGAGACGCTGGCCCGGCCCCGGGATGCGGACAAGATCGCATCCGAAGTCGCGTCGATGCGCGGACGGATCGAGGCGGAGAAGGGGACCGCGGACATCTGGGATCTGAAACAGGTCGCCGGCGGCATGGTCGATGTGGAGTTCCTGGCCCAGTACCTGCAGCTCGTCAATGCGCAGGCGCATCCCGAGATCCTGTCGCAGACGACGGAGACGGTGCTGGAGCGGGCGCGCGATGCCGGCCTGCTGTCGGCTGGCGATGCCGAGGTCTTGTTGCCCGCGATCCGCCTGTATCACGCGCTGACCCAGGTGCAGCGCCTGACGCTCGAGGGCACGTTCAAGGCCGATGCGGTGCCCAACGGCGTGCGCGAGCTGCTTGTGCATGCCGGCGAGGCGCCGGACTTTTCCCATCTGGAGGCGATGCTCGCCGACCGGCAGAAGCAGGTGCGCGAAACGTTCGAGAAGCTGGTGGGGAAGGTCTCGGCCAAAGCCGAGTAAAGCGGCATAGCCGCCCCACGAGGGGGCGACGCGCTTTTGCGCGTCGCCGCTGTCCGGCAATCGGACGGGAGTTATCGCGACTTCAGCAGATCCAGCGCATAGGCGTCGAGCTGCTCGGAGACGGTGCCCCAGCCGTCATGGAAGCCCATGTCCTCGTGAGTCTTGCGGGCGTCGGTCGAGCGATGCCGGGCAATGGCGGTGTAGGCCGTCCCGCCGTTGCCGTCGTCCTCCAGCAGCAGGATGGCCGTCATGAACGGGTCCGGCGCGGGCTTCCAGCCCTCGGTATAGGCGTCGGTGAAGACCAGCTTTTCCTGCGGCACGATCTCGAGGAACACGCCTTCGTTGGCCATCTCGTTGCCTTCCACCTCGAAGGTGGTGTTGAAGCGGCCGCCGACCCGAAGGTCGATCTCGCAGGCCGTGACCTTGTGGGGCCGTGGCACGAAGAAGTGCTTGATGTGCTCGGGCGTCGTCCAGCATTCCCACAGGATCGAGCGCGGCGCCTTGAGCGTGCGCTTCAGGATGAGATCGGTTTCCGGGTCAAGTTTCATCGGTTCTCTCTTTCACGATCTTGGCGACATAGGCGTCGAACTGGTCCATCCGCGAGGTCCAGAGCGCCTGCTGTTCCGCCAGCCAATGGGTGACGGGCGCTATTCCGTCCGCCGAAAGCCGGCAGTATCTCACGCGTCCCTTCTTCGTCGTCTCGATCAGTCCGGCCGCTTCCAGCTTGGACAGGTGACCCATGAACGAAGGCAGGGCCATGGCATGAGCCGAGGCCAGTTCACTCACCGAAGCCGGCCCCCGCGCCAGGCGGGAGACGACGGCCCTGCGTGTCTCGTCGCTGAGGGCAGCGAACTTGAGGTTCAGGTTCGGATCATGCTTAGCCATTTGCCTAACTATCTACTTGCCGTGAAGAGGTCAACCGAAATTTAGGTTAGCGCCTAAGTTTTCGGAACAGGCCGGCCCGGCGGCGTGGTGTCGCAGAGCGGAAAGCTGCGAAAAACGAGAAAGGGCCCGCGATGCGGGCCCTGCAAGTCGGAGTGAGCGTTGTGCGGAAGCGGGAAGCGTGCGGCTCAAGCAGCCTTGCTGGCCATGCGTGCCTCGACAGGCAGCGTGACGGTCACCGTGGTTCCCTTGCCGACGCTGGAGCGGATTTCCATTGTGCCGCCATGCATCTTCACCAGAGACTGGGCGATGGCCAGGCCGAGGCCGGACCCCTTGTGCGTCTTGGTGAACTGGTTTTCCACCTGGACGAAGGGCTTTGCCAGCCGCGAGATATCGCTCTCGCGGATGCCGATACCGGTATCGGAAATCGCGATCACGACGGCATTGGTGCCGTCCATGCGGCCATGAGTGGCGGCCAGGGTCACCGAGCCGTTGTCCGGGGTGAACTTGACCGCATTGGCGAGCAGGTTGAGCAGCACCTGCTTCACCGCGCGCCGGTCTGCAGAGAGCGTCAGGCCTTCCTCGGTCTCGCTGGTGACGGAGATGGCCTTTTCGGCGGCAGCGGCGGAGATGATGCGCGTCACGTCGGTGACGATCGCGCCGAGGTTGACCGCCTCGCGCTTCAGCTCCATGCGTCCGGCTTCAATCTTCGACATGTCGAGAATGTCGTTGATGACGTTCAGCAGGTAGCGGCCGCTGTCGTGAATGTCCGTGCAGTACTCGCGGTACTTGTCGGATCCGAGCGGGCCGAACATGCCCTGGTCCATGATCTCGGAGAAACCGATGATCGCATTGAGCGGTGTGCGCAGCTCGTGCGAGATATTGGCCAGGAACTCGGACTTGGCCTGGTTGGCCTCTTCCGCCTTGGTCTTCTCTTCGGAGTATTTTTCGGCAAGCTCCACCAGCTGCTGTGCCTGAACTTCCAGCTTCTGGCGCGACTGGCGCAGGTCGGCGACGGTGGCCATCAGCCGCCGCTCGCTCTCCATCAGCTTTTCCTCGTGACGCTTCAGCGCCGTGATGTCCGTGCCGACGGAGACGAAGCCGCCATCCTTGGTCCGGCGCTCGGAAATCTGCAGCCAGCGGCCGTCCGCGAGTTGGGCCTCGTAGGACGAAGAGGGGTCGGAGGCATCGCTGCCGATGGTCGGGCTCGCCGACACAACGGTCTGGCGGGCGGCGGCCATCACCTGAGCATAGGGCGTGCCGGCCTTGATCGCGGAATTCGGCAGGTTGTGCAGCGTCTGGTAGTTGGAATTGCACATCACCAGACGGTTTTCGGTGTCCCACAGGACGAAGGCTTCCGAGATCGTCTCGATGGCGTCGCGCAGGCGCAGGTCCGCGGTGCGGCTCTGCTCGGCAAGCTGCTTTTGCTCGGTAATATCGATGCAGATGCCGATGAGGTGCGGCTCGGCGATACCCGGCTCGCTCTGCACTTCGGCGCGGGCGCGCAGCCACACCCAGTCGCCATTGGCGTGGCGCATGCGGAACATGCGGTCGACGGTGGTCTCGCCGGTCTCCAGCAGCGACTCTGCCAGCTCATAGAGGTCGATGTCGTCCGGATGGGCGAGGGCGGAGATCTCCGCAAAGCCGAGAATGTCGTCGCGCGGCTGCAGGCCGAGCATTTCGTAGAGCGAGGCGGACCAGAAGATGCGGCCGCGCGACAGGTCCCAGTCGAACAGGCCGCAGCGGCCGCGGTTGAGAGCAAGGTCGATGCGGGCGCGGGTGGCGGCGTAGATCTGGTCGGCCTGCTCGGCGCGCGTCGCCTGGGCGAAGAAGGCGTAGATGAGCACCAGGAGAACCGAGGCCGTGCCGACGAACAGCGTCACGTTGGCTGACACGCTGGCCCGCCAATCGGCAAAGATCATGTCCTTGGACTGGATCAGGGCGACCATGCCGAGCCGGCCGTCGAGGTGATGAACGGTGGCATAGGCCTCGTCCGGTTCGCCCGCGGAGACGGTGAGAACGCCGGCGCGGGCGCCGAAGACGGTGAGCGGCTGGCCGGCACCGAGCAGGTCGGCGAGCGGGCGGCCTTCCAGATCGGAGCGGATCGGCGCGGTGGCCATGATCACGCCGTCCGGATCGGCGACGAGAATGCGGCGGCCGTCGCCGGTGGCGCGCGGCGGCAGGCTGTCGGCGAGGGCGGCTTGAAGCGCGGTGCTGAAGCCCTGCTCGGGAAGGGCGGCCTCGGCGGTCGACAGGCGGGCGGCCAGCGTGGTCGCGATCATCGTCAGGTCGTCGCGGGCCCTCAGATCGGTCTCCTCATGCTCGTAGGAGAGCGTGAGTGCGCGATAGGTCGCCAGCGTCGCGATGAAGACGATGCACAAAATGGGGATGGCGCGACGGAAGAAAGGTTCCGCGGTCAGCAGTCGCTGATAGGCGGGCTGCGCCAGAAGGCGGATGTGCCCGGTCAGCGACTGCGAATCACGCTGTCGTTTCAACATGTCCGCGAATCGACGCGCGGACGCAGCCCCTGCAAAGGCACGCGCCATCGTAATGGCCCCCGATGTGTCGATTTTGCCGCAAACAGAACGCAACCGGCGCTCGAATCATTTTCATTTGAATCGCATTCGCCTGCTTTGTCCAGAGTCCCCCAAGAAAAATATAGTTAATGGAAGCTTAATGCGATTTGCAAAACGCACAACTCTTGCGAGTCCCGTTCGGCCAACATGAAACGGGCCGCCGGGGCGGTCTGGGATGACTGCTCCGACGGCCCGAAAGCCTGATTCGAACGGGGATTGATATCCTATTGCAGGCAGCGCTCGACGATGTCGCGCATGTCGACGGAAAGGCCTGTTTCCGCCGCAAGGCGCCGAAGGGCCGCCTCTGCGTGGGCACGGCGACCCGGCTCCAGCGCGCGCCAGGACCGGAAGGCCGACATCATCCGTGCCGCCGCCTGGGGGTTGCGTCGGTCGAGATCGCGGGCGAAATCCGCCACGAAACCAAAGCCTGCACCGTCTGCACGGTTGAACTGGCTCTGGTTGCCGCTGGCGAAAGCGCCGACCAGTGCGCGCACGCGGTTCGGATTGCCGGGCGAGAAGGCGGGATGCCCGGTGAGTTCGCGAACCCGGTCGAGGGTCGAGGCATTGGGCGCGGTCGCCTGCACCATGAACCACTTGTCCATGGCAAGCGGCACCGCCCGGTAACGCTCCTCGTAGGCCGCAAGGGCTGCGTCCCGGCCCGGCAGTGCGGCGTGGGTGAGCACCGACAGCGCCGCAAAGCGGTCCGTCATGTTGTCGCTCGTCTCGAAATGGGCCTGCACGACGTCGTTGCCTGCCGGGTCCGAGCCATGGCCGAGATAGTCGAGCAGCGTGTTGCGCAAGGCCCTGCGGCCGGCCGAACGGGCATCCGGGGAGAAGACCGCCTCGTCCTGCATCGTTTCGTAGGTCGCCCGGATTGTCGGGGCGATGCCGTCGGCAATCGCTCGGCGGAAGGCGGCACGCGCGGTATGAACGGCATCCGGATCGACGTCGTGGCCGATCTCGCGGGCGATGTCCGCCTCGCCCGGAAGTTGCAGGCACAGGGCCCGGAAGGCCGGTTCGAGGCGGTCGTCGGCGACATTGGCGGCGAAGGCGGCGATCAGCGCCGGGCTGACCGCCACCGCTTCCTGCCGGGCGGTGCCGGCAGTTGCCGCAATCAGCGCCGTCATGACGACGCTTTGCAGCGCTTCCCAGCGGCTGAAGGGGTCCTTGTCGTTGGCGGCAAGGAACAGCAGGTCGCTCTCGCTCAGATCGCTCTTGAGCGACACCGGCGCCGAGAAGCCGCGGAGCAGCGAGGGGATTGGCCGTTGCTTCAGTCCGGTAAACACCACGGTCTGCACCGGATTGCGGATGTGCAGCACGTCGCCGGTCGTATCGGCGCCGGTAATCGTCGTGGGCGCCAGTTCCTCGCCGCCCGCCCCCATGAGGCCGACGCGCACGGGAATATGCATCGGCTGCTTGTCCGGCTGTTTCGGGGACGGAGCCAGTTGCTGGCGGAAGGTGAGGGTGAGCCGCCCGGCCTCGTTCTCATAGGCGCTGTCGACCTTGAGCACCGGCGTTCCCGCCTGCTCGTACCAAAGCGAGAACTGGTCGAGATCGAGCCCGCTCGCTTCCTGGAAGCAGGCCAGGAACGCCTCGATCGTCGTTGCCTCTCCATCATGGCGACGGAAATAGAGATCCATGCCTGCACGAAACGCCTCGTCGCCGATGAGGCATTTCAGCATGCGCACGACTTCCGCGCCCTTCTCGTAGACGGTGGCCGTGTAGAAGTTGTTGATCTCGTGATAGAGGCGCGGGCGCACCGGATGGGCGAGGGGGCCGGCATCCTCGGGAAACTGGTGCGACTTCAGCAGCCGCACGTCGGCGATGCGTTTGACCGCGCGCGAGCGCATGTCGGCCGAGAATTCCTGGTCGCGAAAGACGGTCAGGCCTTCCTTCAGGCAGAGCTGGAACCAGTCGCGGCAGGTGATGCGATTGCCCGTCCAGTTGTGGAAGTACTCGTGGGCAATGACGGTTTCTATGCCGGCATAGTCCTGGTCGGTTGCCGTCTCCGGGCGGGCCAGGACGTATTTGTCGTTGAAGATATTGAGGCCCTTGTTCTCCATCGCGCCCATATTGAAGTCGGACACGGCGACGATGTTGAACACGTCGAGATCGTAGGCGCGGCCGAAGACCTCTTCGTCCCAGCGCATGGAGCGCTTCAGGCTGTCCATCGCCCAGTCGCAGGCGCTTTCGTTGCCATGCTCGACATAGATGTTGAGCGCGACATCGCGGCCCTCGCAGGTCCGGAAACTGTCGCTGACGCAGGCAAGGTCGCCCGCCACCATGGCGAAGAGGTAGGCGGGCTTGGGATGCGGATCGTGCCAGATGGCGTAGTGGCGGTCTGTTCCCGGCACGGGGCCGCTCTCGACGGGATTGCCGTTGCCCAGCAGTACCGGCGCCTCGCCGAGGCGGGCCTCGATCCGGGTTGTGTAGATAGCCAGGCAGTCGGGCCGGTCGAGGAAATAGGTGATGCGCCGGAAGCCTTCGGCCTCGCACTGGGTGCAATAGGTACCGTTCGAGCGATAGAGACCCATCAGCCTGGTGTTGGCATCGGGATCGAGCGCCGTCTCGATCTCCAGCGTGAAGGGATCCGAGGGGGGCGAGGTGATTTCCAGCCTGTCCGGGGCGACAGTGTAGTCCGCATCCGCCAATACGCGCCCGTTGAGCGAGAGAGCGGTAAGGCGAAGTTCGTCGCCGTCCAGGATCAGCGGCGTTCCAGGTGCCGTATCTGCCGCCCGCTCGAGAGCCAGCCGTGCCCGAACCTTTGCCGAGCGGGGCGCCAGGCGAATGTCGAGATAAACGGTCGAGATCCGGTAGGCGGGTGCCCAGTAATCTTCCAGGCGGATGGGAGCGGGAGATTCTGGACGCATGAAGGCTCCTTCCTGCGGCTGCGGTCGACGGTTCCTCAAGCTAGCGGGAGTGCCGGACCGGCTGCATTGACAAGGGTCATCGGGCCGCCCGCGTCATGGTTGCGGGCGTTCGTGCCCGAAGCTCAACAGATCGACCGGGCCATGTCGACGAGGCGCAATGTCAGATCGCTGTCCGGATCGGCCAGCGGTGCGATGACGGTGAAATGGTTGTCCTGGCCGCGAATGTCGAGTTCGGTCCTGACCCCGCCACGTTGCCAGACATCGGCGATCACCCGCGACTGGCGGATGAACTCCGACGATTCGCCGCCCCCGACCGCGGCTATGAGCCGTGTGCCCGGCTGAGCGGCAAAGGCGATCGGGGAAACGTCGATGGCTTCCTTGCGGTCGAGACGCAGCTTTTCGTTCAGCGACGTGCCGATCAGCGGCTGCAGGTCGAAGACGCCGGAAATGGCGAGTCCCGCCGGCACCAGCCCGCGCGGCAGCCCGCGGCTGCCCCAGTCGGTCGCGAGCAGGGCGGCGGTCAACTGTCCTCCGGCGGAATGGCCATAGGCCAGCACGGGACGGCGATACCGTTCCCACAGATGACCGACCAGCCGCCGGATCTCCTCGATGATATCGCCGACGCGAACCTGCGGGCAGAGCGAGTAATTGGCGATGGCGACGGGAACTCCATGGGCATTGAGCCCCTTGGCCATATGGGAAAAGAAGGTGCGGTCGAGCCCCTGCCAGTAGCCGCCATGGATGAAGAGGCCAAGCGGCCCGCGCTCCGGCATGCCGCTCTCGGGGAGGAAAAGATCGTAGACTGTCCGCTCGCCCAGTTCGTAGGCGGTTGCGAGCGTGCGATTGGCTTCGCTGCGATAGTGCGCGGCGTCGCGAACCCAGCCCTCGATGATCGCGGGATGCTCGGGCACCAGCGCCCGATTGTTGTATTCGGCCTCGTAGTCGATCACGCGTTCGCTCCCGTTTGACGAGATGTCTCTTAGCTGCTGAGCGGTGCCGAGTACAGAGACGGCGC
Source organism: Stappia sp. WLB 29 (assembly GCF_023507705.1). Lineage (GTDB taxonomy): Bacteria > Pseudomonadota > Alphaproteobacteria > Rhizobiales > Stappiaceae > Stappia. Next base: position 59,558 of record NZ_JALBGD010000011.1, on the reverse strand, counting down.
TTCCAGCGCGGAACCGGAAGGAAAGAGAACGCGCCGGCCGTTGACCTTCACGCGATGTTCGGCAGCTGCGGGGTCGCGTTTCGGACGCAATCCGCGCTATTGTGCCGGGAAAGGTAACGACCGGCGTATGACGCGAATGCGGGCGGGATATCTGGCGGGCAGAGTGCAGGGACGGCGCAGCTACGCATGGACGAACAGCGAGTTGAGCAGGTGGCACGCGAACGCCGTGTCTATTCGATTACCTGGGTGGTGGGAACGGCATTTGGCCTGTTGATCGGCGTCTCGATGCTGTTGGTGCTCGGCTTGGCCGTCTCAGCCAACATGCAGAACACCTTCTCGCTGCTGAACGACAAGGCGGTGCTGACGACCAATTCACTGGAGCGTCGGCTGCGCGACCATCTCGATCTCGCCTCGCAGGCCGTCGTGCAGCTCAAGACGGTGTTCGACGGACGCGAACTCGGCGACAAGCTGGAGGACCTGAGCGGTGAACTGATCGCCGCCGTCCACGCCAACCCGTCGCTCGATGCCCTGGTGGTGAATGACGCTGCCGGCGATGGATTCGGGATCTATCGTTCGCCTACCGGAAAGCTCTGGCCGTTTCGGCGCCAGCAGATACCCGAGGAAGCCAAGCTCTACGCACTGCCGCAGATGACTGCCAATTCGCCCGCGACCTGGGGGCCATTGGTGACCTCGGGCGGTTTGCTTTATGCCAACGTCACCGTTCCACTGGTTCGGGGCGAGACCCTCATCGGCTATCTGACGGCGGCCGTCTCCATCGACGAGTTGGGCCGTACCGTGCGCCAACTCGACGAAGGACAGCACTCGACCGTCTTCATCATCGCCAACGGTAATGAGGTGATCGCCCATTCGGATATCGAGGACTTTGCGGCGCCGGGAGGCGAGGTGCCGCGCCTTCCCATAACCATCGAGCAACTGGGTGACAGGGCTCTGGCGCGCCTGGCGACGTCGAAGCCGATGGAGAACTTCCAGCAGGCGAGCGCGGCAGGCGTGGAGGTGCGGGACCTGGACAACGACGACGGCGGCCCCGACTATTTGTCGATGACGAAGGTCATCGCAGGCTACGGGCCGGGGGTGTGGACGGTTGGGCAGTACTATGTCGCCTCCACCATCTCGCGCGAGGTGCAGCGACTGTTCGGCTCTGCGGTGGTCGGATTGCTGTCCATCCTGCTGGCGGTCGGCCTGTCGGTCCTTCTGGTGCGGCGTGCCACGCGGCCGCTGGCGGAGATTTCGCGGCAGGCGCGTTTCGTCGGTGAGCTGGATTTCGACAAGGTCGAGCATTTGCCGCGCAATATGGTCCGGGAGATCGACCAGGTCTTTCAGGCGTTCAATGCGATGGTCAGCGGCCTGCGGGCGATGAACACCTATGTCCCGCGCTCCCTATTCCGCAAACTGATGCGCCTTGGCGTCGATCAGGCGGCGGTGGCGAGCGAACGCGACCTGACGTTCATTTTCACCGACATTGTAGGGTTTACCTCGATGTCGGAAAATCTGACGGCGGCGCAGACCGCCGATATTCTCAACGAGCATTTCGCTTTGTTGGTCGCGGCCGTCGAGCGGGAAGGCGGAACCGTCGACAAGTTCATTGGCGATGGCATGCTTGCCTTCTGGGGTGCGCCGGACGAGCGTGCGGATCACGCGCTTGCAGCGGCCCGGGCCTGCCTCGGCATTGCAGCAGCGTTGCGGGAGGGGAATGCCCGGGCGCGTGGCAACGGCGGCAAGGTCGTGCGCATGCGCATAGGGCTGCATACCGGCCGCGTCGTCGTCGGCAATGTCGGCGCGCTCGACCGCTGGAATTACACGGTTGTCGGTGATGCGGTGAACTTGTGCGAAAGGCTCCAGTCCTTTGGTCGGGATGTGGCTCCGCAGGACGAGGTGGTGATCTTGGCCAGCGACACCGCCGTCAGCCGTATCCAAGCCCAGTCGGGCGGCATGATCGCCGCCGGTGCAGCGCAGAAGGTGGGAACACACCGCCTGCGCGGCCGCAGCGAGGCGATTGCGGTCTGGCGGCTCGACGATACGGTCACACCGGAAGGGTTGTGCATCCCCGGGGCCGATATTGATCTGGCAGGCTGACGGTCTGCGATGGTTTTTCACAACAGTTTTTCAAGGTGATGTCATTAATTTGTGATGCCGGTCACACGCGCCTGCGCTAGCACTGTTAAGAGCGACAGGGGGGCAAGGGGCAACACGCACTTTCGTGCTGGCACTGGTCTCCTATAATGGCGCGACAACGGAAAACACCGAGGGCGTCTGGAGGAGGAAAAGCCACGTGGATGTGTTGACGATCGACGGGCTGAGTGTCGATTTCCTGACCGGCGAAGGCCGCATCCGAGCCGTCGACGATGTCTCCTTTTCCGTTCCCCGCAATCGGACCGTGGCTCTTGTGGGAGAGTCCGGCTCCGGCAAGACCGTCATTTCCCAGACGATCATGGGCCTTCTGCCGGAAAAGGCGCATATCACTGGCGGCCGCGTGTTGTTTCGGGAGAACGACACAGCTGCCGCGGTCGACATCGCCGCCCTCGATCGCAAGGGGGCGGCCATGCGTGCCATCCGCGGCAACCGGATCGCCATCATCTTCCAGGAGCCGATGACGTCCCTGTCGCCACTTCACACGATCGGCGACCAGATCGGCGAGGCGGCCGAGCTGCATCGGGGCGTCAGCGCACAGGAGGCGCGCGAACTGACGCGGGAAATGTTGCGGCTGGTGCGGTTTCCCGATCCGGCGCGCGCTCTCGATTCCTATGCCTTCGAGCTATCCGGCGGCCTGCGCCAGCGTGCGATGATCGCCATGGCGATGATCTGCCATCCGGCACTGCTGATCGCCGACGAGCCCACGACTGCGCTCGACGTCACCATCCAGGCCGAGATCCTCAAGCTGATCAAGGATGTGCAGGCCGAGTTGCAGATGTCGACGCTGCTCATCACCCACGATTTCGGCGTTGTCGCCAACATGGCCGACGAGGTGGTGGTGATCTACCACGGACGGATCATGGAGCGCGGCAGCGCCGCATCCCTCTTCGCCGATCCTCGCCACGACTACCTCAAGGCACTGCTCAACGCGGTGCCGCGCTTCGGCATGGATGAAGGCGAGCGGCTGGTGCCGATCCGACCGATCGAGCCGCACGCGGAAGGCTTCCTCAAGAAGGGACGCTCAGAACGCGCCTGCGCCGTCGGCCAGCCGCTGATGAGCATGACCGACGTCACCAAGCGTTTCACCACCCGCAAGGGCGGGTTTCTGGGAGGCGGAACGCGAACGGTTCTGGCGCTCGACAATGTCAACCTGACCGTGAAGCGCGGCGAATGCCTCGGCCTTGTCGGCGAAAGCGGCTCCGGCAAGACGACCGCCGCCAAGGCGATCCTGCGGGCGATCGAGATCAACGAGGGCGCGATCCGCTACGACTGCGGCGAGGGGCCTGTCGATGTCGCGAGCATGCAGGGACCTGATCTGCTGGAATACCGCCGCCGGGTGCAACTGATCTTCCAGGATCCGTTCTCGTCGCTGAACCCGCGGATGACAGTGAACGAGTTGCTGATGGAGCCGCTCGTGATCCACAAGGTCGGCACTCCGGAGGAGCGGGCCGAGCGGGTACGCGAGTTGATGCGCCTCGTCGGGCTCGATCCGCGCTTCCTGCGTCGCTACCCGCATTCGTTCTCAGGCGGTCAGCGCCAGCGTATCGGCATTGCGCGGGCACTTGCGCTCAATCCGGAATTCATTCTCTGCGACGAGCCTACATCGGCGCTCGACGTATCGGTGCAGGCGCAGATCCTCAATCTGCTGCGGGACCTGAAGAAAGAGCTCGGGCTCACCTATCTCTTCGTCAGTCATAATCTTGCGGTCGTCGACTATATCGCCGAACGGCTGGCCGTGATGTGCCGAGGACGGGTGGTCGAGGTCGGCAGTACACGTGATGTGATCGGAAATCCGCTCCATCCCTACACTCGCGCGCTGCTCGCCTCCGTGCCGGAGCCCGATCTGAATGCTCCTCTGGATTTTGCGGCGCTGGAGGCGGGCCGGGCATCGGAACCCGATCTCTGGCCCGAGCCTTACCGCATCGTCGATGGTGTTCGCCCGGTGCTGGTGGAGATGGAGAAAGGGCATTTCGTATGCGCGCCGGGTCTTGTCGGTAACGGTACGCCGCTTTCGATGGAGGCAGCCCAATGAAATCCCGCACCGTGCTGCCTGCCCTTGCCCTGCTCTGCGCGTCCGTGCTTGCGGCCTTGCCGGCGTCGGCTCTGACGCTGAAGGAGACGCCGTCGCTTGCGCCGCGGGTCGGCACCGACCTGCCGCCGGTTTCGGAGCGGGTGCCGGAGGAGCCGCTGATCGTCGACCTGGAGGCGCGCGGCCGCCAGATCGGTACGCCGGGCGGCAAGATCGACACGCTGATCGGCCGCTCGCGCGACGTGCGCCTGATCAACGTCTGGGGTTACGCCCGTCTCGTTGCCTATAACGAGCAGCTGGAGCTGGTGCCCGACATCCTGAAGGACTTTATCGAGGAAGAAGGGCGCATCTTCACCCTCGTCCTGCGCAAAGGGCACAAGTGGTCGGACGGCCACCCGTTCACCTCCGAGGATATCCGGTTCTGGTACAAGGATGTCGCCTCGAATGCCGAGCTCCAGCCCTCGGGCCTGCCGCAGTTCATGCTGGCCGGGGGCAAGCCACCGGTCTTCGAGGTGATCGACGAGACGACTGTCCGCTTCATGTGGGACGCTCCCAACCCGCTGTTCAAGCCGGAACTGGCCAAGTCGCGTCCGCCCTTCATCTATCGTCCGGCGCATTACCTGAAGCAGTTCCACGCGCGCTACGGGGATGCGGAGAAGATCCAGAAGCTGGCAGAAGAGCGCAAGCTGCGCAGCTGGGCCGCGCTCTTCAACAAGATGGACGACATGTATGATGCCCGGAACCCGGGGCTGCCCAGCCTGCAGCCATGGGTGAGGCTGGTGGATGACAGCGAGCGGCGGTTCGTGCTGCACCGGAATCCGTTCTACCATCGGATCGATTCCGCAGGGCAGCAGCTGCCCTATCTCGACAGCGTCATCATGACGGTGGCTGATGGCAAGATCATCGCCGCGAAGACCCAGGCCGGCGAAGCCGACCTGCAGGCGCGCAATATCGGCTTTTCCGACATCACGATCCTCAAGCGCGGCGAAAAGCTCGGCCGGTTCGAGACCTATCTCTGGCCGATCAGCAAGGGCTCGCAGATTTCCCTGCAACCCAACCTGACGGTCGCCGATCCGGTCTGGCGCAAGCTGATGCTGGATACGAGGTTCCGCCGTGCGCTCTCGCTCGGCATCGACCGCGAGATGATCAACAAGGTGCTTTATCTCGGGCTCGCGACGCCGGGCAACGATACGGTGCTCGAGCAGAGCCCGCTGTATCGTCAAGAGTACCGCGATCTCCATGCCCAGTTTGACCCCGAGGAGGCGAATCGCCTGCTGGACGAGATAGGCCTGACGGAGCGCCGGGGCGACGGAGTGCGGCTGATGCCGGATGGCCGGCCGCTCGAGATCATCGTCGAGGCGACCGGCGAGAGCCAGGAAGAGCTCGACGCGCTGGAACTCGTGGGGGAGACCTGGCGCGAGATCGGCGTGAAGCTGTTCGCCAAGCCGAGCCAGCGCGACATCATCCGCGAACGGGCGCTATCGGGCCTGCTGGTCATGTCGGTGTGGGCGGGTTTCGAAAACGGGATTCCGACCTCGGAAATGCCGCCGGAGGACTTTGCGCCGGTGCGCAGCGATTTCCTGTCCTGGTCGCGTTGGGGCAATTGGTACGAGACCGACGGTCAGACCGGAGAAAAGCCGGACTGGGAGCCGGCGATCCGGTTGACGCAGCTCTACGACGACTGGCTGAAGTCCAGCTCCGAGGAGGAGCGGACGGAAATCTGGCATGAGATCCTGAAGATCCATGCCGAGGAGACGATTCATATCGGGCTGGTGTCGGAAGTCCGTCAGCCGATTGTGGTGAAGGGTCTCGGCAATGTGCCGAAGGAAGGCATTTACGGCTGGGATCCCGGTGCTCAGTTCGGCATTCACCGAATGGACGAATTCTACCGGAAGTGACGTGAGAATGGCGCTGCGGGGCGCTGGGGGAACCGCTTGATGCTCTACTATATCCTGCGCCGGGTGTTGACGATGATCCCGACGCTGTTCGTGATCAGCCTGCTGACATTCGTCATCATCGAGCTTCCGGCCGGTGACTACATCTCCAACCAGATTGCAGCTCTGCGAGCGACCGGAGAAAGCGCATCCATCGCCAAGCTCGAGTTCCTGCGGGCGGAGTTCGCACTCGACCGGCCATTCCTGGAGCGCTACCTGATCTGGATCGGCCTTTGGCCGGGCGTACATGGCTTCGACGGGTTGCTGCAGGGCAATTGGGGCTGGTCTTTCGAATACGAGAAGCCGGTGTCCGAAGTGGTGGGGCCGACCCTGCCGCTGACCATCGTGCTGAACACGGCGACGATCCTGTTCGTCTATGTCGTCTCCTTCCCGATCGGCATCTATTCGGCGACCAGGCAATATTCCTGGGGCGACTACGGCTTCACGTTCATCGGCTATATCGGGCTTGCGACGCCGAACTTCCTTCTCGGCCTGATCATGCTGTACTTCGCCAACCTCTGGTTCGGCCTGTCGGTCGGCGGGCTCATGGCGCCGGAATACATCGGCCAGCCCTGGAGCGTGGGGAAGGCGCTGTCGGTGCTGGCGCACCTGATCGTGCCGACGGTGGTCATCGGAACCGCCGGCACGGCGGCGATGATCCGGCGCCTGCGGGCGAATCTTCTGGATGAACTCCACAAGCAATACGTGACAACGGCGCGCGCCAAGGGCCTGCGCGAGTCCCGCCTTCTGGTGAAGTATCCGCTGCGCATGGCGCTCAATCCGTTCATTGCCGATATCGGCAACCTGATCCCCTCGCTTGTTTCCGGCTCGGTCATCGTGTCGGTGGTGCTCAACCTGCCGACGGTCGGACCTGTGTTGCTGAATGCCCTGCAGTCGCAGGACCAGTTTCTCGCCGGCTTCATCCTGCTCTTCGTCGCGGTCCTGACGCTGATCGGCATGCTGGTGTCGGATCTGCTTCTGGCGGTCCTCGACCCGCGTATCCGGCTTGGGGGGAAGGCGTGATGAACATGCGCAACGAGCCCGAGCACTACGTCAATCCGGACGCATTCAACCCGTCTCACGCAGAAACGCTTACCCCGGAGCAGGAGCGTTACTATCAGGCCTCGCAGTGGACGATCATGTGGTGGAAGTTCCGCCGCCATCGGGTCGCCGTGTGGTCGGGCGTGATCCTCATCCTGTTCTACCTGTGCGTCCCGTTTGCCGAGGTGATCGCACCCTACTCACCGAACCAGCGCTCCAACGACCATCTCTACGCGCCGCCGCAGACGCTGCGCCTGTTCCATGAAGGCTCCTTCGTCGGCCCGTTCGTCTACGGCCTGAAGGCGGATATCGACCTGGAGACGGTGCGCTGGGTCTACACCGAAGACCGCCAGGACGTGCAGCCGCTGCGCTTCTTCTGCTTCGGACCGCAATACAGGTTCTGGGGTCTTTTCGATGCGAGCTTCCACCTTGTCTGTCCGGCGAAGGACGGGACGCTCTACCTCCTCGGTACCGACCGATTGGGGCGGGATGTGTTCTCCGGCCTCGTATATGGCGCGCGCCTGTCGCTTACCGTCGGCCTGATCGGCGTGACCATCTCCATCGTGCTGGGACTGTTCTTCGGCGGGCTGGCCGGCTTTTTCGGTGGCCTCATCGACAGCGCAATCCAGCGGGTGATCGAGATCCTGCGCTCGCTGCCGGAACTGCCCTTGTGGATGGCACTGTCGGCCGCCCTTCCGGTCACCTGGTCGCCCGTCTGGATCTATCTCGGCATCACGGTGATCCTCGGCCTGCTCGACTGGCCCGGTCTTGCGCGTGCCGTGCGCTCCAAGCTGCTGGCTTTGCGCGAGGAGGAATATGCCAAGGCCGCACTGCTGATGGGGGCGAAGCCTTCGCGCGTCATCCGCAAGCACCTGCTGCCGGGCTTCACGAGCCACATCATCGCATCGGCCTCCCTGTCGATCCCGGCGATGATCCTCGGCGAGACGGCGCTGTCCTACCTCAACCTCGGTCTGCGCCGGCCTGCGGTGTCCTGGGGCGTCCTGCTCAACGAGGCGCAGGATATCTCGGTTGTGGTCATCTATCCCTGGCTGATGGCGCCGGTCGTTCCCATCATCATCGTCGTGCTCGCGTTCAATTTCCTTGGCGACGGTTTGCGCGACGCCGCCGACCCGTATAAGTGATGTCCGGCTGCGGGCAGGCAGATGCCATGGCATCTGTCTGGCAGGGGGCGTTGAAAGACCGGTCGCCACGCCGGCGAATAGGAAGACAAGGCATGTCCAAGAACGCATCGACCGCCGACGGCTGGGACGAGGAATATCGGCGCGGGCGCTGGGCGTTCCTTCGCGATCTGCCCGAAAGCGGTCGTTACGGCATCATCGGTATGTGGCTCGCCCTCAACGGCTCGCTCGACCGGGTGCTGGACATCGGGTGCGGCGAAGGCTTGTTGTATGAGCGCCTTCAGCCGATGGGCATCCAGCGTTATGTCGGCGTCGATCTCGCGCCGGCCGCGCTCGGCATCGCCAATGTGGACCCGGAGATCGCATCGTTGCGCGCCGGCGACCTGCATACGTTCGCACCGGAGCAGGGCGAGGCCTTCTCCGCCATCGTCTTCAACGAGGTGCTGCACTTCTCCGACGATCCGGCAGCGGCGGTAGCGCGCTACGTGCCGTTCCTGGCGCCGGGTGGCGTGATCGCTATTTCGATGTATTCGCCGAAGCGGCTTGAGTCGGGTGCCAACCGCCTGATCGCTCGCCTGTGGGAAGCGACCGACGGCCCGGACTGGGAAGTCCTCGACGATTACCGCCTGACCTCCGACAAGAAGAACGTCACCTGGCGGCTGCGGCTGCTCAGGCCCGCGGCCGGCTGACCGGCGACAGGCCTCGCTCCATCCGCTCGGCGTCCAGAAGCTCGGATATGCGGGCGAAGCGGGCGCCGGGATGCGCCCGCAAGATCTCGAACGTCCTCTCCAGAAACTCGAAGCAGGCGTCGTTCTGCGCCAGGTGATGGGAGAGGATGCCCAGCGGCTCGGCCGGGTTCGTGCGTCTTCGCGTCAGATGGTAATCGAAGCGCAGGCTGGCCGAATGCCAGCCGATGAAGCGCCGCTCCTTCTTCCACTTGATCATGTCCACATGCGTCTGCACCTGTACAAGCGCACGCGGATGAAACTGTGTGAAGGTCGACAGGCCTGCAAGCCCGGCTTCCGTCAGTCGGGCTGAGATGCGCGGCGCGATACGGTTCCACGGCGGCACCATGACCGGCACGAAGCGCGAGCCGAACAACTCGGCCAGGCGCTTGTTGCCACGGGCAAGAACGGCAAGCGCCTCGTCGGGATCGCGCCGGCGGCCGAACTCCGCGGCCTTTTCTCCTCGCGTCTTGTCCTGGAAGTTGCGGTGCTCGTATCCGTGCTGAACGACCGAGGCGAAGCGCTCGCCGGAAAGCCGGTTGGCAAGAGCCTCTGTCGCATTCGCGGGGATCACTGCGAGCGCGACCTCGATCTCGTGCGTGTTTGCGATATGCAGCAGCCGATCAAGCGCCGGGGTGGGCTCGATCGCATCGTCGTCGCGCCACCAGACCGGCACGGCGTGGCCGCGTTCGGCGAACCAGTCGAGATGCCGATCGAGAACGTCCCGAAAGTCGCGAAGCCCGGCCTCTCTCATCGGCGGGCCTCCAGCGCATCCACCATGATATCGGCAGCCGTCTCCGCCCCGCCGAATCGAACCGGGATATCGCGCCGCGGCAGGCTCAATGCATCGTCGGCGGCTCTTGCAAGGGCCTCTGGTGTGAGCGTCTTTTCCGGAACAGTAACGGCGCGGCCATGGCGCACCAGCGCATCCGCTCGCTGCTGCTGCTCCGTTTCCTTGATCTGGGCGAAGGGCACAAGCACGCTGGGCACGCCGGCCCGTAAAATATCCAGAACGGTGTTGTAGCCCGCCTGGCTGATCGAAAGGCGGGCCCGCTCGAGCAGCGATGGAAAGTCTCGCCGAGCCCGCTCGACAATGATGTTCTCTGCGGCCTGCCTGGACAGCTCCAGAAAGCTCTCCTCGTCGATGTCATGGCCGGCGAGGAGCCGCCAGCGACACTCGCCGGCAAGACGGGAAAGGGCGGGAGCTTTCAGGGCAGCCCTGAGCAGTCCGATGCCGACGGCGCCGCCGCCGCAGGAGACAATGACCTCGTCGCTGCCGTCGTCGCCTGGGGCCTCTGTGCCACCCGTGCCCGTCTCCGCAAAGCCGGTGTAGCGCAGCAGATGCGACACGCGGTCGGCGAAGGGAAAGCTGTCCTCCAGCCGGATGAAGGACGGGTCGGAGTGGACGAGGACCAGGTCGTAGGCGGCCAGCGCCCGCTCCGCCATCTCCTCCTCCTTCCAGAGCTCCTGCTTTCGCACGAGGATATCGCGGATGGAGGAGGCGATGAGCGGCGGGCGGGACTGCGCCCTGGCGGCGTCGACCAGACTTTGCATCTCGAACGCGAAGGGGCGCCGTCCGAACGGCCATGTTTCAGTGAGCAGCAGGTCGAACGGCCGATCCCGAAAGGCGTCCAGAGTGGCCTGGGTACGAGCCGTCTTCCACGCCTCGCCGATCTCGTGCCCCTCCGGTGTCAGGAAGGTTTTGAAGCGCGCGTCCTGTGCCCTCACCGGCGGTAGTTCGACGATCGCGATACCCGTGGTGTCGAGCAGCGGCGGAAGCCGGTTCCCGGTTGCGAGCGTCACCGAGATACCGCGCGCTGCGAGCGCGCGGCCGATGGCGGCAGCACGCAGGGCGTGGCCGGTCCCGAGCAGGTGCTGGACATGGATGAAGGCGGATCGTGTCATTGCGGCGAAGCGGTAGCGCGCAGGGCGAAGTTGCGCAAGGCTTGCCCCAGCAGCCCGTGGAGACTGTCGGCACCGCTCGACAGCGTGTGCCGCTCGCGGATGTGTTCGCGGGCAGCAAGCCCCATGCCCGCCGCGCGAGCAGGATCCGACACAAGCGCCGCGAGGTTTTGCGCGAAAGCTGCGGCGTCGCCCTCACTCGACAGAAGTCCGGTTGCACCATGGGCGACGATATCGGGCACGCCGAACGTGTCGCCGCCTACAATGGCAAGGCCGGCCGCCTGAGCCTCGAGGAAGACGAGGCCGAATGCCTCGCGGATCGCCGGCCAGACGAAGAGGTCGTGGGAGGCGCAAAGGGTCGGAATATCGTCTCCCGCAACAGCGCCCGTGAAGGTGACCGGATAATGGGCGAGCAGCGCCTCGACCTCCGCCCTGCAAGGCCCGTCTCCGGCAACGGTGAGGGTGAAACGGGAAGAGCTCGGCAATCGGTCCAGCGCATCGGCGAGCACGCGATAGGAGGCAAGCTTCGCTCCCTCGCGCATCATGCCGATGGCAAGCAGTCGGATGGGTTCACCCTCCCGGCGCGGGATACGGGACGCCTGCAGGAATCGGCTTGCGTCGAGAAACGGGGCAAGGACCGCAAGGCGCTCCGCGGAAACGACCGCGGCAAGGCATTCCCTGTCTGCCCTGTGCATGGCCGCAACCAGATCGGCGCGCGCCAGTGCGGCGTCTGCCGCGGCAAAGCCATAGGCCCATTCGCCCGTCTTGCGCTTGGGGGCGCGGCTGGCCTCGACGACGACATAGGGGATGCCCAGCCGCGAAGCTATCGCCGGGCCGATCCAGTCGGGGGCCTTGTGATAGAGGTGATAGGTCAGGAAGAGGTCGGGGCGGTAGCCTGACGCCTCCCACGATGACAGGACACCCTCTGCTTCCGCGAGCGCTGCCCGCTCCACCTCCTGTTGAACCTCGATGCCGCCGGTCGCCCTCCATGACCGAAACCGTGTTGCGACCGTCACCTCGTGGTCCGCTGCTTCCAGCGCCTGGACGATCAGCCTGCCCATGGTTCGGTCGCCGGACGGCACCGGATCGTCGAGGGGCTTCATCGGAGCTGTGAAGGCGACGCGCATGCCGGTCTCCTGGAGAACCTTTAAGAGGCTCGTGCCCGCTCCTTCAGGTGGGGGGCGAAGCGCGCTGCCAACCGGTCGAGGCCCGGATCCGTCGAAAAGCGTGTGCGGACATCATCGGAGGCGGCTCTGCCAAGCTGCTCGCGCAGAGCCGGGTCGGCTATGAGCGAGGCAAGCGCATCGCGCAAGCGCTCGCGATCCCCCGGCGGCACCAGGAGACCGGTCTTTCCATTGCGAATGAGCTCGGGGATTGCCGAGACATCGGTGGCGAGGCAGCACAGGCCCATCGCCTGGGCCTCCATCAGCACGTTGGGCAGGCCGTCGCGGTCGCCGGACTTCGCCACCTTCGAGGCGAGGACGAAGAGATCTGCCCGCTGCGTGGCTTCGATTACGTCCTCACGCGGTCGTGCTCCATGCCAAGTGACGCGGCTGGAAATGCCGAGCGAGCTGGCGAGATCCGCCAGACGGGTCGCCTGCTCACCGCCGCCGATATGCTCGAAATGCCAGTCCAGCCCTTCGGGCAGGGCTGCCAGAGCCGCCAGAAGGTCGTCGTAACCCTTCTTCTCCACGGCTCTACCCACGGAGAGAATGCGGACCGGACCGGCTTGCCTGCCATCGCCCTCGCCGCAGACTTTGCGGCCGGGGAAAGGCGAGAAGTCCAGCCCGTGATAGACAAGTTCCAGCTTGTCCGGCTGCGCGCAGAGCGAGCGGAGATGGTCGAGATTGACGCGGGTGCAGGTGACGCCCCAGGCGGCATCGTCGAGCTTCACCCGCAGGTCCCATTCCTCGCTGGTCCAGATGTCCTTGGCATGGGCGGAAAACGACCAGCCGCGCCCAGACAGATGCGCCGCGTACCGCGCCACCGAACAGGGCGTATGCAGGTAGTGGGTGTGGATCCAGGCGACGTCGCCGGGGAGTTCATGCGCGAAGACGCAGGCCTGTGCCCAGCGGCGCTGGCGGTTGGCATTCGGTTCCCTGGCGAAGTCGGCCATGAACAGGGCGTGGGCATCGCGGTAGGTCGGCTGCCGTTCAGCCCAGCGTTTTGCCCGGGCAACGCGCGCAGGATCATCCTTCACATATTCCGGCAGATAGAGCACTTCGGCCGAGATCTGCCGGTGTACTTCGTGGATGAAAGGGTCGTAGGGCTGGCGCAGGGCGACGATCAACTGGCCGATCCCGCGGCGCTCCAGGCCGAGGATCTCCTGCGCGATGAAAGTCTCCGAAAGACGCGGATACCCTTTTACGACAACGGCGATACGGGACATGCGATGCGAAGGTCCTGAAAGCGTGAAGGTCGGCCCTGAACGACGCGGATGAACGCGGACGGTCAGGCGCGCGCGGAAGCAAGTTCCCGGACGGCGGCGCTACGCTGCGCGAGGATGCGCTCCACCCGGTCGCCGATCACGTCGAGACCGCCGAGCAGGTTGTCGATGCCGGCGGCGGAGGGCGGAGCGAGCCAAGGCAGTTCCGCCAATGCGTCGATCATCTTGTCGACGTCCGGGTAGGCGTCGATAGGGAGCACCTTCAAAAGACCGATGGTCTCGGCTCTTGTGGCCCGGATCGACTGCTCGCGGCGCGGAACGACGCGCGGCACCAGGAGCGTCGGCTTGTCGAAGGACAGGATCTCGCAGAACGTGTTGTAGCCGCCCATGCCGACGATGGCCTTGGCACCGGCCATGTAGGGCTCGATGGTCGGCAGGAAGCGCAGGATGTGCACGTCGCGCAGCGATTCTGCCCGCGCCTGGAACTCCGCTGCGGCCTGTGCCGGCATGAACGGGCCGAGGACGATCAAGGCGGGGAAGAGCGGTTGTGCGCGGGATTCGTAGGCGCGCATCACCCAGTCGACCATTTCGACACCGTCGCCGCCGCCGCCCGGCGTGACAAGGATATAGGGCTCGTCGTCGAAGGGCAGGGGCTCAGTGATCCGTGCATCGGCCGGCACATCGCGGCGCAGATAGCCGGTGTTCACCGCCTTCGCGTGGACATTGGCCGAAAGGCCCATTCCCGCCAGCGGGTCGTGCAGGTCTGGCGGGCCGTAGACCCAGATTTCGTCGTAGAGGCTTTCCAATGCCGGATCGACGTTCTTGCGTGTCCACTCCTCGCGCAGCACGGTCGGATCGTCCATCACGTCGCGCAGACCCAGGATCAGGCGCGTGTTGCCGCGCTCCTTGAGCATCTCCAGCGTGCCGAGGATCTCGCCGCGCAGACCGAGCGGCTCCTTGTCGACGATCAGAATGTCAGGGTCGAAAACCTTGGCTGTATGCTCGATGATCGAGGTTCGGATCGCGAGGATATGCTCGATGTTGAGCGAAAGCGACAGCGGCGTGTATTCGCCATTGCGCAGTTTGATCACGCCGGGAATGCGCACGAAGTCGACGCGCGAGCGAAACTCGAAGCTGCCGATGATCGGAGATCCCGACAGGATCAGCACGGACATGTCGGAGAAGCGGCGAGTCAGCGCATGCGCGATGGTGCGGCACCGTCGCAGATGACCGAGCCCGAAGGAATCATGGCTGTAGATCAGCACTTTCGGGGCGCTATTGGTCATGCCTACCCATTCGGTCAGCGCGTCGGTACTGGCGCATGGCCGCGCGTCCCCATTGTCAGTCTTTCTCTATCTTCCGATTGCGGTCGATGCAAGTGTGAGCGCTATCGTTACTTGTAGCGGTTTTGGCGAGCTGCGTTATGATACGCGCGAGAGACCTGCCGGATGGTGAACAGGCCCGCGACCCGATAACGCGACCGACGATGGAAAAAAGCCTCTTCAAGTTCATCTGGCGATACAGCGCCCGTCAGCAACTGACGATCCTGCTCATTACGGTGATCGCCTATCCGGTCACCTATGTGCTGCTGGAGCTTCCGAAGCTCATCGTCAACGACGCGATTCAGGGCGAAAACTTCCCGCGTGAGGTCTATGGGTTCGAGTTCGACCAGGTTTCCTACCTGGTCGTGTTGTGCCTGGCCTTTCTCGGTCTGGTGATTCTATCCAACGGCATCAAGCTTGCCTTGAACGTCTATAAGGGCCGGCTCGGCGAGCGCATGTTGCGCCGCCTGCGATTCGAGCTGTTCCAGCGCGTCCTGCGTTTCCGTCTGCCGCACTTCAAGAAGGTCAGTTCCGGCGAGATCATCCCGATGATCACATCGGAGGTGGAGGACGTTGGCGGCTTCATCGGCGAGGCTGTGGCGCTTCCCGCCTATCAGGGCGGTATGCTGGCCGTGCAGATCGGCTTCATCTTCATGCAGGATCCGCTGCTCGGGCTGGCAGCCATTTCCTCCTATCCGATGCAGGCCTATGTCATCCCGAAGCTGCAGAAGCGGGTCGTTCTGCTGTCGCGCCAGCGCGTACGTAATGTACGGGTGATCGCCGACAAGATTGGTGAGAGCATCGGCGGCGTGTCGGAAATTCATGCCAACGACGCATCTGCTTGGCATTCCGCGGATATTTCCGAGCGCCTCTATACCAACTACCAGATCCGCTTCAAGATCTTCAACTGGAAGTATTTCATAAAGTTTCTGAACAACTTCATGAACCAGTTGACGCCGTTCCTGTTCTATCTGATCGGTGGCTGGCTCGTAATCGAAGGTGACCTGTCGATCGGCGCGCTACTGGCCGTCATCGCCGCGTACAAGGATCTTGCTGGCCCTTGGAAAGAGCTTCTCGCCTACTACCAGATGGTTGCGGACGTCGAGGTGAAGTACCAGACGGTGGTCGAGAATTTCGATCCTGCCGACATTTATCCGGTTGCGCGTCTCACGGACGAGACCGCCGATACGCAGTTGGCCGGCGATCTGGTGATGCGCAGCGTCAGCTTCTCCGGTGGAGCCGCGGGGCAGGAAGTGTTCGATGTCTCGTTGGCAGTGAAGGCCGGTGCGCATGCGGCCGTCGCTGGGCCGGATGGGTCCGGCCGCTCCGAGGTGCTCCAGCTTGCGGCCGGTCTGCTGGGGGCGACAAGCGGACGGGTGGAGATAGGCGGGCACAATCTCGACAATCTGAGCGAGGCGGTGCTTGGCCGCCAGATCGCCTATGTCGGTCCTTCGGTACATGTGTGGACCGGCACCGTACGCGACAACATTCTCTATGGCCTCCGCCATCGGCCGTTGCGTCCTCCGGAGCGGGAAGGGGATGACAAGGCAAGGCATGTCCGCCGGCTGGCCGAGGCGCGAGCAACGCAGAACCCGGAATACGATATCGAGGCGGAGTGGGAAGACTTCGAGGCTGCTGGTGTCGATACGGTCGACGCTCTGGATGCGCGCGCGCTCGAATTGATCGAGATGACCGGACTTGCCGCCGACGTGTTCCGGATGGGGTTGCAGTCGCCCATCGATCCGGCGCGCTATCCGGAGTTCGCCGACCGCGTGCTTGCCGTGCGCAGGGCACTCGCAGACAGGGTTGCCGGTGACGGCCGCCTCGCGGCGATGGTCGAGCTTTGGGATGTAGAGCGCTTCAACAATTCCGCCAGTCTTGCCGAAAACCTGTTGTTCGCGATGCCTGTGGACCCGACCCTCGGCATCGATACCCTGGCATCGGATCCTGATGTCGCGGCGGCACTTGAAGAGACGGGCTTGCGGGATCGGCTTGTCGAGATCGGCATGAAGATCGCCGGCACGATGGTCGAACTGTTCGCAAATGTCAGCGACGATTCCGGCCTGCTCGGCGACTACTCCTTCATCACGCTCGACGAGTTGCCGGAATTCGACAGGATCGTGCGCATCTCTCGCCTCGAATCCTCGAAGGGGCAACTGCGCGGCCCCGATAAGGAGCGGCTGATCGGTCTGGCCTTCAAGCTCATTCCTGCGCGTCACCGCCTCGGCGTTCTCGACGAAGCCATGCGCGAGGAGATCGTCGCGGCACGTGCGGCCTTCCATAAGCGCCTCAATGGCGACCAGAGCCGCTTTGTCGTGTTCGACCGCGACAGCTTCATCGCGCCGATGTCGATCGAGGACAATCTTCTGTTCGGCCGTCCGCGCGTCGACCGGCGCGATGCGCGCGAGAAAATCGACGGGCTCATCCGCTCGATCGTCGACGAGATGGAACTGCGCCGCCCGATCGTGCGCGCCGGTCTCGATTTCCATGTCGGTGTCGCGGGTTCGCGCCTTTCCACCGGTCAGCGCCGGCGTGTTGCGTTGGTGCGGGCATTGATGAAGAACGCCCCGATCACCATTCTCGATGACACGGGAAGCAGCGGCAGCGACGACGACAAGGCGCTTCGCTCCTCCATCCGCCGGGCGCTCAAGGGGCGGATGCTGCTGTTCGGCGCGCCCAATTTGATCGTGGCGGGCGAGTTCGACCATAGTATCGTGATGAACCAGGGACGCGTTGTGGATGAGGAAGCTGCCTCATGATGCAACTGCCCGCCATAACGGCCGTCCCCAACCTGACTGCGGAGGCGTACGGTACCGTTCCGGCCGCGCTCCCGAAGGAGGACATGTGACCCTTGATGCGGAAGTCGATGCGTTGCGGCGTGTGCCGCTTTTCCGGGGCATCGACGCCACCAAGCTAAGGCTCCTGGCCTTCATCTCCGACCGGACGCGCTTCACGCCGGGCGAGCACCTTTGCGATCAGGGAGACGAGGGCGATTCTGCTTTCATCATCCTTGCCGGTGAGGCCGAGGTGCGTGTGAGCACCCCGGACGGCGAACGCGCGGTGGCGCGGCTGGGCGAGAATTCGATAGTTGGCGAGATCGCGATCCTGTGCGACGTTCCCCGGACGGCCACTGTCGTAGCTACCAAGGAGATGGACGTCCTGACTGTCTCGAAGGATGATTTCCTCCGTCTCCTCAAGGAGTTCCCGGATATGTCGCTAGAGGTGATGCGCACGCTCGCCAAACGCCTGGATCGTACCACGCAGGATCTCGTTGCACTCCAGTCCGCGGGCGGCAGGGCGTGAAGACGGGGATGGCCTTTCTGTGACCCTTTCGCTGAAGCTGTGGGGCGTGCGTGGCTCGACGCCGACGCCCGGTCCCTCGACACTGCGCTACGGCGGAGAGACCACGTGTTTCGAGGTTCATGCCGGTGATGACATCTTTATGATCGACTGCGGATCAGGCGCGCGTAATCTGGGAATGGAACTGCACGCCCGTCCGCCGGCAGAATACGACCTCTTCTTCACCCATACTCATCTCGACCATATTTGCGGATTGCCGTTCTTCACGCCCGCCTATGACGACCGGTTTTCCATCAACGCCTGGGCCGGGCATTTCGCCGACAGTTCCGGGCTGATGGACATCATCTGCCGCATCATGTCGCCGCCGATCTTTCCCGTGGCAGCCAACACGCTGCGGGCGGTGACTTTCCGCAACTTCCGCGCCGGTGGAGAGGTCGAGCGCAAGGGGGCGGCACGCTTGACCACGGTTGCCCTCAACCATCCGGGCGGCGCCACGGGCTATCGGATTGCGCATGAGGGAAAATCGATCTGCGTGATAACCGATCACGAGCATGGCAATGCCGAAGTGGATCGGGCCGTCCAGCGCTTCGTGGAAGGCGCCGACGTGATGATTTACGACGCCATGTATACGGACGAGGAATATGCTCGTTATGCCGGTTGGGGACATTCCACCTGGCAGAAGGGTGTCGAACTGGGGTTGGAGGCCGGGATCTCGCAAGTGGTTCTGCATCACCATGATCCGAGGCGGTCCGACGATGCGCTCGACGCTATCGGCGAAGAAGCCTCCCGCCGGCATCCCGGGGCTGTTGTCGGACGTGAGGGGATGGTTGTCGTTCCGTGAGGCCGAAGGTGACATCCTTGCCGAGGTGACGATCGCAAGACGGTCGGACCCGTCGAGGGAAAGTGACGAGGCTGCGAGAACGCCTGTGCGTTAGGATCGTCCTGGCGAGGGGAGGGGCGATGGCACGAGCCGGCAAAAGAGGTGACCACGCGAGCGGCGTTCCCGCGCGTGTGCGCTTGGAAATCGCTCGGCGCGAAACAGAGGCGGAGCGTCTGATCGGCTGGATCCAGCTGGCCATGGTGCTGTTCTTTGCGGTGCTTTACTCGCTCGCGCCTCGTGCGGAAGGGGGCGGCGGGTTCAACTTCGTGCCACTGGCTCTTGGCGCCTATTCCTTGTTCACGATCCTGCGTGTGGCGCTGTCCTACCGAATAGACCTGCCGTTCTGGTATCTGGTGATTTCGGTCATCGTCGACGTTGCTCTTTTGTGCGGACTGATCTTCTCGTTCCATATCCAGTACGCGCAGCCGGCGACCTTCTATCTGAAGGCGCCGACGCTGATGTATCTGTTCCTGTTCATCGCGCTGCGGGCGCTGCGCTTCGAGCCGCGCTTCGTGTTGATAACCGGCCTCGTCGGGGCGCTCGGCTGGGG
The DNA here is from genome assembly GCF_023507705.1 of Stappia sp. WLB 29. Classification (GTDB taxonomy): domain Bacteria; phylum Pseudomonadota; class Alphaproteobacteria; order Rhizobiales; family Stappiaceae; genus Stappia. The sequence continues at coordinate 40,199 of NZ_JALBGD010000011.1, read as the reverse complement.
TACGCTGGTGCTCTATGCCGTCCTCCAGGGCATGGGTTCCATGTCCATCACTCGCAACTACGTCGAGTATCTGACCTCGAACGCGATCCTGATCGGCGCAGAACTCGACAAGGTCATCGTCATCCTCGGGGTTACCCTGTGTCTTTCCGTCGCGCTCTACCGCGGGCGCAGGATGTTCTTCGAAGCAGTGCGCGACCACGCGGCCGCTCAGGACCTGAGACGGTTCTTTGCACCGGAGGTGGCCCGTTCGATCACTGGCGCCGAGGAAGCGCTGACTGCGGGGCAGGGAAGGCTGCGGGACGCTGCCGTCATGATGGTCGACATCCGCGGCTTCACGCGTATCGCTGCCACCTTGCCGCCCGAGACGGTGATGATGATCCTGTCTCGATACCAGGAAGCGGTGCTTCGCGTCATCTCTCGCCATGGAGGCGAGGTCGACAAGTTTCTCGGTGACGGGGTTTTGGCGACGTTTGGTGCGGTCGCGCCCAGTCCGACAGCGGCGGCGGATGCGGTGCGGGCGGGCCTGGAACTTCCGCGGGTTTTCGCCGATCTGGCACCGGACCTGACGCTTGTGGGGTGGCCTGAAGCCTTGCGGGCGGGGGCGGCCATTGCGTCCGGCCCGGTCACGGTCGGCGTGGTGGGCGCCGCCGGCAGGCTCGAGTTCACCGTCATTGGAGATGCAGTCAACCGAGCGGCAAAACTGGAGGACGCCAACAAGCAACAGGGCACCACCGTGCTGACGGATGCTGCCACCTATGCGGCTGCGGTGGCTCGCGGTTTGGCGGATTTCGGGCCGGAAATGCGCCCTTGCCAGGTCGTGCCCGGGCTGTCCGAAAGAGCCGATCTCATCGTTCTCGCATGACGTTAGGTCATAGGCGGCAGATGCTTGACCGCTCGTCCGCTTCCTGCCACCTGTTGCTCACCCATCCGGTCCAGAAGGTGCGTTGCACCTCGATAAAATCAGGGAGTGAACATGAAGCTTGGGGAAGGAATTGCCGCCGTCGTAACGGGCGGTGCGTCGGGTCTTGGCGCTGCGACGGCCCGCCGTCTTGCCGCCGCTGGCGTGAAGGTCACGCTGTTCGACATGAATGTGGAGCAGGGCGAGGCGATCGCCAAGGAGATCGGTGGCGCTTTCGTCGCGGTCGACGTGACCAACAATGACAGCGTCAAGGCCGGCTTTGCGGCCGCTCGCGAGCATTTTGGTGTCGAGCGCATTCTCGTCAACTGTGCGGGTATCGCACCGGTGGCCAAGACCACGTCGCGCGGCGAACCGCACCCGCTGGACATGTTCGAAAAGGTGATCGCGGTCAATCTGGTCGGTACCTTCCGCTGCATTGCGCATTCGTCCACCGCGATGGTGGAGCTTGATCCGGTCACGGCCGACGGAGAGCGCGGTGTCATAGTTTCCACGGCTTCGGTGGCAGCGTTCGACGGCCAGATCGGCCAGGTCGCCTATGCCGCATCCAAAGGCGGTGTTGCCGCCTCGACGCTGCCGATCGCCCGCGATCTGTCGAAGTCCGGCATTCGCGTCATGACCATCGCTCCGGGCATCTTCGAGACGCCGATGCTGCTCGGCCTTTCGCAGGAAGTGCAGGATTCGCTCGGCCAGCAGGTGCCGTTCCCCTCGCGCCTCGGCCGTCCGTCGGAATATGCGGACCTCGTCGCGGCGATCTGCGAAAATCCGATGCTCAACGGCGAGACCATCCGTCTCGATGGCGCGATCCGCATGGCACCGCGCTGATGCGCAGGTGCAGGCAATGTGCACCGCGCTGACGCGCGGGTGCCTCAGATGGTTGGCACCGTATTCATGCGCACAAAATGAAACCGGCCGCCCGATGGGCGGCCGGTTTTTCGTATTCTGCGGCTGGTGGCTCAGTCGACGCGGCGCACGGCGCCTTCTGCGGCCGAGGTCGCAAGCAGCGCATAGGCCTTCAGGGCCGTGGAGATCTTGCGCGTGCGCTTCTCGCCCGGCTTCCAGGCATCTGCGCCCCTGGCTTCCATCTCCGCACGCCGGCGCGCCATCTCCTCGTCCGAGACGACAAGGTGGATCGTGCGGTTCGGGATGTCGATCTCGAGCGTGTCACCCTCCTGCGCAAGGCCGATCTCTCCACCTTCCGCCGCCTCGGGCGAAACGTGGCCGATGGACAGGCCGGAGGTGCCGCCGGAGAAGCGCCCATCGGTAACGAGGGCGCACTTCTTGCCGAGACCTTTCGACTTCAGATAACTCGTCGGATAGAGCATTTCCTGCATGCCGGGACCGCCGCGCGGGCCCTCATAGCGGATCAGCACGACGTCGCCGGCTTCGATCTTGCCGGTGAGGATGGCGCTGACCGCGCTGTCCTGGCTTTCGAAAATGCGGACACGGCCGGTGAACTTGAGAATGGATTCATCGACGCCGGCCGTCTTCACGATGCAGCCGTCACGGGCGATGTTGCCGTAGAGAACCGCAAGGCCGCCGTCCTGGGAGTAGGCATACTCCTTCGCACGGATCACGCCCTTTTCGCGGTCGGTGTCGACGCTGTCGTAGCGGCAATCCTGCGAGAAGGCGGTCTGGCTGGGGATGCCCGCCGGTCCGGCGCGGAAGAAGTCGTGGACGCTCTGGCTGGTGGTGCGCTTCACGTCCCAGCGATCCAGCGCGTCGGCGACGCTCGGCGAATGGACCATGGGCAGGGACGTGTCGAGCAGGCCGGCACGGTCAAGCTCACCGAGAATGCCCATGATGCCGCCGGCCCGGTGCACGTCTTCCATGTGAACATGCGAGACCGACGGGGCGACCTTGCACAGCACCGGCACCTTGCGCGACAGCTTGTCGATGTCGGCCATCGTGAAGTCGATCTCGCCCTCGCGGGCCGCGGCCAGCAGGTGCAGCACGGTGTTGGTCGAGCCGCCCATGGCGATGTCCAGCGACATGGCGTTGTGGAACGCCTGACGGTTGGCGATCGAGCGGGGCAGCACGCTGTCGTCGTCCTGCTCGTAATAGCGACGGGTGACATCGACGATCAGGTGGCCGGCCTCGACGAACAGCCGCCTGCGGTCCGCGTGGGTGGCGAGCGTCGAGCCGTTGCCGGGAAGCGACAGGCCGAGCGCCTCGGTGAGGCAGTTCATCGAGTTGGCGGTGAACATGCCGGAGCAGGAGCCGCAGGTGGGGCAGGCGGACCGTTCGATGGTCTGAACGTCTTCGTCGGACATGCTGTCGTCGGCCGCCGCGACCATCGCATCGACCAGGTCGAGGTGGCGCTCCTTCCCGTCGGCCAGCTTCACCTTGCCGGCTTCCATCGGGCCACCCGAGACGAACACGGCCGGGATATTGAGGCGCATTGCGGCCATCAGCATGCCGGGAGTGATCTTGTCGCAGTTGGAGATGCAGACCATGGCGTCGGCGCAGTGGGCGTTGACCATGTATTCGACGCTGTCGGCGATGATCTCGCGCGAGGGCAGCGAGTAGAGCATGCCGTCATGGCCCATCGCGATACCGTCGTCGACGGCGATCGTGTTGAACTCCTTGGCAACGCCGCCGGCAGCCTCGATCTCGCGGGCGACCAGCTGGCCGAGATCCTTCAGATGCACATGACCCGGCACGAACTGGGTGAAGGAGTTGACCACGGCAATGATCGGTTTGCCGAAATCTCCGTCCTTCATGCCTGTGGCGCGCCACAGGCCGCGTGCGCCCGCCATGTTGCGTCCGTGGGTGGTGGTTCTGGACCGGTAAGTCGGCATGCTCGCCTCGATCAGTTCGTATGACTATTAGTTCGGAAGGATGGGGTACGGGATCGGGACCGTCGACGCAAGGAAATTGCTGGACAGGCCGACAATCCGGCCATGCGTTGCGCGCAAGGGTGCCGGATCGGGCGCATTGTGCGCCCGTATGGGCTGAAAATCGGAGTTTTCACACGCTGAGATAGCGCTCGCGGATGGTTGGGTCGGCCTTCAGCTCGGCGCTCGTGCCGCTCCAGGCGACCTGGCCCTTTTCCACCACCACATGCCTGTCGGCCAGGACTTCCAGCGCCTCGACATTCTTGTCGACCACGAGGATCGACTGGCCGTCGCCCTTGAGCCGCTTGAGGCAGGCCCAGATCTCGGCGCGGATCAGCGGGGCCAGGCCCTCCGTCGCTTCGTCGAGGATGAGGAGCTTCGGGTTGGTCATCAGCGCCCGGCCGATGGCGAGCATCTGCTGCTCGCCGCCGGAGAGCTGGTTGCCCATGTTGGAGCGGCGCTCCTTGAGACGCGGAAAGAACTCGTAGACCCGCGACAGGGACCAACCCGGCGTTGCGCCGAACCGGTTTGCGGAGGTCGCAACAAGGTTTTCCTCCACCGACAGTGTCGGAAATACCTGGCGACCTTCGGGCACTAGGCCGAGACCGCACTGCGCGATCCGGTAGGAGGGCGCGCCCGTTACGTCCGTGCCCTCGAAGCGGATCCGACCGCTGCTGGCGGACATCATCCCCATCAGCGTGCGGATGGTCGTCGTCTTGCCCATGCCGTTGCGACCCATCAGAGTCACGACTTCGCCGGTGCCGACGGTAAAGCTCATGCCGAACAGCACTTTCGCTGCGCCATAGGCGGCCTCGATGCCCTCCAGTTCCAGCAGATGGCTCATCAGGCGGCCTCCTCGCCGAGATAGGCTTCCCGCACCTTGGTGCTGGCGCGGATCTGGTCCGGCGTGCCGGTCTCGATGATCTGTCCGTAAACGAGGACCGAGATGCGGTCGGCAAGCGCGAAGACTGCGCTCATGTCGTGCTCAACAAGGAGCATCGCATAGCGGCCTTTCAATTGGCTGAGGACCTCGACCAGACGGTCGGTCTCCTCACGCCCCGTGCCGGCCATCGGTTCGTCCAGAAGCAGCAGCTTCGGCTCGCAAGCCATGGCGATGGCGAGCTCCAGCGCGCGTTTTTCGCCATGCGACAGGATGCCGGCCGGCAAGTCGGCGCGATGCGAAAGGCCGAGTTCTGCGAGGCAGGCGAGGGCGCGGTCGTTGAGATCGCGGTCGCGCGAGACATTGCGCAGAAAGCGGAACGAGTGGCCCTGTTTCGCCTGCAGCGCTAGCGCGACGTTCTCGCGGGCCGTGAAGGCCGGCAGGATTTCGGTGATCTGGAAGGAGCGTGCCAGGCCGATGCGCGCTCTTGCATGCATCGGGAGGTGGGTCACGTTCTCGCCGGCGAAGCGGATGCTGCCGCCGTCCGGGCGCAGCGAACCAGAGATCTGGCCGATCAGCGTGGTCTTGCCGGCCCCGTTCGGGCCGATGATCGCGTGGATCTCGCCGGGCAGCACGTCGAGCGATACGTGGTCGGTGACCTTGAGCGCGCCATAGGCCTTGGTGAGGTCCTGGAGCTGCAGGATCGGATCAGCCATTCTTGCGTCCTCCGCCGAGCATTGCGGTCAGGCCGCCCTTGCCGAACAGCACGACCAGCACGAGAAGGGGGCCGAAGATCAGCCGCCAGTGCTCGGTGAAATGCGCCAGCACTTCCTCCAGCACGAGGAAGCTTGCGGCTCCGACGATGGAACCTGCGAGCGAGCCGAGGCCACCCAGGACCACCATGACGATGAGTTCGCCCGATCGGTGCCAAGACATGTAGGCCGGGGACACGAATTCGGCCGCATTGGCAAGCAGCGCGCCGGCAACGCCGGCCATCATCCCGGCGATCACATATGCGACCAGCCGATACCAATAGGGATCGATACCGACGGCCCGAAGCCGCATCTCGCTCTGCTTGGCGCCCTGCAGCACCCTGCCGAAGCGGGAGGCGACGATGACCCGCGCAATGACATAGCTCAGAATCAGCATGCCGAGGACCACGTAGTAGAACGTCGTCCGGTCGCTGAGGACGGAGGAGGCGAAGATCTCGGTGCGGCCCCAGATGGTCAGCCCGTCGTCGCCGCCATAGGCCGACAGCGAGGTTGCCGTGTAATAGGCCATCTGTCCGAAGGCGAGGGTGATCATGATGAAGTAGACGCCGCGCGTCTTCAGGCTGATGGCGCCGGTAATCGCAGCGAACAGACCGCAGACGAGAAGCGTAACGGGAAGCGAGACGGTCACGTCCCAGTAGCCGTGCTCGGCGAGGATGCCCACGCTGTAAGCTCCAAGGCCGAGATAGGCGGCATGGCCGAAGCTGACCAGCGCACCGAAGCCGAGTATCAGCGACAGGCTGACGGCGGCGATGGCAAACACCATCACACGAATGGCGAAGAAGACGAAGAACGTGTCGTTCAACGCGCTGGCCATCGGCGGCAGCAGGGCGAACAGGATGAACGCGACGGCGGCGATCAGCGTCTCGCGGGAACGACGCCGGACAGGGACCATGGAACTGGTCGCGGGGCCGGTCGTGGAGACGGGACTTGCGGTCATCGGCTCAGCCTCCGCGCGCCGGGAACAGGCCGGTCGGCCGGAAGAACAGCACCGCAGCCATCAGGAGATAGATCAGCATCGAGGCGATGGCCGGGCCGACGCCGTTTGCGGCGGACGGCGACATCACCAGCTTGGCGATATCGGTGGCAAAGCCCCGACCGAGCGTGTCGACGAGCCCGACGATCAGCGCTGCGATGAAGGCGCCGCGGATCGAGCCGATGCCGCCGATGACGATCACGACGAAGGCGAGGATCAAGAGGTTGTCGCCCATGCCCGGCTCGACGACCAGGATCGGCGCGGCGAGGATGCCGGCAAAGCCCGCGAGCATCGTGCCGAAGCCGAAGACCAGCATGAAGAGGCGGCGGATATCGACGCCGAGCGCGGCCACCATCGGAGCGTTGGTGGCGCCGGCACGCACCAGCATGCCGGCGCGGGTGCGGGTGACGAGGAGGTAAAGCACGGCGGCGACGACCAGACCGGCAACGATCAAGGCGATGCGGTAGACCGGATAGAGCAGGCCGTCCATCAGCTCGAAGGAACCGCTCAGCAAGTCGGGCATCGGCAGGGTCAGCGGGGTGGACCCCCAGATGGTGCGGACAGCCTCATTGAGGAAGAGGATGATGCCGAAGGTCGCGAGCACCTGGTCAAGGTGATCCCGGTCGTAAAGATGCCGGAACACCAGCAGTTCGAGAACCAGCCCGACGACGAGTGCGCCAAGCATGCCGAACAGCAGGGCACCCCAGAAGGTGCCGGTGAGGCTGTATCCGGTGACGGCGAGATAGGCTCCGAGCATGTACTGCACGCCGTGCGCCAGATTGATGAAATCCATGACGCCGAAGACCAACGTCAGGCCCGCAGCGATCAGGAACAGCAGGATACCGAGTTGCAGGCCGTTCAGCGTCTGGACGGCAAGAAGGGTGGCGCTCAACGGACCGGCCTCGTCGGTTGCGCAAGCATTGCGGTGGGATGGGGGCGGGCGAAAAACCCGCCGGGGCGTGCACATGCCCCGGCGGGGAACTGCATCAGTTCATTCCGCACTCGCCGACATAGGCGTCGATCTTGTCGTCGAACACCTTCTCGACGGTCTCGGTGGCGTACTTGCCGTCTTCGCGCTTCACGGCCTTCACCACGTACACGTCCTGGATCGGGAAGTGGTTGGTGTTGAAGCTGAAGTCGCCGCGAACGCTCTCGAACGGAGCTTCCTTCATGGCTGCCATGAGCTTGGCCTTGTCGGCCTTGCCACCGGCCTTCTTCACGGCGCCGTCGATCAGGCGCGCAGCGTCATAGCCCTGCGAGGCGTAGATGGACGGAACGTAGCCATATTCCTCTTCGAAGGCCGCGACGAAGGCCTTGTTGGCCTCGTTGTCGAGGTTCGGAGCCCACTGCGCGCCGGACAGCAGGCCGAGGGCGGTTTCCTGGGTCGCCGGCAGCGTCGTCTCGTCGACGGTGAAGGCCGACAGGAACGGCACCTGACTGGACAGGCCGGCCTGGGCATACTGCTTGACGAGGTTCACGCCCATGCCGCCCGGCATGAAGACGAACACTGCGTCCGGCTTGGCCGCGGCGATCTTGGTCAGCTCCGAGGAGAAGTCGAGCTGGCCGAGCTGCGTGTACATCTCGTCGACGATTTCGCCCTTGAAGTAGCGCTTGAAGCCGGCGAGCGAGTCCTTACCAGCCTGGTAGTTCGGCGCCATGATGACCATGCGCTTGTAGCCGGCATCCTCGGCATACTTGCCCATCGCCTCGTGGTTCTGGTCGTTCTGGTAGGACGTGGTGAAGAAGTAGGGCGAGCAGGCCTTGCCGGCGATCGGCGAGGGGCCCGCATTGCCGCCGACAAAGATCTTCTCGGCATCGATGATCGGCTTGTAGACGGCCATCATCACGTTGGAGAAGACGATACCGGCCAGCATGTCGACCTGGTCGCGCTCGATGAGGCCGCGTACCTTGGTCAGAGCCGCATCCGGCTTCAGCTCGTCGTCAACCACCAGAACCTCGGTGTCGAGGCCGCCGAGCTTGCCGCCGGCCTGCTTGACGCCGAGCAGGAAGCCATCGCGCATGTGCTCGCCAAGCGCGGCCGGCGGGCCGGACAGCGTGGCGAGGAATCCGATCTTCAGGCTTTCGGCCTGAGCGGCCATGCCGGTCAGGCCAAGTGCCGCTGCGGCAACTGCCGCCGTGAACATACGCTTCATTGTAGTCTCCCCTCAGGACCGCCCGCATCGAGGCCCTGCGGCCCCTGCGTGCATCTGGATGGCATATGGTCGTTATCGCGGCTGTTCCGCCGCTTCCGCTCTCCCGGCGGCCAGGAAATATTTTAAGCCTAAAATATTTCCTCTGTGAAGCCCCATCATGCACGGACGCGCAAGTTAAGCATGCGGAAAGCGGAAACCGAATAGGCTCCAAGATGTTTCCGGCAGGCAATTTGTGGGGGCAGGCAGCCCAAGGAGCGGTGAAGATGGCGGCATGGTACGGGAGAGGGAAGACAGGCACGCGTGCCGTGGTGCTTGCCGGCGCTTTTGCCTGCCTGTTGTCGATGCCGCCGGCGGGCCGCGCTGATTCCGGTCCGGAACCGGTCGATCCGACTCGCTCGCAAGCCTGTATCGACATGGCATCCGACTTTGCCGATCAGGACACGCCGAGAGGGCCGGATGCGGACGATGTTGCCGCGGCCGGCATCGACGGCGCCATCGTCGGCGGTCTCGCAGGACGCGACCGTTTCGGCACGGGCTGGAGCCCTGGAGGCGCCGCGCGCGGCGCGCGGACCGCCGGCGGCATTGTCGCGCTACAGGGGCTTGGCCGGGTGGACGTAGAGGCGTGGCAGGCAGCCTTCGACAAGGCCTATGCCGCCTGCATGGCCGGAGAACCGCGTCCGCTGACCCGCCGGGAGCGCTGCCGGTCCACAGGCATCGTCGTGGGAGGCGGACAGCAGGGCGGTGTTGGCGTTTCGTCGCGTCGGGATTGCGACTGACTGTCCGGCCTGCCTCAGGCCTTCCGGTTAGCGCCCGTGGATGCCTGCGGCCCTTGCTGGACCAGCCAGCGCAGCAGCCATTCGAGCGGACCCTGATGCCCTGTGCGCTGCCAGGCGAGGGCGAAGAGGATCTGCGCGACGTTGATGCCGAGCGCGATCATCAGAAGCTGATGGTGCTCCATCGATCCGAACAGGCCGAAACCGAAGCCGTAGAACACGATGCCGCAGATCACGGTCTGGCCGATATAGACCGTGAGGGGGATCTTGCCGACCGCCACGAAGGGTGCGAGCAGGACCCGTCCCGCGCCGCTGCGCGCCAGCAGATTGGCCAGGCCGATCAGGCCCAGGCCGATCAGCAGTCGCCGAAGATTGTAAAAATAGGCATCCCACGATCCGAGCGACCAGCTCTCGAACCCGGGGATCGCGTTGGTGCCATGGACCAAGAAACCGAGGAAGATGCCGCCCGAAAGGCCGGCGAGAGCCAACGCCGCGTATTGCCCGGTGCTCCACCCGCCCGAGAAGGCTCCCAGTCGATAGAGCGCCATGCCGAAGAACATCATCGCGCCGACATCGAGGATGTGGTCGGTGAAGAACAGCGTCGTCTGCTCCTGGAATGTCTCGGGAGCAAGGTTGCGAACCACTTCGGTATAGCCGGCAAGGCGTTCGTCCATCTCCGCCAGAGCCATGCGCTCCAGCTCCTCGAACATAGCCGCCTCGTCCTCGCTCTCCTGCTGTTCCGCTTCCTGCTGCGCGTTGTCCTGGGGCGGGGCCAACGGGGGCTGGCCGGCGCCATCCGGCTGCGCGTCGGTACCCTCGTCCGGCAGCACCTGCTCGCTCTGGGCCGCCTCGAACGCATCGCTCGAGATCTGGTCGAGCGACAGGCCCGTCCCATCCTTCAGGGAGGAAATGGCGAAGACCACTAGGGCGATGGCCAGCAGCTTGCGGCCCGACAGATTGCGGAAGACGAAGAGAAACATGCCCAGAAGTCCGTAGACGTAGAGCACGTCATGCGGCCACAGCAGCAGGTATCCATGGATGATGCCGAAGGCGATCAGCCACATCAGTCGGCGGAAATAAAGATCGGCAGCCAGCAGTCCTCCCGGATCGCGGGCGTGCCGCTCCATCAACAGGATCGCCGTCGCACCGAAGATCAGCGAGAACAGCCCGCGCATGGTTCCGTCGACGAAGATGACGACGAACAGCCAGGAAGCGACGTTCGAGACGACGGCCTCGCCCCATTCCTCGGGCAGGGAGAAGGCGACCGCCGGCATGCCGAAGACGAAGATGTTGCGCCACAGGATGCCGAGGGCCGCAAGGCCGCGCAGGGCGTCCAGCACGACCAGCCGGCTCGACCCGGCCGCGTTTGCGGCCGCATCGGCGCTGGTCCGACGGATACTTTGATCCACGGTGTGATGTCCGGAAAGGAGAAGACTTGCGCGACTGCTTACTCCCGGGCGCCGAGTCGCACAAGTGCGATTGCAAAGGGCGCGGCCTGCTGCCGCAGGTCGCGCCCTGATATCGGCTTGGCGGTTTTCCCTTCCTATTCCGCGGCTTCGCGGTAGGCCGGGTTGTGCGTCTTCGGCTTCGCCTTGAGCTTCAGTTCCTTCAATTCCTCGCGAGCACGCTCGGCATTGCGCAGCAGCTGGAACTTGCCCGGCTGGTACTGCTTCGGCGCGAAGATGTCGCCGACGCCATAGTCGCCCGCCGCGCGCAGGGTGAAGGACGGGTCCGCCAGATGCGGCCGTCCGAGCGCGATCAGGTCCGCACGCCCAGCCGCCAGGATCGTGTTGGCCTGGTCCGCCGAGGTGATGGCGCCGACCGCCATGGTGGCGATCTCGGCCTCGTTGCGGATCTGGTCGGCGAAGGACGTCTGGAACATGCGGCCGTAGACCGGTGAGCTCGCCGGGCTGGTCTGTCCGGTGGAGACGTCGATGAGATCGGCTCCGGCCTGAGCGAAGGCGCGGGCGATCACGACGCTGTCGTCGCCGGTGATGCCGCCCTCGATCCAATCCGTCGCCGAGACGCGCACCGACATCGGCTTGTGCTGCGGCCAGGCCGCCCGCATCGCTTCGAACACCTCCAGCGGATAGCGTAGGCGGTTCTCGATGGAGCCGCCATACTCGTCGTCACGCTGGTTGGTGACCGGCGAGAGGAAGCTTGCCAGCAGGTAGCCGTGCGCGCAGTGCAGCTCGATCATGTCGAAGCCGCAGGCGATTGCCCGCTCGACGGCGGCGACGAAATCCGCCTTCACCGCATCCATGTCCGCGCGGTTCATCGCCTTGGGCGTCTGGCTGTCCGGATAGTAGGGCAGGGCAGACGCCGACAGAATCGGCCAGGCTTCGCCTTCGGGCAGCGGGCGGTCCATGCCCTCCCACATCAGCTTCGAGGCCCCCTTGCGCCCGGCATGGCCGAGCTGCAGGCAGATTTTCGCATCCGACTGACCGTGGACGAAGTCGACGATCCGCGTCCATGCGCTCTGCTGCTCGTCGGTCCACAGGCCGGCGCAGCCAGGCGTAATGCGCGCGGTCGGCGAAACGCAGGTCATCTCGGTGAAGACGAGGCCGGCGCCGCCCATAGCGCGCGAGCCGTAGTGGACGAGGTGGAAGTCCTGCGGCATGCCGTCGACCGCGGAATACATGCACATCGGCGAGACGACGAAGCGGTTCGAGACCTGCATCTCGCGCAGGCGCAGCGGCTGGAATGCGGGAACCGTCGGGTTCTGCGTGTCGACGTCGAGCCCGGACGCCTTGACCTTCTCAGCAAAGGCGCGGGTTGCGGCCGCCACGAAGTCGGGCGCGCGCAGCTCCAGGTTGTCGTAGGTGATCGCCTTGGATCGAGTCATCACACCGAAGGCGAAGGTGACCGGATCCATGTGCCAGTAGCGCTTCACGTGCTCGAACCACACCAGCGACACGTCGGCCGCGTGCTGGGTCTTCTCTACCTCTTCGCGGCGCGTTTCCTCGAAGTCGGCAAGGGCGTCAGCAATGCTCGGCTTGCGCATGACGCTCTCGTAGAGCGCGATGGCGTCCTCCATGGCCAGCTTGGTGCCGGAGCCGATGGAGAAGTGCGCCGTCGACTTGGCATCGCCCAGCAGCACCACATTGCCCATCGTCGTGCGGGCGTTGCGGATCATCGGGAAGTTGCGCCACATCGAGCGGTTGATCAGCAGCTTGTGGCCATCGAGTTCCTCGGCGAACACGCCTTCCAGGCAATCTGCGGATTCCTGCTCCGACATCGCGCCGATCCCGGCCTTCTCGAAGGTTTCCGGATCGGTCTCCAGGACCCAGGTCGAGCGGCCCGGCTCGTACTGGTAGGTGTGGGCGATGAAGATGCCGTGCTCGGTTTCCTTGAAGTAGAAGGTGAAGGCGTCGAGCGGCTTGGTGGAGCCCATCCACGTGAACTTGTTGGGGCGCAGGTCGACAGAGGGGCGGAAATGGTCCCGATGCGCCTCGCGCACGGCCGAATTGATACCGTCGGCGGCGACGATCAGGTCGGCGTCGGGGAACTGTTCGATACCCGGCACGTCCGCCTGGAAGTGCATCTCGACGCCCAGCTCGCGGGCGCGCTCCTGCAGGAGCAACAGAAGCGTGCGGCGGGAGCAGCCGCAGAAGCCGTTGCCGCCGATCCGGAAGCTCGCGTCCTTGTAGTGGATTGCGATGTCGTCCCAGTAGGCGAAGTTCTCGGTGATCGCGCGATAGCTCTCGCGGTCGTATTTCTCGAAGGTTTCCAGCGTCTGGTCGGAAAACACCACGCCGAAGCCGAACGTGTCGTCCGCCCGGTTGCGCTCGTGCACGGTGATGCGGGCCGACGGGCGCGCCTTCTTCATGAGGATCGCGAAATAGAGCCCCGCCGGGCCGCCGCCGATGACCTCGATACGCATGACCAGATCCTTCCCTGTCCGTTCTCGGTTTGCGGGACATCGCCGCCGGCTGGATCTCCGCTGGCCTCCCGTCGGGCCGGCGTGCCGCCGGTATCGGGTCGCCGCATGGATGCGCTTGCGTCCCCCTCGCAGATATTTTAAGCTTAAAATAATTCGGGACGCAACGCCGTTCTGGTGGTGCGGCAAAGACCGGAAAATTTCGGGGAGAGGCATGGCGAAAGAGGCTCCGTTTCACGGCCGTCACGCCCTGGTAACCGGGGGAACGCGCGGTATCGGGCTTGCCATCGCCCGCCGGCTGATCGCCGGCGGCGCGTCCGTCACCATCCTTGGCCGCAATGCCGAGCGGGCTGCTGCAACGGCGCAGGAGATCGGTGCTACGGGTTTTGCCGCCGCCGATGTCACCGACCGGGACGCCTTGACGGAAGTGCTTCGCAAGGCCGAGGCGGAGCACGGTCGGATCTCCATCCTCGTCAACAACGCGGGGCAGGCGGAGAGCGCTCCCTTCCTCAAGACGTCGCCCGAGCGCTTCGAACGGATGTTCTCCGTTAACCTGATGAGCATTGTGAACGCCTGCCATGCGGTCCTGCCCGGCATGGTCGAGGCCCGGGAGGGGCGCATCGTCAACGTCGCCTCCACCGCCGGGCTCAAGGGCTACCGCTATGTCTCGGCCTATGTTTCCGCCAAGCATGCGGTAATCGGCCTGACTCGCTCTCTTGCGCTGGAAACGGCCGAAACCGGCGTGACCATCAATGCGGTCTGCCCGGGGTTTGCCGATACCGATCTGGTGCGCGAGAGCGTTGCTAAGATCCGCGAAAAGACGGGCCGCGAAGAGGCGGACATCATCGCCGACATGGTTCGCGACAATCCGCAGAAGCGGCTGATCGACCCGGATGAAGTGGCCGACACGGTTGCCTGGCTTGCGGGAGAGTCAGCCCGTTCGGTGACGGGGCAGGCGATCGCGGTCGCCGGCGGCGAGGTGATGTGAGGGCGCGCAGATGGACGAGAGCGGAAATGGCGGCATGACGGAGAGTGGGGCGGACGCCGCCGCGATCCTGCTCGACGCGGAAACCCGCGTGCACGGCGACGACCATCGTGCGGAGCTGCGTCTCTGGCTGCGCCTGCTGACCCTGACGAACCTGATCGAAAGCGAGATCCGCTCGCGGCTGCGCGGTGAGTTCGATGTGACGCTGCCGCGGTTCGACTTGATGGCACAGCTGGAAAAGGCGCCCGAAGGGCTGACTCTTGGCGATTTGTCCCGGCGCATGATGGTCTCAGCCGGCAACGTCACGGGCCTTGTCGAACGTCTCGTCCAAGATGGGCTTGTCGAGCGCCGCCCGGCGCCAGGGGACCGGCGCTCGGCTCTCGTCAGCCTGACGCCGGAAGGGCGCTCCGGCTTCGAGGCGATGGCGCATGCCCATGGCGACTGGATCGGCGATCTGTTCGCTGATCTGTCCGATGCCGACATCGACGACCTGATGCGCCTGTTGGGACGGGCGAAGACATCGGCGCGCACTGCCGCCGACCCGACACGCACAACGACTTCCACCGACAAGGAGCCGTCCAATGGCTGATGCCGCCGTTTCCGCCCCGCCCGCTGGCGCGCAGGAGACCTATTCGATTACGCTGCCCGTGCGGGAGTATCAGCCGACCCACTTCCGCCTCGACGTGGACGGCAAGACGGCGGTGATCACGCTGAACCGCCCGGAGCGCAAGAACCCGCTCACCTTCCATTCCTATGCGGAGCTGCGCGACCTGTTCCGCGCCCTGCAGTTCGACGAGGAAGTGAAGACGGTGGTCGTCACCGGTGCCGGCGGCAATTTCTGCTCGGGCGGCGACGTCTTCGAGATCATCGAGCCGCTCCTGTCGCGCGACATGCCTGGGCTGCTGCAGTTCACCCGCATGACAGGCGAACTGGTCAAGGCGATGCGCGCGTGCCCGCAGCCGATCGTCGCGGCCATCGACGGCATCTGTGTCGGCGCCGGCGCCATCGTCGCCATGGCGTCGGACCTGCGCGTGGGAACGGCAGGTGCCAAGGTCGCATTCCTGTTCAACCGGGTCGGCCTTGCCGGCTGCGACATGGGGGCATGCGCCATCCTGCCGAGGATCATAGGGCAGGGGCGTGCCTCGGAACTTCTTTATACCGGCCGCGTCATGAGCGGCGAGGAGGCCGAGCGTTGGGGCTTCTTCAACCGTCTGGCGTCGTCCGAAACAGTTCTCGATGAGGCAAAGGCGCTCGCCGACAGCCTGTCCGCCGGCCCGACCTTCGCCAACGCCATGACCAAGCGCATGCTCCACATGGAGTGGGACATGTCGGTCGACCAGGCCATCGAGGCCGAGGCGCTGGCGCAGGCGGTGTGCATGAAGACAGAGGACTATCGCCGGGCGTTCGAGGCATTCGCAGCGAAGCAGAAGCCCGTCTTCGAGGGCAATTGACGCGCCGTCGTTGAGGAGGAGGATGCGATGACCGACCTGAGCTTTCTCGACTGGCCGTTTTTCGACGACGGACATCGGGCCTTTGCCGCGCGGGTGGAGGCCTTTGCCGCAGCCGAGGTCGCCGGCCTTGCCGACCATCACGACGTCGACGGTTCCTGCCGCCGGCTGGTCGCAGCACTCGGCAAGGCAGGCCTGCTGCGTGCGGCCGTGCCGGCCTCCCATGGCGGCCTGCATGAGCGGCTGGACGTTCGCAGCCTGTGCATCGCCCGGGAAACGCTGGCCCGCTACAACGGTCTCGCCGATTTTGCCTTCGCCATGCAGGGGCTGGGAACGGGCTCGATCACGCTTGCCGGCTCCGACGAGTTGAAGGACCGCTACCTGCCGCCGGTCATGCGCGGGGAGAAGATTGCAGCCTTCGCCCTGTCCGAGCCGGAGGCCGGATCGGATGTGGCAGCCCTTGCGACGGTCGCCGAGGCTGACGGGCCGGATCATGTCCGCATCGCCGGCGAGAAAACGTGGATCTCGAACGGCGGCATCGCCGACCACTACGTCGTTTTCGCCCGCACCGGCGAAGCACCGGGCGCCCGTGGACTGTCGGCCTTCGTGGTGGATGCCGATGCAGTCGGGTTCTCGGTCAAGGAGCGCATCGACACCGTGGCGCCGCATCCGTTGGCGACCCTGTCCTTCGATGACGTTCGCGTGCCGGTTTCGGTGCGTCTCGGCCGGCCGGGCGAGGGCTTCAAGGTCGCGATGGCCACGCTCGACATCTTCCGCTCGACCGTTGGCGCAGCCGCGCTCGGCTTTGCGCGGCGGGCACTGGCCGACACGCTGGAGCACACCACCCGCCGCAAGCTCTTCGGGGCACCGCTCGCCGACCTCCAACTGACGCAAGGGGCGCTCGCCGACATGGTCGCCGACGTCGATGCAGCGGCGCTTCTTGTCTATCGCGCCGCCTGGACCAAGGACATGGGCGCGCCGCGGGTAACGCGCGAGGCGGCGCTCGCCAAGATGGTGGCGACCGAGAACGCCCAGAAGGTGGTGGACCGTGCGGTTCAGCTCCACGGCGGCCATGGCGTGCGCGTCGGCTGCAAGATGGAAGAACTCTACCGCGACGTGCGTGCCCTGCGCATCTACGAGGGCGCTACCGAAATCCAGAAGATCGTGATCGCGCGTCAGGCGATCGCCGACCATGCCGCTCGCCGCTCTTCCGCTGCAGCGGCCGAATGACGACCATAAAACGCGCCGGAAACCGGCCGCCCCAACCTTCCACAGGAGTGCCGAATGGCCCGCTCAGCCCACACCGACACCTTCGCGGCGGACAATCTGCCACCGCGTGAGCTCTGGCCCGATTTCATCAATCTGGAGAAGCTCGGCTATCCCGAGCGGATGAACTGTGCAGTCGAGTTGATCGACAAGAACGTCGCGGAAGGCCGCGGCAACAAGCTGGCGCTTGTTTCCCCGACCGAGCGCTGGACCTACGGCGAACTCGCCGAAAAGGTGAACCGGATCGCCAATGTGCTGGTGGCCGATTTCGGCCTGCAGCCGGGCAACCGCGTGCTCCTGCGCTTTCCCAATACACCGATGATGACGGCGGTCTACTTCGCGATCCTGAAGGCTGGCGGCATTGTCGTCGCCACCATGCCGCTGCTGCGCGCCAAGGAGCTCGCCGTCATCGTCGACAAGGCCGAGTTGTCGCTCGCAGTCTGCGACCATCGCCTCGCCGAGGAGATGGAGCTGACCCGCGGCCGCACCGACAGGCTGAAGACGATCCTCTATGCCGGCAGCGGCGACGAAGGCTCGCTGGAGCGCCGCATGGAGGCCGCTTCCCCGGATTTCACGGCCTGCGACACTGCCTCGGATGATGTCTGCCTGCTCGGCTTCACCTCCGGCACGACGGGCGTCCCGAAGGCGACGATGCACTTCCACCGCGACATGCTGGCGATCTGCGACTGCTATTCGCGCGAAGTGCTGCGGCCTCAGGAAAGCGACGTGTTCATCGGCTCGCCGCCGCTCGCCTTCACCTTCGGTCTCGGCGGCCTTGTCCTGTTTCCCTTCCGCGTCGGCGCGACGGCCATCCTGCTGGAGCGGGCAGGCCCCGACGATCTGCTGAAGGCGATCCCGGAGATGCGGCCGACGGTGATGTTCACCGCACCGACCGCCTACCGCGCGATCCTTGCCAAGAAGGGCGATGCGGATCTTTCCTCCTTGCGCAAATGCGTGTCGGCCGGAGAGGCGCTGCCCAAGGCGACCTGGGACGACTGGCTCGCTGCGACCGGCATCCGTATTCTCGATGGCATCGGCGCGACGGAGATGCTGCACATCTTCATTGCCGCTCGCGAGGACGAGGTGCGTCCCGGTGCAACCGGCAAGCCCGTGCCCGGCTATGAGGCGAAGGTCATCGGGGCCGACGGCAAGGAGGTGTCGGACGGCATGCCCGGGCGGCTCGCGGTACGCGGCCCCACCGGCTGCCGCTATCTCGCCGACGATCGCCAGGCCGCCTATGTGATCGATGGATGGAACGTCACGGGCGACACCTATATTCGCGACGCCGATGGCTACTTCTGGTACCAGGCGCGCTCCGACGACATGATCGTCTCGTCGGGCTACAACATCGCCGGTCCTGAGGTGGAGGGTACGCTGCTCGCCCATCCGGCGGTTGCCGAATGCGGTGTGGTGGGCGCGCCGGACCCGGACCGCGGCCGCATCGTCAAGGCCTATGTGGTGCTGAAGCCGGGCGTTACAGGCGATGCGGCCCTGATCAAGACGCTGCAGGACTACATCAAGGCGGAACTCGCCCCTTACAAGTATCCGCGAGCCATCGAGTTCGTCACCGCGCTGCCGCGCACCGAAACCGGCAAGCTGCAGCGTTTCGCTCTGCGCGAACTGGCTGCGGGAGAAGGCGAACCGCCGGCCGCAAGATCCGCCGCGTCTTGAACGCGAACAATTGAAGATCGGGACCTGGAAGACCCAATGAGCAAGACAGCCGACACCGCCACCGCAATGCCCGCGCGTGCCTCCGTACCTTCGCCGCTCGCGGCCCTGCAGCCGGAAGGTTGGCCCATCCCGAAGGGCTATGCCAACGGCATGGCCGGCGAAGGGCGGATGGTGTTGACCGGCGGCCAGATCGGCTGGACGCCGGACGGCATCTTCCCGCCTGACTTCCTTGGCCAGATTCGCCAGACGCTTGAAAATGTCGTGGCGGTCGTCGGCGCGGCCGGAGGCGGTCCGGAGCATATCGCCCGGCTGACCTGGTACGTTACCGACATCGACGCTTACCGTGACTGCCTGAAGGAACTGGGCCCCGTCTATCGCGCGGTCATGGGCCGCAACTACCCGGCCATGGCGGTGGTTCAGGTGGTTGCTCTGGTCGAACCGGAGGCCAAGGTGGAGATCGAGGGAACGGCCATCTTGCCGGTGTGACCGGCTCCGCAGTTTTCTCAGGGGCCCTTGAACGCATCGGGCGGTAAGGGCAGGGTGGCGCGCCAAGTCACCCTTCCCTCGGAGCGCCTTTGCGATGAACGTTCTCGATGCGCTCGACAGCCGCTATTCCTGTCGTGCATTCCGTCCCGATCCGGTGCCGGAGCGTATCGTGCGCGAGATTCTCGTCGCTGCCGGCCGTGCCCCTTCGGGCGGCAACCTTCAGCCCTGGTACGTCCATGCGCTGACGGGCGAACCCCTGGCTGCTCTTCTCGACGATGTCGAGGCAATGATGCAGGAGATGCCGCGCGGCGAGACGCCGGAGTACCGCATCTATCCCGCAGACCTGAAGGAGCCTTATGCCTCTCGCCGGTTCCAGGTGGGGGAAGCGCTCTATTCTGCGCTTGGGGTCTCCCGCGAGGACAAGGCGGGGCGCGGCCGCCAGTTCCGCAGGAACTTCCGCCTTTTCGGGGCGCCGGTCGGCCTTTTCATCTATCTGGACCGCTCGATGGGACCGCCGCAATGGGCCGATTGCGGGATGTTCCTGCAGTCGGTGATGTTGGCGGCCCGTGCGCATGGGCTCCACACCTGCGCCCAGGAAGCCTGGGCGCAGTGGCACGGAACGGTCGCGCGCCATCTTCGGCCGGACACCGAACACATGCTGTTCTGCGCCATAGCGCTTGGGCACGCGGATGCTGCGGCGCCGGTCAACCGCTGGAGGAGTGACCGCGCTCCGGTCAGCGAGATCGCAATCTTCAAAGGGTTCTAGACGTACGCTTGTGCTGCCTTGCTCCATGTGAAATAGACAGCCGGACCAACGAACGGGACGCGTCCGCCGCCGTGACACCTGCTGCCTACCGACCGGATATTGATGGCCTTCGTGCCGTGGCCGTCCTGTCGGTGGTGGTGTTCCACCTCAATTCGGACTGGCTGCCTGGCGGCTTTGCCGGCGTCGACATCTTCTTCGTCATCTCGGGTTACCTGATCACCGGCATCGTCTGGACGGAGCTCGCGGCCGGACGTTTCACCCTCAAGACCTTCTACCAGCGGCGTATCCTGCGCATCCTGCCGGCCTATTATCTGGTGCTTGCCGCAAGCTTCCTCGTCGCGGCTCTCGTGCTGATGCCGGTGGAGTTCGATGCGTTCTCCATGTCTGCACGGGCTTCCGTGCTCTTCGCCGCCAATTTCTGGTTTGCCCAGCGGATCGACTATTTCGACCAGGCCTCCGAACAGGATCACCTGCTGCATCTCTGGTCGCTGGCGGTCGAGGAGCAGTTCTACGTCGTCTTCCCGCTGCTCCTGATGCTGCTGGTACGCTTTGCCGGACCATCCGCACGCAAGGCTCTGTTGCTGGTTCTTGTGCTCGGCGCAGCCTCACTTGTTGCCAGCATCGCGATGGCCGTACTGGCGCCGCGAGCGGGCTTCTTCATGCCGCATACGCGGGCCTTCGAACTGATGATCGGTGCGCTGCTCGCCATATCGGGAGCGGGCACAAGGCTTTCGCAGCCACAGCGTGAAGTCGCCGGCGCCCTCGGCCTTGCCATGATCGCAGTATCGTTCGTCCTGCTGTCCGAGGAATTGGCTTACCCCGGGGGCTGGGCACTGCTTCCTTGCCTGGGGGGCGGGCTCATCATCATGTCCGGTGCCGGCGGCCAACCCCGTGTGACTGCCGCCTTGCGCTGGCCGGTCTGCATCGCGGTCGGCCTTGTCTCTTATTCGCTCTATCTTTGGCACTGGCCAGTGATCGCCTTTGCCCGCACCCTCGGGTTCGACCCCGCCGCGCCGACAACCACGGCCTCGCTCCTCCTGCTGATGGCGGTGCTGTCTGCAGCGACCTGGCGCTTCGTCGAACAGCCTGTCCGGGGCTGGCGGCACAAGGGGGCTGCTCGCGCCTTCGGTCTTTTTACTGGTCTCTCGCTGGCGACACTGGCGATAACCGCCGTGGTGGAGGCGACCGACGGCCTGCCGCAACGTATCCCGCCGCGCGTTACCGGGCTGATGGCGGCGAACGAGGAGTGGCGGACAAGCGATCGCCTCGCCTGTATGAGCCGTTGGCGCGACGATAGTTTCGTTCTTGCCGAACGCGGGCAATCGGACAGCCCTTGCCGATTGGGGGCGGGGGAGGGACGCGCAAGGGTGGTCCTTTGGGGCGACTCCCACGCTGCCGCCCTGGCGCCGGGTGTCGATGCCGCGCTCGCCGAGCTTGAGATTGGCGGACTTCTGGTTGCCAAGGCCGGCTGTCCACCGTTGGCCGATCCGCGTATCGGGGGCTCCGAGCCGGACGGCACATGCCAGCAATTCACGACCCGGGTGCTGGACGAAATCCTCGCAGTCCGCCCCGATGCGGTGATCCTTGTCGCGCGCTGGACGCTCATCGCCGAAGGCGGTACGGGCGTCGATCTTCGCTTTGCGCCGCCCCCATCGGACGCACAGCGCCTTGCGCGTCTCAAGGCATTGGATGAAGCGGCCGAAGCTCTCGCCGCGCGGTTTGATGAGGCCGGCATTCCGGTGATCCTCGTCCACACCGTGCCGGAGCCTGGCATCAATGTGCCGTCGGCGATCGCCGTGTCGGAGCGTTTCGGCTTTGCCGAGCCTGCCGGGCCGGATCGCAGTGGCGCGCTCCTTCGTCAACAGGCCACCCGCGCCGCGCTGAACCGGGCGACCGAGCGCCACGACTGGCGCGTGGTCGATCCGCTCGACGGGCTGTGCGGTGCCGCCGGTGCCTGCAAGATCGCGGCCGGCGATGAGCCACTCTATTTCGACTCCAATCACCTGACGGTTCGCGGCGCCGAAATGCTGTCGCCCCACTTGGTCGAGGCGCTGGCGCCGCTGCTCGGCCGCGACTAGCGGTGCGGTCGGCAGTCACTGCGGTGAGGTGGCCCTCTTTCGGGCTCGGAAGACGTCCGTCTGCACGCCGGCTATCCCCCAGTTCTCCAGATCGACCTCGTCGATCACGACGAAGGTGGTTGCGGGATCCTTGTCGAGCACCTCGATGAGAAGATCGGTGACGCCCGCGATCAGCCGGGCTTTCTGCTCGCGGGTGACGCCTTCGCGGGTCACCTTGATGTTCACGTAGGGCATGGGTACCTCGTTGGTGTCAGGCGGCCGCGTCGCGTGGCTTGGTGATGTAATCGAACACCTTGGCGGCGATCAGCCAGTTCCTGTCGATCTTTACCAGCGACAGGAAGTCGGTGAAGAAGCGCTCGCCGATGGAACTGCGGACCTGAGCCAATGCCGCATTGGGGCCCGCGAAGGTGATGGCGACGACTTCGCCGTCCGCCGCTTCGCCGCGTGAGGCAGGCGCGGGGCGTCCTGCGACGACCGGCAGATAATGCTCCATGCTCCAGAAGCGGACGTCGCCGTCGGTCGTTGCCGCGTAGAGGGCATTTTCATGGAACAGGCTGCCGAGCAGCTCCGCATCGCTGCGATGCAGGGCATCGTGATAGCGCCTGCATAGCTCGAGAATGGCGGTGAAATCCGCGGTTTTGCTGGGTGTCATCAGAGTGCCCCGATCCTGACCTTGCCGGACGCGACGGGCAGGCAATCCGCCCGCCGCTCCGATACGCTTGCAGGAAACCGTCCGTTCAGGCGGCCTTCAGCAGGCCCTCGCGCTCCAGCGCATGGCGGGCGGCCGCGCGGCCCCCGGCGCGTGCTTGGAAGGCCTTCACATTCGGAAACTCGTCGAGCGAGATCCCGACGAAACCGGTCCAGTTCAGCACGGTGAAGAGATAGGCATCGGCGACCGAGAACACGTCGCCCATCAGGTAGGTACGGCCGTCGGCGAAGATCGGCTCGAAATGTGCGATCCGCTTGAGCACCTTCTCGACTGCCGCATCGCGGGCGGCACCTTCCGCACCCAGGAACAGCGGCCCGAAGGACTTGTGCAGTTCGGCAGAGATGAAGTTCAGGTGCTGGTGCAGCTGGGTGCGCTCCCAGGAGCCGGGCGCGGGTGCCAGGCCGGAAGCCGGGTGCTGGTCTGCAAGATATTGCAGGATAGCGGCGCCCTCGGTCAGCACGGTGCCGTTGTCCAGCTCCAGCGCGGGAACGTAGCCGTCCGGGTTGATCTCGAGGAAGTCGCGCCCACCCGCCGTCTTCTTGGCGGCCGTATCGACGCTTTCCACGTCGAAGGACAGGCCCAACTCGTTGAGGACGATATGAGTGGCGAGCGAGCAGGCGCCCGGCTTGTAGTAGAGCTTCATGTTTTCAATGCTCTCATATGTCTGGCCGCCCGGTTGTATCCGGAGCGGAACATGTTGCTACGGTTGATCGCAGCGTCTTCGGCATCTAGGAAGCTTTGGTTACCTTTGTAAACCTGCAAACCTTGTGTTACGGGAGAATGAGATTTCCGACTGGTAACCCGTTCCCGTTCGCTTTGGCGTGCAGGAAAAGAACCCGGCATCGTTCGTCGGGGAAGGCAGGCATGGCCCTCAAGATCCGAAAGAACCAAAGCCCTCCGCCGCCGGAGGGCTGCCCGCTCAGCCACTGCATGGAAATCCTGAAAGGCGCATGGACACCGAACGTGATCTGGTGCCTGGCGGCCGGACCGCGTCGGTTCTCCGAGTTGCGGCTGGACATTCCGGCCGTCTCGGCAAAGGTGCTGACTGCACGGCTCAGAGATCTGGAAAAGAAGGGTGTGGTCGCGCGCGCCGTGCGCCCGACATCGCCGCCGTCGGTGGAATATTCGCTGACCGATCTTGGCTCGGAACTGCTGCCGGCGATCCGTGCCATCGTCGAGGTGTCGCACAAGCTGAAGATGCGCAGCAGGCAGAGCTGCCTCGGCAGGGACGCGGAGCTCGGCGCTGCGGAATAGAGAATTCGGGCGCGGCGGTGCCGCGCCCGAATTCAGGTGTTGTGCTGCCGATCAGCTGGCAGCGGCCATCGCCTGCAGCTTCTGCCGGGCAAGGCGAGTCACCACGTTCTGGATGATCCGGTGGCCGGCATCCTGATCGAGCGACATGATCGACTCGGGATGGAATTGCACTGCCGCGACCGGCTCGCTCTCGTGCTCTAGGGCCATGATTGTCCCGTCCTCGGTCTCGGAAGTTATCCGGAAGCCGGCCGGCAGCTTGTCCCGTTTTGCATGCAGCGAGTGATAACGTCCGACCGTCACCGGCGAGACGAGTCCCTCGAACAGCATCGAGCCTTCGGTGAAGGAGACGGGCGAAGGCTTGCCGTGCATGGGGATGGCGAGTTGGGCGAGTTCGCCGCCATAGGCTTCCGCCAAAGCCTGCAGTCCGAGACAGACGCCAAAGATCGGCAATCCGCGCGCCCGCGCCCGGCCGATGGTCGCCGCGCAGTCGAAGTCTTTCGGACTGCCGGGGCCGGGCGACAACACCACCAGGTCCGGTGCCGCGTCGTGGAACACGCTCTCCGCAACAGGCGAACGATAGGTGACCACCTCCGCACCGGTTTGCCGGAAGTAGTTGGCGAGCGTGTGGACGAAGCTGTCCTCGTGGTCGACGAGCAGGATCTTCAGCCCCTTGCCCGGTTGGGCGGCGAGCGGATCGAGCTTGCGCTCGCGGGCGAGCCCGGCCTCGCGCACGGCGGCGCGCATGGCCTCTGCCTTCAGCTCCGTCTCGGCCTCCTCCTCCTCAGGCACACTGTCGTAGAGCAGCGTCGCGCCGGCTCGGATCTGGGCGACGCCGTCCTTGATCCGGACGGTGCGGAGCGTCAGGCCGGTGTTCATGTCGCCGTTGAACAGGATGGCACCGATGGCGCCACCATACCAGGCGCGCGGGCTCTTCTCGTGGCGCTCGATGAACTCCATCGCCCATCGCTTCGGCGCGCCGGTCACCGTTACCGCCCATGTGTGCGACAGGAAGGCGTCGAGCGCGTCGAGATCGTCGCGCAGGATACCTTCGATGTGGTCGACCGTATGGATCAGGCGGGAATACATCTCGATCTGGCGCCGGCCGATCACCCGGACGGAGCCCGGCACGCAGATGCGGCTCTTGTCGTTGCGATCGACATCCGAGCACATGGTCAACTCGGCCTCGTCCTTGGCCGAATTCAACAGCTTGCGGATCTGGGCTTCGTCCTCGATGGCGTTTCTGCCACGCCGGATCGTGCCGGAGATCGGGCATGTCTCCACGCGCCGCCCGGACACACGCACATACATCTCCGGGCTTGCGCCGACGAGGTATTCGGCATTGCCCAGGTTGATGAAGAAGCCGTAAGGGGAAGGGTTGATCTCCGTCAGTCGCCGGCTCACGGCGGAAGGCGCTGCCGGGCAGGCTTCGTAGAACACCTGGCCGGGGACGGTCTCGAACAGGTCGCCGCGCCGGAAATAGTCCTTGGCTGCGTCCACCAGCTTCGCATATTCGCCGGGCTCATGGTCGCCCCGCCCCGGATTTTCGTTGGCCGGCCGATAGGCCTCCTTCGACCCGCCGCGCGGCAGGTCGGCGGTGCTGGTCCCGTCGACCTCGAAGTCGTAGCTTCGCACATGTGCCTTGCGGCCGTAGTGGTCGACCAGCAGGATCTCGTCCGGCAGATAGAGCACCACGTCGCGTTGGTCGTCGGGGCGGACGAGGACCAGTTCGATAGGCTCGAACTGGAACGCGAGATCGTAGCCGAAGGCACCATAGAGGCCGAGATGCCCGTCGTCGCAGGCGAACAGCGCGCTGACCGCCCGGATCACCGAGAAGACTGAAGGCTGGCGCGAGCGTTCTTCCTCGGAGAAGGCGCGGGTCG
This sequence comes from Stappia sp. WLB 29, assembly GCF_023507705.1. GTDB lineage: Bacteria > Pseudomonadota > Alphaproteobacteria > Rhizobiales > Stappiaceae > Stappia. The sequence goes on along the minus strand of NZ_JALBGD010000011.1, from coordinate 14,471 downwards.
CGGGACGGACCCTCAAGGTGAGCGTTCCCTCATTGCGCGCAAGTCCCTCCACATCCTCATGCGCGGCCAGGCAGCGCTCGACCGCCGGTAGCAGCAGAAGCCCGCGCTCGTTCAGCGCTTCGACGCGCACGTTGGGTCCGCGCGATTCCAGCACCAGCGGCGGGTTGACCAGCGCCATGTCCCAGCGGGTATAGCGCCCCGGATATTCATAGGAGGAGGAGAAGACCGCACCTCGCTCCGCGTCCAGCCGGTCGATCCAGGGCGATGTGCCCTGTTCGTAATCGGCGGCCCGCGTCATGACGCTGATGCCGATGCCTCCCTTCGTCACGAAGGTCTCTTCGCGTCCTGTCTGCATGTCCGTCTTCCCTGCCTCCGCTGGCCGCGATCCTCCCGGCCGGACATGACAAAGCCGCCGGCGGGACCCCGCGGCGGCTTTGTGAAACTCCTCGAGTGACGTTACGTCACGCGCTGTCGTTCGCCGCCTGTTACCAGGAGCGCCACCACCAGCCGTTGATCGTCGTCGTCATCGTCATGCTTTTGTCAGTAGCGCATGCCGGCACCGTCCGCAACGGCGAAAGTCGCCGGACCGAGTTCATGCCCCGGCGACGAAGCGACCCAGCCGAACGGCTGTCTGGCCCTTCACCGGTCGCCGGTTCGGCATGATCAGCACCGTGCGGTCTTCCGGCACGGTCACGGGCGTATCGCCGTCATGGGCAATCACGGTACCGGCCTTTTCGATCACCTCCTGCCCGACATAGTCCTCCACGAAGCGGAAGGCATCGGTCATGATGGTCACCGGCTCGATGATCTCGATGAAGTCCTGTGGCTTCGGCGGGGGGAAGCGGGCCAGTTCGTCGGCAAAGGCGTTCTCGGCCACGGCACCCGTCACCTGCAGGAAACGGAGGGCCGTCTCCAGCGCCACATCGGCGCTGGCCGCCTCCCAGTGCTGGCCGCATTCCACCAGCAGCGCGTTCTTTTGACTCGCAGGATCACCGAAACCGCCATAGTCGCGCATCCGTTTGCCGGCCGCGTGGCCCTCGTCGCTGACCACCAGCGCCGGCGTTCCCACCGCACGGGCCAGCGTACGCCCCTTGGCCAGCGGGCCAGCGATGTAGAGCGGTGCCGTCGCGCTCTGCATGGAGTGGATGTCGAGCAGCAGGTCGACGTCGTCGATGAAGGGGCGCAGCTCCTTGGCACGTTTGCGCTCCAAGGTCTCGCCGCCGTTCAGCGTCTCCGGCTGCCACAGGCGGTTCATGTCCTCGTCCGCCCAGCGCGAGGCAAAGGGATCGGCCGGGTCGAAACGGTCGTAGGCATCCAGGTTGATGAACGCGAGCGAGAGCTTGCCGCGCACCGGGCGGACATCCTGGCGGAACAGCCAGTCCAGTGCGATCGGGCCGCACAACTCGTTGCCATGAACCACCGCCGTCACGGCTACGTGCGGACCGGCAACGCCGCTATCGAAAGTGGTGACGCCCTCGATGCCGGTATTGCCGGCGCGATAGGGGGTGATGTCGGTTTTCGACAGTTCGACAGGCGGGGTCTGGGCGGTCATGGTGTCTCTCGGCGATGGCGGTACGGGAAACTATGATTCAGCGGGCGGCTTCGTCGATCAGCCGGTCGAGGAAGGCCTCGCACTTGGCGAGTTCCGTGACGGCAATGAACTCGTCCGCCTTGTGGGCCTGCTCGATGGAGCCGGGGCCGATCACCACGGTCGGGATCGCGGCGATCTCGACGAACCGGCCGCCTTCGGTGCCGTAGGCGACCTTGGCGTGGTCGTTGCGTTCGGCCAGCCGCTTGGCAAGGCGGGTCACATCGGCGTCCGCCGAGGTGTCGAGGCCGGGGAAGCTGGAGATCTGTTCGAAGGCGATGCTGGTTTCGGGCGCACGTGCCTTCATTTCCGGCTCGATCTCTTCCCGGGCAAAGCGCATCACCTCGTCGACCAAGGCATCGGCATCTTCGCCCGGCAGGATCCGGAACTCGAAGGCGAACTCGCAGTGGTCCGGCACGATGTTGAGCGCCGTGCCGCCGGAAACCGTGCCCGTATGGGCCGTCGTCACCGGCACATCGTACAGCGGGTCGCTCGGACCCGCCGCGAGCTCCATGCCCATCTCGCGCACCTTGAGGATCAGGCGCGCGGCATGATCGATGGCGTTGACGCCCTGCGGGGCCAGCGAGGAATGGCAGGTCCGGCCCGTAACGATGGCCCGGTAGGAGCGCTTGGCCTTGTGACCGATGATCACCTGCATCTCCGTCGGCTCGCCGACGAAGCAGGCCTCAGGCAACGCGACAGTTTCGACCAGCCGCTCAATGAGACTCGGCACGCCCTTGCAGCCCACTTCCTCGTCATAGGAGAAGGCGAAATGAATCGGCTTGGCGAGATCGCGCGCCAGCATGTCGTCGACCTTCGCGAGACAGCAGGCGAGGAAACCTTTCATGTCGCAGGCGCCGCGCCCGTAGAGCAGGCCGTCGCGCTCGGTCAGCGTGAAGGCGTCGCTGGTCCAGTTTTGCCCGTCCACCGGCACCACATCCGTATGCCCCGACAGCACGAAGCCCGGAACGTCCTTCGGGCCGATGGTGGCGATCAGGTTCGCCTTCTCTCCGGTCTCGTCCGGCACGCGCGTCGTGGCGATCCCGCGCGCGGCGAAGAACGTTTCGACATGGGCAATCAATGCGAGATTGGAATTGCGGCTTGTCGTGTCGAAGCCGACAAGGTCCTTCAGGGTGCCGGCCGAGCGTGGGGCAGCAAGCTGGAGCATGCGATTTCCTTTCCTTGCGGCCGGATCAGGCCGGATGCGAGTAGGCGTCGACCGGCACGGCCCGGCGCGCATGTTCGATGAAGCGCTGGGCGATCGGTGAGACGCGTCCGGCGGGAACGAAGAACTGGGTGAGGTAGTCGACCCTTGGCGAGAATCGGCGGAACACCACGCCCTCGAGTGGGCGCAGGCTCACCGGGAACGGGTTCACCAGCCCGATTCCCATTCCCTCGCGCACCAGTTCGCAGATGGCGATGCTGGTTGCCGTTTCGGCACGGATTTTCCGCTCGATACCGCGTTCGGCGAAGATCCGGTCGTAGACGTTGCGCTGATGGAAGCGGCGGGTCAGCGCGATGAAGGATTCGCCGGCAAGGTCCTCCGGCACGATCTCGTCCCGTTGCGCAAGCCTGTGGTCGACCGGGATCGCGGCGTGGGCGATGGCCTGACGGAACGGATACATCTTCAGGCCGTCATGCCGCATTCGGCCGTCGCTGATGCCGAGATCTGCGTTTTCGTCGGCGACTGCCGCCGTGACGTTGGTCGACATGCCGATTTCCAGATGCACCGAGGCTTCCGGATTTTCCTTCAGGAAACCGGGGATGAGCCGCGTCATCAGCCTGTGGGCGAGGGTGGGCGGTGCTGCGATCCGCAGCCGCTGGGCGTTGAGGTCTTCGGTTTCCGCCGCATTGAGGCGGGCGAGCGTCGCAAAGATCGGTTCGATCTGCTCGTTGAATGCCAGCCCCTCCGAGGTCGGCAGGATCTTGTTTCCGTTGCGGTGGAAGAGCTGGCGATTGAGCCGCGCCTCCAGCTGCGCGATCGCACGGCTGACGGCCGGCTGGGATATCCCCAGCCGATGTGCCGCCGCCGTCGTCTTGCCTTCGGAGATGACCGCTCGCAGCACCTCCAGCTCGCGAAGCGTCAAGCCGCTGCGGTTGAGACTGTTGGCAGCTTGCCGGGCCGGGGCTTCGTCCGTAACCTCTGTATTTGCCATGGGAATAGCATTATGCGTTTGAGTTATCGTTTTTCGTTTGTCGATTATATAAACGCATAATAGCCTTTCCCACAAGCCGCCGGGGCGATCGACCTCGAGACAAGGCACCAGCAGACGGGGACCACTCGATCCCGCCCCGTCTGGAAAAATCCAGAGGGGATCCAGAGGGGAGTTACCTGATGAAGTCTGCAAGGACGCCGCTCGCGCGCGCGCTCATGGGGGCGGCTTGTGCCATTGTCGCCTTCTCCGCGCCCGCGGCCGCCGAGGATCTCGTGATCGGGCTCGATTCCGAGGCGACCTCCATCGATCCGCATTTCCACAATCTGGGACCGAACAACCAGCTCGGCTTCATGATGTTCGACCGCCTGGCCAATCCGGACGAGCGGCAGAACTTCAAGCCGGGCCTCGCCGTCTCGTGGAAGCCGATCGACAGCACGACCTGGGAGTTCAAGCTGCGCGAGGGCGTGAAGTTCCACGACGGGTCGGACTTCAATGCCGACGACGTCATCTGCACCTTCGAGCGCGCGCCCAACGTGCCGAACTCGCCGGCCGGCTTCGGTACCTACATCAAGGGCAAGACCTTCGAGAAGATCGACGACTTCACGGTGCACGTGAAGACGGAGGCTCCTTATCCGGTCATGGTCAACGATCTCGGCAACGTCGCCATCATCTCCAACGAGACGGGCTGCAACGGCACGACCGAAGCCTTCAACTCGGGTGAGGCGGCAGCCGGCACCGGACCTTACAAGTTCGCCGAATACGTGCCGGGCGACCGGATCGTGCTGGAGGCCAACCCGGACTATTGGGGCGAGAAGCCGATCTGGGACAAGGTCACCCTGAAGCCGATCAAGTCCGGCCCTTCGCGCGTCGCCGCGCTTCTAGCCGGCGATGTCGACATCATCAACGGTGTGCCGACCACCGACATCGAAACGCTGAAGGGGCGCGACAACGTGGCTCTCTCGCAGGGCGTTTCCAACCGCGTCATCTATCTTCACCTCGACCACTTCCGCGAGAACTCGCCCTTCGTGAAGGCGAATGGCGGCGGCGACATCAAGAACCCGCTGCAGGACCTGCGCGTGCGTCAGGCTATTTCCAAGGCGATCTCGCGCGAGCTGATCCGCGACCGCGTCATGGAAGGGCTCGCCATTCCCGCCGGCCAGTTGCTGCCGGAAGGCTTCTTCGGCGTTTCGGAGAACCTGAAGGCCGAAGCCTACGATGTGGAAGGCGCGAAGGCGCTGCTCGCCGAGGCCGGGCTGCCGGACGGCTTCGAGCTGACCATCCACGGGCCGAACGACCGCTATCTGAACGATGCCAAGATCGCCGAGGCCATCGCCCAGATGCTGACGCGGGCGGGCATCAAGACAGCCGTCGAGACGATGCCGCGCTCGGTCTACTTCACCCGTGCGTCCACCGGTGCGGACGGCCTGCCGGAGTTCTCGCTGATCCTGGTCGGCTGGGGTGCCGGCTCGGGCGAGGCCTCTTCGCCGCTGCGCGCGCTCATCGCCTCCTTCGACAATGACAAGGGCATGGGCACGGCCAATCGCGGGCGCTACTCCAACCCCGAGGTCGACAAGCTGATCGAGGATGCGCTGTCCGAGGTGGACGACGAGAAGCGTGCAGGCTTGCTGGCCAAGGCGACCGAAGTGGCCATCGGCGATCTCGCGATCATCCCGATCCACTATCAGGTCAACACCTGGGCGAGCCGCAAGGGCCTCAAGTACATCCCGCGCACGGACGAGTACACGGTCGCCTATGGCGTGCTGAAGGACTGAGCGGAAAGCCTCTGCCGCCGGCATCGAGCCGGGGCAGAGGCACCCGCAATTTCCTGTCGCGATGAACTGGCCGGTAGGGGTGGGCCCCCGCCCTTGCCGGTCGTGGCTACCGCCTTTCCTGTCCAGCCCATGCCGCAAGGCCGGGAGACCGCCCCATGAGCGTCTTCATCCTCCGCCGCCTCCTGCAGAGCGCGCTGGTCATGGTCGCCATGGCCATGATCGTCTTTTTCGGCGTCCATCTGGTCGGCGATCCGGTCTACATGTTTGTTACCCCCGATATGGACCAGCAGGACATCGAGAACGTCACAAGGGCCCTCGGCCTCGATAGGCCGATCTGGGAGCAGTTCTGGCTGTTCATTGCCAACGCGCTCAGCGGCAATCTCGGCCAGTCCTTCATTTTCGGCGAGCCGGCACTCGGGCTGATCATCCAGCGCATGCCGGCGACACTGGAGCTTGCCTTCGCCGCCTTGCTCATGGCGGTGGTGATCGGCATTCCCCTCGGCCTCTATGCCGGGCTTTATCCCGACAGCCTCGCCTCCAGGACCATCATGGCCGGGTCCATCGTCGGCTTCTCGCTGCCCACCTTCTGGGTCGGGATCATGATGATCATGGTCTTTGCCGTGATGCTCGGCTGGCTTCCCTCGACAGGGCGCGGCGATACCGTGGATGTCTTCGGCATCCAGCTGTCGTTCCTGACTCTCGACGGGCTGCGGCATCTGGCGCTTCCGGCGCTCAATCTGGCGCTTCTCAAGATTTCGTTGGTGATCCGCCTGACGCGGGCCGGTACACGCGAGGCGATGCTGCAGGACTACATCAAGTTCGCCCGCGCCAAGGGCCTCTCGCGCTCGCGCATTGTCGGCGTGCACCTGCTGAAGAACATCCTGATCCCGGTCGTCACGGTTCTCGGCCTCGAGTTTGGCTCGCTCATCGCCTTCTCGGTCGTGACGGAGACGATCTTCGCTTGGCCGGGCATGGGCAAACTGCTCATCGAGTCGATCCAGCAGCTCGACCGTCCGATCATCGTCGCCTACCTGATGATGATCGTCTTCCTGTTCGTCGTCATCAACCTGGTGGTCGACATCCTCTATTCGGTCCTCGATCCGCGCGTGCGGCTCGGCGACCGCGGTCAGTGAGGCGGATCCCATGGCATCCACGGAAACCCCGGCGGGCGGTGCAGCGCCCGTCCGGCCCGCGCTCGATACGCCGTTCCGCCGGTTCCTGTCGGATTTCACCGACAGCCGGCTGGCGGTTCTTGCGGCCATTCTGCTCGTGACGATCATCATTCTGGCGGTCTTCGCCCCCTGGCTCGCGCCGCAGAACCCTTACGATCTTGCTGTCGTCTCGATCTTCGACGCCCGTCTGCCGCCGGGCTCGCAGAGCATGGACGGCGTCACCTTCTGGCTCGGCACGGACGGCGCCGGCCGCGACCTGCTTTCGGCCATCATCTATGGGCTGCGCATCTCGCTCTCGGTCGGCGTCGCCTCGGCCATCATCGCGCTCACGGTCGGTATGATCGTCGGTCTTCTTGCCGCCTATGCGGGCGGTCGGATCGAAGGGCTGATAATGCGCATCGTCGACATCCAGCTGTCGCTGCCCGCCGTGCTGATCGCGCTGATACTCCTTGCGATCCTCGGCAAGGGCATCGACAAGATCATCATCGCGCTCGTCATTGCGCAGTGGGCCTACTACGCCCGCACAGTGCGGGCCTCGGCGCTGGTCGAGCGACGGCGCGAATATGTCGAGGCCGCCGCCTGTCTCGGCCTGTCGCATGCGCGTATCGTCTTTCGCCACATCCTGCCGAACTGCATCGCGCCGCTGATCGTCGTCGGCACGGTGCAGACGGCGCATGCCATCGCACTGGAGGCGACACTGTCCTTTCTCGGCGTCGGTCTGCCGCAGACCGAGCCCTCCCTTGGGCTGCTGATCTCCAACGGCTTCGAATACATGCTGTCCGGCAAGTACTGGATTGCCGTCTTCCCGGGTGTGGCGCTGCTGATCACCATCGTCACCATCAACATTGTCGGCGACCAGCTCCGCGATGTGCTGAACCCGCGGCTGCAGAAATGAGGGCCGCATGACCCGCGAAACCGTTCTCGAGGTCCGCGACCTGCGGACCCATTTCTTCACCAAGGCCGGTGTCGCCCGCGCCGTTGACGGCGTCTCCTTCTCGCTTGCCCGCGGTGAGGTGCTCGGCCTTGTCGGCGAAAGCGGATCGGGCAAGACTGTCACCGGCTTTTCGCTGATGGGCCTTGTCGATCCTCCTGGGCGTCTCGTCTCGGGTTCGATCCGCCTGGGCGGCGAGGAATTGGCGGGTCTGCCCGAGGAGGGATGGCGACGGCTCCGCGGCCGCCGCATCGCCATGATCTTCCAGGACCCGATGATGACGCTGAACCCGGTCCTGCGCATCGATACGCAGATGATCGAGGCGATCCGCGCCCATGCCGGCGTGTCGCGCGAGGCGGCTCGCGAGCGGGCACGCGAGGCGCTCGCCCGTGTCGGCATTCCTTCGCCGGACGAGCGGCTCGCGGCCTATCCGCACCAGTTCTCCGGCGGCATGCGCCAGCGCGTCGCCATTGCCATTGCGCTTCTCAACGAGCCGGAGGTGATCGTCGCCGACGAGCCGACCACCGCGCTCGACGTCACCATCCAGGCGCAGATCCTCTACGAGGTGCAGAAGCTGTGCGCCGATACCGGTCTTGCGATGATCTGGATCACCCATGACCTTGCCGTTGTCGGCGGGCTCGCCGACCGGGTGGCGGTGATGTATGCCGGCCGCATCGTCGAGCAGGGGCCGGTCGATGCCGTTCTCGACGCGCCTTTCCATCCTTATACGCATGGGCTGATCGGCTCCGTGCCGAGCCAGAACCGGCGCGGCGAGCGCCTGACGCAGATTCCCGGCATGGCGCCGTCGCTGCTGTCCCTGCCGGAAGGGTGCAGCTTTGCCGCCCGCTGTCCGCGCGCCGATGCCGCCTGCACGGTCATGCCGGAACTGAGCGAACTGGAGGCCGGCCGCCTCGCGCGCTGCCACCATCCGCATCGAACTCTCGAAACCGCCAGGGGAGGTGCCGCATGAGCGCCGCACCGCTTCTTGCCCTCGATGCCGTGTCGAAGCGCTTCGTGCGCCGTCTCGATGCGGCGGAGAAGATCGTCAACCTATTCGGGGGCAACCGGCGTGAGGAGGTCGTTCACGCCGTCGACAACGTCTCGCTGCAGATCGCCGAAGGCGAGGTGGTCGGCCTTGTCGGCGAGAGCGGCTGCGGCAAGTCCACCCTCGGTCGCGTGGTCGCCGGCGTCCACGCGGCCAGTTCCGGCCGCGTCCTGTGGCGTGGACGGGATATCGACAGCCTGTCCGGGGCAGAGCGGCGCGAAGCCACGTTGAAGATCCAGATGATCTTCCAGGATCCCATGTCCTCGCTCAATCCGCGCATGCGGGTGCGCGACATCGTTGGCGAGGCGCCACGGGTGCACGGTCTGGTGTCGAGCGGCGAGGTCGCCGACTATGTCGACCGCATGCTGCTGCGCGTCGGCCTCGATCCCAGCTACAAGAGCCGCTACCCGCACCAGTTTTCCGGCGGTCAGCGCCAGCGCATCGGCATCGCCCGGGCGCTCGCCGTGCAGCCCGATTTTCTGGTCTGCGACGAGAGCATTGCGGCGCTCGACGTCTCGATCCAGGCGCAGGTGCTCAATCTCTTCATGGACCTGCGCGAGGATCTCGGCCTCACCTATCTCTTCATCTCCCACGACCTTGGTGTCGTCGAGCATCTCGCCGACCGGGTGGTGATCATGTATCTCGGCCGCGTTGTGGAAAGCGCGCCGGCCGCTGAGCTCTTCGCCGATCCGAACCACCCCTATGCTAGGGCGCTTCTGGAGGAGGTGCCGCGCATCGACACGCGCAAGCGGGTGTTCCAGCCGGTCAAGGGCGAGATCCCGTCGCCGCTCGCCCCGCCGACCGGTTGTCATTTCCATCCGCGCTGCCCGCATGCGATGCCGCGCTGCCGGGAGGAGGCGCCGGCCTTGCGCGAGATCGCTCCGGGCCGCGTCTCCGCCTGCCATCTCAACGAGGCATAGGACATGGGCACGGAGGCGCTGGCGAAGGACGGGGAAGGGGAGGTGTTCGACATCCTGCGGCCTGCCGGTCCGGTCGCGCCGCTCGTGCTGGACAGTCCGCATTCGGGCAAGGTCTATCCGCCGGACTTCCGGCCCGCACAGCCGCCCCAGCGCTATCGCCGGGCGGAAGACATGTATGTCGATGAACTCTTTTCCTCTGCTCCTTTCCTCGGTGTACCGCTTCTGAAGGCGCGCTTCGGCCGCATCTACTGTGATGTCAATCGCGCGTCCGACGATCTGGATCCGGAATCGCTCGACAATGCTGAGGGACTGGAGCTTGCTCCGTCTGCCAAGGCGCAGCTCGGCAAGGGTGTCGTGTGGACCGCGACCCCGCCCGACGGCGCACCGCTTCTCGCCGGGCCGGTCCTCCGCGCGGAGTACCTCGACCGGCTGGAGCGCTGCTGGCATCCGTATCACGATGCGCTTGGCGAGCTGGTCGCCGAAGCACGCGCGGCGCATGGCCGCGTCTTTCACCTCGACTTGCATTCCATGCAGCCGGTGGCCAACACCATGCACGAGGACGCAATCGGATCGCTACGGCCCGATATTGTGCTGTCGGACCGCGAGGGGGCAAGTGCAGGGGCGGGCTATCTGGAGGCGGCGCGGGCTCTGCTGCTGGATCTCGGCTTTTCGGTTGCGGTCAACGATCCCTTCAAGGGCGCGGAGATCCTGCGGCGCCACAGCGATCCGGCACGCGGCGTCCATTCGCTGCAGATCGAGGTCAACCGCGCGCTCTACATGGATGTCGAGACCTACGGCAAAACCGCGCGTTTTTCCGAGACGCGAGCACGGCTTTCCGCCTTTCTGGTCTCCCTGCGTGACTGGGCTGCAAAAAGCGGCGGTTGAATTTTTGCGGCAGACAGGGCACCAGAGCGCAGCGGCGGCATGCGCCGCCCCCTCCCTTGCACCGCATACGGAACGCCCTTTCATGAAGACCGGTCTGTCGCGCCCGAAGCACCAAATCCGCTGGCTCCTGTTGGAAGGCATCAGCCCGACCGCCTCCGTCCTGCTGGAGCAGGCGGGCTACACCAACGTCACCCAACTCAAGACGGCGCTGGATCGCGATGCGCTGATCGAGGCGCTGCAGGGCGTCCACATCGTCGGCATTCGCTCGCGCACTCAGATCGACGAGGAGATTCTCAAGGCCGCCGGCACCCTGGTCGCGGTCGGCTGCTTCTCCGTCGGCACCAACCAAGTGGACCTCGTGGGTTCCAACCGGCGCGGAATCCCTGTCTTCAATGCTCCGTTCTCCAACACCCGCAGCGTTGCCGAGCTGACCATCGCCGAGATCGTCATGCTGATGCGCGGTGCGTTCACCAAGTCGATGGCCGCCCATAACGGCCGCTGGCTGAAGACGGCGGCGGGCAGCAATGAGGTCCGCGGCAAGACGCTGGGCATCGTCGGCTACGGCAATATCGGCTCCCAGCTTGCCGTGCTCGCCGAGGCGATGGGCATGCGGGTGGTTTATTACGATCACACCGACAAGCTGCGCCACGGCAATGTCGAGCCGGTCTCCTCGCTCGGCGAGTTGCTGACTGTTTCCGATGTCGTCTCGCTGCATCTGCCGCAGACGCCGGAAACCCGCGGCATGATCGGCGCCGACGAGATCGCCGCGATGAAGAAGGGTGCCTACCTGATCAACAATGCTCGCGGCACGGTGCTCGACATCGATGCACTGGCGCAGGCCCTGCGCTCCGGTCACTTGGCAGGCGCTGCTGTCGACGTCTTCCCGAGCGAGCCCAAGTCCAACGACGAGGAATTCGTCTCGGCCCTGCGCGGCCTCGACAACGTTATCCTCACCCCGCATGTCGGCGGCTCCACGGAAGAGGCCCAGGAGCGGATCGGCGAGGAAGTCGCCCGCCGTCTGATCGAGTATTCCGATGTCGGCTCGACAATCGGAGCGGTGAACTTCCCCCAGGTGCAGCTGCCCAAGGGCACGAGCAACACCCGCTTCATCCAGGTCCAGCGCAACTTGCCGGGCGAGCTCGGCAAGCTCAACGACCTCTTCGCCCGTTACAAGATCAACATCGCGGCGCAGCACTACCAGACCGACGGCGAGATCGGTTACGTCGTGCTCGATGCCGATGGACCGGTGGCGAATGCGGTTGAGATCCTGGAGGAGATCCGCCTCCTGTCGGGCACCATCCGTGCCCGTCTGCTGAACCGGGTCTGAGTGGGCAGGACTGTCGCCGTTTTTCCGGCAGCGGTTGTTCTTCAACGGGAATTTGTTACGCTTCGCGGCAGTTGCCGGCTGCTTCGCGCTGTCGGCTTTCGCCGCCGCCTGCCTCAATTCCGACGCAGGCCCGCAAGATAGGTTGGACGACGGCCCTCCGGCCCCGCCCTCCTGCGCCGCAGGCATTCCCGTTTCGCCAGCCCACGGGCCCGCATGACCCAGATCGTTCCCATCGCTGCCCTTCTCATCGGTTCCGCGCTGCTGCTGCTCGCGGGCGGTCTACAGGGGCTGCTGCTGCCGCTGAGGGGCTCGTTCGAGGGGTTTTCCGACAGTTCTCTCGGTCTTCTGGGCACCGGCTGGGCCATCGGCTATATCGGCGGCTGCCTGCTGACGCCGGTGATCGTCAGCCGCGTCGGCCACATCCGCTCCTTTGGTGCGTTCTGCTCGCTCGCCTCAATCGTCGTGCTGCTGAACCTCGTTTTCATGACGCCCTGGGCGTGGATCCCGCTGCGGGCGCTCTCCGGCTTCTGTTTTGCCGGGGCTGCGATGGTGGTGGAGAGCTGGCTCAACGAGCGGGCCAACCCGGAAACGCGCGGCCGCATCTTCGGCATTTACACGATGATCAATCTCGGCGCGACGACCGCCGGGCAGATGCTGCTGACCCTTGGAGATCCGGCTGGTTTCCTGTTCTTCGTGGTCGGCGCGATGGTTTATTCCTGCGCGCTTCTGCCCACCGCCCTGTCGACCGCCGCTGCCCCCCAGCCGCTGTCCCAGGTGCGTCTGGACATCCGCTCTCTGTGGCGAAACTCGCCGGTCGCGGTGATCGGCGTCTTTCTCGTGGGCATTTCCAACAGCGCCTTCGGCACGCTCGGCGCCGTCTATGGCCGCCAGGTCGGGCTGTCCGTCTCGTCCATCGCCACCATGATGTCGGTGGCGCTGCTTGCCGGTGCCTTGATCCAGATCCCGATCGGGGTCCTGTCGGACCGGATCGATCGCCGCATGGTCCTGATCGGCATCGCGGTCGTCGGCTGCCTGCTCGGCGCCGCGCTGACTTTCGGCGGCGCGCTGTCTCCACTCGCGATCATTGCGCTGGTCGGCGCCTTCGGCGGCATGATTTATTCGATGTATCCGGTCATCGTCGCCCATGCGAACGACCACTCCCCACCGGGCGAGTTCCTCAAGACCAGCGGTGGCCTGCTTCTGCTGTTCGGTATCGGCTCCGTCGTCGGTCCGCTGCTTGCGGCCGTGATGATGACGATGACGCGTCCGCAAGGGCTCTTTGCCGTCACCTCGGCCGCCCATGCGCTGATCATCGGCTTTTCCATCTGGCGCATGACCCAGCGCGCGCCGCTGGCGCAGGAGGACAAGGAGGACTTCGTCGCCATGGCGTCGGGTGTCCGGTTCTCCACGCCGGAAACGCTGGCCCTCGATCCACGCGCCGAGGACGAGGAAGAGACGTCGCGCGACGCGGCCTGACCTTAGCGGAAGGACGCGCGGCCTTGCCTCTTGCACCGGCGCGTGCCGCATGGCATAGATCGCGGGTCATCAAGAGAAGGGCTGGCGCCCTCGCCAACCTGCCCGACCGGGCAAGGTGGTCTCCCTGACACAAGGAACCGGCACAACCGGTTTGCGTTTTGGGGATGTGGCCGCAGATCAGCGGCAACGAAACGGTCATTCGATCCGCGCCAGTCCTCCTCGGGAAACCGATGGAGGATTTTTTATGTCCACAGCCGCTTTTGCCGCGCAGGCGAATGTTGATGCCGCAGCCGCGAGCCGTAAAGGGCCCTGTGCTTTGGCTGCCCAGGCACCGCTGCGTCTTTCCGAAATTCGCGTTCTGGCCGCGGGCCTGAGAATGCGCGCGACCTGCATCGGCCTCGGCCGGGCCGGGCGGCCGGGGCAGGCTCTTCTTGACGACGCCGAACGTGCGCAGCGTCTCGCCGATCTCGAGCGCTTGTGGACCGGCGGCTGCCGCAGGGCGGTCGACGAAGTGTTGTTCCGCGACATCGCCGCCCGCTATCCGCAGCTTGCCGTGGCGCTGCGTGCCCGCCTGCGGCGGCGTCAGTCCTCGTCTTCTGCCGGGACCGGGATCGGCCGCCCCTGATCGTCGACCGCGACGAAGGTGAAGGTCGCGTCCGTCACCTTTTCGCGCTGACCGTGCCGATGGCGCAGGGCCCAGGCCTCGATACCTATCTTCATTGAGGTGCGGCCGACGCCTGTCACTCGGCAATAGACGCAAAGCACGTCGCCCACATGGACCGGGCGGATGAAGGTCATCCGCTCGACGGAGATCGTCACGACGCGCCGGCGTGCCCGCTGCCCGGCCGCGATGCCCCCGGCAAGGTCCATCTGCGACAGCACCCAGCCGCCGAAGATGTCTCCGGCCGCGTTGGTGTCTGCGGGCATGGCCATCGTCCGTAGCGTCAGTTCGCCGTTCGGGGTTTCGATGGTCTCCTGGTCGCTCACGGGCGATGTCTCCTGTCTCGTTGCGGAATCGTGGAATATCCAGCGCAAGCCTAGCCTTGCTTTGCCGCAACGCGAAAGAAAAAGGCCCCCGGGCCGTGACGCGATCCGGGGGCAATTGTTTGCGAAAGGGAGCAGTTCCCTGCCTTGGGCGGGACGCTGCGATGTCAGGCCGCTGCGACGTCCTTCAGGAACCTGTCGATTTCGCTGCGCAG
>NZ_JALBGD010000010.1 GCF_023507705.1 Stappia sp. WLB 29 | reverse complement strand
GGCTCCGCCGATCATCGTATCGGCACCCACAGCACCATCGAGCACGTTGTTGCCCGAATTGCCGATCAACGTGTTCGCCTGACCGTTGCCGGTGGCGTTGATATTCGCGGCTCCGATCAGCGTTAGGTTTTCGATATGCTGGCTCTGCTGCCAGAGGATGTACGAGACAGTGCTGTATACTGTGTCAATACCCTCTCCAGCGAGCTCGACCACGGCATCGAAGACATTGTCTACCGAATAACTGTCGTTTCCGGCACCGCCGACCATCCTATCGGCCCCAAGAGCACCATCAAGCACGTTGTTGCCCGAGTTGCCGGTAAGCGTGTTGGCGAGGCCATTGCCGGTCGCATTGATATTGGCCGTCCCGATCAATCGAAGATGCTCAATGTGCTGCCCCTGCTGCCAGAGCGCGTACGAGACCGAGCTGATCACCGTGTCGGTGCCTTGGCCGACAAGTTCGATAATCGTGTCGCCCGCGTTGTCGACAACGTAGGTGTCGTTGCCCGCACCACCGATCATCGTGTCCGCGCCCTGCGCGCCATCGATCCAGTTATTGCCCGAGTTGCCTCGGATCACATTCGCCTGGATGTTGCCGATGCCGGACAGGTTCGCAGAGCCCAGCAGAGTCAGATTCTCCAGATGCTGGCTCGAACGCCAAAGCTCGAAGGAAATCCAGCTCCTGACCGTGTCGTTCCCCTCGCCGACATTCTCGACGACGACGTCGCCGATATTCTCGACAATATACGTGTCGTTGCCCGCGCCGCCGATCATCGTATCGGCGCCTACATTGCCGTTCAGCCAGTTGTTCGCGCTGTTGCCGATAAGGGTATCGTCGCCGTTGCCTCCGGTGGCATTCTCGATGACCGTGCCGCGTGCAATGGTGAGGTTACCGGTCAGGCCGCCGACATTCGAATAGGTTTCCTGACGCAGGTCGATGAGCTGATCGGCGTTGATGCCGGAAAAGTCGAGAGTGTCGGTACCGCCATTGTCATGGATGGTCAGGGCGACATCGCTTCCGTAGCTCAGGAAATTGTCGACATAGGTCCCGGTGTTGTTCGTGCCCCAGTGGTTGGAGCCGTAGATCGTATTTCCGAGATTGGTCGTCGTCGATGCACCATACAGATTCTGGATCGCGATGATATCGGCCACCATCGGCGTGATGATGTAGGCATATGTGGCGTTGATATAGGTGTTCTCGACCTGGTCGAAGTAGGACATCACGGTGCCCTGCCAGGAGTCGTTCCTGTAATGGTTGTCGACGCCGTAGGTCGCCGTGCTGTTATAGTTGCCGGCATGCCCCAGCCCCAGCGCATGGCCGATCTCGTGGAGGTAGGTCTGGAAGGAATAGCTGTCGATCGTCGTGCCGGAATTGGCGAGCCAAGCGGTGGAGACGTTCACGAAGGACGACAGGATCGTGTTGCCGCTGGTGGTCGACTGGTTGTACGCGCCGCTGTCGTTGTCGTCGATGGTGATGTCCGCAGAGCCGGAGACGAAGTTGAAGTTGATGCCGGTCACCGCACTCCAGGCAGCCAGCGCTTCGGTCGCCAGGAACTGTCCGTCAGCCGTCAGGCCGGTAATGTTCACATCCAGCGTGCCACCGGACGACACGTTGAAGGAGCGCTGAGAGCGCCCGGTCGCTTCCCAATAGCCATCGGTCAGCTGCGCCGCGATCTGGTCGTTGTCGAAGACAGGGAGCGGCGGAGCCTCGGCGATAGAGAGAGTGTAGGCGCCCGTCGAGGAGTTGGTCCACGCGCCGGCGCTCAGATAGTAGTTGCCGCTTGCTGACGCGGTGAAGGACAGAGCGGAGTTTGTCCCTGCTCCGCCATCGTCATTGAAAGCGACCTGAGTGCCGGACGAATTGTGGACGCGCAGATAGGCATCAAGGGAGCTTCCACTCGCCGCGTTGAGGGCGATATTGTAGGTCTGTCCAGCTTCGAGCGCGACACGCACCCAGTCGAGGTCCCCGCTCGACCCTATCGTCCCATTGAAGCTGTCGCCGACATTGATCGTGTAGGAGGTGGAGGTGTTGGCGGAGGCATCCACGCCTTCCGTGATGACCGCGAAGTCCGCATCCGCACCCGGAGTGAACGTCTCGTCGCAGCTGTAGCCGGCAACGACGGGAACTTCAGGATCGCGATAGGTCATCGCACAAAGGTCACACATGATTTTCCACCCTTCCGCAATCTGATCGGACGCCAAGCGCCCGGATGACCGGCAGCGCGCGCCGGCCGCTGATCATCATCCCCCCAAGGGGAAAGTATCGGCCAACGTCCTGCCGAACGGCCGGGCATCGGAAGCGTTGATCCGCCTGTCGTTGACGGAAAACTCGATCACAGGGCCCTGGGCAGCGGCTTGCGCGCCCTGGCGCCAGGACAGGCGCGCCATCACGAACGTCTCGTGGGACCTGACCCATTCCACGGACACACGCATGGCGGAGACATTGGTGTCGTCTCCGGCAATCCGGACCTCGGCGCCCGGCATACGCTCACGAAGGCCGGCCGCAAGCCCTTCGCATGCGTTTCTGCGCCAGTCGTCCTCACCTGCATCGCAAGTGACGACAAGCTTTTCAGGCCCCTGTGCAATCACGAGATCGGTTACCTTCTTGCCGGTACGGGCCGTACCCGTTTCCGGCACCATAACGGCCGCTACCGCTGCGGCAAAAACCAAAATACGCCCAGCCTGCGGGACCAAGCTCCAACCAGCAATCGTTTTGCAGTCACGCGCTGACACACCAGAATCTCGCACTGCCCAAATTACCTATCGACGTTAACCATAGCCTCGTTTCACGGCACTTTCCACGAGTTGCGTGAAATTTGCGTGATAGCAGGCCCGGCTCACCCGCAGACACGGTCGAGTTCGGCGACGGCGCAGACGAGATGATACAGCGAGCTGGCCGGCGCAGGTTCCTCGACGAACCGGCCGTCCGGCGCCAGGCGGTCGCGCCAGAGACCGCGCGGCTCGACGTCCAAGTAGCTCGAGATGACGCGAGCGGCCGAAACCGTGGCAGCAGCAGCCTCGCGCTCGCGCGCAGCGTCTCCGGTCTTGCGCGCCTCTTCCATCATCACCAGGGAGGCCTTCAGCCATTCCGTCTGGGACCACAGCCGCGCCACCGGCTCGCGCGGACGCAAATCGTCGCCGATCTCCAGCATGACGACGCCACGGTCGGGGCAGATGCCATGCCGCATCCCGGCCGCATAGAGCCGGGCGGCCGCAGCGAGCGCGTCATTGCGGCCGGTCCGACGTCCCCAGACCGTCAGCAGCCAGCACCACTCGAACAGGTGGCCGGGATCGATCTTGTGTCCGGCCTCACCCGCTGCCGGCGACCAGTCGCCCTCGTAATATTCGCGAAGCATCCCGAGATCGGGATCGATGAAGCGGCTCATGGCGAGTTCGGCAAGACCTCGCGCCATGGCGCCCCAGCGCGGGCTGCCCGACAGGTGCTCCCAAGCAAGCGCCGCCTCGAACAGGTGCATGTTGGGATTGGCCCGCAGCGGCAGCCGGCGGGGGGCGTTCTCCTCGAAGCCGCCGTCGGGATGGGCGAGCGTCTCTACCAGCAAATCCCGGAGGCGCCGCGCCTCCTGCACAGCCGTCTCGCGCAGACCCGCCACGGCGCCGGCGATGCTGGCATAGGCGAACAGGGCAAAGGCCTGGTCGTAGAGGTCGAAGGGACGCGAGCCGTCCGCCGCCAGAGGGCGCAGGCTGCCATCGCCCTGGAGAAAGTCGGCATGGAATGCGGCAAGTCCGCGCGTCGCGATGCTTGCCGCATCGCCCGGCCAGCCGAGCCGCGCGCCCTCAAGAAAGGAATAGATCTGCCGGGGCGGCACGCGCGGCCGTGCAGGCGCTCGCGAGGGCTCGGCCGTTTCCAGCGTCAGACTCTCGGAGAAGCGCCCGCTCTGCGCGTCGTAGCCGGCCTCGGCCCACAGCGGCAGGGCGTCGCGCACGAGCCAGTTTTTCAGCCGCTCGCGAACCACCATCAGTTCGGAGGCGGGATCCTCGGACCATGTCGTCGCGCGCAATACCGCCTCCTCCCCCAAGACCGACGCCGCAGCGTCAGAGCGTCTGGTTGTAGTCGCCGACTTCCGGATTTTCCCGCAGGACCGCATCCACTGCGTGGAACATCGCGCGCAGGCGCTCCTCGGAGACCGGGCTTTCCACCACGACGACGAGTTCCGGCTTGTTGGACGAAGCGCGCACCAGACCCCAGGTGCCATCCTCGGCGACGACGCGGATGCCGTTGACGGTGACGAGATCGGTAATCCCGTGTCCCGCAATCGTCTCGCCGCGCTCCTTCATGGCCGTGAAGCGCTCCACCACCCGGTCGACGACCTCGTACTTGATCTCGTCGGCGCAGTGCGGCGACATGGTCGGCGAGCCCCAGGTGCGCGGCAATGCGCGGCGCAGGTCCGCCATCGACCGGCCCGGGTTGCGGTCCAGCATGTCGAGAATCGCGATGGCCGAGACGAGGCCGTCGTCGTAACCGCGGCCGATCGGCGCGTTGAAGAAATAGTGGCCGGACTTTTCGAAGCCGACCAGCGCGTCCAGTTCGTTGACGCGGCGCTTGATGTAGGAATGGCCGGTCTTCCAGTAGTCGGTCACCGCGCCGTTCTTCTGCAACACCGGATCGGTGGCAAACAGCCCGGTCGACTTGACGTCGACGACGAAGCGGCAGCCGGGATGCAGGGCGGACAGGTCGCGGGCCAGCATCACGCCGACCTTGTCGGCGAAGATCTCCTCGCCCTCGTTGTCGACGACACCGCAGCGGTCGCCGTCGCCGTCGAAACCCAGCCCCACCTCGGCGCCGCTCTCCAGCACCTTGTCGCGGAGCGCATGAAGCATCTTCATGTCTTCCGGATTGGGGTTGTAGCGCGGGAACGTGTGGTCGAGCTCGCAGTCGAGCGGAATGACCTCCGCGCCCAGCGCCTCCAGCACACGCGGCGCGAAAGCGCCCGCCGTGCCGTTGCCGCAGGCGGCCACCACCTTGATGGGACGGGACAGGCGCGGCCGGTCGGTGAGGTCCGCGATATACCGCTCCTGGAAGTTCTCGACGAAACGGTAGCCGCCGGAGCCTTCGCGGAAGCTCGCTGTCAGGACGATCTCCTTCAGCCGCCCCATCTCGTCGGGACCGAAGGTCAGCGGGCGCTCGATGCCCATCTTGACGCCGGTCCAGCCATTGTCGTTGTGGGAGGCGGTGACCATGGCGACCGCCGGTACGTCGAGGGCGAACTGCGCAAAATAGGCCATCGGTGACAGGGCAAGGCCGATGTCGTGGACGCGCACGCCGCCCGCCATCAGGCCGGTGACCAGAGCCATCTTGATCGAGGCGGAATAGCCGCGGAAATCATGGCCGACGACGATGTCGGGGCGCACGCCGCGCTCGTGCATGAGGGTTGCAATGCCCATGCCGAGGGCCTGCATCCCCATGAGGTTGATTTCTTTCTCGAACAGCCAGCGGGCATCGTACTCGCGGAACCCGGTGGCCTTCACCATCGGCCGGGATTCGTAGGCGTAGGTGTTCGGCTTCAGTTCGGCGACAGGCACTGGCAGCATGTATTTTCCTCAGGATCTGGTCCGGTTCGGTTCGCACGGGGCGCAAACAAGCCCGCGCTTACTTGGACGAAAACGGCGCCCCCGCCTCGTCGTAACGGATAATGTCGTCGTCGCCTATATAGGTGCCCGACTGGATTTCTATGACACGCGCCGGCACCCGGCCCGGATTGGCGAGGCGATGGCGAGCTCCTACCGGAACGTAGGCCGACTGGTTCTCGGTCATCAACCGGGTCTCGCCGTCGATCTCGACCGAGAGCGTGCCCGAAACGACCACCCAGTGTTCGGCCCGGTTGACATGGCTTTGCCGGGACATGCTCTCGCCCGGCTTGATCTCGATTTCCTGCACCTGGAAGCGCCCGCCGACGGCGATCTCCTCGCGCCAGCCCCAGGGCCGGTACAGGCGGCGATGCTCGCGGGTCTCGCGGCGCCCTTCCGCCTGAAGCCCCTCGACCACGGCCTTGACGTCCTGAGCATGGGCCTTGTCGGCGACGAGGACCGCGTCCTTGGTCGCGACCACCATGACATGGTCGAGGCCGACCACCGAGACCAACGCGCCGTCGCTGACCACGAGATTGTCCCGCGCCTTCACGAAACGCGCCTCGCCCAGAACGCTGTTGCCGTCATCGGATTTCTCGAACGCTTCCCATACTGCAGACCAGGAACCCAGATCGCTCCAGCCCGGTTCCATCGGCACGCAGGAAATCCGCTCCGACTTCTCCATAATCGCATAATCGATGGAGATGTTGGGCACCTTGGAGAAGAGCCCCGCATCGAGGCGCAGGAAGTCGAGATCGCGGGTCGCCGCATCCAGCGCCGCGCGCACCCGGTCGAGGACCTCGGGCGCATGGCGCGCGAACTCTTCCAGCATGGCGCGGGCGGAGAACAGGAAGATGCCGGCGTTCCAGACATAGGTCCCGGCTTCGAGAAACGCGCGGGCGCGCTCGATGTCCGGCTTCTCGACGAAAGCCTCCACGGCGCAGGGCCCCTCGCCCGCTTCCGCCAGACGAATATAGCCGTAGCCGGTGTTGGGCTCCGACGGCTTGATGCCGAAGGTGACGATACGCCCGGCCCTTGCGGCCGGCAGCGCCCGCTCGACGGCGGCGGCAAAAGCCTGCGTGTCGCGCAGCAGGTGGTCGGAAGGCGCCAGCAACACCAGGGCGTCCGGGTCGCGCGCCTGCGCCAACAGCGCGGCGATGGCGGCGGGCGCTGCCGTGTTGCGGCCGACCGGCTCCAGCACGATGGCCGTATCCTCGGTCGCGGCGCGAACTTCCGCCATCTGCTCGCCGACGAGGAAGCGATGCTCGGAATTGGCGATGACGATGGGAGCGGCGAAGGCAGGGCCGGCAAAGCGCTTCAGCGTCTTCTGGAACAGGCTCTCCCCCTCGAAGATCGGAAGGAACTGCTTGGGCCTGGCGGAGCGCGACAGGGGCCAGAGCCGCGAACCGGAGCCGCCGGACAAGATGCAAGGGATGATCACGCGAGGTCTCTCGTCGCCAGGGTGTGCCGCAGGATGCGAAAAGGTCTGTCCCTCTTTTGCCCAATCCCGGACTGACAGGAGGTTAACCCGAAACGCCAGAGGTGTGAAACAGCAGAGAAAACCGGCCCCGGCTCACATCTGCGCGGCTGCCGGCTGCCAGGGCCGCGCCTCCATCGGCCCCAGCCGCAGGAGGTCGATGGCGCGGGCCGCAATCTGGGCAACCACGTCGGAAAGCAAGACGGGCTGCAGATAGAAGGCAGGCACTGGCGGCAGGATGATGGCACCGGCCTCGGTCGCGAGCACCATGTTGCGCAGATGCACGAGCGACAGCGGCGCCTCGCGCACCAGCAGCACCAGCGGCCGGCGTTCCTTCAGCTGCACCGAGGCGGCACGCGTCAGCAGGTTGTCGTCAAGCCCGTGGGCGATGGCGGCAAGGGTCCGCATCGAGCACGGGGCGACGATCATGCCGGCAACCGCGCTGGAGCCCGACGCGATCTCCGCTCCCACATCGGCGATGCTGTGTTCGCGCACGGCAAGGGCGGACAGCTCGCTTCGCGCGCCCTCGCTTCCCTCCAGCTCTAAGGTCCGCTCTCCCCCGGCGCTGACGACCAGATCGAGCAGCGCGCCGCGCCGGGCGAGATCGCGGGCGCAGGCGAGCGCCAGCGCCGCACCGGAGGCGCCCGAGACGCCGAGAACCACGCGGCTCATGCCAGCCCCTCCGCTTTCAGGACACGCTCGGCCGCGCTCTCCGCTTCTTGCGACAGGCGCATCACCTCGCCGAAGGCGCGGGCGGTCTCGGACCCGATCTTCACCGTGGCGTCGAGCCCGATCTTGCCGGCAAGTCCTTCCAGCGGCGAGGCGAAGTCGAGATAATCCATCGGCGTGCGGTCGAGCAGCATCGTGTCGCGGGCCGGATCGTAACGCGTTGCCAATGCCCAGGCGATATCGTCCCACTTTCGCGGATCGATATCGGCGTCCACCACCACGATCATCTTGGTATAGCTGAACTGCGGCAGCAGCCCCCACAGGGCGAGCATCACCCGGCGGGCCTGACCGGGATAGCGCTTGTCGATGGCGATCACCGCGATCCGATAGGAGCACGCGGCCGGCGGCAGCCACAGGTCCACCACTTCCGGGATCTGCTGTCGGATGACGGGAAGCGCGAGCTCGTTGAACACCTCGCCGATGATCGAAGGCTCGTCCGGCGGCCGGCCGGTCCAGGTGGACAGGTAAAGCGGATCGCGCCGATGGGTGATCGCGCTGACCCGCATCACCGGGAACGGCTCGACGGAATTGTAATAGCCCGTGTGATCGCCGAAGGGACCTTCCGGTGCCGTCTCGCCCGGATGCACCCACCCTTCCACCACGATCTCGGCGCTGGAGGGAACCAGCATGGGCACGGAGACCGCCGGCGCGAGCGATGTACGGGCACCGCGCAGGACGCCGGAAAAGGCGAGCTCCGACACGGTTTCCGGCAGCGGCAGGGCCGCGGCCAGCAGCAAGGCCGGATCGGCGCCGAGGGCGATGGCGACCGGCATCGGCTCGTCCTTGCGCTGCCAGCTGCGATGGTGGGCTGCCGCGCCCCGATGCGGCAGCCAACGCAGGATCAGGCGGTCGGGGCCCAGCACCTGTGCCCGGTAGATGCCGGCATTGTAGCGCCCGCTGTCGCTCGCCTGCGACCCCGCATCCCGGGTCAGCACCACCGGCCAGGTCATCAACGGTCCGGCATCGCCCGGCCAGCAGGTCTGCACCGGCAGACGCGACAGGTCGGACTTTCCCATCCGCTCCTCCTGGGAAGTCCCTTTGCCCAGCACCCGAGGGCGCGCCCGCAGGGCCGCCGCCATCTGCGGCCAGCGCGACAGCGCATCGCCGACGCCTTGCGGAGGCACCGGAGCGCGCAGTGCGGCGAGAAACGCTCCAAGGCCGGCAATGTCGGCCGGTTCGGCGCCGAGGCCTGCCGCAACGCGGCGGCGAGTGCCGAAGAGATTGGCGATGAGCGGGATGGACGAGATCGAGCCGTCTTCGGCGAGCGGGCGTGTAAAGCGCAGGACCGGCCCGCCCGCCAGCAGCACCTTGCGGTGAACGGCGGTGACTTCCTCCACCAGGGAGACCGGCTGCTCGATACTCCGCAGGTCCCCGGCCGCATCGCACCAGCGGAGAAAACTGCGGAGATCGGGGAAGGCTGGCAGGCGGCGCATGGCGGCTCCTTGGAAAGGGTGTGCCTGCCTTAGCAAAGGGCATCGCCCGCGAAGTTGATGCGGATCAACAACGGCGGCAGATCGCCCCTCTATGGTGCGGGCCACCCGACCCCTTCCGCCGGAGCGCCCCATGCCGCAAGCCCTTGCAGATCCTCTGGACCATCGTGCGATACCGAAAATGCCCGCGCTGCTGGCGCTCGGCATCCGCCTGGTGCCGTACGGGCCGGCCGACCTGCTGCTGACGCGGGTGACCCGAAGAATTCTCGCAAGGCATGCGGGACTGCTGGAGCGTCTCGGCCCCTATCGCCGGACGCGCTTCGTGGTGACGGCAAGCGACGTGCCGCTGTCCTTCCTGCTCGATCTTGCCGGCGAGGCCCCGCTGGTCAGCCTCCACCGCGAACCGCCTGCGGGCGATGCGCGCATCACCGGGAGCCTTGCGGCCCTGGTCGGCCTCGTTCACGGGGTGTGGGACGGCGACGCGCTGTTCTTCTCCCGCGACCTGACCGTTGAGGGCGACACGTCGGCGGTGCTGGCCCTGCGCAACGCCATCGACGACGCGGAGCTCGACATCGGCGCAGAACTCGCCGGCCTCACCGGCCCCCTGTCGGACCTGGCCGCACACGCGATCGCCCGCCTGGAAGCGGCAACGGGCGTGCCGCTCACCCGCGCGGGAGGCGTGCGATGATGGAGCTGGTCTGCCCCGCCGGCACGCCGGCCTCGCTGCGCGCCGCGGTCGATGCCGGCGCCCACGCCATCTATTGCGGCTTCGCCGACGACACCAACGCCCGCAACTTCCCCGGCCTCAATTTCTCCCGCCCCGAAATGGCGGACGGCATCGCCTATGCCCATGCGCGCGGCGCCAAGGTGCTGGTTGCCATCAACACGTTCCCGCAGGCCGGCGAGACGGAGCTCTGGCACCGGGCGGTGAGCGACGCACAAGCGCTCGGCGCCGACGCGGTGATCCTTGCCGATCTCGGGCTGATCGCCCATGCGGCCGAGCGCCACCCCTCGCTGCGTCGCCATCTTTCGGTGCAGGCAGCGGCGGCGAACCCGGACGTCATCAACTTCCACGCAAGCGCCTTCGGCGTGAAGCGGGTGGTGCTGCCGCGGGTGCTCACCGTCGACGAGATCGCCTCGATCAACCGCGATATCGACGTGGAGACCGAGGTCTTCGTCTTCGGCGGGCTCTGCGTCATGGCCGAAGGGCGGTGTTCGCTCTCCTCCTACATTTCCGGCAAGTCGCCGAACATGAACGGCGTGTGCTCGCCGGCAAGCCATGTCGCCTACGCCGAAGAAGACGGCGAGCTGGCCGCGCGCCTCGGCGGCTACACAATCCACCGGACACCGAAGGACGCCCCCGCTCCCTACCCCACCCTGTGCAAGGGCTGCTTCAAGGTCGGTGCGCGTACCGGCTACGTCTTCGAGGACCCGGCGAGCCTGGACGCCTCGGAGCTGCTGCCCGCGCTCGCCCGGGCCGGCGTCACGGCGCTGAAGATCGAGGGCCGCCAGCGCTCGCGCGCCTATGTCGCGCAGGTGGTGCGCAACTTCCGCCAGGCGGTGGAAGCGCTCGCCGAAGGGCGCGATGTGCCGCTCGGCACGCTTGCCCGGCTGACCGAGGGACAGGCCGCGACCGCCGGCGCCTACAACAAGATCTGGAGATAAGCAGATGCAGCTGACCGTCGGCCCGATCCAGGGCTTCTGGGATCCGGGGCACTGGAGCGCCTTCTACGAGCAACTGGCGGACACGCCGGACGTGTCCCGCGTCGTCATCGGCGAACTCGTCTGTTCCAAGCGGCTGCCCTTCTACCAGACCCGCTTACCGGACGCGATCGCCCTGCTGCTGGCCGGCGGCAAGGATGTGGCCCTGACCAGCCTTGCCCTCGTGACGCCGCTCAAGCGGGAACGGCGGATGGCGGCGGAATTGGCCGCGATGGACCTGGAGGTCGAGGTCAACGATCTGACCATGCTGGCGCATCTCGCGCCGGACGCACGCTTTTCCGTCGGCCCCCTGGTGAACGTCTACAACGAGGGCACGCTGGCGGTCCTGAGGCGGCGCGGCGCGATGCGTGTCTGCCTGCCGCCGGAGCTGTCCGCCATCTCCGTCCGCCGCATCGCCGCGGCGACCGACATGCCGGTCGAGGTATGGGGCTGGGGGCGCCTGCCGCTCGCCATGTCCGGGCGCTGCTACCACGCGCGCTATCACGACCGGGCCAAGGACCAGTGCCAGTTCGTCTGCGCCGAGGATCCGGACGGGCTGGCCGTCGACACGCTCGACGACCAGCAGTTCCTGGCGATCAACGGGCTGCAGACCCTGTCCGGCCAGTGCGCGAACATGGCGCATCACCTGCCGGCCCTGCGCGAGGCCGGCGTTGCGGGCCTGCGCCTGTCGCCGCAGACGAGCGGCTTCTTCGAGGTGATCGAGCTGTTCGCGCATCTGACGGCGGGCCGCATCGATGCGGAGGAGTTTTGCGCCAGGGCCCTGCCGCATGCGCCGGGCGGGGCCTTTTGCGATGGCTTTCTCGACGGCCCGACCGGCGTATCCTGGTCGGGCTCCAAGGATCAGGTCAGGACGCAGCCGGCCGGAACGCCTTGAGCCGCGCCGGGTCGGTGTCGATGCGTGCCGCGCCGATCAGGTCGAGACAATAGGGTACCGCCGCGAACACCGCGTTCAGCGACGTGGCGATGCTCGCCGGCTTGCCCGGCAGGGTGATGATGAGGCTGGCGCCGCGCGTGCCGGCCTCCTGCCGCGAGAGGATCGCGGTCGGCACTTCGGCGAGATTGGCCTGCCTCATCGCCTCGCCGAAGCCGGGCAGGATGCGCGTTGCGACCTGGCCCAGCGCTTCCGGCGTCTCATCGCGCGGGGCCGGTCCTGTTCCGCCGGTGACCAGCAGCAGGTCGCACCGTTCCACATCGCACAGATGGCGCATCGCGCCGGCAACGCTGTCGACGCCGTCCGGCACGATGCGGCTGACGAACTCCCAGTCGCCGGTCAGATGCGCCCGCAGCCAGTCGAGCGCCGCCGGCCCGCTGAGGTCCTCGTAGAGGCCGGCGCTGGCGCGGTCCGAAACGGTGAGAATGCCGATGCGTGCCGGCCGGGCCGTGATGTCTGCCATATGCTCTGTCCTTAAGGGGAGGTCGTGATGCCGGAGGTCCGTTCTCATCCGGCGAGGGAGTAATGCGCGGCGGTGAAGACCGCGCCGATGGTGCCGCCCAGCGCGGCAACGAGGGCGATGAGGCCGTAGCGCCAGCCGGCCGGCGCCTCGCGCAGGCCGAGGAACTGCGTCAGCACGATCCATGCCTTGGCGAGCGCGAGCGCAAGGATCGACCAGACCAAGATGGGCGCCGGCCCGCCCGAAACCTCGAGCGAGACGACGGCGAGCAGCACCAGGACAATGGCGGCGAGATGCAGGCGGGCCATCGTGGTCACCCGATCAGGTAGATGACGGGGAAGACCAAGATCCAGACCAGGTCGACCATGTGCCAGAAGGCGGTGCCGGTCTCCAGGTTCTCCAGGCTGTTGTAGCGGGCGACCACGGCGAGCAGCACGAGGCCGGCGACCACATGCAGGGCGTGGAAGCCGGTGACGAGATAGTAGAGCTCGAAAAAGGTGCCGCTGTCCGGACCGTGCCCGACCGAAAGCTTGGCCGCGTATTCGGCACCCTTCACCACGAGAAATACCGCCCCGAGCGCCATCGCCGCCGAAAGTTGCGGCCGGCCGGAGCCGCCCGTCTTGCGCCCTTCGACGGCGAGCGCCGCGCACCAGCCGCTGGCGATCAGCACCAAGGTGTTGAGCCCGCCGAGCCGCACGTCCAGCACCGCCTGCCCCGCGGCGAACTCCATCGGGTTCAACGCCCGCGCCACCGAGAAGCCGACGAGCAACGCGCCGAAGACGGCAAGCTCGCCGAGAATCAGAATCCACATCATCGGGTTGCCGGGCAACCCGTCGAGCGGTCCCCATCCCTCTTCGGGCGTCTCGCCCGCAGCGTCGTCGTACATGCTCGCGCCTCCAGTCGGCGCGACCCTAGCAGGGGAAGGGCAGGCAGAGTTTGAGCGGGCTCAAACTCGCGTGGAGGTGGTGCGGGCGAGTTTGCGCTGGAACAACGTCCGCCCGGCGGCTTGGCCCTAGCTCTTGGTTCCACTGTCGGCATCCGCCAGCAACTGGAGAGCACATATGTCCGGACCAAGCGAACCGCATCGACCGCCGGTCGAGCGTTTCACCAAGTCGGCCGCCAGAAACATCTTCTACGGTGGCTCGATCTTCTTCTTCGTCGTCTTCGTCGGCCTGACCGCGCAAAGCCACTGGCACATCGTCACCAACTCGACCGACGAGGCGACGATGACCGCAGGCGTGGTCCGCGGCAAGCACGTGTGGGAGAAGAACTCCTGCATCAACTGCCACTCGATCCTCGGCGAAGGCGCCTATTTCGCGCCCGAGGTCGGCAATGTCTGGGTCCGCTACGGCGGCAAGGACGACCCGGAAGGCGCAAGAGCCGGCCTCATCGCCTGGATGCAGGCCCAGCCCACAGGCATCGAGGGGCGCCGGCAGATGCCCCAGTTCAACCTGACCGATCAGGAGCTGAACGATCTCGTCGACTTCCTGGAGTGGACGAGCCGGATCGATACGCAGGGCTGGCCGCCCAACGACGCGGGCTGAGGAGCACACCCCGATGAAATACGCTTCCCAAAGAGTGGCCTACTGGTACTTCGTCTGTGCCATGGTCCTGTTCGGCGTGCAGATCCTTGCCGGCGGCCTGGCCGGCACGGTCTATGTGCTGCCGAACACGCTTGCGGAACTGATGCCGTTCAACATCATCCGCATGATCCACACCAACGCGCTCATCGTCTGGCTGCTGATGGGCTTCTTCGGCTGCGCCTATTACCTGGTGCCGGAAGAGGCGGAGCGCGAGATCGAGAGCCCGTTCCTCGCCTATGTGCAACTGGTGCTGCTGATGGTCGGCGCGCTGGCCGCCGTCATCGGCTACACGCAAGGCATCCATGGCGGGCGCGAGTTCCTGGAGCAGCCGCTCTGGATCAAGATCGCCATCGTCGTGGTGGCGCTGATCTTCCTCTACAACGTGTCGATGACCGTGCTGAAGGGCCGGCGCACCGCCGTCACCAGCGTGCTGCTGCTGGGCCTGTGGGGCATTGCCGTGTTCTGGCTCTTCGCCTTCTACGCGCCGGACAACCTGTCGCTGGACAAGGTCTACTGGTGGTACATCGTCCATCTGTGGGTGGAAGGCGTGTGGGAGCTGGTAATGGCCTCGGTCCTTGCCTTCCTGCTGATCAAGCTGACCGGCGTCGACCGGGAAGTCATCGAAAAGTGGCTCTACTCCATCGTCGGCCTCGCCCTGTTCTCGGGCCTGCTCGGCACCGGTCACCACTACTACTGGATCGGCGCGCCAGGCTACTGGCAGTGGGTCGGCTCGATCTTCTCCGCGCTCGAGGTCGCGCCGTTCTTCGCGATGGTGGTCTTCGCCTTCACGATGGTCTTCCGCGGACGCAAGGACCATCCGAACCGGGCCGCGGTGCTGTGGTCGCTCGGCTGCACGGTCGGGGCCTTCTTCGGCGCCGGCGTGTGGGGCTTCCTCCACACCCTGTCTTTCGTGAACTACTACACGCACGGAACGCAGCTCACCGCCGCCCATGGGCACCTGGCCTTCTACGGCGCCTATGTGATGCTGAACCTGGCGCTGATCTCTTACGCAATGCCGTATCTGCGCGGCAAGGCGCCTTACCACCAGACGCTGAACATCGTCTCGTTCTGGCTGATGAGCGGCGCGATGATGGTGATGACCTTCGCGCTGACCTTCGCCGGCGCTGTGCAGGTCCACCTGCAGCGCGTGCTGGGCATGTCCTACATGGAAGTCCAGGACGAGATCGCCCCCTTCTACTGGGTGCGCCTCGGCTCCGGCGTCCTCGTCGTCATCGCCGCTCTGATGTTCCTGTGGTCGGTGTTCGGTCCCGTTCGCGAGCGGCGCAAGGCTGCCCGCGAGGGTCGTGCCGCCTCGCTGCAGGCCGCCGAGTGACAAAAGCCGGGCGCCGTACCCTCGGCGCCCGGCCTTCCCCCGCACACCCTTTCCAGACGCGCCCTCTCCCGGCGCTTCAAGGAGCGACCTCCGATGACCCCCGTGACCAATACCGCCGCCGCCGACGGCGAAACTCCCGACCTGCCCTACTATGCGGCCTCGGGAAGCGAGTGTGCGCTGTTCGAGCAGGCCTGGCGCAACCGGCTGCCGGTCCTGCTGAAGGGGCCGACCGGCTGCGGCAAGACCCGCTTCGTCGCCCATATGGCCGCGCGCCTCGGCCGCCCGCTCTACACTGTCGCCTGCCATGACGACCTCACCGCCGCCGACCTGACCGGGCGCCACCTGCTGAAGGGCGGCGAGACCGTCTGGGCCGACGGACCGCTGACGAGGGCGCTGCGCGAGGGCGCGATCCTCTATCTCGACGAGGTGGTGGAAGCGCGCAAGGACGTGACCGTCGTGCTGCATCCGGTCACCGACGACCGGCGCACGCTCACGCTGGAGCGAACCGGCGAGACGCTAGTCGCCCCGCCCGAGTTCATGCTCGTCGTCTCCTACAACCCGGGCTACCAGAACGTCCTGAAGTCGCTGAAGCCCTCCACCCGCCAGCGCTTCGTGGCAATGGAGTTCGGCTATCCCGACCCGGACACGGAAGCGGCCATCGTCGCCAGCGAGACCGGTCTTGCGCCCGACCGCTGCGTGCCGCTGGTGCGCATCGCCAATGCCCTGCGCGACCTCAAGGGGCAGGACCTCGACGAAGGTGCCTCGACGCGCCTCGTCGTCTATGCGGCCACGCTGATCAAGGCGGGCATGAAACCCGCAGCGGCCATCGACGCGGCGCTGCTGCAACCGCTCAGCGACGATCCGGACGTGCAGGCCGCGCTCGCCCGCGTCGCCGAACTGGCGCTGGGGTAACGTCATGTCGCTGTTCGAGCCGGAAGAGTTCGTCGGGTCGCATTGGCACAGGCTGGTGGGCGGCCTCACTACCCTGCCCCACCATCCGGACGCTGCGGTGACGCTCGCCGACATGCGCACGCGACTCGGCGTGCTGTTCCGGGCGATGGGCGGCAGCGGCGCGCTGCGCCTCGTCGAAAGCGCGCCGGCCGTCTCCGCGCATCGCCTGTCGCCGCTGCGGCGTATCGGGCTCGGCGCGGAGAAGATGAGCCTTGCGATCCTCGACAGGGCGACGCTGCGCCTGCCGCCGGTCATCGACAGCTTTCCCGACCGCGCCGACAATGTCGCGCTGTACGAATGGCTGGTCGCCTGGTTCGCCCATGCCGGCGAAGGCCGCGAGCGGACCGGCGACCCGCTGGTCGACGACCTCCAGCGCCTTCGGATGAGCATCGCCACGACCCGCGCGACGCTGCACGCCTGGCCGGGCCTGCGCCCGCAGTTCCACCGGCTGCGCGCGGCCGCCCTTGCGGTACGCCCGCAGCGCTCCCTTCCCGCCACCGAGATGCGGATCGAACAGACGATCCGCGCCCTGCTCGGCGGGCAGCGCGGCGAGGATACCGAAACGCTTCTCGCCCTGATCGAAAGTCCGGACGCGAGTCTTGCCGGCCTCAAGGCGCCGCGCGGCTACCGTACCTATCTGCCCGTGCCGCTGTTCGGCGAAATCCACGAGGACACCGGCGCCCCGCGTGCCGACGACGCCGAAGACCCCTCCGGCACCTCGATTGCCGTTGACGCCCGCCGCCGCCAGGCGGAGCGGCGCGACACCGACATGAGCGACCGCGGCGATCCGCTCTACTTCCACCGGTTCGAGACGATCTTCTCCCTGGCCGAGATGGTCAACGTCAACCGCCGGGTGGACGACGACGACGAGGACGGCGCCCGGCAGGCGGCCGACGACATCAGCGAACTGACCATCGGCAGCAACCGGCAGAAGGCCGGCGTGCGGCTGAAGATGGATCTCGATCTTGCCCCCTCCGAGGCCGAGGACGGGAGCTTGACGCAAGGGCTGACCTATCCGGAGTGGGACTGGAAGCGGCAGGCCCACCGGCCGGACCATTGCCGCGTCGTCGCCGCGCGTGCGCCCGAGACCGGCGATGTGTGGCGGCCGGACGAAGCCATGCAGAAGCGCATCCGCGCCGTCCGCCGCCAGTTCGAGGCGCTGCGGCCCCGGCGCATTGTGCTGCACGGGCAGCCCGACGGCGACGATCTCGACCTTTCCGCCCTGGTGCGCGCCGAAGCCGACCGGCGGGCCGGCAGTGCGGGTTCCGAAAACGTCTTCACTTGCGGACGTGCCGTGGAGCGGGATCTGTCCGTCGCCGTGCTGATGGACGTCTCGCTGTCGACCGACGCCTGGATCGGCGGGCACCGGGTCCTGGATGTGGAGAAGGCGGCGCTGCTCGCCCTCACCCACGGGCTGACCGCCTGCGGCGACGAACATGCGATCTACACCTTCACCTCGCGCAAGAGGCAAAGCGTGCGGGTCGACACGGTGAAGACCTTCGACGAGCCTCTCGGCCTCGCCGTCGAGCGCCGGATCGCGGCGCTCACACCCGGCCAGTATACCCGCATGGGAACGGCGATCCGCCACGTCGCCCGGCAGCTCGCCTCGAGACCCCAGCGGCATCGCTTGCTGCTTCTTCTGACCGACGGCAAGCCGAACGACATCGACTATTACGAGGGGCGCTACGGGATCGAGGACACGCGGGCGTCGATCCGCGAGGCGCGGCGGGCGGGGCTGACCGTCTTCGGCGTCACCGTCGACGAGGCTGCGCGCGATTACTTTCCCTACCTCTTCGGCAAGGGCTCCTATGCGATCATCAGCGATCCGGAGCGGTTGCCCGGCGCCCTGCCGGCAATCTACCGGCGCCTCGTCTCGTAAGGATCAAGTGCCGCCGTCCCCTCCGGCGACAAGGCCCGCCCAGAAACCGGCGACGGCTGTGCGGTCGCCGAGCCGGCGGCTGAGCGCAATGCCTCCTTGCGCAATGGCCCGCGCCTTCGCCCGGTCGCGGGCGAGCGTCAGCACCGCATCGCGGAACGCGGCCGGCTCATGCGCGGCAAAAACACCGTTGCGGCCGTCCTCGATCACCGGACCGAACACCGCCGTCGGCGTGTAGATGCCGGCCGCGCCCGCCACCGCATGCTGGTGCAGCTTGATGATCGAGCGCCCGTCATTGACCGGATTGACGGCGTAAGGCGCCAGCGCCACATGGTGCCGCGCCCTGTTCAGCCAGCGCTGAAAATCTTCCAGCACCATCGGCGCCCTATGCGCGACCCGCCGCGAGGCCGGCAGAAGCGCCTCGCCCTTGGCCCCGAGGAACGTCTCCACGCGCAGGCCGGGCTCGGCCCCGAGCGCCTCGGCGAGGCCCGGCGCGATGGCAGAAAAATCCTCCGCATGCGTTGCCGTGCCGAGGAACAGCACCCGCGTCTCGCGATCCTCGCCGCCGAAATGCGCGAGGTCGCCGGTGGGTGCGAGATCGGCCGGATGCAGGAAGGCGCCCGGCACCGGCGCCAGCCGCTCCAGCAGCCGGCGATTGGGGGCGACCGCCACGTCGACGAGTTCGAGCAGCCTTGGAAACAGGCCCGACAGGAACCGCGCAATCCGCCCCCTGTAGCGGGGGTCGAGCCGGATGTCGCTCGCCATCGCCCACAGATCGTCGTCGAGGAGATAGGCGATGCGCCCGCCCCTTGCCCGGAAGGCGGCGAGGAGCCGCAGGTCCCGCCCCGTCACGTAGCGTACGACCACGGCAAGGCGGCGCCCCGCCCCGTCGGTCAGCGTCAAGCCGTGCTGGCCGATGCGGCCGATCCGCAGCCCGGCGGCTGCAAGCTCCGGCTCGCAGATCTCCAGATAGTGATAGCGCGTCGGATAGGCGGTCTTCGGCCGGCCGGTGAAATGATCGAAGGCGGTGGCCAGCGCCGCCTTGCGAAACAGGTTCGGGCGCAGGATCACGCGGTGCCCTCAAGGCGAGCGAGCAAGACTGCCGCTTCCGGCGTCAGGCTGCGCTCGCCGGGCAGCGCAGTCAGGGCTCGCCAGGCCGGTGTTGCCTCGACATTCGCGACAGCCCGTACGGCACCGACATTCGCGTGCTCCCCTGCGCCCCTGAACTTCTCGCCCGGCCAGAACTCGAACGCCCATTCCACTCCGCGGAGCATCCAGTCCGGGCGGATCTTCAGCCGATAGGAATCGCGCAGCGCCCGCTCGAACAGGCAGATGTCGTGCAACAGAATCCACGCATCCGGCTCCATGACCTTGCACAGGGCAGCAAGGTCCAGCGCCGGGAAGGGATGCGCATGCTCGGCATCAAGGAACACGAGGTCAGGTCGGTGCACCTTCCCCTCCCCGATCAGCCGGTCAACATCGAACGCAGTCACGCCTGTAAGCAAATTGAACCGCGATGCCAGCCGGCCGGCCATCGCCTCCACCACCCAGCCGACCTTGTCGTCCGGCGCCGCATAGACGTGCTCGAGAAGATCGATGCTGTCGAGCCGGAAGCCATGCTCCAGCAGGCCCAGCCTCTCTGCCGATTCCAGGAAGAATGCCGACGAGACACCGGACGAAACACCGATCTCGAGGACGCATTTCGGACGCGTCTTTTTCATCCAGGCGTAGAGGAACGCGGCGTCGTTCGGAAGGATCGACCCGGCGGTGCCATCCGGCTTACGAGCGAAGAAATCGGCAATGAAATCGAGATCCTCGCCTTCGATGGCCACACCGTGCAGCGTTCTGAGCGGTGCAACGGTTCCCGAAAAGTCCTCGAGCTGACGGCGCAGCGTATCCTTGCGCGAGGCAGGTTTCCTGACCTCCAGCGTTACCCAGGCAGCAGCGGCGGCGTCCCCTCCCGACGTCGCCCGCCATGAAACCACCGCGCCGTCGCCGAAGAACGCCTCCCCGAGGGGTCGCTCTTCGCCGTCGCTGCAAAGCGAAAGTCCACCCGCGCCGATACGCAGCGACCAGGCCGGCCGCCCAATCGCCGTCTCGAACGAAACGGTGACGGATAAGGCGCCGCCCGGACGCAGGATCGCATACAGTGCCGGCAGGCTCGCCGCCGGATCGGCAAGCCACTTCGCTTGCCGGCAGACCACCAGATCGAAGGACGGCGCCGGCCAGATCTCCTGCACGGTCTCGGGCGAACCTGCGACGAGGTCGCCGCGCGAACCGATGCCGCAGTCGGACAGCAGCCTTTCGAGTCGCTCCGCCTCCGGTTCCAGCTGGCGGATACGGACCTTCCGGCCGGGCAGCCGGTTGCCGAGGCTGGTGAGCGGGCCGCACTGGATATCGAGGATGTCGACCACCGGCCAATCGCCGATCACCAGCCGGGCGAATTCCGGCTGGAGATCGGCTGCAGGCTTCAAGCGCTCACCGATCTCGCCATCCCGATTGCCGGCGCGGATCTGGTTGATCCACCACCCGATGCGTTCATCCGTCGTCATGCCCGGTCCGTATCCTCGTCTTGACCGCGGCACCATAGCCGAGCCTCGACAGGCTCGACACCCCTTGCGAACAGGCTATCGATGCGGTCCACTCAAACCGGATTTCCGTCCCGCATCTTCAGCCACTGCGCCCCGTCGGAATAGGCGAACTGGGCCCCTCCGGCCGCATCCGATACATAGGCGAGCGTGCCGGCCCCGACACTCGCGGCCGACGGCAGGGCAGCCTTGAGATAAGTTGCCATGCGCACCGGCCCCGCCACATGCAGCCGCGCCGTCGGATTTGCGGTTCCAACGCCGACCTCGCCGCCGCTGGCGATCCGGATCCGCTCGCTGCCGCCGGCAAACAACCGGTGCGACCGCGTCGGCGTGTCGAACACCGACATGATGTCCGCCTGCGCCCCGTAGATATAGAAGGCAGAGCGGTTCCAATCGGGAATGCCGATCCAGGCCTGGGTGCCATTCGGCCCGTTGTTGATCAGTTGGAGGAACGGGGCGGCTCCCGACAAGGACCGAATACCGCCCTCCACATCCAGTTGGCCGGCTCCCGGCGTGCGGCCCAGCCCCACCTTGCCGTTCGTGACATTGACAGAGACCACCGGCAGCCATGTGGCACCCGAATCGCTGACCTTTATCGTGAAATCGTCTGACCCGAGCAACCCGAGTTCAGCACGCCCAGAGTACCCTGTCTGAAAAATGATCGAAGCGGTTTCACCAGCAGCCCCTTTGTTTACCTTGAGGTTATGTCCTGCGTCCTCCCCATCGAACAGGCTGGCAACTCCACCCACGGCCAACCGGTTGTCCTCACCCGGCGTGGCATTGACCCCCAGTTGATCAAACGCACCCGGGAGATCCATCCAACCGTTCTCCTGCCATGCGACGAACTTCCCTTCGTCCTCGACCCAAGCCAACCAACCTGTTCGGGGGGCATGGAAGCGCCAGTCACCCGAGTGCCAGCAAGCCACGCAGCCGCCATTCCCGGCCCACGCTCCTGTTCCGCCTTCTGGCACGATGTGACGCGATCCGTCGTTGGGCGCCACCGGAGGATTTACCTCGCTCTTGGACGACACCGACAGATGTATCAGCGCATCGAGAACAGCCAACGCATCGTTGTGCGTGACATGTTTTTGCGCCTGTGCAGCAGCGAGCATCGGCAGCTTTAGATTGAGCGTCGTCTCGGACATCTTGCCCCCCTGACCTTTCCTGATGATCAAGACTAGCTCGCCCAGAGAACGCGAGGATAAGGCACCGCAATGGATGACAGGACCTGATTGATCCTCTAAACCTCAGGGATAGGCATTACCGTCAGGCTTGCAACAGCGGGATGTGGCGGAAAATGGTTGATGGTTGGAAGGAAGACTGCCTGTGAGCGAAGACGATCTCCGCAAGAATGTATACTCAGCACTCAAAGTCTTTCAGGACACGTTGCGCCTCTACCGGCAGCAAACAGGCAAGTCACCGGACTTTCTGATCGACGGAGCGTCTCCCGCAATCCCACGAGAATTGCTGGAGGGATGCAAGGTTCTGCCGCGCCGCGAGCATATTCTCGACGACCTTCCCAAAGGCGGTATCGGCGTTGAGGTCGGAACACAAGCCGGTCTGTTTGCCAGAACCCTTCTGGACAAGACGAAACCCAGCAAACTTTATCTGCTTGACCTCGATTATACGCCGTTTCGCCGACATCTGGTCGCCGCCGAGATCGATGCAGGAACAGTCATTACCAAAGAGGGCTCTTCTTGGGATCTTCTCGAAGAGTTCGACGACGGCTATTTCGACTTCGCCTATATCGACGCCGGCCATGGCTACGACATGGTCACTAAGGATCTCGCCGCTGCGATCCGCAAGGTCAAGAAGGGTGGGCACATCATCTGCAACGATTTTGTCGTGTGGAGCCCTCTGGAAGCGATCCCCTACGGCGTGCACAAGGCCGTAACTGAAACCATCGTCGCCAACAACTTCCGAGTGACCCATTTTGCGTTTCACCCGTACGGCTACTCGGACATCGCGTTCCTGGTAGATTGACTGCGATATATCAGAGGCATACGACTCAAGAAGAAAAAGGGCGGATAAACGCCCCTTTTCTTCTATCTCGCTAGGAATTTAGAATATACTGCCAACTCAAGAGACAGTGCACGCATCTGGTTCATGCGCGTGCTGATCACGTGCTGGTAATCTCCCCAGTCTCGATACTCCTTGAACGCCTCGCCGTAGAGAAATTCGGCGAGTCTTTCTTCCTGCGGCCAACCCTGAAGCCGTTCCTTCCGCACTGCGTCCAGTTCACCAGAGCGGCGCGTAACCTCATCAAAATCGACTGCTCCTCCAAATTTGGCCTGAGCATACTCATAAAGCTTGAGATCCTGAGCGGTATTTCCATCGGGAATCTCGATATTCTTTCCCTTTTCGTCCGCCGGCCTCTGGTTATGGTTCACCTGCTCGGGGGAGATATCAAGGCGTCGGAAAACAATATCTGCCGCGGCCTCCAGATTTTCGGAAAAGTAGACATGATCGAACATGTCGATCACCCGCTGCGCCCGCTCGAACAGCGACCCTTCACTGCCTGCGAATGTTGGAAACCGGTGAATGAAAAACTGGCAGATCGGGTCCGAAGTATAGTCCAGGAACCGTTCCAGCGACAGCGGCTCGTTGCCGAGCGACCGAGCCATTCGCAAATGATAGAGATACATGCTTTCAAGTCGCGCCCTGGGCTCGCGCAAGCCCGTAAACAGGAACACAGGCGACTTGAAATACTTCAGCATTTCTTCGTGTATCGAATGTCCCCACACGAATTTGAGCTGATCACGCCTCGGCAACTGCATGATTTCGGGACGGCCCAGCATGAAGTTTTCATGCATGCTCGTGTTTTGATAGATCTTATGTTCAGGAAGACATGACTGTACACGCTTCAATATCGTCGTCCCGGCACATTTCGGAACATGAACGCCCACACAAACAGCCATAAAGTCTACCTTTTCCAGCGCAGCAGCGACTATCAACCCACGTTCCACAATCGGTAGCCCTCGGGAGACCGGTCCGTCAAGGCAGTGCTGGTCGCGGTGGCGCCGTAGTTCGCCGCGATCCGCAGCCGGCCGATGATCTCGACCTCGTCGCGGGACGGCCGGCCGAGCAGCCGGTCGAGCCCGCGGAAGGCGTCGGCCGGATCGAGCGCGTCGGCGCCCAGGCGGGGATTGGCCAGCATTTCCTCGACGAAGGCGAGCGCCGCTTCCTGGATTGGGGCGATGGCCTCCGCATGCTGGCGCTCCTCGTCGGCGCGTTCTTCGCACAGGGCGATGATCCCGTCCCCGTCGCGGCGATAACCCGCCGTCGAGCCGTGACCGGCGGTGTGCAGCAGTTCGACAAGGCTCGGGCTCTTGCGCAGCGCCTGCGCCCGCGGCGTGCCGTCGAGCGAGAACAGATAGCCCGCCGCATCGAAGCCGGTCAGCGCCGCCCTGTCGAGGAAGAGGCCGAGATAGCGCCCCGCCAGATGGCCGGTCCAGC
Source organism: Stappia sp. WLB 29 (assembly GCF_023507705.1). Lineage (GTDB taxonomy): Bacteria > Pseudomonadota > Alphaproteobacteria > Rhizobiales > Stappiaceae > Stappia. The sequence goes on along the minus strand of NZ_JALBGD010000010.1, from coordinate 171,106 downwards.
CGCGCGCGCAGCACCTCTCCCAGCCCCTTCTGCAGCGAGCCGTGCCAGCCGATATCGACCAGCGTCACCGCCTCCGCGCCGAGAACTCCTTCCTGCGCCAGATAGCCGGCGAAGAGATGCGCATGCGCCTGGTTGGCGGCCTGCAGCGCTGCCCGGCATGCCTCGAAGAGCTTGGCGAACCGCCCTGCCCCGGCCTTGTCGCCGATCGCCACCACATCCTGCGGCGACGAGAAGCCCGCAGCTCGGATCTGCGTCCCGAACTCCTGCGGATCGAGCCCCCAGCGCGCCAGCGCATCCGCCGGCGTCAGGCGGGCCCAGTTCTGGGCGAAGAGCGCGGCCGCCGCCTCCGGCTCGCTCACCGCCCGAGCCCGGTAGATCGCCTGGCGCGAGACCATCAGGTAGCGGCTTTCCGTCTTCGTGCCGAAGCGCCGGCGGAACAGGTCGAAGGCCCGCTTCATCACGAGGCCGTCGCGCGAGCAGAAATGAAGCGCCGGCGTCTCGTTCGCCTGCGCCTCCTGGTGCAGCCAGCCGGCCATGCCGAACAGCAGCGGACCGAGGCATTCGCGGCCGACCCGCTGCAGCACCGGCAGGTCCTCCGGCTCGCGCGGCGCGATGCCGGAGCCGAAGAGGTCGTCCGCCACGGCCGCGAAGACCGCGCTCGAAGGCTGCGGGCTGGGATTGCGCCAGTCGATCCGCCAGCGGCCGACCAGCCGCCCCGCCGGATTGCCGACGCGCAGATGCGCGATGCCGGATTGCAGCGCGCGCGAGCCGTCCGACCACGGATTGTCGCCGAGATGGGCGATCTGCCGGGGCGTCACGCCCATCTCCTCGCAGACATGGGCATAGAGATCGCCATGATGCTTGGTGCGGTCGATGTCGCAGGAGACGAACAGCCGTTCGTGGCCCGCGTAGCCGTTGCGCGACAGCGCCGCGTCGATGAAGTCGGCGCTGGAGTAGAAATCCGAGACGAGGACGACGCGCTTTCCCGCCTTGACTGCCCAATGGTAGATCGGTTCGACGCTCGGAACCGGGGCGAGGTGCTCAAGCTCGACCTCCTGCTCGATCCGCTGCGCCTCGGCGAGCGCGGCATGAGAAACGCTCGCGCGCCCCAGCGTCGGCAGCAGCGCGTTCATGCGCGCATACATCTCCGCCAGCGTGACTTCGTGGCCGCGCCGCGCCTCCAGCGCACAGCGGGCATCGCGCTCGCCGCGCATGCGCAGACGCGCAAACTCCGCCGCCGACAGACCGAGCAGCGGGCCGGCCCGCTCGCCGATCGTCAGGAACAGGTCGATGGGCCGGAACACGCCCTCGCGCCGCAGCAGCGTCTCGAAAATGTCGAAGGAGATCACGTCGAAGGGCGCGAGCCGGCGCAGGACGACGTCCAGTTCCTCGCCCGCATCCGCGGGGATTGCGGCAACGGGAAGGCGCGCCACGTCCAGATCGAGATGGTTCAAGGTCATGAGCGTTACCCTCGCGCGCGCCCGATCAACGACGCTTGGTGATCAGCTTCTCGATATGCTTCATGTGCTCGCCCCGGTCGTTGAGCAGCTTTTCCAGCCAGTGTATGTGCTGGCGCAGCTGGTTCAGCTGGTCGGTGACCTCCCGGTGCATCTCGCCCATGTAGAGCATCTGCCCGTCGCCGCGGCCCTCGCCCACGCCATCGCGCATGTGCCGGTTGATGTAAAGCGCGCGCTGGATCCGATGCACGTCCTTCTGCGCCACGACCGTGTTGCCGTACTCGCTCGTCGTGCCGGCGGAGCGGTGGTGGTAGAAGGCGAGCGGCTCGCGCAGCACGTCGATGCGGAAGCGCTGCGCCGCGCGCAGATGGAAGTCCCAGTCGCCCAGCACCGGCAGCTCGCCGTCGAACAGGCCGACCGTTTCCATCACCACCCGGCGGAACAGGAAGGAGATCGGCGGGAACTGGTTCTCCACCGAAAGCCGGGTCAGCTCCAGCGCCTCCATGTTCTTGAACAGGAAGCGCTGGCGCTCAATGACCTCGTCGCCCTCGATATCCTCGATCACCACCGTGGCATGGGTGACCACGCCGCCGACATCCGGCGGCGACGTGTCGAGATGGGCGATGCAGCGCTCCAGGAAGGTCGGGGCCCAGGCATCGTCGTCGTCATGCACGACGAGGAACTCGCTCGCCGAGTTGGTGACGCCGGCATTCGAGGCGTTCTCCATGCCGGTCGAGACCGGATTGTTGATCACCAGCACCCGCCCCTGGAAAGCGGCGCGGCGCGCCTCCACCAGCTGACGCACCGGCTCGGGATCGCCGCCGTCGTTGACCACGACCAGCGCCCAGTCGGTGTAGGTCTGCGACAGCACGCTGTCGAGCGCGCGCTGCAGCAAGATCGGCCGGTCTTTGGTGCGCATGATCACGGCGACGCGGCCATAGGCGATGCGGCCGGCGACCGGCAACCCGCTGCGGGCCGGCAAGTGCGGATCGACCGGCGGCTGGCCCCAGCGCTGGGTCAGACCCTGCGCCAGCATCAGCATGCGGTGGATGCCGTGCGGCAACTCGTGGGAATAGGCGCGGATGTTGCGCTGAAAATCGACCTGCGCGCTCTCGCGCCCGCGCAGCATGCTTTGCGCCGCCACCCGGTACCAGAAATGCGCCCGGTTCAGCAGCTCGTGCCGCAGGCCGAGCGTGCTCGCCCGCGCAAACAGCTCCCAGTCCTCGTGGCCGCGGCCGAAATCCTCGGTGAACCCGCCGATGGTCTCGAAGGCGGCCCGGGTGATCAGCATGTTGGCATCGCCGAAGCAGTTGGACAGCACGCCGACGGCAAGATCGGGGATCAGCGGCACGCCGATCTCACGCGGGATGTCGCGGCCCGGCTCGATGGCATCGGTGCCGTCGAACATGGCAAAGCGCGACGTGACGATGTCCGCCCCCGTCGCCAGATGCGCGTCGACGAAGGCGTCGATCATACCCGGATGGGCAAGATTGTCGTCGTCCATGAAGACGATCAGCTCGCCGGTGGAATTGCGCACCGCCGTGTTGCGGGCCGCGCCCAGATAGCTGTTCGGCTGGCGCACGACCTTGCCGTTGACGCCGGCAAGCTCCGCCTCGATCTCCGCCAGTTCCCCGGCGATGCCCGGCACGGCGCTGCCGTCGTCGACGACGACGATCTCCAGCTCCGGATAGCCGCAGGCCAGCACGGAGGCGAGCGTCTGCCGCAGCAGACTGGTGCGGTTGAAATGGCTGATGCAGACGCTGACGCGCGGCCGCGAGGCAGCGCTCGCGGCGGTCGCCGGTTGCGGCACGGCAGCCTCGATCTCTCGCGCCAGGGCAGCGCCCATTGCAGCTGTCGCAACGCCCGAGGGCTGCGGCGCGCGGGTCCCGGCGAGCGTTGCCTCCAGCGCATCGGCAAGGTCGGTGGCATTGCCCGCCCGCACGGAGGTCAGGTCGGCCAGGGGTAGCCCGGCAGCGACCGCCAAGCCGTCCCAGGCGGAGCCTTCCACCGCCGGCAGGCGAATGCCGATGCCGTTTGCGGCGAACGAGCCGAGCAGCCCGGCGAAACTGTCGAGCGTCAGGTCGAGATGGATGCGCAGGCCGAAGCGCCACTTGCGGGCCCGCTCGCGGATATAGGCGCTGGCGCGCCGGCCGCGCACCCAGTCCTCGGTGCCGGCGAAGACCACGCCGACCGTATCCGGATCGAGGCCCGGGCGACGCATCAAACGGTCGAGGGCATCGCAAAGCTGGACGAGGCCGGTGCGGGTGCGCAAGGGGGCCGCAAAGACCAGCCAACGGCGCGCGTCCGCCTCCTGCGGGAAACCGGCGGCACTTGCCGCCGTGCCGATCTCCGCCGGGACGACGAGCGCGCGCTCGCCGACGGACGGCTCCAGGGCGGTGCAGGTCTCCAGCACCTGAGCGGAGGGCGCAAGGATCCGGGTGCAGGCGGCAAGGGCGGCCTTTTCCAGCGCCTCTTCCACCAGCAGTTCGGGCCGTTCCAGCAGCTGGTCGCGGTCGAGCAGATCCTGCACGGCGAAGGTGTCGGCCAGAATCACCACCTGCGTCGTGGTGGGCAGCAGGCCCTGGCGGCGCGAGGCGGCGCAATAGGACAGGATGCCGGACCGGCTGGTGCCGGCGATCAGCGAGAAGGCATTGGCCCGCGCCCACAGGTCCAGCGCATAGGCGCGCTCCTGCGCACCGCCGGCCGTCGAGGGCAGCACCGCCTGCGGCAGCGGCACGAAGGCTGCGGCCGCCAGCAGGGCCGCATTCTCGCGGCCGATGAGATCTTCCACCAGCGGGGCGAGATCGCCGCTCGCACCGCGCAGCGAGGCGCGGTGGCCGCAGGAGACGACGGTGATCGGCGCGACGCCGGCGCGCGCGGCAGCGGCCGCCGCCAGCAGCACGGCACGCGCCTCCTCGCGCGACTGCGCATTGGCCAGCGGATCGGGCATGACGAAACAGGCACCGGCGCGGCCATGACCGGCATCCTGCAGCCGGTAGGCCCCGGCGCCGAGGGCGACCGCCTGGTCCAGCAGCACCCGCCCGTCGAACGTGGCGCGCACGCGCACCGCCGCCTTTTCCGGCAGGGCGCGCTCGAAGCGGAAGCCATGCGCATCGGTGAGGAAGCTTTCGGCGGCCAGCTGCGGATGGGAATCGCGCGCGGGGCGCGTCTCCACCACCTTGCCGTCGACGATCAGCGAGACCTCGGCGACCGCCTCGCCGTCCCAGGGCAGCACCACCCAGCCGGACACGACGCCGCCGAAATATTCGACGCGGGTCAGCGCATTGGTGCGCGGTTCGCCCGCGCGGAACATCAGCGGCCGCTCGGGCCAGCGGCGCTCGTCGCCGACGATGCGGGCCTCGACCCGGTGCGGCAGCCCGTCGCGCCAGCGCGCCGAGATGGACACCGCGAACCGGCCGACACCGGCATCGTCGTCCGGCAGCCCGCGTGCCACCTCGATGGCCACCGGCTTGTCGTCGATCAGGATCTCCACGGCCGTTTCGCGGTTGTCCTGCCAGCGGTCGGCGACCTTGCCCGATATCCGGTCGTCGGCAATGTCCATCGACAGGTCGAAGCGGCGGAAGGCAAGCTCCCGCGAGACCGCCACGGCACCCGCCTTGCCGTCGGCATCCGCCACGCCGATACGGACCTTGTGGGTTCCGTCTTCCAGCTTCAGAGCCGGCACATGCGTGTCGAAGGAGAAGGACGGCGCGGCGGAAATCTCCGCGACCCGCCCCTCGCCGATCCATATGCCGCAGGCCCCGCTCGCTGCCGTCAGCAGCAGGCCCTCGCCTGCGATCCTGCGGTCGGAGACCTCTTTCACCGCAACCACAAGCGAACCGTCGGCGGCGATGTGCAGCGGCACCTGCGCCGAACCGGCCGGCTGGCCGTTGGCGCTCACGGCAACGCGCACCGTCACCGGCCCATTCTTGCCCCCCTGCATGCCTGCGGACTTGATCAGGGCGGCGATGTCGGCAGGCGCCGCCCGCCAGGAAAAGGCATGCAGGGCATCGGTCGCGCCCTTGTGCACCACCTTGCCGTCGAGCGAGATCTCGATATCCACCGATCTGCCGGCGCCGTGCGGCAGCCAGGCCGAACCCTCGACGGCGAGCGGCGTCAGCAGCGACAGCTCGCAGCGCACCTTGGCGAAGCTGCGGGCCTGCACCACGTAGAACGGCTTGGGCCGTCCCTTGCATCGCAGCTCGATGGCGTGCGAACGGCCGTCGCGCAGAACGGCCGGGATAGCGAAGCGGAACATGCAGGAGCCGCCGGCCTTGCCGGCATCGGCAAGATCCTGCCGGTAGAGGTCGGCCACGGTCTCGGCAAGAACGACGCCGTCCTCGACCAGTTCCAGCGGCAGGCGTTTTTCCGGCGTCGCCGGGGCCCAGATCCAGCCGACGATCCCCTCGTCGCTGACCGTGTCGATAGCGAAGTCCAGCGCCGAGGCGGAGGCCGCCTGCGGAAAGACGTGAAACGGCACGCGCGCGCCGGCAAGCCGCAGGCTGAGCCGCGCCGGCGGCGTCTTCGCCACCTCCTCCGGCAGATGCATGTCGAACGCATGGGCGCCGCCGCCCTTGCCGGCCTGCTTCAGGTCCTCGCGGTACCCGTCGGCAGTGGCGGTGGCGACCACCCGGCCGTCGGCCACGGCCTCGATGCGCAGACGCTCGCCCGGCCGCTTCGGCATCCAGGCCCAGCCGGTGATGCGGCCTGGCGTCTTGCTGTCGATGTGGAACTGCACCTTGCCGGCGGCAACGCGCGGCGCCTGCCAGAACGGGCGACGCGCGCCCTTGCAGCGCAGGCCGAGCCGGCCGGTGACGCCCGGTTCCGGCAGGGTGATCAGGAAGCCATGGGCACCGTCGCCCTTGCCCGCTTTCAGCAGGTCGTCGCGGAACTGATTGGCCTCGACCGTGGCGACGACCTGCGCGCCGTTCAGAATCTCGATGCTGATCCGCTCTCCAGGACGCTCCGGCCACCAGGCCCAGCCCGCGATCAGCATCGGTCCCGTCTTGTCGACATGGAAATCGGGACGCGGCCCGCGCCAGAAGACAAGATTGGCCAGCAGATTCTTCTTCGAAGGCCTGTTCGTCCCAGTGTTCAACATCGCTGTCCCGATCTTCAGGTCTTGCCGATCATTCAGGTCTTGTAGGCGCCACGCTGATGCCAGCGCCATGCATCGGAAATCATCTCATCGAGCGTCGAGCGCTGCGGGTCCCAGCCCAGCTCCGTGCGCGCCCGGGTCGAGCCGCAGACCAGCTGCGTCGCATCGCCCTCGCGGCGTGCGCCTTCCAGCACCGGCACCGGCTGGCCGGTGACGCGGGCGGCGACCTCGATCACCTCGCGCACGGAGAACCCGCGTCCCGTGCCCAGGCAAAAGACGCGGTTGCTGTTCCCCTGCCTCAGCCAGTCGAGACCGGACAGATGCGCGTCGACCAGATCGCACACATGGACATAGTCGCGGATGCAAGTGCCGTCCGGCGTCTTGTAGTCGGTGCCGAAGATGGTGATCGCGTCGCGCCGGCCGCTGATCGCGTCGAGCACCAGCGGAATGAGGTGGGTTTCCGGCACGTGGCACTCTCCGATCTCGCCGTCGGGATCGGCGCCGGCCACATTGAAATAGCGGAAGATCGTGTGGCGCAGGCCGGCCGAGATCGAGAAGTCGCGCAGCATGTCCTCGATGGCCCGCTTGGAGGCGCCATAGGCGTTGATCGGAGCCTGAGCAGTGTCCTCGTCCAGCATGACGCCGTCCTGCTCGCCATAGGTGGCGCAGGTGGAGGAGAAGACGAAGTCGAGGCAGCCAGCGGCAATCGCCGCCTCGATCAGGGTGAGCGTGGCGCCGACATTGCCGCGCCAATAGCGGCCCGGATCCTTGATCGACTCGCCCACCTGGGACAGCGCGGCAAAATGCATGACGGCCACCGGCTTCCACCGGGCGAAGACCTCGTCGAGCCGCGCGCGGTCGGAAAGGTCGCCCTCCTCCAGCGGCCCGAAGAGCACCGCCTCGCGCCAGCCGGTGGCAAAATTGTCGAAAGCCACGGGAAGATAGCCCGCACGGCGCAGCGCCTTGCAGCAGTGCGAGCCGATATAGCCGCCTCCTCCCGTCACCAGAACAGTTTCTTCGGCCATGCCCCGATTCCCGTCGCTTCCGTTTGTTGCAGCGCATCATGGCCAGCCGTCGCAGCAACATTGTGACGCGTGTCACAAGCTTGCCGTTCCCGCCGCCATTGGTCCCCACTCCTTCCGATCACGGAGCCGGGGCCGGCGTTTAGATCAGGTCGTTCGCCTCCAGGTAGGCGATGATCTCGTCGACGATCTCCTCCGGGTCGCGGCCCATCGTGCGGATGTGGATTTCCGGATTTTCCGGCGCTTCGTAGGGGCTGTCGACACCCGTGAAGTTGCGCAACTCGCCCGCATCCGCCTTGCGGTAGAGGCCCTTCGGGTCGCGCCGGCGGCACTCCTCGATGGGCGTGTCGACGAAGACCTCGATGAAGCGCCCGTCCGGAAACAGCTCGCGTGCCATGGCGCGCTCGCTGCGGAACGGCGAGATGAAGGAGACCAGCGTCAGCAGACCGGCATCGACGAAAAGCCGCGCCACCTCGCCGACCCTTCGGATGTTCTCCACCCGGTCGGCATCGGTGAAGCCGAGGTCGCGGTTGAGGCCGTGGCGCACGTTGTCGCCGTCCAGCGTGTAGGTGTGGCGGCCGCGCACATGCAGCTTCTTTTCCAGAAGCGAGGCGACCGTCGACTTGCCCGAGCCCGACAGGCCCGTGAACCAGAGCGCCGCCGGCGTCTGGCCGAGGCTCTGCGCGCGCGCCGCCTGGTCCACTTCCAGCGCCTGCCAGTGGATGTTGGTCGCCCGCCGCAGGGCGAACCAGACCATGCCGGCGCCGACCGTCGCATTGGTCAGCCGGTCGATCAGGATGAACGAGCCGGTCGTGCGGTTCGCCTCGTAGGGGTCGAAGGCGACCGGCACCGTCAGCGCCAGGTTGGCGAAGGCGATCTCGTTCAGCTCCAGCGTCTTGGCCGCGGCCCGCTCGAACGTGTTGACGTTGATCTTGTGCTTGATCTCGGTCACCGAGGCGGTGACCGTCCGCGTGCCGATCTTGAGCAGATAGGACCGACCCGGCAGCAGCGGCTCCTCGGACATCCAGATCAGATGCGCGGCGAACTGGTCGGCGACATCCGGACGGGCGGCGGCGGCGGCAATGACATCGCCGCGCGAGGCATCGATCTCGTCGTTCAGCACCAGCGTTACCGCCTCGCCGGAGCTCGCGCTTTGCGTCTCGCCCACCTGCGACAGGATGGTCTTCACCGTCGAGGTGCGGCCCGAGGCGGCGACCACCACCTCGTCGCCGACGCTGACGCGCCCGCCGGCGATCGTGCCGGAAAAGCCGCGGAAGTCGAGGTTCGGGCGGTTCACCCACTGGACGGGGAAGCGGAACGGGCGGGCATCGTCGTCGCGGCCGACCTCGACCGTCTCCAGATGCTCCAGCAGCGTCGGCCCCTCGTACCAGGGCATGTTGTCGCCCGGCGCCGTAACATTGTCGCCGTAGCGCGCCGACAGCGGGATCGCCACCAGCGTCTCGAAATCGAAGCCTTGCGCGAAGGCGCGGAACTCCGCCTCGATCTGGTTGAAGCGCTCCTGCGAATAGCCGACCAGGTCGATCTTGTTGATGGCCAGCACCACGTGGTGGATGCCCAGCAGCGAGGCGATGAAGGCATGACGGCGCGTCTGGGTCATCAGCCCGTTGCGCGCATCGACCAGCAGCACGGCCAGATCGGCGGTCGAGGCGCCCGTCGCCATGTTGCGGGTGTACTGCTCGTGGCCGGGCGTGTCTGCGACGATGAACTTGCGCCGGTCCGTCGCGAAGAAGCGATAGGCGACGTCGATGGTGATGCCCTGCTCGCGCTCGGCCTCCAGCCCGTCGACCAGCAGCGCCAGGTCGATGTCGTCGCCGACCGTGCCGTGGCGGGTGGAATCGCGCTCCAGCGCGGCCAGTTGGTCCTCGAAGATGAGCTTGGTGTCGTAGAGCAGCCGCCCGATCAGGGTGGACTTGCCGTCGTCGACGCTGCCGCAGGTGAGGAAACGCAGCTGGTCCTTGTTGACCTGGGACAGGATGTACTCGCGCACGGCCTCGTCGGAGGCGGTCGGATCCGGATTGCGCATGGTCAGAAATACCCCTCGCGCTTCTTCTTTTCCATCGAGGCGCTGTCGTCGTGGTCGATCAGGCGGCCCGAACGTTCGGAGGTGCGGGCGATGAGCATCTCGCGGATGATCGCCGGCAGCGTGTCGGCGTCGGACTCGATGGCGCCGGTCAGCGGGTAGCAGCCGAGCGTGCGGAAGCGCACCATCAGCTCCTCCACCCGGTCGTCCGGACCGATCGGCATGCGCTCGTCGTCGACCATGATCAGCATGCCGTCGCGGCGCACCACCGGCCGCCGCTTGGCGTAGTAGAGCGGCACGATGGGAATGCCCTCCAGCAGGATGTACTGCCAGATGTCGAGCTCGGTCCAGTTGGACAGCGGGAAGGCACGGATCGACTCGCCCTTGGCGATGCGCCCGTTGTAGAGGTTCCACAGTTCCGGGCGCTGGTTCTTCGGGTCCCAGGCATGGGCCTTGCTGCGGAACGAGAAGACGCGCTCCTTGGCGCGGCTCTTCTCCTCGTCCCGGCGGGCGCCGCCGAAGGCCGCATCGAAGCCGTACTTGTCGAGCGCCTGCTTCAGCGCCTCGGTCTTCATCACATGCGTGTGCACGGAGGAGCCGTGGCTGAACGGGCCGATGCCCTGCCGGATGCCGTCCTCGTTCGTGTGCACGATCAGGTCGGCGCCGATGCGCTTAGCCGTCTCGTCGCGGAAGGCGATCATCTCGCGGAACTTCCACGTCGTGTCGACATGCATCAGGGGAAACGGCAGACGCGAGGGCGCGAAGGCCTTCATCGCCAGATGCAGCAGGACGGAGGAGTCCTTGCCGATCGAATAGAGCATGACGGGATTGCGGAACTCGGCCGCCACCTCCCGGATGATGTGGATGCTTTCCGCCTCGAGCGTCCGCAGATTGTCGAGGCGGCCGGGCGCCATCACGTCTTCTTGCAAGTTCGACCCTTCCTGATGCATCACGCCGCCTCGCACCGCTCAGCGGCCCCGTTCGCGACGAGGCCGGTGCGATGGTGCACAAGGCAGGCCGGTGTCTGGCTGCCGGATTGTCCGTACTGGCTCTTCTGGCCTGCTCCGCCCCCGCCTGCCGCACAATCGCGCGGCCCGGTCGGGCTCCCTGGCGAACGGAAGGACCGGCGGCTGAAACCCGCTTCGACACTCATTCCGCGCACTCCTTCTAGTTGCTCGGTGCGGCGCGATCAAGCCGCTGAAACAGCGTCCTGAACCACGGTTTTCCGCTACCTGCCCTAGCGTTCGAGACGCCGCAACACGGCGCCGGTCTGACCGAGGCGCCCGTCCGGCACGATTTCGCGGTTGCCATCGATGTAGGTCTCGACGGCAAAGCCGAGCTTTTCCGCCCAAAGTTCGATGACGTTACGCTCGATGAACATGTTCATCACCGGCTTCGTCCCGTTTCTCTGCTGCTCGACACTGCCGAGGAAGACCGGAAAATGGCCGCGGCTGCCGAATTCCAGGAACGAGAACAGGAAGGTTCCGCCCGGGCGCAGCACTCGCCCCACCTCCTCCATGTAGAGGTAGGTCTCCTCGTGCAGCAGATGGGTGAACAGGCTGAACGAGTAGACGATGTCGGCGGACGCATCCGCGGCCGGGATCTTCAGGTCGGTGGAGATGTGGAAGCGGTAGTCGGCCGGGGTATGGGCGCGGGCATAGTCGATGAGGTCCTTGACCACGTCGATGCCCAGATAGGCGTAGCTGCCGTTGGCGGCCAGTTGCCTCGCCGTGCGGCCGCTGCCGCAGCCGAGATCGATGAGGCTGTCGCCGTCCTTCAGCCCCAGCGAGCGCAGCAGCTCCAGGTGTATCCGGCCCTGGATGTCGTAGTGGCCGCCGACGGCCAGCGACATCGCCTCGTCCAGCGGATGGCTTTCCTTCAGCTTGCGGACGTGGCGCTCGTAGTCGCGCTGGAAATGCGGCTTTTCCGCCTCCTGGCGCGCCTTGGCGCCGGTCAGCGCGCCGACGATCCGTTGCAGGACCCCGGCCATCAAGCGCTCTTTCGCTTCCTGGCGACAAAGGTCAGCGCCGGACCATTGGCGTGGGCCGGGTCGTCCTTGCCGATCTCCACGTCGAAGCCGAGCACGTCGAACAGGCGCAGCAGCGAGTCCTTCTCCACCCAGCGGGTCACCCGCTCGGCGCCGCCGCAAAAGCCCTTCCAGTCGAGCACCTGCTGCACATAGGTCTGCCGGCTCATGGTCAGCGGCACGCCGCGATGCTCGATCGTCTCGGGCGCAGCGAAGCGGCTGGCATAGACCGGATGGCGCGAGAGGATGTCGTGATCGTAATAGTGCGTCCAGATGCCGATGGCATCCGCCGTCCTGCACATCGCTTCGATCAGCGCCACCGGATCGCTCATGTGGTAGAGCACGCCGCTCGCGACGATGGCGTCGAAGCTGCGCGGCTCCTCCTCGAGATATTTCAGGAAGTCGCCGAGCAGGAACCGCGCCTTGTGCAGACCGTAATTGTTCTTGACGATCAGGCATTTGAAATAGGCGCGCGTATTCGCCTCGATGGAGGTGATCGAGGCTGCGCCCTTCATCTGCAGCATATAGGTGTGGCTGCCTTCCAGCGGCCCCAGTTCCAGCACGTGCTTGTTGACATATCCGCCGCTGGCGCGCTCGAAGAAGTCGACGCGCGGGTCGGTATAGAAGGCCGGCTTGCCGTTGGGCGGCAGGCCCGGCAGCGCGCCGGACCATTCGCCCTCGAACAGGTCGACGGCGTTCTCGGGCCGTGCCGTGCGCATGTCGTAGCGGTCGTCCAGCGCCTTGTCTTGGTGCCCGCGCGCCTGCGGCAGCGCCACCGCGCGCCGCACCCCCGCAAGCGTGTTCATCAGCCGGCCGAGCAGCCTGCTTGCCATGATTGCTGCCCTCATCCTCAGATCGAGCCGTAGCGGAACAGGACCTTCTTGAAGCCCTTGTAGTAGCGCCCCATCCCCTTGCTGCGGATGTCGACGCGAATTTCCTCGGCGAACGGCAGGTCCAGTTCGTCGATGATCTTGTTGATCTGCTCGAACGTGTAGACGCCGCGATAGACCAGGTCGCGCTTCAGGACCGGGATGCCGAGGAACTTGTAGTAGAGAAATCCGCCGAAATGGATCTGGTTGCGCTCGGTCAGCAGCTTGACGTAGCCCTCGATGAATTCGGCCACCTTGAAGTCGCTGAGGTTGCGCCGGCTCTGGAAGTCGTAGCGCAGGTCCAGCGCCTTGGTGACGTCGTCGTCGTCGGCCAGCGACGTGCCCTTGGCGCGCGCCGCCGTGACGAGATCGGCGAACCGCTCGATGAACTGGCCCTGCGCCAGCGCCTCCTCGGAGATCGCCTGGCTGGAGCGCATCTCGATCAGCTTGTAGAGCTGCTTGCGCAGCAGGTTTCTGTTGCGGAACGGCACCAGGTCGATGGTCGACTTGAGTTCGCCGAAGTCCATCCCGACGAGGACGTTGTAGACCTCGACCGGGTTGACGATGATGTGCGGGCCCTGGCCGACCTTGCGCAGCACGCATTTGGTCAGGCCCACCTCGCCCTTGTGCACCGACCAGCGACGGGTGCTGATCGGCAGGTACGTGTCCCAGTATTCCAGGAAGGCCGGCGCCTCGATCACTTCGCGGTTGAACGCCAGCAGGAACGACTGGACGTGATAGTGGTGCTCGAACACTTCCGTGAGGCCGATGAACGGTTCGTCCGCGTCCAGCTTGGCGAAGATCTCGTCGAGACCGCTCGGCAGGTAGTAGACGCTGTCGTTCATCAGGATCAGCTTGTCGATCACCGGCTCGCGCTTGCGCAGCAGGCTGAAGCCGTCCTTGTAGGCGCCGAAGTCGCGGCCAAGGTTCTCGCGCTCGATGAGCAGATGGCAATTGTCCAGCAGGTCCTCGCGCACATCGCCGCTCGCCCGCATGTTGGTCACGAAGACGATGTTGATGCCGCGCGCGTTGAGCGCGTCGATGGCCGTGCGGGTGAAGACCTGGATGTCGGCCTTCGTGTAGATCACGAAGATCGCGAAGCGCTTGCCCTCGTGCGAGCGGCGCCCCTCGGTCACGCCCAGGATGCGGCGCTTTTCCGAGTAGAGCTTGGGGTCCAGCCGGCAGACGAAGCGGGCATAGACCTCGTAGGGCATGATGACGAGGAAGTACCAGTACAGGTACCAGAGCCTGTTCAGGATCTTGTAGAAGAAGAAGATGACTGGGTGGATGACCTGCCCGAGCATGTTCCGTCTGGCCTATTTTCGTCCGCTGATCTGCAGGAGGTACTCGCCATACAGCGTCTTGGCGAGCGGCTTGGCGAGTTCGGCGACATCTTCCGGGGCGATCCAGCGGTTCACCATGGCGATCTCTTCCAGGCAGGCGACCTTCAGCCCCTGCCGGTGCTCGATCGCCCGGATGAATTCCGAGGCTTCCATCAGGCTGTCGTGGGTGCCGGTGTCGAGCCAGGCAAAGCCCCGGCCGAGCTTTTCCACCGTCAGCTGGCCCGCCTCGAGATAGCGGCGGTTGATGTCGGTGATTTCCAGCTCGCCGCGCGCGGATGGGCGCACCTGGTGGGCGTGCTCCACCACTTCGGCATCGTAGAAATAGAGGCCGGCCACCGCCCAGTTGGACTTCGGGCTCGCCGGCTTTTCCTCCAGCGACACCGCGCGGCCGGCCTCGTCGAACTCGACGACGCCGTAACGCTGCGGATCCTGCACGTGATAGGCGAAGACCTTGCCGCCCGCGGTCAGCGCCGAGGCCTTGACCAGCCGCTCGGACAGGCCGTGGCCGTAGAAGATGTTGTCGCCGAGCACCAGGGCGCAGGGGCTGCCGTCGATGAAGCGCTCGCCCAGGATGAAGGCTTCCGCCAGGCCGCGCGGCTCCTGCTGCACCACATAGGAGAGCTTGATGCCCCACTGGCTGCCGTCGCCCAGCAGCGCCTCGTAGCTCGGCAGGTCGCGCGGGGTGGAGATGATCAGGATCTCGCGGATGCCCGCCAGCATCAGCACCGACAGCGGATAGTAGATCATCGGCTTGTCGTAGACCGGCAGCAACTGCTTGCTGGTCACCCGGGTCAGCGGATAAAGGCGGGTGCCGGACCCGCCGGCAAGCACGATGCCCCTCACGCCAGGTACCCCTTCTCGGCGAGATAGTCGTCCAGCGCCTCCTGCCAGGGGCGCGGGGCGCCGATGACGGAAGCCAGTTTTTCGTTCGACAGGACGGAATAGGCCGGCCGGCGCGCCGGCGTCGGGAATTCGGAAGACGGGATCGCCTCGACACTCGCCTTGATGCCGGACCTGCGGATGATCTCCTCGGCGAAGCCGTGCCAGGTCGTCGCGCCGGAATTCACCACATGCCAGATGCCAGAGGGCACCTCGTCGCGCAGCATGGTCAGCAGCGCGGCGGCGATGTCCTTCGTCGAGGTCGGCGACATGTGCTGGTCGGCGACGACGCGCAAGTGCTCGCGCTCGCGGCCGAAGCGGATCATCGTCTCGACGAAATTGCCGCCCTTGCCGCTGGCGCCGGCCACGCCGAATAGCGAGGCGACGCGCAGGATCAGCGTGTTCTCGCAGGCGAGCCGGGCCAGATCCTCGCCCATCGCCTTGCTGGCGCCGTAGACGTTGACCGGTGCGCGCGGGTCGGCCTCGTCGAGAGGCTCACGCTTGTCCTGGCCGCCGAACACGTAGTCGGTCGAGACATGGACGAAGCGGGCCGACCTCGCCTGCGCCAGTTCGGCCAGCAGCGCGACCAGATGGGCGTTGATGGTGAAAGCCTGCTGGGCGTTGCCCTCGACCTCGTCGGTCTTGTGATAGCTGGAGCAGTTCACCAGCACGTCGAAGTCGGCCGTCGACAGCAGCTCGCGCACCCGGTCGAAGTCGGCAAGGTCGAGCCGGTCGCGGCCGACGGGGACAATGTCCAGCACGCTGCCCGCGGCCTCGTTCGCCCGTCGGATATCCGTACCGAGCTGGCCGCCGGGACCAAGGAGGATCGTCTTCATGGGAACCTCAGATGCGCAGCATGCCGCCGTTGAGCTCGAGCTCCTTGATGCGCTCGTGCCAGGTGACCAGTTCCTTGTACCAGGCGAGCGTGATGGTCTGGGTCGTCTTGTCGGTACGCCCGTCTTCCAGCGCCGCCAGAACGTCGCGTACCCCGTCCACCGCCGTCAGCTCGGCCTTGAAGCCCAGCGCCTCGATCTTGTCGAAGCCGACTCGGTAGGAGCGGTGGTCGGGGTCGCCGTACCATTCGATGGCGACATCGTTCGGCAGGGTGTCGGCGACGATCTGCGCCAGCGGGCCGATCTGGTAGTTGTTCTCGTCCGAGCCGACATTGAAAATCTGGCCGTTGATCTTCTCGGCCGGGGCGCTCAGCATGAAGATCTGGGCGCGGGCCGTGTCGCGCACATGCACCATCGGGCGCCACTGGGTGCCGTCGCGCATGAGCGGCAGCTTGCCGGTCTTCCAGGCGCCGAACACCATGCCGTTGATCGCAAGGTCGAAGCGCATGCGCGGGCTGTAGCCGTAGACGGTCGCCTGGCGCAGCACCACCACCGTGAAATCGTCCGAGGCGAGCGGCAGCACGCCGTGCTCGGCCATCTCGTTGGCGCGCGCATAGGCGGTCAGCGGATTGGTCGGCGTCGTCTCGGTGGCGATGACGCCCGGCTCCTGGAAGCCGTAGAGGCTGCAGGAGGACGGCAGGACGTAGCGCTTGACGCCGGCCTCGCGGGCGAGCTTTGCGGTGCGAACGCGCGAGACGTGGTTGATCTGGTCGGTCTCGCGGCTGAATTCCTCGCCGGAGGGGTCGTTGGAAATGGCGACGAGGTCGATCACATGGTCGATGCCGGCAAACAGCGCCGGATCGATCAGCCGGGCATCCTGGCGCACGATCTCCAGCCGCTCGTGCTCGGGCAGCAGGTCGCGGCCGAAGAAGAAGCGGTCGACCGCGCGCACCGCGTAGCCCGCCTCCAGCAGCAAGGGCACCAGAGTCGTGCCGATATAGCCGCCCGCACCTGTAACCAGAACAGTTTCCATGCAAACACCGACCGCGTTCGAGTTGCAGGCCGGCACAACTGCCAGCCCCTTGCATTTCCAGGAAGGCCTCCTGCCCCGGATGCCTTCTTCCCTGCCCGACTCTCGCCCAGGATCACGCGATGTCGCTTACCGACGGCCGCATTTTGCAGCGCAAGACGATCCGATCAACCCGCACTTTCGCGAATCTTCAAGAAATCGTCGTCGCGTGCCGGCCCGCTTCGCGCAAGACGTGTCAGAACCAGTGGACCACATCCTTGAAGAAGGGCTGCGCCTTGTCCTTGTCCGAGAGGATCACCTTGTCCTCGTCGACGCCCCAGTCGATGGCGAGGTCCGGATCGTTCCAGCGGATGCCGAAATCGTGGGTGGGCGCGTAGTGGCCCGTGACCTTGTAGATGATCTCCGTGTCCGGCTCGAGGGTCAGGATCGCGTGGGCGAAGCCGACCGGTACCAGGATCTGGTTCCATTCGGCGGCGGAGATCTCCGCCGACACCCATTTGCCGAAGGTCGGAGAGGCCTTGCGGATGTCGACCGCCACGTCGAGGATCCGGCCGCGTATGCAGCGCACCAGCTTGTCCTGGGCGAACTCCCCGCCCTGGTAGTGCAGGCCGCGCAGGGTCCCCGCTTCCGCCGAGTAGGAATGGTTGTCCTGGATGAAATCCAGCTCGATCCCGGCCTCCGCGAAGGCCTTCCTGTTGTAGACCTCGGAAAAGAAACCGCGATGATCGCCGAATTTCCTTGGCCGGATAATCTTCACTTCGGGAATTTCGAGGCTGACAACATCGACCGACATGAAAAGAAAGCCTGTGCTTGAGAGTTCGGGTACCGGAACGGACCTGGCGTTGTATAGAAGACGCAACCGAGGCGAACAAGGCCGCAGCGCAACCAGAACGATTCCCGCCTGTTGCGGCGCCCCTGCCGATGGCCTAAGCGACGTCACACGGAAATGCGGCGCTTTGCCGGCAGCTGTTGAAGGAGCGGGGGATGGATGTCGAGACGGTGGTGATCGGCGCCGGCGTGATCGGCCTTGCGGCCGCGCGCGACCTCGCCCTGCGCGGCCACGAGGTGATGGTGCTGGAAGAGCACACGATCATCGGCTCGCAGACCAGCGCCCGCAACAGCGAGGTGATCCATGCCGGCATCTACTATCCGGCCGGCAGCCTCAAGGCGCACGCCTGCCTTGCCGGGCGCGAGCTGCTCTACCGCTTCTGCGAGGAGAACGGCGTTCCCCACCGCCGGCTCGGCAAGCTGATCGTCGCGACCGCGCCCGACCAGGTCGAGACGCTGTCGGCGATCCGCGCCAGGGCGGAGGCGAACGGCGTCGACGACCTGCGCTTTCTCACCCGCGCCGAGGCTCTGGCGCTGGAGCCGCATCTTGCCTGCGAGGGCGCGCTGCTCTCCCCCTCCACCGGCATCATCGACAGCCACGCCTTCATGCAGGCCCTGCAGGGCGGGCTGGAGGCGCATGGCGGCCAGGTGGTCTGCGGCACGAAGGTGACGGGGCTCGGCAGGATCGACGGCGGCTACCGGCTTACGGTGGCGGATGGCGCCGACGGCTTCGCCCTCACCTGCCGCAACCTCGTCATCGCCGCCGGGCACGGCGCGCCCTCGCTTGCCGCCCTCCTTTCCGGCACGCAGGCACCGAAGGCCTATTTCGCCCGCGGCTGCTACTTCTCCATTTCGGGCCGGGCGCCCTTCTCGCGGCTGGTCTATCCGGTTCCCGAGCCCGGCGGCCTCGGCGTCCACCTGACGCTCGACATGGGCGGCCAGGCCCGTTTCGGCCCGGACGTGGAATGGATCGACGGCCTCGACTACACGGTCGACCCGCGCCGCGCCGACGGCTTCTATGCCGAGATCCGCAAATACTGGCCGGGCCTTGCCGACGGCGCGCTCCGGCCCGACTACAGCGGCATCCGGCCGAAGATCTCCGGCCCCGGCGAGCCGGCGGCGGACTTTCGCATCGACGGACCTCGCGAGCACGGCCATGCCGGCCTCGTGGCGCTTTACGGCATCGAGTCGCCCGGCCTCACCTCGGCTCTGGCGCTGGCCGGTCTCGTCGCCGACCGGCTGGGGGAATAGCCGCATTGCCCTGCCGGTCCGGACATGCCATGGAATCGTCGCGTTCCCCGGTCAATTATCCCGCAATGCAACATCCGCCGGCGGGACCGGAAGCTTCGGGAGTGACATGAGGACGTCCTTCGTCGCCGCCCTGGCCAATCAGAAGGCCGTGCTGGGCGCGCTCATCCTGCGCGACATGCGCACCCGGTTCGGGCGCACGGCGATCGGTTTCGTCATCGCGGTCGCGTGGCCGCTCACCCACCTTCTGGCGATGCTCGGCGTGTGGGTGGCGATCGGCCGCGCGGTGCCGCTCGGCACCAACAATGTCGTGTTCTTCGGCACCGGCATCATGCCCTACATCCTGTGCCTGTATCCCGGGCGGATGATGATGCTCGCCATCCAGCAGAACAAGCCGATGCTGCTGTTCCCGGTGGTGAAGGTGATCGACATCATCCTGGCGCGCGCGCTGCTGGAGATGATCACCGCCATGTGCGTGCTGCTCGCCTTCTGCACGATCCTCTACATCGCTGGCGTCGACTTCCTGCCCAACCGGCCCGACATCGCCATCGCCGCCATCGCGGTCACGGTGCTCTACGGCATCTCGGTCGGCCTGCTCAGCTGCGTGATCCTGGTGCTGTTTCCCATGTGGGTGGCGATCTTCATCCTGATCATGATCGCCCAGTGGATCACCTCCGGCGCGCTCTACCTGCCCAGCATGATGCCGCACTGGGTGCTGGAATACATCGTCTACAACCCGCTCTATCACTGCATATCGTGGCTCCGCACCGCCTATTACGACGGTTACGGCGGCAGCACGGTCGAGCCCATGTATGTGGTGCAGGTGTCGCTCTTCACCCTGCTGCTGGGCTTTGCGGCGGAGCGGGCGGTGCGCGGAAAGCTCTTGATGAAATGATCAGGTTCCAGGACGTCTTCAAATTCTACCGCACGCAGAAGACGCTCAAGATCGTGCTGGACCATATCAGCTTCCGGCTGGACAAGGGCGTCAGCTACGGGATCATGGGCATCAACGGCGCGGGCAAGTCGACCCTGATGCGGCTGATCGCCGGCACGGAGATGCCCAACAGCGGCCGCATCGTGCGCGAGGCGCGCGTGTCCTGGCCGCTCGGGTTCGCCGGCGGCCTGCATCCGGCGCTGACCGGGCGCGAGAACATCCAGTTCGTCGCCCGCGTCTACCGGCAGGACATCCGCAAGGCGGTGCGCTTCGTGGAGGACTTTTCCGAGCTCGGCCCCTTCATCGACGCCCCCTTCGGCACATATTCCTCCGGTATGCAGCAGCGTCTCGCCTTCGGACTGTCGATGGCGATCGACTTCGATTGCTACCTGATCGACGAGGTCATGGCGGTGGGCGACTCCCGCTTCCAGCAGCGTTGCCGGGACGAGTTCAACAAACGCAAGCAATATTCGGATATGATCATGATCTCGCACAGCATCGAGCTTGTGCAGATGTATTGCGACCGTGGCATCGTGCTGGCCGATGGAAAGATGTATTTCTTCGATTCGGTCTCGGATGCGGTCGAGATGTACAAGCAGTTGAACATGTAGCGGTGCCGGGCCGGAAGGCCTGGCGCGGATGGCGGAGAAGATGTCGGACGCGCTGATAGACGTGGTGCTCGGCGGCGGCGACCTTGTCGAGGAAGCGCCCAGAAGCGGCAAGCGAACGGAAGCGATCTCGGCGGCCCTCAAGGAGGCCAGCCGGCGCATCCGCTCGAACCGTCGCGTCATCGGCGGCGGCGGCTTCCGCCGCCGGCGCGGCGAACGGCTGTTCCTCATGTCGGTTGCCGCCAGCTGGCTGCTGGTGGTGCTGGTGCCGGTGCTGGTGTCCGGCATCTATTTCGGCCTCATCGCCTCGGACCGCTACGCGTCCGAGATGCAGTTCTCGCTGCGCAACTTCAAGGCCTCCGCGCCCGCCGCCTTCATGTCGCTCACCGGGCTTCCCACCGGCAACCTGATGCAGGAGGCCAAGGTGGTGGAGAGCTATGTGCACAGCCGGGCGCTGATCGACCGGCTGCAGGAGCGCATCGACCTGTTCGCCAAGTTCAACGCGCCCGGTATCGACTATTTCTCGCGCTTCCCCCAAGGCGATCCGATCGAGGACTTCATGGACTACTGGCGCGAGCGCGTCGGCGTCCATGTGGAGAGCCTGTCGGGCATCGTCACCGTCTCGGTGCAGGCCTTCTCGGCCGAGGACGCGCAGCAGATCAACCGGCTGATCCTCGAGGCCATCGACGAACTGGTCAACGACCTGTCGGTCCGCGCCCGCGCCGACCTGTTGCAGTTCAACCGCCAGGACCTCGACCAGGCGCAGGATCGGCTGAAGACCCTGAGCGAGGACCTTGCCAACCTGCGCAACACCACCGGCCTGCTCGATCCGGAGACCTATGCCAAGTCGATCTCGGCGGTCGCGACCGAGCTGGAGGTGCGCCTCACCGAGATGAAGGTGCGGCGGCAGACCCTGCTCGGCTCGATGGACGCCGACACGCCGCAGATGCAGTTCCTCACCCGGCAGATCGAGACACTGGAGGGCGAGATCGCGCGCCTGCGCCGGGAAATCGCCTCGCCGGGCAGCACCGGCGAGACGCTGTCCACCACCAAGGCGCTGTTCGACCGCTACCTGCTCGACCAGGAGATCGCCCGCAAGCAGTACACCCAGGCGAGCCTGGAATACGAGCGGGCCCGGCTGGACGCTGACCGGAGGCAGGTCTATACGGCGGTCGTGATGCAGCCGACCCTGCCGGAAGATGCCGAGTATCCGCGCCGGATCTGGTCGTGGACAGTGGTTCTGGTGCTGTGCATTTCCGCCTGGGGCGGCCTCGTCGGCCTTGCGGTTCTCATCCGCAACCATCTGGCGGCATGACGATGGGAGCGAGGCTGGAGCAAATGCTGCGGGCCGCACACCCGCATGCCGCGGAACCCGCGAGGCGCTGGACGTGACGATGCAACGATTGCTTTCGCGGCTTCCCGGCACCAGGGAACGGACCCCCAAGACGCAAGGAGCGAAGTCCGAGGGGACTGCGGGCGGGCGCAAGGCCGCCAGGCCGGAGGGCGTCGCCGCCCGCGCCGTCAAGGTGACCGGCGGCGACACGGATCCCGACAGCCTCGTCCCGCGCGGCCGCGGGCCGCTGGCACGTGCCGGCAGCAAGGTCTCGGGCCTCGTGCGGACCGTTCGCGAGGACCTGAAGGAGCTGCGCGAGACCGACGCGACCGGCCGGCGCGGCGGCGGGTTGTGGCGCAGCTTCGGCATCTTCGTGCTGATCCCGACGATGCTCGCCGCGCTCTATTTCCTCGTCCTCGCCTCCGACATCTTCGCCTCCGAGACCCGCTTCATGGTGCGCAGCGGCGATACCCAGCAGGAGGTCGGCTCCGGGGCGTTGGCCATGGTCGCCAAGGTCGCCGGCGTGTCCGGCACCAGCCCCGACAGCTTCGCCGTGCTCAACTACGTCAAGAGCCGCGCGATCATCGAGGACATCGGCGGCAAGGAAACCGTCTTCCGCCTGTTCAATCGGGAGCGCGGAGACTATTTCGCGACCATCGATCCCGAGGCGACGTGGGAGGACATCGTCGAGTATTGGCAGGGCCGGGTGACGGCCTCGCTCGACACCCAGTCCGGCATCATCACCGTGGAGGCGACGGCCTTTTCCGCTGAAGAAGCCGACTGGCTGGCCCGGCAGGTGGTGGAGAAGAGCGAGACGCTCGTCAACGAGATCTCCCGCCGGGCCCGCGAGGAGGCCTTGCGCGTCGCCCTGGCCGATGTGGAGCTTGCCCGCTCCGAGCTTGCCGAGGCGCGCGAGACCTTGCGGGTCTACCGGAACACCAGCGAGATCATCGACCCGACCATGACGGCCGAGTCCATCGGCGAGGTCCTGTCGCAGCTGATGATCAAGCGAATCGAGCTGGAGGCGCGGCTGGAGACGACCGCCTCGATGATCGACCAGGACTTCGCGCCGCGCCAGGTGATCGAGCGCGAACTGGCCCAGGTCAAGGCCCAGATCGCCGAGCAGGAAGGCCTGCTCGCCTCGCAGGGGCGCAGCGGCGGCACCGTCTCGGACGTGGTCGCCAGCTTCGAGAACCTGCGGCTCGAAGAGGAATTCGCCGCCAATCGCTATTCCATCGCCGTCTCCTCCTACGAGAAGGCACGGCAGGAAACCGAGCGCCAGCAGCTTTACCTCGTCGAGATCGTCCGCCCCGCCGTGCCAGACACCGCGCTCTATCCGCGCGTTGCGGCAGGCATCTTCATGATCTTCTTCATTTCCTTCGTCCTGTGGGCGATCGCCTCGCTGATCGTCGCATCGGTGAAGGACCACGCGATCTGACGGGACAGCCCCGGGAGACCCGGCACAGTGCAGTTTCACATCGACCGACAGGCCAACGGCGTTCTTTCCGGCTGGATCGTGCCCAACAATCCGGGCGGGACGCCGCATGTGAAGGTCATCGTCAACGACGAGGAAATCGCCGTCATCGGCCCGAACGTGAACCGCCAGGACATCAAGGACCTGGGGCTTCACGCGACCGGCTTCGTCGGCTTCCACATCGACGACAAGATCGTCAAGGGCATCCAGAAGGCCGACAACGTCCAGCTCGTCGAGCAGGAAACCGGGCTGATGGTGCACCGGCACACGGCCTCGCCCTTCCGCATCGAGAAGCGGGTGATGTTCTTCAACCTTTGCGTCGTGCCGCAGATCCGCATGCGCAACATGGCGAGCGACCTGTTCAGCCTGACCTATACCAACAGCGAGCGCATCACCTTCGCGACGATCTCCAGCATCCTGATCAACCACAATGCCCATTCGCAGTTCGTGATGGGCCGCAACAACCACAATCGCATCGCCGAGTTCCTGCTGAGCCGCGAATACATGCGCATCGCGCTGCTGCGCGATCCCATCGTCGAGCTCGCCGAGCGGCTGATCATGATCAAGCAGATCTCGCGGTCCTCGAATCGCAAGCTGCTGGAGAACCTCGTCTCGGGCCTCGAGAACCTGTTCGGCCTGTGCGAGACCATCGACCTGGAGAGCGAGGACTCGCTGCAGGACGCCTTCACCCGGCTGCGCCCGCAGCAGGCCCAGGCGATTGCCGACCCCTTCGTGCGCACGCTGGTCTGCGACCAGGGCGACGCGCCGGAGGAACGGCATATCAGCATGGCGCTGGACCGGCTGGCCGAGTTCGATGCGGTCGGCGTCGAGGAACGGATCGACGCATTCAATACCTGCGTCGAGGAAGTCACCGGGCGCGACATCTTCGGCGGCTACGAGCCCTACGTTCTGCCGGGCACGATGGAGCTGGCCGAGCGGCTGCACGGCATCGACAAGGTGCAGGAATACCTGGAGTTCGACGCCCTGCTCTATCGCGAGCTGCGCGGCGTCATCGACACCGAGTTCGGCACCGCCTCCCCGGCTCCTGCGAGCGGCGTCCCGCAGGCCGCCCAGCGGCGTTGAGACAGCTCACACCCCCTCCGCGCGCGTCCGCCTCGACAGCAGTCTCCGATAAACGCACCTGTGTCGCTCGGACAGACACATAAGTTCTGAAGCTCAGAAATATTCCTGTATGTTCATTCTGGTTACGCTTAGAGAAATCAAGCCATCATGGTTCAAGGCATTGTACTCCCCCGCTTCAAACCACTCACACGCATCCTGACAGCGCTCTTGATAGGGCTTTGCATTCTCAATTTTGTGATCAAGCTCTGCGGAATACAGATCTTAAAGACGCCTCACTCTACAGGCTCAAGAGGATTCGGTGATGAGACCTGGAACCTCTGGGTAGAGTACACGCTATTCAAACTGGTGCTGGTGGCGGTCGCGCTGCTCATGTGGATGACCGCAATGCTGCGCGAGATGTGGCGTGTCGTGGCGCAAGGATGGCCGGCTTGGCGACTTTCCTTTCAGACGGTTTATCTCATTCCGTTCAGCGCCATAATCGCCGCGATGCCTGTTCCCGTTGCAACGAGCTCGCCAGCTGCAAAGTTCATCGTCTTTGCGCTTGGCCAAATGTTTGTCTTGCTTGGCGCCTTGAGCCTTGCAGGGCAACTTATGCTGGAGCCGGCGAAGATGGACACGATGCTACGACGCACAAAGGCTCGCTTTCCCTCATAGTCGAAAGCTACCCCCGTGCTCTCCTCTCAGCGCTTGACGCAGCAGACCGCGTAGTCGAGGCGGCGGCCGTCGACATATTCCTGGTAGCGCATGGTGCCGGGCATGTCGGCCCAGTCGAGCGCGTAGTCGCGGAACGGCCAGGGCACCCGGTTGATCAGCTCGCGGCGGCGCGGCACGTCCTCGGCGATGGCCGCGAAGACGTTCTCGGTGATGTCGACCACCTTGTGCACATCGAGCCCGTTCTTCTCGCAGAGCTCGTCGACGATCTTGCGCTGGTCGGCGAACTCCTTGTCCGTGTAGCCGACCGAGAAGCTGAGGACGCCGCCGGGGCGCAGCACGCGCGCCGCCTCCTTCATGAAGGCGTCCATGCCGACATAGCTCGCCGCGCCGACGCTGAAGATCATGTCGAAGGAGCCGTTGGCCAGCGGCAGGTCGCGGGCATTGCCCTGCAGGATGCGGATGCCGGGGAACGGCTGCATGCGCTTGCGGCAGACGCTGACGGCGCTCGCATTGACGTCGACGCCGGTGATCCGCGCCTGCGGGAAGCGGTGATGGGCGACCTGCACGCCGCCGCCGAGGCCGCAGCCGATGTCGAGGATGTCGGCCCAGTCGGCGCCGCTGCGTCCCGCGTCCCGGGTCAGCTCCCACAGGACCTTGTCGTAGAGCGTCGCCTGCAGCGGCTCGCGGTCGAAGGGCGCCAGCTCCGTCCAGGGCGCCTCAGCCGGCGAATAACCGCTGTTGAAGAAGTTCTGGTGGCGGGCCGGCGACAGCCGGTAGAGCGCGAAATAGATCGCCTCCTGGAGCTTGCGCTGGAGCGGCTTGGGCAGGTTCCGCTGGATGCGGCGCTTCAGGACATAGAGGAACGACATGCAGGTCTCCGGCCGGCTGGATGCGCCGACCGTGTTACAGGCTCGCGTGCCGCTTGCCTACACCCTGCCGACACTCCGGCGGCAGGTTCCGCCGGAGTGTTGCACGGGAAACGATCAGTTCCGGCCCGAGCGGTGCGCCCAGCCGGTCATGCGCATCTCCAGCCAGGCCATCGCCGCATACATGACGATGCCCAGCACGGCGAGCGCCACGAGGCCGGCCCAGACCAGCGGCACGTTGAACTGCGACTGCGCCGCCAGCATCATGTGGCCGATGCCGGCATTCGCGGCCACCGTTTCGGAGATCACCGAGCCGACGAAGGCCAGCGTGATGGCGATCTTCAGCGAGCCGAAGAAATAGGGCATGGAGCGCGGGATGCCGACCTTCAGCATGATGTCCATCTTCTTCGCGCCCAGCGCGCGCAGCACGTCCTCCATCTCCGGCTCGATGGTGGCGAGCCCCGTCGCCACGTTGACGACAATGGGGAAGAAGGCGATCAGGAAAGCGGTCAGCACCGCCGGCACCGTGCCGATGCCGAACCAGATCACCAGGATCGGCACAACGGCGACCTTCGGAATCGAGTTGAAGCCGATCATCAACGGATAGAGGCCGGCATAAATCGCCCGGCTCCAGCCGATGGCAAGGCCGAGCGCCAGTCCGCCGGCCACCGCCATCAGGAAGCCGACGGTCGTGGTGAACAGCGTCTGCAGCGAGTTCTTCCAGATCGGCGACCAGTACTTGACGATGGCCGCCCAGATGTCGGTCGGCGCCGGCAGGATGAAGACGGCGATGTCCAGCCCCTTGCACGCCGCCTCCCAGACGACGAACAGGCCGATGGTCCACAGCCAGGGGGCGGCCTTGATCCAGCGATCGTTGGTCATGCGGCGGCCCTCGCCTCGGCAATGTGTCCGCGCAATTCGTGGACGATGTCGTTGAAGCCCCCGTCATAGGTCAGGTCGATGGGCCGGGGGCGCGGGAAGTCCACCTCCCGCTCGACGATGATGCGGCCGGGACGCGCGCTCATCACGAAGACGCGGTCGGCCAGGAACACCGCCTCGCGCAGGTCGTGGGTGACGAGGATGACGGTGAAGCCCTTTTCCGCGTGCAGGTCGCGCATCACCTGCCACAGCTCCTCGCGGGTGAAGGCGTCGAGCGCGCCGAACGGTTCGTCCAGCATCAAGAGCGCCGGATCGTGGATCAGCGCCCGGCAGAGGTTTGCGCGCTGCTGCATGCCGCCCGACAGCTGCCAGGGGAACTTGTCGCCGAAGCCCTTGAGGCCGACCACCTCCAGCAGGCTCTCGGCGCGGGCGACGTAGCTCTCGTATTCGCTCTTCAGCCTGCGCCGGTGCGGCTGGACGATCTCCAGCGGCAGCATGACGTTCTTCAGCGTCGTGCGCCAGGGCAGCATGGAGGGGTTCTGGAAGGCCATGCCGGCGACGGAAACGGGCCCGTCCACTTCCTTGCCGGCCACCTCGACCGTGCCTTCCTGCGGGCGGATCAGCCCGGTGGCGAGCTTCATCAGGGTCGACTTGCCGCAGCCGGACGGGCCGACGACGGCGGCGAATTCGCCCTTCTTCACGGCCATGGTCAGGCCGTCGAGGGCAAGCGTGCCGTCGCCGCCGTCATAGGCAAGGCGGATGGTGTTGAGATCGACGAAACCTGTCACGGCTGGGCGAAACTCCGAAGGATGATGCGGCCGTGCAGGCCGCAGGACGGGCGAATGCACCCGGCGCGAGGCGCCATGCGGGGGCTGGCGCCGAAGGGTCGTGGAAACGACGCCCGCGCCTCCCCTGCCCGTCTCGCGCGACGGGGAGAAAAGGCGCGGGCGCAGGCCTTACTTGATCATGCGCTCCTCGACCGGCGGCAGGTAGGAGGGGTCGAACACCCGCTCCGGCGCCGGCGGCGTGTCGCTCACGCCCATGGAGGTCTTGAGGTATTCCATCGACTTGGCGAGCTTGGCCATGTCGACGCCGCCGAAGCCGTTGGCCTTCACCGCCGGGGTGGCGATTGAGCCGTCCACGGCCATCAGGATGCGGTCGGTCTCGGTCGCCTCGTCCAGCACCTCGTTGCGCTTCAGCACGTAGGGCACGGAGGCTTCCGGATCGGCGATCGTGTCGAGGAAGCCGCGCACCAGCGCCTTGACGAAGCCCTTCACCGCCTCCGGATTGCTCTCGGCGAAGTCGGTGTTGACCATCACCACATTGCCGTAGAGGTCGAGGCCGTTCTCCGCCATCAGGATGGTGGCGATGTCGTCCATCGGCACGCCTTGCGACTTCAGGTTGATCACGGAGGAGAAGGAGAAGCCGAAGATCGCGTCGACCTGGCCCTGGGCCAGCATCGGCTCGCGCACCGGGAAGCCGACATTCTCGATGGTCATGCCGGAGGTGTCGAGGCCGGCGACGTCGACGAAGGCCGGCCACTGGCCGAAGGCGGCATCCGGCGGCGGGGCGCCGAGCTTCTTGCCCTCGAGCGACTTCGGATCCTCGGTGACGCCGAGGCTCTTGCGGCCGATCACCGCGAAGGGCGGGCGCTCGTAGGCCATCATCACCGCCTTGACCTTCAGGTCCGGCTGCTCGTCCAGCAGCTTGATCAGCGCGTTGATGTCGCCGAAGCCCATCTGGTAGGCGCCGGTGGCGACGCGCGGGATCGATTCGCGCGAGCCCGCGCCCGTGTCGATGGTGACGGAAAGGCCCTCCTCCTCGAAATAGCCCTTGTCCTGGGCGATGAAGAAGGGCGCGGCCGGAGCCTCGAACTTCCAGTCGAGGGTGAACTTGATCTCGGTCTGCGCCATCGCGGCCGGAGCGGCCAGCGTCAGCGCGAAGGCAATGCCAAACAGTCTGCGCATAGGGTCCCCACTGGTGTTTTTATGAAGGGTCACCAGGAAGACTGCCCCGCAATTGCCCATTCATCAAGCAATTTTGGCTCGCGCTCAATTCGCGTGCAAGACCGCTCAAAAAGACGGCAAAACCGACCGGAAGCACGTCTTCCGGCCGGTTTTTTCGGCATTTCGCCTCAAGCCCTACAGGCCGAGATAGCGGATCACCTCGTCGGCCAGATCCTCGGCCGGGCGCGACACCGTGTCGAGCACCAGTTCGGCGCTTTCCGGCGCCTCGTAGGGGCTGTCGATGCCGGTGAAATTGCTGATCTCGCCGGCCCGCGCCTTGCGGTACAGCCCCTTGGGATCGCGCGTCTCGGCCACTTCCAGCGGCGCATGGACGTGGATCTCGACGAACTCTCCCGGCGCGAAGAGGTCGCGCGCCATCTGCCGGTCCGAGCGGAACGGCGAGATGAACGAGACCAGCACGATCACGCCGGCTTCCGTGAACAGGCGCGCCACCTCGCCCACCCGCCGGATGTTCTCCACCCGGTCGGCCTCCGAGAATCCGAGGTCGCGGTTGAGCCCGTGGCGCACGTTGTCGCCGTCCAGCAGGAAGGTCAGCCTCCCTTGTGCGTGCAGCCGCTGCTCGACCAGGTTGGCGATGGTCGACTTGCCGGCGCCCGACAGGCCGGTGAACCAAAGCACGCGCGGCGTCTGCCCGGTCAGCCTGGCGCGCGCCGCCCGGTCGATGTCGAAGGCCTGGCGGTGGATGTTGTCCGCCTTCCTCAGGCTCGCCCAGATCAGGCCCGCGCCGACCGTCTGGTTGGTCAGCGGGTCGATCAGCACGAAGGACCCCATCTCGCGGTTGACCTCGTAGGGGTCGAAGGCGATGGGCGCGCTCAGGTGGATCTCGCAGAAGCCGATCTCGTTCAGCGCCAGCGTGCTCGCCGGCAGGTGCTTCAGCGAGTTGACGTCGATGCCGTGCTCGATGCGCGCCACCACGCCGGTGGTGCTGCGCTTGCCGGCCTTGATCACGTAGTTGCGGTCGGTGCGCAGCCCCTGGTCGCCCATCCAGATCACATGGGCGCTCAGCCGGTCGGAGACCTCCGGCCGGCTTTCCGGCGTGCTCAGCACGTCGCCGCGCGAGATGTCGACCTCTTCCTGCAGGGTGATGGTCACCGCATCGCCCGCCACCGCCTCGTCCAGGTCGCCGCCCATGGTGGCGATGCGCGCCACCGTGGCAACGCGGCCGGAGGCGGCCACCGCCACCTTGTCGCCGGGGCGGATCGCGCCGCTGACCACGGTGCCGGCATAGCCGCGGAAGTCGAGGTTCGGCCGATTCACCCACTGCACCGGCATGCGGAACGGGCCGAGCCGGTCCTCGCCGGCGACATCCACCGCTTCCAGATGTTCCAGCAGCGTCGGGCCGTCGTGCCAGTCCATCGCCGCGCTGCGGCGGCTGACGTTCTCGCCCGTCAGCGCCGACATCGGGATCACTTCCAGCGTCTCGAAGCCGAAGCCTTGCGAGAACGCCTCGTAGTCCGCGCGGATGCGCTCCAGCACCTCGCGGTCGTAGCCGACCAGGTCCATCTTGTTGACGGCCACCACCACGTGGCGGATGCCCAGCAGCGAGACGATGAAGGAATGCCGGCGGGTCTGCTGCAGCACGCCCTTGCGCGCATCGATCAGGATGATCGCCAGGTCCGAGTTGGAGGCGCCCGTCGCCATGTTGCGGGTGTACTGCTCATGGCCCGGCGTGTCGGCGACGATGAACTTGCGCGCCTCGGTGGCGAAGAAGCGGTAGGCGACATCGATGGTGATGCCCTGCTCGCGCTCGGCCTCCAGCCCGTCGACCAGCAGCGCGAAGTCGAGTTCCTCGCCTTGCGTGCCGTATTTGCGCGAATCCTTCTGCAGGGCCGCCACCTGGTCCTCGAACACCCGCTTGGTGTCGTGCAGCAGCCGGCCGATCAGCGTCGACTTGCCGTCGTCGACGCTGCCGCAGGTGAGAAAGCGCAGCAGCCCTTTCTGTTCATGATCGCCGAGATAGTCGGCCGCCTCGACGGCGAGGGAAGGCAATGCCTGGTTCATCGTTCAATCCTCAGAAATAGCCTTCGCGCTTCTTCTTTTCCATCGACGCCGCCTCGTCGTGGTCGATCAGACGGCCGGAGCGCTCCGACGTGCGGGCGATCAGCATCTCGGTGACGATCTCGTCGAGGGTGGTGGCGGAGGAGTCGATCGCCGCCGTCAGCGGATAGCAGCCGAGCGTGCGGAACCGCACCTGGCGCATCTGCGGCACCTCGCCGGGGCGCAGCGGCAGGCGCTCGTCGTCGACCATCACCAGCATGCCGTCGCGCTCCACGACCGGGCGCTCGGCCGCGTAGTAGAGCGGCACGATGGGGATGTTCTCGGAGCGGATGTACTGCCAGATATCGAGCTCGGTCCAGTTGGACAGAGGGAAGACGCGCAGCGATTCCCCCGGGCGCACCCGCGTGTTGAAGATCGACCAGAGCTCCGGGCGCTGGTTCTTCGGGTCCCAGCCGTGCGAGGCGGTGCGGAAGGAGAACACCCGCTCCTTGGAGCGCGACTTCTCCTCGTCGCGCCGCGCACCGCCGAAGGCCGCGTCGAAGCCGTAATGCGACAGCGCCTGCTTCAGCGCGTCGGTCTTCATCACCTGGGTGTAGTAGGACGAGCCGTGGTCGAACGGGTTGATGCCGTCGGCGAGACCCTGGTGGTTGGTATGGGTCAGCAGTTCCATGCTCGCTTCCGCCGCCATGCGGTCGCGGAAGGCGATCATTTCGCGGAACTTCCAGGTCGTGTCGATATGGAGCAGCGGAAACGGCGGCGGCGCAGGGTAGAACGCCTTGCGTGCCAGATGCAGCATGACGCTCGAATCCTTGCCGATCGAGTAGAGCATCACCGGTCGCGACATCTCGGCGACGACCTCTCGGATGATCTCGATGGATTGCGCCTCGAGACGGCGCAGATGGCTTCCCCGGTTGGACACGGATGTCTCCTCGTGCACGAGGCCGGAAGGCGGGCGACGCAGGCGGGAGCGCCCTTGGCGCCCCGTCCCGTTCGCCGCTCCCGGCAGCTATCGTCCACGACTTACGCAGCCGCGCGCTCAAGGGCGAGAAACAGGATTGCCGACAAACGGCCCTCGTTAAAAAATCTCTGTCATTTCGCAGCTTTTGCGGCCGCCTCGGCCACCCTCGCGGCGGGGATGACAGCCGTGGAGGTGGCGATGCGCTCCCGTCTCGCGCCTGCCGAGGTTGCCAATGGGTCGGCTCTGCGCTTGCGCGCGGCCCCATGCTCCCCTCTCCCCCCTTGAGGGGGAGATGTCGGCGCAGCCGACAGAGGGGAATAAACATCTGAGGCGAAAGGGGAAACACGGGACCGACCCGCCCCGTCAGCCCCTTTGCGCCATCCGGCGGTTTATGCAGACGCCTCGGCCACCTTCGCGGCGGCGGCGCGCACGAGATCGGCCGTGCCGGCCGCGAGGAAGCCCGGATTGGCGAAGTCGGAATCGTGCGGCTGATTGCGCTTGCCATAGAGGAAGGGCGCGCCGTCGAGGCGGCAGACGCTGCCGCCGGCGGCCAGCAGTACGCCGTGGCCCGCCGCCGTGTCCCATTCCATCGTCCGTCCGAAGCGCGGGTAGAGATCCGCCTCCCCGCGCGCCACCAGGCAGAACTTCAGCGACGAGCCGACGCTGACCGTGTCGCTGACGCCCATCGCGGTGAGCAGCGCGTCGGTCTGCGCGTCCCGGTGCGAGCGGCTGGCGACTGCCACCGGCGGCACCTTCGGCTCGGCCCGCACGCGCAGCGGCACCGCTTCTCCGCCGGCCCCGGCGCTTGCCGCCGCGACCGTTTCCTCCACCGCGCCCTCGCCAAGCCGCCCGAGATAGAGCGCGCCGCGATGCGGGGCGTAGACGGCACCCATCACCGGAACGCCTTTTTCCACCAGGGCAATGTTCACCGTGAAGTCGCCGCGGCCGGAGATGAACTCGCGCGTGCCGTCGAGCGGGTCGACCAGGAAGAACCGATCGCCGACGGTCTCGGGCAGCCGTCCGGCGGCGACCTCCTCCTCGGCGACCACCGGCACGCCCGGAAAGGCCTTCGCGAGCCCTGCCAGGATGATGGCCTCGGCGCGGCGGTCGGCCTCGGTCACCGGGCTGTCGTCGGCCTTGCTCTCCACCGCGACGCCGCCGTGGAAATAGTCGAGCAGCACCGCGCCCGCCTCGAGGCAGAGCGCTCTCAGCGCCTGCATGTCGTCCGTCATCCGCATGGCCTGTCTCCGGTCTTGTTCTGTGCGTGAAGGGATCGGTCGGGCCGGCGTCAGCCCACCGTGAGCGGCGCCTTGCCGATGCCCCGATAGTCGAGGCCGGCGGCGGTGACGTCCGAGCCCTGCCAGATGTTGCGCATGTCGACCACCGCGCGCCCGCGCATGCGCCGGGCGATCTCGGCAAGGTCGAGGCCGCGATAGGTGTTCCACTCGGTGATCACCGCAAGGACGTCGACCTCGTCGGCGACGTCGTACGGATTGGCCCGCCATTCCAGGCCCGGCAGCAGCGGCTCGGCCTGGCCGCGCGCTTCCGGATCGTGGGCGACGACGGTGACGCCGGCCGCCTGCAGCGCCGGCACGATCACCAGCGAGGGCGCATCGCGCACATCGTCGGTATTGGGCTTGAAGGCGATGCCGAGAATGCCGACCCGCTTGCCGGCGGTCTCGGGGCCGAGCGCTGCCAGCACCCGTTCCGCCATCTGCCGCTTGCGCTCCTCGTTGACGGCGATGGTGGTCTCGACCAGCCGCTGCGGCGCGCCATGCTTGAGGCCCGTGGCGGCCAGCGCGGTCGTGTCCTTGGGAAAGCACGAGCCGCCGAAGCCGGGGCCGGCATGCAGGAACTTGGAGCCGATGCGGTTGTCGAGGCCGATGCCGCTCGCCACCTTCTGCACGTCGCCGCCGACCTTCTCGCACAGGTTGGCGATCTCGTTGATGAAGGTGATCTTCACCGCCAGGAAGGCGTTGGCGGCGTACTTGGTCAGCTCGGCATTTTCCAGCGTGGTGACGAGGATCGGCGTCTCGCGCAGGTAGAGCGGCCGGTAAAGGCGGCGCAGCGCGCTTTCGGCGCGCTCGTCCTCGGCGCCGACCACCACCCGGTCGGGCCGCATGAAGTCCTCGATGGCCGAGCCTTCGCGCAGGAATTCCGGGTTGGAGGCGACGGAGAAGTCGACGCCCGGCCGCTCCTCGCGGATGATCTCGGCGACCTTGCGGCAGGTGCCGACGACGACGGTCGACTTGATGACCACCACCGTGCCCGGCCGCATCGCCTTGGCGATCTGGCGCGCGGCGGCATAGACATAGGTGAGGTCCGCTTCGCCGTCGCCGCGCCGCGAGGGCGTGCCGACCGCGACGAAGACCACGTCGGCCTTGGCGACGGCCGTGTCGAAATCGGTGGTGAAGGACAGGCGCCCGGCGGAGAGGTTCCGCTCGATCAGCCCGTCGAGGCCGGGCTCGTAGATGGGCACTTCGCCCGCATTGAGCCGCTCGATCTTGCCCGCGTCGATGTCGACGCAGGAAACATCGAAGCCGAACTCGGAAAAGCAGACACCCGAAACCAGGCCGACATAGCCGGTGCCAATCATTGCGATGCGCATGCGTGCTCCTGGACTTTCCTGGAAAGAGAGGCCTGCGGGCGGGCGGGACGCGGCGCCGCGAGGCCGTACCGGTGCTGTTCACGTCACGATCTGCGGGCGGAACCCCGACGGGTGTCCCGGGTCCTGGCGGCCCTTCGATCCGCATGCGGTGCGCGCACCGCCCCAGCGTCGAGGCATGCCGGTCCGGCTGCGTTCCTGTTCGCTTGCCACCCGTTTGTCAACCCGCTAACACGGCGGAGGCTGGCACGCGCGGACGGGCGCTGCGCCCGCCGCCGCGATCACCGGCAGGAGGGAAGGATGGCAGTTCTTGTAACCGGCGGCGCAGGTTACATCGGCAGCCACATGGCGTGGCGCCTGCTGGACGCGGGCGAGCGCGTCGTCGTTCTCGACAGCCTGAAGGGCGGGCACGACTGGTCGGTGCCCCCGGCCGCCGCCTTCCTGCGCGGCGACGTCGCCGACCAAAACGCCCTTGCCCGCGCGCTGGAGCTTGCCGGCGAGCCGGTCGATGCGGTGCTGCATTTCGCCGGTTCGGTCTCCGTGCCTGAATCCGTCGAGCGTCCCGAGAAGTACTACCGCAACAACACCTGCGCGACGCTGGCCCTCGTCGAGGGCTGCCGCGCGGCCGGCATCGCCAACGTCATCTTCTCCTCCACCGCCGCCGTCTACGGCGAGGTCGGCAGCGACCCGGTGGACGAGGCCGCGCCGACGCGCCCCACCTCCCCCTACGGCATGTCGAAGCTGATGAGCGAGCGGATGCTCGCCGATATCGCGGGCGCCCACGGGCTGCGCTGCGGCGTGCTGCGCTATTTCAACGTCGCCGGCGCCGATCCGCAGGGCCGCACCGGCCACTCGACGCGCGGTGCGGCGCATCTGCTCAAGATCGCCTGCGAGGCCGCGCTCGGCCTGCGCGACGGGCTGACCATTCACGGCACCGACTATCCTACCCGCGACGGCACGGCGGAGCGCGACTTCATCCATGTGAGCGACCTGGTGGAGGCGCATTACCTCGCCCTGCTGCAACTGCGGGCAGGCAGCGCCGGCTTCACCCTCAACTGCGGCTACGGGCGCGGATACACCGTCCTGGAAACCATCGAAGCGGTGAAGCGGCTGTCGGGCCGCGACTTTGCCGTCCACACCGGTCCGCGCCGGCCGGGCGACATCGCCAGCGTCGTTGCGGACAATCGGGCGATTCTCGCAAGGCTCGGCTGGACGCCCGTCCACAACGATATCGACACGATCGCCGGACATGCCCTCGCCTGGGAGCGCAAGCTTTTGCAACGCAGCGAGAGCTGAGTGTCATCATATTGAAAGACGAGCCGTTTCCGATGGCACGCCCGATGATTCCGTTGGGGCACAAATATCTGGAGAAATTCATGCTGCGATGCAATATTGCCATATTATAGACGCTTTGAAGACCGCCTCGTCCTGATATATTGAAAAAACCCGTCCACGGCCGGCGAACACGCTTTGCGGTTGTGGCGGGAGAAGATGCTCGGTAGGGAACGGCGGCGAGACCCGCTCCCGATCCGGGGGCTGGGCAAGCAGGCAGGATCCGGGTGCGGATCCGCATCGTCGGCCGCAAGGCGCGACAAAGCGGTTGCAGGGGACATGCAACCTGACGACAACATCCGGTGGCATCCTCGCGGATTGCCTCCGCTTGGCAGCATTGGCTCGCGAGAGCCGCTACGGAAGAGTTATGGATGTCCTTGCGCGCGAATAACACTGTCATCACCGGTTATGCGGCACGCCTTCCCGGTGCCGGGACAGTGGATGCCTTCTGGACATTGCTCGACGACGGGCTCTGCTCCGTCAGCGAGATTCGCCCCGACCGCTTCGACACGCGCGGCTTCCACCATCCCCGCCCCGGCACGTCGGGCCGCAGCTTCACCTTCGCCGCCGGCCAGATCGACGACGTGTGGGGATTCGACGCCGGCTTCTTCGGCATTTCCCCTCGCGAAGCGGTGCAGATCGATCCGCAGCAGCGGCTGCTGCTCCAGGTCGTGTGGGAAGCCATCGAGAACGCGGGCCTTCGCCCCTCCGACCTCGCCGGCACCCAGACCGGCGTCTATGTCGGCGCCTCGGGCCTCGACTATCACCAGCGGCTGCTGTTCGACCTGCCGTCCGTCGACGTGCAGACGATGACCGGCAACACGCTGTCGATCATCTCCAACCGCGTCTCCTACATCTTCGACCTGCGCGGGCCGAGCTTCACGCTCGACACCGCCTGCTCCTCCTCGCTGGTGGCGCTGCACCAGGCGGTCAGCGCCATCGAGAGCGGGCAGATCGACACGGCCATCGTCGCCGGCGTCAACCTGCTGCTCAGCCCCTTCTCCTTCATCGGCTTCG
Source organism: Stappia sp. WLB 29 (assembly GCF_023507705.1). GTDB lineage: Bacteria > Pseudomonadota > Alphaproteobacteria > Rhizobiales > Stappiaceae > Stappia. The sequence continues at coordinate 134,664 of NZ_JALBGD010000010.1, read as the reverse complement.
CCCGCGCCTCGATGCTGTCGCCGCAGGGCCTGTGTCGTGCCTTCGACGCCTCGGGCGACGGCTACGTCCGCTCCGAGGGCGCGGTGGCGATGGTGCTGCAGCGCGACACCACGGCGCGCGAGCCGCGTGCCCGCATCCTCGCCACCGGCATCAATGCGGACGGGCGCACCGCCGGCCTGTCGCTGCCCTCCTCCCCGGCGCAGAAGACCCTGCTGGAGAGCATCTACAGCGACGAGCTCGGCATCTCGCCGGACGATCTCGCCTTCGTCGAGGCGCACGGCACCGGCACCCAGGTCGGCGACCCGGCCGAGGCGAACGCCCTCGGCACCGCCATCGGCCGCAAGCGCGGGGCGCCGCTGCCCATCGGCTCGGTCAAGACCAATGTCGGCCATCTCGAGCCGGTCTCCGGCCTCGTCGGCATCCTCAAGTCCGTGCTGGCGCTGCAGCACGACCGGCTGCCGAAGTCGCTGCATTTCGACGAGCCGAACCCCAACATCGACTTCGCCGGCCTCAACCTTACCGTCGCCGCCGAACCGGTCGAGCTGGCACGGGGGACGCGCCCGCGCCTTGCCGGCATCAACTCCTTCGGCTTCGGCGGCACCAATGCCCATGCGGTCATCGGCGACGTCGCACCGCTGGGGGCTGCGGACAGCCGCGTGGCCCATACCGCCCCGCTGGTCATCTCGGCGCGCTCGCAAGCCGCCCTGCGCGAACTGGCCGGCCGCTACGCCGCGCTGGTGGAGGATCATGCCGACACGGCCGGCGCGGTGATCGATGCCGCCGCCCGCCGCCGCGACCTGCACGACCACCGCCTCGTCGTGCTCGGCGACAGCGCCGCCAAGATCGCCGCGCTGCAGGCCTTTGCCGAGGGCAAGGAGGCGCCCGCCGCCATCGAGGGCAAGACCGCCCCGCGCACCCGCGGCGTCGCCTTCGCCTTTTCCGGCAACGGCTCGCAATGGGCCGGCATGGGCCAGGACGCCTATTCCGGCGACAAGGTGTTCCGCGAGGCGCTGGAGCTGGTCGACCGGCATTTCATGGCCGTCTCCGGCTGGTCCCTCGTCACCATGCTGTTCTCCAAGGACCTGGAGACGGAGATCGAGCGGACCGAGATCGCCCAGCCGCTGCTCTTCGCCGTGCAGGTGGCCCTGGTCACCGCTCTGAAGGCGCGCGGCATCGCACCTGCCGCCGTGCTCGGCCACAGCGTCGGCGAGGTGGCCGCCGCCTGGTGCTCGGGCATGCTGGATCTCGCCACCGCAACGCGAATCATCCACGCCCGCTCGACGCAGCAGGAGGTGGTGCGCCATCTCGGCAGCATGGCCGCGCTCCTGCTTCCGGCGGAGGAGGCGCGCGCCGCCATCGCGGAAGCCGGCCTGCCGGGCATCGAGCTGTCGGCCATCAACTCGCCGCGCAGCGTCACCATTTCCGGTCCGTCCGAGAGCATCGACGCCTTCGCCCGCCTTGCCCGCAAGAAGCGGTGGGCCCTGCGCAAGCTCAACATCGCCTATCCCTTCCACAGCGCGCTGGTCGACCCCATCGAGACGCCGCTGCGCGAGGCGCTCGGCACGCTGAAGTGCAGCAAGCCGGCGATCCCGTTCCTCTCCTCCGTCACGCCGGAACAGGACGAGGTCACGCCCGACGCCACCTACTGGTGGGAAAACGTCCGCCGCCCGGTGCGCTTCACCGATGCGGTGGTGCGCCTTGCCGAGCAGCCGGTCGACCTCGTCGTCGAGATCGGCCCCAAGGCGGTGCTCACCACCTATGTCCGCGACACGCTGCGCAGCGTCGGCAACCAGACCCAGGTCCTCGCCAGCCTGGAGATGCCGCGTAGCGAGGACGCGAAGGCTGCCGATATCGACACCATCGCCGCCCGCATCGTCGCCCATGGCGCAATGCCCGATCTCGATCTCTATGTCGGGCCGGAAGGGCGCAACCTGCCGGTCCTGCCGGACTATCCCTGGCAGCTCGCCCCCTTCCTGACGCCGGAGACGGACGAGCGCATCGCCGCCCATAGCGAGCGCGGCTGGCCGCTGGCCGGCAAGCGGCTGCGGCCGGAAACGGCGGAATGGTTCAACCTCGTCGACCTCGACCTGCTGCCGTTCCTCGCCGACCACAAGGTGGAGCAGACCGCCGTCTTTCCGGCCGCCGGCTTCATCGAGATGGCCCTGCGCGCCGCCCTGCAATGGACCGGCGAGACGCGCATCGAGGTGCGCGACCTGGAGATCCTGCGCCCGCTGGTGCTCGACGAGGGCAAGACCTTCGAGACCATGGTGCGTCTGTCGCCCGACGACCGGGTGATCGAGATCCATGCCCGTCCGCGCCTTTCCGGCGCCGACTGGTCGCTCTATGCGAAGGCCGGCTTCCGCACGCTGGCCGGTGCACCGGATGCGCCCGCGCCCCAGATCGGAACCGGGGCCGGAACCGCCGGCACGCAGGTGTCCCACGACGAGATCTACCGGCTGACGCTGGCGCACGGACTCGACTACGGCCCGGCCTTCCGCCTCGCCGACAGCGCCGTGCTGTCCGGCGAGCGCGAAGCGCGCCTTGCCCTGCTGGCCCCGGCCGCCCTGCCGGAGCCGGGCAGCTTCGCGCTGCATCCGGCCGTCGCCGATGCCGGCTTCCACGGCCTCTTCGCCCTGCTGGGTCAGCGCGCGGAGCCGGCCGAGGGCGGCTTCCTGCCGATCCGCTTTTCCGGAATCGAGCTGCATGCCCCCGCCTCCGTTCCCGTTGCCGTGCGCATCCGGGTGGACAAGGGCAGCGCCCGCTCGCTCGTCGCCAGCTTCGACTATCTCGACGCCGAGGGCGGCCTCGTCGCGCGCCTCGCGGGCGCCCGCTTCAAGGCGGTGCAGTTCCATATGACTGAGCGCGACCACGGCCTCGCCTACCGCGTCGTCTCGCGCCTGCTGACCCCGGCCGAGGCCGGCGCACCGCAGTCGCTCCCGCTTGCCGCGATCGCCGGCGAGCTCGGCCTCGTGGCGAGCGAGGATTACGATCCTTCGGATGCCGGGCTTCTTGCCGACGCGCTCGCCCGCACGGTCGCCCACCGTTCTCTGCATGCCGTGCTCGGCGACAAGCCTTTCGCACTTTCCTCCAAGGTTCGCGACGGCGCTCTGCACGAAAGTGCCGCGCCCTTCGCTGCCCATTTCCTCGATCTTCTCGCCCATCACGATCTGGCGGAGGAAGAGGACGGCAAGTGGCGCATTTCCGATCCCGCCGAGGGGCTCGACCTCGCCTCGCTGGTGCAGACGCTGGTCTTCGAGGCCGGTGCCCACGGCTCGCAGGCCACCCTGCTCGCCCGCCTTGCCGACGACCTGCCGGACCTGCTGCGGCAGGGCCTTCCCGCCAGCGCCGGCGACGTCTTCGCCTCGGCGCTGCTGGCCGGCTGGCGCAATGCCGATCCGGCTGCCCAGGCCCTGCGCCGCGCCTGCATCGGCATCGCCGCACGCGCGGTTTCCGACTGGCCGCAGGACAAGCCTCTCTCCGTGCTGGTGCTCGGCGAGCGGTCGTTCGCCGTCGCCCGCCATCTCGACACGCTGCTGTCGCCCTACAACGCCACGCTCACCGTCGGCGATCCCTCGCTCGGCGCTACCGAGCGGCTGCGCCGCAACTGGCATGGCAGCGCCCAGACGCGCTTCCTTTCTCCGGAGGATGGCGCCCTTGCCGAGGGCGGTCCCTACGATCTCGCGATCTGCTGCGACACGCTCAGCGGCGCCGGCGATGCCATGCTCAAGGACCTTGCCGCGATGCTGTCGCCCGGCGGACAGTTGCTGGCGCTGGAACGCGCGCCCGCCACCGATGCCGAGCTGATCCTCGGCACCGGCGCCGACTGGTGGCTGCCCGTTCCCGGCTCGCCGCGCCCCGCCACCCCGCTGCTCGACGGCGAGGGATGGGCCGCGCGCCTTGCCGCCTTCGGCCTGACTGGCGTGGAAGCGTTGCCGCTTGCCGGCGGCGAAGTGGACGCCAGCATCCTCGTTGCCGGCGCCCCCGCCCGCACCTCGGCCGCCAACGGCAACGGCACGGCGGAGACCGGCGCCGAGCCACGCCGCCTGCTTGTCGTCTGCGATGCGGACGGCCCCTCCCGCGCCGTCGCCTCGGCGCTGCGCGAATGCCTGAAGCCGCATCGAATCGAGGCCGTGCTGGCCGCCTCCGATGCGGCCGCGGCGGATGACGACACGATCGCCGCCGATCTCGAAGATCCCGCCGTCTGGGGCGAAGAGACGCCGCTTGCCGCTGCCGCGCGCGACGGCATCGTCCATCTCGCTGGCGCCTATGCCAGCAGCCAGCAAGGGGCCGGCTCCGATGCTGGCGAAGATGCCAGCGCCCTGCTCTCGGCCCGCACCTGGCAGCTGGCTCAGATGCTCAAGGGGCTCGGCAACACCGCTGGCCCGGTCGTGGTCGTCGCGCCGGAGGGCGCGCGCGCCCCGGCCTGCGGCACCGCGCCCGATCCGGTGCAGGCGGGCGTGTGGGCCTTCGGCCGCGTCGCCATGAACGAGTTTCCCTCCGCCGGCCTGCGGCTCGTCGACATCCGCCGCGATCTCGATGCCAGCGCCGCCGCCCTGCGTCTTGCCGCCGAGATCGTCGGAGCCGACCGCTCCGACGAGCGCGAGCTGGTGATCGACGGCGACACCCGCCTTGGCCTGCGCCTGGAGCGCGGGCCGGAGCTGCCGCAGCCCGGCAGCAGCGAGACCGGCGCAGATGTCCTGCGCCTCGACATCGCCCAGCAGGGCTCGCTCGACCGCCTCGCCTGGTCGCGGGTCCCGGCCCGCGCCCTTGTCGGCGACGAGGTCGAGATCGCGGTGGAGGCGAGCGGCCTCAATTTCCGCGATGTGATGTGGGCGCTCGGCCTGCTTCCGGAAGAGGCGCTGGAGGACGGCTTCGCCGGCCCGACGCTCGGCATGGAATGCGCCGGCACGGTCGTTGCCACCGGGCCGAAGGCGCGGCGTCTGCGTCCGGGCGACCGGGTCATCGCCTTCGCACCGGCCTGTTTCGCCAGCCGCGTCACGGTCTCCGAAAAGGGCTGCGCCCGCACGCCGCAAGGGCTCGAACCGGAGGCGGCGGCGACCATCCCCGTCGCCTTCCTCACCAGCTATTACGCCCTGCACCGGCTCGCCCGGCTGGAAGCGCACGAGACCGTGCTGATCCACGGCGGCGCCGGCGGCGTCGGCCTTGCCGCGATTCAGGTCGCCCGCCATATCGGCGCGACGATCATCGCCACCGCCGGCAGCCCGGAAAAGCGCAGCCTGCTGCGCCGGCTCGGCGTCGACCACGTGCTCGATTCCCGTTCGCTGACCTTCGCCGACGACGTGATGCGGCTGACCGGCGGCAAGGGCATCGAGGTGGTGCTCAACTCGCTGTCCGGCGAGGCGATGGAGCGCAGCATCGAGGTCCTGGCGCCCTTCGGCCGCTTCCTCGAGCTCGGCAAGCGCGACTATTACGAGAACACCCATCTCGGGCTGCGGCCGTTCCGCCGCAACCTCAGCTATTTCGGCATCGATGCCGACCAGTTGCTGATCCACCAGCCGGCCCTGGCCGAGCGCCTGCTCGACGAGCTGATGCAGCTCTTCGCCGGCGGCGCGTTGTCTCCGCTGCCCTATCGCGCCTTCGAGGCCGACGAGGCGGTCGCCGCCTTCCGCCTGATGCAGAAGGCCGGCCATATCGGCAAGATCGTGATCCGCCCGCCGCAGCAGCCCGCCGCCCGGCCGGCCGCGCCCGCGCCTGTCCGCTTCGAGGGCGAAGCAGGCAGCCTGGTCGTCGTCGGCGGCTTCGGCGGTTTCGGCGCGGCCCTGATCTCCCGTCTCGCCGACATGGGCGCGACGCGCATCGACGTGCTGTCGCGGCGCGGTGCCACCACGCCGGAAGCCGCCGCCCTGATCGAGGAGATGGGCCGCCGCGGCGTCGCGGTCGTCGGTCATGCGTGCGATGCCACCAGCGAGAAGGCCGTCGCCGCCGCCCTTGCCGCGATCCGCAAGGAGGCCGGCGCGATCCAGGCCGCCTTCCATACGGCGATGGTGCTGCACGACACCCTGCTTTCCAACCTTACCCGCGAGCAGCTCGACGCCGTGCTGGCGCCCAAGGTGCGCGGCGCGCAGCTTCTCGACGCGCTGACGCGGGGCGATGCCTTGCGCCAGTTCGTGCTGTTCTCCTCCGCCACCACCTTGGTCGGCAATCCGGGCCAGGCCAACTATGTCGCCGCCAATGGCTATCTGGAGGGCCTCGCCGCCCACCGCCGGGCGGAGGGCCTGCCCGGTCTTGCGGTCGCCTGGGGTGCGATTTCCGATGCCGGCTACCTTGCCCGCAACGCCGATGTCGGCGACCTGCTGGCGCGCAAGCTCGGCCGCCATGCGCTCAGCGCGCGCGAGGCGCTGGACGGGCTGGCAATGCTCATGGCCCTGCCGCAGGACGATGTGGTCGCGGCCGCCCCCGGCTATGCCCGCATCGACTGGACGGCGGCGCGGCGCGATCTCGCCCTGCTCGCCACGCCGTTCGCCGAGCGGCTGGGGATTTCCGCGGACAACGAGGGCTCGGGCGAAGGCGGTGCCGTCGACCTTGCCGCGCTGGTCAAGGGGCTCGACCGCGCCAGCGCCATCGCGAAGATCTGCAAGCTGCTGGCCGTGGAGATCGGCCGCATCCTGCGCATCGGCGAGGACGACATCGACCCGGCGCGTCCGCTGACGGAAGTCGGCATGGATTCGCTGATGGCGCTGGAGCTGCGCATGGCGGCGGAGCGCCAGTTCGGCATCGACATTCCTCTGATGTCGCTGGCCAATGGCGCAACGCTCAGCGACATGGCCACCCGCATCGCCGATCAGGCGCTGTCGGGAGAGAGCGGCAACGGCGCGGACCTGTCCAGCGAGGCGCGGACCAACGCCATGCAGCATCTGGGCGAGGACGTGTTCGAGGATGCCGAGACCCTGGCCGACGTGGCGGCCGAGGTCGAGGAACGCACGCGCAACGTCCGCTCGCTGCTATAGTGGGCGATGCGGGCGCCACGCCCAGCTCTCGAGGAGACGGTAACTTGGACCAGCACGGCAGCAAGTCGGACGAGCGGCGCGAGCTGATGGCGAACCTCCGGGCCGGCCGCAAGGCGGCGCGCCAGCGCCAGCCCGCACGCCCGGCCGTGCAGGCCCCGCCGCCTCCCGGTCCGGCCGCCTTCGACTTTTCCGAGCTGCCGCAGCTGCGCCAGCTGCGCATGCACCGGGCCGCGGCCGATCTCATCGGCCTCGACAACCCGTTCTTCCGCGCCCATGCGGGCGTTGCCGGCGCCACCACGGTGATCGACGGCAAGACCTACGACAATTTCGCCTCCTACAACTATCTCGGCCTGAACGGCCATCCGCAGGTGAACGAGGCCGCCACCCGCGCCATCGCCACCTACGGCACCAGCGCCTCGGCCAGCCGCGTCGTTGCCGGCGAACGGCCGATCCACCGCGAGCTGGAGGAGCGCCTTGCGCGCATCCACGGCGTCGAGGATGCGGTGGTGATGGTCAGCGGCCATGCCACCAACGTCACCGTCATCGGCCACCTGATGCAGGGCGACGACCTCATCCTCACCGATTCCCTCATCCACAATTCGGTCACCGAGGGCGCACGCCTGTCGGGTGCGGCGCGCATGAACTTCCCCCATGGCGATCTCGACGCGCTGGAGCAGATCCTGTCGCAGAACCGGCACAAGTTCGACCATGTGCTGATCGTCGTCGAGGGCATCTACAGCATGGACGGGGACTATCCCGACCTTGCCCGCCTGATCCGCCTGAAGCAGAATTTCGACTGCTGGCTGCTGGTCGACGAGGCCCATTCCGTCGGCGTCCTCGGCGCCACCGGGCGCGGCCTTGCCGAGCAGTATTCCGTCGACCCGCGCAGCGTCGAGATGTGGATGGGCACGCTGTCGAAGACCTTCTCGGCCTGCGGCGGCTACATCGCCGGCTCCAAGGCCCTGTGCGACTATCTGCGCGCCACCGCGCCCGGCTTCGTCTTCTCCGTCGGCCTGTCGCCGGCGCTTGCCGGGGCGGCCATCGCCTCCGCCGACCTGATGGAGCGCGAGCCAGAGCGCGTGCAGCGGCTCGCCGCCAACGGCCGGCGCTTCCTGGAGCGCGCACGGGCCGCCGGCCTCGACACCGGCCCCAGCGCCGGCCTCAGCGTCATTCCGGTCATCGTCGGCGATTCCATCGGCGCGGCAACGCTGTCCAATCGCTTGCTGGCACGCGGCATCAACGCGCTGCCCATCGTCTTCCCGGCGGTCGCGGAAAAGTCCGCCCGCATCCGCTTCTTCATCACCAGCGAGCACAACGCCGAGCAGATCGACCGCGCGGTCGATGCCGCGGCCGAGGAACTGGCGAAGATGCGGGAGGAGAATGTCGGCTTCTCGTCGCTGGTCCGAAGCGTCCGCCAGACGAGTTAGGACGGCGAGCCGGACCCGCCGACCGGCGACGTCACAGCCCCAGCTTGCGCCCCAGCCACGACAGTTCCTGCCGGATCCGCGTCGCGATCCGGTGGCGGGCGCTCGCCCGCTGGCTTTCCAGCCGCAAGATCAGGAATTCCGGCCCGCACGGTTCAAGGCTCACCGGATCGACGGTCAGCGGATAGTCGATGAAGGCGACATGGGTGAGCGTCGCCAGATCCAGCCGCCGCCCGCGCCTTGCGCACTCGATCAGGTCGTCCGTCAGCCCCCATCCCGCATAGAACGGCATGCCGTAGACGGTCACGGCTTTGCCGCGCAGCAGCGCCTCGAAACCGCTCAGCGAGGAGAAGGTCTCGACCCGGTCGGCGAGGTCGACGAGGTCGAGGATATCGCAGCCCTCCACCACCTGGTCGGCGAGGCCTTCGGTCTCGCGCGGCTCCAGCCGGCCGGCGCGCAGGCGCGCGGCCACATCCGGATGCGGCTTGAACAGGATATGCGCATCCGGGTTGCGCGCGCGCACCTGCCGCAGCAGCTCCAGATTGACGTTCTGGCAAGCCGCGCAGTCGATGGTCGCCGACAGCGACCGGCGCACGCCGGCATCGTCCGCCACCTGCCCCGGCACCAGGATCACGGGGCGATCCGCCGGCACGCTCGGCAGCGTGCCCTTGCCGCCGACATTGTACTTGGTGACCCGCGCCTTGCGGATGCGGGCGATCAGCCCGTCCGCGCGGGCGCGCTCGGCCGGCGACAGCACCCGTTCGGCCAGCAGCCGCTCCATGCGGCTCGGCCGCAGCGCATCGAAATAGATGCCCTCGTCGTCGAAGCCGACCGAGGCGCCGCGCGCAAGGCCCGCACCGAGCCCGACCGAGCGCAGGAAGCCGTCCTCGATCCGCCACAGCTCGACGCCCGCCCCGGCCGCCGCCGCCTCGATCTCCGCGCTCACGCCCGCCGCCCAGCCGAGCGCCCGTCCGCCCTCGCGCGCGGCGCAGGCAATCGCCTCCTCAGCACTGGCGCAGAAGGTGAAGGCCCCGCCGGGCCCGGCGAGCGCCGCCCGGATCGTCGCGTGGTTCCACGACTTGGCGCCGAAGCAGAACAGCGGCTTGTCCGAAACCTCCGCCCGCCGCGCGGCCGCCGCCGCCCCTTGCAGCGCCAGCGCCGCCGGCAGCGCCATCCCCGCCTCATAGGGCGAGGGGTGGACATGCGCCTGCGCCAGCAACTCCCCGGCCCGCTCCTCGTCGAGCGAAAACCGCTTGCACAGCGCCGCGCCCCAGCCGGCCGTGTCCTCGAGGCCGCCCGCTTCCAGCGCCGCGACAGCTGCCGTGATCGCCGCCGCCTCGCCCACGCGCAGGACCATTGCCGGGTCGACCGGCAGGAGCGCCACTATCAGCGTGTCCTTGGCGAGCGGCGCCGGCGGCGCCTCGAGGCGCAGCAAGCCGGCCAGCAGCAGCGGAATATCGGCCTCCTCCGCCTGCCGCGCGCACGCGTGCACCTCGCCGCTGCCGGCACGGCAGACCAGCCCCTCGCCCTTGCGCGGGGCGCGGGTCGCGGCACCTGTCGGCGCGCCCAGGATCGCGGCCAGCGCGCGCGCATGCGGCCCAAGCTCCTTGTCCACCAGCAGCCAGCGCCGGCATCTCGGCCACCCGCTCACAGCGGCACCCCCATCGCGCGGGCACGGGCAAGACGCGGCGGCGGCTCCACATGCCACTCCGGGTCCGGTGCTGTGTCGTCCAGCAGCCGGGCCGTCATCGTTTCGACCGCTTCGTCCAGCCCCGCGTGGTTGTGGATCGAGCCGCGCAGCTGCGAGCTCGCCACCACCACTTTTACGAAGTCGGCAAGCAGCGCCGGATCGGGCGCACTTGGCGCCCGCCAGAACTCGGCGAGCGGCCCGCGATGGGTCAGCCCCTCAATATCGTAGAGCGCCGGCGTCAGCGTCGCGACCGGCACGCCGGCCCGCAGCGCGTCGAGCCCGGCGGTCGAATTCACCGTCACCAGTCCGGCAAGGCGCGGAAACAGCGGGGCGAGCGACCCGCCGTCGAGGAAGGTGATCCGCCCCCCGTCCGCGCCCGCATGTCGCGCGATCTCGGCGCGCCAGTCCACCTCGCCGTTGTCGAGCGGATGCGCCTTCACCACCAGCCGGGCCTCTTTCGGCGCCTCCTCGCGAAAACCGGCGATCACGCGGGCCAGCGCCGCGCGCATGGTGCCGAACTGAGACTGCGCCAGGATCTGGTAATCCCCCTCCACCTGCAACGGCAGCAGGAACAGCGGCGCATCGACCGCCAGGAGCTCCGCCTCGGTCCGCGCGGCCTCCGCCCTGCGCCGCCGCCCGCCGGCGAGCCGGCGTATCCAGGAAAGGTAATCGGCCAGCGGATGGCTCGGCGTATGGCGGCGATAGAAGGGGTGTAGGGGAAAGCCCGCCAGATTCGGCAGGTGATAGGCAACGTCCTGCCAGGCCTCCAGCGCGAAGGAGCCCGGATAGCGGGGCGACAAGTCCGGTTCGCCCAGCCGCGCCGCCGCCCGGCGGATCGCGGCCGGATCGTCCGGCAGCCGGCTCAGCACGCCCAGCCCGCCGCGCGCCAGCGTCATGTAGCCCGGCCGCACCAGCCCCAGTTCGGTTGCATGGACGGCGATCCCGCGTGCCTCCGCCGCCAGCACCGCCGGGCGGTGATAGGGCCGCGTGTCGCCATGCAGGACGAGGTCGGTGACGGCGTCCTCCTCCATCAGCCGCGCCGCCTCCGCCGGCCAGTCGGCGAGGCGCCCGCGCCAGAAGCGGCACTCGCGCCCGTGCCAGTGCAGCCAGTCGCCGCTGCAGAAATTGACCCGCGTCACCGCGTGGCCGGCCTTGGCCAGCCTTGCGCCGATCTGCCGATAGAGCGGCGACAGCGGCCCCTGCAAAAACAGGAAATGCCGGGCGCGGCTCCCGCGCGTTTCAGCCGCGCCAGGCACGCCACCACCGCCCGATGCGGCCTCGAACCCGCATCTCCTCGGAGAAGGTCATGGGAATGCCGAGCCGCCGCGCCTTGTCCGTTCGCGGTGCCGGGCGCCTGCAGGCGGCAGGTTCGTTGACGCCGTTCTGCGTCAGCCGCCGCGCCAGTTCGCGCGCGGCCGCCTGCTTGCCCTCGGCCGTGTAGAAATTTCCCTGGATCTGGATCGCATGACCCATCAGCCGCTGCACTGCGTCGTAGACGCCGGCATCGGGCGCCTGCGGCGTGCGCCAGAACCGGTCGAGCGGCAGCTGGCAGGTCAGCCCCGGCAGGTCGTAGACGGCAACGCCGAGGATCTTCACCGGACAGCCGAGCCGCACCGCGTGCAGGCCCGTGGTGGAGTTGACCATCAGCGCGCCGGAGGCATGCTCCAGCAGCGTCACCAGATGGCCGCCGTCGACCAGGTGCACCCGGTGCTTGACCCGGTGCTTGCGCGCCAGCTGGCGCACGATCCGCCCCCACGGCTCGATGCCCTGGTCCATCGGGTGGATCTTGACCACCAGATGCGCCGCCAGATGCGCATTCGCGGCGAAGGAGGCCAGCACCTCGTTCAGCGCGTCGGCCAGATGGTCGTATTGTGCGTTGTAGCGCAGCTGATAGTCGCTCTGGAGCTGCAGCGGAAAGACGAAATACGGGCAGCGCGACTCGATCAGGTCGGCGATCAGGATGTTGGCGTTGCGCTCGCGCCGGCCGGAGAAGACCAGCCGCGGGATCATCGCCAGATACTCGAAGATCGGGTGGTAGAACTTGTCCTGGGTGAACCGCGGCCAGAACATGAAGAGGATTGCGTTGACGAGGTGGAAGGTCACCTCGTGCACCGCCTCCAGCCAGAACGGATGGCGATAGCGCACCGTCAGGTCGATGGGCGCCAGCACCGAAGCCGCCTCGCGGATCGCCGGCACGTCGTCCGGAAACAGCGAGCGCGCCGACATGCCGTCCAGTTCGGCGGTGATCCAGTCGGGCCGCAGGTAGCCGTTCTCGTAGGCGACCGTGCGCAGGCCGAGCCGCGCCCCGACTTCGATGGCCGCCGAATGGTAGGGAAAGCGGTCCTGGTAGAAGACGATGTCGGTGACGCCGTGCTCGCGGACATAGCCTTCCAGATAGGCCGGCCAGGCCTTCAGGCTGCCGCGATAGCTGGTGCAGCGGGCATCGTGCCACAGCAGCCAGTCGGACAGGCTCAGGTTGATGCGCAAGCTGCGATGGCCGAGCGCTTCCAGCTCGTCGGCGACGACGCGCGGAAAGTCTGAGGGCGGACCCTGCAGGAAAAGCACCGTGCGCGTTTGCGTCTCTTGCGGCATGTCAGGCGTCCGTTGCGGCGCCGGCCGGATGGCGAAAGCCTGCCGCTCGCAGCGTCACGGGCACACGTCCCCTCGCCGGGGCGAGGGCCGACGTCAATTGGCGGCCAGCGCGTCGACCGTTCTGGCACTGGACAGCAGCGGGCCGATGATCTGCAGGAACTTGCCGAACTCCGCCGTCGGATGGTTGGCGACGTAGATGATGTCCTTGTCGCGCATCTCGAACGAGCGGGCCAGGAAGAACGCCTCGGCGGCGCGCAGGTTCAGCTTGTAGACGACCGGCACCTTGGTCTTGGAGAACTTCTGCGCCACCTCGTCGCCGCGGATCTTGCGGACCAGATCCCGGTCCTCGTAGCGGAACAGGAAGATGCCGCCGGCATCGGCGAAGAAATCCTTCAGGCCGCCGACCTGGGCCAGGCCCTCGGCCAGCGTCACCGATTCGGTCTTGAACGGCACCAACTGCGTGCTCTGCACCGCGCCGAACGCGGAGAACGTGCGCGGCTTGTGCGTCACCAGCACGTTGTCGCCCGGCGTCAGCCAGATGTTGTTTTCCGGATATTCGATCAGGTCGACGAGGCGCGCCTCGCCCGAGCGCGAGCCGCGCTTGACCGTCACCACCGTCTCGTAGGTCGCCTCGCGCGAGCCGCCGGCCCGCGCCACCGCTTCCAGCAGGCGCATGCCGCGCACCGACATGGTGTACTGGCCGGGCTTCATCACGTCGCCGACCACGACGACGCCGCTGCTCTCGTTGCCTTCCACCAGAACCAGCACCTGCGGCTCGATGGCCTTGCCCTTCAGCCGCTCCTGGATCGAGGAGCGCAGCCCCTCGACCGTCAGGCCGTTCGCCTGAATGCGGCCGGCATAGGGAATGAAGATATAACCGGCCTCGTCGACCACCACGGGGACCGAGACGTTCTTGCCGTCGGTGGTGGAGAACAGGCCCTCGGGCGCCGCTTCCCAGATCGTCACGACCAGGCGGTCGCCGATGCCCAGGCGCGTCGAGCGGCCGGCGCCGGGCACCGTGGCGAAATGGCGGGAGAACAGCGCCGGGCGGTAGTCGTGCACCGCCGCGACCGTCGAACGGTCCAGCGACAGCAGCACATAGTCCGAGCTGACCGCATCACCCTCGATCTCTTCGGAGGTAATGGTGATCGCAGCAGGTCCCTGCCCCGGCAGGCCGGCGCAGCCTGCGAGCGAAAACGCAAGGAAAACAGGGATCAATAAACGCATCAAGGCCTCGGTAGTGACATTCCGGACGTGTCACGCCCGCTTCTGTTAGCACCCTCTCGGGCGGGTGTCCAAGCTGGATGGACGCGCGCCGCCGCAAGCCCGCCACCTGTTGTTCATCGGCAACATTGTTTACCCCATTGGTTAATCAAACAGAAAATGAATCTGACAAAATTGCCCCGGTTTTCAGGCATTTGTGGGATGGACTTCGCCGGGTGCAGCAGCAGCGCCCGGCCGTTCCCCTCCTGCGGCAGGGCGGACATCGGCGCCTAGCGGCAGGCGCCGACTTGGCGAATCCGCGGCGGCACGAGATTCGTCAAAGCGCATGAAACATGCCATATGGTGAGCGAATTGGTCCGGACGGGACCTCCGGTTCAGAACCGGTCAACCATTCGGGCCTAGCCTTAGGCTTACAAGATGGGTCGATGAAGGACCTTTCGGGCTCAACCGGAACAGGACGTCTCGTGCGTATCGACGAGATCCGGACAGCTGACCTGCCGGCGTTTTTGGCGGGGAATGCGAGGACGGCACGGCGGGACCATCGCCGGCGCCCCCTTTGCGTTGCGCTGATGGCCGGCACCTTGCTCGGCCTGTCCGCCGCCCCGGCCTCCGCCCTCGACCTGTTCGGCTGGTGGCCGTTCGGCAAGTCTGAGAGCGAGGCCGAAACCGCCGTCGTCGATCCCTTTCCCTATACCGTCACGCTGTCGCTGTCCGGCGGCAACGACGATCTGAAGGAAAAGCTGGAGAGCACCTCCGAACTCGTCAGCGATGCCGACCGCCCGCCCTCGGGCGAGGCCGGGCTGATCGCCCGCGCCAATTCGGACTTCGAGCGCCTGGTCGGCCGGCTCTATGTCGAGGGCTACTATGCCGGCACCGTCGACATTCGTGTCGCCGGCCTGACGCTGGAGGCGGCGCTGCGCATGCCGTCCCTGCCTGGCCCGCGCCCCGTTCCGGTGACGATCCGCGTGTCGCCCGGCCCGCTGTTTTCCTTCGGCAGCCTGTCGGTCGAGAGCACCGCGCAGGACGCGCTCATCGGCACACCGGAAAGCTACGGGCTGGTGAGCGGCGAGACCGCCAATTCCGAGAAGGTGCTGCGCGCCGAGCAGCGCATCGTCGCCGACCTGAAGTCGGCCGGCTATCCCTTCGCCAGGATCGAGCGGCGCGAGATCGTCGCCGACCACGCCACCAACCGGCTGGACGTGCGCCTCGTCGCCGCGCCCGGACGGGACGCGCGCTTCGGCGAGGTCACCGTCAGCGGCACCGAGGCGACCGATCCCGATTTCGTCGTCACCCAGGCCATGCTGCCGGAGGGCGAGCAGTACTCCCCGCAGGCCATCGAGCGCGCCACCAAGCGGCTCTCCGATCTCGGCATCTTCTCTTCGGTGCGCATCGTGCCGGGCGAGCAGGTCGGCCCGGACGGGCGCCTGCCGATGACCATCGAGGTCTCCGAGCGCAAGCGCAACGTCATCGGCGTCGGCGCCAACTGGTCGAGTTCCGAAGGCTTCGGCGTCGAGGCCTATTGGCGCCGGCGCAACCTGTTCGGCCGCGGCGAATTGCTCAGCGTCG
The DNA here is from genome assembly GCF_023507705.1 of Stappia sp. WLB 29. Taxonomy (GTDB): domain Bacteria; phylum Pseudomonadota; class Alphaproteobacteria; order Rhizobiales; family Stappiaceae; genus Stappia. The sequence continues at coordinate 119,200 of NZ_JALBGD010000010.1, read as the reverse complement.
AGGGCTCGGTCGGCCGCCTCGGCGACAACAGCCTGTCGGACCTGGAATATGCCGGCCGCATCGCCTTCGAGAAGCCCGGCGCCTTCGGGCCGCTGACCACCTTCACGACGAGTCTCAGCGCCAAGCAGGAAATCCCCGACGCCTATCGCAGCCGCAACGTCACGTTGGATGCTTTCGTGCGGCGCGAGTTCAGCGACCATCTGTCCGCGCGGGTCGGCGCCGAGGTGCAGTTCGCCGACGAGCAGGACGTCTTCGGCAACCGCACCTACCTGCTTACCGGCATCATCGGCGAGGTCGCCTACGACACGCGCGACGACAAGCTGAACCCGACCGAAGGCCTCAACGCCGTCGCCTTCGCCGAGCCCGCCTACGACGCCAAGGGCGGCAACTTCATGCTCTTCACCAAGGCGCAGGTCTCCGCCTACCAGGCGCTGGACGAGTCCCGCCGCTTCGTGCTCGCCGGGCGCGTCGGCGCCGGCAGCATCATCGCCCCGTCCATTCGGGCGGTGCCGGCGGCGCGGCGCTTCTTCTCCGGCGGCGGCGGGTCGATCCGCGGCTATGCCTATCGCAATGTCGGCCCCCGGATCGCCGGCGAGGTCACCGGCGGGCGCTCCTATGTGGAGGCCTCGGCAGAAGTGCGGATGAAGGTCACCGAGACGATCGGCCTCGTCGGCTTCGTCGATGCCGGCAACAGCTTCAGCGCGGTCTATCCGGATTTTTCGGAGGGGCTGAAGGTCGGCGTCGGCGCCGGCATCCGCTACTTCACGCCCGTCGGGCCGCTCCGGCTCGACGTCGCCGTACCGCTCAACCCGGAAAAGGACGACCCGAGCTTCGCCATCTATGTCGGCCTCAGCCAGGCGTTCTGATTTCGAGAAATTGAGACGGTTTGGGCGCTTGAAACGCAAAATTTCTCGAAATTTTGCAAAATCCTATCGAAATTCGATTTTGCGAATCATTCCAGAGGCATAAGCGGGAACGATAAGGTTCCGATTCCGATTCAACGCCTTGACGCATCGATTCAGGGCAAGCTGCCGCCACGCCATGATTTCGCTTCAAGATTGCGGGATAAGTCTTTTCATGACGACTCGTTTTTCAGCCCGTCGGGGTGCATGACTTGACCGCATCGCCGGGCCGCCGCCGTTCCCGCTCCTTCCTGCGCGCCACCGCCCGGTTGCTGCTGCGGGTGCTCGTCGCCGTCGTGGTGATCGTGCCCCTGCTGGTGCTCGGACTGCTCGGCGCGCTGCAGACGGAGGCCGGGCGCAACGCGGTCGTGTCTCTGGTCAACGGCATCGCCGGCGGCCCGGACGGCGGCGTGCGGCTCGCCGGCTTGCAGGTCGGCTGGGGGCTGGATGCCAGCGTCGAGCGGGTCGAGGTTTCGGACGCTGCAGGCACCTATCTCACGGTCGAGCAGGCGCGGCTCGCCTGGGACCCGCTGGCGCTCCTGTCCGGCACTGTCGATGTCGAAGCCATCGACGTTGCCCGCGTTTCTCTCGCGCGCCTCCCCGTCCCCTCGCAGAGCGAGGACACGTCCGGCGGCTCCGTGCCGCTGCTGCCCTTCCGCCTCGGCCAGGCGCGGATCGCGGAGATCGACATCGCCGCTCCCGTCGTCGGTACGCCGGTGCGCCTCACCGCGCAGGCGCAGGCGAGCCTGTCCGACGCGCCGCAGGCGGCCGATGCGGAGCTCACCGTCAGCCGCATCGACGGCACGCCGGGCGACATCGCCGCGACCGTGCGCTTCATGCCGCAGGCGGAGGAACTGTTCTTCGACGTCACCGTGAAGGAGCCGCGCGGCGGTCTTGCCGCCCGCCTGCTGCAGATCGAGGGCCTTCCCGCGCTCGATGTCGCGCTGAAGGGCGACGGCCCGCTCGACGACTGGCAGGCGCAGATGACGCTGGCGCTGGACGGGCGCACGGAGATCGCCGGCACCGCCCGCCTTGCCGAGACCGGCGACACCCGCCAGCTGACCGCGCGGCTGGAGGGCGAGTTGTCCGCCCTTGCCCCGCCGGTCGCCGCCGCGCTGGTCATGGGCCGCACGGTGCTCGACGCGGAGGTTATCCTCACCCGCGATTTCGCGCCGCAGCGGGCGCAGGGCACCCTCGAGACCGGCACGCTTTCCTCCAGCTTCCGCGCCGACCTGCCCGAGGACGGGCGGATCGATGCCAGCGCCGACATGCGCCTGTCGGCCGGCGACGGCGCGATGATCGGCGTCGAGCTGCCCGACCGGCTGATCACCATCGGCGAGACCACCCTGGCGCTGACGGCCAGCGGCCCGCGCGATGCGCTCGGCTGGTCGCTGGCGCTGGACAGCGCGCGGGTGCAAACCACCGAAGCGCAGCTCGAGGGCATCGGCCTGCGCCTTGCCGGCGAGGATCTCGACACCACCGCGGCAAACGCGCCCCTCGCCCTCACCGCGAAACTGACCGCGCGCCATCTGCAGCCGCTGGTCGAGGGCGCGGAGATGCTCGCCGGGCCGCTGACGCTCGATGCGCGCGCCACCGTCGACCCTTCCGCTCCGGGCGCCGGGATCGACGCCCTCGCCCTGACGCTGAACGGCATCGAGACGACGTTCGACGGTGCGGTGACCGCGCAGACCATCGACGGCAGCTACACGGTGACGCTGGCGGATCTTGCCCGTTTCGCGCCGCAGGTCGTGGGCGCGGCCCGGATCGAGGGCACCGCCAGGGGCGCGCTCACCGGTCCCGACGTCGCCGCCACCCTTACCGCGCAGTCCCTGCAGCTCGCCGGCAAGCCGGTCACGGATCTCGAGGTGGACGTCACCGCGACGACGGCGCCGGAGGCGCTGTCGGCCAATATCCAGGCGCGCGGCACCGTCGACGGCAACCGGCTGGATGCGGAGATCGACGCGGAGCCGAAAGGCCCCGGCCTCTCCATCCCGACCTTCTCGCTGGCCACAGGTGAGAACCGCATCAACGGCGCCTTCGAGATCGGCAACCTCACGGATGCGATCGGCACGGTCACCGGCACGCTCGACATCGCGGCACCGAAGCTTTCCGAGCTCTCGGCCCTCGCCCTCACGGAATTGGAGGGTGCGCTGTCGGGCAAGCTCGCGCTGACGGGATCCGGCGCCGACCAGCGGGCGCAGCTGACCTTGCAGGGCGAGGATATCGCGGTTGCCGGCAACCGGATCGCACGGCTTTCCGCTTCCGGAACGGCGCGCGGCGGGCTCGCCGCACCGACGCTCTCGGGCGAGGCGACGCTCGGCGGCATCACCGCCGGCGGCACCGCCATCGAGACGGTGACCGCGACCGCGACCACGCAAGGAACGCGCACCGATATCGAGCTGGATGCCCGCCTCTCGCAGGACGGCAATGCCGACGGCGTCGCCCTGACGGCGGCTCTGCAGCCGACCGACAACGGGCTCGAAATCCTGCTGTCCTCGCTGCAGGGGCGCTATCGCGGCCTTGCCACCCGCCTGGCGCAGGAAGCACGCATCGCGGTTGCCGACGGCACCACGACAATCGAAAACCTGGGATTGCGGATCGGCGAAGGCCGCGTCGATGTCAGCGGCACCGCCGGCGAGCGGCTTGCCATCGATGCGAGGATAAATGCCCTGCCGCTGACGGCGCTCGCGCCTCTCGCCCCCGGCGTGTCGCCCACGGGCAGCGCATCGGGAACGGTCGCCGTGCGCGGCGCAGCCGCCGATCCGCAGGCCGAATGGTCGCTGTCGATCGCCGACCTCTCCGCCGCGCCCTTGCGGGAAAACGGTCTCGCCGCCGTCGGCCTGCGCTCCACCGGCCGCTTCCAGGGCGGCCGCATCACTCAGACCACCGACATCACCGGTGCGGACGGCCTTGCGCTGACCGCCAGCGGGCCGGTCGCCATTGCGGCGCCCGGGGCCCTCGACATCACGCTCAGCGGCAACGTCCCGCTCAGCGCGGCGCGCCAACGGCTGATCCTGTCGGGCTTTTCCGGCCAGGGCGGGCTTGCCGTCTCGGGCAAGATCACCGGCTCCTTCGCCGCGCCGCGCTACAGCATCACGTTGCAGCCACGCCAGCTCTCGCTGACGCAGCTCGCCTCCGGCCTCACCTTGCAGAATTTCACCGGCAGCATCGCCGTCGACAATTCAGGTGTTGCGATCAACGATCTTAACGCAGCCATCGCCGCCGGGGGTAACTTGTCGGCCGGCGGGCGTATCGGTCTCGACGGCGGCATGCCGGCAGACCTCAGGGTGCAGGTGCGCGACGGGCGCTATTCCGACGGGCGCGTGGTGCAGGCAACGCTCAGTGCCGACCTGCGCCTCACCGGACCCCTCGCCGACCAGGCGCGCGGTGCCCGGCTGGAGGGTAACGTCACCGTCGCCCGTGCCGACATCACCATTCCCAGCAGTCTGCCTGGGGCGATCAATCCCCTCGCGGTGACCCATGTCAACGCTCCGGAAGCGGTGCGCCAGCAGGATGCGGCGCTCGCCCGCGACGAGGGCAGGTCCGGCGCTGGCGGCAGCCGGCCGATCAGCCTCGATGTCAACGTCTCCGCGCCGGGGCGCATCTTCGTGCGTGGCCGCGGCCTCGATGCGGAGATGGGCGGCACCTTGCGCATCGTCGGCACCACCGCCGACCCGCAAGCCGTCGGCTCGTTCAACATGCGCCGCGGCCTGATGCAGGTGCTGACGCGCCGCGTCCAGTTCAACCGCGGCGATGTCGGCTTTACCGGCTCCCTGATGCCGCGGCTGGACTTTGCCGCCACCTCGCAGACCAGCAGCGCGCAGGTCACCATCACCGTCACCGGCCCGGCGGCGCAGCCGGAGATCGCCTTCACCTCCTCGCCGCAGCTACCGCAGGACGAGGTGCTGGCGCAGTTCCTGTTCGACCGGTCGATGAGCCAGCTCTCGCCCACCCAGATCGCCCAGCTCGGCGCCTCGGTGCTGGCGCTGACCGGCGGCAGCGGCGAAGGACCGCTCGGCGCCCTTCGCCAGTCGCTCGGCGTCGATGCCATCGACGTCGAGACCGACGGCACCTCCGGCCCCTCGCTCGCGGTCGGCAAGTACCTCAGCGACAACATCTATCTCGGCGTGAAACAGGGCACGGAAGCCGGCTCCAGCCGCGTCACCGTCGACATCGACGTCACCAAGTCGCTGAAGCTGCGCGGCGAGGTCGGCGCGGACGGCGAATCCAAGGCCGGCATCTTCTTCGAGCGCGAATTCGGCAAGTAGCAGGGGCTGGCGGTCGGCTCAGCGCTCGCCCGCCGTCCGGGAGGACGCGGGGAGAGGGCTGCGCGTCTCGCCGTCGCTCTGGCAACCAATAGGCCCCGGGTCGCGCTGCGCTTGCCCGGGGTGACTTCGGAGGGGTACGCCAGGGCCGCGCCTCCCCCTCAGACGTCATCCCGGTCCAGCTTCCCCCCCTCAGACGTCATCCCGGCCGCAGGCGAAGCCGGAGAGCCGGGAACCATTGGCAACCTCGGCAGGTGTTTTCTTTGCTCCAACCTCCCCAGGCGTCATTCCGGGCAAGGCGAAGCCGCGACCCGGAACCGGAGAGCCCCGACGGTCGTGGTGTCTTTCGGGAGCGTGTCCGGCAGGCCCTCGGCACGCCGATCCCGGCTCGGTGCTCACGCGCCGTCCGGGAGGACGCTAAGGAGAGGGCTGTGCGGCAGGACGATGCCCCCCCTACGCGTCGCGCCAGTCCTCGCCGGCCAGCGCCGCGATCTCCGCATGGACCGCTGCGGGGATAGTCAGCCCCTCGCGGGCGGCGCGGGCGCGTGCCTCCAGCCGGCGCGAGCCCGGCAGGCGCACCCCGTCCTCCGCCTCGATGGCCGCGACCAGCGTCTCCATCCGCTCGCCATAGGCGCCGGCCGAACTCATGCCCGGGTCGATGGCGATCACCGTCTGGCCGAGGTCGGGCGCCGCCCCTTCCCCCGAGAACAAGCTGGAGGCCTCGAAGGCAAGGCTCGCCCCGACCAGCGCGGCGGCCATCACCTCCACCATCAGCGCGAGCGCCGCGCCCTTGGCCTCGCCGATGGGGATCATCGTGCCGGCCATGCCCGCATCGGCATCGGTCGTCGGGTTGCCGTCGACATCGAGCGCCCACCCCTCAGGGATCGGCAGGCCGGCTTTTTGCGCCGACAGGATGCGTCCGCGCGCCACGCGCGACACGGCGAGATCGATGACCAGCGGCGCGCGGCCCTCCGACAGAGGCGCTGCGAAGGCGATGGGGTTGGTGCCGAACAGCGGCTTGCGCCCGCCCCAGGGCGCGATGGCCTTGGGCGCATTGCCGAAGACGAAGGCGACGAGGCCCTTTTCGGCCAACTTCTCGCAATGGGCTCCGGCCTGGCCGAAGTGATGCGAGCGGCGGATGGCGGCAAGGCCGATGCCGGTTTCCGCGACGATGCCGGGCAGCGCGTCGATCACCAGGTCGAAGGCGGGATAGGCGAAGCCGAGGCCCGCATCCACCCGCAGCAGGGCCGGCGCGGGGCGCGAGAAGTCCGGCACCGCGTGGCCGTCGACCTTGCCGCTCTTCGACTGCGCCGCATAGGAGGACACCCGCGACAGGCCGTGCCCGGCCTGGCCGTCGGCCTCGGCGGCGACAAGCGCGCGGGCGACGGATTCGGCGTTTTCTGCGGAGGTATCGGCGGCGATGAGGGCGGCGCGGGCAAAGGCGCCGGCTTCGTCCAGCGTGAGGGTGACCGAGGAGGACATGGCGGAGGCTTTCGTGGTCGGCAGGGCCGGGCAAGGGCCGGAATGACGGGCTGCGGCGCGCGCGGCGCCGGATCTTCCCGCCGTTTAGACCGCTTCGTGCCGCTCGGAAAGAGCCCTGTTCGTCTCTCCCGTCCCCGCATGCCGTTACCGGCCGGGGAAAATCCGCAAAAGTCGCTTGTCGTGCAAAACACCCCTCACATTCTTGTATATGATATTTGTCTGATGAATGATCGGATGCAAAGCTCGAGCACCGGCGCCCACGCCCGCATGAGGCCCCCGCAATGATCGCCAAGGCCGGATACAGTCCGCTCTACCGCCGGGTCGAGGAGATCCTGCGCACCCGGCTGACCGACGGCAGCTGGCCGCCGGGCCACAGGCTGCCGAGCGAACAGGTGCTGGCGGGCGAGTTCGGCGTCGCCCAGGGCACGCTGCGCAAGGCGGTCGAGACGCTGGCCGCAGAAGGCCTGATCGAGCGGCGCCAGGGCAAGGGCAGCTTCGCCCGCCAGCCGCAGGCGGCGCGGCCGTTGTTCCAGTTCTTCTTTTTCGCCCGGCCGGGCGGCGAACGGCTGACGCCGGAGCTGCGCCGGACCCATGTCGAGGACGGCACGGCGGATGCGACGGAGGCCGCGCGGCTACAACTTTCCGAGGGCGCGCCGGTGGTGCGGATCTTTCGCGAGCGCAGTCTCGACGGCCGGGTGGTCCTGATCGAACGGATCGTGCTGCCGGGCGCGCGGTTTGCCGGCATCGGGAACCTGCGGCTGCCGCAGGCACTTTACGCCATGTACCAGAGCGAATTTCGCGTGATGGTCACCGTGGTGCACGAGGAGTTGCGCTCGGTCGCCGCCGATGCGGAGCAGGCCGGCTTCCTAGGGGTTGCAAAGGGCTTTCCGTTGCTGGCCGTCGACCGCCTCGCCTATGATCTGGAGGGAACCCCGGTCGAATGGCGGGTGAGCGCCTGCAACACGCAGGACCTCGTCTATTCCGTGACGCTGCGCTGAACCTCGGGCCGCATGCGGCCCCGACAGGACGACGACCGGCCCAGAAGTCCTTTCGGCCGGCCCGCGACAACAACAACGGGAGTGCAAGAATGATCAGCGACCACAGGCTCTTCAAGCAGTCCTGCCATATCGGCGGACTGTGGACCCATGCCGACACCGGATCGGTGATCGAGGTCGACAACCCGGCGACCGGCGAGATCGTCGGCACCGTGCCGCGCTGCGGCCGGGCGGAGACCGCGCGCGCCATCGAGGCGGCCTATCTCGCCTTCCAGGACTGGAAGGCGACGACGGCGGAAGAGCGCGGCACCCTGATGCACAAGCTGTGCGACGCGATCCTGGCCAACCACGACGCGCTCGCGGAAATCCTCACCACCGAGATGGGCAAGCCGCTGGCCGAGGCGAAGGGCGAGATCGCGCTCGGCGTCAAGTACATCCGCTTCTTCGCCGAGCAGGCCAAGCGCATCGACGGGGACATCATCCCCTCGCCCTGGCGCGGCAAGCGGATCCTGGTGACCAAGGAGCCGGTCGGCGTCACCGGCGCGATCACGCCCTGGAACTTCCCCCACTCGATGATTTCGCGCAAGCTCGGCGCGGCCCTTGCCGCCGGCTGCACCATGGTGATCAAGCCGGCGAGCCAGACGCCCTTCTCCGCGCTCGCCTTTGCAGCGCTCGCCGAGGAAGTCGGCTTCCCGCGCGGGGTGGTCAACGTCATCACCGGCTCGGCCGCCGAGATCGCGGCGGAGATGTGCGAGAACCCGCATCTGCGCAAGATCACCTTCACCGGCTCCACGGAAGTGGGCAAGAAGCTCGCCTCCAACGCCTCCGCCCACATGAAGAAGATCTCGATGGAACTCGGCGGCAACGCGCCCTTCATCGTCTTCGACGACGCCGACCTCGACGCGGCGGTGGAAGGGGCGATGGTCTCGAAGTTCCGCAATTCCGGCCAGACCTGCGTCTGCGCCAACCGGATCTACGTGCAGTCCGGCGTCTATGACGCCTTCGCGGAAAAGCTCGGCGCCGCCATCGACGCGCTCAAGGTCGGCAACGGCCTCGAAGACGGCGTGACGCAAGGCCCCCTGATCGACGGCAAGGCGGTGGAGAAGGTCGAAGAGCACATCCAGGACGCGCTTGCCAAGGGCGGCAAGGTGCTCGCGGGCGGCAAGCGCCACGCCAATGGCGGCAGCTTCTTCGAGCCGACGCTGGTCGTGGGTGCAACGCCGGAGATGAAGGTCGCGCGCGAAGAGACGTTCGGACCGCTCGCCCCCCTCTTCCGCTTCGACACGGAAGACGAGGCGGTGGCGATGGCCAACGATACCGAATACGGCCTTGCCTGCTACTTCTACACCCAGGACTTGGGGCGCGCCTTCCGCGTCATGGAGGCGCTGGAATACGGACTGGTCGGCGTCAACGAGGGGCTGATCACCACCGAGGTCGCGCCCTTCGGCGGCGTCAAGGAGTCCGGCCTTGGAAACGAGGGCTCGAAATACGGCGTCGAGGACTATCTCAACATCAAATACGCCTGCGTCGGCGGGCTGGGACTCTGATCCCTCTTCACCAGGAATGAGCGAAGAGCCGCCCGATGGGCGGCCTTTTTGCGTTTCAGGGCAACCGGTTGCGCGCCCGCACCTCGGCGAGCATGACGGCGACATCGGCGGCCAGGAGGTCGGCAACGCGGGTGGCGATGCGCGGCAGCGCGCGGCGGGAGCTGATGGCCAGCGCGATGCTTTGGGGTACCACATTCTGCCCCGTCACGGGAATGGCGACGAGGCGCCCGTCCAGCAGCTCCTGCGCCGTGTCCAGCTCCGAGGTCAGCGCGGCGTGGCTGCCGGAGACGACGAGCTGCTTCAGAAGTTGCAGCGAGTTGGTGACCACCGGCGGGCGGTTTTCCGAGAACATCCAGCCGTGCCGCGCCTCCAGCATGCGGCGGATCGCCAGCGACGGGCTCTGCACGACGGTTGCTTGGTCGCGCACCTTGGCAAGGCTCACCTGGCTCAGCTCCGCCAGCGGATGGCCCGGCGCGACGACGCAGTGCAGCGGCAGCTCCGCGCTCCACACCACATGCAGGTCGCGATGCGGGCGCAGGTTGAAGACGAGCGCGACATCGGCATCGCCCCGGTCGAGCACGGTCGTCGCATCGTCTGGCGTTGCGATCTCCACATCGATCCGCACCCGCGGATACACCTCCGCCACATGGTGCAGGAAGCGCGGCAGCACGCCGTTGACCAGACTGTCCATCGTCACGAGGCGGATATGGCCGAGGCTTATGCCCTGCATCTGCTTCACGTCGGACCACAGGCGGTTCTCGTCCGCCCGCCAGCGCCGCGCCAGCACCACGAACATCTCCCCCACCGGGGACAAGGTCATGCCGGTGGTCATGCGGTCGAACAGTTGCACCCCGAGCCGGTCCTCCAGCAGCTTGATCTGCCGGTCGATCGCCGAGGCGGCAATGCCGATGGCGCGCGAGGCCGCCTGGATCGAGCCGTGCTCGGCAACGGCCTCGACATAGTGCAGACCGCGGGGGACAAGGTGGAGCGACATTTCGAGGCATCCTAATTTCTAGAACGCAGGATTGTCGATAATGTCATGGATTGCAATGATGAGGGCCGGCTAGCGTTCAGGGCACAAGGACACCGGACGGCAAAGGCCCGCCATGACTTCCGCCCTCGACACGCTCAACTCGGCTTCCCGCGAAACGGCGCTTGCGCTGCTCGAGCCCCTGGTCGAGCGTTCGCCCTGGGTGGTGGAGCTGACCGTCGACAGCCGCCCCTTCGCCGACGATGCGGCGCTTGCCGCCGCGCTGGCGGAGACCATCCTTGCTGCCGGCCCGGAGCGCCAGCGGGTGCTGTTTGCCGCTCACCCCGAGCTCGCCGGCGAGGAAGCGGCCGAAGGGCGCATGACCGACGCCTCGACCGGCGAACAGGCCCGGCTCGGCCTGCTGTCGCTTTCGGCAGGCGATGCCGCCCGGCTGCGCGCACTCAACGCCGCCTATCGGGCACGGTTCTCCCATCCTTTCATTATCGCTCTGCACCGCGTTCCCGACCTTGAGACCCTTCTTGCCACCTTCGAGCGCCGCCTTGCCGCGGCGGCGCCCGAGGAGCATGCCGCCACGCTGGAGGAGATCGCCTCGGTGATCCGCTCCCGTGCCGCCCGCGCCTTCGGGCCGGGCGCGAAACCGCCCCGGACCTCCCTCGCCGCAACCCTGGAGCACCCAGCCATGAAAGCCATTCTCCCGCTTGTCGCCTCCGCCGCCCTCGTCCTGTCGGCCACCATGGCCGACGCCAAGGACACGATCCGCATCGCCGGCAACTTCGCCACCGAGCACTCCTCCTCGCTTGCCATCGCGAGGTTCGAGGAAGAGATCGAGCGCTTGTCGGGTGGCGAGATCGACGTCAACGTCTTCCCGGCACAGCAGCTCGGCGGCGCGGCCGAAAACGTACAGGCCGTGAAGATCGGCGCCATCGAGATGATGTGGGTGGGCACCGCTTACCTGACCCGCACCGTGCCGGAGCTGGAAGTCATCGGCCTGCCGTTCCAGTTCCCGAGCCGCGAGGCGGCTTTCACGATCGCCGATGGGCCGGTCGGCACCGCGCTCGACGACATGCTGGCCAAGGAGGGCATGACCTCCCTCGGCTACATGGAGCTCGGCTTCCGCCACCTGACCAACAATGTCCGCCCGGTGGTCGCCCTCAGTGACATCGAGGGGCTGAAGATCCGCCTGCAGCCGAACGAGACGCACCTTGCCACCTTCCGCGCGCTCGGCGCCAACCCGGTGGCAATGGACGTCAAGGAGCTCTATTCCGCCCTGGAACAGGGCGTGATCGACGGCCAGGAGAACCCGTTCGCGATCATCAACGTCGCCGGCTACGCCGAGGTGCAGAAGCACGTCTCCAACACCGGGCATTTCTTCGACTTCATCTCCGTGGTCGGCAACAAGAAGTGGTTCGACGGGCTTGCCCCGGAAAAACAGGCGATGGTCCGCGAGGCCATGGCGACGGCCGTCGCCTATCAGCGGGAGCTGGCTGCCGAGCAGGATGCAGCGGGTCTGGCGCAGCTCACCGCCAAGGGCATGACCTTCACCGAGGTTTCGCCGGAGCTGGCGGCCGCCTTGCGCGAGAAGACCGCCGGCGTCGCCGCCGAGACCAAGGCTCGCCTCGCTCCGGAGCTGGTGACGCTGCTGGATGCCGAGACCGCCAAGCTCGGCATGTGATCCGATGGCGCTCGACCGCCTCCTGACCTTCGTCCTCGCGCGCGCCGATACCGGCGCGCGCGTCCTCGTCATCCTGGGTGCGGCCACCATGGTCGCCGTGGTCTCGGCTCAGGTGGTGATGCGCTATGTCTTCAACGGCTCGCTCGACTGGGCCGACGAGGTCAGCCGCATCGCCTTCGTGTGGACGATCTTCCTCGCAATCCCGCTCGGCATCCGCGATGGAACCCATGTGGGGATCACGCTGCTGGTCGAGCGCCTGCCCGTAGGCGTTCGCCGCCTCGTCGCACGAGCGACCAGCGCCCTCGGCGCGGCGCTGATGGGCGTCGTGTTCTGGACCACCATCGGCGTCGCATTGGCCACATGGTCCGAGCGGCTCGGCGCGCTCGACATCACCTCGAGCGTGTTCTTCTTCCCCGTCATCCTCGGCGCGCTGCACTCGGCCCTGCATCTCGTCCATCTCGCGCTGGTCCCGATGGAGCCCCGGGCATGAGCCTCTTCGTCATCGCAGCCTTTCTCGTGCTCGCCCTTTTCGGCATGCCGCTCGCCTTCTCGCTCGGCGTTGCGGCGCTGGCCGGCCTGTGGCTGTCGGGCATCGACGTCGCGGTGCTGGCCCCGCGCCTGATGAACGCGGTCAACTCATTCCCGCTGATGTCGATCCCGCTGTTCATGATCGCCGGCGAACTGATGCTAAAGGGCGGGATCATGGACAGGCTGGTCGACTTCGCCAACGCCTTCATCGGCCGGGTGCGCGGCGGCCTCGCCCAAGTGACCATCGTCGCCGGGGCCGGTCTCGCCTCCGTTTCGGGTGCCGCCGTCGCCGACGCCTCGGCCCTCTCCTCCACGCTCGTGCCTTCGCTCAGGAAGCAATACGGTCTCGGCTTCTCCACCGGCATCGTGGCGGCGGCCGCCAATCTCGGCCCGATCATCCCGCCCTCCGGCGCGATGATCGTCTACGCATTCATGGCCGGGTCCAGCGTTTCGGTCGGCGGCATGTTCATGTCCGGCGTCATTCCCGGGCTGATCCTGTTCGCCCTTTTCATGGTCCTGTGCTGGCTGATCGCCTGGAAGCGGAACTACCCGCTGGCCGGCACGCCGGTGACGCTCTCCAACATCCTGCGCGAGCTCAGGCGCAGCCTCGTCGTCTTTCTGATGCCGGTTCTGGTCATCGGCGGCATCGTCGGCGGCGCCTTCACCCCGACGGAAGGGGCCGCGGTCGGCGTCTGCTATGCGCTGGTCCTCGGCTTCTTCGTGACGCGCAAGCTGAAGCTGTCCGACCTGCCGGACGTGTTGCTGACCGCCGCGAAGACCTCGGCCCTGGTGGGCGCGATGATCGCCTTCGCCTCGACGGTGACCTTCCTCTTCACCATCGACCTGCTGCCGATGAAGCTCGCCGGTCTGATGCAAGGCGTCACCGACAGCCCGTTCCTGTTCCTCTGCCTCATCGCGGCGATGCTGCTCGTCGTCGGCATGTTCCTGGAATCCAACGCCGCCTACATCATGCTGGTGCCGTTGTTCCATCCCATCGCCCTGCAATACGGGATCGACCCGCTGCATTTCGGCTTTCTCTTCGTCTTCAACCTGGTGATCGGCATGCTGACGCCGCCGGTCGGTGTCGTCCTGTTCGTCGTCTGCGGCATCACGGGCGTCAGGATGGGCGAGTTGGTGCGCGAGAGCTGGCCCTTCATCGCGGCGATGTATGCCGTGCTGCTGGCCTGCATGATCTTTCCCGGCATCGTCACCTGGCTGCCCGAAAGGCTGGGCTACTGATGCGCCTGCTGCTGCTCAACCCCAACACCACCGAGGCGCTGACCCAGCGGCTTGCGCGCAGCGCGACAACGGTCCTGCCGGCAGATGTCGAGCTGCTGCCCCTGACGGCGCGCCAAGGGTTTCCCTACATCTCCTCGCGCGCAGAGGCGCAGATCGCCGGCGCCGCCGTGCTCGACCTGCTGGCGGAGCACGAGGGACGCTTCGATGCCGCGGTCATCGCCGCGTTCGGCGATCCGGGACTTTCTGCCGCGCGCGAGCTCTTCGACCTGCCGGTGTCAGGCCTTTCCGAAGCGGCGATGCTGGCCGCCCTGGCGCTGGGGGAGCGCTTCGCCTTCGTCACCTTTTCGCCCCGCCTCACGCCCTGGTACGAGGAGCAGGTGACGCGCGCAGGGCTCGGCACGCGCTTTGCCGGCACCTTCACGCCGGATGCCGCCTTCGGCTCCATCGCGGCGGTGGCGGAGGAGATGCGCGCACCGCTGGTTAAGACCTGCCGCCGCGCCGCCGCGCATGCGGATATCCTGATACTCGGCGGTGCGCCGATCGCCGGGCTCGCCGAGGACATCGCCGACGAGGTGCCGGCGGTGCTTCTGGACCCGGTAAAAGCCGCCGTTTTGCAGGCGGTTTCGCTCCACCGCCTGCACCCGTCCGGCGCCGACAAGGGCAGTTATGCCCGCCCGCCGGCGAAGGACAGCACGGGCCTCTCCCCGGCTCTCACCCGCCGGATCGCCGGCAAGGACACGCCCGACGCGCCCTGAGCGGAGCGGATATCCGCGCGCCTCCCTCCTCCTCCTTTGGCACTACTCCCCGATCCCGCCTTGTGGGGCGCGCCCGGCCATGCGAGCATCGCGGCGGGAGGAAATAGCCATGGTGTCGGCCCTGTCGCACATCAGGGAGATCGAGCGCGTCGCCATGGGCGGGGCGAGCGGACGAGATATGCCCGTCGTCCAGTCGTGGCTGCGCTGCGTCAACGACTATCGGCTCGACCCGGCGCAGGCGCAGGAAGCCTATATCGTTCCGGAGACGACGCTGCGCGAGCACCGCGAGCAGGCGGAGGAACTTATCCGCATCGGCCGCAGCGGTCTGGAGACGCTGTTCGATCAGGTCGCCGAACAGAAATACGTGCTGCTGCTTTCGGATGCGCGCGGCGTCACGGTCGAGTTTATGGGCGACCCGACCTTCGACAACCAGCTGCGCAAGGCCGGGCTCTATCTCGGCTCCGAATGGTCGGAAAACCGCGCCGGCACCTGCGCGGTGGGCGCCTGCATCGTCTCCGGCAAGCCGGTGGTCATTCATCAGGACGACCATTTCGACAGCAGCCATATCGGCCTGACCTGCACCGCCGCGCCGATCTACGACACGCTCGGCGACCTCACCGCCGTGCTGGATATCTCGCAGCTGCGCTCGCCCACCGCCAAGGCCAGCCAGCAGCTGGCGCTGCATCTGGTCGCCGCCACCGCGCGGCGGATCGAGCTTGCCAACCTGATCTCGCGCACCCGCAACGACTGGGTGCTGCGGCTGTCGCGCCTGCCGGACTTTCTCGACGTCGACCCGGACGCGGCGCTCTCGCTCGACGGAACGGGCCGCGTCACCGGCATCACCCATGGCGGCTTCAACGCGCTGGCGCGGGCGATGAACCTGACCGCCTTCACCGCGCGCGATCTGATCGGCGAGCGGATCGACCGGTTCTTCGAGATCGATATCGACGACCTGCCCCGCTACATGCGCGGCGGCGCAGACCGGGAACGGGTGCTGCGGGCGCGAGACGGCTCGGCCTTCTTCGCCAGTTCCATCGCGCCGGTGGTGCAGCCGCGCGGGCCGGCGACCGCGCGCCCGCGCCTGCCGGGCGCGCTCTCCACCTTGAGTTTCGGCGACCCACGCATGGAGGCACTGCTGGCGCGGGTGTCCCGGCTGGCCGGGCTCGACATCCCGATCCTGATCCACGGCGAGACCGGGACGGGCAAGGAATATCTTGCCCGCGCCATCCACGAGAGCCGCGAGCGCCCCGGTCCCTTCGTGGCCGTGAACTGCGCGGCGATCCCGGAGCATCTGATCGAGTCCGAGCTGTTCGGCTATGCGCCGGGCGCCTTCACGGGCGCGGCCCCGCGCGGCAAGACCGGCCTGATCGAGGCGGCGGCCGGCGGCACGCTGTTTCTCGACGAGATCGGCGACATGCCGCTCTCGCTGCAAAGCCGCCTCCTGCGCGTCCTGTCGGAGGGCGAGGTGCAGCCCGTCGGCGCGTTGAAGACGCGGCCCGTTCGGCTGAAGCTCATTTCCGCCTCGCACCGGGATCTCGGCCGACTGGTGGCGGAGGGCCGGTTCCGCGAAGACCTCTACTACCGGCTCAACGCCGCCACCTTCACCCTGCCGCCCCTGCGCGAGCGGCTGGACTTCGATACCCTCGCCGAACGCATGCTGGGCCGCATCGCCGCCGAGACCGGCCGAAGCCCTCGCCTGTCGCCCGGCGCGCGCATGGCGCTGCGCGCCCATTCCTGGCCCGGCAACCTGCGGGAACTGCACAACGCCCTGAAAGTCGCCGCCGCGCTGTCGGACGGGGATAGGATCGATGCCGAGTCCCTGCCCGAGCAGATCGTCCGGCCGGGCGCCGGACAGGCCTTCCGCCCGGCTCCCTCGCCGCTGCCGCCGGCAGAGACCCGCAGCGATGACGGGCCTGCGCGCCCGGACGACCTCTTGCGCGAGCTCGCTGCCTGCGGCGGCAATGTCTCGGCATTGGCGCGCCGGCTCGGCGTCAACCGCTCCACCGTGCATCGCTGGCTGAAGCGCGGCGGAACCCGCGCAGGGTGATCTGCGCCGGCCTGTTGCACCGGCTGCGACAGGTGTTGCAGGCCTGTTGCGCGACGCTGCAACAGGGGTGCGCAACAGGCGCGCCCAAGTCCTTGAACGAAAAGCGTTCTTTTGCCCGCACCGCTTGGCACGCGGTTTGCCATCTCAACGCTACCGGGCGAGCGCAGATCCGTCCCCGGGCATCTGAGCAACGGGAGGAGACCATATGCTCGACAAGACACCGACGGCCCGCGTGCAGGCCTTTCTCGACCGGTTCGGCGGGGCCCTGGAGGCGGGCCGGATCGACGAGGCCGTCAACATGTTCGCCGAGGAGTGCTACTGGCGCGACCTCGTCACCTTCACTTGGAACATCAAGACCGTGGAGGGACGCGGCGAGGTCCGCGACATGCTGGAGGCGCAGCTTGCCCTGACAAAGCCGACTTCCTGGCAGGTGGCCGAGGGCGAGGAGGCCAGCGAGGCCGACGGCGTGACCCAGGCCTGGATCACCTTCGAGACGGCGGTGGCGCGCGGCTACGGCCTGATCCGCCTCAAGGACGGGCTGATCTGGACGCTGCTGACCACCATGGTCGAGCTGAAGGGCCACGAGGAAAAGGCCGGCTTCAGCCGGCCGCTCGGCGCCAGGCACGGAGTCAATCCCGGCGGCAAGACCTGGAAGGAGGAGCGCGAGGAAGAGGCCGCGACGCTCGGCTACACGAAGCAGCCCTATGTGGTGATCATCGGCGGCGGCCAGGGCGGCATCGCGCTCGGCGCAAGGCTGCGGCAGCTCGGCGTGCCGACGATCATCGTCGAGCGCAACGACCGGCCGGGCGATTCCTGGCGCAAGCGCTACAAGTCGCTCTGCCTGCACGATCCGGTCTGGTACGACCACCTGCCCTATATCGATTTCCCGAAGAACTGGCCGGTCTTCGCGCCAAAGGACAAGATCGGCGACTGGCTGGAAATGTACACCAAGGTGATGGAGCTGAACTACTGGACCCGCTCCACCGCCCGCTCGGCGAAATGGGACGAGGCCAACAAGGAATGGGTCGTCACGGTCGACCGGGACGGCGAGGAGGTGGTGCTGCGGCCGAAGCAGCTCGTCTTCGCGACCGGCATGTCGGGCAAGGCCAACATCCCGCAGTTCAAGGGCGCGGACCGCTTTGCCGGCGAGCAGCACCACTCATCGAAACATCCCGGCCCCGACGGGTACAAGGGCAAGAAGGTCGTCGTCATCGGCTCGAACAACTCGGCCCATGACATCTGCGCCGCGCTCTACGAGGCCGGCGTCGACGTGACCATGGTCCAGCGCTCGACCACCCATATCGTCCGCTCCGATCCACTTATGGAACACGGCCTCGGCGCGCTTTATTCCGAGCAGGCGGTGGCGAACGGCATGACCACGGCGAAGGCGGACCTGATCTTCGCCTCGCTCCCCTACCGGATCCTGCACACGTTCCAGAAGCCGATCTACGACAAGATCCGCGAGATCGACGCCGACTTCTATGCGGCGCTGGAAAAGGCCGGCTTCCGGCTCGACTTCGGCGCCGACGGCTCGGGGCTTTTCATGAAGTACCTGCGGCGCGGCTCGGGTTACTACATCGATATCGGCGCCTCGCAGCTGATCATCGACGGCAAGATCAAGCTGGCGGCCGGCCAGGTGGAGGAGATTACCGAGAATTCCGTCAAGCTCGACACCGGCGTGGAGATCCCGGCCGACGTGATCGTCTACGCCACCGGCTACGGCTCGATGAACGGCTGGGTCGCCGACCTGATCGACCAGCAGACCGCCGACAAGGTCGGCAAGGTCTGGGGGCTCGGCTCCGACACGCCGAAGGATCCCGGCCCCTGGGAGGGCGAGCAGCGCAACATGTGGAAGCCGACGCAGCAGGAAGCGCTGTGGTTCCACGGCGGCAACCTGCACCAGTCGCGCCACTACTCGCAGTTCCTGTCGCTGCAGTTGAAGGCGCGGATGGAAGGCATCCCGACGCCGGTCTACGGGCTGCAACAGGTGCATCACAAGGGCTGAGCCAGGGCCAGCCGACACAGCACCGGGCGGAGCGATCCGCCCGGTTTGTCTGCCGAAATCAGCTCAGCGGATCGGCTGGCCGACGTCGATGCGGTTTCACGAGACTACCGGACCTTCCCCTCGTCGCTCTCGACCTGTCCTGCCCCGCTCATGCCGGCCATTTCCAACAAGCGGAAGTCGAGGCGGTCGGGTCCCTCGCCGGGCTCGTAGTCCCGGTTCCTAGACGACTTCAATGTCCATTGCCGCAGGACCATGGCGGTCCAGACAAGCTCCACCTCCGGATGGCGAGCCAGTTGTTCCCGCAACTCCTCGATACGCTCCAGCCCCTCGCACTGGACGAGCAGCGTCATGTCGGTGCTACCGGCGATGGACCAGGCACCTATCAGTTCGGGCCAGCCGCGAACTGCATCATGCACACTCTTACAGAATGGGCGACGCAGCTTCATGTGGAAGAACGAAGCGTCGCCGCGCAGCTTCCTCTCTTCGCTTCCGGCCAGCTTTATCGTGAAACGCTCGATGACGCCGAGGTCCATCAACCGGTCGATGCGGTTCTTGACCGTCGTCCGCGAGACGCCGAGGCGCGCCGCAAGCTCGGTATGGGATCGGCGGGCGTCTTCCGTCAGGAGGCCGACCAACTTGCGATCCAACACCGAAAGCTCCGCTTCGGGCCTGTCCTTGCAGGATGTTCCCGCCACACTTTCCTCCCGGCACCGCCGTCAGCGACCACTGCGAGTTTGCAATTCGCACAAAGATTGTCAAATCGACTTCTGCAATCTTTCGTTTTGGACGGCTAAACATGCTGGCCAGTTCCGGACGGCCGCGCGCCGCCAAAAAAACCGGGAGAAACCATGATAAGCAGAACCAATCGGCAGATCACGCTGTCGACCGAAATCAATCGCTGCCTGTTTGACCAAAACCTGGAGCAAGCGCTGATACTGATCGGCCAGGAGATGCGGCGAAAGGGGCAGGCCGTCTCACCGGCAACGCTGGACATCATTCCCATCCGAGGTGAGGACGCCGCCGAATGTGCGTCCCGCAATCGCAGTCTGGCGGAGTGAGCACCCCTCACCCTCCCCTGTGGACAAAACAGCGCCGGCGCGGCGCTGTCGCGGGCTGCCCGACGATTTTCGACAGGCAGTCCGGGGAAACGTCGAACACCGCTTGACCTGCGTTCGCATGTGATTGATAAGTCTGCCCGCTGGCCTCGTGGCGGAGTGGTGACGCAGCGGATTGCAAATCCGTGCACCCCGGTTCGATTCCGGGCGAGGCCTCCAGCACCCTCCCTTCCTTCCCCGATATAGCTGCCGCCCGCCTCTGCGAATGGCGATGGCGCGTGCTTGTCCCGCGCATCAAGACCGCTCCGCCAGCGCAATCTCTTCTCGCGGCTGCATTTTCGTTTTTCCTGTCGCGTTCCCCGTGGTCTATCTGTCATGCAGACGGCAACAACAGGACCATTCACCGGAGGATCAGGGCATGAAGCATGGCGGCGATCTGGGCGGCGCGATGGCCCGGTATGGCGGGCTTGCCGAGGACTGGCTGGACCTGTCGACCGGCATCAATCCGTATGCCTATCCCGTGCCTGCCTTGCCCGCCCGCTGCTGGCAGGACCTGCCCTCGCAGGGTGCGCTCGACCGGCTGCTTGCCGCCGCGCGCAGGGCCTATGAGGTGCCCGCTCACCTGAAACTCGCCGCCGCGCCCGGCACGCAGGCGCTGATCGCCTTGCTGCCGCATGTGCTGCCCCAGGGCGACGTCGCCATTGCCGGGCCGACCTATGGCAGCCACGGGGATAGCTGGCGCCGCGCCGGACGGCGGGTCTGCGAGATAACCTCGCCGCATGCCGAGCTGGCGCCCGAGGTCAAGGTGCTGGTGATCGTCAACCCGAACAACCCCGACGGCCGGCTGGTCGACCCCTCGAGCCTGCGCCACATGGCCGGGCAGTTGGCGGAACGCGGCGGCATGCTGGTCGTCGACGAGGCGTTCGCCGACTGCGTGCCGGGCGCCAGCGCGCTGCCGCATCTGGCCGGGCTCCCGGCACTGGTGCTGCGCTCCTTCGGCAAGTTCTACGGCCTTGCCGGGCTGCGCCTCGGTTTTGCCGCGGGACCCGAGACCATTGTCGCCGCGCTTTGCGAGCGGCTGGAGAGCTGGGCCGTCTCCGGCCCCGCAATCGAGACCGGCACGCAGGCGCTCGGCAATTATGCCTGGCGCCGGGCAATGATGGCACGGCTCGCGGACGAAGCCGCCGACCTGACGATGTCGTTGCAGATGCACGGACTTTCCGTCTTCGGCGGAACGCCGCTCTTCGTGCTGGCGGGCACGCGCAACGCGGCCGGCCTGCACGAGGCACTCGCCCGCCAGCGGATCTGGACCCGCATCTTCGACTACGCCCCGACCTGGCTGCGGATCGGCCTGCCCGGCGGGCGCGAAGGGCTGGCCCGGCTGGAGGCCGCACTGCAGGGCGCCATGGCCGACAGCGGCGCAACCGGGCGCTGAAGCCATGCTGCTCTTTGCCGACACCGCCTTCCTGCTGCTGCTGGCATTGGTGCTCGATGCGCTCATCGGCGATCCGCGCTGGCTTTGGGGCGCGGTGCCGCATCCGGTGGTGCTGTTCGGCAAGGTGATCGAGATCGCCGACCAGGATTTCAACGACCCCGCCGCCTCGCCGCGCACGCGCAAGATCTACGGCGCGGTGTTCCTCGCCAGCCTTGTCGCCTGCTCGCTGCTGATCGGCGCGCTGCTCGAGGCGATCCTGCGCGCGCTGCCCTTCGGCGAGATCGGCGTTGCGGTGATCGCGGCGATCTTCATTGCCCAGAAGAGCCTCTACGAACATGTGGCGGCGGTGCGCGACGGCCTGCTGGAGGACGGGCTTGCCGGCGGGCGGCGGGCGGTGGCGATGATCGTCGGCCGCGATCCGCAGCAGCTCGACGAGGCCGGCGTTTCCCGCGCGGCAATCGAATCCTGCGCTGAGAACGCCGCCGACGGAGTGACCGCGCCGGCCTTCTGGTTCCTGCTCCTCGGCCTGCCGGGGCTGATCGCCTACAAGGCGGTGAACACGGCGGATTCGATGATCGGCCACCGGACCGAGCGTCACGAGGCCTTCGGCTGGGCCTCCGCGCGCTTCGACGATCTGGTGAACTGGCCGGCCGCGCGCCTGTGCGGGCTCGCCATGGCGCTCACCGCTCCGCTGAACGGTGGCAGCCTCAAGGAAAGCCTAGCCGTGATGCGGCGGGACGCGCCGAAGCACCGCTCGCCCAATGCCGGCTGGCCGGAAGCGGCGATGGCTGCCGTGCTGGGCCTGGCGCTGGCCGGCCCGCGCGCTTATCCCGGCTATACGGTCGACGATCCGTTCATGAACGAAGGCGGCCGGCGCGAGGCCAGTGCCGGCGACATTTCGAGGGCGCTGAAGGTGTTCCGCCAGGCGATGGTGCTGCAGGCCGTCGCGGTGGCGGCCGTCGCGCTCGTCCCGCTGTTCCTGTGAGGTCCGCAATGCTTCCCTTCGCCCCCTCCGCCGAACGCAACAAGGACGCGATCCTCGCAGCGCTCCGCCCCCATCTCGCGCACTGCCGGCGCGTTCTGGAGATCGGCAGCGGCACCGGCCAGCATGCGGTGCACATGACCGCGGCCCTGCCGCAGCTCGTCTGGCAATGCAGCGAGTTGCCCGGCGCCGTCGAGGGGGTTGCGGCGAGGCTCGAGGCAGAAGGGACGACACGGACACCGCCGCCGCTCGCCCTCGACGTTGCCGCCCCGCCCTGGCCGCTGCCGGCGGCGGACGCGCCCGATGCCTTCGACGCGGTCTTCACAGCCAACACGCTGCACATCATGTCCTTCGCGCATGTCGGGCAGTTCTTTGCCCGCGTCGGCGAGGTGCTGGCGCCGGGTGGCCTGTGCTGCGTCTACGGGCCGATGAAATATGGCGGCGCCTTCACCACCAGGAGCAATGCCGAATTCGACGCGCAATTGCGGGCGCGCGACCCGCTGAGCGGCATTCGGGATTTCGAGGCGCTTGACGAACTGGCGCAAGCGCAGGGGCTGACCCTGCTGGAAGACCTTGCGATGCCGGCGAACAACCAGCTGCTGATATGGCGGCGCATCGGCGGGTAGGTTCACCGCGCGCGGGCGATCTCCAGCAGCGCCTCGATATCGAGCGAGGCTTCCAGATGCGCGGCCAGCGCGTCGAGCGTGCGGTCGATCTCGCCCTCGTAAGCGCGGGTGGAGCCGCTGCCCAGTTCCGCCAGCAGGCCAGCACGGAACGTGTCGGAGGCAAACAGCCCGTGCACATAGGTGCCGGCGATGCGCCCGTTCGCCGAGACCGCGCCGTCCGGCTCGCCGACCTCGCCCAGCAGCGCGAAGGGCCGCGCGGTGTCGGCTCCTTGCGTGCGGCCGATATGGATCTCGTAGCCGGAGAGCGCCGAGCCGCTCGCCGCATGGCGACCGGTCACCTCGACGAGGCGCTTGTCCGCCGTCAGCACGGTGTCGACGTCGAGGAGGCCAAGCCCGTCGACGGTGCCGGGCGTTCCCTCGATGCCGTCGGGGTCGGAGATGGTGCGCCCGAGCATCTGGTAGCCGCCGCACACGCCCATGACGCGGCCGCCGCGCCGCACATGGGCGGCAAGATCGATGTCCCAGCCCTGCGCGCGGAAGAAGGAGAGATCCCCGACCGTCGACTTGGACCCCGGCAGCAGCACCAGATCCGCATCCCCCGGCAGCGCCCGGCCCGGGCCGACCAGTTCCAGCGTCACGCCCGGCTCCAGCCGCAGCGGATCGAGATCGTCGAAATTGGCGATGCGGCTGATCACCGGCACGGCGATCTTCACCGAGCCGTCGCCGTCGCTTTCCTCCAGCGCCAGCGCATCTTCCGCCGGCAAGCGGTGCGCATCGGCAAACCACGGCACCACGCCGAGCGGCCGCCATCCGGTGCGCGCGGCGATCTCCCGCACGCCCTCGTCGAACAGGGACACATCCCCGCGGAAGCGGTTGACCAGGAAGGCCTTGATGCGGGTCCGCTCCGCCTCGGGCAGGATCGCATGGGTGCCGACGAGGCTCGCGATCACCCCGCCGCGGTCGATATCGCCGCACAAGGCGACGGGAATATCCACCGCCTCGGCAAAGCCCATATTGGCGATGTCGCCGGCGCGCAGGTTGATCTCCGCCGGGCTGCCCGCCCCTTCCACCAGAACAAGGTCCGCGCCCTCACTGAGCCGGTCGAAACTCTCCAGCACCTTCGGCAGGAGCTCGGCCTTGCGGCTGCCGTATTCGCGCGCGCGCATCGTGCCGGCGCGCTTGCCCTGCACGATGACCTGCGCCCCCACATCCGTCTCGGGCTTCAGGAGCACCGGGTTCATGTGCACCGACAGCGGCACGCGCGCGGCCATCGCCTGCAGCGCCTGCGCCCGGCCGATCTCGCCGCCGTCGGCGGTGACGGCCGCGTTGTTCGACATGTTCTGCGGCTTGAACGGCCGCACCTTCAGCCCCCGGTCGGCGAACAGCCGGCAGAGCCCCGCCACGACAAGGCTCTTGCCGACATTCGAGCCGGTGCCCTGGATCATCAGGGCGGGGATGCGGCGCGATGCCATCCTTACGTCGACATTCGCAAGCTGAGAGACTTGCGCATGGGCTGGGCGGACGCCTTGAGCCACGGCACGGCAGGACCGTCGTCGCTGTATCCGCGGGCGCGATAGAAGGTATGCGCCGTGCGCGTGCTGTTGAGCCTGGCCTCCGTGACGCCACGTTCGACCAGCCAGGCCTCCAGCCCGGCAAGCACCGCCTTGCTGACCCCGGTGAACCGCGCCTCTGGCGCGACATAGTTGAGCAGGATCGTGCCATCCGGCGCTGCGGCGCCGACGCCCAGTATGACATCCTCCGGCGAGACAGCGACCCGAACCGCACCGGATGCGGCCATCCAGTCGCGCACGCTCTCTGCGGTTTTGTTGGCAGTCCACGTGGCGACGGTTGCGGCATCACCCCCGTGGTCGGCTCCGCACAGCTCGACGATGCTGCGACGAAGCACGTCGGCGATTTCTTCTGCCTCGGCTGCCGTTGCCTCACGCAGTTGCATGGTCGCCTCCCCTCGCCATCATCAGAACTCGATCCCCTCCTGCGGCTTCACGCCGGAGCGGAACGGGTGCTTGACCTGCTCCATCTCGGTGACGAGGTCGGCGATCTCGATCAGCTCGTCCTTGGCGTTGCGGCCGGTGACGACGACATGCACGTCCTCCGGCTTCTCGTCGCGCAGGAAGGCGACGACTTCCTCGATCGGCAGGTAGTCGTAGCGCAGCACGATGTTCAGCTCGTCGCACAGGACGAGGCGATGCTCGCGCGAGCGGATCAGGTCCTTGGCCGCCTCCCAGGCGGCGCGGGCGGCGTCGATGTCGCGCTGGCGGTCCTGGGTCTCCCAGGTAAAGCCCTCGCCCATGCGCTTGATGGTGACGAGGTCGGAAAAGCGCTCCAGCGCCATGCGCTCGCCGGTCTCGATGCGGCCCTTGACGAACTGCACCACGGCGACCTTGTGGCCATGGCCGAGCGAGCGGAACACCATGCCGAAGCCGGCCGTCGACTTGCCCTTGCCCTTGCCGGTATGGACGATCAGGAGACCCTTCTCGATGGTCTTGGTCGCCATGATCTTGTCGCGCGCAGCCTTCTTCTTGCGCATCTTCTCGGCGTGGCGGGCGTTGAGCTCCTCTTCGCTCATTTCGGCCTTCTTGTCGCTCACGAAGTCGTCTCCCTTTCCTGCCCCTGCGGGCTCTCAATATTCAAGGCAGCGCGCACCGAATTGCGCCGCGGCCGCCACAGATCGCGCTCGACCGCCTCGCGGAAGCGCGCCTCGATTTCCTCCAGCGCCTTCGGATTGGCCGTCTCCAGAAAGGCGCGGACGTCGCCGTCGTCCAGATAGGCCTCATAGAGCTGGTCGAAGTGATGGTCGCCCACCGCATTGGTGGTGGCGGAAAAGGCGAAGAGATAGTCCACCGTCGCAGCGATCTCGAACGCGCCCTTGTAGCCGTGGCGCATGACGCCGGCGATCCACTTCGGATTGGCGGCGCGCCCCCGCACCACCCGGCCGATCTCCTCCGACAGGGTGCGGATCACCGGGCGCTCGGGGCGCGAATGGTCGTTGTGATAGATCTTCGGCGCCGTGCCCTTCAGCGTTTCCACCGTCGCGGCGAGCCCGCCTTCGAACTGGTAGTAGTCGTCGCTGTCGAGCAGGTCATGCTCGCGGTTGTCCTGGTTGTGCAGCACCGCGTCGACCTGCGACAGGCGCGCGGTCAGGCTGGCGCGCGCGCCCTCGCCCTTCGCCCCACCGCCATAGGCATAGGAGCCCCAGGCGAGGAACGCGTCGGCAAAGTCCGCGCGGGCCTCCCAGAGCCGCTCGTCGATCAAGGCCTGCAGGCCGGCGCCATAGGCACCGGGCTTCGACCCGAAGACGCGGTAGAGCGCCTGCCGGCGGGCCTGCGCCGGGGCAAGGCCGTCCGCCTCCAGCCGGGCGGCTTCCTTGCGGGCGCGCGCGGCGAGCGGGTTGGCGTCCTCCGGCTCCTCCAGCGCGGCGATGGCGGCGACCGCCGATTGGAACAGGTCGACCTGATGCGGGAAGGCATCGCGGAAGAAGCCGGAAATCCGCAGCGTGACGTCGACGCGCGGTCGGCCGAGCTCGGCCAACGACAGGATGTCGAAGCCGGTGACGCGGCCCGAGCCCGCCTCCCATTTCGGCCGGGCGCCGATCAGCGCCAGCGCCTGGGCGATGTCGTCGCCGCCGGTGCGCATGTTGGCCGTGCCCCAGCAGGTCAGCACGACGGCGGCCGGATACTCGCCCTCGTCCTGGAAATGCCGCTCGACCAGCCGCTCGGCGCTGGCCGCGCCGATGCGCCAGGAGGTCTCGGTCGGCACGGCGCGCACATCGACGGAGTAGAAGTTGCGGCCCGTCGGCAGCACGTCGGGGCGCCCGCGCGTCGGCGCGCCGGACGGGCCCGGCGGTACGAAGCGCCCGGCAAGACCGGCGAGAACGCCGGCGGTTTCCGCCTCGCCCGAGGCGGTGATGGCCGGGCGGATGCGGGTCTCGATCTCTTCCAGCACCGCGGCGGTAGCGGCAAAGCCGGCCGGCGCGCGGCCCGCCTCCACCAGCCGGGCTGCCAACAGCTCCAGCCGCTCCACCGTGTCGCCGCAGCTGCGCCAGGGGCTGCTTGCCACTTCTTCGAGCAGCACCGGGCGCGGCCCGTCGAAGGGCAGTTCGTAGGCGCAGGCGAGCGGATCGAAGCCCTCCAGCCCCAGGTCGCGGGCAAGCGCCCGGGTGATGCCCTCATTCGCCGGCCCCTCGCCGCGCGGCACCCGCACCAGCGCAACCAGAAGCGCGGTCAGCAGATCGCCCTGCGGCGCGGCACCCAGCACATGCAGCCCGTCGCGGATCTGCAGCTCCTTCAGGTCGCACAGATGCGCGTCGAGCCGCGCAAGCCGCGTCTCCTCGTCCATCTCGCTGGTCAGGCCGATGTCGCGGTCGAGGCCGTGCCGCTCCGCCGCCTCGAGAATGTCGCGGGTCAGCGCCTTCAGCCGGCGCGGGTCGACGCCCTGCGCCAGGTAATATTCGTCGAGCAGCACCTCCAGCTCGGCGGCAACGCCGTGGCTTTCGGCGCGTGCCAGCGGCGGCGTCAGGTGATCGACGATGACCGCGGAGGTGCGCCGCTTGGCCTGCGCCCCCTCGCCCGGATCGTTGACGATGAAGGGATAGACGTTGGGCAGCGGCCCGAGCACCGCTTCCGGGAAGCAGTCTTCCGACAGCGCCAGCGCCTTGCCCGGCAGCCATTCGAGATTGCCGTGCTTGCCCAGATGCACCACGGCGTGGACGCCGAATGCCTCCCTCAGCCAGATGTAGAAGGCGAAATAGTGGTGCGGCGGCACCAGGTCCGGGTCGTGATAGGTCGCCTTGGGATCGATGTTGTAGCCGCGCGCCGGCTGGATGCCGACGACCGCGTTGCCGAAGCCCGTCACGGCGAGGCGAAACGCCCCCTCCTCCACATGCGGATCGTCTTGCGGCTCCCCCCAGCGCGCCGTGACCGCCTCGCGCACCGCCTGCGGCAACCGGGCGAAGAAGGCGGCATAGTCGGCGAGCGGCAGCTGCGCGCCGCCATAGCGTACGCGGCGGGCGGCGATGTCGTTGGTCGGGCCGTCGCTGATCCGCGCCATCAGCTCGGCAGAGCCATCCGGCGCGCCGTCGATGCGGTAGCCCTCGGCGGCAAGCGCCTGCAACAGGCGGGCGCAGGAGGCCGGCGTGTCGAGGCCGACGCCATTGGCAAGGCGCCCGTCCTTGTTGGGATAGTTGGCCAGAATCAGCGCCACCTTGCGCTCCGCTGCCGGGGTCGCGGCGAGGCGGGCGATCCGCGCGGCCTGGGCCGCGACGAAGGCCACACGATCGGGCTTCGGCACGAAGCGCATGGTCGCGGACTGGGTCAGCGGATCGTGCGGCGCCTGCTCCTTGAAGGACACAGCGCGGGTGAGAATGCGCCCGTCCACCTCCGGCATCACCACATGCATGGCAAGATCGCGGATCGACAGGCCCTGGTCTGCGTCGCGCCAGCCCTCTTCCGAGGACGAGGAGAACACCACCTGCAGCACCGGCACGCTAGGTGCGTCGAGCGGCGTTTCGCTATGGGCCTCGCCGGCCTTCGAGACGGCGAAGGCGGTGGCGTTGAGCACCACGGCGGGCGGCGCCTCGGCAAAGAGCGCTGCCAGCACGGAGGCGGATTCGGCCTCCTTCAGCGAGGAGACGAAGATCGGCAGCGGGTTGATGCCCTCGCCCGCCAGAGCCGCGCACAGGGCCTCGACCGGCGCGGTCGCCGCACTCTGCATCAAGGCCTTGTAGAAGACGATGGCGGCAACGGGCGCGGCAGGATCGGCCCAGGTCGCCTTGAGCTCGGCCAGCGTCGGGCGAGCCCGGCCGGGCAGCAGCAGGCCGGCGCGCGGCAGCGGACGCGGCGGATCGGGCTCCTCCGCCCCGTCCAGCAGATGCGCGGCGTAGCGCAGGAAGTTGCCGAGATTCTCCGCCCCGCCTTCGGCCAGATAGCGCCACAGGCGCATCACCTCGTCGACCGGCAGCGTGGAGCGGGCGGCAAGGTCCGCGTCCCAGCGGTCGTCGCCCGGCATCACCGCCAGATGCAGGCCATGCCCGCGCGCCGTCTCGGTCAGCCGCTCGACGCCATAGGGCCAGTATTCCGCCCCGCCGAGCAGGCGCAGCACGACGAGGCGGGAGCCCGCCACCGTCTGATCGGCATACATGTCGACCGA
Source organism: Stappia sp. WLB 29 (assembly GCF_023507705.1). Taxonomy (GTDB): domain Bacteria; phylum Pseudomonadota; class Alphaproteobacteria; order Rhizobiales; family Stappiaceae; genus Stappia. Next base: position 90,509 of record NZ_JALBGD010000010.1, on the reverse strand, counting down.
ATAGGGGTGCGACAGGGCCATCAGGTTGGCGAGACGCAGGCTCGGCTGCCCCGCACCGCCGCCCCCCGCTGCCACGGCGGCGAGCGAGGCGAGTTCCGTATCGGCGGCCGACAGCACCACGACATCGGCCGGCGACTGGCCGAGATCGACCGCCTCGTCGCCCTGGTCGATGCGTCCGCTCCGTCCTGCGAGAATATGCATGCCGTCTCCTGCCCTGTCGCCTTGCCTGCCGTCCGGATCAGGCCGCGAGCGCGCTGGCGAGCAGGCCCTCGACGCGGGCAAGGTCGAAGCCGGCAAGGCCGATCACCACGACCCGGCCGGGGCCGCGGGCATCGCGCGCGAACCACGCCTCGACGCGCGGGCCGACCGCCTGCACCATGGCCGGCGCCGCCTTGCCCTCGATGCCGACCGCACCCTTGATGCGCAGGACGCCGGGCACCGCCATGGCGGCGGCAACGCGCGCCTCCAGATCCTTCAGCGAGGCGAGCGGGGCGAGCTCGACCACATGGCTGACGAAGTCGTCGTGGTCGTGATGATGATGGTGATCGTGGTCATGATCGTGATCGTGATCGTCGTGATCATGGTCATGGTCGTGGTGGTGATGCTCGTGATGGCTCTCGCGCCCGTGCATGTCCTCTTCCGAGGCGCTCATCCGGCCGAGCAGCACGTCGGCGGCGAGCATGCCCTTTTCCGCCGCGACGATCTCCACCGCCGCGCGGACACGTCCGGCGACTTCGGCGCGCACGCGCTCCAGCGTCGCCGCGTCGACGAGGTCGGCCTTGTTCAGCACGACGAGGTCAGCGCAGATCAGTTGGTCCTCGAACAGTTCCTCCACCGGGCTGTCATGGTCCAGCGCCTCGTCGGCGGCGCGCTGCGCGGCCAGCGCCACCTCGTCGCCCGTGACGCGGCCTTCCGCGACGGCCGCCGCATCGACCACCGTCACCACCGCATCGACCGTCACGCGGGTCTTGACGCTCGGCCAGGAGAAGGCGCGCACCAGCGGCTGCGGCAGGGCAAGGCCCGAGGTCTCGATGACGATGTGGTCAGGCGCCTCGTCGCGGGCGATCAGCATTTCCATCGTCGGCAGGAAGTCGTCGGCGACGGTGCAGCAGATGCAGCCGTTGGTCAGTTCCACCACCTCTTCCGCCGCGCAGTCCGGATCGGCGCAGCCGTCGACCAGCGAACCGTCGAAGCCCATGTCGCCGAACTCGTTGACGATGAGGGCGATGCGCTTGCCCTTCGCCTCGCGCAGCAGGTTGGAGAGCAGCGTCGTCTTGCCGGCCCCCAGGAAGCCGGTGACGATGGTGGCCGGGATCTTGCCGGCGGTGCGGGGCGTGGAGGCGGTCATAGGCGAATCTCCGGCTGGAGGTGGGACGGCTTGAGAACGAGCGGCAGGCCGGCGGCGACGAGCACCGCGACATCGGCGAGTTCCGCAATGCGGCGATTGAGGCGACCCTGCTCGTCGCGAAAGCGGCGGGCGAGCGCATTGTCGGGAACGATGCCCGAGCCGACCTCGTTGGTGACGAGAACGACCGGACCGGGCGCTGCGCACAGCGCCCCGGCAAGCCGGGCCGTTTCCGCTTCCGGATTGGCTTCAGCGAAAATCAGGTTGCTGAGCCACAGGGTCAGGCAATCGACGAGGATGGCGCGATGCGCCGTGCTCTCGGCGGCGATGACGCCGGCCAGATCGCGCGGCTCCTCGATGGTGCGCCAGCCCCCGCCACGCTGGTCGCGGTGGCGGTCGATGCGCTGGCGCATCTCCTCGTCATAGGGCGTGCAGGTGGCGACATAGATGCGCTCGCGCGTCGAGGCACGCACCAGCCCCTCGGCATAAAGGCTCTTGCCCGAGCGTGCGCCGCCCGTCACCAGCACGGTGCGGGCCGTGATCGACGATACGCGGGCAGCGGGAGCATCACTCACGCACAAGCCCTCCGGCCACGGAATATGCCGGGAAAGCTGAAGCGGCGGGCGCCGTTCAACGGGAACATTCTAGCCTCCTGCCGTCCACCCGACGGCGCGTGACGTTTCGGGCCGGACCCTTGAAAAAGGCCCGGATGATCCGGCTCGTCTCCTGGCTCGCGGGTCAATGCCTCGCCCTGCCCTTCCCGGACCCAATGGCCCAGTGGTTCATGCAGGAAGGCTCGCCGCTCACAGTTGCGGGGGCAGCTGCGGATTCGGGAGCCCGATTTGGGTCCTCCCCCACCGCATTCCGACTTTCCCCTTTCATCGGACTTCGTCCGTCAGAAAGGACCGGAGGATGACGACTCATAGCCTGCCGAAGGGGCCCGCGTCCAGCAGCGTGGCACGGCAGCTCCGGCGGATGCCTTCCGTAACGGCGACCTTGCCTGCCCGCGCGCCAACGCCCTGAGGATCGCGAGGCATCCCGACTGTGGAAAAGTTTTGCGACAAAGGACTTGGCAAGCGGCGGCGCAGTTTGCTATACGCCTGCCACCGACGCGGTGCATCTGCCCCGCGTGACTTGTGATCCCCGGTAGCTCAGTGGTAGAGCAAGCGGCTGTTAACCGCTTGGTCGCTGGTTCGAATCCGGCCCGGGGAGCCACTCTCTCGCTCTCTCCCAGAACATCCGATCATGCCGCCACCGCACGACGCATCGCGCCGCGCGGCAATTTGCGTTTGCCTCACCCCTCCCGGTTCAGCTGCCAGATCGAGAAGTTCAGCGCGCCGGCGAAGGTGACCCAGGCGAGATAGGGCACGAGCAGCAGCGCCGCGAGGATGTGCACCGGCCAAAACAGGAGAATCGTCGCCACAATCGACAGCCACACCAGCACGATGTCGATCATGCCGAGGTCCGGGCGGTGCAGGCCGAAGAACAGCGGCGTCCAAACGCCGTTGAGCACCAGCTGGATGCCGTAGACGGCGAGCGGCAGAGCCGCGCCGTCGAAGCCCGCCTCGCGCCAGACCAGCCAGCCCGACACCCCGATCATCACATAGAGCACCGTCCAGACCGGGGCGAACAGCTTGTTGGGCGGGCGCCAGGACGGCTTCTTCAGGCGCTCGTACCACTCGCCCGGGCGGAACAGCGCCCCGGTCAGGGCCGCGAGAAAACAGGCTGCCAGAAACCCGAAAAGAGCCGGCAGGGTCGACGCATCCATCAGTTTTGCCTCGAAAGTTCGCGAACCATTGTTCTCAGGGGGAAGCCCCCTCTTGTCGAGCCAACGCATCGCGGGCTGGCCAAGTTCCCCTCATTTATCCTCGGCGAGCGTATGGGCAACCAGCGCGTTGGCGTGGCCGTGGCCGAGGCCGTGCGTCGCCTTCAACCAGGCCACCAGTTCCATGTGCTTGAGACCCGGCTGGGCGCGGATCAGGGCTTTCCATTCAGCGATGGGGCGGCCGTATTTTTTCTCGATGGAGGGGAAATAGGAGGCCGGCCCCTTTACCGGCTGCTTGTCTTCGGACGAGGACATCAGTGATTTCCTTCCTAAAGATCCTGCTGGCGGATCGTGTCGGACGGATGGATGCAGACCAGCTCCAGCTGCTCCGTGCCGACATTGAGGTAGCGGTGCGGCACATCGGCCGGCGCGACGACGATGTCGCCGGCAGAGGCGCGCAGCCGCTCGCCGCCGACCAGGAATTCCGCCTCGCCTTTCCGCACCACCCAGGTTTCGCGATAGGGATGGATATGCAGCTGCGATCCGGTCCCCGGCGCGCTGTCGGTGACGAACATCGAAACCGGCGAGCCGTAATCCTTCCCCTCGAACCGCACCGTCGGGCTTTCGCCCGGCGCCGGTGGGCGATGGCGGCGCACCGAGATCTCGGGCCGTCCGACCTCCTCGACAGAAGCCCGGACAGAAGTGCAGGCACTGGCAGTCATGGCAATTCTCCTTCACTATCTCGACGTGAAGATACTTCTGCAGATTTGCCTTTGCGTCAAGATAAATATCTTGATATCGAGAGACTGAGCCGGCGGTCGTGGCTTCGAGCGGCAGCAGTGAGCGAGAAAGAGGAATGCCATGGCGGATCACGTCGACAGGCTGAGGGCGCAGTGGGCGCGGGAACTGCCGGATCTCGACACCGAGCCGATGGCGATCCTCGGCCGGGCGCGGCGGCTGACGCTGCTGGCAGGCAGCAGCATCGAGAAGACCTTCGCAGGCTTCGGCCTCGACCGCGGCGAGTTCGACGTCATCTCCACCCTGCGCCGCTCCGGCCCACCCTATCGGCTGACGCCGACCGAGCTCTACTCGACGCTGATGATCTCCTCCGGCGGACTGACGCACCGGCTCGGGAGGCTGGAGAAGGCAGGCCTTATCGCGCGCGAGAAATCGGTGAGCGACGGACGCAGCCTCGAGGTCGTGCTGACCCCGGCCGGCATCTCGCTGGCGGAAGAGGCCTTCCGCGCGGACATGGCGAACGAGGCGCGGTATCTCGCGCACCTTGCCCCGGCAGAGCGCGAGGCGCTGGCCGGGTTGCTGCGAAGGCTGCTGGAAGAGCTGGAGGCTGGAGACGCCAAGGCCTGACCGGCCCCGACCGCCGACACTCCTGGGTCAGGCCGCGGTCAGACGCAGGCGCGTGCCCCAAGGGTCGGCGATGACGAGCCCGTCGCTCCCCTCCTCCGCCGGTTCCAGCCCGGCCTTGCGGGCGGCGTCGGCGATGGCGCCGATCCTGCCAGCATCTCGCAGGACGATCTCCAACTCGGCCAATCCGGTGCGGCCTGCCTTTCGCGGCCCCGCGCCCCGGCTGTTCCAGATGTTGCCGGCCAGTTGGTGGTGATAGCCGCCCGAGCCGTAGAAGCTCGCGCCCGGATAGCGCGCGGCGATGTCGAAGCCGAGCAACCCGGCATAGAAGGCGTCGGCCTTGTCCGTGGCCCCGACCTGCAGGTGCACATGGCCGACGATGGTGCCGGCCGGCGCCCCTTGCCACTGCGTGCCCTCAGCCGAGCCCAGCAGCGAAGGCGCATCCAGCGGGTCCGTCGACATGACGATGGCACCCGACGCATCCGTCCAGGCCGACGGGGCGCGGTCGGCATAGATCTCGATGCCGTTGCCTTCCGGGTCGGCGAGGTAGACCGCCTCGCTCACCTTGTGGTCGGAGGCGCCCTGCAGGCGCAGGCCGCGCGCGGCGGCGAAGGCGAGCCAGCGGCCGAGATCCGCCCGCGTCGGCAGCAGGAAGGCCGTGTGGAACAGCCCCGCTTCCGAGCGCGGCGCGATCTCGAGGGCCGCATCGCCGCGCAGGCGCAGCAGCGGCACCCCGCCGGCGCCGAGCAGCGCATCAAGGCCATCCGTGCCGAGGTCTTCAAGGCCCAGAACATCGCGATAGAAACCGGCGACGCGCGCGCCGTCGCGCACGGCCAGCGTGACGATGCCGACGCGCATGGGCGCTGCGGCCATGTCGAAACGGTCGGCTTGCGCGCCGGTCCGGCTATCGAGGGTGGTGGCGGACATGACTGTCTCCAGGTCTCAATGCGGGACGGAACGCCCGCAATCTGTGACCTCGAATGTGCGCCTCACGCGGCGCAATTACAATCCGCCCTTTCCTCATAGTATCGTTCACGAAACGCGAACAATAAGCGCAGGTTCGCGTAGGTGGGGATCCCGGCCCGCCGGCCGGCAAAGCTTGCATCGGCCCCGCTTTCGCCGCTAAGCCGAGAAAGGATCGCTGCGACCGGGCACCGTTCGAGGATGTGCGGCCGCTTTGCAAGCATGGCAGGACAGGCATGGAACAGACACGCAAACCCACCACGGCAGCCTTCGTTACTCTGGCCCTTGCCAGGGTCTTGGCCGGGGTCTTGGCCGGCACCGCGCTGGCCTATTCGCTGCAGCCCGCCACGGCGCAGGACGAGGCCTGGTCGGTGAAGGTGACGGGCAGTGCCGCCTATCGCGAGCGCATCGCCATCGGCAGCACTGCGGAGCTGGTGGTGGAACTGCGCGAAATGGCAGCGCTCCAGCCGGAGGTCGACCCGGCGACCGTGCGCCTCGTTGCGGAAAATCGCCAGAAGCTGGAGGGCCGGCAGGTGCCGGTCCCCTTCTACCTGAAGGCCGAGGGCGCCAAACTCGTGCCCGGCACGAACTATGCCCTGCGCCTGCAGCTCACCGACGGCGACGGACCGGGCTGGGTCTCTGTGCCGATCTCGGTCGAGATCGCAGCGGATGCAGCCGGCACGATCGAGATCGACGCCGGCGATGTGCTGCTGGCGCGCGGCCTGCCGGCCCAGGTCACCGCGAGCCTCGCCTGCGGCGACGTCGCGGGCCGGCTGCGGCAGACCGGCGAGAGCGCGGTGCTGGAGCTCGGCGATGAAACGCTGGCCCTCACGCAGACGCCGGCCGCCAGCGGCGTGCGCTACGAGGCGGACGGCGATGCCACCACCGTGCTGTGGACCAAGGGGCTGGAAGCGAGCTTCACCTTGCGCGGACAGGAGCAGCCGCCCTGTACGCTGGAAGTCGAGACGCCGGATATCGCCTCGGGCATGGATACTCTGCCCGGCGGCGAATGGGTGGTCGAGGACATCTCGAGAAGCGGCATCATCGACAATTCGCGCGTGACGCTGATCTTTGCCGCCGACGGCCAGCTCGGCGGGCGGGCCACCTGCAACAGCTACGGCACCCGCTTTGCCACCAACGGCGACCGCATCGCCATCGACCCGCGCGCGATCTCGACGATGATGGCCTGCGCCCCGGCCTTGATGAACCAGGAGCGCAAGTTCCTCGACACCCTGCCGAAGCTCACCGGCTGGCGCATCGACGAGACAGGCGCCCTGCTGTTGGAAGGCGGCGACGGTGCCTTGGTGAAGGCCCGCCGCGACGGCTGAATAGGGGCGGTTTACCTGCTGGCGCGCCGCCGCGCGGACAGGCGCGCCCGCACCGCCTCGGCGGCAAGGCCCGCGGCAAATCCCGGCAACACGCCGAGGCCGAACGTGCCGAGGGCCGTGGCGGCGATCACCGGCCGGCAGTCGGGCCGGGCATCGAACAGGCGGCGACTGAAGGCAAGGTCCCAGGCAGCGTAAAGCAGCAATGCGCCGGCGACCGGCGCGGGAATGCGGGCAAGCAGTTCGACCACCGCATCGCCCGACAGGGCGGCGGCGGCGCACAGGCCCGCCAGCAGCAGCGGAGCGAGCATCCCCCGCGCGCCGAAGCGGTGATGGCCGGAAATGCCGCCCGCGCCATGGCACATGGGCAGGGCGCCGAGCGGCGCCATCACCAGATTGACGAGGCCCGAGGTCGCGGCGAGCCGGCGCTCGCCGACATGCCGCGCCGCCTCGCCGTGCAGCGACCGCGCCACGGCCGCCGCCACCACGACGGCATTGAGCAGCGTCAGGGGCAGTTGCGGCAGCACGCCGAAGGTCACCGCATCGAGCAGGGACGGCGCTTGCACTGTCGCCCCGGCCGCTCCGCCGGCGGCAAGCAGCGCCAATCCGGGAGCGGCGAGCCCGTCGCCCAGCAGCGGGCCGAATGCGACGGCGGCGACCACCAGCAGAAGGGCCCAGGGCCCGCGCGGCAGCACGAAGCTGAGCGCCAGCACGGCGACGGCGGCCGCGCCCAGCAGCCATTGCCCGCCGATCATCCGGAAAGCCAAGGCGCCGAGCAGCAAGCCGAGGCCCGCCTGCAGGCCCGTCACCACCGACTGCGGAATGGCCCGCGCCGCCCGTACCAGATGCGGCGTGCAGGCGAAACCGACCAGCAGCACGCCGAGCAGCGCCCCGCCCCAGGCGATCTCGACTCCGGCGACCGCTCCGGTCAGGATCGCCACGCCGAACGCCTTCATCGGCTGCACGGCGATGGGCAGGCGGTAGACCAGTGCCACCATCAGGTAGGCGACCGCGAAGCCGGCAAACACCGGCGCGGGCGCGGCCAGCCCCGCGACCAGCACCAGAACCACGTAGGGCAGGAACGTGCCGAGATCGCCGCAGGCGCCGGACGCCTCGGCCAGCACATGCGCCAGCGCATCGCGCACAGGCCTTTGCTGCGGCGCACCGAGCGTCACAGTCTTCTCGATCGTGCCCTTTTGCGCGTTTTCGTGCATTATTTTCGTTTTTCTTGTGAGAGTTTCCTCACCTTGCCAACAGCATCCCGAAGATTGCGCAGGAAAGCAACGCTCTCCGCATTTTCCGTCAGGGGATTTGCCGGTCACGGTGCCGAACGGGTGGATTTTTAGACTTTTTTGTGCATTTCTTCCCCTGAGAGGGAGAAATCACAGGCATGCAGACCTTTGCGTCCGTTCTCGGCGATGCGGTTGCCCTGATCCTGTCGGGCGATGCGGACCTGATGGAAATCATCGCACTGTCCCTGCGCGTCACGATCACGGCGGTCATCGCCGCCTGCCTGATCGGCCTGCCGCTCGGCGCCGTCGTCGGCGCGTTCCGCTTTCCCGGCCGCACGCTGGCGACCGTCCTGCTCAACTCGCTGATGGGCCTGCCGCCGGTCGTGGTCGGCCTCGTCGTCTATCTGGCGCTGTCGGCCTCCGGTCCGCTCGGCCCGCTCGGCCTGCTCTACACCCCGACTGCGATGGTGATCGCACAGACCATCCTGGTCACGCCGATCGTCGCCGCCCTCACGCGCCAGGTGATCGAGGATCTCGACCGCGAATATTCCGAGCAGTTCCGCTCGCTCGGCGTCGGTCCCCTCACCCGCATCGGTGCGCTTTTGTGGGATGCGCGCTACAGCTTGCTGACCGTGGCGCTCGCCGGCTTCGGCCGCGCCGTCGCGGAGGTCGGCGCGGTGATCATCGTCGGCGGCAACATCAACCACGTCACCCGGGTGATGACGACGACCATCGCGCTGGAGACCTCCAAGGGCAACCTGGAGCTGGCGCTGGCGCTCGGCGTCGTGCTGCTGGTGATCGCCGTCCTGGTGAACGCCGCCGTCATGGGCCTGCGCGCCTCCGCCGCGAGGGCCGCCTATGCGTGAGGCGGCGGCCAGAACCGAAGTGGAAGACGCCGCGAGCATTGCCGCGGCAGCCGTCCCCGCCCTGCTGGAGGCGCAAGGCCTGCGGCTGGAGATCGGCGGCAAGCGCCTGATCGACGGCATCGACATCCGCATCGGCCAGGGGCGCAAGACCATGATCATGGGCGCCAATGGCGCCGGCAAGAGCCTGCTGCTGCGCCTTCTGCACGGGCTGATCGTGCCGACCGCCGGCCGGATGACCTGGCGCGGCGGCCCGCTCGACAAGAGCGCCCGACGGGCACAGGCGATGGTGTTCCAGCGTCCCGTGATGCTGCGCCGCTCGGTGCTCGCCAATCTCGCCTTCGCGCTGAAGGTGCGGGGCTTGCGGGGGCCTGCGCGCGAGGCACGCATCGCCGAGGCGCTGGACAAGGCGCAGCTCGGCGACCTTGCCCGCAGCCCGGCTCGGGTGCTGTCGGGCGGCGAGCAGCAGCGCCTTGCCCTTGCCCGCGCGCTCGCCTGTGATCCCGAGCTCCTGTTCCTCGACGAGCCGACGGCGAGCCTCGACCCGGCGTCGACCCAGGCCATCGAAAGCCTGATCGCCGATGCCAGCCGGCGCGGCGTCACGGTCGTGATGGTGAGCCACGATCTCGGCCAGGCCCGGCGGCTGGCGGACGACATCGTCTTCCTGCAGGCCGGCCGGGTCGCGGAGAGCGGCCCCGCCTCGCGGGTGCTCTGCTCCCCCCGATCCGAAGCCGCCGGGGCCTGGCTGGAAGGGCGCCTTTTCCTCGACGGACAGGGCGCGCAAGGCTGATCAACAACGTAGGAGTTTCAACATGCTTCGTCGTCGGTTCCTGACACTCGCCGCAGCCGGCCTTCTGGCGACGGGCCTTACCGCCCCGCTGCATGCGGAAGAAAATTTCATCGTGGTGCAGTCCACCACCTCGACGCAGAACTCGGGCCTGTTCGAGTTCATGTTGCCGAAGTTCAAGGAAAAGACCGGCATCGAGGTGCGCGTCGTGGCCGTGGGCACCGGCCAGGCGATCAAGAACGCCGCCAATGGCGACGGCGATGTGCTGTTCGTCCATGCCAAGCCGGCGGAAGAGAAGTTCGTTGCCGACGGCGACGGCGTGGAGCGCTTCGACGTCATGTACAACGACTTCGTCATCGTCGGCCCGCCGTCGGATCCGGCCGGTGTCGCCGGCTCCGCCAATGTTGTCGACGCGCTCAAGAAGATCGCCGAGGCCGAGGCCCCGTTCGCCTCGCGCGGCGACGACAGCGGCACCCACAAGGCCGAGCTCGCCCTGTGGAAGGCGGCCGATATCGACGTCGAGGCAGCGTCGGGCGGCTGGTATCGCGAGACAGGCTCGGGCATGGGCGCGACGCTCAACACCGGCACCGGCATGGGCGCCTATGTCATGACCGACCGCGCCACCTGGATCTCCTTCGGCAACAAGGGCGAATACAAGATCGCCGTCGAGGGCGACGAGAAGATGTTCAACCAGTACGGCATCATCCTCGTGAACAAGGAGAAGCACCCGAACGTGAAGGCCGACCTCGGCCAGCAGTTCGTCGACTGGGTGATCTCCGACGAGGGGCAGCAGGTCATCGCCGACTACAAGATCGACGGCCAGCAATTGTTCTTCGCCAACGCCAAGCCCGGCAGCTGAGGCGCACACCACCCGGCAACGAGCCGGCGTGGGACCCATCCCGCGCCGGCGCTGTTGCACGGCGGCAACGTGCTGACCCTGGAAACTCGAAGGCGACGCTGACGCCGCAGACCCTGTTCACGGTCTGCGGCGCCGAGGTGACGGGGGAGCGCACCGCCTCGGGCCGTGCCGTCTGCTGCCGCGCCTTGCAGGCCCGCGAGCTTGCCCCCGCGCACGAACGCCCTGTTCGGCAGCTACGCAACGCCTCCGGCCACGCGCGCCGTCCGAAACTCACGGAAACGTGAGATTAACCTCGCCACCTTTTCGCCTCGCACGCGCCCCATTCCTGCCCCGTTTGAAACTCTTGCGATTCCAGCGCGTTATCACGGCGCCCTGCCGATGTATGAAAAAATCGTTTCCAGCGGAACCGCATAGGTGTGATGCGCGTTACTGTTTTGTCAGGATGTTTGAGAGACGTTGGTGCAGGCTTGGCCTAGAATATTTGGATGGCATACACCAAATCTCAAGCTTAGCAACATTCAGGCGGTTACCGACCAAAGAACTCGGGACCGCCCAGCCTTGGGAGGCGACGAATGTTTGAAGATGCAAAGAATATCGTTGCAGGAAAGTCACGGAGTGTGACTTCCCGGCACGGCGCTACCCGCACAGGACTGGCCATTGCAGCCGCAATCGGCATTGCCGCGGTTGTTACCGGGTCCGAGCTCCGCGCGGATTCCGCCGACACGGTTCTCCAGAAGAGCGACCGCGAAACGTTTCTCATTCCCGAAGACCGTCTGGCGGTCACGCTCGGCACGCCTCAGGGCACCGACGGCGAGAGCTCCTATGCCATCTGGGTCGGCGAGGTGGAACGCAACGGTCGCAAGATCACGTGGGTCGAGCTGATCGACGAGCACGGCGAGGTGATCTACGACAGCGAAGTGGCGCAGAACGAGACGCATCTGCTGCCCGACGGTCGCGCCGTCGTCGTGCGTGCCATGGCGGACCCGCAGGATAGCGAGACGCGCGTCGCCAAGACCGACCAGTCGCGCGTTGCCCCCGATGCCCGCCTCGTGGTGACCCGCCGCGTGGTCGACGATCCGGACCTGCAGACCACGATCGAGTTCATCGAGGAGACCCCCCGCTCGGAACCATCGGCGATGATGCGGATCGCCGCGTTCGGTAACGCTGTGTGGACCGCCATCGTCGTCAGCCTTGGCGCCGCGGCCGACAGCGTCGTCGTCGCCTGGAACTGGATCACGGAACCGTTTCGCGCCTGATCTGCCGCGCGTGTTCGGTAGCGTTTGATGTGCACCTGACCCTTGGCTTGTAGTTCCGGCAACACGCTTCCCCGCGCCGGCCGGATACAGACCCGTTCGACCGACCTCCCTTGACAAAAACGGCCGCGCCAATCGCGCGGCCGTTTTTTCGTTTCCGCCCGTGGCCCGCCTTGCGCACCTGCTCGCCTTTCGCGGCGACTGCGTAAAAAGTGCTGATCCATCAGACATCAAACGGCGTATCGAAAGGCACAGACCCGCTGAAGACGGAATTTCCTCCATATGCCATCCAAGGACAGCCCTGCCCCGATTGTCGTCTGGTTCCGCGATGACCTGCGCCTCGACGACAATCCTGCGCTTGCCGCAGCGGTGGAAGAGGGACGCCCCGTCGTCGCCCTTTATGTGCTGGACGAGGGCAAGGACGCGCCCCGCGCACCGGGCGGTGCCTCTTGCTGGTGGCTGAACCTGTCGCTGAAGGCGCTTGCCCGTGACCTTGCGAGGATCGGCGTGCCGCTGGTCCTGCGCAAAGGCCCGGCGCTGACGGCCGTGCGCGAGGTGCTCGCCGAGGCTGGGGCCGCGCGGATCGTGTGGAACCGGCGCTATGAGGCGGCCGGCATCGCCATCGACACCGAGCTGAAATCCGCCTTGCGCGCCGACGGCCTCGTCGCCGAGAGCTTCAACGGCGCGCTGCTGGCCGAACCGTGGGACGTTCTCACCCGCGAAGGCCAGCCCTACCGCGTGTTCTCCCCCTTCTTCCGCGCGATGAATGCGCGCGGCGCCCCGGCGCAGCCGAAGGATTTCGAGACCCCCGCCCGCCCCTTGCCGGCACCGCCCGCGCTCGAGAGCGAGGAGATCGACGACCTGCTTCCCCTGCCCGCGCGCCCCGACTGGGCCGGCGGCCTGCGCGACACCTGGACGCCGGGCGAGACCGGTGCGCGCAAGCGGCTGGAGGCATTTCTCGACGACCGGCTTTGCCGGTATGCCGCCCAGCGCGACATGCCGGGCGAGGACGCAACGTCCCTGCTGTCGCCGCATCTGCGCTTCGGCGAGATCTCGCCCCGCCGCGTCTGGTATGCGGCCGGCGAGCGCACCGCAGCGCGCGACGAGATCGGCGACAAGCAGCTCGACAAGTTCCGCGCCGAACTCGGCTGGCGGGAGTTCTCCTACCACCTGCTCTTCCACTTTCCCGATATCGGCCATGCCAATTTCCAGCCGCGCTTCGACGACTTCCCCTGGCGCACGGACGAGACGCAGTTCCGCGTGTGGACGAAGGGACAGACCGGCTATCCGCTGGTCGATGCCGGCATGCGCGAGCTCTGGCAGACCGGCTACATGCACAACCGGGTGCGGATGGTCGTCGCGTCCTTCCTGATCAAGCATCTGATGATCGACTGGCGAAAGGGCGAGGCCTGGTTCTGGGACACGCTCGTCGATGCGGACCCGGCCAACAACACCGCCAGCTGGCAGTGGGTGGCGGGCTCGGGGGCCGATGCCGCTCCTTACTTTCGCATCTTCAATCCCACCAGCCAGGGCGAGAAGTTCGACCCCGACGGCACATATGTGCGGCGCTGGGTACCGGAACTCGCCCGCCTGCCAGCCTCCCACATCTACAAGCCCCATGAGGCCCCGCGCGAGATTCTGGAGCGTGCCGGCATCCGCCTCGGCGACACCTATCCGCGGCCGATGGTCGAGCACGGCGCGGCGCGCCAGCGTGCCCTCGATGCCTTCCAAACCATAAAAAACGCTTCCTGAAGAAGAAGGATACGCAATGCGCATTGCCGTCATCGGTTCCGGCATCGCCGGCAACAGCGCCGCCTGGGCCCTGAGCGGGAGGCACGACGTCACACTCTACGAGAAGCGTGCGCGCCCCGGCGGCCATAGCGCCACCGTGGACATCGACTATGACGGCACCCCGATGGCCGTGGACACCGGCTTCATCGTCTACAACGAGCTGAATTACCCCAACCTGACCGCCCTGTTCGATCATCTCGGCGTCTCGACCGAGGCGAGCGACATGAGCTTTTCCTTTTCGCTCGACGGCGGCGTACGGGAGTGGTCGGGCTGCAATCTCGACACCATCTTCGGTCAGCGGCGCAACATCGTCTCGCTGCGCTTCATGTGGATGCTGCGCGAGATCCTGCGCTTCAACCGCATGAGCGTTTCCGACCGCGCCTCCGGCTATCTGAGCGGCCTGTCGCTCGCGGACTACCTGGCGCGGCGCAAGTTCTCGCCCTGCTTTGCCAGCGACTACCTGCTGCCGATGGGCGCGGCGATCTGGTCGACGCCACCGGCGCACATGCTGGCCTTCCCGGCGGAAAACTTCATCGCCTTCTTCGAGAACCACCGGCTGGTCAACCGCGATCGCCCGGTCTGGCGCACGGTCTCGGGCGGCAGCCGAACCTATGTGGAGCGCCTCCTGTCGCCCTTGCGCGGCCGCGTCAGGCTGGCGACGCCCGTCGCCGAGGTCACCCGCCACAAGGGCCGGGTTCATGTGCGCGACACGTCGGGCCACGAGGACGTCTTCGACCACGTGGTGCTCGCCTCCCATACCGACCAGACGCTGGCGATGCTCGCCGACGCCTCGCCGGAAGAGCGCAACATCCTCGGCGCGGTGCGCTACCGTCCCAACCAGGTGTACCTGCACCGCGACCGAACGCTGATGCCGCGCCGGCGTCGGGTCTGGGCGTCGTGGAACTACATCGCCTCCAGCGATCCAGGCGCGCCCTACCGCGATGCCTCGGTCACCTACTGGATGAACCGGCTGCAGAACCTTCCCCAGGACAAGCCGGTCTTCGTCAGCCTCAATCCGGTCGAGCCTCCGCGCGAGGACCTTACTTTCGGCGCCTTCGAGTACGATCATCCGCAGTTCGACGCGGCCGCCATCGCCGCACAGAAGGCGCTCGGCCAGATCCAGGGCAATCGCAACACCTGGTTCTGCGGCGCCTGGTGCGGATACGGCTTTCACGAGGACGGCCTTGCCGCCGGCCTCTCCGTCGCCGAGGCGATCGGCTGCGAGATCCCCTGGCGCGTCGGCGCGGACGGCGTCGCGCGCACCGCGGAGGCCGCCGAATGACCCCGCGCCCCATGGCGACGACACAGGACGCCAACGGCCCGCCGCCCGAGGCGGCCGCCGTGCTCTATCCGGGCAAGGTCATGCATGCCCGGCTGAAGCCCTTCGGCCACCGCTTCGACTATTCGGTGTTCTCGCTGCTGGTCGATCTCGACCGGCTGGGCGAGGCGGACCGGCAGTCGCGGCTGTTCTCCGTCGGCCGCTTCAATCTCGCTTCCTTCCACGAGGCCGATCACGGCCCGCGCGACGGCACCCCCTTGCGCGCCCATGTGGAGGCGCTGCTCGCCGCGCGCGGGATAGACGAGCCACCGGCGCGGATCCTGCTGCTGTGCTATCCGCGCATCCTCGGCTACGTGTTCAATCCGCTGTCGGTCTATTTCGCCTATGACGCGGACGACCGGCTCACGGCGCTCGTCTACGAGGTGCGCAACACGTTCGGCGACATCCACACCTATGTGGAGCCGGTGCGCGAGAGCCAGCGCGGGCCGGAGGGGATCCGCCAGTCCCGCGCCAAGGCCTTCTACGTCTCGCCCTTCATCGACATGGCGCAGACCTACGCCTTCCGCGTGCTGCCGCCGGGCAAGGCAGTGCGCATTCGCATCCTGGAAAGTGACGCCGAGGGACCTCTGCTGTCCGCAGCTTTCGCGGGAACGGCGCTTCCGGCGACCAGCCGGGCACTTTTCTCGCTCTGCTTGAAAATCCCGTTCATGACACTCAAAGTGGTCGGCGGAATCCACTGGGAGGCGCTCCGCTTGTGGCTGAAGGGCGCGCCTTTTCATTCGCCGTCTCAACGTCCGGGAACCATTCGACGCCACAAAGCATATACGGGTAGCTGAAGTGTCCCGGCTGTCCGACGAGGAGCGACCGATCATGTCGACTGCGATCGTTCTCACACCTGAAAATGCCCGCCAGGCCCTGGCCGGACTTCCCCGGCTCGCGCGCCTCGGCCTTCGCATCGCGCTCAACCTCAAGGCCGGGTCCTTGAGCGTGGAGACCCCCGAAGGCAAGCACTTCCTGATCCGCGGCGAGTTGCCCGGCCCGGACGCGCAGGTGCGCATCCACTCCTGGCGCTTCATCCGCCGCCTGCTCAGCGGCTCGGATATCGGCGTCGGCGAAAGCTACATGGTCGGCGAGTGGACGAGTTCCGACGTCACCACCTTCCTGGAGCTGTTCTGCCGCAACCGCGACGCCACCGCCGACATGCTGCGCGGCAGCCCGATCTTCCGCATGATGGTGCGTGTCCGTCACTGGCTGAACCGCAACACCCGGTCCGGCTCGCGGCGCAACATCTCCGCCCATTACGACCTCGGCAATGCGTTCTACAAGGAATGGCTCGACCCGACGATGACCTATTCCTCGGCGCTCTACGACGGCGGCGTCAACGACCTGGAACAGGCGCAGAAGCGCAAGTACCGGGCGCTGGCGGAGGAGAGCGGCATCACGCCCGATCACCACGTGCTGGAGATCGGCTGCGGCTGGGGCGGCTTTGCCGAGTTCGTCGCCAGCGAGATCGGCGCCAGGGTCACCGGCCTTACCATCTCGCGCGAGCAGTTCGACTTCGCCTCCAAGCGCATCCAGGACGCGGGTCTCGCCGACCGGGTGACGCTGAAGCTGCAGGACTATCGCGACGAGCGCCGGCAATACGACCGCGTCGCCTCCATCGAGATGTTCGAGGCGGTCGGCGAGGAATACTGGAGCACCTATTTCCAGACCGTGTCGAACTGCCTGAAGCCCGGCGGTCGGGCCGGCCTGCAGATCATCACGATCCAGGACAAGCTGTTCGACGACTACCGCCGCACGCCGGACTTCATCCAGCGCCACGTTTTCCCGGGCGGCATGCTGCCGCCTCCGGGCGAGCTGGAAGCGCTCGGCGACCGCTCGGGCCTGAAACTCGCCGCCCAGCGCATCTTCGGCCACGACTATGCCCGCACGCTGGAGGAATGGCGCCAGCGCTTCTGGGCCGCCTGGCCGCGCATCCGCCCGCTCGGCTTCGACGACCGGTTCAAGCGGCTGTGGGAGTTCTATTTCCACTACTGCGAGGCCGGCTTCCGCTCGGGCAATATCGACGTGCGCCAGATGATCTACGAAAAGGCGCGATGACATATGGCGCCAGCGCCGGGCCCGTCATGGGCGCAACTTGCGGCCTATGCGGGACCGGCGCTGCCTCTGGCGGCGCTCACCCTGCCGCTCTACGTCATCCTGCCGAGCTATTATGCCGGCGCCATCGGCCTGCCGCTCGCGCAGGTCGGATTCATCCTGCTGATCGTGCGGCTGGCGGACGCGATCTCCGATCCGCTGGTGGGCCTCGCCGCCGACCGCTTCCGTCCGCCGCTCGGCCGGCGGCGCGGCTGGCTGGCGCTCGCCGCCCTGCCCGCCGCACTCGCGGCCTTCATGATCCTGACGCCGCCCGATGGTGCGAGCTGGGCCTATCTGCTCGGCTGGGGACTGGCGCTCTCGGTCGGCTATACGGCGGCGATCATACCCTACACCGCCTGGGGGGCGGAGCTTGCCGACGACTATCACGGCCGCAGCCGCGTTGCCGGAGCGCGCGAGGGGATGGTGCTCGTCGGCACGCTGGTCGCGATTTCCGTGCCGGCGCTGGTGGAGGCGAGCGGGGCAGGCGGCCAGGGCGATGCGCTTGCCGTGCTCGCCTGGCTCGTCGCCCTGTCGCTTCCCCTGGCGGTCGCCGTTGCCGTCCGCGTCCTCCCTGAACCGGTGGAGGCGAGCCGTGCCCTGCCGGGCCTGCGCGAGGGATTTGCCCATCTGGCCGCCAACCGCCCGTTCCTGCGCCTGCTTGCAGCCTTCATCGTCAACGGCTTCGCCAACGGCTTGCCGGCGACCCTGTTCCTGTTCTTCGTTGCGCGGGTGCTGGAGGCGCCGCAGATGCAGGGGCCGTTCCTGTTCCTCTATTTCTTCTGCGGCATTGCCGGCGTGCCGCTGTGGATCGCCGTCTCCAGGCGGCTCGGCAAGCATCGCAGCTGGTCGCTCGCCATGCTGGGCGCCTGCGCGATCTTCGCCCTGGTGCCGCTGCTCGGCCCGGGCGACCTTTTCGGCTTCGCCGCGATCTGCGTCCTCACCGGCCTGGCACTCGGCGCAGACCTTGCCCTCCCGTCCGCCATCCAGGCGGACGTGATCGATGTCGACCGCCTTGCGACCGGCAGCCGCCGGTCCGGGCTCTATTTCGCGCTGTGGGGGCTTGCGACGAAACTGTCGCTGGCGCTCGCCGTCGGGCTTGCCTTCCCGCTGCTCGACCTTGCCGGCTTTGCCGCGGAGGGCACCGGCACGGACGGCCTCGGCATGCTGGTGACGCTCTATGCGCTCGTGCCCGTCGCCCTCAAGCTCGCCGCCATCGCCTTGATGTGGAACTTTCCGCTCGATGCGAACGCGCATGCGGACCTTGCCCGCTCGCTCGCCGCGCGCGAGGCGGCGCCAAGCCGCCGGACGGTGTGACCGCCGGCCTCAGCTGTCCTTCGTCTTCGGCTCCCCCTTGCCCGACCAGCCGGTGGCGCGGGCGACCAGCGGAAAATACAGCCGGTAGGGCAGCAGGCGCAGCAGCTTCAGCTGCCGGGTGAAGCGCTTGGGGAAGGTGATCTCGAAGCCGTTCGGCGCCTCCAGCCCCTCGACCACCTCGGCAACGGCCGCCTCGACGCTCATCAGGTGCGGCATGGGGAAAGGATTGTCCTTCGTCGCCGGCGTGTCGACGAAGCCAGGCGAGATCACCTGCAGGCAGATGCCGAGCCGGTCGAGGTCGAACTTCATCGCCTCCGCCAGATTGATGAGGCCTGCCTTGGTCGCCCCGTAGGCCGCCGAGGTCGGCAACCCGCTATAGCCGGCGACGGAAGCGACGATGGCGATCTGGCCGCGCCGGCGCGGCTTCATCGCCGCCACCAGCGGCACCAGGGCGTTCACTGTTCCCTTGAGGTTGACGTCGAAGGAAGTGTGGAAGGCGGAAAGGTCGGGATCGGTGCCGTCGACCGGCAGGTAGACCCCGGCGTTCAGCACGGCCATCGCAATACCGCCATGCTTCTCTTCCAGCTCGGCGACGATCTCGGCCATGCGCGCGGCATCGGTCACGTCGCCCGGCATCGGCAGGATCGCACCCGGGATCGCCATCTTGGCCAGATCCTGGAGCGCATCGGCCGAGCGCGCCGTCACCGCCACCGTCCAGCCGTACCGCTGCAGTTCCAGCGCCAGCGCTGCGCCGATGCCCGAACTTGCGCCGGTGACCCAGGCCACGCCGTCTTGAGGAGCAACGGCACCGCGCGCCTTCAATCTCATCGTCTGCCTCCATCCTGTCTTGCAGGGTTTACGGCAGGCAGGTGCCGGCGGATCGCCTCGAAGCTGCGAAGGGAATAAAACACACCGCACGGCCGGATCCCGTCAGGGTCCGGCCGCGACGGGCTCGAAATGTATCAGCGGCGGATCAGCCTCGCATGAAAGGCGCGAAAAGCCGGCCGATCGGGCCGGTCAGCCGCAGGCTGCCTTCGGTGACGGCGAAGCAGATGCAGTCCTCGTCGTCGTCCGCCACCGGCCGGTGGTCGACATCGTCGTCGGCATAGGCGACGTCGCCGCGCACATAGTGTCCGTGCAGGTCGGTGAAGCCGCCCTCCAGCACCAGAGTCAGCTCGGTGCCGTGGTGGGTATGGGAGGGCATCGCCATGCCGGCGCGGATCCACAGCAGGCTGGCGCTGCAGCCGTCCATCTCGGCGACCTTGTACTCCTTGAGGCCCGGAAGCTTGGTTCTCCAGGGGATGTCGGCCACATCCTTGCCGATGAAGTCGAAGAGCGGCAACGGCAGCCGCGTCCTGACGGCCATCCGCGGCACCGAGATTGGCTCCTCGGCGGGGGATGCGAAGATCGCGGCCAGCATGGCATCCCGATTGTCGATCCTCGCCGGGGCGATCTCTTCGAGCATCGTCCCGCCTGCAGCCTCGAGATCGCGGACGAACCCGCGATTGACCGGCGACAGGTCGAGATGGCTCCGCACAAGCAGTCTTGCAGGTTCGGCCAGCGTTCCGGCCACATATCCGGCCAGCAACGCGTCGAACTGTTCGCGTGATGCGTCCATTCCAATCCAATCCCTGTCGCGGCACCCCCAAGGCCGCGTCTCATCGCTCATACTCCACGAACCGCTCCGCGCCAATACATCCCGAGTGACGGCACGGTCGTGTCCGGAGATCCTTTGCCAGTGTTACGACGCCAGCCCCTCAGCGGATCATCGCCAGCATACGATTCCAAGCTTACGTGCACTGTGATGATTTATCGATCAACTTTGTAGAACAGGGCCGAAAGGATTATCAACGACGGCCTGACAAATGGGATGGGTTCGCTTGAAGGCCCTTCCCCTCCGGCCTACCCTGCCGGCCCATTTCACAACGCGCCCGGACGCCACGCGGCCGGCACCGCACGACCCTGGAACGGACGGAACGAGCGATGGACATCAAGACCTCCGTGATCGACGCAATCGGCAACACGCCGCTGATCCGCCTGAACCGGGCCTCCGAGCTGACCGGCTGCGAGATCTACGGCAAGGCCGAGTTCATGAATCCCGGCCAGTCGGTCAAGGATCGCGCCGCCCTCTACATCGTCCGCGATGCGGAGGCGCGCGGCGCCCTGCGCCCCGGCGGCGTCATCGTCGAGGGCACGGCCGGCAACACCGGCATCGGCCTTGCGCTCGTCGGCAATGCGCTCGGCTACCGCTCGGTGATCGTCATTCCCGAGACGCAGAGCCAGGAAAAGAAGGACATGCTGCGGCTCGCCGGCGCGGAGCTGGTCGAGGTGCCGGCCGTGCCCTATCGCAATCCCAACAACTACGTGAAGCTGTCCGGCCGCCTTGCCGAACAGATGGCGAAGACGGAAGCCAACGGCGCGATCTGGGCCAACCAGTTCGACAATGTCGCCAACCGGCAGGCGCATGTCGAGACGACCGGCCCGGAGATCTGGCGCCAGACCGACGGCAAGGTCGACGGCTTCGTCTGCGCCGTCGGCTCGGGCGGCACGCTGGCCGGCGTCGGCATGGCGTTGAAAGGGTTCAACCCGAAGATCCGCATCGGCCTTGCCGATCCGATGGGCGCCGCGCTCTTCAACTACTACGCCCATGGCGAGCTGAAGGCGGAAGGCTCCTCGATCACCGAGGGCATCGGCCAGGGCCGCATCACCGCCAACCTGGAGGATGCACCGGTCGACATGCCGTTCCAGATCCCGGATGCGGAGGCGGTGCAGGTCGTCTTCGACCTGCTGGAGCACGAGGGCCTGTGCCTTGGCGGGTCCTCCGGCATCAATGTCGCCGGCGCCATCCGCATGGCGCGCGAGATGGGTCCCGGGCATACCATCGTCACCATCCTGTGCGACTACGGCAACCGCTACCAGTCGAAGCTGTTCAACCCGGACTTCCTGCGCTCCAAGGACCTGCCGGTGCCGGGCTGGCTGGAAAAGCCGAGCACCATCGCCGCCCCGTTCGAGGAGGTCGCCTGAGGAGGTAGCCTGAGCGGGACGCTGCGGATGAGCCCTGCCGTGGCTGCCGGCGTCACCGACAAGCTCTGGTCGCAATGATGGACGAAGTTGCACCCAAGCTTGGGCCGCGCGGGTCTTCGCAAGTAGCGTGCAACTACCGCTGAATAAGGGACCGATACCAGTCTACATAAGGGTTGTCGCCTTGGGTCAGAGTCGGCACAACTTCTTGCTGCTGTTCAAGCCATTGTATGGGAATTTCGAAGTTGGTTTGCTTGGCATCAATCGGCCCGAGCCGAACCGCCACATAGCGTTCGAAAGATTCTTGCCTAGAAACGGACGCAGCCAATCGGGCATCTACGGACTTGATGCTTTCATTCAAGCCGCCAACAGAGTCCGTCAGGGTAGTCAGCCCCGCATTTGTGACCCTAAGTTCTGCAGTCAGTCCAGCAAACTGCGAGCGAAGATCGCTGTCTGCTGTCGTGGCGGCCTGATGGGTGTCTGCGTTTCGATTCTGTGCTTGTGTGACGGCAACCCTTATATCGGATATATCGGACTTGATCCCGCCAAAGGTGAAATGAGCTATAGCCCAAAGGGCCCCACTTATACCCACAACCCCGATAACAAGCTGTCTAATGGTCATTTGAACCACCGTTTCGCTGTTGAACTCTGCCATTCGCTTTCCCCCAGCATTCGCTCCACTGCGGAGCAATCGTAACACGAAAAACTAAACCCACTGCAACTCGCCAAAACCGGAACGTTCCGACTTAAATTTTCAAACTGTGACACTTCCGACCTGCCTTGTATTTGGGCGGGTTCCTCCCTACCGTCTTCCCCCGACCCTCGTTTCTACCGAGTTGAGATGATCCGCGATTTCGATCTCGCCGAGGCGCTCGTCGCCAACCTGCCGATCATCGCTGCGCTTACCTTTGCGCTCTACACGCTCGCTGCCGTCTGCGCGGTCCGCGAGGTGCTGCATTCCCGTACCTCGCAGGGCTCGGTCGCCTGGCTGCTGTCGCTGCTGTTCCTCCCCTTCCCCACCGCCTTCCTCTACCTCGTCTTCGGCTGGAAGAGGTTCGAGGACTACGGCGAGGTCCGCACCTATGCCGGCCGCGCGACCCGTGCGGCGCGCGCCGGCGAGTTGCGGCTGGCCGATGCCACCACCAGCACCAGTTGGCCGGTGCTTACCCGCATCGCCCAGATCCCGTTTCTCGCCGGCAATTCGGTCGAATTGCTGGTCGACGGACCGGACACGTTCGACTCGATCTTCGCCGGCATCGCCAGGGCGCGGCACGAGGTCCTGGTGCAGTTCTTCATCATCCGCGACGACGGGCTCGGTCAGCGGCTGGCCGAGGTTCTGACCGAGCGCGCCGAGGCGGGCGTGCGCGTCCATGTCCTTTACGACGACGTCGGCTCCAAGGGCTTGCCGCGCAGCTACCGCCGCCGGTTGCGCAAGGCGGGCGTCAGGATCGCCGGCTTCAACCAGCGCCACAAGTGGCTGCGCTTTACCGGCCCGATGCGCCTCAACTACCGCAACCATCGCAAAATCGTCGTGGTGGACGGCGAGACAGCCTGGGTGGGCGGGCACAATGTGGGCGACGAGTATGTCGGCCTGTCGAAGGAATTCGGCCACTGGCGCGACACCCATGTGAAGGTTGCGGGGCCTGCGGCCATCGCCTGCGCCCTCTCCTTCTGCGAGGACTGGCACTGGGCGACCGGCACGCCGATCCGGCCCTATCTGCCGGTGCCGATCCCCCAGCCGGGCGACGAGCCCGTGCTGGTCATGCCGACGGGCCCGGCCGACCGGTTCGACGACTGCGCCATCGCCTTTTCCGAAGTCATCGCCCGGGCGCGCGAGCGGCTGTGGATCGTCAGTCCGTATTTCGTGCCGGAAGAGGCGATCCAGACCGCGCTGATGGCCGCGGCCATGCGCGGCGTCGACGTGCGCATCCTCTTGCCCGAGAAGGCCGACCACCGGCTGGTCTGGCTGGCGAGCTACGCCCATGCCGACGACATGGTCGACTACGGCATCAAGGTCTATCGCTACACATCCGGCTTCCTGCACCAGAAGGTGATCCTGGTCGACGACGCGCTCGCAGGCATCGGCACGGTGAATTTCGACTCCCGCTCCTTCCGCATCAATTTCGAGGTGACGCTGTGGTTCACCCACGACCGCTCAATCGGCAAGGTGGAGCGGATGCTGGAGCGCGATTTCGCCAATGCACGACCGACGACGCCGGAGGATCTGGAGGTGCGCTCCTTCGCCTTCCGCCTCATCGCCCAGGCCGCGCGGCTGTTCTCGCCGATCCTTTGAGGCGGTAGATTCTCGCCGCCGCGGACGGTTGATTGCCGGAGCCGATCGGATAGGCTGGCGCTCCTGCCTGAATCGCACGGCTGACCGACCGGGGAATTTTCATGACGGACCTGCTTTTTCGAGACGATGCCTACCTGCGCAGCTGCGATGCGCGGGTGACCGCCATCACCGACCGCGGCGGCATCGTCCTCGACCGGACCGTCTTCTACGCGACCAGTGGCGGGCAGCCGGGCGACAGCGGCCGGATCGAGCTTGCCGACGGCCGCCAGATCCCGATTGCCACCACCGTCTATGGCGAGGACCGCAGCCAGATCGTCCATGTTCCGGCGGAGGGCGAGGCGCTCCCGGCCGTCGGCGACGGGATCGTGCTGCATCTCGACTGGGATCGCCGCTACCGGTTGATGCGCGTGCACACCGCGCTGCACCTGCTCTCCGTCGTCCTGCCCTTCCCCGTCACCGGCGGACAGATCGGCGAGGGCGAGGGCCGTCTCGACTTCGACCTGCCCGAGGGCAGCCCGGACAAGGACGAGGTCGCGGCGAAGGTCAACGAGATCGCCGCCGCCGACCATGCGGTCACCACCGACTGGATCACCGACGAGGAGCTGCTGGCCAAGCCCGAGATGGTCAAGACCATGAGCGTCAAGCCGCCGATGGGCAGCGGGCGCGTGCGGCTGGTGCGCATCGGCGATGTCGACCTGCAGCCCTGCGGCGGCACCCATGTCAGCCGCACCTCGGAGATCGGCCCGCTCATCGTCACCAAGATCGAGAAGAAGGGCCGCCAGAACCGGCGCGTGCGCATCCAGCTCGCCGACTGACGCTCCTCCCCCTCTCCCCTTCCATCGCTCCAGCGAGGCTTTCAGCAATGGCGCTTTCCCCGCTCGTCTCGACCCAGTGGCTGGCCTACAAGATCGCCTCGCCGGACCTTGTCGTCGTCAATGCCTGGCTGCCGCCGCTCGGCAAGCCGGACACCCCGCCCGAGTATCCGCAAGGCCACATTCCCGGCGCGGTGTTCTTCGACGTCAACGCGGTCGCCGACACGACCAGCGACCTGCCGCACATGCTCCCACCCGCGCATGTCTTTTCCTCGATGATGCGGCGCATGGGCATCGGCGACGGCCAGACCATCGTCGTCTACGACGGCGTCGGGCTCTATTCCGCCGCCCGCGTGTGGTGGATGTTCCGCGCCATGGGCGTCAGCCAGGTCTTCGTGCTCGACGGCGGCCTGCCCAAGTGGAAGGCGGAAGGTCGCCCGCTCGAGGACGGCGCGCCCGCCCCGCGCGGCGAGCGCCACTTCACCGCGCGGCTCAACAACGGCCTCGTCGCCGATCTCGACAAGGTGGCGCAGGCGCTCCGCAGCGGCCAGCAGGTGCTGGACGCGCGCTCGCGCGGCCGTTTCGCCGGCCGCGATCCGGAGCCGCGCGCAGGGCTTCGCAGCGGCCACATGCCCGGCGCGTTGAACCTGCCCTTCACCGAACTGATGGAGGACGGCCGCCTGAAGCCCGCCGAGGACCTTGCCGCCGCGTTCGACGCGGCCGGCATCGACCGCTCGCGCCCCGTCATCACCAGCTGCGGCTCCGGCGTCACCGCGGCGATCCTGTCGCTGGCACTCGCCATCACCGGCCACGAACGCTCCGCCGTCTATGACGGGTCGTGGACCGAGTGGGGCGGACGCGAGGACATGCCGCTCGCCACCGGCGAGGACTGACCGCATTTTGACCCGCAGGACGACGATTGCGCGATGCCGGCATGTCGGATCGCAAACAGTCGGCCCTGCCCTCAGCCTCTAGGATCGGCTTTCCAAATCGAACGATAGACGGCGGCAGATCAACGACCGCCCGGGGAGAGGACAGTTTGCCATGGCCAGTGACATCGAGATTGCCCGCGCCGCCAGGATGAAGCCGATCGCCGAGGTCGGCGCGCGGCTCGACATTCCGGCGGACGCGCTGGAAAGCTACGGATCGACCAAGGCCAAGGTCCGCTCCGACTTCATCAAGGGCCTGTCGGACCGCCCCGACGGCAAGCTGGTGCTGGTCACCGCCATCAACCCGACGCCCGCCGGCGAAGGGAAGACCACAACCACGGTCGGCCTTGGCGACGGGCTCAACCGCATCGGCAAGCGCGCGGCGATCTGCCTGCGCGAGCCCTCGCTCGGCCCCTGCTTCGGCATGAAGGGCGGCGCTGCCGGCGGCGGCTATGCCCAGGTCGTGCCGATGGAGGACATCAACCTCCATTTCACCGGCGACTTCCACGCCATCACCTCCGCCCACAACCTGCTGTCGGCGCTGATCGACAATCACATCTACTGGGGCAATGCGCTCGGCCTCGACACGCGGCGCATCACCTGGCGCCGGGTGATGGACATGAACGACCGGGCGCTGCGCCAGATCGTCGCCTCGCTCGGCGGCGTCGCCAACGGCTTCCCGCGCGAGGCCGGCTTCGACATCACCGTCGCCTCGGAGATCATGGCGATCCTCTGCCTTGCCAGCGACCTTGCCGACCTGCAGAAGCGGCTCGGCGACATCATCGTCGGCTATCGCCGCGACCGCAGCGCGGTCACCGCGCGCGACCTGGAGGCGGACGGCGCCATGACCGTGCTGCTCAAGGAGGCGATGCAGCCGAACCTCGTGCAGACGCTGGAGAACAACCCGGCCTTCGTGCATGGCGGCCCCTTCGCCAACATCGCCCATGGCTGCAACTCGGTGATCGCGACGAAGACCGCGCTCAAGCTTGCCGACTACGTGGTCACCGAGGCCGGCTTCGGCGCCGATCTCGGCGCGGAGAAGTTCTTCGACATCAAGTGCCGCAAGGCGGGTCTGAAGCCCGACGCGGCGGTCATCGTCGCGACCGTCCGGGCGCTGAAGATGAACGGCGGCGTTGGCCGCGAGGCGCTGGGGGAGGAGAATGTCGCGGCGCTGGTACGCGGCTGCGTCAATCTCGGCCGCCACATCGAGAACGTGAAGAGCTTCGGCCTGCCGGTCGTCGTTGCCATCAACCACTTCGTCAGCGACACGGACGCCGAGGTCGCAGCGCTCCAGGCCTATGCCGCCGAGCAGGGCGTCGAGGCGGTACTTTGCCGCCACTGGGCGGAAGGCTCCAAGGGCACCGAGGACCTTGCCCGCAAAGTGGTCGAGATGGTCGAGGGCGGGTCGTCCAACTTCGCGCCGATCTATCCCGACGACATGCCGCTGATGGCGAAGATCGAGACCATCGCCCGCAAGATCTACCGCGCCGACGGGGTCGCCGCCGACAAGTCGGTGGTCGACCAGCTGGAACGCTGGCAGGCGGACGGCTTCGGCCACCTGCCGGTCTGCATGGCCAAGACGCAGTATTCCTTCTCCGCCGACCCGACCTTGCGCGGTGCGCCGACCGGCCACATCGTGCCGGTGCGCGAGGTGCGGCTTTCGGCCGGCGCCGGCTTCGTCGTGGCGATCTGCGGCGAGATCATGACCATGCCCGGCCTGCCCAAGGTCCCCTCCGCCAACCACATCCGCCTCGATGCGGACGGCCGGATCGAGGGCCTGTTCTAGGCGCCAGCCCCGCCCTGGCGGGGCGGCCGAAATCGGGCATGTGGGGCGAATGCGCGATCACAACTACTATGTCTACATCCTGGCCAGCGGCGTCGGCGGGACCCTCTACACGGGGGTCACCAACGATGTTGCACGCCGGGTTTCGGAGCATCGCGACAAGATCGCGCGCTCCTTCACCGCCCGCCACGACGTCACCCACCTTGTCTATTTCGAACATCATACCGATGTCGAAGCCGCCATCCGGCGGGAAAAGCAGATCAAGCGCTGGAAACGGGCCTGGAAGATCAGGCTCATCGAAGAGCATAACCGCGACTGGCGCGACCTCTTTCACGGCCTTCCATAGTCCGCCATCACGATACGCAGGCAGCACCCCACCCTCCGCCTGTCGTCCCGGTTTCGGCGCAGCCGAAGACCGGGACCCAGTAACCCCGAACGGTTCCGCTCACGCCCTGAAGGCGCCAAGAGGAAGCCCCTCTTCGCGTCACCACGACCGCGAGCGGATACTGGATGCCTGCCTTCGCAGGCATGACAGCGAGAAGATGGCCGACGCAGGTCCGCCTCGTGAGCTCCGAAGACACCGCGAAAGCTGCCGCCTCAACGGCGGGCCGGCAGGCGCACGCGCCAGATCCGGTCGTCGTCGATCCGCTCGCCGAGCCGGAACGTGCAGCGCCCGACCTCGCTGAACCCGTAGCGGGTATAGAAGCGCTTCGCCCGTTCGTTGTGGTCGAAGACGGTCAGGTAGACTTCCCCCGCCCCATCTGCGGCCGCGGTCTGCAGCGCCCATTGCATCAGCCGGTCGGCGACACCCCGGCCCTGCCAGTCGCTGAGGACGTAGAGCTGCTGCAGCTCCAGCGCGCCGGCCTCCGGATCGGGCGCGGGCGCGCGCAGCGGCGTCAGCTTGGCATAGCCGATCGGCTGTCCGCCGCTCACCGCGACCTGCCAGCGGATCCCGGCCGCTCCGAAATCCTGCGACATCGCCCCGCCGGGGCGGTACACCTCCTCGCAGAACACCTCGAAGGCCGCCGTGTCGTAGCGCTCCGCGAACGTGTCGGTGAAAATCCGCCGGGCGACAGGCAGCAGGCGTTCGAGCAGATCGGCATCCGGCTCGACGAACGCGACGGACATTGCACTTCCCTTCATGGTCTGCGGTCCTCAAGCGGACCGGATGAGCGCCTGCCGGAACGATAGACTGCGCATCGCGAGGATGCAGGCCAGCGGGGCGAGCGCCACGGTCGCGAACAGCCAGCGTGCCGCATTGGCGACGTCCATGCCACCGGACGACGTGCCGCCGCCGGCCAGATTGACCGCAAGCCCGGCGATGGCCGCGCCGAAGGCGGTGGCGCAGAGCTGCACCGTCATGATCGACGAGGCGGCATTGTCGGCCTCCTCGGGCGGAGCCACATGCATCACCATCGCCGACAGATGCGGGTAGGCGAGACCGACACCGGCCCCGCCGGCGATCAGCGCGGCGCAGATCAGGGCGAGCCGCAACACGTCGCCCGCCGCACCGGCCACAGGACCGGCGACAGGCAGAGCCAGCGCCAGGGCGATCATCGAGGCGAGCGACAGCACCGGCCCGGCACGAACCGCCAGGGTGCGGCGCGCGCCCTGAAACCCGGAGGCGAGGACCGCAGCGGCGGTCCAACCGGCCGACATCACCGCCGCGATATAGCCGGCCTGAAGCGGCGAGCGGCCGTGCAGTTCCTGCAGGAACAGCGGCAGGAAGATCTCCGTGCAGGTGACGGTCATGGCGAGCAGCGCCGAGGTCGCATAAAGGCTCCCAAGCGCACCGGGCAGCCTGAATGTCTCTGCCGGCAGCAGCTTTCTCGCCGATTTGCGCTCCACGACGACGAACAGCGCCACCAGCACCAGGGCGGCCAGCATTCCCGCAACGGTCGACACGATAGTCTCGCCGATCCCGCCCCAGGAGGCGGCGAAGACGGCAATCGTCAGCAGCACGAGCTGGACGAAGGGCAGCGGCTCGGCCCGCTTCCGCTCCAACGGGCGCCGCGGCAGGACGAGGACTGCGGCCGCAGCGATCAGCGCCGCAAAGGGCACCAGGGCGAGGAACGCCCCGCGCCACAGGCCGAGCTCGGCGAAGATCCCGCCCACCGCCGGCCCCAGCAGCGTGGCGATGCCCCACATGCTGGACAGCAGTGCCAGCGCGCGCGGCCACAGCGGCTCGGCATAGACCCGCCGGACCATCGCATAGGCCAGCGCCAGCAGGATGCCGCCGCCCAGCCCCTGCACGAAGCGGCCGGCCAGCATCACCGGCATCGATCCGGCGGCCGCGCAGGCCAGGGTCCCGGCGATGAAGATCGCCGCCGCCACGCCATAGCCGCCGCGTGGGCCGGCCTGCGCCAGAACCGGCGCCGACAGCGCAGCGCCGAGGATCGAGGCGATCACGAACAGGGTCGTGTTCCAGGCATAGAGATCCAGCCCGCCGATCTCGCGCACGACGGTCGGCAGGATCGTCGTCGAGATGTAGAGATTGACGGCGTGCAGGGCGACGCCGCCGCTCAGGGCGAGCGAGCGGACGAGATTGCCGCCGGACAAGAGATCCGCCCAGCCGGGAGCCCTCTCGACAGTGCGGACGCCGGTCATTGGATCGTCCCTTCGACATCCCCGAGGCGTGCCAGCTTGTCCGGATTGCGCATGATGTAGATGCCGGACAGGCGGCCCTCGGCATCGCAGGCGAGGCTCACCGAGGCGACGATCTCCGGCCCGTCGAGGACCAGCGCCCCGCGCGCACCGTTGATGTCGGCGGGCTGCCATTCGTAGTTGGACCAGTACTCGCCGAGGCGTCCGCCGACGAACGCCAGCACGTCGGCCTTGCCGGAGAGCGGCTGCAAGAGCGCCAGCACCTTGCCGCCGCCGTCGGCCCGCAACTCGATGTCTTCCCGCATCAGGTTCGCAAGCTGCGCCGTGCTTCCGGTCGCGATGGCCGACCGGAAGGCGGCAAGCAACTCGTCCTGACGGGCTTTCGGCACGGCGGCGCCCGGCTCTTCCCGTCCGATGCGGCTGCGCGCGCGG
This sequence comes from Stappia sp. WLB 29, assembly GCF_023507705.1. Classification (GTDB taxonomy): domain Bacteria; phylum Pseudomonadota; class Alphaproteobacteria; order Rhizobiales; family Stappiaceae; genus Stappia. The sequence continues at coordinate 60,361 of NZ_JALBGD010000010.1, read as the reverse complement.
GACACCAGCTTGCGACAGGCCGCCTCGGTCACGTTCAACGCCGCCGCCACGTCCTCGTAGGGCTGGTCGAAGATCTCCCGCAGGAGGTAGGCGGCGCGTTCCTTCGGCGCGAGCCGCTCCAGCACCAGCATGAAGGCGAGCGAGAGCGTCGACGACAGCTCTGCCGCCTCTTCCGGGCCATCTTCGGTCATCGTCTGGATCGGCTCCGGCAGCCACGCGCCGACATAGTCCACCCGCGCGCGGCGGGCCGACCTCAGCATGTCGATGCACCGGCGCGTGCAACTGGCGGTGAGCCAGCCGGCGGGGTTGGTGAGGGTCGCGCGATCGCTCGCCTGCCATTTCAGGTATGTGTCCTGGACCGCATCCTCGGCTTCGGCACGCGAGCCGAGGATGCGGTAGGCCAGACCTGTCAGGAACGGACGCCGTTCTTCGAACAAGGCTGTGTCGGAGGGCTGCATGTCAGTGCGTCGAAACCTGGATGCGGTTCCACAGGTTGATCATCGCGACCGTCGCGGTCAGGGCGCTGATCTCCGTGTCGCTGAAGTGCTCGCGCAGCTGGGCGCGCAGCACGCCGTAGTCGGTCTTGCGGTCGAGCTGGGTCAGCGCCTCGGTCCAGGCCAGCGCGGCGCGCTCCCTGGCGGTGAAGTCGCCGACATGCTCCCACACGATCAGACGGTCCAGCCGCTCGTTGGTCTCGCCGTCGTCGCGTGCTTCCCTCGTGTGCATCTTGACGCAATAGGCGCAGGCATTGATCTGCGAGGCCCGCAGCTGCACGAGATGATGCAGCATCCGGTCGAGGCCGTGCCCGTCGATCGCGCCATGCACCTTTTCCAGCGCGCCGAAGACGTCGGGGACGTTCGTGTAGTGATTTACCGGCTTGGTCGTCATCGTAAGCTCCATTGGCTTGGGTATACCCGCTTGACGATTGAGCCCGTCCGTTTGTGACGTCCCCGGAGAAACTCTTCCGGCCGCAGTCGGCGCAGGGTGTCTCACGGCTGCCAGCCGCCGCTGCCATAGGGGCGCGTGATCACCTCGAGCAGATGCCCGTTGAGATCGTCGAAATAGAGCCCGCGCCCGCCGTCGTGGCGGTTCAGCCCCAGCGTCGTCCTGCCCGGATCCGCCCAATACGCCAGGCCGGCCTGTTGGACGCGCGCCAGGATCGCGTCGAAGCTCGCCTCGTCCACCAGGAAGGCGTAGTGCCGCGAGGCGACGTCTCCCGCCTGTTCCCCGCCGACTTCCATGTAGTCGAGGTTGACGCCATTGTCGGTGGTGACCACCCAGAACGGGCCCCATTCCCTCGGCTCCGGCAGCGACAGGATTCTTGCCAGGAACTGGGCCGAGGCCCGTGCGTCCCGCGCCGGCAGGATCGTGTGATTGAAGTCGATGCTCATCGGGAGCCTCCCTTTCTTTCGGAATTCGGCGTTGCGAGGCGGTGCGCGAAGGCGACCGCCACGGCCACCCCCATCAGGGCCGCAGCGGCGACGATGACGGCGGCCGAACTCCAGCCGAACCGGTCGATGGCGCTGCCGACGGCAACGGGGCCGAGGATCTGCCCCAGGTTGTTGCCCTGGACGATCAGGCCGATCACCACGGGCACCAGGGCGGCCGAGGAGGCGACGATCGGAGCGGACGACAGGATTGTTGCCGGGATCAGGCCGCCGACGGCCGAGAACAGCACGCACAAGAGAAACGTCGCGGTTGCCGGCAGCAGGGGCAGGAAGATGCCGAGGCTCGCCGCGCCCATGACCAGGCAGGCCCCGATCAGCAGCGCCGGCCGGCCGACGCCCCGCGACAGCATCACGCCGGCCGCAAGGTTGCCGATCACGTTGACGGCCGAGGCCAGCGCGCTGAGCAGCCCGGCGGTGCGGTGGGAGACGCCCATCTGCTCCATCAGCAGCACGGGCAGGAAGCTGAACAGCGCGAAGAACATCAGGCTGTAGAGCGCGAAGGAGACGGCAAGCCCGGCGGCGCCGGCATCGCTGAAGACCGCCGCCGTCTCGCCCCGCAGGCGCTGCCACGACCAGGCGTGGCGCTCATGCGACGCCGGCACCACGAACGGCACCAGCAGGCAGAGCGCCAGGGCAAGCCCGGCGCTCGCCCACCACATCGCCCGCCAATCGTCGAACATCGGCCCGGCCAGCATGGCCGCTGCCATGCCGAGCGGCATGAAGCAGCTCCACAGTGCGAAGGCAAGGTCCCGGTCGCCCGGCCGGGAGACGCGCCCGAGAAGCGACGGCGCGGCGACGATGATCAGCAGGAACCCCGCGCCTTCGACAATCCGCGAGACCATCAGCATCGCAAGTCCCGAGGACAGTGCCCCGCCTGCCGCGCCCGCCGCCACGACCAGCAGCCCTGCGACCAGCACGCGGCGCGCGCCCAGACTCCCGACCAGTGCCCCGGTCGGGATGCCCCCGACCAGCCCGATCAGGGCGAAGACGCCGGTCAGCCAGCCCAGCGCCGCAAGGCTTATGCCGAGATCGCCTTCCAGCAAGGGTGCTGCGATGGGCGCCTTGCCCACCTGCAGCGCCGCGACGATCCCGGCCCCGACGATCAGGCCGACGGCCGCCCATCTGGTGGAGGACGGCTCCGACCTTGCAGCGGCGGTCGTCATGCCGCCCTGCCCTGCCGGCCGGCGGCAAGCGCCAGTGCGATCTCGGCGACATGCCGCCCCTGGAAGCGCGCGCCGTCGAGCTCGTTTTCGCTCGGGTCGCGATTCCCGCCGTTGCCGTCGTCCGCCAGCGTCGAGGCGCCATAGGGCGAGCAGCCGGTGATCTCGTCCATCCGCATCTGCCCTTTGAAGCTGTAGGGCAGGCCGACGATGATCATGCCCAGGTGGAACAGGACGGTCTGGGTCGACTGGATGGTCGTCTCCTGCCCGCCGTGCTGGCTTCCGGTCGAGGTGAAGACGCTGCCGACCTTGCCGACCAGCTTGTCCTCGAACCAGAGACCGCCGGTCTGGTCGAGGAAGTTCTTCATCTGCGAGGCCATGTTTCCGAACCGCGTCGGCGTCCCGACGATGATCGCGTCATAGTCGGCGAGCTCGGCGACGGTGGCGACCGGCGCCCCCTGGTCGACCTTGTAGCCGGACTTTTCGGCGACCGCCTCGGGCACCAGCTCGGGCACCCGGCGGATGTCGACGGACGCGCCGGCCTGGCGGACGCCGTCCGCCACCGCTTCGGCCATCGTCTCGATATGACCGTAGGAGGAGTAATAGAGCACGAGAACCCTGGCCATCGTTTCAACCTCACGTCTGATTGCGAATGAGGCCGAGGTTGCCTGCAAAGTTCGAACGGTTTAAGTGATATAAAATCTATCAACCTGTTCATCTGGATCGATCATGCTGGATGCCCTGACCCTCGACCAGATGCGCACCTTCGTGACGATCGCCGAGAGCGGCAGCTTCCGGGCCGCCGCCAGGAAGCTCTCGCGCGTGCAGTCGGGGGTGAGTGTTGCCATCGCCAATCTGGAGGCTCAGCTCGGCGTCGAGCTGTTCGACCGCTCGGGGCACCGCCCCATCCTGACGGCCCAGGGTCGGGCGCTGCTCGGCAATGCGCGCGACATCATCGTGCGCGTCGACGCCTTGCGGGCGAAGGCGCGCGGCTATGCGGACGGGGTGGAGACCGAGCTCGCGGTCGCGGTCGACACGCTGTACCCGCTGCAGCAGGTCGGCCGGGCGATCTCGCGGATGCGCCAGGACTTTCCGTCGGTGTCCGTGCGGGTGCGGGTCGAACCGCTCGGCGGCCCGCTCGACGCGCTGAAGCAGAAGCGCTGCGCCCTCTCCGTCATGGTGGGCGAGGATTTTCGCGATCCCCGCATCCGCTTCGATGCGCTGACGTCGATCAGCCAGGTCGCCGTGGCCGCGGCAATGCATCCGCTCGCGCAAGGCGAGCCGGGCCGGTCCCTGGAGGTGCTGGACCTTGCCGACCATCTCCAGATCGTGCTGTCCGACCCCTCCGCGATCTCGGAAGGGCGCGACTTCGGCGTGCTGTCGCCGCAGACCTGCCGGGTCAACACCCAGGACGCCAAGCACAGCCTGATCCTCGGCGGCGCGGGATGGGGGCGCCTGCCCTTCTGGCTGGTGGAGCGGGACATCGAGCAGGGCCGGCTCGCACGGCTCAATATCGGCGCGCTGGGACGCGGCGGCGAAATCGCGTCGGAGGCCTATGTCGCCCATCGACTGGACGAGGCCATGGGGCCGGCGGCACGACGCCTTGCCGACCTTCTCATCGAAATGGACAGCGGCCGCGCCTGAGGTGTGGGAGAGACGGCGGCACGGCCTGCGTCAGGCCGGGGCCGCCTGCCCCGCGCCGGCGAAGGCGGCGAGAGCATCGCCCCCGCCATGCCTGGCCATGGCGGTCTCCAGCGCCTCTTCGTAGTCGGGTCGGGCCGCCGCCAGATGCGCGCGGCCCTTGTCGGTGAGCACGGTGTAAACGCCCCGCTTGTCGTCCGGGCACAGGTCGCGGACGGTGAACCCTCCCCGTTCCAGGCGCTCCACCATCCGCGAGACCGAGCTCTGGTTCAGCTGCAGATGGGCCGCCAGCTCCTGCATGCGCAGCTCGCTTTTCGGCGCCTTTTCGAGGGCCTCCAGCGCGCGGTAGTCCGACAGGCCGAGGCCGTACCGGTCTTGCAGGATCCTGCCCAGCTCGGCCTCGACGGTCGCGACCGACTGGACCAGCCGGAGCCAGAGATCGCCTCTTGCGGACATGAGCACTCTTTCCCGAACGATTGATGTCGAACAAAAATGTATGCTCATGCAACAAGGCTTTCAAGCCTCCAGCGGCCCGTCCGGCTTCGCGCCGAAGCTTGCGAAGGGCAGCAGGCTGTCGGCAACAGTGAGCTTTCCTGCCGCCGGCATGCGCCAGGTCGTCGGGTCCTGGGCGAACAGGCGGTAAGTCCCGCGATAGTCGAACCCGTGCGCTGCCGCCTCCTCGCGGTCGGCTGCGAAGAGCACCTGCGCGATGCCGGAATAGAGCGCGCTCATGTAGCACAGCGCGCAGGGTTCTCCCGAGGCGAGCAGCGTCGCCCCGCGAAGCCGCGTCGTGCCATGCCGCCGGCAGGCGTCGCGGATCGCCTCCACCTCGGCATGGGCCGTCGGATCGTGATGCTCCCGGACGCGGTTGACACCGCGTCCGAGAACCACGCCGTCCCGGTCGACGACAAGGGCCGTGAAGGGAATGCCGCCGTCGTGGACATGCTGCACGGAGAAGGCGACGGCCTCCTCCATGAGCTCGGTGAGGCGTGCGGGGGTCATGCCGCCTCGCCCTGCAGCTTGACGCTGTCGGCGAGCTTCAGCCAGACGACGCCGACGATGATCACCGCCAGCCAGAAGGTCTGGACCAGCGTCAACGGCTGGTCGAGCAAGGCGCTGCCGAAGCCCGCCGCGCCGACCGAGCCGATGCCGGCCCAGACCGCATAGCCGATGCCGACGTCGATGGTCCGCAGGGCGGCGCTGAGGAAGTACAGCGTCAGCAGGAAGAAGACGACGGCCGCCACCGACCAGCTCAGGACGGTGAAGGCCTGGCTGCCGCCGACGCTGAGCGCGTAGCCGATCTCGAAGATGCTCGCCAGCAGCAGCATGCCCCAGGCCGCGCCGACGCTCTGGGTGTTCTTGGTGGTATCCATGATGTTGGGTTCCTTTGATCGGGAGGACATGTTCGGGAAGGTCTGCCGCGCCTCACGCAGCGCCGCTGAGGCGCAGGCCGACGACGCCGCCGATGACGAGGATCATGCCCAGCGCCTTCATCGCGTTCAGCGTCTGGCCGAAGAACATCGCGCCGAGGATGACGATCCCGACCCCGGAAACCGACGTCCAGATGGCGTATCCGACGCCCACGTCGAAGGTCAGCAGCGCAAGGCTGAGGAAGAAGGTGGCGATGGCGCCGCTGACCAGCGTCGCGATGGTCCACCACAGGCGGGTGAAGCCCTTCGCGTTGCCGGCGCTGATTGCGACCGCGATCTCGAAGAGGACGGCGATTCCAAGATAAAGCCAGCTCATTTCATATCTCCTTTGGTGAGTAACGAGAGAAGTCTGGTGGGTTCGGGAGGGCAGAGGCCGGTCAGAGCGGCAGTTCCGCCTGGCTGGAGCGGTCCGGGGTGCCGGCACCGCGTTCGAGGTCGTCGAGTGCCTGAACCAGCTCGTCCATGGACGGCGTTCCCCGGAACACCCGGTCGCCGACGACGATGGTGGGGACGCAGGTGATCTCCATGTCCTCGCGGGCATGGCGCAGCGCCTCGCGGTGGCGCTGCGCATAGGCACCGCTCTCGAGCGCCTGCCTCGCCTCGGCGGGATCCAGCCCCGCCTGCCCGGCCAGTTCGACCAGCACGTCGGGATCGCCGATGTCGCGGCCTTCCTGGAAGAAGGCCCTGAGCACCCGCATCGAAAAGGCGTGGTCCAGCCCGCGGTCCTGCGCCAGCGCCAGCAGCTCGAACGCCTTGCCCGTCCGCGGCTGCGGCGAGATCGAGGGAAGCCGGATCGGCACCCCGAGCCTTTCGGCCTGCGGATAGACCGCGGCCTTCCAGATCGCCGGCAGGTAGGGGTCTTCGGGCCGCAGGGTCGGCACCGGCTCGGGCCGCAGCTCGAAGGCACGCCAGGAAATGCGGATGTCCCTGTCGCCGATGGCCTTCGACAGCACCCGTTCCGCCAAGAGGCAGAAGGGACAAACATAGTCGGAATAGACGGTTACGGTGTTCACTTCACACCTCTCTATTTACTTGCATGTGCATGCAATATCCTGTTCTCGGCTCCGCTGTCAATATATATGTATGCGCAAGCATATTTTCTCATGCACTCAGCCGGGTGACCTCGCCCGAGCGTCGGGCTGGGGTGCGTGCGCCGGGCGACTGGCGGCCAGGGCGGCAGCGCGTCGCGCCCCTTGTATCAGACGGGACCGGGATCGCACCTATCCGGGATGCGTTGAAGTGAGGGAATTTTCATCGTCTTGATCACCGCAGGTGATCAGGCCCTGACGGTATGGCAACGGGGGGCCGCGGCAGTCGGCGCGGCAGGCTCAGAGCCTTTGCCTGAACTGCCCGTCCTCACCGAGGAACTCCAGGACCCTGCGCACCCGCGCCACGTCCTTCAGGTCCGGGTGGATCAGGATCCAGAGCGGAATGCCCAGTTCCTCGACCGCCGGCCCGCAGCGGCGCAGGCCCTCGTCGGCCTCGCCGAGATAGCAGGGCAGCACCGCCCGGCCCGCACCGGCACGGACCGCCGCATGGATGCCGAGCGTTCCCTCGACCTCCATTGCCGCCTCCCCGGCACCCTGCCGGCGCAGCCAGCGCTCGTACTGCACGTAGTTCATCGAGGCGGCCGGGCCGATCCACGGCAGCCCGGCATCGTCCGCGATATGCGCGGGCGCATACACCGCCTGCCGGATCGTGCCGAGACTGCGCCCGAACAGGTGCGGCTCCGGTGCGGTGGTCGGGCGCACGGCGATATCCGCCTCGCGTCTTGCCAGATCGTGCAGGTCGTTCGACAGCCTGATCTCCAGCGCGATGGCCGGGGTCTCCTGGCGAAACCGGGTCAGCGCATCCGCGATCAGCCCGGAAAACAGCGCATCCGTCGTGGTGAGGGTGACCAGTCCCTCGGCCCGGCGGTCGAGGTCTGCAAGCTCGCGTTCGGTCGAGACGGCCAGTTCCTCGAAGGCCCTGGCTGCGGCAACGACCGCCTCGCCGGCCTTGGTCAGCGCGTATCCGCTGCGGTGCCGATCGAACAGCCGCGTTCCCAGCCGCTCCTCTATCGCGTTGAGCCGGCGGAACAGCGTCGCGTGGCTGCGCCCGGACTGCCGGCCGGCCAGCGTCAGCGACCCGGCGCGGGCGATCTCCAGCACGATCCGATAGTCGCTCCAGTCGAGCCGATCTTGCAAAACTGCAAACTCCGTCTGCGATATCGACCGTAACCCTATCATTTCCGCAAGATAAGCTGAAGCGAACGTCCATCTTCAGAGGAATCCCGCATGCACGTTCGCATCATCCGGGCCCATCCCGATCCGGGCTCCTTCAACGCCGCCATGTCGTCTGCGGCCTCAAAGGCACTGGCCCGCGGCGGCCACACGGTCAGCCTCCAGGACCTTTATGCCTCCGGCTTCGATCCGGTCGAAAAGGGCGCGCATTACCGCGAAAGGCTCGATCCGGACGCCTTCTCGCCGCTCGCCGAGCAGCGCCACGCCTGGCAGAGCGGCAGCGTTCCCGCGGATGTCCTCGCCGAGATTGCCGAGCTGGAACGCGCCGACCTCCTCGTGCTCCAGTTTCCGCTGTGGTGGCATGGCCCGCCGGCGATCCTGAAGGGCTGGTTCGACCGCGTGTTCCTGAGCGGCGGCCTCTACACCAGCCGCATGCGCTACGACGCCGGCTATTTTCGCGGGCGCCGAGCGATGCTCTCCGTCACCACCGGCGCGCCGGACAGCGCCTTCGGGCCGGGCGCCCGCGGCGGCGACTTCGCAACGATGCTCTGGCCGCTGCACTACTCCCTGCACTATCTCGGCTTCACGGTCCTGCCGCCCTTCACCGCCTGCGGGGTGCAGGGGCATGGCTATTCCTACGAGGACGGCAAAACCCAGAAACAGCGGCTGCGCTCCGTTCTCGCAGACTGGGGCGCGCATGTCGCGAGCGCCGACGCCCTCCCCGCGCTCTCCTTTCCCGGCTGGCAAGACTGGGACGCGGCCGGCCGGCCGCTCCACGCAGCGCATGCGGCGGGAGATTGACCGGCCCCTTCCCCCTACCCGCCGAGGCTTGCCGCGACCACCAGGTCCGCGGCCGCCGGAGAGCAGGCGATCGGCGTGTCGTGCAGGATCGCCAGCCGCGTCAGCGCCATCAGGTCGACATCGCTGGTGTGATGGCCGTGCGGGTCAGCGAAGAAGATCACCGCGTCCAACTCGCCGGTGGCGATCAGCGCGCCGAGCTGCTGGTCGCCGCCGTGCGAGCCGCGCTGCAGCCGCTGGATCGCAAGTCCCGGCACCGCCTCCAGCAGCATGGCGCCGGTGCCGCCGGTCGCCACCAGCTTCTGCCGGCGCAGCACCTCCGCGTGCCGGCCCACCCAGGCGCGCAGATGCGCCTTGCGGGCATTGTGGGCCACCAGCGCGATGCGGCGCGGGGCGGTGGAGCGGCGGCGCGCCTCCAGCGTCAGCGACAGGATCGCCCGCACCTGCGCGGCTAGGCCGGCTTCGGGCGCGGCGAACTGGCCCTTCAGCGCCGCCGTGCCGACGGTGAAGCCGGCGGCGCCCGCCTCCGCCACCTCGACGATGCGCGCCGCCCGGTCGATGCTGCCGGCCATGATCACCGGCTTGTCGCAGGCCGCACAGACGCTGCGCATCAGGGCCGGCACGTCGCCGGCAAAACGATAGGCGAGCAGGTCCAGCCCGTGCACGCTCTCCAGCTCGGCGAGCGCCCGGGCGCTTTCCGTGATGCTCTCGATGGTTCCGGCCAGCACGCTCGGATGGCCGACGATCTCGCCGGGGAACGGATAGTAGCGGATCGGATGCGCCTTCAGGAGCGGGGCCACCTCGGCCGGCCGCGTGCCGCCGAGCAGGCAGTCGACTTCGAGGCCGATGGCCGCCCGCGCCGAGCGCAGCTCGCTCTGCGCATCGAGGCTCACCACCTCCAGATAGACCCGCCCGCCGGCGGCGCGGATGTCGCGGGCGAGCCCCTGCAGCTCCTCGAAGGGCAGGCCCACATCCTTGAAGCCGATATGCCTTGCGCCGCCCGCCAGCACCTCGTCCAGCCGGCGGCGGGCATCGGGGACGGTGCTGTCGTCTTCCGTCAGCATGAAGATGAAATCGAAGGCCATCCGTGCACCTGTCCCCTTGAAGAGTGCGGTCGGCGCCTGCCGGGCGCCGGTGCTGTCGCTCCCGCGACTCCGCATGTCGCATTGAAGATATCGACGGGAGGCGGTGCAAACCAGTGTACTGGGAGCAGGCCCGTACGCGAGCCCTGTCCCCCGAACGCGCAAACGGAGCGCCCGCGATGTCGCAGGAAGACGATCTCGATCTCAGATCGCTGTCGGACGAGGAACTCGTCGAGCAGATGCATGACGATCTCTATGACGGCCTCAAGGACGAAATCGTCGAGGGCGTGGAGATCCTGCTGGAGCGCGGCTGGACGCCCTACGCGATCCTCACCGAGGCATTGGTGGAAGGCATGCGCATCGTCGGCGTCGATTTCCGCGACGGCATTCTCTTCGTGCCGGAAGTGCTGATGTCGGCCAATGCCATGAAGGCCGGCATGGGGCTGCTTCGCCCGCTGCTGGCCGAGACCGGCGCGCCGAAGGTCGGCAAGATGGTGATCGGCACCGTCAAGGGCGACATCCACGACATCGGCAAGAACCTCGTCTCGATGATGATGGAAGGCGCCGGCTTCGAGGTGATCGACATCGGCATCAACAACCCGGTCGAGAACTACCTGGCGGCCATCGAGGAGCACAAGCCGGACATTCTCGGAATGTCGGCCCTCCTGACCACCACCATGCCCTACATGAAGGTCGTCATCGACACGATGATCGAGAAGGGCATCCGCGACGACTACATCGTCATGGTCGGCGGCGCGCCGCTGAACGAGGAGTTCAGCCAGGCCATCGGCGCCGATGCCTATGGGCGCGATGCGGCGGTCACCGTCGAGCTCGCCAAGGAGTTGATCGCGCGCAAGCACAACCAGCTGGCGGCACGGGCGGGCTGAGCCATGCAGGCGGTACTTCCGGGCGCAGATGGAGGAGGGACGGCCCCGGCCGCCGCCCTTCTTGCCGAGGCGCCCGGCACCGCCCGCGAAAAGGTGCAGGTCATCGCCTGCGGTGCGCTCGCCCGGGAAATCCTCGCCATCATCGAGGCCAACGGCCTCACCCATGTGGAACTGCACTGCCTGCCGGCGCAGCTGCACAACCGCCCGGAGAAGATCCCGGCCGCCGTGCGCGCCGAAATCCGCAAGGCGAAGCGCGACCACACCCGCATCCTCGTCGGCTACGGCGATTGCGGCACCGGCGGCCTGCTCGACAAGGTTCTGGCCGAGGAAGGGGTTGAGCGGATCGAGGGTGCCCACTGCTACGCCTTCTTCGCCGGCCTCGACGTTTTCGATGCGGAAGCCGAGGCCGAGCCCGGCACCTTCTACCTTACCGATTTCCTCGCCCGCCATTTCGAGACGCTGGTGATCCGCCCGCTCGGGCTCGACACCTATCCCGAGCTGCGCGACGCCTATTTCGGCCATTACACCCGCCTGCTCTATCTGGAACAGGCTCCCGATCCGGAGATCGAGGAGCGCGCCCGCGCGGCGGCCGAGCGGCTCGGCCTTGCCTATGCCAAGCGGGTCACCGGCTACGGCCTGCTGGAAACGCGCCTCACCACCATCGGCGCCTGACCGTCGCCGCTTTGCACGCATCTGTTGCATCCGCGTCCTTGCGCCGCCTTGCCTGCATGCTAGAAGCGCTGTCCCGGCGGCACGGACGGGTCTGCGTGGCATGAGCCGCAGGACCGGTCCCCTCACCACATCCAACGGGCCGGAAAGGGCCCAGCCTCGCGACAGAGGACGACCTCCCGTGAGCAATTTTTTCGAAAGCCCCTTCAAGGGCAAGCTGCTGAGCGAGCAGGTGACCAACCCCAACATTTCGGTCGGCCGCTACAGCTACTACTCCGGCTATTATCACGGCCATTCCTTCGACGACTGCGCCCGCTACCTGATGCCCGACCGCGACGATGTCGACCGGCTGGTCGTCGGCAGTTTCTGCTCCATCGGCACCGGCGCCTGCTTCATGATGGCGGGCAACCAGGGCCACCGGATGGACTGGATCTCCACCTTCCCGTTCTTCTTCATGTCCGAAGAGCCCGCCTTCGCGGACGCCGAAAACGCCTATCGTCCGGCGGGCGACACGGTCGTCGGCAATGACGTGTGGATCGGCGCGGAAGCGATGATCATGCCCGGCATCCGCATCGGCCACGGCGCGATGATCGGCAGCCGAGCCGTCGTCACGAAGGATGTCGCTCCCTACACCATCGTCGCCGGCAACCCGGCGCGCGAGATCCGCAAGCGCTTCTCGGATGAAGAGATCGCCATGCTGCTGGAGATGGCGTGGTGGGACTGGCCGATCGAGCGGATCGGCCGCGAGATGCGCAACCTGTGCTCGGGCGACATCGCCGCCCTGCATGCCCGCTGGAAAGCGGACCCGGACGGCCGGTCGCAAGCCTGAGTCTCGCACCTCCCGCACGACGACAGGCACGCCCGCTGGGAGCCAAAGCCCCCGGCGGGCGTGTCGCTTTCGAGCGCCCCTCTGCCGCTTTCCTTCCTCGGCCCGAAAGTCCGGCTTTCCGCGCGTCCCGCCGCTGTCGTTTTCTGACTTTCCCGTGTCGTCTGTGCACCGATGAGATGGCCGGCCGAAGGCATCATGATGCTCGAAAGCGCGGGAACGACAGGCGTTCCCGGCCGGTGTGCAGGGCTTGGTCTTGGCGCAGAAAACCATCGTCTACTGGCGCGACATCCCGGCCCAGGTGCTGGTCCGGGCGGGCCGCGCCAGCGCCCGCCGCGAGCTGCCCGAACGCTTCATCCAGGCTGTCGACCGCTGCGCCATGCGCGTCGGGGCGAAGGACAGCGACGCCTATCTGGCCGAGTGGCGGCGGGGCGATCCCGTCGCGGTCGGCGACGATCTGGAGGCCGAAGCGGAGGCGGCGCTTGCCGCGCTTGTCGAGGCCTATCCGCCGGAGCGGCTTGCGGCGCTCGTCGCAGCCGAAGGCCGTGATGCGGCCGCCTCCCCCTCTCCCGACCACGCCAGCACGGGACCGGCGACATGACCGACCACCGCCTCAACGACTTCGGGCGCCTTGCCGCCTCCACGGAAATGTCGCCCCGCCAGGTGGTGGAGAAGCCGGAGCTGCTCCGTCTCGTCCCCGCTGGCACGCGCCTCTACCTCACCGATCTCGGCAATGTCGGCGAGGACGACATCGTCCGCGCCGCCCGCATGGTCGCGGATGCCGGCCTCGTTGCCGTGCCGCACATGGCCGCGCGCCGCTATCCCTCGCTCGTCGCCTTCGAATACCGGCTGACCCGACTGGTCGCGGAAGCCGGCGTCCGCGAGGTGCTGGCGGTGGCCGGCGAGGCGCCGGCGCCCGGCCCTATCGCCTCTTCCGTCGCGATGATCGAGACGGGCCTCTTCGACCGGCTCGGCATCACCCGCATCGCCGTTGCCGGCCATCCGGAGGGCGCGCCGGAGATCTCGCGCGAGACCATCCGCGCCTTCCTGATGCGCAAGCACGAGCTCGCCGCAAAGAGCGACGCGGAGTTCCATATCGTCACCCAGTTCGGCTTCGATCCGCAGAAGGTCAGCCTCTGGCTCGACGAGATCGCCGCCTGGGGCAACCGCTTCCCGGTGCATATCGGCGTGGCCGGTCCGGCCAAGATGACCACGCTGCTGAAATACGCCGCCTTCGCCGGGGTGGAGAACTCGCTCTCCTTCCTGAAGAAGCGGGGCGGCGCCGTCGTCTCCATGCTGTCGGGCTACGATCCGGAGACCATGGTCGGCCCGCTGGAGTTGCGCGTGCAGACCCAGCCGGAGACCCGGCTGCAGCAGATCCACGTCTTTCCCTTCGGCGGCCTGACCAAGACGGCCGACTGGCTCAGTGCCCGCGGGAGCTGGACGTTTCCCGCCGCTGGCGCCGAGACTTTTCCCGCAGAGGTAGCTCAATGACCCGTACCATCGTTGCCTCGGCCACCCGCGAGATCGTCATCGGCTTCGACCAGCCGTTCTGCGTGATCGGCGAGCGGATCAACCCGACGGGCCGCAAGAAGCTCGCCGCCGAGATGATCGCCGGAGACTTCTCGACAGTGGAGAAAGACGCGCTCGCGCAGGTCGCCGCCGGCGCCACGATGCTCGACGTCAATGCCGGCGTCACCGCCGTCAATCCCAACGAGACCGAGCCGCCGCTCCTGGTCAGGACGCTGGAGATCGTCCAGGGCCTCGTCGAGGTGCCCCTGTCCATCGACAGTTCGGTGACCGCCGCCATCGAGGCCGGCCTCAAGGTCGCCAAGGGCCGCCCCCTGGTCAATTCGGTCACCGGCGAGGAGGAGAAGCTCGAGGCGATCCTGCCGCTCGTCAAGAAATACAACGTACCTGTGGTCGCCATTTCCAACGACGAGACCGGCATTTCGGAAGACCCGGACGTGCGCTTTGCGGTCGCCAAGAAGATCGTCGAGCGTGCCGCCGACTACGGCATTCCCGCCCATGACATCGTCGTCGATCCGCTGGTCATGCCGATCGGCGCCATGGGCAGCGCCGGCCAGCAGGTCTTCCGCCTGCTCCGCCGCCTGCGCGAGGAGCTCAAGGTCAACACCACCTGCGGCCTGTCCAACATCTCCTTCGGCCTGCCCCACCGGCATGGCATCAATGCCGGCTTCATCCCGATGGTGATCGGCGCCGGCATGACCAGCGCCATCATGAACCCCTGCCGGCCGCAGGAGATGGAGGCGGTGCGCGCGGCCAACGTCCTGACCGGCAACGATCCCAACTGCTCCGACTGGATCATGACCTATCGCGACTACAAGCCGGGCGCCGAAGGCGGCCCGGCGGCCGCCCCCGCCTCTGCCTCCGGCAGCTCCGGACGGCGCGGTGGACGCGAGGGACGGCGGCGGGCCAGCGCTTGAACGAACGAGCGACAACGAGGACGGGCGAGGCCATGAGCGAGACGCCCGAAACGGCAAAGGTCGTTTTCCAGCCGAGCGGCCGGCGGGGCACGTTCCCGCTCGGCACGCCGCTGCTGGATGCTGCGCGCGCGCTCGGCGTTTATGTGGAATCGGTCTGCGGCGGGCGCGGCATCTGCGGCCGCTGCCAGGTCTCCGTCTCCGAAGGCGCCTTCGCCAAGGAGCAGATCGTCAGCACGGCGGGCCATCTCGGCCCGGTGACCGACGCCGAGGCGCGCTACCTCTCCCTGCGCGGCCTGCCGCAAGGCCGGCGCCTCTCCTGCCAGGCCGCCATCCTCGGCGACATGGTGGTCGACGTGCCGATGGAGGCGCAGACCAATCGCCAGGTGGTGCGCAAGCGCGCCGAGAACGTCACCGTCGCCCCCGACAGCGCCATCCGCCTCGTCACCGTCACGGTCGACGAGCCGGACATGGAGCAGCCGCTGGGCGACGGCGACCGGCTGCTTGCCGCCATTGCCGAGGCCTCCGGACTTTCCGGCCTCAGCCTCGACCCGCCGCTCTTGCCGAAGGTGCAGAAGGTTCTACGAGCCGGCCACTGGCGCGTCACCGCCGCGATCTGGCAGGACGGCGGCTTCCCCCCGCGCGTTACCGCCCTGTGGCCGGGCGAAAAGACGACCGTCTACGGCCTTGCCGTCGATATCGGCTCCACCACCATCGCCGCGCATCTGTGCGATCTCGCCAACGGGCGCACCGTCACCTCGGCCGGCACCTCGAACCCGCAGATCCGCTTCGGCGAAGACCTGATGTCGCGCGTTTCCTACGTGCAGATGAACCCGGCGCGCCTGCCCGATCTCGTTTCGGCGGTGCGCGCCGCCGTCGATGCGCTTGTCGCCAAGCTGGTCGCTGACGTCGGCGCGACCCGCGAGGACGTCATGGACGCCGTCTTCGTCGGCAACCCGATCATGCACCACCTCTTCCTCGGCATCGATCCGACGGAGCTGGGCGGCGCGCCCTTCGCCCTTGCCGTGTCGGGCGCCGTGCATATCCCCGCCTCCGAACTGGGGCTGGAGCTCAATCCCGGCGCGCGCGCCTATATCCTGCCCTGCATCGCCGGCCATGTCGGCGCGGATGCCGCCGCCGCCGCGCTCTCCACCCGCCCGTTCGAAGCGGAGGCGCTGACGCTGGTCGTCGACATCGGCACCAATGCCGAGATCGTTCTCGGCAATCGCGATCGGCTGCTGGCGGCCAGCTCCCCCACGGGCCCCGCCTTCGAGGGCGCGGAGATCTCCTGCGGCCAGCGCGCGGCGCCCGGCGCCATCGAGCGCCTCCGCATCGATCCCGTCACGCTCGAGCCGCGCTTCAAGGTGATCGGCCTCGACGAGTGGTCGGACGCTCCCGAGTTCGCGGAGAAGAAGGACCAGGTCGGCGTCACCGGTATCTGCGGCTCCGGCATCATCGAGGCGGTCGCCGAATTGTATCTTGCCGGCGTCATCACCGTGGACGGGCTGATCGACGGCGCGCTTGCCGAGCGCTCGCCGCGCGTGGTGCGCAAGGGGCGGACCTTCGCCTATGTGGTGGCGAGCGAGGGCATCGAGCTCACCATCACCCAGACCGACATCCGCGCCATCCAGCTCGCCAAGGCCGCGCTCTATGCCGGCATCCAGCTCCTGTCCGACAAGCTCGGCAATCCTCCAATAGAGCGCATCCGCCTTGCCGGTGCCTTCGGCAGCTATATCGACACCAAATACGCGATGATCCTCGGGCTGATCCCCGATTGCGACCTCGCCCATGTCTCCAGCGTCGGCAATGCCGCCGGCACCGGCGCGCGCATGGCGCTGATCAATCGCGGCGAGCGGCGCACGGTCGAGCGCGTCGTGCGCGAGATCGAGAAGATCGAGACCGCGCTGGAGCCGCGCTTCCAGGAGCATTTCGTCAACGCGATGGCGATCCCCAACAAGGTGGACCCCTTCGTCAAGCTGCGCGAGGCCGTCGCGCTGCCCGAGCCGCGCGTGTCGAGCGAAGGCTCGGACGAAGACGGCGACGGCGGGCGCCGTCGGCGCCGGCGGCGCGGTTAGCGGACCCGCCGCCTACCTACCCCCGTCGTAGAAGAGATCCCGCCGGTTGCGCCACATCTTCTCGCCGACCAGGCAGTCGTAGGGTTCCTCGGCGGCGAACTGCGCCGGCACCACGGGCTGCGCGCTGCCGTGGTCGTCCTGCAGCCCCGGATTGCCCCAAGGATCGTCCGGCGAGCCGGGCGCCAGCCCGCCGATTTCCATCACCAGCTTGCGGCGCACCGCCTCCGGAAACTCGTTCCACTCGTGCACCGGCACGACGAAGGCGCCCGGCCCGCCGATCACGCAGCGCCGGTAATATTCGTCGAGGTCGGGAATGCCGAAATACCGGGCGAAGCCGTCGACGGTCATCAGCGGCAATCCGTTGATGGTGATGCCCCGGTTCACCGCCGCATCGCGCAGCCCGGTCACCGGCGGGCCCTGGTTGTTCGGCCCGTCGCCCGAAACGTCGATCACCAGCCGCTCCGCCTGGTAGGGCACCGCCTCGAGCAACGCCATGCCGCGAAGCAGCGCGCCGGAGATCGAGGTGCGGCTCTGGCCGAAGCTCTCGCCTTCCAGCAGCCGCGCCGCGACGGCTTGCGCATCCGTCTCGCTTTCGATGATCGTCCAGGGCAGCAGCTCCTGGGCGTGGAAGTCGCCGGCCCATTCGAAGATCGCGAGGCCGATACGCCCGTGCGGGCCGTAGTTTATCGCCCGCAGGACCTCGCGGCTGGCAATGGCTTCCGCGTATCCCTTGCGCTGGATCGCCAGTTCCTCGCGCGACATGGAGCGCGACACGTCGATGGCCAGCACCAGGGCGACATCGACCGGCTCGCCCGTCGCCATCGCCGGCTGTGCCAGCGGCACGGACGGGGCGGCGAGCGCCAGCCCCGCGGCCAGCACCAGCGCCGCGGCAGGCATCGACCGGACGATGGCGCCTGCTCTCCACCTCATCCGCAAAGCCTAGCGGAAGATCGCGGCAACGCCAGCGCACAGTCTCGTGATCTCGGGAACAGGCGGCGGCGCGTTTGCGCCTCCAAAGCAGGCTTGCGCGCCCGATCCACTGCCGATGCGGCCGCTCCTGCCGGTTGCACTGGCGCAAGATGCAGCTCGGCTCTAGGGTCGCCGCATGACCCGCTCTGCCCGCATCTACATCACCGGCGCCTCCTGCGCCGGCGTCACCACGCTCGGTGCGGCGCTCGCCGCCCGCCTCGGCGTGCCGCAGTTCGATGTCGACGACTATTACTGGCTGCCGACCGACCCGCCCTTCACGCAGAAACGCCCGCCGGACGAGCGCGTGCACCTGATCGCTGCCGACGTGGCACAGGCGGAGCAGGCAAGGGGCCGCGGCTGGGTGCTGACCGGCTCGTTCGACGGCTGGGGCGATGCCCTGATCGAAGAGGTCGACCTGATCGTCTTCGTGACGACGCCGACGCCCCTGCGGCTGGAACGGCTGATGGCGCGCGAGCGCCAGCGCTACGGCACCCGCATCGATCCGGGCGGCGACATGCACAAGATCCACACGGCCTTCGCCGCGTGGGCCGCCGGCTACGACACGCCCGGCTTTTCGGGCCGCAACCGCGCCCGCCACGAGGAGTGGCTTAGCGCCCAAACCGCCCCCGTCCTGCGCCTCGACGGCAGCCGGAGCGTGGAGGAGCTGGTGGAGAGCGTTGTGGGGCAGCTTGGGAGGTGAGTCAGGCCAGCAGCGCGTTGCAGTGCTGATGCACTTTTAAGATAAGATCTAAACAAAATAACGTTGCAAAAACTGGCTATGTCTGGCAATTTTCATCATTGATTTTTTCTGGAGTTTGAAACGTTGGTCAGATTAACAAAAACACTTGAGTATCGTCGCGCTCGCTTCCTCAATGAAAGAGAACCCCTCGAAGCTTTAGCGAGACGCGCTTGGACCCAATTTCCAACGCAAGCAGAGCGAATTATTGTCTCCGCCGACAATAGATCCATTTGCGGCATCAGCTCCCGTGATTTTGGAGAAAACGGCTTCGCGATCCATTGCGCGCGCTATACTGACGGGCAAAGTGTCGGAACGATACCGATAGAACCAGCCCCTGAGGTCAATATAGGTGAAAAAGCACCTGACCCAGGCGAAAACTTCCTGAACTCAGATCTTATGGCCTTAGTCAAAGGTAATCACGTAATCTGTATGAACTGCGGCCGAAATGCCGGGTCATTAAGAATATATCTTCAAAGGCTTTTTAAGAGGGCAAATTTTGAGGAAACTGCAGAGCAATTCGAATTAATTCGCATCGCAAACGCCGACATGGTCGCAGTAATTGACGCCATTGGCGTAAAGCAAATAGACTTGGAAGTTGGAATATCGGAAGCGGCCGCAGGGGAACTAATAAATCCACTAGGCATTCACGGGCCTTGGCAGGATGTGAAACGACATGTTGTAGGCGCTTTTAATGCCATCACCGCCCGCGATGAATCCATAGAACAACTCCGCTTGGCCGAGAGGGGTACAGTTACTGTTTCAATCAAGGTCCCCAAAGGAGACCTCCAAGTTGCGAAAGAAGGATTGGATGAATTTTCGGAATTAATCGCTGATGATGACGAGGCAGAATCGTTCAAAATACATCTGAGAAATGGCAATTTTATAAGACCTTCCGAGATTTCAGTGAGCAAGAAAGTAAGACTACAAGCCGTCGCAAACTCCGTCAGCGTTTTCGAGGCATGGGATGAAATGATCCGATATTTAGAAGAATTGACGGAGAACCGACAGATCGAGGCGTAGCATGAGACCGAATTGGATCTCAGTAACTGACTGGCCAAGGCTACTGCGATTATCTATCGCAGTAGCAGTCTCCTGCATTGTTGGCTACCGTTTTCAGCCGTTGGTAGCAAATAACCCAAATGCAGTGAACACAGTTGTAACAATATTTTCTATACTTGCAGGATTCCTGATTGCCGTCATCACATTCATCGCTGAACCGACATTAAAACAAGCAAAAACATGGTCAGAATTACAGAAAATGAAGGAGACGGTGCGAAGGAAGCTTTTTAGACAAAATATTATATTCTTCCTTTATCTAATTACCCTTGGAATTGCACTGATTATGTATCTGACTCCGCCAAACAAAGTATATATTCTTGAGTATTTGCAAATGACCTTCTTAGGCTTGGCAACATTCGTGTTTCTTGCTTCATTTTCCCTGCCCGGGTCTTTAATGAAAATACAAATGGAAAGATATGAAGCTGCGCTGGAAAGCACGCGCCCTCAAGTAATAAGTGATGCAAAAGACGCCGCGCAAAAGGCCAAAACACAAAAATAAACTCAAACACTTCACCTCCGTCGACGGGAGCGATGGCGGGCGGATGCGGGCGATAGCCTCCGCAACGCTCTGGCGCGAGCCCTTCTCTTAAGCATTGAGCGCCTGGCACATCGCCGCAAGATGGGCGTAACGAAGGCTAGCGTTGCAACTCAAGGCCCATGGACAATTACTACAAGTCCCCCTATCCGTTACCGTACTGATGTCTGATATGGTCATTGTAATATGTCCCCTTAGACCATGCGCGGCATAAGCCATCGTAGATATGCTGCGGAACATCAAAATAGTCGTAAGGCCCGCCGCTATCGACAAACCAAATCTTCAATACTGCAGTTTGAGGGTTATACTCAGCTCGCGCAATGGCTGAGGAATTGAAATAGGGCATATGGCGCACCTCCGATATGTAATTATCAATCTTAGCGCAAATAACAAAGTACACATAAAATACATTATGCGATAAAAACATAATATCAAGATATGCAACCATCTTATATTCAATAGCTTTCGCCGATTTATGGATGCGCTCATGAGGGCAGGCCGACAGATCGCAGTGCAAGACGACATCTCGGATCGTACCCACCTCATGAGCGCTCGAGGCTCGACAAAACAGGCAAGATACTGAATGCCTGCCTCGGAATGCAGGCGCCAGACAGCTGAGTTGGAAGCACAGACGCGCGCCGCCACGAGGCACGACCAGGATTAAGCTTCCCTCACCCCCCTTCTCCTCCGTCGCCTTCCGCCCTCGCCGTCGCCGCCGTCGGTGGGAGCGGCGGCGGGTGGGGAGACCAACGGGCCGATGCGGGCGACGACCTCCTCGACGCTCGGGCGCGCGCCCTTCTCGTATCCGTCGAGCGCCTGGCGCATCGCCGCAAGGTGGGCGTAGGACGTGCCGCAGCAGCCGCCGATGATGCGCGCGCCGGCATCGACCGCGAGCCGCGCATAGTCGGCCATCAGCTCCGGCGTTCCGGTATAGACCACCTCGTCGCCGCGAATGACCGGGATGCCGCAATTCGCCTTGGCGACGACGATGGCGTCCGGGTGGTCGCGGGTGATTTCCAGCACGGCGGCCAGCAGGTCCGACGCGCCGACGCCGCAATTCGAGCCATAGGCGACGGGCGCGCAGGCGAATTCGCCGGCGAGATCCGCAAGGCCGCTCGGCGGCAGGCCCATCATCGTGCGCCCGGCCGTGTCGAAGCTCGCCGTCACCACGAAGGGCATGCCGACCTTCGCGGCGGCCTCGGCTGCCGCGCGCATTTCCTCCGGCGCCGACATGGTCTCGATCCAGGCGACATCGGCGCCGCCCGCCTTCAGCCCTTCCGCCTGCTCGGCGAAGGCCTCGACCGCCTCCTCATAGGTGAGCGCGCCGAGCGGGGCGAACAGCTCGCCAGTCGGGCCGATGGAGCCGGCGACGATCACCTCGCGGCCGGCCTCCGCCGCCACCTCGCGGGCCAGCTCCGCCGCTGCCCTGTTCAGCTCGTGCACGCGCCCTTCCAGCTTGTGCAGCTTCAGCCGGTGGCGGTTGGCGCCGAACGTGTTGGTCAGGATGATATCGGCGCCCGCTTCCACGAACTTGCGATGCAGGGTGCGGATCTTCTCCGGCTGGGTGACGTTCCACTCCTCCGGCGGATCGCCGGAGGTCAGCCCCATGTCGAAGAGGTTGGTGCCCGTCGCGCCGTCGGCCAGCAGCGTGCCCTTTTTCGCGAGGAGTTCGTCAAGCTTGCTCATGGTTCTGCCTTTTTGCCGTCACGGCGTGTTGCTGTTGCGCAAAGTGCACCGCCCACATCCCCTCTGCTCGGGATGACGCCCGAGAGGCCGGAGCGCAGCCTCCCAGCCTCCCTCAACTCCTCGGCTTCAGGTTCTGAGGGTCGTAGAGCGGCGCGTAGCCGACGCCCGCCACCTCGACCGGATAGCTTTCAGAGAAATACTCCACGCAGAGCTTCCGGCCCACCACCGCATACTCGTGCGGCAGGTAGGCGAGCGCGATGTTCTTGCCGACGGTCGGGCCATAGGCGATCGAGGTCGTGTAGGAGAGCCGGCCCAGCGCATCGACCAGGGTCTTGCCCGTCGCCGGATCGATCACCGGCAGCGTGCCGACCGGATAGCGCGGCGTGCCGGTCGCGTCGATGTTGTCGGTCATCACCAGCGTGCACAGCATCGCCGGCTGGTGATCGCGTGCGCGGTATTCCAGATGCTTCGCCTTGCCGCGGAAGTCGGCCTCCTTCACCTTCGGGCGGGCAAGATCCGCCTCGTAGAGATTGTACTGGGTCAGCAGGTCGGCGTTCTGCAGGCGCAGCGACTTCTCCAGCCGCCGCGAGTTGGCGTAGGTCTCGACGCCCGCCGCCATGATGCCCAGCGCCCGCAGCGCGTCCCAGACGGCCAGCCCGTCCTCGTATGCCATGTGCAGTTCCCAGCCCTGCTCGCCGACATAGGAGAGGCGCAGCGCCGTCACCTTGCGCCCGGCGATCTCGATCTCGCGGATCGCGGCGAAGGGGAAGTTTTCCGGCTCCAGGCCGGCCGGATCGGCCACCGCCTGCTTCAGCTTCTCGCGCGCGTTCGGGCCCCAGATGCCGATGGTGGTATAGCGCTCGCTGACATCGGTGACGGTGACGTCGAGCCCGCGGTCCTGCGCCGTCCTTCGGACATAGTGGAAGTCGCGCGGGCCGGCATCGGCGCCGTCGATGATGCGGCAGCGGTCGGCCATGCGGATCACGGTGAGGTCCGCCCGCACCATACCCTCGTCGTCGAGGAAGTGGGTGTAGATGCCCTTGCCGATATTGCCGTCGCCGCCGATCTTCGCCGCGCACAGCCATTCCAGCAGTTCCACATGGTCCGGGCCTTCGACCTCGAACATGTAGAAATGCGAGAGGTTGATGATCGCGCAGTCCTCGCTCATGGCGAGGTGCTCGGCATTCGACACCCGCCAGAAGTGCCTGTTGTCCCACTCATTTTTTCGCTCGGGCACGCGGGTGCCGTACTTGTCCAGCAGGTGCTCGTTGGCCGCGTAGCCATGGGCGCGCTCCCAGCCGCCGAGCTCCATGAAGTGGCCGCCGAGCTCCACCTCACGCTCGTAAAACGGCGAGCGCTTGACGTTTCGCCCGGTCGCATAGGGCTCGCGCGGATGGATCGCCGGGAAGTAGATCTTCTGCGCCGCCTCGCGGCACCGCCCCTCGATGAAATCCTCGGTCAGCTGGTGCGCATAGAAGCGGGAATAGTCGATGGAGGCGTGGTCGATGCCGGTGCGCCCATCGGTGATCCAGTCGGCGATCAGCTTGCCGTAGCCCGGCCCGTCCTTCACCCAGATCGCGACGCAGTACCACAGGCCGCGCACCTTCTGGCTCTCGCCGCAGGAGGGCCCGCCGGCGGCGGAGACCTGCAACAGCCCGTTGAACGAGTGGCTCTCGTTGTAGCCGAGTTCGCCGAGGATCGGCGTCAGCTCCATCGCCCGCTCCAGCGGGCCGATCACCTGCTCCATCTCCAGGTCGCGCTGCGACGGCGACAGGCGCGCCTCGTGCTTTTCCAGCAGCTCGCGCGGGTGGCACAGGCGCGGTTCGTCGGTCTCGTAATAGCCCCACTCGATCTGGCCGCCCTCGGTGGTCTTCGGGTCGCCGGTGTCGCGCATGTAGGCGGAGTTGCCCTGGTCGCGCAGCAGCGGATAGCCGATCTCCTTGCCGGTGCCGGCGAATTCGTTGAACGGCCCGAAGAAGGTCAGCGGATGGTCGACCGGCATGACGGGAAGGTCCTCGCCCACCATCTCGGCGATCAGCCGGCCCCAGAGACCCGCGCAGACGATGACGTGGTCGGCGCGGATCGTGCCGCGATGGGTGACGACCCCGGCGATCCGCCCGTCCTCGACAATCAGCGACTGCGCCGGCGTGTTGGCGAAGGCCCTGAGCCGGCCGGTCCTCTCGCCCTCGTCGACCAGCTTGCCGGCCACCGTCTGCGAGCGCGGCACGACGAGACCGGCATCCGGGTCGAACAGCCCGCCCTGGACCATGTCCTCCTCGATCAGGGGGAACTTCCGCTTGATCTCGGCGGGCGTCACCAGATGGGCGCGGGTGCCGAAGGCCTTGGCGGAGCTCGCCTTGCGCTTGATCTCCTCCATCCAGGTGTCGTCGCCGGTGCGCGCCACTTCCAGCCCGCCGATGCGCGCGTAGTGGCCCATCTTCTCGAAGAAATCGATGGAATACTGCGTCGTCCACACCGACAGGTAGTCGTGGCTGGTCGTGTAGCAGAAGTCGGAGGCATGGGCGGTGGAGCCGATATCGGTCGGGATGCCGGACTTGTCGATGCCAACGACATCGGTCCAGCCGCGCTCCAGCAGATGATGCGCCACGGACGCACCGACGATGCCGCCGAGGCCGACGATGACGATTTGAGCCTTGTCCGGAAACGCCGACATCTTCCACCCTTTTCGCAATCGAATCCGCAAGCTGCCGGCCCGCCGGCGCGCCTTTGCCGGGCAGTATCGCCACGATTTGCGGCCCCCGGTGGCCTGATTGCGTCATGCCACCATCCCCGCGACGACACCCGGGCGGCAATTTTCCGGAAGCCGGGCGGTGCACGGTCGATGCCCCGACCCGACCGGAGCCGGTTGACAGGCAAGCCCGCCTGACCTAGTCCGGCGATTGCTGGGTAAAGGGGCTGAACAGATGATTTTTTACCGTGCCTTGGTGATTGCGTCCGCTGTCGGCCTTGCCGCCTGCCAGACGACCAAGCCGATCGCCATGAGCGTCAGCTACCAGCCGACCAGCCCGACCGCGACGCATGGCGACGTGCTGGCGGAGGCCCGTGCCCAGGGGCAGAACATTCCGCAGCTCAGGGGCACGGAATTCATCACGGTTCGCAGCTACCACTACACGCTGCACAAGGACAGCGGCACCGGCGTCAAGGAAGAGATGACCGACGCCGAGTGCAAGCTGGAAAGCGACAGCTACACCGCAAGCTTCCGCACCCCGGCGCAGGTCAAGGTCCCGAACTACGGCTATGCCTCCCGTCCGGTCTCCGTGCGCTGCGACGCGCCCGGCTACAAGACGGGCTTCGCCAATGCCGGCGCCGAGAACGAGACGCGCAAGAAAATCTACCGGAGCGGCTCCGGCGCCGGGCTGGTCGGCCTGATGACGGCGGCGATCATCGATGCCGCCAATTCCGAAGACAATGACGATTTCAAGTATCCGCTCGTCTCCGTGGTCATGAACCGGGAAGACTGCGACAGCTCCACGCTCGGCTGCCGGGCCCAGTAGACGGGCGCCCCGCCCGCACCTCCCCGTTTTGCATGACGCTTTTAGAGAAACCGACGACGCTTTCGCGCCGCAGACGCGTGCGCCCGCAGCGCACAGTGGCAGTCGGAAATCGGCCAACAGCGGTTATGCACAAAGGGCTTGCAGCGCATGAGTGACCAGGAAGCGCGCGCCGGACGGCGCGGCCGGGCGGCAAGGACGGAAAAGCGGCGCGGATCGCAGACGGCCGGCGCCCTGCCCTATATCTCCCGCAACCTGCCGGTCTACGACATCCTCAGCGACGAGGGCGCCGAGCTGATCGAGGCCAATGCCGACCGGCTGCTGGCCGAGATCGGCCTGGAATTCCGCGACGATCCCGAGACCATCGCGATCTGGAAGAATGCCGGCGCCGACGTCTCCGGCGAGCGCGTGCGCTTTCCCAAAGGCATGCTGCGCGAGCTGATCAAAACGGCACCCTCGCAATTCGTCCAGCACGCCCGCAACCCGGAGCGCAACGTCGTCATCGGCGGCAACAACACCGTGTTCGCGCCGGTCTACGGCCCGCCCTTCGTCACCGACCTCGACAATGGCCGCCGCTACGGCACCATCGAGGACTTCCGCAATTTCGTGAAGCTGTCCTACGCGTCGCCCTGGCTGCACCATTCGGGCGGCACGGTGTGCGAGCCCGTCGACCTGCCGGTCAACAAGCGGCATTTCGACATGGTCTACGCCCACCTGAAATACTCGGACAAGCCGTTTATGGGCTCGGTCACCGCGCCGGAGCGGGCGCGCGATTCGGTCGCCATGGCGGAGCTGGTCTTCGGCAAGGAGTTCGTCGACCAGAACTGCGTGATGATCCAGCTGATCAACGCCAACTCGCCGCTGGTCTACGACGCGACCATGCTCGGCGCGCTGAAGGTCTATGCGGCGGCCAACCAGGCCTGCATCGTCTCGCCCTTCATCCTGGCCGGCGCCATGAGCCCGGTCACGGTCGCCGGCACCTTGTCGCAGGTGCTGGCCGAGGCGCTGGCCGGCTGCGCGCTGACCCAGCTGGTGCGTCCCGGCGCGCCGGTGGTCTTCGGCGCCTTCGTCTCGTCGATCTCCATGCAGTCCGGCGCCCCCACCTTCGGCTCGCCGGAAGGCAGCCTGCTGCTCAACGGCGCGGCAAAGCTCGCGCGCCGCGCCGGCCTGCCCTTCCGCTCCGGCGGCTCCTTCACCTCGTCGAAGACGCCGGACGCCCAGTCGGCGCAGGAATCCGCCCAGACCATCCTGGCGACGCTGGTGTCGGGGGTGAACTTCTGCCTGCATGCGGCGGGCTGGCTGGAGGGGGGGCTATGCTCCTCCTACGAGAAGTTCGTCATGGACGCCGACCAGCTCGGCATGATGCACGTGCTGGCAAAGGGCATCGACCTGTCGGAGGAAGCGCAGGCGATGGACGCCCTTGCCGAGGTCGGCCCCGGCGGCCACTTCCTCGGCGCCATGCACACCCAGCGCAATTTCGAGACCGCGTTCTATCGCTCGGAGATCGCCGACAACAACTCCTACGAACAGTGGAGCGCCGATGGCGGGCTGGACGCCGCCTGGCGGGCGAACCGCAAGTGGAAGCAGATGCTGGCATCTTACGAGGCGCCGCCGCTCGATCCGTCCATCGACGAATCCCTGATCGGCTTCATGGCTAACAGAAAAGCTGAATTCCCGGATAGCAACGTCTAGTTACAGTCTATCTTGACAAATACGCGACAGGGTCTGGCTATAACCGCCAGACCCCTCGAAAATAGAGCAAATCTCGGCTTTCCTCAGGCGCTCTTCAGCCCGGCATTTTTCGCTGCGCTGCAAGAGCGCTTTGTTTTTTCACTCAGATTTCAATATTTTTTCGCCCTCGCCCTTCCCATCCTTGTCATTTTTTGCTTATGTATGGTCACCAACAGGGCAAAAGAGCGGACCAAAAGAGTTCGCGAGAGGGGACCAGGAGCGAACGCGCCGTTAATTCGGCGCGAATGCATTCCCCTTGCCTGCATTTTGCTTAGGGGCAACAATGACAGAATCAAGGGGCGCTGCCGTCCGCTATGAGAATGTTCAAAAGAGCTATGATGGCGAGACGCTCGTCGTAAAAAATCTCAATCTCGACATCCCGCCCGGTGAGTTCCTCACGATGCTCGGGCCCTCGGGATCGGGAAAGACCACCTGCCTGATGATGCTGGCGGGCTTCGAGCCGGCCACCCATGGCGAGATCTTCCTCAACGACAGCCCGATCAACAACGTGCCGCCGCACAAGCGCGGCATCGGCATGGTGTTCCAGAACTACGCTCTGTTCCCGCATATGAGCGTTGCGGAGAACCTCGCCTTCCCGCTGCAGGTGCGCGGCATGGGCAAGGCGGAGCAGGAAGAGAAGGTGAAGCGCGCGCTCGACATGGTCGAGCTCGGCGGCTTCGGCTCGCGCCGTCCGGCGCAGCTGTCCGGCGGCCAGCAGCAGCGCGTCGCCGTCGCCCGAGCCCTCGTCTTCGACCCGGAGCTGGTGCTGATGGACGAACCGCTGGGCGCGCTCGACAAGCAGCTGCGCGAGCAGATGCAGTACGAGATCAAGCACATCCACGAGAATATCGGCGTGTCGATCGTCTACGTGACGCACGACCAGACCGAGGCGCTGACCATGTCGGACCGGGTCGCCGTGTTCAACGACGGGGTGATCCAGCAGTTGTCGACGCCGGACGAGCTCTACGAGAACCCGCAGAACTCCTTCGTGGCGCAGTTCATCGGCGAGAACAACAAGCTGTCGGGCACCGTTACCGAGGTCTCCGGCACCGACTGCAAGGTGCGGCTGGACGACGGCACGGAGCTGGCCGCCGAGGCGGTCAACATCGAGGGCGTCGGCTCGCGCACCACCATCTCCCTGCGCCCCGAGCGCGTCGAATTCGACACCGACCAGTCGATGGACAATCTCGTGAAAGGCAGCATCGAGGAGATGATCTATCTCGGCGACCACATCCGCGTGCGGATGAATGTCGCCGGCAACACGGAATTCATTGTCAAGGTTCGCAACCGCGGCCAGAGGCGCGACCTGCGGACCGGCCAGACAGTGGAGATCGGCTGGGCAGCGTCCGACTGCAAGGCGCTCGACGCCGTCGCCTGACGCAGTCCGATCGACCAGCTGCGGCGCCCGTCAGGGCTGCCGCGACCAAAGCCGGGACCCCATGTCCCGCACCACGTCAACAAAGGGGAACCACATGACCTTCAAGACGCTTCTTCTTGCAAGCGCCGCAACGGCGATGATGACGACCGGCGCCAGCGCCATCGACCTCACCATCGTCTCCTGGGGCGGGGCCTATTCCAACTCGCAGAACGAGGCCTATCACAAGCCCTACATGGCCGAAAATCCGGACGTGAACATCATCAACGACGAGAGCTCGAACGAGGCGGTGGCCAAGCTGCGCGCCATGAACGAGGCCGGCAACCTGACCTGGGATCTCGTCGACGTGCTCGCCTCCGATGCCATTCGTCTGTGCGACGAGGGCCTCGCCATGGAGATCGACCACGACGAGATGCTGGCCCCGGCGCCCGACGGCACCCCGGCCTCGCAGGACTTCGGCGACCTGATCGTCTCCGACTGCTACATCCCGCAGATCGTCTATTCCACGACCTTCGGCTACCGCACCGATGTCGCCGCCTGGAACGGCAAGGAGCCGGACGACATCTGCGACGTCTTCGACCTGGAGACCTTCCCGGGCAAGCGCGCGCTGGAAAAGCGCCCGATCAACAACATGGAATGGGCCCTCCTGTGCGACGGTGTCGCCAAGGAAGACGTCTATGACGTGCTGGAGACCGAGGAAGGCGTGAACCGCGCCCTCGCCAAGCTGGGCACGATCAAGGACCAGACCGTGTGGTGGTCGGCCGGCGCCGAGACGCCGCAGTTGCTCGCCGACGGCGAAGTGGTGATGGGCTCCACCTACAATGGCCGCCTGTTCTCGCTGATCGAGGAGCAGGACCAGCCGGTCAAGATGCTCTGGGACGCGCAGGTCTTCGACCTCGACGGCTGGATCGTGCCGGCCGGCCTGCCGAAGGAGCGCCTCGACGCGGTGATGGAGTATCTGCGCTTCGCCACCGACACCCAGCGTCTCGCCGACCAGGCCAAGTACATCTCCTACGGCCCGGCCCGCGAGTCCTCGGCGCCGCTCGTCGGCAAGCATGCCGAGCTCGGCATCGACATGGCTCCGCACATGCCGACCGACCCGAACAACGCCAAGAACACCTTCCTGTTCAATTACGAGTGGTGGGCCGACTACCGTGACGACCTGGACGCCAGGTTCCAGGCCTGGCTCGCCAGCTAAGGCGGCTCGAGACGGGCGGCGGCGTGTGTCGCCGCCTGTCGACGTGATTGCCGCGGTGGATCGTCCACCGCGGCGACGGCGGGGGCGGTCCGCCGCCCTGCCTGCCTCCCGACAAGCCTGCAGGCACGCCCTCGCGTGGTCCCTTGCGTGCTTGTCCGGATACAGGCCGCCTCTTTCGGCCGAACGCATGGTCGCCTGGCAGCTTGACGCGCCGCCGATCCGCGCCATGGCCGGATGACCCAACACGGACGTCCCGATACGGCGACACGTCCCGAACGGACAGCGAGAATGACGACAACAGACACAGTCTCCGCGGCCGCCCCGCCGGCCGACCCTCCGCCGCAGCCGCTTACCACCCGTGACGGCATCCCGCTCAAGGTCAGCCTGATGCGGGCCCTGCGGCGGGAAAAGATGCGGGCGATGCTGCTGATCGCGCCGCTCCTCCTGTTCATCTTGCTGACCTTTGCCGCGCCGATCGCCGACATGCTGTTCCGCTCGGTCGAGAACGGCATCGTCTCGAACACGCTGCCGAGGACCGTCGAGGCACTGGCGGACTGGGACGAGACCTCCGGCGAGGCGCCCGGCGAGCCGGTTTTCGCGGCCCTTCATGCGGACCTGCTGATCGCCACCGAGAAGAAGACCCACACCCGGCTCGGCTCGCGCCTCAACTACGAAGCCTCCGGCATGTCGAGCCTGTTCCGCAAGACCGGCCGCCGCGCCGGGCGGATGGACGAGGCCGAACCCTTCAAGGCGCAGTTCATCGACATTGACGACAAGTGGGGCGAGATCGACACCTGGCAGGTGCTCAAGACCTTCTCTCCCCCGCTGACATCGGGATATTTCCTCAACGCGGTGGACATGGAACTCACCCCCGGCGGCATCGAAATGAAGCCGGAGAGCGAGCGGGTCTACCTCTTCCTGTTCGCCCGTACGCTGTTCCTATCGCTCACCATCATGGGCTGCTGCCTGCTGCTCGGCTATCCGGTCGCCTACCTGCTGGCGGCGCTGCCGGCGCGCACCTCGAACCTCCTGATGATCCTGGTGCTGCTGCCGTTCTGGACTTCGCTGCTGGTGCGCACCTCCGCCTGGAAGGTGCTGCTGCAGCAGCAGGGCGTCATCAACGACTTCCTGGTCTGGACCGGCATCGTCAGCGATGCGGGCCGACTGGTCATGATCAACAACCAGACGGGCACCATCATCGCGATGACGCACATCCTGCTGCCCTTCATGATCCTGCCCCTCTACTCGGTCATGAAGACCATCTCGCCGTCCTATGTGCGCGCGGCCAAGAGCCTGGGGGCGACCGACTGGACCGCGTTCTGGCGGGTCTACTTCCCGCAGACGGTGCCGGGCATCGGCGCCGGGTCGATCCTCGTCTTCATCCTGTCGATCGGCTACTACATCACGCCGGAGCTCGTCGGCGGAACCAGCGGCATCTTCATCTCGAACCGCATCGCCTACCACATCTCGTCGTCGCTCAACTGGGGCCTGGCGGCCGCGCTCGGCGTGCTCCTGCTCGCCGCGGTCCTGCTGCTCTTCTACGTCTACGACAAGATCGTCGGTATCGACAACGTGAAGCTCGGATAAGGAGAAGAATGCCAATGTCCGCCCTTCCCTCCTATGCTTCCGCCGGCCAGCGCGCCTGGTATTACGGCTTCCGCACGATCTGCGGGATGATCTTCTTCTTCCTGATCTTCCCGATCCTGATCATCGTGCCGCTGTCGTTCAATGCGGAGAACTTCTTCACCTTCACGCCGCAGATGCTGGCGCTGGATCCGGCCGGCTACTCGTTGAAGCACTACGAAGACTTCTTCACCAATCCGGACTGGCAGCAGGCGCTGCGCAATTCCTTCGCCATCGCGCCGGCGGCGACGCTGCTTGCCACGGTGCTCGGCACGCTCGCCGCCATCGGCCTGTCCCAGAGCCATGTGCCCTGGCGCTCGGCGATCATGGCGGTGCTGATCTCGCCGATGATCGTGCCGCTGATCATCTCGGCCGCCGGCATGTACTTCTTCTACTCGCGCATCGGCCTGCAGGGCACCTATCTCGGCGTCGTGCTCGCCCATGCCGCCCTCGGCACGCCCTTCGTCATCATCACGGTGACGGCGACGCTGGTCGGCTTCGACCGCAGCCTCGTTCGCGCGGCGGCGAGCCTCGGCGCGAACCCGGTGACAACTTTTTTCAAGGTGCAGATGCCGCTGATCGTGCCCGGCGTCGTCTCCGGCGCGCTCTTCGCCTTCATCACCTCCTTCGACGAGGTGGTCGTGGTCCTGTTCCTCGGCTCGGCCGGCCAGAAGACCCTGCCCTGGCAGATGTTCACAGGCCTGCGCGAACAGATCTCGCCGACCATCCTCGCCGTCGCCTCCCTGATGGTCGCGATCTCGATCGCCCTGCTGACCGTTCTGGAGCTCCTGCGGCGGCGTTCGGAGCGCTTGCGCGGGTTGACGCCCTCTTGATGCGATTTCGAGACGGCATTCTCGAAAATCGGACGAATTGAGACGGAATTTTGCAAAATTCGTCTCGAAACGAAAAACCCCGCACCTTCAACAGGTTGCGGGGTTTTTCGCGTGATTTCCGGTGTTTTCGCTGCAACTACAGGATCGTGCCGGGCTCCTCCACCCGGTAGCCGAATTCCAGCGCCGCGTCCGTCATCCAGTCGATCAGCGCATCGGCAAGGCTCGACGGTGCCAGCACATCGAACACCGTCTCGCTGCGCCGCAGGATCACCGCCGGGATCTGGTGGATCACCGATTGCGCCAGCGCTCCGGCCGGAAATGCGGCCGGGTCGAAGTCGATGGCGACCGCCTTGTTGAGCACCTCGCGCGCCGTCTCGCCCTCGATCCGCACGATCCGGCGGGCGCCCGAGAGATCGACGACGGCGGCGTCTTCCGTGTCGAGCGCGGTGTCGACGCGGGCCGTGTCCTCGGCCGCCGCGCCGACATAAATGAACCGGCCGAAGGCGATCCAGCAGACCAGCGCGGACGGGCTTTCGGTGAAGCGGCCGGGGCGTCCCGGCAGTGTCACGCCGGCCAGCTCGCCGAGGCGATTCGCGACGTTTTCCCGTCGGTTAGGCCAGGCTCCGACTTCCAGGAGAGCGCCTGCGGACAGCTCCCGCAAGGTCAGCGACGGGTCCTCGGCGCCCGCCGCCTCGCCCGGCACCAGCCGGCCGACCACCGGCCGGGCAACGGCCGCTTCCGGCTTCGTTGCTTCGGTCCTTGCGGTGGTGTTGGGCGACTCGTTGCTGACGTCAGACATGCATTCGGCTCCCGTCGGGGTCATAGAAGCAGGGATCGGTGACCGTCACCGCCACCCGCTCGTTCTTCAGCGGGAAGGCCGCCTCCAGCGGCTCGCCGTGACGGTCACGGCCACCGGACAGGAAGGCAAGCGCTATGTTGGCGCCGAGGGCCGGCGACCACGTCACGGCGGTGACATGCCCCAGACTCGCCCCTCCACCGGGCAGGGTCAAGTGGCTGCCTGCGCGGATCGCCCGCCCGTCCCGTGACACAAGCCCCACCAGAACCGGCCTTTCCGGATCGACGAAAGCGGGACGCTGCGTCATCGTCGAGCCGACATACGGCTTCTTCCGCGACGCCATGCCGCCAAGGCCGACATCGGCCAGCGTCGTCCGCCCGTCCATTTCAGCGCCCGTTATATGCCCCTTCTCGATGCGCAGCGTGCCGAGCGCCTCCATGCCGTAGGGCATGATTCCATTGGGCTTTCCGGCCTCGATCAACGCTTCCCAGACGGCAAGGCCGGCCGGCCAGTCGCAATAGACCTCGTAGGCCAACTCGCCCGAAAACGACAGCCGCGCGATCATCACCGGCTCCCCGGCGATGCGCCCGCGAACGATTCCCATATGCGGGCAGGCCTCTGGCGAGACGTCGCCCTCCTCGAGCGCGGCCTGCAGCACCTTGCGCGCTTCGGGGCCGGCCACCGCCATGCCCGCGAAGCGGTCGGTCACCGAGGTGACATGGACGCGCAGGTCCGGCCAGACCACTTCCAGATAGTGCTCCATATGGGCCAGCACCGCGCCCGCATTGGCCGTCGTGGTGGTGACGAGAAAGCGGTTCGGCGTCAGCCGCCAGGCGGTCCCGTCGTCGAACATGATGCCGTCCTCGCGCAACATCACGCCGTAGCGCGCCTTGCCGACCGGCAGTTTGGCAAAACCTCCGGTGTAGAGCCGGTTGAGGAATTCGCCCGCGTCCGGGCCCTGCACGTCGATCTTGCCCAGCGTCGAAACGTCAACGATGCCAACGCGCTGGCGTACGGCGCTCGCCTCGCGGATATAGGCGTCGCGCAAGCTCTCGCCGGGGGCGATATAGGCGCGCGGGCGCATCCACAGGCCCGCCGCCATCATCTCGGCGCCCTTCGCCACATGCCAGTCGTGCATCGGCGTGCGGCGCACCGGCGCGAAGTGGTGGCCGGTCTCGCGGCCGGCCAGCGCGCCGATGGTCACCGCCGTCCAGGGCATGCGGAAGCGGGTCGTGCCGACCTGCGGCGCGGTCAAGCCGCGCGCCCGTGCCATCAGCGCGATGGCATTGACGTTGGAGGTCTTGCCCTGGTCGGCGGCCATGCCGAGCGTCGTGTAGCGCTTCAGGTGCTCGACCGAGCAGAAGCCCTCGCGATTGGCGAGGTCCACGTCGTCCGCCGTGACGTCGTGCTGGAAGTCGACGAAACGCTTGGCCCCACCGGTCGCCGGCACGTCGAACAGCGGGAACGGCAGGTCGGTGCCCGCCAGCGTCCCCGACAGCTCGGGCAGCGGAATTTCGCCGTTTTCCGCCGTTTTGCCGCAGGCCCGCGCCGCCGTCCGGCCGGCATCGAGGCCCGCCGCAAGACAGCCGGCAAGATCCAGCGTGCCGGCGCAGGCACCGGCCGTCGTCCAGGCCTCGCGGGCGGTGCCCGGCACGAAGGACTGCAACGCCTCGTCGAAGACCGGGGCGCTGCCGGCCTGGCTCGCCAGATGCACGCTCGGCGTCCAGCCGCCGGAGACCAGAAGCGCGTCGCAGCCGGGCTGCATCACATTGGCGCCGAGCACGCCCGAGACCGGATCGAAGCCGCGAATGTCGACGCCGGCCAAGGACTTGCGTCCTCTGGTGGCGGCAACGACAGCGCCGGTTTCAAGCCGGATTCCGCGCGCGCCGAGGGCGGCGGCAAGGGCTGGGTCGATCTCGCGGCGCGGGTCGACCACCGCCTTGATCGACATGCCGAGATCGGCAAGGCGGATCGCCGTGCGCGCGCCGCCGTCATTGTTGGCGAAGACGACCACGGACGCGCCGACGGCGACGCCGTAGCGGGTCGCATGGGCAAGCCCGGCGGAAGCCAGCATGACGCCGGGCGCGTCGTTGCCGGAAAAGACCAGCGGCCGCTCGATGGCACCGGTCGCCAGCACCACGTGCCGGGCGTGGATGGTCCAGTGGCGCTGGCGTGGTTCGAAAGGCGCCGGCTTGCGCTTGTGGTCGGCGACCCGCTCGACCGCGCCCAGCACGTTGCCGTCGAAATAGCCGTAGACGCTGGTGCGCGGCAGGATGCGCCCGCCCCCGGCCGCGATCTCGCGCAAGGCTCCGTCGATCCACTCGGCCGGCGCCAGGCCGTCGAGCTGCACGCCCTCGTCGAAGAGACGGCCGCCGGGTCTTGCGTTCTCGTCCGCCAGGATAACGCGCAGGCCTGCAGCGACCGCGGCGCGCGCGGCCATCAGGCCGGCGGGTCCGGCGCCGACCACCAACACGTCGCAAAAGGCGTTGGTCTTTTCGTAGCGGTCCGGATCGGCAAGATGGGTGCCGCGGCCGAGGCCCGCCGCCTTGCGGATGAAGCGCTCGCAGAAATGCCAAGTCGCCTGCCCCGTACCCATGAAGGTCTTGTAGTAGAAACCGGCGGAAAACAGCGGCGAAAGCAGATCGTTGACCGCCATCATGTCGAAGGAAAGCGAGGGCCAGCGGTTCTGGCTGGCCGCTTCCAGCCCGCCATAGAGCTCCGTCATGGTGGCGCGGGTGTTGGGCTCCTGACGGGCGCCGTTGCGCAGCTCCACCAGTGCGTTGGCCTCTTCGGGGCCTGCGCCCATCACCCCGCGCGGGCGATGGTACTTGAAGCTGCGGCCGACCAGCACACGGCCGGAGGCAAGCAGCGCCGAGGCCAGCGTGTCGCCGGCAAAGCCCTGCATCGGCTCGCCGTCGAAACGGAAGGCGAGCGGCCGCGAGCGGTCGAGATGGCTGCCGCCATGGGGAAGCCGGTAGCCGCTCATGCGCCCGCTCCCGAGATGCGCGCGGCCTCGCCGGCAAAGCGCCCGGCCATCTCGACGCTGGTGATCTCATGGGTCAGCGTATCGCGCGTGACCCTAAGCCAGTGGCGGCAGCCGCCGATATGGTGCCACAGCTCGACATGGGGTCCGCGCGGGTTTTCCCGCTCGAAGACATAGGCGACATGGGCGTCGGTGTCGGTCACGGAGAGATCCGGCCGGCGGACGGTGCCGTCGCCGCCATAGGAGAACTCGGCGACGCCGCGCGGCCCGCAGCAGGGACAGTGGATGCGCATGGGCGGGCGTCCTCTCAGTGCATCTTCGGGTAGGGGCCGGCGCCGCGCTCGTCGAGGACGTAGCCGCGCTGAAACCGGTCGAGCGTGAAGGGGGCGTTGAGCGGGTGCGGCTCGTCCTTCGCCATGGTCCAGGCGAAGCACCAGCCGGAGGCGGGCGTCGCCTTGAAGCCGCCGTAGCACCAGCCGGCATTGAGATAGAGGCCGGGCAGCGGGCCGGTGGTGATGATCGGGCTGCCGTCCATACTCATGTCCATGATGCCGCCCCAGTTGCGCAGCAGCCGCAGGCGCGAGACGAAGGGGAGCATCGCGCTCACCTCCGACATGACATGCTCGACCACCGGCAGATTGCCCCGCTGGGCGTAGGAATTGTACTTGTCGATGTCGCCGCCGAAGACCAGACCGCCCTTGTCGGACTGCGAGATGTAGAGATGGCCGGCGCCGAAGGTGACGACGCAGTCGAGGATCGGCTTGACCGGCTCGGAGACGAAGGCCTGCAGCACGTGGCTTTCGATGGGAAGGCGCTCGACGCCGGCAAGGCGCAGCACCTGCGAAGTACTGCCGGCGACGGCAACGCCGACCTTGGGGGCGCGGATCTCGCCGCGTGTCGTCTCGACACCGACGATGCGCCCGCCCTCGCGCAGGAAGCCCGTCACCTCGCAGTTCTCGATGATGTCGACGCCGCGCGCATCGGCCGCGCGGGCGTAGCCCCAGGCGACCGCGTCGTGGCGGGCAGTGCCGGCACGCGGCTGCAGCAAGCCGCCGAGCACCGGAAAGCGCGCATTCGGCGACATGTCGAGGCCCGGCACCATGCGCGCCACCTCCTCGCGGCCGAGCAGTTCCGCGTCGATGCCCTCCAGCCGCATGGAGTTTCCGCGCCGGGCGTAGTCGTCGAGCTGGGACGGAGTGTGCGCCAGATTGAGGACCCCGCGCTGGGAGAACATCACATTGTAGTTGAGGTCGAGCGACAGGCCCTCCCACAGCTTCATCGACCACTCGTAGAAGCGGTTGTTGCCCGGCAGCATGTAGTTGGAGCGCACGATGGTCGTGTTGCGGCCGATATTGCCGGAGCCGAGCCAGCCCTTTTCCAGCACGGCGATATTGGTGAGGCCGTGCTCCTTGGCGAGGTAATAGGCGGTCGAGAGACCATGGCCGCCGCCGCCGACGATGATGGCGTCATAGGCAGGCTTGGGGTCGGACTTGCGCCAGGCGGGCTGCCAGTCCCGGTGCCCGGACAGGGCGTTGCGCAGCAGCGAGAGGGCCGAATATTTCTGCAAGGGCGAGGTCCTTCGTGATCGCAAGCCCGGTCGAAAACGGGGGGCGGACGCCAGCCTAACCCGCCGGCGGCAAAGGCCCAATGGTCGAAATCCGTCCCGAACCTGTCGCGTTTGCGACCCGCGCGAACAGCCGCGGTCAGGCC
This sequence comes from Stappia sp. WLB 29, assembly GCF_023507705.1. Lineage (GTDB taxonomy): Bacteria > Pseudomonadota > Alphaproteobacteria > Rhizobiales > Stappiaceae > Stappia. The sequence continues at coordinate 22,930 of NZ_JALBGD010000010.1, read as the reverse complement.
GCCCCTTGCGCCCGCTCGCCTCCGGCCGGGAGACGTTCGAGCGACGGCGCGAACTCGGTCAGCATGCGGCGGCGGAAGATCTGCACCGCCTCGCGTTGCAGGTCGTCGGGGCGGAACAGCATGAAATAGCCGAAGCCGGAGGCGGCGGTGACGGCGAGCGGAGCGGCAAGCCGTCCTTCCGCGATATCGCGCGCGGCAAGCCGGCGGTCGGCGACGACCAGCCCGCCCTCGCGGGCGGCAAAATCCAGCGCCATGTGCGCAGTGTCGAAGACGATGCCCTGCGGTAGAGTGGCGGCGACGCCGGCGGCGCGCAGCAGCTCCACCCAAGCGGTGTGGCGGCCGGCCTCGTTGCGGATGTGGATGACGGTCTCGCGGGCGAGCGCTGCCGCGATCCCCTCCTCGCGCAGGCGCGGTGCCATGTCGGGCCGGCACAGGAGGGTGAGCTCCTCCATCCACAGCAGGTCCATCACCTGGTCGGTGACGCGCGGGCGGGAGAAGACGACGGCCGCGTCATGCGCCGTGCTGTCGAGGCTTTCCAGGACGTAAGGGGTGTCGATCTCGATGGCCACGCCGCCTTGCACCCGGCAGGTCTCGATGATCGGCGCGGCCATTTTGATGGCGAAGGACGGTGGCAGAGCAAGGCGCAGCGTGCCGCCCCGGTCGATCTCACAGATGGCGTTGAGCCCAGCCTGCAGCCGGTCGAGCGCCGGGGTCACATTGCCGATGAGGTCCTGCCCGGCAGCGGTGAGAGCCAGCGAGGAACCGCGCCGCTCGAACAGCTGGGCGCCGATCACCTCCTCGAGGTTCAGCACATGGCGGCTGACGGCGCTCTGGGTGACGCCGAGGCTTTCGGCCGCGCGGGTGAAGCTCATCTGCCGCGCGGCGGCCTCGAAGGCGCGCAGCGAGTTGAGCGGCAGGCGGCGGCGGTCGATCGGGCTTGCGGTCATGCTCACAGGTTCCGGGCGGCGCGCATCGTCCCGCCGCTCGGTGAAGGCTACGACGGCAGCGCCCGGCTGCAAAGGGTCCATCCGCCCGCCCCCGTTTTCAACCGAAGCCGAGCGCGCGCTCGGCCAGCAACAACAGGTCTTCATCGGTGACGAGGCGACGGCTGGCGGCACGCATCGGCGCATTTTCCGGCGCGGCCATGCGCGCGGCGAGGCGCTCCGGTGGCAGGCGGTTGGTGTCGGCGGCCAGCGACAGGCGGATGCCGAGACGGCGGACGAGGCCGGAAAAGGCCATCGGCAGCTCGCCGTAGTGGGCGCAGCCGAAGGCACGGGCGACCTCCGTATAGGCCTCCTCCTCACCTTCCATCGACCAGCCGAGCGAGGCGGCCATGCCGATGGCGACCGCGCGGCCGTGGTGGATCGGCACCAGGCTCGCCAGCGCATGGGCGATGTTGTGGGCCATGCCCGTGCCGGCATTGTCGATGCCGATGCCGGCCCAGGTGGCGGCAAGCAGCATCGCCCCGCGCGCTTCCAGGTCGTTCGGCTCGGCGACGGCGCGGTCGATATGGGAGGTGGCGAGGCGGATCGCCTCGTGGCAGATGCGGGAATTCTCGGCGAAGGCGGCCCGGCCCGTCGCCGCCTCCATGGCGTGGACGATGGCATCGACCCCGCAGGCAGCAGTGAGCTGCGGCGGCAGACCGGTGGTGAGGCGCGCGTCGAGCAGAGCGACATCGGGCTTCAAGGCCGGCGCCCAATACCAGTATTTGGTGCCGCCGGCATCGGAAATGACGGAAACCGCGGTCGCCTCCGAGCCGGTGCCGGCAGTGGTTGGCACGCAGACCAGCGGCACGCGCGCAACCGGCAGCGCGGCGGCGGCAAGACGGTAGTCCTCGAGATTTCCGCGCGCGCCGATCATCGCGGCGACGAGCTTGCCGGCATCCAGCGCCGAGCCGCCTCCGAGGCAGACGACGGCGCCAACGCCCTCCTGGCGGGCGATGCGCACCGCCTCGGCAACGGCCGGCTCCTTCGGATCGCTGAGAATCGCGTCATGGGTGACGACCCGGTGGCCGCCATCCTTGAGCACGCCGGCGATGCGCTGTGTCAGGCCGATGCCGGTCAGGCCGTTGTCGGCAACCAGCAGCACGCAGGCGCCGGTGCCGGCGAGTTCGGTGACGATGGCGCCGATCTCGTTGCTGCGCCCCGGCCCGGCCACAATGCGCGGCACCTGATTGGTGGTGAAAGGCTGCAATCTCCCCTCCCCGCAAAGGGCCCGAGACCGAAGGCGGACCGGGCGGCAGCGAATGCTGCCGCTATCTGCGCGAACAGGGAAATGCTAGGGCCACAACACCCCTTGGCGGAAATGCAAAAAACCCATCGGCCGATGAGATTATATCGGGAGCGCGAAGGAGCGGCGGATCAGGCAGCTCTTGTCGCGGGACGAAGCGACCTGACAAAACGGGCCGGCGTGCAGGAAGCACACCGGCCCGTTCGTTCATGGCGGATCCGAGGCGACGGGCCTTACGCGAGACCGGCCTTGGTCAGCGGCAGGACCGCCGGCAGTTCGCCGGTGGCGGCAAGAATCGCGTTCGCCACAGCCGGACCGACCGGCGGAGTGCCCGGCTCGCCGGCGCCCGACGGGGCCTCGGCGGAGGCCAGAACCTCGACCACGACCTTCGGCATCTCCTCGATGCGCAGCGGACGGTAAGTGTCGAAGTTCAGCTGATCGACATGACCGTCGGTCAGGGTGATCTCGCTGAACAGCACCGCCGCCAGGCCGTAGCCGATGCCGCCCTCCATCTGGGCCTTGACGTTGTCCGGGTTGACCGCCACGCCGCAGTCGACCGCGCACCACACGTTCTCGACCTTGAACGTCCCGTCCTCGCGGCGGCTGACCTCCGCGACCTCGGCCACATAGGTGTTGAACGACTTGTGCACGGCGATGCCGCGGAACCGGTCGCCATGCTGCGCTCCCGACCAGCCGGACATTTCGGCGACCTTATCCAGGACGCCGAGCTTGCGGGCATTGTCCTTGTCGCGCTCGGCAATGCCCGAAGGCTGCGACAGGTGCCGGCGGCGGAACTCGAGCGGATCGACGCCGGCAGCGTGGGCCGCCTTGTCCATCATCGCTTCCACCACATAGCCCGTCTGGGTGTGGCCGACCGAGCGCCACCACAGCACCGGCACGCCGACCTTCGGCGAGTGCAACTCGGCATGGAAGGCCGGGATCGCGTAGCTCGCGTCCTTGACGCCCTCGACCGAGGTCTCGTCGATACCGTCATGGACCATGAACTGCTCGAAGAAGGTGCCGGACATCAGCGACTGCTGGACGATGCGGTGATGCCAGCCGACGAGATTGCCGTCCGCATCCAGGCCGGCGCGCACCTTGTGGACGCCCATCGGCCGGTAGTAGCCGGCACGGGTGTCGTCCTCGCGGGTGTAGACCAGCTTGATCGGCTGCGACTTGCCCCAGATCTTGGCGATGCTCGCCGCCTCGACGATATGACGGGCGTCGGGCGACGTGCGCCGGCCGAACGAGCCGCCGCCGTAGAGCGTGTTGATCGTCACGTTCTGCACCGGGATGCCGAGCACCGTCGCCGCCGTCTGCTGGTCGACCGTCTGGAACTGCGAGGGATACCAGAGCGTTGCCCGGTCGCCCTCGACATGGATGGTGAGCACCATCGGCTCCATCATGCCATGGGCGAGATACGGGAACTCGAAAACCTGCTCGACCACCGTCGCGGCCCCCGCGATCGCGGCCTCCGCATCGCCGTCGTCGCGGAACACGGGCCCCGCCGTGTCGGCCAGTTCGCGGTACTCGGCGAACAGGGCATCGCTCGAACGGGTCTCGGCGCCCGCCTCGTCCCACTCGATCTCCAGCGCCTCGCGGCCCTTGATCGCCGGCCAGGTGGAGGTGGCCAGCACCGCAACGCCGTGACCCGGCACATCGATGACATCGACGACGCCCTTCACCGCCTTGGCGGTATCGGCGTTGAACGATTTCACCTTCGCCCCGAAGGCCAGCGGACGGGTGAGCACAGCGACCAGCATGTTGTCGCGCTGGACGTCCATGCCGTAGGTGTTCGGCGCACCGACCGTCTTGTTCGGCACATCGAGCCGCGGGAAGGACTTGCCGATATAGACCCACTGGTCGGGCGACTTCAGCGTCACCTCGGCCGGAGCCTCCAGCTTCGCCGCCGCCTCGGCGAACTCGCCGAACGTGCCGGACTTGCCCGAGGCATGCGAAAGCGTGCCGCCCGATATGGTGATCTCGCCGGTCGGAACGCCCCAGGCCTTTGCCGCAGCCGCGACCAGCATGGCGCGAGCCGTGGCGCCGGCCTTGCGGTACTGTTCGAACGAGTTGGCGATGGCGGTGGAGCCGCCGGTGCCCTGCATGCCGAAAGCGAGGTTCTTGTAGCGCTCGACATCCGCCGGGGCGAACTCGGCCCGCATCTGCTCGGGCGATGCGTCAAGTTCCTCGGCAACCAGCGTCGCAAGGCCCGTTGCGTTGCCCTGTCCCATGTCGAGATGCTTGTTGAGCACCGTGACGAGGCCGTCCGGCGAGATCCGGATGAAGGGCGTGAAGGCGTCTTCCGCCGCCGCGCCTTCGGCCAGTGCCGCGCCGGGCAGCGCGAGCCGCGAGCCGACGACGAGACCGCCGGCGGCGACCGCCGACATCTTCAGGAAGTTGCGCCGGGTGGGACGCGCGGCGGCGTCCTGCATCCGCTTCATGACATGAAACATGAGCTCAGCCCTCCATCGTCTCGGCAGCGCGATGGATCGCCGCACGGATACGGGTGTAGGTGGCACAGCGACAGACATTGCCGCTCATCGCCATGTCGATGTCCTCGTCGGACGGCTTCGGCGTCTCGGCCAGAAGCGCAGTGGCGGCCAGGATCTGGCCGGACTGGCAGTAGCCACATTGCGGCACCTCGAGCTCGCGCCACGCGGCCTGGACGGCCGAGGCCGCCTTGCCGTCGACACCCTCGATGGTGACGATGGCCATACCTTCCGCATCGCTCGCCATGGTCTGGCAGGAGCGAACGGCCATGCCGTCGAGATGGACGGTGCAGGCACCGCAGGCGGCGATGCCGCAGCCGTATTTGGTGCCGGTCATGCCGAGTTCGTCGCGCAGAACCCAGAGCAGCGGCGTGTCGGCGTCGACGTCGATCTCGCGATCCTCGCCGTTGATGTTCAATCGGATCATCCGTCCCTCCTGATGAACGGGATTGGCTGGATCGCACCAGTCCCCTCTCCCTGCCTTCTTCCACCCGAAGAAACGCAAAAAGCCGGGAGACGGGACTTGCGCGATTGCTACGCGACCTTAAGTGGGTCACGATCCACCTATCGTCCAATTGATTTTGGATATCCGGGAACATTGACGAGATGAATATATCCTCGGTCGACCTCAACCTACTGGTGGCGTTCGACGCTCTCATGAGCGAGCGTAACGTCACACGCGCTGCGCGCCGCATCGGGCTGTCGCAACCGGCCATGTCGAACGCGCTGTCGCGGCTGCGGGCGCTGTTCGACGACGAACTCTTCGTGCGCTCGGGGCGCGGCATGGAGCCGACCGCGCGGGCGCAGTCGCTGGCCATGCCGCTGTCGGAGGCGTTGCGGCGGATCGAGGAGGCCATCGCGCCGGCGCTCGCCTTCGACCCGTGCAGCCTCGACCGGGCGGTGCGCATCGCGATGACCGACAATTCGATGGCGGTGCTGCTGGAAGCGCTGATCCTGCGGTTCCGCAATGGGGCCCCCAAGCTCGACCTGCATATCAAGAACTCCCGCGCCGCGGGCATGACGCCAATGCTGGACGACGGCGAGATCGACATGGCCATCGGCGTTGCCGGCGAGTTGGAGGCGCGCCACCGGGCAATGCCGCTCTATTCGGACCGGCTGGTGGGGATCGCCCGGCGCGGGCGCTTCGGCCCGCAGGGGCCGACGCTGGAACAGTTCGTGGCGGCCGAGCACGTACTGGTGACGCCGCGCAACGCCACCGGCGGCTCGCTGGATCGGGAGCTTGCCAATCGCGGCCTGTCGCGCCGGGTGTTCCTGACGCTGCCGCAGTTCATCATGGCGCCCTATGCGGTCGCCAAGGCCGACCTCGTCGCCTGCCTGCCGGCGCGTATCGCGCTGGCCAAGGCGGAAGCGCTGGACCTGGAGATCTTCGAGCCGCCGGTGGAACTGGACGACTTCACCGTGTCGCTGATCTGGCACGGGCGCGACGACGCCGAGCCGGCGCATCGCTGGCTGCGCGAGACCATGGCCGACGTGGTGCGCGAGGTCACGGCGCTCGGCAATACCGACCGCTGGCCGGTCTGCCAGTCGCTGGCCGGCATGTGCCGCCCCAATCCCGCTCCCGCCGGCGAGATGGCGACGCAGGAGCACCCGGCCGAGGCCGAGCGGGCCCCCGCCTCCGCGTGATGCCCGCCGGTCAGCCGCCCCGCGCGTCGACCGGGCCGTCCTCGGTCAGCTCGATACCGGTCAGGCGACGGTCGAGATGGCGCGCGCGCCAGGACAGCATCTTTTCCGCATAGTGCAGCCGCAGCGAGGCATAGGCCGGGTCGCCCGCGACATTGCGCGTCTCGTGCGGGTCGGCGGCAAGGTCGAAGAGCAGCGGCGGCAGGCCGGCGAAGTGGACGTATTTCACGTCCGCATCGCGAATGACGCTCATGGAGCAGGCATCGAGCGACAGGCCGAGAGCAGCCTGCGCCTCGCCGGTCGCGACCTCGCGGAAATCGTACTCCCAGTGCGCCGCATCGCGCCATTCGGCCGGAACGCCCCCTTCCAGGAAGGCGGTCAGCGGCGCGCCGTCCAGCCACGGCGGGCAGGTCGCGCCAATGGCCTCCAGCACCGTCGGCATGATGTCGACGGATTCGGTGAAGGCCTCGACCGTGCGGCCATGGCCCTCGCTCTTGCGCGGATCGCGAACGATCAGCGGGATGTGATAGGCCTGATCGTAGAAGCCAAGCTTGGAAAAGAGCTGGTGGTCGCCCATCATCTCGCCGTGGTCGGCGGTGAGCACGACCAGGGTATTGTCCCACTCGCCGCGCGCCTTGAGCTCGGCGACGATGCGGCCGATCTGCGCGTCCACCTCCGAAACCATGCCCCAATAGGTGGCGCGCATCTGCCGGCGCACGGCTTCGTCCCAGTCGCGCACCTTGCCCCTCGCCCCCCAAACGAAATGCGACTTGTCCTGCTGCTCGATGGCGTAGGCGAGGAAGGGATGCAGGCTGGACGCCGCGTCCGGCGTTGCCGCACCGAGGAAGCCCGGCCCGTCGGCCGGATCGTACATGGAGGCGTAAGGCTCCGGCACGATGAAGGGCGGGTGCGGGCGGATGAAGCTCAGATGGGCGAACCAGGGACGTCCGCCGGCCTTGGCGCGGGCGGGCGGAGCGCTCTCTACCTCACCGAGCCAGCGCAGGAACTCGTCGACAAGGAAGGCGGTCTCGGTCTCCTCCGCCGAATAGCGGGCCGGGCGGCCCGTCGGCGGATCGGCGGGACCATCGACCGGCAGCCACATGTCCTGCGGCGGATCGGGCAGTTCGTACCCGCGAGACGCCAGCCAGGAGAGCCAGGGGCCGTGATCCTCCGGCACGCGCACGCGCACGCTCATGCCCGGCAGGATGCCCTCATAGGTGCGCAGCCAGGGATCGTCGCCGGTGACCGTGCGCGGGTCGACGGACTGATCCGTATAGCCGAACAGCGTCGGATCGTAACCCGCCCGGCGGGCAGCGAGCGCGATGGTGTCGTGCCGCGCATCGAGCGGCGTGCCGTTGCGCACCACCCGATTGGTCATCTGGTAGAGGCCGGTATAGAGGCAGGCCCGCGCCGGCGCGCAAGGCGCGGCCTGGCAGTAATGGCGGGAGAAATACACCGCCTCGCGCGCCAGGGCATCGATGTTGGGCGTGCGCACGACCGGATGACCGGCGAGGCCGAGACAGTCGCCGCGCCACTGGTCGGCGGTGATGAGAAGCACGTTGAGAGGCATCGCCAGAACCCTGAGACCAAATTTTCGGCTGGTTAGCAGCGGAGCATTGCAGCGAGGTGACGGGACTACAGCTTAGAAAAATACTCTTGAATTTCCCATAGAGGTGCGACTCTCGATAGAGTGTATTCAAGACATATTTGCCACGAGACGTTGGAAACCCCGCGGTGCAGGCTAGGGGTTCCGCTTGCGCGAACGCTGTGTCGCGCCAGCCGCACCTAGCGCGAGATCCAGCATGGGGTATCTCGGTGGCAGTGCCTTGCATTCCGAGCGGAATGGCGAGACCCTGAACGGCTGCTGCCGGTTCCGGCGGCGCCCCGTGACCAGCCGCTTGTCCCCAGGAGGACAAGTCCGCCAGAGGGAGACCTGCCGATGACCTGGATGCCCGACCTCGACCCCACGCCCGGCGATGCCGGCGCCTGCGACCTGATCGAAACGGTGATCGTGCCGCGTGCCCGAGACCTCGGCGGCTTCGAGGTGCGGCGCGCCCTGCCCTCGCCGAAGCGGCAGATGGTCGGCCCCTTCATCTTCTTCGACCAGATGGGACCGGCCGAATTCCTGGAGACTGGCGGCATCGATGTGCGGCCGCATCCGCATATCGGCCTTGCGACCGTGACCTACTTGTTCGAGGGCGAGATCCACCACCGCGACAGCCTCGGCTCGGACCTGGCGATCCGTCCGGGCGAGCTGAACTGGATGACCGCGGGCAGAGGCATCGTCCATTCCGAGCGCGAGGACCCGCATATGAAGGGACACAAGCGCAAGCTCTTCGGCATCCAGAGCTGGGTGGCGCTGCCCAAGCATGCGGAAGAGACCGCTCCGGCCTTCGAGCATGTCGACCGCGAGGCGCTGCCCTTCCTGGAGGATCACGGCATCAGCGTGCGGGTGATCGCGGGCGAGATATTCGGCGCGCGCTCGCCGGTGAAGACCGCTTCGGAGACGATCTACGCCGATGTGACGCTGGAGCCGGGCCGCACCATGCCGGTCGACGCCACCCACGAGGAGCGCGCGATCTATACGGTCGGCGGCACCATCGAGATCGCCGGCGAGAGCTTCGAGGAAGGCCAGTTGCTGGTGTTCAAGCCCGGCGACAACATCACAGTGCGGGCAACCGGCAGCCTGCCGGCGCGCTTCCTGGTGCTGGGCGGAGAGCCGATGGACGGGCCCCGCTACATCTGGTGGAACTTCGTCTCCTCCTCGAAGGAGCGGATCGACCAGGCCAAGGAAGACTGGAAGCAGATGCGCTTCGACACGGTGCCGGGCGACGCGGAGGAGTTCATTCCCCTTCCCGGCCATTGAGCGGCGGCCGCTCGCCTTCCGTCTCCTCCTCCGGCGCGCTGAAGATGATGTCGCCGGAAGGAGGGGTGCGCAGCGTCGCACCGCCGACCGGGCGGTTGCGGCGGCGCTCCCTCGCGCTTCCCTCCCAGGCGAAGGGCGCGAACATCTCCGCCGGTGCCACCAGGTCGACCACCGGAAAATCGAGGATAACGTTGAGGCGGACGACGGAGGCTGCGTCGCCCGTCAGTTGCGCATCTTCCGGCAGCACACGCAGGCGCATGCCGAACTGCTCCAACTCGACCTCCCCGCCCTGTTCGATGGCCGCCCGGAACTCCGGCGGCCAGGGCCAGCCGTAGCGCTCGCCCACAGCGTCCAGCACGCGCATCAGGGCGGCGCGAGCGGCCGGCGCCGTCTGTGGGTTGTCGCCGTTGAGCTTGATGCGCACGGTATTGAGCGCGCTTTCCGACTGGCCGCGCAGGTTGACGAAAAGCGAGGAGCGCGCCCCGTCCGGCGTCGCGCGGCCGATCACCGCGAGGTCGCTGACGCAGTACCAGAAGCCGGCGACGAAGGGATCGAGCCGCCATTCCGACATGGGCACGCCGAGCGTGGAGATCGCCTTGCACAGATCGCGCGGATCACCGCCGAACACGCGCTTGAAGGAGGCGGGCTGCTCGAGCGCGGCATCGGGTGCTTCGTCGAGAAGGCGGGCGCGCAGGCGCGGCGAAAGACCGGCGAAGGGATCGGGCGGATCTGCCTCCACAGGGGTCGGCGGCTCGGCAGGCGTGCGCGGAAAAAGCAGCGCCCCGGCGGCAAGGCCGCTGCCGATCGTCAGCAGAATCAGGACCCTGGCGAGAAGCCGGCGACGGTTCATCGCGGTGAGCAAGGACGCGCCCGGCCCCGCCGCCCCGCGCACGAGCGGAGGCAGGATCGATTTTTTCGGCCGGGCCCCACCGCGTGACGCCGCGTCTTTCGCCATTGCCGCTCCTGCCGGGCGATCTGCCCGAAAATCCCGCAAGGCCTGCCTTGCGGATGCGCTGGAAACCGGGTGCGCCCTGAGGCACGATGCCGTCCCGACACCACCGGTTGCGCAATTCAAGTCCTATCACGGGAGACCACATGCTGGAGGCGCTTTTTAGACGCGTCGAGGACAAGCGGGACGACGTCGTCGCGCTGACGCAGGACCTCATCCGTATTCCCACCATCAACCCGCCGGGCGAGGCCTATACGCCTTGCGCCGAACTGATCGGTAACCGGCTGGCGCGGCGCGGCTTCCAGGTGCGCTACATCCGGGCGGAAGACACGCCCGGCGACAGTGCCCGCTATCCGCGCACCAATGTGGTCGCCCGTATCGAGGGACGCCGGCCGGGGCCTTGCGTGCATTTCAACTCGCATATCGACGTGGTGGAGGCAGGCCACGGGTGGACCTTCGACCCGTTCGGCGGCGAGGTGAAGGACGGCAAGGTCTATGGCCGCGGCGCCTGCGACATGAAGGGCGGGCTCGCCGCCTCGATCATCGCGGTGGAGGCGCTGCTGGAGGCTATGCCGGACTTTCCCGGCGCCATCGAGATCTCCGGCACGGTGGACGAGGAATCCGGCGGCTTCGGCGGCGTTGCCTATCTTGCCCGCCTCGGCATGTTCTCCAAGCCGCGCGTCGACCACGTGATCATCCCCGAGCCGCTGAACAAGGACCGCATCTGTCTCGGCCATCGCGGCGTGTGGTGGGCGGAGATCGAGACCAAGGGCTCCATCGCCCATGGCTCGATGCCGTTCCTGGGCGACTGCGCGGTGCGCCACATGGGGGCGGTGCTCGACCGGTTCGAGACCGAGCTCTTCCCCAAGCTTGCCGCCAAGCACACCGACATGCCGGTGGTTCCGGAGGGCGCGCGCTCCTCGACGCTGAATATCAACTCGGTCCATGGCGGCCAGCCGGAAGGCTTCGACGGGCTGCCCTCTCCTTGCGTTCCCGACAGCTGCCGCATGGTCATCGACCGGCGCTACCTGATCGAGGAGAGCCTCGACGAGGTCAAGGACGAGGTCATGTCGATCCTCGACGACCTGACGCGCACGCGCCAGAACTTCGACTATCGCATCCGTGACCTGATGGAGGTGATCCCGACCATGACCGACCGCGACGCCCCGGTCGTGCGGGCGGTGGCGGACGGCATCCGAGAGGTGCTGGCAAAGAGCCCCGACTACGTGATCTCGCCCGGCTCCTACGACCAGAAGCACATCGCCCGCATCGGCCACCTGCACGACTGCATCGCCTATGGCCCCGGCATTCTCGACATGGCCCACCGGCCGGACGAGTTCGTCGGCATCGACGACATGGTCGACAGCGCCAAGGTGATGGCCCAGGCGACCATGGCATTGCTGGGAATGGCGCGCTAGTGTGCACCGCACATGCGTGAAGAGAACCCGCCCCTCCGGTGGCCGGAGGGGCGAAGGACGTGCAAAAGAACGGGAGGCCTCAGGCATGACTGGACGTTTCACCCGGCGCGGCGTGCTCGCCACCGCCCTTGCGGCGATGCTGGCGGCAACCGCCCACATCACTCCGGCAGCTGCGCAGATGATCCGCACCGACGTCAATATCGGCGTGCGGCTGGAGCCGCCACACCTCGACCCGACGGGGGGCGCGGCAGCCGCCATCGACGAGATCACCTACGCCAATATCTTCGAAGGGCTGACGCGGATCGATGCGGAAGGCGCAATCAAGCCCTGGCTCGCGAAGAGCTGGGAGGTTTCGCAGGACGGGCTGACCTACACGTTCGACCTCCAGGAGGGCGTGAAGTTCCATGACGGTACCGACTTCGACGCCAACGATGCCAAGTTCTCGCTCGACCGGGCGCGCGGCGAGTTCAGCACCAATGCGCAGAAGCCGCTGTTCGAGGGCATCGAGGAGGTCGAGGTCGTCGACCCGCTGACGCTCAAGGTCACCTTGAAGAAGCCGAACGGCGCGTTCCTGTTCAATCTGGGCTGGGGCGATGCGGCGATGGTGGCGGAGGAGACCGCCTCTTCCAACACCTCCAAGCCCATCGGCACCGGCCCGTTCAAGCTGGTCCAGTGGGTGCAGGGCGACCGCATCGAGCTGGCCAAAAACCTCGAATACTGGGGCGAACCCGCACAGCTCGACCGGGCGACGTTCCGCATCGTCTCCGACCCCGCGGCCGAACTGGCCGCGCTGATGGCCGGCGACATCGACGCCTTCCCGAATTTCCAGGCGACCGAGAACCTGCCGATGCTGGCCGCCGATCCGCGCTTCACCGTGGCCGTGGGTTCGACCGAGGGCGAGACCATCCTCGCCATGAACAACAAGAAGGGGCCGCTCGCCGACGTGCGGGTGCGCCGAGCGATCTCCCATGCGGTCGACCGCCAGGCGGTGATCGACGGCGCGATGTTCGGCAACGGCACGCCGATCGGCAGCCATTTCGCCCCGCATCACCCGGCCTATGTGGACCTGACGGGCACCTACCCGCTCGACCTCGACAAGGCGAAGACGCTGCTGGCCGAGGCCGGCTATCCGGACGGGTTCAAGGCGACCCTGAAGCTGCCGCCGCCGACCTATGCCCGCCGCGGCGGCGAGCTGATCGCCTCCGACCTGAAGAAGATCGGCATCGAGCTGGAGCTGGTTCCGCTGGAATGGGCGCAGTGGCTGGCGGAAGTCTTCAAGGGCAAGGACTTCGACTTCACCATCATCTCCCATACCGAGCCGATGGACATCAACATCTACGGCCGCAAGGACTACTATTTCCAGTATGACAGCGAGGCCTTCGACAGGGTGATGGCCGAGCTTGCGACGACGGTGGAAGACGAGGCGCGCTACAAGTTGCTGGGCGATGCCCAGCGGATCATCGCCGAGGATGCGGTCAACGTGTTCCTGTTCCAACTGGCCAAGGCCGGTGTGTGGAGCGCCAACCTCAAGGGCATGTGGGTCAACTCGCCGATCCAGGCGAACGACCTGACCGGCGTCTATTGGGAATAATCCCGACCTGACGGCCAGCAGAAACGACGAGGGGCGGTGGCCGCAAGGCCCCGCCCCTTTTCATTGCGCCGCTGCGGGCACTCGCTAGATGAAGAGCAGCACGCCGCCACCCGCAACGAGCCCGGCGCGCAGCAGCGGATTGATCGGGGCGATGACGCCGAAGGAGATGGCGGACAGGGCCGCACCGACCTTGACCGTGGCGAGCAGCGCCATGGCGGGATCCGCGGCAAGCGCGATCAGGTCCGGATTGGCGATCATGCCGAGCGGCACGAGATAGAGCCCGAGGCCGAGCGCCATGGCCGAGGCGGCGACCTTCAGCCAGTTCTCCCCGACCATGCCGGCGGCGATGAAGACCGCGCCGCAGACCGGCGGCGTGATGGTCGACAGCAGCGCGTACCAGAACACGAAGAGATGCGCCTGCAGCACCGGAACGCCGAGCGCGGTGAGCGCGGGGCCCGCGACCGAAACACAGATTACATAGGCGGCCGTGGTCGGCACCTCCATGCCCAGGATGAGGCAGGCGAGCGCGGTGAGCAGCAGCGCCGGCCATAGCAAGCCGCCGGAACCGGACAGGATCAGCGAGGTGATCTTGACCCCGAGGCCGGTCAGCCCGAGCACGCCGATGATGATGGAGGCGCACAGGATGATCGCCGCGATTGTGGCGATCTGCCGGCCGGAATTCACCGCCGCGTCCTCCAGCCGCAGCAGCGTTCGGCGCCAGTCGAACGTCAGGCGGGCATCGAGCGTCAAGAGCAGCGCACCGGCGAGGATCGCCAGCGAGGCGGCATATTGCGGCGTCACCTTGAGGCCGAACATGCCCCACAGCAGGATCGAGAACGGCACGAGGAAGAAGGCGGAGGTGATGACGACTGCGCGCAGGGCCGGCCGGTCTTCCGGCGCGATACCCTTCAGCACATGGCGGAAGGAGAAAGCGTCGATGCCGACCCACACGGCAAGGAAATAGAGAAAGGCCGGCAGGAGCGCGGCCATCATGATGTCCGAATAGGGCGTGCCGGTCAGTTCGACCATCACGAAGGCGCCCGCCCCCATCAGCGGCGGCATGATCTGGCCGCCAGAGGAGGCGACCGCCTCGACCGCGCCCGCGAGCGAGCGCGGATAGCCGAGCCGGGTCATCGCCGGCAGGGTGATGGCGCCGGTGGAGGCGACATTGGCGGAGGCCGAACCGGAAATCGACCCGAACAGCGCGGAGGAGATCACCGAGACCTTGGCCGCGCCGCCGCGCAGGCGGCCTGCGGCGGCCGCCGCCACATTCATGAACCCCTGGCCGGCCTCGCCGGCATTCAGCACCGCGCCGAAGATGACGAAGATGGCGACGACCGAGACCGAAACGCCGGTGAGCTTGCCCCACAGGGCACCCTCGGCAATCGTCAGCGTGCCGAAGAGGCTGGCCATCGGCAGGCCGGGATGGCCGAATTCGCCAGGGATCGCCTCGCCCCAGACCGCATAGGCGAGCGCAATCGCAGCGACAAGGGGCAGCGGCCACCCGATGGCCCGGCGCGCCATCTCCAGCGTGACGAAAAGCAGGGCAAGGGCAATGGCGAGTTGCCCGTCGTCCGCGAGAAAACCGTATTGGTCGCCGAGCCTGTCATGGTACCAGGCGACCCAAAGGCACGCGGCGATGCCGACGGCAGCCAACGGCAGGCCGGTCCAGCGCTGGAACGGCGAGCGCGCCATCAGCACGAAGACGAAGGGAATCGCGAGAGCCATGTGCAAAGGCCGGCTGACCAGGTTTGGCACCAGGCCGGTGAAGACCAGCCAGAGGTGGAAGCCGATGGACAGCGCGCCGAGCGCTGCCCAGAAAAGCCGGGCCGAAAGAGACATGAACGCCGTCCTGGTGAACTGCCGGCACCGAGCCGGAAACGAAAACTTCGAGGGGAAAAGGCATCGGCCCGGACAGATGTCCGGGCCGGAACCGCGTCGGTCTGGAAGATGGCCGGCCCTGTCGCCGGCTCCAGACGCTGGCTGATGAGCGCTTACTTCTGCGCGTCGGTCAGGGCAACGCCCTTTTCCGCATAGTAGCGCTGCGCACCCGGATGGATCTTGCCGGGAATGCTGGCGAGCATGTCGGTCGTCACGCCCTTCCACCACGGCGCATCGGCGCTCATCTTTTCCTTCTGCTCCCAGAACGTCTTGGTCATCTGATAGGCGGTTTCATCGTCCATCGCGGTGCTGGCGAAGGCGACCACGTCGAGCGAAGTGGTGACGACGTCCTTGTCCTGACCGGCATAGGTGCCGGCCGGGATCACCGTACGGGTGCGCTTCGTCTCGGCGACCTGCTCGTCGGAGAGCGAGAGCAGCGTCACGCCGGTGCCGGCGGCCGCCTCGATGACATTCGGCGCCGGCCAGGAGCCGGCCGTCACGAAGCCGTCGATCTGGCCGTTCTTCAGCGCAGCGCCCGCGTTGGACAGTTCCACGTCGGCGAGGTTGACCTTGTCCTTCAGCCCGAAGAGCTCGAGATACTTGGCGCCTTCCGTTGCGCCGAAGGAGCCCTTGCCGATCAGGATGTTCTTGCCTTCCATACCGGCAAAGTCGGTCACGCCGCTCTCCGTCGACATGACGAAATGCATCGTCAGCGAGGGGATCGGGAAGAGCGCGCGGATCTCGTCGAACTTCGGATTGCCCTTGCCGTCGAACGGACCCTTGGCGCCCTGCGCCAGACCGACGAGGCCGGGAGGCGTGGTGAAGACGTAGTTGCCCGGCCGAATGGCCGCTTCCATCACGTTCTGGACCGAGCCCTGGCTTTCCTCCAGCGTGACGATGATGCCCCCGTCTGTGCCGGCCTTGATCGCCTCGGCGATCTGCACGCCCATCTGGTAGTAGGAGGTGCCGGCGGAGGCAGACTTGTAGGTCACGCGCGTCTCGGCGGATGCGGACAGCGGCACGAGCGCGGCGAGGCCGGCAATGGCGAGTTTGCTCCAGATCGTCATGTATCCTCCCAAGGGATTGTTCGTTGCAGTGTTCTCGGGCGGGCCGCCTGCAATCGGGACGGCCGGGCCGGCAAGCGGATCGGGAGGCAGAGATTAATCCGCTCGTGCGCGCCATGCACCCCTGAAATCGCTGAAAATGACGAGGGTGCAACGACCAGGTTCGAACGTTCCGCCGTCACCTCCCCCTTTTCCGTCGGGCTCTTCCCCTATAGCGTTGGCGTGTCGACAGATTCTCTCCTCGGAGCCGCCTCTCCCGATGCTGGTCCACGCCGCCAAACGCTTTGCCGGTCTCTTCGCGACCCTGATCGTCGCGACCGCGGTCGTGTTCCTGGTGCTGGAGGTGGTGCCGGGCGACCCGGCGCAGGTGATGCTCGGCATCAACGCACAGGACGACACGCTCGCCGCGCTGCGCGACCAACTCGGCCTAGACCGGCCCGCCTGGGAGCGCTACGCGAGCTGGGTTGCAGGCTTTGCCACCGGCGATCTCGGCACCAGCTACACCTATTCCGTGCCGGTGGCCGATCTCGTCGCCGCGCGCATCACCGTCTCGCTGCCGCTTGCGCTGCTGGCGCTGGCGCTGTCGACCGCGATTGCGATTCCCGTCGGCGTCTATGCCGCCTCCAAGCGCGGCGGCTGGCAGGACGGCGGGATCATGGCGCTGACTCAGGTCGGCATCGCCGTGCCGAACTTCTGGTTCGCCATGCTGCTGGTCTTCGTCTTCGCGGTGACGCTGCGGCTGGTGCCCTCCGGCGGCTTTCCCGGCTGGGAGGCCGGGCTGTGGCCGGCGCTGAAGGCGCTGCTGCTGCCGGCCATCGCGCTGGCGCTGCCGCAGGCGGCGATCCTCGCCCGCGTCATGCGCTCCTCGCTGATCGATGCGCTGCACGAGGACTATGTGCGCACGGCGCGCGCCAAGGGGCTGACCCGGCGCGCGGTGCTGTGGAAGCACGCGGTGCGCAACGCGCTGATCCCGGTGCTGACGATCCTCGGCCTGCAGTTCTCGTTTCTCATCGCCGGCACGATCATCATCGAGAACGTGTTCTACCTGCCCGGCCTCGGACGGCTGATCTTCCAGGCGATCACCCAGCGCGACCTGATCGTGGTGAAGAGCGTCATCGTGCTGCTCGTCGCCTGCGTCATACTCGTGACCTTTCTCGTCGACCTCGCCTATGCGCTCGTCGACCCTCGACTGAGGAGGCGCTGAGCGATGGCAAGCCGCGGAGCACTGCGCGTCGCCGCGCAGCACAAGACGCTGGTCGCGGGCGCGGCAATCGTCGCCGTCGTGCTGGCGGCGGCGCTGATCTCGTTGGTGTGGACGCCCTACCCCATCGACGTGCTGTCGGTCGCCGACCGGCTGAAAGGCCCCTCGCCCGCGCATCTTCTGGGCACCGACCAGTTCGGCCGCGACATGGTGTCGATGCTGATGGTGGGCGCGCGCACGTCCATCGCCGTAGCCTTGCTGGCGGTGGGGATCGGCATCCTCGTCGGCGTGCCGTTGGGGCTTTTGGCGGCAGCGCGCGGCGGCTGGCTGGACGAGACGTTGATGCGGGCGAACGATCTCGTCTTCGCGTTTCCAGCGCTCCTTTCGGCGGTGATGATCACTGCGATCATGGGGCCCGGCGCGATCAACGCGATCCTCGCCATCGGCATCTTCAACATCCCCGTCTTCGCGCGGGTGGCGCGCGGCGGCGCGCTGTCGCTGAAGTCGCGCGAGTTCGTGCTCGCCGCCCGCGTCGCCGGAAAGGGCGAGGTGCGGATCATCGCCGAACATGTGCTGCCGAACATCGCCAACCTGTTGATTGTGCAGGGCACAATTCAATTCTCGCTCGGCATCCTGGCCGAGGCCGGTCTGTCCTATGTCGGTCTCGGCGCGCAACCGCCGCTCGCCTCCTGGGGGCGGATGCTGAACGAGGCACAGACGATGATGGCACTGGCGCCCAGCCTGGCGCTCTATCCGGGCCTGGCCATCGTCGTCACCGTACTCGGGCTCAACCTGATGGGCGACGGTTTGCGCGACCTGCTCGACCCGCGGCTGAAGAGACGCACGGTATGAGCGGCTTCTTCGCGGTCGAGGGACTCGACGTCGACATCCATGGGAAGCCGATCCTCGAAGGCGTCTCTCTGGAGATAGGCCGCGGCGAGATCTTCGGGCTGGTGGGCGAATCCGGCTCCGGCAAGTCGATGACCGCGCTTGCCGCGATGCAGTTGCTGCCGCACGGAGCCGAGGCGCGCGGGCGCATCCTGCTGGACGGAGCGGACGTGCTGTCGGTGAGCGAGGCGGCGATGTGCCGCCTGCGCGGCCGACGCATCGGCATGGTCTTCCAGGAGCCCATGACCGCACTCAACCCGGTAAAGACCATCGGCCAGCAGATCGCCGAAGGGCTGGTCCTGCACATGCGGATGACCCGGGCGCAGGCGATGGAGCGGGTGCGTGCGCTGCTCGACCGGGTGGGGCTGGCGCGCGCGCGGGTGACGCCGGAGCGCTTTCCCCATCAGCTGTCGGGCGGCCAACGGCAGCGCGTGGTGATCGCCATGGCGATCGCCTGCCAGCCGGACCTTCTGATCGCCGACGAGCCGACGACGGCGCTCGACGTCACCATTCAGGCGCAGATCCTGGCCCTGATCCGCGAAATCGTCGAAGCGGAGAAGATGGGCTGCCTGCTGATCAGCCACGACCTTGCCGTGGTGGCGGAAATGGCGGATCGGGTGTCGATCATGAAGAACGGCGAGATCGTGGAGAGCGGGCGCACGGCCGCGCTGTTCGCCAATCTCAGCCATCCCTATTCGAAGGCGCTGATGGCGGCCTCGAACCATGTGCCCAAGCGGGCGAAGGGACCCGCGCACAGCCCGGCCAATCACGGCTTGCAGCCGATCCTTTCGGTGCGCGAACTGGTGCGCGCCTATCCGCAGCCGCGCGCGAGCCTGTTCGCCAAGAGCCCGCCGGTGGTTGCCGTCAACCGCGTCAGCTTCGACATCCGCCCCGGCCAGAGCGTCGGGCTCGTCGGGGAATCGGGCTGCGGAAAGTCGACGCTGGCACGTGCCCTGCTGGGGCTCGAGGCGCCGAACGGCGGGGCTATCTCCGTGCTGGGGCAGGATCCGCATTCGGCGCGCGGGGCAACGCGCGAGGTGGTGCACCGGGCCGTGCAGGTGGTGTTCCAGGACCCCTACGGCAGCTTCAATCCGCGTCATCGCATCGGCCGCGTGGTCGCCGAACCGCTCTATCTGCTGCGCGGCGAGATCGATGCGCGCGAGGCAAGGGAACGGGTCGCCGCGGCCTTGACCGAAGTCGGCCTGACGGAAGCCGACATGGCGAAGTATCCGCACGAGTTCTCCGGCGGACAGCGCCAGCGCATCGCCATCGCAAGAGCGCTGGTCACGCGCCCGAAGCTGATCATCGCCGACGAGCCGGTCTCCGCGCTCGACGTGTCGATCCGCGCGCAGATCCTTGACCTCTTCGCCGACCTCAGGGCCCGGCACGGGCTCGCTTATCTCTTCATCTCGCACGACCTCAGCGTGGTGCGCGCGATAACCGACGACGTGATGGTGATGAACGGCGGCCGGATCGTCGAGCGCGGGCGGACGGCGCGGGTGTTCGACCATCCGCGCCATCCCTATACGCGGCTTCTGGTGGCGGCCGCGCCGCGCCTCGAGGAGGCACTGGCGGCACGGCAACGGATCGAGGAGGCGGGTACGGGCTGACATGACGGCAGGTGCGGGAGACGACCTTCGCCTCGGCATCGACTGGGGCGGCACCAAGATGGAGATCATCGCGCTGGAGCGCGACGGCACCGAGCGCTTCCGCCTGCGGGTGCCGACGCCGCGTGACGACTATCAGGGCTGCATCCGTGCTGTTGTCGGGCTCGTTGACGCAGCCGAAACCGCAACGGGCCGGCGCGGCACGGTCGGCTTCGGCATTCCCGGCTCGCTGTCGCCGGCGACCGGTCTCGTCAAGAACGCAAATTCCACCTGGATGAACGGCATGCCGCTCGACCGCGACCTGGAGGCCGCGCTGGTGCGGCCAGTCCGCATCGAAAACGACGCCAACTGCCTTGCGGTCTCCGAGGCAACGGACGGTGCCGGCAGGGGCGCGCATGTGGTACATGCGATCATCATCGGTACGGGCTGCGGCTCAGGGATCGCCATCGACGGGCGGGCACATCGCGGCCGCAACGGCATCGGCGGCGAATGGGGCAACATCCCGGTGCCGTGGATGACCGACGAGGAGTTTCCGGGCCCCGACTGCTGGACCGGCAAGCGCGGCACCATCGACCGCTGGTGCTCGGGAACGGGCTTCCAATGGGACTACCAGCAGGCAACGGGTCGCTCGCTCTCCGGCCACGAGATCATGGAGCGGGCACGGGCGGGAGAGCCGGAAGCTGCCGCCAATCTGGAGCGCTATGTGTCGCGGCTGGCGCGCGCGATGGCGATGGTCGCCAACATCCTCGATCCGGATGTCTTCGTGCTGGGCGGCGGCATGTCGAATATCGACGAACTCTACGAGGTGCTGCCGCTGGAAATCAGCCGGCATGTCTTCTCGGATCAGTATGACGTACCCGTCCGCAAGGCGTTGCATGGCGACAGTTCCGGCGTCCGCGGCGCTGCCTGGCTTTGGAACGACTGACCCGAACCTTCCGTCTCATCCTTCTACGGCGGCTCGCCGCCCTCCCCTCGCTGATACAGCCAGCCTGCCTATATGCTTCTTTGAGGATCATCAGGGAGGAGTTCTCACATGGTGTCATTCAAGCCTGTCCGCATTGCCGCCTGCGCCGCTCTTGCCGCAAGCCTGACGACCACTGCCCTGCCCGCCCAGGCCGAGCCGCGGGCCTATCGGATCGATCCGAGCCACTTCTCCATCGTCTTCAACGCCATGCACATCGGCTACGCCCCGACCTGGGGCCTGTTCCTAAAGGGCGAAGGCGGCTTCACCTATGACGAGGACACGCGCGAGCTCTCGGACCTGTCGGTCACCATCGAAGCCGGCAGCGTCTTTTCCAACGACGAGCAACGCGACGGCCATCTGCGCTCGGACGACTTCCTGAGCGCGGAAGCACACCCGAGCATCACTTTCGTGATGACAGATGCACAGCCGCAAACGGACACGCGCGGAACCGTGACCGGCGACCTGACGCTGCGCGGCGTGACGCGGCCGGTAACGCTCGATGTCACGCTCAACAAGATCGGCCCCTATCCTTTCGGCGGAACCTATGTGGTCGGCATCAGCGCAAGCACCGTGCTGAAACGCTCCGACTTCGGCATGACCTATGCCGTGGCGGACGGGCTGGTCGGCGACGAGGTCACGGTCCGCATCGACCTGGAGGCGATCCGGCAATAGCCGGCGCCATAGAGGCATCCTCCCTTGAAGCCAGCAACGCTGCAAAACAACTTGAGGAAAGGGCTTCGCCGGATCACAATCTGGGAGAAAAGACATCGGCTCAACGGCTTGCGAAAGAAATCGACAAAGATGCCGATGATTAAGTCGATGGTAACGCGAACCCCTATAGGCACTAAGACGGAGATATTCGCGACTGGCCTTCAGGGGGTTCGAAATGCGTTTTTCCGATCTGTCGATCCGAAACAAGCTGCTGGTCAGTGCTGGCGCACTGTTTTCCGTTTCCATCATCGGCGTCAGCCTTGTCGGTTCGATGGTCATGTCGTCGGCCGCCGAGAAGGCAGCCGAGCGAGAAGCACAGGCGTTGCTGTCGTCCTATGCCAATGACGTTTCGGGCGGCATCACCCGGTCTTTGACCGTTGCACAAACCACTGCCGCCGCGGTGGAAGGCCTGATCGCCAACGGCATGACCGACCGCGACCGGCTCGGCGACATGATGATCCGCACAGTGGAGGGCAATCCCTCCCTGGTCGGGATGACGCTGGCGTTCGAGCCGAACGGGCTCGACGGCCGCGATGCCGATTTCAAGGGCCACAAGTATTCCGATGCCAACGGCCGCTTCGTTCCCTATTTCTACTTCGGCGCCGACAAGAAGGTGGCCGTCGAGCAGCTGGTGATGACCAAGGAAGCGGGTACCGAGGGCTGGTACGACATGCCGGTGCGCGAGGACCGCTCGCTGGTGACCCCGCCCTACACCTACCCGATCGACGGCAAGGACGTGCTGATGACCACCATCAGCTGGGTCGTGCGCAAGGACGGCAAGCCGGTCGGCATCGCCACCTCCGATCTGTCGCTCACGGCCATCGTCGATAAGATGTCGTCCAACAAGCCCTTCGGCGAAGGCGAAGTGAAGCTGATCGGCGGCGACGATCTGTGGGTCTCCACCTCCGACGCCTCGCTGCTCGGCAAGAAGGTCGAGAATGCCGAGGTGCTGAAGCTGATCCGTGCCTCCGAGAGCGGCGAAGCCTCGAACCTGGTGGGCGAGCGCTATATCGCGGCCATACCGGTGTCGTTTCCCGGCGTTGCCGAGCGCTGGTATGTCATGATCGATGTGCCGCGTTCGGCAATGATCGCCGGTGCCGTGGCCGCGCGTAACACGATGCTGGCCATTGGCGTCGGCCTTCTGGGCGTCGTCCTCGTGGTCGTCTGGCTGGGGGCAGGTGCTCTTGCCCGCCCGGTTGCACGCCTCACCGACGTGATGGGCAGGCTGGCCGCCGGCGACACCTCAGTCGATGCCGGCATGGACGAGCGCCGCGACGAGATCGGCGACATGGCCCGCGCGGTCGAGACTTTCCGCGAGAACGCCCTCGAGCGCCAGCGGCTGGAAGAAGCCCAGTCGGAAGACGAGCATGCCCGCGCTGCCCGCCAGGCCCGCACGGAACAGCTCATCGCGGACTTCCGGGACAAGGT
>NZ_JALBGD010000001.1 GCF_023507705.1 Stappia sp. WLB 29 | reverse complement strand
GGCCCAGGCGACGCAGTCGCGCTCGCGGTTGGTGAGGGCGGGCAGGCCGCGTCGCACACGCCTGCGGGCAGGCGGTGCCGGCACGATTTGGCTCCGGGGTTCCGGCTCTGGCGCCGGGGAGCAGTGCCATGCCCGGAAGAACTCGCGCGGGAGCGGATCCTTTCGCGCCTCGGCAACCGCCTCGAAGGGGACAGCCTCCAGTGTGCTCGTCATGAAACCCGTTCGGTTCAATCAATGGTCCGGCCGAAGCCGTCTTAATCTGAAAATATCCGCACCTCGCAGCCGCGGCGCGTGCCGGCGGCGGTCGGGCAAAAGCCCTGTTGTCGCCGACCGTTACAGTTCAGTGCGCCAGCGCCGGCGACGGAAATATGTTTTTCGTCTCGACAAGGTCGCAAAGCGCGCCATCGACGACGGCTGCATGGCGATCTGCCTGAAACAGACCGGCCAGGTCATCGGCGATCTGTTCGGCGGCGCGACAGGAGAGGAGGAGGACGAGGGGACCACCCCGGTCGGCTGGAACCTCAATCCGCAGTTCGGGGGCCAAGGATATGCGTTCGAAGCCGCAAGGGCCCTGTTCGACCACTTGTTCCGGTCAAAGGGATTTCGCCGGCTTTATGCCTCTGTCGAGGACCACAACATGCCCTCGCAGCGCCTGTGCGAAAAGCTGGGCATGCGCCGGGAGGGCGTGTTCGTCGAGTTCATCTCGTTCACCAGGGACGAGGACGGCAGTCCGATCTACGAAAACACCGTGCAATACGCCATCCTGCGACGAGAATGGATGTCGGGTGTTCCGGCGGTCTGAAAATGGCGGAAGGCGCAGATCGCGGATTTGCGCCGGGCCGTCCGGCGCTTAGGTTGACGGGCTGAAACAGGCTTCGGCAAAGGCCGTAAAAGCCTGGATGATCGGTCGTTTGAGCGCCGCACCGCGATGGGCGAGGGCAATCTGATGCTGCGGCGGGTGGCCGGCCAGGGGCACCCGGACGACCGGGCTGCCGTCGTAGCAGGGGCCATCCGGCAGGTCGGTCGCCAACAGGCCGATACCGAACCCGTTGGCCACCATTGACCGCAGCATCTCGATCGAGCCGGTTTCGTGGGCGACCCGCACCGGGACGCTGGCATTCTGCAACAGCGACAGGAAATAGCCGCGGCTGTGCGGCAGGTTCACCAGGATGACCGGCTCCTGTGCCAGCTCTTCGCCGCGCAGGCTGCTCCGCCCGGCGAACCTGTGCCCCTGCGGCAGCAGGGCATAGGGCTCGGCCGCGGCCAGGGGCCTGATGACGAAGTCGGACGGAATACCGAAATCGTAGAGCAGCGCCAGGTCGATCCGGCCCTCGTTGAGCCAGTCGAACAGCGTTTGCAGGTCGCCTTCGAGGATGCGGACTTCGGCGTCGGGGCGGGCTTCCAGAAAGCCGCGCACCAGCTGCGGCGCGTAGCGCGGGCCCAGGGTGGAAAACACCCCGAGATGCAGGAATTCCGGCGTTCCCTCGCCGCCGCTCAGGACCCAGCGCGCCTGCTTCTCCAATTCGCGCAGCTGGGCGAGCTTGTGCTGCCCGAACGGGGTCAACTCCATCCCGCGTCCGGGGATGCGGATGAAAAGCTTCTGCCCGAACACCTCCTCGCAGCGGGAAATGGCCAGCGAAACCGCGGGCTGCGAGGTATTCAGCGCGCGGCTTGCCGCCGCGGTGCTGCCAGTGTCCGCGACCGCCAGCAGGATTTCGACCTGGCGGAAGTTCAATGGTATATTCAAACGGGAATATCCTTTATATCGCCCTCTTATTTCCGAGTATACCCGACCGGCCGCTATCCTCCAGCAAACAAATGATGGGGGATGCATGTTCGAAACTGACAGAACGACGGGGCGCAGGCCGCTCGAAGGTGTCCGGGTGCTGGATTTTTCCCGCGTCCTGGCCGGGCCCTACTGCACGGCGCTGATGGCCGATCTGGGGGCGGAGGTGATCAAGGTCGAGCCTCCCGCGGGCGACGATTACCGCCATATCGGTCCGTTCAAGGACGGCGAGAGCCTGCTGTTCCAATCGGTGAACCGTGGCAAGAAATCGATCGTTCTGGATCTGAAATCAGAAGAAGGCGCGGCGGCGGCCCGGGCGCTGGCGGCGGAGTGCGACGTGCTGGTCGAAAACTTCCGCCCCGGTGTGATGGAGCGGTTCGGGCTGGGGGCGCAGACGCTGTGCGCGGCCTGTCCCCGACTGGTCTATGTTTCCGTATCCGGGTTCGGTCAGACCGGCCCCAACCGGATGCAGCCGGCCTATGACATCATCATCCAGGCGATGAGCGGACTGATGGATATGACCGGCGCCGAAGACGGCCCGCCCATGATGGTCGGCGAAGCCTTTGCCGATGTCGCCGGCGGCATGTTCGCGGCCTTCGGGGCGATGGTGGCGCTGTTCGACCGCAGCCGCAGCGGCAGGGGGCGGCATGTCGATCTGGCGCTCTACGACGCGTTGGTGTCGATGATGCCGGTCGCGGCCTGCCGGGCGCTGATGGCGGGCGAGACGCCAAGGCGGACGGGCAGCAAACACGCGCTGTCGGCCCCCTTCGGCACCTATCCGGCCCGGGACGGCGGTTTCGCCGTCGCGGTGCTGAACGACCGGCTGTTCGAGCGTTTCGCGGCCGCCATCGGCGCGCCGGACCTGGCGGACGATCCGCGGTTTGCCAGCGATGCCTTGCGGCGTCAGAACGAGCCGGCGCTGGCGCAGCACATCGAAAGCTGGGCCGCCGACCGCAGCGCGATGGAGGCTGTGGCGGTTCTGTCCGAGGCGGGCATTCCGGCCGCGGCCCTGTGCTCGGTGTCCGAGGCCTGGAACTCGCCGCAAGCGCACGCGCGCGGGCTGGCATCGACAGTGGATCATCCCGTCCTCGGCACGGTCACCGTACCGGAGCAGCCGGTGCATTTCGGCGGTGCGCCGCGGGGCGGACGTCGGTCGGCGCCCGCCCTGGGCGCCAACACCCAGGACATTCTGCAACAACTGCGGCACAAGCAGGGAGAGCCCCGATGAGCGTTGACCTGAACAGCGAAGAACAGGCCGTCATCGGCCAGATCGAACGGTTCTCCAGCAAGGTTCTGGTGCCTGCCGCCGCCGAAATCGATGCAAAGTCCCGATTTGCGACCCTGCATCGTCCGGCGCTGGCCGAGATGGGCATCATGGGGATGAACCTGCCCGAAGCCTATGGCGGCATCGGCTTGTCCGGGCCGGCGCTCTACTGTGCGGTGGAGGCGATCGCGGCGGCCTGCGGCTCGACCGCCTCGATGCTGACCGCGCATTTCCTGGCCACGGATTCGCTGCTTCTGGGCGCAGATGAGGCGCTGAAGCAGCGCATTCTGCCCGCCGCGGCGGCGGGTGAGGCCCTGGGGGCCTTTGCCCTGACGGAACCGATGGCCGGCTCCAACCCGGCGGACATGCGCAGCACCGCCACCCGCGACGGCGACGGCTACCGGCTGAAGGGCTCCAAATGCTTCATCTCCAATGCGGGGGAGGCGGATTTCATTGTGGTCTACGCCAAGACGGACAGTGCTGCCGGCGCCCGCGGGGTCAGCGCCTTCGTGGTGGAACCGGCCAGGATCGAGGGAGTGGAAATCGGCAGGCCCGAGGAAACCATGGGCCTGCGCGGCGGCCATGTGTTCCCGATCTCGTTCGACTGCCACGTGCCTGCGGAAAACCGGCTGGGCGACGAGGGCACCGGGTTCCGCACCGCGATGAAGGTGCTGGACAATGGCCGTATCGAAGTGGCCGCGCAGGCCACCGGCATTGCGCGCGCCGCGCTGGATGCGGCTGTGTCCTATGCCAGGGAACGCGAGGTCGGCGGACAGCCGATCGGCAGTTTCCAGGGGCTGCAATGGATGCTGGCCGACAGTGCCACCGAACTGGCGGCTGCGCGGGCCCTGGGGTTGCAGGCCGCCCGCAAGCGCGGAACGGGAGCGCGCTATTCGCGGGACTCGGCCTTTGCCAAGCTCTACGCCAGCGAGGCGGCCTGGCGCATCGCCGACCGGGCGCTGCAGATCCACGGCGGATACGGCTATACCCGCGACTTTCCGTTGGAACGCTACCTGCGCGACTTGCGGATCTTCCGGATCTACGAGGGCTCCTCGGAGATCCAGCGAACCATCATTGCCCGCGACCTGCTGAGCTAGGGTCCTGGATGAGCCTCCGCGCCTGTGCGCCTCTTCGAAAGAGAGCTTCAGCGCCGCGAGCGTTTTCCCGAACGGGGCGCAAGGCGGCATTCCGGATGGGCGGCGAATGTCCGGTCGGGTCCGAATGCCGCCGGCTCCGGTCTTCAGATGTGCAAGGCTGTCGCGCCAGCCGGGCGGCGGGCTCGGCTTCAGGCGTTGTTCGGAAGAGTGAGTGTCGCCAATGCGCCGGCAGGGCCGTCGAGTGCAACGATAGCAGATGGCCAGGCATCCACATCAACTGCGAGAGCGGTGCGAAGCCAGGCGAGGCTGAGCCGCCGCGTCGCTTCCAGGGCATCGGGGGCTTCAATCTCGGTTTCCTTTGCATCCAACCCGGCAATGCCGCCCAGTCCGTGACCGACGCCATGCACGTTGACAAGAGCCTGGGCCCCCGGGCTGTCATGGAAGGCGTCGGCATGCCACTCCGGGCCGCGTGGCGTGAAGTGCGGGTTGTCATCCGCGCCGCAGACCACAAGACTGGGGGGTGTCATATGCGCAAAATCCACGTCGAAAAAGGGAAAGCGGGCCGCACTTTGTTCGGTGAGGTCGCGGCCACCGCGACCAGGCGCTGCCAGCAGAACGCCCGCAGATATGCGCGTATCGGCAAAGCTCTCCCCAGCAATCTGCGCGCCCAGAAGCAGACTGACCGTGTGGCCGCCAAAAGAGTGTCCGGCGGCCGCGATGCGCCGATGATCGAGGCGACCCGCGATTGCCGGCGCCTGCTGCTCCACCTCGTCGAGGCGGTCGAGAATGGCCGTCATTTCGGACACCCGCTGGCGCCAGAAATAGGGAGCACCCGGGGCGTCGCTCGGCAGGCCCGCGACCGGCGAATTTCCATGGGTTGGCCGGATCACGGCGAAACCGCGTTCGGCCCAGAATTGCGCCAGGGGTTCGTAGCCGTCCTTGGACGGAACATATTTGGAGGGCCCGGCTCCGTGCGACAGCAGCACGATTGGCAGGGCACTGCCACTTGCGGGTGCCGTCAGGCGCAGTTCAAGCGGTGTGCGCCCAGCCATGGGCAGGATGATCGGCGTGTAGGCCACGGTCAATCCGGCCTGGGGCGTTGGAATCGAACGCGATAGATTGATGAGATTGTTCATGGTGTCGTCCTGGTTGACGGCGCTGCAAGCGGTCGGCCACAGGCCAGCCCACTCAGCCGCTGGTGCTGGAGGCTGATTGGCTGAAGAGCGTTTTGGCGTCGGCACCTGCGGGCAGGCGCATCGGCGCATCCAGCTCCGTCACCGCCCGCCATACGGCCTGCGCCACGTCGGCAGCCTCTGTTTTCTCGGCCGAGCCGCGCATGGTGGCAAAATAGTCCTGCACGAAAGCCTCGTATGGCGCCGGAACGGTCATGCCCATACGCGCCACGGCATTCTTGCCGAAGGCGGTCGTCGGGGACGAGCCCGGCAAGACGAGCCGCGTCCGGATGCCGAATTGCGCCGTCTCGAGGGCAAGGCTTTCCGTGAACGCGTTGATGGCGGCCTTGCTGGCGCTATAGACCGACAGCGCCGGAAACGGGCGCAGCGTGACGCTGGAACTGATGTTGACGATGACGCCTGCACGGCGCGCGCGCATACCCGGCAGGACAGCCTGGGTCATCGCCATCGTACCGAGGACATTGGTCTCGAAAAGTTCGCGGGCCTTGGCCATGTCCACGCCCTCCAGCGCGTTCAACATGCCGACCCCGGCATTGTTGACGAGCGCATCGACAGCACCGGCGTCCGCGACGGCTTGCGCGATGCTTGCTGCATCGGTGACGTCGAGCGGCAAGATGTGCAGGCGATCGTGCGCCGCCATTGTGTGGGCCGTCGGCTTGCGCATGGTCGCAATGACGTCCCATCCTTCCGTGAGGAACAGTTCCGCAGTCGCGAGACCGAAGCCCGACGAAGCGCCGGTGATCAGAATCCTGGGCATTGATGTATCTCCTGTCGTTGCTACGACGAGAGATGGACAGAAATCGTCGGACTTTCTATATTCAAAAGTCCATAATATTTCAGCAAGAGTCCGAAATATGGCTGTTTTGACAAGCGATCCCCTTGCCAGCGTTGTGGCGCTGCTCAAACCGGAGCCCTCGATCGCGAAGCTGGTCAGTGGCGGCGGCCGCTGGCGCGTCGAGCGCACGAAGATGGCCAACCCGTTCTATTGCGCCATGTCGATGGGCACATGCCTGCTGACCATTCGGGACCGTGCGCCGCTTGTCCTTGAACCGGGGGATTTCGTGCTGGTGCCGGAAGTTTTCGATTTCACGATGTCGAGCATCACTCCGCCACCAAGCGGCGCCTCGCATTTGCCGCTGGAGATCGGCCCAGGCATGTTCCGCCTGGGCGAACAGGGCGCACCGACCGATGTGCAGTGCCTGGTGGGCCACTGCAGCTTTGCCTCGCCTGACCGGGAACTGCTCGTTTCGCTCCTGCCGGCGGTCATCCATGCGCGCGGGCAGGGACGCTTGATCGCGCTCGTTCAGATGATCCAGGAAGAGACGCAAAGTGATCGAGCGGCGCGCGACATGGTCCTCGGGCGGCTTTTGGAACTGTTGCTGGTCGAGGCTTTGCGCTCCGCCGAAAGCACGACGGTGGAACCCGGTTTGCTCCGAGGCCTTGCCGATCCGCAACTTGCCTTGGCGTTGCGGCAG
Organism: Stappia sp. WLB 29; assembly: GCF_023507705.1. Classification (GTDB taxonomy): domain Bacteria; phylum Pseudomonadota; class Alphaproteobacteria; order Rhizobiales; family Stappiaceae; genus Stappia. The sequence continues at coordinate 732,574 of NZ_JALBGD010000001.1, read as the reverse complement.
ATCCATGCAGACCCCGGTGCAAGCCTGTCTGTTCAAGGCCTGGCCTCTGCGGCGGGCATGTCGCGCTCCACCTTCTTCGACCGCTTTCGCCGCGAGGTCGGATCAGCGCCCATGGAATATGTCGCGGCTTGGCGGATGGCAGTGGCCAAGGACATGCTGGTGAGGGGCAATATCGCGATCGCCGAACTCGCGCGGCGTGTCGGCTACGGTTCGGTCAGTTCTTTCAGTATGGCCTTTTCGCGGCATGTCGGAACATCGCCCGGCGCTTTCGCTGCGAGACTGCGGGCCGCATAAGGCGCAATCGCGCGGTTCTCGGCGCCGCCTGATGGCGAGACGGTGATCGGCGGCAATATCGCGTTGTAGAGGGAAATGGCGTTGTGTGGCGGGGCCTTGCGAGCTTATGCGAGGTCCCGACTGGAGCGAAGCCCGAAGGGCGGCAGCGCGAAGTCAGAAAGTGGCGGAGAGTTCGGTAAGACGTTTCGAGCTCGGAGCCAGGAGCGCAAGCGCGCGACCGCCCGTAAGGGCGCCCCCGCGGAGGCGTGGAGCGCAGCGAAACTGCCGTGAGCGAAAGGATGGCGGAGAGGAAGGGATTCGAACCCTCGATACCGTCTCCGGTATACTCCCTTAGCAGGGGAGCGCCTTCGACCACTCGGCCACCTCTCCGTGGCGACCTTTTCAAGGATTTGCGAGCGTTTGGCAATAGGCCGATCTGCAGTTTCCAGCAGCAATTTGCACAACGCGCGGGAACCGGCGGGATTCGCGGGCTGATAGGCTCTTTTTTTTGCGCACCCCTTTTCCGGGCCCTTGGCGGGACCGCAGGAGCCAACGGGCGGCCGAAGTCCCGATCAATCCGCCGCACCGCCAGGCGGGCTCATGGCCTCGCGCTGGGCGGCCCATGTCAGCAGCGCATCGAGCGCCGGGCACAGGGCCTGGCCCCATTCGGTCAGGCAATATTCCACCTTCGGCGGCACCTGATGGTGGACGATGCGGCGGACGATGCCGTCGCCTTCCATCTGCCGGAGCTGCTGGATCAGCATCTTCTGCGAGACGGCCGGGATCGCGCGCTCCAGATCGGAAAAGCGCATGATGTTGCCGCCGAACAGGTGGAACAGGATGATCAGCTTCCACCGGCCCTCCAGCAGCTTCAGCGCGGTTTCGACGCCTTCGGCCGCAGTTTCCCTCGTGTATTCCATGGGCTTACTTTCAGGTAAGTATCTTACTTTTTCGTCGGTTCTTGTCATTTGGTCAGGCTAGGGCAACCTGTGTCTCCAGACAACGCAAATCGGAGACCCGTCATGTCCCTGTCCCTTTCCCTGCCGGCCCCCGTCGCCGCCTATTTCGCCGCCGACCAGGGAGACGGCGATGCCGTCGCCCGCTGCTTTGCCGAGGACGCGGTCGTCACCGACGAGCGCCGGACCCATACGGGCCGGGAGGCCATCCGCCGATGGAAGACGGAGGCCTCCAGCAAGTTCAGTTACACGACCGAGCCTTTCGCGGTGGACGAGAAGGCAGGCAGCATCGTGGTCCGCGCCCATGTTGCGGGAAACTTCCCCGGCAGCCCGGTCGATCTGCGCTACGCCTTCGTGCTGAAGGGCGAGAAGATCGCGCAGCTGGAGATCACCGCATGAGCTTCGATCTCGGCCTCGAGGGCAAGCGCGTGCTCGTGACGGGCGGCACCAAGGGCATCGGCGCGGCCGTGGTCGCACGGCTGCGCGATGCCGGCGCGCGCGTGGTGACGACGGCCCGCAGCCTCCCCGCCGATCCCGCGGAGGGCGTCCATTTCGTCGCCGCTGACCTGACCACGGCGGAAGGCTGCGCCGCTGCCGTCGCCGGCGTCCTCGATCGCCTCGGCGGCGTCGACATCGTCGTGCACGTGGTCGGCGGATCGTCGGCGCCGGGCGGCGGGTTCGCCGCGCTGGACGATGCGCAATGGTGCCGGGAGCTCGACTGGAACCTGATGCCGGCCGTGCGGCTCGACCGCGCGCTCGTGCCCGGCATGATCGCGCAGGGCTCCGGCGCGGTCGTGCACATCACCTCGATCCAGAACCGCCTGCCGCTTCCGGAGTCCACCACCGCCTATGCCGCCGCCAAGGCGGCTCTCTCCACCTACAGCAAGAGCCTGTCGAAGGAGGTGGCGCGCCACGGGGTGCGGGTGGTGCGGGTGTCGCCGGGCTGGGTGGAGACGGAGGCGGCGGCCGCGTTGGCCGAGCGCTTGGCCGAGCAGGCCGGCACCGACTACGAGGGCGGCAAGCAGATCGTCATGGATGCGCTCGGCGGCATCCCGCTCGGCCGTCCGGCACGGCCGGCGGAGGTGGCCGATCTCGTGGCCTTCGTCGCGTCCCCGCGCGCAGGCGCGGTGACGGGCACGGAGTTCGTCATCGACGGCGGCACGGTGCCCACGGTCTAGCGGGGGACGCGCTTTCGGCAAGCCTGGTTCAGCCGCGCCTGTGCAGAAAATCCTGCAAGGCGCGGTGCGGCTCCGATGTCTCGCGGGTCTCGTGAACCTTGTGGACGGTGGCGAAGACGACTTCGACCGCCATGTCGTTGAATGAGATGGTCCAGAGCCGCAAGGGCAGCGGCTTCCAGCGCTCGGTCGCCTCGCTCTCCGTCACTTCCGTGAAGTGCCATGGGCGGAGCGGGTAGGTAGACGCGTCCGGCTTACCTTCGGCTTTGCGCGCTCTCTGCTGCGCTGCGACTTATGCAAAAAATAACAGCGTGAAATAGCCCATCCAAACAAGCATGCCTGCTGTTTTGAGCATGAACAACGGAGTTGGATCTTCGGTTTCTGTTTCAGAGCGACCATAGCGAAAGTGATACTGGAAAAACGTCCGCTTTCCGTATTTTGCTTTAAACTTTCTGAAGTCGACAAATATTACTACGATTTCAGCAAGGAAAATTATAAAAATCTTTAATAAAAACACAAAAATATCAATGTATATCATTAAATATATCTCGATGAGTCTGGGTTAAATTTGTCATGGATGCGGCATAATTGATCGTTTTCTAGCTCGGAAACTTCCTCTCCAGCTTTGCATGAGCTTCGCTGCGCGCCAGTTTAGCCCAGAAAGTACATTGAAAAAACAAGAAACCAAACGGCAACAAGAGTTGTTTTGGCCGCATGTTGAAGAGGAGGGTCTTCAGCTTCCATTTCAGCACGAGCCAGGCGAAGGCTGTACTGAAAGAATGTTCTTTTTCCATATCTCTCTTTATATCTCCTGAAATCGAGAAATATCATCAGTATAGCACCGAAGAGAGTGATGATCATTTTGAGAAAGAAAGAGGCGAAATCAAATAATATCATTGAAAATTCGCTCATGACGCCTGCTTTTGTTTTGGCCTCGGCGCGGCGCGCGAAACAAGGCGCAAGACTACCATATCCGGTTTGCAAGGTCCCCCGCCGCCGTTTGCGGCAGCGGGGGTTGTCGTCATGTCAGGCCGGGCGGTGGATGGCGCAGAGCTTGTTGCCGTCCGGGTCGCGCACATAGCCGAGATGGAACGTGCCCGTGGGGCCGGTGCGCGGGCCCGGCGCGCCTTCGATCGAGGTGCCGCCATGGGCCACGGCGACGTCGTGGAACTCCTGCACCTGTTCCGGCGAGTTGCACTTGAAGCCGATGGTGCCGCCATTGGCGGGCACCGCCTGCTCGCCGTCGATCGGCTCGGTGACGGCGAAGGTGCTGCCGTCGTGGCGGTAGAACAGGCGGGTCTGGCCCGAGGCGTTCTGGTTGCGCACCGGCTCGCCGGCGCCCAGGAGCCCCAGCACCGCGTCGTAGAAGCGCTTGGCGCGCTCGATGTCGTTGGTTCCCACCATCACATGGCTGAGCATGTCTTCCTCCCTCTAAGGTTCGACAATCTGGGAACCGGCCGGGCCCGTCGTCGGTCCGGCCGGCATGCGGCGGGCGGGCCGTCCCTACAGGACGATCAGCAGCGCCCCGATGATAACGCCGGTGATGACCAGGTGGATCAGGCAGAAGCCCATGATGTCCTTGGCCTTCAGCCCGGCGATGCCGAGCATGGGCAGGGCCCAGAACGGCTGCAGCAGGTTGGTCCAGGCATCGCCCCAGGCGACAGCCATGGCCACGCGGGCGATATCGGCGCCGAGCGCCTCGGCCGCCGGCAGCATCACCGGCGCCTGCACCGCCCACTGGCCGCCGCCCGAGGGCACGAACAGGTTGACGATGCCGGCGCTGATGAAGGTCCAGAACGGCAGGGTGCCGGCGGAGGAGATCGAGACGAACCACTCCGACATGCTCTGCGCCAGGCCCGACTGGGTCATGATCGCCATGATGCCCGCATAGAACGGGAACTGGATGACGATGCCGGCGCCGCCCTTCACCGCTTCCTGCAGCGCGTCCAGCAGGTTGCGGGCGGTGCCGTGCAGCACGATGCCCAGCATCAGGAACAGGAAGTTGACGATGTTGAGGTTCAGCCCGGCGCCGCGCACGAAGAAGTAGTGCGCGAGGAAGACGAGGCCGGCAAGGCCGACCACCCACATCAGCAACCGGCTGTTTTCCAGGTGCTCGGCCGGACGGGTCGGCACGAACGTCTCGCGCTCCTCGTCGCCCAGCTGTTCGCGCGTGACATAGACGCTCTCGTCCTCGCGCGGCACCATCAGCCAGTTCACCAGCGGAATGACCACGAAGAGAATGGCGACGATGATCAGGTTGAAGCCGGCGAAGATCGTCTCACTGGTGCCGACGACGCCGATCTGCGCCTCGGTGAAGTGGCCGGGCGTGGCGATGGTCAGCGGGATCGAGCCGGCGAGGCCGCCGTGCCAGATCACGAAGCCGGAATAGGCGGCGGCGATCAGCAGGCGGTAGTCGACGCGGATCTGGCGGGCGAGCTCGCGGGCGAACAGCGCGCCGACGACGAGGCCGAAGCCCCAGTTGACCCAGGACGCGAACAGCGAGACCACCGAGACCAGCACGATGGCGGAGCCCGGCGACTTCGCAAGGCCGGCCAGCAGCGCCAGGAACGTCTTCACCGGCGGCGAGGAGGCGAGGATGAAGCCGGTCACCAGGATCAGCAGCATCTGCATGGAGAAGGAGAGCAGGCCCCAGAACCCGTCGCCCCACATCTCGACGACGGCGATCGGGCCGGCGCCCTCGAACAGCATGGCCGCAGCGGCGGCGATGATCGTCAGCAGCAGCACGAAGATGAAAGGATCGGGCAGATAGCGATCCATCAGAACGACGGCAGGACGTGAAAGCGCACGCAACATGACAGCCTCCCATTTTTTCTTCCGGCTCTCGCAGGGCCGATTCCCGGCCTGCAACCGTAAGGCGATGGGGCGCGAGAACTCTGGGGGTGTCAAGTCTCGGGAAGGCCGATTGCAGGTTGTCGTAGCGTCAGGTTTTGCCTGTGCNGTCTCGGGAAGGCCGATTGCAGGTTGTCGTAGCGTCAGGTTTTGCCTGTGCGAACAAGGCGGCCGGCGGGAGCGCGCGCCCCGCCGGCCGGATGCCGTCCTCCGGTCTGGCACGATCAGGGCAGGCGCTGGTCGTAGTCCTGCTTGAGCGCGGCGCAGGTGTCCCAGAAGGGAGCAGCGGGCTTGCGGTTCTCGATGAGCGCCACCAGCACGCCGAGATGGGCATGCCAGCCGGCTATATCGGTCAAACGGACCGTCAGAGTCTCCGTCAGGCTGGATAGAACTTGGGGGCAACGTCAGTGCGGCGGTGAGAGCCCATTCGTGCCAGCCGACCAGCCTTGCCCAGGGGATCACATTCTCGTCAATGTTCTGAAAGAGGTTTTGCCTGTCGCGCCGAGCGGCAACTCGAGAGAACCGAACGTGACCGGAATCGGCGGTGCGTTCTCAAAGAGCCGAAGGAAATCACATGAAAACCCGTATGATTCTGGCCCTGGCGGCAGCTGTCACCTTGTCGCCTTCCCTTGCAGCGACAAGCGTGTCGGCACAGCAGACCGATGCGACTTCCCAAGCTGCGCCCGCACAGAACGTCGATTTCAGCGAAGACAAGCTTGATACCTTCGTTGTCGCCTATGTCGAGGTAACCAGCATCGGCGAAGAATTCCGGTCGCGGGCCGAGCAGACTTCGGACAACCAGGAACGCTTGAAGCTGCAGCAGCAGGCGCAGGTGGCCATGGCCAAGTATGTGGATGGCCTCGAAGGGATCACTATCGACGAGTACAACGCTATTTTCAACCGCGCAGCGACCGACCAGGCTTTCGCCGAAGACCTGCAGCGCCGCGTCAACGCGACCGACTAATGGACCCTGCTCCGATCAGCAAGTACTGAAAGGAGCGCGATATGAGACATTGCTTGATTGCTGGCGCATTGGTCGTGCCGATCTGCGCCGATGCAATGACCTCCTCCTCTCTGAGGGAGCCTGCGTGGCTCCCCTTTTTTTACCTGCGCGGGCCGCTTGAGGCTTTTTGTGATGGAATACGGGGGTTGCTGAGTTCTGCGCGCACGAGCTGCATCCTCCGGGAACAAGCTTGCTGGTAACTTCTCCACACTCGTCCGGAACTTCACCAAGAATACCCTCAAGCAGACTTGAAGCTGAGTTGCTCTCCTTTCTCTTGGCCTGTTTCCGGAGTTGATCTGCGTCAGGGAATGGGGGTGGTGGCACTGTAGCCGACGGAACCATTCGTCCCGTGGGGTTCCCGCGGCGACACGCGGCAAGCACAAGAAAATCCTTAGATGAGCGGGGTCAATCGGTTGCCGAGCTAAAGCTGTAGCGAACCCTCGGATGCCTCGCAGACCGATAACAAGTCGGAGTCAATTTCCAGCATGGTGGAGCGGGGCAGAAAGCCGATTGTTATCAAGGAAGACCAACCGCGAGAGGCAAGCCAGCGCCATCCATCGGTGATGGCATGGAGCAAGGACGTCACCTCGTGCGTCGGCTCGCCCGCCGACGGTCAATGCGGCATCGGCCGATCTGGAGTAGATGGGCATCGTCGACGAGGTCCCAGGGCGCAAGCGGGGCGGTTGTTCAGCTACCAGCGCCATTTTACGGTCCTAAGCGAGGAACCGATCCTTTGCCTGCCGCGACCCAGAATTTTCCGTCGAACACCCCAACGCCCATTGGGTTCGTTCCTACGCTGCTGTGCGAAATAATTCTCCAAGGAGCGCTGTGTCCGTCTGGAGCAGCATGAGATGAAGAGGAGAGGGCGGTCGCAAGTCATGATGATTGCGGCCCTCTGCAACCGTAAGGCGATGGGGCGCGAGAACTCTGGGGGTGTCAAGCCTCGGAACGGCCGATTGCAGGTTGTCGCAAGGTCAAGATCTGCGCGTATGAACAAGGCGGCCGGCGGGAGCGCGCGCCCCGCCGGCCGGATGTTCTCGTCAGCCATGCACGATCAGGGCAGACGCTGGTCGTAGTCCTGCTTGAGGCGCGCGCAGGTGTCCCAGAAGGGAGCGGGCTTGCGGTTCTCGATGAGCGCCACCAGCACGCCGAGATGGGCATGCCAGCCGGCGCTGACGCTGAGCAGCGAGGCCCGGTCGGGCAGGCGGGCATGGACGATGGTCAGCAGCGTGCCCTCGCCGCGCGGGGCCAGGGTGAAGGTCACGTTGCTGGCCGTGCCCCAGGTGATGGAGAAGCTGCGCGGCGGATCGGCGGCGATCACCCGGGAGGTCATGCGGTGTTCCTCGTCGGCGCCCTCGGGCCGTTTGCCGGGCGGGTCGGTCAGCTCGTCGTTGCGCCAGACGAACTCGAACTCGGCGCCGGGCACCAGGGTCATCTCGCCGGCGGCCAGCCACTTCCTGCGCAGCTCGCTGTCGGTGAGCCAGGCCCAGACCTGCTCGGGCGCGGCGGGCAGCACGCGGCGGATCTCCAGCGTGTCGGGGGCGGTCAGCGTGCCGTGGGCATCGGGTGTTTCCATCACGGTCATGTCTTGTCTCCTTCCTTGGGGGCATTGTTCCTGTTGGCGTTTTCCTCGCGCAGCAGGGCGTCGAGCACATCGAGACGGTCGGTCCAGAAGCGTTCGTAGAAGCCGAGCCAGTCGTGGGCGCTGGCCAGCGGCCCCGGTTCCAGCCGGCAGGTATGGGTGCGCCAGCGCACCTCGCGGCGGATCAGGCCGGCCCTTTCCAGCACCTTGACGTGCTTGGAGGCCGCCGCCAGCGACATGTCGAAGGGCTCGGCGAGCTGGCTGACGCTGCGTTCGCCCTCGGAGAGGGCCAGGAGCATCCGCCGGCGGGTGGCATCGCCGAGGGCGTGGAAGATGGCGTCGAGCCGGTGTGTTTCTTGTTCAACCATGAGGTTGAATAAATACCTCGCGGCGGCATAAGTCAACCGAAAAGTTGAATGACGAGGCGAGGGAGCCACTGCCGGCTGCGGCGCCGGTGCGCTTGCCTTGGCCGGCCAAGGTCTGCGATACCTGTCGCTTGCAAGGGGATCCGCCGCCATCGCGGATCGACAGCCTGCGGACGTTGAGCGGTATCTGCGATGAAACTGGCCTACACGACTTCCCCCGGACGCGGCGACATGGACCTCGTGCTCGCCCGCGTCGCCGAGCGGCTCGAGGGACGGGGCCTGCGGGTGCTCGGCGTCGTGCAGATCAATTCCGCCTGCGAGGGCGACCGGCCCTGCGACATGGACGTCAAGGTGCTGCCGCACGGCCCCTTGATCCGCATCTCGCAGTCGCTGGGGCCGCAGTCGCGCGGCTGCCGCCTCGACCCGCAGGGGCTGGAGCAGGCGGTCGGCGAGACCGCCGCCCGGCTCGCCGGCGGAGGCGACGTGCTGATGGTCAACAAGTTCGGCAAGCAGGAGGCCGAGGGCAGGGGCTTTCGCGACCTGATCGCCGAGGCCCTGGCCGCCGACATGACGGTCGTCGTCGGCGTCAACGGGCTCAACCTGCCGGCTTTCCTGGAGTTCTGCGGCGACATGGCGACGCGGCTTCCCGCCGAAGTCGAGGCGATCGCCGGCTGGGCCGAGGCCGCGCTCGCCGCCGTTCCCGAGAACGCGTAAGGCTCATCCGGTCAGCGGGACGCTCTCCAGCACCGTGGCCGGGTGAAACCGCACCACATCCAGCGACGACAGGCGAAGGCGCACCGGCCATTCGGTCCCGGAAAGCGCGTCGAAGGCCGCGCCGATATCCTCGACAGCCTCGCACAGCGTCACATGCGGCACGAAGGCCTCGGCCCGCGTATGCGGGTTCTGTAGCGCGCCCAGGCCCTCGGCCTCGGCCCGCTCGCACAGGGCGGCCTGCAGGTCGAGCAGCGCCCGCGTCGGCTTCGGCGCAGCGAAGAGCACGGCCGGCTGCCCGGGAAACACCGCAAGGCTCGCCAGCGTCAGGCGCAGCGCCGCGGTGCGTGCGCCGATTTGCCGGGCCGCCTCACGGGCGAAATCCTCGACGCGGCCGCCCGCCTCGTCCTCGTTCAGCACGGCCAGCGTCACATGCGGGCGATAGGCGAAGTTGCGGGCGGTGCTCTCCAGCCCGGCCTCGGCGAGCCGCGTCCACATTTCGCGGACCGCGCCCGCACCGTCCTCGTCGACGGTCAGCGTGATGGCGATGGGCATTGTCTCACGCCTCCGCGTCCAGATGCAGCGCCGCCTCGCCGACGCAGATCATCGTCCCGGCGCCGTTGGCGACGGTCAGCCGCAGCAGAAGTTCGCTGCCGCCGTCCTCCTGCGGCCGGAGCCGGACGATGCGCCCGCCGATGACGATGCCGTCGCCCACCGCCAGCGGCTTGACGAAGCGGGTGGAAAGGCGCGCGAGGCGGGCCTGCGGCAGCCAGCTGCGGATCGCGCCTTCCAGCCGGCCCATGATCAGCATGCCGTGGACGATGGTGCCGGGCAGGCCGGCCGCCCGGGCGGCCTGCTCGTCCAGGTGGATCGGGTTGTGGTCGCCGGAGGCCTCGGCATAGGCGGCAACGTCGTCCGGCCCGAGGATCGCGAGCGGCGTGTCGGCGAAGCGGTGGCCGGCGGCGAGCGCGGTCATGGCGCGCTCTCGCGGTTCTCGAACAGCACGATCTCGGCGCGGAACTCCTGCAGGGGCGTGCCGCCCGCCGTGCCTTGCAGGTCCTGCACCCGTCCGCGCAGGGTCAGCCGGTCGGCGCGCTCCTCATGGCTCTTCCAGTCGACGAGGACGGTGTAGTGCCGGTCCGCCTCCAACTCGCCGCTATAGACGAAGTCCTGCGCCTGGTGGACCAGCACGGCGGAGCGCTCGCCGGCAAGCCGAGCCAGCGTTTCCATGACGCTCGGGTGGGAGAAGACGGTGAAGGCGAAGGTCGCCGGCACCGGCTCTTCAGGGGCGCCGAGCGCCGCGGCGAAGGCCCTGACCTGCGCGCGCGCCGTCGACAGGTCGAGGGCGGCGATCTCGGTCCATTGCGCCTCGCTCACCGTCTTAGACCTTCCGGATCGCGACGGTCGCGTTGATGCCGCCGAAGGCGAAGGAATTGCTGAGCGCCGCATCGATCTGCCGCGCCTGCGCGGTGTTCGGCACCGGATCGGCAAGGCATTTCGGGTCGGGTCCCAGCCAGTTGATGGTCGGCGGGGCGATGTTCTCGCGCAGCGCTTCGACGGTGATCACCAGCTCGATGGCGCCGGCCGCTCCCAGCGCATGGCCGTGGATCGGCTTGGTCGAGGAGACCGCGAGCCCCTCCACATGCGCGCCGAAGATCTGACGCAGCGCCTCGCTTTCGGCGATGTCGTTCAGCACCGTCCCGGTGCCGTGAGCGTTCACATAGCCGATCTCGTGCGGTGCAAGGCCGGCATCGGCCAGCGCGCCGGCCATGGCCGCGGCCGGACCCTCGACGGTCGGGCGCAGCAGGTCCGCCGCATCGCTGGTGGTGCCGTAGCCGGCGAGTTCGGCAAGCGGTGTCGCCCCGCGCCTCAAGGCGTGGTCCAGCTCCTCGATCACCAGCACCGCGGCGCCTTCGCCGAGCACCATGCCGTTGCGCTTGTCGGAGAACGGACGGCAGGCCTCCGGCGCCATCACCCGCATGGCCTCCCAGGCGCGGAAGCTCGCCGGCGTCAGCAGCGCCTCGCTGCCGCCGACCAGCATCGTGTCGGCGAGCCCGGCGCGGATCATCTGCAGGCCGTAGCCGACCGACTGGGTGCCGGAGGCGCAGGCGCTGGAAATGGCGAGCGAAGGGCCGCGCGCGCCGTAGCGGATGCTGATCTGCGAGGCGGCGGCGTTCGGCATCACCTTGGCGATGGCCAGAAGGTCGGGCCGGGCGTCGTGGACGTAGAAATTGTAGTGGCCGTCGTCGGAGGTCCAGGCGCCGCCGATGCCCGATCCGATGATCGTCCCGCAGCGCGCGCCCAGCGGGCCTCGCGTATCGATGCCGGCCTGCCGCAGCGCTTCTTCGGCGGCCACCAGCGCCAGCTGGGCGAATCGGTCGGTGGTCTTGAGCTCCTGCTCGCTGAGATGCGCCGAGGGCTCGAAGCCGGTGATATGGGCGGAGCGGGAGACGCGCTGGCGCGGATAGCGCGCAAAGCGCAGTTCGTCGACGCCGCTGCGCCCGTCGCGCGCAGCCTTCCACAGAGCCTGCACGCCAAGGCCGGCCGCCGTGATTGCTCCCATTCCAGTGATGACGACGCGCCGGTTTGCGCTGGTCACTCGGCGCCTTCTTTCATTCGTGCTGCGAGCACTTGCAGGAAATCGCCCAGCGTTCGGGCCTCGGCCAGATCGCCGTCGACGGGAATGTAGACGCCGAATTCTTCCTCGACCGCCATCAGGATGACCACCATGTCGGCCGACTGGATGCCGAGATCCTCGAATGTGGCATCGGCGGACAGCTTCTCGCGCTCGACCATGCCCTCCTTGGCGACGAGATCGAGCAGCCGCTCGATCGTTGCGGCATCCATCCCCTCTGCCGTCAGTCCCATGTCAGCCCCGTACCTGCAGTTTTCAGCGTTTTATGAATGTCATAAGGGTTAAGCCGGTTCTGTTCCAGCATCAAGTCGCTCCGGAATCGGAACTAATACTGAGGCTGTTCCGGCGTTTCCACGTCTTGTGCGGCTTGCGGACGGGCAAGGGCTCCACTATTCACGTCCTGCCCTCGGGTCGCGGCGGCCGCTGCGACGCAAGGGGAGGCAACAGGGCAAGACGGCAGGCGCGCATGAGACAGTCTTCGCACACGGCCACGGACGGCGGCACGCCGGCCCGCGACAGGGCGCCGTTCCTTGCCCGCCTCGTGGGTCTTGCCGCCAGCCTGCCGGTGGTCCTGGTGCCCGCTTCCGCCATCTACATGATGGTCTGGGCCCGCTGGACCTTCTACGAGCGCCATCCCGACTACATCCAGCACAGCGCGCCGACGGTCAGCCGGGCGATCACCGATCCCTATATCGGCGATCCCTTCGCGGCGGCGATCCTCGGCGTTGCCGTCGTCATCGCGCTGGCGATCCTGCCGATCTCCTACGCCTTCTACGGGGCGATCTCGGCGCGCGCCGGCCACCTGCCGAAGGTCGCGGCCGGCCTGCGGCGGATGATGGCGGTGTTCCTGGTGATGCAGGTTCTGGGCACCTCGGGCATGGTCATCTGCACCCAGGTCACCTTCCGCCACGACCACGACCTGCACATGCTCGGCAGCTACCTGTTCTTCGTGTTCCAGGCGCTGTCGATCCTGATGAGCGGGATCATCACCACGCGGCTGCTGCGCCTGCCGGACACGGGTCGGCCGAGCTATCTTCGTCTCGGCTCGCGCTACACGCGCCTGCGCCGCACCCTTGCCTTCGCCACCGCAGGCCTTGCCGGGATCTACGTGGTGCTGTTCCTGGTCAAGGGGCTGGACCTGCCGGTCACCGAATACACGATCTACTACATCTACACGGTGCAGGAGATCGTCACGATCTCGGCCTATATCGTCCAGGTGATGCTCTACGCACCGGAGGTCTATCGCATCGCGCGCAATCTTGCCGCCTCGGGCACCTGGCGCCTGGAGGGCGCTGCCGCAGCCGCCTGATATCCGGTCGTTAGCCGGCCGGCCGGTCCGCCTCGACGATCAGCGCCTCGGTGCGCTCTTCCACCTGCTGTTCCAGCCGCTCCATGAACGGGCCGGACGCCAGCCCGGCCGGGATCGCCGGCAGGAACTCGATGATGATGCGGCCGGGAAACTTCCACGCGCTGTTGCGCGGCCAGAACACGCCGGAATTCAGCGCCACCGGCACGCACGGCACCTGCAGCGCCCGGTAGAGCGCAGCAACGCCGGGACGATAGGTCGGGGCGGACAGCGGCGTGCTGCGCGTTCCTTCGGGAAAGATCACCACCTGCCGGTCGTCCGCGACCCGCTGCTTCGCCTGGCGGATCAGGCTCATCAGGGCGCTGGCGCCCGCGTTCCGGTCGATGGCGATATGGCCGAGCCGCCACATGCCCCATCCGGCGACCGGGATCAGCGTCAGTTCGCGCTTCAGCACGAAGGCGGGATCCTTCAGGATCACCTGCAGCGCCAGCGTCTCGAACGCCGACTGGTGCTTGGCGGCGATCAGGCACGGCCCGTCCGGCAGGTGCTCGCGCCCGCGCACCTCGTAAGCAAGCCCGACGGTCAGCCGCAGCAGGGCGAGCCAGAAACGAACCACGATCCGTGCCGCCGTCCGCGTCACCGCCCGTGGAAGCACCATCAGCACGACGGCCGGCAGCAGCAGCACAAGGGATGCGATCACCAGCCCCTGGAAGACCAGCGAGCGCAGCACCACGAGCGCGCTCGCGCGCGGTGGCCTCCAGTCGGCCCCGGCGGGCATCGGTGCGCCGTCTGCGGCCATGGATCAGCCCCGGTCCTGCGGCGCGCCGATGGTCAGGCGAAGCTGCGCCACGCCCTCGATCTCGCCCTCCAGCCGGTCGCCCGGCTTCAGCGCGGCAACGCCGGCCGGCGTTCCGGTGAAGATCAGGTCGCCCGGCCTCAGCTCCACCGAGGCGCTGCAGATCGCGACGATGTCGGCGACCGGCCAGATCTGGTCGGCAAGGTCGCCCTGCTGGCGGATCTCGCCGTTCACCGACAGCGAGATGCGCCCGCTCTTCGGGTGGCCGATGCGGCTGGCCGGCACCAGCGGCGAACAGGGGGCGGACCGGTCGAAGGCCTTGCCCCAGTCCCAGGGGCGGCCGAGGTCCTTGGCCTGCTGCTGCAGGTCGCGGCGCGTCAGGTCGATGCCGATGCCGTAGCCCCAGATGTGGCTTTCCGCGTTCTCCGGCGCGATGTCGCGCCCGCCGCGGCCGATGGCGACCACCAGCTCCACCTCGTGATGCAGGTCCTGCGTCAGCGGCGGATAGGGGATGGTGCCGCCCGCATCGCACACCGCGTCCGCCGGCTTGGTGAAGAAGAAGGGCGGCTCCCGGTCCGGGTCCTTGCCCATCTCGCGGGCATGGGCGGCATAGTTGCGCCCGACGCAGAAGACCCGGCGGATGGGGAAGCGCGCATCCGTTCCCTCGACGGCGACATCGGCCGCGGCAGGAGGCGCAATCACATAGTCGGTCACGGAAAATCTCCTGCGGATGGAACGGTTCGGGACGGCCGGCGGGCCCTTTGTTTACGCCCTCGGCCTTGCCCGGTCCAGAGGGGCGGGAGAGGGGGCGGCGCTTGCGCATGCCTCGCCCGGCGGCTGCCATGATGGCGATTGTCTTTGATTTTTTGCAATGCAACAATAGCGGGAACGGAACCTACGGGAGCAGTCGATGACAGGGCGTATCATTTCGGTCGCGCAGCAAAAGGGCGGCTCGGGCAAGACGACGCTGGCGGCGCATCTGGCGGTGGCGCTGGCCGCGCGCGGCGCCTTTCCGGTCGCCGTGGTCGACATCGACCCGCAAGGTTCGCTCGGCACCTGGTACGAGACCCGCGAGGAGGCGCTCGGCGACGGGGCGACCGGGCTGACCTTCCGCACCTCCAGCGGCTGGGGCGCCCGGCGCGAGGCCCGCTCGCTCGCCCGCGACCACGGCCTCGTCATCCTCGACACGCCGCCCAAGACCGATTCCGACGTGCGCCCGGCCATCGAGGCCGCCGACCTCGTCCTGGTGCCGATGCAGCCGACCCAGGTCGACCTGTGGGCCACCGGCCAGACGGTCGACATCGCTCGGCGCGAGGGCACCGGCACGCTCGTCGTGCTGAACCGCGTTCCGCCGCGCGCCGCGCTGACCTCCGAAGTGATGGGCCTGATCGGCGAGAACGGCTTCACCGTCGCCTCCGCCCGGCTCGGCAACCGCACGGCCTTTGCCGCCTCGATGGGCGAGGGGCTGACGATCCTGGAGACGGAGGCGCGCGGCAAGGGTGCGGACGAGACGCGCCTGCTGGCCGAGGAGGTCGCGCGGCTGCTCGGCCTGGAGTTTTAGGGGTCTCAGTCCCCGCCGGAGCTGTCCTGCGCGCCGTCGATCACGGCCAGCGCCTCAGCGCCCGTGACGCGGTCGGACAGGGTCAGAAAGTCGCCATAGTGGTTGAGCGCGGCGCTCAGCTGCCTGTCGTAGATCGCCTTCGGCACTTCTTCCGCGCCGAACTGGGCCAGGTGCTCGGTGACGAACTGCGCGTCGAGCAGGTGGTAGCCGCCGGCGATCAGCCGCGCCACCAGATGGCTCAGCGCCACCTTGGAGGCATCGCGCTCGCGGGCGAACATGCTCTCGCCGAAGAAGGCACCGCCCAGCGACACGCCGTAGAGCCCGCCGACCAGCTCGCCGCCGCGCCAGGCTTCCACCGTGTGGCAGTAGCCCATGTCGTAGAGCGCGCCGTAGAGGCGGCGGATCTCGCGGTTGATCCAGGTCTTGCGGCGGCCGTCCGCCGGGGCGGCGCAGCCGTCGATCACGCCCTGGAAGTCGTGGTCGACGCGGATCTCGAACACGTCCTGGCGGATGGTGCGGCGCAGGCGGCGGGGGATGTGGAAGCCCTCGAGCGGCAGGACGCCGCGATGCTCCGGTTCGATCCAGAAGAGGTTCGGGTCCTCGGCCGACTCGGCCATGGGAAAGATGCCGCAGGCATAGGCCTTGAGCAGCACCTGCGGCGTGATGACCAGCGGATCGTGGGTGTTCCCGGCCATGGCTGCCTTTCCTGGGATGCCCGAGGCGGGCGCCCGCATACGTTGGGGGGGCGGCGCCGGCTGGCGGCGCCGTCCGTCCCGTCAGTCGTCCGACTTGGCGGCGAGATACTTCTCGAGCCAGTGGATGTCGTACATGCCGTTGGCGATGTCCTGGTTGTCCACCAGGTCGCGGAACAGCGGGATCGTCGACTGGATGCCGTCGACGACGAACTCGTCGAGGCAGCGCCGCAGCCGCATCATGCATTCCACCCGGTTGCGGCCGTGCACGATCAGCTTGCCGATCAGGCTGTCGTAATGCGGAGGGATCCGGTAGCCCTGATAGACGCCGGAATCGACGCGCACGCCCAGCCCCCCCGGCGGGTGGTAGTAGCTGATCTGGCCGGGCGAGGGCGCGAAGGTGCGCGGGTTCTCGGCGTTGATGCGGCATTCGATGGCGTGGCCCTCGAACAGCACGTCCTCCTGGCGCAGCGTCAGCTCGGCGCCCGAGGCGATGCGGATCTGCTCGTTGACCAGGTCGATGCCGGTGATCATCTCCGTCACCGGATGCTCCACCTGCAGGCGGGTGTTCATCTCGATGAAGTAGAACTTGCCCTCTTCGTAGAGGAACTCGATCGTGCCGACGCCGCGGTATTTCAGCTTGCGCATGGCATTGGCGACGATCTCGCCGATCTCCTTGCGCTGCGCCGCGTTCAGCGCCGGGGAGGGAGCCTCCTCCCAGACCTTCTGGTGGCGGCGCTGCAGCGAGCAGTCGCGCTCGCCCAGATGGATGGCGTTGCCGCGGCCGTCGCCCAGTACCTGGATCTCGATGTGGCGCGGCTTGCCGAGATACTTCTCCATGTAGAGCGCATCGTCGCCGAAGGCGGCCTTGGCTTCCGAGCGGGCCGTCGACAGCGCGGTGTCGAGGTCCTTTTCGCTCAAGGCCACCTTCATGCCGCGTCCGCCGCCGCCGGCAGCGGCCTTGACCAGCACCGGATAGCCAATCTCTCGGGCGATCGCATGGGCATCGTCGCTCGGCGTCACCGCGCCGTCGGAGCCGGGAACCACCGGGATGCCGAGGTCGCGCGCCGTCTGCTTGGCGGCGATCTTGTCGCCCATGATGCGGATGTGCTCGGCCGTCGGGCCGATGAAGGCGATGTCGTGCGCCTCCAGGATCTCGGCGAAGCGGGCGTTTTCCGACAGGAAACCGTAGCCCGGATGCACCGCATCGGCGCCGGTGATCTCGCAGGCGGCCAGCAGCTGCGGGATGTTGAGGTAGCTGTCGCGCGCGGCCGGCGGGCCGATGCAGACGCTCTCGTCGGCAAGGCGCACATGCATGGCATCGGCATCGGCGGTCGAGTGCACGGCCACCGTCTGGATGCCAAGCTCCTTGCACGCGCGCAACACGCGCAGCGCGATCTCGCCCCGGTTGGCGATCAGGATCTTGGAGAACATGGGCTCGGTCCCCGTCACTCGACGACGACGAGGGGCTCGCCGTACTCCACGGGCTGGCCGTCTTCGACGAAGATCGCCGTCACCCGTCCGGCGCGCGGCGCCGCGATCTGGTTCATGGTCTTCATGGCTTCGACGATCAGCAGCGTATCGCCGGCGGCAACCGTGTCGCCGATCTCGACGAAGGTGCGCGCGCCCGGCTCCGGCGAGCGGTAGGCGGTGCCGACCATCGGCGAGGTCACGGCGCCCGGATGGTTGGCGGCCTCGGCGGGGGCGACCGGCGCGGGCGCAGCGGCGGCGACGGGAGCGGCGGCGCGGCCGATGGAGACCGGCGCCTCGACGGTGACCTGACGGGCGACGCGGACGCGGAAATCGTCCCGCTCGAGCTCGATCTCGGTCAGGTTGGTCTCGTCGAGCAGTGCCGCGAGCTGGCGAATCAGGTCCTGGTCGAGCTGGTTTTTCTTTTCCGACATGGGCTTGTCTTGATCTTTTCGTGGTTGTTAAGGCGCGCCTATGCGCCCGCAGGTCATGGCCTGATGACGGTCGACAGCGCTTCCAGCGCCAGCCGGTAGCCCGTCGGGCCGAAACCGCAGATCACGCCGAGCGCGACCGGCGAAACGTAGGAGCGGTGGCGGAATGCCTCGCGGGCATGGACGTTCGACAGATGGACCTCCACGGTCGGGATCTGCGCCGCCCGGATCGCGTCGTGAAGCGCCACCGAGGTGTGGGTATAGGCCGCCGGATTGATCACCAGGCCCTGGGCGACGTCGCCCGCTTCCTGGATCCAGTCGACCAGCACGCCCTCGTGGTTGGACTGGCGGAACTCGATGTCGAGATCGAGATCCTCGCCGACATCGCGGCACAGCCGCTCGATATCGGCCAGCGTCGCCGTTCCGTAGGTGGAAGGCTCCCGGGTCCCGAGCCGGTTGAGGTTCGGTCCGTTGAGGACGTAGATCGAGGCGGACATGCAATCCTCTTCAAGGGTCCCGGCGGCGAACCTGCTGGTGTCGAAAGTCCGGTCCAGAAGCCCGACAAGGGGCAACGCGGCGCACCCTCGCGCCGCGTCACGACATCCCGCCTCTTATAGGCACTCGCGCGGATGAGGAAAAGACCTCATCTTCCCGCTTTGCTCGCCCCGCGGGCCCGTCGCCGGCGGCCTCAGCAGGTCGCCTGGCCGCAATTGCGCATGGCCGAGATCTTGCCCTTGAGCTGGTCGTAGCCGACCGCGCCCATCACCACCTCGTCGCCGATCACATAGGACGGGGTGCCGGTCAGGCCGAGCCGGTTGGCGAGCATGTAGACCTCCTCGATGGTGGTGTTCACCTCGCTCTTGCCCAGCGTCTCCTCGACCTTGGCCGTGTCGATGCCCGCGGTCTCGGCCGCGGCCAGCGCCGCCGCCTTGTTGGCCTGGCCGCGCAGGCCCATCAGCTCGCGGTGGAAGTCGTGATACTTTTCCGGCGCGATCATGTTGACCGCAACGGCGACCTGCGCCGCCTCGACCGAGCCCTGGCCCAGCACCGGGAATTCCTTCAAGACGATGCGCAGCTTGTCGTCCTCTTCCAGCAGTCGCTCCATGTCGGCCATGGCCCGCTTGCAGTAGCCGCAATTGTAGTCGAAGAACTCGACCAGCGTGACGTCGCCCTCGCGGTTGCCGAGCTCCACCTGGCGGGTGGAATCGAACATGATGTCGGCGACGCTCGACAGCGCGTCGGAGCGGGCCTTGCTGGCGGCAGCGACCTCGCGGCGCTCCAGTTCCTCCAGCGCCTCGCGGATCACTTCCGGGTTCTGGACCAGGTACTCGCGCACGATGGTCTCGACGTCGCCGCGCTGCAGCGGCGCGTCCTGGGCGAGCGCCATCGGCGACAGGAGAAGCGTCAGCATCGCGGCGGCGGCCAGTACGAGTTTCTTCATTCGGATCTCCAACGGCCGGGCCCTGCCGGCGTGAGTGCCTTGCATCCTTGCGGCGCGGTCACGACCGTCCGGGGAGCTTCGGGGGTTTATAGGACACGATATCATCGGCTTGCAGCCATGCGGGCGTGCCCCGCTTCAAATTTTTTTGTGCGCGGGCGGCGTAGCGCTTTGCGGCCTCGAAATCCCCGCGCGCCATCAGGCCCCTTGCAGTCGCCACATCCGCCTCCGCCGTCTTGCCCTGGCGGCCGAGCGCGATGGCCAGTTGCGAATGGCCGATGGGCGAGTTCTCGTCCACCTGCAGGCCGGCCTTGAGGATCCTCTCCGCCTCCGGCAGCAGCGATGTGTCGTTGGCCGCCACCAGCGCGAAGCCGAGCCAGATCTGGAACTGGGCCTCGCGCGGGCGCAGGCTCAAGGCCTGGCGGAACGGGGCGATGGCCGCTTTCGGGTTGCCCGATTCCAGCAGCGCCTGGCCCTTCAGCTCATGGAAATAGGGGTTGTCCGGCTGCCGGCGGATCAGCTTGTCGATGGCCTCGACCGCTTCCTTGCGGCTGCGGGTGCGCATGGTCACCACCGCGCGCGCATATTCGGCCGGCAGCGAGCTGTCCGAGCGCGGGTAATCGCGCGCCACCGTATTCGGATGGGCGGTGAACGCGATCAGCTTGGCGCGCACCATGTCGTGGCGGGCCTGCAGCCGCGGATCTTCCGGCGCGTCCCAATAGGGGCTCTGGCGCGCCACCGTCTCCAGCTGGGTCAGCCGCTCGCGCGGCATCGGGTGGCTCTGCGCGTAAGGGTCGGTGTACTGCGCCGAAAACAGCGTCTGGTCGGCAAAGCGCGCGAAGGTCTTCAGCTTGCCGCGCGCCGACTGGCGGGTCTTCTGCAGGAAGGTGAGGGCGGCCCGGTCGGCGATCGATTCCTCGCCGCGCCGATAGGCGAGCAGCGAGCGTTGGGCAAGGCCTGCGCCTGCGGTCAGCGCGCCGGCGCCGCCCTGCGAGATGCCGCTGGAGCCGGAGCTCGAGCCGGCGGCCATGGCGCCCGCGCCCAGCACCGCGCCGATCACGGCGATGATCTGCGCATTGGCCAGCGCCTGGCGCAGCCGCACCAGGTGATTGCCGGTGATGTGTCCGGTCTCGTGCGCCAGCACGCCGATCACCTCGCCGGGCGTCTCCGCATCGGTGATCACGCCGACATTGATGAAGATGCGCCGGGCGTCGGCGACGAAGGCGTTGAAATCGTTGCGGTTGACCAGCACGATATCGACCTGCTGGCGGGCGATGCCGGCCGCATCGAAGATCGGCCCGGCATAGTCGCGCATCAACGCTTCCGTCTCCGCATCGCGCACCAGCGGGATGCCGCCTTGAGCCTGCGCCGCCGTGCCCATCGGCGTCAGCGCCAGCACGCCGGCCATGGCCAGCGCCGCGCTCCGGCGCAGCAGCGTGCGGGCCGGGAGCGATCCCGGACGGTTGCGGTCGAGCGAGCGGAAGGACCCCATCTTCTGCCTCTTGCCTGTTCTGCTGGCCTGTTCTGCCTTTTGCCTGCCGCGCGGGCCGGGCCTTGCGGGCAAAATCCCGCTTGCGGTCCATCCCGAGCCTCGACAGCGACGCGCGCGAAGGGTAGGGAGCCGGTGAAGGGCGGTCAACCGCTCAGCCCAAGCCTCCTGCCTTTCGTCTAGACGCGGCAAATGCGGCGCGAGATGGGCAGGCGGGGCCGCGTGCCGCAGATTGCCGCCCAGACCGAACACAGGACGTTATTCATGTCGCATCCTTCCCGCCGGTCCGAAGTCGAGCCGTTCCTCGCCATGGACGTGCTGTCGCGCGCCAACACGCTGGAGGCGGAGGGTCGGCACATCCTGCATATGGAGGTCGGCCAGCCCGGCGCGGCGGCGCCAGCCGCCGTGCTCGCGGCGGCCCGTGCGGCGCTGGAGGGCGGGCGCATCGGCTATACCGAGGCGCGCGGCATCGCCGGCCTGCGGCAGGCGATCGCCGGCTACTATCGCGACACCCACGGGCTCGACGTGCCCCTGTCGCGGATCGTCGCCACCACCGGCTCGTCGGCGGGCTTCAATCTCGCCTTCCTCGCCGCCTTCGATGTCGGCGACCGGGTGGCGATCACCGCGCCGGGCTATCCGGCCTATCGCAACATTCTCAAGGCGCTGGGTCTCGTCCCGGTCGAGATCGAGGTCGGCGCCGACACCCGCTGGGCCCTGACGCCGGAGCTGCTGGAGGCGGCCCACCGCGAGGCGCCGCTCAAGGGCGTGCTGGTCGCCTCTCCGGCCAATCCCACCGGCACGATGATGACGCCGCAGGCGCTGAAGGCCTTGAGCGATGCCTGCGAGGCGCTGGACATCCGCTTCATCTCCGACGAGATCTATCACGGCCTCGTCTTCGACGGCGAGCAGGAGACGGCGCTCTCCTTCACCGACAAGGCCATCGTCATCAACAGTTTCTCGAAATACTACTGCATGACCGGTTGGCGCATCGGCTGGATGGTGCTGCCGGAGGACCTGGTGCGCCCGGTCGAGCGCATCGCCCAGAGCCTCTACATCTCGCCGCCGGAACTGTCGCAGCGGGCGGCCGCCGCCGCCTTCGATGCGCGCGACGAACTGGAGGCGGTGAAAGCCGGCTACGCCCGCAACCGCGCGCTGCTGCTGGAGCGCATGCCGCAGCTCGGCTTTACCGAGCTGCTCCCCGTCGACGGCGCCTTCTACCTCTATGCCGGCATCCGTCCCTTCGCCAATGACAGCCTGGCCTTCGCCTCGCGCCTTTTGGAGGAAGCCGGCATCGCGGCGACGCCCGGGCCGGACTTCGATCCGGTCAACGGGCGGTCCTACATGCGCTTTTCCTTCGCCGGCGATCACGCCGTCATCGCCGAGGCGGTCGAGCGGCTCGCCGACTGGCTGCCAAAGGCGGGGTGAGGGGCGGGCGCAGTTCGCTCCGCCCTCGCGTTTCGTCCTTCCGGATCGTCGGTCTCGTCCGGGAAGACACGGGGAGGGGCATGTGCGTCAGGAACGGCGGCGACGACACGCCGCTGCGACCCCCACCCTCTGCCTGTCGTCCCGGTTCCGGCGCAGCCGGAGACCGGGATCCAGTAACCACAGGTCGCGCGGCTCGAGCCGTGACGGTGCCACAAGGCCGCCGGCGGCCGTCGAACGGCCGCAGGCTGCTGCCGTGGCGTCACCATCCACCCTGGCGGATACTGGATACCTGCCTTCGCAGGTATGACAGTCGGGGAGGTGGCGATGCTCTCCCGTCTCGCACCCGCTGAGGGCACCTCTGGTTCCCGGCTCTCCGACTTCGCCTGCGGCCGGGGTTGATGACGGCCTGAGTGAGAGGGGCCGCCTCGCGCTCCTCCGCTGCTCCGCGCGGGCGCTTGGGATGGGTACGGGCTTTCCTCCCCCTCGGTCGTCACACCGGGCAAGCGTTAGCGCGACCCGGTGCCCATTGGCTGCCAGAGCGGCGGCGAAGACACACTGTGGATTTGCTTCGCCCACACGGCCCTCTCGCCCACCCGCCAAAACTGTCCGGATCTGTCGCGGCGCCCGGCCTTGCGACAGACCGTTACAGCTTGCCCGTTGCCGGTGTCCCGCGCCTCTGGCACGCCTTGGCGCAGAGGAGGCAGACCAGTTCGGAGAGCATCATGCTTCGCGTCCTGAAAACCCACGGAACCACTTTCACCATCATCCTTTTCGCCGTCTCCGCCGTGTCCGGCGTCGCCCTGTTCTTCCACTGGGGCTCCGCCGCCTTCCACGGCATGCACGAATGGCTGTCGATGCTGCTGCTCGCGCCCGTCGCCGTGCATCTTTGGCGCAACTGGCCCGGCTTTTCCGGCTACCTGAAGCGCCGCCAGCTTTTCGTTCCCGCCGTCCTCGGTCTTGCCGCCGCATTGGCCTTCGCCGTCCCGGCGTTGACCGCCACCAGCGGCGGCAACCCGATGCGTGCCGCCCTGTCGGCAATCGAGAACGGCACCGTCGCCGAGGTCGCCCCGCTCTTCGAGCTGACGCCGCAGGCATTGGCGCAGCGTCTTGCGGCCAAGGGCTACCAGGTGGCGCCGGACGGCGACCTGGCTTCCGCCTCGCTCGCCGAGATCGCCAGCACCTCCGGCAAGCCCGCCGGTCCGGGCCTCGTCGCCGATGTGGCCTTTGCGGAAGATGCTAAGCCCTGACAGGGGGCGCGGGGACAAGTTTTGCAAAGCCCGGGGATAGCTCGCCGAGGCGAGGGGCTGGCGGAGGTAGATATCCTCGCCGGGGAGCGGTTCGGTCCGCTCGGCCGATTTTGCGGGCGAGTCTCGATTTTCGCCGATTTCGAGACGGGATTTTGCAAAATCCGTCTCGAAATTTCGCAAGATTCCGCAAAAACGAAAACGGCGCCCGGATATCCCCGGGCGCCGTCGTCATCTCATGGACGGTAGATCAGAAGAAGCTGCGGCGCTGCCACCAGCCGGACCGCTTCGGGCCGTCCGGATCGGTCTCTTCGGTGCTGCCGTCCTTGGAGACGGTCTCGCGCACCACGACGGGCTCGCTCGGAGCTGCCGGCTTGGCCGGGGCCTCGGGCGCGCTCATCGCCTCAGCGACAGCCTCCGCCGGCTCGTCCTCTGGCGCGGTTTCGCTCGTCTCTTCAGCAGGTTCGGCAACGGCCGCGACCGGCTCGGTCGGCTCTTGCGCCGGCGCTTCGGCCTCAGCAGCCGGCACCTCGGGGGCCGCGCCCGCCGCGTCGTCGGCCTGTGCCTCGGCAACCGGCTCCGCAGGCGCTTCGGCAGGCGTCTCGATGGCGGCTTCGGGCGAGGTGTCCTCCGCGCTCGTCGCCTCGTCGGCGGACGCTGCCGTCGCCGGTTCGCTCACGCTGTCCCCGGTCTCGGCCTCGCCGGCACCGTCGTTGTCGTCGGAGCCCTGCACAACCGCGTCGCCATTCTCGTTCTCGCCGTTCTCGCCCTCGCCCTCGCGGCGGCTGCGGCGACCGCCCCGGCGGCCGCGGCGGCGCTTGCGGCGCGAGCGCTCGTCGTCGTCGCCTTCTTCCTGGCGGCCGGCGGCACTGGCTTCGCCCTCGCTGTCGCCGTCGTCGTCGCCGTCATCGGCGTCTGCATCGGCCTGGCGGGTCTGCTGCTGGTCGTCGTCGGAGCCCGGACGCCGCCGGCGGCGGCGGCGGCGGCGCTTGCGCCCGCCATTCTCGTCGTCGCCCTCGTCGCGGTCGCGGGCGGAGGAGCCGCGCGGGGTCTCCTCCTCGTCCTCTTCGACCTCGATCTCGGCTTCGTCGATTTCTTCGGCCTCTTCCACCGACATTGGCATCACGGTGGAGGGCTGGATCATGCGCGGGGCCGCGTCCGGCCGCGCCTCGATCGGCTCGCCGCGCTCCAGCACATAGTGCTGGCCGCTGTCCATGTGGCCGGCCTGCACCGTCACCTCGAGGCCGAAGCGGGCCTCAAGGTCGGCCAGGTGGCCGCGCTTCTGGTTCAGGATGTAGAGCGCCGCCTCGGTCGTCGTGCGGACGATCAGATTGTGGGTCGCGCCCTTCAGCAGGTGGTCCTCAAGCGAGCGCAGCACATGCAGCGCCACCGATTCCACCGAACGGATCATGCCCGTGCCGTGGCAATGCGGGCAGGGGGTCATGGAGCTTTCCAGGACGCCGGTGCGAATGCGCTGGCGCGACATCTCCAGAAGGCCGAAATGCGAGATGCGGCCGACCTGGATGCGGGCCCGGTCGTTCTTCAGGCAGTCCTTCAGCTTGCGCTCGACGGCCCGATTGTTCTTGTTCTCCTCCATGTCGATGAAGTCGATCACGATCAGGCCGGCCAGGTCGCGCAGCCTCAGCTGGCGTGCCACTTCCTCCGCCGCCTCCAGGTTGGTCTGGACGGCGGTGTCCTCGATATTGTGTTCGCGCGTCGACTTGCCGGAGTTGACGTCGATGGCGACCAGCGCCTCGGTCTGGTTGATGACGATGTAGCCGCCCGACTTCAGCGTCACCTGCGGCGAGAACATGGCATCGAGCTGGCTCTCGACCATGAAGCGCGAGAAGACCGGCGTCGCGTCCTTGTAGGGCTGGACGTTCTTGGCATGGCTCGGCATGAGCATGCGCATGAAGTCCTTGGCTTCGCGGTAACCTTCGTCGCCGGCCACCAGGACCTGGTCGATGTCCTTGTTGTAGAGGTCGCGGATCGAGCGCTTGATCAGCGAGCCCTCCTCGTAGACGAGGTAGGGCGCCGACGACTGCAGCGTCAGGTCGCGCACATTCTCCCAAAGCCGCATCAGGTATTCGAAATCGCGCTTGATCTCGGCCTTGGTACGGCTGGCGCCGGCGGTGCGCAGGATCACGCCCATGCCCTGCGGCACTTCCAGCTCGGAGGCGATCTTCTTCAGGCGCTTGCGGTCGGTCGGGGTGGTGATCTTGCGCGAGATGCCGCCGCCGCGGGCGGTGTTCGGCATCAAGACCGAATAGCGGCCGGCCAGCGACAGGTAGGTGGTCAGCGCAGCGCCCTTGTTGCCGCGCTCTTCCTTGACGACCTGCACCAGCAGCACCTGCCGGCGCTTGATCACTTCCTGGATCTTGTACTGCTTGCGGTGCTTGCGGGCGCGCTGGGGGAGCTCCTCCAGCGCGTCTTCCGCGCCGACCGACTCGACGTCGTCTTCGCCGTTCTCGCCTTCCTCGGAAGCGACGGCGTCGCCGTTCTCCTGCTCGGCGGGCTTGGCGGCCTTGCTCTTGCGGCGCGAGGGGCGCTCGTCTTCGTCGGCGCGGGCGGCCTCCGCCTCCTCTTCCTCGATGAGCGCCTGACGGTCGGCCATCGGAATCTGGTAGTAGTCGGGATGGATCTCGCCGAAGGCCAGGAAGCCGTGACGGTTTCCGCCATAGTCGACGAAGGCGGCCTGCAGCGACGGCTCGACGCGCGTCACCTTGGCCAGGTAGATGTTGCCGCGAAGCTGCTTGCGGTTCGCGGCCTCGAAATCAAATTCCTCGACCCTGTTTCCGCGCACCACGACGACCCGGGTCTCCTCCGGGTGCGCGGCATCGATAAGCATCTTGTTTGCCATTGATGGGTGTCTCCACGACCGTCGCGCCCGGGCGGCTTGTCACGCTCGTCCGGATCCGCGCGAGGGCGGTCGTTCTGTTCTGCGGTGTGATGAAAGACGAAGGGGTGCTGCACCGCGCGGCGATCCGTCCGGACCCGGCGACGCCGGTGACGGCGGCCTCGTGTCCGTTGTGGATCGTCTTCGCGCATTGGTTCATTGCAGCGCCCAGTAAGCCATGTTGCGGCGGCCACTGCCTTGCGGCGGGCCGGATGTGTCAGTCCTGCCGACTTGCGTTCCGGGCGCTGAGGCGGCCTCGGTGGCAAATCGGGACGGGGCTCCGGCCAGCCTTGCCGCCATCGTACGCCGGATGCGCTGAGCGCAGCCGGACGCTTCATGCGCCTCGATCCGCGGCGAGCTTCCCGCGGCGCCGAAGGGGCGGCCGGGGGGCGCTACGGAGCGCCGGTCGGGACGCACGCGTCCGGGGTGCGGGGCGTCGTCGATGCGCGGCGTGCCATTGCAGGCTCGAGGCATCGATGACGTGCGGCACCATCGACCGGGTCCCGGTGTTCGGCTTTTGCCACGCAGACCGGGAACGCACGAATTCGATGGCCACCCTGCCGGGCGCCGCTGCCAAGTGATGTTCGCTGTCTACGAAAGCACAGTTGGCTTGACCGGACGCCGCCAGATGGCACCAGAGAGACCCAGGCTGAATCAGATTCAAATCCCGGACCCGTCGCATTTCTTTTACGGTCGCGAAAGGCATATGGCAAGTACGCTTGCAGGCAGGTGTCGACCTTTGCGTGCATCTGCGCAGCTGCGCCTCGCATTTGCGGGTGACGCGTCGTATCGTCAATGAAAGGTTAACTTGCGACGCGCTACATCTTGCTGCAGTAACCGGCGGGGCGGGCAGGGACCGGCGAGAGGCATATAGAGTGACGATCTTCGCACGCAAGACATGGCTGCTGGCGCTTGCTGCCGGCCTGGCGCTGCCGGCGGGGCCTGTCGCGGCCGAGACGGCCACCTTGCAGGCTGCAGCCACGCAATCCGTCGTCACGCCGAACGCCGGTGCGCCGGCCGTGGCGCGCGAAGCGCGTGTTGCCGGCGACGAAAAGCGCACCCGCTTCATCATGGACCTGTCGGCGCCGGTCGAATTCGCCGTATCGACCCTGTCCGATCCCTATCGCGTCGTCATCGATCTGCCGCAGGTGAGCTTCGACCTGCCGTCGACGGCAGGGCAGGACGGGCGCGGGCTGATCACCGCCTGGCGCTTCGGCATGTTCGCGGCCGGCAAGTCCCGCATCGTGCTCGACGCTTCCGGTCCGGTCGCGGTCGACAAGTCCTTCGTGCTGCCGCCGGTCTCCGACCAGCCGGCGCGGCTGGTGCTGGACCTTGTCGGCACCAGCCGCGAAACTTTCCTCGAGACCGCACAGGCGCCGGCGCCGCTGGTCGCGCGCAAGGGCGACAAGCTCACGGCCGTGCGCCGCCGCGACAAGCCGCTGATCGTGCTCGACCCCGGTCACGGCGGCATCGACACGGGAGCCCGCGGCACGTCCGGCACGCTGGAAAAGGCGGTGGTGCTCGATTTCACCCGGATGCTGCGCGACAAGCTGGTGGCGAGCGGGCGCTACGAAGTGCACATGACGCGCGACGACGACGTCTTCATCCCGCTGCGCGAGCGGGTGCACATCGCCCGCGAGATGGAGGCCGACCTGCTGCTGTCGGTCCATGCCGACTCGGTGCGAATCGGCCGCGACCAGGTACGCGGCGCCGGCGTCTACACCTTGTCGGAGACGGCCAGCGACGAAATTGCCGCGGCTCTTGCCGAACGCGAGAACCGCTCGGACGTGATCGCCGGCATCGACCTTGCCAACGAGCCCGACGACGTCACCGACATCCTGATCGATCTGGCGCGGCAGGAGACCAAGAAATTCTCCTTTCTGTTCGCCCGCACGCTGGTGAACGAGCTGCGCGGAACGGCGCAGCTGGTCAAAAATCCGCAGAGATCCGCCGGTTTCCGCGTGTTGACGGCGCATGACGTTCCGTCCGCCCTGGTCGAGCTCGGCTATCTGTCGAACCGTCTCGACGAGAAGCTGATGACCACCGACGAATGGCGCGGGCGCATGTCGCAGGCTCTCGTTTCCGCTATCGACGGCTATTTCGGCCGGCGCTTCGGCGACGGCGCGATGCAGATGTCGCGCACCACGGCGGGCCACGCAGCGGCCGAGCCGGAGGAACAGGTCGAGTAGACAAGCGGTCCCGCCTCAGCATCGCCATATTGGTCGAGGATGGAGGGGGTGTTGCGGGGCGTGATCCCGGGCGGTTCGCCGCAATGCGGAACGAGGGGACGTCAAGGCCCGAATCCGCTATTGCGAGGGGACGCAAACAGGGGCATGACGGCGGGGCAGCCTCCCGCACCAGGCATGTTGCCGGACCGGACGGCAAACTGCTCGGGACGCGCGTCGAAGCGATGCGTGCCGGCCTGACCTGCGACGCAAGATCGAGATTACCGGGATAGACGAGCCGGATATATGAAGTTCCTGATCAAACTCTTCGGCTACCTGTTCGGCATCGGCGCCGTGCTGGGGCTGCTCGTGGCCGCGGGCGTCTGGCTGTTCCTCCAGGACATGTCCGAGGACCTGCCGGACTACACCGCGCTGAAGAACTACGAGCCGCCGGTGATGACCCGCGTGCACGCGGCCGATGGCCAGCTGATGGCGGAGTACGCCAAGGAGCGGCGGCTGTTCCTGCCGATCCAGGCGGTCCCGGACCTGCTGAAGCAGGCCTATATCTCTGCCGAGGACAAGAACTTCTACTCGCATCTGGGCATCGATCCGGAGGGCATCGCCCGTGCCGCGGTCGCCTATGTGCGCAATTACGGGTCCGGCCGCCGTCCGCAAGGCGCGTCGACGATCACCCAGCAGGTGGCGAAGAACTTCCTACTGACCAACGAGGTGTCGATGGAGCGCAAGGTCAAGGAGGCGATCCTGGCCCTGCGCATCGAGCAGGCCTACACCAAGGACGAGATCCTCGAGCTGTATCTCAACGAGATCTATCTCGGTGTCGGCGCCTATGGCGTCGCCGCGGCCTCGCTGCTGTATTTCGACAAGTCGGTGCACGAACTGACCCTGGAAGAGGTGGCCTATCTCGCCGCGCTGCCCAAGGGGCCGAACAACTACCATCCGTTCCGCGAGCGCGAGGCGGCCATCGAGCGCCGCAACTGGGTGATCGATCGCATGATCGAGAACGGCTATGTCGATAGCCTGGCGGGCGAGGAAGCCAAGGCCAAGCCGCTGTCGGTCAAGCTGCGCTCGCGCGGCACGCACCTGTTCGCTTCCGAATATTTCTCCGAGGAAGTGCGGCGCGAGATCGCGTCCATGTATGGCGAGGCGCGCCTCTACGAAGGCGGCCTGTCGGTGCGCTCGACCCTCGATCCCAAGCTGCAGGCAATGGCGCGCAAGGCGCTGATGGACGGGCTGGTCGCCTTCGACCAGCGCCGCGGCGGCTGGCGCGGTCCGGTGCAGAAGATCGAGCCGGGTGCGGCCGACTGGGGCGTCGAGCTCGCCAAGATCGAAGGCATGCCGGATGTGCCGGAATGGCGTCTGGCCGTGGTGCTCTCGGTCTCGGCGGACGGTGCCGAAGTCGGCCTGCAGCCGACGCGCGAGAGCAACGGACAGCTGTCGACAGAGCGTGAGCGCGTGACCCTGCCGCTGGCCGGCATGAAGTGGGCCCGCGTCAGCGGCCGCTCGCCGACCGATGCCGGCGACGTGCTGTCGCCGGGCGACGTCGTCTATGTCGAGAAGGGCGAGGGCGATACGGCCTACGAGTTGCGCCAGTTCCCGAGCGTCTCCGGCGCGTTGGTGGCGATGGACCCCTATACGGGCCGCGTGCTGGCGATGGTCGGCGGCTTCTCCTTCTCCCAGAGCGAGTTCAACCGCGCGACGCAGGCCTATCGCCAGCCGGGCTCGGCCTTCAAGCCGTTTCTCTATGCTGCCGCGCTCGACAACGGCTACACGCCGTCGAGCGTGATCATGGACGCGCCGTTCGAGATCGCCCAGGGACCGGGCCTGCCGATGTGGCGGCCGCAGAACTATGGCGGCAAGTATTACGGTCCCTCGACCCTGCGCGTCGGCATCGAGCTGTCGCGTAACGTGATGACCGTGCGCCTTGCCCAGGACATGGGCATGCCGCTGGTCGCCGAATATGCCAAGCGCTTCGGCATCTACGATGCGATGACGCCGGTCCTGTCCATGTCGCTGGGCGCGGGCGAGACCACGGTCATGCGCATGGTCACCGCCTATGCGATGATCGCCAATGGCGGGCGCCAGGTGCACCCGACGCTGATCGACCGCATCCAGGACCGCTACGGCAAGACCGTCTACCGGCACGAGGAGCGGATCTGCGAGACCTGCGCCACCGATCACTGGGCCGATCAGAGCGAGCCCGAGCTCGTCGACAATCGCGAGCAGGTTCTCGACCCGATGACCGCCTACCAGATCACCTCGATGATGGAAGGCGTGGTCCAGCGCGGCACCGCCACCAGCGTCAAGGTTCTCGGCCGTCCGGTCGCCGGCAAGACCGGCACGACCAACGAAGAGAAGGACGCCTGGTTCGTCGGCTTCACGCCGGACCTGACGGTGGGCGTGTTCGTCGGCTACGACACGCCGAAGCCGATGGGCCGCGGTGCGACGGGCGGCCAGGTGGCGGCGCCGATCTTCATCGACTTCATGCAGGCCGCGCTGAAGGATGCGCCGCCGGTGGAGTTCCGCGTGCCCAAGGGGCTGCAGCTGATCCCGATCAACCGGCAGACGGGCCTGCGCGCGGGCGCCGGTACGCCGGGCACGATCCTGGAGGGCTTCAAGCCGGGCACTGCGCCGCCGGACGAGTATTCGATCATCGGGTTCCAGGACGAAATCGGCATTCCGCGCACGGTCTCGCCGGAGGCGGGTCAGGCCGTGATGAGCGGCACCGGCGGCCTGTACTGATCTGACAGCGCGCGCTTCGGCACTGCCGGATGTGCGGGCCCGAAAACTTCGGCGCCGCGGCAGGGGAGACCCGGCTGCGGCGTTTGCGATTGGCGGGCCGATCAACTATGGTCCGCGACCGAAACGGACATGCCGCCGAGCCTTCGGCCTTCGCGGCGTCCATCTTTTCGCACTGCAACCCCCAACTGGCGAGAAAGGACAGCGATGCGCGCTGAAACCGAGGCCGTGGTCGACGAAATCAAGCAGGCCATAAGCCTGCTGAGGAGGCATCTTTGACTGGGACAACGCGATTGTCCGTCTGGATGAACTGAATGCCGCTTCCGAGGATCCGACCCTTTGGGACGATCCCGCGAAGGCGCAGAAACTGATGCGCGAACGCCAGCAGCTCGACGACGGGCTGACGGGCGTGCGCAAGCTGGAAGCCGACCTTGCCGACAATCTCGAGTTGATCGAGCTCGGCGAGATGGAAGGCGACAAGGACGTGGTCGCCGAGGCGGAGGCGGCGCTGAAGGCGCTGCGCACCGAGGTCAACAAGCGCCAGATCGCCTCGCTCCTGTCGGGCGAGGCCGACGGCAACGACTGCTATGTCGAGATCAATTCCGGCGCCGGCGGCACCGAGAGCCAGGACTGGGCGAGCATGCTGCTGCGTATGTACACCCGCTGGGCGGAGCAGCACGGCAACAAGGTCGAGATACTCGAGATCCATGATGGCGAGGAGGCCGGCATCAAGTCGGTGACCCTCAAGATCAAGGGCGAGAACGCCTATGGCTGGCTGAAGACGGAATCGGGCGTGCACCGGCTGGTGCGCATCTCGCCCTATGACAGCCAGGCACGCCGGCACACCAGCTTCGCCTCCGTGTGGGTCTATCCGGTCATCGACGACTCGATCGAGATCGAGGTGAACGAGAGCGACTGCCGCATCGACACCTATCGCGCCTCGGGCGCGGGCGGACAGCACGTCAACACGACCGACTCGGCGGTGCGCATCACCCACCAGCCGACCGGCATCGTGGTGCAGTGCCAGTCCGAGCGCTCGCAGCACAAGAACCGGGCGACCGCTTGGGCGATGCTGAAAGCGCGGCTCTACGAACTGGAGCTGCAGAAGCGCGAGGAGAAGGCGAATGCCGAGGCCGCATCGAAGACCTCGATCGGCTGGGGCCACCAGATCCGCTCCTACGTGCTGCAGCCCTACCAGCTGGTGAAAGACCTGCGCACGGGCGTCGAGAGCACCAACCCGACCGGTGTGCTGGGCGGCGATCTCGACGAGTTCATGGAAGCCACGCTGGCGCAGCGCGCCTTCGGCGGCGCCCCGGACGCCGTCGAGGACGTCGACTGACGTCTTCGTCCATCCCCGCATACAAAAAC
Organism: Stappia sp. WLB 29; assembly: GCF_023507705.1. Lineage (GTDB taxonomy): Bacteria > Pseudomonadota > Alphaproteobacteria > Rhizobiales > Stappiaceae > Stappia. The sequence continues at coordinate 699,986 of NZ_JALBGD010000001.1, read as the reverse complement.
GAAAACGGCGCCCCTCGGGGCGCCGTTTGTCGTTTGCGATGAAGCCGATCTGTTCAATCGTCCAGCAGCGTTGCGATCTTCTCGCCGGCGCGCAGGAAGCGGGCCGGGTTGAGCGGCCGGTCGTCCATGCGGACCTCGTAGTGCAGGTGCGGGCCGGTGGAACGGCCGGTGGAGCCGACGGCGCCGAGAGGATCGCCGGCGGCGACCTCGTCGCCTTCGCTCACCGAGACGCGGCTCATATGGGCAAAGCGCGTGACGACGCCGCTGGGATGCAGGATCTCGACCGACCTGCCGTAGCCGCCGTTGCGCCCCGAGAAGATCACCTTGCCGGGAGCCGGTGCGCGGATGGTGACGCCGGCGGTGGCGCGGAAGTCGAGGCCCGTATGCATGGCCATGCGCCCGAGGAACGGGTCGACGCGCGGGCCGAAGGAGGAAGACAGCTCTGCGCCGGGAACCGGCGAGGCGAGCGGGATGCCGCGGGCGGCGTCCTTGAGCTGGGAGAGGGCGAGCAGGGCCTTCTCGGCGCGCTCGATGCGGGTGTCGAAGTCGGACCCGGCGAGCGGGACGAACGGGCCGCCCTGGCCGGAGGAGAGGTCCATCTTGATGCCGGCGAGCTGCAGGCCGAGTTCGTCCGCCGTGTCGGCGATGGCGGCAGCATCGCGCTCGGCGGTGACGGCGATCACGTCGAGCGCGGCATGGGCTTCGCTGTCCATGCGGGCGAGCGCGGCGTTGACGTTCTCGATCAGCTCGACGCGTTGGTCGGGGGCAGCGCCGGTGACCGGACCGTCCGCTGCAGGAGCCGCCGCCGCCGGTGCGTCCGGCGCAAGGTCGCGCAGCGGCTTGCCGGGAGCGGCGGCCCCCTGGCGGGCGGCGGCTTCGGCAGCGGCGTTGTAGTCGGCCTTGGTGCCGCGCAGGCTGAGGACGGGCGAGATATCGATCGGTTCGGGCGTGCCGCCGATGCCGGTCGGGGCATCGAGCGAGCCGAGCGCGACGACCGGTGAGGCCGGTTTGGCCGCCGGCACGGGGCCGCCGACCGCGACGCGGATGCCGTTCTCGGCCGCCTTGGCCAACAGGCCGGAGACCCGCGCCTGGCGGGTGTCGAGGTCGCGCTGGCGCTCGACGACGTCGGCGAGTTGCTCCTCGATGCTGCGACGCTCGAGCACGCGGCGGCTGGTCAGTTGGTCGATGCGCGAGCGCAGCGAGGCGATGCGGTCTTCGTAGGACAGCTGCATCTGCGCCTGGCGTTCGGCGGAAGACTGGATGATGTCGTCGCGCAGGACGAGATAGGCGGTCGCACCGATGTAGCCGACCGCGAGCATGATGCCGACCGCAGTCGCCATGCCGGCCATGAGCGGGGAGATGGTGAAGCTGCGGACATTGTCGCCGCGGGCGATGATCACCCGGTGCGGTTCCTTCCGCTTGCCGAAATCCCTGCGGCCGTTTCCTGCGTGTCCTGTCATTCGTCTGTGGACCCGTTCCCGGCGGTGCCGGACACATACGCGGCACCTTCTTTGGATCCGATCATGCTGCGTTAAGGTTAACAAAAGCTAAGGAACTGTCTGAATTCGAGAATCCGATCAGCCGATCAGGCGGGCGAGAGGCCGGTAAAAACCCGGAGTGAGTCCCGCCTCGGAGCGCGCCCTGTCGTTGAACGGCGGTTTCAGTCCGCCCTTGAAATGACGCCGCACGAGATCCTGGAACCGGCGTTCGGGATCGCAGCGCTCCTTGTCGCACAGATAGCGGAACCACTTGGCGCCGAAGGCGACGTGGCGCTTCTCGTCGCGATAGATGATCTCCAGGATCGCCGCGGTCTCCGGATCGCCGCGCTGGCGTGCCTTCTCGATCATCGGCGGGGTGATGTCGAGGCCGCGCGCCTCCAGCACCAGGGGGATGACGGCGAGGCGGCCTGCGAGGTCGTCGCCCGTGCTTTCGGCCGCCTCCCACAGCCCGTGATGGGCGGGCAGGGCGCCGTAATGCGAATCGAGCTCTTCCAGCCGCCGGCGCAGCAGCGAGAAATGCTTGGCCTCCTCCAGCCCGACGCGCACCCAGTCGTCGAAGAAGGAGCGGGGCAACGGGCGGTCGGCGAAGCGCCCGACCATGTCCCAAGTCAGGTCGACGGCGTTCAGCTCGATATGGGCGATGGAATGCAGCAGGGCGATGCGGCCCGACGTGCCGCCGACGGCGCGCTTGGGCATGTCGCGCGGCGGCAGCAGGACGGGAGCGTCCGGCCGGCCGGGCTGGTCCGGCATGCGCTCGCTGCCCGTGCGCCGGCGCAGCGACAGCGTGCGGCCGAACCAGGCGCGGGCGGTGGCGTGGGCCACGTTGGTCTTTTCGTCGAGCGAACGGGAGGCGACGACGCGCCGGGCGCCGCAGGCGAGCGAGGCAGGGGCGTACTCGGCCGTCTCGGCCTTGCTCGGTGAGACGCGGGGCAGGGAACCATGAGGCCGAACCGTGCCGTCTGGTGAGCCACTGTGTTGGGAAACGTTGTCTTGGGAAACGTTGTTTGGGGGAACTTGCATGCGATCTCCGCTGGCACCGGGAGAGGCGCCGGAGCGATCCGGCGCCTGCGGCGCTTGCCCGGCTTAGCCGCCGGCGGCGCGGACGGACTCCAGCACGGCTTCCGCGTGGCCAGGCACCTTGACCTTGTGCCACGTCTCGACGATCTTGCCGGCCTCGTCAATGAGGAAGGTCGAGCGCTCCACCCCCATGTATTTTTTGCCATACATGGACTTCTCGACCCACACGCCCCAGGCGGTCGCGACCGCCGAATCCGGGTCGGCGGCAAGGATCACCGAAAGATCGTGCTTGGCCTTGAACTTGTCGTGCTTGGCTGCCGTATCCGGCGAGATGCCGACGATAACGGCGCCCGCCGCCTCGAACTCCGAGGCGAGCGCGGTGAAGGCGATCGCCTCCTTGGTGCAGCCCGGCGTGTCGTCCTTGGGATAGAAGTAGAGCACCACCTTGCGCCCCCGCAGATCGGACAGGCGCAGCGTGTCGCCGCCGTCCCGCTCGAGCTCGAAATCGGGGGCGGTGCTTCCGGCTGAGATTTCCGACATTCTGCCTTCCTTTGGTCATTTGGAGAGTAAAAGGTGCGGTCTTCCGCGACTGTAACCGATACGCATCGCATGCAGGCGCGGATCCCCCTTGCGCCATACTATGATCGTCGCGAATCGCAAATGATCACACTGCCATGCCCAGAGGATCGGGACACTGCTGAAACGCCTCATACATCGTGACACGCCGTTGCGAGACGTGCTGCATCGCAAGCCCCGGCGGCGGCTGCGCACCTATGTGTTGGCGGTTCTCGGCGTCCTGTTGCTGGCGGTGGTCGGCAGCCTGATCGTTACCTTCGGCAGCGGCCCGGTTTCCCTGCCCTATCTGGCGCGGATGATCGCCGAGCGCGCCTCGATCCCCGGAACGAAGCTGCAAGTCGGGGCGGTGACGGTGGACCTGTCCGAAGGCCTGCCGCCCAAGGTGGAGCTGCACGACCTTACGATCGAGGTGGATGCGGACAGCGATCTGTCGCTGCATGTGCCTCGCGTTTCCGCGCCACTCGATGCGGGTGCGCTGGTGACCGGGGACCTGCATCCGGGCGAGATCCGCCTGGAACACGCCAGGCTCAAGATCGCACGTGTCGCGCGGTCGGCATCGTCCAGCGAGATCCCCGACATGGCCGTGGTCGCCGAGGCAGCCGACCGCACCGCCCGGCTCGCCGTGGCGCAACTGGCGCGGCGCGGCATCGCCCGCATCGAGCTGGTTTCGGCGGAGATCGTGCTGGAAGGCGAAAAGACCTACCGCATGCGCGGCATCGATGCGGAGCTGACGAGGGCGGCCGACGGAACGCTGCAGGTCGACGCGGAGATTGCCGGCCGGCTCGGCCAGTGGAAGGCCAAGGCGAGCCGGTCCACCGACGCGGAGACCAGCGAAAGCCTGATACGCGTCGATGTCTATGACGTCTCCCTGGGCGAGTTCGTGCCCATCGACGCCTCCGTGGGCGCGGGCAAGGGGCTCGGCATTCCGGTGCGCGGGCGCCTCGACGTGACGGTGGATGCGGAGGGTAATTTCGGCACCACGCGGGCCGGTGTCATCGTCTCGCCGGGCTGGATCAAGAGCGGCCGCACCGTGATCGGCTTCGACACGATCGACGTCCAGCTCTACTGGGAGGCGGGAACACCGGGCTTCCGCATCGTTCCGTCCAAATACGAGAGGGGCAATACTTTCCTTCCCTTCGAAGGCATCGTCGAGCCGCCGCGCGAATGGCAGGAGGCGTGGTCGTTCCGTGTCCTGTCGCGCGATGCCCGTATCAGTCCCTCCGACGTTCCGGGGCCGCCGTTCGCCATGGAGACGTTCCTGGCGGAGGGGCGTGCCAACCTGGACACCCGGGAGATCCATTTCGACAAGCTGGTACTGCGTTCCGGTACGGCGGACATGGATGGGGCCGGCTCGCTGCGCATCGGCGAGGACGGCCCCTACATGGCGCTGGCGGTCGAGAGCGGCGCGATGTCGGTCGCCACGCTGAAGCGGCTTTGGCCTATCACGATGATCCCGCCGGCCCGCGCCTGGGTGATCGAGCATGTCGTGGACGGGAGGATCGAAGGGGGGCGAGCAACCGTGTCGCTGCGCCCGCCCGCCTTCGACATAGAGGACGAGGCGCCGGGTTGGTCCGGCGACGACGTGCAGGTCGACATCGCCTTCTCCAACCTCAGCCTCAGCACGGTCGGCACCGTGCCGGTGGCGCAGGGTCTGTCCGGCCGCATTCAGGTCGCCGACGAGGTGCTGACGATCACCTCGCCGTCCGGCGTCATGGTGGCGCGGCCGGGCGAGCAGATCGCCATCAGCGACACCGTGTTCCAGGTGCCGGACATCCGCGAGAGCGGAGACAAGACCGGCGTCCTGAAACTGACCGCAAAAGGCCCCGCCAAGTCGCTGGCGACGCTTCTGGATGCCGAGCCCTTCACGGTGCTGACGCGCAACGACCTTGCGCCCGACGATGTGGCGGGCTCCGGCGAGATGACGCTCAACGCCACCTTCGCGCTGGTGAAGGACGTGCGGGTCGACGATGTCGACTGGGATCTCGCCGGATCGCTCAAGGGCTTTTCCAATGCCCGTCCGATCCGCGGCCACAAGCTGAGCAATACCGACCTCACCTTCGCGGTGGACGAGGGAAGCCTGTCGCTGAAGGGGCGTGGCCGGCTCGACGGATTGCCGGCCAATCTCGATCTGGTCGTGCCGTTCGACAATGCCAATGGCGAGGCCGTCGTCGCCCGGCAGGGTGTGGTGATCGAGGTCACGGCGGAGCAACTCGCCGAACGCGGCATCGACATTCGCGGCTTCGTAAACGGCCCCCTGAAGCTGTCGACCGAGGAGACGGATGCCGGCCAGTCCTACGAAGTGGACCTGACGCGGGCCTCCATCGAACTGGCCGAAGTGGGATGGAGCAAGAGCCCCGGTGTTGCCGCGCGCGCCGTCTTCCGCATGAATGAGGCAGACGGCCGCCGCGAGATCCGCGGCTTCCGCCTCACCTCCGAAGGAGTGGAAATCGAGGGCGGCATCACCCTGACCTCGTCCGGCGATCTGGAGCGGGCGGAGTTTTCGCGGTTTGCCTTGCGCACGAGCGACGACGCCAGCCTGCGCCTGTCCAAGCGTGGCCGGCAGATCACCGTCGACCTGCAGGCGACGCGGCTCGACGCGCGCGGTCTGATCGCCAGCATGAGCGCGACCAGCAAGGGCGGAGCGACAGACAAGACCGCGCTCAAGATCACTGCCGAGGTCGGCCAGCTGATCGGCTTCAACGGTGTGACCTTGTCCGGCGTGTCGCTTGCCATGTCGAAGGACGGCGGCGAGTTGCGCGCCCTCGATCTGTCCGGCTCTTCGGGCGGCAAGTCGATCTTCCAGGCGAAACTGACCGGGGAGGGGGCCGGGCGCGAACTGGCCGGTACGTTCCAGGACACCGGTGCGATCCTGCGCTTTGCGAATCTCTACGACCGCATGCGCGGCGGTGTCGGTCTGCTGTCTATCACCATGCCGACGGCAACCGAGTGGACAGGCCGCTTCAAGATCAAGCGGCTGGCGATCACCGAGGACCCGGCGATCCGCGAGCTCGCGCGCAGCCCCGGCGTGCTGGAAGCGCGCGATCCGCGCCGGCAGCAGCTGATGGCAGCGGCCGAACGGGGCGGCGAAGCGACGTTCAGCGCGCTGGACCTGGAGTTCCGTCGCAATGGCGACCTGCTGACGATCACCGACGGCACGCTGGCCGGGCCGACCATCGGCGGTACGGTGTCGGGCAATGTCAATCTGGCGGCGCGGTCTCTCGACATGACCGGCACGTTCGTGCCGGTCTTCGCGCTCAACAACCTGTTCGCCAAGATCCCGATCCTGGGCTTTGCGCTCGGCGGCGGCTCGGACGAGGGTCTGATCGGCGTCACGTACCGGCTGACCGGCTCGCTGGCCGAGCCGGTGCTGACGGTCAATCCGGCCTCGGCCATGGCGCCGGGCATTTTCCGCAAGATCTTCGAATACCGCTGAGGGGCGCTCCGAAGAAAGATAAAACTCCGGGCGCGAGCGTCCGGGGTTTTGCAGTCGTCCGGAAAGATGGCCCGAGGCTCAGATGGCTCTCAGCAGCACGTGCTTCTTCTTGCCGAGCGAAAGCTTGATGACGCCCTCGTCCACGAGATCGGACGTGCCGAGCACGCGCTTCTCGTCCTGTGCCACCACGTCGTTGACGCGAAGGCCGCCGCCCTTGACCTGGCGCCGCGCCTCGCCGTTGGAGGCGCACAGGCCGGCAGTGACGAAGGCTGCCAGCAGGCCGAGGCCGGCGTGGAGTTCGCCGCGGGCGATCTCCACCGTCGGCAGGCCCTCGGCCAGCGCACCTTCCTCGAAGGCACGGCGTGCGGTCTCGGCCGCTTCCTCGGCAGCCTTGCGGCCGTGAAGGATCGCCGTGACCTCGGTGGCGAGCACCTTCTTCGCCTCGTTGATCTCCGAACCGCCGAGCGCGGCAAGGCGGGCGATCTCGTCCATCGGCAGCACCGTGAACAGCTTCAGGAAGCGCTCGACGTCGGCATCCTCGGTGTTGCGCCAGTACTGCCAGAAGTCATAGACCGACAGCAGGTCCGCATCGAGCCAGACCGCGCCCGAGGCCGTCTTGCCCATCTTCGCGCCCGACGAGGTGGTCAGCAGCGGCGAGGTCAGCGCATAGAGTTGCTGGGTGCCCATGCGATGGCCGAGATCGATGCCGTTGACGATGTTGCCCCACTGGTCGGAACCGCCCATCTGCAGCCGGCAGTCGTAGCGCCGGGCCAGTTCGACGAAGTCGTAGGCCTGCAGGATCATGTAGTTGAATTCGAGGAAGGACAGCGACTGCTCGCGGTCGAGACGGGTTTTCACGCTGTCGAAGGACAGCATCCGGTTGACCGAGAAGTGGCGGCCGACGTCGCGCAGGAACTCCAGGTAGTTGAGCGGGCGCAGCCAGTCCGCGTTGTTGATCATCAGGCCGCCGCCGAGCGGGCCCTTGTCGTAGTCGATGTAATTGGAGAAGGCGCGCTTGATCGAGGCGATATTGTCCTCGATCATTTCCACGGTCATCAGCTTGCGGGCCTCCTCCTTGAAGGAGGGGTCGCCGACCATGCCGGTGCCGCCGCCCATCAGCGAGATCGGCCGGTGGCCGGTCGCCTGAAACCAGTGCAGCATCATGATCTGCATCAGATGGCCGACATGCAGGCTGGATGCGGTCGGATCGTAGCCGATATAGGCGGTGACCGTCTGAGTCCGCAGGAGATCGTCGAGCCCGCTTTCATCCGACATCTGGTGGATGAAGCCACGCTCGCTAAGGGTCCTCAGGAAATCCGACTTGAATCCGGTCATCTTGCCAATCTGCATCTTGTGGTGACGTGAAATGCGCCCCGAAAGGGCCCGCATTTCTTAGCCGAACTCGTTGCCGAGATCACGGAGAAATCAGGTTGCCGGCAGCTGCCATGCAAAAAGCGCAAGCGCGCCGGACCGCACAACTGCGGACAAAAAAACGGCCGGACAAGCCGGCCGCTGTGAAGTTTTGCGGGTCGAGGCCGGGCGAGGGTTGGGTCGCGCCGACATCGAGACCTCGATAGCAGGTGCGGGTGACGCGGCAGTGACAGGGAGGCGAGCCTTCCAAAACAAAAAAGCCCCGCGGAGGCGGGGCTTTTTCAATTCAGAACTCGTGGAAAGCGGCTCAGAGAGCCTCTTCCTCGCCAGCCTCGGCGTCGGCCTCAGCGGCCTCCTCGCCCTCGGCATCCTCGTCCTCGTCCTCTTCGAACTCGAACGTGTCCTGCTCGCGGGCGGTGAGGTCTTCGCCGCGCGCCTGACGCTCGGCCTCATCGGCGGAGCGGGCGACGTTGAGCGTCACCGACACCTCGACCTCAGGATGGAGGACGATCGCGACTTCGTGCAGGCCGATGGTCTTGATCGGACGGTCGAGGCGAACCTGCGAGCGGGCCGAGGAGAAGCCACCTTCGGTCATCACGTCGGCGATGTCGCGGGTCGACACGGAACCGTAGAGCTGGCCGGTCTCGCCAGCCTGGCGGATGACCGTGAAGGTCTGGCCGTCGAGCGTCTTGGCGACCGACTCGGCCTCAGACTTGCGCTCCAGGTTGCGAGCCTCAAGCTGCGCGCGCTCGCTTTCGAAGCGCTGCAGGTTGGACTTGGTGGCGCGCAGCGCCTTGCCCTGCGGCAGCAGGTAGTTGCGCGCGAAGCCGTCGCGCACGCGCACCACTTCGCCCATCTGGCCGAGCTTGGCGACGCGCTCGAGAAGAATGATCTGCATTGTCGTGATCCTTTTCGTCTGTCCCGCGTCTTGCGCGGTTAGGGACGGCCGGCGAGCCGGCCTGTCCCAGCCGATTGGAAAGCCGTGATCCTTACTTGATCACGAAGGGCAGCAGGCCGAGGAAACGGGCGCGCTTGATGGCGCGCGCGAGCTCGCGCTGCTTCTTGGCGGACACCGCGGTAATGCGGCTCGGCACGATCTTGCCGCGCTCGGAGATGTAGCGCTGCAGGAGGCGGATGTCCTTGTAGTCGATCTTCGGCGCATTGGCACCGGAGAACGGGCAGGTCTTGCGACGGCGGAAGAAGGGGCGGCGCGTCGGCAGCTGTGCGATATCGACCATTGCGTTAGCTCCTTATTCTTCGTCGAAGCGGCGTCCGCCGCGGTCGCCACGATCACCGCGATCGCCACGGTCACGGCCGCCGCGATCACCACGGTCGCCGCGGTCACCGCGATCGCCACGTCCACCGCGACGGTCGTCGCGGTCGCGCTTCTGCATCATCGCGGACTGCTCTTCCTCGTGCTCCTCGACGCGCAGCGTCATGAAGCGGAGGATGTCCTCGTTGATGCGCATCTGGCGCTCCATCTCGGCCACGGCGGCCGGGGAGGCGTCCAGGTTCATCAGCGTGTAATGAGCCTTGCGGTTCTTGTTGATGCGGTAGGCCAGCGTGCGCAGACCCCAGCTCTCGACCTTGCCGACGTTGCCGCCGTTGGTGGAGATCAGGGCCTTGTACTGCTCGACCATCTGCTCGACCTGCTGGGCCGAGACGTCCTGGCGAGCCAGGAACACATGCTCGTAAAGCGGCATGAGGGTGCCTTTCTTTCCGTTTCGGTTCCCGGAACCCGGCGCTAAGCCTCTTCGAGCCTTCAAGAAAGGCGGATCGAAGCAACTTCGAAGGCGGAGACACGGGAAGACGGACGACACTTTGCCGACCTGCCCGCCTGTCGCCTGCCTCTCTTCATTCAAAGAGAAGCCGGCATGCAGCAGGCCTTCCGTTCAGCCCCCGGCCAGAGTTCCGAACGAAGCGTGGCTTATACACCAGTTGCGCGGCTTCGCAAGGCGGAGCGGAGGGATTGCGCGTGTTTTTTCCATGCTCCACCTTGACAGTATGTGCCTAGGACGTCTCTTTGCGGCACATTTCGAGACAAGACGGACGGGCAGACGCGAATCCGGCCGCGCAAGGGATGTTGGAGCCAGCGCCAATGAGTATCGCATTCACGTTTCCGGGACAGGGCAGCCAGGCTGTCGGCATGGGCAAGGACCTGGCCGACGCTTTCGCCGAGGCTCGGGCGGTGTTCGATGAGGTGGACGAGGCGCTGGGGCAGAAGCTCAGCGACATCATGTGGGCGGGCACGCCCGAGGAGCTGACGCTGACGGCCAATGCCCAGCCGGCGCTGATGGCGGTGAGCCTGGCGGCCATGCGCGCGGCCGAAGCGCGGGGCCTCGACCTTGCCTCCGGCGTTGCATATGTGGCCGGCCATTCGCTGGGCGAGTATTCGGCGCTGGCCGCCGCCGGCACGCTGTCGATCGGCGACGCGGCGCGGCTGCTGCGGATTCGCGGCACGGCGATGCAGCAGGCGGTGCCGGTGGGCGAGGGGGCGATGGCCGCTCTTCTCGGCCTCGACTATGCCGAGGCTGCCGCGGTCGCCGAGGAGGCCGCCCAGGGCGAGGTCTGCCAGGCCGCCAACGACAATGCGCCGGGCCAGGTGGTGGTCTCCGGCCACAAGGGAGCCGTCGAGCGGGCCATCGAGATCGCCAAGGGCCGGGGCGCCCGCCGCGCGGTGCTGCTGCCGGTGAGCGCGCCGTTCCACTGTGCGCTAATGCAGCCTGCCGCCGAGGCGATGGCCGCCGCCTTCGAGACGGTGACATTCAATGCGCCGGCCGTGCCGCTGGTCGCCAACGTGCTCGCCGGCCCGACCAGCGATCCGGACGAGATTCGCCGCCGGCTGGTGGAGCAGGTGACCGGGACCGTGCGCTGGCGCGAATCCATCGAGTGGATGGCCTCGGCCGGTGTCGACACCGCCTACGAGATAGGCACCGGCAAGGTGCTGACCGGCATGGTCAAACGCATCGCCAAGGACATGACCGGCGTCGCGGTCAATTCGCCCGACGACATCGCGGCCCTGCTGGAGCGGCTGGCCTGAACGCAAGGCGCGCATCGCAAGACGAGGATCAAAGACCCATGTTCGACCTGACTTCCAAGACCGCGCTCGTGACGGGCGCAACCGGCGGCATCGGCGAGGCGATCGCCCGGACCCTGCACGCCCGCGGCGCCGCCGTCGCGCTGTCCGGCACCCGCGCCGAGAAGCTGGAGGCGCTGGCCGCCGATCTCGGCGAGCGCGTGCATGTGCTGCCGGCCAACCTGTCCGATCGGACGGCGGTCGATGCCCTCGTGCCGGCCGCCGAAGCGGCGATGGGCCAGCTCGACATCCTGGTCAACAATGCCGGCATCACCCGCGACAACCTCTTCATGCGCATGAAAGACGAAGAGTGGGACGACGTCATCGAGGTCAACCTGACGGCCGGCTTCCGCCTGTGCCGCGCTGCCGTGAAGGGCATGATGCGCCGCCGCTACGGCCGCATCATCAACATCGCCTCGGTGGTCGGCGTGACCGGAAATCCGGGCCAGGGCAACTACGCTGCGGCCAAGGCCGGCCTCATCGGCATGGCCAAGTCGCTTGCGCGCGAGGTCGCCTCGCGCAACATTACGGTGAACACGATCGCGCCCGGCTTCATCGAGACCCCGATGACCGACGCGCTCAACGACAAGCAGAAGGAATCGATCCTCACCACCGTGCCGGCTGGCCGCCTCGGAAAGGCGGACGAGATCGCTGCGGCGGCGCTCTACCTCGCCAGCGAGGAAGCCGCCTACGTGACCGGCGAGACGCTGCATGTCAATGGCGGTATGGCCATGATTTGACTTGGCAAACCCGACCGCTTCCGGCCCTGCGGAACAGGCGTTCCGCGGGGCCGTGCGGCGGCTGGTCAAGCCCTATAAAGTGTGTTAGGAACCCGCCGGCCAGCGAACCCGTTCACGAATGATCGGCGCTCGGGCGCGGCCAGTCCGGCCGGCCGTGGTCGCCGGATCGGACATGGTGCGGGCTGGATCCCATTCGCCTCGTTCCGGTGCCGAGCTCCGGAGATCGGGTACGAGGTGCGGCGCTGAGCGCTGAACTAGCGAAAACCGTTGGAAGCAACTGAGGAATTCTGAAATGAGCGACATCGCGGATCGGGTAAAGAAGATCGTTATCGAGCACCTCGGCGTCGATGCCGACAAGGTTACCATGGAGGCGAGCTTCATCGACGATCTGGGCGCCGACAGCCTCGACACCGTTGAGCTGGTCATGGCTTTCGAGGAAGAGTTCGGCGTGGAAATCCCGGACGATGCCGCCGAGACGATCCTGACCGTCGGCGACGCCGTGAAGTTCCTGGAAAAGAACGCCGGCTGATTCAGTTTTCCGCATCGGGCGGGCTTCGTGTCCGCCCGACGCGCCAGATACAGGTTCATGATGAGGCGAGTAGTCGTTACCGGCCTTGGCATGGTCACGCCCCTGGCGTGCGGTGTCGAGGAGAGCTGGTCCAGAATTCTCGAGGGCAGGAGCGGAGCCTCCCGCATCAGCCATTTTGAGGTCGACGATCTCGCCTGTCAGATCGCTTGCCAGATTCCCCGCGGAGACGGGTCGAACGGAACCTTCAATCCGGACGACTGGATGGATCCGAAGGAGCAGCGCAAGGTCGACGAATTCATCATCTTCGGCATGGCTGCCGCCGAACAGGCGATCCGTGACAGCGGCTGGTCCGCGAAGTCGGCGGAAGACCAGAATCGCGCAGGCGTCCTGATCGGCTCCGGTATCGGTGGTCTGCAGGGAATAGAGGCCACGGCCCATGTGATGCGCGACAAGGGTCCCCGGCGCATCTCTCCCTTCTTCATTCCCGGCCGGCTGATCAATCTGGCCAGCGGTTACGTGTCGATCCGCCACGGTCTCAAGGGACCGAACCATGCGGTCGTCACGGCGTGCTCGACCGGCGCCCATGCCATCGGCGACGCAGCGCGGCTGATCGCGCTCGACGACGCCGACATGATGGTGGCGGGCGGTGCCGAATCGCCGGTCTGTCGACTGTCGCTGGCCGGCTTTGCCGCCGCACGCGCCCTGTCGACCGGCTTCAACGACCGCGCCGAGGCGGCTTCGCGTCCCTACGACAAGGACCGCGACGGCTTCGTCATGGGCGAGGGCGCGGGGGTCGTCGTGCTCGAGGAGTACGAGCGCGCCAAGGCTCGCGGCGCGAAGATCTACGGCGAAGTGGTCGGCTACGGCCTCTCGGGCGATGCCTATCATATCACCGCTCCGGCCTCGGACGGCGATGGCGCCTATCGCTGCATGCAGGCAGCGCTCAAGCGTGCCGGCCTTGCCCCGGCCGACATCGACTATATCAACGCGCATGGCACCTCGACGCCGCTCGGCGACGAGATCGAACTCGGCGCGATCCAGCGTCTCGCCGGCGACAGCGCCGCGCGGCTGACCATGTCGTCGACCAAGTCGTCGACCGGTCACCTGCTCGGAGCCGCCGGTGCCATCGAGGCGATCTTCTCGCTGCTGGCGATCCGCGACAGCATGGTTCCGCCGACGATCAACCTCGACAACCCGTCCGTCGAGACCGAGATCGATCTGGTTCCGAAGACGGCAAAGCGCATGAACGTGGATACGGCGCTGTCGAACTCCTTCGGTTTCGGCGGCACCAATGCCTCGCTCGTTTTCCGCAAGGTCGCGGCCTGACAGGACTTCCTGCGCCGGTGGCGAGCGGGTTTTCCTCTCGCGACCGGCGAAGCCGATCCCAAGTTGCGCCGGGCGGAGCGATCCTTCCCGGTTTGGCCATAATTTCGGGCCAAGTGGCATGTCCATTGCCTCGATCAAAAGGACCGGACAGGACAGATGACCGAGACGCCAGGCCGAGAGACCGACAACGTTTCCTCCGAGAGTTCTCCCAAGGACGAGGGCGCTCCGTTTCGCCCCCATCCCAAGAGCCCGCGCGAAGCGATTCAGCCGGAGCAGGCCCCACCGCCGCCGCTGCGTTCGCGCCATGTCCGCAATCCTCTCGTCATCGTCGTCAATGCGCTGCTGTCGCTGGCCGTGCTGGTGGTGATCGGTACCGGCGCGATTCTCTACTGGGGCAAGGCCGAGTTCGACGCGCCAGGCCCGCTCACGGCGGAAAAGACGGTGGTCATTCCCTCGGGCTCCGGACTGCGGATGATTGCCGACACGCTCGAGAACCAGGGCGTCATCGAGGATTCCAACGTGTTCTGGGCCGGCGTGCAGGCCTACAAGAATGCCGCCCGGCTGAAGGCGGGCGAATATGCGTTCGCTCCCGGCGTCTCGATGCGCCAGGTGATGGACGACCTCGTCGGCGGCAAGGCTGTCTATCATACGGTGACCGTGCCGGAGGGCTGGACGAGCGCGCAGATCGTCGCCCGGGTGCGCGAGCATCCGGTGTTGACCGGCGAGTTGGACGAAATTCCGCCGGAAGGGGCGCTGCTGCCCGAGACCTATACATTCACGCGCGGCACCACCCGGGCGCAGATCATCCAGCAGATGAAGGACGCGCAGACCAAGGCACTGGCCGACATCTGGAACCGACGTACGGAAGGCCTGCCGGTGGAAACGCCGGAGGAACTGGTGGTGCTTGCTTCCATCGTCGAGAAGGAGACGGCGCGGGCCGACGAGCGGCCGCGCGTGGCCGGCGTCTTCGTCAACCGCCTGCGCCAGGGCATGCGCCTGCAGTCGGATCCGACCATTCTTTACGGCCTTTACGGCGGCGAGGCCTGGCTGCAGGACCGTTCGGCGATCACCCGCTCGGAGCTCGACGCCCGCAATCCCTACAATACCTACCAGATCGACCGGCTGCCACCGGGCCCGATCGGAAATCCGGGGCGCGCGGCCATGGAGTCGGTCGCCAATCCCTCGCGCACGAAGGACCTCTATTTCGTGGCTGACGGTACCGGCGGTCATGTCTTTGCGGAGACCTACGAACAGCATCAGCGCAATGTCGCGCGCTGGCGTCAGGTGGAGCGCGAGCGTCGCGAGCGCGAGGAACAGGGTGCGCAGGGCGGAGCCGCCAACGGAGGCAGCGGCGGCTAAGCCGGACGCCCTGATTGTTGCGTGATTCCAGACCTGTGGGGGCAGTTTCGCAGATGACACTTTCGCTTTGCAGCATGACCGGCTTCGGCCGTGCCGACGGTGCCTTCGGGGCTGCGCGGTGGACGTGGGAGCTGCGCTCGGTCAACGGCAAGGGGCTGGACCTGCGCATGCGCCTGCCCGGCGGGCTGGAAGCGTTGGAAGGCTTCTGCCGCGAAGCGGCGGGGCGTCGTCTCACCCGCGGTAACGTCACCATAGGGCTCAGCTATCAGCGCAGTCAGGGCGAGGCGGTGCCGCAGATCAACGAGGCGGCGCTGGATGCGTTGCTATCGGCGCTCGACACCGTGCGCCAGCGTCTGCCCGATGCGGCGCCCGTTGCCCTCGATGGTATCCTATCGCAGCGCGGCGTCATCGAATGGAAGGAGCCGGAGGAAGATCCGGCGGAGCGCGAAGCGCTGATCGAGGCGCTGAAGGCGTCGCTGGAAAGCGCGCTGGAGGAGCTTGCCCGCATGCGCCGCAACGAAGGCGCGGCCATTGCCACGGTCTTGCGCGGCCAACTGGCGACGATCGCCGAGCTGACGGGCCAGGCGGAAGCTGCGCCCTGCCGGGCACCGGAGGCGATCCGGGCACGGCTCGCAGCGCAGGTCGAGGCGCTCATGGGCAGCAGTACGGCGCTCGATCCGGCGCGGCTGCACCAGGAGGCAGCGTTGCTCGCCACCAAGGCGGACATTCGCGAGGAGCTGGACCGGCTGGTAGCCCATGTGCAGGCGGCGCGCGAATTGCTGGATGCAGGCGGCCCGGTCGGCCGGCGGCTCGATTTTCTCGCGCAGGAGTTCAACCGCGAGGCCAACACGCTCTGTTCCAAGTCGAACGGCACGGAGCTGACGGCCATCGGGCTGGAGCTCAAGACGGTCATCGACCAGATGCGCGAGCAGATTCAAAACCTTGAATAACAGAACCAACGGGGCAGGGGCATGACGACAGCGGCCGACGGAACGGTTGTGACATCGAGCGAGGCGGCAGCGCGTCGGCGCGGACTGATGCTGGTGCTGTCCTCGCCGTCGGGCGCGGGCAAGTCGACAATCGCGCGGCAGCTTCTCGACCGGGAAAAGCACAGCCTGGAGCTTTCCGTATCCGTCACCACGCGGCCGCGCCGGTCGAGCGAGATCGACGGGGTGCACTACCACTTCATCTCGCGCGAGCGCTTCGAGCAGATGCGCGACCGCGGCGAACTGCTGGAGTGGGCCGAGGTGCACGGCAATTATTACGGCACGCCGCGCGATCCGGTGGAGCAGGCGCTGGCCGGCGGTCGCGACGTCCTGTTCGACATCGATATCCAGGGCACGTTCCAACTTTACGAGAAGATGCGCGGCGACGTGGTGTCGGTGTTCATCCTGCCGCCGTCCATCGCTGAGATGAAGTCGCGCCTGCACCGCCGGGCAGAGGATGAGGAGGACGTCATCCAGCGCCGCCTGAAGACGGCGGTCGGCGAGATGAAGCACTGGCAGGACTATGACTATGTGATCGTCAACGACGACCTGCAGACCGCATTCGGCGGCGCGCTGTCGATCCTGCGCGCCGAGCGGTTGCGCCGCGAGCGCAGCCCGGCCATCGGCCCGTTCATCGAGGGCATGGTCGAGGACCTGAGGCGCGAGACCGGCGAGGCCTGAGGGCTGGCGCGCCGAACACGAACCGCATGGAGGAAAGGCGCCCTTTGGGGCGCCTTTTTCATATCGGCAGCCCTTATAGGAGAGAGCGTCAGCCGGTAGCGAAGGCGTTGGCCAGCTTGACGAAGTCGGCGATGTCGAGCTGCTCGGCACGCATGGTCGGCTCGATTCCGGTGGCAGCGATACGTGCCTCCGCGTCGGCGGCAAGCGGCTTGAGGCTGGCGCGCAGCATCTTGCGGCGCTGGCCGAAGGCTGCGGCGGTGAGGCGCTCCAGCGCCTTCAGGTCGCAGTCGAGCGGCGTCTTGCGCGGAGTCAGGTGGACGATGGCCGAGGTGACTTTCGGTGGCGGTGTAAAGGCCTTCGGCCCGACCTCGAAGGCGAGCGTTGCGTGACAGCGCCAGCCGGCCAGCACGCCGAGGCGGCCATAGGCCTTGCTGCCGGGCTCGGCGACGATGCGCTCGGCCACTTCCTTTTGAAACATCAGCGTCAGCGACTGCCAGAGCGGTGGCCAGCTTGCACTGGTGATCCAGTCGACCAGCAGCTGGGTTCCGACATTATAGGGCAGGTTGGCGACGATCTTCAGCGGGCTGCCATCGGCGATGCGCTCCAGATCGATGGTCAGTGCGTCTGCCTCCAGCACCTCCAGTCGTCCGGGATAGCGGGCGGAGATCTCGGCGAGCGCCGGCAGGCACCGGGCATCTTTCTCGACAGCCACCACGCGCCTTGCGCCCGCAACCAGCAGAGCGCGGGTGAGGCCGCCGGGACCCGGCCCGACCTCGAGCACCGTGCATTCGCTCAGGTCTCCGGCGGTGCGGGCGACTTTGAGCGTCAGGTTCAGGTCGAGCAGGAAGTTCTGCCCCAGCGATTTGCGGGCCAGCAGCTCATGGGTGCGGATGATGTCGCGCAGCGGCGGCAGGTCGTCGATCTGGCTCATTCGATGAGGCCCGGATCCGCCAGTACGGCGGCGAGCCTGACGGCAGCGGCGAAGCTGTCCGGGCGGGCGCTGCCGGTGCCGGCGATGCCGAGGGCCGTGCCGTGGTCCGGCGAGGTGCGTACGAAGGGCAGGCCGAGCGTCGCATTGACCGCATCGTGGAAGGCCAGCGTCTTGGCCGGGATCAGCGCCTGGTCGTGATACATGGCCAGGGCACAATCATAGCCGGCACGGGCTTCGGCATGGAACATCGTGTCGGCGGGCAAGGGGCCCTGGACGTCGATGCCCATGGAGCGCAGCTCCGCCACGGCGGGGGCGATGATCTCGTCGTCTTCGTAACCGAGCGCCCCGCCTTCGCCCGCATGCGGGTTGAGGCCGGCGACGGCGATGCGCGGGACCTTGATGCGGAACCGGCGCACCAGCTCCTGATGCACGATCCGCCCGACATCGACGATCAGGCCGGTGGTCAGCATCTTCGGCACATTGTGCAGCGGGATGTGGACCGTGACCGGCACGACCAGCAGATCGGGGCCAGCCAGCAGCATCACCGGGGTCGCGTCCTGCGCACCCGAGCGCCGCGCCAGCTCGCCGAGATATTCGGTGTGACCGGGATGGGTGAAGCCGGCGTCGTAGAGCGCCTTCTTCTGGATGGGGTTGGTGACGAGGCCGGCGGCGAGACCTGCCTGCGTGTCGGCAACGGCTCGGTCGATCGAGGCGATGACGGCTGCTGCCGTCGCCGGGTCGGCAATGCCCGGACGATCGGGCACGCTCATGCCGAGCGGCACGACGGGCAGGTGCTCGTTCCAAGCCTCCAGCGCTTCGCCCGGGGCAATCTCGGCAATCGCCACGTCGAGCCCGAGCAGGGTCGCGCGGGAGGCGAGAAAGGCCGGATCGGCCAGCAGGTAGAACGGCGGCAGCTCGCGCTTGATCCGTTCTTTCCACGCAAGGAGGGCGACATCGGGACCGATGCCGCCGGGATCACCCATGGTGACGGCGAGAGGCTTGAAACTGGCGCGCATGCGGACCGATCGGCTCAGCGGTAGTCGATGATGGCGCGGCTGCGCAGCTCGCGCATGTAGCGGCGGCTCATCTGCTCGCCTTCCTTGTTGCGCAGCTCGTCCTCGACCTCCATCCGCGCGGCGGCGTTGCTGGCGATCTCGCGCTTGTCGCAGACCGCGTAGACTTCCAGGCCCTTGGAACTGTCCTGGGCGGTGGTCACTTTGCCGACGGCCGTCTTGTCCAGCGCTTCCTTGAGCGGGGCGGGAACCTCGGTCTCCAGGCGGGTGACCATCGGCATCACCACCACTTCGCGGAACTCGCTGGCGAGCGTCTGGGCCTCATTGCAGGACGAGAAGCGCGAGCGGAAGTTGTCGACATCGCGGCGGCGCTGGTTCTTGCCGCTGGCAGCGGTCTTTGCCGGCACGACGAAGATGATCGGCTGGATCCGATATTCCATGCTGGTGTCGCTGCTCTTGTCCTCCTGCTTGCGCAGGGCGGCGATCACGTCGGATTCGGAAATGCGCACCTCGGATTGGAAGCGCGCGCGCAGCAGCTGACCCCAGGCGATCTCGGCCTGGATGCGCTGGCGCATGGTATCGGCCTTCACGCCCGACTGGTTGAGCGCCTGGGTGAGGCGCGCCGGCGTGAGCTTCACGCGGCTGGCGAGCGTCGCGTAGGCTTCGTCGACATCCGCCTTGGTGATGCGTATGCCGGCTCGTTCGGCTTCCTGCATTTTCAGGACTTCTTCGATCAGCTCTTCCGTCGCCTGTTTGGCGCCGCCACGGCTGCCAGTCAGGCGCAGGAGGCGGGTTCTCTGATTGATGTCATAGGTGGTGATCGGCTTGTTGTTCACGATCACCTTGATGGCGGTCTGCGCGGCGAGCGGTCCGCCGGAAACGGTGGCGGCGATCAGAATCGCCAGGCCCGCGAGCATCCAGCGCTTTGCAGTCATTCATTCCCCCTGTCGTCGCGTCCATTTTCGTCGCGTCCAGTGTCGCCGCTATCCGTTTTGCCGGTTCCGGGCGGCCAAGGCCCGGTCGGCAGCTCCGGTCGCAGAACGGTCTTCTCTGAAGGCGCGTGCACCTGCCTTCAGCCAATTTGCCTGGCGATGCTATCCTGCGAACTGCTGTGACACCAGAAAACGGCCAAAATCCGTCGGAAGCAGCTGTCTCGACCAGGGTCTTGCGAGATCGCAAGGGAAACGGGCCTGTCATCGCGTGCGGTCCGCTCCGTGCGGCATGCTCGTCGCGGACTTCCGGGCCTAGTTGTTTCCGGTGGTCGAGAACTGCGTGTCGCCGAGCGTGCGCAGGCCGAACCGGAAGAAGAACAGCCGGTCTGTCGTCTGGCCATTGTTACGGCTGCGATCTTCGGAATAGGCGAAGGAGACCGAGAAGCCCTCATCGTCATAGCCGACACCGAAGCTGTCGCGAACCATGTTGCGGCGCTCGAGGTCGAAGCGTACGGAGCCGAACAGCCGCCAGTTCTCCTCCAGTCGCAGACTGGCCGAGCCGATGAGCTCCTCGCGCGGCGTGGCGATGCCGAGATTGGGCTGCGGCGACAGATAGGCATAGGCAAGGTTGCCGGTGACGGGACCGTAGATGCCTGTCGCCTCGACCTGTGCGCGGCGGACGGAGAAGTTCTTGTGATCGAAGCGGGCCTGCGCGCCCATCCGGAAGCCTTGCCGGCTGTCGAAATAGAGGCTGCCGACATAATCGCTGTAATTGGTGGCGAGACCCGAACTGGTGGTGGCGCCGAGGATGTCGGCCTGCTTGAACGAGTTGGTGCCGCCGAGATGGAACGAGCGACCGAACAGGGCACTGACATGGTAGCCCTGGTCGAAGTTCAGGCTGTATTTCAGGCCGACATTGGTTCGGGTGCCACCCTCGCTGCGGTCGAATCCGGAGAACTTGTCGTATTCGAACAGCGTTGTGGAATCGAAGACGATGCTCTGCGCGTCCTCGTTCGGCAGCTCGCCGATGCGCGTCTCGTTCGGACGGACGATGACCTGGGCCACCGGCTCGATGATCTGGTGGCCGCCCTGGAACGTGCCGATGAACGGGAAGCGATAGTCGAGGCCGACGGCCGGCATGATGCGGCCGACGAAGCTCTCGTCGGTCATCGAGGCGACGTTCTTGTCCTGCGAGGCGAGGAAGTACAGATCGCCTTTAACATAGGCGAAGGGCGTGAACACCTGGCCGAAGGAATCGATCAGCGTCGAGCGCCAATCGGCCTCCAGGCTGGCGCGGGTGAACGTACCTTCGACGCCGCGGAAGCGGGTGAGGCCGCCGATCTGGATCGCGTCGGTCTGGTCGCGGGTCAGGCTGGTGAGATTGCCCGTCAAGGCCAGTTCGCCGCCGGCAATCGGGTTCTCGAAAATGTAGTTCCAGTCGAGCACCGGATGGACGAAGGGCTGCTTGTCCTGCAGGCGGCTGCCGACGGGAATGAAGCCGGGAGCATCGAGCGTGGCCAGAGCCTTATAGTCTTCCTGCGAGATGCGGAAGGCATAGGCGCGCAGGTCGAACCTGTTCCGCTCGCTCTGCCCCGTCAGGTAGATCTTCGATACGTCGCTGGCATTGCCGAGCGGGGCGAACCTGTAGTCGCGCAGGAACGAGCGGTCGGTGCGCCAGGACAGATCCCAGCCCCACTTCCAGCGCTGATTGATGTCGAACTCGCCCTCCGACGCGATCACGCCGCGGAAGTCGCGGTTGCCGCTCGATGTGGTGTACTCGCCCGGACGCGCCTGGAAGATGCCGGCAGCGTGGATCGAATAGGCACCGTCCATCAGCCGCTGGCGCCAGTCGAACTGGCCGAGCACGCCCTGCTTGCTCAGCGGCGTTGCGGAAATCAGCAGGTCGCGCGACGGGTCGATGGCGAAATAGTAGGGGATGCGCATGCCAGCACCCACCCGGTCGCCATAGACGAAATTGGGGATCAGCAGGCCCGACTTCCGCTTGACGCTCGGGTCCGGCATCGACAGATACGGCAGGTAGACGAGCGAGCGGCCGAAGAACTCGAAGGAGGCCTTCTCGAACTCGATCGTCTTTTCCTGCTGATTGTGGACGATGGTCTGCGCGCGGATGCGCCAGAGCGGCGGCTTGTCCGGCGGGTTCTTCGGGCTGGTATAGACCGTGTAGAGGCCGTTGTCGAAGCTCGTACGGTTGCCGTTTTCGCGTCGCGCTCCGTCGGCGATGAAGCGGGTGCGCTGCGGTGTGTCGAGCTGGAGCGCCGTGGCGAAGCCGTCGCGCAGGTCGTCCGACAGTTCCATCGAGGCAGCGCGCAGGACATTGCCGTTCGGCTCCGTCAGGCGGACATTGCCGTCGGCGCGCAGACGGTTGTTGCGACGGTCGAAATCGACGCGGTCCGCTTCCACCGTGTTGCCGCCATAATAGATCTGCACATTTCCGATGGCCGAGATGATGTCCCGGTCGAAATCGTAGCGCAGTTCCGTCGCCTCGAGCAGCAGCGGCTCGGTCGGGTCGACTTGCGATCCCAGCGAATCGAGGGCGTTGTCCTGGGCGAGGGCGGTCTGGGGAGCGAGCGTTACGCCGCTCAGCAGCGCGAGCGCGGCACCGGACAGCAGCGTGCCGGCGAGCAAGGACGCGCGAATCGCACGCGCACGCGGGGATGCGCCCGCCCGATCGGCGCGGGACGGGCGGTTCTGCCGATCGGCCATGCCTGATGAAACGGCCGAAACCATCAGCCGTCCTCCAGGTGCAGGAGGATCGTGATCCCCATCAAGACTCCAAACACTCCAGGTGCCCACGCGGCGATGAAAGGAGGCACGATTCCCGCACCGCCCAGGTCCTTGCCGAGCTCCGACAGAACGTAAAGCACGAACCCGGCGAGGATTCCACCCAGAATCAGGCGGCCGATACCCCCCATCCTCGAAACCCTCAGGGAAACACAGGCGGCAATCAGCACCATCGCGGCCAAAAGTGCGGGTCTTGCCAGAAGTGTCTGATATTGAAGCGAATACCGATACGCGGGCAAACCTGCTCTCTGTGACAATTCGATCACGCGCGGCAGGTCCCAGAATCCTATGGATTCGGGCGCCGCAATGCTCTCGCGCACCTCGGTCGGTGTGAGATATGTGGAGACGTTGTAGCTCTCATAGGTCTGCGGATCGCCTTCGGTCGAGTAGACCGTGGCATCGGACAAGCGCCAGGTCCTCTCGCCGAGCGTCGCCTCGCTCGCCTCGATCCGTTCCTGGAAACTGCCCTTCCGGTCGAAGGTGAACAGCGTCACGCCGAGCAGCCGCTCTCCGGAGTTGAGGATCTGCTTGGCGTGCAGCACCGATTCTCCGTCCTCGCCGTCCTGGCGCAACCAGATGTCGCCCGTCGTCTGCAGCAGAAAGTTCTGCTCGCGGCCGAAGAGGCCGGAGGCGAGTTCGTCCGATTGCGTGCGAAGGGTGACGGCCAGCGGATTGTAAAGCAGCACCGCGCCGATGCCGATGGCAATGCCGACGATGAGCGCAGGGGCGGTGAACTGCCAGACGGAGACACCGGCGGCGCGCGCCACGACGAGCTCCAGCTTGCGGCTGAGGCCGAGAAACGCCGCAATGGCGCCGAAGAGCACGGCGAAGGGCAGAACCTGTTCCATCAGTTGCGGTACGCGCAGCAGCGAGATCGCACCGATGCGGGCAAGGCTCGCCCCGTCCTGATCGCTCGCCCGGCGCAGAAGCTCGAGCGCGTCGAAGATGAAGATCAGCACGGCGGCCAGCAGGAAAAGGCCGAGAATCGAGGCCACGAAGCGCAGCGCGAAATAGACGGCGAGCGTGTGGCCGGAGCGGAGCGAGGCGAGCATCAGGCGGGCCCACCCTGCTGGTGGCCCTGCAACCGGGCGACAATGCCCTCGATCCGCTCGCCGATCCGCTCGCTGAGGGCGGCAAGAGCGTTGATCCAGCGCGGCTTGCGGCCGATGGCGACCATCCAGCCGACCAGCATGATGGTGGCCAGCGGCAGCAGATAGAGCGCAAAGCGCGCGACGGGCAGGCTCGGCACCAGCGTCAGGATGCCGAAGCCCGCCGTGCGCAGCAGGATGGCAAGGACGAGGGCGGTCAGGGTCGCGGCATGGCGGTTCTGGCGGGTCGTCTTCGGCTCGCCGGCGAACAGGAAGACGATGAGCGCGAAGGCTATTGGATAGAGCGGCTGGCTCAGCCGGTCATGCAGCTCTGCGGTCAGTCGGTTGCGGTTCTCTGTCGCGTAGTCGTCGTTCGGATCGGGGGCGAGCAGGTCCAATGTGGAGCGTTCGCTGGCCTTGTAGGTGGTGACGGTGTCGGTCGGAACCATGCTCGACAGGTCGAAAGCATAGGATTGGAAGCGGACGATGGAGATGCTGCCCGTGGCGCGGGTACGGCGCTGGATCGTGCCGTCCTGCATCACCAGCAGGGTGCGGTCGGCGGCCTCGACGATCTGTCCGCGTGCCGCCTCATAGGTGAAGACGATGTCCTCGGCGCGCTCATCGTGCATCAACAGGCCTTCGAGCTGGCCGTCGCCGCCGCGGTTGCGAATGTGGAAGGTCAGGCCGTCCTCGATACCGATGAAGCGGCCCGGGCGAACGATGTTGGCGACCAGATCGACGCGCACCTGGGTGATCTCGTCGCGCAGCGAGGCGAGACCGGCGGGGGCGAAGAGCAGCGACAGCGAGGCGCAGAACAGGCTGATGACGGCGGCGAAGACGAGAATCGGCCGCAGCAGCACGGAACGCGAGGCACCAGATGCGTTGATGACGATGAGCTCGCTGTCGTTCGACAGGGTGTTGAGCACCACCAGCATGGCAATCAGCAGCGCGAAGGGGGCGATGGCGAGCGCCAGAAAGGGCATGGCCAGCATGGTCATGCCGATGAACTGGACGATGGTCTGGCCCTTGGCGGTGACCAGGTCGAGCTGACGCAGGGCCTGCGTCGCCCAGACGACGCCGGCCAGTGCCGTCAGCGTCACCAGGAAGACGGCGGCAAGGCGCCGGAAAACATACCGCTCGAAGGTCGTCATCAGGTCCGTGTTCGGTCAGCCCACCGGGCTCGCGCCAGAAAATCGTCGGCTGCCAGAGAGCCTTTGGGGGGCGGGCGGCAGGTCCGGCCCACGTGGTCGTCGGCCGGCCGGGCGCCGGTCGTATTCGATTAGGCCGCAGTTTAGGTAAATACTCCGAGAAGAAAAAGGGTTAACCGGAGATTAACTGGACCGGCAAGGCGGCAAGGGCGCTTGCCGAGCGGGAAAACAGGCACCATTCTAGACGCATCAGGATTTTCCGGGCGGGCACGCCCGTCTGGCTGACACGGCGCGCAGCGAGTCTGCGGCTGTCGCAAGTCCGGCAAACCGCCCTGGATCTCCTCCATTCCTGCCAGACATGAGGTTCCCCTTGCTCCCCAAGATCTCCTTCGCAAAACCCGACGCTCCGCACAAGGGCATCGCCGTCATCCTCGTCGACGACAAGCTGGCAACCGGCGCTACCGCGGCCGGCCTTGGCGAAGGGGCGCTGGACCTGATCCGTCGCGCGGCGGAGACCGCCGGCTTTTCCGGCAAGTCGAAGACGGTGCTCGATCTTCTCGCGCCGGCGGGCCTTGGCGTCGACCGGCTGCTGGTCGTCGGCCTCGGCAAGGCCGACGAGGTTGTCGGGCTCGGCGACAACGACTGGGCGGCGCTCGGCGGCACCGTGATGGGCAAGCTCGGCAAGGCCAAGTCGGCCGAGGTGCTGCTGGAGACACCGGCAGGCGCGGTGGATGCCGGCCACGCAGCGGCCTTCGCGATGGGCATGAAGCTGCGCGCCTATGTCTTCGATCGCTATAAGAGCCGCAAGGGCGACGACGAGGAGACGACCGGTTCGGTCAAGGTGTCGCTGCTGCTGGAAGACGCCAAGGCGGCGAAGAAGGCCTGGGCCGACGCCGATGCGGTGAGCGACGGCACGCTGCTGGCCCGGGACCTCGTCAACGAACCGGCCAATGTGCTGACCACCGTCGAATTCGCCAACCGCGCCAGCGAACTCTCCAAGCTCGGCGTCGAGATCGAGATCCTCGACGAGAAGGCGATGAAGAAGCTCAAGATGAATGCGCTGCTCGGCGTGGCGCAGGGCTCGGAGAGCCCGCCGCGCCTGGTGATCATGCGCTGGAATGGCGGCAAGAAGGACGCTGCCCCGCTCGCCTTCATCGGCAAGGGCGTCGTCTTCGACACCGGCGGCATCTCGATCAAGCCGGCGGCCTCGATGGAGGACATGAAGGGCGACATGGGCGGCGCGGCGGCCGTCACCGGCCTGATGCACGCGCTGGCGGCCCGCAAGGCCAAGGTCAATGCCATCGGTGTCATCGGCCTCGTGGAGAACATGCCGGACGGCAAGGCGCAGCGGCCGGGCGATATCGTCACGGCGATGTCGGGCGCGACCATCGAGATCATCAACACGGATGCGGAAGGCCGCCTCGTTCTGGCGGATGCGCTCTGGTACACGCAGGACCGGTTCAAGCCGGCCTTCATGATCAACCTGGCAACGCTGACCGGTGCGATCATCATCGCGCTCGGCAGCCACCATGCCGGCATCTTCTCCAACAACGACGAACTGGCCGCGCGTCTTGCCGAGGCCGGCCTTGCCACGGACGAGAAGGTCTGGCGCCTGCCGCTGTCGAAGGATTACGACAAGCTGATCGACACTCCGAACGCGGACATGAAGAACACCGGCGGCCGCTCGGCGGGCTCGATCACGGCGGCGCAGTTCCTGCAGCGTTTCGTCAACGATGTGCCGTGGGTGCATATCGACGTTGCCGGCACGGCGATGGGAAGCCCCAAGACCGATGTGAGCAAGGGCTGGGCCTCGGGCTTCGGCGTGCGCCTGCTGGATCGTCTGGTACGCGACCATTACGAAGGCTGATGCAAGACCAGCGGCTCGGCTGCGGGATGATCCCGCGGCCGAGCCGGCTTTCAAGCGGCAGACAACAAAAACCCGCCTTGCGGCGGGTTTTTTCGTTCCGGTTGTCCGACGGGCCCGGTTCGGGGGTACCGCCGGAGGTCGAAAGGGCAATCAGCAGGTCTTGTAGGATTCGCAGCTTGTGCCCGTCGGCTCCACAACCACTGTTCCCATTGCCGTGGTCACGCCGGCGAGACCGAGCACGAGACCGAAAAACAAAGCAATCCGCACAGCCATCGAATGTCTCCCGTTGCCCCGGCGCGGTGACGGCTCTACCGTCCGGCAGTCGCTTGCGCCTGGCTCAAGCCTTCCTGATCCTGCCGAGACCGTTGTGACGGCAACCACAGGACGTTTGAAGGATCAGCGCGTGGCGCGAAGCATTTGCCGAATCGGCCGGGTCCAGCCCGGTCGTCACTTTGCCGGGCCGAAGTTGGGAAACCGTTAATCGTGAATCATTGGCAAATCAAAGCCCGTTTCTCAGCCCACGGCACTTCGCATCGTGGCTGTTGCAGGACTGCCGCACTGCACAAGCGGGGGGCGGAATGAGCGAGGTTCTTTTCTACCATCTGACCCGCCAGCCGCTGGAGCAGGCGCTGCCCGGGCTGCTGGAAACCTGTCTTGGCAGAGGCTGGCGCTGTGTCGTGCAGGCCGGCTCGCGCGAGCGCTGCGAGGCGCTCGATTCGTGGCTCTGGACCTATCGCGACGATGCCTTCCTGCCGCACGGGACGGCCGCGGACGGGCATGCGGAGGCGCAGCCGGTCTACCTCACCGATGGCGAGGAGAACCCGAACGGTGCAGTGGTGCGCTTTCTCGTCGACCGGGCGAGCCCGCCCGATCTCACGCCCTATCAGCGCGGGGTCTTCCTGTTCGACGGACAGGATCCGGACGCGGTCGCCGACGCTCGGCGGCACTGGAAGGCGATGAAGGAGGCGGGGCACGACATCACCTATTGGCAGCAGAACGAAGCGGGCCGATGGGAGAAGAAGGCATGAGCGGGGACAAGCCCGACACGGCGGGCTTCATGGACCGGCGAGATGCTGCGCGCGAGCGGCTGGACGGGCTGTTCGGCGCCAAGGGTGGCAAGCGGAAGGACCGCTCCGCCTGGTTCGATGCAGTTTACCAGACGGCCGAGGGCGATGCGGCGGCCGTGCCCTGGGCGGACCTTGCGCCCAAGGCGGAACTGGTCGACTGGCTGGTGGCGCATCCGGGCGAGGGGCAGTTGGCCGTCGATGTCGGCTGCGGGCTCGGCGACAATGCGGAGGCACTGGCCGAGGCCGGCTATCGCACCACCGGTTTCGACCTGTCGCCGAAGGCGGTGGAGTGGGCGCGCCAGCGTTTCCCGGAAAGCGCCGTCGACTACCGTGCGGCCGATCTGTTCGACCTGCCGGCGGACTGGGGCGGCCGTTTCGATCTCGTGCACGAGTGCTACACGCTGCAGGCGCTCTCCGGCGATCTGCGCGAGCGGGCCTTCGCCGCCGTCGCCTCTCTCGTGGCGCCTCGCGGCAGACTCCTGGTTCTGACACGCACAGCGCCCGAAGGCAGTACGCCGGACGGGCCGCCCTGGCCGCTTGCACTGTCCGAACTGGGTCGCTTTTCATTGTTCGGACTGCAGCGCATCGACCGCCACCCCTACAATATCCGCAAGGGGGAGCGCATCATCGCGCATGTCCGCGACGTCTGGCAGCGGGCGGGGTGAGGCACAGTCCCCGGCTACATGACGCGCGGGCGGTTCCGCGAGACACCCAGGATCTGGATCATGGCATCGCTCGCGAGTTGCTTGGTAGATGCGTCGAAGGTCCAGAATTCCGGGGCTACCCTGCATTGAGAAAGTGTCGACAGGGTCTCCTCCGGGACCGCGGCCTGCTTGTCGGCGTGCACGTCCAGGCTTGCCAAAGCCTCGGAGGGGCCGGCAATGGCCTCCTCGCCGTTTTGCGTCTTACCGGCGACAACAAGCAATGCGCTGGGCAGATCGTGACATTTCACGAAAGCCGTTGCGCCCGGTTGCTGTGCATCGTCCGGGTCGGCGACCTTGAAACCTTCGAGATCGGGGCTGTAGACCCAGTGCCGTGCCTGGAGGCTGGGGTGTGAAATCCCAGGCACCGATGCACAGACTTCGTTCGTGGGCAGGATGCTGCTTGCCGGGATGATCTCGGCATGTTCCGCTCCACACTGACGGAACGAGATGTCCGAGGTGCCCTGGATGGGCGTCACCTCTCCAAGCGGATTGTCGCCGTCCTTTCGCACTCCATGACCCACCGGGGTGGCGGTGGCGAAGACGATGGTGTTGTCAGCCGTTGGGGACTTCACCATCGCGACCTTCAATTCTTGCCAGGAAAGGTGTGTCGCCGTGTCCATGTCCTGGGCGCCGGCGGTCGGCAAGGTGGACAAGACGGCGATGGCGGCTGCGACTGTAACGGCTTTCACGGCTAACCTCTGGGTTCGCTGTTGCAGAAGGGCATGTTGCGCCAGGCGGTGTCTTTGCAGGGATTGAGGCTTCTTATGGGAAGATAGCGGTCCGAGGTCACGACATGGGACAGCAGAAAGCCCTCTTTCGCGATGACGCAAAGGGCGAAGGACCGCTCGGGGGTTGCAAGCACGTGTTTGATGGTGGCCTGATCCAGACACCGGGAAAGGCGCAGCTGCTGGTGCACGCTCAGTCTGCTCTCCAGCAACGCCAGTGAACTTCGAGGAACGACGATCGCGTTGGCCTCGTGCCACACGCGTTGAGCGGCCGTTCTTGCCGTTTCTTCGGCGCTTATCTTGATCGCGATGAACACGGTCAGGCTGGCAACGAGCACGGCTCCTGCGACCAGGAAGTGCATCGGGAAGCCGCTTGAAACGAGCTGCCTCTGCCTGACTTGCCACAAGATAACGGCGCCGCCGAAAAGCATCAATAGGACAACCGCCAGCTTCCAGAGAAAGCCCGCATGCGTGAAGACGGTGTAGGAGTGGGCGACGATCGTGGCGAGGGGCGCATCGACCTCGTGAATGGAGATCGAAAAGGCGCTCAGATAGGCATCGAGGTAGGCAATTCCGGCGAAATACCCGAGCGCCAGCGGAACCGCGACAAGACACGCGTCGAGCAGCGAGCGTGCAAAATCTCGATCCTTGGGCGGTTCGGGCGTGACGTCCCGCTCGCCGGAAGATCCCGAAAGCCAAAGCAGATTGTTGGTTGTGCCGAACTCGAACGACGGCCTTTCCCGGTCCTCCATGAGCTATCCGCCCGCTTTTCTCGCTCGGACAACGGTAGATACATCCAGGGATTGTGTCCAGAGAAGGCTCTTTGCCAAGCGTTAAGCCGGGCGTGCCCGAGCGTTTGCCGCGCCCATTGCTTCTTCCTTCAAGGATGCGAGCGCAAGGCGGTTACTGCAGGTATCGGGCATGCCTCGACCCATGAGCCGGTCGATCCGACCGAACTGATGCGGGCGGATATGGCGATGTACCGGGCCAGGGCCGAGGGCAAGTTCCGGGCGCTGGAATACCAGCCGCAGATGGAGCCGGCTGGGACGGGCATGCCAGGCAGCCAGCTACGGCCCGCCAGTCACCCCAAACGCGAAAGCAGCGTCTGCAACTCTCCCAGATGTGCCACCTGGTGAAAGCGGTCACGGCCGGCCGGCATGTCGGCGTGTTCCAGCGCCCAAGTGATCTCGTACGGCACATGGACGCCATGGCTGCCGGCATCGAGCGCCGGCACGACGTCCGACTTGAGCGAGTTGCCGACCATCATCGCCCGGGCAGCGCCGTCACCATGGCGCGAGAACAGTGTGCGGTAGGTCTCTGCCGTCTTTTCCGGAACGATCTCGACCGCATCGAAATGCTCGGCAAGACCGGATTCGGCCACCTTGCGCTCCTGGTCGAACAGGTCGCCCTTGGTGATCAGCACCAGACGGAAGTTGCCCGACAGGGCGGACAGCGTTTCTTCCACGTGGGGAAGCGGCTCGACCGGGTGGGAGAGCATCTCGCGTCCCGCGTCCAGGATCTGTCCGATCACGGACGCAGGTGCCTTCCCTCCCGTGACTTCGATGGTCGTCTCGATCATCGACAGGGTGAAGCCTTTCACGCCATAGCCGTAAAGACGCAGGTTGCGCCGTTCCGCCGCGAGCAGGCGCTCCGTCAAGTTGTCCCTGTCGCTGTAGTCTGCGAGCAGCTCGGTGAAGCGCTCCTCCGTCAGGCGGAAATTGCGCTCGTTGTGCCAGAGCGTGTCGTCGGCATCGAAACCGATGGTCGTCAGCGTTGCCATGAACTTTCCTCGCGCAGATCTCAGCCGTCTTCCAGTTCCGCCGAAAGCTCCAGCCACTGCTCCTCCGTGCGGATCAGCTTCTTCTCCAGATAGGCTCGCTCCTTGGCGAACTTCGTCGCCCGCTCCGCATCCTTGCGGAAGAAATCCGGATCGGCGAGCGCCTCGTCGAGCTTGCCGATCTTTTCCTGCAGGCGCGCCATTTCCTTTTCCGCCGCCTGGATTTCCTTGCGCAGCGGCGCCTGGCGGGCGCGCCGCTCGGCCGCCGAGCGGCGCTTTTCCTGGGCCGTGCGATCGTCCTCGAGCTCGGCCGCTGCGGTGGTCCTTGCCGCTTCTCTGCCGTTGCTCCGCTCGCCCTTGTCCTTTTGCAGGATCAGGCGGCGATAGTCTTCCATGTCGCCGTCGAAGCTGCGCACGCCGCCATCGGCGACGAGCCAGAGCCGGTCGGCGCAAGCCTCGACCAGATGGCGGTCGTGCGAGATCAGGATCACTGCGCCGTCGAACTCGTTGACCGCGTGGATCAGCGCCTCGCGGCTCTCGATATCGAGATGGTTCGTCGGCTCGTCGAGGATCAACAGGTGCGGCCCCTCGAAGGTGGCAAGGCCGAGCAGCAGGCGCGCCTTCTCGCCGCCCGACAGGTCGCGCGCCGGAGTCTCCATGCGGCTCGTCGGCAGGCCGAAGCGGGCAACGCGGGCGCGTACCTTGGCCTCCGGCGCATCCGGCATCAGCCGGCGCACATGGGCAACCGGGCTTTCCGCCGGCATCAACTCGTCGAGCTGGTGCTGGGCGAAGAAGGCGACCTTCAGCTTCGCGGCCTTGGTGATCTCGCCGGACTGCCGCTCGAGCCGCCCGGCGATCAGCTTGGCGAAAGTCGACTTGCCGTTGCCGTTGGAGCCGAGCAGGGCAATGCGGTCGTCATTGTCGATGTTGAGCGACAGCCGCGACAGGATGGTCGTGTCGCCATAGCCGACGGCGACGTTTTCCAGCCGGATAATCGGCGGGGCTAGGCGCCCGTCCGGATCGGGAAAGGAGATCGGCAGTGCGTCGGTTTCCACCACCGCGGCGATGGGCTCCATCTTCTCCAGCATCTTCAGCCGGGACTGCGCCTGACGCGCCTTGGTCGCCTTGGCGCGGAAGCGGTCGACGAAGGCCTGCATGTGCTTGCGCTGGGCTTCCTGCTTCTCGCGGTTCTTCTCCTGCAGCAGCAGCGACTCG
Source organism: Stappia sp. WLB 29 (assembly GCF_023507705.1). Taxonomy (GTDB): domain Bacteria; phylum Pseudomonadota; class Alphaproteobacteria; order Rhizobiales; family Stappiaceae; genus Stappia. The sequence goes on along the minus strand of NZ_JALBGD010000001.1, from coordinate 668,124 downwards.
CGGCGCTGGCGGTCGAAACTGTCGTAGCCGCCGCGATAGAAGGTCAGCTTGAGCTGGTCGAGATGGACGATGGAATCGACCGCCTTGTTGAGCAGGTCGCGGTCGTGGCTGATCAGGAGCACCTGATGCGGATACCGGGCAATGTAGCTTTCCAGCCAGAGCGTGCCTTCCAGGTCGAGATAGTTGGTCGGCTCGTCGAGCAGCAGGAGGTCCGGCTCGGAGAACAGCACGGCCGCCAGCGCAACGCGCATGCGCCAACCGCCGGAAAAGGACGAGCAGGGGCGGGCCTGCGCCTCGGCATCGAAGCCGAGGCCGGCAAGGATGCGGGCCGCACGCGCTTCCGCGGTGTGGGCGTCGATATCGGCAAGGCGGGTGTGGATCTCGGCGATGCGCAGCGGGTCCGTCGCCGTCTCCGCTTCCTCCAGCAGCCGTGCACGCTCGGTGTCGGCGGCCAGCACCACCTCCACAAGCGTCTGTTCGGTCCCCGGAGCCTCCTGCGCCACCTGGCCGATGCGCAGGCCCTTGGGCACGCGGATCTCGCCGCTTTCCGGCGCGCTATCCCCGGTGATCAGGCGAAAGAGAGTGGACTTGCCGGCGCCGTTGCGGCCGATGAAGCCGGTCTTGGCGCCCGAGGGCAGCAGGACGCTCGCTCGCTCGAGAAGCGTGCGTCCGGCAATCCTGTAGGTGAGGTCGGTGATCTGCAGCATGGGCGGATCAATGGCCGGAAATGCGGGGCGGCGCAAGAGGGAGGGGAGCCGCCGCGCAGGCTCGGCGAAAGGCCGATTGCGGGCCGGCGCGAACGCAGCCTAGGATGGAACGCAACCTGTTCCAAAAGAGGGGAAACAGACATGTGCGTTCCAGGATGCCAGGAAGTCGTTGCCCGCCGGCTGAGCCGCCGCGGTCTGCTCAAGGGGCTCGTCGGGACGACGGCGGGAGCAGCCGTCTTCGCCGCCTTTCCGCCGCCGCGCGCGGCCCACGCGGCGGATGTCTCGTTCACCCGTGCCGTCGATCTGACCCATGCGATGGGCGAGGATTTCCCCACCTTCTTCGGCAAACCGCAGCTGCGGATGGAGCGGACCGCGGAGTTCTCCAAGGACGGCTTCAACATGTACCAGTGGCATCTCGACGAGCACACCGGCACGCATCTCGATGCGCCGCTGCATTTTTCCGCCGACGGGGTGGGCGCGGACGAGATCCCGATGGACCAGTTGATCGTGCCGCTGGCGGTCGTCGACATTCGTGAGAAGGCGGCCGCCGATCCCGATCATCAGCTTTCGGTCGAGGATCTCAAGACCTTCGAGGCGGCGCACGGCGCGGTGCCGGCGGGTGGCTGCGTCGCGATGAATTCGGGTTGGGCGCAGCATGTGGCGAGCGAGCGCTATCGCAATGCAGACGGCGAGGGGGCCATGCACTTCCCCGGCTTTTCCAAGGAGGCGTGCCTCTATCTGATGGAGAAGGGCGTGGTCGGCATTGCCGTCGACACGCTGTCTCTCGACCACGGTGCCTCCAAGACATTCGACACCCACTACACCTGGCTGCCGTCCGGGCGTTGGGGGCTGGAGTGCCTTGCCGGCTTGGACGAAGTGCCGGCAACCGGCGCGACGCTGGTCGTCGGCGCACCGAAGATCAAGGGCGCGACGGGCGGCCCGAGCCGGGTCTTTGCGCTGGTCTGATCCGGTCCTGCCGACCGCGAAACGAAAAACCCCCGGCGGATGACGCCGGGGGTTTCCTGTCTTTGCAGAAGATCGCTTGGCCGGAGCCCTGCGGATCAGACCGAGTAGTACATGTCGTACTCGACCGGATGCGGCGTCATCTCGTACCGCATGTTCTCTTCCATCTTCAGCTCGATGTAGGCGTCGATCTGGTCGTCGTCCATGACGCCGCCGGCCTTCAGGAACTCACGGTCGGCGTCGAGCGACTCCAGAGCCTCGCGAAGCGAACCGCAGACGGTCGGAATTTCCTTCAGCTCCTCCGGCGGCAGGTCGTAGAGGTTCTTGTCCATCGCGTCGCCCGGGTGGATCTTGTTCTTGATGCCGTCCAGACCGGCCATCAGCATCGACGCGAAAGCGAGATACGGGTTGGCCGACGGATCCGGGAAGCGGACCTCGATGCGCTTCGCCTTCGGGGAGGAGGTGAAGGGGATGCGGCAGGAGGCCGAGCGGTTGCGCGAGGAGTAGGCCAGCAGCACCGGAGCCTCGTAGCCCGGGACCAGACGCTTGTAGGAGTTGGTCGAGGGGTTGGTGAAGGCGTTCAGGGCCTTGGCATGCTTCAGGATGCCGCCGATGTAGTACAGGCAGCTCTCCGACAGGTCCGCATACTGGTTGCCGGCGAAGACGGGCTTGCCGTCCTTCCAGATCGACTGGTGCACGTGCATGCCGGTGCCGTTGTCGCCGAAGACCGGCTTCGGCATGAAGGTCGCGGTCTTGCCGTAGGCATGGGCGACCTGGTGCACGACGTACTTGTAGATCTGCATCTTGTCGGCGTTGCGGGTCAGCGTGTCGAACTTGATGCCGAGCTCATGCTGGGCCGCAGCCACCTCGTGGTGGTGCTTCTCGACGGTGACGCCCATCTCGGTCAGGACCGTCAGCATCTCGGAGCGGATGTCCTGGCAGCTGTCGATCGGCGGGACCGGGAAGTAGCCGCCCTTGGTGCGCGGACGGTGGCCGAGGTTGCCCGTCTCGTATTCAGAGCCCATGTTCGACGGCAGTTCCATGCTGTCGATCTTGAAGCCGGTGTTGTACGGATCGGCCGAGAAACGCACGTCGTCGAAGATGAAGAACTCGGCTTCCGGGCCAACATACACGGTGTCGCCGATACCGAGCGAGCTGACATAGGCCTCGGCCTTCTTGGCCGTGGTGCGCGGGTCGCGGTTGTAGGCCTCGCCGGAGACCGGATCGATGATGTCGCAGATGATCGAGATGGTCGACTGGGCGAAGAACGGATCGACGTGGACGGTGTCCGGATCGAGCACGAGCGTCATGTCGGACTCGTTGATCGCCTTCCAGCCGGCGATGGAGGAGCCGTCGAAGGCGACGCCTTCAGCGAACATGTCCTCATCGACCAGGCCTGCGTCCATGGTCACGTGCTGCAGCTTGCCGCGCGGATCGGAGAACCGCAGGTCGACGAACTTGATGTCCTTGTCCTTGATCTGCTTGAGAATGTCGCTGGCGCTCGTCATTTAAGATTTTCCCTGTTTTCCTTGGGGTCGGTCCCGTTGGGGTTCTTGCAGATGGGCCGCCTTGGCAGTCCGCTTCTGGACCTGCCGGGCCGCCCGGAAGTTTCGGCCGTAAATTCGGCCAGAGCCTCAGATCGCGTCGGTGCCGGTCTCGCCGGTCCGGATGCGAACGGCCTCCTCGATGGTGGAGACGAAAATCTTGCCGTCGCCGATGCGCCCGGTCTGGGCCGCATTGCGGATCGCCTCGACGGCCTTGTCGACGAGGTCGTCGGTCAGCACGATCTCGACCTTCACCTTGGGAAGGAAGTCGACCACATATTCGGCGCCGCGATAGAGCTCGGTATGGCCCTTCTGGCGGCCGAAGCCCTTGGCCTCGGTCACGGTGATGCCCTGAAGGCCGACCTCCTGGAGAGCCTCCTTGACCTCATCGAGCTTGAACGGCTTGATAATTGCCTCGATTTTTTTCATCGCCTCCGCCACTTCGCGTCATTCGGTTTCGAAATGCCGGCCGTTCCGGGCCTGTGCCATCTCCTGACTAGCATGCACCGTGCCAAGTTTGCTTGCCGAAAAAAGAGCCTGCAAATCGGGCAATTCCAGCAGGGTTTTCCGGGCCGTCCAGCGTCCGGCGTCGAAGCTATGATTAAATACTGTGCGTATTGAACAATAAATAGGCGAATCTGAGCGCGCCAAATCGACCTTAACGGGGGGTGGAGGTCGTCGGGGAGTGCCTCGATCCCGACCTTTTCGCCCAATCGATGGGCAGTCTTCTGCTCCTGGCCGTCCGAAACCGGCTTGCGTGCCTGTGCCATTCGGCCAAACTCGCTTGCCACATGGCGCTTCCGTGCGGGAGCGTGCTCGATAATTCGAGACAGGGAAACGACATGGAGATACGGATGCGGATCGAAGCGCTCGACCACCTGGTCCTGACGGTTGCGGATATCGACGAGACCATCGGCTTCTATTGCGGTGTGCTGGGCATGGAGGAGGAGGTGTTCGGCGGCGGCCGGCGGGCGCTGCATTTCGGCGCGCAGAAGATCAACCTGCACAAGGCGGGGGCGGAGTTTTCCCCTGCCGCGCGCAAGCCTACGGCTGGATCGGGCGATTTGTGTTTTCTGGTGGCCTCGCTTGAGGCGGCGATTGCACGGCTGAAGGAGGCCGGTGTGCCGATCGAGGAGGGGCCCGTCTCGCGCACCGGCGCCCAATCGCCGCTGCGCTCCGTTTATATTCGCGATCCCGACGGCAATCTGATCGAACTGTCCGAGCCGCAGGCGGTGGTGATTGCCGGCGGGAGCACGGGCGCTGGGGGCGGTGCTTGATCGAACTTCTCACTCCGGCCGAGATGGGGCGGGCGGATGCGCTCGCCATTGCCGGCGGCGTGCCGGGCATTGACCTGATGCGGCGGGCGGGGCTGGCGGTGGCCGATGCCTGCAGCCGCATGGCCGGGCATTCGGGGCAGGTTCTGGTGCTGGCCGGTCCCGGCAACAATGGCGGCGACGGATTCGTCGCGGCGAAGGTGCTCCGCCAGCGCGGCTACCGCGTCGAGGTGCTGCTGCTCGGCGATCCCGGCCGGCTGACGGGCGATGCGGCGCAAGCCTTTTCCGAAATGACGGCGGCAGGCCTTCGCGCCGGCGTGCTCTCGCAGGAAACGCTGGGTGTGGTGCCGGGACAGGCGTCTGTGGTGATCGACGCGCTGTTCGGAGCGGGGCTCGCGCGCCCCATCGAGGGTGTGGCGGCCGAGGCTGTCGAGCGGGTGAACGCCTCTCACCTGCCGGTCCTGGCCGTCGACCTGCCATCCGGCGTGAACGGGGCGAGCGGGGAGGCCATGGGGCCGGCGATCCGCGCCAGCCGGACAGTAACGTTCTTCCGCCTGAAACCGGGCCACCTGCTGCTGCCGGGCCGGCTGCTCGCCGGGCGGGTGGAGCTTGCCGATATCGGCATTTCCCCCTCCGTCCTCGGCGAGGTGCATGGCAGCGAGCGGGGAAAGGCCTGGCGCAACGATCCGGCGCTGTGGGGCGCAGGGCTTTGCCCGCCCTCGCTCGACGGGCACAAATATACGCGCGGTCATGCGGTGGTGGTGTCCGGGCCGGCCTTGTCCACCGGAGCGGCGCGGCTGGCCGCCAGCGCTGCGCTCCGGGCCGGGGCCGGGCTCGTCACGGTGGCGACGCCGCCTTCCGCGGCGCTGGTCAATGCCAGCCATCTGACGGCGGTGATGGTGCGCACCTTCCGAAGCAGCGAGGGGCTCTCCGAGATGCTGGCCGACCGGCGGCTGAATGCGGTGGCGCTGGGGCCGGGTGCCGGTGTCGGCGAGGCCACCCGCTCGCTTGCGCTCGTCTGCCTGTCCGGCGAGCGGGCGGTGCTTCTGGACGCCGACGCGATCACATCCTTTTCCGGGCAGGCCGATGTGTTGGCGGCCGCGATTGCCCACCGCACGGGCGAACGGGCGGCCGATGTCGTGCTGACGCCGCATGAGGGGGAGTTCGCGCGGCTTTTTAGCGAGAGTGCTGGAATGACCTCGCGGCTTGACCGGGCACGGGCCGGGGCACGAGCGAGCGGGGCTGTCGTGGTGCTGAAGGGGGCGGACACGGTCGTCGCCGCACCGGATGGGCGCGCGGCGATCAACGACAATGCACCGGCCTGGCTTGCCACAGCCGGCTCCGGCGACGTGCTGTCGGGCATCGTCACCGGCTTCCTGGCGCAGGGGCTGGACGGCTTCCATGCGGCTTGTGCCGGGGTATGGCTGCATGGCCGCGCCGGCGCACTGGCGGGGGCTGCGCTGACGGCGGAGGATCTTGAGCCGGCTCTGCGGCAGGCCTTGGCGGAATTCTTTTCCGGCAAGGGCTGAGCGGAGCGGGGACGCGCGCTCCAGATTGCGCTGCACAGCCTGTCGAGGATCCCCGTTTTTTCTTTGACCCTGCCGGGCGGGGTGCTATAGAGGCCGCGCCTTGACTTCGGGCGCTTTAAGGCACGTCGCGGGCGTGGTGGAACTGGTAGACACGCCAGATTTAGGTTCTGGTGGCGCAAGCCGTGGGGGTTCAAGTCCCTCCGCCCGCACCACGTCAGGCCTTGGGCGATGCGCTCCTGTTTTGGCAGCGAATCCGGTCAAGCAAGCCCAACCGGGCACACAATCACAAGAGCAGTCGGAAAGACGTTCTCGATCTAGGACGAAGCACACGACCATGCAGGTAACCGAAACGCTGGCCGAGGGGCTGAAACGCGAACTGAAAGTCGTCATTCCGGCGTCTGAGCTTGCTAGCCGCCTCGATACGTACCTTGATGACCTCAAGGACAAGGTGAAGATCAAGGGCTTCCGGCCGGGCAAGGTGCCGGCTGCGCACCTGAAGCGCCTCTACGGGCGCCAGGCGACCGCCGAGATCCTCAACGAACTCCTGAACGAGACCACCCGCAAGGCGGTCGAGGAGCGCAACGAGAAGCCGGCGCTGCAGTCCGAGATCGATCTGCCGGACGGCGATGCCGAGGCGATCCTGTCGGGGTCTGCCGACATCTCGTTCAAGTTGAGCTACGACATCCTGCCGGAATTCGAGCTGATCGACTTCAAGACGGTCGAGATCGAGCGTCCGGTCGTCGAGATCTCCGATGCCGAGATCGACGAGCAGATCGCCCAGATCGCCGACAACAACAAGCCGTTCGAGACCAAGGACGGTGCTGCCGAGGAGGGCGACCGCGTCCTCATGAGCTATCTCGGTAAGCTGGACGGCACGCCGTTCGACGGCGGCGCCGACGAGAACGGCCAGTTGGTGCTCGGCTCCAAGCAGTTCATCCCGGGCTTCGAGGAGCAGCTCGTCGGTCTCAAGGCCGGGGACGAGAAGGTCATCGAGGTGTCCTTCCCCGAGGACTATCCGGCCAAGCACCTGGCCGGCAAGGCCGTGACCTTCGACATCGTCGTCAAGGAAGTGCAGGCGCCGGGCGAGGTGAAGATCGATGACGACTTCGCCAAGGGCCTGGGCCTGGAGGGCCTCGACAAGCTGAAGGAGATCATCCGCGGCCAGATCGAGAGCCAGTACGGCGCGATGACCCGCCAGAAGGTGAAGCGTCAGCTGCTCGACAAGCTGGACGAGGTCTATACGTTCGATCTGCCCGAGCGTCTGGTGCAGTCCGAGTTCGACGGCGTGTGGCGCCAGGTCGAGCAGGACATGCAGCGTTCCGGCAAGTCCTTTGAGGACGAGGAGACGACCGAGGAAGAGGCTCGCGGCGAGTACCGCAAGATCGCCGAGCGCCGTGTCCGTCTCGGCCTGGTGCTCTCCGAGGTCGGCGAGCAGAACCAGGTCAAGGTGACCGACGAAGAGGTGCAGCGCGCGCTCTACGACAAGGTTCGCCAGTTCCCGGGCCAGGAGAAGCAGGTCTTCGACTTCTACCGCAGCAATCCGACGGCGCTCGCCAGCCTGCAGGCGCCGATCTACGAGGAAAAGGTCGTCGACTACATCCTCGAGCTTGCCAAGGTCACCGACAAGACGGTCACCAAGGACGAGCTGATGGCGGAAGACGAGGACGAGGCCTGATCCTCGTTCCCCACATGATGGTTTGACGGACCGGCCTCGGATCATCTCCGAGGCCGGATTCGCGAGGAAGGCAGCCTTGATCCTTGCATTTTTAACTCTTGTTCCCGACCCGTCAGCACCTATCTTCCGATACGAGGCGACATCCCTTATGAATGGGTGTCGCTTTTTTCGACTCAAGACCGAGACCGAGACCGTTCCCGGCCGCTGATGAGCGGCAAACCGATTTGAAGAGGCGGCTGCGCGCGAGCGGTGCAGCCCGGGAACGTTCCTCCAAAGCATGGACGAGGCATGAAGGATCCAGTCGATTTCGCCGTGAACTCACTCGTGCCGATGGTCGTCGAGCAGACGAACCGGGGCGAGCGCGCGTTCGATATCTATTCGCGACTCCTCAAGGAGCGCATCATCTTCCTGACCGGACCGATCGAGGATCACCTTGCGACGCTCGTCTGTGCGCAGCTGCTCTATCTCGAGGCCGAGAACCCGACCAAGGAGATCGCCATCTATATCAACTCGCCCGGCGGCTACGTGACGTCGGGCCTGGCGATCTACGACACGATGCAGTTCGTTCGCCCGGAAGTGTCCACGCTGTGCATCGGCCAGGCCGCCTCCATGGGCTCGCTGCTGCTGGCGGCGGGTGCCAAGGGCAGCCGCTTCTCGCTGCCGAACTCGCGGGTGATGGTGCACCAGCCGTCCGGCGGCTTCCGCGGCACCGCCGCGGACATCATGCTGCATGCGCAGGAGATCCTGAGCCTCAAGAAGCGGCTCAACGAGATCTACGTGAAGCACACCGGCCAGTCTCTCGACGCCGTCGAGGAGGCGCTGGAGCGCGACAAGTTCCTGACACCGGAGATGGCCAAGGAGTTCGGCCTGATCGACGGCGTCATCACCAGCCGAGCCGGTCTTGCCGGCGGCGACGACAAGTCTAAGTGACGTAACGGTGCCAGGGCCGGACCCGCCCTCGGGTGGCGTGCGGCGTTCCGTCCGGCCCGTGAAGGCCGGCGTCATGGCTTCGCCTTAAACGTATATTGATTTTTGAGGTGGAAGCATGATGACATTTACGGGACGAGTGCGGGCGGGTCTCTAGTCCGGTTCCGGAAAAGAGAAGAACGGGTTCGTTCTTCTCGCCAGATACAGCGGAAGGACAAGTCCTTCCGAAGCACGCGGGGTTTACCTGATGACTAAGGCCAGCGGCGGCGACTCGAAAAACACGCTCTACTGCTCTTTCTGCGGAAAGAGCCAGCACGAAGTGCGCAAGTTGATCGCCGGCCCGACCGTATTTATCTGCGACGAATGCGTCGAGCTGTGCATGGACATCATCCGCGAGGAGAACAAGTCTTCGCTGGTCAAGTCCCGTGACGGCATTCCGACGCCGCAGGAGATTCGCGGGGTCCTTGACGATTATGTGATCGGCCAGGGTCCGGCGAAGAAGGTGCTTTCGGTCGCGGTGCACAACCACTACAAGCGCCTGAACCATGCGTCGAAGAACAACGACGTCGAACTGGCCAAGTCCAACATCCTGCTCGTAGGCCCGACCGGCTGCGGCAAGACGTTGCTGGCCCAGACGCTCGCGCGCATTCTCGACGTGCCCTTCACCATGGCGGATGCGACCACGCTCACCGAGGCCGGCTATGTCGGCGAGGACGTGGAAAACATCATCCTGAAGCTGCTGCAGTCGGCCGACTACAATGTCGAGCGCGCGCAGCGCGGCATCGTCTATATCGACGAGGTCGACAAGATCAGCCGCAAGGCCGACAATCCCTCGATCACCCGCGACGTCTCGGGCGAGGGCGTGCAGCAGGCCCTGCTGAAGATCATGGAAGGCACCGTGGCTTCCGTGCCGCCGCAGGGCGGGCGCAAGCATCCGCAGCAGGAGTTCCTGCAGGTGGACACGACCAACATCCTGTTCATCTGCGGTGGTGCCTTTGCGGGCCTGGAGAAGATCATCTCCGAGCGCGGCCGCAAGACCTCGATCGGCTTCAAGGCCAATGTGGAGGCGCCTGAGGACCGGCGCACCGGCGAGCTGTTCCAGGAACTGGAGCCCGAGGATCTGCTGAAGTTCGGCCTGATCCCCGAGTTCGTCGGCCGCCTGCCGGTGATCGCGACCCTGGGCGACCTCGACGAGGAAGCCCTGGTGCAGATCCTGACGGAGCCGAAGAACGCCCTGGTCAAGCAGTACCAGCGCCTGTTCGAGATGGAGAATGTCGAGCTGGCGTTCCACGACGAGGCGATGAAGGCGGTGGCCCGCAAGGCGATCGAGCGCAAGACCGGCGCTCGCGGCCTGCGTTCCATCCTGGAGTCGATCCTGCTCGACACCATGTACGAACTGCCGGGCCTGAAGGGCGTCAAGGAGGTGGTGATCTCGGCCGAGGTCGTCACCGGCGAGGCACGCCCGCTCTACATCTACGAGGATCGCGCGGAAAATTCGGCCTCCTCCGCCTGAGGCGGCTTTCCGCGTCTCATCGATCCTGGAAGGCCCCGGTCTGGCAACGGTCCGGGGCCTTTGCCGTCGCAGGATCCCGGTCGGACGAATTGTCAGGTTTCCGCTGCGGCAGAGTTTTAACGGATTTCCCCGGCTTTCTGCCTTTTCCCTCGCGGGGAAGCGCAGATTTTCGGCGAATCAAGCCGGTTTGGGCTTAGACTCAAGGTCAACGCGGGGCGCCCGCGCGGTCAGCGTGCCTTGACACGTTGCGGGGGGCTCGCCACCTATTGGCATAACAGGCAAGCGGGGCGACCGCCGCCGTGCCCGGCAAACGGGGCGAGGGTGGTCGGCCGGTCTGGACGCCAGCTCCCATCGGCCATCGGCCGGGCAGGGGGCAAGATGATCCTGGCACCGCTTCCGTAATGCGCCCGTCGTGTCTGCCACTCCCCGGGGCGGCGGGTTCGCAAGGAAAGGAAGATCCATGACTGATTTCGATGCGCGGACCGAGGGCGAAAGCACCCTCCATGCCGTCCTCCCCTTGCGCGATATCGTCGTGTTCCCGCACATGATCGTGCCGCTGTTCGTCGGCCGCGAGAAGTCGATCCGTGCCCTCGAGGAGGTGATGAGCGCCGACAAGCAGATCCTGCTTGCGACGCAGATCAACGCTTCCGACGACGAGCCTTCGCCCTCCGACATCTACGAGGTCGGCACGCTCGCCACCGTGCTGCAGCTGCTCAAGCTGCCGGACAACACGGTGAAGGTGCTGGTCGAGGGCGTTTCGCGCGCCCGCATCTCGTCCTTCACGGACCGGAGTGACCTGTTCGAGGCGCATGCCGCGGCACTGCCCGACACCGACACCGATACGGTCGAGGTGGAGGCGCTGTCGCGGTCGGTCGTTGCCGAGTTCGACAATTACGTGAAACTCAACAAGAAGGTTTCGCCCGAAGTCCTCGGCGCGATCGGCCAGATCGACGACAATTCCAAGCTCGCCGACACGATCGCCTCGCATCTGGCGGTGAAGATCCCGGAGAAGCAGGAGATCCTTGCGATCACCTCCGTCGCCGGGCGTCTTGAGCGCGTCCTCGGCCTGATGGAGAGCGAGATCTCCGTCCTGCAGGTGGAAAAGCGCATCCGCTCGCGCGTCAAGCGCCAGATGGAGAAGACCCAGCGCGAGTACTATCTGAACGAGCAGATGAAGGCGATCCAGAAGGAGCTCGGTGACGGCGAGGAAGGCCGCGACGAGGTGGCCGAACTGGAAGAGCGCATTGCCAAGACCAAGCTGTCGAAGGAAGCGCGCGAGAAGGCCAATGCGGAGCTGCGCAAGCTCAAGCAGATGAGCCCGATGTCGGCGGAAGCCACGGTCGTGCGCAACTATCTCGACTGGCTGCTGGGTATCCCGTGGGGCAAGAAGGGCAAGGTCAAGCACGACCTCAAGCATGCCCAGGAGGTGCTGGACGCGGACCACTACGGCCTGGAGAAGGTCAAGGACCGCATCGTCGAGTATCTTGCCGTGCAGAAGCGCGCCAACAAGCTGAAGGGCCCGATCCTGTGCCTTGTCGGTCCTCCGGGTGTCGGCAAGACCTCGCTCGGCAAGTCGATCGCCAAGTCGACGGGCCGCGAATTCGTGCGCATGTCGCTCGGCGGCGTGCGTGACGAGGCGGAAATCCGCGGTCACCGGCGCACCTATATCGGCTCGATGCCCGGCAAGGTCATCCAGTCGATGAAGAAGGCGAAGAAGGCCAATCCGCTCTTCCTGCTCGACGAGATCGACAAGATGGGCATGGACTTCCGCGGCGACCCGTCCTCGGCCCTGCTGGAGGTGCTGGATCCGGAGCAGAACTCGTCCTTCATGGATCACTACCTGGAGATCGAGTACGACCTCTCGGACGTGATGTTCGTGACCACGGCCAATACCCTCAACATCCCGGCGCCGCTGATGGACCGGATGGAGATCATCCGCATCGCCGGCTACACCGAAGACGAGAAGGTGCAGATCGCCCGTCGTCACCTGCTGCCCAAGGCGGAGAAGGACCACGGGCTGCGCAAGGGCGAGTTCGAGGTATCGGACGAGGCTCTTCGCAAGGTGATCCGGCGCTACACCCGCGAGGCGGGCGTGCGTAACCTCGAGCGCGAGCTGGCGACGCTGGCCCGTAAGGCGGTCAAGGAGATCCTGATGTCCGAAAAGCCGGCCATCAAGGTCGACGAGGCGGTCGTCGAGGAGTTCCTGGGCGTGCCGCGCTATCGCTACGGCGAAGCCGAGCTTGAGGACCAGGTCGGTGTCGTCACCGGTCTTGCCTGGACCGAAGTGGGGGGCGAACTGCTCACCATCGAGGGCGTCATGATGCCCGGCAAGGGCAAGATGACGGTCACGGGCAACCTGCGCGACGTGATGAAGGAGTCCATCTCGGCTGCTGCGTCCTATGTCCGCTCGCGGGCCGTGGACTTCGGCATCGAGCCGCCGCTGTTCGACAAGCGCGACATCCACGTGCACGTGCCGGAAGGTGCGACGCCGAAGGATGGTCCGTCGGCCGGCATCGCCATGGCCACTGCCGTCATCTCGGTGATGACGGGCATTCCGGTGCGCCGCCATGTGGCGATGACGGGCGAGATCACTCTGCGCGGGCGGATCCTGCCGATCGGCGGTCTGAAGGAGAAGCTGCTGGCTGCGCTGCGGGGCGGCATCACCACGGTGATGATCCCCGAGGACAACGCCAAGGACCTCGCGGACATCCCGGACAACGTCAAGAACGGGCTGGAGATCATCCCGGTCTCGCGGATGGAAGATGTGCTGAAAACCGCGCTGGTTCGCACGCCCGAGCCCATCGAGTGGGATGAGGCAGCGGCCGATGCGGCTGCCAAGGCGGTGGTGCAGGAGGATGACGCGGCCAAGCTCGTCGCCCATTGATCCACCGCTTATTCACAGGAAAAGGGGCGCCGGCGTCAGCGGGCGCCCCTTTGACATGCAAAAAGCCGAAAAATCGCGGATTTCTGCGCTTTTCGGCTTGCCACGGGCGGGATTTCGCAAGACTGTCCCTCCCCGAAGCCTGTCACGAATCGTCGGGCTTGCTGTTTCCAGGAAAGGGACTGCCATGAACAAAAACGACCTGATCGCCGCTGTCGCAGAGAAGACGGGCCTCACCAAGGCGCAGGCCGGCGAGGCTGTCGACGCAGCGCTCGACGCGATCACCGGTACGCTGAAGAGCGGCGGTGAAGTTCGCATCATCGGCTTCGGCAACTTCTCCGTCTCCGAGCGCGCTGCCTCTGAAGGCCGCAACCCGCGCACCGGCGAGACGATCCAGATCCCGGCGTCGAAGACTCCGAAGTTCAAGGCCGGCAAGGGCCTCAAGGACGCCGTCAACGCCTGATTGGCGTGACCGTTCGAACCCTCCGCTGACGGCCCCTGCGGGATGCCCGCCGGGGCCGTTTTGCGTCTGCGACGTGCTTGCCTAGCGGCCTCGTTGCGTCCGGGGCTCTTGGGCTGCGCGTGTGAGCCGGGACGCTCTGTCGTCCAGCGGTTATCACACTGGTTGAATTCGCCGGCGGCTCAGCTTAAAAGGCACCAGCCTTCGGCCTGTCCGCAAGGCTCCTTCCGCGGTGGCTCCGGATCGTTCCGGGCCGCGCCGGACGGGCGGTTAGCTCAGTTGGTAGAGCGCCTCGTTTACACCGAGGATGTCGGGAGTTCGAGTCTCTCACCGCCCACCACGTTTTTCTGATCCGAGTTCTTGTTTCCGTCCGGTGCCCGCTGCTTGACAGGGCGTCCGGACCGCGCGTGGAGCCGTCGCTTCACGCGCTGTTTTTTCAGGAAATCTGCGCGATCACGCGTTCCAGCCGCTCCATCGCGAGCACCCCGGCCTCGATGTCCGGCGCACTCGCCGGCTCGCCGCGCAGCGCCCGTGCCGTGTCGGCCAGCAGGGCGGCATAGCCCTTGTGGTCCTCGTTGGCCGCGGCGGTGAAGTTGGGCGTCCAGGAGAGCGTGTCGCAGGCCGGGTCTAAGGTCGCGGCCGGATCGTCCGCCTTGAACGGCGGGTCGCGGTAGAGCCGCACATCGATGATGTTGTCGATCTCCAGCCGCGCATGGTCGCCCATGATGCGGATTTCTTCCATGGGTGTGCCGCGCGACTGCACCGTGCCCATCACCACATTGCCGATCGTGCCGCCCCTGGTGGTGAAGTTGACATGCAGCAGCAGCTTGCCCGGCGCTGGGCTTACTGATCGCACCAGCATGTCGCCGAAGTCCTCGCCGGCGAACCAGGGGATGAGGTCCATGTAGTGGACGCAGTGATGCAGGAAGAAGCCGGTATAGTCCGGCTCGCCGACGAAATAGGTCGGTGCGGTCATGTAGCTGCCGGTGATGCCGAGCACCTTGCCGAAACTGCCACCGTCCAGCACGTTGCGGGCGATCCTGTTGCCGGTCGAATAGCGCTTCATGAAGCCGACGATGACCGGCTTGCCGGCCTTCTGCGAGGCCGCCGCCACCTCGCGTGCGCCGGCCGCGTCGGCTGCCGGCGGCTTTTCCATGAAGACCGGCAGGCCCTTCTCCAGCGCCGCGATGGAGGCGAGCCGGTGCAGCTCTGGCCCGACGGCCATGCCGATGGCGTCCAGCCCCGGCTGGGCGATCAGATCGCGATAGTCCTGATGCAGGGCGGCGACGCCGTAATTTGCCGCCGCCTCGCCGAGGGCTTCCGCATCGCGGTCGCAGAGCGCGGCGATGCGGAAGCCGTTGCGGCCCAGCTGCGGCAGCAGCATCTGCCGTGCGTGGCGGCCGCAGCCGATCCAGCCGATATCGATCATTGGTCGACCTCCGCCAGCGCCAGCGCGTTGCGGATGACCCCGAGGCCGGCCATCAGCTTCTCGCTCTCGTCTTCGCGCGGCGCGCGCCAATGGGCGATGGGCAGCGCCACGCGGTCGTCGGCGCGGCGGAAGGGCTCCAGCGAGATCGGCCCCTTGTAGCCGACCTGATGCAGCGCCCGCATCACCGCCGGCCAGTCGATATGGCCGGTGCCGGGGTGCCCGCGATGGTTCTCGTTGGCCTGGAAATGAACGATGCGATTGCCGGCGGCGCGGATCGCGTCGGGGATCGAGCGGTCCTCCATGTTCATGTGGAACGTGTCGAGCATCAGGCCGAGGCCGGCATCGCCGACCGCGTCCACCACCTCGATCGCCTGCCGTGTCGTCGAGATCACGTCGGTCTCGAACCGGTTCAGCGCTTCCAGCGCCAGCACCTTGCCGGCGGAGCGTGCGACGGCCGCTGCCTGCTTCAGCCCGTCGACGGTGCGCTCGGCGCGGGCCGCGATGTCGGCATCGCTGCGCGGCACGGGCGGGCGGCCCGCAAAGACCATCGGCTCGCCGTAGAGCGGGCCGCCGATCATCCGGGCGCCGAGCCCGTCCGCGACCTCGACGCAGCGCTTGAGGTAGTCGAGCCCGCCCTGGCGGTTCGCGGGGTCGTCCGAGGCGATGGAACGGGTCGGCGAGACGCGCGCGGCGAGTACCAGGAAGAGGCTGGCGTCCTCGGCGGCGCGGCGTGTCTCGGCAAGGTCGAGCCCGTCCTCGGGCTCGGGCACCAGCAGCTCGACGAAGTCGAAGCCGAGCTTTGCCGCCCTTGCGAAATGATGCAGGTCAGCGCCCGTGAAGGGGCGGGCGAACTGCATGGAGATGATGCCAATCGGGTTCTTCAAGAGGAGGGTCCTTTCGAGGCTCAGCCCTTCACCGCGCCCTGGGTGAGGCCGGAGATGAGGCGTTTCTGGACGAGCAGGAAGAGAACGGTCGCGGGCATGGCGCCGATGATGCCGCCGGCGGTGAGCAGGCCCCACTGGACCTCGTATTCGCCGATCAGGGTCTGCACCGCGACGGTGATGGTGCGCACGTTGCGGCCGCCGAGCGTCAGCGCGTAGAGGTACTCGTTCCAGGCGGTGATGAAGATGTAGATGCCGGTCGCGACGATGCCTGGTGCGCAGAGCGGCAGGATCACCCGGCGCAGGGCGCCGAGCCGCGTGCAGCCGTCGGTCATCGCCGCCTCGTCGAGCGAGCGCGGAATGCCGTTCATGTAGCTGACCATCATCCAGACCGAGAAGGGGATGGCGATGGTCGAGTTGGCGATGATGAGCGCTGCGTGGGTGTCGAGCAGGCCGAGCACGCGCATCAGCACGAAGAGCGGCAGGATCAGCAGCACGAGCGGGAACATGTTGATGAGCAGGAACTGCATCATCAACAGGCGCTTGGCCCGGAACTCGAAGCGCGAGAACGAATAGGCGGCGGTGATCGACAGGGAGAGGCCAACGACGACCGTGCCGCCCGCCACGATCAGGCTGTCGAGCAGGTTGCGGCCGAAACCGACGGTGCGGAACAGGCGGGCATAGTTTTCGAACGTCGCGCCGAGGATCGACGGACCTTCCGTGAAAAGCCTGGCCTCCGGCGTCACCGAGGTGAGGAACATCCAGGCATAAGGTCCGAGCGTGAAGGCGAGGATCGTCAGCATCGGCAGGTCGACGGTCAGGATCCGCCGCCACAGGGGGAGCTTGCGCAGTCTCATCGGCTCACCGCCTTTCCGGTGCGGCGCAGGTAGACGAGCACGACCACCATCAGCAGCAGGGTGAACAGGACGGCCAGCGCCGAGCCGTAGCCGAAGTCGAGATTGGTGCGGGACTTGACGAAGGCGTAGAGCGGCAGGGTGTAGGTGCTGTAGCCAGGGCCGCCGCCGGTCATGACGAAGATGACATCGAAGGAATTGGCGACCCAGATCATCCGCAGGAGGATTGCCGTCACCAGGACGCCGGAGATGCCGGGCAGGGTGATGTGCCAGAACTGGCGCCAGGTGCTGGCCCCGTCGATGGCCGCGGCCTCGTAATAGCTGCGCGGGATCGACTGCAGGCCGGCCAGGATCATGACCGCGAAGAAGGGGAAGCCCTGCCAGGTCAGCGTCAGGATGATGGCACCGAGCGCGGTGTCCGGCCGGGCGAGCCAGGGCACCGCCTGCTCGATCAGCCCGAGGCGCAGCAGGAAGTCGTTCATCAGTCCGTAGTTGCTGTCGTAGATCCACACCCACATCAGCGCGATGACGACCGACGGCAGGGCCCAGGGGATAATGATCAGAGCGCGGGCGAGCGGGCGCCAGGGAAAGTCCTGGTTCAGCAGCAGGGCGGTGGCGAGGCCGAGCAGCACCTGCGCCGGGATCGTGATGCCGATCCAGATCGCGGTGTGCCGCAGGGATATCCAGAACACCTCGTCGGCCAGCGCCTTGCGGAAATTGTCGAGCCCGACGAACTCGAAATGGTTCGGCCGGAACAGCACGTAGTCGTGCAGGCTCATCCATGCGGTCTGCACCATCGGGAAGAAGACGATGGCCAGCGTCACCAGCACCGCCGGGGACAACATGGCGTAAGGGAGCACGCGCCGGCCGAGCGGGCGCCCGGTCGGCCCGGCATCGGGAACGGTTGTATCGGTCATGGTCTGGCCGTCGGCTGGATCAGCGGGGGCGGCCGAACCCGGCCGCATGCCCTGAAAAACTGATCGGTTCCAGAATGCCGGAGCCGATGCCCGCACCCGGTAGGGCGCCGGCGGCTCCAGGGGGCGACGGGCGGCGGCGGCCTGCGCCCCGCCCGTCGCTGTCAGGGGATAGTCGCTTACTGTGCGTAGAGCTCGGCGATCTTCTCGTTCATCTCCTGCGCCGTGATCTCGCCGGTCAGCGCGCGCTGCATGTTGACCGGCCAGACGGTGTTCACGAAGTCGGAGGTCTGCGAGACGTTCGGCAGCAGGTGGGCATAGGGAAGGGAGTCCACCGTCGCCTTGACGAAGCGCTGCGGGTGCAGCGACCAGCTCTCGGCATCCGACTTGACCACCGGCAGCTGGCCGGTCGCCTCGTTGAACCTGGCGTTGTTGACCGGCGAGGAGAGGAAGGAGATCCACTTCCAGGCCGCATCCTTGTCGGAGGCCGAGGAGAGGACCGCGGTGCTCTCGTCGCCGAAGGAGGTCCAGCGGCCGCCGCCGCATTCGGGCACCGGCGCGGCCGAGACCTTGTCGCCCAGAACCTCGACGATGCCGTTGGCCGAGCCGATGTGGTGGATGGTCATCGCCGTCTTGCCGGCCTTGAAGGCGCCGAGGATTTCCTGGAAGCCGTCATTGGGCGCGGAGGGCGGGAAGACGCCGTCCTGTCGGAACAGGTCGACCACGTACTGGGTGCCGGCAATCCCCGCATCGGAGGTCAGCCCCTCCTCGAGGCTGACGCCCTCGTGGGAGAGGGTAAAGCTCGCCCAGTGGTCGTGGCCGCCCTTGCCGCCCCGGAAGCCGAAGCCGTAGACGTCCGGCGAGCCGTCGCCGTTGGTGTCCCGGGTCAAGGCCTTGGCGACATCGCGGAATTCGTCGCAGGTCGTCGGCACCTTGAGGCCGAGCTCGTCCAGCATGTCCTGGCGATAGTAGAGGTAGAGCACGACATACTGGACGGGGAGATAGTAGGTCTCGCCATCGGCGGCCTTCGTGAGGTTCAGCAGGTTGTCCTCGAGGCCGTCCTTGCCGTCCCAGGCATCGATGCGCGCGCCGATCGGCTCCAGCGCGCCCATCTCGACGAGGCGCGGCTGGGCGAACATCTTGACCATCGCCGCGTCGGGGGCATTGCCGCCGATGATCGCGGTGTAGAGATTGTCGTAGTAGCTGTTCCAGGGAATGTTTTCGGCTTCGACCTTGATGCCCGGATTCTGCTTCTCGAACTCGGCGACGAGCTCGTCCATCGGGTTGTCGGCATTGTCGAAATGGTACCAGAAGCGCACCGTGCTGTCGGCGTGGGCAAGGCTGGCCATCAGCGTCAGAGCGCTGGCGGCAACGGCGAATTTCCTGAACATTTTCATTGTCTTGGTTCCTCCCTGGATTTTAAGGCCGCTCCTCAGCCGGCCCGTTTTCTGAAGACGGCGCCGGCCCTTTGGAAGGCGTCGCGCGCCTCCGGCAGGGCCAGTGCCATCTGCATGAAGCCGTGGACGACGCCCTCGAACAGGTCGAAGGGGTCGTCGCGGCCGAGCGCGCGAAGGCGCGCGGCCAGACGTTCGGTGTCGCTGCACAGGGGGTCGAGCCCGGCGGCGTTGAGATAAAGCGGGGGCAGGGCGGCAAGCGCCGCATCGCTTGCCGCCAGCGGGGATACGGCCGGTCTTTCGCGCAGTTCGCGGGCCGCATACCAGTTCCAGTAGCGCTGCATTTTCGCCCGGGTGAGGCCCGGTCCGTCCGCGTACAACTCGTAGGACGGGCTCGAGAAGTCGGCGCCGTAGACCCCGTAGAAGAGCAGCGCCTGGGCGGGCAGGGCGCCGCCTTCCTCGATGAGCCGTAGCATCGCCGCCAGCGCCAGGTTGGCGCCCGCGCTGTCGCCGGCCATCGACCAGCGAAGCTCCGTATCGCGCGCGGCCCAGGCCGCCAGCACGTCTTCCAGCCCGTGGGGATAAGGATGCTCGGGGGCAAGGCGATACTCGACGGTGAGGACGCGCGCGCCGGTCGCATTGGCGATGCGCCGGGCAGCGCACTCATGGGTCGCGGCGGAGCAGAAGGCCCAGCCGCCACCATGGACATGGAGGATCGCATCGCGCCCCGTGTCGCCCTCCGGGACGACGAGACGTGCCGGCAATCCGGCATGCATCAGGGTGCGGCTTTCGGCGACCGGCGGCAGGTCCTCGTTCCAGCGGATATTGGTGAGCGCGGCCAGCGCTCGGCCGGCCTGCGGCTCCAAGGTGGTGGGATCTGCAAGGCCGCGATCTTCCTGCGCGAGGCGGTCGAGAACGGCGCGCATGGCCGGGCTGGGCTGGCGACGAGGGGTCACGCTCCGGCCTCCTCGGTGAGATCGGGGCCGAAGTCGACGATGGTGGAGATGTGGTGGCCGAGCACGGCGCGCAGCCGCTCCAGATCGCCGTCCTTGAGCGCGTCGATGATGGGGACATGCCGCTCGGCCGTTTCCTCCAGCGCCCGGTTCGGCTGGGAATTCATGATCTTGTAGCGGTGATTGTGGATGAGGCAGCGGGTCAGGATCGGCACCACGAGGGGCAGGTCGGCGGCCGCGAACAAGGTGGTGTGGAAGGCGCGGTCATGCACCGAGAGCCGGTACTCGTCGCCGTCGCGGGCGGCGTTCCGCATGGCGTTCAGTTCGTCGTGGAGTTGGCCGACGAGGCCGCGGCCGGAATTGCGCAGCACTTCTTCCAGATAGGTGCACTCCACCTCGCGGCGGATGTTGATAAGCGCACGGGCATCGGCGGCACGGCAGGGGGCGACCAGCGTGCCGCGATGGGGCAGGCGCTTGACCAGCCCTTCCTCGGACAGCTGCATCAAGGCTTCGCGCACGGTGCTCTGGCTGCACTGGAAGCGCTGGGCCAGTTCCATCTCGGTCAGGGAGGAGTCCGGCGGCAACTCGCCGAGCACGATTTCCTTCTGCAGGGCGACGAAGACGGCATGGCTGCGCCGGCTCGACTGCCGGGGGACAAGATCCATCACGGATGCGGTCGAGAAGCTCTCAACGGCCATCTGATACCGGCTCCCTGCTTGCCACCGAACGTCGTCGGCCGCCCCTCTCGCGCCGGCCCCGCCAGCCTGTCCGGTCGGGGTTGCGCTTCATTATCGATATCGATAACATCCAAATTATCGATAATGCAAGCCCGCAAAAACGGGCGGTCAAGGGAGAGGGCCATGGCGGATATCCGGTTGGAGGGGATCGTCAAGGATTACGGATCGGTGCGGGCGATCCATGGCGTGAGCCTCGCCATCGAGGACGGGGAATTCGTCGCCTTCGTCGGGCCGTCGGGATGCGGCAAGTCGACGATGCTGCGGATGATCGCCGGGCTGGAAGAGATCTCCGGCGGCGTCCTGAAGATCGGCGAGCGGGTCGTCAACGACGTGGAGCCGCGCGATCGGGACGTGGCCATGGTGTTCCAGGACTATGCGCTATACCCGCATATGAGCGTGGCCGAGAATATCGGATTCGGCTTGAAGATGAGGGGCTTGAAGGCTTCCGAGATCGAGCCGAAGGTGCGCGAGGCGGCACGTATCCTCCAGATCGAGGCCTATCTCGACCGCAAGCCGGGGCAGCTTTCGGGCGGCCAGCGGCAGCGCGTGGCCATGGGCCGGGCCATCGTGAGGAAGCCCGCCGTGTTCCTGTTCGACGAGCCGCTGTCGAACCTCGACGCCAAGCTGCGCGTCGAAATGCGTACGCAAATCAAGCGCTTGCATGCGATGCTGAAGACGACGACGGTCTATGTCACCCACGACCAGACGGAAGCGATGACCCTGGCCGACCGGGTGGTGGTGCTGCGCGGGGGCAAAATCGTCCAGCAGGGCCATCCGATCGAGCTCTACAGCCGGCCGAACTGCCGGTTCGTCGGCGAGTTCATCGGCTCGCCGCAGATGAACGTGTTCAGCGGAAACATAGACAGATCAGGCGGTTCGCCGGTCCTGCGGGTGGGCGATGCGGCCCTGCGGCTGGGCGAGGTGGCGGCCGCCGACGGGGCGCGGATCGATGTCGGCATCCGACCGGAGCATCTGGCCTTTGCCGGGGACAAGGGGGGCGCCATCGCCCCGGTGGTCGAGGTGTTCGAGCCGCTCGGCTCGGACACGATGGCGATCTGCCGGCTCGGCGGCCAGGAGCTGACGGCCCGGCTGGCGCCGACCGTGGCGCTGCGTCCGAACGAGAGGATAAGTCTGGATTACGAGCTTGCGGACCTGCATTACTTCGACGGCGAAAATGGCGCCCGGATCGAGGCTCTCTGAGTGTTTTCTCTTGTTATGACAAGGGTTTGCGGGCGATAGCGGGATTGAGACGGGTTTTGCAAAATCCCGTCTCGAAATCGCGTTTTTTTGGAGTCCGGGGTTCCAAGACGCCCAAGATCAGGAAAAGGCCGGCCTCGGGCTTCTCCGGGCCGGCCTTTTGCCACTTATCCCCGCGTTCTACTGCGAGGCGCTGTCGACCTGCATCGCCGCCGACCAGTCGGCAAGGAAGGCCTCCTTCTTCAACCGGTCGAGATAGGTGAGCAGGCCGGTGCCGAGGCGGATGGGCAGCAGCGAGCGCCCCTCGGTACCCGGAACGCCGCTGTGGCCGGAGGCGATGGTCGCCTCGGGCAGAAGGGGGATAAGTTCCGGCGAGGTGGCAATGGCCGCCTGGCCCTCCGGCGACAGGAGAAAATTGACGAAGGAAACGGCGGCCCGCTTGTTCGGCGCGGTTTCGGGGATAAAGGCCGTGCGGCTCATCACCAGCGTGTAGTCGTCGAGCAGGTAGTAGCCGATGCGCTCGTCCTCCCGGACCACGCCGAGCGTGTAGGAGCCGATCATGTTGTAACCGTAGACCAGCTCGCCGCGCGCGACCCGGTCGAGCACTTCGCGGGTGCAGCAGAAGGTGCGGGCGCGGGCGCGGCCGAAGGATTCGGCGACGCGCGAGAACTGGTAGCCGCGCTGGGCGTCCTGGGTGGCGAAGAGGTAGCCGACGCCGGACAGGTGGATGTCGTAGGTGCCGACGCGGCCGCGAAAGAAATCGGGATCGTCGCGGATCATGCCGGCGAGCTCGGACCGGGTCTGCGGCAGCGGCCGGTCGGCGAAGGCCGCCTTGTTGTAGACCATCACCACCGGCTCCCAGGTGAAGCCGTAGAGCTCGCCGCGCCAGCGCGCCCATTCGGGCAGGGCATCGGCATTGGGCGGGCGGAAGGCGTAGGCATCGCCGCTGTTCACCAGCTTCGCCTGGAGGTCCATCGAGGAGCTGATGACCACGTCGACCAGGTGGCTGTGCGAGGCGATGGCCTCGTAGAGTTCGGAGGTGTTGTATTCGACATACTCGACCTTGACCGCCGGGTGGGTCGCCTCGAAGCGGGCGATCACCTCCGTCATGGCCGACGTGTCGGTGGCGCTGTAGATGGTGAGCCGCGTCTCGGCCCGGGCGTGGCCGACGGCGGCCAGAGAAAGCGCCGCCGCGCCGAGCACGGCGGCACGGATCCGGCGCAGGGCGCCAAGGCGTGTCCTGGCAAGGGTCGCAAGCGTCATGCCCGTCGTCCTCCCGATTTCGTTTCCGTTCCCCATGGGTGCCGGCGCTGATTTGGCCGCGCCGGTCGCCCGTCTCGATCGTTCAGGCCGGTCCGTCGACCGGCAGGTCCAGCTCGACGCGCAGCCCGCCGAGCCGGCTGTCGGCAAGGGCGAGCCGGCCGCCATGGCTGCGCGCCACCGCGTTGACGATGCTGAGACCGATGCCGGATCCGCCGCCGGCCCGGTTCAGCGAATAGAAGCGCTCCAGCACCTTCTCGCGCTCGGCCGCCGGAATACCGGGGCCGCTGTCGTCGAGCGAGATGCACAGGGCCTCGCGCTCGTCGATGCGCGTGCGCGACAGGCCAATGTCGATGCGGATGTCCTTCGGCCCGTGCCGCGCGGCATTGTCGAGCAGGTTGCGCAGGGCCTCGCGCAGCGCCACCGGATCGGCGACGAGCAGCGCGCTGCCGGCGGGCAGGTCGTCGTGCAGTACGGCGATGTCGATGCCCTCGGTCTCCGGATGGCGCAGGAACTCCTCGACCGAGGTGCGGATCAGCGGCATCAGGTCGATCTTTTCGACCGGCTCGTCGATGCCGCGATGGGTGACCATGGCATGCGACAGCAGCTGGTTGGTGAGGCGGATGGTGCGGGTCGCCTGTTCGGAGGCCCGCTCCAGCCGCTGGCGCATGCGCTCGGGCTCGTCCTGCTCGGCGGCGAGCTGCAACTGCCCCTGCAGGGCGGCGAGCGAGGTGCGCATCTGGTGGGCGACATCGGCGATGAAGGACTGGGCGTGCTCCTTGCTGGTGACGAGGCGACCCATGAAATCGTTGATGGCGCCGATCAGCCCCTCCACCTCGCGCGGCGGCTTGGCGTCGAGCGGGGTCATGTCGGAGGGCTCGCGGCCGCGGATGTCGGCCTCGATGCCGGCGAGCGGGGCCATCGCCCGGTTGATGCCGAGGCGCATGAAGACGAGGCCGAGCACGGCGATGGCGACGAGGCCGGCCAGCCCCTTGGAAAAGAGGTCCATCTGCATGGTGTCGCGGGCAAGCCGCGTGTGGCCGAGCTGCAGCATGATCCAGTCCGGGCCGGTCGGCTCGATGATCAGCTTGCCCTGCAGCACGAAGCGGGAGGTCTCGCGGCTGTAGGGCGCATCGAAGAAGCGGGGCTGGTCGCCGGCGCGCACGCCGCCGGGGGGCAGCGGCAGGTCCGGTTCGCCGGTCAGGGTGCGGCCGCTGAGGCGGAAGACGCGGTAGAAGACGCGGTCTTCCTTGGCAAGGCCGACGATCTCCAGCGCAGAGGAGGGAATGTCGACGATCAGTCCGTCGGGCGTCGGCGAGATGCGCTCCAGGATGGCGATGGCCGAGCCGGCGAGCAGCAGGTCGTAGGTCTGGTTGGCGGCATTGCGCGCATAGGTCCAAAGGCCGATGGAGAGCACGACGAGGAGCGCCAGGAAGCCCGCGACCATGCCGACGGTGAGCCGGCGGCGCAGCGAATAGGGCACGGCGCGTGCTTCCGGCAGGGGCGGCGGCAGCGTCATTCGTCGCGGACGCTCGCGATATAGCCGAGGCCGCGGATGGTGCGGATGGAGAAGGCCGCGCCCTCCAGCTTGCGCCGCAGCCGCGTCATGATCTGCTCGACGGCGTTCAGCGTCGGCACTTCCTCGAAGGTGTAGAGCTTGTCGGCGACCTCCTCCTTGGACAGGACGCGACCGATATTGCCGATCATCACCTCCAGCAGCTGCACCTCGCGCTGGCGCAGGTCGACGTCCTGGCCGTCGACGGTGGCGCGCTTGGCGGCGCGGTCGAAGGTGAAGTTGCCGGCGATGAACAGGTTGCTGGATTCGCCGGCGCGGCGGCGGGCCAGCGCCCGGCAGCGGGCGGCCAGCTCGCGCAGGTCGAACGGCTTGACGATGTAGTCGTCGGCTCCCGCGTCCAGCCCGACGACGCGGTCGTCGATCTCGGAGCGGGCGGTGAGCAGCATGACGGGCGTGTGGTCGCCGCTGAGGCGGAGCTGGCGGAGAATCTCGAAGCCGTTGCGGCCGGGCAGGTTCACGTCCAGCAGGATGAGGTCGAAGGTCTTGTAGCGCAGAAGCTCGCTCGCCTGCTCGCCGTCGGCCTCCCGGTCGATGGCATGACCTTCCCCGCGGAAGCGATCGATGATCGCCTCTGCAAGTTCGTCGTTGTCCTCCACAAGCACGATCCGCATCCCACTTGATTAGTGCAAGCCGTGAGCGGCGGGAAGAAAAACCGCTGCCGCAGGGTTCCCTGTCAGCGTCGCGTCAGCGACGGGTCAAGCTCCGGTCAGCCACGCGGCCTAGTGTCGTGCGATCCATGGACGGTGCCGCCGCTGCGGCCCGATCCGTGCGACAACCGGGAGGACTACATGAAACTCTTCAAGACCGCGGCCGCGGCGCTGATCGCCGCCGGCCTCGCCACCCCTGTATTCGCCGCCGAGATCAACAGGCCCGAGTGCATCGCACCGGCGCAGCCGGGCGGCGGCTTCGACCTGACCTGCCGCGTCGCCCAGACCGGCCTGCAGGGCCAGTTCGACACGCCGATGCAGGTCAGCTTCATGCCGGGCGGCATCGGCGCGGTGGCCATCAACCTGTTCAACACCACCCGCACCGACGACCCGAACGCCATCGTCGCGTTCTCGTCCGGCTCGCTGCTCAACATCGCCACCGGCAAGTACGGCCAGTGGACGGAGAACGACGTGCGGTTCCTGGCCACCGCCGGCGCCGACTTCGGCGCGGTCGTGGTGCGCGCCGACAGCCCGTTCGAGAAGCTGTCCGACCTGATGGACGCGGTGAAGGCCGACGTCTCGTCCGTCGTCTTCGGCGCCGGCGGCTCGGTCGGTTCGCAGGACTGGATGAAGGGCGCGCTGCTGCTGCGGGCCATCGATCAGGATCCGAAGAAGATGCGCTATGTCGCCTTCGACGGCGGCGGCGAGTCCATCGCGGCCCTGCTGGGCGGCAGCATCCAGGTCTATATGGGCGACGTCGGCGAGATGGTCTCCCATATCGGCACCGGCAAGCTGCGCATCCTGGCCGTGATGTCCGACGAGCGGCTGGAGGAGCCCTTCGCCGACATCCCGACCGCCAAGGAGCTGGGTGTCGATGCCGAGTGGACCATCCTGCGCGGCTACTACATGGGCAAGAACGTTTCGGACGAGGCCTACAACGCCTGGGTCGAGAAGTTCCAGAACGCCTTCGCCAGCGAGGAGTTCGCCAAGCTGCAGAAGGAAAAGGGCCTTATGCCGCTGAACCTCGCCGGTGCGGAACTCGACGAGTCGATCAAGCAGCGCATCGCGCGCCTGCGCGAGATCGCCCGCGAAGCCGGCCTGATCCAGTAACGCGAAAAGGCCGCAAGGCGGCCAGGGAGGCCGGCAGCACGGGCCGACGGCGCGGGACAGGCGCCGCCGGCCCAATGCCAACCGGGCCCCATGCCAAACGGGAAGGGAGGACGACATGGCAGACCGCGTCTTTGCGGGTGCGATCCTCGTGATCGCGCTGCTCTATACCTATATCGCCTTCACAGTCATCGAGGCGCCGTTCCAGTACGACCCGCTGGGACCCGAGAGCTGGCCACGCATCCTGGGAATTTTCGCCATGGCGTGTGCCCTCTACCTCGTCATCCGTCCGGATGTCGCGCAACTCGGCACCTCGACCAAAACCCTTGGGCGTCTCGCCGTCGTGGTGGTTCTGCTTTTCGCCTACGGATACCTGTTCGAACGGCTGGGCTTCATCCTGTCGACATGGCTGTTCTGCGCCACGCTTGCCTGGATGCTGGGCGCCGCGCCGTTGCGCGCGGTTCTGTTCGGTGCCGCGGCCGGCATCGTCGGGTTTTTCGTCTGCACGACGTTGCTGGAACTCAACCTGCCGGTCGGTCTGACCGCATTCCTTACGTGAGGTCCCCATGGATGCCGTCTTCAGCGGGCTTTCGGCGGGCTTCGCCGTCGCCTTGGATCCGTTCAACCTGTTTCTCGTCCTGATCGGCTGCTTTGCCGGAACGCTCATCGGCGCGCTTCCCGGCATCGGTCCGATCAACGGCGTGGCGATCCTGCTGCCCATCGCCTACAGCCTCGGCTTTCCGCCGGAATCGGCGCTGATCCTGCTCGCGGGCATCTATTACGGCGCCGAGTACGGAGGGCGCATCTCGTCGATCCTGCTCAACGTGCCCGGCGACGCCAGCGCGGTGATGACGACGCTGGACGGCAACCCGATGGCCAAGCGCGGCGAGGCGGGACGTGCCCTGTCGCTGTCGGCGGTGGCGTCCTTCGTCGGCGGGACCTTCTCGGTGATTCTGGTGACGCTGTTCGGGCCCATGCTCGCCGCCTATGCGGTGACCTTCTCGCCGTCCGACTATGTTGCGCTGATGGTCTTCGCCTTCGCGACCCTCGCTTCCCTGGTCGGATCCAATGCGGTGAAGACGCTGCTGGCGGCGTTGCTCGGGCTGATGCTGGCCTCGATCGGCATCGACGCCAATACGGGCGTTGCCCGCTACACGTTCGGCATTCCCGACATCCTCGCCGGCATCGACTTTCTCGTGGTGGTCATCGGCCTGTTCGGCATGGCGGAGCTGATCCATCTCGTCGAGCAGCAGGTCACCGGCAAGCTGAAGCCGCTGGCGCTCGACAAGAGCTTCGTCTCGATGAAGGACCTTGCGCTCACCAGGTGGACGATCCTGCGCTCCGCGGTGATCGGCTTCTTCATCGGCATCCTGCCGGGCACCGGCGCCTCGGTCGCCTCCGCGGTCGCCTATGGCACGGAGAAGCGCCTGGCCAAGGATTCGGACAACTTCGGCAAGGGCGACATCCGGGGCCTCGCCGCACCGGAATCGGCCAACAACGCGGCCGCGGGCGGCGCGATGGTGCCGATGCTGACGCTCGGCATTCCCGGCTCGGGAACGACGGCGATCCTGCTCGGCGCCCTGCTGCTGTTCAACGTCACGCCGGGGCCGCTGATGTTCGAGCAGCGACCCGAGATCGCCTGGGGCCTGATCGCGTCGATGTATATCGGCAACGTCGCGCTGCTGGTCATCAACCTGCCGCTGGTCGGGCTGTTCGCCCGGTTGCTGACGGTGCCGCAGCAGTACCTGACGCCGATGATCGCGGTGCTGGCCTTCATCGGCGTCTACTCGGTCGTCAGCAACCCGCATGACCTCTATATGATCACGCTGCTCGGCGTGGTCGGCTGGGTCCTGCGCAAGCTGGACTTCTCGCTGGCCCCGGTGATCCTCGGTTTCGTGCTGGGCAGCCTGTTCGAGAACAACCTGCGCCGCGCCCTGTCGATCTCGGGCGGCGACTGGTCGATCCTCCTCGACTCCGGCAATGCCATCGTACTCTACGTACTGGCGGCCGTCGTGGTGGTCGTGCCGATCTGGCTCGGCCGTCGCAAGAAGAAGGTGGCCGAGGCGTGACGGGCATGCGGTGGCGCAGCCTTGCCGTCGCCCTCGCGGCCGGGCTTGCCGGTGCGGGAGCGGCGACGCTGGCAGGGCTGCCCGCCGCCGCGCTGATCGGCAGCACCGTCGCGGTGACGCTCGCCGCGATGCTGGGCCTTGCGCCCGCCGTGCCGGGCCTGTTGCGCAACTGCGCCTTCCTGGTGATCGGCGTGACCCTGGGAGCCGGGGTCACGCCGCATTTTCTCTCCGACATCGCCAAATGGCCGGTGAGCCTTGCCATGCTGGCGGCGACCATCGCCGCGGTGATGGCGGTGTCGGGCGCGATCCTGCAGCGCGGCTACGGCCTCGATGCGGCGACCGCGCGGCTCGCCACCTCGCCCGGCGCGCTGAGCTACTGCCTGTCGCTGGCCGCCTCCGGCGTCGGCGACCTGCGCGCCGTCATGGTGCTGCAGAGCCTGCGGTTGCTGGTGATCACGGTGCTGCTGCCGCCGGTGATCGCGCTGATCGACAGTGCGCCGAGCGGGGCGGTGCTGACGACGATGGGCGAGATCGGCTACGGCGCGGCGGTGGTGATCCTGATCGCCGGGTTCGCGGCCGGGCTGGCCGGCGACCGGCTCGGCGTGCCGGCGGCCTATCTGCTCGCCGGCCTGATCCTGAGCGCCGCGACCCATGCGGCCGGCCTCGTCGAGGGACGGCTGCCGCTGCCGCTGACCTTCCTGGGGTTCACAGTGACGGGCGCGGTGATCGGCGCAAGGTTCAGCGGGTTGACGGCCAAGGAATTGCGGCTGCTCGGCGTTGCCGGCCTGGCCGCGGCCAGCGTGGCGCTGGCGATCTCCGCGGCGGCGAGCTGGCTCACCGCCGCGATGACCGGGCTGCCGTTCGGGCAGGTGTGGGTGGCCTTCGCGCCGGGCGGCGTCGAGGCGATGTCGTCGATGGCGCTGGCGCTCGGCTACGACCCGGTTTATGTGGCGACGCACCACGTCTTCCGCATCCTGGCGCTGTTCGCCGCGATGCCGTTCCTCGTCGGCCGCCGCAAGGGCGGGTAGGGGCGGCCGCTTACGCCGCCGCGCCGAAGGTCTCGCGCTCGCTGGAGATGCCGTCCAGGAACTCGCGGTCGAGGCGCACGCCGATGCCGGGGCCTTCCGGAACGGGCATCATGCCGTCCTCGGTCTCCAGCCATTCCACCGTCAGGTCCTTGCGGAAATAGCGCCGCGCGCTCGACGTGTCGCCGGGCTTGCGGAAGTTCGGTAGGGTCGACATGTGGATGTTGTGGGCGCGGCCGATGCCGGATTCCAGCATGCCGCCGCACCACACCGGAACGCTCCAGGCCTCCGCGATGTCATGGATGCGCCGGGCCTCCAGATGGCCGCCGACGCGCCCGACCTTGATGTTGACGACGCGGGCGGCATCGCTCGCCAGCGCCTTGCGGGCATCGGCGGCCGAGCGGATGCTCTCGTCGAGACAAACGGCCGTTGCGATGCGCGACTGCAGCACGGCGTGGTCGTGGATGTCGTCATAGGCGAGCGGCTGCTCGATATATTCGAGATCGTAGGCGTCGAGCGCCTTGAGGATCCGCAGATCCGCGAGCGAGTAGGCGGTGTTGGCATCGACGCTGATCCGCGCGTCCGGCAGGGCGGCACGCACCCTGGCGACCAGCTCGACATCGTGGCCCGGCTCGATCTTCAGCTTGATGCGCTTGTAGCCTTGCGCGTGGTGACGCTTGGCCGCCTCGACGGTCGCCTCGATGTCCTGCAGGCCGAGCGACACGCCGACGGCGACCTTGTCGCCGGTGCCGCCGAGCAGGGTCTTGAGCGGCAGTCCGAGCGCCTTGGCCCACAGGTCCCAGAAGGCCATCTCGACGGTGGCCTTGGCCATCCAGTGGCCGCGCCAGGGGGCGAGCACCTTTTCCAGCTCCTGCGGGTTCTCGAAGCTCTTTCCGACCACGTTGGGCAGGATCGCCTCGCGCAGGAAGTAGGTGGCGGCGGAGATGGTATCGTCGAGATAGTCGGGCAGCGGGTCCATCACGCCTTCGGCATAGCCTTCCAGCGCGCCGGACTTCAGCACCAGCAGCGGAAACACCTTCTCGTGCATGGTGCCGGTGGAGGTGGTGAAGGGCGAGATCAGCGGCAGGCGGACGATGTGCAGTTCGGCGCTGTCGATGGTGAGGGGCAGCTGCCGGGTGGCGATGGGGCGTGTCATTTCATTGACCTTTTGGGTAGTGGGAAGCCGGCCGGACAAGGAGGCGGCTTCGGGAACGGCAGAAGATCAGGTGTCAGGGCTGGCGGCCGGCACGGTGAGCGCGGAAGCGAGCAGGCGGCGGGTGTAGTCGTGCTGCGGGGCGGCGAAGAGCGCCTCGGCATCGGCGACCTCGACGAGGCGGCCGGACTGCATGACCGCGACCCGGTCGGCGATGTATTCGACCACCGCCAGATCGTGGCTGATGAAAAGATAGGTGAGGCCGAACTCGGCCCGCAGCTCCATCAGGAGGTTCAGCACCTCCGCCTGCACGGAGACGTCGAGAGCCGAGGTCGGCTCGTCGCAGACGACGATTTCGGGCCGCGAGATCAGCGCGCGGGCGATGGCAACGCGCTGGCGCTGGCCGCCGGACATCTGGCTCGGATAGGCCTCCAGCATGCGCTCGGGCATGCGCAGGATGTCGAGCAGCTCGCGCACCCGGCGCAGCCGCTCGGACGCAGCGACCCCGCCGGCGATGACCAGCGGCGCCTCGATGATCTGGCGCACGGTCTTGCGCGGGTTGAGCGAGGAATAGGGATCCTGGAACACCGGCTGCACGCGGGCGGCGAAGGCGCGGCGGCGGATCGAGGCGACGGGCGCGCCGTCGAGGAACACCTCGCCGGAGCTCGGCGCCTCGAGCCCGAGCAGGATGCGCGACAGGGTGCTCTTGCCGGAGCCGGACTCGCCGACCAGCGCCAGCACCTCGCCGCGGCGCAACTGCAGGCTGACGCCGTCCAGCGCATGCAGGTCGCGTGGCTTTCCGAACATGCCGCCACCGATGCGATAGGTGCGGCGGACGTCGCGCAGTTCCATGACGATGTCGCTCATGACTTTTTCGCTCATGAGGAGGCCTCCGGCGCGTCTTCGGTCCAGCGGATGGCGCCGAGCGTGTCGCGGCCCCAGCGCATGCCCCGGCGGGGCACGGAGGAGAGCAGCGCCCTGGTGTAGGGATGTTTGGGGTGGCCGAGCAGCTCGCCGACCGGGCCGCCGTCGACGGTGCGCCCGCCATACATGACCTGCACGCGCCCGGCGATGCGGGCGACGACGCCGATGTCGTGGCTGATGAAGATCATGGCGAGGCCGCGCTCCTGCTGCAGGGAGGCGAGCAGGTCGAGGATCTGCGCCTGCACGGTGACGTCGAGCGCGGTGGTCGGCTCGTCGGCGATGATCAGCTGCGGATCGCACAGCAGCGCCATGGCGATCATCACGCGCTGGCGCAGGCCTCCGGAGAGCTGGTGCGGATAAACCCCGAGCCGCTCGCGCGGATGCGGGATGCCGACCCGGTCGAGCAGATCGACGGCGGCCTCCAGCGCCTCGCGCTTGCTGCCGCGGCGATGGCGGGCCCAAGTCTCGCTCATCTGCCGGCCGATGGTCAGCACCGGGTTCAGCGCGGTCATCGGCTCCTGGAAGATCATCGCCATGCGGTCGCCGCGGATGTCGGCCATCTGCCGCTCGCTCATGGCGAGAAGATCGGTGTCGCCAAGGCGCATCTCGTCGGCGGCGACGGAGATGCGGCCGGGCAGCAGGCGCATGATCGCCATCGAGGTGACCGACTTGCCGCAGCCGCTCTCGCCGACGATGCCGAGCGTCTCGCCGGCGCCGACCTCGATGTCGACGCCGCGCACCGCCTCGAGCGGCTCGCCATGGGTGGGGATCGTGACCTTCAGATTGCGGACGGAAAGGACGCTCATGACCGGCCCTCCGGGGTCAGCACGTCGCGAAGGCCGTCGCCGATCAGGTTGATGCCGAGCACCAGGATGGCGATGGCGGCGCCGGGAAGGGCGATCAGGCGGGCGTCGAAGAAGACGAGGCCCTTGCCTTCCGAGACCATCAGGCCCCAGGACGGGGTCGGCGGCTGGACGCCGAGGCCGAGGAAGGACAGCGCCGATTCCAGCAAGATGGCATGGGCGACCTCCAGCGAGCCGATCACGACGAGCGGGCCGATGAGGTTCGGCAACAGCTCGACGACAAGAATGCGCGGGGTGGAGGCGCCCATGGCGCGGGCGGCGGTGACGAATTCCTGGTTGCGCAGCTGCTGGGTGGCCGAGCGCACGACGACGGCGAAGCGGTCCCACAGCAACAGGCTGAGCACCGTGACGACGATCCACAGGTCGCCGCCGAACAGGGAGACGACGGCCAGCGCCACCAGCACCACCGGCAGCGCCAGGCGCACCGAAACGATGAAGGTGACGACGCTGTCGACGCGGCCGCCGAAATAGCCGGCGAGCAGGCCGAGCGTGGTGCCGATCAGCCCGGAGCCGATGGCGGCGGAAATGCCGATCAGCAGCGAGATGCGGGCGCCGAACAGGATACGCGAGAGATAGTCGCGCCCCAGGGCGTCGGTGCCGAAGATGTGCTCCCAGCTGCCCTTTTCAGCCCAGACCGGCGGCAGCAGCCGCTTCGACAGGTCCTGGGCGTAAGGGTCGTGCGGGGCGATCAGCGGGGCGAAGAGGGCGATCAGGACGACCGCCAGCACGATGGCGCCGCCGATCACGAGGCCGCGGTGTTCCCTCGCACGCTTGAGCAGGATGCGACGCGGCGAGGGATGGGGCAGGCGGGCCGGGGCCGCCGGGATCGAGGATGTGTTTGTGCTCATGGGATCAGCTCACGCGGATGCGGGGATCGAGCCAGGCATTGATCACATCCGCGAGGAAGGTCAGCCAGACGTAGATCATGGCGTAGACGAGAATGATCGCCTGAATGGTGGGGAAGTCGTTGCGGGCGATGCTCTCCCAGGCCAGCAGGCCGATGCCGCGGATGCCGAAGACGCTTTCCACCACGACCGAGCCGCCGAGGATGAAGCCGAACTCGACCGCCGCGACGCTGATCACCGGCAGGATGGCGTTGCGGATCGCGTGGCCGAAGATCACCTGGCGCGGCAGCAGGCCCTTGGCGCGGGCGGTGCGCACATAGTCGGAGGAGAGCGCGTCGATCATGCCGGCGCGGCACAGGCGCAGCATGGAGGGCGCGGCGTAGTAGCCGAGCACCAGGGCGGGCAGCACGAAATGGGCGAGCGTCTGCGAGCCCGAGACCGGCAGCACCCGAAGCTTGACCGCGAAGAGCCAGATCAGCATCAGGCCGAGCCAGAAGCTAGGCGTCGCCTGGCCGATGGTGCCGAAGGTGAGCGCGGCGCGGTCGGGCAGGCGGTTTTGGCGGATGGCGGCGACGATGCCGAGCGGGATCGCCAGCAGAATGGCGACGCCGATGGCCAACACGCCGAGCGTGGCGGTGGCCGGGAAGCGCTCGGCCAGAAGGTCGACCACCGGCTTGCTGAAATAGATGCTGTCGCCGAAATTCCCTTGCACGGCGCGGCCGATCCATTCGGCATATTGCACCGGGATCGGCCGGTCGAAACCGTAGCGGGCGCGGATGACGGCGATGTCGTCTTCCGTCGCGCCCTCGCCGGCGATGGCGATGGCGGGATCGCCGGACACGAACATCAGGCCGAAGCTGATGCCGGAGACGACGAGGGCAACGAGCGCTGCAATCGCCAGGCGTTTGAGGGTGAAGCGGATCATGCCGGGCCTTTGACTGGTCTGGACCTTCGACGAGAGGCCTTCGATTGGGGCCGGTAAGGGCGGCGGCCGGGTGCGGCGAGCCGCCGGCAGCGCCGTTGCCGCGCAGGTATCATGCGCCAAGCGAAGGCCGTTCCGGCGGCGTTCGGGAGCAGCCGGGCTGGCGGTCAGGATACTCTGGCAGACAGAAAAGCGAAGCGAACCGGTGCCGCATCCGGGCGCGGCACCGGTCCTTGCCGTTACTTCCAGCTGGTTGCGTAGAAGCGGGGCAATTCGTCAGCCGACGGGGTGAAGTCGAGCTGTGCGTTGTAGCTGTAGTTCTTGGTGTAGCTGAACAGCGGCAGCCAGTAGGCCTCGTCGGCGATCAGCTGCAGGGCCTCGGCATAGCTGGCGAGGCGCACGTCGCGGTCGCTGGCGAGGTCGGCGCGGCGGATGGCCTCCTGCAGGGCCGGGTCCTTGGCCGGATCGTCCGGACCGCCGCCGAAGAAGTAGCTGGTGATGGCCGACACGTCCGGGATCGAGGACGAACCCCAGGTCATGTTGGCGACCGGCGCCTTGCCTTCGCGGATCAGGTCGCGGGCGGCGGAATACTGCAGCCAGCGCAGATCGGCCTTGATGCCCACCTTGGCGAGATCGCCCATGATCGCCTCGGTGACCTCGCGGTCGCGATAGCCGTAGAGGTCGACGGAGAAGCCGTCCGCCTTGCCGGCCTCGGCAAGCAGGGCCTTGGCCTTTTCCGGGTCGTAGTCATAGGCCGTGACGTCGTCGGTGCAGCCGAACTGGCTCGGATGGCAGGCGGCGTTCACCACCTCGCTGTTCTCGCCCATCAGGTACTTGGCGATGCGGGCACGGTCGATCGCATGGCCGACGGCCTTGCGGACCTTGGCGTCGGTGAAGACGTCGGTGCCGCTGGTGCCCTTCAGGTCGAAGGTCAGGTAGCTGATGCGCATGGTCGGCGCGTTGACCGAGGTCAGGTGCGGCGCCTGGGCGAGGTTCTCGGCCTGGTCGTTGCTGATGCCCCAGACCCAGTCGATGCCGCCGGTCATCAGCTCGGCGATCTGCGTCGCCGCATCGGTGATGGTGCGGTAGGTAAGCGTCGCGATCTGCGGCTTGCCCTTGGGACCGTCGAAATAGGCCTCGTTCGCCTCCATGACGACCGTGTCGCCATTGCCGAAGCTGGTGACCTTGTACGGGCCGGTGCCGACCGGGGGCACGGCGGCGAAGCGCTTGGTGCCGTCGCTGCCGGTCTCGGCCTTGTCGAAATGGCCGTCCGGCAGAATCGGCAGGACCAGCGCCAGATAGGAGAGGGCAGCCGGGAAGGGCTCGTTCAGCTGGATACGCACGGTGCGCTCGCCGACGGCCTCCGCCGACTTGATCCACTTGATGTCGCCGTAGTTGAGAACGCCGTTCTTCTCGTCGATGACGAAGTTCAGCGTGTAGACCACGTCCTCGGGGCCGAAGCTGCTGCCGTCGTGGAAGGTGACGCCCTCGCGCAGGTCGAATTCCAGCGTCAGCGGGTCGATCTGGCGCCATTCGGTCGCCAGCAGCGGCTTGAACTCCTGCGCGTCCTGATCCCAGAAAACGAGACCGTCATAGACGTGCTGGGCGACGACGACCGCCTCGCGGGAGGTGTCGAAATAGGTGTCGGCAGCGGTCAGCTCCTTCTGGGCGGACCAGATCAGGCTGTTGTCGTCCGGACCAGCAAGCGCGGTGCCGAACGGTGCCGACAGCACCAGGGCAGCGGCGAGCGCGGTGCCGAGCTTGAGGGATTTCAGGGACATACTACGGGACATGGGGACCTCCTGGGCGCTGGATCGCCCTTTGATCGACACTTTTTGTGATCGATATTTTGTAGTAGCTATCGAATAGTGATTATCGACAGCGATATTTAAATGTGACAACATAATGCTTGTCAAGCGGCGCCCGGTCGTGCGGCTTAGGGAAAACGCGTCCCGGGCGGCTGCAGCGGGCGCGCAGGATGGACCAAGGCATTCATGGTGCTCCGGTTTTCGCCGGCGAAAACGGGCGGTGGATTTTTCTGGTGCTCGGGATCGCCGGCAAGCGGAAGGCGCCAGTGGGAGATGGTTGGAAGATGAGCGAACAGACCAGGTCGCCGGTGCTGGCAAGCACGCTGGAGCGGGGCATGCGGGTGCTGGCGCTGTTTCGCGACCACCATGTGGCGCTGAGCCTGACCGAGATCGCCGAATCCGCCGGGCTGGAGAAGAGCGCGGCGCAGCGGCTGACCTACACGCTGCATGCGCTCGGCTATCTGGACCGCGACGACAAGACCCGCCGCTATCGCCCGGGCCTGAGGATGCTCGACCTCGCCTATGCGTTCCTGATCCACGACCGGCTGCTGGAGCGCGCGCTGCCGCGGATGATCGAGGTCAGCCGGACGCTGCGCACCACCGTCAATCTCGGCGTGCTGGACGGGCACGAGGTCGTCTACAAGGCGCGGATCCCGCACACCAGCCTTGCCTACGACACGACGCTGATCGGCGTACGCCAACCGGCGGCGGTGACGGCGGTGGGGCAGGTGATCGCCGCCTTCTCGCCGCCCGAGGTGCTGGAGCGGATGATGGAGCCGGGCCTGCCGGAGCCGGTGACGCCCTTCACCTGCCAGGACCCGCGAATCGTGCGGGACCGTGTGGCGCAGGCGCAGCGCGACGGCTATGTCATCACCAACCAGCAGATCATGCTGCAGGAGATCGTCATCGCCGCGCCGGTGATCGGCGCCAACCGCCAGGCGGTCGCGGCGATCAGCATGCCCGTCTACATCCCCGAGTGGAGCGAGGAACGGGTCAAGCGCGAACTGGTGCCGGCGATCACCGATGCGTCGCGGACGATTTCGTCTGTGGTGGCCTTGGCCTGAAGAGGCTCAACCGAAAAAGCCGAGCGTGACGGCGGCCAGCACCGCATAGCGACCGGTCTTGGCGATGGCCACCAGCACCAGGACGGTCACGAATCTCTCGCGCATCACGCCGGCGGCGAGCGTCAGCGGATCGCCGATGATCGGCATCCAGGACAGAAGCAGCGACCACTTGCCCCAGCGGGCGTACCAGCCTTGCGCGCGGGTGAGGGCGGCCTCTCCGACCGGGAACCAGCGGCGATGGCGGAAGCGCTCGATGCCGCGCCCCAGCGCCCAGTTAATGATCCCGCCGAGCGTGTTGCCGAGGCTGGCGACGGCGATCAGCAGCAAGACGGGCCGGCCGCTGAGCAGCAGGCCGGCCAGCACCGCCTCCGACTGCATCGGCAGCAGCGTCGCCGCGCCGAGGGCCGAGAGGAACAACCCGCCATAGACCCCGATCTCCACCATCATGAGGCCGCGATTGCCATGCCGCCGAGCCCGGCGACCAGCACCGCCACCCAGGGCGGCGCCTTCCAAGCGGTCAGCAGCACGAAGCAGGCGAGCGTCAGGGTGAACTGCGCCGGCGTCGCGACCGCGTTGGTGAAGACCGGGTCGTAGAGCGCCGCGCCCAGAATGCCGACGACGGCGGCATTGGCCCCGGCCATCGCGGCGCGCGCGCCCGTGCGGGCGCGGAACGCCTCCCAGAACGGGAGGACGCCGACGAGCAGCAGCAGGCCCGGCAGGAAGACGGCGATGAGCGCCAGCCCCGCCCCGGCGATGCCGTTCGGCGGCAGGGCGAGCACCGTGCCGAGATAGGCGGCGAAGGTGAAGAGCGGGCCGGGGACGGCCTGCGCCGCGCCATAGCCGGCAAGGAAGCTTTCGGCGCTCATCCAGCCGCCGCGCACGACTTCGGCCTCCAGCAGCGGCAGCACCACATGGCCGCCGCCGAAGACCAGCGCGCCGGCGCGGTAGAAGGCATCGACCACCGCCAGCGCCTGCGAGGGCGCGACAAGCTGGGCGAGCGGCAGGCCGACCAGCAGCAGGACGAAGAGCGTAAGGCAGGCAAGGCCGATGCGGCGGGACACGGGCGCGCGGGAGGCGGGTGCAGGCAGGCCGCCGGAGCCGGCGGCAGGGAGCCTCAGCGTCACCCCGGCGAGGGCGGCGAGCGCGATGGCGCCGACCTGGGCCAGCGCTCCGCCGATCAGCAACACCAGCGCTGCGGCGGCAAGCGCCAGCGTCGCGCGCTCCCGGTCGGGGCACAGGGCGCGGGCCATGCCGAGCACCGCATGGGCGACGATGGCGACGGCGACGAGCTTCAGCCCCGTAACGAGGCCCTGGCCGACGGGTCCGGAAAACAGCGGCGCGCCGAGCGCGAAGGCGACGAGCAGCAAGGCGGACGGCAGGGTGAAGGCGGTCCAGGCGGCAAGGGCGCCGAGCGGGCCGGCGCGCCTCAGCCCGAGCGCGAAGCCGACCTGGCTGGAGGCCGGGCCGGGCAGGAACTGGCACAGGGCGACGAGATCGGCATAGGCGGCTTCGTCCAGCCACTTGCGGCGCAGCACCAACTCGTCCCGGAAGTAGCCGAGATGGGCGATCGGGCCGCCGAAGGAGGTGAGGCCGAGCTTGAGGAAGGCGCCGAAGACTTCCCCGGCGCTGCCGCGCGGCGGCATTGCGGGGGCCGCTGGCTGCGGGGCGGGGGAATTCCTCGTCACGTCGTCCTCTCCTGCCTCGTGGTCGCGAAGGGCGCCATATAGCCGCGCGGTGTTGCGGAACCGTGACGGCGGTTGCCGCCGGCTTGCCAGGGCGCAGTGTCGCCGCAGGCGGCGATCAGGTACAGCAGCGATGTCGGGGAGGGGAACAGCGACGGAGTGGCACGCCCAACGGGACTCGAACCCGTGTTTCCGCCGTGAAAGGGCGGCGTCCTAGACCGCTAGACGATGGGCGCCCGGTCCGTCGATGTGCGCGGGTTATAAGCAGCTTTCTCGCGCCGGGCAAGGGGGTAGGTGACGCATCGTCCACAGGCTCGTGAAGGGGGCTTGCGAGTTGGGAGGGGGCGGGCTCGGCACGCGCGGGGCCTCTTCCGCCGATCCTCAGCCCCTAGCGCGCAGCGTCGGCACGTTCAAAACGGCGGAGCCGCCAGTCGTTCGCCTGTCAGATCGTACGGAGCGCCGAGCCCGGTAGCGCGATCTATGCGGTTGACGACACCCACCGCTAACGCCGTTGCCCCTTCAACCGGAGCGGTTCGCAGGTATGCGGGTCGTGTTCATTACGAGCGTATGCCCGTCAGAGAGATCACCCGCGACCGGAAGTCCTGATATTCAGCGCCGCCACCGTTGACCAGATCGGAAATCCGATAAAAGCGGTTCGTCGTGGGGCTTTCCCGCTTCGCCATATCCATGTCGATCCGATCCACGTTTACAACCGTCCAACATTCCACATAGCCCGCCGCCTTCGCTTTCTGGTGGCTCTTCTCTGCTTCACCGATCCGGTTGTGAATGTTTGAAAAGTCCGAGCCGCCCTTGACTTCGACTGCGATCAATTCCCGGAAATTGTCCTTACTCATTTCCTCTCTGATAATAATATCAGGGTCAGGGGCAAACTCTATCAACACCCGCCGCCCCGCCGCATTTTCAATTTCTATACGGTTGGCCGTGGCTTCCTTAATAGCAGGCTTCACAATGTCGTGGATCGCGTCGAATACCTTGACGATACCCGCCGCACCTTTCTTGACGTTTGCCCCGCCCCGTAATTGCGGCCCGAGCGTCAGTAGCGTGAGATCATCAAGCAAGGCTTGGCTTATCCGCTTCGCACCTATGCCATCGAGCAGCATAGCCGCAGCTCCTGAAAGCGCTTGGCAGAGATCAGCCAGAGCGGCAGCGTTAGGCGCCGTCAGCGTCCCGCGCTTCTCCATCGACTGAAACCGGGACACCCCCGTTTCCGTTGTGTAAAACTCTTTCTGGCTGTATCCATACAAAAGCCGATAATATCCTAGTAAGCGTGGGTTCTCCGTTAGGATCAGTGGAACCGGGAACATCAGTTCCCCGCGCAGGCCGTGGCTTGCAAGCGTGGCAAGACTGGGCTTTGGGACGAAAACCGCAAGCGCCTTGTCTATTTCGGTCACATCCAACTTTTTGACCGTGGCCGCGAGGGCATCTTGCAGGTATTCGCCGCGTATCTCCGCGAGTACCCCTGAAAAATCAATCTGCAATTCAGGATCAGGGATTTTGAGCATCAGGCCGCCACGCGAACGATGGATTTTTCGTCGGCTTCCAGCCGTTCGGCAGCAAGCGCCACATAGTCGGGATTAAGTTCGATCCCCACATACTTCCGGCCCAATTGCTGGGCAACAAGCCCCGCTGTGCCGGAGCCGAAGAAGGGATCTAGGATGAAATCGCCGGGCTTAGTCGCGGCCAGTACGCACGGCTCGACCAGAGCGGGCGGGAAGGTTGCGAAGTGCGCCCCTTGAAAGCCTTGAGTGTGAATATTCCAGACCGTGCGCCGGTTGCGCTTGCCCGTACTATTCAGTTCCATGATCGCCGCACGGTCATAGTAGTACCGTTCATCTTTGGTGAACATAAACAAGTATTCGTGGGAGCGTGTAGGACGATCTTTCACGCTTTCGGGCATCGCGTTCGGCTTGTTCCAAATAATATCCGCCCGCAAAAACCAACCATCGTCCTGCAGCGCGAACGCCAGCCGCCAAGGTATGCCGATCAGGTCTTTTGGCTTGAGGCCGTCGGGGGTATCCGGGCGCACGGACATTGCCCGTGCCGGATTTTTCTTGTCGGGCGCGCGCCAGCCACGGTTGCCGCTTGTGTAGCCGTCGCCAATGTTAAACCAGAATATGCCGTCATCCTTGAGGACGCGCCGCACTTCGGAGAAGATCGAGCGCAAGGCGTTGACGTATTGCGGCAACGTACCTTCCAGGCCGAGTTGATCAGGGATGCTGTAATCACGCAGGCCCCAATAGGGTGGCGAGGTAATTACCGACTGCACCGAGCGGTCTGGGAGCCGCCGCAGCACCGTCAGCGCGTCCCCTTCAAAGATCATCGAATCGCAAAAGGCCAGTTTTTCCGGCTTGATAATTTTTTGTTTTTTCATTTGGCCCCGCCCGTCCTCTTTAGCCAAAGGCTTGCGCCCTTACGCGCCGACGGAGCCGGAGATCGCGCCGCTTGTGCCCTCTAAATGTCGTGCTCCGTCATGCTTCGCCAACAGTACCCAGCTTGGCGAGGATTGTGGAGAGCTAACTTGCAAGCCCTGCCTTGTGAACGAGAGTTGGCTGCGAGTGTCCATTTTTTGTCTATACAGCAAAAAGCCCTTTAGCGAGTTAGTGCTAAGGGCTGATATATTTGGTTTCGGGAGCAGGACTTGAACCTGCGGTCTGCACGCCATGAGTCTGACACATCAGGCTCTGCCGTCTTTGCGGTTACTCTTGTACCCCGGGGAGAGGCGCGTTGCGCCCCTCCGCAAGGCCGGACGTTACCAGCTGCCGGTGTTGCCCATGGAGGCCCAGGGCTCCTGCGGCTCCTGCGCGCCGCCCTTTTGCAGCAGCTCGATGGAGATGTTGTCCGGCGAGCGGACGAAGGCCATGCGGCCGTCGCGCGGCGGACGGTTGATGGTGACGCCGGCGGCCTGCAGCCTGGCGCAGGTCTCGTAGATGTCGTCGACCTCATAGGCGAGATGGCCGAAATTGCGGCCGCCCTGATAGTCTTCCGGATCCCAGTTGTAGGTGAGCTCCAGCGCCGGCGCCTGGCCATTGCGCACGGCTTCCACGTCCTCGGACGCGGCGAGGAAGATCAGCGTGAAGCGGCCGGCCTCGCTCTCGATGCGGCGCACCTCCTGCATGCCCATCTTGTTGCAGTAGAAATCGAGCGACTCGTCGATGTCGCGGATGCGGACCATGGTGTGCAGGTAGCGCATGAATACCTCTTCGTGCTGTGCGGTGCTTCGCGGCGGCCGGCTCCAGCGCAGTGCAGCGGCCGGGACGAGCCCGCGAAAAGAAAGAAACGACGCGCGCGGCGCCGGGTTCCGCGCAAGAGAATATGGCCTGGCGCGGCGACTTCAACGGAAGTCTGCAATCTTTCGCAAACGCCTTTTGCAAGGGCCTTTCGTCCGGGGCTTGCGAATCGCGGTCAGCCGGGGAAACTGTTGCTCAAGGGTAACCATGGCACTTTTTCGCAAAATGCACTGGTTCCGGGGACGCGGGATGCTATCCTTGGCCCTGCGGAATCGGTGGTTTTCCGGTTGTGCACTCACGGATCCAGCTTACGGCGTATCAGAGGCGGGACTATGAAGGACT
Organism: Stappia sp. WLB 29; assembly: GCF_023507705.1. Classification (GTDB taxonomy): domain Bacteria; phylum Pseudomonadota; class Alphaproteobacteria; order Rhizobiales; family Stappiaceae; genus Stappia. Next base: position 625,757 of record NZ_JALBGD010000001.1, on the reverse strand, counting down.
TGGGGGCAAAGCCGGTTGTGGCCTCGCGCGACGCGGGATCGGAGGATTCCGGGGTCGACCTGACGGTCGTCGCGGGCTCGATCAAATGGTTCGACGTGGCCAAGGGCTACGGGTTCATCGTGCCCGACGACGGGCAGCCCGACATTCTCCTGCATGTGACCTGCCTGAGGCGCGACGGTTTCCGCACCGCCTACGAGGGCGCGCGCATCGTCTGCGAGGTGACGCCGGGCGCAAGGGGGCTGCAGGCCTTCCGCGTGCTGTCGATGGACGAATCCACCGCCGTTCACCCGTCCCAGCTGCCGCCCTCGCGCACCCATGTGCAGGTGACGCCGGAAGGCGGCTACGAGCCGGCGGTCGTGAAGTGGTTCAACCGGGTCAAGGGATTCGGCTTCCTGACCCAGGGCGAGGGCACGGAAGACATCTTCGTGCACATGGAAACGCTGCGCCGCTTCGGCATCACCGAACTGCGCCCCGGCCAGACCGTGATGGTGCGCTTCGGCCAGGGCCCGAAAGGGCGGATGGCGGCCGAGATCCGGCCCGACGGCGACGGCGTCCACATTCCGTCCTCCCACTAACGGATATTCCACCGAACGGGCCTTGCGGACATCGCCCCGACACGTTTGCCGGCAGGATGTGTTGCTTCGGCGGGAGCCCGCTCCCCGGCTGGCCCGCGGAGGCGAAGTCGCCCCGACGTGACTGTACCGACCAGAAACGTGACGTCTACGACCTAGCCTGACACCGTCTTTCCGACCCGTCGCTCGCGCAGGACCGACCGATGCCCAGCATGATGCTCTCCCCAGGTCCTTCCCGGTCTCCCTCCCGTTCCGGCCCCCTCTACGCGCTTGCGGTCTTTTCCGTGCTGTGCCTGTCGCTGGCGGCTATCCTGCTGCTGGTCTTTCCGGCGGCGGCGCAGGAGCGCGGCGCGCCGCAGACGGGGCTCAGGAGCGAGGCGCTGAGCATCACCACCGCCGCGGGCAAGGTCCACGATTTCACGGTGGAGATCGCCGATACGGCGGAATCGCGGGCGCGGGGTCTGATGTTTTACGAGAGCCTGGCCGCTGACGCCGGCATGCTGTTCGACTATCACGCCGACCGGGAGGTGGTGTTCTGGATGAAGAACACGCTGATCCCGCTCGACATGCTCTTCATCGCCCGCGACGGGCGCATCGCCAGCATCGCCGAAAATACCGAGCCGCTGTCCGAGGCGCTGGTGCCGTCCAACGCGGTGGTGCGCTTCGTGCTGGAAGTGCCGGCCGGAACCAGTGCTGCGCTCGGCATCGCGCCGGGCGACCGCGTCGACAGCCCGACGATCCGCGCCGCAGCGCCCTGAGGGGCCGCGATCGGCCTGTCAAGGCCGGCACGCTTGCGTCATCTGCCCGTTATTGCAGCGTGATTTCCGCCAATCCGGGTCGGCCTTGGGGGGAGCTTTCGCCATTTTTGCGCTTATGGTGCGAATCACCTTGAGCGAATCGAAATATGATTCGTTCCGGCATGACCCCGCTGCGCGGGCGCTCGTGCCAGTGCGCAACGGGCGCGGCGTCGAGGGCAGGGGAATGGCTGGGAGCTGTGTGTCGGCCACTGTCGGGAACTGCGAAGTCGACCTGGATCAGGCCGGCTTTTTCCGCAATGTCATCGGGGCGCTGGCCGGCACCATGGAGGAGGTGATCGGCCGCGAGGATGCCTCCGCCTTCGTTAGCGTGGTGGGAACGCGGATCGGCGACGATCTGGCCCGGCAATACCGGGCCGCGCTCGGCAATCAGGCGAGCGAACTGGAGGCGGTCGCGGCGGTCCTTGTCGACCTGAAGACGCGGATCGGCGCCAGTTTCGAGATTTTCAGCCTCAGCGACGACGAGATCGTGCTGGTGAACGGCGATTGCCCCTTCGCCGAGAAGGTGGTCGGCAGGCCGTCGCTCTGCATGATGACCGCGACGGTGTTCGGACGGATCGTGTCGCAGGCCAAGGGCTATGCGCGGGTTCGCGTCGAGGAGGCGATCGCCACCGGCCACGGGAGTTGCCGGGTGCGGGTGGCCTTGGGGCCAGGGGAGGGCGGCGGCGATGACGGTCATGAATTCTTTGCCTGACACCGCCCTGCTGATGGAGGGCATTCGCGTCGCGCTGGACAACATGCCGCGCGCAACGCTGGTGCTCGACGAAAGCGGCCGGGTGCGGCTGGCCAACCGGCAGGCGCTGCGCCAGTTCGAACGGCTGGAGGCGGACGGCATCTGCGCCCTCACAGACCTTCCCCGCGACGAGGTGATGGAGCGGGTGGGACGCGCGTTCCGCTCGACCACGCCGGCCTTTATCGGCCTGCAGGGGGCGGACGGCACCAATCTGACGTTTTCCGGCTGGCGGCTCGGCGTGCCCGGCGCCAAGGGAGAAGCGCTGGCGATGCTGCAATACGACCAGGCCAAGTCGCTGGCGGCGCGGTTCCTGGCCGTGTCGCAGGAGGTGGCGGACCATCGCGAGCGGCTGGCCGACAGCCTGCAACAGCAACGCCGGCTGCACGAGGAGGCGCAGCGCCTGCGCCAGCTCTCCGTCACGGACCGCATGACCGGGCTGCTCAACCCGGTGGAATTCCGCCTGCAGGCGGGGCGGATGATCGCGGAGATCGGTGTCGGTCTGTCCTGCGTCACCTTCGCCTATCTCGATCTCGACAATTTCAAGCAGGTCAACGACCGCTTCGGCCACCTGGCCGGCGACATGGTCATCCGCGCCATCGCCCGTATCCTGAAGCGCGCGGTGCGGAGCGGCGACATCGTCGGGCGGATGGGCGGCGACGAGTTCATGATCGGCTTCGCCGATGCGCAGGCGGCAGACATCGCCGACAGGATGAGCGAAATTGCCGACCGCATCCGACAGCCGATGCACTGGAACCCGCCGGAGGAGGATCACAGCTGCCTGCTGGCGACATCCGCTTCGATCGGCGTGTTCACCGTGCAGGAGACGGACATGTCGTTCGAAAGCGTGCTGCGCAATGCCGAGGCCGGCATGTACGGCATGAAGCGCCAGAGCCGCCGCGCCTGACAAGTCGCCGCGCTGATGCGGCCGCGTCCTTCCGGGTGGGGTTACGCCTTGATTCTTCGGTTCGCACAGGACTTGAAGAAAGGCCCGTAAGCGGCTGATCGGTTGCCGAAATCCGAATCTCGAAAAGGAGAGAATGGTCGGGGCAGCAGGATTCGAACCTGCGACCCTCTGCTCCCAAAGCAGATGCGCTACCAGGCTGCGCTATACCCCGACTTGGAGAATTTCTGCGGTGTATCGGGCTTGCGGTGGGGCGTCAAGGCTGAAGCACGGATGCCCGTGCCGCACCGCCCGGCGGCGATGACGGCGGGAAAAGGCAGGCGGGCAGGCATTTTGCCGAGTTGACTTCGCGCGCCGAACCAATGAATAACCACGGAACGCGAGAAACGGAGCGGACGTGCGGCGGCCAGGCTGCAGAGGCGTCGATCCGACAATCGCAACAGGACGCAAGGCAACCGCAAGAGGGGCACTGCACGATGGTCGCACGCATCTATTCCCCGGCGAAGACGGCAACGCAGTCGGGGCGCGGCAAGACCCATGACTGGGTGCTGGAATTCGAGCCGGAGCAGGCGCGCACGATCGAGCCGCTGATGGGCTACACGTCCTCCGCCGACATGAAGCAGCAGCTGCGCCTGCGCTTCGAGACGCAGGAAGAGGCGGAAGCCTACGCCCGCAAGAACGGCATCGCCTATCGGGTGGAGCAGCCGCGCGAGCGGCGCGTGCCGAAGATCGCCTATTCGGACAATTTCCGCTACGATCGCTTCATGCCCTGGACGCATTGACCTGCGATCCTCGCGCCGCGCGCGCCGGAACGGCCCCGTAGCTCAGTCGGATAGAGCACCGGCCTTCTAAGCCGATGGTCGCAGGTTCGAATCCTGCCGGGGTCGCCATTTTCCAGATACTCGAAAGCCGGCGTCGGATTGCCCCGCGCCAACGCGTGCCGTGAGGCCCGTCGAAGGCCTGCGGTTCGCCTTGCGCGTCAAAACTCCAGCAGGGCGTTGTCGATCACTTCCCGGATGACGAAGAAGGTGCGGGTCTGGCGGGTGCCGGGCAGGGCGATCAGCTTGTCGCCGTGCAGGCGGTTGAAGTCGGCCATGTCGCGCACGCGGATCTTCAGCATGTAGTCGAAGTCGCCGGCGACCAGATGGCAGTCGAGGACGAAGGCGAGCTTGCGCACCGCCGCCTCGAACTCGCTGAAGCTCTCCGGCGTCGAGCGGTCCAGCACCACGCCGACCATCACCAGCGAGCCGCGCCCGACCTTGTCCGGCGCCACCATGGCCCGCACGCCGCTGACATAACCTTCCGCGAAAAGCCGCTGGGTGCGCCGGTGACAGGTGGCCGGCGAAGTGTTGGTCCGCTGCGCCAGTTCCGCATTGCTCAGCCGGCCGTCTTCCTGCAGCAGCTTGAGGATTTTCAGGTCGGTGCGGTCGAGCCTATCAGGCGTGGAAGATTCTTTCATTTGTGAAGCCTTCATCGGAAGCTATTGAGATCATATCGGGTATGCATGATATGCAGCAGGAGTTTCATGCCAAAAATTAGAGAGCACATTTCATTCGTCGATTGCTAGTTTTTTCGCCGGTTCCACAAGGCTCGCAAGGGCCCCATCGGCGAGGACAGGCATGCTTGAGAAATTCGAACGTTATCCGCTGACCTTCGGTCCCACTCCCATCGAGAAGCTGGAGCGGCTGAGCCGGCATCTGGGCGGCAAGGTCGAGATCCATGCCAAGCGCGAGGACTGCAACTCCGGTCTCGCCTTCGGCGGCAACAAGCTGCGCAAGCTGGAATATATCGTGCCGGACGCCATCGCCAGCGGCGCCGACACGCTCGTCTCCATCGGCGGCGTGCAGTCCAACCACACGCGCATGATCGCCGCCGTCGCAGCGAAGATCGGCTTCAAGTGCCGCCTGGTGCAGGAAAGCTGGGTGCCGCACGAAGACGCGGTCTACGACCGCGTCGGCAACATCATGCTGAGCCGCATCATGGGCGCCGACGTGCGCCTGGTCGACGACGGCTTCGACATCGGCATCCGCCGAAGCTGGGAAGAGGCGATTGCCGAGGTCGAGGCCTCCGGCGGCAAGCCCTATCCGATTCCCGCCGGCGCCTCGGTGCACAAGTATGGCGGCCTCGGCTATGTCGGCTTCGCCGAGGAAGTGCGGGCGCAGGAAGAGGCGCTCGGCTACAAGTTCGACTACATCGTCGTGTGCACGGTGACCGGCTCCACCCATGCCGGCATGCTGGTGGGCTTTGCCAAGGACGGGCGCGCGCGCAACGTCATCGGCATCGACGCCTCGGCAACGCCGGAGCAGACCCGCGACCAGGTGCTTGAGATCGCCTCGCGCACGGCGGACCTGGTCGAGCTCGGCCGGCCGATCGAGAAGGACGACGTGGTGCTGGTGGAAGACTACGCCTATCCGGTCTACGGCGTGCCGTCGGACGAGACCAAGGAGGCGATCCGCCTGTGCGCCCGCCTGGAAGGCATGATCACCGACCCGGTCTACGAGGGCAAGTCGATGCAGGGCATGATCGACCTGGTCAAGAAGGGCTACTTCCCGGAAGGCTCGAAGGTGCTCTATGCGCATCTGGGCGGCGCGCCGGCGCTGAACGGCTACGGTTACACTTTCCGTAACGGCTGAGCGGCCGGAACGGCCGATGAGCGAATGGCTGTGAACGATAGGGCGCGGGAGACATTCCCGCGCCCTTCTTCCTTTTAGGTTTCCGAGGCGGAATGTCTGTGTGTTCGGCGAAAATCGCACGATACTACTTTCGAAGTAACATTAGTGAAGGCAGTAAAGCTCTGATCCTGAAAGCAATTCCAAGTTAACTTGGTATTTATATTTTTCTCTTTAAAGTTGCAATCGGCTGGGGACAATCGCGGCCAAAAAAAGGGGAGGGATTCAGGTATTTCACAGCCACCTTTCAAGGTGGGAGGAGGATGCATGTTTCTTTCAGGTCGCCGCCGGCAGTCAGATTGCGACGCCATTGCCAGCGCGCTGGACAGGTCTCAGGCCCGCATCGAGTTCAAGCCGGACGGCACGGTGCTGGATGCCAACCGCAACTTTCTCGACGCGCTCGGCTATACCATTGAGGAGATCCGTGGCCGCCATCACGCGATCTTCGTGGGCAAGGCGGTGGCGGACAGTGCCGACTACAAGGCCTTCTGGGAGCGACTGCGACGCGGCGAGTTCCAGGCCGGCCGGTTCAAACGCTACGCCAAGGACGGCAGCGAAGTCTGGATCGAGGCCTCGTACAATCCGGTCCTCGACGGCAAGGGCCGGGTCTACAAGATCGTCAAATTCGCCTCCGACGTGACGGCGCGCACCCGCGAGCATGCGGAGATGCAGGGCCAGGTCGAGGCCATCGGCAAGGTCAGCGCGGTCATCGCTTTCGATCTCGACGGCAACATCCTGGACGCGAACGAGAATTTCCTGTCGACGGTCGGCTACGGGCTTGGCGAGATCCGCGGGCAGCATCATCGCATGTTCGTCGATCCTGCCTATGCCGAGAGCCCCGAATATCGCGAGTTCTGGGCGCGGCTGCGACGCGGCGAGTTCCAGGCCGGCCAGTTCCGCCGCTTCGGCAAGGGCGGCAGGGCGGTGTGGATCGAGGCCTCCTACAATCCGATCCTGACGCCGGACGGGGTGCCCTACAAGGTGGTCAAGTTCGCCACCGACATCACCGCGCAGATGCAGTTGCTGGCCAACCTGCGCAAGATGATCGACGAGAATTTCGCCGAAGTGGAGACCGCGCTGTCGAAGTCCGACCAGCGGGCCGAGACGGTGGCAGGGGCGGTCGGCAAGACATCCGAGAACGTCCAGATGCTGGCCTCCAGCGCGGAGGAACTGGCCTCGTCCATCGCCGAGATATCGCAGAACATGTCGCGCTCGCGCATTGCGACGGAAAGCGCCGCCACCCATGCAAGGGAAGCGGAGGCGGCGACCGAGAAGCTGGTCGGCGCGGCGACCGCGATGGGCGGTATCGTCAGCCTGATCCAGGACATTGCCGCGCAGATCAACCTTCTGGCGCTGAACGCGACCATCGAGTCGGCCCGGGCCGGCGAGGCGGGACGGGGCTTTGCCGTGGTGGCGAGCGAGGTGAAGAACCTTGCCGGCGAGGCGGCCAAGGCGACGGACCAGATCTCGCGCGAGATCGACGGCGTACAGGCGATCACGGGCAGTGTGGCCGGCACGCTGGAGAACATCCGCGGGGCGGTGGACACGCTGTTCGCTCAGGTCGCGGCGGCCGCCTCTGCGGTGGAAGAGCAGAGCGTGGTCACCAGCGGCATGTCGCAGAGCATGCACGAGGTCGCCGGTGCGGTCGGCGACATTTCCAGCTCGATCACCGATATCGGTGCGGCGGTGTCCCAGATCGATAGCGCCTTCAAACGCACCCGCGAGGCGGCGACGGTTCTCGCCCGCTAGACGCGCTGGCCCGCCAGGAGGGCGAGCGGAAGGGCCGGCGCGTTGCGCCGGTCCGCCGATCGCCGCTCGCGCTTCCGCGTCACTCGTGGTCGGCGGCGTTCAGGTAGCTGACCAGATCTTCCTCGCTGGTGGTCGGCCGGCCGAAGAGATAGCCCTGGGCCAGGTCGCAGCCGTGGCGGCGCAGGAAATCCAGCTGCTCGTGCGTCTCGATGCCTTCGGCGACCACATCCATGCCGAGCGCCTTGGCAAGGCCGATCACGGTGCGCACGATCACCGCATCGTCGCCATCGGCCTCGATGTCGCGCACGAAGGACTGGTCGATCTTCAGCCGGTCGACCTGGATGCGCTTGAGATGGGCGAGCGAGGCATAGCCGGTGCCGAAATCGTCGAGCGCGATGCGGATCCCGAGCCTGCGCAACTCGCGCAGGGTCAGCGCGATCTGCTCGGCGAAGCGGCCGAAAATGACCGTTTCCGTCACCTCGATCTCCAGCCGCTCGGGAGGAAAGCCGTGCTCGGCGAGCATTGCGGCGACGGTCGCGGCGAAATCCGGCTCGCGCAGCTGGGCGGCGGAAACGTTCACCGAGATCGTGCCGGGATCGATGCCGGTCGCGGCGAGCCTCACGGCAAGGCGCAGGGCGCGAGCCAGCAGCACTTTGCCGAGCGGTACGGCAAGGCCCGTCTCCTCGGCAAGGGGAATGAACTCGGCCGGCGAGATCGACTGGCCGTCCAGCGTCCAGCGGGCCAGCGCCTCGAACCCCCTGTGGTTGCTGTTGCCGGCCTCGACGATGGGCTGGAAGGCGATGGACAGCGCGTCGGCGGCGATGGCGGTGCGCAGCGCCTCGGCAAGGGTGCGGCGGCGCTCGCGCGTCTCGCGCAGGACAGGTGAGAAGAAGACATGGGTCTGGCGGCCGGCGGCCTTGGCCTCGAACAGGGCTATGTCCGCATGCTTGAGCAGCGTGTTCGGCGTCTGCCCGTCGCGGGGAAAGAAGGCCACGCCCATCGAGACGCTGCTCGACAGGACGTGCCCCTCGATATGCACGTCGTCGGCGAGGCGCGCGGCGATGCGGCCGATGGTGGCCAGCACCGCCTCCTCGCTGGCGATCTGCGGCAGCACGGCGACGAATTCGTCGCCGCCGATCCGCGCGACGATGTCCTGATGGCAGACGCTCTCGGTCAGCCGCTCGGCTGTGGCGCGCAGGAAGATGTCGCCGGCATCGTGGCCGAGCGTGTCGTTGATGTCCTTGAAGTGGTCGAGATCGAGCAGGATCAGCGCGCCGCGGCCGCCATCGGCAAGACGCTGGCGCAGCGCCTCGTCGAGGCGGCGGCGCAACAGGGTGCGATTGGCAAGGCCGGTCAGTTCGTCCCGCTCGGCAAGGCGGCGGATCTCCTCGTCCTTCTTCCGCTGCTCGGTGACGTCGATGATGACGCTGTGCCAGACGGTGTCGCCGTTCTCCTCGCGCCGCGGCAGGCCGCGTCCTTCCAGCCACTTGAACCGCCCCGAGGGCGTCGTCAGCCGCCAGATGTAATGCCAGGGCTGCAAGGTGCGGGCGGATTCCTGCACCGATGCCAGCATCGGCGGCACATCCTCGGGATGGATCATCTGCCAAATGGGGGTGGGGTCGTTGTTGATCTCCTCCGCCGGAAGCTCCCAGATGGCGACGCTGCCCGGCGTCATGTCGAAGATCTGGTGGGTGCCGTCGTCGCGCAGGCGGTAGCGGAAGACGGCGCCGGGAATGTTCTCCGCCAGGGCCCGGAACCGCGCCTCGCTGGCCTGCAGGTCGGCATAGGCCTGTATCTGCGCGGTGATGTCGGTGACGGTGATGTTCCAGGCATCGCCCGGCAGGTCCGGACGCGGCAGGCCGCGGGCGACCGTCCATTTCTCCCGGCGGCCGTCGCCGCCGCGGATGCGGAAGGTTGCGGTCCATTCGCGGCGGTCGCGCTCTGCAGTGCGCAGCCGGTCGCCGAGATGGGTCAGGTCGTCGGGATCGATCCGGCTCCACAGCAGACGGAGATTGTCGCCGATCTCAGTCCGCGAAAGGCCCCACACGGCCTGGCAGCTGTCGCTGATGTAGTCGATCCGGTAGCGGATGTCGTGTGCGCCGCGCGACACGCGCATGACGGCAAAGGGGAGGGGGTTGGCGAGGATCAGCCGTGCCGCAGGGGTATCGAGCGCTCGCGCTCGCGCGGCACTTCGCCTGTCGTCCAGTTCCGGTTTCGCCGATGTGCTTGCCACAGGTCTCTTCCGGCCGCTGCTGGCACATGCCGGGACTGCCGGCCAATGCCGGGAGGCCGTCGCCCCTTGCAGGCGTCGGCAACCCTGTTCGCATCCTGCGAGTGTAAGTCCAATTTCCGTATAATGAAAATTGAAATTTTTCGTCTTCCAACTTTGGCTCGGGTCTTGGTTTATGGGGCATATTGCGCTCGCCAGCGGGCTTTCGATTGCAACGGCCGTGGCGGTAGCGGGGGCGCGCGGGCGTCGCCTCAGGACTGCTCCCGATTGCCGCGTGTCGACGGCCGATGCAAGATCGGCGGATGATCGCGAACGGACTTCTGGCGCTCGGCGGGGTCGGGCTCTTCCTGACGGGAATGGTGGTTCTGACCGACGGGTTGCGGACGCTGGCCGGCGGCTCGCTGCGGCGCACCCTCGCCCGCCTGACGGGCAGCCCGGCAAGCGGCGTGATGGCGGGGGCGGCCTGCACCGCCGTCCTGCAGTCGTCGAGCGCCACCACCGTCACGGCGGTCGGCTTCGTCGGGGCCGGCCTGATGAGCTTTCCCCAGGCGCTCGGCATCGTGCTCGGCGCCAATATCGGCACCACGGCCAAGGGCTGGATCGTGGCGCTGGTCGGCTTCAAGCTGGATCTCGGCATGGTCGCCCTGCCGCTGCTGCTGGCCGGTGTGCTGCTGCGGCTGTTGGCGCGGGGGAGGGTGGCACAGGCCGGCTGGGCGCTGACCGGCTTCAGCCTGCTGTTCCTCGGCGTCGATGCGCTGAAGGATGGGCTGGCCGCCTTCGAGGGCGTCGTGACGCCCGACAGCTTTCCCGGCGATAGCCTGGCCGGCCGGCTGCAGCTGATCGGCATCGGCATCGCGGTGACGCTGGTGACCCAGTCGTCCAGCGCCGGCGTGGTGATGGCGCTGGCGGCGCTGGCCGCAGGGTCGATCACGCTGCCGCAGGCGGCGGCGCTGGTGATCGGCATGGACATCGGCACCACGGCAACGGCGCTGCTCGCCTCTCTCGGCGGATCGGTGGCGATGCGGCGCACGGGCATCGCCCATGTGGTCTACAACCTGATGACGGCCGTGATCGCCTTCCTGCTGCTGACGCCGTTCGCGATGCTGGCGGAGCGGGTCGGCGGCGGGGCCGGCGATGCGCAGCTTGCGCTGGTCGCCTTCCATACGGGCTTCAACGTCCTGGGGGTGTTGGCGATCCTGCCGTTCACCGCAAGCTTCACCCGGCTGATCGAGCGGCTGATTCCGGACCGCCAGCCGGCCGGGGCCGGGCGGCTGGACCCCGCGCTGCTGACGGAGCCGGCGGCGGCGCTCGATGCGGCCGGGGTTACGGCGCGCGAACTGGCCGCGCGTCTGTTCCTGGTGGTGGCGGACAAGCTGGAGGCGGACGAACCCGGCGCCGGCAACGGGCGGCTCGACGAGGTCGCGGCCGGGATCTCCTCCTTGCGGCTCTATGTCGACGGGCTGCGAACCGACCGCAGCGACCGGGCGGCGCATTCCCGCAACCTGTCCCTGCGCCATGCGCTCGACCACCTGTCGCGGCTGTCGGCCCGGGCGGCGCAGGATGCGCGCATTGCCGGCCTGCACGACGATGCGAGGCTGGGGCGGCGGGTGCATCTGCTGGCGGGGCTGTCGCGGCAGGCGGCCGGGCAGCTGGCCGGTACGGGAGCGGAGGCCGGGCGGCGCCCGCCGGAAGCGCGGCTGGCCCGCTTCCAGCACGAGTTGCGCAAGCAGGCGGACCGCCTGCGAGCCGGGGCGATCGATGCCGCCGCGACGCGCGAGATCGACGCGGAGACCGCGCTCGCCCGCCTCGACGGGCAGAGATGGCTTGCGCGCGTCGCCCACCATCAGTGGCGGATCGTGCGCCATCTCGCCCGGGTCTGAGGCGGCCTTTCGCCTACCAGCTGATGCCTTCGTCGGCGAAGAACGGGAACGGCCCGGGGAACCGCTCGACATAGGCAAGGTGGCTGACCACGTCGCTCGTCGGCGCATAGTGATGCAGGAAGAAAGCCGGCGGCTCCATGACGAAATGGCCGGTGCCGCGGTCGATGAAGTCGAGATGTACCTGGTGGGCGGTGCTGGGGCACAGGGTCATGACCGTGTGGCCGACCGAGGCGACGATCGCCCGGTGGACATGGCCGCACATGACGCGCCGCACATGGGAATGGCGCGAGACGACGGCGGAAAAGGCGGCGGAATCGGTAAGCCCGATCGTGTCCATGTGGGCAATGCCGGTCAGCGCCGGCGGATGGTGCAGGGCGATGAGCGTCGGCCGGGTGCTGGCGGCGAGCGTCGCGTCCAGCCAGGCCAGCTGGGCCTCGCCGAGATTCCCGTGGGGCGCGCCGGGCACCGAGCTGTCGAGGGCGATCAGGCGCACGTCGCCGATGTCGACGGCATAGTGCATCTTGCCGTTCTCGCCCTCGTTGATCGGCCCGACGCCGATCAGCGTCTCGCGCATCATCGCCGCCGAATCGTGATTGCCCGGAAGCACATAGACCGGCGCCTTGATCAGGGAGACGAGGCGCTGGACGCCGCCGTATTCGCGCGGGTCCGGCGTGTCGGCGAGATCGCCGGTGATGATCACCGCATCGGGCTGCGGGTCGAGGGCATTCAGGGCCTCGACGGCGCGGCGGGCGAGCATGTTGGTTTCGCTGACGCGGTAGCAGGCCGTCCCGCTGGGGCGTACATGCAGGTCTGTGATCTGGGCGATCAGTGTCATCAAGGTCTCCCTGGATAGGTCGGCTGCGGCAAGCGCATCCGTTCGATTTAGCGGATGTCCCGGCGTCGCGCGAGGGGGAGGAAAGGGCTTCGCTGCCGCCTTCGGTTCCCCTTTGTCCCGCGCTCCTGTAGGAAACGCAGGGGCAGGCAAGGCGAGCGCAGTAGCAGGCGAGCGTGACATGACGGATACACAGGCGCGGCAATCCACAGACAGTTTCGAGGTGCGGTTTTCCGGGCCCGGCGCGCGCTGGCTGCGATTGCTGGGACATCGAGGCCTGGCGCCGCTGGCGCTGCTGCTGCTCGCCCTTGCGCTCTATCTCCCGGGACTGGCGGCGGCGCCGCCGCTGGGCAGCGGCGAGATGCAGATGGTCGAGACCGCGCGGCACATGCTTGGCACCGGCGATCTCGTCGACACGCGGTTGCGTGACGGCAGCGAGCGGATCGTGCCGCCGGGCCTGCCCCTGCTGCAGGCCTTGACCGCTTCGGCGAGCGGGCAGGGGGCGGAGGCCCCGCTCTGGATTTTCCGCCTGCCTTCCCTGGCCGGCGCCGTCCTGGCCGTGCTGCTGAGCTACTGGTGTGCCCGCGCCTTCGTCGCGCCGCCGCCGGCCCTGCTTGCCGGGGCGCTGACGGCCACCGCGCTGCCTCTGGGTGCGGTCGCACGGTTCGGGGAACCGGACGCACTGTTGCTGGCCGCGATCCTAGCCATGCAGGGCGCGCTCGCGCGGATCTGGCTCTCCCGAACGCCCGGCGCGTCCTCTCCCGGTCTCCTTGCGGCCAGGGGGCTGGCGGCGGTGTTCTGGACGGGGCTCGCGGGCTCGGTGCTGCTGGCCGGGGCAAGCGGACCGGTGGTGGCCGGGCTGAGCGTGCTGGCGCTGTGCCTTGCCGCGCGGGATGTGCGCTGGCTCGCCCGGTTGCAGCCGCTGCCGGGCCTGGCGATCCTTGCGCTGATCGTGCTGCCCTGGGCGCTTGCGAGCGCGCTGCGGAGCGAGGGCGGTGTCCTCTCGGGCGGAAGCATGGAGCTCTTTGCCGGGATCCTCGGCGGGCAGGGGGTCGGCGCCCCGCCGCTCGCGCATCTGCTGTTTTCGCTGGTGGCCATGTGGCCGCTGCCGGCGTTCCTGCTGCTCGGCCTGCCGATGCTGTTTCGCAGCACTCGCTCGCCGCAGGTGGCGTTCTTCCTGTGCTGCCTGGTGCCGGTCTGGCTACTGATCGAGCTGCTGCCGGCCAAGGCGCCGCAGCAGGCCCTGCTCTTGGTGCCGGCGCTGGCCGGGCTGGCCGCGCTGCTGCTGTCGCGGGGGGATGAAAGCGCCGCGCCGCATCGCCCGGGGCGGATCCTGCGCTATGCGGCCGCCGGCCTTTTCGCCGTGCCGCTCATCGCGCTGGTGGCGGCAAACCTTGTCGCCGGCCCGCTGACGGGATCCTGGCCCTCGCCGCCGGGCGCGGTGATCGCGCTGCTTGCGCTGATGCCGGGGGTTTCGGCGCTGCGGCGGCTGACGCGCGGGGAGGCCGCAGCCGCCCTGATGCCGGCTTTGGGTGCGGGCATCCTGCTGGCCGCCGCCGTGTGGGCGTTCACCCTGCCGTCGGTCGCGCCGTCGCTGACGCCGGCTCCGGCGGCGGTGGCCGCCGACCCCGTCGCTTCGGATCCTGATGTTTCGGATCCTGATGTTTCGAATTCTGGCGCATCCGGCGCAGCACCGTAGCGCGGCGCCGGATGCGCGTCCGTCTCAGGCCTTCAGCGCGGCAAAGCCTGCTTCCAGATCGGCGCGGATGTCGGCGGTGTCCTCCAGGCCGATATGCAGGCGCACGCCGGGGCCGCCGGTCGGCATCGGCGTTGCCGTGCGTGCGCCCTTGAGCCGGACGGGAATCGCGAGGCTCTCGAAGCCGCCCCAGGAATAGCCGAGGCCGAACAGTTCCAGCGCATCGAGGAAGGCATGGCTCTGCGCCTCGCTGACGCTGTCGACGAAGTCGAAGGCGAAGAGGCCGGAGGCGCCGGTGAAATCGCGCTTCCAGACGGCATGGCCCGGATCGCTCTCCAGTCCCGGATGGCGCACGCGGGCAACCTCGGGACGCGTCGCCAGCCAGCGGGCGATCTCCAGCCCGTTCTCCATGTGGCGACGCAGGCGCACCTCCAGCGTGCGCAGGCCGCGCAAGGCCAGATAGACGTCGTCCGGACCCACATGCATGCCGAGCGCGCCGTGGGTCTCCTTCAGGCCCGGCCAGGCCCGCTCGCTGGCCGCCACCGTGCCGAGCATCGCGTCGGAATGGCCGACCAGATACTTGGTGCCGGCCTGCACCGACAGGTCGACGCCGTGGCCTATGGCGTCGAAGAAGACCGGCGTCGCCCAGGTGTTGTCCATCACGACCAGCGCATCGCGCGCATGGGCGATCTTCGCGATGGCCGGGATGTCCTGCATCTCGAAGGTAAGAGACCCGGGCGCCTCGGTCATCACTGCGCGCGTCTGCGGCCGGAACAGCGCCTCGATGCCGGCACCGATCGCCGGGTCGTAGTAGTCGACCGCAACGCCGAGCCGCTTCAAGGTGGTCTCGGCGAAATGGCGCGTCGGGCCATAGGCGCTGTCGGTGATCAGGACATGATCGCCGGAGGAGAGGCACGACAGCAGCGCTAAGGAGACGGCATTCAGGCCAGAGGCAGCAAGGCGCACGCCGGCCGCGCCTTCCAGCTCGGCCAGCGCTTCTTCCAGTGCATCGGTCGTCGGATTGCCGCGGCGGGCGTAGTGATAGGTCTGGCCGCCGGACAGCATGGTCGCGCAGTCCGGAAACAGCACCGTGGAGGCATGAACGACCGGCGGATTGACGAATCCGTGGAACTCCTCGGGCTTGCGGCCGGCATGGGAGAGCTTCGTCGCAAGACCCCGGGCGCGGTTCGACTGGGAGGCGGACATGCAGTACCTTTCGCGGTGAGTTGACTGGATTTTCGGTTAGCGAAAAATTTTTCGCAAATCGTACCTTACGGTGCGTCGGGTACTTGACCCTTAGCGATAAATGCCATCGAATGCATCCATGAGATGACGGTGGCATCTCCGACGGCCAGAAAACAAGAAGGGCCGCGGACATGCCGGGAGGGGGTTATCCTGTGCCGACACTGCTTTTCGCAGACGCATCATGGCCGCATCCTGATTCCCGCACGCGTGATCTCGAAAAAACCCAGTTTAGACAGGGCAAAAGAGAAGGCTGCATATCCATGACGCATAAACTGATTCCGATCGTGCTCGGCGCGGCGCTCGGCCTGACGGCCACCGCCGCTTCCGCCGCGACGCTCGACGACGTCAAGGCGAAGGGCTTCCTGCAGTGCGGCTCCAACACCGGCCTGGCCGGTTTCGCCGCTCCGGACGACAAGGGCGAATGGACCGGCCTCGACGTCTCCATGTGCCGGGCCATTGCCGCGGCCATCTTCGACGACGCCAACGCGGTGAAGTTCACCCCGCTGACCGCCAAGGAGCGCTTCACCGCGCTGCAGACCGGCGAAGTCGACGTGCTGGTGCGCAACACCACCTGGACGATGAGCCGCGACACGACGCTCGGCCTGAACTTCACCGGCGTCAACTACTATGACGGCCAGGGCTTCATGGTCCGCAAGTCGCTCGGCGTCTCTTCGGCTCTCGAGCTGTCCGGCGCGTCCGTCTGCGTGCAGACCGGCACCACGACCGAGCTGAACCTGACCGACTACTTCAAGGCCAACGGCATGGAGTACAACCCGGTCGTGTTCGAGAAGCTCGAGGAGGTGAACGCCGCCTACGACGCCAACCGTTGCGACGTCTACACGACCGACGCCTCGGGCCTGTACTCGATCCGCCTGCAGCTGACCAACCCGGCCGACCACATCGTGCTGCCGGAGATCATCTCCAAGGAGCCGCTCGGTCCCGCAGTGCGCCAGGGCGACGACCAGTGGTTCAACCTGGTCAAGTGGGTCCATTTCGCCATGCTCAATGCTGAAGAGCTGGGCGTGACCTCGGCCAATGTCGAGGAGATGAAGAACTCCGACAACCCGAACATCCGCCGCCTGCTCGGCGCCGAGGGCGCGTTCGGCGAGTCCATCGGCCTCAGCAACGACTGGGCTGCCCGCATCATCAAGCATGTCGGCAATTACGGCGAAGTCTTCGACAAGACGGTCGGGCCGGACACCCCGCTGGGTATCGCCCGTGGTGTGAACGCACTGTGGACCAAGGGTGGCCTGCAGTACGCTCCGCCGGTCCGCTAAGACGGCATCATCGGTCCCGGCGCGACATTCGCGCCGGGCCTTTTCGAAGTGACGTGCAAACGACAAGCGACCGAGTCCGGAAAACCGGACCGGACGGGCCCGAAACGGGCCAGTCACTGACGGGGTTGCGCTGAACTCAGCGGATATCGGGTAACGCTGAACAACAGCGAACCGGCGAGGGGAACCTGTCTAACATGACATCTGCAAGCTCTGCCGAGCGCGAGCAAGCAGGCGACGGATCCGGCACATCCTGGTTCTACAACCCGCGCGTGCGCGGCGTTGTCTTCCAGGTGCTGGTCGTCGCCTTCCTCCTGGGGATGCTTGCCTTCTTCGCCTACAACGCGAAGATCAACCTGGAACGGGCGGGAATCGCCTCCGGCCTCGGATTCCTGTCCGAGCGCGCCGGCTTCGACATTTCCCAGTCCCTTGTTCCCTACACCAACGACAGCACCTATTTCCGCGCCTTCTACGTGGGCCTGCTGAACACCCTCCTGGTGGCGTCGATCGGCATCGTCATCGCTACGGTGCTCGGTTTCATCGTCGGCATTGCGCGGCTGTCGAAGAACTTCCTGATCCGCCAGATCGCCACCTGGTATGTGGAACTGCTGCGCAACATCCCGCTGCTGCTGCAACTGCTGTTCTGGTACAAGGCGGTACTGTCCGTGCTGCCGTCGCCGCGCCAGTCGCTGGAGCCGGTGTCGGGCGTCTATCTCAACAATCGCGGGCTGATCCTTCCCGAGGTGATCGGCCAGCCGGGATCGTCCGCAATCCTGTGGGCGCTGCTCGCCGCCATTGCCGCCTCGATCGGCATCTCGCGCTGGGCGCGCAAGCGCCAGCAGGAGACCGGACGCCAGTTCCCCAGTCTCCTTGTGGGTCTCGGCCTGATCGTCGGCTTGCCGCTGCTCGCCTTCCTCGTGACCGGCATGCCGGTGGACCTGGCCTATGCGGAGCTTGCCGGGTTCAACTTCCGCGGCGGCGTCGTCGTCATCCCGGAATTCATGGCCCTGCTGCTGGGTCTTGCGCTCTACACGGCGGCGTTCATCGCCGAGATCGTGCGCGCGGGCATCCTCGCCGTCTCGCACGGCCAGACGGAGGCGGCCTATTCGCTCGGTCTGCGGCCGCGGCGGACGCTGCAGCTGGTCATCATCCCGCAGGCGATGCGGGTGATCATCCCGCCGCTGACCAGCCAGTTCCTCAACCTGACCAAGAACTCCTCGCTGGCCGTGGCCATCGGCTATCCGGACCTCGTTGCTGTGTTCGCCGGGACGGTGCTGAACCAGACCGGCCAGGCGGTGGAGGTGATCATCATCACCATGCTGGTCTACCTGACCCTGTCGCTGCTCACCTCGGGCTTCATGAACTGGTACAATTCGCGCATGGCGCTGGTGGAGAGGTAGGGCGATGACCGTGTCGAAAATCGCCTATGTGCGAACCGACGAGGCGCCGCGCATGGCGCCGCCCGTCTCCGAGACCGGTGCGATCGGCTGGATCCGCCAGAACCTGTTCGACAGCGTCGGCAATGCCATCATGACCGTGATCGGCATCGCCATGCTGGCCCTGATCCTGCCGCCGACCATCAACTGGCTGTTCATCGATGCGGTGTGGACCGGCACCGGCCGCGATGCCTGCATCGTGGAAGGGGCAGGGGCCTGCTGGGCCTTCGTCCATGCCAAGTTCGGCCAGTTCATGTATGGCCGCTATCCGGACCCCGAACGCTGGCGGGTGGACCTTACCGGCCTGCTGCTGATCGCCGGCCTGGTGCCGGCGGCGATCCCGCGGGTGCCGTTCAAGCGCGAGACGGTGCTCTACCTGCTCGTCGTCTTCCCGATCGCCGGCTTCATCCTGTTGACCGGCGGCAATTTGGACCTGTCGGGGAGCTTCTGGATCGGCCTTGCGATCATGGCCGTGCTCTCGCTCGCCATCACCGTGCTGATCTGTCGGAATGCGGGCATCGAGCCGCTCTCTCCGCTCAAGGTCGTGGCGGCGATCTACGCGGCGCTGGCGCTGGTCTTCGCCGTCGTCTCCTACGACTTCGGCCTGAGGCCGGTGGAGACGCAGCTGTGGGGCGGCTTGCTGGTGACGCTCGTGGTCGCCATCGTCGGCATCGTCGCCTCGTTCCCGCTCGGCATCCTGCTGGCGCTGGGGCGGCGGTCGAAGCTGCCGGCGGTCAAGCTGGTCTCGGTGATCTTCATCGAGTTCTGGCGCGGCGTGCCGCTGATCACCGTGCTGTTCATGTCCTCGGTGATGCTGCCGCTGTTCCTGCCCGACGGCGTCAACTTCGACAAGCTGCTGCGGGCGCTGATCGGCGTCGCCCTGTTTGCCTCCGCCTATATGGCAGAGGTGGTGCGCGGCGGGTTGCAGGCGATTCCCAAGGGCCAGTACGAGGCGGCCGACGCCATGGGCCTGTCGTTCTGGCAGGGCATCGGCCTGATCATCATGCCGCAGGCGCTGAAGCTGGTCATTCCGGGCATCGTCAACACCTTCATCGGCCTGTTCAAGGACACGAGCCTGGTGCTGATCATCGGCCTGTTCGACCTGCTCGGCATCGTCTCGCTGAACTTCTCGGACGCGAACTGGGCCTCGCCCAACACGCCGGCGACGGGCTTCGTCTTCGCCGCCTTCGTCTTCTGGATCTTCTGCTTCGGCATGTCGCGCTACTCCATCTACATGGAGCGCCGCCTGCACCGGGGGCACGCGCGCTGACGCACGCCCTTCGAAGCCGACACAACGTTTGGAGCTGAGCCATGACTGAAAACGCTGTCGATGCCGCGGACATCACCCCCATCCGCAGCCGGTTGACGGTGTCGGAGACCGACGTCGCCATCGAGATCACCAACATGAACAAGTGGTACGGCGACTTCCACGTGCTGCGCGACATCAACCTGAAGGTGATGCGCGGCGAGCGGATCGTCATCTGTGGCCCGTCCGGGTCCGGCAAGTCGACCATGATCCGCTGTATCAACCGTCTGGAGGAGCACCAGAAGGGCTCCATCGTCGTCGACGGGATCGAACTGACCGACGATCTGAAGAAGATCGACGAGATCCGCCGCGAGGTCGGCATGTGCTTCCAGCACTTCAACCTGTTCCCGCACCTGACGATCCTGGAAAACTGCACGCTGGCACCGATCTGGGTGCGCAAGATGCCCAAGGCGAAGGCCGAGGAAATCGCCATGCACTATCTGGAGCGGGTCAAGATCCCCGAGCAGGCGAAGAAGTATCCGGGCCAGCTGTCGGGAGGCCAGCAGCAGCGCGTCGCCATCGCCCGCTCGCTGTGCATGAGCCCGAAGATCATGCTGTTCGACGAGCCGACCTCGGCGCTCGACCCGGAGATGATCAAGGAAGTGCTCGACGTGATGGTGAGCCTGGCCGAAGAGGGCATGACCATGCTCTGCGTCACCCACGAGATGGGCTTCGCGCGCCAGGTGGCCAACCGCGTCATCTTCATGGATGCCGGCCAGATCGTCGAGCAGAACGAGCCGGAACCCTTTTTCACCAATCCGCAGCACGAGCGGACCAAGCTGTTCCTCAGCCAGATCCTGCACTGAGGTCGGGCGGGCCGCGCTGTCGGGGGGGCACCGCGGACTGCTCGCTCGCCCGTGCATACGGGGGGGCATCGAGGAACGGGGCGCGAGCCGAAAGGCTCGCGCCTTTTTTCGTCTTTGCGGTACGAAAAGCGCGCCGGGAGTGCGCCGGTGCGCGCGGGCGCGCACGCCAATCAGCGGGACAGGGCGGCGCCGCGTCTCAGTTGCGCGGCTGAAGCGGCCAGCAGACGGGGGCCTTCACGGGCAAGGCGCCGTTGAGGCGGTCGGCGAAGGCGAGAGCCTCGTCCAGCTGCATGGCCGGCGCATGCAGCCATCCCTGGATCAGATCGACGCCGCAGGAGGTCACAAGATCGGCCTGGACGCGTGTCTCAACCCCTTCGGCCACCACCTGGTAGCCGAGCTCGTGGCACAGGCCGGTGAGTTTGCGGTAGACGATGCGGCCGCGCTGCTCGGCCGCGCTCAGCAGCAGCGAGCGGTCGAACTTGACGATGCTGACCGGTAGGTCGGCCAGCAGGTTGAAGTTGGAGTGGCCGGCGCCGAAATCGTCGATGGCGACGCCGAGGCCTGCTTTCGCCAGCCTTCGCAGATTGCTGGCGATGGCCGGATCCGAACGCAGTCCGCGCTCGACGACCTCGAAACTGACCGGCATTTCGGCGAAGGCCTGGGCCAACCAGTCGACCGTGGCGTCGTCGGCGATCGTATCGGGATGCAGGTTGATGGAGACGATCAGGCTGCGCCCGGCCTGCTGTACGCGTGCGAGGTCCTGGAGCACCTGCCGGCAGACCCATCGGTCGATCAGATGGGCGAAGCCGGCATTTTCCAGCGTTTCAAGGAAATAGGGGCCGACGAAGCCGCGCCCCTCGACCCATACCCGCAGCAAGGCCTCGAAGCCGACGCAGGCGCCGGTGCGGGAATCGATCTCCGGCTGATAGTGCATGGCCAGCCGGTTCTCGCGCAGAAACTCGACCGCATCGCGCGCCGCTTCGCTGTTGCGCAGCAGTTCCGTGTGGTGGTCGAACACGGCGCGTCCATGCTGGCGGCGCATGTGATCGTCGAAATCGGCTCCGTCATTGAGCAGCGAGGGGCCGAGCGTGTTTTCCCGCAGGCGCCCGTATCTGACCACGAAGGGCGCGTAGAGCAGGATGCTCAATCCCAGCAGCGCCGCCTGCAGCAGCACGGTCCAGACCTCGCCGGTCTGCAGGTAGACGTTGAGGAACATCGGCGTCACCCAGGGCACCTCGGCCGGGTACGCCGTCAGATCGAGATGGGAGATGGCCATCCAGGCAACCATCTGGCAAGCGATGGGAACCACCACAAACGGTGCCAGCAGCCGCAGGTTGAGGACGATCGGCAAGCCGAAGACCAGGATCTCCGAAATGTTGAAGGCGATAAAAGGCAGGGAAACCAGCGCGATGGAGCGCATGTACGGGTTGCGCGAGAACAGCAGGATCGCCAGCGCCAGGCCGAGCGTGGCACCCGATCCGCCGAGATTGACGAACGAGGTCATGAACATGTCGCGCGTCATGCCGCCGGCAATCTCGATCATACCGAAGTCGGGCGGTACGGCGAGATAGGCAAGGTTGGTGCCGTGCAGGCCCAGGAACCAGATGAACTGCGAACCGGCCAGGAAGAGCGCCAGCGCGGCCTCGGACCCGAGGCTCAGGAAAGCCGGGGCGAGCGCGGCATAGACTGCGTCGGCCGCATCGTGCAGCACGCTGAGAACGGCGACGGTGAGAATGAAGCTCACCAGCGCCGGCAGCGCCATGTTCAGCGCGTTCTCCAGATTGTAGCTGAGCGCGCCGTGATGGAGACGCGGGAACGGCAGCCTTGCGCAGGCGCGCAGGACGACGAGCGCAAGCAGGGGGGCGATTACCGCGTTGACGGAGGCGAGCGAGATCGCCTTGACATCGTCGATCGAGGCGGTGCCGTAGGTATCGAAAAAGAAGACGGCAAGGGCGAGGGCTGCGCCCGTCACCCGGTCGATGCGAAAGAGGATCGAAAGTTGATAGGAGACCGAGATCGCCAGCATCACCGGCATGGCGATGTCGAGCAGGCGGCCGATATCGTGAAGGGTGTGATCCGACAGGAAGGGAAGGGCGACGCCGCTGTAGAGAAGCGCAAAGTCGATCAGCCGGATGGCGGAAATCAGAATGATGAAAGGAACGAGCGCGATGAACGCTTCCTGCAAGGAAAAGCGGATGTTTTCGGTGAAACCGACCAACGATTTCATACTCAGGCGCCCGTCTCCCGCAACGAATCCGACATACGGTTCGCAAGCTCGGCAAAGACCCTAATCGTGCAAACGTTAATGTGTCTCGCATAACTGCAAGAAATGCTGAGTTCTCCACTGGCTGAAAGGTTTACGCAGTCAGGAAACGGCGGAACCTGGCGTCAGGCCCCGGGCGCAGGGAGCCGGGTGCGGCCATGTCAAAGCCGCCGGCCGGTTGCCGGCGGCAGTCTCATCGTGCGGTCGTCGGCGGACACGGCAAAAACCGCAGGCGGCGGTATTCCACCGACCGGGAGCTTGCGAGGGCGCGCGGGCCCGGTCCCTGCGATGCGGCAGGCGCGGCTAGCGGGAATTCGCGAGCTGCGGCGCGGGGGCGACGATGCGGGCGGCCTGCTTGCGTCCCCCCTGGGCCCAGAAATAGGACTGGCGCTCCTCCGTCGGGGTGCAATTGTAGCGTTCGCGGTAGCACTTGGTGAAATGCGATGTCGATGCGAAGCCGCAGGCGATGGCGACGTCGAGCACCGGACGGTTGGTCCGCCGCAGCAGGTCGCGCGCCGTCTCCAGCCGCAGCTTCAGATAGTACTGGCCCGGCGTGCAGTCAAAATGGCGGCGGAACAGCCGTTCGAGTTGGCGCGGGCTGAGGTTCACGGTCATCGCCAGCTGCTGGCAGGACAGCGGATCCTCGATATGCAGATCCATGATGCGGATGGCGTCGAGGATCTTGACGTTGGAAATGCCGGTGCGGCTTTCCAGGTCGTGGCGCTGCGCGCTCTCGCCCGAGCGCATGTTCTGGTAGAGCGCGACCTCGGCCACCTCGTGCGCCAGATAGGCGCCGTGCTGGATGGCGATGACGCGCAGCATCATGTCGAGCGCGGCCATGCCGCCGGCGCAGGTGATGCAGTTGCGGTCGATGGCGAAGAGGTCGCCGGAGACCTCGATCTCGGGAAACTCCTCGCGGAAGGAGCGCAGGTTCTCCCAGTGGATGGTGCAGCGGCGCCCGTCGAGCAGGTGGTAGCGTGCCAGCACATAGGAGCCGGTGCAGACCGCACCATAGGTGCGCCCGCGCGCATTCAGCTTGCGCAGCTTGGTGCCGAGTTCCTTCGGCAGCGGCACGCGCTCCACGTCGACGCCGGAACAGATCAAGGTGATATCGGCGTCGTCCAGGTCGTTGATCGAGCCTTGCACGGAGACATGGCAGCCGTTGCTGGCCTGCACCGGATTGCCGTCCACCGAATAGGTCTTCCAGGAGTAGAACTCCTGCCCCAGCACCCGGTTGGCAATGCGGATCGGCTCGATGGTCGAGGTGAAGGCGATCAGCGAGAACTGATCGAGAAGGATGAGGGCCACCGTCTGCTGTTCGGTGGATGCGGCCTGGTCTGCCATGCGCTGTGCCCGAGCTGTGAGGGGCGATCCCCTTAGATCATTGGAAGGTTTTTGCTTTTAATTTCGGTCAGTCTGTGTTCGTGCAACATGCTTGTCAAATAAAAACGGCGCCGAATACATGTATGGCGAAAATGTGCCGACACGCATGAAATAAAGCCGGGCGGCGTCAACAAAACGTCATGGCGATGCGCGGGCGCGACATCGCTTCCACCGCAAAATCCACAGGGGACCAAATTCCGCCTTGCGCAAGTCGGTCGGCTCCTTTAGATACCCCTCACCAGCCGACAGGCCATGGGCGATTAGCTCAGCGGGAGAGCGTTCCGTTCACACCGGAAAGGTCACTGGTTCAATCCCAGTATCGCCCACCATTCCTTCCCGCACGACCAGCCAAACACCTCCCGACAGCGCGACACGCGTCCGGCGTCCGCATTCCTGACAGGGAAGGCGATGGTCGCGGGCGGTCTCACCTTGCGTAAGTTTGCGGCGTTTGCATCGGGTTTACCAGTTGCCGCTTTTTCCCGGAGAGTTCTGTCTTTTCCGCCCGTCCGTAAAGCCTCCCTCAAACCTGCTGCGTCATAGTGGCGGGAAAGAGGAACAGATTCCGGATGCACGGACAGATCGTCAGGACCAGCGCGATGTTGCGAGATGCGAGGCAGCGATCCGGTCGCCCGATGGAGCGGCGGGACGTGGCCGGTGTTGCGGCGATGTTTGCCATGGCATTTCGCAATGGGCGGCACGATCCCGGGCTCGACGCCTATCTGGAAAGCATCTGCTTCGGCAGTCCGCATGTATCGCCGGAGATCGGGAGCCGTGTCTTCGAGAACGAGGCCGGCGCGCTCTGCGCGGCGATTTTGTCGGTGCCGCTGCGTTTTCGCGTCGAGGGGCAGCCGGTGACGGCGCGGCTTCTGTGCAATTTCATGGCTGCCGGCGAGGAGGCGGCGCGCGGTGCGGCTTCCCTTTCCCGGCACTTCCGCGGGCGCCACCACGATTTCCTGTTCACCGACACGTCCTCCGAGGTAAGCGCCGGCCACTGGAAGGCCGGCGAGGGTCGGGTATTGCCGATCCAGAGCCTGGAGTGGCGCCGCTTGTTTCGTCCGCTCCTGGCCGAGGTGCCGCGCCTGCACCGGGCTCTGCGCGGCAGCGTAGGGCAGACGGCGCTGGCGCCGCTGCGGCTGGTCGATGCCGGCCTGCGGCGGCGGTATCCGCGTCTTGTTGCCAAGATGCCGTCGGGGATCGAGGTCGAAGAGGTCGGCGCTGCGCGCTTCCTGTCCGAGGTGCGTCCGATGTTCGGCCGCTTCAGCGTTCACCCCGACTGGGACCAGGCCGAATTCTCCTGGCTGACGGAGATGGTGGAGAGCAATCCGGCGCTCGGCCGGCTCCGGTTCAGCTTGTCACGCGATGCCAGCGGCGCGGTCATCGCGGCTGCCGCCTATTGCGGAGCGGGCCGCGGGCGGGCGACCGTGCTCAATCTCTTGTGCCTGGAAGGGCGCGAGCGCGAGAGCGTGTCCGCATTGCTGGCCGATCTCGACCGGCAGGGGCATTCGGAGGCCTGCGGCATGACTCAGCCCTTCCTGATGCTGGCGCTGCAGGCTCAACCCCATATGGTTTTCCGGCATCGCGGCTATTTCTGTATGGCCGGCCGGATGCCGGCTCTGCATCGGGCGGCCGATCAGGACCTCCTCTATGCGGAAGGTTTGTCGTCCGAGAGCTGGTCGCGGCTGCTCACAGACTTCTGAACGGGCGGAACGTATGCTTTTCAGCGCTCAGCGCGGGCCGGGAAGGCCGGCAAGGGCCGGATGCAACTCGTCGAAATGGTCGATCACCGCGTCGGGCGAAAGCTCGCGCACCGGCACGGCGGTGTAGCCGAAGGTGACGGCGACGACCGGGATGCCAGCGGCGCGGGCCGCGTCGATGTCGGTCTTGCTGTCGCCGATCATCACCGAGCCGGCAAGGCGTGCACCGGCACGCTCGACCGCGCCCAGCACAGGCGTTGCGTCCGGCTTCGGCCGTGCGAACGTGTCGCCGCCGACCAGCGAGTCGAACAGTTCCAGCATCTTCAGGTGGTCGAGAAGCTGACGCGCAATCGGTTCGGACTTGTTGGTGCACACGGCCAGCCGCCAGCCGTCCTTGCGGGCCGTCTCCAGCGCCTCGTGGATGCCCGGGAAGGGCCGGCTGAGCCCTGCGATGTCGGCGGTGTAGAAGGCGATGAAGCGCAGGTAGAGCCGCTCGATCTCGGCCGGATCGGGATCGGGGATGCCGTTGGCCCACAGGGCCTTGGCGATCATCGGCCGGGCCCCGACGCCGAACAGGTGGCCGAGCGTCTCGATCTCGACGCCGGACAGACCTTCCTCGCGCATCACCGCGTTGAGCGCGGCGGCAAGGTCGTGGCGGGTGTCGACCAAGGTGCCGTCGAGATCAAAGACCAGAGCGGGCGTGGAGGCGGGCGTGGTCATGGGCGCTGTCCTGCGTGGTGGCGGTTGCTGCGGCTTATAGCCGGGTGGGCCGCGAGCGGGGAAGGAAATACGAAAACGCCGGCCAAAAGGGCCGGCGTTTCAAGGGGCTGAAGACCGCGGATGCGATCAGGCGATCTCGCTTGTAACGCCGAGACGCTTGTCGAGATAGGAGCCGCACTCGGCCATCAGCTCGTCCATGTGGTTCTCGAAGAAGTGGTTGGCGCCCGGGATGACCTTGTGGTCGATCACGATGCCCTTCTGGGTCTTGAGCTTGTCGACCAGTGTCTGGACGTCCTTGGACGGCACCACCTTGTCGGCATCGCCATGGACGATGAGGCCGGAGGAGGGGCAGGGCGCCAGGAACGAGAAGTCGTGCAGGTTGGCCGGCGGAGCGGCGGAGATGAAGCCTTCCACCTCCGGGCGGCGCATCAGGAGCTGCATGCCGATCCAGGCGCCGAAGGAGAAGCCGGCGATCCAGCAGGAGCGCGCATCGGGATGCACCGTCTGGACCCAGTCGAGCGCGGCAGCGGCGTCAGACAGCTCGCCTTGGCCATGGTCGAAGGAGCCCTGGCTGCGCCCGACGCCGCGGAAGTTGAACCGCAGGACGGCGAAGCCGCGCTTCGCGAACATGTAATAGAGCTGATAGACGATCTGGTTGTTCATCGTCCCGCCGAACTGCGGATGCAGATGCAGGATCAGGGCGATGGGCGCCGTCCGCGATTTCGCCGGCTGAAAGCGGCCTTCGATCCGGCCGGCCGGACCGTTGAAAATCACTTCAGGCATGGACCACCTCGTTCATGGGATATTCGTTCCTTAACTGCGGTTGCCGCGCACCGGGGTCGCGAAAGGTTGCGAAACTCAGGGCTATTGCTTAGTCCGGCTTGACTCGGATGGCCCTGCTTCCTACAACTTCTTTAGAATCGTTCGAAAGTTCACGGCGGACGCCGCATCTCGACCGGTTCACGTCGGCGGTCCGGTCGACCAGTCGTGTCGATCTGTCCGTCCGGCCAGCGTGGTATATAGGGATGTCTTAAACCGATCTCCACGCGGAATTGCAAGAATTGCATCGCGGTAGAAGCGGTCAGGAGCGGTTTTGTCGGTCGAACGGGCCGGGCAGGGCGGTTCCGGCGGAGACATATGACGGTCATGACGTCACGGACGGACATCTATCTCGACCACAATGCCGGGGCGCCCTTGCGTCCGCAGGTGGCCGAGCTCGTCTGCCGCGTGCTGACGCGCACGGGAAACGCGTCCTCGGTGCACGGGCCCGGACGGCGGGCGCGGGGCGCGATCGAGACGGCGCGGGCGCAGGTCGCCCGGCTGTGCGGGGTTCCGGGCGCGCAGGTGAGCTTCACCTCGGGCGCCACAGAGGCAAACGTGACGGCGCTGTCGCCCCTTTGGAAGGACGGGCGCGGCGAGCGGCGGTTCACCCGGCTGCTGGTTGCGGCGAGCGAGCATCCGTCGGTCGCGGCCGGCGGGCGGTTTCCGGCCGAGATGCGCGAGAGCGTGCCGGTCGACGGCCGGGGCCTCGTCGACCCGTCGGCGCTTGCCGCGCGGGCCGCGGAGCTGACAGCGGCGGGCGAGAGCGTACTGGTGGCGGTGATGGCCGCCAACAACGAGACCGGCGTCCTACAGCCGCTGGGCAAGATTTCGGCGGCGCTCAAGGGCAGCGACGCGGTGCTGCATGTGGACGCGGTGCAGGCGGCAGGCCGCATCGCCATCGACATGGACGGCTGGGGCGCCGACAGCCTGGCGCTTTCGGCCCACAAGATCGGCGGCCCGCAGGGCGCGGGCGCGCTCGTGGTGCGCAGGGCAGGGTTGCACCCCACCCCCTTGCTCACCGGCGGCGGACAGGAAAACTGGCGCCGTGCAGGCACGGAGAATGTCGCGGCGATCGCCGGTTTCGGCCTCGCAGCGGAACAGGCCGCCGCGGAACTGGTTGGGTGGGATGAAATTCGGGCCCTTCGGGATGGCATGGAGCGCGAGCTTCGCCATATATGGGCTGACACGGTGGTCTTCGGCGCCGATGCGCCGCGGCTTGCCAACACCAGCTGCTTCGCCGTGCCGGGCGTGGCGGCGGAGACCGCGCTGATCGCCCTCGACCTGGAGGGGATCGCGGTATCGTCCGGGTCGGCCTGCTCGAGCGGCAAGGTCGGCATCTCGCCGGTGCTGTCGGCGATGGGCATAGACAAGGACCTGGCGCGGGGCGCCATCAGGATCAGCCTCGGGCGGCAGACCGCGCCGGAGGAGATCGAACGGTTTCTTGCCGCATGGCGGCGGATATCGGGACGGATCAGGCAGGCAGGCGCGGGACGCGCCGCCTGACGGGATCCGGACCATCACGACCCGGACGCGGCTCGGCTGCGTCCAGCAAGACCCGGGGGCGGCCGGCGGCCGCGCCCATCACATAGTGCGACAACCCGCGGTCCTTGACACCGCAGTGGATGGAGACACGCATGCCTGCAGTTCAGGAAACGATCGACCGCGTCCGGTCGATCGATGTGGATCAGTACAAGTACGGTTTCATCACCGATATCGAGTCCGACAAGGCGCCCAAGGGCCTCAACGAGGACATCATCCGCTTCATCTCGGCCAAGAAGGAAGAGCCGGAATGGATGCTGGAATGGCGGCTGGAGGCGTATCGCCGCTGGCTGACGATGACCGAGCCGACCTGGGCCCGCGTCGAGTATCCCAAGATCGACTTCAACGACATCTACTACTACTCCGCGCCGAAGTCCGCGCCGGGGCCGAAGAGCCTCGACGAGGTCGACCCGGAGCTGCTGGCGACCTACGAGAAGCTCGGCATCCCCTTGCGCGAGCAGGAGATCCTGGCCGGCGTTGAGCCGAAGAACCGCGTCGCGGTGGATGCGGTGTTCGACAGCGTGTCGGTGGTCACCACCTTCAAGGAGGAGCTGAAGAAGGCCGGCGTCATCTTCTGCTCGATCTCCGAGGCGCTGCGCGAGCACCCCGAGCTGGTGAAGAAGTATCTCGGCTCCGTCGTGCCGGTCACCGACAACTTCTATGCGACGCTGAACTCGGCCGTCTTCACCGACGGATCCTTCGTCTACGTGCCGGAGGGCGTGCGCTGCCCGATGGAGCTGTCCACCTACTTCCGCATCAACGAGAAGAACACCGGCCAGTTCGAGCGCACGCTGATCATCGCCGAGAAGGGCGCCTACGTCTCCTATCTGGAGGGCTGCACCGCGCCGCAGCGCGACGAGAACCAGCTGCACGCGGCCGTGGTCGAGCTGATCGCGCTGGATGATGCCGAGATCAAGTATTCCACCGTCCAGAACTGGTTCCCGGGCGACAAGGAAGGCAAGGGCGGCATCTACAACTTCGTCACCAAGCGCGGCGACTGCCGGGGCAAGAACTCCAAGATCTCCTGGACCCAGGTCGAGACCGGTTCGGCGATCACCTGGAAGTATCCGTCCTGCATCCTGCGCGGCGACAATTCGCGCGGCGAGTTCTATTCGATCGCGGTGTCGAACGGTTACCAGCAGATCGACAGCGGCACCAAGATGATCCATCTCGGCAAGAACACGTCGAGCCGCATCATCTCCAAGGGCATTTCTGCCGGCAAGTCGCAGAACACCTATCGCGGCCTCGTCTCGGCGCATCGCAAGGCGTCGAACGCGCGCAACTTCACGCAGTGCGACAGCCTGCTGATCGGCCAGGATTGCGGGGCCCACACGGTGCCCTACATCGAGTCGAAGAACGCGACGGCCGTGTTCGAGCACGAGGCGACCACCTCGAAGATCTCGGACGACCAGATGTTTTACTGCCAACAGCGGGGGCTCTCCGACGAGGAAGCGGTGGCGCTGATCGTCAACGGCTTCGTCAAGGACGTGATCCAGCAGCTGCCGATGGAGTTCGCCGTCGAGGCGCAGAAGCTGATCTCCATTTCGCTCGAAGGCTCGGTCGGCTGACGCCGGCCGACCGCCTCGCATCGCACATCCAGAATACCGACGGACATCATCATGCTTGAGATCAAGAACCTGCACGCCCGCATCGCCGAAGACGGCACCGAGATCCTGCGCGGCATCGACCTCGTCGTGAAGCCGGGCGAAGTGCACGCCATCATGGGCCCGAACGGCTCCGGCAAGTCGACGCTTTCCTACATCCTCGCCGGCAAGGACGACTACGAAGTCACCGAAGGCGACATCGTCTACAACGGCCAGAGCCTCTTGGAGCTGGCGCCGGACGAGCGCGCCGCCGCCGGCGTCTTCCTCGCCTTCCAGTACCCGATCGAGATCCCGGGCGTGGCGACCATGACCTTCCTGAAGACGGCGCTCAACGCGCAGCGCAAGGCGCGCGGCGAGGAGGAGCTGTCCACGCCGGAATTCATGAAGCGGGTCAAGGACAAGGCCGGCGAACTTCAGATCACCATGGACATGCTGAAGCGGCCGCTTAACGTCGGCTTCTCCGGCGGCGAGAAGAAGCGCGCCGAGATCCTGCAGATGGCCTTGCTGCAGCCCTCGCTCTGCGTGCTCGACGAGACCGATAGCGGCCTCGACATCGACGCGCTGAAGGTCGTGTCGGACGGCGTCAACCGCCTGCGCGGCCCGGACCGCTCCTTCGTGGTGATCACCCATTACCAGCGCCTGCTCGACCACATCGTCCCGGACGTGGTGCACGTCCTGTCGAAGGGACGCATCGTCAAGACCGGCGGCCCGGAGCTGGCGCTGGAGCTGGAGAAGAACGGCTACGCCGACTTCGTCGACGCGGCCGCGTGACAGGTCAGGAAACAGACATGACCATCGAACCACGCACCCTGGAAACCAGGGCCGAGACCGACCTGGCCGAGGCCTATTACCGCGATCGCGACGCCCTGCCGGGCGGTGCGGCGGTCGCCGAGATCCGCAAGTCGGCCTTCGATGCCTTCCGCAAGAGCGGGCTGCCGCATCGTCGCGTCGAGGAGTGGAAATATTCCGACCTGCGCGCAAGGCTGAAGAGCGTTCCGGCCTTTGCCGCGCGTCGCAGCGACGATGAGGCCAAGGCGGCCGTTGCCGCGCTCGACGACGTCTACGGCGCGGCAGACCGTTACCGCCTCGTCATCGTCGACGGCCACTTCCACGCGGGCCTCTCGGACGTTGCAGCGCTGGCTGCGGCCGGCGCGAGCGTGCGCCCGCTCGCCGAGGCGCTTGTCGAGCAGGGCGAGAGCCTGATGCAGCTGCCGGAGATCGCCGCAGGCGATGCGGCGACGGGCCTCAACGCCGTGTTCTGCGCCGACGGCCTCGTGCTGTCGCTGGCCGAAGGCGCTTCGCTCGACAAGCCGGTCGAGATCGTTCACGCGCTGTCGGCAGCTGCCGCCAGCACCAGCGAACGGGTGATCGTGACGGCGGCCAAGGGCGCCAAGGCGATCGTGCTGGAGACCTTCGTCGGCGGGGCGGAGGGAAGCTTCTCCAACACGCTGACCGACATCCGCGCAGGCGACGAGGCGGAGGTGACCGTCGCTCGCCTGCAGGCAGAGGCCGCCGGCACCACCCATATCGGCACGGCCGTCGTGACGCTCGGCGCCGAGACGAAGGTCAAGCTGATCGGCGCCGGCATCGGGTCGGGCTTTGCCCGGCACCAGTCCTTCATCGCCTTTACCGGCGAGGGGTCGCGCGCGGACCTGCTCGGCATCACCATGGTGCGGGCCGGCCAGCATGTCGATCAGACGCTGGTGGTGGACCACGCCGTGCCGCATTGCGACAGCCGCGAGCTGTTCAAGACCGTGGTGGGCGAGGGTGCCAAGGGCATCTTCCAAGGCAAGATCATCGTCCGCCCGCACGCGCAGAAGACCGACGGTCAGATGATGACCCAGTCGCTGCTCCTGTCGGACGACGCGGAGATGTCGCTGAAGCCGGAGCTGGAGATCTTCGCGGACGACGTGCAGTGCGCGCATGGCGCGACGAGCGGCCAGATCGACGAGGACCTGCTGTTCTACCTGCGCTCGCGCGGCATTCCGGAGGCCGAGGCCCGCACTCTGCTGGTTCTCGCCTTCCTGTCCGAAGCAGTCGAGGAGATCGGCGAGGAGATCGTCGTGGAGGCCTTCGAGGAGCGCATCCGCGCGTGGCTGGACGCCGGGGCCTAAACCCCGACGCCAAAGGTTGTGGGGGCATAAAAGCCCGACGACACGCTTTCGGGGCCCAGGGCCCCGGCAGCACCGTACAGGCCGGGGCACGCGCCCCGGCGAAGCGGGAGTACGCAGATGACGTCGATGACCGATCCCGGTGCCGTTGCAAGCGCCCCCTATGACGTGATGGCGGTGCGCCGCGACTTCCCGATCCTGTCGCGCGAGGTCTACGGCAAGCCGCTCGTCTATCTCGACAACGGCGCCTCGGCCCAGAAGCCGCAGGCGGTGATCGATGCGGTGACGAAGGCCTATTCGCACGAATACGCCAACGTCCATCGCGGCCTGCACTACCTGTCGAACACGGCGACCGAGAATTTCGAGGCGGCGCGCGAGACCGTGCGCCGCTTCCTCAACGCGCCGTCGCAGGACGAGGTGATCTTCACCCGCTCGACGACCGAGGCGATCAACCTGGTCGCTCAGACCTTCGGCGCGGAACGGGTCGGGGAGGGCGACGAGATCGTCCTGTCGATCATGGAGCACCACTCCAACATCGTGCCTTGGCACTTCCTGCGGGAACGGCAGGGCGCGGTGCTGAAATGGGTCTATGTGCGCGAGGACGGGACCTTCGACATCGAGGCGTTCGAGGCGGCTCTGTCGCCCAGGACGAAGCTGGTGGCGATCACCCAGATGTCGAACGTGCTGGGCACCGTGGTGCCGATCCGCGACATCTGCCGGATCGCCCATGCGCGCGGCATTCCGGTGCTGGTCGACGGCAGCCAGTCGGCGGTGCACATGCCGGTCGACGTGCAGGATCTCGGCTGCGACTTCTTCGTCTTCACCGGCCACAAGGTGTACGGCCCGACCGGCATCGGCGTGCTGTGGGGCAAGATGGAGCATCTGGAGCGGATGCGTCCGTTCAACGGCGGCGGCGAGATGATCCTCGATGTCACCGAGGACATGGTAAGCTACAACAGCCCGCCGCACCGCTTCGAGGCCGGCACCCCGCCGATCGTCCAGGCCATCGGCCTGGCGGCGGCGCTCGACTACATGGACACGCTCGGCCGCGAGCGGATCGCCGCGCACGAGGCGGCGCTTCGCGACTACGCGCATGAGCGGCTGAAGCAGATCAACTCGATCCGCATCTTCGGCGAGGCGCCGGACAAGGGCGCCATCGTCGCCTTCGAGATGAAGGGGGTGCATGCGCACGACGTGTCGATGATCATCGACCGCGAGGGCGTGGCCGTGCGGGCCGGAACCCATTGCGCGCAGCCGCTGCTGGCACGATATGGAGTGACCTCGACATGCCGGGCGAGCTTCGGCCTCTACAACACGTTCGACGAGGTCGACAGACTGGTCGAGGCGCTGCAGAAGGCCCACGACTTTTTCGCATGAGGGCGAGATGAGCGAAGACCAACTGACGCAGGACGAGGACGCCCAGGCCGAGATTTCGGCCACCGGCTCCGCCTTTTCCGAGGACGAGCTGAAGCGCCTGACCGACGACATCGTCGGGGCGCTGAAGACCGTCTACGATCCGGAAATTCCCTGCGATATCTATGAGCTGGGCCTGATCTACAAGGTCGATATCGAGGACGACCGTTCGGTCGCCATCGACATGACGCTGACCGCGCCGGGCTGCCCGGTCGCCGGCGAGATGCCGGGCTGGGTGGAAAACGCCGTCGGGGCGGTGCCGGGTGTCGGCGACGTCAACGTGCAGATGGTGTTCGATCCGCCGTGGACGCCCGACCGCATGTCGGAAGAGGCCAAGGTGGCGCTCAACTGGTATTGAGCGGCGCCCGGCCCTATATTCGAGGGTAACGCGGGTGCATCTTGCACCTGCTAGTGTGGTGAATTTGAAATACGCCTCGTTTTGGCAGCGACCGTCAGAGCGTATTTCAAATTCGAAAACCACACTAGAAACATAAACTTGCTAGTCACCCTTTTAAATCTGAAGTTCGTTCAGAGCACGCCGCCAAATGTGACGAACTTCAGATTCGGGTGACTAACCGCTAGAATCGGGGAAACGAGTATGGGTTCCAGATTCCAGGTCCTGAAGCTGACGGACGCCGCCGCCGAGCGCGTGCGCGAGATCGTCGGCAATTCGGCCAAGCCCGTTCTCGGCCTGCGCGTCGGGATCAAGAAGGGCGGCTGCGCCGGCATGGAATACGACATGAGCCTCGTCGAGGAGGCGAAGCCGGGTGATGACGTGATCGACGACAAGGGCGTCAAGATCTTCATCGAGCCCTCGGCGGCGCTGTTCCTGCTCGGCACGGAGATGGATCACGAGGTGACGAAGTTCCGCTCCGGCTTCGTGTTCCGCAATCCCAACGAGGTCTCGGCCTGCGGCTGCGGCGAGTCCGTCTCGCTGAAGCAAGCGGACGCGGAGGCGTTCGGGGCGCAGGGCTGAACGGCCGATCAGAGCTTTGGAGACACAAAACCCGCCGGACGCGACCGTCCGGCGGGTTTTTTCGTTTCCGCGCTTCAACGATCCCGCAGGGCCTTCAGCAGGGTCTCGATCTCCACTTCGGTATTGTAGGCGTGGAGCGAGGCGCGCAGGACCGCGTCGAGGCCGCGCCGTGGCAGGTCGATGCGTGCGGAGGAGGCGGAGGAGACCGAGGTGTTGATGCCGGTCGCCGTGAGGCGCGCACGCGTTTCCGCCGGACTTTCGCCTTCCACTGTCAGCGTGACGATGCCGCATTTGCGCGTGCCCCGGTCGTGCACCGCGACACCCGGGAGCTTGGCGAGTTCGCTGCGCAGCAGGGCGGCAAGGGCCGAGATGCGGTCCTCCAGCCGTTGCGTCCCGGTCTCCAGCGCATAGCGCACGGCAACGCCGAGACCGATCTGGCCGGCGAAATAGCGCTCCCAGTTTTCGAAACGGCGCGCACCGTCGACGAGGCGGTAGCTGTTGGCATCGATCCATTCGCTCGCTTCCAGGTCGATGAAGGCGGGCTCCAGCTGATCGAGCACCGCGTCCGAGACATAGAGGAAGCCGGTGCCGCGCGGCCCGCGCAGATACTTGCGCCCGGTGCCGGAGAGCATGTGGCAGCCGAGCCGGGCGACGTCGAGCGCGATCTGGCCGGCGGACTGGCAGGCATCCAGCAGGTAGAGCAACCCGTGGCGGCGGGCGATGGCGCCGACTTCCTCCGCCGGATTGACAAGGCCGCCGAAGGTCGGAACATGGGTGAGGGCGATCAGCCGGGTCTTCGGGGTGATCGCCGCCTCCAGCGCCTTCAGGTCGATCTGGCCGGTCGCGTCGTCGTCGATCAGGTCGATCTCGATGCCGGCGCGGGCCTTCATCTGCAGGAGCGCGACGTAGTTGGAGACGTATTCGGCGCGGCCGGTGATCACCCGGTCGCCGGGGCGGAACGGGATCGAGTAGAAGGCCATGTCCCAGGCGCGGGTGGCATTCTCGACATAGGCAATCTCGTGCGGGGCGGCGCCCAAGAGCGCGGCGATGGCCGGGTAGAAGTCGGCGACCGCATGGGCGGCCCGGTCGGCGGCCTCGTAGCCGCCGATCTCGGCCTCGAGATCGAGATGCGCCTTGACGGCGGCAAGGACCGGGGCGGGCGGCAGGCTGGCGCCGGCATTGTTGAAGTGAACGAGGCGGGCGGCCGCCGGCGTGTCGGTGCGCAGGCGGGCAGTGTCGGCGTCGGTCCAGCCTGAAGATTGCGCGCGGGGGATGGTGGTCATGGGCGGGGCGATCCTCTAGGCAGGAGAGATGGACGGAAAAGGCGGGGGCCGTACGGTCCCGTTGCCGCTGGATTGCAGCTTACGGAAACGCAGGGCATGACCATCACGTATTTCGGTTACGGATCGCTCGTCAACACGCGCACACTGGGACCGCAGGCGGTGGCGGAGGCCGGCACGCTGTCAGGCTGGCGCCGCGAATGGCGCGCCTGGTGGCGCCCGGCGGGGGCCGAGAACCTGCCGAAGGTCTGCACGCTGACCGTTCGCCGGGCGGAGGATACGGCGATCCGCGGAGTGATGGTCAGCGAGCCGGCCGAACGGCTGGCCGAACTCGACGCGCGCGAGCGGCGCTATCGCCGGATCGACGGCATCGGCCCGTCCTTCCGCCGCGACAAGGATGGAACGGCGGGAGCCGCGAGCGCCTTTCTCTATGAGGCGGACAGCGAGATCCGACGGCCGGGCAACGACGAGCACCCGATCCTGCAGAGCTACGTGGACTGCGTGCTGGCCGGTTTTCACGCCTTCTGGGGCGAGGAGGGCGTGCGCCACTTCATCGAGACGACGGATGGCTGGGACGCGCCGATGCTCGCCGACCGCAGCGCGCCGCGCTATCCGCGCGCACAGGTGCTGGACGCGGACCTGCTGGCGCTGTTCGACGGCCTCCTGGCCGGTACGGGGCTGCGCTACATCAACCCGTAAGACATGCGCCGGAGCAGTCAAGACCGCTCCGGCGCACCATGTCACTTCAGTTCGGTCACGGTGATCTTGCCGTTCACCCGGCCGGCGACGAATTCGATCTCCTTGCCTTCCTGCAGCCGCTCCCACATCGCCTCGTCGGCAACGCGAAAGACCATCGTCATGGCCGGCATGTCGAGGGACTTCAGTTCCTCATGGATGATCGTCACCTTCTTTCCGCGAAGGTCGACCTTCTTCACAACGCCCTTGGTGAACTCTGCGGCGAGCGCGGTGGAGGCTCCGGAGATGAGGAGCAGGGTTGCGACGAGTGCTGTTGCGAGTTTCATGTCAGGTCTCCTTGCTCAGCGGCCGCCGACGACGAGATCGCCGCGCATGCCGGAATCGTAGTGGCCCGGGATCAGGCAGGCGAACTCGAACGAGCCGCCATTCGCGAAGGTCCAGATGATCTCGCCGGTTTCGCCCGGTGCGAGACGCACGGAGTTCGGGTCGTCGTGCTCCATGTCCGGAAAGCGTTCCATCAGCTCCTTGTGCTCCATGACGCCCTTTTGGTCGTCGAGGACGAACTCGTGGTCGATCTCTCCGGCATTGGCGATGGCGAAGCGGATTGTCTCGCCTGTCTTGAACTCCAGGCGTGAGGGCTCGAACAGCATGCGGCCGTCGTCGCTCTCCTTCATGGTGACCTCGATGGTGCGGCTGACATCTGCGGCCTTTCCCGGCTTGCCGACCGACATCATCGCGTCGTGATGGCCGTCGGAATTGTCATGGCCGTGTCCACCGGAGTGGCTTCCGGCTGCAAGCGCGGCGCCCGCGCCAAGTGCAAGGACGCAACCGGCGGCAAAAGCGCTCGTACGGATCAGTCTCATTCGGTCTTCCTTTCTGCGTGGGATGGGAGCGGCGTCAGCCGCCATGCTTGTGGACGGGGCGTGCAGTCGGCGCAGCCTGCGGAGCCTGGGGCGGCGCGGTGGCGGCGCTGTCGGCGCGGGTGAAGTCCGGCAGTTCGCCGGTCCACTCGAAGGCCTGCGTTCCGGGAGGGTTCTCGTACCAGCCGGGATCGGCGTAATCGCCCGGCGCGATACCCTCGCGAACCTTCACCACGGAGAACATCCCGCCCATTTCCAGCGGGCCGTGCGGCCCCCAGCCGGCCATCATCGGGACAGTGTTGTCGGGCAGGGGCATCTCCATCTCGCCCATCTCCGCCATGCCGTTGGAGCCCATCGGCATGTATTCGGGCTGGAGCTTGCGGATCTTCGCCGTGACGGAGCGCTTGTCGGCGCCGATGAAGGTCGGCACGTCGTGGCCCATGGCGTTCATCGTGTGATGCGACTTGTGGCAGTGGATCGCCCAGTCGCCCGGGTGGACCGCATCGAACTCGTAGGCGCGCATGGCGCCGACGGGGATGTCGATCGTCACTTCCGGCCAGCGAGCTTCCGGGCGCACCCAGCCGCCATCCGTGCAGGTCACCTCGAAGTCGTAGCCATGCATGTGGATCGGATGGTTGGTCATGGTCAGGTTGCCGACCCGCACGCGCACCCGGTCGCCCAGCCCGACGACGAGCGAATCGATGTCCGGGAAGATCCGGCTGTTCCAGGTCCACAGGTTGAAGTCGGTCATCGTCATGATCTTCGGCACGTAGGAGCCGGGATCGATGTCGAAGGCGTTGAGCATGATCAGGAAGTCGCGGTCGACGCGCATGAAGGCAGGGTCTTTCGGGTGCACGATGAAGAACCCCATCATGCCCATGGCCATCTGCACCATCTCGTCGGCGTGCGGGTGGTACATGAACGTCCCGCTCTTCACGAGGTCGAACTCGTAGACGAAGGTCTTGCCCGGCGGGATGCCCGGATGCGACAGGCCGCCGACGCCGTCCATTCCGGAGGGCAGGATGAGCCCGTGCCAGTGCACCGAGGTATGCTCGGGCAGGCGATTGGTGACATAGATGCGGACCCTGTCGCCCTCCACCGCCTCGATGGTCGGGCCGATGGACTGGCCGTTGTAGCCCCACAGGAAGGCGGTCATGCCGTCGGCGAGTTCCCGCTCCACCGGCTCGGCGACCAGATGGAACTCCTTGACACCGTTGTTCATGCGGTGGGGCAGGGTCCAGCCGTTCAGGGTGACGACAGGATTGTAGTCGGGCCCCGAGGTTGGAGCGAGCGGGGCCTGGGTTGCCGGCGTGTCCATCGTCGCTGCTTCCGGCAGGCCGCGGTTGCTGGTCTGCGACCAGGCGGCGGAGGACACGAGGGCCGCGCCCGCAGCGCCGGCGCCCAGGATCTGACGTCTGTTCAGCATTGCAGTCTCCTTCGCCATCAATGTCCGCCGCCGCCGGCATCGGCGACGGCAGTGTCGCCGCCACCGCCTGCGGCCGGGGCCTCTCCACCGCCATGGATCGCGGTGGCGAGCCCGGCTTCCGCAAGCCAGAAGTCCCGCTTGGCGCGCGAGGCCAAGAGAACGGTGCCGATGCGCGCCCGCGTATCGGCCAGCAGTTCGAACGTATTGGTGATCATGCCGTTGTAGGTGAGAAGGGATTCCTCCTCGATCTGCTTGCGCAGGGGCAGGACCGAGTTGCGGTAGTGACGGGCGATCTCGTGCGAGGCGCGATAGGCCAGGTAGGCCGAACGGGCCTGCGAGCGGATGTTGACCGCACGTTCCGCCAGGCGATTGGCGGCACGCATGTAGGTGAACTCCGCCTTCTTCATGCGGGCCGCGCCGCTGTCGAAGATCGGGATCGCGAAATCCAGCTCCACCTGGGCGGTGCCGGTGAGCCGGGTCTTGCCGTCCTCCTTCTCGCGCTCGCTTTCGAAGCCGGCGACGAGGCCGAGATCAGTGACGTAGCGGGTGGCTTCGGTCAGGCCGAGTTCGCGGGCCGTTGCCTCCAACTCGATCTTCGCTACCTGCAGGTCGACGCGGCGCTGGAGCGCCTCTCGCTCGACATGCTCCTTGTTCATCAGGCGACCGGGCAGCGGAGGCAGCGCGTCGGGCACGAAGAACGCGGTGTCCGCACCCCATAGTCCCATGGCGCGGGCGAGCTTCTCCTTGGCGAGTGCCGCGGCAAGCCGCGCCTCGGCGATCTGGCCGACCAGTTCCGCGTTGAAAGCGTGTTCGCGCGCCTGTGCAGCCTTCGGCATGGCGCCGGTCTCGCCCAGCTTCTGTGCGAGTTCGGAGGCCGCATCTGCGGCCTGACGGGCTTGGTTGAGAAGGGCGACGGTCTCGAAGGCGGCAACCGCCTCGATCCACGCACGGCGCGTCTCGCTGGCAACGCGCAGGGTTTCCTCCGCCGCCTGCATCTGCGCCTGACGGAAACGGGTCTCGGCGATTTCGCTGCGCCGCTTCCGTGTCGCGAGGGCAAGGATATTGTTTGCCACCATCCCTTCGATGGTCTTGAACGCGACGAGGCCGGGCTGACCGATGCCAAGCAGGCCGACGGAAATGGTCGGGTTCGGCAAAAGGGTCTGTTGCCAGGCGTCGGCTGCGCTGACGCCGAGGTCCGAATAGGCCGCCTGCAGGCCGCGATTGTTGATGAGAGCTACCTGAACGGCGGTTTCTGCGCTGATCGTCTTCTTGTGCACCATGGAGCGAACGCGCTCGGAAACCGCGCGCGCCTGCTCGGGGGTCTGGACCCATGTCGGGGTACTGCCGCCAAGAGCGGGTGCAACCTGGCCGGCGACGGGCGCGAAGCCCGCATCGCCGGGTCCGTAGGCGTCCGTGGCCGCCGTGGCGATGCAGCCGCCGAGCAGGAGGGGAGCCGTCAGGACGGCGAGAGGACGAAGGGTATGTCTCATGACGCACCTCCGCCGGGAGCCTGACGGTCGTTCAGGTCGCGCCAGTTGCCCGGCTCGACGGGAATGCGATGCTCATAGGGGGCGACGACGCTGGCCGGCCGCAAGGGCAGGGTGGCGGCGTTCGGGTCTTCCGGCAACGGTCCGTAACCGGACACGGTTGCCGGGACGGCGGCACAGGCAGCCACCGCCAGCGGCGCAAGGGCCGCAAGCAGTCTGGGTATCATGACAAGTCCTCGATAATGACAGGATGCGGCCGCGCGGGGTCATCGCGCGGCAACGGCCCTTTCAGGTAGGGCGGTCAGGATCGAGGAGGACGATCTGTCAGATGGGGCGGCTGCGACTCGAGGCGAACCGCAGGATCGCTGTCCGGCTGCGCTGCGGAGATGTGCTCGAAACCGGCAGTGCCATCGTCGGCAATGCCGGGAAAACAGAAGGAGAGGCAGCAGTCGGCGGCCGAGCTCTCGTGATGATGCGAGGCCTGCGGCGCCTGCCCGTGCGATGCCTGTTGGGCAGAGGCGTGCGAATGGGCGACGCCGTGGGATCCGGCATGCGTTTCGCCTGTCTCGTGCGCGGTCGGCATCGGAGGGGAGGCGTGCGCATGGATGTGGGAAGCGTCCATCCGGTCCGCTGCGGCCACAGCTTCGCCCATGCCACCGGGGGCTGCACCGGCAAGCGCGATCAACGCCACGAGAACGAGGCGGCATAGGGTTCTGGCAAAGAGGCGGGCGCGACTCTCCATGAAGCGGGAGAGTGTTTCAGAAGTCCTTCGGATGCAAGAGGCTCGATCACCAGGGAGGTGGACTCTCGGGATTGTGATCTGCGAGGGCTCGGCCGCTTGGGCATAGCCGTCACCGCCGTCGGCCGCTGGTGCTGCGACGTTATCTGTGGCCTCGCCCCGCTGCCGCGTGTATAACGCCCGGCACCCGTCGCCCACGCAACATATGATCGGGCGAGCGGGGACAGACGAAACACGCAACCGGAGCGGATGCCTGCAGGCACAAGATCTTGCCGAAGGTCGTTTATACGGAGTTGGAACAATGGCGCAGAACTGGACACCGGATAGCTGGCGGTCGATGCCGATCGTGCAGGTGCCCGAGTATCGCGACGCGGACGCGCTCGCGGAAGTGGAGCGCCGCCTTTCCGACTTTCCGCCGCTCGTTTTTGCAGGTGAGGCGAGAAAGCTGAAGTCCCAGCTCGCCGAAGTGGCCGAAGGTCGCGGATTCCTGCTGCAGGGCGGCGATTGTGCGGAGAGCTTTGCGGAGCACCACGCGGACCACATCCGCGATTTCTTCCGCGTCTTCCTGCAAATGGCCGTCGTGCTCACCTATGCCTCGGCGCAGCCGGTGGTGAAGGTCGGCCGCATCGCCGGCCAGTTCGCCAAGCCGCGCTCCTCGCCGATGGAGAAGCAGGGCGACGTGGAGCTGCCGAGCTACCGCGGCGACATCGTCAACGACATCGCCTTCACGCCGGAGTCCCGCGAGCCGGATCCGCAGCGCCAGGTCATGGCCTACCGCCAGTCGGCCGCGACGCTGAATCTGCTGCGCGCCTTCGCGCAGGGCGGTTTCGCCAATCTCGACCACGTGCATCGCTGGATGCTGTCCTTCGTCAAGGACAGCCCGCAGAGCCATCGCTACCAGGTGCTCGCCGACCGCATCTCGGAGAGCCTGGAGTTCATGCGCGCCTGCGGCATCGATCCTGACAGCGCGCCGCAGCTGCGCTCGACCGACTTCTTCACCAGCCACGAGGCCCTGCTTCTGGGCTACGAGCAGGCGATGACCCGCGTCGACAGCACGTCCGGCGACTGGTACGCGACCTCCGGCCACATGCTGTGGATCGGCGACCGCACCCGTCAGCCCGACCATGCGCATGTCGAGTTCTTCCGCGGCATCAAGAACCCGATCGGCCTCAAGTGCGGGCCGAGCCTGAAGGCCGACGAGCTGTTGAGCCTCATCGACACGCTGAACCCGGCCAACG
The DNA here is from genome assembly GCF_023507705.1 of Stappia sp. WLB 29. Taxonomy (GTDB): domain Bacteria; phylum Pseudomonadota; class Alphaproteobacteria; order Rhizobiales; family Stappiaceae; genus Stappia. The sequence continues at coordinate 583,362 of NZ_JALBGD010000001.1, read as the reverse complement.
AGGCCGGCCGGCTGACGCTGATCTGCCGCTTCGGCGCGGACAAGGTGTTCGAGCATCTGCCGCAGCTGGTGCGTGCGGTGGAGCGCGAGGGCAAGAAGGTAGTGTGGTCGTGCGATCCCATGCACGGCAACACGGTCACCGCCAACGGCTACAAGACGCGCCCGTTCGAGCGCATCATGCGGGAGGTCGAGGCCTTCTTCGCGGTGCACCGGGCGGAAGGCACCTATGCCGGCGGCATCCATGTGGAGATGACCGGCAAGAACGTCACCGAGTGCACGGGCGGCGCCCGGGCACTGACGGCCGAGGATCTCGCCGACCGCTACCACACCTATTGCGATCCGCGGCTCAATGCCGAGCAGGCGATCGAACTCGCCTTCATGGTGGCCGAGAACGTCCGCAAGGAGCGTGATCAGCGAGGCAAGCCGGAGCGCGAGGCGGCCATCGCCTGAGCCGCTGCGCTTTACCGCCTCGCGCAGTCGTTATCGACGCCGCCGGGTCCCTCCCGGCGGCGTTTTTCATTTTTTGCGCCGCAGGCCGGCGACGGTAGCTTTCCTGAAAGGTGTCGCAGGGTATGGGTCGCGCGCCGAGGCCGCGGGGCGGATAGGCGGCCAACCGAACTGGCCGAAACTTACGTAAGGAAATCTTTCCGTCTTTCGCATATTTGTAAGTATGAGCCAATCGGGAGGGGACCGCACGGCATGGTACTCGATCTTTCGGCAGTGTCGGTGCTGGTCATCGACGACAATTCTCACATGCGAAGTCTTTTCAGGGCCATCCTGGGCGGCTTCGGCATTCGTCGCATCTCGGATGCGTCGGACGGCGCCGACGGGCTGGCGGCGACGCTGGAGCGCAGGCCCGATGTCGTCATCTGCGACTGGGTGATGTCGCCGCTCAACGGCGCCGAGTTTCTGTCGGTCCTGCGCGGCGACACGGATGCGGGCGTCGCGACCACGCCGGTGATCATGGTAAGCGCGGATGCGCGCAAGCCGGTGGTGCTCAAGGCGGTGGAGCTCGGCATCCACGAATTCCTGGCAAAGCCGGTTTCGCCGGCCATGCTCTACCAGCGCCTGCAACGGGTGCTGACCGAGCACCGGCCGTTCGTGCGGGCGACCGACCGGTTGCGGCCGGCGCCGAGGGGCAGTTTCGAGCCCGCGGCGATGCCGGCGCCGGACGTGGCGGCAGCCGCGCTCAGGCAGCCGGGTACGACCGGCGGGCAGGGCACCGTCTACCTCTAACCGTTCGACCTGCCGCACCGACCGGGCGGCGACGCGTGCCGCGCGGCTCGCCCATGCGTTCTCGCCGATTGCGCAAGCGCAAGGGCCGGGCTACACCCGTTTCCATGAGCGCGACACCGACCGAATCCTCCCTGAAGACCGGCTCTTCCGGCCCAGCCGACAGGTTGCGGCTGGCGGTGGCCCAGATGAACCCGACCGTCGGCGACGTGGAGGGCAACCTGGCGCTGGCGCGCCGTGCCCGCGCGGAAGCTGCCGCGGGCGGGGCAGACCTCGTGCTGCTGTCGGAGTTGTTCCTGTCCGGCTACCCGCCGGAGGATCTGGTGCTGAAGCCGGCCTTCGTCACCGCCTGCCGCGCAGCGCTGGACGAGCTGGTGGCCGACACCGCCGACGGCGGGCCGGGCGTGGTGATCGGTCTGCCCTGGCGCGACGGCGACAAGCTGCACAATGCTGTGGCGCTGGTCGACGGCGGGCGCATCGAGGGGGTTCGGTTCAAGTACGACTTGCCCAACTACGGCGAGTTCGACGAAAAGCGCGTGTTCCAGGCGGGTCCCTTGCCCGGTCCCGTCGGCTTTCGCGGCATCCGCCTCGGCCTGCCGGTTTGCGAGGATGCGTGGACCGAGGAAGTGTGCGAGTGCCTCGAGGAGACCGGCGCGGAGCTGCTGCTGGTACCGAACGGATCGCCCTTCCATGCCGGCAAGCCCGAGGTGCGGCTGCAGGTGATGGTGCAGCGCGTGGTCGAGACGGGCCTGCCACTGGTCTATTGCAACCAGCTCGGCGGCCAGGACGAACTGGTGTTCGACGGCGCGTCCTTCGCGCTGCAGGGCGACCGGCGCCTTGCCTTTCAGATGGGCGAGTTCGTCGAGGAGATCGCGCTGACCGACTGGCGCCGCGACACGGACGGCGGCTGGGTCTGCGAGAGCGGGCCGAAGGCCGAGCTGCCGGACATCGATGCGGCGCGCTGGCAGGCCTGCGTCCTCGGCTTCCGGGATTATGTGAACAAGAACCGCTTTCCGGGCGTGGTGCTGGGCATGTCCGGCGGCATCGACAGCGCCGTGGTGGCGGCGATGGCGGTGGATGCGCTGGGAGCCGACAAGGTGCACTGCGTGATGCTGCCCTATCGCTACACGTCGGCCGAAAGTCTCAAGGACGCCGAGGCCTGCGCGAAGGCGCTCGGCGTGCGCTACGACACGGTGGCCATCGCCCCGGCGGTGGAGGGCTTTGCCGAGGCGCTGTCCGGCCTGTTCGCCGGCACCGAAAGCGGCGTGACCGAAGAGAACCTGCAGTCGCGCGCGCGCGGCACGATCCTGATGGCGATCTCCAACAAGTTCGGCGCCATGGTCGCGACCACGGGCAACAAGTCGGAAATGTCCGTCGGCTATGCGACGCTCTATGGCGACATGAACGGCGGCTTCAACCCGATCAAGGACCTCTACAAGACGCAGGTCTATCGGCTCGCCGCCTGGCGCAACGCCAACCGGCCGGACGGGCTGCTCGGCCCCGCGGGCGAGGTCATCCCGGTCAACATCATCGACAAGGTGCCAACCGCGGAGCTGCGCGAGAACCAGACGGATCAGGATTCGTTGCCGCCCTATGACGTGCTCGACGATATTCTCGAGTGCCTGGTGGAGAACGAGATGTCGGTGGGCGACATCGAGGCGCGCGGGCACGACCGCGAACTGATCCACCGGATCGAACACCTGCTCTACATCGCTGAATACAAGCGCCGGCAGTCGGCGCCGGGGGTGAAGATCACCCGCAAGAATTTCGGCCGCGACCGCCGCTATCCGATCACCAACCGATTCCGCGACCGCAGCTAGTCCGAGCGGGCTGCCGTCGTTCCCGCCACACGAACCCTCGCGCGAGGGATCATGCGTCTCGACAGGCTCCGCCTGGTCGCCATCCTTGCCGCCGGCCAGATCGTCGGCTGGGGGACGACCTTCGACATGCCCGGCGTGCTGGGGCGGCAGATCGCCGCCGAACTCGGCATGTCGAATGCGCTCGCCTTCGGCGGACTGACGGCGATGATGCTGCTGGGCGGGTTTGCCGGCCCCTGGACCGGACGGTTGATCGAGCGGCATGGCGCGGCACGGGTGTTGGCGGCGGGCGCTGCGACCATGGCGGCCGGTCTTCTCGCCATGAGCCTGGCGCAGGGGGTTCTGGTCTACTACGCCGCCTGGCTGGTGATGGGGATCGGCGGCGCGCTCGGCCTGACCGTGCCGTGCAATGCGGCGGTGGTCGAGCGGGAAGGGGCGGGCGCCCGGCGCTCCATCGGCATTCTGATGATCTTCACCGGCCTGTCGGCCGCCGTCGCCTGGCCGCTATGGAGCCTGCTGGAAGGGGCGATCGGCTGGCGCATGGCGATGCTGGCGGCAGCCGGTACCCAACTCGTGCTGTGCCCGCTCTATCTCTTCGCTTTGCCGTCGCCGCGCGACGAGGACGGAGGCGCCGCGCGCGCCGCGGCTGCCGCTGTGGAGCCCTTGCGGCTGACGCAGGCGCAGGCGCGTCTTACCTTCCTGCTGATCGCGCTGGTCTCCATCGTTTTCAGCCTGGTGACGACGGGGCTTGCGCCGTCGCTGATCGCGCTGCTGCAGATGTCGGGTGCCTCGCCGGCTTTGGCCCTGGAGCTCGGCGCGCTGCGCTCGGTACTGGGTATCACGGCGCGGCTCGCCGATATCCTGGCGGGGCGGTTCGCAACGCCGCTGACCTCTGGCCTCATTGCCGCCGCGCTGCTGGTGGGCTCGCCCTTGCTGCTGCTTCTCGCCGGCGGGCAGGCTTCGCTGCTCTATCTCTTCATCGCGTTCTACGGTTTCGGATCGGGCATTTCGGCGCTGACAAGGGCGCTGCTGCCGCTCAGCTTCTTCTCGGCGAGCCGCTATGCGCGGGCGGCGGCCAATCTGTCCTTGCCGAGCAACGTTGCGATGGCGGCAGGACCGCTGCTGGTGACGATGGTGCTGGACAGTGCCGGTGTGGCGGGCGTCGTGCTCTACGCTTCGGGGCTGGCGATGCTGGCGCTGGCCGCGCTCATCTGGCTCGCCGTTCTGGCATGGAGGCGGCCGGCGGAAACCGCGGCGGTCTGAGACGGGCATTGTCGGAAAGGACGATCTCTTTCGCCGGGAGAGAAGTTTCTCTATTCTGACGGCTCTTTCCTGGTCCTGCGACCGGTGCCGCCGGCCTGCGCTCCACACGATCGACTTGTGCGGTTCGCCGCGCTCCGTTCCGCGCCCGGCTCCGGCTTGCCGCGGGCGGGCCTTTCGAACCTGCGGACTTCCCACCTTTGCCGCGGACTGCTGCCATGTCCTTCTTCACCTTCCTGCGCGACAACCTCCGCTGGCTCGGCGCCGGGCTGCTGCTGACCTTCTTCTCCAGCTTCGGCCAGACCTATTTCATCTCGCTGGTGGCAGGCGACCTGAGGGCCGAGTTCGGGCTGAGCCATGGTGCGTTCGGCGGGCTCTACATGGCCGCGACCCTGTGCTCGGCGCTGTCTCTGACCTTCGTCGGCAAGGTGGTCGACAACTTCCCGCTGGCGCTGGTCGCCGGCGGCGTGGTGGCGGGGCTCGCCCTGTTCACCGCCGGCATGGCCAGCGTCTCCTCGGTCGCCATGCTGTTCGTAGTGCTCTATGGCTTGCGGCTTTTCGGCCAGGGTATGATGACCCATGTGGCGATGACCGCGATGGGGCGCTGGTACGACGCGCAGCGCGGCCGCGCGGTCTCCATCGCCTCGCTCGGCATCCAGTGCGGCGAGGCGAGCCTGCCTCTGGTCTTCGTGACGCTGGCCGGCCTGATGGGCTGGCGCGGCACCTGGTGGCTGGGTGCCGCCGTGCTGGTGCTGGTGGCGCTGCCCGCGCTGCTCCTGCTGCTCAAGGTGGAGCGGGTGCCGCGCGGCACCATCCACACGGACGCGCGGCCGGTGGCGCAGCGGCAATGGACCCGCGCCGAGGTGTTGCGCGATCCGGCCTACTGGATCATCTCCGCCGGCACGCTGGCGCCGCCCTTCATCGGCACGACGATCTTCTTTCACCAGGTCTACCTGGTGGAGCTGCGCGGCTGGTCGATGGAGCTCTTCGCCTCGGCCTTCATGGCCATGTCGGCAATGACCATCAGTTGCGCGCTACTGGCCGGCTATCTGGTCGACAAGGTGACGGCGCTGCGGCTGCTGCCGACCTTCCTGCTGCCGCTCGGGCTGGCCTGCGTGTTGCTGGGCGCGGTGACGCACCCCTTTGCCGCGTTTGGGTTCATGGCGCTGCTCGGCATCAGCTATGGGTTCAGCTCGACCCTGTTCGGCGCGCTGTGGCCGGAGATCTACGGAGCGCGGCACCTCGGCTCGATCCGCTCGGTGACGGTGGCGATGATGGTCTTCGCCTCGGCGCTGGGGCCGGGCCTGACCGGCTATCTGATCGATGCAGGCGTGCCCTATTCGCTGCAGGTCTATGCCATGGCGCTCTACTGCCTGCTGGCGGCGCTGGCGCTGACGCTGGTCTCGCGCCATGTGCGCCAGCGGCAGGCCGAGGGCGCCGTTGCGACCGCTCCGGCTTCCGGCTAAGAGGGGGCCATGACCGTCACCGTTCGCTTCGCCCCGTCGCCCACGGGTTTCCTGCATATCGGCAATGCCCGTCCGGCGCTGATCAACTGGCTCTTCGCGCTGCGCCGCAAGGGGCGCTTCATCCTGCGCTACGACGACACCGACAAGGAGCGCTCGACCGAGGAGTTCGCCGCGGCGATCGCGGAGGATCTCGGCTGGCTCGGCATCGTGCCGCATGAAAGCTTCCGCCAGTCGGACCGGCTGCCGCTCTACGATGCGGCGGCCGAAAAGCTGAAGGCGGCCGGGCTGCTCTATCCCTGCTACGAGACGTCGGACGAGCTGGAGAGGCGGCGCGCAAGGGCGCGCGCGCTCGGGCGTCCGCCCGTCTACGACCGGGCCGCCCTTCGCCTGGACGATGCGGAGCGGGCACGGCTGGAAGCGGAGGGGCGGCGGCCACACTGGCGCTTCCTGCTGCCGAACCACGACGGCGATCCTTTCGTCACGCGGCGGGTGGAGCGCAGCTGGGAGGACCTGTGCCGCGGGGCGCAGAGCATCGATCTCGCCTCCCTGTCCGATCCGGTGCTGGTGCGCGAGGACGGCAGCTATCTCTATACGCTGCCATCCATCGTCGACGACATCGCCGCCGGGGTGACCCACGTCATCCGCGGCGAGGACCATGTGGCGAACACCGGCGTGCAGATCGCCATCTTCGAGGCGCTGGGGGCCGTACCGCCGATCTTCGGCCATCACAACCTGCTGACAACGGTGTCCGGCGAGGGCCTGTCGAAGCGCAAGGGCGCGCTGTCGCTGCGCTCGCTGCGCGAGGAGGGGTTCGAGCCGATGGCGGTCGCCTCGCTCGCCGTTCTGACCGGCACCAGCCATGCGGTGGAGCCGGCGGAGAGCCTGGAGCGGCTGGCGCAGGTCTTCGACCTTGCCGACGTGTCTCGCTCGTCGGCGAAGTTCGATCCGCAGGAGCTGCGGCCGCTCAATGCGAAGCTGGTGCATGCCCTGCCATATGCCGATGTCGCCGAGCGCCTGTCAGGCATGGGTATCGGCGATGCGCAGCCGGGAGGCGAGGCCTTCTGGCTGGCGGTGCGGGAGAACTGCGAGACGGTGGCAGACGCGGCGCGCTGGTGGCGCGCCGTGACCGCGCCGGAGCCGCTGCCTGTCGCCGAGGAGGACCGGGCGTTCCTTTGCGCAGCGACGGAGCTGCTGCCGCCCGAGCCTTACGACGAGACGACCTGGGGCGCCTGGACGGGGGCGCTGAAGGCGCGGACGGGCCGGAAAGGGCGAGGGCTGTTCCTCCCCTTGCGCAAGGCGCTGACGGGCGAGGAGCACGGGCCGGACATGAAGGCCTTGCTGCCGCTCATTGGGCGACGAAATAGCGCGGCCCGACTATCCTGACATTGCGTTCCGCCGACGGCTCGGAAGCGCTTTCCCCGCTGGCCTCGGCAAGCGGCAGCTCAGCCGGGACGGTGGGCTCTGCCTTTCGGCGTGAGGACGAGCCGAGGACCGGCAGGACCGGGCCCCGACGCATGGGCGAATAGCCGAGCTCCATGTTTGTGCGCGTGTCCGGGTCCTGCAGCTGCAGCGCCTCGATGGCCTCCTGCGCATCGTCGGCAGTCACGCCGTCAGGAACAACGCCGGTGCGCAGTTCCTGTCCCTTGCCGGTGTCGACGTCGCGCAGGTAGGCGACGGCTTCGTCGTCGCCGCTGCGGATCAGGCTCGCCATGGTCCGGCGGTCGGCGCTCGGCTGGCAGCCGCATCCTTCCACATAGGAAACGCGGAACCGGTTGGCATTGGGCAGTTCGCCATAGGGCATGCCTGTGACGGAGACGAGGTTCTCGACCGTTTCGCCAGGGTTGCGATGGACGAAGAGCTCGGCCTCGGCGCCCGGGCACATGGAGCGGCACACGGCGGCGTCGCGGCCGAAGCCTTCCTCGCCGGTGGAAAAACTCACGGGGAAGAAGAAGCCGTCGCACATGCGCACGCACATGGTCCGGTAGGTGGGGCCGGAGGGACGGCGCGCGATTGTGGCGTTGTCGCCGGAGCTGAACCGGACGGTCGAACGCGGCCGCGGCTCGCTCTGGTCCGGTTGCGCGGCGACCTGATGCGTCACGGCTTCGTTGCGGCGGCCGATGCCGAATAGCGAAAGAAAGCCGCCGCCGGAGGGCGGTGCGGAACGGATGCCCGGATTGGCGGAGGCACGGGCCTCGCGCGGGGCGTCGCAGTTCTGGCGGGCCAAAGCCTTGCGCAGGGCGGCCTCGCGGCCGTTGCTGCGGGTCGTTCCGGCGTGGCGGGCGCGTTGCCGCTCGATCTTTGCGAGGTTGGCACGCATGGTCTCGATCTTCGGACCCAGTCCCTTGCAGGACGGGGCGCCGGCGGCACCGGCGCAACCGAGATGGCGGAAGTCGCGCTCGGCCAGGCCCAGGGCGCGCGACTGGGCGCGGTGGGCCTCGTCCCACTTGGCATATTCGGGCGAGCGCGAGCCGCCGGCCGAGATCTGCTGCAATTCGGCATGCAGGGCAGAGCAACTGGCGGCGGCGGCCGGGTCGCCGACGGCAAGGATCAGGCCCGCGGTCACGAGGGCGCGCAGCAGTCCTTTTCCCATGCCTTTCTCAAGTGCCATCGACGCGATCCGATTGCGCAAAAGGGGGACAGCCTGGTCGCAGCCAGGTTCCAACGGGTCTGACTATGGCGTCAGGTCGCGGCGGGGCACAAGGAAATGCTCGACTTTTAGTAAACTCGCACCTAACCGGCGGTGACCGTGTCCGCGCCGTCGAGATCGATGCTCAATTCCCTCGCGCGTCCCGCCAATTGCTCCAGCACCCGGTCGAATACCAGCCGGTCGGTTGGCTCGAGCGGGGCCACAAGCGCTTCGATGAAACGATGCGCCTCCGGCACCAACTGGCGATAGGCGCCCATGCCCTTGTCCGTGAGCTGCAGGAAGCTCTCCCGCATGTCCCTGGCGTTGGCCTTGCGCAGCAGGAAGTCGCGATGTTCAAGGCTTGCGACCGCACGCGAGACCTTGGTCTTGTGCATGTGGCTGTGTGCGCCGATCTCCTTGGCGGTCATCGTGCCGAACTGGCCGAGGGTCGCCATGATCCGCCATTCAGGCACGCTGATCCCGTAGCGCCGGCGATAGATGCCGGCGAGCGATTGGCTGACGGTCTCGGCAAGCACGTTGAGTCGATAGGGAAGAAACCCCTCCAGTTCGAGGGGCTGTTGATCGTTGCCCATTGAGTGCTCGCTTTCAGCTGCCATGGGGCGACAGACAGGCCCGGCCGGCGGCGGCAATTATTGAATGTATGGTTGCAATTCTAACGATTGGCGGGAAGCGGGCAAGGGTGCGACACAGGGTACTGCCGGATCGGCTTGCGGCCGATGGCCGGGCGTGGCAGTCAGGCAAGGGGGAATGCGACCAGTTTCACACAGGATGACCGGCAGGATGGCGAAGACGGTAGGACGGGCGGACAAGATGCAGGCACCGGAAAAGGCTGCTGCCGCACCGCCGAAACCGCAAAGCCCGGTGCTGGTGTGGACGGTGCTCAACCACGTGCTGCTGCTGCCGCTGGCGGGCGCCTTCCTGCCGATGGGGCTGTTTCGCGCCGGTATCCAGGACGGGCAGGGGATGGTCGCCGCCGCCGTTCTGGCCGTGCTGGTCGTTCTGACCCATGGCGTGTGCTGGCGCGTGGCTGCAAGGGCCGGCGAGCGCGGACTGGCCGGCGCCAACATCGTGCTCGGGCTTTTGAGCCTTGCGGCGCTGGCGCTCTTGTCGACACCCTCGCCCCTGGTTGCGGCCGTCCAGATCGGGAAGCTGTTCATCTGAGTGCGGCGGGCGCACCGCTTGCGCCTCTTCCGGCCGCCCCCCATATGCGGCTCGACCATACCGGGAGACTGAGATGATGAAATCCTTCCTGCGGGCCGCCGTTCTTTCCGTCGCCGCGCTCGCGGCGCTGGCGCTGCCGGCCTTGTCGGCCGACGAGCCGGACCTGATCTTCAAGAAGTCGACGGTCTGGAAGTTCCTGACGCCCGACCACAAGCTCGCGACCTATGCGGTGGACGATCCGCTGGTCGAGGGTGTGGCCTGCCACTTCACCGTGCCGGAAAAGGGCGGCGTGTCGGGCTGGCTCGGCGTTGCCGAGGAAGTGTCGGACATCTCGCTCGCCTGCCGGCAGGTGGGGCCGGTGACGTTCAAGGCGAAGTTCGAGCAGGGCGAGGAGATGTTCCGCCAGCGCCGCTCCTTCATGTTCAAGAAGATGCGGATCGTGCGCGGTTGCGACATCAAGCGTAACGTGCTGGTCTATCTCGTCTATTCCGACAAGATCATCGAGGGCAGCCCGAAGAACTCGACCTCCACGGTGCCGATCATGCCCTGGGGCGAGGCGAGCGCGCCGCGCTGCGGGGACTGGCTGGACAACTGATCCGCCGGACCCTGCGCGCCGCGTCGGGCAGATGCGGCCGCTGGCAGGTGCTCGGCGGCGGCGGTCACCCGGCGCCGGTCGTCTCCAGCCGCCTGCCTTTGCGGGCTGCCGTCGCCTCGGGAGGACAGAAATGCTTCTCGAGCAGGGACAGGACGTCCTGGGCAATTTCGCTGTCGAGGCTGTAATAGATAGTGGTGCCTTCGCGGCGTGTGCGCACCAGACCCTGCGCCCGCAGCAGGGCGAGCTGCTGCGAGACGGTCGGCATACGCATGCCGGTGAGGTCGGCAAGCTGTCCGACATTGGTTTCGCCGTTGGCCATATGGCACAGCAGCATGAGGCGCGGCGCGGAGGCGAGCATCTTGAGAAAGCTCGCCGCGTCCTCGGCCTTTCCCTGGAGCGCATCAATCATTTCTGTCCTTCCCGAATGCCGTGGGTGCACGGCGAGATCCCGATCTCTCGCTTGCACAACACACCGGCCTCGAGCCGCAACGGTGCTGCGTTCTCCTGTCGGAGAGGGCCGACCGTCTGCAATTCGAAGTCGCGGCATTAGAGTGGAACAATTCTTTCCGCGCAAGATATCAGCGATTGCTAAAAGTCGAACTCCGAGCCGGAGAGTTAACATTGCAACCGATTTCGCCGCTTCTGCATACCCAATGGGCGTTGAAGGCGAGGGTTTCGTGGTTGCGCGCTCCAAAGTCCGTGGCAAAAACGAATCCTGCAACGGGAGCCAGCATCAGGGCGCCGAACAGGGATGCGGCAACGAGCTGGCGGATGAGCGCGCCACGGGCACGGGGAGAGCGGGTCGAGAAGGTCGTCTGCATGGCACTGGCTCCGATACGCTGGGCCTTGAACTGTGCCGATCATGCAATGGCGCGACTGAACCCGCGCTGAGATGCACCTTTATGTGCCGTTCAGATTGGTAAAGGCGCCGCCTTTACGAGGCAGCGCCTTTAGCGTTTGAGCGGGCGAGGGTCTGTTCGTCAGAGATTGGCGGGCCGCAGCTGGGCGATGGCCTTGGCCAGCACCTTGTCGCGGTCGTAGATGTCGCGGCGGAAATGCACAGAGCCGTCCTTGTTCACCCAGGCGGTCAGATAGGTGAGGTGGACGGGCAGCGGCTTCGACAGCTTGATCACCCGCCGTTCGCCGCTGTTGCGCACCGCCTCCAGCTTGGCCTTCGTCCAGCCGTCGGAGCCGAGCAGTGCCTGGCCGAGGTCGAACGGGTGCTCGGCGCGGATGCAGCCATGGCTGAAGGAGCGCTGGGCGCGGTCGAACAGCGACTTCGACGGCGTGTCGTGGATGTAGATGTTGAACTTGTTCGGGAACATGAACTTGATGCGGCCGAGCGCGTTGCCCTCGCCCGGATCCTGGCGCAGCGTGAAGGGGAAGCTGGCGCGGCTGTAGGAACCCCAGGCGACCGACCAGGGATCGATCTCGCGGTTCCCCGAGAAGACGCGGATGTTCTTGGCCAGCAGCGCGCCGGGGTCGCGCTTGAGCATCGGCAGGTATTCGGTCGTGGCGATGGAGTAGGGCACCGTCCAGTAGGGGTTCACCTCCGCATAGGTCATCTCGTCGGAAAAGACCGGGGTGGCATGGTACGGCTTGCCGACAACCACACGGGTAGTGTGGACGGTCTTGTCGTTCTCCACGACCTTGAGGTTCTGATCGGCCAGGTTGACGAAGACGTAGCGGGAGCCGAGATCGTCCGGCATCCAGCGCCGGCGCTCCATGTTCAGCTCCATCTGGTCGATGCGCGTGGAGATCGGCACGTTGATCTCGGCGAGCGTGTTCTTGCCGATGACGCCGTCCACCTCCAGGCCGTGGCGCTCCTGGAAGAGCTTCACCGCCTCGACCAGCGCGCCGTCATAGACGTCGCCGGTATGGCTGCCGGGCGTGAAGAGGTCTTGCTCGGCCAGACGGGTGCGCAGTGCCTCTGCCCGGGTGTCGGTCATGCCCGGTTTCAGCGTCTCGCCTTCGGGAATGGCCGTGAAACCGCCGGCGGCTTCCTTGGCGCGGTAGTCGGCGAGTGCCGTCTTCAGGCGGTCATAGTTGGGCGTATTGGGGGAAAGCCCCTCGATGGCGGCGGCGAAGTCCTCGGACGTGTCAACGAACTCCAGCAGCACGGCCGGATCCGGTGCCTTGGGGAAGAGGTTCAGCGAGCGGTTGACCTCGTTCGGCTTCACCCGGCCGGCGGTCAGATGGTTGGCGTAGGTCACGAAAGTGTTGGAGATCGCGACTTCCAGTTCCGCCAGGCCTTCGGTGCCGGTCGCCGCGCTTGCCAGCTGGCGCAGCCGGTCGGGTGCGTAGTCGGCAGGGTCGAGCGCATGGTCGCCGGCCTTCTCGAATGCGGAGATCAGCAACTCGCCGTGGGGATTGAGACCCTGCTCGCTGACCCAGAGCGGCTGGAACACGCGGTTCTCGTAGTAGCCCTGGATACCGAGCCCCAGTTCCTCCTCGTCGCCTGCATTGGCCGAGGCGTCGAGCATCACGGTCGTGTTGACGGACAGCTCGCGGGCAATCGCCATGGCGAGCGGGTCGGTCGGCAGGTGCGCCTCTCCCACCTGGACGCTGCCCGTTGGAGCGCTTTCCACCGGCAGGGCCGACTGGGCGAGCGCCGGCACTGCCGTGCCCGACAGCAGCGCGGCAAGAGCGAGGGCCGGGACGAGACGCAAGAACGCAACCGGTCGGGACCGGGGCTCACAGGCGAAGGGGCTCATGATTTTCTCCCACAAATGACCTCCATCATACGGTGGAGCCGCAGCCCTAATATGACGGAGTCTCCTCAACGCCAGTGTGATGCAGGACACGCGGCGAACGCCAGCGAAAAGCCGCTGCAAGGCGCGGCAAACCGCCTTTTGACGCTTGACCGGGCCAGGCAAACGGGTCAGAACACTTGCCATGTGCACGGCCCATCGGAAGACCATTTCGATTCTCATTATTTGCAGCTAGCGACAAAGCTGGCTGTGGCCGTTCCCCTCATGCGTGAAGCTCTCCGACAAGGGAGATGAGACGGACGCCCCGGCCAGCCGGCCAGGAGACGACCGATCATGCTTTCCGCTTATCGATTGAAACTGACCAACACGCTGACCCGGGCGAAGGAAGACTTCGAGCCGGAGGACGCCGGGAACGTGCGCATGTATGTGTGCGGGCCGACGGTCTACGACTACGCCCATATCGGCAATGCTCGGCCCGTCGTTGTGTTCGACGTGCTGTTCCGCCTGCTGCGCCATCTCTATGGGCAGGACCACGTCACCTACGTCCGGAACATCACCGACGTGGACGACAAGATCAACGCGCGCGCCCTGCGCGACTATCCCGACCTCCCGCTCAACGATGCGATCGCCAGGGTAACGGGCAAGACCGCGGATCAGTTCCATGCGGATGTGAAGGCGCTGGGCTGCCTGGCCCCCACGCACGAGCCGCGCGCAACCGCCCATATCGGCGGGATGATCGAGATGATCGGCACGCTGATCGCAAAGGGCCATGCCTATGAGGCGGAAGGCGAGGTGCTGTTCGACACCGGCTCGATGCCGGCTTACGGCGAACTGTCCAAGCGCAATCTGGAGGACCAGAAGGCGGGCGCGCGGATCGCGGTCGATGCCCACAAGAAGAACCCCGGCGACTTCGTGCTGTGGAAGCTCTCGTCCGCCGAGGAGCCGGGCTGGGAAAGCCCGTGGGGGCGCGGTCGTCCGGGCTGGCATATCGAGTGCTCGGTGATGAGCGCCCATCACCTCGGCCCCGTCTTCGACATTCATGGCGGCGGGCTCGACCTGATTTTCCCGCACCACGAGAACGAGATCGCCCAGTCCTGCTGCGCGCACGGCACCAAGCTGATGGCGCGCTACTGGCTGCACAACGGCTTCTTGCAGGTGGAAGGCGAGAAGATGTCGAAGTCGCTCGGCAACTTCATCACGCTCCATGACCTGCTGGAGACCGAGAAGGTGGGCGGTCGTCGCTGGCCGGGCATGGCGATCCGCCTCGTCCTGCTGATGACGCAGTACCGCCAGCCGCTCGACTTCACCGAGAAGGCGCTGGAAGAGGCGGAAGGGCTGCTGCAGCGCTGGGACGAGTTGATCAACCGTGCGGGCATCCAGCCGGCAGCGGAGGCCCTGCCACGGGAAGCACTGGTGGAGGCGCTGTGCGATGATCTCAACACGCCGCGGGCCATCGCTGCTCTGCACGGCTTCGCACGCGAGGCGCGCGGCGGCGATACCGCAGCCGCCCAGGCGCTGGCCGATGCGCTCGGTTTCCTCGGCTTCGACCTGACCGAGATCCGTGCGGCGGCGGAAGCGACCCAGGAAGCAGCTGCCGATCCGGAACTGGTGGCGAAGGTGGATGCGCGCATTGCCGAGCGCCTTGCCTTCATCGAGGCGAAGGACTGGGGCGAGGCCGACCGCATCCGTGCCGAACTGGCCGATGCCGGCGTCGTGCTGAAGGACGGCAAGGACCCTGCGACCGGCAAGCGCGTGACGACCTGGGAGCTGGCGCAATGACTGAAAGCAATGCTGTAAAGACCGGTGGATGCCAGTGCGGGGCGATCCGCTTTCGTGTCGAGGGAGCGCTGGGCACTGCCTCGATCTGCCATTGCCGCATGTGTCAGAAAGCCTTCGGCGGATTCTACGCGCCGCTGGTTGCGGTCGAGCGTCCGCAACTGACTTGGACGCGCGGGGAGCCTGCGCATTTCCGCTCCTCCAACCATGTGACTCGCGGCTTCTGCCCGTCCTGCGGGACACCGCTCACCTATGAGGAGCCGGGCGACAAGCTGGCGCTGGCCATCGGCGCCTTCGACCATCCTGAGGAGATCGCCCCGACGATCCAGTTCGGCGTGGAGGCGAAACTGCCCTACGCCGATACCGTCTCGGAGCTGCCCGAGCGCGACACGATGGACGACCTGGAGGCCGCCTCGTTTCTTGCCACGATCCGTTCCAACCAGCATCCCGATCGGGAAACGGAAAGCTGGCCGCCGGACGAGTGGCCGCAGGACGCCTGGACGAATGCTCCCTCTCACCTGCCAGCCAAGAAGACCTGACCGGCCGATCCGGACCCCATCCACGAACGACCGGCCGCAAAGGCCGGCGACCCCAAGGACCAGACCATGACACGCGAACGCCTCTACCTGTTCGACACGACGCTGCGCGATGGAGCGCAGACGGCCGGCATCGACTTCTCGGTGGAGGAGAAGATCGTGATTGCGGAGCTGCTGGACCGGCTGGGCGTCGATTATGTGGAGGGCGGCTATCCAGGCGCCAATCCGACCGACACGGCGTTCTTCGAGGAGAAGCGCACCACGTCGGCGACGTTCACCGCCTTCGGCATGACCAAGCGGGCAGGGCGCTCGGCCGCGAACGATCCGGGGCTGCAGATGGTGCTGGGCTCGGCGGCCGAGGCGGTGTGTCTCGTCGCCAAGAGCTGGGACTATCATGTGCGCGTGGCGCTGGGCTGTACCAACGAGGAGAACCTCGAGTCGATCCGCGGCAGTGTCGAGGCCGTGACGGCGAGCGGCCGCGAGGCGATGATCGACTGCGAGCACTTCTTCGACGGCTACAAGGCCAACCCGGCTTACGCGCTGGCCTGCGCCAAGACCGCCTATGAGGCCGGCGCGCGCTGGGTGGTCCTGTGCGACACCAATGGCGGCACGTTGCCGTCGGAGGTGATGGAGATCGTCGGGGCGGTCACCGCGCATGTGCCCGGCGCGCATCTGGGCATCCACGCCCACGACGATACGGGGCACGCGGTCGCCAACTCGCTGGCGGCCGTTGCGGCCGGCGTGCGCCAGATCCAGGGCACGCTCAACGGCATCGGCGAGCGCTGCGGCAATGCAAACCTGATCACGCTCGTGCCGACCCTGATGCTCAAGTCTCCCTACAAGGACCGGTTCGAGCTCGGCGTGAGCGCCGAGGCGCTGGCCGACATCACGCCGATCTCGCGCGCCTTCGACGAGATCATCAACCGCTCGCCGGACCGGCACGCGCCCTATGTCGGCGAGAACGCCTTCGCTACCAAGGCCGGCATCCATGCCTCGGCGATCCTGAAGGAGCCGGAGACCTACGAGCATGTGCCGCCGGAGAGCGTCGGCAACCGGCGCCGGGTACTCGTGTCCGACCAGGCCGGCAAGTCGAACCTGATCGGCGAACTGGCGCGGCTCGGCATCGCCGTCGACAAGGCCGACCCGCGCCTCGATGCGCTGCTCGCCGACGTCAAGGAGCGCGAGGCGCAGGGCTATGCCTATGAGGCTGCCGATGCCTCGTTCGAGCTGCTGGCACGCCGCAGGCTCGGCGAAGTGCCACGCTATTTCGACGTGCACTCGTTCCGCGTGATGGTCGAGCGCCGCTTCAATGCCATCGGCGAGCTGGTCACAGTGTCCGAGGCGGTGGTGAAGATCGACATCGACGGCGAGACGCACATGTCGGTGGGCGAGGGCAACGGCCCGGTCAACGCGCTGGACACGGCCCTGCGCAAGGACCTGGGGCGCTTCCAGTCGGTCATCGACGAGATGGAGCTGACCGACTTCAAGGTGCGTATCCTCAACGGGGGCACGGATGCCGTTACGCGCGTACTGATCGAGAGCTACAACAAGAGGACGCACAAACGCTGGTTCACGATCGGCGTTTCGGGCAATATCGTCGATGCGTCGTTCCAGGCGCTCATCGATTCCCACACCTACACGCTGCTGAAGGCCGGGCTCTGACGGGCAGCCTTGCAGCAGCCCAGCGGATCACGCGACCATGACCTCCCAACCGACAGCCGCGGCGGCCGATGCCGAGCGGCGCCTCGGGCTTGCCTTCGCCCTCTCTGCATTCCTGCTGTGGGGCTTCCTGCCGGCCTATTACAAGTGGACGGCGGCGATCCCGGCGGATCTGGTGGTCGCCCACCGGATCCTGTGGTCGGTGCTGTTCCTGGCGATCTTTCTCGGCTTTCGCGGCAAGCTCGGCGAGGTGGGGGCGATCCTGCGCGATCCCGCGACCCTGTCCAAGCTGGCGTTGTCGGCGGCGGTGATCTCGATCAACTGGCTGGTGTTCATCTGGGCGGTGGAGCGCGGCCGGATCCTGGAAGTGAGCTTCGGCTATTTCGCCAATCCCCTGGTCTCGGTCGCCCTCGGCCTCATCGTGCTGAAGGAAACGCTGAGCCGCTGGCAGTCCATCGCCATCGCCCTGGCCGTCGTCGCGGTGGCGGTGCAGGCGGTGGCGCTCGGCGGGTTTCCCTGGGTGTCGATGGCGTTGGCCTTTTCCTTCGGTGCCTATGGCTATCTGCGCAAGACGGTGGCGGTGGGCGCCTCGCCCGGGTTGATGGTCGAGGCCATCGTGCTGGCTCCACTGGCCTTTGCGTATCTGGTCTATGCGGGCCTTTCCGATGGTGGCGCTGCGATGGCCGATGTGGTGCCGGTGGATCGGCCGGGCCTGTTCCTGCTGTTGATGGGCACCGGCGTGGTGACGGCGGTGCCGCTGGCGCTGTTCGCGGCCGGTGCAAGGCGCCTGTCGCTGACGGCCGTCGGGCTGATGCAGTATATCGCGCCGAGCATCCAGTTCCTGTTGGCGCTCTACGTCTACGGAGAGGAAGTGGAGCCGGTGCGGCTGGCGACCTTCGGCCTCATCTGGGTTTCGCTGGCGATCTTCACCACCGATACGCTGGTCAGGCACGAGCGCTCGCGCGGCTGAAGAAAAGCTAAGCCCTCGCTTGTCGGGGAGCGGCAGGCAGACTAAAACCCATCCATCGGTAAATTACGATGAATGGGTACTCCATGCGCGACCGAACCGCTGCCCGGCTCCGCGACGAGCCGGCCCGCCCCCCTGCTGCCGCCATCGACAGCGAGCGGCTTGCCCGCATCTTCAAGGCCCTGTCGCATCCGGTGCGGGTGGAGATCGTCTCCTCTCTCGCTGCCTGCGCTGGTGCCTTTTGCGGCGACATCGTTCGCGGTTTGCCGCTGGCGCAGTCCACGGTCTCGCAGCATCTCGCCATCCTGCGCGAGGCGGGCCTGATCGAGGCGGAGGAGAACGGCCGCTGCTGCCACTATCGCCTCACCGACGGCGCGCGGTCGCTGGTCGAGGGCGCCGCGGCAGAGCTTTTTGCGGCGGCCTGCTGCGCAGAGGCGCCGGCAGAGGCGAGCGGAACGCGCATGGATGCCTGTCGAAAGGACACGGAATGACAAGCCGCCGCTCAGGCGTACCCGGCCCCGCGCCCCGCATATCGGCGGACGAGGTCTCGACCTTCCGCACCCTAG
Organism: Stappia sp. WLB 29; assembly: GCF_023507705.1. Taxonomy (GTDB): domain Bacteria; phylum Pseudomonadota; class Alphaproteobacteria; order Rhizobiales; family Stappiaceae; genus Stappia. The sequence goes on along the minus strand of NZ_JALBGD010000001.1, from coordinate 564,969 downwards.
GCCAGCTGTGGCCCTATATCTGGCCGTCCGATCGTCCGGACCTGAAGGCGAGGGTCGGCCTTGCCGTTCTGGCACTCGTCGTGGCGAAGATCGTCACGGTGCTCTCGCCCTATTTCTTCAAGTGGGCGACGGATGCGCTGACCCTGCAGCAGGGCGATGCGTCGGCTGCCGGCGGCACGCTCGGCCTCGACGTGCTGCCTGCGTGGCTGGTGGCGCCGGTGATGCTGGTCATCGCCTACAACGTCGCGCGGGTGCTGTTCGTCGGCTTCAACCAGCTGCGCGACGCGCTGTTCGCCCGCGTCGGCCAGCATGCGGTGCGCCAGCTGGCGTTCCTGACCTTCCGACACCTGCATGCGCTGTCACTGCGGTTTCACCTGGCCCGGCGCACCGGAGGCCTGTCGCGGGTGATCGAGCGCGGCGTCAAGGGCATCGAGAACATCGTCCGCTTCACCATCCTCAACGGCATCCCCACCGTGATGGAGTTCGCCGTGATGGCGGCGGTGATCTGGTACCAGTTCGGCTGGATCTACGTTGCTGTCGTCGCGATCATGATCGTTGCCTACACCTGGTTTACGGTGCAGACGTCGAACTGGCGCATCACCATCCGCCGGGAGATGAACGACAACGATACCGAGGCGAATTCCAAGGCCATCGACAGCCTGCTGAACTTCGAGACCGTGAAGTATTTCGGCAATGAGCAGATGGAGGCGGAGCGCTTCGACCGCTCGATGGCCGGCTACGAGCGCGCGGCCACCCGCACCTGGACATCACTGGCCTGGCTCAACTTCGGCCAGGCGGTGATCCTGGGCGTTGCCACGGCGATCTGCATGGTGATGTCGGCCCGGGCGGTAATGGCCGGCACCCAGACGCTGGGCGATTTCGTGATGATCAACGCGCTGCTGTTGCAGCTGTCGATCCCGCTGAACTTCATCGGCTTCCTCTACCGGGAAATCCGCCAGGGCCTTACCGATCTCGAGGCGATGTTCCAGCTGCTCGGTCAGCCGGCGGAGATCACCGACCGGCCGGGTGCCGCTCCGCTTGCCGTTCAAGGCGGCACGGTGCGCTTCGAGGACGTGACCTTCCATTACGATGCCGACCGGCCGATCCTGCAGGGCATCGCTTTCGAGGTTCCGGCCGGGCAGACGGTCGCCATCGTCGGGCCGTCGGGAGCAGGCAAGTCGACCATCTCGCGGCTGCTCTTCCGCTTCTACGATATCACGGGCGGACGCATCACCATCGACGGACAGGATGTGCGGGAGGTAACGCAGGAGAGCCTGCGCCGAGCGACCGGCATGGTTCCGCAGGACACGGTGCTGTTCAACGACACGGTCGCCTACAACATCCGCTACGGGCGCCCCGAGGCGAGCGAGGAGGAGGTGCGCGAGGCGGCCCGCATGGCCCAGATCGCCGACTTCATCGAGGCGCTGCCGCAGGGCTACCGTACCGAGGTCGGCGAACGCGGGCTGAAGCTGTCGGGCGGCGAGAAGCAGCGTGTGGCGATTGCCCGCACGATCCTCAAGGCGCCGCCGATCCTGATCCTCGACGAGGCGACCTCGGCGCTGGATACCCATACGGAACGGGAAATCCAGGCCGCGCTGGACCAGGTCTCGCGCAACCGCACGACGCTGGTGATCGCGCACCGCCTGTCGACCGTGGTCAATGCCGATGAGATCCTGGTCCTGGAGAAGGGCCGGATCGTCGAGCGCGGGCGGCACCAGGAACTGCTGGCAAAGGACGGGCTCTACGCTTCCATGTGGGCACGCCAGCAGGAGGCGAGCGAGGCGGAGGAGCGGCTGCGGGCCGCCACGGCCGACAGCGAGGGCTTCGTGGTGCGCGGGCCGCGCGCCGGCGAGGAGGTGCCTGCGGAATAGGGGCGAAAGGTGCCTTGCCTGGGGCAAGGTGCCGCCATGGATTGATTTTGCGACCCGCTCCGGTGCAAAAGGGGCGGGTTCGCCTTGTCTGCGGAACCCTTTCTTCCGCGACCGGCCGCCACAAACGGAACCGTCCATGTCGCTGACCGATACGATCACCAAGACCTTTGTCCCCATTCACCGTGAGGGCTGGCCCTTCGTTGCCGCAGCCGGTGCGGCGACGCTGATCATCGGGTGGTTCGTCGACCCGCTGTTCTGGATCGGCCTGATCCTGACCGCGTGGGTCGCCTATTTCTTCCGGGACCCGCAGCGTGTGACGCCGATCGACGACGATCTGGTCGTCTCGCCGGCCGACGGGACGGTGTGTCAGGTGGGTCAGGCTGTGCCGCCGCCGGAGCTGGATCTCGGCAGCGAGCCGATGATGCGCGTCTGCATCTTCATGAATGTCTTCAACTGCCACGTGAACCGCGCGCCCTTTGGCGGCCGGATCACCCGCGTCGCCTATCGCGCCGGCAGCTTCCTCAACGCCGAGTCCGACAAGGCGAGCGAGGAGAACGAGCGCAACGGCCTTGTCATCGAGAGCGGGGAAACCCGCATCGGCGTTGTGCAGATCGCCGGCCTTGTCGCGCGGCGCATCGTCTGCTTCGTGCGCGAGGGCGAGAATATCGGCGCGGGCGAGCGTTTCGGCCTGATCCGCTTCGGCTCGCGGCTCGACGTCTACCTGCCGGAGGAGGCCAGCGTGAAGGTCGCCGTCGGCCAGACGATGATCGCGGGCGAGACCGTGGTCGCAGACCTCACCAGCGAGACGCGCGGCAGCGTGCTCGCGCGTGTCAGTTGATCGGCAGCCACGGATGACCGGACCCTTCGCGCCCTACGATCCAGGCCCCACGCGTCGCCGGCGCGGCCATGCCCCGCGTTTTCGCCGGGTCCCGTTGCGGCTGATCCTGCCCAACCTGGTGACGCTGCTGGCGCTGTGCTCGGGTCTGACGGCCATCCGCATGGCGCTGGAGTCGCGCTGGGACTATGCCATCGGCGCCATCGTCATCGCGGCGGTGTTGGATGCGTTGGACGGGCGGGTGGCGCGGCTGCTCAAGGGCACGTCGAAATTCGGAGCGGAACTCGATTCCCTTGCCGACTTCGTCAATTTCGGCGTGGCTCCGGCGCTGATCCTCTATTCCTGGCTGCTGCAGGAGGTGCGCTCCATCGGCTGGATCGCGGCGCTGATCTTCGCGATCTCGGCGGCCTTGCGGCTTGCCCGCTTCAACGTCTCCATCGACGATCCGAACAAGCCCGCATGGTCGGTGAACTTCTTTACCGGGGTGCCGGCACCGGCCGGTGCCTTGAGCGTGCTGTTTCCCGTCTATCTCGAATTCGTCGGCATCCTGCCGCACTGGCCGGAACTGGCGCCGGCCGTCGCGGTCTATGTGGTGGCGATCGCGCTGCTGATGGTCAGCCGCTTGCCGACCTTCTCGGGCAAGAAACTGGGCACGCGCGTGCGCCGCGACCTCGTGCTGCCGCTCTTCGTGGCCGCCGTATTCCTGGTGGCGTTGCTGGCGAGCTATCCGTTCGAGGTGCTGGCGCTGGGGGCGGCCGCTTACCTGGTGTCGATCCCCTTTGCCTGGCATTGGTACGAGCGCTATCGCAAGGCCGACCCGGCGGTGGAGGATTCGGACGAGGCAACGCTGGCGGTCGAGGACGAGGACACCGATCTCGATCACCTGAGCGAAGACGATAAGGACGACGCACCGTAGTCCGCGGCCTTCCGCTTTCTGGAAAGTGTATCGCCTCAAGAAAAAAGCCCTGCGCCGCGGACGCAGGGCTTTTTCGTTTCTAGCCGTCCGTGAAACTCGGGGCGGCGTTACGAGGACACTTGCACGAAGTCGCGCAGCTCCTTCGACGGGAAGTCGAAAAGCTGGCCGTTCGCAGTGTTTTCCGGTGCCACGAAGTCGAGCAGGGATGCTGCCACCTCGGACGGATGCGGCAGGGTCTGCGGATCTTCGCCCGGCATCGCCTCGGCCCGCATCGCGGTGCGGGTTGCGCCCGGATTGACCAGCATGCCGGTGATCCGTGTCTGCGCGGTCTCGGCGACATAGGTGCGCACCAAGGCCTCGAGGGCCGCCTTGGATACGGAGTAGGGGCCCCAGAACGCCTTGCACTTGTGCGCGGCACCCGAGGACAGGAACAGCACGCGGCCGGCATCCGACTGGCGCAAGAGCGGGTCGAGCGAACGGATCAGCCGCCAGTTGGCGGTGACGTTGATCGCCATCACCTTGTCCCAGATCCGCGGCGAGACATGTCCGAGCGGCGACAGGCCGCCGAGGATGCCGGCATTGCCGACCAGGATGTCGAGCTTGCCCCACCGCTCATGGATGGCGGCGCCCAGCCTGTCGATGGCGTCGTAGTCCGTCAAGTCGACAGGAACCAGCGTCGCCTGACCGCCGTCCGAGCGGATCTCGTCGTCGAGTTCCTCCAGGCCGCCGACCGTGCGGGCGAGCGCGATCACATGCGCTCCCTCAGTGGCCAGCGCCTTGGCGGTGAAATAGCCGATGCCGCGGGAGGCGCCGGTGACGACGGCAACCCGTCCCTCGAAGCGTTTCGTCATGTCCTGTCCGTTATCCTACTTCGACGAGACGAGGCATGTGCGTGACGTCCCCGTCTTCAGCCATGTCGGTCAGCGGCGTCGGGTAGTCGCCGGTGAAGCAATGGTCGGTGAACTGCGGCGCCTCGTTGTTGCGCCCCTCATAGCCGATGGCCTTGTAGATGCCGTCGACCGAGAGGAAGGCGAGCGTGTCTGCGCCGATGTAGTTGCGCATTTCCTCGAGGCTGTACTTCGCGGCCAGCAGCTTCTCGCGCACCGGCGTGTCGATGCCGTAATAGTCGGAGAAGCGGATCGGCGGCGAGGCGAGGCGGAAATGGACCTCGCGGGCGCCGGCGTCGCGGATCATCTGCACGATCTTCAGCGACGTGGTGCCGCGCACCAGGCTGTCGTCGACCAGCACCACACGCTTGCCCTCGATCTGGGCGCGGTTGGCCGAGTGCTTCAGCTTGACGCCGAGGGTGCGGATCTGCTGCGTCGGCTCGATGAAGGTGCGGCCAACATAGTGGTTGCGGATGATGCCGAGCTCGAAGGGGATGCCGGAAGCATCGGCGAAGCCGAGCGCCGCCGGAACGCCGGAATCCGGCACCGGGACAATGACATCCGCCTCGACCGGGGTCTCCAGCGCCAGCTGGCGGCCGAACTCCTTGCGCACGTCATAGACGCTGCGCCCGCCGAGGATCGAATCCGGGCGGGAGAAGTAGATGTATTCGAAGATGCAGGGGCGGGCGGGGCGACGGCCGAAGGGGAAGAAACTCTCGATCCCGCCGGGAGTGCAGACGACCACCTCGCCGTTCTCCACCTCGCGGATGAACTTGGCGCCGATGATGTCGAGCGCGCAGGTCTCGGAGGCGAAGATCGGTGCGCCGTTGAGATCGCCGAGGACCAGCGGGCGGATGCCGAACGGATCGCGTGCGCCGATCAGCTTCTTGCGGGTCAGGGCGACCAGCGAGTAGGCGCCCTCCATCTGCGTGATGGCGTCGATGAAGCGGTCGACGATCTTGTCCTTGCGCGAGCGTGCGACGAGCTGGAGAACCACCTCCGAATCGGAGGTCGACTGGCAGATCGCGCCCTCCTTGATGAGCTTGCGGCGCAGGGTCATCGCGTTGGTGAAGTGGCCGTTGTGACAGACGGCGATGCCGCCGCCGTCGAGCTCGGCGAAGAGCGGCTGGACGTTGCGCAGGATGGTCTCGCCGGAGGTCGAGTAGCGCACATGGCCGATGGCGTAGGGGCCGCTGAGCCGGCGGATCGTCTCGGCGTCGGAAAAGTGGTCGCCGACGAGGCCAAGGTGCCGCTCGGAGCGGAACTGGTTGCCGTCGAACGTGACGATGCCGGCGGCTTCCTGGCCGCGGTGCTGCAGGGCGTGAAGACCGAGTGCGGTAATCGCGGCGGCATCGTCATGACCGAGAATGCCGAACACGCCGCATTCCTCGTGGAGGCGGTCACCTTCGATTTCCTCGCGCCAGAAGTCCCTGGCGGCTGCGTCGCGGTCGGAACTGTGGCTGTCTGCGTGATGGGCGGTGTGATTATCGGCGTAGGCCATGGCCTTGGCTCCTGGTTGCCCGCGGGCGGCGGAGGCGTCCGCCGGACGGGCCTTCAAAACGCACCAGGGACGGCACCGCGGGGCGGTCCGTCCATGGCAACGAGAATTTCAGTCACATGATGCGGTCCGTTCCAGCGGACGTGCCTTAGTTGGTGGACGACCCCGAAGTCGTCAACTGCTCGATCCCGCGACGCTCGCTGTCGGTATAGCCCTGCTCCTCGCCGGTCGGGGCCGGCGCTGCAGGCGTTTCCGTCGTGCCGGCGGGGGCGCTGTCGGAGCGATTGCGGATGCGGTTGAGGATGGTGTTTTCCGGGCTTTCGGGAAGTGCGTTGACCAGCCGGTTGCCGATCGAGTCGATCACAGGCTTGGACTTGGCCGTGGCGATCCAGGCAGGCTGGTCCTGCGGCACGAACCAGTTGAAGAACATCATCGCGACGACGACCAGAAGAAGGCCGCGCAGGGCGCCGAAAACGAAGCCGAGCGTCCGGTCGAGCGCGCCGATGCGGCTGTCCAGTACGAAGTCGGAAACGCGCATCGTGATGTAGCTGACGATGATCAGGGTCACCAGGAATACGGCGGCAGCGGCAACGCCGAGGGCGACGTTGTCGTTGTTGATGTACTGGCGCACGAACGGAACAACGTGGCCGTACAGGTAGAAGGCAGCAACGGCGGCGGCGATCCAGGACGCGATAGACAAGACCTCGCGGACGAAGCCGCGGATCATGGCCAGGACGGCCGACAGGAGCATGATGACGAGAAGGATTCCGTCGAGAAGCGTGATCGGCATCGCTCGGCCTGGTCCCTGATCGCGTCGCAAGACGCCCTGTCGACCCAGTTCTCCGCGTGGGTCGGGCGCGGTGTTCACTGCCTTACCCGGCGCGTGCAGCGATCGAGCGCTGCCGGCTGCGGGGTCCGTCCGGGTCCTAGTCCCGCTCGGATGCGCCTGCGGAGCGTGCCGCCACCTGGGCGACCAGATCCGTCAGTTCGCTCAGCCCCGTCACCTGACCGCCGTCGGTTGCGCCGTCTCCGGCATTCGATTCTGGTACGAAGGCCGAAGTGAAACCGAGCTTGCGGGCTTCCTTGAGACGGCTTTGGGCCTGAGAGACCGCGCGGACCGCCCCCGAGAGGCTGACCTCGCCGAAATAGACGCAATCGGCGGGAAGGGCAACCCCGCTGAGCGAGGAGATAAGCGCGGCGGCAACGGCAAGGTCCGCGGCCGTCTCATTGACCCTCAAGCCGCCGGCCACGTTGAGGTAGACGTCGTTCTGCGCGAAGCGCACGCCGCAGCGCGCCTCCAGCACCGCAAGGATCATCGAAAGGCGGGCGCTGTCCCAGCCGATGACGGCCCTGCGCGGCGTGCCGAGGGGCGACGGCGCGACCAGCGCCTGGATCTCGATCAACAGCGGGCGCGTGCCTTCCAGCCCCGCGAAGACGGCGGATCCGGGCGTGCGGCCCGAGCGCTCGCCGAGGAAGAGCGCAGACGGGTTGGCCACCTCGGCCAACCCCTTGTCGGTCATCTCGAAGACGCCGATCTCATCGGTGGCGCCGAAGCGGTTCTTGACCGAGCGCAGGATGCGGTACTGGTGCGCGCCGTCGCCCTCGAAATAAAGCACGGCATCGACCATGTGCTCCACCACGCGGGGGCCGGCGATCTGTCCGTCCTTGGTGACATGGCCGACGAGAATCACCGTGGCGCCGCTCGCCTTGGCGTAGCGCACCAGCGCCTGCGCCGAGGCGCGGACCTGGGTGACCGTGCCGGGCGGGGAATCGACCATTTCCGACCACAGGGTCTGGATCGAATCGAGGATGACGAGGGCCGGCGGCGGGCCGTCGGTCAGCGTGGCGAGAATGTCCTCGACGCTGGTCTCCGCCGCGAGGCCGACCGGCGCGTCGGACAGGCCGAGGCGCATGGCGCGCAGCCGCACTTGATCGATGGCTTCCTCGCCGGAAATGTAGATCGCGCGGTGGCCGAGCCGGGCGATGCGGGCGGCAGCCTGGATCAACAGCGTCGATTTGCCGATGCCCGGATCGCCACCGACGAGCAGGGCCGAGCCGCGCACGAAGCCGCCGCCTGTGACGCGGTCGAGTTCGCCGACCCGCGTCTCGATACGCGGCGGGGTGTCGCTTTCGCCGGCAAGGCCGACCAGAGGCACGACGCGTCCGCGCTTGCGGCCAGCCGCTGTCGGCGAGCCGCCGACCCCGCCACCGCTGCGTTCCTCGACCAGTGTGTTCCACTCGCCGCAGCTGTCGCAGCGCCCCGCCCATTTGGACGCGGCCGCGCCGCAGGACTGGCAGACATAGGCCGTGCCGCGCCTGGCCATCAGGACTGCTCCCCGCCGGTCGAGGCCATGCCGACATAGCGGCGGGCGAAGCGGCGGCCGAGGGACGTCAGCAGTTCGTAGCCGATGGTGCCGGCCCGGCTGGCTGTTTCGTCGACGGACACGTTGCGGCCGAACAGTTCCACGAAGCTGCCGCGCACGGCAGTGCCGTCGGGCACGTCGCTGATATCGAAGGCGCTCATGTCCATGGAAATGCGACCGAGCGCGGGCAGGCGATGGCCGGCGAGCCAGGCCTCGGCGCCGGGCTTGCCGTCCGTGGAGCCGGCCGCGCGCAGGAACCCGTCGGCATAGCCGGCCGCGACAATGGCCACGCGCATGTCGCGCGGCGCGGTGAAGGTCGCGCCATAGCCGATTGGGGTGCCCTTGGGCAGCGTATGAACCTGGAGGATGCGTACCTCGAGCGTGACGACGGGATCGAGCCGGCTTTCCTCAAACGCCGAGGCCTGTCCGCCGTAAAGGGCGATTCCCGGGCGCGCGAGCTCGAAATGGAAGTCCGGACCAAGGAAGATGCCAGCGGAGTTGGCGAGCGAGCGCGGCACGCCGGGGAACAGGTCTGCCAGCGCCCGGAAGCGCGCCAGCTGGGTCTGATTCATCCGGTCACCGGGCGCATCGGCGCAGGCCAGATGCGACATGATCAGCGACAGCTCGAATGGGGTGTCCTGTGCCAGCGCCGCTGCTTCCTCCGCCGTCAGGCCTAGGCGGCTGATGCCGGTGTCGACATGAAGCGCGGCCGGCAGCGGCGCACCGGCCCCGCGCCACTCCGCGACCTCGTCCGGCGAACCGAGGCAGGGGCGCAGTCCGTTGGCGGCGTAAAAGCTTGCTGCACCCGGATAGAGCCCGTTGAGGATATAGATCGCGGCGTCCGGAAGATGGCGGCGCACGGTGGCGCCTTCTTGCGGCGTTGCGACGAAATAGGTGCGGCAGCCGGCCGTCCATAATGCCTGCAGGCAGGGCGCATCGCCGAGGCCGTAGCAGTCGGCCTTCACGGCTGCACCGCATGCGGTTCCCTCGCTCAGCAAGCCGGCGAGGCGGCTCCAGTTGGCGGCGAGTGCGGCAAGGTCGATGGTGATGCGGCCATTGTCGATTGAAGGCGTGGCGCTGGCGCCGGAGTGGGTATCGATCACATCCCTGGTCCAGGCTCTGGCCGCGTCAATGCGGCTCGGGGAATCGGTCCGGATCGGCAAGGTCGGAGAAGCGGGTGAACTCGCCCTGGAAGTGCAGTTGGACGTTGCCGGTCGGACCGTGACGCTGCTTGGCGATGATCACTTCGGCCCGGTTGCGCACCCTGTCAAGCTTCTCCTCCCATTTCGCTAGTTCTTCTGCATATTTTTCCGAGCCTTCCTGCGGCATCGTTTTAGAAAGATAATACTCCTCGCGGAACACGAAGAGCACCACGTCGGCGTCCTGCTCGATGGAGCCGGATTCGCGCAGATCCGACAGGATGGGGCGCTTGTCGTCGCGCGATTCGACCTGACGCGACAACTGGGAGAGCGCGATGATCGGAACGTTCAGCTCCTTGGCCAGAGCCTTCAGGCCGGTGGTGATCTCGGTGATCTCCTGCACACGGTTGCCGCTGTTCTTCTGCGAGCCGGTGAGGAGCTGGATGTAGTCGACGATCAGCAGGTCGAGGCCGCGCTGGCGCTTGAGCCGGCGGGCACGGGCGACCAGTTGGGCGATGGAGATGCCGCCGGTCTGATCCACGTGCAGGGGGACGAGCTGCATTGTCTGGGCGGCGGCGGCCAGCTTTTCGAAGTCGTGCTCGGAAATGTCGCCGCGGCGGATCTTCGAGGAGGAAATTTCGGTCTGCTCGGAAATGATACGGGTTGCGAGCTGCTCGGCCGACATTTCCAGCGAGAAGAAGCCGACGACGCCGCCGTTGACGGTCTTCATCGAGCCGTCCGGCTGCTCCTCGGCCATGTAGGCCTCGGCGACATTGTAGGCGATGTTGGTGGCGAGCGAGGTCTTGCCCATGGCGGGACGGCCGGCGAGCACGATGAGGTCGGAGGGTTGGAGCCCGCCCATCAGCGCGTCGAGATCGCGCAATCCGCTGGAGATGCCCGACAGCGCGCCTTGGCGCTGGAAGGCGGCGGCGGCCATATCGAGGGTCGAAGTGAGCGCATCGCCGAACGAGACGAACCCTGTATCGGTGCGGCCCTTTTCCGCCAGCTCGAACAGGCGGCGCTCGGCGTCGTCGATCTGGGCTGCCGGCGGCATGTCGATCGGCGCGTCGAAGGCGATGTTGACCATGTCCTCGCCGATGCGGATCAGGGTGCGGCGAATGGCGAGGTCGTAGATGGCGCGGCCATAATCCTCAGCATTGATGACCGATGCGGCGTCGGCGGCCAGCCGCAGGATGTATTGCGCGGCCGACATGTCGGCGATGCGCGCATCCTGCGGAAAGAAGGTCTTCAGCGTGATCGGGGAGGCGACCTTGCCGGCGCGGATGAGCTGGCCGGCCTTCTCGTAGATCTCCCGGTGCGGGGCAATGAAGAAGTGCTCGGGCTCCAGGAAGTCCGACACACGGTAGTAGGTCTCGTTGTTGACGATGATCGCGCCCAGCAGCTGGCGCTCGGCCTCCGCGTTATGCGGGGCAACGCGCATCGATGCGGCGCTGGTGTCGTTCGCCGGAACCGGACCCTTCATTCTCATTTCCCCTCGTGTGCCCCTGTTCCTACCGGAGGGAGGCGAAGGGAGGAAGGGGAATCCAGAAAGGATGCATTTCGTGTGAAAGGAACGGGGAAAACCCCGCTGTCCGGTTGACGCGGAGGGCGATCTTCGTTCCGCCGGCAAAGGGCCTGAGCGCGGCCTCGACCTCACGCATGACGCGCATGTGACCGACTGGCCCACATGCCCCAGGGGAACGGTGTGGACCGGCAATTTCCTACTTGTATTCGGGCTCTTGCGTCTGTCATGGAAGTGTCGCTTAATGTTCATGTGAGCGACATCTGGCGTTCATATGAAACAAATACGAAATGCGGACATTTTCGTTCAATGGGGCTTCCGCCGAGGAGGCCGTATTGCCCAGAACCGCATATCGGGCCGGGTGCCCGAGCTTTGGGAGAGCAAAACATGGCTTATCGCAAGACGCTGGCCGGTCTGGTCGCCGCAACGATGCTTGCCGGCAGCACCACCGTGTCCTTCGCCGCCACCGAAATCCAGTGGTGGCATGCCTTCACCGGCCGCCTCGGCGATCTGCTGAACGAGCAGGTCGAGAAGTTCAATGCCTCGCAGAGCGACTACGTCGTGGTCGCATCGCACAAGGGCAACTACTCCGAGGCGCTGAATGCCGGCATCGCCGCCTTCCGCGCCGGCGAGCAGCCGCATATCCTGATGGTCTTCGAGGTCGGCACGGCCACGATGATGGCCGCCAAGGGCGCCATCAAGCCGGTCTACGAGCTGATGGCCGAAACGGGCAAGGAGTTCGACCAGGACGCCTATCTCGCCTCGGTCGCCGGCTACTACACCACCACCGAGGGCCAGATGCTGTCGCTGCCCTATAACTCGTCGACCCCGGTTCTGTATGTGAACCGCGACGCGCTCGAGGCAGCCGGCATCGATCCCAACATCGACCTGACGACCTGGGAGAAGGTCGGCGAGGTGCTAGACACGCTAAAGGCGTCCGGCTCGGCCTGCCCGCTGACCACTGCCTGGCAGAGCTGGGTGCATCTGGAGACGCTGTCCGCCTATCACGATGTTCCCTTCGCCACGAAGGAGAACGGCTTCGGCGGCGTCGACACCGAACTGGCGTTCAACGGGCCGGTTCAGGTCGCGCATGTCGAGGCGATGGGCCAGTGGGCCAAGGACGGCAAGTTCATCTATGCCGGCCGCCGCAACGAGAGCGGCGCCCAGTTCCGCGCCGGCGAGTGCGCCCTGTTCACCGAATCCTCTGCCGGTTACGCCGGCGTGAAGGCTGAGGCACAGTTCGCCTTCGATATCCGCCCGCTGCCCTACTGGGATTCGGTCGAGGCCGCTCCGGTCAACACGATCATCGGCGGCGCCTCGCTGTGGGTGATGGCCGGCCATGAGGCCGAGGAATATGCCGGTGTTGCGGATTTCCTGAACTTCCTGTCGTCCGCCAATATCCAGGCCAAGTGGCACCAGGACACCGGCTACCTGCCGATCACCCATGCTGCCTACGAGCAGACCAAGGCCTCCGGCTTCTACGACGCCAATCCGGGCACGGACATTGCGGTCATCCAGATGACCGGCAAGGCGCCGACCGCCAACTCGAAGGGCGTGCGTCTGGGCAACTTCGACCAGATCCGCGGTATCATCGACGAGGAGCTGGAAGCGGTGTGGGCCGGCGACAAGTCGGCCAAGGATGCGCTCGACAACGCGGTGCAGCGTGGCAATCAGCTGCTGCGTCGCTTCGAGCAGGCCAACCGCTGATCCCCTGAAACGCTCGTGGATGCGGAGTAGGCCTGCGCATCCACGGTGCATCTGAGAAACGGGAAACGGTCCGGCAGACTGCCGGGCCGTTTTCGCCCGTCGGAAAGGCCCGGCGGACAGACCAGCTGGAACAGCGCGCCATGCACAAACGCGTCGTCTTCAACAGCCGGGTGTTGCCCTATCTGCTGCTTGCGCCGCAGATCCTGGTGACGCTCGTCTTCTTCTTCTGGCCGGCGGGCCAGGCGATCTACCAGTCCGCCTATATTCCCGACCCCTTCGGTCTGTCGTCGCAGTTTGTCGGCTTCGGCAATTTCGAGTTCCTGCTGAGCGACCCGTATTACCTCGCCTCGTTCAAGACGACGGTGATCTTCTCGACGCTGGTGACGCTCGTCTCGATGGGCGCCGCGCTCTGGCTGGCCGTCATGGCGGACCGGGTGATCAAGGGATCGAGCGCCTACAAGATGCTGCTGGTGTGGCCCTATGCGGTGGCTCCGGCGGTCGCGGGCGTGCTGTGGCTGTTCATGTTCAATCCCAATGTGGGTCTGGTCGCCTGGTACCTGAAGGTGTTGGGCTACAACTGGAATCACGTTCTGGACGGCGAAGAGGCAATGGGGCTCGTCGTCGTCGCATCCGCCTGGCGCCAGATCAGCTACAATTTCCTGTTCTTCCTGGCCGGCCTGCAGGCGATCCCGAAAAGCGTGATCGAGGCGGCGGCCATCGACGGGGCGAGCTTTGCCCGCCGGTTCTGGACCATCGTCTTCCCGCTGCTGTCGCCGACCACATTCTTCCTGCTGGTGGTCAACGTCGTCTACGCGTTCTTCGAAACCTTCGGCGTGATCCACACGATCACCGGCGGCGGGCCGCAGCAGGCGACGACCATCCTCGTCTACAAGGTGTTCTCCGACGGCTTCGTCGGGCAGGACCTCGGGTCCTCGGCTGCCCAGTCGGTGATCCTTCTCTTCGTGGTCGGGCTGCTGACGGTCGTCCAGTTCCGCTATATCGAACGCAAGGTGCATTACTGATGAGCGGCATGGTCGAAAAACGCGGGCTCGGCCTCTGGCTGACCCATGTCGGGCTGATCGTCGGCATCGCGATCATCTGCTTCCCGATCTACATGGCCTTCGTCGCCTCGACGGTGACGCAGCCGGAGATCGCCCGTCCGCCGATGCCGCTCATTCCAGGGCCGCATCTGATCGAGAATTACACGGCGGCGCTGACGCGGGGCGTTAACTCGCCGGTCCTCCTGATGCTGTTCAACTCCAGCGTCATGGCTCTCGGTATCACCATCGGCAAGATCGTGATCTCGATCATCTCCGCCTATGCGATCGTCTATTTCCGCTTTCCGTTCCGGATGGCGTTCTTCTGGATGATCTTCCTCACCCTGATGCTGCCCGTCGAGGTGCGCATCGTGCCGACCTACGAGGTCGTTGCCGGGTTCGGGATGCTCAACTCCTATACGGGCCTGATCCTGCCGCTGGTCGCCTCCGCGACTGCGACCTTCCTGTTCCGCCAGTTCTTCCTCACCGTTCCGGACGAGTTGATCGAGGCGGCGCGGGTCGACGGGGCAGGGCCGGTGCGCTTCTTTCTCGACATCCTGCTGCCGATGTCGCGGACCAACATCGCCGCGCTGTTCGTGATCCTCTTCATCTATGGCTGGAACCAGTATCTCTGGCCGCTGCTGATCACCACCAAGCCGGAAATGAACACCATCGTGATGGGCATCAAGCAGATGTTCCCGTCCGGCGACGATATCGCCGACTGGCCGGTGATCATGGCCACCACGCTGCTGGCGATGCTGCCGCCCGTCGCCGTCGTCATCTTCATGCAGGGGCTCTTCGTGAAGGGCCTCGTGGAAAGCGAGAAATAGGTTCCATGGCGAAGATCGCTTTTTCGAACATCCGCAAGTCCTATGGCACCACCGAGGTCATCCACGGGGTCGACGCGGAGATCGCCGACGGCGAGTTGATCGTCATCGTCGGGCCGTCGGGCTGCGGCAAGTCCACGTTGCTGCGCATGGTGGCGGGACTGGAGACGATCACCTCGGGCGAGATCCGCATCGGCGACCGGGTGGTCAACGATCTGGAGCCGCGCGAGCGGGACATCGCCATGGTGTTCCAGAACTATGCGCTCTATCCGCATATGTCCGTCTTCGACAACATGGCCTACGGACTGAAGATCGCCGGCGTTGCGAAGGCGGAGATTGCCGAGCGGGTCGCGCAGGCCGCGAAGATGCTGGAACTGGAGCCCTATCTCGACCGCAAGCCGCGGCAGCTGTCCGGCGGTCAGCGCCAGCGCGTCGCCATGGGCCGGGCCATCGTGCGCAAGCCATCGGTCTTCCTGTTCGACGAGCCGCTGTCCAATCTCGATGCGAAGCTGCGCGTGCAGATGCGCGTGGAGATCAAGACGCTGCAGCGCCGTCTCGGCGTCACCTCGCTCTACGTGACCCATGACCAGGTCGAGGCCATGACCATGGCCGACCGCATCATCGTGATGAACGGCGGCAATGCGGAGCAGATCGGGACGCCGCTGTCGGTGTACCACAAGCCGGCGACGGTCTTCGTCGGCGGCTTCATCGGCTCGCCGCCGATGAACTTCCTGCAGGCGGCGCGTCTTGCGGCGAGCGGTTTGTTGCACAAGGTTGCGGAGACCGGCGGGACGGCCGGCGCGCTCGACACGGTCGGCGTGCGGCCCGAGCATCTTGCCTTCTGCGCGGAAGGCGAGGCGGTGCTGTCGGGTAAACTGATGATCGCCGAGGCCCTGGGCGCGGAAACGCTGGCGCATGTGGAGCTCGACGATGGCGAGCGCATGATCGTGCGCATCGAGGGTGGGCGCGAGGTACCGGCGGCCGGCGCGCGGGTGCATCTTTCCTGTGCGTCCGAGCACCTGCACTACTTCGGCGCCGACGGAAAGCGGCTGCCCGACTGACATTGAAGCAATGCCGGCCGGTGCTCGACAGTGCCGGCCGGCCGGCGTCTTCCTAAGTCCAGCGTTTCTATCAGTCGCCGCACCCGCTGCATCCGCTCCCCGGCGAGGGGATGAGGATGTGCTCGTTGCGGGTGAGGTCGTCGTCTTGCGCCGGGCCTTGCCCGCCGCTGCGTTCAGCGACCTGGCGCGGGCTCAGGAGGGCATCTGGAAGCGCGTGCAGCTCCTGACGCGTTCGGCGGTTTTCGTAGGCCAGTCGACGAACCCGTGTATGGCCTTGATAAGACGGACATCCGTCGAGAAATCAATCCCGCGCAAGCGCCCGTCGTTGTCGAAGAGAGCCGCATTGGCGGTGGGTTTGGAAAAGTCCGTGCTTTCCGATGCGTGAAAGGCGATGGCGCCAAGGGCGCTCAACTCGCTCGGCGCGTAGCAGCCCAGCCTCGCGATTCTGGTTCCGAGGATTTCCGCCGCCTTCTCGAACGCATTCGCCCCCGTGAAAAGCGCATTGTCGGTCGCGTCGAATGCATTGCCGGAAAAACGTACGAAGAATGCGTCCTCGTCCTCCACCGCCAACGACTTCAGCACCGCTGGATCCGCCGCGGTTCCGGAGAAAATAGCCCTTTCGAGAGCTGCCATCTGCGTGTTGACGTTCCGGTTGCTGAAGTCGCCACGTGGTTGGGCAAGGGTCCATGTTTCGTTGTGCAAGCGTAATTGCGCGAGCTCCTCCTGCGAGAAGCAGGCATCGCTGTGGGCGTGCGGCGCGGCAGCGTAGCGTACGCCGCCGGTCATTTCCTCGAGCACCGACCACATGGCAATCGTCGCGTCCCGTCTGGACAGCATCAACTGGCTTCGCAGCGTAGAGCGCAGTTTGTTGCAAATATCCCTGAAATCGACGCCAGCATTCCGGTCGGAGAGGTCAACTGCAATATCGGAAGCATGTATTCTCAGTGGAGTATTTTCATTGAGAAGTTTCGAGCGGATTGTACGCTCATTCTCGGCGAAGATCGGTCTGTCGAGCACGTCGGATCCTCGAGCAATACTGATGTCGTCTCGGTCGAAGAACAGCGATTCAAGATAGCTCAAGCGAATATCGACGATTCCGATCGGCTCGCGCGACGCAGTGTTGGACGATGCGGCTAGCAATCCGGTCCTAATGATCGTGTGAACGTCATGGCTTGCGATCGGGAAGGTTTCCTGGGCCTCGATCTGAGCGCCCAGTCGATTGTTAAAGCTACGCTGTAGATCTTCCAGCATTTCCCGCGACTCATCGGTGGCAAGCACCCTGCCGGCCCAGCCGGCGACGCCGAAGATATCGCGGGCGCTCGCTGCAAGGCGCTGGATGTCCGACAACATGGTTATGTCGACAGCATCGGTCTTCGATAAGCCGAGCGTCATCGAGAAGCGGGCGTTTCTCCGAACGGGAAAAATGGGCGTCACCTTTCCGGTGACGACGCCCGAGATACAATTCTCGTCAGCGTCTCCGGAACGGACGTCTGTATATGTCACATGCAGGAACGGCAGGTTCTCGACGATGAAGTTGCCGTCATAGTCCTTAATGGACAGTGTCAGTTGTGCCGACTGGCTTTCCCGCCTGACCAGTGTCCGTAGAACCCTCCAAATCGTGTCGGTTTCGTTGCACTTGAGGACCGTGTAGCCGCTCAGTGCTCCAATTCCGATCTGGTTCTGAAGTTCAACCGCAACATAGTTGTCTTCGGATGGTGTCGGTAGCGTTGCACCTCCGGCCTCGGTGCTCTCGATAATCTCCAAAGCCTCGAACGAGGGGTAGAACTCATCCGCCCGGGTCTCTTGAACCAATAGTGAAACAGCGAATAGCCAAAACAAAGCAAAGGGTCGCAACGTCATTCCCGTCCCCCCAGATCGAGATCATGGGAAAATTCAATTGCAATTTACGGTGGATGTCAAATTGAGCGCTCGTCCTAGAGGCGGTCCTCACTCCAGCGTTTCGATCAGCCGGACCATGAGCTGCATCCGCTCGCTCAACGAGGGGATGAAGATGTGCTCGTTGAGGGTGTGCACGTCGTCGCCGTCGGGTCCGAGACCGTCGAGGGTGGGAACCTTGTCGGCGATGAAGTTGCCGTCGGATCCGCCGCCCGTCGTCTCGCCGATCAGTTCGAAGCCGATCTCGTCGGCGAGCCGTGCCGCATGGTCGAACAGCGCCTTGCTCTCGAGCGATTGTTCGAAGGGCGGGCGGTTCATGCCGCCGGTGATCGTCAGCGTCGTGTCCGGCGTCTTCGGCGTCAGTCCGGTGATGCGGGCAACCATCTCCTCGGCAGCAGCGAGCGTCGGCACACGCAGGTCGATCTCGGCGCTTGCGAATTGCGGCACGACATTGGTGCCGGTGCCGCCGCGGATCTCGCCGACATTGACGGTGATCTCGCGGTCGTAGTCCGTCATCGCCTCCAATGCGATGATCTGGTGGGCAAGTTCGGTCACCGCGCTGCGGCCCTGCCAGTGGCGGGCACCGGCATGGGCCGGTCTTCCTTCCACCCTCAGCGTGAAGCGGCCGACGCCTTTGCGGGCGGTGACCACATGGCCGCCGTTGCGGGCCGGCTCGGTCACGAGGGCGTATTTGGCCGCGCTGCCGATGCGCTCGATCAGCGCCTGCGAGGTCGGGCTGCCGACTTCCTCGTCCGAGGTGAAGAGGATGCTGACCGCAAGGGCAGGGGGCAGGCCACCGGTCTCGATGCTGGCGGCGACGGCGCGCATGGCGGCAAGTCCGTTATAGGCGCCGCCCTTCATGTCGCAGATGCCGGGGCCGTAGCAGCGGTCCCCTTCGATCCGGATCGGCAGATCCTTGTCGATGGTGCCGCGCGGATGCACCGTGTCGAGATGCGACAGAAAGAGGATGCCGGGCCTGGAGTGGTCGCCCCAGGGCGAGCGCACCAGCAGGTGGTCGCCATGGCCGTCGCGGCCCGGGAAGCGCTCTGTCGTCGCGCCGAAGGCTGTCGCCTGCGAGGCGACAAGATCCATCAGCCGATTGAGCCCTTCGACATCCGGCGTGTGCGTCTCGATGCGTACCCAGTCGAGCAGGCCGGCGAGCAAATCCTCCGACGACGGCTTCATGTCTATCCCCATGTGCGTGAACGAAAATCGGGCGAGGAGGCGATGATAGCCTGTCGATCTGGCCTTCGCGAGAGGCAATGCCGGCGGACTGGGCGGCACAGTTTGCGCGTGGCCGATGCCGCAGCGTCGGCGATGCAAAAAAAAGCGCCGACCCGAAGGTCGGCGCTCTGGTTTCGTCGCTTGCGGGCTTGCCCGGGGCAGATCAGGCGGCGCGGACGCCGGCGAGGAAGTTCTCGACTTCCTGCTTGAGCGCTGCAGCATCTCGGTTCACCGCGGCGGCGGCCGAAGCCACGTCGCCCGCGGCGCTGCGGGTGTCGCTTGCGGCATGGGAGACGCCGAGAATGTTCTCGGTGACGTCCTGGGTGCCGCGCGAGGCCTCTTCGACATTGCGGGCGATCTCGCCGGTCGCCGCACCCTGCTCCTCGACCGCAGCGGCGATGGCGGCGGCGATGGCGTTCATCTCCTCGACGGTCCGACCGATCGACTGGACGGCGCCGACAGCGGTGCGGGTTTCGGTCTGGATTGCCGCGATCTGCGCCGTGATCTCCTCGGTCGCGTTGGAGGTCTGGGAGGCGAGCTCCTTGACCTCGGCGGCGACGACCGCGAAGCCGCGGCCGGCTTCGCCGGCGCGGGCGGCCTCGATGGTTGCGTTCAGCGCCAGCAGGTTGGTCTGCTCGGCGATGGCCGCAATCATGCTCACCACCTGGCCGATCTTTTCGGCCGCATTGGCAAGACCCTGGATCTGACTGTCGGTGCGCTGAGCCTCGCCGACCGCCTGGGAGGCGATCTGCGACGACTTGGAGACCTGCGAGCTGATCTCGGAAATCGACGATGACAGTTCCTCGGTCGCGGAGGCGACGGTCTGCACGTTGGCAGCTGCCTGCTGGGCGGCGGTGGCGACCGTCGTCGAGCGGGCATTGGTGCTTTCGGCGATGTCGGCCATGGAGCGGGCGTTGTTTTCCATGGCGCCGGCCGACGAGGTGACGGCCGTCAGCAGCGCGGTGGCGCTGTTGTCGAAGCGCCGGGTCATTTCCTCGATACGCTGCGCGCGCTGCTCGCGGCTGCGCTGCTCCTCGATCTGCGAGGCGGACAGGTCCTGCGCCCGCAGCATGCCATCGCGGAACACTTCGGTGGCATCCGCCATCTGGCCGATCTCGTCCTTGCGCCCTGCACCGGGAACGGACACCGACAGGTCGCCGTCGGCAAGGTGACGCATGGCGTTGGTGATCGCGGCGATCGGCCGGCTGATGCTGTTGGCCAGCAGGAAGGCGGCGATACCGATCAATGCGGTCAGCGGCAGGATCCAAAGCGCGCTGGTCAGCAGCTCGCCATAGAAGGCCTCGGTCACATCATCGACATAGAGCGAGGCGGAGACGGCCCAGTTCCACGGGACGAAGCCGTCGGAATAGGCGACTTTCGGAGACGGCTCCTGTTCGCCGAGGCGCGGGAATTCGTAGTCGGTGAAACCGCCGCCGGCACGCGCGGATTCGACCTGACCCACCACGTATTCGGTCCCGTGAGCATCCTTGGACGCCCAAAGATTCTGGCCGACAATCTTCGGGTTCGGGTGCGTGACGACGACACCTTGCGTTGCCTGGTTGGAGTCGATGACGACGAAGTAGTCGGACCCGTTGAAGCGCATGGCGGTCATCAGGCTCTTGGCGATGCGCTGAGCCTCTTCTTCCGACATTCGCCCGGCCTGCGCTTCCTGCGCGATGGCCTCGATCATCGTCGTGGCGGTCTCGACCTGGGTGCGGACCATCTCGCGACGATCGTGCATCATGGAGCCGTAAAGCGAATAGATCTGCACGCCGGCTACAAGCAGCAGAGCGGCCAGCGAGCCGCCGACTAGCGCCAGCATTTTCTGTTTGATGGACATGGGGAGAGGCGACCTTGTGACACTGAAGATGTCGCAGTAGGTGGGAAAACTACTGAAGCTTCAGTAAATATTCCCGTGGAGTGGATCATTTTGACTCCTTGCCACGGCGTCAAAAGCCCTGCATCTCAATTTTGGGTTTTAATTGGCATCATTTATGTTTCTTTCAGGTTGTAAGTTGGCGTTGACGCACGAATCGTCAACGTTTGGTTGGCTCGGTGCCAGACGGGCGATAGGGTTCGCTTCGACATCGCGTTGTAATCCAATGAAAAGCGGGAGCGAAACCTTTGAACATTGTTCTGTATGAGTTGTGCGGCGCAGATGTAGGGCGCCCTTTCAGCCCCTATGCCTGGCGGGTTCGGATGGCCTTGAAGCACAAGGGGCTCGATTTCGAATGCCGACCGAAGCCCTTCACCGAGATTCCGGCCATCGCGCCGCATGCCGGCAAGACCGTGCCGATCCTCGTTGATGGCGAGCGGACGATCTGCGACAGCTGGGCAATTGCCACCTATCTGGAGGATGCCTATCCGGATCGGCCGAGCTTGTTCGCGGGAGAGGGTGGCCGAGCGGCGGCCAAACTGATCGAGGGCTGGGTCAATGCCTCGATCAGTTCGCTGATCGTGCGGCTCATCATCAAAGATATCTGGGACGTCCTGGGGCCGGCCGACCAAGCCTATTTCCGCGAGACGCGCGAGGCGCGCTTCGGCATGAGCCTGGAGGAGGTGCAGGCCGGGCGCGAGGGGCGGTTGGCGGAACTCGGCACCGCGTTGCTGCCGCTGCATCTGATGCTGAAGAGCCAGCCCTTCATCGGCGGCGACGCGCCGCTTCACACCGACTACCTGCTGTTTGGCACCCTGCAATGGGCGCGGATCACAAGTCCGTTCCAACTCGTCGATCCCGGCTCGCCCGTCGGGCAATGGCGCGAGCGCTGCCTCGATCTGTTCGACGGCTTCGGACGCAGCGTTACGGCGGCCTGAGCCTTTCCCGAACACAGCGGAATCCGGCACCCCTTGCGCCTTGCGGGGGCGCGCGTCCCCGGCTATACGCATGGCGCGTCCGCTATCGGACGCAACGAGATCAAGGAGTGTCCGGCTTTCAAGGCGCGGACAGGCAGGGCTAGCGAGGGCGCGAGGCCCGGCCGTACAACCACGGGAAAATGATAATGGCGATCGAGCGCACCTTTTCGATGATCAAGCCGGACGCGACGCGTCGCAACCTGACCGGCGCGATCACCAAGATGCTTGAGGATGCCGGCCTGCGCGTCGTCGCGTCCAAGCGCGTGTGGATGTCCCGCCGCGAGGCCGAGGGCTTCTACGCGGTGCACAAGGACCGTCCGTTCTTCGGCGAGTTGGTCGAGTTCATGTGCTCGGCCCCGACCATCGTGCAGGTTCTGGAAGGCGAGAACGCCATTGCCAAGAACCGCGAAGTGATGGGCGCCACCAACCCGGCCAATGCCGACGAGGGCACCATCCGCAAGACCTTTGCCCTGAACATCGGCGAGAACTCGGTGCACGGCTCCGACGGCGCGGACACCGCCGCCCAGGAGATCGCCTACTGGTTCTCCGAGACCGAGATCGTCGGCTAAGGCTGCAGGTCGCGTCGCGATAGCGCACCGAACGAGATCTGGAAGGGCCGGCCGTTGCGCCGGCCCTTTCGTTTGTCGGTCGACCGGTTCTTGACATTGCGGTTGCATGGGAGCGAGCCTTGCCGCCGTCCACCTGACTGCGAGAGACGCATGAACGCCCCCGTTGCAAAAGACCCCGTCCTGAAGGCTTCCGCCTGTCCGCACGACTGTCCATCCACCTGCGCGCTGGAGGTGGAACTGTTCGCCGACGGGCGGATCGGACGGGTTCGGGGCGCTCGCGCGAACGCCTATACGGCCGGCGTCATCTGCGCGAAGGTTGCGCGCTACTCCGACCGGCTTTACCACCCGGATCGGGTGACGCAGCCGTTGAAGCGCGTCGGAGCCAAGGGGGAAGGGCGCTTCGAGCCGATCTCCTGGGACGAGGCGCTGGATCTGGTGGCGGCAGCGTTTTTGAAGGCCGAGGCCGAGCACGGACCGCAGTCGGTCTGGCCCTATCACTATGCCGGAACCATGGGCCTGGTGCAGCGGGACTCGATCCATCGCTTGCGCCACGCCAAGGGCTATTCGCGCCAGTTCGACACGATCTGCACCAATCCCGCCTGGACCGGCTATATCGCCGGGACCGGCCGGCTGGCGGGGCCGGATCCACGCGAGATCGCCGTTGCCGACATGGTGGTGATCTGGGGGACCAACGCGGTCTCGACGCAGGTCAACGTGATGACCCACGCCATCATCGCCCGCAAGACGCGCGGGGCGAAGATCGTCGCCATCGACGTCTACCCCACCCAGACCGTGAAGCAGGCCGATCTCGGTCTCATCCTGAAGCCAGGAACGGATGCGGCGCTCGCCTGTGCGGTGATGCATGTGCTGTTCCGCGACGGGCATGCCGACCGCGACTACCTTGCCCGCTTCACCGACTGTCCGGACGAGCTGGAGGCGCATGTGGCGCAGCGCCCGCCGGAATGGGCGGCTGCGATCACCGGACTGTCTGTGGAGGAGATCGAGCTCTTCGCGCGCATGGTCGGCGAGACGAAGCGCACTTTCTTCCGCCTCGGCTACGGCTTCACCCGCCAGCGTAACGGCGCGGTTTCGATGCATGCGGCCTCCTGCATCGCGGCTGTGACCGGCGCTTGGCAATATGAGGGCGGAGGCGCGTTCCACAACAACGGCGCGATCTACACGCTCGACAAGTCGATGATCGAGGGGCATTCGCTGATCGATCCGGCGGTGCGGCAGCTCGACCAGAGCCAGATCGGCCGGGTGCTGACCGGCGATGCCGAGGCCTTGCGACACGGCCCGCCGGTGACCGCCATGCTGATCCAGAACACAAATCCGGTGTCGGTGGCGCCCGAGCAGGAGCTGGTAAAGCAGGGCTTTGCGCGGGAAGACCTTTTCGTCTGCGTGCACGAGCAATTCATGACCGAAACGGCGATGATGGCCGACGTGGTTCTGCCGGCGACGCAGTTTCTCGAGCACGACGACATCTACAAGGGCGGCGGCCACCAGTATCTGCTGCTGGGGCCGAAGCTGGCGGAGGGGCCGGGCGAGACCCGCGAGAACCTCTACGTGCTCAACGAGATCGCCCGCAGGGTCGGCGCCGCCGAGCATCCGGGCTTTGTCATGAGTGCGCGCGAGCATATCGACTGGATGCTGAAGGCCTCCGGTTTCGGCTCGCTGGAGGAGATCGAGCGCGATCGCTGGGTCGACTGCCAGCCGGACTTCCGCGCCGCGCATTATCTCGACGGGTTCAGCTGGCCGGACGGCAAGTTCCGCTTCAAGCCCGACTGGACGACGGTGCCGGCCCCCAATGACGGGCCGATGGGACCCTTCGCCGATATGCCGGCCTTGCCCGATCACTGGGCGGTGAACGAGGCGGCGGACGAGGAGCATCCCTTCCGCCTTGCGACCTCGCCGGCGCGGTCCTTCCTTAATTCGACTTTCAACGAGACCGCATCCTCGCGCGACAAGGAAGGGCGGCCGGACCTGATGATCGGGCCGATGGATGCCGAACGATACGGGATCGCCGACGGCGATCGCATCCGGATCGGCAATCGCCGCGGCGCGGTGATCCTGCATGCCCGGTTGACCGAAGGGCTGAAGCCTGGCGTCGTGGTGGCGGAAGGGATCTGGCCGAACGAGGCCTATCCGGACGGCCGGGGCATCAATACGCTGACTGGTGCGGATGCGGTGGCGCCCTACGGCGGCGCGGCGTTTCACGATACGGCGGTGTGGGTGCGCAAGGACTGACCGCGCGCATCCGCAACCGGCCGGGGGAGGCTCAAGCGGCCTGTTCTCCGCGCAAGTTGGCGGGGATGCGTGCCGCCGGGCCGAACACCGTGCGCTCGAACCGCAAGGCATAGTCGGCCAGCGTCGGGATCGCGGCTGCGTGGCGCATCAGCGGCGTGTCGATGTCGCTCGCCAGGATGTTGAGCACGACGCCGACAAGGCTGGCATCGACCGTGGTCGGCCGGTCGCCCATGAAGAAGGGCTTGTCGTCCAGAAAGGCGGCGATGGCGTCGAGATCCGCGCGGCCGAAGGCGTAAATCTCCTCCGGCGTGTGCCGGCCGAGGCCCTGTGCATGCAGCGTCTCGCGAATGCTCTCCCGCAGGCTCGTGAGGACGTCCCGCCGCATTTCCTCGGGCACGTCGGCGAGCGCTGTTCCCATTATCATCTCCTCGCCGGCAGGGTCGATCCATCGGGCATGGACCATCGTCCAGCGCAGGTGCTCCTCGGCCATGCGGCGGAAGGCTTCGGCCATGGCCAGTTCGACGCCGGTCAGCGTCTCGTCGATGGCAAGTCCGTGGTGGCGTTCCAGGTGGCGCTGGATCAGGGAACTGTCGGGAATGACGAGATCGCCGTCCTTCAACACGGGCACCTTGCCGTGCGGCAGGGCGGAAAGGTCAGTCGCATGTTCCATGCGATAGTCGCAGCCGGCAAGCGCCAGCAGCGCTTCCGCCTTGTAGCAGAAGGGCGAGAGACTGCGAATTTCCGGGGGCGCAGGAAAATTGACGAGAACGAGCATGGAGGCATCTCCTGGGTTTGCGTCTGGCTCGCGTCTTGTAGCCAACCCATCCTGACAGCATACTGTCAGTATCGGGTGGCAATATGTCAGCAGAAGGAAAAGTGATGCGTCGCGCCGACAGGTTGCTGCAGGTGCTTCAGATCTTGCGCCGGTACCGCAGGCCGGTCAGCGGCGCGGCCATAGCCGCCGAGCTCGAAGTGTCGCTGCGCACGCTCTATCGCGATATAGCCGCGCTGCAAGCCTCCGGCGTTCCGGTCGCCGGCGAGGCCGGCGTCGGCTATGTGCTGGAGGAAGGCTACGATCTGCCGCCGCTGATGTTCACGTCGGAGGAACTGGAGATCGTCATGCTTGGCCTGCGGATGGTCGAGGGGCGCGGCGACGAGGCGATCCGGCGCACCGCGCGCGATGCCGTCGCCAAGATCGCCACGGTCCTGCCCGAAGGCTTGCGCGACGGGTTCCTGGATGCGCCGCTCTACGCTCCGCCTCCGTGCGAGCTGCCGGGCGACCGGATCGAGCTGGTGCGGCTGCGGGAGGCTCTTCGGCTGGAGCGGAAGGTGGAGATCCTCTACCAGGTGCCGGACCGCCCGCCCGAGCGCCGGGTGGTCTGGCCTATCGTGCTGGCGTTCTTCGAGCATGCCCGGGTGCTGGCCGCCTGGTGCGAGCTGCGGCAGAGCTATCGCAACTTCCGCACGGACCGGATGCTGGAGATGACGGTGCTGGAGGCGCGCCCGCCGCGCGGGCGCAAGCGGCTCTACACGGAATGGCGAAGGCACCGTATGGAGGAAGCGAGGGCCAGGGACGCGGAGCCGGCGAACGAAGGCGCCGCAGGTTGTCGCGCCACCGGCTGAGCCGGCGGAGAGCTGGGTTCAGCCTTGAGGGGCGATGAGCGGCGGCTGGGCCACGTCCGCTCCGGTCGTCGTCAGCCGTACCCGCATCCCGTCGATCTCAAAGGCGCCTGCCGCAACGAGCGCAAGCGCCTGCGGGTAGATGCGGTGCTCGACCTCAAGCACGCGCGCGCCGAGCGTTGCCGGGGTGTCGTCGTCGAGCACGGCCACCGCACCTTGCGCGATGATCGGCCCGGCGTCCATTTCCGCGCGCACGAAATGTACCGTCGCGCCATGCAGCCGGCAGCCTTCCTCCAGCGCCCTTGCATGGGTGTCGAGGCCCTTGAAGGCGGGCAGCAACGCCGGATGGATGTTGAGCAGGCGGTCGTGCCAGCGCTCCACGAACCATGGCGTCAAGATGCGCATGAAGCCGGCAAGGCAGACCAGCTCTATGTTGCGGGCGCGCAGCTCCGCGTCGAGCTTTTCCTCGAAGGCCTGCCGCCCGCCCTGGCCGCGGTGGTTCACGGCGACGGCCTCGATGCCGGCCGCACGGGCCTTGTCGAGGGCAGGTGCGTCCGGCACGTTGGCGATCACTGCGACGATTTCCGCCGGGAAGGCCGGATCGGCAGCCGCCGACAGCAGGGCGGTCATGTTCGATCCGCGTCCCGAGACGAGGATTGCGGTGCGCTTGCGGCCGGAAGCGGAAGAGGTCAAAGTTTCAAGGCTCCGTCGAAGATCACGGCCGCGTCGCCCGTACGGGGCTCGAGCGTGCCGATGCGGCTTACCGTCTCGCCCTCGGCGGTCAGGATCGCGATTGCCTCGTCGGCGCTCTCTGCGGCAACCGCGACGACCATGCCGACGCCGCAGTTGAAGGTGCGCAGCATCTCCGACTGGGCAACGCCACCGGCCTTGGACAGCCAGCCGAAGACAGGCGGAACGGAGATTGCGGACAGGTCGATGCGGGCGCCGAGGTGATCGGGCAGCACGCGCGGCAGGTTTTCCGGCAGGCCGCCGCCGGTGATGTGGGCGAGCGCCTTGATGCCGGTGCCGGCCTTCAACGCCGCCAGCAGCGGCTTCACGTAGATGCGGGTCGGCGTCATCAGCGCTTCGCCGAGGGTCGCGCCGGGTGCGAACGGGGCGGCCGCGCTCCAGTCGAGGCCGGAGTGTTCGACGATCTTGCGCACCAGGGAGAAGCCGTTGGAATGAACGCCGGAGGAGGCGAGCGCAAGCAGCACGTCGCCTTCGGCGATGTCGCCGCGCGGCAGCAGGGTGCCGCGCTCGGCAGCGCCGACGGCGAAACCGGCGAGATCGTAGTCTCCCTTGCCGTACATGCCCGGCATTTCCGCGGTCTCGCCGCCGATCAGCGCGCAGCCGGAAATGCGGCAGCCCTCGGCAATGCCCTTCACCACGTCGGTGGCGACATCGACGTCGAGTGCGCCGCAGGCATAATAGTCGAGGAAGAAGAGCGGCTCGGCGCCCTGCACGACGAGATCGTTGACGCACATGGCGACCAGATCGATGCCGACGGTCGCATGCGCGCCGCTGTCGATGGCGATCTTGAGCTTGGTGCCGACGCCGTCATTGGCCGCGACCAGGACAGGGTCGGTGAAGCCGGCCGCCTTCAGGTCGAACAGACCGCCGAACCCGCCGATCTCGCTGTCGGCGCCGGGGCGTGCCGTCGCCTTCACGAATGGCTTGATCCGCCGCACGAGGGCGTTGCCCGCGTCGATGTCGACGCCCGCGTCGGTATAGCTCAGGCCGTTCTTGGGGGAGGGGGTCGCCTCGCTCATGCTTGTCATGTCTCCGAAACCCGTACAGGGCGCGCATACAAACACAGAAGCGCCGGAATGCAAGCGAAACCGGGCCCTGTGTGCACAGGCGAGGGCGGCAAACGCCGACTTGTCCGCCGGCGGAGCAGTCGAGCCCCTGTCGGCCTGTGGTGAAGAGGGAAAATGGCGAATCCCTGCCGGTGGCCTCCTTGACGCTCTGCGGCGTGGCTGCCTATCTGCTGAGGGTCAGGCAACAGGCCGCACCAGCAAGGGACGGGATTTCGTGACGCTCAAGCGACAGATCAATTTCTGGCTGGTTTCCTTCGCGCTGTTTGCGCTGTTCGTCTATCTGTTCAGCCCGATCCTGCTGCCCTTCGTCGCCGGCATGGCGCTGGCCTATCTGCTCGATCCCGTCGCGGACCGGCTGGAGATGCTCGGCCTGCCGCGGCTTGGCGCGACCATCGTCATCCTCGTCCTCTTCGTTCTTGCGTTCATTCTCATCCTGCTGCTGCTGCTGCCGATCCTCGGAAACCAACTCGCGGCCTTCCTCAAGGCTTTCCCGAACCTCGTCAGTTCCCTGCAGGAACTCATCACCTCCGGGTTCGGTAGCCGCCTGTTCGATTTGCTGGGCATCGGCGGACAGGAACTCAAAGCCAATGTGGGCAGCCTGCTGGGCGAGGGCGCCGGCTGGATCGGCGGGTTGCTGAAGTCGGTGTGGAACGGCGGTCAGGCGCTGTTGTCGGTGATCTCGCTCTTCGTCGTGACGCCGGTGGTCGCCTTCTATCTTCTTCTCGATTGGGACCGGATGGTCGATAAGATCGACAACTGGCTGCCGCGGCAGCACCGCGACACGGTGCGCCAGCTGGCGCGCGAGATGGATCTGGCTGTCGCCGGCTTCGTGCGCGGCCAGGTCAGCGTGTGTTTCCTGCTCGGCGCCTTCTACGCAATCGGCCTTGCGGCGGTCGGGCTGAATTTCGGCCTCCTGATCGGCATCGGCGCCGGTCTCGTCAGCTTCATTCCCTATGTCGGCGCGACGCTCGGTCTCGTCGTTTCGCTCGGTGTCGCCATGGTGCAGTTCTGGCCCGATTGGCCGATGGTTGCGGCTGTGCTTGCGATCTTTGCCGTCGGCCAGTTCCTGGAAGGCAACGTGCTGCAGCCCAAGCTCGTGGGCAACAATGTCGGCCTGCATCCGGTTTGGCTGATGTTCGCGCTGTTCGCCTTCGGTTATCTGTTCGGCTTCGTCGGCATGCTGATTGCCGTGCCGGCGGCGGCGATGATCGGCGTGCTGATCCGGTTTGCATTGAACCAGTACATGGCGAGCGCGCTCTACACCGGTAAGGCGACGGCGATGGCCAGCGGTGTGCCGGGTGATGCGGTCGGCATGCTGCCCGAGGAAAGTGCGGAGAGCCGCGATGGCTGACACCTTGCGCGGGGGCGGCGAGCAGCTTCCGCTGATCCTGCCGCACGAGACGGCCTACGGGCGGGACGATTTCCTGATCGGCTCGTCCAACCGGGCTGCCTTTGCGCTGATCGACGCCTGGCCGCAGTGGCCGAGCGCGGCGGCGCTCCTTGCAGGGCCTGTGGGCTCGGGCAAGACGCATCTTGCCCATATATGGCAGGCGGCGAGCGGCGCGGTGATCCTGCGGGCGTCCGATCTGCGCCGTGAGCAGGTGGAGGACCTTGCCCGGTCGGGCGCGGTTGCGCTGGAGGATGCGCATACGGGCTTCGACGAGACAGCGCTGTTCCATCTGTTCAATGCCGTTCGAGAGACTGGCGGCAGCCTGCTCGTGACCTCGCGCAGCTGGCCGCAGTCCTGGGGCTTGCGTCTGCCGGACCTTGCCTCGCGTCTGCGTGCCGCGACCCCGGTGGAGATCCTGGAGCCGGACGACGATCTGCTGCGGCGAGTGCTGGTCAAGCTTTTCGCTGATCGCCAGATCGACATCGACCCGGCCGTGGTAGAATTTCTCGCGGTGCGGATGGAGCGGTCCGTGGCGGCGGCGCAGGCGCTGGTCGACCGACTCGACCGGGCTTCGCTGTCGGCTGGCCGGCGGATCACGCGCCCGCTCGCCGCATCGGTGCTGGCGGAGCAGGATCCGGCTGCCTGATACCTTTTGCCGGGTCAGGCAATTTGCCGGGTGATGTAAATCCGTCAAATCAATCCGGTATGGTCGCTCCCAGCAGTGACCACGGATGACCGGCGCGGCCCGGTCCGCAGGAGGCAGACATGAACGAGATCAGCGTGAACCCGAAGGATGCGGAAGCTGCCCCCTCGCCAGCCCGTCCGGCCCAGCCCGTGTCGGACGCCGCCGAGGCGCTGGCCGATCATCCCAGCCGGTTCATCAATCGCGAGGTCTCCTGGCTGCAGTTCAATCGCCGGGTGCTGGAGGAGGCGGAGAACACCTCCCATCCGCTGCTGGAGCGTCTGCGGTTTCTCTCGATCTCGGCCAACAATCTGGATGAGTTCTTCATGGTGCGCGTCGCCGGTCTGCGCGCCCAGCAGCGCGAAGGCGTCTCGACGCGCTCCATCGACGGCCTGACACCGGCCGAGCAGCTTGAACGGGTTTCGGCCGCGGTCCTGTCGCTGCAGCACGAGCAGCAGAGCGTCTGGCGCGAGATGCGCAGGCTCATGGCCGCCGACCGCATCGCCATCGTCGACGGGCCGGATCTCAGCCCGCAGGACCTTTTGTGGCTGGAGGACTATTTCCTCGCGCACATCTTCCCGGTGTTGACGCCGCTGGCCATCGATCCGGCGCATCCGTTCCCCTTCATCGCCAATCTTGGCTTCTCGCTGGTGCTGGAACTGGCGCCGGAAAAGGGCGGGCGCGGCATGACGGCGCTGCTGCGCATTCCCGCCCAGCTCGACCGCTTCGTGCGTCTGCCGGCAAGCGAGGCCGAGGAGGGCGAACGCTACATCACCATCGAGAACGCGCTCGGCCTGTTCATCACACGGCTGTTTCCAGGCTATGAGATCCGCGGCAAGGGCGCCTTCCGCGTGATCCGCGATTCCGACCTCGAAATCGAGGAGGAGGCGGAAGACCTCGTGCGCCTGTTCGAGAGCGCCCTGAAGCGTCGTCGCCGCGGGTCGGTCATCCGGCTTGAGATCGAGGAGACGACGCCGCAGTCGCTGCGCGATTTCGTCGCCGAGGCGCTCGGTGCCACCGGCGACGAAGTGTTCCTGGTCGACGGTCTGCTGGCGCTGAACAACCTCTCGCAGCTCGTCTCCATCGACCGCGACGACCTGAAGTTCGAGCCGTTCGCTCCGCGCTTCCCCGAGCGTATCCGAGAGCATGGTGGCGATTGCTTCGCGGCGATCCAGCAGAAGGACATCATCGTCCACCACCCGTACGAGTCCTTCGACGTGGTGGTGCAGTTCCTGCGCCAGGCGGCGCAGGATCCGGACGTGGTGGCGATCAAGCAGACCCTCTACCGCACCTCCAGCAACTCGCCGGTGGTCAAGGCTCTCGTCGAGGCGGCGGAGGCCGGCAAGTCGGTGACGGCGCTGGTCGAGCTGAAGGCGCGCTTCGACGAGGAGGCCAACATCCGCTGGGCGCGCGACCTGGAGCGCGCCGGCGTGCAGGTGGTCTTCGGCTTCCTGGAACTGAAGACCCACGCCAAGCTGTCGATGGTCGTCCGCCGCGAACATGGCGAGCTGCGCACCTATTGCCACCTCGGCACCGGCAACTACCATCCGATCACCGCACGCATCTACACGGACCTGTCC
Organism: Stappia sp. WLB 29; assembly: GCF_023507705.1. Classification (GTDB taxonomy): domain Bacteria; phylum Pseudomonadota; class Alphaproteobacteria; order Rhizobiales; family Stappiaceae; genus Stappia. The sequence continues at coordinate 533,428 of NZ_JALBGD010000001.1, read as the reverse complement.
TATTTCACGGCCGATCCGCGCATCGGCCGGGAGGTCGCCAAGATCTTCAATTTCATCACTGGCTATGCCGAGCCGGTGGAACTGCAACACATGATGGTGTCGCCGGTGACGCTGCGCGACGGTATCACCCGGCTGATCGCGGCAGAGGCCGAGCATGCTCGGGCCGGGCGCCCGGCGCAGATCTGGATGAAGATGAACTCGCTGGTCGATCCCGGCATCATTGATGCCCTGTACAAGGCGAGCCAGGCCGGCGTGCAGATCGACCTGGTGATCCGCGGCATCTGCTGCCTGCGCCCGGGCATCCCGGGTCTTTCGGAAAACATCCGGGCCAAGTCCATCGTCGGCCGCTTCCTGGAACACAGCCGCATCTTCTGCTTCGGCAACGGTCATGGGCTTCCCTCGCCGGATGCGGTCGTCTATATCGGCTCCGCGGATCTGATGCCGCGCAACATCGACCGGCGGGTGGAAACGCTGACGCCGCTCATCACTCCGACGGTGCACGAACAGGTGCTCGATCAGATCATGGTCGCCAATCTTAAGGACAACCAGCAGAGCTGGCGACTGCTCCCGGATGGCGGTCATGAGCGCGTGCGTCTCGGCCGCGGCGAGAAGCCCTTCAACGCCCATCAATATTTCATGACGAATCCGTCGCTCTCCGGCCGTGGCAAGTCGCTGCGCAGCCATAGCCCGAAACCGTTTGCGGAGCCGAGGAAGCGTGGCTGACAGCCCAAAGCATGAACTGGTCCGCGGTCGTCTCAACGGCAGCGGACCGATTGCCGTGATCGATATCGGATCGAACTCGATCCGCCTCGTCGTCTACGAAAGACACGCGCGCACCCCCACGGTGCTGTTCAACGAAAAGGTGCTTGCCGGCCTTGGGCGCGGCGTCGGCGCCACGGGCCGCCTGTCGGACGAGGCGACGGACCAGGCGCGCCGGGCGCTGGTGCGGTTCCGCCGCCTGTGCGACCAGATCGGCGTTGCCGATCTGCACATCCTTGCTACCGCCGCGACCCGCGATGCGGCCAATGGCGAGGAATTCTTGACGTCGGTGGAAGAGATTTGCCGCACGCCGGTGCGGCTGTTGTCGGGCCGAGACGAGGCGCGCCTTGCCGCCTTTGGTGTCGTCTCCGGCATGTGGCGGCCGGACGGGATCGTCGGCGATCTCGGCGGCGGCAGTCTCGAACTCGTCGAGATCAAGCACGACGAGATCGGCCGTGGCCAGACCCTGCCGCTCGGTGGCATCCGCCTGCAGGAAGATGCGGACGGAAAGATCGCCAAGGCGCAGAAGATCGCGGAACAGGCGCTCGGCGATGTCGAGTGGCTGCCCATCGGGGCCGGCAAGCCCTTTTATGCGGTCGGCGGCACCTGGCGTTCGCTTGCCCGGTTGCACCTGCATCAGAACGGCTATCCGCTGCATGTGATGCACGATTACGCCATCCCGGCGGAAGAGGCGATCGAGTTCTGCCAGCTGGTCGCCCGGCGCGATCCGGAAAGCCTCGACATGATCGAGGTGGTCTCGCGCGCCCGCCGCCCACTGCTGCCGTTCGGCGCGGCGGTAATGGAGAAGGTGCTGCGGGGCTCCAAGGCGTCCAAGGTGGTGATGTCGGCGCTCGGCCTTCGCGAGGGGCTGCTCTTCGACCTGCTTCCGGACGATCTGCGCCAGCAGGACCCGCTTGTGGAGGCTGCACGCGAACTGTCGCAGCTGCGCTCGCGCTCACCCGCCTATGGCGAGGAACTGGTCAAGTGGACCGACCGCCTGTTCCCGGCCGTCGGCATCGACGAGACCGAGTACGAGGTGCGGCTGCGGGCCGCCGGCTGCCTGCTGTCGGATATCGGCTGGCGCGCGCATCCCGATTATCGCGGCGAGCAGAGCCTCAACATCATTTCCAACGCCGGCTTCGTCGGCATCGACCACGCGGGCCGTGCCTATCTGGCCCTCTCGGTCTTCTACCGCCATCAGGGGCTGGTGGAGGACGCTCTGGGGCCGCGCATTCGCGAGCTCGCCCATACGCGCCTGAAGGATCGCGCCCGCATTCTCGGCGGCGCGTTGCGGGTGGCGTCGGTGCTGAGCGCATCCGTCGCCGGCATCCTGCCGCAGGTGCCCGTTGCTGTGGACAATGGCGAGGTGGTGCTGACCTTGCGTGGTGAATTGATCGCGCTGGAAGGGGAGCGGCTGAACAAGCGGCTCACCCAGTTCGCCCGCCTGCTGGGCCTGAAGGCGCGGGTCGTGGTCGAGGTCTGACGGGTCTCTCGCCGGTAGTCGGAAGACAAAAAAACGACCGCACAAACGCAAACGGGCAGGGAAGACCTGCCCGTTTGCTTGTCGATTGTCGTTGGTGCGTGCGGTCGCCGGCCTACTCGGCTGCCGCGTCCGCATCTGCGTCCGCCTTCTGCCGATTGCGGCGACGCTTGGACGGCTCGGGCCTGGGTGCCAGCACCGGCTCGCTCTGCTCGACGGCGACGATGCGCTTGCCGTTGAAAGCGAGGGCGATCTCGCCGCGCTTCAGCTTCAAGGCGGCTTCGCCGAACAGCTCCATCCGCCAGCCCTTCAACGCATCGACATCGGCATCGTCGCTGGCAGCGATCTTTTCCAGGTCTTCCATGGTGGCGATAACCTTGGCGGCAACGCCGTTGGCTTCGCTGACCAGCTTGAGCAGGACCTTGAGAAGGTCGACGGCCGCCGCCGACCCGTCGGGCGCGGCGCGTCCCTTGGGCACGGCCGGGAGCTTGTCCTTGGGGATCGCCATCGCCCGCTTGACCGCGCCGAGGATCTCTTCGGCCGTGCGCGAGCGCTCGAAGCCGCGCGGAATGGTGCGCAGGGCGGCGAGCGCCTGGGTGTTGGTCGGCTGCTGGGCGGCGATCTCGTAGATCGCGTCGTCCTTGAGGATGCGGTTGCGCGGCACGTCGCGCTCATGTGCCTCGCGCTCGCGCCAGGCGGCCACCTCCTGCAGCACCGCGAACTCGATCGGCTTGCGTACCCGCAGCTTCAGCCGCTTCCACGCATTTTCCGGATCGGTGCGATAAGTGTTTTCGGAGGTGAGGATCTCCATCTCGTCGCCGACCCAGTGGCTGCGACCCTGTTCGGCGAGGTTCGCCTTCAGGAAGTGGTAGACCTCGCGCAGATGCGTCACGTCGGCCAGCGCATAGTCGAGCTGCTTTTCGCTCAAGGGCCGGCGCGACCAGTCGGTGAAGCGAGACGACTTGTCGATCCTGACCGCTGTGATGCGGTGGACCAGCTGGTCGTAGGAGATCGAATCGCCGAAGCCGCAGACCATTGCCGCGACCTGGGTGTCGAACACCGGGTGCGGGATGAACCCGCCGAGGTGATAGACGATCTCGATGTCCTGCCTTGCGGCGTGGAACACCTTCACGACGCTCTCGTCGCGCATCAGCTCGAAAAACGGCGCAAGGTCGAGGCCGTCGGCTAGCGCGTCGATGATCACGGCATCCTCGACGCTCGCCATCTGGATGACGCAGAGCTTCGGCCAGAAGGTCGTTTCGCGCAGGAACTCCGTGTCGACAGCGACGAAATCGTGTTGCGCGAGACGCCGACACACATCGGCCAGTTCTTTGGTGCTTGAAATGATATGCATAGTAATCGCGAGATATAGCGGATGCTTGCCCGCTTGTCGCCACGAAACCGCCTTGTTATGGCCTGTTCGTTCGGCGGGCTTTCAGGGGCCGCCAACCGGCTCGCCGCCTTGACTTTGTCGTCATCCCATGGCTTGTGCACGGGCGCGCCATCGCGCCGGCCGGCAGCTGCTTCGCCTTGTCAGCCGCCACTTTTTTCAAACTTCGGGCCATCGAGGACCACATGCATCGCTATCGCAGTCACACGTGCGGGGAACTGCGCGAAACCCATGTCGGTGCCACGGCGCGCCTGTCGGGCTGGGTGCACCGCGTGCGTGATCACGGCGGCCTGCTCTTCATCGACCTGCGCGACCACTACGGCATGACGCAGTGTGTGATCGATCCCGATTCGCCCGCCTTCAAGCTCGCCGAGACGGTTCGCGCCGAGTGGTGCATCCGCATCGACGGAGACGTGAAGATGCGCACGCCGGAGACGGTCAACGAGACGCTGCCGACCGGCGCGATCGAGATCTTCATCCGCGAGCTGGAAGTGCTGGGTTCGGCGCGCGAGCTGCCGCTGCCGGTCTTCAACGAGCCGGACTATCCCGAAGACATCCGCCTGACCTACCGTTTCCTCGACCTGCGCCGCGAGACGCTGCACGAGAACATCATGACCCGCACGCGCATCATCGGCTCGATGCGCCAGCGCATGGGGGCGGCGGGCTTCACCGAGTTTCAGACGCCGATCCTCACGGCGTCCTCGCCGGAAGGCGCGCGCGACTTCCTGGTGCCCTCGCGGCTGCATCCGGGCAAGTTCTACGCGCTGCCGCAGGCGCCGCAGCAGTTCAAGCAGCTGCTGATGGTCTCCGGCTTCGACCGCTATTTTCAGATCGCGCCGTGCTTCCGCGACGAGGACCCGCGCGCCGACCGTCTGCCGGGCGAGTTCTACCAGCTCGACCTGGAGATGAGCTTCGTCGAGCAGGAGGACGTGTTCTCAACGATGGAACCGATCATGCGCGGCATCTTCGAGGAGTTCGCGAAGGGCAAGCCGGTCACCGGGACATTCCCGCGCATTCCGTATGCGGACGCGATCGCCAAGTACGGCAGTGACAAGCCGGACCTGCGCAACCCGATCGAGATGCAGGACGTCGGCACCCATTTCGCCGGCTCCGGCTTCAAGATCTTTGCGCGCCTGCTCGAGGATCCGAAGAACGCCGTGTGGGCCATTCCGGCCCCGACCGGCGGCAGCCGTGCCTTCTGCGACCGGATGAACTCCTGGGCGCAGGGCGAGGGCCAGCCGGGCCTCGGCTACATCTTCTGGCGCGAGGAGGGCGGTGCCCTCGAGGGTGCCGGCCCGCTCGCCAAGAACATCGGCGAGGAGCGCACCGAGGCGATCCGCACCCAGCTCGGCCTGAAGGCCGGCGATGCGGCGTTCTTCGTCGCGGGCGATCCGAAGAAGTTCTCCGACTTCGCCGGCAAGGCGCGGACCCGCGTCGGCGAGGAACTGGACCTCGTCGACCGCGACCGCTTCGCGCTCGCCTGGATCGTCGACTTCCCGTTCTTCGAATGGGACGAGGAAGAGAAGAAGGTCGAGTTCGCCCACAATCCGTTCTCCATGCCGCAGGGCGGCCTGGAGGCTCTGGAGACGATGGACCCGCTTGACATCAAGGCGTTTCAGTACGACCTCGTGTGCAACGGCTACGAGATCGCCTCAGGCTCGATCCGTAACCAGTCGCCGGAGCTGATGGTCAAGGCGTTCGAGAAGGTCGGCCTGTCGAAGAGCGACGTGGAGGAGCGCTTCGGCGGCCTCTACCGTGCCTTCCAGTACGGCGCGCCGCCGCATGGCGGCATGGCTGCCGGTGTCGACCGGATCGTCATGTTGCTGGTCGGGGCAAAGAACGTGCGCGATGTCAGCCTGTTCCCGATGAACCAGCAGGCGCAGGACCTGCTGATGGGCGCACCGTCCGACGTTTACCCCAAGCAGTTGCGCGAGCTTCATATCCGGCTCAATTTGCCCGAGAAGGGCTGACGGTTATCGTCAGCCGCCCGGGGCAGGGGCGGATGCGGCGGCACGGGTCGCCGGAGAGCTGCAAGGACAAGGCCGACGCATTGAAACGCATCTGGTCCCACCTGTTCGCCGATCCGGAAGGCACGCCCTTCCTGGTCCGGCGGCTGGTCCTGGAAAACGCCCGCGACTATGTGTGGCGCTATATCCTGGCCTTCGTCTTCATGGGCCTGGTCGCCGCCAGCACGGCGGCGAGCGCCTGGATCATGAAGGACGTCATCAACGAGGTCTTCCTGGAACGCGATGCGACCATGGTGATGGTCATCGCAGGCTTCGTGATGTTCATCTTCACGGTGAAGGGGCTTGCCACCTACGGTCAACTCGTGGTCCTCGGCGAGATCGGCAATGCCATCGTCGCGAAGACGCAGTCGCGCCTGTTCGAGGCGATTACCCGCCAGGACGTCGCCTTCTTCGAAACGTCCGGCATCGGCGACCTCGGTACGCGGCTTTCGCATAACGCCACGGCGGCCCGGGTTGCGCTCGATCTCATCGTCACCGCGCTCGGGCGCGACCTCCTGACCGTGATCGCGCTGGTCGCGGTGATGATCGCGCAGGATCCGTTGATGAGCCTGATCGCGTTGGTGATCATGCCGCCGGCGATTATCATCATCGCCGGTCTGGTGCGACGCGTGCGCCGGGTGGCGAAGTCGCAATTCGTCTCGCTCACCCGCATCCTCTCCATCGCTCAGGAAACCATTGCAGGCATTCGTGTGGTGAAGGCTTTTGCGGTGGAGCAGAGGCTGCGCCGCGACATGGATGCGGCGGTCGAGGACGTACGCCTGCGCGCCAACAAGATGACCCGCCTGTCCGCGCGCACCTCGCCTGTGATGGAAACCCTCGGCGGCGTCGCCATCGCCCTGGTGATCCTCTACGGCGGCTTCAGCGTGGTGGAACGCGGCAGCGACCCCGGCGCTTTCTTCGCCTTCATCACGGCGCTTCTGCTCGCCTACGATCCTGCCCGGCGTCTCGCCCGGCTGCATGTCAATCTGTCGGCCCACATGGTCGGCGTCCGGCTGATGTACGAGGTGCTGGACCGTGCCTCTGCCGAGGCTTCGGGTGAGGGTACCCAGTTGCCGGGGGCGCCGTTCCAGCCGGGAAGCGTGCGCTTTGAGAACGTCGCCTTCCACTACGGCGAGGCACCGGCGCTGGCCGGGCTCGATTTCACCGCCCGTGCTGGTGAGGTGACCGCGCTTGTCGGACCGTCGGGAGCGGGAAAGTCCACCGTGTTTTCGCTGCTCGAGCGATTCTACGAGCCCGTCTCGGGCCGCATCACGGTCGGTGGACGCGACATTCGCGACACCACCATTACCGACATCCGCGCGGCCATCGCGCTGGTTTCGCAGGACACGTTCCTGTTCGACATGTCCGTGCGCGACAACATTGCCATGGGGCGACCTGCCGCCAGCGAGGACGAGATCGTGCAGGCGGCGCGCGAGGCGAATGCGCACGACTTCATCATGGAGCTCGACGAGGGCTACGACACGCGGGTGGGCGAGGGCGGCGGCCGGCTGTCCGGCGGCCAACGCCAGCGCATCGCCATCGCGCGGGCGATCCTGCGGGATGCGCCCCTGCTGCTGCTCGACGAAGCGACCTCGGCGCTGGATTCGGAATCCGAGGCCAAGATCCAGGCAGCGCTCGCCAACCTGATGCGCGGGCGCACGACGCTGGTCATCGCGCACCGCCTGTCGACCGTGCGCGAGGCGAACCAGATTGTCGTGATGGATCGCGGCCGCGCCATCGAGAGCGGCACCCACCGCGAGCTTTTCGCGCGTGGCGGGCTCTACAAGCGGCTTTGCGACCTGCAGTTCTCCGACAGCGGATCGACCGACTGACGCCGCTGGCGCTGACCGGTTGCGGCTCGCTGGACATGAAAAAACCCCGCCGCAGGGCTCTGCGGCGGGGTTCTTTGTTCTTGGATCGGGCGACCCGGTCAGCGGCCGGAATTGGCCATGACGGTTGCGTTGAGAAGCTGCGGCAGGGTGTCCGGTGCGGTCGCCAGCACGCCCATGATCTGCATCGCGGGGACCGGTGTCTCCGGCTCGACGGTGATCACCAGTTCGTCCGGCGACACGAGGAAGCTCTTCAGCGCGCCGTGTAGGTTCTGACCGAACGGTGTGTCCTTGAGCGGGCCCATTTCGTTGGCGGCCTGATCGGCAAGGCCGAGCGCCAGGGTTTCCGGCGACAGACCGGCGGGCTTGGCCTGCTGCTCGATAAAGGCGGAGACCAGACGGGCATCGCGCACCGTCAGGCTCGCCTTGTTCACCATCGCGGTAGCGATGACCATCTGCGCCTGCTCAGGGCTCTCGAACACCACGCGCGGCACGCCGCCGATTTCCATCTTCAGGTCCATGGACCCGCCGCCCTCGATGGTGAAGGAGAGCGGATCGATGCTGAGCGTCTGGGTGTCGGCGTTCCAGCTGATCCGCGTTTCGTCGGAATAGCTGACGACCTTCAGGTCGAGCGCTTCGAAGAGTGCGCGCGCCTCGTCCTCCTCGATCAGCGAGACCGGGAAGGAGGCGTTCTTCGTCATCGCCTCGATCCGGGTCGGGATCGGGTTGATGAAGTCGCTCATGGCGAGCCGGTAGCTCTCGATCGAGACGGGAGCGGGCAGTTCGTCCGAGGCTACCTTGATGCCTTCCATCTCCAGCAGGCCGAGCGTGGGGACCACCGAGAGGATCTCGGGCAGCGTCGGCTCGCGGTTGCTCGAGGCGACGAAGAAGTCGATGTAGCGCGACAGCGGCGCCAGCCGCAGTTCGCTCATGCGGAACAGTTTCGCATCGACAGCGGCGTTGTTCTCTTCCGCCTTGATCGACAGGTCGGCCATAGAGAAATCGCCGAAGCCGCGATAGGACGCGTCCTTCGCCTGGATGCTGCCGATGGCGCCGTTGAGAATGGGCGAGGAGATGGCGAGGGCGGACAGGTCGAAGCTGTCCAGCGAGGCCGCCGCCAGCGCATCGGCCGCCTGGCCGCCCAGGGCGGTCAGGGACGCCTCGTCCTGCGGCAGCTTGCCGAGAGCGGCCTGGTCGCCGATGGAGGCGATGTCGAAAGCCGGAGCATCCGGATCGATGCGCAGGCCCGCCATCGACAGGCTGCCGATGGCGGCGGAGCCTTCCGCGAACGAGAAGTTCATGCCCTCGACGGAGGCGCTGGCGATGATCTCGTCGCCGGTCAGGCGGTCGGCGGGAAGGGCGCCGAACAGCCTCAGAAGCGGCTTCATGTCGGTGCCGGTGACGACCTGCAGGCCGGTTTCCTCGCGCATCGCGACGGTGTCGGTGGTTACGCCCGGTTCCGTCTTGATCGTGGTCTCAGAGATGGTCTTCTCGATGCGCTGTTCTTCGATCCGGCCGTTGGCGAAGCCGGTGATGGTCATGCCCTCGTAGGACTGTGTGCCCGAGGTGCCGTCGGGCATCTTCGAGGTCGATTCCATCCGGCGGACGAACATCTTGCCGATCGTCGTATCGAGGCCGGCGACGATGGCCGGAAGGAAGCGGGAAACCGGACGTTCCGGATCTTCCTGCGCCTCGAACGGCACCTGCAGGTAGTCCTCGGCGACGAGGTCGTACTGGATGACCGACATGTCGAAGCCGTTGCGCACGCCGTCCTCGGTCACGCCGCCGGAAAACGCGAACTCGTGCGCTCCAGGCTGCTCGTAGCGGTCGAGACGATAGCCCTTGTCGGTCTTGGTGACGCCGATCAGCCGGGTTTCCGGGCTGTTGATGCGGATGTCGAGATCGACGTTCGCGCCGGCAATCGAAAAGGCGAGATCCCAACCGAATTTCGCATCGCGCACGATGGCGTCGCCGGTTCCGGTCTCGGTGACGCTGCCGTATTCGGCGATGGTTGCGCCGTGATCCTTCGCCCACTGGAGGAAGGCATCGGCGGCATCCAGGGCCGGGTTGGCGGTGGCGGGGGAGGCAAGGGCCAGGGTGACGAGGAGGGCGCCGGCCGTCGGGGTGTGTCGCAAGCTTCTGGGCATCGTCCGTTGTCCGTGATCTGGTGGCAACCCGCCTTTCAAAGCGGGCGTTCATGCCGAAACCGGCGCAGACGTGCTGCGCCGGCTTCGGCTGTTCGTCGATGTCGTGGACGGAGCCCCCCTTGGCCGCCCGACGTCGAGGTCAGTCCTGATTGGCCGCGACCGTCACGCCGAGAATGGTCGGCAGGGTCTGCGGTGCCATCATCGCGGTTCCCAGCAACTGGGCGAAGGGAACCGGCGTAGACGGAGCCGCGGTTGCTGAGATCGACTGCGGATCGTTCAGGAAGGTGGTGGCGGCGCCGGAGACGCTCTTCTGGAACTCGGGATTGCCGATGGCGGCGAGCAGCATGGGCAGAGCGGCGCTCAACTGGCCGACGAACTGTTCGCGGGTCGAGCCGGACTCCTTCGCCTGCGCGTCGAGCAGACGGTCGACCAGCGATTCGTTGTCCAGCCGCAGGCTCAGGCTCACCACCTGCAGGCCCTGCATGATGCCCATAGCCTCTTCCGGCTTGCCTTGCGCTGCCTCCAGCTTGGCGAAGACCTCGCGGGTCAGGCCGTTCAGCTTCAGCGATGCGTTCAGCGTCGCGGCCTCGGTGCCGGAGATCGTCAGGTCGGAAATCTCCAGCGCGCCGGTGTCCGGATCCCAGTCCGCCTCCAGCGACAGGCCGAGGACGACCTTGTCGTAGCCAAGATCGGTCAGGGTCTTGCGCTCTTCTGCATCGAGGCTTTCGGCCGAGATCTCGACGCCCTCGACGGTGAGGGAGCCGGCGGTCGGCAGCTCGTCATCCATCTCGTCGATCACTGCGACCACGCTGGCGACCGGGATCTTGCCGTCAGCGCCGCTGTCGACGAGGACGCCGGTGATTTCGGCGCGCGAATAGGACGGGGCGATCGCATCGGTGCTGGCCTTCGCCTTCACCGTCGCGGCAGAGGGCAGGACCGGATCGTCGATGTCGATCAGGGCGACAGTGACGCCTACGTCCTTGCCGTCTTCCTGGTTCTGGATGGCCACGCCGCTCATCGACATGCTGCTGGCCGTCAGCCCGCCGTCGGAGGCGACTTCGCCTTCCTCGAACGACATCGTGGCAATGGTCATCTCGGTTTTCCGGCCGCTGTCGTCGATGGCGGCGCGTATGCCGGTGATCGTCACCGTGTCGCCGTTCTCCTCGACGCTGTCGTAGCCGGCCACGGTCGCTTTTCCGGCCTCGAAAATCTCGAAGAACGTGTCCGCGATCTCGTTGCCGGACGCATCGAAGGCGAGTGCGGGCGTGGCAAGGAGAAGCGGGCAGGCGAGCGCGATGGCGCGTGCGCGGCGAAGGGCAAGATTAGTCATTCAGACGTCTCCGACTGGTGTTTGGGGGTCCGCTCCCTGCCTGCGGACCGCTACGATGCGCCAAATGCGGCGCGAGAACAAGCTGCGCGCTCAGATTGTTCAGCGCGATTCCTCACCCCGACCGTCAGTCGCGGGCCGGCTGCTTCTCCGTCCATTCGGCCATTGCCGTCTCGACATCGGCGAGCGCCGGCAGGCTCTCCTCGTTGCCCAGATGCTGGATTGCATGGGACGACGCGGCGCGGGCGAAGCGGAAATGCTGCTCCCACGCAGCGGCGCTGTCCCGCATCCAGGAATAGACATAGGCGCCGTGGAACACGTCGCCGGCGCCGTTGGTGTCGACGATACGCGCCTTCGGCACGTCCAGCGCCGGGAGCCGACGCGTCGGGCCGCGGTTCTCGTACCAGAACATGCCATCTTCGCCGACAGTGACGCCGGCAACCGGGCAGCCGCGTTCGCGCAGATACTCGAGAGTCTCCTCGAAGCCGAGGCCGAGCTGCTCGCAGAACCGCGCCGAAACCACAGCGACGTCGATATAGCGTAGCAGCTCGTCGGTGTTCTCGCGCACCGCGCCGCCGTCGAGCGAGGTGAGGATGCCGGCCGCCCGCGCCGCCTTGGCATAGTGGAGGGCGGCGTCCGGCATGTGGCCGTCGAGATGCAGCGCGCGGCAGCCGGCAAGGTTGAGCTCGGGGAAGGGGTGCAGGAAGTCGTTGTCGCGGCAGCGGACGATGGCGCGCTTGCCGTCCTTGGGCATGATGAAGGAGAGGGAGGATTCCCGTACCTTTCGCCCGTGGATCGAGATGCCGTACTTGGCGGCCATGTCCAGAAACATGCGGGCAAGCCAGTCGTCGGCCTGCGAGCACAGGATGTCCGGGGCGATGCCGAGCCGTGCGCAGGCGAAGCCCGCCGTCACGGCGTTGCCGCCGAAGCTCACCGCATAGTCGCGTGCGATGGTCTTTTCGTCGCCTGTCGGCAGTGTGTCGGTGAGGAAGGTGATGTCGATATAGGCCTGACCGATGAATAGGGCCTGCATGCTTCGGCGCGCTCCTTGCTGGCGGGTTTATCTCTCGTTCTCAAGTCGCGGTCCCTGCGGAATTTTCTGCCTTTGCAGAGGCCGCCTTCAGGGGTCATTTACCAAAGGAACCGATACTGGTCCGACTGTTCAATGCCGGATCGTTGCGTGCCTCATCGTTACACCCGTTTCCTGAAGACACTGGCGATTGCCCTCGGCCTGGCGATTGCGCCCCTCATTGCGGCCAATTACATCCTTGCCAACTACGCCGTAACACAGGCTCGGACCGAGATGAAGGCGATTGCCGAGCGCTACGTCCTGCGGGCGGAGAAGGCGATCGGAGATGCGGTCTCGGTGCTTCAGACCCTGCATCAGAACGGGCATGTGACCTGTTCCGCGGACGACCGCCGGGCGTTCCACTCGGGCCTCATCGATGCGCCGTTCGTGCAGATGATCGGCGTGGTCAATTCCGGCGGCGTGATCATCTGCAACGTTCCGGATCAGCCCGGACAGGGGCGGCAAGTGCTGCCCGTGCTGCAGGCGGATTCGCCCCTGGTGGGCATCGGCATGCGCGATCGTGTCTACGAGGGCGCGCGGGTCGCGCTGGTCAGCTGGCGCATCGGCACCGGCAACCGTCTGCTGGCGGAGATTTCTCCGGTGGCGATCGCCATCGATCCGGGGCCGGAATACCTGCGTGCCCACCGGCATGTGGAGTTGCGCCTCGGGGACGGCGTCACCTGGCTGCGGTCGGGCGAGTACAGCAACATCAGTTCCCGCGAAGGCGAAAGCGAACTGGTCGTCGAGGTGCCTTCCGAGAAGTATCCGATGCTCGCGACCGTTTCGGCGCCCGCCTCCGCTGCAGCCAACCTGGTCCGCGACCTGAAGGTCGTGGCAGCCATTGCCTGTGTCGGCTTTGCGATCCTCTTCGTCGCCGTCAGCGTCTGGTTCTCCTGGCGGCCGGAAAGCGAGGCAGAGGACGAGTTCGTCCAGGCGATCCGGCGCGGAGAGTTCATTCCCTACTATCAGCCTGTGATGGACATCGAGACCGGCCGGCTGCGCGGCTGCGAAGTGCTGATGCGCTGGCAGCGGCCGGACGGTACGGTGATTTCGCCGGGCGCCTTCATGACCTTTGCAGAGACCTCCGGCCACATCTTCGAGATGACGCGGCAGGTCATGCGCAAGACCTGCGACGAGGTCGGCGAGCTCTACTTCCAGAACCCGGAATTCAAGCTGTCGATCAATCTGTTCGCCGGCCATTTCGAGGATCGGCAGATCATCGAGGACATTACCGAGATCTACGGTGGCTCGAAGATCGCCTTCCAGCAGATCGTCATGGAGGTGACCGAACGCCAGCCTCTCTCCAACATGGACACCGCCCGCAAGATCATTGCCGAAATGCAGGCGACCGGCGTGCGCGTGGCGCTGGACGACGTGGGCACCGGCCATGGCGGATTCGCCTATCTCCAGAAGCTCGGTATCGACATCATCAAGATCGACAAGATGTTCATCGACAGCCTGGGAACCGACGACAATTCGACGACCATCGTCGATACGATGGTCGAACTCGCCGACAACCTGGGTATGGGCATCATCGCCGAGGGCGTGGAGACGATGGAGCAGATCGAGCGGCTGCGCGAGCTGGGTGTCTCCGCGGCCCAGGGGTACATCTTCGCGCCGCCCCTGCCGGCCAAGCTGTTCATCGAGCTGGCGCAGGCCCTGTCCGGTGGGCGCAGCTCGGCTATGCCGGAAGGCATGGGGAAGGCGCTCGTCGCCTGAGGAGCGGACCCGCGCGCCTTGCATGCGCGGGGACCTTTTGCGGACGACCGCGATCCGATAAGGTGCGCGCCGATCAGCCTTCTCACTTGGAGCCGGACCTTTGCACGCTCTGACCACGGCGAACGTGACCGCCGCGCCTCGCTGGTGCCGAGCCGTCCTTGCCATTGCCGTTTCCCTGGCGCTCGCAGGGTGCCAGACCGCAGCTTCCACCTCTCCCCAGACCTCACGGGCACAGGCCTCGACCGTTCAGGTTGCCGCACTTCCCGCCCTGCCGGCGACGGCAGCAGCAGTGCCGGGCTCGGAACTGGCCCTTGCCCCGCAGGGCAGCGCCCTCCGGCGGGCGCATGCGGCCATCGTCGTCGATGCGGCGACCGGTACCGTGTTGCACGAGGAAGACGCGGACTCGCTCCGCTATCCGGCCTCCCTCACAAAGATGATGACGCTCTACCTGCTTTTCGACGCCCTGTCGGAAGGGCGGGTGAGCGTCGACACGCCGCTGGTCATTTCGGCCAAGGCGGCCAGCCAGCCGCCCGCGCGCATCGGACTGAAGGCCGGCGGCAAGCTGACCGTTTCGCAGGCGATCCAGGCGCTTGCGGTGAAGTCGGCCAATGACGTTGCCATTGCGGTCGCCGAGAACCTTGCCGGGTCCGAGGCGGCCTTTGCGGCACAGATGACGGCCAAGGCGCGCAGCCTCGGCATGCGCCACACCCGCTTCGTCAACGCCTCCGGCCTGCCTGATCCCAACCAGGTGACCACCGCTCGCGACATGGCGATCCTCTCGCGGGCCCTGAAGAGCCGGCACGCCTCGCGCGCCAGCGCCTTCACGGCACGCAGCTTCTCCTACGAGGGGCGCCGCTATCAGGCGACAAACAACCTGCTTGGCCGCGTGGCCGGGGTCGACGGCATCAAGACCGGCTACATCCGCGATTCCGGCTACAATCTTGCGGCTTCGGCGCATCGCGGCGGGCGCAGCGTCATAGCCGTCGTCTTTGGCGGCGAGAGCGAAGTTGCGCGCGACCGGAAGGTGACGGCCCTCATCGAACAGTATCTGTAGGGCTGGACTTCCGACGTCAGGAGGTCGGCGGGCGTGCCATCAAGAGGCTGGCAGGGCGGACAACCTATCTTCGCCCTTGTCTTTGGTGGTCGGGCGCCGGCTTTCCTCGTTACTCGGCGGCGGCGCGGCGGCCGGAGGACGCTCGAGCAGCGGTTCGCCGTCCTTGTGGACGACGGTTTCGAGGATCCCCGTATCCGCATCGATCAGCAGGAAGACCTCGTCTCCATCCTTGCGGGCGACGATCTCGATCCGGCTGTCCCTGTTGATGTAGCGAAGGGTGCTGTAGCCGTGGGCCGATAGCGTATTGGCGATTTCGTTGATATTTGCGCCCAGACGATCTCCGGGCGATACGTGATCGGCTGCGGCGGGTGATGCGACAGCCAGCATCGCCAGAAAGACGAGATGGCTCGCTGCCTTTCTCAGACGCGCCGGAATCCCGACGGTGACCTCATCCGTTCCGTCCATGGCCTCGCTCCCCGGAATGGCCGGGACCACTCCTCTCGTCCGGACCAAACGCCGGCGAGCCTATCATGAAAACGCGGGATTGTGACGCTCCGTTCAGACTGCTTGTCGGCAAAGTTACCGGCGATCGGTACCTTGGGACAGGTATCCTGACAGATGTTGCAGGGCCGCGCGGTCGCCGTCGGAATCGCTGAGTTCGGGAGGCATGCGCCAGCCGGGCTCGACGTTCTCCATGTTCGGCAACTGGTGGGCGATTCCTTTGTGGCAGTCGATGCAGGTCGCCTCGCCGCTGACGAGGTAGCGCTGGTGGATCGCCGCCGCCCGGTCGGTCTGCCGGGTAAAATCCATGGCGACCGAGGAGTGGCAGTTGCGGCACTCCAGGCTGTCGTTGGCCTTCAGCCGTGCCCATTCGTGCTTTGCCAGTTCCAGCCGGTGGTCGAGGAACTTGCGCCGTGTGTCGATGGTGCCGAAGAGATGGCCCCAGACCTCCTTGGAGGCCTGCATCTTGCGGGCGATCTTATCCGTCCAGTTGTGCGGGACATGGCAGTCGGGGCAGGAGGCGCGCACGCCCGAGCGGTTGGAGAAGTGGACCGTCTGCGTCAGCTCCTCGTAGACGTTGTCCTTCATCTCGTGGCAGCTGATGCAGAACGCCTCGGTGTTGGTCACCTCGAGCGCCGTGTTGAACGCGCCCCAGAAGATGACGCCGCCAACGAAACCGCCGAGCGTCAGGAACCCCAGGCCGAAATGCACGCTCGGCCTTGCGAAGACGGTCCAGGCCTGGCGAGCAAGCGATTTCACACGGCTCCACATGGCCTATTGGCTCCCGGCCGGCCTGGCGCCGAGCTCGCTCATGTCGCGGAACGTGTTGGGGACCAGCGGCGCTGCATCCGATTGCGGCACATGGCACATGGTGCAGAAGTAGCGGCGCGGCGACACATCGGCGAGCATCTGGCCCTCGCGGTCCATGTAGTGGGTGACGCTGATCATCGGCGCGCCGGAGCCTTGCGTGTATTCGCGCTTGTGACACGACAGGCAGCGGTTGGTATTCACC
Source organism: Stappia sp. WLB 29 (assembly GCF_023507705.1). Lineage (GTDB taxonomy): Bacteria > Pseudomonadota > Alphaproteobacteria > Rhizobiales > Stappiaceae > Stappia. The sequence goes on along the minus strand of NZ_JALBGD010000001.1, from coordinate 517,135 downwards.
GACAGCTGGTATCCCTCGATCGAATGCGGAATGACCGGCGGCTGCTCCGGGTAGGCCCGCATTTTCCGGACGTCGTCCGTCACCCATTTCGCGACCGGGGGAGCAGTGGGGTTTTCCATCGGCTGAGGCGCGCCCCGCAGGCGCGGAGCATCCTGCGAGAAGGCCGGCAGCGCAAGGCCAGCGGCGAAGACGAGAAGGCCGGCAAGCAGTGCGGGCGCGGCTACGCGGTGGAGACCTTGACTGCGCATTTCTTGAAATCCGTCTGCTTGGAGATAGGATCGGTGGCGTCGAGCGTCACCTTGTTGATCAACTGGCTGGCGTCGAACCACGGCACGAAGATCACACCGCGCGGCATGCGGTTGCGCCCGCGCGTCTCGATGCGCGAGCGGATTTCGCCGCGCCGCGAAGTGACCACGACCTCGGTTCCCTGGTTCAGACCGCGGGCGCGGGCGTCGTCGGGGTGCATGAAGACCCGGGCGCCGGGGAAAGCCTTGTAGAGCTCGGGTACGCGCATGGTCATTGATCCGGAATGCCAGTGTTCCAGCACCCGGCCGGTCACCAGCCACAGATCAAACTCCTCGTCCGGCACTTCCGCCGGGGGCTCGTACGGCACCGCCAGGATGACCGCTCGTCCGTCCTTGCGGCCGTAGAAGCGCACGCCTTCGCCCGCCTTGACGTACGGATCGTATCTCTCGCGGTAGCGCCAGCGGGTTTCCTCGCCGTCGACCACCGGCCAGCGCAGGCCGCGCACCTCGTGGTAACGGTCGTAGGGTGCAAGGTCGTGGCCGTGGCCGCGGCCGAACTCGGCATATTCCTCGAACAGTCCCTTGTGGACGTAGAAGCCGAAGTCCTTGGCTTCCTGGTTCTCGTAGTCGGGATCGATTTCCGACAGGGGGAAGCGGTCGACATTGCCGTTACGATACAGAACATCGAACAGCGTCTTGCCGCGATAGTCGGGATTGGCATCGAGCATCTCCTTGGGCCACACCTCGTCCGTGGTGAAGCGCTTGGAGAACTCCATCAACTGCCACAGGTCGGAACGGGCCTCGCCCTTCGCGGTAACCAGCTGGTGCCAGACATGGGTGCGTCGCTCGGCATTGCCGTAGGCGCCTTCCTTTTCCACCCACATGGCGGCCGGCAGGATGACGTCGGCGGCGAGCGCCGTCACCGTCGGATAGGCGTCGGAGACGACGATGAAATTGTCCGGATTGCGATAGCCGGGATAGGTCTCCTGGCTGTTGTTGGGGGCCGCCTGGACGTTGTTGTTGACCTGGACCCAGTACCAGTTGAGCTTGCCGTCGCGCAGCATCCGGTCTTGCTGGACGGCGTGGTAGCCCGGCTTGTCCGGCAGCAGTCCCGCGGGGAGCTTCCAGATCTCCTCCGCATGCTTGCGGTGCTCGGGATTGGTCACCACCATGTCGGCGGGCAGGCGATGGGCGAAGGTGCCGACCTCGCGCGCCGTTCCGCAGGCGGAAGGCTGGCCGGTCAGCGAAAAGGGGCTGTTGCCCGGCTCGGAGATCTTCCCGGTCAAGAGGTGCAGGTTGTAGACCATGTGGTTGGCCCACACGCCGCGTACATGCTGGTTGAAGCCCATGGTCCACAGCGACATGACCTTGCGGTCCGGGTCGGCATAGAGGTCGGCGAGTTCGCGCAGGAAGTCGGGCTCGACGCCGGACAGTTCCGACACCCGCTCCAGCGTGTATTCTGACACCAGCTTGCGGAAGGTCTCGAAGTCGGCCGGCTCCATCTTTCCCGGATCGCCGGCGCCGGCGGCCTTGAGCTCCAGCTCGTTGTCCGGGCGCAGGCCGTAGCCGATGTCGGTCTGGCCGGTCATGAACACCGCATGGTCGCGCACGAAATCCTCGTTCACGCGCCCGGTCTCGATGATGTGGTTGGCGATGTAGTTGAGGATCGCCAGATCCGTGCCCGGCTTGAACACGATCGGAACGTCGGCAAGGTCCATGCTGCGATGGGTGAAGGTCGACAGCACTGCGACGCGGACATGCTCGTGACCGAGCCGCCGGTCGGCGAGGCGGGTCCACAGGATCGGGTGCATCTCCGCCATGTTCGAGCCCCACAGCACGAAGGCGTCGGCATGCTCGAAATCGTCGTAGCAGCCCATCGGCTCGTCCATGCCGAAGGTGCGCATGAAGGCAGTGGCGGCGGAGGCCATGCAGTGGCGGGCGTTCGGATCGAGATTGTTGGAGCGGAAGCCCGCCCGCATCAGCTTGGTGGCGGCGTAGCCCTCGAAGATCGTCCATTGACCGGAGCCGAACATGCCGAGCGCGGTCGGGCCCTTGGCTGCCAGCGTTTCCTTCGCCTTCTGCGCCATAAGGTCGAAGGCCTCGTCCCACGACACCGGCTCGAACTCGCCGTCCTTGTGGTAGCTGCCGCCGCGCTTGCGCATCAGCGGCGTGGTCAGGCGGTCCTCGCCATACATGATCTTCGACAGGAAGTAGCCCTTGATGCAGTTGAGGCCTCGGTTGACCTCGGCCTGCATGTCGCCATGGGTGGCGACGACCTGACCATCCTTCACGCCGACCATGACGCCGCAGCCGGTGCCGCAGAAGCGGCAGGGGGCTTTCGACCACTTGATGTCGAGCGTGCCGATGCCGCCGGGCACGGGCTGGGCGGCAGCGGGCATGGCGATGCCGGCAGCGGCCGCCGCGACGGCCGCTGCCTGCGCCTTGATCATGTCGCGTCTGGAGAGCTCGAGCTCCATCGTCAGATCTCCTCGATATGTTCGAACACCATGTTGGCCGACACCACGCCGTCGAGCAGGGCTATCTCGACCAGTTGCTTGCCGGTCTCGCCGCGCGGCGCCTCCAGGACGATGACGATCTTGCTGCCCGTGGCGGCGCGAACCTCTACCCCGAAGAGCTCGGAAAGGGTTGTGGCGACGCTGTCCAGCCGGCCCGGCAGGACCGAGACGACGGCGCTGGAAATGGCGAGGGGAATGGCGGGGACGTCAGGCATCGCAGGCCTCTGCCACGGGAGCGAGCGCGATTGCCGAGACGGGACAGGGCGCGACGCAGGCGCCGCAGCCGGTACACAGCGAGGCCGTCACCTGCGGCAGGAACGGACCGCCGCGCCGCGGCGGAAAGCGGATCGCCTCCTGCGGACAGGCATCGCGGCAGGCCTGACAGTCGATGCCGGCGCGGGGCAGACAGTGCCCGGCGATCTGCGGCCTGTAGGGCAGGGCTTCCCGCTCGCCGTCGAACAGGGTCTCCGGGCAGGCCTCGGCGCAGGCGCCGCAAAAGGTGCATTCGCCTGAGGCGAAGGACAGGACCGGGCGCTCGCGAGCCAGTTCCACGATGCCGCTCGGGCAGGCATCGACACAGGCACCGCATCCGGTGCAGCGGTGGAGCGCACCGGCCGACAGCCCGGGGGGCAGCAGCAAGTCGGGAAAGTTGGCGCGTGACGGGCGCCCGGTAAGAAAACGTCGTCTTTCGGCATCGAAGGGCATGGTCATCGTCGCCCCCTCAATGCAGCGCTGACGGAGGGCCGGGCGGGCCGAACACAAGCTGCAGCATCCACACGGCAAAGCCGAAGGCGCCGACGACAGCAACGGCCACGAAAGGCCAGACGCCGAAGGCGAGGACGAGAAACGCCAGAAATTCCGTGCGCCAACGCCGCCGATCCGCGGTGCTGGTGTCAGGTTCCCCCGGTCCTGTCATGTCGACACGTATCCCTTCGCATGGTTTTCGTGTGACCTTGAAAGTAGTCTGTCTGTCTATATGGATATCATCAATGCGCAAAATTGCTTATGCTTCAGAATTTTCGCCGTAATGGCGATTATCTCATGCGTATTTCTGTCAATATGGCTAATGTGTTCAAGGGAAGAATTTCAGATCTTCGATTTGTAGTATCTAATATTTGAATTTTGCATCTGCTCAATTGGCGCCACTGGCGCGAAGAGGAGAAACCTGCGCGGCGGCGAACAGCAGATAGGCAAGGCTCCAGAGGCCGGCGCCGGTACCGAGCAGGGACAGGTACTGCTCGGGCGCGACCGGGGCCGCCACGCGAAGGAGCGCGCCGGCATTGACGGCCAGCACGGCGATCGTGCACAGCCGCTGGCCGGCATGGCCGCCGGGCCCCCGGGTGGATGCCAGGCGGCTCATCACCGCAACCGTCATGCTGCCGATGGCACCGGCGGTGAGCGCGTGCAGGGCGCTGTCGGCCGGGACGCCGGAGTGCGGCAGAGCTGAAAGGGCGGCCAGCAGCAGCCCGACCACCAGCCAGGCATAGCCTGCGTGAAGGGCAAGGATGTCGCCGCGCCGCAGCAGCCAGCCGCGCCAGCGCAGCAGACGGACGAACTGAAACAGTCCGGCTGCACCCAACAAGGCGGCGCTGAACAGGGCATCCGGCGCCAGGACCCAGGCCGGCAGGGCGACGCTGGTCGCCAGCAGAACGAAGATGTCGAAGCGGCCGTAGGGAGCAGGAACGCGCTCGGCACCGCGTCCGGCCAGCGCATTGCGCGTCAGGCTGGGCACCAGGCGCCCGCCGACGGCAGCGATCAGAAGGGCGGCCACGGCAATGCCGGTACGCGTCATGGTCGCGGCCATTGCCGGATCGTCGCCCAGAAGCCGGTGGGCGAGGGCGGCGACAGCCAGTGCGGGGAACAGCATCAGCCCGTGCCGCGACTGGCCGCTGCGGCCGAGTCGCATTTCGCGGATCAGCAGCGCTGAGACCGCCAGCGGAAAGGCCGCGTCGACGGCAACCGTCAGGGGCAGGGGGGCGACGAGAGGCACGAGGCGCCCGGCCAGCCACAGGCCGACAAGCAGCGCCAGCGGCCTGCCGGCGGTCGGCAACCGGCCGGACCAGTTCGGCGTTGCCGACAGCAGATAACCTGCCATGATCGGCGGCAGGAAGCCGAAGACCATCTCATGCGCGTGCCAGGTCATCGCCGGCAGCCCGGCAACTTCTGCCACGCCTGCGGTGTAGATCCAGATCCACAGCGGCACCGCGGCCGCCCCCTGAAGCGCGGCGGCGAAGAACAGCGGCCGGAAGGCGACAGCAAGCCACCACCCGTTCGCCGGACGTCTCATGCCGCCGATGGCGGGCGAAGCCTGAGTTGCGTTTGCGGGAAGAGAGCGCGTCTGCGGTGCCATTGCCGGCGTCCTTGCAAGTTGGGGGACGCTTGCAGGAGTAACCGCGGAATTCGCCTGCTTCGTTGTTCCCGCGCAAAGACGCGAACGGCGGGGGAGCCTAGACCTTCACCTGACGTTGCAAGGGGAGTTCTCCCATGTCCAGCTATCACGGTTCCACCGCCGGAGCGGCCAGAAGGGTCGGGCCGGAGACGCTTGTCGGGGACTTGATGAGCGACTACCGCGCCACCATCGCCGTGTTCATCCGCCACAAGATGATGTGCATCGGCTGCCCGGTCGCGCGCATTCACGACGTCGAGGAGGCTTGCCGCGAACATGGCATCTCCCTCGAGCGGTTCCTCGGCGAGCTCGACGCCGCCATTCTCGGCGTCGCGTGACGTCATGACCGACACCACGGACGCGGCCGTCCCAGGCGACTTCGCCATCGATGCAGATGTGTTGGCCGAGGGCTTCGGCCTTTCGGCGGAAGACTTCCGCGAACGGCTCCGCGCCGGAGCGGTGACGGGGCGGCTCTATCGCGGCATCGACGAGGATGCCGGGACATGGCGGTTGGAAGCGTTCCATGCCAATGCCCGGCTGACCGTCATAACCGACGAGGAGGGCCGCCCGCTCCGGCGGTCGCTGGTCGATTTCGGCGACCGGCCGCTGCCGCGCGAGATGCGCATGCCGCCAAGCGGACGGATCAGTCGTCCGAACGCTCGGCAAGCATGAACAGCTTGTGCGCGTTGCAGACGATCACCTTCTTGCGGGCGCTGGAGACCAGCCCCTGGGCTTCCCATGAGGTCATCACCCGGCTCACCGTGTGAAGCGTCGTGCCGGTCATCTCGGCGATGTCCTGTCGCGTGACGGGGAAGTCGATCAGGATACCGTCCTCGGTCTTGCGGCCCGCCTGGTTGACGAGGCGCAGCAGGGCATGCGCCACCCGCCGTTCCACTTCCTCCGTCGACAGCTCGCGGATGCGTGTATGCGCGTCCTGCAGGCGTTGCCCCACCGTCTGCAGCGCATTCATCGCCAGCACCGGACTGCGGGCAATGAAGGAGTCCCATTGGCCGGATGGCCAAACGAGGGCGAGGCTGTCGACAACTGCGGAGGCGGTCGCGGGATAGTCCGTGCGCCGCATCGCCTTGGCGATGCCGAAGATGTCGCCTGGGCTGACATGGCGTACCACCACCTGCTGCCCGTCCGGCGTCGTCTGCACCACCTTCAGCCGGCCGTGCAAAAGGGCGAAGAACTCGCTCGCCGGTTCTCCTTGCGCGAAAACGGTCGCACCGATGGCGTATCTGCGGCTGACCGCCATGGCCAGCACCGCGTCGAGGTCCTCGTCCGACATCGACTGGAAGATCGTCAGGTCCCGGATCAGGGAGCGGTCAAGTTGTGCAGGCGGCATTCCGTGGTTCCCTCCTCAGATGCCATTTTGTCGCAGGGTGTCCGGTCTTGGATGCCGGCCTTGTTTGCCTTTTCGCAAAAAGAAAATCGCCGAGCGGGTGTTTCCTGAACTTGTCGAAAACGACGCACGACAGGAAAGGAATACATCATGATCACGAGACGTACCGCACTGATCGGGACCGCAATGGCCACTCTGATGGCGGTCGTCCCGGTCCTGGCCGACGAAACGGCGAACCCGACGCTGAACGCGCTGGACCTGCCGGATCAGACCGCGACCCTGGAGCGTGTGCAGGCGACCCTGGTGCCGCCGCCCGCCGTGATGGATCACGACCGTGTCGCCCCCGGCGCCCCGAAGATCGTCGAATTCACCATGACCATCGAGGAGAAGACGGTCGTCGTCGATGACCAGGGAACGACGTTCCAGGCGATGACCTTCAACGGCACGATGCCCGGACCGACCATGGTTGTCCATGAGGGCGATTACGTGGAGCTGACGCTGGTCAATCCCGAAACCAACGAGATGCCCCACAACATCGATTTCCACGCCGCGACCGGCGCGCTCGGCGGCGCCGCGCTGACCCTGATCAATCCGGGCGAGCAGGCGACGCTGCGCTTCAAGGCGACCCGCACGGGCACCTTCGTCTATCACTGCGCGCCTCCGGGCATGGTGCCCTGGCATGTGGTGTCGGGCATGAGCGGCACGCTGATGGTTCTGCCGCGCGAGGGTCTGAAGGACGAGCAGGGCAATCCCGTCGCCTACGACACCGCCTACACGATCGGCGAGTTCGACCTTTACATCCCGAAGGACGAGAACGGCAACTACAGGACCTACGAGAGCCTTGGCGAATCGTATGCCGACACTCTGGAGGTGATGCGCGGGCTGATCCCCACCCACGTGGTCTTCAACGGTTCGAAGAACGCACTCACCGGCGAGAATGCCATGACCGCGAAGGTCGGCGAGAAGGTGATGTTCATCCACAGCACCGCCAACCGCGACACCCGTCCGCACCTGATCGGCGGCCATGGCGACCTGGTCTGGGAGACCGGCAAGTTCGCCAACCCGCCCGAGCGCGACTTGGAGACCTGGTTCGTGCGCGGCGGCAGCGCGGCGGTGGCGATCTACGAGTTCCTGCAGCCGGGCATCTACGCCTATGTGAACCACAACCTCATCGAGGCGGCCGAACTCGGTGCCACCGGCCACGTCAAGGTCGAGGGCCAGTGGAACAACGACCTGATGATGCAGGTCAGCGCACCGGCCCCCATCGCGGTCCAGTAACCGCCAAGCCGAAACGACAGCCCGCCATGGCGGGCTGTCGCCTTGCCAATCGGGAGAGGCTGCCATGTTCGCGAAAGGGAAAACGACGCTCCTGCCGCTCGTTGCGGTTCTGTCGCTGCCATTTGTTGCCGGCGCAGCGCTGCCGGGAGCATCCGAACCGGCGGACGTGCCGGAGGTGGTGCTGATCGAGGAAAGCACCATCATCTACCGCCTGCCGGGCGAATATCTGGTCGGCCGCACGGCGACCAACGCGCCGCTGGAGAAGATCTCGCTCACCCGTCCCTTCGAGATCATGCGCCGTCAGGTAACGGCGGGCGAATACGGGCGCTGCGTCGAGGCCGGAGGCTGCCTTGCCCTCGATGCGCCGCAGGATCCGGAGATGCCGGTCGTCGGCGTCAACTGGTACGACGCGGCCGCCTATGCCGCCTGGTTCAGCCGGGAGACCGGCGAGCGGTGGCGCCTGCCGACCGATAGGGAATGGTCGCTCGCCGCCGGCAGCCGCTATCGCGACGACGCGCTGACCGATGTTGCCGACGCGCAGGATCCCTCGCGCCGCTGGATCGCGCTTTACGAGGCGGAGACCGCACGCGGCGCCGGCGTCGATCCGAGGCCGCGGCCGGTCGGTCATTTCGGCAGCAACGAGCAGGGGCTGTTCGATATCGGCGGAAACGTCTGGGAGTGGACCGACAGCTGCTACCTGCGTCATCGCTTCGATCCGGTCACGGACGCAGAAACCGTCGTCGAGAATTGCGGCATCCGCATCGCGCAAGGCAGCCACCGGGCCTACATGACCACTTTCTTCCGCGATCCGAAGGCCGGAGCCTGCTCGGTCGGTATTCCGCCCGCCAATCTCGGCATCCGCCTCGTGCGCGACGAGCCTGGTGCCCTGCAAAGGCTGAAGACATGGATCGGCCTCTAGGCAGCATCGGGCCAGCCCTTGCGGACAGCGACGACGACGTGTTGTCGCGGCTGGCCCATGTGCTGCATGAGATGGGACTGCCTTGCGACTGCCAGGACCAGGTGGAGCGTGCGGTCTCGCTCTTTGCCGAGCTGGAGGCGCGGCGCGTGCGTCGGCGGTTGATGGAGGCGGCCCGCACCCGTGCGGTGCGGCTTGCGGGCTTCATCGGCTATCTCGACGACCTGCGCGAGGGGACAGGCGAGCAACTCGGTCCCGACGACTGCCTGCTGATCGCCGACACGTTCCGCACCATCGGCCGCACCGCCTCGGAAGGCGCCGCCTGCCTGGAGATGTTGGCAGGACGACTGGAAGCGACAGGCGGGGAAGCGGTCGTCGGGCAGACCTGACGCCCCGCACGGCTCTTGCCCATTCGCGCCGTTCTTTGTCCCGGCACAAAGAGCGCTCGCCGCCTATCGCCTAGGGCTGGGTGTCGCCAGCAACCAGGGGAGGGCTGTCCGGTTGCTCCGGCGACGCCCCTGCTTCTGCTGGCGGACGGAGACCGGCGATGACCTTTCACCCCACCACCTTGCACCGCAAGCCCGGTACCGGCGCTGCGCCCGCCATCGGACCCGGCCAGCCGGTCGTGCCGCAGTCGGTCAGCGGCCGGTTCCGTCGGTTGAAATGGGCGGCCGTCGGCCTGTGCCTCGCGCTCTACTACGTGTTGCCGTTTCTGCGCTACGACCGCGGACCCGGCCAGCCGACCCAGGCGATCCTGTTCGATCTGGCGCAGCTGCGCTTCCATCTCGCGGGCCTCGAGTTGCGTCCGCAGGAGCTCTACCTGCTGACCGGCCTGCTGGTGCTCGCCACCATCGTGCTGGTCCTGTCCAACGTGGTCGCGGGCCGGATCTGGTGCGGCTTCTTCTGCCCCCAGACCGTGTGGACGGACCTGTTCCTGTGGGTCGAGCGGCAGCTGGAAGGCGACCGCCGCGAGAGGCTGCGCCAGCTCTACCTGCCGATGACGCCGGCCCGCGCTTTGCGGCGGGGCGTCAAGCACACGATCTGGCTGGCGATCGCGGCCGGCACCGGCGGGGCATTCGCGCTTTATTTCGCCGACGCACCGACCTTGCTGCGCGAGATCTTCATGGGCGAGGCCTCCAGCGTCGCCTATGGCGCGGTGCTGACCCTGACGCTGACGACTTACACGCTCGCCGGCTTCGCCCGCGAGAAGATGTGCACCTACATGTGCCCCTGGCCGCGCCTGCAGGGTGCCGTCTGGGACGCGGAAGCCTTTGGCGTCGCCTATCGCGACTATCGCGGCGAGGCGCGCATGTCGGCTAAGAAGGCGGCGGCGGCCCGCGCCAACGGCCTGCCGGCCGGCGACTGCGTCGACTGCATGGCCTGCGTCAATGTCTGCCCGATGGGCATCGACATCCGCGAGGGGCCGAACCTTGCCTGCATCAATTGCGGCCTGTGCGTCGACGCCTGCGACACGACCATGCAGAAGCTCGACCGGCCGCGCGGGCTGATCGACTACGAGAGCTGGACCAATATCGAGCGCGGCCGCAAGGGAGAGGCCCGTGTGCCGGTGCGGCTGGTGCGGTCGAAGACGGCGGCGCTGGCGCTCGCCGGCCTTGCGACGGCCGTTGCCATCGTGATGGTGGTGGCGACCCGCACGACCCTGTCGCTCAGCGTTGCCCACGAGCGCAATCCGGTGGCGGTGGAGCTGTCGGACGGGCGGGTGCGCAACGCCTACGAGATCCGCGTCTCGCACGTCGCCGGGGCAGGGGGTACTTTGCTGCTCGGCATCGAGGGCGAGGTCGCCGGCCGTGCCGAACTGCGCACGGCCGGTACGGCCGATCCGCAGGCGGAGGGGATTGCCGTCCTGCTCGACGAGCGGGGCAGCCGGCGGCTGCGCGTGACCGTCACCGCCGAGCCGTCCGCTGCCGGACCGATCGCGTTCCGCCTCACCGACCCGGCGAGCGGGGAGAGCGTCATGGCCTCGGATTTCTTCAAGATTCCATAAGTTTCGCGGACTTTGCGCTGGCACAACGTTGCGGCGCAGCAAGGCGAATATTCCTTCAGACAACGGACCGCGGTGGTCCGCTCAATGGAGACCGAGATGAAACGCACACGGATGTTCGCCTTTGCCCTTGCCACCGTCGCCGCCCTGTCGGGGACCGTCGCCATGGCCGCAGAGCACGAGGTGATGATGCTCAACAAGGGCGCCAAGGGCGTCATGGTGTTCGAGCCGGATCTCATCAGGATCGCCCCCGGCGATACGGTGCATTTCCGCGCCACCAACCCCAGCCACAATGCCGAGACCGTGCAGGGCATGCTCCCCGAGGGCGCCGAAGCCTTCGTCGGCGCCATGAACAAGGACGTCTCGGTCACCTTCACGGAAGAAGGCGTCTACGGGATCAAGTGCAAGCCGCACTTCGCCATGGGCATGGTGGCTGCCGTTGTCGTCGGCGATCCGGTGAACCTCGACGATGCCAAGGCGGTCAAGACGCCGGGCAAGGCCAAGAAGGTCTTCGCGGAGCTGCTCGGCGGCCTGTAAGCCGCCGGCAGCAAAAACGGACGGGCCGGACGGCGCGCGGCCTCCCCCCTCGCGCCGTCCTTGTGGCAGCAGGGCATGAGGAGGCGGGACATGAGCAGATCCCTTCGCGACACCTACTGGCTGACCGGGGGCTTTCGCCCCTTCTTCTTCCTCGGCGCGCTGTCGATGGCTTTGTCGGTGCTGGCGTGGATCCCGATCCTCTCCGGCCACCTCGAGTTGCCGACCGCCTTCCTCCCGCGCGACTGGCACATCCACACCATGCTGTTCGGCGGGGTCTCGGCGATCATCGCCGGCTTTGCGCTGACGGCGGTCGCCAACTGGACCGGCCGGCCGCCGGTGGCCGGCGGCGAACTGCTCGCGCTCGTGCTCCTGTGGCTTGCCGGGCGTATCGCCGTCACGCTCTCGGCGCTGACGGGAGCCTGGGCGGCGATGGCCGTCGATCTCGCCTTTCCGCTCGCGCTGGTCGCCGTCTTCGCCCGCGAGGTGATCGCCGGCGGCAACCTGCGCAACCTGCGCATCGTGGTGATCGTGGCGCTTTACGGCCTTGCCAATGCCGCCTTCCATGCGGAAGCGGCGCTGACCGGCCTTGCCGACCATGCCGCGCGTGCGGGCATCGCCGTGGTGCTGCTCCTCGTCATGCTGATCGGCGGGCGGATCATTCCCGCCTTCACCCGCAACTGGCTGATGCAGCGGCGCAGCCTCGCTCTGCCGGCCGGTTTCACACGGCTCGACGGGGCGGTCATGCTGGTCTCCGCGGCAGCCCTCGCCGTCTGGATCGCGGTTCCGGGTCATCTTGCGACCGCATTGCTGATGCTCGCTGCCGGGCTTGCCAATATCGTGCGCCTGTCGCGCTGGTGCGGGCTGGCGACGCGCAGCGATCCGCTGCTTCTCGTCCTGCATCTGGGCTTTGCCACCGTGCCGCTCGGCTTCGTGCTGGAAGGCCTGTCGATCCTGCTGCCGGGCGTGCTGGAGCCCTCCGCCGCCGCCCATGTGTGGACTGCCGGCACCTTCGGCATGATGACGCTTGCGGTAATGACGCGGGCAAGCCGCGGCCATTCCGGCCATCCGCTGGCCGCCGGCCGGCTGGAAGTGGCGATCTACGCGCTTGTCGCGCTCGGCACGGCCGCCCGTGTTCTGGCGCCCTATGCCGGAAATCTGGGTGGCAACTGGATGGTGCACCTCTTCGCCTGTGCTGCGCTGCTATGGGCGCTGGCCTATCTGCTCTTTGCCGCCGGGTACGCGCGCATGCTGTTGTGGCAGTCGGGCCTGCCGGTGCGCCGACCATGACCGCGGTTGCCGGCGACAGGGTCAGCGAGAGGGCCGGCGGCCCGGATATGACCTGCGCGCTGCCGGTCATCACGCCCTGTGCCGCGCTGCGCCTTGCCGCCTTTCGCTTCTTCGCGATCCTGTTCGCCGCCTATCTGCTGTCCGGTTCGGCCCGTGCGGTGCTGGTCGATCCGGCCGCAGGAGCACTTGTCGGCGCGGCGCTGGAGGCTGTCTGGCTGGTCTCCGCCGGGCTGCTCGGCACCGCCTTGATGCCCTGGGGGCTGCTGACGCCGCGCCGGGCCCTCGCGCTCGCGATGCTGACGGGACTGGGCCTTGGCCTCGGCGATGCGCTGGTGGCGGTCTTCCTGTGCGGGATCCCCGTGCCGCGCCATTTCGCTCGCTTCGCGCAGGTCCATGGCGCCATCCAGGCGGCCGCCTTCCTCACCGCGCTCGTCCTGCCGCTGGCGGTGTCCTTGCAGCGCAGATAAAAATCCTCATGGTCGTGCGGATTTATAAGGTGGAGAGAGCTGGAAACCCGAAGTCCGCATGATCGTGTGGATTTGTTTCCTGTATGAGCGAGTTGTGCTATAAATCCTCACGAACGTGAGGTTTTCCATGAAAATTCCCATCAACGGCCCGCAGGATGTCGGCGCCGTCATACGTGCAACCCGCAAGGCTCAAGGTCTGCGTCAGGACGATGCTGCCGGTAGCATCGGCGTCAGCGAGAACTTCCTGTCCAAGGTCGAGCGGGGCAACCCGTCGGTGAGCTGGGCGAAGTTGTTCGAGGTCATGGACGGGCTCGGCATCCGCATCTCGCTGGATACACCCGTCGACATCGATCCGTTGCCGTCGGCCGGGGGCGGCGCGAAACGATGACCGAACGTTCGCTGGCGGCCTATATCAACGCGCGCAGGATCGGCGAGCTTGTCGACGCGGGAGGCGTGTGGTCCTTCCGTTACGCGGCCAGCTGGCTGCAGTCGCCGGGAAGCTACTTTCTCTCGCCCCACCTTGCTCCGGAAGGCGATCTCGTCACCGACGGGGCCAGCCAGCGGCCGGTTCAGTGGTATTTCGACAATCTGCTTCCGGAAGAGGGGCAGCGAAGCCTTCTGGCCAGCGATGCCAGGATCGACGAGGCCGATGCCTTTGGTCTCCTGGCGCATTACGGGGCGGAATCGGTCGGATCGCTAACGCTCCTGCCGCCCGGCCGCCTGCCGGCAGATACCGGCGAGCGCCGGCCGCTGACCTTCGGGGACCTGTCTGAGCGCATCCGCGGCTTGCCGCGGCTGCCGCTCACCCATGCTGCCCCTAAGCGGATGTCGCTCGCCGGCGCGCAGCACAAGCTGGCGGTCAATTTCGACGGTGAGGCATTCTTCGAGCCTGTCGACGAGACGCCTTCGACACATATCCTCAAGCCCGATCATCCTGACCCGGCCTATGCGCATTCAGCGGCGAACGAGTATTTCGTCATGCGGCTTGCGGCACGCATGCGCCTCCAGGTGCCGCGCGTGGCGAAGCTCTACATTCCCGAACCCGTCTATGTGATCGAGCGGTTCGACCGTGTCAAAACCGGAGCGGGCTGGGAGCGTCTGCATGTCGTCGACGCCTGCCAGTTGCTCAATCTCGACCGCGCCTTCAAATATCATCAGGGCAGCATCGAGCGGCTGGCCGAACTGGCAAACCATTGCCGCAGCGCGGCAGTTGCCCGCAGCCGACTGTTCGAATGGCTGGTCTTCAACGTGCTTACAGGCAATGACGATGCCCACCTCAAGAACCTGAGCTTCCTCGTATCCGGGGCGGGAGTGCAACTCGCCCCGCATTACGACCTGTTGTGTACGGCCGTCTATGACAGCCGTGCCTTCGATCAGGCTGGATGGCCCGACAGGACCACTCTTGCATGGCCTGTTCTCGGTGCCCGCCGGCACGCGGATATCTCTCGTGAAAAGCTTCTGGATGCAGCCGAAGCCCTCGGGCTCGCTCGCCGGACTGGCGAACGTATCCTCGCCTTCCAATCCAGCCGTATATTGGCCGTGGCACAGGAACTTCAGGACGAGATCGAGGCGAAGGACCGGGAGCGATACGCCAACGACCCGAGGGTCCTGACATCGATCACGGCAGAGGCCCGGACAATCCGTGCGGTGATCCACACGATCATCTCGGACACCATACGGCAACTCGGTTGAACGCATGCCCCGAAACGACAAGGCCCCGGACATCGGGTGATGTCCGGGGCCTCGTTTGGCTGTTTTCAGGCCGGGCGATCCGGCCCTTGCCTCAGCTGCAGCCGCTGGTGCTGCCGCAGGTGTCGCACTTCAGGCAGGTGCCGTTGCGCACCATGGTGAAGTTGGCGCATTCCGGGCAGCTCTCGCCCTCGTAGCCCTTCATGCGGGCCTGGGCGATCCGCTCGGCCGCGCTCGGCGCCTGCTGGGCAGGGGCGGGCGTGCTGATCTCGACCCGGGCTGCCGCTTCCGAGCCGCGGGCGAAGGCGGCAGCGACCGCCGTCGTCTGCGCGATCGGCGCATTTCCGAGCTCGGCTGCGATCGCCTTGGTCAGGCTGCCAGCCGGCTCGCCGCCGCCGACCAGGCGGAAGCGCTCGGTCTGGCCGCGGATCAGGCCGTGCGAGACCACACCCTGGTGCCCCTTGCCGCCACGCTCCTCGGCCTCGGCCGAGGCCTTGGCCGACTGGCCGAAGACCTCCGGCGGGACGTGGGCCAGCTCGTGGCGGTCCAGATAGGACACGGCCAGCTCGCGGAACACGTAGTCGAGCACCGAGGTGGCGTTCTTGATCGCGTCGTTGCCCTGCACCATGCCCGCCGGCTCGAACTTGGTGAAGATGAAGGCGTCGACATACTCCTCCAGCGGCACGCCGTATTGCAGGCCGAGCGACACCGAGATGGCGAAGTTGTTGATGAAGGCGCGCAGGGCCGAGCCTTCCTTGTTCATGTCGATGAAGATCTCGCCGAGGCGGCCGTCATCGTATTCGCCGGTGCGCAGGAAGATCGTGTGTCCGCCGATCTTGGCCTTCTGGGTGTAGCCCTTGCGGCGGGTCGGCAGCTTCTCCTGCTGGCGAACGACACGCTCGACGATCCGCTCGACGATCTTCTCGGCGACGATCTCGGCGCGCGCGGCCTGCGGCTGGGCGACCAGCGTCTCGACCGCATCCTCCTCGTCGTCGTCCGCATCGGCGAGCAACTGCGAGTTCAGCGGCTGCGACAGCTTGGATCCGTCGCGGTAGAGGGCGTTGGCCTTCAGCGCCAGGCGCCAGGAGAGCAGGTAGGCCTCCTTGCAGTCGGCGACGGTGGCGTCGTTCGGCATGTTGATCGTCTTGGAGATCGCACCGGAGATGAACGGCTGGGCCGCCGCCATCATGCGGATGTGGCTCTCCACCGACAGGAAGCGCTTGCCGAGGCGCCCGCAGGGGTTGGCGCAGTCGAAGACCGGGTAATGCTCGGTCTTCAGGAAGGGCGCGCCCTCCAGCGTCATGGCACCGCAGACATGGGTGTTGGCGGCTTCGATGTCCTGGCGGGAGAAGCCGAGATGCGCCAGCAGCTCGAACTCCGGATCGTCCAGCTTCTCGGCCGGCACGTTCAGCGCGCCCGTCAGGAAGTCGTCGCCCAGCGTCCAGCGGTTGAACACGAACTTGATGTCGAAGGCGGACTTGAGAGCACCGGCGACCTTGGCCAGCGCCTCGTCGTCGAAGCCGCGCGAGCGAAGCGTCGACGGGTTGATCGCCGGCGCCTGGTCGAGCGAGCCGTGACCGACCGCATAGGCCTCGATCTCGGCGATCTCGCTCTCGGAATAGCCGAGGGTGCGCAGGGCTTCCGGCACCGCGCGGTTGATGATCTTGAAGTAGCCGCCGCCGGCCAGCTTCTTGAACTTCACCAGCGCGAAGTCGGGCTCGATGCCGGTCGTGTCGCAGTCCATGACGAGGCCGATCGTGCCGGTGGGCGCGATGACCGTCGACTGGGCGTTGCGATAACCGTGTTTCTCGCCGAGCTCCAGCGCCCGGTCCCAGGCGAGTTTTGCCCGCTCGACGAGGATCGGCTGCGAGCAGGAGGCATGGTCGAGCGGCACGGGCAGGGTGTTCAGACCCTCGTAGCCGGAGGTCTCGCCATAGGCGGCGCGGCAATGGTTGCGGATGACGCGCAGCATGTGCGGGGCATTGTCCGCATAGCCCGGGAAGGGGCCGAGCTCGCCGGCCATCTCGGCCGAGGTGGCATAGGCGACGCCGGTCATGATCGCGGTCAGGGCGCCGCAGATCGCGCGGCCCTCGTCGCTGTCGTACGGAATGCCCGAGGTCATCAGCAGGCCGCCGATATTGGCGTAGCCGAGGCCCAGCGTGCGGTAGCGATAGGACAGTTCCGCGATCTCCTTGGACGGGAACTGCGCCATCAGCACCGACACCTCGAGCACGACGGTCCACAGGCGGACGCAGTGCTCGTAGGATTCCACGTCGAAATTGCCGTCGGCCTGGCGGAACTGCAGCAGGTTCAGCGAAGCGAGGTTGCAGGCCGTGTCGTCGAGGAACATGTACTCGGAGCACGGGTTCGACGCGCGGATCTCGCCGGAGGCCGGGCAGGTGTGCCAGTCGTTGATGGTGGTGTGGTACTGGATGCCGGGATCGGCCGAGGCCCAGGCGGCATAGCCGATCTGCTCCCACAGCTCGCGGGCCTTCAGCGTCTTGGTGACGCGACCGTCCTTGCGGGCGGTCAGGCTCCAGTCGCCGTCATCCATCACGGCGGTGAGGAAACCGTCCGTCACGCGCACCGAATTGTTGGAATTCTGGCCGGAAACCGTGAGATAGGCCTCCGAATCCCAGTCGGTGTTGTAGGTCGGGAACTCGATCTTGGTGAAGCCCTGGCGCGCGAACTGGATGACGCGCTGGATGTAGTTTTCCGGCACCATCATCTTCTTGGCGGCGCGGATCTCGCGCTTCAAGGCCGGGTTCTTCGCCGGATCGAAACAATCGCCGTTGTCCGCCTCGCAGTTGACGCAGGCCTTCATGATGGCGGTCAGGTGCTTCTGGCAGATCTTCGAGCCGGTGACGAGGGCGGCGACCTTCTGCTCCTCGCGGACCTTCCAGTTGATGTAGTCCTCGATGTCCGGATGGTCGATGTCGACCACCACCATCTTGGCGGCGCGGCGGGTGGTGCCGCCCGACTTGATGGCGCCGGCGGCGCGGTCGCCGATCTTCAGGAAGCTCATCAAACCGGAGGACTTGCCGCCGCCCGACAGCTTCTCGCCTTCGCCGCGGACGCGGGAGAAGTTGGAGCCGGTGCCGGAGCCGTACTTGAACAGGCGCGCCTCGCGGACCCACAGGTCCATGATGCCGTTCTCGTTGACGAGATCGTCCTCGACCGACTGGATGAAGCAGGCATGCGGCTGGGGATGCTCGTAGGCGGTCGCCGAGCGGGTCAGCTCGCCGGTCTGGAAATCGACATAGAAGTGGCCCTGGCTCGGGCCGTCGATGCCGTAGGCCCAGTGCAGGCCGGTGTTGAACCACTGCGGGCTGTTGGGGGCGACCTTCTGGGTCGCCAGCATGTAGCGCAGCTCGTCGTAGAAGGCCTGGGCATCGGCCTCGCTGTCGAAGTAGCCGCCCTTCCAGCCCCAGTAGGTCCAGGTGCCGGCGAGACGGTCGAAGACCTGGCGGGCGTCGGTCTCGGAGCCGTAGCGCTCCTCCTCGGGCAGCTTCTTCAGCGCCTTCTGGTCGGCTTCCTGGCGCCACAGCCAGGAGGGAACGGTGTTCTCCTCGACCGGCTTCAGGCGGGCCGGGACGCCGGCCTTGCGGAAGTATTTCTGCGCCAGAATGTCGGCCGCGACCTGCGAGAACTGGGCCGGAACGTCAATGTTTTCAAGCCGGAAGACGATCGAGCCGTCCGGATTGCGGATCTCGCTGGTGGCAACGCGAAACGCGATGTCGGCATAGGGAGACTGGCCCTCCCTCGTATAACGCCGCTCGATCTTCATCCAAGGCCCCTTTCGTGTCTCCGGCCGCCGGCCGGTCATATTTCGAGAACCCGGCCGTTCGGCCGGCATTGTCTGTCGCGGGCAAGGCCGCATGAATCGATGCCGCGGCCGGACCGCGGGCTTTCCCGTCGCGGATTGGCCGCGAGAGGGCAGGGCGGCCACGCCGCCTCGCCTGCGCATCATTCGATGCGCGGGTTGCCGTCTGCCTGCCTGTTTGAATGCCGCACCCTTTGGACGCGGTCGTTATCTTGGATGATGCCTATATATAGTAGGTCATCTGTCTTGTGTCACGATATATCGACAGCGCAAGGCGCAATTTCCCGATGTCGCGAACCGCCGCGGTCGTGACGCCGAAACCGGGAGACCCGGATACGCTGCTGCAGTTGAAGAGGACGCGGGGCACGCACGGCTTGTCGCCGGCCCCAACCTTGCTGCGATTACCTGACGCCCTGAAACTAGGGTGAATCGTCCGCCGGCGTCAAGCGCTGCGAGCAACCTGTTGTGGCTGCTGGCGTCCGGAGCCCCAAATATAGTGTGTCCGTGTGGATAACGAGGATGAGGGTCGAATCGGCCTTTTGCCGGCAAACGCAGCTCGAGCCCGGCCGGTGCCGGCGTGAGCGCTGCTTGCGGCTTGTTCCCCCACCTTATCCCCGTCGGGCAAGGCGGGCGCGCAGGGCACTTATCCCCGCCGAACCCTTGCAAAACGCGGGGAGGGGATTGCGATCCTCTATCCCCGGCCGCTCCGAAATGGCGGAAAACCGCCATTTCCGTTAAGAGCGATTTTGCGAGATTGCGCAGAATCGTCTCAATTCTTGAGAAATTAGCATCGAACGCGCCGCAATTTTAGAAAGTTTGTCCGAAAATCGTCTTGTCCCGTTCAATCGCGGGGAAATCCGGACGTGGTTCACTGGCATCCTCCGACAGAAGGATGACGCGCTTGGCCCGGATGACGCGGCACTACGCATACGGACTGGATATCGGCGACCTGGATGTCGTGGTCGTCGACGATTCGAAGCCGATGCAGGCGATCCTGCGCTCGACCTTGCTCTCGTTCCGGGTGCGTCGGGTGCGGACCTTCGATACGGCCGAGACGGCGCTGGAGATGATGCGGCTCGACCCGCCCAACTTCGTCATCACGGACTGGCGAATGAAGCCGACGAGCGGGTTGGCGCTGCTGCGCACGCTGCGCCAGCGCAAGATGGCGCCGCTCTGCTTCCTGCCGGTGGTGGTGTGCACCGCCCACGGCACGCGAACGCTGATCGACCGGGTGCTGCGCGACGGGGCCCAGCATGTGGTGGCCAAGCCACTGTCGCCGTCCGGCCTCTACGACCGGCTGATGTGGACGCTGCGCGACGGCCGCCAACTGGTGATGGGCGACGACGGGCGCTATGTCATCGAGGGTGTTGCCGACACGCTCGACGAGAAGGCACGCAAGTGGCAGCAGATCGGCATCGAGCGGGAGATCGTGGCGCCGAAATCCGGGGCGCGGCGCGATCTGGCTGCGACCGCCCAGAAGAAGGATGCGGGCGCAGCGCGCAACGGCTTCGCCACCGTGCGCCCGAAGCGGCCCCAACCGGCCGCCTGAGCCTATCGAGCGCAGGAAAGCCGGTCGCGGGACGCGCCGCCGCATTGCGAAACGGGCAAGGGTGCGCTATGCGAAAGCCAGACAGACAAACCGGGACGCCGCCTTCGATGAAAACGCTGCTGCAATTCTTCACCTGGTGGAACAGCGCGACCTGGGGCACGCGCTTCTTTACCTGGCGCAAGGGCGAGTTCGTCGGAAACGACGAGTTCGGCAATGCCTACTATCGCGAGCGCGGGGGGCGCCGCCGCTGGGTGATCTACAACGGTCTGGCCGAGGCCTCGATGATTCCGCCCGGTTGGCATGGCTGGATGCACCACCGTACCGACACGCCGCCGAGCGAGGTGGACTACACACCGCGCGTCTGGGAGGCGCCGCACCGCAGCAACCGCACCGGCACGCATGAGGCCTACCGTCCGAAGGGCTCGATCCTGACGGGCGAAAGCCGGCCCAAGGTCTCGGGCGACTATCAGGCCTGGACGCCGGAAGGCTGACATTGCTTCATGCGGCAGGTGAAGATCCTGCCGTAACGGATTGAAAAAACGCCGGCCTTCGTGGTCGGCGTTTTCGTTTCTGGGGGGCGGTTGAGGGCGGCCGGTGTGGGGCGGAGGGAAGCGCCATCTCAACGGCTGTCATACCTGCGAAGGCAGGTATCCAGTATCCGCCGGGGCGGATGGTGGCGCGAAGGCAGAAGCCGCTGAAGTCCGGCGGCTGCGCCGGGTGCTCTCTGGAACCGTTCGAGGTTACTGGATCCCGGTCTTCGGCTTCGCCGAAACCGGGATGACATCCTGTGGGTGGGACGAACGACATGCATTCCTTGCCGAGTTGATGACGAGGAGCGAAGGCGGTGCGAGGGGCGCTACCGCTCTGGCAACCAATAGGCCCCGGATCTCGCGATGCTCGTCCGGGGTGACGGCCGAGGGGGGTGGGAGATCGTGCCACTCTCTCGAACCGTCATCTTGGCCGCAGGCGCAGCCGGAGAGCCGGGGGCCATTGGCACCCTCGGCTGGGGGCGCCCCTGCCACTCCCTTCCGTCAGACCGTGCCGCCGAGATCGGCGCCGAGGTCCTGCAGTTCCTTGCCGCCCGCCATCAGGTTCTGCAACTCGTCGATGGTGATCTCGCCGCGCGCATGGGTGCCGAGCGTGCGCCCGCGGTTGAGCACGGTGAAGCGGTCGCCGACCGCATGGGCATGGCGGACATTGTGGGTGATGAAGATGACGCCGAGCCCCTTGGCCCGCACCTGATTGATGTATTTCAGCACCATCGAGGTCTGGGCGACGCCGAGCGCCGAGGTCGGTTCGTCGAGGATCAGCACCTTGGCGCCGAAATAGACTGCCCGGGCGATCGCCACGCATTGCCGCTCGCCGCCGGACAGGGTGCCGACCGCCTGCTGCGGGTCGCGCACGTCGATGCCGATGCGCCGCATCTCCTCGCGCGTCACCGTGTCCGCATGGACCATGTCCATGCGGCGGAACGGCCAGATGCCCTTGAGCGGCTCGCGGCCCATGAAGAAATTGCGGGTGATCGACATCAGCGGGATCATCGCCAGGTCCTGGTAGACGGTGGCGATGCCGGCGTCGAGCGCGTCGCGCGGGCTGTCGAAAGCGACCTCCTGGCCGCCGACGAGGAAGGTGCCCGCCGTCGGCCGATGCACGCCCGAAAGCGTCTTGATCAGGGTCGACTTGCCGGCGCCGTTGTCGCCGAGCAGGCACAGCACCTCGCCGGCATGCACTTTCATCGAGATGCCGCCGAGCGCGATGACCGAGCCGAAATGCTTGACGAGGTCGCGCACCTCGATCAGCGGGACGGCAGGCGCGGGGTCCGAATGTGCAAGAGCTGTCGCGGCCATGGTCAGCGCTCCCCCGTCGCCCGCTTGCGGATGAAGTTGTTGAACAGCACGGCGATCAGCAGCATGCCGCCGAGGAAGACCAGGTACCAGTCCTGGTCGATGGTGGTGTAGGTCAGCCCGATCAGCACCATGCCGAAGATGATGGCGCCGAAGAAGGCGCCGATGGCCGAGCCGTAGCCGCCGGTCAAAAGGCAGCCGCCGATCACCGCCGCGATGATCGCCTCGAACTCCTTCTGGAAGCCGCGGCGGGCATCGGTGGAGCCGGCATCGAGCACGGTGAGGATGGCGACCAGCGCCGCGCACATGGCGGTGACCATGAACAGGACGGTCTTGACCCGGGTGACCGGCACGCCGGAATTGCGCGCCGCATTGGCATCGCCGCCGGCGGCGAAGATCCAGTTGCCGAAGCGGGTGCGCAGCAGCACCCAGGTGGCGATAAGCGCGATGGCCGCGAACCACAGGATCTCGACCGGAACGCCGGTGACCTTGGGCGTGCCGTTTCGGAAAGTGTCGATGTAGTCGTTTGCGGCCAGCCAGGCGAACAGGCTCTCGAAGGCATCGCCCGAAAACAGTTCGAGGATCCAGCCCTCGCCCGCCGCCTCCTTGACGCCGCGCAGCTGGGTAGACCCGTCGGTCGCCCATTTCAGCCCGACCAGGGTGAGGCCTCGCAGGATGAACAGGAAGGCCAGGGTGACAATGAAGGAGGGCAGGCCGGTGCGCAGCACGATCTGGCCGTTGACCGCGCCGATGCCGGCGGCGAAGGCCAGCGTCGCGGCAATGGCGACGATGAGCGGCATGTCCCAGACCACCAGCACCGTGCCGAAGGCAAGGCCGGCGAAGGCGACCATGGAGCCTACCGACAGGTCGAACTCGCCGCCGACCATCAAGAGCGCGGCGCCGATGGCGAGAATGCCGAGTTGGGCGGCAGGCGCCATGAAGTTCATGATGCCGGCGAGCGAGAACATCGCCGGGTTGGCCACCGTGACGAAGAAAAGCGTGACCAGAACCAGCCCGGCCAGCGCGCCGAGCTCCGGCCGGCGCAAAAGCTTCGTCGCAAGCCCCGTCTTCCGCAGCCGCTCGTCGGCGCTGGCGACGGGAGAGGCGCTCGCCTGTGCTTCACTCATCGAACCTGTCCTTCAGATGCCGGCTATCAAGCCGGGGCCGGGCCTGGGCGCCCTGCCGGACTGCTCCGGCAGGGCGGTGTCGGGCGCGGGGATGCCGGATCAGCGAATGCCCTGGGCGGACAGTTCCACCACCTGACCGGCCTTGTCCTTGGTGATCAGGTTCGGACCCGAGGCGACATTGCCGCCGGGCATCAGGCCGAAGCGGGCATGGTTGGCCAGGAACACGACCGGCAGGTAGCCCTGCAGGAACTGCTGCTGGTCGATGGCGAAGGCGGCCTCGCCGTCGGCGACCGCCTGCAGGAAGTTCGCCGACATGTCGAAGGTGGCGACCTTGACCTGCTCGAGCATGCCGCTGTCCTTGACCGCCTGCAGGCTCGGCTCGCCGGCCAGCGCCGCGCCGAGCGCCATGATCGTGTCGATGTCGCCGTCGGAGGCGAGCGCGGCCTTCACCTTGGCCAGGATCTCGGCCGGGTCGTTGGTGGTGGGCAGTTCGGTGACCGAGCCGCCGAAGCCGTCGGCAAAGCCCTTGCAGCGCTGGTCGAGCGAGACGTTGCCGACCTCGTGGTTGACGCAAAGGCCCTTCTTGCCGCCCATCTCGGCCAGCGCCTCGCCGGCCTTCTTGCCCGCGTCGTATTCTTCTTGGCCGACATGGAGCGCAGCGCCGAGCGAGGCCGAGACGTCGGAACCGGAGTTCATCGAGATCACCGGAATGCCGGCGGAGACCGCCTTGCGGATCGAATCGCCGAGCGCGTCGGCATCCGGAATGGAGACGATCAGGCCGGCCGGCTCCTGGTTGACGGCGGCATCGATGAGCTGGGCCATCGCCACCATGTCGAAGGTCTCCGGTGCGCGATAGTCGACCGTGACGCCCATGTCCTCGCCGGCCTTCGCGACGCCGTTCTTCACCACAGACCAGAAGGGATCGGACGCCTGGCCGTGGCTAACCACGATAATGTTGATATCCTGGGCCATTGCCGGTGCAGTGCCGGCAGAGGCTGCCAGGCCGACGACGGCGGCAGCCGCCAGCAGACGAGCGACGAAACGTTTCATGTGTCTTCCTCCCATTGCCCCGCTTGCGGGGACTTTCTCGTCTTCCGCCTCCGCCGGCCGGCACTTCGCCGCCTTTGCGGAACGCGCTTTCCGGCCGCTCGCGCCTCCCGCGCTGCCTCCGGAAAAATCAGAATGACGCATTCCAAAACGCATCATATGGAATTTTTATTCCATTTTTGGCTTGGCGGTGTCAAGCTGAAATCGGCCGTGCCGCTGCGTCGGATGGCGCGGGCCGGAACGCGCGCAAGGAAAACCGGGATCGGGACGAGCAGGGGAGGACGCCGATGAGCGACAAGGATGTCGGCACGGCCGAGGAGGCGGCGCCGCCGCGCGACTATGACGGGTTGCGGGCGCTGCTGATCGAAAGGAAGCCGGCCATGCCCAAGCGGCTGGCGCAGGTCGCCGCGTTTGCGGTCGACCGGCCGGACGATGTGACCTTCGGCACGGTGGCGGTGATCGCCGAGCAGGCCGGCGTGCAGCCCTCGACGCTGGTGCGCTTTGCCCAGTCGCTCGGCTACCAGGGCTTTTCGGAACTGCAAGACGTGTTCCGCGCGCGGCTGCGCGAGCGCTGGCCGGAGTATGACGAGCGGCTGGAAGTGCTGAGGCGGCGCAGCGGCGACAGCAACGGCGCCCATGCGCTGTTCGGCGATTTCGTCGACACGGCGGTCGCCTCCCTGCTGCGCATGCGCAACTCGCTCGCCCCCGACGTGATGGAGGAGGCGGCCCGCGCCATGGCGCGCGCGCGGGTGATCTATCTCGTGGCGCAGCGCCGGGCCTTCCCGGTCTCGGCCTACATGGCCTACGCCCTCTCGAAGCTCGGCATGGCGGCGGTGCTGGTCGACAATCTCGCCTCTCTCGGCCCCGAGCAGGCCTCGGCCGCCGGGCCGCAGGACCTGCTGGTGGCGGTGAGCTTCACCCCTTACGCCTCGCTGACGGTGGATGTGGCCAATGCGGCGGCGGCGCGCGGCGTGCCGGTGCTGGCGCTGACGGATTCGCCGTTTTCGCCGCTGATCCAGTCGGCGAAGGTGGTGGTGGAGGTGGCGGAGGCCGACCTCGGCGCCTTCCGCTCGCTGTCCGGCACGTTGTGTCTTGCCATGGCGCTGTGCGTCGCGGCTGCCGAGATGCGCCGCGACGGGGTGGGCGAGGAGCGCTGAGCCGGCGATCTACCCGGCGGCGGGCCCACCCGTCGGCATGCTCGCCGGGCTGCGGTCGAACTTGGACGCGAGCACGATGGAGGATTGCGAGCGGCGCACGCCGGGGACCACGGCGATCTCGTCCAGCGCCTCGTCGAGATCCTCCAGCTGCGGCGCCTCGACCACCAGGAAGAGGTCGAACTCGCCGGCGATGGTCAGGCAGGTGCGGATTTCGGGAAATGTCGCCAGCCGGCGGATCGTCTCGCGCATCTGCTGCTGCTCGACGGCGAGCATGACAAGGGCGCGCACCGTGGTGCCGGTGTCGGGGCGGGCGAGGACGGCGGTATAGCCGGCGATCGCCCCGGTGCGCTCCAGCCGGGCGATGCGCTCATGCACGGTGGACCGTGCGACGCCGAGTCGGCGGGCGATATCCGCCGTCGGCATGCGGGCATTCATCTGCAGCAAGGCGATCAGCTTGCGGTCAAGTGCGTCCCGGCCTGTGGTCATGACGATCTGTCCATTCTCCCGTCGATCCGCCGGTTATAGCGGCAATACGTCGGAAGGGCAGGGGAAACGTCGGCGCGGGCGGTCAGGCAACGCGGGTGTCGTCGGCCGCGACGTCGGGATCGGTCTCGCAGCGCACGAGGTTGCGTCCTGCGCCCTTGGCGGCGTAGAGCGCGGAATCGGCGCGCGCGATCATCGATTGCGGGGTGTCGTCTCTGCGGAAGGTCGACACGCCGATGGAGATGGTGATGCGGCCGAGATTCTCGCCGGTGGAGCGCTTGACCAGCTCCTTGGACAGGACGGCGCGGCGAATGTGCTCAGCGACGGTGACCGCCTGGCGCAGCGAGGTGTGCGGCAGCAGGATGGCGAATTCCTCGCCGCCGTAGCGGCAGGCGACGTCATGGCCCTTGACGTTCTGCTTGACCGCCAGCGCGACGAGACGCAGC
The DNA here is from genome assembly GCF_023507705.1 of Stappia sp. WLB 29. GTDB lineage: Bacteria > Pseudomonadota > Alphaproteobacteria > Rhizobiales > Stappiaceae > Stappia. The sequence goes on along the minus strand of NZ_JALBGD010000001.1, from coordinate 490,991 downwards.
ACCTGGTCGCCGGTCTGGTGGCCGTAGGTGTCGTTGAACTTCTTGAAATGGTCGATGTCGGTGAGCAGCAGCGACAGCGGCTCCTGGCTCTGCGCGGCGTCCTTCACCATGCGCTCGATCGTGTGATCGAAATGCCGGCGGTTGCTGAGCGTGGTGAGCTCGTCGGTGAGCGACTCGTAGCGGATCGCTTCCAGGCTCTCCTGCAGCTCCTCGATCTGGCGCCGCGACTCGATGAGCTGACCTTCGAGCTGGCGGTTCGACCCGGCGGTGTTGCGGGTGGCGAGAAGCAGGTGGGCGACGAGCTGCTTGAGCTGCTGCGGGTCCTCCAGCGTTTCCAGCTGAGCCTGCGCGCCCTCCAGCGACTGGCCGTATTCGGTGACGGATTCGACGCTCTGGCCGAGCATGTCGACCATGTCGCGGATCTCGTCGGAGATCTTCTCGCCGACCTCGTCGATGCGGTCGCCGAGCTTCGTCGGCGACAGGAAGCTGTTGTAGATCTGCTGCAGCTGCTCGGTGGTGACCGTGCCCTTGGCGCCGACGATCTCGTTGACCGCACGGTTCAGCGAATGGTTGAAGCCGGCCGCATAGGTGTACCAGAGCTCGTAGAAACGGGGATACGCCGGCAAGACATTCTTGCGGATATACTTGAGGGCGGCGTCACCGTACACGATGGTGCGCTTGTGATCGTCTTCCTGGGCCATGCGATGCTTCCACACGTCTCGGTTTTGTGCCAGGAGGATGCACGCGACCTCGATATCAATGTAGTTTCTATAATTCTCATTTAAGCCTTAAGGCACGGTTAAGCATACCTTAATGCTCCGTCAACGGAATCCGGCTCCAAAAAGCGGTTAATACAGTAAAAACGGCGCGCGCAATCTTTGCGCGCAGATTTCCGCCGTTCTCGCGAGCGCGTGCGGTGTGACGTGCCGGGCGGCATGGACGATGCACGGTTGCATTCTGCACTGGTGGGAAAGAATGGCCCGGCACCTTCTGCCGGACGGCAGGGCCAAAAGAAAAGGGCAGGCGCGAGGCCTGCCCTTTGTCCGTTCGGGTTAAGGCGTTGCCGGCGACTCAGCCCTTGGAGGGGCGAATCTCGCGCAGCAGGAAGGCCGGGACATGATCGCCGAGGCCGATGACCGGCGCGTCGTCGTCCTGCCGGCGGCGGTTGTTGCCGCCGCGCCGGTTGTCGGAGCCGCCCTTGCCGCCGGAGCGGTCACGCGAAGGGCCGGCATTCTGGTCGCGGCGCGGGCCGCGGTCGCGCGGCGCATTGCGCTGCTCGCCGCCGGAGGATGCGGTCTTTTCGGCAGCGGGCTTTTCTGCGGCAGTCTTGCCGGCTGCCGGCTTTGCCTCGGGCGCGGGCTTGTCGGCGCTGCGTGCCGGCTTACCGTCGGCTTTCGCCTCGTCCTTGACGTTGTCCTTGGCCTCGGCCTTCGGCGCGCTGCGGCGCTTGCGGGCGGGACGCTCGGCAGCCTCGTCCGAGGCGTCCGCTTCGGCCCTGCGACTTCTGCCGGTGGAAGAGGAGGAGGAGGAACGGCCGCCGCGGCGCGGGCGGTCCGCCGCCTCCGCGGAGAAGTCGATCTCTTCGTCCAGCCAGGGGATCTTGCGATCGATCAGCTTCTCGATCGACTGCAGGTACTTCTGGTCGCCCGGCGTCACCAGGGTGATCGCGACGCCGCTCCGCCCGGCGCGCCCCGTGCGCCCGATGCGATGGACATAGTCCTCCGCATGAGTGGGGATGTCGTAGTTGTAGACATGGCTGACGGCGGGAATGTCGAGACCGCGGGCGGCCACGTCGCTGGCCACCAGCAGGGTCAGCTCGTTCTTGCGGAACTGCTCCAGCGTCGCCATGCGCGAGCGCTGGTCCATGTCGCCGTGCAGCGCGCCGACGGAATAGTCATGGCGCTGCAGCGAGCGGAACACGGTCTGCACGTCGCGCTTGCGGTTGCAGAAGATGATCGCGTTGGTGAGGTTCTCGGCCTGGTCGATCATGCGGCGCAAGGTGGAGCGCTTGTCGAAGTCCTTGGAGCCGGAGGCGACGATGTTCTGCGTCACGGTCTCGGCGGTGGAGGAGGTGCGGGCCACCTCGACGCGGGCCGGATTGTGCAGGAACGTGTCGACGAGACGCTGGATCTCCGGCGGCATGGTTGCCGAGAAGAACAGGGTCTGGCGCGTCATCGGGATGAGCTTGCAGATGCGCTCGATGTCGGGGATGAAGCCCATGTCGAGCATGCGGTCGGCCTCGTCGATGACGAGGATGTCGACGCCCTGCAGCAGCAGCTTGCCGCGCTCGGTATGGTCGAGCAGGCGGCCGGGCGTGGCGATCAGAACGTCGACGCCGCGGTCCAGCTTCTTGTTCTGGTCGCCGAACGAGGTGCCGCCGATCAGCAGCGCCACGTTGAGCTTGTGGTTGATGCCGTACTTGTTGAAGTTCTCCTCGACCTGGGCGGCGAGCTCGCGCGTCGGCTCGAGGATGAGCGTGCGCGGCATGCGGGCCCTGGCGCGGCCCTTTTCGAGCAGCGTCAGCATCGGCAGGGTGAAGGAGGCGGTCTTGCCTGTACCGGTCTGGGCGAGACCCAGCACGTCGCGTTTCTGCAGCACGTGCGGGATGGCAGCAGCCTGAATGGCGGTGGGTTCGGTGTAGCCGGCCGCTTCAACGGCAGCGAGCACTTTCTCGCTCAGTCCAAGTGAGGAAAAGGACATATGACCTTGATGGTATGACAGGGACGAAAGCCATGACCCGACAGCGTCCTGGGGGGCTGGCACTTTGGCGCGCACACTACAGTTTCAAAATAAATTGTCAATGACACACAGTCGCAGGACGGTTCTCGGCAAGAATTTCGCTCAGGATCGCCCGGCGCGGCGCGGGTCAGTTACTTGCCGGCTGAAACAGGTAACCAGCAGCATCGTCGTTTTCCAGAAACAGCTCGTAAGTGGTGTCGCCCATGTCGACGAAGGCGACGACGCCGTGCGGGTCCGCCTCGCTGCGCAGCCCGGCGACACGTGCCCCCAACTCGCCCGCCTCGGAAACCTCGACCGGGGCCTTGCCCTCGCGCAGCACGAAGAGCCGGTCGCGCTCCGCCTCGCGGGCCACGACGAAGGCCGTGCCGGAGCCGTCCGGTCCGGGCAGCCGGGTCAGGCCCTGCAGCGCGGCCGGCAGGGCGGCGACGATGTCGGAGACCGGATCGGCGCGAACGGGATGGGCGGGCAGGGCGAAGAGCGAGACGGCAAGGCCGGCGGCGAGTGCAAGACGTGCGGTCATGGTGGGGTCCTCTTGCGGTTTGGCGTCCTGCCGTGCGGGGTGGCGATACGGATGTCAGGCGGGAGCGGCAACGACCGGCAGGGCCAGGGTCGTGCCCTCGTAGAAGTTCCGGTAGTCGGCGGCATAGCGGCGGCGCACGGACAGGCGCAGCGCCGGTTCGATCTCGGCCACCAGCGCGGCAATCGTCTCTCGATGCGGGTCGCGAATGCCCGGCAGCGGGCCGATATCGACGCCGCAGGCATGTGTCAGCTCGGCGCGCAGGGCCTGCCAGTCGGCCTCGCCGGTCTCGTGGCGCAGCACGCGGGAGGGCAGAAGGCGGGCCTTGTGCGTCAGGATCGCGGTCTGGGAGCGATAGGCGTTGGGGCTCTGCCAGTCGGGCATGGCGCAGACGCGGGCAACGAAGCCGGGAAAGTCGTCGCCCGGACGGAAGGCGCGGTCGGCACCGGGGGGCGGCGCGGCTTCCGTACGCATGCGGTGGAAGCAGGCGGCAAGGCGGGTGAGCGGATCGCGCACCACGGAAAAGACGAGGGCGCCGGGATGGCGGCGCACGAGTTGGCGCCCGGACAGGAGATTGAGCCCGTCGGCCCAGGAGGCGAGGGTGCCGGTGGCATAGGAGGCGCAGGCGTCCTCGCCTGCATCGGCGCCCCAATCGTCTGCTGTCTCGTCCTCGCAGAAATCGTCGGTATCGAACGGTTCGCCACCACTGCCGGCGGTCAGGCGCAGCAGGGCCTGGCGGATGTCCTCGCTCGCCGCGTTGGGGCAGCGGCCATAGGCCAGGCCGAGATGCGGCAGCACGAGGAAATTATGGTCCCGCAGCGGCCGGCGGCGGCGGAGATAGGCGTGAAGTATCGCCTTCAGCACGGCTGCGACGTCCTGTGACTGGGCCCGTGGGCCGCAGATGCGGTCACGGGCCTTGTTGCGGGGCACCTTCCGGCCATGCCGGGGTCTCGGGGGGGCCGGATTACGGGGTCTTCTCCAGCAATACTGCAGCAACTGTATGGCCGAAAGACGGTTTGGGACTTTCCCGTCTGCCGGCCCGGCCGCAGGGCAAGAACCTGCAATCTAGATGTCGAGTTCCTCGGCGAAGCGGGCATTCTCCTGGATGAACTGGAAGCGCGCCTCGGGCTTGTTGCCCATCAGCCGCTCCACCGCCGAGCCTGTTCCTTCCGGATCGGCGGCGCTGATCTCGACGCGCAGCAGGCTGCGTTTGTTCGGATCCATCGTCGTTTCCTTGAGCTGGGCGGGAAGCATCTCCCCGAGGCCCTTGAAGCGGCCGATGTCGACCTTGGCATTGCCCTTGAACTCGCGGGCGAGCAGCGCGTCCTTGTGGGCATCGTCGCGCGCATAAAGGGTGCGCCCGCCCTGGGTCAGCCGGTAGAGCGGCGGATTGGCGAGGTAGAGATGGCCGTTGCGGATGAGCTCGGGCATCTCGCGGTAGAAGAAGGTGATCAGCAGCGAGGCGATATGGGCGCCGTCGACGTCGGCGTCCGTCATGATCACCACCTTCTCGTAGCGCAGGTCGGCGTCGCGGTAGGTCTTGCCGGTGCCGCAGCCGAGCGCCTGGATCAGGTCGGCGAGCTGCTGGTTTGCGGCGAACTTGTCGCGCCCGGCGCTGGCGACGTTGAGGATCTTGCCGCGCAAGGGCAGGACGGCCTGGTTGAGCCGGTTGCGGGCCTGCTTGGCGGAGCCGCCGGCCGAATCGCCTTCGACGATGAACAGCTCCGAGCCGGCCGCCTGGTTGGAGGCGCAGTCGGCGAGCTTGCCCGGCAGGCGCAGCTTGCGCACCGCGGTCTTGCGGGCGACGTCCTTTTCCTGGCGCCGGCGCAGCCGCTCCTCGGCCCGGTCGATCACCCATTCCAGCAGCTTGTTGGCCTGGTTCGGCGAGGCGGTGAGCCAGTGGTCGAAGGCATCGCGCACGGCCGTCTCGACGATGCGGGTGGCCTCCGATGTCGCCAGCTTGTCCTTGGTCTGGCCGACGAATTCCGGCTCGCGGATGAACACGGAGAGCATGGCGCCGGCGGAGGTGACGATGTCGTCGCCGGTGATGACGGCGGCCTTCTTGTTGCCGGTCAGCTCGGCATAGGCCTTGAGGCCGCGCAACAGGGCATAGCGCAGACCCGCCTCGTGGGTGCCGCCCTCGGGCGTCGGCACGGTGTTGCAGTAGGAATTGATGAAGCCGTCGCCGGCGAACCAGGTGATGGCCCATTCGACGGCGCCGTGGCGGCCGGTATCTTTGGTGCGGCCGGCGAAGGTGTCGTCGATGACCCGCCGCTCCTTGCCGAGCGCGTCCTGGAGGTAGTCGCGAAGCCCGCCGGGGAAGTGGAAGGTCGCCTCGGCCTCGACACCCTCGCGCGTCGCGACCTCCGGGTCGCAGCGCCAGCGGATCTCGACGCCGGAGAAGAGATAGGCCTTGGAGCGGGCCATCTTGAACAGGCGCGCCGCCTTGAAGGCCGCACCCTTGCCGAAGATCTGCTCGTCGGGAACGAAGCGCACCAGGGTACCGCGCCGGTTCTGGACGTCGCCGACGCATTCCAGCGGGCCGGCCGGCACGCCGCGGCGGAACACCTGGCGATAGAGCTTGCGGGCGCGGGCGACCTCGACGGTCAGCTCCTGCGACAGGGCGTTGACCACGGAGACGCCGACGCCGTGCAGGCCGCCGGAGGTCTCGTAGACCTTGCTGTCGAACTTTCCGCCCGCATGCAGCGTGGTCATAATGACCTCGAGCGCGGACTTGTCGCGATGCTTGGGATGGGGATCGATCGGAATGCCGCGGCCGTTGTCGACGACGGTCAGGCTGCCGTCGGCGCCCAGCGTCACCTCGATCCAGCTGGCATGGCCGGCGACCGCCTCGTCCATCGAGTTGTCGATGACCTCTGCGAAGAGATGGTGCAGGGCGCGCTCGTCGGTGCCGCCGATATACATGCCGGGCCGCCGGCGCACCGGCTCCAGCCCCTCGAGCACCTCGATATGCTCGGCCGTGTAGTCGGAGCCGTCGCCGCGCTCGGCGCGCGGGGACGCGCTGCGGCGGGCGGCCGGGGCGCTCGGGCTCGGCGCCGGGCGGGAAGCCGGGTCGGCCTGCGGACCCTTGCCGGCGGGGGCGGCCATGCCTTCAGTGTCGAAGAGGTCGTCGTTGGTGGTCATGCTCTGTCCGGTCGGGGGCGCCAGGCTGCGCCCGAATCAACTGCGATTCTGCCAAGTGCGATGGATTCGGCCAAGGATCAAGCCTTCAGTCCTCCGCAGACAACCGTTTTTCAACGGATCGCCTGCATGATGGGCATCGTGGGCGTGAGGGGCGACCGTCAGAGAGCGGCGGCCCGTGCAGGAGGTAAGCGTCATGAATATCATTTCGTCCAGTCATGTAGCGCGTCGGGCCGACCTGGTGGCAGCGGGTGCGCTGCTCGTCTCGGCGCTGCTCAACATTCTCGTGGCCTGAGGGGCAAGCGGTGCCGGGCACCGGCCTTGTCGTTTGTGACGAGTCTGCAACAGTGTTGCCGGACTCGTGCAACGGGCGCGCGATCAGGGCAGCTGTGCCGCGTTTCGGCCATCTTTTAACGGCCACCGTGAGCCGTGCCCGATGCCGGTGGTCGCGATTGCGGCGACGGGATGACGGACACGGTCCTACTCTTGCCCAGTTGCCGGTCTAGGCTCCGGAACATCAGGGAAGAGAGGGCCCGCAAGGCGGCAGATGGCGACTGGCAGGTTCGCCGCAGGCTGGAAGCGGGCACTCCGGGAAGGTCACTTTCCGGATGAGGATCAAGGGGCAAAACAAGGGGGGGACGTGGCGCCGAGATGCGCTGCGCAACCTGACGGACCCGCCCGGTGCAAAGGTGTTCGAGCCTTGACCGACCGGTCGACGGATCCGCGAAGAAGGGACAGGACGCTTGCGCGAAAGGCGGGCTTTCAAGATGCGACAGGGCCGCGGCTGCGACCGGCATACGAAGGCGTGCGACCCGGCGCGGGCGCGAGGTGGTCAATGATACGGATCATCGGTTCAGGCCTGGCGTATGCCGTTGTCCTGGCGCTGGCAGCGCCGGTCACGGTACAGGCACAGGAAACGGCTGCGGAAGCCGCCGCCAAGCTGTCGGGTGCGGCCCCTGCCTCGCAGGACCTCTCGCCGGGCGAGGCGCTGCGCGTCGGTACGCAGTTCTACTATGCCGGCGAGAAGGAGCGGGCGCTCGATTCCCTGCGCTTTGCGGCCGAGCAGGGCCATCCGCTCGCTGCGTGGAAGCTCGGGCGGATGTATTCGCGCGGCGACGGCGTCCAGGAAGACGACATCAAGGCGTTCGAGTATTTTCGCCAGGTCGCCTCGAAATATGCCGACGACAGCCCGAGTTCGCCGCGCGCTCCGTTCGTTGCCAGCGCCTTCGTCGAACTCGGCTCCTACTATCTCACCGGCATCAACAACAGCGCGATCGAGCCGAACGTGGCGCGGGCGCGCGAGATCTTCACCTATGCCGCCTCCTATTTCGGCGATGCGGATGCCCAGTTCCATCTCGGCATGCTGTATCTCGACGAGCCGGAGCGCGACCCGCACATGGCCGCGCGCTGGCTGAAGCTGGCCGCGCAGAAGGGCCACCTGATGGCGCAGGCGCGGCTCGGCGAGCTGCTGTCGAACGGCGAGTTCGGCGGCAACGAGAACCGCACCGCCGGGCTGATGTGGCTGACGGTCGCCCAGCGCCGGGCGCATGGCGATGAGGCCGCGTGGATCGGCGAGGCGCAGGAGCGCAGCTTCGGCCTTGCCTCCGAGAAGATGCGCCGCCGTGCCGCAGCGATGGCCGACAACTGGCTGTCGAAGAACGGCGCGGTGGTCGCCGAGAAGACGCAGTAAGGGCGGGACGGGTTTCCTACGGCAGATTCGAAGGCGGGCAGGGGATTTCCCTGCCCGTTGTCGTTCGTGCGCTCGTTTCCGCCGAGCAGCAAGACGGGGGCAGACGGGGCTTCACGGGACTGCGGCCTGCCGCTGCCGCCGCTGCCGCAGCGTCAGGAATGCTCGCGAAAGCCCGGTGCCTGTGCTAGGCTTTTTCATGCGCAGGACCTGGCTGCCCCGCATCCGTATCAGACGGGCCCGTGACGGGCGGGCGGCGCCGGCTCTTCCGGGAGTCGCCGCAGGCAACTGGTTTGCGCGGCGTTCTCCCTCGCTCCGTCCTGTGTTTCTGTCGGCGTTCTGCCTGCCGAGCCTGGCCTCCGCCATGCTCCTGGTGCTGGCGTTCGCCGGCCCCTCCGCGGCCGTCGAGATCGTTTCCGGCGGGGAGAAGGAGAGGGCGGGCGCGGACACCATCGCCGACGGCAGCGCCGCCCTTGGCGGACCGGACTGCACCTGCCGCTATTTCGGGGTGAACTACCGGCTCGGCGAGACGGTCTGCCTGCGTAGCCCCGAGGGGCCGCGCCTTGCCCGCTGCTCGATGGTGCTCAACAACACCACATGGGAAACGCTGGACCGCTCGTGCCCGACTTCTGCCCGCGCGCCGATGACGCTCGCCGCAGCACCCCTGTGCCTGCCGGGCGGATAGGTGCGGGTTTCCGCCACCGCTCCGGGAACGAATAGGCCGCGGATCTTGCGATGCTCGTCCGGAGTGACGGCCGAGGGGATGCGAGGCCGTGCCTTCCCCTCGACTGTGATCCCGGGCAAGGCGAAGCCGACTCGGGATCCAGAGGTACCCTCAGCGAGTGCGAGGCGGACGGCGGGCCCAGCCCCTCAAGCGGCGAGGCGGACCCAGACGGGGACGTGGTCGGAGGGCTTTTCCCAGGCGCGGACATGGGCGTCGATGCCGGCGCCCTCGAAGCCGTCGGTCGCCTCCGGCGACATCAGCACGTGGTCGATGCGGATACCGTTGTTCTTCTGCCAGGCGCCGGCCTGGTAGTCCCAGAACGTGTAGACGTCCGCGTCCGTGTTGACCGCGCGCACCGCCTCGGTGAAGCCGAGGCCGACAAGCGCGCGGAAGGCCGAGCGGCTCTCCGGCTGGAACAGGGCGTCGTCCACCCAGTTCTGCGGATTGCGCGCGTCGATCGGCTGCGGGATGACGTTGTAGTCGCCGAGCAGCAGGAAGCGCTCCTCGTCGGCGAGGCGCGCACGGGCATGGGCGATGAGCCGCTGCATCCAGGCGAGCTTGTAGGCAAACTTCTCCGTGCCGAGCGGGTTGCCGTTCGGCAGGTAGAGGCAGCCGACGCGCAAGGGGCGGGCATCGCCGTCCTTTGTCTCGATCCGCGCCTCGATGTAGCGGGCCTGCTCGTCGCCGTCGTCGCCGGGCAGGCCGCGCACGACCTCGCTCACCGGGCTGCGCGAGAGGATGGCGACGCCGTTGAAGCCCTTCTGGCCGTGGGTCTCGACATGATAGCCGAGCGCCTCGAAGGCCTCGCGTGGGAAGCCCTCGTCGACCGACTTGATCTCCTGCAGGCAGGCGACGTCGGGCGCCGCCTCGCGCAGCCAGGCAAGCGTTACGTCGAGGCGCGCCTTGACGCCGTTGATGTTCCAGGTGGCGATTTTCAACGGCGTGGTCCCGTGATGCGTGGCGAAAGGGATCGCCGTCAGATGGCGAAGCTGGTGCCGCAGCCGCAGCCGGCGGTGGCGAGCGGATTGCGGATCTGGAAGGACTGGCCCATCAGGTCGTCGACGAAATCGATGACCGCGCCTTCCATGTATTGCAGCGAGACGGGATCGATGAGCACGCTGGCACCGTCGCGGGCAAGGACGATGTCGCCCTCTTCCTGCTCGGTGACCAGGTCGTATTTGTACTGGAAGCCGGAGCAGCCGCCGCCTTCCACCGAGACACGCAGGCTGGTGCCCGCCGGCTCGGACGACAGGATGCGGGCGATGCGGCGCACGGCGGCGTCGCTCAGCTCCACGCCCTGTGCCGTCGATGCAATGTGATCGGCCATGGTCGTCACTCTCTTTCGGGCCGCGGCGTTCTCCACGGTGGGAGCGCTGGCGGCGCTTGCGGTTTGCGGAAGGCCGCCGGCCTTGCGGCTCTTCGGCTTTCCGGCCCGCACAGTCGGCATCTTGGGGCGAAAGGGTGCGCGGCCTCTCGGTCTTCGCGCAAAATTCCGCCGCTCGCTCGCATGCCGCCCTGTGCAAGGCGTTACCGAATAGGTATGAACAGCGCGAGCATGCGTCAACAGTCTCGCATGGATGGCGCCGCAGTGCGAGCCCGCGACCGATGCCGGCGGGCGGCGTGCGAGACGCCTTCGCAACGACCCGGGGAGCCCTCATGACCGCACCGCTTGGCTATGGAGCCCAGCCGCGCGCGCCCTACGCCACCGATCCCGACCGCAGCGTGGGCCGGCTCGTGCCCGAGCCGGAAAGCCCGACCCGCACACCGTTCCAGCGCGACCGCGACCGGATCATCCATTCGACGGCGTTCCGGCGGTTGAAGCACAAGACGCAGGTCTTCGTCTATCACGAGGGCGACCACTTCCGGACCCGGCTGACGCATACGATCGAGGTGTCGCAGATCGCTCGCTCGCTGGCGCGCGCGCTGAGGCTCGACGAGGACCTGGCCGAGTGCCTGGCGCTGGCGCACGACCTCGGCCACACGCCCTTCGGCCACGAGGGCGAGGACGTGATGGACGCCTGCATGGCGCCCTATGGCGGCTTCGACCACAACGCCCAGTCCCTGCGGATCGTGACGCTGCTGGAGCGGCGCTACGCCGAGTTCGACGGGCTGAACCTGTCGTGGGAGACGCTGGAAGGCCTCGTCAAGCACAACGGCCCGTTGACTGCGGCCGACGGCACGCCGCTCGGCAAGTTCGCCAAGACAGGGCTGCCCTTCGCTATCGCTCAGCACGCGCTGAAGCAGGACCTGCGGCTCGACACCTGGCCGAGCGCGGAGGCGCAGGCCGCGGCGATCGCCGACGACATCGCCTATGACGCACATGATCTCGACGACGGCCTGCGCGCCGGGCTGCTGTCGCTGGACCAGCTCGGCGAGGTGCCGTTCTTCGCCGATATCCTGGCCGAGGTCGATGCCCGCTATCCGGGGCTGGAGGAGGCGCGGCGCATCCACGAGATCGTCCGCCGCTCGATCACCCGGATGGTGGAGGACGTGATCGGCGAGGCGGTGCGGCGGCTGGAGCGGCTTGCCCCGCAAAGCGTGGAGGACATCCGCCGGGCCGGGGAGCCGGTCGTGACCTTCTCGCGCGAGATGGCCATGCGGGAGAAACAGGTGAAGGCGTTTCTCTTCGCGAATCTCTACCGGCACGAGTCGGTGCTGGCGGTGCGCCGGGAAGTGGCGGCCGTCGTGCGCGAGCTCTTCGCCGCCTACATGGAAGACGCCGGCAGGATGCCGGAGGAGTGGCGACGCGGCCTCGACGAGGCCGATGCCGACCGGCGCGCGCGGCGCGTGTGCGACTTCATCGCCGGCATGACCGACCGTTTCGCCATCGAGGAACACGGGCGGTTGTTTGACCGCACTCCCGTTTTGGGATAGGTCGCCGCCGACCGTTTCGCTCGTTTTGCGCCAAGACACCGAAAGACCGACATGAACATCTTCAGCCACTATGCCGACCTGGTCCGGGCGGCAATCCGCGAGCTGCATCCGGGCGACGACGTCAGCGCCGAACTGTTGCAGCGCTGCGTGGTCGAGCCGCCGCGCGACAGCGCCCACGGGGATCTGGCCACCAATGCCGCGATGGTGCTGGCCAAGCCGCTGAAGACCAATCCGCGCGCGCTCGCCGAGCAGTTGGCCGCGCGGCTGGCGGAAAACGACGACATCGTCAGCGCCGAGGTGGCGGGGCCGGGCTTCATCAACCTGCGTCTCACCGAGGGCGTGTGGGCCAAGGTGGTGGCCGCGATCCTGGCGGCGGGCACGGATTACGGCCGCTCCACCATGGGCGGCGGGCTGAAGGTCAACGTCGAATACGTGTCGGCCAACCCGACCGGGCCGATGCATGTGGGCCATTGCCGCGGCGCGGTGGTGGGCGATGCGCTCGCCTCGCTGCTCGACTTCGCCGGCTACGACGTCACCCGCGAATATTACATCAACGATGCCGGCTCGCAGGTCGACACGCTGGCGAGCTCCGCCTTCCTGCGCTACCGCGAAGCGCTCGGCGAGGATATCGGCGCGATCCCGGAAGGGCTCTATCCGGGCGACTATCTGGTGCCGGTCGGGCAGATGCTGGCCGAGAAATATGCCGACCGCCTGCTGGCGATGGACGAGCGCGAGCGCATGGTGCTGGTCAAGGATGCCACCATCGACGCGATGATGGACCTGATCCGCGCGGACCTGGCGCTGCTCAACGTGCGGCACGAGGTGTTCTTCTCCGAGCGCACGCTGCATGCGCGCGACGGCGCCAACGGGTCGCAGATCGACCGGATGCTGGACGAGTTGCGCTCGCGCGACCTCGTCTACGAGGGCACGCTGCCGCCGCCGAAGGGCCAGCTGCCCGACGATTGGGAGGACCGCGAGCAGACGCTGTTCCGCGCCACCGATTTCGGCGACGACATCGACCGGGCGCTCAAGAAGTCCGACGGGTCCTACACGTATTTCGCGGCGGACGTTGCGTATTTCCTGTCGAAGTACGAGCGCGGCTTCAAGGAGATGATCTTCATCCTGGGCGCCGACCACGGCGGCTACGTCAAGCGGCTGGAGGCGGTCGGACGCGCCATCTCCAGGGGCGAGGCCAAGGTGATCGTGCGGCTGTGCCAGCTGGTGAAGCTGTTCCGCGCCGGCGAACAGGTGACCATGTCGAAGCGCTCCGGCGAGTTCGTGACGCTGCGCGACGTGGTGGAGGAGGTGGGCCGCGACCCGGTGCGCTTCATGATGCTGTACCGGAAGAACGACGCGCCGCTCGACTTCGACTTCCAGAAGGTGACCGAGCAGTCGAAGGACAACCCGGTCTTCTACGTGCAGTACGGCCATGCCCGCTGCCGCTCGGTGCTGCGCCAGGCCGGCGAGGAATTCGGCGCGGAGGCGGTTTCGCCGCAAGCCCTTGAAGGGGCTGACTTCTCACTGCTGACCGATTCGGGCGAGCGCGACATCGCCGCCAAGCTCGCTGCCTGGCCGCGGCTGGTGGAAAGCGCAGCGGAAGCACACGAGCCGCACAGGGTGTCGTTCTACCTGCACGAACTGGCCAGTGCCCTGCATTCGCAATGGAATAAAGGCAAGGATTCGCCGCAATTACGTTTTATTAACGCTGAAGATCGACAAACAACACTGGCCCGCCTGGGTCTCGTACATGCAATCTCCCTGGTTCTTGCCTCCGGCCTTGGCATTCTCGGCGTGGAGGCTCCGGAGGAGATGCGATAGGGCGGGATGGATCGCCGGTGCGCAAGGCGCGCCGCAGTCAGCGGAGAAGTCCCTAGCACCATGTCCAGTCGCTCGAACTATCCGGTCCAGGGCCAGCGCGGCGATCGATACCAGGCGGATGCTGGCCAGTCCGGGGACAATGCCGGGTTCGAAGAGGATCCGCTCGTCGAGCTGGCGCGCATCGTCAGCGAGGGCAATGCCCGCTACCGTCCGGTCGCGCTCGGCGCCGAGGGCGAGGCGCCGGCCGTCCAGGGCAGTGGCCAGGGCAGCTACGACGCCTCGCGCGACCTGATCGACCACGAAGCGTGGGCGCGCGAGCTCGAGGCCGGGCTGTCCGACGATTTCGGCACCTATGCTCCCGAGACCTACGAGAAGTCCCAGGACTACCAGGGGCAGGACTATCAGGATCAGGCTTACGCAGGTCAGGCCTACGAAGACCCGCATGAGGGCTATCCGCAGGACGAGGCGGAGGCGCTCGCCGACGACAGCTTCCCGCAGGATCGCCGCGAGGCGGAGACCTTGGCCCCGCAGCCCTATGTGGACGAGGTCTATGCCGACCGCGCCCTGGTCGACGAGGGGCTGGCCGATCCGCAAGACCCTTACGCCCGCCAGCCCTATGCCGAGGACGGCTACACGGACGAGAACTATGCCGAGCCGGATGCGGCAGAGGCACAGCCGCTCGATGCCTATGCCCGGCGCGCGGCCGAGGTGCGGGCGGCGCCGGCCTATGCCCCGGCGCAGCTGTGGGCCGGGTCTGCCACCCAGACGGACGATGCCGGCTATTACGACGAAGACGCCGCAGACGATTTCGCCGATGAGCTTGCCGCGGAAGAGGCTGCTGCGCCGGATCCGCTCGCCTCGCTGGAGGACGAGTTGCTCGGCGCGTTGCGCGGCCCGCGTGCCGCCGAGCCGGCCTGGGGGGCGGGCGCTGCGGCCGAGGCCGCGTCCGACGACTATGCCGAAGAGGGTGCCGCCGAGGGCGATTATCAGGACGACGAGTACGAGCAGGACGGTTACGAGGCGCGCCGGGACGAGGACGACGACGATCTGCTCGGCCTCGGCGCTGTGTCCGGTGCGCGTCACTACGGCACGGCTGCCGCAACTGGTGCTATGGCGGCAGGCGCTGCCTCGCCGCGCTATCGCGACGAGTACGACGAGGCGGTCGACGACATTTTTGTCGGGGAGACGGAAGCTCCGCCGCCGCCGGGCGGCTACGACCTCGACGAGGTGGCGCAGGCCATGCGCGAGGGCGATCCGCAGCTCGGCGGCCACGGCGTGCTGCCGCCGCATTCGGAGCGTGAGCAGGAGGCGGCCGAGCCGGCCGCGAAGTCGAAGCGCGGGCTCTATGTTGCAGCCGCCGTGCTCGGTGTCGTGGTGCTGGGCGGCAGCGTTTTCGCGCTGACCAACCTGGGCGACGACGAGATGTCCGGTCCGCCGCCGGTGATCACCGCCGACGGCGAGGACCTGAAGGTCTATCCCGACAGCCAGACCTCCTCGAGCGACGGCCAGAACAAGCTGATCTACGACCGCGTCGGCAGCGACGGCGACGAACGCCTCGTGCTGCAGGACGAGACCCCGGTGGCCTCGCTGCCGCCGGCTCCGCTGACCGGAAACGATGATGCGGACGGCTCCGGCGTTTCGTCCGGGCCGCGCAAGGTGCGCACGGTGGTCGTTCGTCCCGACGGCACCATCATTTCCGGCGATGCGCCGGGCCGGACCGCGCCGGGCGCTGCAACCGCGCCGGCAACCGACACCGCGACGACGCCGGCCGGCGATACCGCGCGCATTCCCGGCACCGGCCCCGAGGAGCCGGCAACGGCGAACGGACAACCGACGACCGACGCCAATGGCGTGCGCCAGGTCTCGACCATGCCGATCACCAACGGTGCGGGCGAGGGGGCGCAGAACCAGCTGACCTCGACGCTGGATGCGGCCGGACAGGCGGCGAACGGGGCGGCGAACCAGCTGTCGGGCGACGTTTCGACCCAGACACCAGACCAGACGCCGGGCCAGACGCCGGAACCGGCAGCCGCGAATGGCGGCACCGAGACCGCGGGCACCGATCCGATGGCTCCCAACGTGCCTCGCACCAAGCCGGACGATATCGATACGCTGGCGGCCAATGCGGCGGCCCCGAGCCAGGCGGAACCTGCCCGCAACACGCAGGCGCCGCTCGACCTGACGGCGCAGGCCCCGCGCGTGCCCGCGCCGACAGCTCCGGCCCAGCCGCAGCAGCCGTCGGCAACGCAGGCCTCCGCCCCGGCGACCGGCTCGATCCCGGCCGGCACCTATATCGTGCAGGTGTCGTCGCAGCGGACCCAGGAACAGGCACAGGCGGCCTTCGGCGACCTGCAGCGGCGCTACGGCGCGGTGCTCGGCGGCGTCTCGCCGGTGATCGAGCGCGCGGATCTCGGCGACCGCGGCACCTTCTACCGGGTGCGCATCCCGACCTCCTCGCGCGACGATGCGATCTCGCTCTGCGAGCGATTGAAGTCGGCCGGCGGCGACTGCTTCGTGCGCCGGAACTGACGGGCCGCGCCCTTGCGGCGAGAGGATAGAATTGCAAGCGGGCGGACCGGACGACGGGCCGCCCGTTTTCGCGACACGCGAGCCTTCCACCCAATGACCGGCGCTTTGAGGCGGCCGGGAAGACACGGGATTTTCAGCCGATGACCAAGGCCTTCATCACCGGGTGTGCCGGCCACGGCTTGAGCGAGGAGGAGCGGGCGTTCCTGGCGCGCGAGCAGCCCTGGGGCCTGATCCTGTTCGGCCGCAACTGCCAGTCGGGCGAGCAGATCGCCGCGCTGTGCGCCGAATTCCGTAAGTGTGTCGGCCGGGAGGACGCGCCGGTGCTGATCGATCAGGAGGGCGGACGGGTGCGCCGCCTGCGCCCGCCGCTGGTCGGCGACTATCCGGCCGGGGCGATCTACGGGCAGCTGCTTGCCACCAACCGCGAGGCGGGCCTGCGGGCCGCGTTTCTCGGCGGCCAGCTGATCGGCACGGATCTTCGGGAGATGGGCATCACCGTCGACTGCGCGCCGATCCTCGACGTGCCGGTGGCCGGGACGAGCCAGGCCATCGGCGACCGCGCCTATGCTGCGGAGCCAGAGGAGGTCGCGGCCATCGGCCGGGCCTTTGCCGACGGCCTGCTGGCGGCCGGCGTGCTGCCGGTGATCAAGCACATGCCGGGCCACGGCCGGGCGACGGTGGACAGCCACTATCACCTGCCCGTCGTCGAGGCGGGACTGGCCGAGCTGCAGGAGACGGATTTCGCGCCGTTCCGCGCCCTTGCCGACCTGCCGCTCGGGATGACCGCCCATGTCATCTTCACCGCGGTCGACCCCGAGCGCCCGGCCACCCAGTCGGCGCCGGTGATCGAGGAGATCGTGCGCGGGGCCATCGGCTTCGACGGGCTGCTCATGAGCGATGACCTGTCGATGAAGGCGCTCGGCGGCGAGGTGGGCGAGCGGGTGCAGCTGCTGTTTGCCGCCGGCTGCGACATGGCGCTCCACTGCAACGGCGAGATGGCGGAGATGGTCGCGGTGGCCGGCGCGAGCCCGGAATTGTCGGGCAGGGCGCTGGAGCGGGCGCAGGCCGCGCTGCGGGCCATGCCGCAACCGGCGCCGCTCGACCGGCGGGCTGCGCGCGCCGAATTCGACGCCTTGCTGGCGGAGGCGCGCGCTCTGTCCTAAAAGGGAACCCTGACAAAGTCCGGCCCGGCAACCGATCCGGGCGGTTCGGGCGAGGCAGCTGGGGGCAGGGGTGCAGGACACCTTCTTCGAGGATCCGGATCCGGCAAGCGTCGCGGCAGACCGCGCCTTGAGCGATCCGGCGCTGGTGGTGGATGTCGACGGCTTTGAAGGGCCGCTCGACCTGCTGCTGACGCTCGCCCGCAAGCAGAAGGTGGATCTCGCCCGCATCTCGATCCTGGCATTGGTCGAGCAGTATCTGGAATTCGTCGCCGAGGCGCGGCGGCTGCGGCTGGAGCTGGCGGCCGACTACCTGGTGATGGCCGCCTGGCTCGCCTACCTGAAATCGCGGCTGCTGATCCCCGAGCAGAAGGAAGAGGACCAGCTCACCGGCGAGGAGATGGCGGCAGCGCTGGCCTTTCGCCTGCGGCGGCTGGAGGCGATGCGCAAGGCGGCGGAAAAGCTGATGAATCGCAACCGGCTGGGCCGGGACATCTTCGCAAGGGGACGGCCCGAGGCGGTGTCGATTGCCCGGCGCAGCGCCTGGTCGGCGACGCTCTACGACTTGCTGATCGCCTATGCGGCGCAGCGCCAGCGGACCTCTGTCACCTCCGTCCAGGTGCGCCGCCGCACCGTCTGGTCGCTGCAGGAAGCGCGCGACCTGCTGATGCGGATTGTCGGATTGCATATGGACTGGATGCCTCTGGATGCCTATCTGTCGAAGTATATCGGTGATGGCAGCAAGGCGAGCACCGTGCGGGCCAGCACCTTTTCGGCAAGTCTCGAACTCGTGCGCGAGGGAGAGCTTGAATTGCGCCAGGCAGAGCCGTTCGCCCCGCTCTACCTGAGACGCAGGCCCGATCCGGGCGATCGCGGACCCCTTGAAGGTTCGCCAGCGTCGGAAACCGGCGAAGAGAACGAGGCGTGACGTGACGAGCGGCCGGGAGCAGGCAGCACAGGGCGAGAATGCAGTGCGGGACGAAACGGACGGCGAGTTGCCGCTCGACGACCTGCAGGCAATGCCGGAACCCTCGCCGGAAAGCGGACTGCGCATGGCGGAAGCGCTGCTCTTCGCCTCGCGCGACCTGCTCAGCGTCGAGGAGATCGCGGCAAGGTTGCCGGCCGGCACCAATGTTCGCGCTTTGATAGACACGCTTCGCCGCGCCTATGCGACCCGCGGCGTGAATGTTGTGGAAATCGGCGGAAAGTTCGGGTTTCGCACGGCCGAGGATCTCGCCTATCTGCTGGCGCGTGAGCAGGTGGAGGATCGCAAGCTTTCGCGCGCCGCGCTGGAGACGCTGGCGATCATCGCCTATCACCAGCCGGTGACGCGGGCCGAGATCGAGGAGATCCGCGGCGTGTCGACCTCGAAGGGCACGCTCGACGTGCTGATGGAAACCGGCTGGATTCGCATGCGCGGCCGGCGAAGGACGCCGGGACGGCCGGTGACCTACGGCACCACGGAAGGCTTCCTGGAGCATTTCATGCTGACTTCGGTCGGCGACCTGCCGGGGCTTGAGGAACTGAAGGGCTCCGGCCTGCTCGACAGCGCCGTGCCGGCCGGGTTCACCGTGCCGGTGCCTGACGATTCCTCCGACCTGCGGGACGAGGAAGACCCGATCGACGAGGCCGAATTGTTCGATTTGATGCAAGACGAAGACGAGCCGCACCATGACCGCGACGATTGACGCAAGGCAGGCCGAGGCGCCGGTCCGGCGCTGGGGCACGCGCGGCACCGCCGGTGCGACCATCGCGGCGCGGCTGAGCTTTGAAGCCGTGAGCCATTCCTACGGTCACCTGGCGGCCGTGCGCTCGGTCTCGCTGACGGTGGAGCCGGGCGAGGTGCTGTGCCTGCTCGGCCATTCGGGCTGCGGCAAGACCACCTTGCTGCGCATCGCCGCCGGGGTCGAGCGCCAGTCGTCGGGGCGGGTCCTGATCAACGAGCGGGAAGTGGCCGGGCCGCAGGCGTTCCTGCCGCCGGAGCGGCGCGGCGTCGGTCTGATGTTCCAGGACTATGCGCTGTTCCCGCATCTGACGATTGCCGAGAACGTCGCCTTCGGGCTGACGCATATGGGCCGGGCCGAGGCGCGCCAGACGGCGCTGACGGCGCTGACTCGGGTGGGGCTCGCCTCGCATGCGGGCGATCACCCGCACGCCCTGTCGGGCGGCGAGCAGCAGCGCGTGGCGCTGGCCCGCGCGATTGCGCCGCGGCCCGGCGTGCTGTTGATGGACGAGCCGTTCTCCGGCCTCGACCGGCGGCTGCGCGACACGGTGCGCGACGAGACGCTGGCGGTGCTGCGCGAGACGCGGGCGACCTGCGTGATGGTCACCCACGACCCGGAAGAGGCGATGCGCATGGGCGACCGCATCGCCCTGATGCGCAAGGGCCGGCTGGTGCAGGTCGGCAGCGCCGACGATCTCTACAACCGTCCCGTCGATATGTTCGCGGCGCGCTTCTTCTCCGAGCTGAACGAGCTGGAGGCGAGCGCCGGCGACAAGGAGGTGGAGACGGTGTTCGGCCGCTTCCCGGCCGAGGGCATCGCCCGCGGCATGGATGTCGACGTCTGCGTGCGCCCGCAAGGCATCCTGCTCGGCGAGCCGGGCGAGGGGCAAGTCGGGCGCATCATGCGCCGGCGGTTCATCGGCGAGGTCGATCTCGTCGAGGTGGCGGTGGAGGGGCTCGACCTGCCGCTCCACGCAAGGATTCGCGACGGCGGACGCTTCGCCGTCGGCATGGATGTCGGGGTGCGCCTCGATGCCAGAGACGTGATCGCCTTCCCGCGCGAAAGCGGGGAATAGGGCCGCAAGGGTCCGGTTGCGGTGGCGACCGCTTTGTTGCAATAGTGCCGCGCCGGAGCGCGTGCACCGGAAGACCAGGGAGTTGGGCGTATGGGTATCAGCATTTGGCAGATCCTGATCATCGCGGTGATCGTTGTTCTGCTGTTCGGCCGCGGCAAGATCTCCGAGCTCATGGGCGACGTCGCCAAGGGCATCAAGAGCTTCAAGAAGGGGCTCAACGAGGACGACGAGGCCGAGACGGACACCGCCGCCAGCCGCAAGACGATCGATCACAAGGCCGACGAGACCGTGGTTACCAGCAAGTCCGAGGACAAGTCCCAGGCGGGCTGAGCGCCGGGACGAGCCGGACGCGTGGCGCCATGCCGCCCCTTCGCGGGCGGCGTGCGGATGCGGCCATTGACCCTTCGAATGCGGAAGACGGATCGACATGTTCGATATCGGCTGGACGGAACTGCTTGTTGTCGCGGTCGTCATGATCCTTGTCGTCGGGCCGAAGGACCTGCCGCGGATGCTGCGTACCTTCGGCCAGACGATCGGCAAGGTGCGGCGGATGGCGGGCGAGTTCCAGTCGACCTTCAACGAGGCGCTGCGCGAGGCCGAACAGCAGGCCGACATCGCCGACATGAAGAAGCAGGTCGAGAAGGCGGCGAATTTCGATCCGCTCGGCGACATCAAGAAATCCATCGAGACGGATCGCAAGCCGCCGAAGCCGGCCGAGGCCAAGACCGCCGACACGGCGGCGGCCGAGCCGGCGGACGAGGCGGGCGGAAAAGGCACGACGCCGGCGGGCGCATCCGAGACCGGTACCGGGCCGGCTGCGCAGCCGCAGGCGACCCAGGCTTCGGCGGCGGGGGCCCCGGCAGCAAAGACCCCGGCGACACCGGGTTCCGCAACGCCGGGCGAGAGCGGCACGGCCAACACGGCGAGTGACAGGACGGCATGAGCCAGGAAGACATCGACGCCTCGAAGGCGCCGCTCATCGAACACTTGATCGAATTGCGCAGCCGGTTGCTGAAATCGGTGGTGGCGACGCTCCTTGCGTTCATCGTGTGCTTCTACTTCGCGCAGGACATCTACAACATCCTGATCATCCCTTACGAGAATGCCGCCGGGCATCCCGTGGAGATGATCTATACGGCGCCGCAGGAGCTGTTCTTCACCCAGCTGAAACTCGCCTTCTTCGGCGCGCTGTTCATCGCCTTTCCGGTGATCGCCGGCCAGCTCTACATGTTCGTGGCACCGGGGCTCTACAAGCACGAGCGCGGCGCGTTCCTGCCGTTTCTCTTCGCGACGCCGGTGCTGTTCGCCGTCGGCGCGTCGCTGGTGTTCTTCATGGTGATGCCGCTGGCCATGGGCTTTTTCCTGTCGATGGAGCAGGACGGGACGGGCGGCACGGCCAAGATCCAGCTGATGGCGCGGGTGAGCGAGTATCTCGGCCTCATCATGACGCTGATCTTCGCCTTCGGCCTGGTGTTCCAGCTGCCGGTGCTTCTGACGCTGCTCGGACGCGTCGGGCTGGTTTCGGCCGAGGGGCTGAGGTCCAAGCGCAAGTACGCCATCGTCATCGCCTTCATCGCGGCGGCGGTGCTGACGCCGCCGGATCCGATCAGCCAGATCGGCCTTGCACTTCCCACACTGCTTCTCTACGAAGTGTCGATCATCTGCGTCAGGCTGGTCGAGAAGAAGCGGGCCGAGCGGGAGGCCGCCGAGGCGGAGACCTGATCCGGGCCGCGACCGACGACCCGCCATTCCGGCGCGCCGGCAGCAATCCCGGGGTTTCTCATGTTCGACATCAAGTGGATCCGCGACAATGCCGCGGCTTTCGACCGCGCCATGGACCGGCGCGGACTGGAGCCGCAGGCGGCGCGGCTGATCGCCATCGACGACCGGCGGCGGGCGCTCGTCGCCGATCTGCAGCAGGCGCAGGAGCGCCGCAATGCCGCCTCGCGCGAGATCGGCAAGGCCAAGGCCTCCGGTGACGAGCAGGCCGCGCAGGCGGTGATCGACGAGGTGGCGAGCCTCAAGGCGAAGATCCAGCAGGGCGAGGAGCAGGAGCGGCAGATCGATGCCGAGCTGCAGGCCGCCCTGTCCGTGCTGCCCAACATGCCGCATGACGACGTGCCGGACGGCGCGGACGAAAGCGACAACGTCGAAGTTCGCCGCGTCGGCACGCCGCGCACGCTCGACTTCACCCCCAAAGAGCATTTCGAGATCGCCGGCGCGCTGCCGGGCCTTGCCTTCGAGCGGGCCGCGCGCATTGCCGGCGCGCGCTTCGTCATGCTGCAGGGGCGTCTCGCCCGTCTGGAGCGGGCGCTCGGCCAGTTCATGATGGACCTGCAGACCGGCGAGCACGGCTACATGGAAGTGTCGCCGCCGCTCCTGGTGCGCGACGAAGCGCTCTACGGCACCTCGCAGCTGCCGAAGTTCGCCGAGGACCTGTTCAAGACCACCGACGGGCGCTGGCTGATCCCGACCGCCGAGGTGCCGCTGACCAACATGGTGGCCGGCGAGACGCTGGACGAGGCGGACCTGCCCTTGCGCGTGACCGCGCTGACCCCGTGCTTCCGCTCGGAAGCGGGCTCTGCGGGGCGCGACGTGCGCGGCATGTTGCGCCAGCACCAGTTCTGGAAATGCGAGCTGGTGTCGGTGACCCGCCCCGAGGACTCGCTGGACGAGTTGGAGCGGATGACCGGTTGCGCCGAGGAAGTGCTGAAGCGGCTCGGCCTGCCGTACCGGGTGATGGCGCTGTCGGCCGGCGACATGGGCTTCGGCGCGCGCAAGACCTACGACATCGAGGTCTGGCTGCCGGGGCAGAACGCCTATCGCGAGATTTCCAGCTGCTCGGTCTGCGGCGACTTCCAGGCGCGGCGCATGAACGCGCGCTTCCGCCCGCAGGGCGAGAAGGGCCTGAAGTTCGTGCACACGCTGAACGGCTCGGGTATCGCAGTCGGCCGCGCGCTGATCGCGGTCCTTGAAAACTACCAGAACGCGGACGGCAGCATCACGGTGCCCGAGGCGCTGAGGCCCTATATGGGCGGCATCGAGACGATCGAGGGGCTTTGATGCGCATCCTGCTGACGAACGACGACGGAATCCACGCAGCCGGCTTTGCCGCGCTGGAGCAGATCGCCGGGGAACTGAGCGACGACGTGTGGGTGGTGGCGCCCGAGACCGATCAGAGCGGCGTGGCGCACTCGCTGACCCTGCACGACCCGCTGCGCCTGCGCGAGATGGGCGAGCGCCGCTACTCCGTGCGCGGCACGCCGACCGACTGCGTCATCATGGGCGTGCGCGAGATCCTGACCGACAAGCGGCCGGACCTGATCCTGTCGGGCGTCAACCGGGGCCAGAACGCGGCCGACGACGTGACCTATTCCGGTACCATCGCCGGCGCCATGGAGGGCACGCTGATGGGCATCCGCTCCATCGCGCTGTCGCAGGGCGTCGCCTGGTCGAAGGGCGCGCGGGCCGACTATTCCTGCGCGATCTCTCACGCGCCGAAGCTGATCGAGCGCCTGCTCGGCTTCAGCTTCCCGCCCGACACGCTGCTCAACCTCAACTTCCCGCCTTGCGCGCCGGACGAGGTCGAGGGCATCGAGGTGACGCGGCAGGGCAAGCGCAAGGTGAGCGAGCTCGGCGTCGATGCGCGCACCGACGGGCGCGGCGTGCCCTATTACTGGCTCGGCTTCCGCAACGCGGATGAGGATCCGCCGCGCGATACCGACCTGTCCGCTCTGGTGCACAACCGCATTTCGGTGACGCCGCTGAAGCTGGACTTGACGGCGCACGACCTGCTCGGCGAACTGAAAGACCTGCTGGGCTGAGAACGCGCGTTGCGTTCCCGGCCAGCGATGGCCGAGGGAGGGGCTGGTGAGCGACAACGGCGAGGGTCCGGACGACGGCGAGGACATGCGCAACGCCGCCGAACGGCAGGCCGAGGCCGACCGTGAGGCGACGGCAGCGCTCATCCTGCGCCTGCGCTCGCAAGGCATCCGCAACACAAGGCTGCTCTCCGCCATCGAACGGGTGCCGCGGCGCCTGTTCCTGTCCGCGGCCATGCAGCGGCATTCGGGCGAGGACACGGCGCTGCCGATCGAATGCGGCCAGACCATCTCCCAGCCGAGCCTCGTGGTGCGGATGACCGATGCGCTGGACATCGGCCCGGCGCACAAGGTGCTGGAGGTCGGCACCGGCTCCGGCTTCCAGGCAGCGATCCTCGGCCTGATGGCGGGGGAAGTGCACAGCATCGAGCGCTATCGCACCCTTGTCGACCTGGCACGCGAGCGACTGGCCTCGCTGCGCATCACCAGCGTGCGCGTGCATCACGGCGACGGGCTGGAGGGGCTGTCCGAGCATGCGCCCTACGACCGGATCATCGTGACGGCCGCCGGACCGGAGATCCCCAAGGTGCTGCTCGATCAACTGGCCGAGGGCGGCAAGCTGATCATGCCGCGCGGACCCAAGGGCAGCGTGCAGGAACTGGTGCTGGTGGAGAAGCAGGGCGGGCGCGTATCGGAAAAAGTGCTGGCCGAGGTTCGATTCGTGCCGCTGGTGGAAGGGACGGCGAGCCGGCTGTAATCGGCGGCCGGCGCTGCGTGCGGGCGGCAGGGCGCGTCCGGAGGTTCCGCCATAAAACGCAAATTGGTTTACGGGCGGCGCGCGACTTTAAGTCTTTATCAACGTTACCGGCATTTAATCGACATCATGATTTCAGGTGTCTTCAGTCCGAGTAGCGCCATGACAACGCAGGTTCTTCGCCCTTCTTCCCGACTGCTTACGCAGACCGCCGTCGTGATCGTGCTCGCCGCGCTCGCGGGAGCCTGCAGCGGCGGCGTCGAGCGGTTCGAGGATCCGATCTTCACCGGCAATACCGATAATCAGCGCGCGATGCTGGGCAGCGGTTCGCAGCCGAGCTTCGACAGCGTCGCGGCCGGGCCGCGCCAGTCCACCGGCGCCGTCCAGCGTTCGACGCTGCCGCCGCCGACCGGCGCGAACCAGCAGGTCTCGACCGGCTCCATCGGCTCTGCGCGGACCAGCACGCCGGCGACCTCCGGCACCTATGCCGGCGTGCCGGCAGCCACGAGCGCCCCGAGGGCGGTTTCCGCGCCGACAGCGCCGTCCGGCGAGGTGCGTAACGTGCGCGGCTGGACCACGGCCGGTGCGACGCAGGTCACCGCACGCCAGGGCGACACCGTCGCCAGCCTGTCGCGGCGCTACGGCATTCCCCAGCATGTGCTGGGCGAGATCAACGGCACCGACGCCAACGGCAGCTTTACGGCCGGCCAGCGCGTGACCATCCCCACCTATTCGCAAGGCGCGCCGAACATCGCCTCGGCGGCGCCCGCGCAGCCGACGACGCGCCTGCCGGCGGCCGGCGGCTCGCCGAGCGTGACCGGTTCGATCCCGGCCGGGGCCGGCCTTGCCGGCGCACCGCGTCCGCAGGCCAAGCCCGGCGCGCAGGTTCGCGTCGCCTCCCTGACCACGCCGCAGCCGGGCAGGGGTGTCGTCACCTCGCCGAAGAGCAAGCCGGCGGCACTGTCCAGCCGGCCGACCCAGCCGGCAGCATCCGCTCCGACGACCCCGGCGCGCCCTGCCGTGGTGCGCGACGAGCCGGCGCCGACCGCGCCGATCGCCGTGTCCCGCGAGACCTCGCCGGAGCCGGCGGCAACCGGCGAACGGCGCTTCCGCTGGCCGGCGCGCGGGCGGATCATCTCCGAGTTCGGCCCCAAGCCGGGCGGCGCGCATAACGACGGAATCAACCTGGCCCTGCCGGAAGGCACCGAGATCAAGGCGGTCGAGGACGGCACGGTGATCTATTCGGGCAACGAGCTGAAGGGCTTCGGCAACCTGGTCCTGGTGCGCCACGACGACGGCTGGGTCTCCGCCTATGCCCATAACAGCTCGCTGCTGGTCAAGCGCGGCGACGGGGTGCAGCGCGGCCAGACCATCGCCAAGGCCGGCTCCAGCGGCTCCGTGAGCCAGCCGCAGCTTCATTTCGAGCTGCGCCGCGGCAACAAGCCGGTCGACCCGATGAAGTATCTCGCGAGCCTGTAAGGGATTTCGCCTTCGCCGCGACATTAAGGCGGGCAAAAACGTTGCAGCGGACGCGCCCACCCGGCGCGTCCGTTTTCGTTTTCCACAAGCGGCGAGGGCGGGAGGCAAAGGCTCATTGCACAATCGTCACATGAGCGGCCGCTTGCGCTTGACTTGACGCGCGGCTCGCCGTACATCACCGCCACTCCCGGCGACCAAGCGTCGCCAAGAGGTGAGCGGGTGTAGCTCAGTTGGTTAGAGTGCCGGCCTGTCACGCCGGAGGTCGCGGGTTCGAGCCCCGTCACTCGCGCCACTCACCTTTTACGGGAGCCTTTCGCAGCGATGCGAAGCGGGCGAGCGGGTGTAGCTCAGTTGGTTAGAGTGCCGGCCTGTCACGCCGGAGGTCGCGGGTTCGAGCCCCGTCACTCGCGCCACTCACCTTTTACGGGAGCCTTTCGCAGCGATGCGAAGCGGGCGAGCGGGTGTAGCTCAGTTGGTTAGAGTGCCGGCCTGTCACGCCGGAGGTCGCGGGTTCGAGCCCCGTCACTCGCGCCACTCGCCCCCTTTCTTTCTCCTGAAAGTCCAGACTTTTCCAGACCGGACGCCAAGGCGACGGACAGGCCTTCGGGCCGCGTCTTCGCCTTGCGCAGCGCGTGGTCCTCTGTCCTGTGCACAAGCGCGGGGGCCGACACATTGTCGCACCATTTGCGTGGCGGGCTCGCGTTCGCAAGGTTTCGGGCCAAGATTTCGGGCTCGCGCGGGGAGGGGACATCGATGGCACGGATCACGGGTGCGGCACTGGCGGTTCTGGTTCCGGTCATGGGAGCGGCCGCTGCGCCGGCGCAGGCCGGGGTCCTGTGCACGATGGTGATCGAATCGCAGACCCGCTCCGTTCTGCTGGAGGAGGGCGACTGCGCCGCGCGCGTGACGCCGGCCTCCACCTTCAAGGTGCCGCTCGCGGCCATCGGCTACGAGGAAGGCGTGCTGGACGGCGCGCATTCTCCGGTCTGGACCTGGGCCAGGGGCGAGGTCGACTGGGGCGGCGATGCCTGGCGCGGCGATGTCGATCCCTCGCACTGGATGGAGCATTCCGTCGTCTGGTACTCGCAGCGCATGGCAAGGCAACTCGGCCGTGCGGTGCTGGAGCGGCACACAAGCGCGCTCGGCTTCGGCAATGCCGACTTCTCAGGCGATCCGGGGGAGGACAACGGGCTGGAGCGGGCCTGGATCGCCTCCTCGCTGACGGTGTCGGGGCGCGAACAGGCGCTGTTTCTCACCAAGCTCCTGAACCGCACGCTGCCGCTGTCGCAGAGCGCGCAGGCGCAGGCGGAGGCCCTGCTGCCGGCGCACGAGGCGGGAGCGGGGTGGATGCTGACGGGCAAGCCGGGCGGAGCCTATCCGCGGCGCGCGGACGGCAGTTTCGACCGCTCGCGCGGCTATGGCTGGTTCGTCGGCTGGGCCGAGGCGAAGGGCGAGGGCGAGGGGCGGCGGCTGGTCTTCGTAAGGCTGGTGCAGGACGAGACGCGCGAGCGCGGCTCGCCGGGCCGACGCGCCCGCGCGGCCTTCCTCAAGGAATGGCCGGCCATCGCAAAGCGCCTGCCCACGGGCGGTCCGCCGCTTTCGGGCAATAACTGACGCAGGGGCCTTTCGCGCCTGCAAAAAACCGCTTTCGATTACACCGTCGTCGGACTTGCGTTGCGTTTGTGCGTGGGCTAAGCGTGCCCCATGGGCACTGGCGGGAGCGTGCCTCCACGCGCATCCGCCGCAATCGCCGGGATAGAGGGACCGGCTGCGCGTCGCGCGGCCGGACACGCTGCATGGAACACAGGGTTCCGGCAGCGATAATGGCCCGGCGGAAGGACATTAGGACATGGAAGAGCTCCTGAGAGATTACGTTCCGATCCTCGTCTTCATCGGGGTATCGCTCGTCATCGGCCTCGCGCTTTTGATTTCGCCGTTCCTGCTCGCCTACAAGAATCCCGATTCGGAAAAGCTGTCGGCCTACGAGTGCGGCTTCAACGCCTTCGACGATGCGCGCATGAAGTTCGACATCCGCTTCTACCTGGTCGCGCTGCTGTTCATCATCTTCGATCTCGAAGTGGCGTTCCTGTTCCCCTGGGCGGTCGCGTTCGGCGACCTCGGCTGGTACGGCTTCTGGTCTATGATGGCCTTCCTCGGCGTGCTGACCGTCGGCTTCATCTACGAATGGAAGAAGGGGGCCCTGGAATGGGACTGACGTCGCAGCAGCCGCTCATTGCAGAGGCTCCGAAGGGCATCCTGGATCCGGCAACCGGCAAGCCGGTCGGCGCCAACGATCCGTTCTTCATGGAGATCAACGACGAACTGGCCGACAAGGGCTTCGTCGTCACCGCGACCGACAACCTGATCCAGTGGGCGCGCACCGGCTCGCTCATGTGGATGACCTTCGGCCTCGCCTGCTGCGCGGTCGAGATGATGCAGATGTCGATGCCGCGCTACGACGCCGAGCGCTTCGGCTTCGCGCCGCGGGCCTCGCCGCGCCAGTCGGACGTGATGATCGTCGCCGGCACGCTGACCAACAAGATGGCTCCGGCCCTGCGTAAGGTCTACGACCAGATGCCGGAGCCGCGCTACGTCATCTCCATGGGCTCTTGCGCTAATGGCGGCGGCTACTACCACTACTCCTATTCGGTGGTGCGCGGCTGCGACCGGGTCGTCCCGGTCGATATCTACGTTCCCGGCTGTCCCCCGACGGCCGAGGCGCTGCTCTACGGCGTTCTTCTGCTTCAGAAGAAGATCCGCCGCACCGGAACGATCGAACGCTGAACGCCGCCCGCGGAGTGCCGGCCCGGCCGGCATGACTCCCGCAAGCGACTAGACGGGTCAGGATCATGGACGAGACGCTCGCCGAGCTTGGCGAACATATTCAGGCGCATCTGGGCGATGCCCTCGACGGCTACAAGGTCGAGTACGGGGAACTGACGCTGCTCGCACGGGCTTCCGAGATCGTCCAGGTGGTGCGGTTCCTGCGCGACGACTCCAGCTGCCAGTTCGTCAACCTGACGGATCTGTGCGGCGTCGACTGGCCGCAGCGGGACAACCGCTTCGACGTGGTCTACCACCTCCTGTCGCCGAAGCAGAACCTGCGCATCCGCGTGAAAGTGGCGACCGACGAGGAGACGCCGGTCCCCTCCATCATCGACGTGTTCGCCGGTGCGGAGTGGTTCGAGCGCGAGACCTACGACATGTACGGCGTGCTGTTCTCCGGTCATCCGGACCTGCGCCGGATCCTGACCGACTACGGCTTCGACGGTTATCCGCTGCGCAAGGATTTCCCGCTGACGGGCTATGTCGAGGTTCGCTACGACGACGAGAAGAAGCGGGTGGTGTACGAGCCGGTGCGGCTCACCCAGGAATTCCGCGACTTCGACTTCATGTCGCCTTGGGAGGGTGCGGAATACATCCTGCCCGGCGACGAAAAAGCCAAGACCAATTGAGGCAGCCGATGGCAGAGGCTCAGGTCCGCAACTTCAACATCAATTTCGGTCCGCAGCATCCGGCGGCGCACGGCGTGCTGCGTCTGGTGCTGGAGCTGGACGGCGAGGTGGTGACGCGCGTCGACCCGCATATCGGCCTGCTGCATCGCGGCACCGAGAAGCTGATCGAGCACAAGACCTACCTGCAGGCGGTGCCCTATTTCGACCGGCTCGATTATGTCGCGCCGATGAACCAGGAGCACGCCTTCGCGCTGGCGGTCGAGAAGCTGCTCGGCATCACGGTGCCCAAGCGCGGCCAGCTGATCCGCGTGCTCTATTCGGAGATCGGCCGGCTGCTGTCGCACCTGCTGAACGTGACGACGCAGGCGATGGACGTCGGCGCGCTGACCCCGCCGCTGTGGGGCTTCGAGCCGCGCGAAGAGCTGATGGTCTTCTACGAGCGGGCCTGCGGCGCGCGCATGCATGCCGCCTATGTGCGGCCGGGCGGTGTGCATCAGGACCTGCCGAAGGAACTGCTCGACGATATCTGGGACTTCTGCGATCCGTTCCTGCAGACGCTGGACGACATCGAGGGGCTCTTGACCGACAACCGCATCTTCAAGCAGCGCAACGTCGATATCGGCGTCGTGTCGCTGGAGGACGCATGGGCGCGGGGCTTTTCCGGCGTTATGGTGCGCGGCTCGGGCGCGGCCTGGGACCTGCGCAAGTCGCAGCCCTATGAGTGCTATGCCGAACTCGATTTCGACATCCCGATCGGCAAGAACGGCGATTGCTACGACCGCTATCTCATCCGCATGGAAGAGATGCGCCAGTCCGTGCGGCTGATGAAGCAGTGCCTGGAGAAGCTGACGGTGGAGAAGGGGCCGGTCTCGTCGCTGGACGGCAAGGTGGTTCCGCCCAAGCGCGGCGAGATGAAGCGCTCGATGGAAGCGCTGATCCACCACTTCAAGCTCTACACCGAAGGTTACCGCGTGCCGGAAGGCGAGGTCTATGCGGCCGTCGAGGCGCCGAAGGGCGAGTTCGGCGTCTATCTCGTCGCCGACGGCAGCAACAAGCCCTATCGCTGCAAGATCAAGGCCCCCGGTTTTGCCCATCTGCAGGCGATGGATTTCATGTGCCGTGGACATCAGCTGGCCGACGTGTCGGCGGTGCTCGGCTCCCTCGATATCGTGTTCGGAGAGGTGGACCGGTAATGGCCGTTCGTCGCCTTCACCCTGAGCAGCCCGAGAGCTTCGCCTTCACGGCGGCCAATCTGGAATGGGCCAGGAACATCATCGCGCGCTACCCGGACGGCCGTCAGGCCTCCGCGGTGATCCCGCTGCTGTGGCGGGCGCAGGAGCAGCACGACGGCTGGCTGCCCGAGCCGGCGATCCGCTATGTCGCCGAAATGCTCGGCATGCCGGACATCCGCGTGCTGGAGGTCGCGACCTTCTACACCATGTTCCAGCTGGCCCCGGTCGGCAAGAAGGCGCATATCCAGGTCTGCGGCACGACGCCGTGCCAGCTGCGCGGTTCGGAAGACTTGATCCGGGTCTGCAAGTCGAAGATCGCGGCCCATGCGCACGAGCTGTCGGCCGACGGCGATTTCTCGTGGGAAGAGGTCGAGTGCCTCGGCGCCTGCGTCAACGCGCCGATGGTGCAGATCTTCAAGGACACCTACGAGGACCTGACGCCGGAGAGCCTGGAAAAGCTCATCGACGACATTTCCGCCGGGCGCGAAGTGACGCCGGGCCCGCAGAACGGCCGGCGCTTCGGCGCGCCGGAGGGCGGCCCGACCACGCTGACCGGCCTTTCCGACAAGACCCGCGGCGGCGACCCGGTCCCGCATGTGGTCAAGGGCGCGGAAGCGGCCTCGCATGCCTTTGCCGGCGCCTCGATCAATGCCGGCGGCAGCGACTATAACGGCGTCCCGGCGGCTGCCGAGGCGACCGGCACCACCAAGAAGGCGCCGGCCCCGCGGGCCGGCAAGCCTGCCGATCTCGCCAAGGCCGAGGCCAAGCCCGAGACGAAGACCAAGCTTCCGGACGCTCCGGCGGCGAGCGAGGCCGGCCCGAAGCCGTCCGAGGCCGGCAAGCCGGTCGCCGCGGTCAAGAGCCACGAGAGCCCGCAGACCAGCCTGGACCTTGCCGGCGGCGTTGCCGGCGAGACGCGGCCCGAGCTGCTGGAAGGCGCGCGCGGCGGCAAGGCCGACGACCTGAAGCGGATCAAGGGCGTCGGCCCGAAGATCGAGGGCATCCTCAACGAACTCGGCGTCTACCATTTCGACCAGATCGCCTCCTGGAACGAGGAGAACAAGGCCTGGGTCGACACGCGGCTGAAGTTCAAGGGGCGTATCGATCGCGAAGACTGGATCGCGCAGGCCGAGGTGCTGGCGTCCGGTGGCGAAACCGATTTCTCCAGGCGCGCCGACAATGGCGACGTGCCCACGAGCAAGTCCTAAGGGAAGGGGATCGCGATGCTGCAGGATCAGGACCGGATCTTCACCAATATCTACGGCCTGCACGATTGGGGCCTCGACGGCGCGCGCCAGCGCGGCCACTGGGACGGCACCAAGGGTCTGCTCGACAAGGGCCGCGACTGGATCATCAACGAGATGAAGACGTCGGGCCTGCGCGGGCGCGGCGGTGCGGGCTTCCCGACGGGCCTCAAGTGGTCGTTCATGCCGAAGGAATCGGACGGTCGTCCGGCCTATCTCGTCGTGAATGCGGACGAGTCCGAGCCGGGCACCTGCAAGGACCGCGAGATCCTGCGCCACGACCCGCATACGCTTGTCGAGGGCTGCCTGATCGCCGGTTACGCGATGGGCGCCATCGCCGCCTATATCTATGTGCGCGGCGAGTTCATCCGCGAGCGCGAGCGCCTGCAGGCGGCCATCGACCAGGCTTATGAGGCCGGGCTGATCGGCAAGAACAACAAGAACGGCTACGACTTCGACATCTATGTCCATCACGGCGCCGGCGCCTATATCTGCGGCGAGGAAACCGCGCTGCTGGAGAGCCTGGAAGGCAAGAAGGGCCAGCCGCGCCTGAAGCCACCGTTCCCGGCCAATGTCGGCCTCTACGGTTGCCCGACGACGGTGAACAACGTGGAGTCCATCGCCGTTGCCCCGACCATCCTGCGCCGGGGCGCTGCGTGGTTCTCGGGTCTCGGCAAGCCGAACAATGCGGGCACCAAGCTGTTCTGCGTCTCCGGCCACGTGAACCGTCCCTGCACGGTCGAGGAGGAGATGGGCATTCCCTTCCGCGAGCTGATCGACCGCCATTGCGGCGGCATCCGCGGCGGCTGGGACAACCTGCTCGCCGTGATCCCGGGCGGCTCCTCCGTGCCTTGCGTGACGGCGGAGAACATCATCGACTGCCCGATGGACTTCGACAGCCTGCGCGGGCTCGGCTCGGGCCTCGGCACGGCGGCGGTGATCGTGATGGACCGCTCTACCGACATCATCAAGGCGATCGCCCGCCTCTCGTATTTCTACAAGCACGAGAGCTGCGGCCAGTGCACGCCGTGCCGCGAGGGCACGGGCTGGATGTGGCGCGTGATGGAGCGCATGGTGGCCGGCAATGCCGCGAGGGAAGAGATCGACATGCTCTTCGACGTCACCAAGCAGGTGGAAGGCCACACGATCTGCGCCCTCGGCGATGCGGCCGCATGGCCGATCCAGGGCCTGATCCGCAATTTCCGGCCGGTGATCGAGGAACGCATCGACCAGTACGTGGCCAAGAGCCGCAAGCCGGCGCAGTCGCTGGCAGCGGCACAGTAAGGCGGCCAGAGAGATGGCCGCAGGAAACAGGACGACACGTTCGCGCGCAAAAAGGGCGCTGCGGGCAAGCCGCGAGGGCAGCAAGGCATGAACAAGACGATCTTTGTCGACGGCAAGGAGATCGAGGTTCCGCAGGACTACACGCTGCTGCAGGCTTGCGAGGCGGCGGGTGCCGAGGTGCCGCGCTTCTGTTTCCACGACCGGCTGTCGATTGCCGGCAACTGCCGCATGTGCCTCGTGGAGGTGAAGGGCGGACCGCCGAAGCCGGTCGCATCCTGCGCCATGAACGTGCGCGACCTGCGTCCCGGCCCGAACGGCGAGGCGCCGGAAGTCTTCACCAAGACCCCGATGGTCAAGAAGGCCCGCGAGGGCGTGATGGAGTTCCTGCTGATCAACCATCCGCTCGACTGCCCGATCTGCGACCAGGGCGGCGAGTGCGACCTGCAGGACCAGGCCATGGCCTATGGCGTCGACGCATCCCGCTACGCCGAGAACAAGCGCGCCGTCGAGGACAAGTATATCGGTCCCCTGGTGAAGACGATCATGACGCGCTGCATCCACTGCACGCGCTGCGTCCGCTTCACCACGGAAGTCTGCGGCGTCGCCGACCTCGGCCTGATCGGCCGCGGCGAGGATGCGGAGATCACCTCCTACCTGGAGAACGCGCTCTCGTCCGAGATGCAGGGCAACGTCGTCGACCTGTGCCCGGTCGGTGCGCTGACGCACAAGCCCTATGCCTTCCAGGCCCGTCCGTGGGAGCTGAAGAAGACCGAGACCATCGACGTGATGGATGCGGTCGGTTCTGCGATCCGCGTCGACACCCGCGGCCGCGAGGTCATGCGCGTGCTGCCGCGTCTCAACGAAGCGGTCAACGAGGAGTGGATCTCTGACAAGACCCGCTACATCTGGGACGGCCTGAAGACCCAGCGCCTCGACCGCCCGTATGTGCGCGTCGACGGCAAGCTGCGCCCGGCCAGCTGGGGCGAGGCCTTCGCCGCCATCGCCTCCAAGGTGAAGGCGTCGAGCCCGGAGAAGCTGGCGGCGATTGCCGGCGACCTGGCGAGCGTCGAGGAAATGTTCGCGCTGAAGAGCCTGATGACGGCGCTCGGTTCGGCCAATATCGACTGCCGCCAGGACGGGGCCGCGCTCGATCCGGCGCTCGGCCGCTCCTCCTATCTGTTCAACGCGACCATCGAGGGGATCGAGGACGCGGATGCGGTGCTGATCATCGGCTCCAACCCGCGTCTCGAGGCGCCTGTGCTGAACGCGCGCATCCGCAAGCGCATGCGCATGGGTCCGCTTCCCGTCGGCGTCATCGGCCAGCAGGCCGACCTGACCTATCCGTCGACGTATCTCGGCGCCGGCGCCGAAACACTGGCCGATCTGGTGGCCGGCAAGCACGGCTTTGCCGACGTTCTCAAGAACGCCGAGCGTCCGCTGATCATCGTCGGCCAGGGCGCGCTGTCGCGCGCCGATGGCGCGGCGGTCCTGTCGGCCGCTGCTGCGCTCGCCCGTTCGGTCGGGGCGGTCGGTGCCGACTGGAACGGTTTCTCGGTGCTGCACACCGCGGCTTCGCGCGTCGGCGGCCTCGACATCGGCTTCGTGCCGGGCGAGGGCGGCAAGGGCGTCGCCGAAATCCAGCAGGCGGCAGGCGAGGGCGCGATGGATGTCGTGTTCCTGCTCGGCGCCGACGAGATGGACATGGGCGCGTTCGGCTCGGCCTTCGTGGTCTATGTCGGCACCCATGGCGACCGCGGCGCGCACCGCGCCGACGTGATCCTGCCGGGTGCCACCTATACCGAGAAGTCGGGCACCTGGGTCAACACCGAGGGCCGCGTGCAGCTCGGCGACCGTGCGGCCTTCCCTCCGGGCGAAGCCCGCGAGGACTGGGCGATCCTGCGGGCGCTGTCGGCGCAGCTGGGTTCGGCGCTTCCGTTCGACTCGCTGCAGGACCTGCGCAAGGCGCTCTATGCGGCGCATCCGCTGATGGCCGGCATCGACGGCATCGAGAGCGACGGCGGCGCGGGCACTGCGAAGGCTGCCGATCTCGGCGGCAAGATGGCCGGCGAGGCGTTCCAGCCGGCGATCACCGACTTCTACCTGACCAATCCGATCGCGCGGGCCTCCGCGACGATGGCCGAGTGTTCGGCCCTCGCCAAGGCGCGCGCGGCAGAGGCCGCGGAGTAAACGGGGGCAATGATGGCGGACTTCTGGGCGGATTACCTCTTCCCGCTGATCATCATGGTGGCGCAGAGCGTGCTGCTGCTGGTCGCGCTGCTGCTGATCGTGGCCTACATCCTGTACGCAGACCGCAAGGTTTGGGCGGCGGTGCAGATCCGCCGCGGCCCGAACGTCGTCGGGCCCTGGGGCCTGTTGCAGTCGTTTGCCGACCTTCTGAAATTCGTGCTGAAGGAGCCGGTGATCCCGGCCGGCGCCAACAAAGGCCTGTTCCTGCTGGCGCCGCTGGTCACCGTGACGCTGGCGCTCACCGCCTGGGCGGTGGTTCCGGTCGCCGACGGATGGGTGATCGCCGATATCAATGTCGGCATCCTGTTCATCCTCGCGATCTCCTCGCTCGGCGTCTACGGCATCATCATCGGCGGCTGGGCCTCGAACTCGAAGTACCCGTTCCTGTCGGCGCTGCGCTCGGCGGCGCAGATGGTTTCCTACGAGGTGTCCATCGGCTTCGTCATCGTGACGGTGCTCCTGTGCGTCGGCTCGCTGAACCTGACGGACATCGTCCGGGCGCAGGAAACCGGCCTTGCCAGCGCGCTCGGGGTGCCTTGGCTGGCCTTCCTGAACTGGTACTGGCTGCCGCTGTTCCCGATGTTCGTGATCTTCTTCATCTCGGCGCTGGCGGAGACCAACCGTCCGCCGTTCGACCTGGCCGAGGCCGAGTCCGAGCTGGTCGCCGGTTTCATGGTCGAATACGGCTCCACGCCCTACATGATGTTCATGCTCGGCGAGTATGTGTCGATCGCGCTGATGTGCGCGCTGACGACCATCCTCTTCATGGGCGGCTGGCTGCCGCCGCTGGACTTCGCCCCCTTCACCT
This sequence comes from Stappia sp. WLB 29, assembly GCF_023507705.1. Taxonomy (GTDB): domain Bacteria; phylum Pseudomonadota; class Alphaproteobacteria; order Rhizobiales; family Stappiaceae; genus Stappia. Next base: position 454,679 of record NZ_JALBGD010000001.1, on the reverse strand, counting down.
GGGTGCCGGGCTTCGTCTGGTTCCTGCTGAAGTCGCTGCTGGTGTTCTTCATGTTCGCCATGGTCAAGGCGATGGTCCCGCGCTACCGCTACGACCAGCTGATGCGCCTCGGCTGGAAGGTGTTCCTGCCGCTGTCGCTGGCCATGGTGTTCGTCGTCGCGGCGGTGCTGATGGCGATGGGGTGGGCTCCGACGGGCACGTAAGGGAGAGGGCGGCATGCCGGTCTCGATTGCAGGACTGATCGGCGCCGCCATCGGCCTCTATGTGGGCTGGATCGACTACAAGATCGTCGTCGGCGTCCTTCGGGCGGCGGCGGAACGGCAGAAGCAGCAGAGCGGGCGCGAAAGCCTGCTCGGGCGATACATGGGCCAGATCCGGATCCTGGTGATGGCCTTTTCGCTGGTCGGGTTTCCGGTGGTCGGGTACCTGGCCGGCAGTGCGCTCGCCGGATAGGCGGGCGGGGACTTCGCAGCCGGCGGCCGATGGGCGGCATGCCGGCGCAATCGAGGATTTGGCCGCTTGCGGTTCGCGCCCTTGTCGGGGCTTGCGGGACCGGCGGGCGGGCCAGAGGAAAACGTAACCACGGGGCTAGACGCCATGGCACTGCAACAGGCGGCAAAATCGCTTCTGCTGAAGGAGTTCGTCTCCGCCTTCTTCCTGGCGATGCGCTACTTCTTCAAGCCGAAGCCGACGATCAACTACCCCTTCGAGAAGGGGCCGGTGAGCCCGCGCTTCCGCGGCGAGCACGCTCTGCGCCGCTATCCGAACGGCGAGGAGCGCTGCATCGCCTGCAAGCTGTGCGAGGCGATCTGCCCGGCGCAGGCGATCACCATCGAGGCCGGCCCGCGCCGCAACGACGGCACGCGGCGCACGACCCGTTACGACATCGACATGGTCAAGTGCATCTATTGCGGCTTCTGCCAGGAGGCATGCCCGGTGGACGCGATCGTCGAGGGGCCGAACTTCGAGTTCGCCACCGAGACGCGCGAGGAGCTGTATTACGACAAGGAAAAGCTGCTGGCGAACGGCGACCGTTGGGAGCGGGAGATCGCCAGCAACATCGCCATGGACGCGCCGTATCGCTGAGGCGGCGGGAGTGGACGGCGCGCGGCCCGTGGTCTAAGACGAGGCCGCTGCGCGCCGGAAGCGCCCAATTCATCTGGAGCCGCGACGCGGCTGCGACTTAAACGGGGACGACGGGGGCACACCGCGACATGGTCCTGCAAGCCATCTTCTTCTATCTCTTCGCCGCTGTTGCGGTCGCGTCGGCCTTCATGGTCATCGCGTCCCGCAATCCGGTGCACTCGGTCCTGTTCCTGATTCTCGCCTTCTTCAACGCCGCGGGCCTGTTCATTCTGCTCGGGGCCGAGTTCCTGGCGATGCTGCTCGTCGTCGTCTATGTCGGCGCGGTGATGGTGCTGTTCCTGTTCGTGGTGATGATGCTCGACGTCGATTTCGTCGAGATGCGCCAGGGCTTCCTGCAATACATGCCGGTGGGCGGCCTGATCGGCCTGATCCTGCTGGTCGAGCTGCTTTTCGTGCTCGGCGCCTGGGCGATCTCGCCGGAGATCGCCGGAACGACGGCGGCGCCCGCGCCGCTGCCTGCGGACATGTCGAACACCCGCGCGCTCGGCGAGCTCGTCTACACCCGCTACATCCTCTTCTTCCAGACGGCCGGCCTCGTCCTGCTGGTGGCGATGATCGGCGCCATCGTGCTGACGCTGCGCCACAAGGAAGGCGTGCGGCGGCAGAACATCTCTGAGCAGGTCGGCCGCACGCGCGAGGCGTCGGTCGAGGTGCGCAAGGTCGAAACCGGCAAGGGGATCTGAGGATCCCGCCGCTCACATTCACGGTGCCCGCCCGCCCGGGCCGCGCACCGCAAGGTCTCACTCGGGGGAGCATCACGAGGCGCCCATGGAAATCGGTCTGTCACACTATCTGGCGGTCGCCGCGATTCTGTTCACCATCGGAATCTTCGGCATCTTCCTGAACCGCAAGAACGTGATCGTCATCCTGATGTCGGTGGAGCTCCTGCTGCTCTCCGTCAACATCAACCTGGTCGCCTTCTCGGCGTTCCTGGGCGATCTGGTCGGACAGGTGTTCGCGCTGCTGGTGCTGACCGTCGCGGCCGCCGAGGCGGCCATCGGCCTTGCGATCCTGGTGGTGTTCTACCGCAACCGCGGCTCTATCGCGGTTGAAGACGTCAACATGATGAAGGGGTAAGGGCAGGATGTACCAGCTTATCGTCTTTCTGCCCCTGATCGGCTTCCTGATCGCCGGCCTCTTCGGCCGGGTGATCGGCGCCAAGGCGAGCGAATACGTCACCTCCGGCCTGCTGATCGTGGCGGCCATCCTGTCGTGGATCGGCTTCTTCTCCATCGGCTACGGCGAGACCGCCGTGGTCAAGGAGCCGGTGATGCGCTGGATCACCTCCGGCACGTTCGATGCCGAGTGGACGATCCGCGTCGATACGCTGACCGCCGTCATGCTGGTGGTGGTCAACTCTGTATCCGCGCTCGTGCATGTCTACTCCATCGGCTACATGCACCACGATCCGCACCGGCCGCGCTTCTTCGCCTATCTGTCGCTGTTCACCTTCGCCATGCTGACGCTGGTGACCTCCGACAACCTGCTGCAGATGTTCTTCGGCTGGGAGGGCGTCGGTCTCGCCTCGTATCTGCTGATCGGCTTCTGGTACCAGAAGCCCTCGGCCAACGCGGCGGCGATGAAGGCCTTCGTGGTCAACCGCGTCGGTGACTTCGGCTTCATCCTCGGCATCTTCGGCCTCTTCGTCCTGTTCGGCTCGGCCGACTATGACGTGATCTTCGCCAATGCCCAGGCCTTGGCGGAAGGCGAGCCGCGCGTCGTGCTCGACTTCCTCGGCTACCAGCTGACCCAGGACGCGGCGCTGACCGTGACCTGCCTGCTGCTGTTCATGGGCGCCATGGGCAAGTCGGCGCAGTTCCTGCTGCACACCTGGCTGCCGGATGCGATGGAAGGTCCGACGCCGGTCTCCGCGCTGATCCACGCCGCGACCATGGTGACCGCGGGCGTGTTCATGGTGGCGCGCCTGTCGCCGGTCTTCGAGCTGTCGCACACCGCATTGACCGTGGTGACGCTCGTGGGCGCCACCACGGCCTTCTTCGCGGCGACCGTCGGCCTCGTGCAGAACGACATCAAGCGCGTGATCGCCTATTCGACCTGCTCGCAGCTCGGTTACATGTTCGTCGCGCTCGGCGTCGGCGGCTACTCGATCGCGATCTTCCACCTGTTCACGCACGCCTTCTTCAAGGCGCTGCTGTTCCTCGGCGCCGGTTCGGTGATCCATGCCGTGTCGAACGAGCAGGACATGCGCAAGATGGGCGGCCTTCGGAAGCACATCCCGCTGACCTACTGGATGATGGTGATCGGCACGCTGGCGCTGACCGGCTTCCCGCTGACCGCCGGCTTCTTCTCCAAGGACGGTGTGATCGAGGCGGCCTATGTCGGCCACAACGCCTTCGCCATGTACGGCTTCTGGCTGACCGTGGCGGCTGCCGGCCTGACCTCGTTCTACTCCTGGCGCCTTGCCTTCATGACGTTCCACGGCAAGCCGCGCGCGTCCGTCGACGTGATGAAGCATGTGCATGAGAGCCCGCTGGTGATGACCGTGCCCCTGATGATCCTTGCGGTCGGCGCGTTGTTCGCAGGTCTCGTCTTTGCCGGCGTCTTCATGGGCGAGGGCTACGAGGGCTTCTGGAAGGGGGCGCTGTTTACGTCGGAAGAGAACCACATCCTGCACGACATCCACGAGGTGCCGCTGTGGGTGAAGGCCTCGCCCTTCGTGATGATGGTGCTCGGCTTCGCGTTCGCCTGGCTCTTCTACATCCGCTCGCCGGAGATCCCGCGCCGCCTGGCGGAGCGTCACGACGGCCTGTACCGCTTCCTGCTCAACAAGTGGTACTTCGACGAGCTGTATGACGCGATCTTCGTCCGGCCCGCCATGTGGCTCGGCCGCCAGCTCTGGAAGAAGGGCGACGGGGCGACCATCGACCGGCTCGGACCGGACGGCATCGCCGCCCGCGTCCAGGACGTCAGCTCCTGGGCCGTGCGCCTGCAGACCGGATATCTCTATCACTACGCATTCGCCATGCTGATCGGCGTCGCCGCGCTGATCACCTGGTCCATGTTCTCCGTCGGGGGCGCTCACTGATGAGCAACTGGCCGCTTCTTTCGATCACGACCTTCCTTCCGCTGGTCGGCGTCTTCTTCATCCTGCTGGTCCGCGGCGAGGACGAGGGGGCGAAGGAGAACATGCGCCGCGTGGCGCTGATCACCACGGTGTTCACCTTCATCGTGTCGCTCTTCATCTGGGGCGGCTTCGATGCGGCCAATCCCGGCTTCCAGTTCCAGGAAAGCGGGGAGTGGCTGGGCGCGAGCATCGGCTACCGGATGGGCGTCGACGGCATCTCCATGCTGTTCGTCATCCTGACCACGTTCCTGATGCCCTTCTGCATCCTCGCCAGCTGGCAGAGCGTGCAGATGCGGGTGAAGGAATACATGATCGCCTTCCTGGTGCTGGAAACGCTGATGATCGGCGTGTTCTGCGCGCTGGACCTGGTCATGTTCTACGTGTTCTTCGAGGCCAGCCTGATCCCGATGTTCCTGATCATCGGCGTGTGGGGCGGCAAGCGGCGCGTCTATGCCAGCTACAAGTTCTTCCTCTACACGCTGCTCGGCTCGCTCCTGATGCTGATCGCGCTGATGGCGATGTACTGGAACGCCGGCACCACCGACATCCCGACGCTGATGTCGCACGGCTTCCCGGAAGGCATGCAGACCTGGCTGTGGCTGGCCTTCTTCGCCTCCTTCGCGGTGAAGATGCCGATGTGGCCGGTGCACACCTGGCTGCCGGATGCGCACGTGGAGGCGCCGACGGCCGGCTCCGTGATCCTGGCGGCGATCCTGCTGAAGATGGGCGGCTACGGCTTCCTGCGCTTCTCTCTGCCGATGTTCCCGCTGGCGAGCGAGATGTTCGCACCGCTGATCTTCACCCTCTCGGTGGTGGCCATCGTCTACACCTCGCTGGTGGCGCTCGCCCAGGAAGACATCAAGAAGCTGATCGCCTACTCCTCGGTGGCGCACATGGGCTATGTGACCATGGGCATCTTCACCATGACGGAGCAGGGCGTGCAGGGCGCGCTGTTCCAGATGCTCTCGCACGGCATCGTCTCTGGCGCGCTGTTCCTGTGCGTCGGCGTGATCTACGACCGCATGCACACCCGCGAGATCTCCGCCTATGGCGGTCTGGTGAACCGGATGCCGTTCTATGCGGTGGCCTTCCTGATCTTCACTATGGCCAATGTCGGCCTGCCGGGCACCAGCGGCTTCGTCGGCGAGTTCCTGACGCTGATGGGCGCATTCCAGGTCAACACCTGGGTGGCGCTGATCGCCACCACGGGCGTCATCCTGTCGGCCGCCTATGCGCTCTTCCTCTACCGGCGCGTGGTGTTCGGCGTGCTCGACAAGGAGAACCTGAAGTCGATCACCGACCTGACGCTGCGCGAGAAGGTGATCCTGGTTCCGATGATCATCCTGACCATCCTGTTCGGCTTCTATCCGGCGCCGATCCTGGATGCCACGGCCGCCTCCGTGGACGCGCTCGTCACGCAATACCAGGCCGCGATCGAGGCGGCCCACTCGACCGCCATGCTGGCGCAGTAAGGTCCCGAGGACGAAAGACGCCATGAACGCCTATTCCCAACTCCCGGATCTCTCGCCCGCGCTGCCGGAGCTGTTTCTCGCCGTCGGCGCGCTCGCGCTCTTGATGATCGGCGTGTTCGGCGGCCGCAGGATCACGCCCTACGTGACCGCGCTGTCGGTCGCGCTGCTGGCGGTGGCGGCGCTGCCGCTGCTGCTGCCGGCGCAGTTCGGCATCACCGAGACGCTGAGCTTCCACGGTGCCTTCGTGCTGGACGGCTTCGCCCGTTATCTCAAGCTGCTGACGCTGATCGGCTCGGGCTTCGCCATCGCCATGTCGGTGGCCTTCGCCCGCAACGAGAATTTCGAGCGGTTCGAGTATCCGGTGCTGATCGTGCTGTCGACGCTCGGCATGCTCCTGATGCTGTCGGCGAACGACCTGATCACGCTCTATCTCGGCCTCGAGCTGTCGTCGCTGGCGCTCTACGTCATCGCGGCGTTCAACCGCGACAGCGTGCGCTCCACCGAGGCGGGCCTGAAATATTTCGTCCTCGGTTCGGTGTCCTCCGGCATGCTGCTCTACGGCATGTCGCTGGTCTACGGCTTCACCGGCCAGACCGGCTTTGCGGCCATCGCCGCGGCGGTTACCGCGCAGGGCGGCTCGTCGCTCGGCCTGATCTTCGGCCTGGTGTTCATCCTCGCCGGCCTTGCCTTCAAGATCTCGGCCGTGCCGTTCCACATGTGGACGCCGGACGTCTACGAGGGCGCGCCGACCCCGGTGACGGCCTTCTTCGCCGCCGCGCCGAAGATCGCCGCCATGGGCCTGATGACCCGCGTCGTCATCGAGGCGTTCGAGCCGGTGACCCACGACTGGCAGCAGATCGTCGTCTTCATCTCCATCGCCTCGATGGCGCTCGGCGCCTTCGCCGCGATCGGCCAGAAGAACATCAAGCGCCTGATGGCCTATTCGTCCATCGGTCATATGGGCTTCGCGCTGGTCGGCCTTGCCGCCGGTTCGCAGGCCGGCGTCGAGGGCGTCATGATCTACATGACCGCCTACCTGGCGATGACGCTGGGGGCCTTCGCCTGCATCCTGTCGATGCGGCGCAAGGACGGCATGGTCGAGGAGATCTCCGATCTTGCCGGCCTGTCGCGCACCAACCTGCCGATGGCGGTGCTGCTCGGCATCCTGATGTTCTCGCTGGCCGGCATTCCGCCCTTCGTCGGCTTTTTCGCCAAGTTCTACGTGTTCCTGGCAGCGGTCGAGGCCGGGCTCTATCCGCTGGCGGTGATCGGCATGCTCGCCTCGGTGGTCGGCGCCTACTATTATCTGCGCATCTGCAAGGTGATGTTCTTCGACGAGCCGGCGCGCCAGTTCCTGCCGATGCCGGTGGAGCTGAAGTTCACCCTCGGCCTGTCCTCGGCCTTCGTTGTGTTCTTCGTGGTCTTCGCCGGGTCCATCGTTGAGATGGCCGGCACTGCGGCGGGGACGCTGTTCTGAGCACGCTCGCCTTCGACGGCCGGGTCCGCGAGGTGCCCGGCGTCGCTGGATACCGGGTTGCCGCCCACGCGGAACTGGGGTCGACCAACAGCGCCGCCCTTGCCGCGGCCGGAGAGGGCGACCCGGGCAATCTGTGGATCGTCGCCGGCCGCCAGACCTCCGGGCGCGGCCGGCGCGCCCGGCCTTGGGTTTCCGAACCCGGCAACCTATATGCCTCCCTGCTGACCATCGATCCGGTTCCGTCCGAGCGGATCGGCCAGTTCCCGCTGGTCGCGGCGCTTGCCCTTGCCGACGCCGTCGACGCCATGACCGGCTCCTACGGCCTCGTCCGGGTGAAATGGCCGAACGATCTGCTGGTGGACGGCGCCAAGATCTCCGGCATCCTGCTGGAGGCTACCATGCTTGCCGACGGACGGCGCGCGGTGGTATGCGGCTTCGGGCTCAACCTTTCGCATCATCCGGATCTGCCGGACTATAAGGCGGCGAGTCTTGCCGGGCTCGGTTTTCCGGTCGGTCCGGAGCGCGCTTTCGAAGCGCTTGCCGTCAGCCTCGCGCGGCACATGACGCGCTGGCGCGAGGCGCCGTTCTCGCAGACCCTGGACGACTGGCGGCGCCGTGCGGTCGGCATCGGCGCGCCGATCCGGGTGCGGCTCGAGGACCGCGAACTGAACGGGATTTTCGCCGGGCTCGACCCGGAGGGGCGGCTGGTGCTGGAGACCGGCGACACGAGGCAGACGATCGCCGCGGGCGACGTGTTCTTCGATGGCGCGGCTCTCGGAACGGCCGCCTCCGGCCAGCCGGCCGGCTGACGAGGAGATTGCAGGCGGGCATGTCGCGGATGCCCTGCCGGTGACCACAAACGCGACACGAGGCTGTCCGCATGCGGCGGACGGACCATATCGGCATTCGAACGACCGGCCCGGGGCGGGATCCGCAAGGATCGCTGCTGCCTGCCCGGTCCATACAGGAGCATTCAATGGCCACCAGAAAGAGGGCAGGCGGCAAGGGCACGGGCGAGAACGAGCTCGTCTTCGTCGCGCTCGGCGGCCTCGGCGAGATCGGCATGAACATGGGGCTCTACGGCTACGGGCCGGCCCATGACCGCCGCTGGCTGATGGTCGACTGCGGCGTCACCTTCGCCGGGCCGGACCTTCCCGGCGTCGACATCGTCGTTCCCGACATCCGCTTCATCGAGGAAGAGCTCGACCGGCTCGACGGCATCGTCATCACCCATGCGCACGAGGACCACTACGGCGCCATCGTGCACCTGTGGCCGCGGCTCAAGGCGCCGCTCTACATGACCCCCTTCACGGCGGCGCTGCTGGAGGCGAAGGCGGCAAGCGAGCCGGGCGTCGGCAAGATCCCGGTGACCGTGGTGAAGCAGGGCGCGCGCGTCGGGATCGGCCCGTTCGAGGTCGAGTTCGTCGCCATGTCGCACTCCATTCCCGAGCCCTGCGCGCTGGCGATCCGCAGCCCGGCCGGCACCGTGCTGCATTCGGGCGACTGGAAGATCGATCCGACGCCGGGCATCGGCCAGCCCATCGACACGCAGCGCCTGGCCGAGATCGGCGAGGAGGGCGTGGTCGCGCTGATCTGCGACAGCACCAATGCGCCGCGCGAGGGCTCGAGCCCCAGCGAGGCGGACGTCGCCACGGGGCTTGCCAAGGTCATCCGCAAGGCCAAGCGCCGTGTGGCCGTGACCACCTTCGCCTCCAACGTTGCGCGTATCCGCTCGGTCGCGCTCGCCGCGCAGCAGGCCGAGCGCGACGTGGTGGTGATGGGCCGCTCCATGCAGCGCACCATCGAGGTCTCCCGCGAGCTCGGCTATCTCGACGATTTGCCTGCCTTCCTCTCCGAAGACGCCTACGGCTACCTGCCGCCGGAGCGCGTCGTGCTTCTGCTGACCGGCAGCCAGGGCGAGGAGCGGGCGGCGCTTGCCCGCATCGCGTCCGGCGATCATCGCAATGTGGCGCTGTCCAAGGGCGACACGGTGATCTTTTCCTCCCGCACGATCCCCGGCAACGAGAAGGCGGTCGGCAGCATCATCAACAAGCTGGCCGAGGCCGAGGTCGACATCGTCACCGACCGCGACGCCCTGGTGCATGTGTCCGGCCACCCGCGCCAGGACGAGTTGGTGCAGCTTTACGAGCTGCTGAAGCCCAAGGCGCTTATTCCGGCGCATGGCGAGGCGATGCACCTGAAGGCGCACCGGGATCTTGCCATGCGCCACGGCATCAAGGACACGCTCATCGCCCGCAACGGCGACGTGGTGCGGCTGGGGACGGGCAAGCTGACGGTCGTCGACGAGGTGCCGGTCGGCATCACGGTCAAGGACGGTCTGCTCTATGGCGACGTCGAGGAGATGGGCGTCAACGAGCGGCGCAAGCTCTCCTTCGCCGGTGCCATCACCGTCAGCATTGTGATCGATGCCAAGGGTGCGTTGATCGGCGAGCCGATGGCGTCGCTGTTCGGCCTGCCCGAGACCGACCGCGAGGGCGACGACCTGGAGGACATCGTCATCGACGAGGTGATCTCCGCGCTGGAGAGCATTCCGAAGAACCGGCGCAAGGACGACGATGTCGTCGCGGAGGCGGCACGGCGCGCGGCGCGCGCGGCCGTGCGCGACTGCTGGGGCAAGAAGCCGCTGACCGAGGCTCTGGTCCAGCGCGTGTGACCAAATGACGGGTGGCGGGCGCGCCCGCCATGCGTCATGAGTGACGGATCATGACTGATGGATCATGACTGATGGACCGGGCGCTGCGGCCCGGCCATCGTTTCTTGCGGAGGGAAGCTGATGATCGGACGCCTGAACCATGTGGCCATCGCCGTGCCGGACCTTGAGGCGGCGACGGCGACCTATCGCGACACGCTGGGGGCGCGGGTGTCGCAGCCCCAGCCCGAGCCGGACCATGGCGTCACCGTCGTCTTCATCGAGCTGCCCAACACCAAGATCGAGCTGCTGGAAGCACTCGGCGAGAACTCGCCGATCACTGCCTTCCTGGAGCGCAATCCGTCCGGTGGCATCCACCATGTCTGCTACGAGGTGGAGGACATCCTCGCCGCCCGCGACCGGCTGGTGGAAAAGGGGGCGCGGGTGCTGGGCACGGGCGAGCCGAAGATCGGCGCCCACGGCAAGCCGGTGCTGTTCCTGCATCCGAAGGATTTCAACGGCACCCTGGTGGAACTGGAGCAGGTTTGACGACCTGCTGCTCATCTTGCGCAACGATCCCGTTAAAAAGGCAAAGCGGTGTCTCTCGTATCTTCGCTCGCGATCTATTTCGTCATCTGGTGGATCATCCTCTTCGCGATCCTGCCGATCGGCGTGGTGACGCAGGACGAGAGCGGGGAGGTGATCCCGGGCACCGAATCCAGTGCCCCCCAGCGGCCGCAGCTGCTGAAGAAGGCGCTGATCACCACGGTCGTCGCGGCCGCGATCTTCGCCGGGGTCTACTGGCTCAAGGTCTATTCCGGATTGACGCTCGACGACCTGCCCTTCAAGCCGCCCAGCAGCCGCTGACGGCGGCGCGGCCGCAGGTGCGGCAGGCGCTTGACCGGCCGCGTGCCGGTCATGGGTCCGTCGAGGGCGATGGCAATCGTCAGTTCGTGCTCGCAGGCGGAGATGAACTGCGCCTTCTGCTCTCCGGTGAGGAGAGACAGGTCGTCGCAGCCGAACCTGCGTCCCGCAAGCCCGCGGGCAAGCGGCATCTGGTCGTAGCGTCCCAGCTTCAGCAAGAGCTGGTCGAAGCGCCAGTCGACGGACCAGCCCGACTGGGCGGGCGCCTTGTCATTGGGATCGCCAAACAGCATTACGCACTCCCTCGGCAGGCTTATACCGCAATGTGGTGCCGCCGGTGTCGCCCTGCCACCGAAGCTCATGCGTGATTGCAGCGGAAATCGCCTGCTATCCCGTCGTCCCCGATCCATCCTCGGATGCACGCCGTGATTGCATCGTTATCTCACCATGCGGACCTCCCGGGGACTTGCGCATGCGTGCGGCTTGTCAGGCGGGCCGGACCCCGGTAAGGAACCGGATGAGGGTTTGCAGGTCCGCTTTGGCGGGCCGGCGCGAGACCGGGCCGGGCGCTGCCGGACCGGGGCAAGAACGCAAAAAGAGGCGTGCAATGGGCGATTACGAGCAGGTCCGCACCCACATGGTGGACAACCAGCTGCGGACCAACGACGTCACGGACCTGAGGGTGCTGGACGCGATGGAAAGCGTGCCGCGGGAGCGGTTCGTGCCGGCGTCCAAGCGCTGCATCGCCTATAGCGACCAGGACATCCTCGCGGCGAGCGGGGAGACCAGCCGTTACCTGATGAAGCCGCATGTCTTCGGCAAGCTGGTGCAGCTCGCTGCCGTCCAGCCGGGCGAGGTGGTGCTGTGCGTGGGCTGCGGCACCGGCTACAGCGTTGCGGTGTTCGCGCAGCTGGCCGGGTCGGTCGTCGGCATCGAGTCGGATCCGCAGATCGCGGCGGCCGCCTCGGAGCTGCTGGTGGAGCTCGGCATCGAGAACGCGGCGGTGATCGAGGGCGACCTTGCCAAGGGCGGGGCCTCGGAAGGCCCCTATGACGTGATTTTCGTCGACGGCGCCGTCGAGGTGCTGCCGCCGTCCCTGACGGCGCAGCTCAAGGATGGCGGCCGGCTCGTGGTCGTGCGCGGCCTCGGCGGGGCGGGCCAGGCCGAACTCCATGTGCGCTCGGGCGACGCGGTCTCCGGCCGTTTCGCATTCAACGCCTCGGCGCATCTGCTTCCGGGCTTCGAGCGCCCGAAGGAATTCGTCTTCTGACGGTTTTCCAGGGTTTTTTGCAAGATCGAGGGCCGCGCCGGACCGGTGTCCGCGCGGCCCTTCCATTTTCCGCAACGTGACTTTCGGGCACAGGTGTTGCCGAGAGGTCGCAGCCGCTTGCGAATGCGTGCGCGGTTACCTTTGAAAGGTTGTGTCGTGCCCGGCGGGAGATAACAGTAGCCGTGCCGTGGAACGTCTGCTGGAGGGCAGGCGGCCGGCATGCGGCGTTGCGGGACAGATCGCGGCGCGCAAGGGATCAAAAAGCGGCGGGCGCCCCTGGGGCGGACCGGAAAACCGCGGATCCGTACAGGCAGGATCATGGGTCACGGGGACCCGCGTCAAACAGAAGTCGGCCGCCGGTGATTCTGCCGTCGTGGCTGCTCCGGAGTTGTACAGGGGTGTTCAAGGTGAAGCGGACGGGTTCATGGCTCTTTGCGACCGCGCTTGCGGTGGCGGTCGCTGGCGTGCCCGCGACGGGACGCGCGCAGTCGATCGACCAGGCGTTGGCTCAGGCCTATTCCGACAATCCCACGCTGAACGCGGCCCGTGCGGCGCTGCGCTCGGTCAATGAATCGGTGCCGCAGGCGCTGTCGGGCTGGCGCCCGCAGATCTTCGGGCGCCTCGATGTCGGCGCGCAGCACACCAACAGCGATCCGGGCCGCTCGCGCTACGGCAACACGGCCTCCGTCGGCCTGTCCATTTCGCAAGCCCTGTTCCGCGGCTTCCGCACGGTGAACTCGGTTCGCCAGGCCGAGGCCGTGGTGCGGGCCGAGCGCGAGAGCCTGCGGGCGACCGAGCAGGCGGTGATGCTGGATGCGGCGACCGCCTATATGGACGTCATCAGCACCACCGCCATCGTCTCGCTGCGGCGCAGCAGCCTTGCGTTCCTCTCGGAGCAGGTGCGCGCGGCGCAGGACCGGTTCGAGGTGGGCGAGGGCACCCGCACCGACGTGTCGCAGGCACGGGCCCGCTACTCGGAGGCCCAGTCGGACCTCAACCTGGCGATGGCCAACGTCAACACCGCGCGGGCCATCTACCGCCAGGTCGTCGGCTCGGATCCGAAGTCGCTGTCCGCCCGAACCACGATCTACGGCCGGATGCCGCGCTCGCTGGACGAGGCGCTTAACCTCAGCGCCGCCAACCATCCGTCCATCCTTGCGGCGCAGCATCTCGTCGATGCCGGCACGTTCGGCGTCAAGACCATCGAGGGCGAGCTGCTGCCGACCGTCACCGTCGAGGCCGACCTGCAGCGCCAGTGGCGTCCGCCGTCCTCGCCCAGCACCGACACGGTGGACAGCGCCAGCATCTTCGGCCGCGTGTCCATCCCGCTCTACCAGGGCGGCGCCGTGTCGTCGCGCGTGCGGCAGGCGAAGGAAGATCTCGGCCAGACCCAGATCCAGCTCGATGTGGCCCGCGACCAGATCCGCGCCAATGTCGTCTCCGCCTGGGGGCAGTATCAGGCGGCGCTGGCCTCGATCCAGGCCGGCGAGGATGCGGTTTCGGCCAACCAGCTGGCGCTGGAAGGCGTCATCGAGGAGCAGCGCGTGGGCCAGCGTACCACGCTGGACGTGCTCAATGCGCAGTTCGATCTGGTCAACAGCCGGGTCAGCCTGATCAGCGCGCAGCGCAACCGCACGGTCGCGGCCTATTCCCTGATTTCGGCCATCGGGCGCCTGACCTCCGACCAGATCGGCCTTGCCGTGGCCCGCTACGACGAGACCGCGCACTACAAGAAGGTGCGCAACAGCTGGTACGGACTGAAGACGCCGGACGGCCGCTGAGCGAAAGCGGCGGGCCCGTCCCGCCCGCGCTCCCGCATCGGGAAGGACCGCTCCTGACAGTTCAGGGGCGGTTTTTCGTGCAAAATGGCCCGAATCGGGGAATTGTTGGCCCGTTCGGGTCGGCTCGGGGTCATCGCGGCGCGGTGGTGCGTTTCCCCCGGCGGCTTAACACGTTATAGTTTTTCGTGATCGACTCGGCAGTTCCGCCAAGGGCTGCAGACGGTCAGAAGCTTCCCGGCCTGCGGGCCGGACGCAGAGTTTTCGAGTGCGGGGATCGGTATGGCCAACGCCAGTCAAGCTCAAGAACCTTCAATGGAAGAAATCCTGGCGTCCATTCGCCGGATCATCTCCGATGAAGACACGTCTGCAGGCGGAAAGGCAGGGGCCGAGCCGGAAGAGGCGATGCCCGCCGCCGGCGAGGAGATGTCGCAGGACGACCTCGACAAGCTGTTCGATTCCGCAGGCGACGACGAGGTGGAGATCGAGGCCGAGGACGAGCCGGACACCGATGATGTCCTGCAACTGACCGAGGAGCAGGCCGTCGAGGCCGACGAGGTCGACCTCGATGCGTTCGACATGGTCGAGGGACTGGGATCCGACGAGGACGAGGCCGGCGATGTGGCCTTCGTCGACGAAGAGCCGGCGTCCGCCCCGCGCGCGGCGCCCCGTGGGTCTGCTGTTCCGGACGGCGAGGATCTGTTGTCTCCCGACGCAAACCAGGCGGTCCAGGCGGCGTTCCACAATCTCGCCGGCACGATCCTGTCCAACAATGCCCGTACGCTGGAGGATCTCGTCAAGGAGATGCTGCGGCCGATGCTGAAGGGCTGGCTCGACGAGAACCTTCCGCCCCTGGTGGAGCGGCTCGTACGCCAGGAGATCGAGCGGGTATCGCGCGGGCGCTGAGCCCTGGCGCTGCTTCCGCTCGAAACGCCGCCCACCGGGCGGCGTTTTCGTTTCCGGTGGCGCCCCCGCCACCGCGCGATGCCACCGCGCAATGGTTGACTTGGCGCCGCGCCAGCGAGTAACCACGCGATCAGTTCTCAAATCCCCGGGAAAACCGATGCTCGACAAGACCTATGACGCTGCCACAGTCGAACCCAGGATCGCCGAGACCTGGGACGAGGCGGATGCCTTCAAGGCGGGAGCCGGCGCCGAGCCGGGCGCAGCGTCCTATTCGATCGTCATCCCGCCGCCCAACGTGACGGGCTCCCTGCACATGGGCCATGCGCTCAACAACACGCTGCAGGACATTCTCATCCGCTTCGAGCGCATGCGCGGGCGCGACGTGCTGTGGCAGCCGGGCATGGACCATGCCGGCATCGCCACGCAGATGGTCGTCGAACGCCAGCTGGCCGAGCGCCAGGAGCCGGGCCGCCGCGACATGGGCCGCGAGGCCTTCGTCGAGCGCGTGTGGGAGTGGAAGGCCGAATCCGGCGGCATGATCATCAATCAGCTCAAGCGGCTCGGCGCCTCCTGCGACTGGTCGCGCGAGCGCTTCACCATGGACGAGGGCCTGTCCCGCGCCGTGCTGGAGGTCTTCGTCGGCCTTTACCGCGACGGGCTGATCTACAAGGACAAGCGGCTGGTCAACTGGGACCCGAAGCTGCTGACCGCGATCTCCGACCTCGAGGTCGAGCAGATCGAGATCAAAGGCAATCTCTGGCACTTCCGTTATCCGCTGGAGGGCGGCGAGACGTTCGAGGCGCCGGTCGCCTGGGACGAGGACGGCAACGCGACCGAGTTCGAGACGCGCGACTACATCACCGTCGCCACGACCCGCCCCGAGACCATGCTCGGCGACACGGCGGTTGCCGTGAACCCGGAGGATCCGCGCTACAAGGGCCTGATCGGCAAGCATGTGGTGCTGCCGCTGGTCGGGCGCCGCATCCCCATCGTCGCCGACGACTATGCCGACCCGGATGCGGGCTCGGGCGCGGTCAAGATCACCCCGGCGCATGATTTCAACGACTTCGAGGTCGGCCGTCGCCACGACCTGCCGATGATCTCCGTCCTCGACCGCGAGGCGAAGGTCCGCCTTGCCGAGAACCCGGAGTTCCTGAAGGGCGTTGCCGAAAGCGCCGAGCTGTCCGAGACGATCTCGGCCTACGAGGGCTGTGACCGCTTCGACGTGCGCAAGCGCCTGGTTGCGCGGATGGAGGAGCTCGGCCTGCTCGACCGGGTCGAGCCGCACACGCACATGGTCCCGCATGGCGACCGCGGCGGCGTGCCGATCGAGCCGCTGCTGACCGACCAGTGGTATGTCGACGCCAAGACGCTGGCCCAGCCGGCGATCGCCAGCGTGCGCGAGGGGCGGACCAACTTCGTTCCGCGCAACTGGGACAAGACCTATTACGAGTGGATGGAGAACATCCAGCCCTGGTGCATCTCGCGCCAGCTGTGGTGGGGCCACCGCATCCCGGCCTGGTACGGCCCGGACGGCAAGATCTTCGTCGAGCGCAGCGAGGAAGAAGCGCTGGAGGCCGCGCGCGCCCATTACGCCCGCGAGGTCGAGGTCGTCGACATGGAGGCGGCGCTCGCCCGCTGGGAAAGCGGCGGGGAGGGCACGGTTGCGCTCTACCGTGACGAGGACGTGCTCGACACCTGGTTCTCCTCGGCGCTGTGGCCGTTCTCCACGCTCGGCTGGCCGGACAAGACGCCGGAGCTCGCCAACTACTACCCGACGAGCGTTCTGATCACCGGCTTCGACATCATCTTCTTCTGGGTCGCCCGGATGATGATGTTCGGCGATCACTACATGAAGACCGAGCCCTTCCACACGGTCTACATCCACGCCCTGGTCCGCGACGAGAAGGGCCAGAAGATGTCGAAGTCGAAGGGCAACGTCATCGATCCGCTCGCCCTGATCGACGAGTACGGCGCCGACGCGCTGCGCTTCACCCTGGCGGCGATGGCAGCCCAAGGGCGCGACATCAAGCTGGCGACGGGCCGGGTTGCCGGCTACCGCAACTTCGTCACCAAGCTGTGGAACGCGGCCCGCTTCGTGGAGATGAACGGCGGCAAGCGTCCCGCCGGTTTCGATCCGGTCGCGGTGCGCGAGACCGTCAACCGCTGGATCGTCACGGAAACCGGGCGCTGCATCGCCGAGGTCACCGAGGCGCTGGAAGGCTTCCGCTTCAACGAGGCGGCAGGCGCGGCCTACCGCTTCGTCTGGAACACCTATTGCGACTGGTATCTGGAGCTGGCCAAGCCGATCTTCGGCGAGGGCAGCGAGGATGCGCGCGAGGAAACCCGCGCCACCGCCGCCTGGGTGCTCGACGAGATCCTCAAGGTGCTGCATCCGTTCATGCCGTTCATGACCGAGGAGCTGTGGGCTCGCAGCGTCGAGGGCGATGCCGGGGCCGCCCGCGAGCGGCTGCTCGTCCACACACGCTGGCCGGTTTCGGCGGGCGGCGACCAGTCCTCGGCGGCCGAGATCAACTGGCTGGTGGACCTGATCACCTCGATCCGCTCGGTGCGTGCCGAAATGAACGTGCCGGCCGGCGCCCGCGTGCCGCTGGTCGTCACCGGCGCCAACGAGGTTACCCGCCAGCGGCTCGCCACCCACGAGGCGGCGCTGCTGCGGCTGGCGAGGGCCGAAAGCGTTTCGCTCGCCGATGCGCCGCCGCGCGGTTCGGTGCAGATTGTCAGTGGAGAGGCGGTCTTCTGCCTTCCTCTTGCCGATTTCATCGATCTTGGTGCCGAGGCGGCCCGGCTTGCCAAGGAGGAAGCCAGGCTGGACGGCGAGATCGCCCGGATCGACAAGAAGCTCGGCAATCCGGCTTTCGTCGCCAAGGCGCCGGAAGAGATCGTCGTCGCGGAACAGGAAAAGCGGGCGGAACTCGTGGAGTTGCGCGACAAGGTCGTGGAGGCGCGCAAGCGCCTTGCCGATCTGTCGCATGCGTGATCCGGCAAGCTGAGCGAGGGAAGTGCGGATGAAGCTGGCTGCGGAGTTGCGGAGCTTCCTGCCCGGTGTGGCGGGCGCGGCGATCGTGCTGTTGACGGGCCTGTCGCCGGCCCTTGCCGAAAAGATCGAGAACCCGGTCGCCGTGTTCTCGGGCCTCGACAAGATCACCGGCCGCATCATCAGCTTCGACGTCTATATCGGCGAGACGGTGCAGTTCGGCGCGCTGCAGGTGACGCCGCGCCAGTGCAACACCCGGCCCGAGACCGAGGCGCCGCAGACCACCGCCTTCGTCGAGGTGGACGAGATCACGCTGAACAACGAGGTTCGGCGGATCTTCACGGGGTGGATGTTCGCGGCGAGCCCCGGCCTGCACGCGGTCGAGCACGCCGTCTACGACGTGTGGCTGACCGACTGCAAACAGTCCTCCAGCGTTGCCCCGCCGCCCAACTACAGCGGCCCGCCGATTTCCGAGGAAGCGGCCGCCGGCGAGGATCCGCTGGCCGGTACCAAGCCCGAACTCGGAGCCGAGCAGCTCACGCCGCGGCGCAAGCCGCCGATGTGAGGGGCAGGCATAGATCATGGCCCGAACGAAAACGGCGGCCGGAGAGATCCGGCCGCCGTTCGTATTTTCGGGTGAGGGCGCGCCCGCCTCAGGCGAGGCTGCGGCCCAGCCGGCCGGCCAGGTCCTGGATGAACTGGAAGGCGACGCGGCCCGAGCGGCTGCCGCGGGTGGTCGCCCATTCCAGCGCCTCGGCGCGCAAGGTCGCCGGGTCGTAGTCGAGGCCGTAATGCGTCACATAGCCGTCGATCATCGCCAGGAACTCGTCCTGGCTGCACTTGTGGAAACCGAGCCACAGGCCGAAACGGTCCGACAGGGAGACCTTCTCCTCCACCGCTTCGCCCGGATTGATCGCGGTCGAGCGCTCGTTCTCGATCATGTCTCGCGGCAAGAGGTGGCGGCGGTTGGAGGTGGCGTAGAACAGCACCGTGTCGGGCCGGCCCTCGATGCCGCCGTCGAGCGCGGCCTTCAGCGACTTGTAGGAGGCGTCGCCGCTGTCGAAGCTGAGATCGTCGCAATAGACGATGGTGCGGTGGCCGCCGGTCTTCACCAGCTTCATCAGGGCCGGCAGGCTCTCGATGTCCTCGCGGTGGATCTCGATCAGTTTCAGCCGCTCGGCCACGCCGCGGCGCGCCAGTTCGGCATTGACATGGGCATGGGTCGCCTTGACCAGCGACGATTTGCCCATGCCGCGCGCGCCCCACAGCAGGACGTTGTTGGCGGCAAAGCCGCTGGCGAAGCGCATCGTGTTGTCGACCAGCTGGTCGCGGGCCCGGTCGACGCCCTGCAGCAGGCCGATATCCACCCGGTTCACCTTCGCAACCGGCTCCAGCGAACCCGTGTCGGCCTGCCAGACGAAGGCGTCGGCGGCGGCGAAGTCGAGGGCGGGGCGCGCCGGCGGCACCGCCCGTGAAATCAGCTCGATCAGCGTGTCGAGGCGGCTGGCCAGTTGGTCGACCTGGGTCTTGTACTGCTGTGCGGGATCCATATCTGTGCCGTGGGTCTTTTGTGATGGGGCCTGCCGGGTCAAGATGACCGGTAGCAGAAGTGCGGGGGGAATTTCCTAGCACGGTCGAAGGCCGCGCCAAAGCCGGGAAAATGCCGGCGGATGCGGGCCGCGAACCGCGCGGTTCGTCTTGCAAAGACCGGCGCGACTTGTATAGTCCGCGCGACTTTCATTCAGGAGCCGGCCTCGTGGAGTGATCGCGAAAACGCGATACACGGGCGGCTAAGGGAGATGTACATGCTGATTTCGCCAGCCTATGCGCAGGGAGCCGGCGCCGGTGGCTCGACCGACCTTCTGATGTCGCTGCTGCCGTTCGTGCTGATCTTCGTGATCATGTATTTCCTGATCATCCGGCCGCAGCGCCAGCGCATGAAGCAGCACCAGGAGATGGTCGCGAACCTGCGCCGCGGCGACACGGTCGTCACCGCCGGCGGCCTGATCGGTAAGGTCTCCAAGGTGGTGGACGACGGCGAAGTGCAGCTGGAACTCGCCGAAGGGCTGAAGGTGCGCGCCGTGCGCAGCATGATCACGGAAGTCCGGTCCAAGTCCGAGCCCGTCAAGGACAACGGCTGACCTTTCCGGTCTAACCTTTTCCCAGTCCGGCGGATCGTCAGCAGGCGGCCCGCCGGAACACCAGAAGCGGCAACGTCATGCTCTATTTCGCACGCTGGAAGGTCACGCTGATCGTCCTCGTCATTCTCGCCGGGGCGATCACCACCCTGCCGAACTTCCTGTCGCCTGCGGCCTTGCGCGCGTTGCCGGACTGGTTGCCCTCTCGCCAGATCGTGCTGGGTCTGGATCTTCAGGGCGGCGCCTATCTCCTCTACGAGGTGGACCGCGCCGATTACGTGCAGAAGCGGCTGAAGACGCTGGAAGGCGACATCCGCCAGAAGCTGCGCGACGAGCCGCGCATCGGCTATACCGGCCTCGGCGTGCAGGGCAACGGCGTGCAGGTGCGCATCCGCGACACCGCGCGGCTCGACGATGCCCGCACCCGGCTGAACGAGCTGACCAACCCGCTGGTGACCAACCTGTTCGGCGGCCAGACCGTCAACGAGTTCGCCATCGACGTGGCCGACGACGGCCTTGTCCGCTTCACCTATACCGAGCAGGGCCTGACCCAGCGCATCAGCACCATCGTGCAGCAGTCGATCGAGGTGATTCGACTGCGTCTCGACGAGTTCGGCACGACGGAGCCGAGCATCCAGCGCCAGGGCGAGGACCGCATCCTCGTGGAAGCGCCGGGCGAGGGTGATCCCCAGCGCCTGAAGGAGCTGATCGGCCAGACCGCGCAGCTCACCTTCCACATGGTCGACCAGTCGATGTCGCCGGAGCAGGCACTGCAGAGCCGCCCGCCGGTCGGCACCGTCGTCATGTATTCCATGGACGATCCGCCGTTCCCGTATCTGCTGGAGGAAACCCCGCTGCTGACGGGCGAGGATCTGGTGGATGCGCAGGTGTCCTTCGATTCGCGCAGCAACGAGCCGGTGGTCAATTTCCGCTTCAACACCTCGGGCGCGCGCACCTTCTCGGTCGCGACTCAACGCAATGTCGGCCGTCCCTTCGCCATCGTCCTCGACAACGAGGTGATCTCTGCCCCGGTCATCCGGGAGCCGATCACCGGCGGTTCGGGCCAGATTTCCGGCAGCTTCACCGTGGAAAGCGCCAACGACCTCGCCGTGCTGCTGCGCGCCGGCGCCCTGCCGGCCAAGCTGTCGGTGGTGGAGGAGCGCTCCATCGGTCCGGGCCTGGGGCAGGATTCGGTCGATGCGGGCCGCATCGCCGCGCTGATCGGCGGCGTGTTGGTGATCGGATTCATGATCCTCGCCTATGGCCGGTTCGGCGTCATCGCCGATATTGCGCTGGCGACGAACATCGTGATGATCTTCGGCGCCCTGACCACATTGCAGGCCACGCTGACACTGCCGGGCATCGCCGGCATCGTGCTCACCATCGGCATGGCGGTCGATGCCAACGTGCTCATCTTCGAGCGCATCCGCGAGGAATTGCGCGCCGGGCGGTCCGCCATCAGCGCCATCGACGCGGGCTATTCGCGGGCGCTGGGAACCATCCTCGACGCCAACATCACGACGCTCATTGCGGCGCTCATCCTCTTCCAGCTCGGCTCCGGCCCGATCCGCGGCTTTGCCGTGACGCTGGCCATCGGCATCTTCACGACGGTCTTCTCGGCCTTCACGGTGTCGCGCCTGCTCGTGTCCTTGTGGGTGCGCTGGAAGCGCCCGAGCAAACTGACGCTCTGAGCGCCGGGAGAAAAGACCATGCTCTTGAAGATTGTCCCGGAAAACACCCACATCGCCTTCATGAGGATGAGGACCGTGTCCTATCCGCTGTCGGCGATCATGTTCCTTGCCTCGATCGCGCTGTTCTTCTCGGTCGGCCTGAATTTCGGCATCGACTTTCGCGGCGGCACCGTTTTCGAGATGAAGACGATGGAGTCGCCCGCCGACATCGCCTCGATCCGCACTCAGCTCGGCACGCTCAATCTCGGCGATGTCCAGGTGCAGCAGTTCGGCGGCCCGGACGAGGTTCTGGTGCGCGTGCAGCAGCCGGAAGGCGGCGAGATGGCACAGCAGGCGGTCGTGTCGCTGGTGCGCGAGAGCTTCGCCGAGAGCGTCGAGTTCCGCCGCGTCGAGGTTGTCGGCCCGCGCGTGTCCGGCGAGCTGGCCCAAGCCGGCCTGATCGCCGTCGTCGCCTCGCTGCTCGTCATCCTGTTCTACATCTGGTTCCGCTTCGAGTGGCATTTCGCCGTCGGCGCGATCCTGACGACGATCAACGATATCGTCGTCACGGTAGGCTTGTTCGTGGTGCTGCAGCTCGACTTCTCGCTGTCGAGCATCGCGGCGATCCTGACGATCATCGGTTATTCGCTGAACGACACCGTGGTCGTCTATGACCGCGTGCGCGAGAACCTGCGCAAATACAAGAAGCAGCCGTTGCCGGACCTGCTCGACCGCTCGATCAACGAGATGCTGTCGCGCACGGTGATGACCTCGCTGACCACGCTGCTGGCGCTCGCCGCACTCTACTTCTTCGGCGGCGAGGTGATCCGCTCCTTCACGCTGGCGATGATCTTCGGCGTGGTGATCGGCACCTATTCGTCGATCTTCCTGGCCGCGCCGTTCCTGATCCTGCTGAACCTGCGCCCGTCGAGCATTGCCGGCGAGGACGGGGACACGCCGGGCGGCGGCGAGGGCAAGGCGTCGGCGGGCGGCTCCCCGGCCGCCTCCGCCTGATCGCCGGCGAGGGAGACCAGCACATGGCCGGCCGCGGACAGGGCATCGTCATTCGCGACGCGCACTTTCCCGGCCGCGCGCCGATCGAGGCCTACGGCAATGGCGGCTTCCGCTTTGCCGGCATGTCGCATCGCGGCTCGATCCTGTGCGTTCCCAGCGGCATCTACGGGTTTGCGGACCTGGCACCGAAGCAGCTCGACCGGGATGCGCTGGAGCGCGTCTTCGAGGAGGTCGCGGATATCGAGGTGCTGCTGGTCGGCACCGGGGCGGACCTCGTGCCGCTGACCGCGGACCTGCGCTCCGCAGCGCGCGAAGCCGGCATCATGGCCGATCCGATGTCCACCGGCGCGGCAGTCAGGACCTACAATGTGCTTCTCTCCGAGGACCGGGCGGTCGCCGCGGTCCTGCTGGCAGTGGACTGACCGGTCCCGTCCGGCCGCCGTCCCGCATTCTTCTGCCCGTTCCGGGCTCCCCATTTCCCGTTCGCGCGCTAGGTGTCCCTGAATGTGGGCCAAGGATGGCACGGGGGACGGCCATTGCCTCTCCCTCGTGCGCAAGTTCGACTTCGACCGTTACCTGTCGCTGCTCTACACCGGTGGAGCGGCGCGGGACGGGCTTGCCGCGCTCTATGCGTTCAACATGGAGATCGCGCGGGCGCGCGAGATCGTCTCCGATCCCATGCCCGGCGAGATCCGCTTCCAGTGGTGGCGCGACACGCTGGAGGCGCCGCCAGGAGCCGATGTCGACCAGCACCCGGTTGCCGGCGCGATACGCCAGACGATTGCCGCCAATTCCCTGCCGCTCGCGCCGTTCGTCAATCTGATCGACGCGCGGGTCTTCGACCTCTACGACGACCCGATGCCGACGCTCGGCGATCTGGAGGGTTATGCGGGGGAGACCTCGTCGGTGCTGATTCAGCTGGCCGCGATGATCCTCTGCGAGGGGCGCGATCCGGGCACGGCGGAGGCGGCCGGCCATGCCGGCGTCGCCTATGCCATCACCGGCCTATTGCGCGCTCTGCCCTGGCATGCGCGCCGCCGCCAGCTCTACCTGCCCGGGGACATGCTTGATGCGCATGGCGTCGACCGCGAGCGCGTGTTCGCAGGCGAGGCGACGCCGGAGCTGAAGGGCGTGATCTCGGATCTCGTCGCCATCGCCCGCCGGCATCTCGATGCCCTGCGCCGGCGCATCGGCGACGTTCCGGGCGAGGCGATCCCCGCCTTTCTGCCGGTCTGCCTGGCGGAACCGCTGCTGTCGCGGATCGAGCGGCGCGGCGAGGATCCGCTGAACACGGTCGTCGACCTGTCGCCGCTCGCCAAGCATTGGATCCTGTGGCGCTCCTGGCGCCGCGCACGCAAGCGCTGCCGCAGCTCCACCGCGTGAGCTGCGGCTTGCCGCATTCGGCGGCGTCGCGCGGCATGCCCTGTTTGTGCGCGCCGCTTCTCGCCTATTCGGCGGCGTCGCGCACGGGTACGGTGCCGGCGATCCAGCGGGCGAAGTCCGTGCGGGCGCGGCGGGTCATCGCGAGCTTCTTCGCCCTGGTCTTGTCCTTGCCCTTCAGCCGGCGGCCGTCCTCGTCGGTCTTCGGCGCCTCGATCGGCGGGAACAGGCCGAAATTCACGTTCATGGGCTGGAACGAGCGCGGGCCCGGCTCGTCGCGCAGGATATGCCCGCCGGTGATGTGGCCGAGCAGGGCGCCCATCGCGGTCGTCTCCGGCGGCGGCGGGCAGGCCTCGCCCAGCCGCTCGGCCGCTGCGAAGAGGCCCGCCATGCAGCCGACGCTCGCCGATTCCACATAGCCCTCGCAGCCCGTCACCTGGCCGGCGAAGCGCAGCGCCGGGCGGCTCTTCAGCCGCAGCGTGCCGTCCAGCAGCTTCGGCGAGTTGAGGAACGTGTTGCGGTGCAGGCCGCCGAGCCGCGCGAAGACCGCGTCCTCGAGCCCCGGGATCATCCGGAACACCTCGAGCTGCGCCCCGTGCTTCAGCTTCGTCTGGAAGCCGACCATGTTGTAGAGCGTGCCGAGAGCGTTGTCCTGGCGCAGCTGGACCACCGCATAGGGCTTCTGGTCCGGCTTGTGCGCGTTGGTCAGGCCCATCGGCTTCATCGGCCCGTGGCGCAGGGTCTCGCGGCCGCGCTCGGCCATCACCTCGATGGGCAGGCAGCCGTCGAAATAGGGCGTGTTCTCCTCCCACTCCTTGAACTCCGCCTTGGGGGCGGCGATCAGGGCGTCGATGAAGGCCTCGTATTGCGCCTTGTCCATCGGGCAGTTGATGTAGTCCTTGCCCGAGCCGCCGGGGCCGGGCTTGTCGTAGCGCGACTGGAACCAGCAGGTGTCGAGGTCGACGCTGTCGAAATGCAGGATCGGCGCGATGGCGTCGAAGAAGGCGAGGGCATCCTCGCCGGTCGCCTCCAGAATCGCCTGAGACAGGGCGGGCGAGGTCAGCGGCCCGGTGGCGATGATGACGCTGTCCCAGTCCGCGGGCGGCAGGCCGGCGATCTCCTCGCGCCGGATGGTGATCAAAGGATGCGCTTCGAGCGCTGCGGTGACGGCGGCGGCAAAGCCGTCGCGGTCGACGGCGAGCGCCCCGCCGGCCGGCACCTGGTGCGCATCGGCGCTGGCCATGATCAGCGAGCCGGCGTCGCGCAGCTCCGCATGCAGCAACCCGACGGCATTCTGCTCGGCATCGTCGGAGCGGAAGGAGTTGGAGCAGACCAGCTCGGCAAGGTCCTGCGTCTTGTGCGCATCGGTGCCGCGCACCGGGCGCATCTCGTGCAGCACCACCGGCACGCCGCGCCGGGCGAGCTGCCAGGCTGCCTCCGAACCGGCAAGGCCACCGCCGATGACATGAACTGGCTGCATCTCGCTACACTCTCCGCGCTGTCGTTCCCAGTGGCAGATGCCGTCCGGGCGTGTCCGTTTCAAGGCTGACTTACCGCGTCCCCTTCCATCAGGCAAACGCAGGAAGGATAACAGAGGGGACAAGGGCCGGGGGAGCACGATGATTCGGGATGGGAATGCGGGACGGCGGGGCATGGCGCCGCGCGGCAAGGCGTTGCTTGCGCTCGGTGGCCTGCTGCTGGCCGGCTGCGCCGGACAGGCCTCCGGCAATATCGGCGGCTGGTACTCGGCGCGCGGCGGCGTCGCGCCCTCCGGCACCCGCATCTATGTCTGCCATGCCTTCGGCTGCGCGCTGAAGACGCCCTTCGACTTCTCGCCCGCCCATATGCGCCGCCTCAAGGCGATCCTCGCCAGGGGGCGCAAATCGCCGGCGGCCGAGCGCGCGGCGATTGCCGAGGCCGTCGCCTGGTCGGAAAAGACCATCGGTCCGGTCGTCGGCTCCGACAAGGATGTCGGCGGCTACGATCTGCACAATGCCGGCGTGCCGGGACAGATGGACTGCATCGACGAGGCGACCAACACCACCAGCGTGCTCAGCGTCGCCGCCCGCGCCGGCTATCTCGCCCATCATCGGGTGGCCAGTCCCGTGGCGCGCGGCTTCTTCCTCGACGGCCGCTATCCGCATGCGACGGCGGTGGTGCGCGAGACCGAGGGCGGCGCAGCCTTCGCGGTCGATTCCTGGCCGGAGGCGAATGGTGTCCCGCCGGTGATCATGCCGCTGGACGCCTGGTTCGCCGAGCGCAGCTGAGCGCCCTCGCGATTGTCCGCAAGGGCGAGGGCGCATTTTTCGGAAAAGACCTCTGCAAGATCTGCAGGCAGCCGCTTTCGTTTTTCACTGGGCGAAAGCGGCTGCCTGCTTGTGGGTCTTGCGTATTGCGCAAGCATGTTTTGAGTCGACGCGGGGGCCGGAAAAGAAAAAAGCAAGGCACAAGGCCTTGCTTTCTAGGTTTCGCGTATCGCACCTTCGTTCGCCAAAGGCAAAAAAGATCTGTTTCGGCGGGCAGCAGTCAGTTACGACGCGCCAGAAGGCTCTTCCTCCCAAGACTCAGACCGCGATGTCTGTTTTTCGGCAAATTAAGCCTTGCAGCTTCTTGCCTTGTTATGAGAACGGACCATAGCGCATCGTTATCCCCTTGTCACCATTTTGTGCAAGGGCAGCCCAATTTTTTTGCGGGCAGGGGGTTGAACTCGCGCGGCTCTGAACGGGTCGCGCGATTTTCGCGGTTTCCCGCCACCTTCGGCACTGGCAGGACTTGTGTTTTCCCGGCGCATGCGCTTTCACTGCGCAAACTTCAGGCGTTGCAATCGCGCGCCGTTCCTGCCAGCCACCGAAGTCCGAGAAGCACGCCGATGCGCCTGTCCCGCACCTTTCTCCCCATTCTCAAGGAAACGCCGAAGGAGGCGGAAATCGTCTCGCATCGGCTGATGCTGCGTGCGGGCCTGATCCGTCAGGAGGCGGCCGGCATCTATGCCTGGCTGCCGATGGGCCTGCGGGTGCTGCGCAAGATCGAGCAGATCGTGCGCGAGGAGCAGAACCGGGCCGGCGCGCAGGAACTCCTGATGCCGACGATCCAGCCGGCCGACCTGTGGCGCGAGAGCGGGCGCTACGACGCCTATGGCAAGGAGATGCTGCGCATCGCCGACCGGCACGAGCGCGAGATGCTGTACGGGCCGACCAACGAGGAGATGATCACCGACATCTTCCGGGCCTCGGTGCGCTCCTACAAGGACCTGCCGCTCAACCTCTACCACATCCAGTGGAAGTTCCGCGACGAGGTGCGCCCGCGCTTCGGCATCATGCGCGGCCGCGAGTTCCTGATGAAGGACGCCTATTCCTTCGATCTGGACAAGGAAGGGGCGCGCCATGCCTACAACCGCATGTTCGTCGCCTATCTGCGCACCTTTGCCCGCATGGGCCTGCAGGCGATCCCGATGCGCGCCGACACCGGTCCCATCGGCGGCGACATGAGCCACGAGTTCATCATCCTCGCCTCTACCGGCGAGAGCGAGGTGTTCTGCGACAAAGCGATCCTCGAGCTGCCGATCCCGGGCGCGGACACGGACTTCGACGCCGACCTGACCCCGGTCATCGACGCCTGGACGACTCCTTACGCGGCGACCGACGAGATGCACGATGCAGCCGCCTACGAGGCGGTCGCGGAGGAGGCGCGCATGTCGGCGCGCGGCATCGAGGTCGGCCACATCTTCTATTTCGGCACCAAGTATTCCGAGCCGATGGGGGCGAAGGTCGCCGGCCCGGACGGCATCGAGGTGCCGGTGCACATGGGCTCCTACGGCGTCGGCGTGTCGCGTCTTCTGGGCGCGATCATCGAGGCGCATCACGACGAAGCGGGAATCAAGTGGCCGGCCTCGGTCGCCCCGTTCCATGTCGGCCTCGTCAACATGAAGCCGGGCGATGCGGAGGCGGACGCGGCCTGTGCCGACCTGGAGCGCCAGCTGACCGCCGCCGGCATCGAGGTGCTTGTGGATGACGTCGACACGAGGGCGGGGGCGAAGTTCGCGACAATGGACCTCATCGGCCTGCCGTGGCAGCTTATCGTCGGACCGCGCGGCCTCAAGGACGGCGTGGTCGAGATCAAGAACCGGGCAAGCGGCGAGCGCAGCACGGTTTCGCCACAGGAAGCTGTCACTCGTCTCGTCGGCGAGCTGGCGTCCTGACCAGGGGCCGGCCCCGCGGGGCCGGCATCCCGGGCGCGGGGGCCACCGCCGCCGGCTGAACCTGCCCGGGCAAGACCGCCCGGTCGCGACTGGCACAGGGAATGGGAATGAACGCAGCCGCAAAGCCTGGAGCCGGGTCGGCGAAGTCCGTCGACACGCCGGCCTTCGCCCGGTTCGAATGGATGCTGGCAGGGCGGTATCTCCGCTCGCGGCGCCGCGAGGCGTTCATCTCCGTCATCGCCGGCTTCTCCTTCCTCGGCATCATGCTGGGCGTGGCGACGCTGATCATCGTCATGGCGGTGATGAACGGCTTCCGCGGTGAACTTCTGTCCAAGATCCTCGGCATCAACGGCCACCTGCTGGTGCAGCCCATCGGCAGCGAGCTGGACGACTATGATGCCGTCGCCGCGCGGATCGAGAATCTCGAGGGCGTCACCTTCACGCTGCCCTTCGTCGAGGGGCAGGCGCTGATTTCCGGTCCCTCCGGCGCCTTCGGCGCCTTGGTGCGCGGCGTGCGCGAGGCCGACATGGTCAAGCTGCCGCTGGTCGCCAGCACGGTCGGTGTCGGCACGCTGGAAGGCTTCGACACGGCCGGCGGCCTTGCCATCGGCACGCGCATGGCGCGCCAGCTCGGCGTCACCGTCGGCGACACGGTCACCCTCGTCGTGCCGCGCGGCAATGTTACCGCGCTCGGCGTCACCCCGCGGGTCAAGGGCTATCCGGTGCGCGCGATCTTCGAGATCGGCATGTCGGAATACGACGGCACCATCGCCTTCATGCCGCTGGAGGAGGCGCAGCTCTTCTTCAACCAGGAAGGCATCGTCACCGGCATCGAGGTCTTCACGGACGATCCCGACAGCGTCGGGCCGATGCGCACCGCGGTGGAGGAGGGGGCGGGGCGGCCCGCCTTCGTCAGCGACTGGCGCGCGCGCAACATGACCTTCTTCTCCGCTCTGGAGGTGGAGCGGAACGTGATGTTCCTGATCCTCACCCTGATCGTGCTGGTGGCGGCGCTCAACATCATTTCCGGCATGACCATGCTGGTGAAGGACAAGGGCCGCGACATCGCCATCCTGCGCACGATGGGCGCGACGCGCGGCACCATCCTGCGCGTGTTCCTGATCACCGGCGCCAGCATCGGCATCGTCGGCACGCTGGCCGGCTTCGTGCTCGGCTTCGTCGTCTGCCTCAATGTCGAGAGCATCCGCCAGGGCATTTCCTGGCTGACCAGCACCGAGCTGTTCTCGCCCGAACTCTATTTCCTCAGCCGCCTGCCGGCCGACATGGACACCGGCGAAACCTTCACCGTCGTGGTGATGGCGATGGTGCTGTCGCTGCTGGCGACCCTCTATCCCGCCTGGCGGGCCGCCAGGCTCGATCCGGTCGAGGCGCTGAGATACGAATGACCATGGCTCACGAACAGGACCAGGCCCTGACCGACGCACTCGGCGACCTGCCGCTGGTGCTTGCCGGCATCAACCGCAGCTTTCGCGAGGGCGAGGGCAAGCTCGACATCCTGGTCGATGCCAACCTCGCGCTGCATCCGGGCGAGCTCGTCGCCCTGGTCGCCCCTTCGGGCGCCGGCAAGTCGACCCTGCTGCATATCGCCGGCCTGCTGGAGCGGCCCGACAGCGGCGAGGTCTATGTCGGCGGGCTGGCCTGCGGCAGCATGGAAGATGCCGAACGCACGCGCATGCGCCGCACCGAGCTCGGCTTCGTCTACCAGTTCCACCATCTGCTGCCCGAGTTCACGGCGCTGGAGAACCTCGTCATCCCGCAGTTGATCCGCGGGCTCGACAAGCGCGAGGCGGAGGAGCGGGCGAGCCAGCTGCTCGATTACATGCGTCTCGGCAACCGGGCGAGCCATCGCCCGTCGGAGCTGTCGGGCGGCGAGCAGCAGCGCGTGGCGATTGCCCGCGCCGTCGCCAATGCGCCGCGCATCCTGCTGGCCGACGAGCCGACCGGCAATCTCGATCCCGGTACCTCCGGCTATGTCTTCGACGCGCTGGTGGCGCTCGTTCGTGCCTCCGGCCTTGCCGCGCTGATCGCCACCCACAACATGGAGCTGGCGGGCCGCATGGACCGCCGCATCACCTTGCGCGACCAGCAGATCATCGAGCTCTGACGTCGTCACCCAGATCCCTCTGCGGTCACTCCGGACGAGCATCGCGAGAGCCCGGGCCTATTGGCTGCCAGAGCGGTTGCGAGGAAACGCCGATGCGCGCCCACGCTCGGCCTGTCGTCCCGGTTTCGGCGAAGCCGAAGACTGGGATCCAGTAACCCCGAACGGTTCGGCTCAGACCCCGACGTCGCCGCGAGCTTCTCTTACCGAACGGATGCCTTCGCAAAACCCACGCGCCCCGGCGGATACGGGCTACCTGCCTTCGCGGGTATGACAGCCGCGGAGGTGGCGATGCGCTCCCGCCTCATGCCCGCTGAAGGTGCCAATGGCTCCGGCTCTCCGGCTTCGCCTGCGGCCGGGAAGACGGCTGAGGAGATTGGCAAAGACCTCACATCCCCTCGGCCGTCACCCCGGCCAAGCGCAGCGTGCGCCGGGGCCCATTCGTTCCCGGAGTGGCAGAGAGGCTTTCTGCCGCTCCCCTACGTTGATGTTGGCGCCCGGTCCTCCAGGGCCGGTTTAACCCTGTGCTAACCATGAGTCGTGCCGTCGGCGTGAGGGGGTTGCACAAAGAACAAAACATGAACATACTCGGATTATCGAGAGTTCACCGAGAGTTCCTGGGTAAGGGAGGCTACCATGTTCGATGAGTTCCGCGACAGTTTTCAGGACCTGGCCGCACTGGCGGCACTGACCCTGTTCGGCACCACCATGCTGCTGTGGAGCAGCGCCATCGCCGAACTGTTGACCGCCTGACGCCTGACGCCTGGGGCGCGCCGGCCGCCCGTGTGAAATGCGCGGTGCATGGCATGCCCATATCTGGGGATCGGCGGACGCGACGGGTCGACATCGGCGGGCGGACGGGAAACACTGTCCGCTCGACCACGACAGGCGGCCGCCTTTCCCGATCGCGCAACAGCCCTGATCGCATGCGCGCCGCCCGGCACTTTCGGCAGGCAGGAACGGCGGGTACAGATGAGCGATCCCGGCTTCGTCCATCTCAGGGTCCATTCGGCCTATTCGCTGCTGGAAGGCGCGCTGCCGATCGGCAAGCTCGTAGGGCTCGCCAGCGCCGACGGCCAGCCGGCGCTCGCCATCACCGACACGTCCAACCTCTTCGGCGCGCTGGAGTTCTCCGACAAGGCCTGGGGCGCCGGCATCCAACCGATCACCGGTGTGCAGCTTGCCGTCGATTTCGGCGACGGCGGCGTGCGCAAGGGGCGGGGCACCGAGCATCTTGGCGACGTGGTGCTGCTGGCCGCGACCGACGAGGGCTACGGCAACCTGATGGACGTGGTCAGCCGCGCCTATCTCGACACCGACCCGTCCATGCGCGCACACATCCCGATCTCGCGCCTGGAGGACCGTTCGGCCGGCGTCATCCTGCTCACCGGCGGCGTCGGCGGTCCGGTCGGCCAGGCGCTGGTCGCCGGCGAGCCGGACAAGGCGCACGCGCGCCTGGCGCGACTCGCCTCAGCCTTCGGCGACCGCCTCTATGTCGAGCTGCAGCGCCACGACATGCCGGAGGAGATCGCCAGCGAGGCCGCGACCCTCCGGCTCGCCTACGAACTCGGCCTGCCGCTGGTCGCCACCAACGAGCCGTTCTTCGCAACCGCCGACGATTACGAGGCGCATGACGCGCTGATCGCGATTGCCGAGGGGCGCGTCATCATCGAGGACGACCGCCGCCGTCTGACGCCGGAGCATCGCTTCAAGACCCGCGCCGAAATGCTTGAACTCTTTGCGGATTTGCCGGAAGCGACGGCGAATACGGTGGAGATCGCCCGGCGCTGCCATGCCCGGCCGCAGAAGCGCTCGCCGATCCTGCCGCAATTCGCCGGCGCCTCCGCCGATCCGGAAGCCGCCTTCATCGCCGAGGTCGAGGAACTGCGGCGGCAGGCGCGCGAGGGTCTGGCGCGCCGGCTCGAGGTGCACGGGCTTGCCGACGACGTCGGCGAGCAGGATTACTGGGACCGGCTCGACTACGAGCTCGGCGTCATCGAGCGCATGCGCTTTCCCGGCTACTTCCTGATCGTTGCCGACTTCATCAAGTGGGCGAAGGCGCAGGATATTCCGGTGGGGCCGGGCCGTGGTTCGGGTGCGGGCTCCCTAGTCGCATGGTCGTTGACCATTACAGACCTAGATCCAATGCGTTATGCGCTTCTGTTCGAGCGATTTCTCAATCCCGAACGCGTGTCGATGCCGGACTTCGACATCGACTTCTGCCAGAACCGGCGCGAAGAGGTCATCCGCTACGTGCAGCGCAAGTACGGGCGCGAGCAGGTGGCGCAGATCATCACCTTTGGAACGCTGCAGGCCCGCGCGGTGCTGCGCGACGTCGGCCGCGTGCTGCAGATGCCCTACGGCCAGGTCGACCGCCTGTCGAAGCTGGTGCCGGCGGTGCCGGGCCAGCCGATCACGCTGGAGCAGGCGATCCGCGACGAGCCGCGCCTGCAGGAGGCGCAGCGCGAGGAGGAGACGGTCGCGCGGCTGCTGGCCATGGCGCAGAAGCTGGAGGGCCTCTACCGCCACGCCTCGACCCACGCTGCCGGCGTCGTCATCGGCGACCGGCCGCTGGAGCAGCTGGTGCCGCTCTACCGCGACCCGCGCTCCGACATGCCGGTCGCCCAGTTCAATATGAAGTGGGTCGAGCAGGCCGGCCTTGTGAAGTTCGACTTCCTCGGCCTCAAGACGCTGACGGTGATCGACACGGCGGTCAAGCTCATCGCCGACAAGGGCGTCACCGTCGACATGGCGAGCCTGCCGATGGACGACCCGGCGACCTACCGCCTGCTTGCGGCCGGCGAGACGGTCGGCGTGTTCCAGCTGGAAAGCCAGGGCATGCGCCGGGCCATCGCCGGCATGAAGCCCGACCGGTTCGAGGACATCATCGCACTGGTGGCGCTGTACCGTCCCGGCCCGATGGACAACATCCCGGTCTACAACGCGGTCAAGCATGGCGAGCAGGAGCCGGATTATCTGCATCCGCTGCTCGAGCCGATCCTGAAGGAGACGAACGGCATCATCGTCTACCAGGAGCAGGTGATGCAGATCGCCCAGGTGCTCTCGGGCTACTCGCTCGGCGAAGCCGACCTGCTGCGCCGCGCCATGGGCAAGAAGATCGCCTCGGAGATGGAGGTGCAGCGCGCCCGGTTCGTCGAGGGCGCGGTCGAGCGCGGCGTCGACAAGGGGCAGGCGGGCACGATCTTCGACCTGGTCGCCAAGTTCGCGAATTACGGCTTCAACAAGTCGCACGCCGCCGCCTATGCGCTCGTTTCCTACCAGACGGCCTGGCTGAAGGCGAACCACCCGGTCGAGTTCATGGCCGCGTCGATGACGCTCGATCTCGGCAACACCGACAAGCTCAGCGACTTCTGCGTCGAGGCGCGGCGGATGGGGATCAAGGTGCTGCCGCCCTCGATCAACCGCTCCGGCGTGCATTTCACCGTCGAGGGCGACAAGATCCGCTACGCCATGGGCGCGATCAAGGGCGTCGGCGAAGGCGTGATGGAGCACATCATCGCCATGCGCGAGGATCGTCCCTTCACCAGCCTCGGCAATTTCTCCTCGCGGGTGAACGCGCGCCAGCTCAACAAGCGGACGCTGGAAAGCCTCGTCAATGCCGGGGCCTTCGACGAACTGGAGGGCAACCGCGCACGGCTCGTCGCCGGGCTCGACCGCATCATCGGCGTCGCCCAGCGGACCGACGAGGAAAAGACCAGCGGCCAGAACGACATGTTCGGCGGCGGCGAGGAGGGCGAGGAGGTGCATCTGCCCGACGCGCAGGCCTGGCTGCCGGAGGAGCAGCTGCAGCGCGAGCAGGCGGCCATCGGCTTCTATCTCTCCGCCCATCCGCTCGATGCCTATCGCCCGCTGCTGGAGCGCATGCGCGTGCAGATGTGGAGCGAGTTCTCGCAGGCCGTGAAGCAGGGCGCCTCCGCCGGCCGTCTCGCCGGCACGGTGCTGGCGCGCCAGGAGCGCAAGACCCGCTCCGGCAACCGCATGGGCATCGTCCGCCTGTCCGATCCCACGGGCCAGTTCGAGGCGCTGCTGTTCTCCGAGGCGCTGGCGCAGTTCCGCGATGCGCTGGAGCCGGGCGTCTCGGTGGTGCTGCTGGTCGGCGCGGACATGCGCGACGACGAGCCGAGCCTGCGCATCCAGTCGGTGCGCCCGCTGGAGGAGGAGGCCTCGCGCGTACAGAAGAGCCTCACCGTCTTCCTGCGCAACGAGCAGGCGGTGTCGCGGCTGTCGCGGCACCTGGGCGACCGGGGCGACGGCGAGGTCAGCGTCGTGGTGCTGTGCGGCGACGGCAACCGCGAGGTCGAGGTCAAGCTGCCGGGCGGCTACCGCCTGACGCCGCAGATGGCCGGCGCGGTCAAGACCATCCCCGGCGTCGTCGAGGTGCAACTGGCCTGACCGGGTCGGGCAGGGGCGACGTCCTGGGAAAGGGGCACGCCCGCTCGCATCCCCTCGGCCGTCACCCCGGCCAAGCGCAGCGCGCACCAAGGCCTATTGGCTGCCAGAGCGGCAGCGAAGATGCGCGACGACGCGCGCCCGTCCTTCAGCCTGTCGTCCCGGTTCAGGCTTGCCGAAGAACGGGATCCAGTAACCCCGAACGGTTCGGCTCAGGCCTCGGCGTTGCGCCCAGCGGCGTACAACTCCCCCCACCGCGACTCACGCGCCTCCGGAACAGCACCGCACCCTCCCGTCGTTCGCATCTTTTTCGCGGCGGGCGAGGCAAAAGGCGGGCCGGCGGGGCTTGTCTTGTGGCGCGCAGGTCAGTATAACGCGCGCATTCCACACGCAGGGTCGGTTTTCGTCACGGACGGGGTCCATCCGGTGTCGGTGCTTGAGCGCTGTCACACCCTGCGGAGGTACAACCGGAAAATCAAGGAGTTGCAAGGCTATGGCCCTGCCCGATTTCACGATGCGCCAGCTGCTGGAAGCCGGTGTCCACTTCGGCCACCAGAAGCACCGCTGGAACCCCAAGATGGGGAACTACATCTTCGGCGTGCGCAACAACATCCACATCCTGGATCTCGCCCAGACCGTGCCGCTGCTGCACCAGGCGCTCAAGACCGTGTCCGACACGGTTGCCGCCGGCGGCCGCGTGCTGCTGGTCGGTACCAAGCGCCAGGCTCAGGAGTCGGTTGCCGACGCGGCCCGCCGTTCGGCCCAGTACCATGTCAACGCCCGCTGGCTCGGCGGCATGCTGACCAACTGGAAGACCATCTCCCAGTCGATCCAGCGCCTGCGCAAGCTGGAAGAGACCCTCGGCAACCCGAGCGGCCTCACCAAGAAGGAGCGGCTGTTCATGGACCGCGAGCGCGAGAAGCTCGAGCGGAACCTGGGCGGCATCAAGGACATGGGCGGCCTGCCGGACCTGATCTTCGTGATCGACACCAACCGCGAGGCCATCGCCATCCAGGAAGCCAAGCGTCTCGGCATCCCGGTCGCCGCGATCGTCGACAGCAACTGCGATCCGGACGGCATCGACTTCCCGGTTCCGGGCAATGACGACGCCGGCCGCGCCATCACCCTCTACTGCGACCTGATCGCGCGCGCTGCCATCGACGGCATCTCCCGCGCCCAGGGCGGCATGGGCATCGACGTCGGTGCCGCCGAGGAGGCTCCGGTGGAGCCGGCGCTGGAAGCTGCCGAGGCGGCTCCCGCGGAAGCGGCTGCAGAAGCCCAGGCCTGACGGGATAGACCCGGGCCGGAGGACATCTTCCGCCGGCTGCCGCCTTTCCGGCGGCGCCTGTCATCATTCTTAAGCATGGCCTCGGCTACAGCTGCCGGGGTGACAACCCGTCAACGAGGCAATCTATGACCATTACCGCTGCGATGGTGAAGGAGCTCCGCGAGAAGACCGGCGCGGGCATGATGGACTGCAAGGCAGCCCTCACCGAGAACAACGGCGACATGGAAGCGGCCATCGACTGGCTGCGGACCAAGGGTCTGGCCAAGGCCGCCAAGAAGGCCGGCCGCGTGGCCGCCGAGGGTCTGGTCGGCGTCGCCGCCGAGGGCACCAAGGCCGCCGTCGTCGAGCTGAACTCCGAGACCGACTTCGTCGCCCGCAACGATGCGTTTCAGGCGCTGGTCTCCGGCACCGCCAAGGCGGCCCTGTCGGTCGGCGGCGATGTCGAGGCTCTCGGCAACGCGACCTTCCCGGGCTCGTCCAAGTCCGTCTCCGATTCGATCAAGGACGCCATCGCGACCATCGGCGAGAACATGTCGCTGCGCCGCGCCGCCGTCCTGTCGGTGTCGTCGGGCGTCGTCGCGACCTATGTCCACAGCGCGATCGCCGACAATCTCGGCAAGATCGGCGTGCTGGTGGCGCTGGAGTCCGAGGGCGATGCCGGCGAGCTCGCAGCCTTCGGCCGCAAGGTCGCCATGCACGTTGCCGCGACCAACCCGCTGTCGCTGAGCGTCGAGGACCTCGATCCGGAGGTCGTGGAGCGCGAGCGCCAGATCTTCGCCGAGCAGGCACGCGAATCGGGCAAGCCGGAGAACATCATCGAGAAGATGGTCGAGGGCCGTCTGCGCAAGTTCTACGAGGAAGTCACCCTCGTGAAGCAGGCCTTCGTGATCGATCCGGACAAGACCGTCGAGCAGGCCGTCGAGGCCTGCGGCAAGGAGCTGGGCAAGCCGGTGAAGCTGGTCGGCTTCGTGCGCTATGCGCTCGGCGAAGGCATCGAGAAAGAAGAGACCGATTTCGCCGCGGAAGTCGCGGCGGCCGTCGGCAACTAAGTCCAGAAGGGCGCCGGTCATTCCGGCGCCCTTCTTCTATGCGCGCAAGCCCGTCCGACGGATCGGCTTGCGTTTTCGTGTCTGCTCAAGACACACTGGCCCTGATCACGACGAGAAGAACAATGACGGGAAAACTCCGCTGGCGGCGCGTGCTGGTCAAGCTCTCCGGCGAGGCGCTGATGGGCTCGCAGGACTTCGGCATCGACCCTGAGACGGTCGGCCGGGTGGCCAAGGAAATTGCCGAGGCGGTCTCGCTCGGCGCCCAGGTCGGCGTCGTCGTCGGCGGCGGCAACATCTTCCGCGGCGTGGCCATCGCCGCCAAGGGCGGCAATCGCGTCACCGGCGACCACATGGGCATGCTGGCCACGGTCATGAACTCGCTGACGCTGGCCGATGCCCTGCGGCGCCTCGGCGTTCCGGCCCGCGTCCTGTCCGCCGTGCCGGTGCCCTCGATCTGCGAGACCTTCACCCAGCGCGGCGCCGAGCGCTACATGGAAGACGGCGACGTCATCGTCTTCGCCGGCGGCACGGGCAACCCGTTCTTCACCACCGACAGCGGCGCGGCCCTGCGTGCGGCCGAGATGCGCTGCGATGCGTTCCTGAAGGGCACCAGCGTCGACGGCGTCTATTCCGACGACCCGAAGAAGGTGCCGGACGCCGAGCGCTACGACACGCTCACCCCCGGCGAGGTGCTGGGGCGCGACCTCAAGGTGATGGACGCCACCGCCATCGCACTGGCGCGCGACAATGCCATTCCCGTCATCGTCTTTTCGATTCGCACCCCCGGCGCCCTGGTCGACGTGATGAACGGTACCGGCCGCTATACGGTGATCTCCGACTAGCAGGGCCGGGCGGCGAGGCATCCCTTGCAAAAGCGCTTGCAGGGCCTTGCCTTTGCGGCCGCCGTCATGGAAATAAGACGCCAAGGGTTTCGAGCCTCCCGGATTTCACGGGAGATGCTGCAATAAGAGAGGACAAGATGGCGGACCAGGGTATCGATTTTGGCGACCTCGAGCGCCGGATGAACGGCGCGCTCGGCGTGCTGAAGACGGATCTCGCCGGCCTTCGCACCGGCCGCGCCTCCGCCAACATGATGGATCCGATCACGGTGAACGCCTACGGATCCGAGATGCCGATCAACCAGGTGGCGACGGTGAGCGTGCCCGAGCCGCGCATGATCTCCGTGCAGGTGTGGGACAAGTCGATGGTCGGCGCTGTGGAGCGCGCCATCCGCGAATCCAACCTCGGCCTCAATCCGGTCGTCGACGGCACCACGCTGCGCCTGCCGATCCCAGAGCTCAACGAGGAGCGCCGCAAGGATCTCATCAAGATCGCGCACAAGTATGCCGAGCAGTCCAAGGTCGCCGTGCGCCATGTGCGCCGCGACGGCATGGACACGCTGAAGAAGCTGGAGAAGGACGGGGCGATCAGCGAGGACGACAGCCGCGTCCACGCCGACAAGGTCCAGAAGATGACCGACGACATGATCGCGGAAATCGATTCCATGCTGGCGAAGAAGGAACAAGAAATCTCCCAGATCTGACCCCAGGATCGCGGTCCGATCCAAGCGGCGGGGAGCACGAGATGACGGTGACGGCTGGCCTTGACGTGTCCGCCCCGGCCGAAGCCGGGGAGCGGATCGCCGTGCCGCGGCACGTCGCCGTCATCATGGACGGCAACGGCCGCTGGGCGGTCTCTCGCGGACTGCCGCGCACCGAAGGCCACCGGGCCGGCGTCACGGCCCTGCGGCGCACCGTCAAGCACGCCGCCCGGCGCGGCGTCGAGGTGCTGACGATCTTCTCCTTCTCCTCCGAGAACTGGAGCCGGCCGGCCGCCGAGGTCGGCTTCCTGATGGCGCTGCTGGAGCGCTTCGTGCGGCGCGACCTTGCCGAGATCCACCGGCAGAACGTGCGGGTGCGGATGATCGGCGAGCGCAGCGGCCTCGAACCGTCGATCCTGTCGCTGATCGAGGAGGGCGAGAACCTTACCCGCGACAATACCGGCATGACCCTCGTCGTCGCCTTCAACTACGGCGCCCGCAACGAGATGGTGCGTGCCATGCGCGCCCTGGCCGAGGATGTTGCTGCGGGCCGCATCGCGCCCGCCGCGGTCGACGAGGCCGCCATTGCTGCGCGGCTCGATACCGCCAGCCTGCCGGATCCCGATCTCGTCATCCGCACCAGCGGCGAGCAGCGGCTCTCCAACTTCCTGCTGTGGCAGTCCGCCTATAGCGAGTTCTATTTCCCCGACCTGCATTGGCCGGACTTCGACGAGGCGGCCTTCGACCGCGCCATCGAGGCCTATTCGGCCCGCGACCGCAGGTTCGGAGGCCTTTCGGCGAAAGTCGCCAGATGACCGGCGGGGCCGCGGGGGGAGGCAGGCCCAGGGCGAGCGAGCTGAAGCTGCGGGTGGTCTCTGCCCTGCTGCTGGCTCCTGCGGTTCTGGCCGTCACCTGGCTCGGCGGCTGGTTCTTCGCCGCCGGTGCGGCGCTCTGCTCCGCTATCCTCCTGCAGGAATGGACGGTGATCGTTCGCGCCGGCCGCCAGCGTCTCGCGGTTCTGGTATCTGCCGCAGGCATTGCCCTGATGCTGGTTGCCGCGGCGCTCGGCCTCGTGCCGCTGGCGCTGGGGCTGGCCTTCGCCTTCGCCGCACTGCTATGGGTGTGGGGGCAGGTCTCGGGCGCAGCGTCCGTCGGCTGGATGGGCACCGGGGTGCTTTATGCCGGCCTGACCGGCGTCGCGCTGATCGCCTTCCGGCACGGTGCGGAAGGCTTCGTGATGATCCTCTTCCTGTTCGCCGTCGTTTGGGCAACCGATATCCTGGCCTATTTCGCCGGCCGGCGGATCGGCGGACCGAAGCTGTGGCCGCGCGTTTCGCCGAAGAAGACCTGGAGCGGTGCGCTCGGCGGGCTGGCTGCAGCCCTTCTCGTCGGCGCCGCGATGGGCGCGCTTGTCGGGCGCGTGCCGCTGTCGCTGTGGATCGTGTCGGCCGGCATCCTGTCGGTCTTCTCGCAGGCCGGCGACCTGCTGGAATCGGCCCTGAAGCGCCATTTCGGCGTCAAGGATTCCGGCCATATCATTCCCGGTCATGGCGGTGTCATGGAC
Source organism: Stappia sp. WLB 29 (assembly GCF_023507705.1). Classification (GTDB taxonomy): domain Bacteria; phylum Pseudomonadota; class Alphaproteobacteria; order Rhizobiales; family Stappiaceae; genus Stappia. The sequence continues at coordinate 414,660 of NZ_JALBGD010000001.1, read as the reverse complement.
CGGGTCGACGGCCTGACGGGCGCCGGCGTGCTCGGCTACCTGGTGGCGGCCGTCCTTGCCGGCTCGCTGGTGGATCCGGTCGGCGCGGTGATCGCCCTGCAGGGATACTGAATTCTTGGCAGGGACATTGAGATCTTGAAGGTGGAAGTCGGCAGCATGGAGACCGCCATGAGCGGGCAGGGGGCAGGTGTGGGCGCGGCCGCGGAGCCGCAGCGCCTGACCGTGCTCGGCGCGACCGGCTCCATCGGCAGCTCCACCCTCGATCTCGTTGCCCGCAACCGCGAGCGGTTCCAGGTGGTGGCGCTCACCGCCAACGACCGCGCAGAAGAGCTGGCGCGCGCCGCTATCGAGGTCGGTGCCGAGCATGCGGTGGTCGCGGACCCTGCCGCCTACCAGCGGCTGAAGGACGCGCTTGCCGGCACCGGCATCACCGCAGCGGCCGGGCCGCAGGCGGTGTGCGAGGCCGCCATGCGCCCTGCCGACATGGTGATTGCGGCCATCGTCGGGGCGGCCGGCCTTGCGCCGACCATCGCGGCGGCGGCGCGCGGCACCACCATCGGCCTTGCCAACAAGGAATGCCTCGTCTGCGCGGGCGATCTGTTCATGGCGGCCGCGCGCAGGGCCTCCGCCACCATCCTGCCGGTCGATTCCGAGCACAATGCCGTGTTCCAGGTGCTGGAGCGCGGCAATCTCGACCAGGTGGAGAAGCTGACGCTGACCGCGTCCGGCGGGCCGTTCCGCACCCTGTCGCTGGAGGAGATGCGCCATGTGTCGCCCGAGGCGGCGCTGCGCCATCCCAACTGGAGCATGGGCGCGCGCATTTCCATCGACAGCGCGACGATGATGAACAAGGGCTTCGAGATCATCGAGGCCTTCCACCTGTTTCCGCTGGGACCGGACCAGCTCGATGTCCTGGTCCATCCGCAATCCGTCGTGCACGGCATGGTGCAGTATCGCGACGGCTCGCTGCTCGCCCAGCTCGGCGCGCCGGACATGCGCACGCCCATCGCGCACTGTCTCGCCTGGCCGCGCCGGATGGCGACGCCGGCACAGCGCCTTGATCTCGCCGCATTGGCAACGCTCAGCTTCGAGGCACCGGACCCGGCGCGGTTCCCGGCCCTGCGCATCGCCCGCGAGGCGATGATCGCGGGCACCGCCGCGACGGCCGCTCTCAATGCTGCAGACGAAATCGCCGTCAGGGCCTTTCTGGATCGCGGGATCGGGTTTCTCGGGATCGCCGCCACGGCGGAGAGGGTGCTGGAGCGCATGGCCGCGTCCGGCGACCTCGTCGAGCCGGGCTGCGTCGACGACGTGCTGCGCATCGATGCCGTCGCCCGGGCCGCGGCGCGGGAATCGATTGCGGCACGGGCGGGCTGAGGCCCGCGAACGGGTTGTTAATATGCAAGGACGAAACTGCCGGTCCGGCAAGGAGATGACATGGAACTGATCGGATCGCTGTTCGGGTCTTTCGCAGGCTACGCCCTGCCGTTCCTGTTCGTGCTCACCGTGGTCGTGTTCTTCCACGAGCTCGGCCACTTCCTGGTGGCGCGCTGGTGCGGGGTGCGGGTGCAGGCCTTTTCGGTCGGCTTCGGGCCGGAACTGTTCGGCCGCAACGACCGCCACGGCACGCGCTGGAAGCTCTCGGTCATTCCGCTCGGCGGCTACGTCAAATTCGCCGGCGACGAGAACGAGGCGAGCGTACCCGACCAAGAGGCGCTTGCCCGCATGAGCGAGGAGGAGCGCGCCGGCGCCTTCCAGACCAAGCCGGTCTCGCGCCGCGCGGCCATCGTCGCCGCCGGCCCCATCGCCAATTTCATTCTCGCCATCGTCATCTTCGCGCTGCTGTTCGGCCTGTTCGGCCGGCCGGAGATCTCGCCGCGCGTCGACGCGGTCCAGCCCGACAGCGCTGCCCAGGCCGCCGGCCTGATGGAGGGCGACCTGGTGCTGGCCATCGACGGGCAGCGGATCGAGACCTTCTCCGACATGCAGCGCATCGTCAGCGTCAGCGCCGACCTGCCGCTCGCCATGCTGGTGGATCGTGGCGGCCAGCAGCTCACCATCGAGGTGACGCCGCAGCGGCGCGAGATCACCGACCGCTTCGGCAATGTCCAGTCGGTCGGCCTGCTCGGCGTCAGCCGCAGCGCCAGCGAGGAAGACGTGGTGGTCCGTCGCTTCGGCCCTGTCGAGGCCGTCGTGGAGGGCAGCCGCGAGACCTGGTTCGTGGTCACGCGCACCGCCGGCTACCTTGCCGGCATCGTCACGGGCCGCGAATCCGCCGACCAGCTCGGCGGGCCGATCCGCGTGGCGCAGATTTCCGGGCAGGTCGCGACGCTCGGTTTCGGCGCACTGCTCAACCTGACGGCCGTGCTGTCGGTCAGCATCGGCCTTTTGAACCTGCTGCCCATTCCCATGCTCGACGGCGGACACCTGATGTTCTACGCCGCGGAGGCCTTGCGGGGTAAGCCGCTCAGCGAGCGGGCGCAGGAATACGGTTTCCGCATCGGGATCGCCATCGTGCTGTTTCTGATGGTGTTCGCGACTTGGAATGACGTGCTTCACCTGACATCCCTGTAGCGGGACAGGGTAAGAAGCGTGTCGAAGGTGCAACGATCCGACGGGAAACGGGTTTTGCGGAGCCTGGGCGGTTGCGTCCGATCCAAAAGCCTGTAAAACGACTGACGGATATAGAGAATCTCGACTGCCGTGTCCGTTGCCCGGGGCGACGTATCAAGGGCTTGGCAGAAAAGCGAAGGCGAAGCGTCCTTATGCAGCGTGTGCAGAACCTGACGAGAACGATCCTGGTTGCGGCCGTGATGAGCGGTGTCGCGCCGATCATGCCGTGGAGCTTTGCCGGCTTGGGTGCCGACGAGGCGTCTGCGGCGGTGGTCAGCCGGATCGTCGTCCGCGGCAACACCCGTATCGAGGCCTCGACCGTCGAGAGCTACCTGACGATCCGGCCCGGCCGGGCCTTCGGGCCGGCGGAGATCGACGAGTCGCTGAAGACCCTTTACGCGACCGGCCTGTTCGAGGACGTGGCGATCAACCAGCAGGGCGGGTCCCTGGTGGTGACCGTGACCGAGAACCCGATGGTCAACCGCATCTCGTTCGAGGGCAATCGCCGTCTCGACGACAAGACGCTGACCGGCGTGGTGCGGACCGAGGAGCGGTCGATGCTGACCCGCGCCAAGGTGCAGTCCGACGTCCAGAACGTGCTCGAGGCCTATCGGCGCTCCGGTCGCTATCGCGCGACCGTCGAGCCCAAGATCATCAGCCGTTCGAACAACCGCGTCGACCTCGTCTTCGAGATCAACGAGGGCGACCGCACCGGCATCGAGCGCATCACCTTCATCGGCAATACCAAGTTCAGCGACGGCCGTCTGGCCGATGTGATCCGCACCCGCGAGAGCGGCCTGCTGAGCTTCCTGCGCACCACCGATTCCTTCGATCCCGACCGTCTCGACGCGGATCAGGAGCTGCTGCGCCAGTTCTACTACCGTCACGGTTATGCGGACTTCCGCATCGTCTCGGCGGTTGCCGACCTCGACCGCGAGGAGAACGTCTTCTACGTCACCTTCACGGTGGAGGAGGGCGAGCAGTACACCTATGGCGACATCGACCTGCAGACCACGCTGACCGATGTCGATCCGGAGGAGCTGCGCCGCAAGATCCGCACCAGCGCCGGCGACACCTATTCCTCGCTCGAGGTCGAGAAGACCCTCGAGGACATGACGCTCGACGTCTCGCGCCAGGGCTATGCCTTCGCGCAGATCCGTCCGCGCGCCACCCGCGACTACGAGAACCGCACGATCTCTCTGACCTATTTCGTCGAGGAAGGTCCGCGCGTCTATGTCGAGCGGATCAACATCCGCGGCAACGACCGTACCCGCGAATACGTCATCCGCCGCGAGTTCGACATCGCCGAGGGCGATGCCTTCAACCGCGTGCTGCTCGACAAGGCCGAGCGACGGCTGAAGGACCTGCAGTTCTTCAAGGACGTCCGCATCACCACCTCGCGCGGCAGCTCGCCGGACCGCATCGTGGTCAATGTGGACGTCGAGGAGCAGGCGACCGGCGAGATCGGCTTCGGCGTCGGTTACTCGACCTCCGACGGCGTCATCGGCGATATCACGCTGCAGGAGCGCAACTTCCTCGGCCGCGGCCAGTTCGTCCGCGCCAAGGTCGGCGCCGGCGCCTCCAACCAGGTCTACGAGTTCGCGTTCACCGAGCCGTATTTCCTCGGTCGCCGCGTCTCGCTGTCGCTCGACGTCTATCGCCGCAATTTCGAGGCGAACGACTACCGCAGCTACGACAGCAAGACGACCGGCGGTTCCATCGCCTTCGGTCTGCCGCTGCGCGACGACGAGCTGCGCCTGAACCTGATCTACCGGATCTTCGACCAGGACCTGACCTGGAACCGGCCGCAGGATCTGTCGGGCGGTCTGCAATCCTCGCTGGGCCGCAATCTGACCTCGTCCATCGGCTACTCGCTGGTCTACGATACCCGCGACAGCAAGCGCGACCCGCGCGACGGCTTCTATGTGGCGTTCAGTCAGGAATTCGCCGGCGTCGGCGGCGACAGCCGCTACCTGTCGACCACCATCGATGCCCGCGCCTACAAGGAACTGCTGCCGGAGTGGGGCGTCATCGGCATCCTGCGCACGGGCGGCGGCTACCTCAACGGTCTCGGCCAGGATCTTCGCTCCTCGGAGCAGTTCCAGCACAGCGACACCTGGCTGCGCGGCTTCGAGATGCAGGGCATCGGCCCGCGCGACTCCCGCACCGGCGATTCTCTGGGCGGCCGCTGGTACGTCCATGCCAATGCGGAAGCCGAGTTCCCGATCTTCGGCCTGCCGCGCGAGCTCGGCCTGTCCGGCGCGGTCTTCACCGACTTCGGTGCCCTGTGGGATGCGGACAGCGCGATCACCGACTGCGTCGTCGCCGGTTGCGGCCCGGCAACGCCTGCGACCGTCCAGTCGAACGGCTTCGCGCCGCGCATGTCGGCCGGCTTCGGCGTCAAGTGGGCGTCGCCCTTCGGTCCGATCCGCGCCGACTTCGCCTGGCCGATCGTCAAGGAAACCGGCGACCGGACCCAGTTCTTCCGTATCGGTGGCGGCACGCGCTTCTGATCCGGCGGACAGTTCACGATTTCAAGACCGGCCGCCGACATTCGGCGGCCGGATTCATTATGGGAAGACGATGAGCGACCCCTGTTTCTTTGACCCGTTCGAGCCCGTGGCCCTTGCGACCGTGGCCGAGTGGGTGACGGGAGACCTGCCGCGCGGCGGTGGGGAGGTGCAGGTGTCCGGCGTCGCGCCGCTCGAGGATGCCTCGGCCGGCGATATCGTCTTCTTCGACAATCCCAAATACCTGCCGGTGCTGGCCTCCACCTCGGCGACCGCCTGCATCGTTGCCCGCAAGCATGCGGACAAGGTGCCCGAGGGCGTCGTTCCCCTGGTTGCCGACCAGCCCTACAAGGCCTGGGCCCAGCTGCTCGCCCGCCTCTATCCCGCCTCCATGCGCCCCGTCGCGCTCGACGGCACGGCGTCCGGCATCTCGCCGCATGCGCGCGTCGACGCCTCGGCCCGGCTCGAGGCCGGTGTCGTCGTCGAGGCCGGTGCGGTCGTCGGGCCGGAAGCGGAGATCGGCAGCGGCACGCGCATCCAGGCCAATGCGGTGATCGGCGCGGGCGTGCGCATCGGGCGCGACTGCACGGTCGGCGCCAATGCGGTGCTGCAGCACACGCTGGTCGGCGACCGGGTGATCCTGCATCCGGGCGTGTGCACGGGGCAGGACGGCTTCGGCTTCGCCATGGGGCCGGGCGGGCACCTCAAGGTGCCGCAGATCGGCCGCGTGATCATCCAGAACGATGTGGAGATCGGTGCCAACACCACGGTCGACCGCGGCGCCAACCGCGACACGATCATCGGCGAGGGCACCAAGATCGACAACCAGGTCCAGATCGGCCACAACGTGGTGATCGGACGGCATTGCGTGATCGTCTCGCAGGTCGGCATTTCCGGCAGCGCGACGCTGGAGGACTATGTCGCGCTCGGCGGGCAGACCGGCGTGCGCGGCCATGTCACCATCGGCATGGGCGCGCAGATCGCCGCCGTCAGCGTGGTCGAGGCGGACGTGCCGCCCGGCGCGCGCTATGGCGGCGTTCCGGCCAAGCCGGTGAAGGTGTGGTTCCGCGAGATCATGACGCTGGCGAAGCTTGCCGAGCGCGGAGCCGGTTCCGCGCGGGACAAGGACTGAGATTTCGAACCGGACTGGTTTTGGTTGCCTGGGGACAGAAGAATGAGCGAAGGCGAAAAGAAAGAACTGGGTAGCGCCGACATCATGCGGATCCTGGAGCTGTTGCCCCACCGCTACCCCTTCCTGATGGTCGACCGGATCGTCGACATGGACGGGGACAATTCCGCCGTCGGCATCAAGAACGTCACCGCCAACGAACCGCATTTCATGGGGCATTTCCCCAACCAGCCGGTCATGCCGGGCGTGCTCATCATCGAAGGCATGGCCCAGACGGCGGGCGCGCTCTGCGTTTATTCGCGCGGGCCTTCGAACACGCCGAAGCTCGTCTACTTCATGACCATCGACAAGGTGAAGTTCCGCAAGCCGGTGCTGCCGGGCGATCAGCTGCGCTATCAGATGACCAAGATCCGCAACCGCACGAACATCTGGAAGTTCGAGGGCATTGCGACGGTCGACGGCGTCAAGGTCGCCGAGGCCGAAATCAGCGCCATGCTGGTCGATCACTGAGGCGCGCGTGATGGCAGCTCACTCCGCAATCCACCCTTCCGCGGTCGTCGAGGACGGCGCCAGGCTGGGCGAGGGCGTGTCCATCGGACCGTTCTGCCATGTCGGGCCGCGGGCCGTGCTGGGCGACGGCGTCGTGCTGAAGTCGCATGTGGTCGTGGCCGGGCGGACGAGCGTCGGGGCGCGGACGCAGATCTTTCCTTTCGCCTCCGTCGGACATCAGGCGCAGGATCTCAAGTATCGCGGCGAGGACGCAACGCTCACCATCGGCACCGATTGTATCATCCGCGAGGGCGTCACGCTCAATCCGGGGACGGAGGGCGGCGGCCTGGAGACGGTGATCGGCAATCGCTGCGCCTTCCTCGCCAACTCGCATGTCGGCCACGATTCCCGTCTCGGCGACGGCGTCATCCTGTCGAACAACGTGATGATCGCCGGCCATGTCACGGTCGGCAACAACGTTATTTTCGGCGGCGGCGCGGCGGCGATCCAGTTCACCCGGATCGGCGACCACGCGTTTGTCGGCGGTCTTGCCGGCCTCGAGAACGACCTCATTCCCTTCGGCATGGTGATGGGCAACCGCGCCCGCCTGATGGGGCTGAACCTCGTCGGGCTCAAGCGGCACGGGTTCTCGCGCGAGGACATCCACGCCCTGCGCAACGCCTATAAGGACCTGTTCGAGAGCTCCGAGGGCACGCTGCGCCAGCGCGCGGAGAAGGTCGCGGCCGCCTATGAGGGCGCGGCCCTCGTGCGCCGTGTGACGGATTTCATCCTGGTCGAGACCGACCGCCGCTTCTGCACGCCGGCCCAGGACGGGTGATCCGCCCGTCGGCACCGGCAGAGGACGGGGCCATGCACGACGCATCCGACACAGTTGCCAGCATCGACGGCGAGGGCGCCGTCGCCGTCATCTGCGGCGGCGGCAAGCTGCCGGCAGAGGTGCTGCGCGCGGCCAGCGACCGCGGCCGCCGGGTCGTCGCCATCGCCATCAAGGGCGAGGCCGACCCGTCGGTCGAGGCCTTCTCTCCCGTCCATCTCGGCTGGGGCCAGATCGGCAAGCTCGCCAGCCATCTGGAGCGGGAAAAGGTGCGCGATCTGGTGATGATCGGCAGCATCACCCGCCGGCCGGAGCTGCGCGAGATCGTCAGCGATCTCGGCACCATGCGCCGGCTGCCGAAGATCATCGCCTCGCTCGCCGGCGGCGACGATTCCCTTCTCAAGAAGGTCATCCGCTTTTTCGAGGGCGAGGGCTTCCGCGTCGTCGGGGCTCACGAGGTCGCCCCGCAGCTGCTGGCGCAGCCCGGCTGCATGGCCGGCACGCCGCCGAAGGGCGAGCTGCTCGCCGACATGGAGCTGGGCGCGGCCACCGTCGCCGAGCTCGGCCGTCTCGACATCGGCCAGGCCGCCGTTTGCTTCCACGGCCGCATCATTGCGGTGGAGGGGGCGGAGGGCACCGATTCCATGCTGGAGCGCTGCCGCGAGCTGCGCGAGCGCGGCCGGGTGCGCGGCAAGGGCGGGGTGCTGGTGAAATGCGCCAAGCCGGGCCAGGACCTGCGCGTCGACCTGCCGACCATCGGGCCGGGCACCGTGCAGCGGGTGCGGGATGCCGGGCTCTCCGGCATCGCCATCGAGGCCGGCCGGGTGCTGATCGCCGAGCGGGCCGAGACCGTGGCGCTCGCCGCGCGGTCGGGGGTGTTTCTCTACGGTATTTCCGCGCCGGCCCCGGCGCAGGCGGAGGGCGGGCGATGACCGAAGTCGCCGTTCGCCCGCTGCGGGTTTATGTGGTCGCCGGCGAGGAGTCCGGCGACCAACTGGCCGCGCCGATGATGGCGGCCATTGCCGCGCAGGCCGGCCGGCCGGTCGAGTTTTTCGGCGTCGGCGGCGAGCGCATGGAAGCGCAGGGCTTGACCAGCCTCTTTCCCATCGAGGACATTGCCGTCATGGGGCTTAGCGCCGTGCTGGCGCGGCTTCCCTCCATCGTCCGCCGGGTCTACCGGACCGTCGACGATGTGGTCGCCAGGGCGCCCGACGTTCTGGTCATCGTCGACAGTCCCGATTTCACCCACAACGTTGCCAAGCGGGTGCGCAAGCGCGCGCCCTCGATTCCCATCGTCGATTATGTCTCGCCGTCGGTCTGGGCGTGGCGGCCGGGGCGGGCGCGTCGCATGGCGGCCTATGTCGACCGGTTGCTCGCGATCCTGCCCTTCGAGCCCGGCGTGCACGAAAAGCTCGGCGGCCCGCCGACCAGCTATGTCGGCCATTCCCTGATCGAGCGGATCGGTGACTTCCGTCCCGCCGCCGGCGAACGGCGCGCGCTGGAGGAGGGCGCGCCGGTGCTGCTGATGCTGCCGGGCAGCCGGCGCAGCGAGGTGACCCGCCTGCTGCAGGACTTCCGCGGCGCGGTCGACATCCTGCGGCAGGCGCATCCGGGCCTCGAGGTGGTGCTGCCGGCGGTGCCGCGCTTAAGGCCGATGATCGAGGAGCAGCTTGCCGATTGGCCGCACCCTCCGCAGCTGGTGACGGGCGAGGCGGCAAAGCTCGCCACCTTCCGCCGGGCCCATGCCGCGCTCGCCGCCTCCGGCACCGTCTCGCTGGAGCTGGCGATCTCCGGCGTGCCGATGGTCGTCGCCTACAAGCTCGACTGGTTCTTCCGCCGGCTCAAGGACATTCACCGCATCGTGCCGGTCGCCCGCGTCAGCTCCATGGTGCTGCCCAACATCATCCTCGGCGAGAATGTCGTGCCGGAGTTCCTGGACGACGATGCCAGCCCGCGCGCGCTCGCCGATGCGGTCGCCCCGCTGCTGGTCGACGGCCCGGCCCGCCGCCGGCAGGTCGACGCCTTCGCCCGGCTCGACACGGTGATGCGGTTGGAGGGGGACGAGAGCCAGGCAGGCGCCGCCGCGCGCATCGTTCTGGAAGAGGTTCGCCGTGCGTCGGCAGGGTCGGGCGCGGAAAGCGGCGTTTGAGGCGAATTGAGACGGGATTCGCAAATTTGCGCTGAAATTTTGCAAAATCCGTCTCAAAAATATTTCATACATTTCAATGAGTTGGAGAAATATTGAGACAGTTGCGCAAATCGCGTGGGCCCGTCTCCGGCCACTTGTCCCCGCTGTCGCGACGGGAGCGGCGTTTTCTATCCCCGCTTGCCGCACCGGCGTTGACGCGGTGAGAGGCATTCCGCCAAACACCTGCCGAGGGTGCCAATGGTTCCCGGCTCTCCGGCTTCGCCTGCGGCCGGGATGACAGCCTGAGAAAGTGGAACGACCTCACATCCTCTCGGCCGTCACCCCGGCCAAGCGAAGCGCGACCCGGGCCCATTCGTTCCCAGAGCGGCGGCGAGAACACCCGAACCTCTCCTTGCGTGCTCCCGGACGGCGGGTCAACGCCGCGCCGGGATTGGAGAGCCGAGGGCCTATGAGGCGCGCTCCGGAACCATGCCACGACCGCCGTGCTGCTCCGCTTCGGCCGCCCCCGCGCACGTCGTCCCCAAAGCAAAAAGGCCGCCCGGAGGCGGCCTTTCAAGCTTGGCTGTGTCGATCCGCTCAGCGACGCTGGGAGACCGGCAGGTAGTCGCGCTGTGCCGCGCCCGTGTAGAGCTGGCGCGGGCGGCCGATCTTCTGGGACGGATCCTCGACCATCTCCTTCCACTGGGCGATCCAGCCGACGGTCCGCGCCAGGGCGAACAGCACGGTGAACATGGTGGTCGGGAAGCCGAGCGCACGCAGCGTGATGCCGGAGTAGAAGTCGATGTTCGGATAGAGCTTCTTCTCGATGAAATATTCGTCGTTGAGAGCGATCTTCTCCAGCTCCATGGCGACGTCGAGAAGCGGATCGTCCCGGATCCCGAGCTCGGCCAGCACTTCATGCGTGGTCTTCTGCATGATGCGGGCGCGCGGGTCGTAGTTCTTGTAGACCCGGTGGCCGAAGCCCATCAGGCGGAACGGATCGTTCTTGTCCTTGGCGCGGGCGATGTATTCCGGGATGCGGTCGACCGAGCCGATCTCCGACAGCATGTTGAGCGCCGCCTCGTTGGCGCCGCCATGCGCCGGGCCCCACAGGCAGGCGATGCCGGCCGCGATGCAGGCGAAGGGGTTGGCGCCCGAGGAACCGGCGAGACGCACGGTCGAGGTCGAGGCATTCTGCTCGTGGTCGGCATGGAGGATGAAGATCCGGTCCATGGCGCGGGCGAGAACGGGGTTGACCTTGTATTCCTCGCAAGGCACCGCGAAGCACATGTGCAGGAAGTTCGAGGCGTAGTCGAGGTCGTTGCGCGGATACACGAAGGGCTGGCCGACATGATACTTGTAAGCCATCGCCGCAATCGTCGGCATCTTCGCGATCATGCGCAGGCTCGCCACCATGCGCTGGTGCGGGTCCGAGATGTCGGTCGAGTCGTGGTAGAAGGCCGAGAGCGCGCCGACGGTGCCGACCATGATCGCCATGGGGTGGGCATCGCGGCGGAAGCCGGTGAAGAAGCGGCTCATCTGCTCGTGGATCATCGTGTGATAGGTCACGCGATGCACGAAGTCGTCCTTCTGGGCCTTGGTCGGCAGCTCGCCGTAGAGCAGCAGGTAGCAGCTCTCCAGGAAATCACCGTGCTCGGCCAACTGCTCGATCGGATAGCCGCGATACAGCAGCGTGCCCTCGTCGCCGTCGATATAGGTGATGGCGGATTCGCACGAGGCCGTCGAGGTGAAGCCCGGGTCGTAGGTGAAACAGCCGGTCTGCGCGTAAAGCGAGGCGATATCGACGACGTCGGGTCCGATGGAGCCCGGACGCACCTTCAAGTCCCAGGACTTGTCACCCATCGTCAGCTTGGCAGTGTTGTCGCTCATTCAGGCTACCCCCTTATATGAAGCGCGCCGCAGGATCGTCCGGACCGGCCTCCAGGAGAGGCTGGGGCGTGCCGGACACACGGCGGGAGGAAAGGTCGAATGTTGCGTATCCCATTTGTCCGCTCCCCGCAAGCGCGCCTCCCTAACGCTTTCGTCACAGGGTGACGGGGGATTCATGTGAACCGCGGGCGGCGGCCGGGATCGGGCCGCCGCCTGGTCGTTGCCGGCGCAGGTGCCGCGCCGTATCGGGTCAGCCGGCGGCCTGGTCGGCGATGCGGGCGAGCGATTCCTCGCGGCCGAGCACGGCCAGCACATCGAAGATGCCGGGCGAGGTGCCGCGGCCGGTCAGCGCCGCGCGCAGCGGCTGCGCCGCCTTGCCGAGCTTGAGATCGGTCTCTTCGGCATAGGTGCGCACGGCCTCTTCGGTCGTCTCCGCGCTCCAGGTCTCGAGCGCGGACAGGCGCGCGTGCAGGTCGGCGAGCACCTTGCGCGCATCGTCCGCCTCCAGCAGCTTTTCCGCCTTCTCGTCCATGGCGAGCGGGCGCTGCACCCACAGATACTCGGCGCTGTCGGCGAGCTCGACCAGGGTCTTGGCACGCTCCTTCAGCCCCGGCAGGGCGGCGCGGAACATCTCGACATGCGCCGGGTCCTGCAGCCAGGTGCGCAGGCCCTCGGCGTTCTCCGCATGCGGCAGGAAGCTGGTGAAGTCGGCCAGCAGTTCGTCCGTGCCGGCGGCGCGCATGTAGTGGCCGTTGAGATTCTCCAGCTTCTTGAAGTCGAAGCGTGAGGGCGACTTGCCGATGGCGTCGAGGTCGAACCAGCCGGTCATCTCCTGCGTCGAGAAGATCTCGTCGTCGCCGTGGCTCCAGCCGAGGCGCGCCAGATAGTTGCGCATGGCGGCCGGCAGGTAGCCCATGGCGCGATAGGCCTCGACGCCGAGCGCGCCGTGGCGCTTCGACAGCTTGGCGCCGTCCGGCCCGTGGATCAGCGGGATATGCGCCATCACCGGCACGTCCCAGCCGAGCGCCCGGTAGATCAGCGTCTGGCGGGCGGCATTGGTCAGGTGGTCGTCGCCGCGGATGATGTGGGTGACGCCCATGTCGTGGTCGTCGACGACGACGGCGAGCATGTAGGTCGGCGTGCCGTCGGAGCGCAGCAGCACCAGGTCGTCGAGGTCCTTGTTCGGGAAGACGACGCGGCCCTGCACCTTGTCCTCGATCACCGTCTCGCCGTCGACCGGTGCCTTGAGCCGGATCGCCGGCTTGACGCCGGCCGGGGCCTCGGAGGGATCGCGGTCGCGCCAGCGCCCGTCATAGCGCGGCGGCAGGCCCTTGGCGCGCTGCTCCTCGCGCATCGCGGTCAGCTCCTCCGGCGTCGCGTAGCAGCGATAGGCCATGCCCTTCTCGATCAGGCTCTCGGCCGCCTCGCGGTGGCGGGCGGCGCGGGCGAACTGCGAGATCGCCTCGCCCTCCCAGTCGAGGCCGAGCCAGGTCAGCCCGTCGAGGATCGCGGAGATCGCCGCATCGGTGCTGCGCTCACGGTCGGTATCCTCGATCCGCAGCAGCATCTTGCCGCCGAAGCGGCGGGCATAGAGCCAGTTGAACAGCGCCGTGCGGGCGCCGCCGATATGCAGGTAACCGGTCGGGGAGGGCGCAAAGCGCGTGACGACGGGAGAGCTCATTCAAAAGGCCTCGTGATCGGTGGCGGTGCCGGTACGGTGCGTCCGGCGAGCCTTCGGGACTGTCCGGTGCCGTTTCGCGTCTTGCGCGAACCCGGTTGCAATGCAACGCTCCGGTCCTGGCACGGTCGGCGACCGTGTAGCACAGCGGCGGCGCGCCACCAATGCTTGAGCGTTCGGTGGCACGCAGCAGCCAGGGGAGGGGCGGCTGGGGTGTCCCGGACGGGCGAGGACGACGACAGGCAGGCGCTACCAGGCACGGTGCCTGACACGCTACCTGACACGGTGCAAGGCCGTCGGGCCGAGCGCCGCTGGCTTGCGCTGCCTCCGTTGCCGCTTGCGGACCTGCTTGCCCGTCGTCGGCGAGCCCGCACAAGATGGCACGAGACGGAGGGGCCGGGGGCAAGATTTGCGGCCGCAGTCGCCGAGAGCCTGGCGCAGGGGCGCGGGCTTGCCTTCGCCGCGCTCGCCTTCACCTTCGGCATCGCCGCCTATTTCCGCCTGCCGGCCGAGCCGCTTGTCCCCGTTGTCGCGCTCGCCGCCGCGCTGGCCTGGGCCGGCTGGTTCGCGAGCGCGCGGCGCGGTGCGCACGGTCTCGTGCTGCTGGTTCTGGCGCTGGTGCTCTCCGGGCTTTTTGCCGGCGCCCTGCGCACCGCGCTCGTGTCCGCGCCGGTGATCGACCGGGCGCGCAGCGTGACGCTGACCGGCTTCGTGGAAGAGGCCGAGCGCACCGACCGCGGCACGCGGCTGCTGCTGCGCGTTGCGGGGATAGAGCGGCTTGCGGCAGAGGCGACGCCGTACCGCGTTCGGGTGTCGCTGCGCGGCGATCCCGAAGGCGACAGGATCGCCGTCGGTGAAGCCTTGCGGCTGCGCGCCAGGCTGATGCCGCCCTCGGCTGCCGTGATGCCCGGCGGCTACGATTTTGCCTTTCGCGCCTTCTTCGACGGGATCGGCGCGACCGGCTTCGCTTTCGGCACGCCGAGCCTCATCGATCTGGGGCGGGCGCCGCTCTCCCTGCGGCTGAAGGCCGGGGTCGTCCACCTGCGCCAGGCGATTGCCGCGCGGATCATCGCCGCGCTCGGCGAGACGACGGCGGCCGCGCTCGCCATCGCGCTGATCACCGGCGACCGCTCGCTGATCCCCGAGCCGGTGACCGAGGCGCTGAGGACCGCCGGCCTTGCCCATATCCTGGCGATTTCCGGCCTGCACATGGCTCTGTTCGCCGGCTCCGTCTTCTTCGTCGTGCGGGCGCTGCTGGCGCTCTCCCCGTATCTCGTGCAGGAGCGGCGGATCGATGCGTGGGCAGCCGTCGCGGCCATGTCCGCCGCCGTTTTCTATCTGGGCATTTCCGGCGGCTCCATTGCGACGCAGCGGGCCTTCGTGATGATCGTGCTGGTGTTTTGCGGGCGCATCTTCGCGCGGCGCGCCCTGACGCTGCGCAATGTCGCGATTGCCGTCTTCCTCATTCTCGCCGTCCTGCCGGAAGCGCTGCTCGATCCCGGGTTCCAGATGTCCTTCGCCGCGGTGATCGCGCTGATCGCGGCCTATGAGGAGATCACCCGCCGGCGCGCCGCGCGCGAGCGGCAGGCGCCGACGGCTCCGCTCGCTGGGAGATTGCTGCAGGCCGCGACCTCGGGCGCTGCCGGCTGGTTCTGGGGATTGCTGCTGACCTCGCTGATCGCGGGCCTCGCGACGGGGGCGATCGGCGCCTATCACTTCCACCGCATCTCGCCGCTCGGCACGCTCGGCAACCTGCTGGCGATGCCGGTGGTGACGCTTGTCGTCATGCCCTTCGCCGTGCTCGCTCTGGCCCTGCTGCCCTTCGGGCTGGAGGCCCTGCCGCTGGCCGCGATGGGCGCTGGCATCGATCTCGTCGTGGCGATGGCGACCTGGGTCAGCGGCCTGACGCCGGACGACGGGGTGATCGGCGCGCCCTCGCTTGCCGGCACGCTGGCGATGGTCGCGGCCGGACTCGTTGCCTGCCTCGCGCCGCGGGGATATCGCCCGGCGGCCCTGGTGCCGCTCGCCGCCTCCGTGCTGCTCTATGCCCAGCACCGGCAGCCGGACATGCTGATCTCGGCAACCGGCACCACCATCGCCGTTCGCGACGCCGAGGGCGCGTTGCGCGTTTCCTCGCGCCCGAGCGGCTTTCTGCCGGAGGTGTGGCTGCGGGCGGACGGCATCGGCGTGCGGCACCATCGCGACCGGCGGATCGGTGCCGGCGATATGCGCTGCGACAAGCTGGCTTGCCTGGTGCGCGCGCACGGCCCGCCCGGACCTGTCCCCGGTGAGACGACCCCGGCAAACGGACCGCCGGACACGAGGCCTCGTTCCGTTGCGGCAGAGCAGGACCCACCGGCGCTGCTGGTCTCGCTGGTGCGCGACAGCGCTGCCTTCGAGGAGGATTGCCGCAAGGTCGACATCATCGTCTCGGCATTGATCGCCCCGCCCGATTGCCGGGCACGGCAGGTGTTCGACGGCGCAAGGCTCGCCCGCGACGGTGCCGTCGCGCTCTATTTCAGCGCATCCGGCCTCGCGCCGAAGCTATCGGGGCCGGCGTCATCGGCCCCAGTGCCACCGGTGTCGTCGAGCACAGGCAACGCTCTCGCCGTCGCGGTGCGCCCGAGCTACGGGGCTCGCCGTCCCTGGACGCCGAAATAACCGTTCAGCGCCGGGTCACACATCCGGCGCGCGCCCTCAGTAGCGGCGGAACAGCGACACGAGCTTGCCCTGGATGCGCACGCGGCCAGGGCCGAAGATGCGGGTCTCGTAGGCCGGATTGGCGGCCTCCAGTGCAACGGAGGCGCCCTTCTTGCGCAGGCGCTTCAGCGTCGCTTCCTCGTCGTCGATCAGGGCGACGACGATGTCGCCGCTGTCGGCGCTGTCGGAGCGTCGGATCACCACGGTGTCGCCGTCGAGAATGCCTGCCTCGATCATGGAATCGCCGCGCACTTCCAGCGCGTAATGATCGCCGTTTCCGAGCAGGTCGGCCGGCATGGCGATGGTGTGGCTGTGGGACTGGATCGCCTCGATCGGCACGCCGGCGGCGATGCGGCCCATGACGGGGATCTCGACGCTGTCGTTGGCCGCGGGCGGCGGGGCGGGGACCCGTTCCACCGGCGGCGTCTTGCCCCGGGAACCTTCGATGACGGAGGGCGAGAAGCCCTGGCCGCGCTGCGAGGCAAGGCCCGGCGCGACGGATTCCGGCAGCTTGACGATCTCCAACGCGCGGGCACGATTGGGCAGGCGACGAATGAAGCCGCGCTCCTCCAGCGCGGTGATCAGCCGGTGGATGCCCGATTTGGACCGCAGGTCGAGCGCGTCCTTCATCTCGTCGAACGAGGGAGGAACGCCGGTTTCCTTCAGCCTCTCGTGGATGAACAGGAGCAATTCGTGCTGCTTGCGCGTCAACATGCGCTTGGGTCCCCCCGCTCTGGCTCGCAATGCCGGGCCGATGCCGGCCGGCTGCTGCCGATCGCCGCCTGCGACTCAGGCTATGTACAAATCATGAACATAGTCTAACCGTTCCTGCCTTGTTCCACAATGCCCATGGAGGAACGAAACGGGAAGCGGCGAGACCGGGGGCTGCTCAGCCCTGGGGCAGGCGCAGCACCGGCACCGGCGTGCCGGCGGGCAGGGGGGCGGCGTGCGGCGGGCGCACCACCAGCGCATCGGCGCGGGTGAGCGTTGCCAGCATGGAGGAGTCCTGCCGCTCGAACGGGGCGACGCGCTCCGTGCCGTCGTCCTGGCGCAGGATGCGGGCCCTCAGATAGTCCTCGCGCTGGTCGTTGCCGCCGATATCGGCGGCCAGCGGCAGCAGTTCGGCGTCGCGCCGGCGCGGCGGGCGGCCGAGCAGGGCGTCGATCAGCGGGCGCAGGAAGAGAACGCCGCAGACGAGGCTGGAGACCGGGTTGCCCGGCAGGCCGAGC
Organism: Stappia sp. WLB 29; assembly: GCF_023507705.1. Taxonomy (GTDB): domain Bacteria; phylum Pseudomonadota; class Alphaproteobacteria; order Rhizobiales; family Stappiaceae; genus Stappia. The sequence goes on along the minus strand of NZ_JALBGD010000001.1, from coordinate 397,459 downwards.
ACGCGCATGTTCTCGAGCCGCCCGGCCATCAGCGGCTTGCCCGGCCGCATGGCGATGCGCCAGAAGCCGAGTTCCATGCCGGAGGCGGCAAGCACTTCCTGCACCAGGTCGTGATCGCCGACGGAGGCCCCGCCGAGCGTCACGAGAATGTCGGCTCGGGCCGCGCGCGCCTCGGCGATCTTCTCGGCGATATGCTCGCGCCGGTCGGAGGCGATGCCGAGCTGCAATGGCTCGCCGCCGCAATCCTCGACCAGGGCGGCGATGCCCGCATGGTTGGAGGCGATGATCTGGTCCGGCCCCGGCTGCTCGCCCGGCTCGACCAGTTCGTCGCCCGTCGCCAGGATCGCCACCTTCGGCCGGCGGCGCAGCTCCAGCACGGGGTGGTTCATGGCGGCGGCGAGGGCCAGGCGGCGATAGTCGAGCCGCGTTCCGGCGGCGAGCAGCGTCTCGCCGGCCTTGAAATCGAGCCCGGCGGGGCGCACGAACTTGCCCGACGGCGCGCTTTCCAGCGCGGTGACGCGCTCGCCGTCGCGAGTCGTGTTCTCCTGGATCAGGATCGTGTCGCTGCCTTCGGGAAGCGGCGCACCGGTGAAGATCCGCACGGTCTCGCCCGCCTTGATGGCACCGGTGAAGGCGCGGCCCGCAGGAGCTTCGCCGATCAGCTTCAGCGTTGCGGGAACCGCGGCGATGTCGGCCGCGCGCACCGCATAGCCGTCCATGGCGGAGGCAGCGAAGGGCGGCTGGGTGCGGGTCGCGGCAAGGTCGGCGGCAAGGATGCGGCCGTTGGCCATGGCGAGGGAGGCGGTCTCGGACCCGAGCGGCACGACGCCTGCGAGAAGTCGCGACAGGGCTTCGTCGACCGAGATCAGCGCCATGTCAGCCGTGCCTCATGTCAGCCAGGTTGCGTTTCGCTTGCCGCGGTCCAGTCGCCGGACTTGCCGCCGGACTTGGCGAGAACGCGGATGCCGCCGATGGTCATGCCGCGGTCGACGGCCTTGGCCATGTCGTAGATCGTGAGACACGTGACCGAACAGGCGGTTAGCGCCTCCATCTCGACGCCGGTCTGGCCCGAAACGCGGGCCATCGCGGTGACGCGCAGGCCGGGAAGCGCCTCGTCCGGCACGATGTCGACGGCGACCTTGGACAGCAGCAGCGGATGGCAGAGCGGCACCAGCTCGTGGGTGCGCTTGGCGGCCATGATCCCGGCAATGCGGGCGGTGGCGATGACATCGCCCTTCTTGGCCGAACCGGACAGGATCAGCGCCAGCGTTTCCGGCTTCATGCGCACATGGCCTTCGGCCCGCGCCTCGCGGGAGGTGACCTCCTTGGTCGAGACGTCGACCATGTTGGCCGCGCCGCTCTCGTCCAGATGGGTCAGGCGCGCAGACACGTCGCCAGAAGGGTCGCCGGCCATGTCCTACTCCGCCGCAAGGCCGGGACGCGCCAGCAGCGCGCGCGTCGCACCCGTCACGTCGTCCTGGCGCATCAGGCTCTCGCCGATCAGGAAGGTGGAGATGCCGCAGCGCTCCATCCGCGCAAGGTCCTGCGGGGTGAAGAGGCCCGATTCGCCGACGACGAGGCGGTCGTCCGGGATCATCCCGGCCAGGTCCTCGCTGGTTTCCAACCGCGTCTCGAAGGTCTTCAGGTTGCGGTTGTTGATGCCGATCATCGGCGAGGCGAGGCGCAGCGCGCGCTCCAGCTCGTCCGCATCGTGCACCTCGACCAGCACGTCCATGCCGAGGCCGAAGGCGGTGGCTTCCAGGTCGGCGGCCAGCGCATCGTCGACGGCGGCCATGATGATCAGGATGCAGTCGGCGCCCCAGGCGCGGGCCTCGAACACCTGATAGGTATCGTAGAGGAAATCCTTGCGCAGAGCCGGCAGCGACGTGGCGGCGCGGGCCGCGACCAGAAACTCCGGCGCGCCCTGGAAGGACGGGGTGTCGGTCAGCACGGAGAGGCAGGCGGCACCGCCCGCCTCATAGGCGCGGGCCAGCGCCGGCGGGTCGAAGTCGGCGCGGATCAGGCCCTTGGAGGGGCTTGCCTTCTTGATCTCGGCGATCAGGCCGAACTCGCCGGCGTCCTTGTGGGCGCGCAGCGCGTTCAGGAAACCGCGCGGAGCGTCGGCCTCGGCGGCGCGCCGCTCGATCTCGGCCTGCGGCACGGCGGCCTTGGCAGCGGCGATCTCCTGGCGCTTGTAGGCGCCGATCTTTTCCAGGATGTCAGCCATCGCCACGCACCTCGTTCGACACCTCGACGAGGCGCGACAGCCGGGCCAGCGCATTGCCGCTGTCGATGGCGTTCGCGGCCATCGCGACGCCCTCGGCAAGGGTCGGCGCGCGGCCGGCGACCACCAGCGTCGCGCCGGCATTCATCAGGACCGTGTCGCGATAGGCGGACTTCTCGCCTTCCAGCACGGCCTTGAGGGCGACGGCGTTTTCCGGCGCCTCGCCTCCCTTCAGGTCGGCAGGCTGGTGGACCGAAAGGCCGACATCCTGCGGCGAGATCTCGAACAGGCGGACCTCGCCGTTCTCCAGAGCGGCGACGCGGGTCGGGCCGGTCGTGGTGATCTCGTCGAGGCCGTCGGAGCCGTGCACGACCCAGGCGGATTCGGAGCCGAGGGCGGCCAGCACCCGGGCGATCGGCTCCACCCATTGCGGGGCGAAGACGCCGACCATCTGGCGCTTGACGCCGGCCGGATTGGACAGCGGGCCGAGCAGGTTGAAGATCGTGCGGGTGCCGAGCTCGGTGCGTGCCGGGCCGACATGCTTCATCGCCGAATGGTGGTTCGGCGCGAACATGAAGCCGAGGCCCGCCTCGCGGATGCAGCGGGAAATCTGCGCCGGGCCGATGTCGATGTCGACGCCGAGCGCGGCCAGCACGTCGGCGGCGCCCGATTTCGACGACAGCGAGCGGTTGCCGTGCTTGGCGACAGGAACGCCGCAACCGGCGACCACGAAGGCCGAGCAGGTGGAGATGTTGTAGCTGCCCGAGGCATCGCCCCCGGTGCCCACCACGTCGACCGCATCGGCCGGGGCGGAGACCGGGACCATCTTGGAGCGCATCGTCGCGACGGCGCCGGCGATCTCGTCGACGGTCTCGCCGCGCACCCGCAGCGCCATCAGGAAGCCGCCGATCTGTGCCGGGGTCGCCGCACCCGACATGATGATGTCGAAGGCGGACTGGGCCTCGGCGCGCGACAGGGCGTGCCCGTCGGCGGCCTTGGCGATCAGGGTCTTGAGGTTGCTCAAATCGACGTCCTCCCGAAAGGGACCCGGGGCGGCATCAGCTGCCGCCCTGGCCGAGCACCCGGTTGATGTTGGCCTGGTTGACACTGACACCGAGACGCGCCTCGCGCTCGCCGACATACTGGCCGATGACCGAGTTCTGCAGCGCCTCGGCCAGCCGCTGGTCGAGCGCGGCGATCTCGCCGGCCTCGCGGAAGAAGGCCGGGGCATTGGCGCCGGTCACGCGGAAGACGAGGCGGCGTCCATCCTCGCGTGCGGCGCTGCCGAGCGTGCCGACGGGACCCGAGAAGACATCGGGAATGGCGGAGGCGGGCAGGGGGCCGTTGGCGCCGCTGCGCTTGATGCCGGTCGCGGAGGCAACGTTGAGGCCGCGCTCGGTGGCGACGTCCTGCAGCGACTTGCCGCCGCGGACCTCTTCGACGATGGATTCTGCCAGATCGTCGAGACGCTCGGTGCGCTGCTGCGCGGTCCAGGCGTCGACGACCTGCTGGCGTACCTCGTCCAGCGTGCGGTCGCGGGCCGGCACGACTTCCTGCACCTCGAACCACAGGAACCCGTCGCGGCCGAGCTGCAGCATGTCGGCCTCGATGCCGACATCGCTCTCGAACACGTCGGAGATCAGGTCGTCGGCATCCGGCAGCTGGACCGCGTTGCCGACCTCGTCCTTGCCGGCGCTGTCGAAGGCGGCCGGCGTGTCGAGGGTCAGGGAGAATCGCTCGGCGACCTCCTGCAGCGTCGCGCCGCCGGCGCGCGCGTCCTCGATCTCGTCATGCAGGTCCAGCACCTCGCGCGTCGCAAGGCGCAGGGCGATCTCCTTGCGCAGCTCGGGAGCGACCTCCTCCAGCGGCGACTGGTGCGCCTCTGTGATCTCGGCGACCTTGAGCAGGACGGAGGTCAGGCGGCCCTCGACGATGCCGGAGGTCTCGCCTTCGCCAAGCGCGAAGGCGGCCTCGGCGATGGCCGGGTCGAGCAGGTCCGTGCGGGCCATGGTGCCGAGTTCCACCTGCGCTTCCGTCAGGCCGCGCTCGGCGAGAATGTCGTCGAAGGTCTTGCCTTCGGAAAGGGCGGTGCGGGCCGCTTCGACCGCGGCCGCATCGCCCAGCGGGATCTGCAGGATGCGGCGGCGCTCCGGCTCGCCGAAACGGTCGCCGGAGGCCTCGTATTCCTGGCGCACGTCGTCCTCGCTGACCTCGTCCGGGCGCGCCAGGCGCTCGGGCGTCAGCGGCAGCAGCGCGACCTTGCGGTACTCGGGTGCGCGGAACGTGTCCTGGTTGGCCTCGAAATAGGTCGAAAGCTCGCTGTCCGTCGGGGCGGGAATCTCGCCCGCCTGGTCGACGCCGAATTCCACGTAGTCGACGCTGCGCTCCTCGTTTGCATGCTGGTGGAACGCCTCCAGCATCGCCGCAGGCGTCGCAAGACCGCCGCTGATCGCATCGGCGATCTGGCGGCGCTCCTCCAGCAGCCGGCGCTCGGCGACGAAGGCGTCCTCGGTCAGGCCGTTGGCCTGCAGCACGCGCGACAGCAGGGCGCGGTCGAAGCCGCCGCCCGGCGCCTGGAAGGCCGGGGCCTCCTGGATGAGGCGCACCAGTTCCTGGTCGGAAATGCCGAGATTGTACTCGTCCGCGGTCTCGTTCAGCGCGGCTTCGGCGATCAGGCGGCCGAGCACCTGTGCGGGAATGCCGAGCGAGGCGCCCTCGACGGTCGACAACGGCCGTCCGATGTTGCGGCCGATCGTGTCGAGCTCGCGCCGATAGGCATTGTCGAACTCGACGATCGAGATCTTGCGGTCGCCCACGGTCGCGACCTGGTCGCCGCCGACATTGAGAAGATCACCCGAAATGCCCCAGATCGCAAAGCTGATGACGAGAAGAGCGATCAGGAGTTTGGAAATCCATGACTTTGCGCCGCTGCGCAGAGTGTCGAGCATTGCAGATTCCGTCGTTACTGGGGCGTTACCGGGGCAACAGGATACGGCCCGGACCTTGGGTAAGATCCGAGCGAGAGCGGCCGGATCATAGAGATGCGGGCCGGCAGGGGCAAGGTACAGGCAATGGCTTGGGCAAAGGCTCGGGCAACGGCTCGCGCCGTACCGTCTTGAACGAGGCGGAAATTCTGGTAGCACCGGCGTTGAATGTGCCCGTCCGGCACGCCCATCGCCGACCGAACGCCAGCCGAGGATGCCGAAATGACCCAGAAGAACACGCCGCTGATCGCCGGAAACTGGAAGATGAACGGGCTGGCGACGTCGCTCGGCGAGCTGCGCTCGATGGCGGAGGCGGCCGCCGGCGGTCTGGCGGCTTCGGTCGATCTTGCGATCTGCCCGCCCGCGACGCTGGTCGCGGCGGCGGCGGCTGCGGCCGGCGACAGCGGTCTCAGCATCGGCGGCCAGGACTGCCACCCGGCGGCGAGCGGCGCCCACACGGGCGACATCTCGGCCGAGATGCTGGCCGATTCCGGTGCGCGCTGGGTCATCGTCGGCCATTCCGAGCGCCGGGCCGATCACGGCGAGAGCGACGCGCTGGTGCGGGCCAAGGCGGAGGCCGCGTGGCGGGCGGGTCTCGTCGCCATCGTCTGCGTCGGCGAGACGGAAGCCGAGCGCAAGGCCGGCAAGGCCCTCGAGGTGGTCGGCGCACAGCTTGCCGGCTCGGTGCCGGAGGGGGCGGACGGCGCCCGGCTGGTCGTTGCCTACGAGCCGGTCTGGGCCATCGGCACCGGCCTGACGCCGACGGTGGATGACGTGGCCGAGATGCATGCCTATATGCGCAAGGAACTGCAGGGACGGTTCGGGCCTTCGGCCGCGTCGATCCGGCTGCTTTACGGCGGCTCGGTGAAGCCGGCCAATGCCGGCGAGCTGCTGTCGGTCGACAATGTCGACGGCGCGCTTGTCGGCGGCGCCAGCCTGAAGGCCTCGGATTTCCTTGCGATCGCAAAGGCCGCCGGCTGATCCGCCGGCAAACCTTTTGCCATGCGGCCGGCAGGGGGCTGCCATGAGTGCAGTCGGGGCCGATCAAGGGTGGAAACCGTGACGGCATTGGTGTAGAACCCGCTGCAATCCGAACACGAAAGACTGGTTGTCGATGGAAACCGTTGTCATCGTTATTCATCTCATGGTCGTGCTTGCGCTCGTCCTGGTGGTTCTCCTGCAGCGTTCCGAGGGTGGTGCCCTGGGCATCGGCGGCGGCGGCGGCGGGATGATGTCCAGCCGCGGCAGCGGCAACGTGCTGACCCGCGCAACGGCGATTCTGGCTGCGGTCTTCTTCGCGACCTCGCTGGGTCTTGCGCTGCTGGCCAAGAACGGCGACCGTCCGGCCTCGATCCTGGATGCGGTGCCCGGTACGCAGAGCGCGCCGGCCGGCGAGGGAACGTCGGGTTCTGGCAACGGCATCCTCGACCAGTTGCGTCCGCCCGAGACGCCCTCCGGACCGCAGGTTCCGGCGGCGCAGTAAGCCCAGGGCGGCAGGCGTCTTCATCCAATGCCCCGCGATACCCGTCGCGGGGCATTTTCTTGTGTGTTAACTCCATGCCGGGCGTTCGAATCAGCGCCCGCAGCGATATGGTATTGGTCCATGGCGCGATACATCTTCATCACCGGCGGCGTGGTTTCTTCCCTTGGCAAGGGACTGGCCTCCGCGGCTCTCGGGGCTCTTCTGCAGGCGCGCGGATATAAGGTGCGGCTGCGCAAGCTCGACCCCTATCTCAACGTCGATCCGGGGACCATGAGTCCCTACCAGCACGGCGAGTGTTTCGTGACGGACGACGGCGCGGAGACCGACCTCGACCTTGGCCATTACGAGCGGTTCACCGGTCGGCCGGCCAACAAGATGGACAACATCACCACCGGCCGGATCTATCAGGACATCATCGCCAAGGAGCGCCGCGGCGACTATCTCGGTGGCACCGTCCAGGTGATTCCGCACGTTACCGACGCGATCAAGGCTTTCGTGCTCGAGGGCAACGACGACTACGATTTCGTGCTGTGCGAGATCGGCGGCACCGTCGGCGACATCGAGGGACTGCCGTTCTTCGAGGCGATCCGCCAGCTCGGCAACGAGCTGCCGCGCGGCCATGCGGTCTATATCCACCTGACCCTGATGCCGTTCATCGCCTCGGCCGGCGAGCTCAAGACCAAGCCGACCCAGCACTCGGTCAAGGAGCTGCGCTCCATCGGCATCCAGCCGGACATCCTGATGGTCCGCTGCGACCGCAAGATTCCGGAGAGCGAGCGGCGCAAGCTGTCGCTGTTCTGCAACGTGCGCGAAGGCGCCGTCATCCCGGCCTACGACGTCAAGTCGATCTACGACGTGCCTATCGCCTATCACAAGGAAGGCTTGGACGACGAGGTGCTGGCGGCGTTCGGCATCACCGGCGCGCCGGCGCTCGACCTGTCCCGCTGGACCGGCATTTCCGAGACGCTCGCCAATCCGGAAGGCGAGGTGACCATCGCGATCATCGGCAAGTACACGGTCCTCAAAGACGCCTACAAGTCGCTGATCGAGGCCTTGGTGCATGGCGGCATCGCCAACAATGTGCGCGTCAACATCGAATGGATCGAGTCGGAGATCTTCGAGAAGGAAGACCCGACCCCGTGGCTGGACAGCGTCCACGGCATTCTGGTGCCGGGCGGCTTCGGCGAGCGCGGCGCGGAAGGCAAGATCGCGGCGGCCCGTTTCGCCCGGCTGCACAAGGTGCCGTATTTCGGCATCTGCTTCGGCATGCAGATGGCGGTGATCGAGGCGGCGCGGAATCTTGCCGGCATTCAGGACGCCAACTCCACCGAGTTCGGCGAGGCGGCGGAGCCCGTCGTCGGCCTGATGACCGAATGGTCGAAGGGCAACCAGATCGAGGTGCGGCGCGCCGACGGCGAACTCGGCGGCACCATGCGTCTCGGGGCCTATCCGGCGCGGTTGCAGAAGGGCTCGCGGATCGCCGACATCTACGGATCGGAGATGATCTCCGAGCGCCATCGCCACCGCTACGAGGTGAACATCGCCTATCGCGAGCGGCTGGAGCAGGCGGGCCTGCGCTTTGCCGGCACCTCACCGGACGGCCAGCTGCCGGAGACGGTGGAGATCGACGACCACCCCTGGTTCATCGGCGTGCAGTACCATCCGGAGCTGAAGTCGCGCCCGTTCGAGCCGCATCCGCTCTTCGCGTCCTTCGTGGCCGCGGCGATCGAGCAGAGCCGCCTGGTCTGATCGGGACCGGGCCGGCCGTTCCGCTCGGGACAGGCCAGAGGCAAAGGGGCAGGGGAGAGAACTATGACCGCACGCGGTTTCGATCACGTGGTCTGGGCGGTGCGCGATCTCGGCGCGGCCGCCCGTTTCATGGAAAAGCTGGACTTTCGCCTCACGCCGCGCGCCCGCCATCCCTGGGGCACGGAAAACCATCTCGTCCAGCTCGATGGGTTCTTCATCGAGATCGTGGGGATCGGCGACGAGACGCTGATCCCGGAAGCGGCGGGCGACACGTTCTCCTTCGGTGCGTTCAACCGCGATTTCCTGAAGACGCGCGAGGGCGTGTCGATGCTGGTGATGGAAAGCCGCGATCCGGCGGCCGATCGCCGCGAGTTCGAAGAGGCCGGCCTGCATGTCTACGCGCCGTTCTCCTTCGGCCGTGAGGCAAAGCTGCCCGACGGGAGCATCCGCAAGGTCGGCTTCGACCTGACCTTCGTGCGCAACGACAGCGATCCCGAGCACGGCTTCTTCACCTGCCTGAACCGCTATCCGGAGAACTTCTGGTCGGCCGAGTACCAGACCCACCCCAACGGCGTGACCGCGCTCGAGTCGGTGGTGATCGTCTGCGACGAGCCGGCCGAGCAGCACATCTTCTACGCCGCCTTCACCGGCCGGCGGGAAATGCGCGCGACCAGCCTCGGGATCACCATCGAGACGCCGCGCGGCCGGCTGCATCTGATGCCGCCGGCAGCCTTTGCCTCGCTGTACGGCATCGACGCACCGGAGATCGGTCCCGGCGGCTCGGCGATCGCCGCACTCGGCCTGCGAGCCCGCGACCGCGCCCGTCTGGCGCGGACGCTGCGGGAGGCATCGCTCGATGCCGTGGAGGCGCCCGAAGGTCTGGTTCTGCCGGCCGGGGACCACTTCGGATTGGCGCTTGTCTTTGACTGAGTTGCCTGCGTACCCTTCCGAAAGCTACAGAAAACGGCTGTGCGAGGGGCGGTGTCATAACCGCTTCTCTTTCGTCTAATAGACCGGCGTCCGGTATCCGGGCGCTCGGGGGGAGGTTACGATTATGGGCCAGCTGCGTTCGTTCCTGCGCGTGAGCCTCGTTCCGGGCCTTGCGGTGGCGCTGGCCGCCTGCAACCCGTCGCAGGACAGCTCGACGCCGGAAGCGCCGCCCCCTTCCGTCACCGTCGCAGCAGCCGTCTCCAAGGAGGTGCGCCAGTCCGCCCGCTTCGTCGGGCGTGTGCAGGCGGTCGACGACGTCAACCTGATCGCCCGGGTTTCCGGGTTCCTCAATTCCAAGAATGTCGATGATGGTGCGACCGTGCAGAGCGGCCAGCTGCTGTTCACCATCGAGCGCGCGCCTTACGAGGCGGCTCTGGCCTCCGCCAAGGCTGAGGCGGCGCGTGCGGCTGCCGATGCGGCGCTGAAGGCCTCCGACCTGGAGCGCGACAAGGACTTGCTCGACAAGGGGCACGTCTCCCAGGCCAAGTACCAGGCGACGCTTGCGGCCAAGGAGCAGGCCGATGCCTCGGTCGCGGCCGCCAATGCCGCGATCACCCAGGCCGAGCTCAACCTGAGCTACACCGACATCACGGCGCCGTTTGCCGGCAAGATCGGCAGGAGCAATTTCAGCGTCGGCGATGTGGTCGGCCCGTCGAGCGGCCCGATCGCGCGGCTGGTACGCACCGATCCGATGTATGTGAGTTTCGCGATCAGCGAGAAGGACTATCTGGATGCGGTGCGCGGCGCCAATCCGGCGGAGGCGGTCGGCGACAAGGCCGCGTTGCCGGGCATCCACGTGATCCTGCCGAACGGCCAGCGCTACGCGCAGGACGGCGAGATCGTCTTCATCGACAACGTGGTCGATTCGAAGACGGGAACGATCGCGGTCCGCGGGCGCTTCAGCAATCCCGACCTGCTTCTGGTCGCCGGCACCTTTGTCGAGGTCGTCGTGGAAGCGCCGGTGTCGATGAAGGAGATCGTCATTCCGCAGTCGGCGGTGCAGCGCGACCAGCGCGGCCCCTTCGTGCTGGTGGTGGGCAGCAACGAGACCGTCGAGCAGCGCTATGTCGAGCTCGGCCAGCAGGTCGACACGGATTTCGCCGTGACGAAAGGTCTGCAGGAGGGTGAGCGCGTGATCACGCTCGGCCTGCAGAAGGTGCGGCCGGGCGTGCCGGTCAACGCCGCGCTCGCCGCCGGCTCGGCGGAGTAGCGCCGATGTTCTCGCGGATCTTCATCAACCGGCCGAAATTCGCGCTGGTCATCTCCATCGTCATTACCATCGCCGGCGCGCTGGGATACATGTCGCTGCCGGTCGAGCAGTTCCCCAACATCACCCCGCCGGTCGTCAACGTCTCCGCCAGCTATACCGGCGCCAGCGCGCAGGTGCTGGAAGAGACCGTCGCGGCGCCCATCGAAGCCGAGGTGAACGGTGTCGACAACATGCTCTACATGTCGTCGAACAGCTCCGACAACGGCAGCTACTCGCTGAACATCGTCTTCGATGTCGGCACCGATCCGGACATTGCGGCCGTCAATGTGCAGAACCGCGTGTCGCAGGCGACGAGCGTGCTGCCGGCCGACGTCACCCGCAGCGGCGTGACCGTGCAGAAGGCCAGCACCAACATGCTGCTGGTCGTCACGCTGTTCTCGCCCAACCGCACCTATGACGAGCTGTTTCTCGCCAATTACGCCTCGATCAACCTCAAGGATTCGCTCGCCCGCGTGAAGGGCGTCGGCAAGGCCGACGTGCTCACCGACTTCGCCTACGGCATGCGGATCTGGCTCGACCCGAACCGGCTGGCGGCCCTGTCGATGACGCCGTCCGACTTCATCGCGGCGATCCAGGACCAGAACCTGCAGGTCGCGGCCGGCCAGATCGGCGCGCCTCCGGCGCCCGAGGGGCAGCAGTTCCAGTACACCGTGCGGGCGCAGGGGCGCCTGTCTACGGTCGAGGAGTTCCGCAACATCGTGCTGCGCACGGGCGAGGACGGAGCGCTGGTGCGCATCGGCGATGTGGCGCGGGTCGAGCTCGGGTCGCAGTTCTACGCCGCAAGCGGGCGCTACGACGGCAAGCCGGCCACCGTGCTGGCGATCTACCAGGCGCCGGGTGCGAATGCGCTTGCCGTCGCCGAAGGGGTGAGGACGCGGCTGGAGGAACTGTCCCGCGCGTTCCCCGACGACATCGCCTACGACATTCCCTTCGACACGACCGAGTTCGTCGAACGTTCGCTCGACGACGTGGTCATGACCTTGATGATGACCTTCGCGCTGGTGGTGGCGGTCGTCTTCGTGTTTCTCGGCAACTGGCGAGCGACGATCATTCCGACCATCGCCATCCCCGTGTCGCTGATCGGCACGTTCGCCGTCCTGCTGCTGGCGGGCATGTCGCTCAACACGATCAGCCTCTTTGCGCTGGTGCTGGCCATCGGCATCGTCGTGGACGATGCCATCATCGTGGTGGAGAATGTCGAGCGCATCATCGCCGAGGAGGGTCTGTCGGCCAAGGAAGCGACCGAGAAGGCGATGGCGCAGATCACCACGCCGGTGATCGCCACCACCTTGGTGCTGCTTGCGGTGTTCGTGCCGACGATCTTCATGCCGGGGATCACCGGCCGGCTCTACTCGCAGTTCGCCGTGACGATCTCGGTCTCGGTGGTGATTTCCTCGATCAATGCGCTGACCCTGTCGCCGGCCCTGTGCGGGCTGGTGCTGAAGGCCCGCTCGGGCCCGCCGCGCGGCCTGCTGGCGGTGTTCGAGAAGGGCATCGGACGGGCTCGCGACGGCTATGTCGGGATCGTATCGCGCCTGCTGCCCCGTTCGTTCCTGGGCCTTCTCGGCGTCGGTGCCGCCGTCGCGCTGATCGTGGTGATGAGCGGCCGCCTGCCGCAGGGCTTCCTGCCGCTGGAGGACCAGGGCTACCTGATGGTGGACGTGCAGCTGCCCGACGGCGCGGCGCTGCCGCGCACCACCGAGATCACCGACCGGATGGAGGAGATGCTGGAAGGCATCGACGGCATCCAGCACATCATTATGGTCAACGGCTTCTCGATCCTCAATTCGGGCCTGTCGCCGAACTCGGGCATGGTCATCGTCAAGCTGAAGCCCTGGGGCGAGCGCGAGACGCCGGAGTTGAGCGCCAACGGTATCCTCGCCAAGCTCTGGGCGACGTTCTCGACAATCCCCGGCGCCAACATCATCGCCTTCAACGCTCCCCCGATTCCCGGCCTCGGCACCACCGCCGGCGTCGAGATGAAGGTGCAGCAGACGGGCGGCGGCACGCCGCAGGATCTCGCCTCGGCGGTCGGCTCGCTCGTCTATACGGCGAATCAGCAGCCTTCGATCGCACAGGCTTATTCGACCTTCCGGGCGAACGTGCCGCAGCTCTTCGTCGATCTCGACCGGGAGCGGGCGAAGCTGCTCGGCATCCGGATTGCGGATGTCTTCCAGACGCTGCAATCCTATCTCGGCGGGTACTACGTCAACGATTTCAACCTGTTCGGGCGCGTTTATCGCGTGATGATTCAGGCCGAGGGTGCCATGCGCGACCGTGCCGACGACATCGCGCAGCTGCATGTGCGCAACGAGGCGGGAGACATGGTTCCGTTGCGGTCCATCGTCAGCGTCGAGAACGTGCTCGGCCCGCAGATCCTCAATCGCTACAACATGTTCCGCTCCGCCTCGGTCAATGCGGAGCCGAAAGCGGGAATGTCCACCGGCGACACCATTACCGAAATGGAGCGGGGGGCTGCCGAGGCGCTTCCGTCCGGCTACGCCTACGAGTGGACCGGCTCCGCGCTGCAGCAGCAGGGCGCGGGCGCGGTGGTTGTCATCGTGCTGATGCTGTCGATCCTTTTCGCTTATCTCTTCCTGGTCGCCCAGTACGAAAGCTGGTCGATGCCGCTGGCGATCCTGATGTCGGTGACGGTGGCGCTGCTCGGCGCCTTTGCCGCGGTGGCGGCCACGGGGAGCGACGTCAACCTCTACACCCAGATCGGCATGATCATGCTCGTCGGTCTTGGTGCTAAGAACGCCATCCTGATCGTCGAGTTCGCCATGGAGGAGCGGGAGAAGGGCAAGTCGATCATTGCCGCGGCCCGCGAGGCGGCGCATCTGCGCTTCCGCGCCGTGATGATGACGGCGCTGGCCTTCCTGCTCGGTGTGGTTCCGCTGGTCACCGCGAGCGGTGCGGGCGCGGCCAGCCAGAAGGCCATCGGATTCGCGGTGTTCGGCGGGATGCTGTTCGCCACAACGCTCGGCGTGGTGCTGATCCCGGTGCTTTACGTGGTCATGCAGATCCTGCGCGAACGCCTCAAGGGAATCTACGCCGGAGCCGATGTCGCAAGGGGCGAAACCAAGCCGGCGTAAGCGGTGCGGCGAGGGCGGTTATCCACCCTCGCCAATTCGCCTCTTGTCACGTCGGGCGCACATTGTTACAGGAACGCGCGTGTGAGCCTGTAGCTCAGTTGGTAGAGCAACTGACTTTTAATCAGTAGGTCCAGGGTTCGAGCCCCTGCGGGCTCACCAAAACCTCCCCGATATCCGTGGCATTGGAGAGATATCGGGCGAGGTGAGGTGGGTGGCCGCGCGCTGCAAGCGCCCCACCGAAGCTGCTCATATTCCTTCCGTTCCGCTGCGTTTGTTCCGACGGTGTTTACGGCCGTCGGTGATATTTTGCGCAGGGACTGGCTTGTTGATCATTTGCTCATCGGTCCGGTTGGAAAACCCTTCCTTCATGATGTAGAGTTACGTTTGGGAATGACGGGAGCGATGCCCCGGCGCCGGCTCTGTCCGCAAGGGGCGCGCATCGTCTATCGACCATCCGCCCTATGCTGTGTACAACTGTCGGCAGAGGCGAGTGACCACTACAACGACGGGACGGACGCACGAGACGATGTCTGACACCTCCGGCGGCAACAGCACGGCAGAGTATGAGTTCCTGCGGGGGCACATCGCTGCGACCATGGCTCTCATCCATGGGCTGATCGCACAAGGTGCGCTCGACCGTCAGGCACTCGACGACTATTTCACCGATTATCTCAGCCACCTGCCGCATACGCGCGAAACGCTGGCCTTGCGCCTCGTCATAGATCAGTGGCGCCAGGGCTTGCGCGAAGGGCAGGACGAGGCTCAGCTGCGCCGCAATTTCCTCGAAGTCATTCACGGCGGCAAGAGCGGCGACTGAAGCTCTGGCACACAAGAGCGACAGCCGTCGATGCGCGGCCGCTCCGATCGTCTGTCCGATATTGCAAGATTGTCCTGCAATCCTCCCAAGGTCCTTTCTCCAATTTTTCCAGAACCTCTACAGGGGGTTGGAAGATCGTCGCGTTTCGGTCTAACCTGACTTTCCGCATTTTCGCGGGAAGGCTGTGGCAGTCCTGTCCAGCTCACGCGCCAGAAGCAAGGAGGGGAGGCAGTTGTTCGTGCGAAGGCAGCTTTAGAGACTGCCGGCAGGCGGCGCGATCCCTGACCGGATCGGGCCTTGCGCGCGAATGACGGCCCCGGGGACGGGGTCTGCGATCTTCCTGAAGCGCTTCCAACCGGGAGGCCCGTCCTGACGGTCCGCCCTTGCGTGTCGCACGAAACCGCTGCCTATCACGGGAGGCACTGCATGAAACTCTTCAAATCATTGACCCTTGGGACGATGGTCGCCGGCGCCATGGCGCTGTCCGGCACGGCCCAGGCCGAGACCTTCGTCACCATTGGCACCGGCGGCCAGACTGGCGTCTACTACCAGGTCGGCGGCGCGATCTGCCGTCTCGTCAACCGCGGCTCGGCCGAGCACGACATCAAGTGCACGCACACGACCGGCGGCTCGGTGTCCAACATCAACGGCATCCGCGCCGGCGACCTCGACATGGGCGTCGCCCAGTCGGACTGGCAGTACCATGCCTACAACGGCACCGCTCCCGACACGTTCCCGGACGGCAAGTTCGAAGAACTGCGTGCGGTCTTCTCCGTGCATCCGGAGCCGTTCACCGTGGTGGCGCGCGCCGATTCCGGCATCAAGACCTTCGACGACCTCAAGGGCAAGCGCGTCAACATGGGCGATCCGGGCTCCGGTGCCCGTGCTACCTTCGAGGTGGTGATGGACAAGATGGGCTGGAGCGCATCGGACTTCTCGCTTGCCGCGGAGCTGAAGTCGGCCGAGCAGTCTGCCGCCCTGTGCGACAACAAGATCGACGCCATCGTCTTCACCGTCGGCCACCCGGCGGGAACCATCAAGGAGGCGACCACGTCGTGCGAGTCGCGCCTGATCAATGTCGACAATGACGTCATCCGCAAGCTGGTCGACGACAACCCGTTCTATTCCATGGCGACCATCCCGGCCGGCATGTATGCGGGCACCGACGAGGACACCACGACCTTCGGCGTGGGCGCCACCTTCGTTTCATCGACCAAGACCTCGCCGGACGTCATCTACGCGGTGACCAAGGCGGTGTTCGAGAACTTCGACCGCTTCAAGCAGATGCATCCCGCCTTCGAGAACCTGAAGGAAGAGGACATGATCAAGAACAACCTCTCGGCGCCGCTGCACGAGGGGGCAGAGCGCTACTACAAGGAGCGCGGCTGGATGTAATCCAGCTCCGGGGCCGGCGCGAATCCTTCGCGCCGGCCCATTCTCTTTCAGATCGTGGTCAGGCCCGTCCGGCGGACGCGACATGGCTTGGGTGGAACCTGTGGGGGGCTCATGAGCGAAGGCACGAACAAGGGACAGCTAAGCGCGTCCGAGCTTGAGGATCTGGTCGCCTCGACCGATACAGGCGGCCGCAATCCGACCAACCGACAGGTGGCCATGCTGATCGCCGGCGTCGCGCTGGCCTGGTCGCTGTTCCAGATCTGGATCGCCTCGCCGCTGCCCTACAGCCTCGGCATCGGCGTGTTCTCGAGCCGCGAGGCGCGGCCGATCCATCTCGCCTTCGCGCTGTTCCTCGCCTATCTCGTGTTTCCTGCCTTTCGCAGTTCTCCGCGGCGCTCCGTGCCGATCGCGGACTGGGCGCTGGCCATCGGAGCGACCGCCTGCGCGCTCTATCTCTTCGTCTTCGACACCGCGCTGATCAAGAGCCTCATGGGCTCGCGGCTTGCCGACCGTCCGAACAACCCGAACGGCACCGACGTCGTCGTCGCCGTGCTCGGCATCCTGTTCCTGCTAGAGGCGACGCGCCGGGCGCTCGGCCCCCCGCTGATGATCGTCGCGATCATCTTCCTCGGCTACACGTTCCTCGGGCCCTACGCGCCCGGCCTGCTGGCCTGGAAGGGCGCGAGCTTCAACGCCGTCGCCTTCCACCAGTGGCTGTCGACGGAGGGCGTGTTCGGCATCGCGCTCGGCGTCTCGACAGATCTCGTCTTCCTGTTCGTGCTGTTCGGCGCCTTGCTCGACAAGGCGGGGGCGGGCAACTACTTCATCAAGGTGGCCTTCTCGCTGATGGGCCATTTCAGCGGCGGGCCGGCCAAGGCGGCCGTCGTCGCCTCCGGCATGACCGGCCTCATTTCCGGTTCGTCCATCGCCAATGTGGTCACGACCGGCACCTTCACCATCCCCATGATGCGCCGCGTCGGCTTCTCGCGCGAAAAGGCCGGCGCCGTCGAGGTTGCCTCGTCGGTCAACGGGCA
Source organism: Stappia sp. WLB 29 (assembly GCF_023507705.1). Taxonomy (GTDB): domain Bacteria; phylum Pseudomonadota; class Alphaproteobacteria; order Rhizobiales; family Stappiaceae; genus Stappia. The sequence continues at coordinate 380,418 of NZ_JALBGD010000001.1, read as the reverse complement.
GATCATGCCGCCGGTGATGGGCGCCGCCGCCTTCCTGATGGTCGAATATATCGGCATCTCGTATTTCGAGGTGGTCAAGCACGCCTTCATCCCGGCGATCATCTCCTACATCGCCCTCGTCTACATCGTGCATCTGGAAGCGATGCGGAAGGGAATGGAAGGCCTGCCGCGGGCGAGCGAGCCCAAGCCGCTGAAATGGGCGCTGATTTCCTTTGGCGTGACGATCTCGGTGATGCTGGCGATCGCCGGCGGCATCTACTACCTGTTTGCGGTTTTCGAGGCGCTCGGCAGTTCCGGCAACCGTTTGTTCGCGGTCTTGATTGTCCTAGGGCTCATCGCCTGCGTGCTGGCGCTGCTGCGCTCGCGCGCCGGCGAGGATACGCGCATGCGCGTCCTGTCGACCGGGGCGCTGGTGATCGGCGTCTCCTCCATCGCAGCCTTCGGCCTGTTCTTCTTCATGGATGTGTTGTCGCGCGTTACCGGCGACTGGACGCAGTGGGCGGTCGCGGTGCTTCTCCTGGCGGTCTATATCGGCCTGGTGCGGTATTGCGCACAGTTTCCCGACCTGGAGATGGACGACCCGAACGTGCCTGTGGTGCGGCTGCCGGATCCGGGGCCGACGGTCAAGTCTGGCTTGCACTTCCTGCTGCCCGTCTTCGTGCTGATCTGGTGCCTGATGGTGGAGCGTCTGTCGCCGTCGCTCTCGGCGTTCTGGGCGGCGATGCTGATGATCTTCATCCTGCTGACCCAGCGCCCTCTCTTCGCCTATTTCCGCAAGGAGCCGACGGAAGGAACGGTGGCGCGCGGCTGGTCGGAGCTGATCGACGGCATGATCGCCGGCGCCCGCAACATGATCGGCATCGGTATTGCCACTGCGGCGGCCGGCATCATCGTCGGTGCGGTGTCGCAGACGGGCGTCGGCGCGGTGCTGGCGGCGCTGGTCGAGTTCCTGAGCCAGGGCCAGATCCTGCTGATCCTGATCTTCACCGCGATCCTCAGCCTGATCCTCGGCATGGGCCTGCCGACGACGGCGAACTACATCGTCGTCTCGTCGCTGCTGGCGCCGGTGATCGTTGCGCTGGGACAGCAGAACGGGTTGATCGTTCCGCTCGTGGCGGTTCACCTGTTCGTCTTCTACTTCGGCATCATGGCGGACGTGACGCCGCCGGTGGGACTGGCTTCATTTGCGGCAGCGGCCGTGTCGGGCGGCGATCCCATCCGCACCGGCTTCGTGGCGTTCTTCTATTCGCTGCGCACCGCCTTGCTGCCGTTCCTCTTCATCTTCAACACCGACATCCTGCTGATCGACGTGACGCCGCTGGAGGGCGTCGTGGTCTTCATCGTCGCGACGGCGGCGATCCTGGTCTTCACGGCCGGGGCGCAGGGCTACTTCATCGTCCGCTCGCGGCTGTGGGAATCGACGGCGCTGATCCTGGTTGCGTTCACGTTGTTCCGTCCCGGTTTCTGGATGGACCTCACCGTCGCGCCCTATGATCAGGTCGAGCCGACCAGCCTGGTCGAGACGCTGGAGCGGGCAACGCCGGGCGCGGAGCTGCGCACGACCGTCGCGGGCATCAACGATGTCGGCGATCCCATCACGCTGACGATGATGATCCCGGTCGGCAGCGAGGCGACGGGCGAAGAGCGACTTGAAGCCTTCGGCCTGATGGTGTTCGAGCAGGACGGAAAGCTGATCGTCGACGGTACCGCCTACGATTCGCCCGCTCAGCAGGCCGGTTTCGACTTCGATCAGGTCTTCCAGACGCTGGATGTGCCCACCGCCCAGCCGCCGCGCGAACTGTTCTACATTCCGGCACTGCTGCTGCTCGGCCTGGTCTACATGCTCCAGCGGGGCCGCAAGCGGCAGCAGGTGGAAGAGAAGCGGCTGAAGGCCGGCAAGGAGGCGACCGCATGAGTTCGATGTTCAAGCATATTCTTGCCTGTATCGATCTCGGCGATGTGCCGACCTCGGCCAAGGTGATCACTGCCGCCATGGAGACGGTGGGGGCGGACGACACGCTGCATGTCTTCACCGCTGTGCCGGATTTCGGCCGCAGCATCGTCGGTTCGTTCTTCCCGGACGACTATGAGAAGTCGGCGATCCAGAAGACGCGCGACGCGCTGCACGGCTTCATCGATATGCATGTGCCCAAGGGGACGCGGGTGCAGGCGGTGATCGGCCACGGCAACATCTACGAGGAGATCCTCGTGGCGGCCGACAAGGTCGGTGCCGATCTCATCGTCATCGGTTCGCACCGGCCGGAGCTGAAAGACTATCTTTTGGGTCCGAACGCGGCCCGGGTGGTCCGTCACGCGCGGGTGTCGGTGCTCGTCGTGCGCGAGCGCTGAGGCGCCGGCAGCGCAAACGGCGAGGGTACGGGCAAGAAGGAGGCGCCGCCGCGCCTCCGCGCCGCCTTTGCCGTTCCGGTGTCAGGCGCCGTGAGAGCCGCGCTGGCCGAAGAGGCCCATGATGCTGCCCTCGATCAGCCAGGCGAGGCCCAGGCGTGCGCCGACGGCGATGGACAGCATCACCAGCGGCGCGGACACGGCCAGGACCGAGGCCGCGGTGATGCCCTGACCGATGGTGCAGCCGAAGGCAAGGATGCCGCCGGTTCCCATCAGGAAGGCGCCGACCATGTGGCGGCGAAGCTCCCGGACGTCGTCGCAGGCCTCCCAGCGGAACTCGCGCTTGAACAAGGCGCCGGCAACCGCCCCGAAGATCACGCCGAAGACCGAGCCGATGCCGAAGGTCAGCGTTGCGCCGCTAAAGGTCATGACATAGACCAGCGCGTCGCCGAGCGGGCGCACGAAGGTGAAGGATTCGAGTTTTTGCGGCTCGAACGGATTGTTGCCGAGCAGGCCGGTGGCAAGCCATCCGCCGGTGATCGCAAGGCCGACGGCGATGCCGCTGACAACGAGGCGTGTTTCGGACCGGAAGGCGCCGTCGCGCAACGTCCAGGCGCCCAGCATGCAGGCGAGGGTGAGCCCCAGCGCCGCGCCGGTCTCGATGCCGAGTGCCTTGTCGAGAATGTCATCGAGCGCCGTGCCGCCGAGCGAGGCAAACGACAGCGTGAAGGGATCGATCAGGACCTGGCGCAGGACGCCGGTGATCCCGCGCATGGCCATGTAGGCGGAGACGGCCATGACGAGAAAGGTCACGACGGAGCGCAGGTCGCCGCCGCCGATACGGGCGAGCGTGCCGAACCCGCAGGTGCCGACAAGCGCCATGCCGATGCCGAACATCAACCCGCCGGCAATCGCGCCGAGCCAAGGGAGGGTGGAGGGAAGGTAGATCGAGCGCACGGGATCGATATAGCCGAGAGCAGTCGCGATCTGGGTCAGCGCGATCGCAACGGCAATCGCCAGCGCCCAGCTGCGCAGCCGCCTCATGTCGCCGCCGAGAAACGCGTCCTCCAGCGCGCCCATGGTGCAGAACCGGCCGACACGCGCGGCGAGGCCCAGCACAACGCCGCCGGCAAAGCCGCACAGCGCCACCACCAAGGATGTCTGCATCTCCATCGGCCGCGCCTCCCCCTCGCGTACGACCGGATCTATCGATCGTCTCCGCCGGTGGTCCGTCGTCCGCCGGAGGGCATTCAGGCCGGATCAATCCCGGCAGAAAACGGTGTAGACCGCCTCGATGATCTGGCGGGCGTCGTCGCTCGCCAGACGGTAGTAGACTGTCTTTCCCTCGCGCCGCGTCGTGACGAGCTTGTCCATTCGCAGGCGTGCGAGCTGCTGGGAAACGGTCGGCTGGCGCAGCGAGAGCAGGGCCTCCAGTTCCGTGACGGACTTTTCCCCTTCCGCCAGGATGCACAGGATGAGCAAGCGGCTCTCATGAGCAATGGCCTTCAGGAAGTCACTCGCGGTCTTCGCGCGGTCCACGATCCTGTCGAGGTCGTCCGAACACTTGAGTTCCTTGATTCCCGGCAGTGCCAAATGCGTATCCCTTGTCGTCGGTCCGCTCGCGCAACGGGGCGAGCCGGAACTTGGTGTTTCTCAGTATACAGGTTTGACGGCCAATCCGCATATGGCCCCGGATCAACCGGCCGCAGGGCGATCGTCCGCGTCTTCGGCAGAAGGGGTCAGCTTCTCGATCATCTGCCCCAGGAGGCCCCAGAAGAAGTCTTCACCGGGATACCCGCGAATGCGGCCGATCTCACGACCATCCTCGATCAGCGCAAAGCTCGGCGTGAACCGTTCGCCCTTCATCCATGCCAGATCATCGGGCATCGGCTCGTGGATGTCGACGCGACGAAGTGGCGCCTGCCGGCCTTCCTCGGTCTTGGGATAGATCGGCCCTATCTCCGCATGCCAGCGCATGCACCATTCGCAGCCCTTCTGCTCGAACATGACGAGTTCGGCTGCGCGCGCCTGCGGGGCGGCAAAAACGGCGAGGGCCGTCACGAGCATCAGGGGCAGAGTCGGGACCGGCCAACGCATGATCTTTCTTCCTGCTCGCCAAAAGGTGAGGGGACACGTCTATCCCGCCAGCCTATACCAAAACAAGTGGATCATATGCGAAAAGAGGAATACGAGTTGAGGCAAGGGGTCACATTGCCGTGTAGCGTGTATCCGTTATGCCTGGCGATATCGGACCGCCGCTCACCTCGGCGTCCCGCCCGGTCCCAGGCAGCAAGCAGGTAGGCTCATGTTTCAGGACGTCACAGTCATCGGCGCGTTTTTCGCGGGCCTCCTTTCCTTCGTGTCGCCTTGCGTCCTGCCGCTGGTCCCGCCCTATCTCGGCTTTCTCGCCGGCGTTTCCCTCGATCAACTGACGGGGGAAGGCGAGGAGGAAAGGGCCGATCCGCGCAAGGTGTTCTTCGCCTCTCTGGCCTTCGTACTCGGCTTCTCGACCGTGTTCGTGGCGCTGGGTGCCAGCGCATCCTTCATCGGCCAGTTCGTCACGCAGCATATTCAGGTGCTCGGCTATATCGCGGGCGCGGCGATCATCGTCATGGGCCTGCATTTCCTCGGCGTGTTCCGCATCGGCCTGCTGTACCGGGAGGCGCGGGTGCATGTGGAGCGCAAGCCGGCGGGCCTTTTGGGCGCCTATGTGATCGGTCTTGCCTTCGCCTTCGGCTGGACGCCGTGCGTGGGGCCGATCCTGGCGGCGATCCTGTTCGTTGCCGGCACCGAGGAATCGGTGGTGCAGGGGGCTGTCCTGCTCGGTTCCTACGCGCTGGGGATCGGCGTGCCGTTCCTGATTGCGGGCCTTTTCGCCGGATCGTTCATGCGGTTCATGCGCCGCTTCCGCAAGCACATGGTGACGGTGGAGCGGGTGATGGGCGTGTTCCTGATCATCACCGGCGTCGCCTTCATGACCGGGCAGATGGCGCGGCTCTCCTTCTGGCTGCTCGAAACGTTTCCCGCTCTCGCCGTCATAGGTTAAGCTCGATCCCGCATCCTGGGGGAGAATGCGGCCGCATCAACGTATTCTCATAAATGAATATGTGAATTGATTGCCCTTCCCGATGGTGCTACGGTTTCGACAGGTCGATTGAATCGGCCGCCAAGAAGACAAGGCCGGGAACGCCGGCTTGACGCTGGCGCAAGCCGGTCAGAGGGAAGGAAAACAGCCTATGAACCTCTTTCGTAGGGGTATGACGGCCGCGTGCGTCCTGCTTGCAGGCGTTGCAACGGCTGCTGCCGAAGACATCGTGTCCTACGAAGTTGTCGACGGAACCATTCCGAAATCGCTGACAGGCGTTCCCGGCGACGCCGCTGCCGGTCGCCAAGCCGTGATCGATCGCCGGCTGGGCAACTGCGTCGCCTGCCACACGGCGACGGAGCTGTCCGATCAGCAGTTCCATGGCGAAGTCGGCCCGCCGCTCGACGGCGTTGCCGATCGCTGGGACGAAGCGACCCTGCGTATGATCATCGTCAATCCCAAGATGGTCTACGAGGGCACCGTTATGCCGGCCTTCTACCGCAACGAAGGTTTTCACCGGGTGGCGCCGAAATTCGCCGGCAAGACCATCATGACCGCACAGCAGGTCGAGGATGTGGTCGCCTATCTGATGACGCTCAAGGATTGAGCCGCGGACGCCGGACGGGCTGCTGCGACCAGTCGATCTTTCGCGAGGAACTCAAGATGAACATGACACGACGCCAGGCGCTGGCCTTTGGTGCTGGAGCCGCCATTCTCGGAATGACGGGCCTGCCGCGCCTTGCAGCGGCGGAAGACGCCAAGATGCAGGCGGCCATCGATGCCTTTGCCGGCGGCGCCTCGGTTGAGACAGGCACCGTTTCGCTGTCAGCGCCGGAGATCGCCGAGAACGGCAACACCGTGCCGATCGGCGTTTCTGTCGACAGCCCGATGACCGAAGCCGACCACGTGACCGCCGTGATGCTGCTCGCTGCAGGCAACCCGCAGCCGGGCGTGGCGACGTTCCACTTCTCGTCCATGTCGGGTTCCGCGGATGCTACCACCCGGATGCGCCTTGCCAAGACGCAGGACGTGATCGCGCTGGCCAAGACGTCGACGGGCAAGGTCTTCATGGACCGTAAGACCGTCAAGGTGACGATCGGCGGCTGCGGCGGCTAAGCCCTCCGGCCCGCGCCCATTCTTCAACATTCATCGCCATCAGGAGCGTGAGATGTCCACTTCCAAGCCCCGCGTCAAGGTGCCGAAGACAGCGTCCAAGGACGAGGTCATTCAGATCAAGACCCTCATTTCCCACAAGATGGAGTCCGGCCAGCGCAAGGACGACCAGGGGAATGTCATTCCCCGGTCGATCATCAACAAGTTCACCTGCGAGTTCAACGGGAAGCCTGTCTTCTCCTGCGATCTCGAGCCGGCGATTTCGGCCAATCCCTACCTGGAATTCAGCGCCAGGGTGCCGGAGACGGGCACGTTCAAGTTCACTTGGGTGGACGACGACGGCTCGGTCTATTCCAGCGAATCCAAGATCACCGTCGAGTAAGGCGGCCCCTGCCGGCGATGGAGGTCGCCGGTGGACAGTCGAACGGCATAAGGCGGGTCGGCAGCCCGCATCACAGGGGGAGGCTTATGAAGAAACTTGCGGGCACACTTATCGTCGGCACCGCCGCTATCGCGGTCCTGGCGACGGGCGCCGCGAACGGTGACGAGACCGAGATGCCGAGCATCGACGGTACGATCATCGTGACGCGGGTGGCGCCGCCCGAGGGGCATCCCCTGAGCGAGGTCATTTCCGGCTTCGAGTTCCGGACCAAGGAAACCCAGGACCTGGAGCTCGACGACTTCAACAATCCCGGGTTTTTGATGGTCGAGCAGGGCGAGGCGCTCTGGTCTACGGTCGAGGGCAGCGCGGGCAAGTCCTGCGAGAGCTGTCATGGCGATGCTTCGGAAAGCATGAAGGGTGTGCGCGCCTCCATGCCGAAGTGGAACGAGGCCGCCGGCAAGCCGATGTCGATGGAGCAGTATGTCAACGCCTGTCGGACTGAACGAATGGGCGCGGATGCCTGGAAATGGGAATCCGACCAGATGCTGAGCATGACCGCCTATGTCGGCCTGCAGTCCCGCGGCATGCCCGTGGCGCTCGACCTGAAGGCCGGTAACATGCAGAGCTGGTGGGACAAGGGAAAAGAAATCTATTACGCACGCAGCGGTCAGTTGGACCTAGCTTGCGCGAGTTGCCACGAGACCAACTACGGCAACTACATTCGTGCCGATCATCTCAGCCAGGGCCAGTCGAACGGCTTCCCGACCTACCGCCTGAAATGGCAGAAGGTCGGCTCGCTGCACCGTCGCTTCAAGGGCTGTATGCAGGAGGTCCGGGCGGAGCCTTATGGCGTCGGCTCCGACGAATTCGTCGCACTGGAGACCTATCTTGCCTGGCGCGGTACGGGCCTTTCGGTCGAGACCCCGGCGGTGCGCAACTAGGCGCGCCCCCGATCCGGGGTGGCGCGGGCCGCCCCGACCCGTTTGACAACAGAATGTTCCGTTCGCGCCCGTTGCGGCGCAACGGCTCCGCTATGCCTGTGCGAACAAATCCAGGCGGCGGGCGACCCGGAAGTGGATGAGCGAGCATGATTTCGCGACGTGAGTTCCTGATGGCGGCGGTGGCCGCCGGTGCCCTGACCAGCGGTTCCGGCTTCGGCCAGTGGGCGCGGCTGGCCGCCCAGCAAAGCCTGACCCAGGACGATCTTCTGTCGTTCCGGCCGCTCGGCAATGTCACCCTCGTGCATCTGACGGATATCCATGCCCAGCTGATGCCGGTCTACTTCCGCGAGCCGTCGACCAACCTCGGCGTCGGCGAAGTGAGGGGTCTGCCGCCGCATGTGACCGGCGAGGACTTCCTCAAGCTCTACAATCTCCAGCCGGGCTCTCCGGAGGCATATGCGCTGACCTCGGTCGACTTCGATTCCCTATCGCGCGCCTATGGCCGGATGGGCGGCATCGACCGCATCGCCACCGTGCTCAAGTCGATCCGCGCCGAGCGCGAGGACCGGATGCTGTTCCTGGACGGCGGCGACACCTGGCAGGGCAGCTACACCTCGCTGAAGACCGGCGGCACGGACATGATCGAGGTCATGAACGCGTTGGCGCCGGACGCCATGACCGGCCATTGGGAGTTCACCTATGGCGCGGAGCGCGTGAAGGAACTGGTCGAGGGACTTCCCTATGCCTTCCTCGGCAGCAATATCCGCGACACCGAATGGGACGAGGCGGTCTTCGAGCCCTATCGCATCTTCGAGCGCGGCGGGGTCAAGGTCGCCGTCATCGGCCAGGCCTTCCCCTATACGCCGGTCGCCAATCCGCGCTGGATGATGCCCGACTGGTCGTTCGGCATCCGCGAGGAGGAAGTCCAGGCCAATATCGATGCCGTGCGCGCTGAAGGTGCGGAGCTTGTCGTCCTGCTGTCGCATAACGGCTTCGACGTCGACCGCAAGTTGGCAAGCCGGGTGACCGACCTCGACGTGATCCTGACCGGCCACACGCACGATGCACTGCCTGAGCCGGTGAAGGTGGGCAAGACGCTGCTGGTCGCTACCGGCTCCAACGGTAAGTTCCTCTCGCGCCTCGATCTCGACGTGCAAGGCGGCGAGGTGAAGGATTTCCGCTATCGGCTGATCCCGATCTTCTCGGACGTCATTGCACCCGATGCGGAGATGACGGCGCTGGTGGAGAAGATCCGCGCGCCCCATGCGGACGAGCTGGCACGCGAACTCGCGACCACCGAAACGCTGCTCTATCGGCGCGGCAACTTCAACGGCTCGTTCGACGATCTCATCTGCGATGCCCTGCTGGAGCAGCGCGAGGCGCAGATCGCCCTGTCGCCGGGCTTTCGCTGGGGTACGTCGGTTCCGGCCGGTCAGCCGATCACCGTGGAGGACCTGCACAACGCCACGTCGATGACCTATCCGGCGACCTACCGATCGGAGATGACCGGCACGATGCTCAAGGACATCCTCGAGGACGTGGCGGACAATCTCTTCAATGCCGATCCCTACTACCAGCAGGGCGGCGACATGGTGCGCGTCGGCGGCATGGCCTATTCGATCGATCCCACGAAGGACATCGGCAGCCGGATTTCCGACATGACGATCATCGCCGACGGGACGGCGGTCGAGGCGAACAAGAGCTATGTGATGACCGGCTGGGCCAGCGTGAACGAGGGGACGGAAGGCCCGGCGATCTGGGATGTGGTCGAGGCCCATCTGAAGGATCGCGGAACGGTCACGCTCGAGCCGAACCGCGCCGTGCGCGTCACCGGGATCTGAGAGGGCAGGGGTGGGGCGCAGCTCTCACTTCAATGTTCAATCATATGAAATCGCGTATCTGAAAAGATGCCTGCGGAGGACGACATGAAGAAAACACCAGGACCCGACGGCGCGCCGGCAAGCCCGGGCCGCCGGTCGCTGCTGAAGGTGGGACTTGCGGTCGGCGGACTGGTCGCGACCGGCGGTCTTGCCCGGGCCTCGGAGGCCAATCCCGACAACCTGCCGCCGAACGTCGCCGACTGGAGCCGCTATCTGGGCGCGGGCGTCGATGCGTCGCCCTACGGCGTGCCGTCCGAATACGAGGCGCATGTGGTGCGACGCAGCGTCGAGTGGCTCACGGCCTCGCGCGAGAGCTCGGTGAACTTCACGCCGCTGCATGAGCTGGACGGCATCATCACCCCGAACGGGTTGTGCTTCGAGCGGCATCACAGCGGCGTCGCCGATGTCAATCCGACGGACTACCGGCTGATGATCAACGGTCTGGTCGACACGCCACTGGTCTTCACGCTCGATGATCTGAAGCGCTTCCCGCGTGAGAACCGACTCTATTTCCTGGAATGCGCCGCCAACTCCGGCATGGAGTGGCGCGGTGCCCAGCTGAACGGCTGCCAGTTCACCCACGGCATGGTCCATTGCGTCATGTATACGGGCGTGCCGCTGAAATACCTGCTGGAAGAGGCAGGGGTGAAGACCAATGCCCGGTGGGTCATGCCGGAAGGCGGCGATTCCGCCGGCATGAACCGCTCCATCCCGCTGGAGAAGGCGCTGGACGACTGCATGGTCGCCTTCAAGATGAACGGCGAGGCGCTGCGTCCCGAACAGGGTTATCCGGCCCGCCTCGTGGTGCCCGGTTGGGAAGGCAACATGTGGGTGAAGTGGCTGCGCCGCATCGAGGTGGGCGACGAGCCGTGGCATGCCCGCGAGGAGACGTCGAAATACACGGATCTGCTGGAGGGCGGCAAGGCGCGGCGCTTCACCTGGGTGATGGATACCAAGTCGGTGATCACCAATCCCAGCCCCCAGGCGCCCATCCTGCATGGTCGCGGCCAGACTGTGCTGACCGGCCTTGCCTGGTCGGGCAAGGGGCGCATCACCCGGGTCGACGTCACCACCGACGGGGGCCGCAACTGGCATCGGGCGCGGATCGACGGGCCGAGCCTGCCGAAGGCGCTGCACCGCTTCTACTACGAATTCGACTGGGACGGATCGCCGCTGCTTCTGCAGTCGCGCGCCTATGACGATGCCGGCTTCGTGCAGCCGACCAAGGACCAGTTGCGTGCCGCCCGCGGCACCAACTCCATCTATCACAACAACGGTATCCAGACCTGGGAGGTCAAGGCCAACGGGAGCGTTGAAAATGTCGAGATCTCTTAAGTCTGCCGCTCTGGTCCTGTCGCTCGTCCTTGCCGGGGCGATGCCGGCGAGCGCCGGCAAGCTCGGTCTCGGAACGCCGGCCACACCCGAGGAGGTTGCCGGCTGGGACATCGATGTGCGCCCGGACGGGCAGGGCCTGCCCGAAGGACGCGGGACAGTCACTGAGGGCGAGGTCATCTTCTCCGAGCAATGCGCGGTGTGCCACGGCGATTTCGGCGAGGGGGCCGGACGCTGGCCGGTGCTGGCCGGCGGAGCGGGCTCGCTATCGTCGCACGACCCGGTGAAGACGATCGGCTCCTACTGGCCGTATTTGTCGACTGTCTACGATTACGTCTACAGAGCCATGCCGTTTGGGAATGCGCAGAGCCTTTCGCCCGACGAAACCTATGCTATCGTTGCGTATCTTCTGTATCTGAACGATGTCGTGACGGATGAGGAGTTCGAGCTTTCGAAGGAGAATTTCACCTCGATCAAGATGCCGAACGAGGGCGGGTTCATCGACGACACGCGGCCGGAAGAGCCGATGAAGACCGAAGCCGAACTTTGCATGACGGATTGCAAGACGGCTGTGAAGGTCACGAAGCGGGCCCGCATCATCGATGTGACGCCGGAGGATGAAGAGGCCGCCGGCATGTCCGTCGACTAGACTGCCGGCCCGGTATAGCCGGTCGCGATTGTTTCTCGTCACCTTGGGAGGGGGAAGTGCGAGAATGGGAGTGAGTGGCGTTCGGTCCGGTGTTCTGGGCATTGCGCTTGCGATTGCCTGGGCGGGAAGCGTGCTGCCGGCGATGGCGCGCGAAGAACTGGTCGACCAGGGCCGCAAGCTGTTCCGCCAGTGCCAATCCTGCCATCAGGTCGGGCCGAAGGCGCGACACGCGGTCGGTCCCTATCTCAACAACATCTTCGGTCGCCGGGCGGGAACCCTCGAGGGGTTCCGCTATTCCGATGCCATGAAGCAGGCCGGGCAGGACGGTCTCGTCTGGGACGAGGCGGTGCTTGCCGCCTTCATCGCCGATCCGCCCGGTACCGTGAAAGGCACGCGGATGAAGTTCCGCGGTCTCAAGGGCGAGGCCGACCAGAAGGCACTTGTCGCTTTCATCCGCCAGCATTCGCCGGGCTCCTCCAACATTCCCGAGACGCCGCCGACGGCGCCCGTGCATGCCTCGGCAGGCGATCCGGACCTGCCCGAGCACATCCTGTCGATCACGGGCGATCCCGCCTATGGCGAGTACCTTTCCAGCGAGTGCGTCACCTGCCACCAGGCCAGCGGCGAGGACAAGGGCATTCCGTCCATCACCAACTGGCCGGCGCGCCGCTTCGTGACCGTCATGCATGCCTACAGGTCGAAGTACCGGGAAAACCCGGTCATGCGCTCCGTGGCCGCAAGCCTGACGGACGAGGAAATCGCGTCGCTGGCGGTCTACTTCGAAACGCTTGAGTGAGGAGCAAGGAAGGGGATAACTTTGGGTTGAAAATTCAAGGGAAGCCCGCAGAGCGGGAATGGGAGGAGCAAGACATGGGGATCACACGGCGACGGTTTGCGAAAGGTGCGGCGGCGATTGCCGGTGCGGGGCTGTTGACGGGAATGGGGCATGCGGCCTATGGCCAGGTGCGGCCCAAGGTCGTGGTGATCGGCGGCGGTGCCGGCGGCGCGACCACAGCCCGCTATCTGGCGAAGGACAGCAAGGGGGCCATCGATGTCACCTTGATCGAGCCGACCAAAGCCTATTACACCTGCTTCTTCTCGAACCTGTATCTCGGCGGCTTCCGCTCGCTGGAATCCATCGGCCACACCTACGATAGGCTGGCCTCCGACTTCGGGGTCAATGTCGTTCATGACTGGGCCGTCGGCATCGACCGGGACGCCAAGACAGTGACGCTCGCCGGCGGCGGCAGCGTTCCCTACGACAAGCTGGTGGTCGCACCGGGCATCGATCTCATCTACGACAGCGTGCCGGGGTATTCTCTGCAAGCCGCCTCGCTGATGCCGCACGCATGGAAAGCGGGCACACAGACCGCGCTTTTGAAGAACAAGATCGCGACGATGCGCGAGGGCGGAACCTTCGCCATGGTGGCGCCCCCCAACCCCTATCGCTGCCCGCCGGGACCCTATGAGCGCGTTTCGATGGTCGCGCATCTGCTCAAGCAGTCCAACCCGACGGCGAAGATCGTGGTGATCGATCCCAAGGAAGCGTTCTCCAAGCAGGCGCTATTCATGGAGGGCTGGGAGAAGCATTATCCCGGCATGGTCGAGTGGCTGCCGGCATCCATCCATGGCGGCATCGAGAGCGTCAACCCGCAGACGGGCGAGATCGTGACCGGTCTCGATACGATCAAGGCGGATGTCGCCAACATCATTCCCGCGCAGAAAGCTGGCCGAATTGCCGAGGCGGCGGGTCTGACCAACGAAAGCGGATATTGTGCCATCGAACCGGCGACGATGCAGAGCAAGGCGGACGCGAGCATTCATGTCATCGGCGATGCCTGCATTGCCGGCGATATGCCGAAGTCCGGTTTCTCCGCCAACAGCCAGGCCAAGGTTGCGGCCATGGCGATCCGGGCCGACCTGACCGGATCCAGCAAGTTCCCGCCGCGGTTCTCCAACACCTGCTGGAGCCTCATCGCAACCGACGACGGGGTGAAGGTCGGCGCAAGATACGAAGCCGGCGAAGAAAAGATCGCCTCCGTCGACAGCTTCATCAGCCAGACGGGTGAGGATGCGGCCCTGAGAAAGATGACCTACGAGGAATCGGTCGGCTGGTACGAGGGGATTACCGCCGACATGTTCGGCTGAGCGCCGACCGTTTCGGTCGGAGTGTTCGCAGCCGCCGGGCCTTGGGTTCGGCGGCTTTTTCATGGGGTTTCGGCGGTCTACTCGGCGTCGCGGCGGGGCAAGGCATGCGCGAGCGACGGTGGCAGCATCGCAGCGAACCGGCGCCACAGGGCGCTTGGTGCAGTGGCCAGCAGCAGACCGGCCATGACCAAAAGAAAGCCGGCAAAGTGGTAGCCGTGCAGCTCCTCGCCCAGAAAGACCACGGCCATCAGGACGCCGTAGGGCGGTAGCAGGTACATGAAGAGCCCTGCCGTCGACGGTCCGACCACCGCGACCCCGTGCTGGAAGCAGTAGAAGGCCAGAACCGAGGAGATAGAGGCGAGGCCGAAGATGGATAGCCAGGCGTCCAGGGACGCGGGGAAGTGCCCGGTTTCGGCGATCTCGACCAGCATGAAGGGGGCGAGCGTGACGACACCTGCAAAGGCGAGGGCCGCAAACAGCGACATCGTCGGCACGGCAGAGAGCGTACTGCGCTTCAGTAGAACCGAATAGACCGCCCAGCTGAGGGCGGCGATGGCGAAGATCACGTCGCCTGCGTTGAAGCGAAGGGCGAACAACTGGGCGAGCGACCCCTTCACCACGATGGCGACGACACCGAGAATCGCCAGCACGATGCCGATGGCCTCGCGTCGGCCGATGGCGCGACCGCGGAAGAGCCATTCCAGCACCAGGATCAGCACAGGCGAAGAGGTGTAGATGAGCGTTCCGTTGGTCGCGCTGGTATAGCGCAGCGCGAAATAGACGCCGGCGCCGCAGAACCACATCCCGAGCAGGCCCATCAGGCCGATGAGATCCCAGTTCCGGGCGATGTCGCGCCCATGCGCCTTGAGGCCTGGCAAGGCGAAGGGCAAGAGGATCAGCAGGGCTATGAGCCAGCGAAGGAAGGCGAGCGTCCAGGGCTCCACCGCATCGGCGGCGGCACGGCCGATGACGATGTTGGACGCGAAGAAGAGCGGCATCACGAGAAGCAGGGCAAAGGCCCGCTGCCGGACATTCGTGGGATCGAACATGGAGAGCCTGACCTGGGAGGGTGCCGTTTGGGGCTTCCGGCCGGCCGGGCCTTGAGCCTGGTGTTACTCGGCGCGGGCCCGCGGGAACGGTACGGGCCGGCAACTGATACCCTCGTCGGCGATATGGACGCAAGTCGCAGCTGCATCGGCGGCGTTGGGATAGGGGCCGACATAAAGCCGCACGCTCTGGCCTTCCTCTTCGGGAAGGACACGGCTGACAAGCTGGGCCGGCAGGTCCTCGCGCGCGGCGCGCAGGCTCGTCCATGCTTCTTCTGCTGCGTTGCGGGAAGCGTACAGGCCGAGGTCGATGCCGAAGTCGGTGCGCCGTATCCGGTCGCCGCTGTCCGAGGCGATATGCCCTGCAGCACCGTTCACCGAAAGGCTGGGCTCTTCGGCGATGTCCTGCTCACCGGAACTGGGAATGGACGCGGTTGTCGTCGCTTCTCCAGACATCGGCAGAGCGACGATCCGCACCGGCTGGCGCAATGTCTCGGGCAGGGCAGCCTCGATGAGGTTTTCCGGCTTGGCTTCGACCGCTTCGGCCTTCGCGGGGACTGCATCCGCGGTGCGCAGAGTCGCCTGCGGGGCAGTCTGTCTTGCGGTTGGCGCAGGCACGATCTCGACCGGCGTGGCAGGTCCCGCGCGCGCGCCAACGGCCGCATCCATGTTCTCACGGAAGGTGGCGGATGGAGGCGGCGCGTCAGCCTGTTCCTTGCGTTCGGCGATGATTTCGCCGCGCTCGTGCATCACCGACATGGCGCGCCGCAACTCGGCGACCTCGCGGCGCAGCGTTTCGACTTCGGCCTGCATCAGGCGGCGAGCCTGCGCGCCCTCGACGCCGCCGTCGGAGGGGTAAATCTCGATGCCGCCCGGCTTGCGTGCGGAAATGGAGGCGGTGCTCCCGACTTCGCCCTGCGGGGGCAACAACATCGTACCGGCAGTGCGGCCGCGAAAGGGAGGATCTTGTGCGAGAAAAACGGATGCAGCGCCAACCACGGCAAAGAGCATCGCACCGCCGCCCCAGAGCGCGACGGACCGCGTGTCGCCGGTAATTTGAACCGGCCTTCTTCCCTTGCTCGCCTTCAGCGGTTTCACGCCGCGTATCCCGCGCTTGATTTGTATCGTTCCAGAAAACGCCGGACATGGTTAACAAGGCCTGAAGTTTCTGTCGACGCAAAGGCTTTTAGGCAATTTTGCGGAGATAATGGGAGGGCTGTTTCGTCTTTGTTTGCAAATCCGTGTCACGAATTGAAACAGGTTTTGATTGTGCGGAAAGAGGCTGCGTTCGCTATGGGTGTGGCCAGACACGACAGGTGCAACGTCGAAACGGCACGCGCCTGACTGCGGCCTTTGGAGACACTCACATATGTGCGGAATTGTCGGGATCTTGGGAAAGCAGCCGGTCGCGGGCCTGCTGGTCGATGCGCTGAAGCGGCTGGAATATCGTGGCTACGATTCGGCCGGCGTTGCAACGCTCGACGCTGGGCGGCTGGTGCGTTGCCGCGCCCCCGGCAAGCTGCGCAACCTTCAGGAAAAGCTGGAACGCGCACCGCTCGCCGGCCTTGCCGGCATCGGCCACACCCGATGGGCGACGCATGGCGCGGCGACCGAGGCCAATGCCCATCCGCATTCGGCGCCGGGCGTGACAGTCGTTCATAACGGCATCATCGAAAATTATCTGGAGCTGCGCGGCGAGCTGCAGGCCGACGGCGCGAAACTCTCTAGCGATACGGATACGGAAGTCGTCGCGCATATGGTCTCGCGCGAGCTCGCTCGCGGCGCCAGCCCGCGCGATGCGGTGGCCGTGACCCTGCCCAAGCTCAGGGGAGCCTTCGCACTGGCCTTCCTCTTCGAAGGCCAGGAGGATCTTCTGATCGGCGCAAGGCGCGGCTCGCCGCTTGCCGTCGGTTATGGGGAAGGCGAGATGTTCCTCGGCTCGGACGCCATCGCGCTGTCGCCCTTCACCGACCGGATCTCGTATCTGGAGGAAGGCGACTGGGTGGTGCTCACCCGCCACAGCTGCGAAATCATGGACGCTTCCAATGCGCCGGTCGAGCGGCCGGTGATCGCCTCGCAGGCCGTCTCCCTGACCATCGACAAGGGCAATTACCGCCACTTCATGGCCAAGGAGATCCACGAGCAGCCGGAGGTCATCGGCCATACGCTGTCGCGCTATCTCGATCTGTCGAAGATGCAAACGACCTTCGCCAACGGCACCTCCATCGACTTCGCACCGCTCGACCGGCTGATCATTTCGGCCTGCGGCACCGCCTACTACGCGGGACTCGTGGCGAAGTACTGGTTCGAACGTTACGCCAGGTTGCCCGTCGACATCGATGTCGCCTCCGAGTTCCGCTACCGCGAAATGCCGATCCGCAAGGGCGACATGGCGCTGTTCATCTCGCAGTCCGGCGAGACGGCGGACACGCTGGCGGGCCTTCGCTATTGCAAGTCGCAGGGCATCAAGGTCGCGGCGGTGGTCAACGTACCGGAATCGACCATCGCCCGCGAGGCGGATCTGGTGTTCCCGACGATCGCAGGTCGCGAGATCGGTGTCGCTTCGACCAAGGCTTTCACCTGCCAACTCGCCGTACTGGCTTCGCTCGCGGTGCATGCCGGCGTGCAGCGGGGCCATGTCTCCGCCGACGAGGCTGCCGCGCTGGTGCGTGCCCTTGCCGAGGTGCCGGGCACGGTCAACCGCGCGCTGTCGCTCGAGGCCGAGGTGGAGGCGCTGGCTCAGCCGCTGTCGCGGGCCCGCGACGTTCTCTACCTCGGACGCGGGACAAGCTTCCCGCTCGCCATGGAAGGTGCGCTGAAGCTGAAGGAAATCTCTTACATCCACGCGGAAGGCTATCCGGCCGGCGAGCTGAAGCACGGTCCGATCGCGCTGATCGACGAGGACGTTCCGGTGATCGTCATCGCGCCGTTCGACCAGGTGTTCGAGAAGACGGTCTCCAACATGGAAGAGGTTGCGGCGCGCGGCGGCAAGGTGGTGCTGATCACCGACGAGAAGGGCGCGGCTGCCTGCGGGGCGCCGACCTGGCGCACGGTCGTTGTGCCGGATGTGCCGGAGTTCATCGCGCCCATCGTCTTCGCCCTGCCGGTGCAACTGCTGGCCTATCATACCGCCGTCTTCATGGGTACGGATGTGGACCAGCCGCGCAATCTCGCGAAGTCGGTGACGGTGGAGTAAGCGGCAACGCCCGGTCTTTCGACCTGAAACGAAAAGGCCGCCCGGAGGAGTTCCGGGCGGCCTTTCCTGTTTTTACCGGCGGGCAAGTTTCAGTTCGCCGTTTCCTTCGTGCCGGTTGCGGTGTCTTCATCGCTGGCCGCAGCAGGGCACAGCATGCCCAGCGCACCGACGGTGACGCAGGAGCGGCACCAGGTGATGCCCTGACGCTCCTGCTGCTGGAACAGCTCTTCCTCGCTCATCCCTTCCGGTGCCGGGATGCAGCTGCGGCCGCAGGGCTCCAGGCTCTCGTCCTCGGCGCTGAGCAGGCCGTAGAGCCGGCCGCTGGCGCAAAGGGCAGGGGTGGCGGCAAACGGGCCGGCTGATGGAACGGCATCGGTATCACCCGTCTCCTTGCCCTCAGCGTCCGTATCCTCATCGGTGCCTGTATCGGACGTGGTTGCTCCGTTCCCGTTCTCGCCGGCTGGATTGCAGGCGGCGAAGAGCTTGGCCAGCGTCTCGGGATCCGTGTACGGCGCCTCGCCCGTGCCAAGGTCGCTGTCCTCACGGAAGCTGGTCCAGGCATCGCGCGTCCGGCGGCCGGTCAGGCCGTCGATCGGGCCGGCGTCGTAGCCGGCGGCGTTCAGGCAGGCCTGGATCCAGGAGATGTTTTCCTGCGGCGTCGGAGCGGGCCGCTCAGGCGCACATCCGGCACCGAAGGGGCGATACCCTTGTGCGCAGACGCAGCGGTTCTCGTTCGAGGAATAGACGAACGGGAACGTGCAGGCCTGGCTGTCGCGGCGCACGCATTCGCCGCGGTCGACCACATAGCCGCTCGGGCAGATGCAGCCGCCTGCGGATCGCGAGTACTGCCAGGGCGCAATGCAGGCCGGCGGGGTGACGATTGGCGGCACCGGAACCGGCAGGATGCAGCGCCGCTCACGGGCGGAATAGATGTAGGGCAGACGGCAGACCGGCGGCCGTTCGGGCATCACGCAGCGATTGCCACGGCGCACTTCCGGCGGGCGGCAGATGACCGGCGGTGCAACGCAGCGGCCGCCGCGCATCACCATCGGCGGACGGCATACCTCGGGACGCTCCGGCATAACGCAACGGTTGCCGCGGCGGACCTGCGGCGGGCGGCAGATGACCGGAGGCATGACGCAGCGGCCGTTCTGCATCACCCGCGGAGGCGTGCAGATCACCGGGGCCGGCAGGACGCACCGGCCATTGCGCATGACCCTGGGCGGCAGGCAGACCGCCGGACGTTCGGGCATTTCGCAGCGACCGCCGCGCATCACGCGCGGCGGCGGGCACAGGATCGGCCGGTCGGGGCGCACGCAGCGGCCGTTCTGCATCACTCGCGGCGGGGCGCAAAGGATCGGCCGTTCGGGCAGGATGATGGGCCTGTCGCGGCCAAGGTCCAGCGGCTGGGCCGCAGCCGGCGTCTGCAGAACGGCGAAAAAGGCCAGCGCCATCCCCATGAGCAACCAGATGGCAGCCTGCAGGCTTGCGGTCAGGGGCGGCGGGTCGGCGCAGGTCGCGCCTGCAAAGACATGTGATCTCCTGGTCATTGCCAAATCCTCGCATTCTCTGGTTTGACCGTCGGCCTGTCCTTGCGGGAGCGGATGACGGGATGAGGCAAGTCTGCGCGCAGGAATGTCCTGTCGCCGTGACCGGCATCACATGGTGCGACGCCTTGTCGCGCGATGGTAAACCATTGGCGAGAAAGAGGCAGCCAGGTCGTTTCAGTCGTACTCGGAGCCCGAGGGACGCGAGGCGACATAGGTCGCACAGCCCATCAGCACCACGGAGACGAAAACGGCCAGCGGCAAGGTCGGCTTGGCCGAGAGCAGGAAGACGGCATAGCCGAAGGCCATTCCGCAGAGCGCAGCGATTTTGGCGCGCGGACGGATCGCCCGCTCGTCGCGCCAGGCGCGGATGCCGGGGCCGAATTTCGGGTGCTCGAGCAGCCAACCTTCGAGTGCCGGCGAGGAGCGGGCAAAGCAGGCTGTTGCGCCGATGAAGAAGATGGTGGAAGGAAGCAGCGGCAGGAACGCGCCGACGATGCCGATTGCCACCAGCATCGCACCGAGCAGCCGGTAACCGAGACGCAGGGCCCAGGACGAGCCGGGCGTGGGTGCATTCTGGTCCATGAAACCGGTTTGTCTCCATGGCGACTTGCTCAATCGCTCAGGCTGACTATCAAATGTTTGGGCAGGGGGCTAGTTCGGCGCTGCAACATCGTAGTGTGCGAGGGTGGTACAGCCGGAGCCGTATCGCCGCATGGCAGGACGTGAAGCAATTATGAGCGGAAGCAGCAATCCCGAAGAGCTGGAGCCAATCCCGGCGCCAGCGGCGCGGCCGAGGGCAATGACCCGGCTGCGGAACTATTTTCTTACCGGACTGATCATTGCCGGCCCGCTCGGCATCACGGCCTATCTGACCTGGTCGATCGTCCAGTGGGTGGACGGCTGGATCAAGCCGCTGATCCCGCAGGTGTATAATCCCGACACCTATCTTCCCCTTCCGGTTCCGGGCATCGGCCTGATCGTCGCTTTCCTCGCGCTTGTCGTCATCGGCTTCCTGACGGCGAATATCGCCGGGAAGACGTTGGTGTCCTATGGCGAGCTGCTGCTGGGCCGCATGCCGGTAGTGCGCAATCTCTACAGTGGCCTGAAGCAGATCTTCGAGACGGTGCTGGCGGAGCGTTCGAACAGCTTCAAGAAGGCGGCGATCATCCAGTATCCCCGTCCGGGCCTGTGGGCGATCGTGTTCATCGCAACCGATGCACGCGGCGAGGTCGCGCACCGGCTCGACAAGGAGGGGGCGGATGTTACCGCCGTCTTCCTACCGACGACGCCGAATCCGACTTCGGGTTTCCTGCTCTACGTGCCTAAGAACGAGATCATCGAACTCGACATGACGGTGGAAGAAGCGGCGAAGCTCGTCATCTCCGCGGGCCTGGTCAGTCCGGAATACGAGAAGCTGGCCTCGGCACAGCTGCAGAAGAACGAGGACGAGGCGACCGCTTCGGCAGGTTGAGATCGTGCCGTCGGCCCGCTCCCGACGTCACCCGGCGCGGAGCAGGCGGACCGCTTCGTCGCGGCCGAAGAGATAGAGCAACATCTTCAGGTGCGGACCGCGCTTGCCATCGAGGGCCGGCTCGGTCTCCAGCACCAGCCGGGCGTCGTCGCGCGCGGTCTCCAGCAGCTCTGCTTGCGTACCTGCATCGGCGATGCGGAAGCCCGGCGTGCCGGACTGGCGGGTGCCGAGAATTTCGCCCTCGCCGCGCAGCCGCAGATCTTCCTCGGCGATCAGGAAGCCGTCGTTGGTTTCGCGCATGATCGACAGGCGCGCGCGGGCAGTTTCGCCGACAGGCGTCTTGTAGAGCAGCAGGCAGGTCGAGGCTTCCTTGCCGCGCCCGACCCGGCCGCGCAACTGGTGTAGCTGCGACAGGCCGAATCGCTCGGCGTGCTCGATGACGATGATGGAGGCTTCCGGCACGTCGACGCCGACCTCGATCACCGTGGTGGCGACGAGAAGCTGGACGGGGCCGTCCTTGAACGCGCGCATGGCAGCGTCTTTCTCGTCGCTGCTCTGGCGGCCGTGCACCAGCGCAACGCGCGGTCCAAGGAGCTGCGTCAGGACCGCATGGCGCTCCTCGGCCGCAGCGAGGTCGGACTTTTCCGATTCCTCTACGAGAGGGCACACCCAGTAGGCCTTCTTGCCTTCCTGCAAGGCGGCACGCAGGCGCTCGACCACCTCGTCCATGCGGTCGAGCGGCACGACGACCGTGGTGATCGGCTGGCGGCCGGCGGGCTTTTCCGTCAAGCGGGAGACTTCCATGTCGCCGAAATAGGTGAGCACCAGCGTGCGCGGGATGGGCGTGGCCGTCATCACCAGCATGTCGACGCCCTGTCCTTTGGAGGCGAGCATCAGGCGTTGGTGGACGCCGAAGCGGTGCTGCTCGTCGACGATGGCCAGGCCGAGATTGGCAAAGGCAATGTCTGACTGGAAAAGCGCGTGGGTGCCGACGAGAAGGTCGATCTCGCCGGCTTCCAGCGCTGCTCGCGTCTCGCGCTTGTGCCGGGTGCCGTCTCGTCCGGTGAGGACGGCAATGCGAATGCCGGCGGCCTCGCACAGCGGGGCGAGCGAGGCATGGTGCTGGCGGGCGAGGATTTCGGTCGGCGCCATCAACACGGTCTGGGCGCCCGATTCGATGGCGGCAGCCGCTGCGAGCAAGCCCACCACGGTCTTGCCGGCGCCGACATCGCCTTGCAGCAGACGCAGCATGCGGATGGGCGAGGCGAGGTCCTCCTCGATTTCCCGGACCGCCTGCGCCTGTCCGTCCGTCAATGAGTAGGGAAGGGCAGCCAGGATCTTCGCCTTCAAGGCTCCGTCAAATGTGCGGCCAATGCCCCGTGTCTGGCGCAGCGAGCGCCGCACGAGGGCAAGCGCAAGCTGGTTGGCGAGAAACTCGTCATAGCTGAGGCGCGCCAAAGCTGCGCTTTCCTCGCCCTGTTCGGCAAGGCGCGCCTCGTCCGGCCGATGCAGCGCGATCAGTGCCTCGCGGAACGAGGGCCAGTTCGCCCGCTTGCCATGGGCAGCATCCAGCCATTCGGGAAGATCCGGCACGCGCTCCAGGCCCGCAGCGATGGCCTTTTGCAGTACCTTGCCCGACAGGCCCTGCGTCAGCGGATAGACGGGCTCGACCAGCGGCAGCGTGTCGGCCTCGTCCGCCGGCACCACATGGTCGGGGTGAACCATCTGCGGACGGCCATTGAACCACTCGACCCGGCCGGAGACGATGAGATCGGCGCCCACCGGCATCGATTTTTCCAGCCAGCTGGAATTGGCATGGAAGAACACGAAGGCGATCTCGCCGCTGTCGTCGTGGCCGAAGATCCGGTAGGGGGCGCGACTGCCGCGGGGAGGGGCCTGATGGCGGTCGATCCGCACCTCCAGCGTGACGATGGCTCCTTCCGGTGCACGCGCGATGCCGGGGCGCAGGCGCCGGTCGATGATGCCGCTCGGGATGTGCATCAACAGGTCGATGACATGCGGCTCGCGTTCCGGGTCCGTTCCCAGAAGGCTGACAAGCCGTGTCGCCAGCCTGGAGCCGACGCCCGGCAGGGACGAAACGGGAGCGAACAGGGGATCGAGGATCGAAGGGCGCATGGACAGGAAGCGGGCCGGTCTTCTGGCTGGTGGACATGCTGCCAAGGGCACGGTCGCTGGAACCGGCGGCAGCCCCGTGCATTGAGTTTCACGCGGGGACCGCTATAACCCGCGCACGATCAGGGTTCTGTCAAGGCCGCACCCGTGCGGCCGGGCAGATGCGTCCCCAGCGGACGCTGGCGAAGACAAAGGAAACGGCATGGCAGACCGCACGGTCACGTCCGAAAGCGAGCGCGACGACGACAACGCGCGGCGCAAGCGCATTCTCTATCGCTGCCAGCATCGCGGCATGAAGGAGATGGACATTCTCCTCGGCGGCTATGTGGGCGAGAACATCGCCACGATGAGCGAGGCGGAGCTTGCCACGCTGGAAGTGCTGATGGACGTGTCCGACCAGGAGTTGTTCGCCTGGATGATCGGGCGCAAGCCGGTCCCGGCCGAGCACGATACCGAGCTTTATCGCGCCATCGCCGCCTATCGCAGCCAAAGCAGCTAAACACTCCGCCAGTCGCATGGGGTGTGGCTGGCCGGGCCGGGAACCGAATCGTGGTCGACAAACTCTCCCTCAAGACAGGCAATGCCGTCATTACCGGCGTGCCGGATGGCGCGGAAGCCTATGTGCTGGCCGCTCTGGTCAAGGATGCGGGGCCGGGCCTCTCCCTCGTGTTCGTGGCGCGCGACGCCAGTCATGCGCGCAGCGTGCAGGATGCGCTCGCCTACTTCGCGCCCGATTGCGATGTGCTCGACCTGCCGGCCTGGGATTGCCTCCCCTATGACCGGGTTTCGCCGACCTCCGCGCTCGTCGCCCGGCGCCTGACGTCGCTCAGCCGGCTTGCCGGCGGAGGCGGTGCGTTCGAGGGGCCGACGATCCTTCTCACCACCGCCAACGCCGCCTTGCAGCGCCTGCCGGTGCCGGATTTCGCCCGCAGCCAGAGCTGGAGTGCCCGTCCGGGCAACCGGGTCGATCTCGGCGGGCTGGTCTCGTGGCTGGAGACCAACGGCTTCGTGCGCTCCTCCACCGTGCAGGACACGGGCGAATACGCCGTGCGCGGTGGTATCGTCGATGTCTTCGCGCCGGGAATGGAAGCGCCCGTCCGCCTCGACTTTTTTGGCGACACGCTGGAATCGCTGCGCACCTTCGACACCGAAACCCAGCGCACGACGCGGCAGATCAAGCATCTCGATCTCGTCGCGATGAGCGAGGTGGTGCTTACGGACGAAACCGTCTCGCGTTTCCGCAAGGGTTATGTGGCAAGCTTCGGCGCCGCCGATCGGGACGACATCCTCTACCAATCGATCAGCGAAGGCCGTCGTTATGCCGGCATGGAGCACTGGCTGCCGCTGTTCCACGACCGACTCGCAACCCTGTTCGATTATTGCCCGGGCGTGCCCTTCGTTCTCTCGTCATCCATCGACGACGTGGTGCGCGAGCGTCAGGAGCAGATCACGGAACACCATCAGGCGCGTGTCGATGCGCTGGGCAAGTCCTCGGGCTCCGGAGCGGTGCCGTACAAGCCGTTGGCGCCGGATGCGCTTTATCTGACCGGCGAGGAATGGGCGACATCCCTTGCAAACGGTGCGAGCCTGCGCCTGTCGGCCTTCGACGTTCCTCCCGGAACAGGGCAGCAGGTGTTGGAGCTCGGTGGCCGGCAAGGACGCAGCTTCGCGGCGGAACGCTCCGCCGGCGACGTCAACGTCTTCGATGCCTTGGCGGCCCATGCCAGCGCCCGGCGCAAGGCAGGCGACCGCATCGTCATCGCCTGCTGGAGCGAGGGATCGCGCGAGCGCCTGTCGCATGTCCTTGCAGATCACGGCCTCGACCGCGCAGCGCCCGTTGCGACCGACCGCGATGCGCTGGGCCTGCCCAAGGGTATGGCCGCGCTCGCCGTGCTCGGCATCGAGCAGGGCTTCGAGGTCGACGGCCTGACCGTCATCTGCGAACAGGACATTCTCGGCGACCGTCTGGTGCGCCAGCGTCGCCGCAAGGCATCGGGCGCCAACGTCCTGACCGAGGCCGCCAGCCTTGCCCAGAACGACCTTGTGGTCCACGTCGACCACGGCATCGGCCGGTTCATCGGCCTGCGTACCATCGAGGCGGCCGGCGCGCCGCACGATTGTCTCGAGCTGCAATATGCCGGCGGCGACAAGCTGTTCCTGCCGGTCGAGAACATCGAGCTTCTGACCCGCTACGGATCGGAAGACACCGAGGCGCAGCTCGACAAGCTGGGCGGCGGGGCCTGGCAGGCCCGCAAGGCCCGGATGAAGAAGCGGATCCTCGAGATCGCCGACGGGTTGATCAAGACCGCTGCCGCCCGGGCCCTGCGTACCGCACCGCCCATCGTTCCGCCGGAAGGCGTCTACGACGAATTCGCGACGCGCTTCCCCTATGACGAGACCGAGGACCAGCTCAACGCCATCGACGCGGTGTTCGAGGATCTTGCGTCCGGCCGCCCGATGGACCGGCTGGTCTGCGGCGATGTCGGTTTCGGCAAGACCGAGGTGGCCCTGCGGGCGGCGTTCATCGCGGCCATGACCGGCCGGCAGGTCGCGCTGGTGGTGCCGACGACGCTGCTGGCCCGCCAGCATTTCAAGACGTTCTCCGAGCGCTTCCAGGGCCTGCCGATCAATGTCGCCCACGCCTCGCGTCTGGTGCCGGCCAAGGACCTTGCGGCGACCAAGAAGGGGCTTGCCGACGGTTCGGTCGATATCGTCGTCGGCACCCATGCCCTGCTCGGCAAGGGCGTCACCTTCCGCGATCTCGGCCTGCTGATCATCGACGAGGAGCAGCATTTCGGTGTGAAGCACAAGGAGAAGCTCAAGGAGCTGAAATCCGAGGTGCATGTGCTGACCCTGTCGGCAACGCCGATCCCGCGCACCCTGCAGCTGGCGCTGACCGGCGTGCGGGAACTGTCGCTGATCGCGACGCCGCCGGTGGACCGGCTTGCCGTGCGCACATTCATCTCGCCGTTCGATCCGGTGGTGGTGCGCGAGGCGCTGCTGCGCGAGCGCTATCGCGGCGGCCAGAGCTTCTATGTCTGCCCACGCGTCTCGGATCTTGCCGAGCAGAAGGCCTTCCTCGAGCAGAACGTGCCGGAGGTGAAGGTCGCCGTGGCGCATGGCCAGATGGCGCCGAGCGAGCTGGAAGACGTCATGAACGCCTTCTACGAGGGCAAGTACGACGTGCTTCTGTCGACGACCATCGTCGAATCCGGCCTCGACATCCCGACCGCCAACACGCTGATCGTCCACCGGGCGGACATGTTCGGCCTTGCCCAGCTCTACCAGCTGCGCGGGCGCGTCGGCCGGTCGAAGACGCGGGCCTATGCGCTGTTCACGGTGCCGGCCAACAAGTCGCTGACGACCACCGCCGACCGGCGGCTCAAGGTGCTGCAGTCGCTCGACAGCCTCGGTGCCGGTTTTCAGCTCGCCAGCCACGATCTCGATATTCGCGGTGCCGGAAACCTGCTCGGCGAGGAGCAGTCGGGGCACATCAAGGAAGTCGGCTTCGAACTCTATCAGCAGATGCTGGAAGAGGCGGTGGCGCAGCTGCGCACCGGCGACGACACCGAGGCCGAGGAGACCTGGTCGCCGCAGATCCAGGTCGGGACGCCCGTTCTCATCCCGGAAAGCTATGTCGCCGATCTGCCGCTGCGCCTCTCTCTCTATCGGCGACTGGCGGACCTTGCCGCGCCGGAGGAGATCGACGCGTTCGGCGCCGAGCTCATCGACCGTTTCGGTCCGCTGCCGGAAGAGGTGGAGCACCTTTTGAAGATCGTCTTCATCAAGGGGCTGTGCCGCCGGGCCAATGTGGAGAAGATCGATGCCGGACCGAAGGGCGTGGTCATTGCCTTCCGCAACAGCTCCTTCGCCAATCCTGCCGGGCTGGTATCCTACATTGCCGAGCAGGGCGTGCTGGCGAAGATCCGCCCCGACCAGAAGGTGGTCCTGGTGCGCGACTGGGATAGCGCCGAGCAGCGGCTCAAGGGCAGCGCTGCCGTCCTGCTCAAGCTGGTGCGCCTCGCGGAGGCAGAAACCGCTGCCGCCTGAGCCTTTCGCTTTGGCGGCAACCATCCATTAAGGCTGTTGGTCGATAGTGATCCCGTCGAACTGTTCGTATCGAGTCGGGTCGCTTCCGTGCCGTTCAATTCCACCCGTTACCGCCGCCGTACCCTTCGCCAGCGCCTCACGGTGCCGGCGATTGCTGTGGGGCTCGTCGCCTATTTCGCCTTTCACGCGCTGAACGGCGAGCTCGGTCTCGTGGGCAAGGCCCGGATCGAGCATCGCTATGCCGAGCTCGAGAAAGAGCTTGCCGTGGTGCGCGGGGAACGCGAAGATTTGCTCAGGCGCGTGATGCTGCTGCGCCCCGAAAGCCTCGATCCGGACATGATCGACGAGCGGGCGCGCGCAAGCCTCAACCTGGTGCATTCGCAGGAGCTGGCGATCCTGCGCCCGCGCCGCGCCTCTGCAGAATAACTGAAAATAGGTTCAGAATGTATATTGAACCACATTTCAGTTAAATTCAGAAAAGAGAATTGATATCAGTCACTTGAGATGATTCTGCTGCCATCAACTTCCGGCTTTCATTGACTTTTCCCCTCGCGTACCTTCCGCTAGATTGCTGAAGGGGAAACGCAGTCCCGCAAGGGGCGCAAAACCGAGACGAGGGACATGGCTGGAACGTCTGGCAAGACCTCCGGTGCACGCTCGAAGAGCGCTGCCCGGTCGAAGGGAGGGGCGGCCAAATCGTCGCCCGCGATCGTAGAGTTCACCAAGGAGCAGGAGCTGAGTGCCTATCGGCACATGCTGCTCATCCGCCGTTTTGAGGAAAAGGCCGGCCAGCTTTACGGCATGGGCCTGATCGGCGGCTTCTGCCACCTGTATATCGGTCAGGAAGCGGTCGTCGTCGGCATGCGCATGGCATCCAAGGACGGCGACCAGATGATCACCGGTTATCGTGATCACGGCCATATGCTCGCCATGGACATGGACCCGAAGGGCGTCATGGCCGAGCTGACCGGACGCCGGGGCGGCTATTCCAAGGGGAAGGGCGGCTCCATGCACATGTTCTCCAAGGAAAAGCAATTCTACGGCGGCCACGGCATCGTCGGTGCCCAGGTCTCGCTCGGCACGGGCCTCGGCTTCGCCAACCGCTACCGCGAGAACGGTGCGGTCGCGATGACCTTCTTCGGCGACGGCGCCTCCAACCAGGGCCAGGTCTACGAAAGCTTCAACATGGCGCAGCTGTGGAAGCTGCCCGTGGTCTATGTCATCGAGAACAACAAGTACGGCATGGGCACCAGCGTCGAGCGCGCCTCCGCGACGACGGACCTGTCCCAGCGCGGCGCCTCGTTCGGCATTCCCGGCGAACAGGTCGACGGCATGGACGTGCGCGCCGTCATGGCGGCCAGCGAGAAGGCGCTCGAGCACTGCCGCTCGGGCAAGGGCCCGTACATCCTCGAAATGATCACCTATCGCTATCGCGGCCACTCCATGTCCGACCCGGCCAAGTACCGGTCGAAGGAGGAGGTCCAGAAGATGCGCACCGAGCACGATCCGATCGAGCAAGTCCGCAAGCGTCTGCTGGACAACGGATGGGCGAGCGAGGACGACCTCAAGGCCATCGACAAGGAGGTGCGCGAGATCGTGGCGGAGTCCGCCGAGTTCGCGCAGACGGATCCGGAGCCGGATGTTTCCGAGCTCTACACCGACATTCTTCTTTGATCGCGGGAGCGTACGATGCCGATTGAGATTCTGATGCCGGCCCTCTCCCCGACGATGGAAGAGGGCACCCTGGCCAAATGGGTGAAAAAAGAAGGCGACAGCGTCGCCGCCGGCGATGTCATCGCCGAGATCGAGACCGACAAGGCGACCATGGAGGTCGAGGCGGTTGACGAGGGCGTGCTCGGCAAGATCCTCGTTGCCGAGGGCACCGAGAACGTCAAGGTCAACACGCCCATCGCCATGCTGCTGGGCGAGGACGAGGATGCGTCCGCCCTCGATGCCGCGCCGAAGGCCGCCGCTGCAGCGCCCGCGCCGCAGGAAAAGCAAGCCGAGGCTCCGGCCGAGAAGCCGGCTCCGGTTGCCGCCGCGCCCGTCGCTCCGGCCCCTGACGACGTCAGCGACCCGGATGTGCCGGAAGGC
Source organism: Stappia sp. WLB 29 (assembly GCF_023507705.1). Taxonomy (GTDB): domain Bacteria; phylum Pseudomonadota; class Alphaproteobacteria; order Rhizobiales; family Stappiaceae; genus Stappia. Next base: position 351,002 of record NZ_JALBGD010000001.1, on the reverse strand, counting down.
ACGCCGATGGTGAAGACCACCGTCCGCGAAGCGCTGCGCGATGCCATGGCGGAAGAGATGCGCCGCGACGGCGACGTCTTCCTGATGGGCGAGGAAGTCGCCGAATATCAGGGCGCCTACAAGATCTCGCAAGGCCTGCTCGAGGAGTTCGGTGCCAAGCGCGTCATCGACACCCCGATCACCGAGCACGGGTTCACGGGCCTTGGCGTCGGCGCGGCGATGGCCGGCCTCAAGCCGATCGTCGAGTTCATGACCTTCAATTTCGCCATGCAGGCGATCGACCAGATCATCAACTCCGCCGCCAAGACGCTCTACATGTCCGGCGGTCAGATGGGCGCGCCGATCGTGTTCCGCGGCGCCAACGGTGCCGCGGCCCGCGTCGCCGCCCAGCACAGCCAGGACTATGCGGCCTGGTACGCCCATGTCCCGGGCCTCAAGGTCGTGCAGCCGTGGTCGGCGGCCGATGCCAAGGGCCTGCTCAAGGCCGCGATCCGCGATCCGAACCCGGTCGTCTTCCTCGAGAACGAAATTCTCTACGGCCAGACCTTCGAGATCCCGGACGTCGAGGACTTCGTCCTGCCGATCGGCAAGGCAAAGGTCGAGCGCAAGGGCAGCGATGTAACCATCGTATCCTGGGGTATCGGCATGACCTACGTCATGAAGGCGGTCGAGGAACTGGCGGCTGCCGGCATTTCCGCCGAAGTGGTCAACTTGCGCTCGATCCGTCCGCTGGACATCGACACGGTCATCGCTTCGGTGAAGAAGACCGGGCGCCTGGTCACGGTCGAGGAAGCCTACCCGATGTGCTCGGTGTCCTCGGAGATCGGCTATCAGGTTCAGGAAAAGGCGTTCGACTGGCTCGACGCGCCGATCCTGCGGGTCACCGGCAAGGATGTGCCGATGCCCTATGCGGCCAACCTCGAGAAGCTGGCTCTACCTTCGGTGAAGGAAGTCATCGACGCGGTCAAAGCCGTCACCTACACGGCCTGAGGCGGGGAAGAGACGATGCCAATCAAGATTTTGATGCCGGCCCTCTCGCCGACGATGGAAGAGGGCAATCTCGCCAGGTGGCTGGTCAAGGAGGGCGACACCGTCTCCTCCGGCGACGTCATCGCGGAAATCGAGACCGACAAGGCGACAATGGAAGTCGAAGCGGTCGACGAGGGCAAGGTCGGCAAGATTCTCGTCGCGGAAGGCACCGAGGGCGTGAAGGTCAACGAGGTCATCGCGCTGCTGCTCGAAGAGGGGGAGGATGCCTCCTCGCTCGACGGCGCCGCGAAGGCCGACGCTGCACCTGCCGAGGCGGAAGCACCCGCGAAATCGGAGGCTCCGGCAAAGTCCGAGGCCTCTGCAAAGTCGGAGCCGTCCACTCCGGCCGCTGCCGAGCCGGCGGCTCCCGCCAAGGCTCCGCCGGCCCCGGCCGGCGACAAGGGCGAGCGCATCTTTGCCTCGCCTCTCGCCCGCCGGCTTGCCGCGCAGGACGGTCTCGACCTTGCCGCGATCTCCGGCTCCGGTCCGCATGGCCGCATCGTCAAGCGCGATGTGGACGAGGCGCTGAAGTCGGGCACGGGCCGCAAGGGCGCGGATGCGCCGAAGGCCGCTGCGGCCGACAAGCCCGCCGCTGCCGAGGCTCCCAAGGCCGCCGCGCCGTCCGGCATGGCGGACTCGCAGGTGCTCAAGCTCTTCGAGGAGGGCAGCTACGAGGTCGTGCCGCATGACAACATGCGCAAGACCATCGCCAAGCGCCTGACGGAGTCCAAGCAGACCGTGCCGCATTTCTACCTGACGGTGGATTGCGAGCTCGACGCGCTGCTGGCCCTTCGCGCCCAGCTCAACGATGCGGCGCCGAAGGACAAGGACGGCAAGCCGGCCTACAAGCTCTCGGTCAACGACATGGTCATCAAGGCCCATGCTCTGGCGCTGAAGGCGGTGCCGGCGGCCAATGCCAGCTGGACCGACGGCGGCATGCTGGTCCACAAGCATGCCGATGTCGGTGTTGCCGTGGCCATCGAGGGCGGCCTGATCACCCCGATCATCCGCCGGGCCGACGAGAAGACACTGTCCGCGATCTCCAACGAGATGAAGGACCTTGCCGGCCGCGCCCGCAGCCGCAAGCTGCAGCCGCAGGAATACCAGGGCGGCACCACCTCGGTCTCCAATCTCGGCATGTTCGGCATCAAGGACTTCGCCGCTGTGATCAATCCGCCGCACGCAACCATTCTCGCGGTCGGCGCGGGCGAGCAGCGCGCCGTGGTCAAGAACGGTGCGCTGGCGATTGCCACCGTCATGTCGGTGACCCTGTCGACCGACCACCGCGCGGTCGATGGCGCCCTCGGCGCGGAACTGATGTCTGCGTTCCGGCAGTTGATCGAAAACCCGATGAGCATGCTGGTGTGATCAGCAGGCCGGCGCCGCATCGCGGTGCCGGCCGTCTCGCCATCACTTCCGTTTCCGCCGGGCGCAGCCTTCCGGCGCGCCCGCCGTCCTATCTGGAGGACTTTTCATGAGCGGTACGTCCTACGACGTCATCATCATCGGCTCGGGTCCGGGAGGCTATGTCACGGCCATCCGTGCGGCGCAGCTCGGCCTCAAGACCGCGATCGTCGAGCGCGAGCATCTTGGCGGCATCTGCCTCAACTGGGGCTGCATCCCGACCAAGGCGCTGCTCCGGTCGGCGGAGATCCTCGATCACGCCAACCATGCCAAGAGCTACGGCCTGAAGCTCGAGGGCAAGATGACCGCAGACGTCAAGGACGTGGTCGCCCGCTCGCGCGGCGTCTCGGCCCGTCTCAACGGCGGCGTCGCCTTCCTGATGAAGAAGAACAAGATCGACGTGATCTGGGGCGAGGCGAAGCTGACCAAGCCCGGCGAGATCAGCGTCGGCAAGTCGACGAAGCCGGTGGTCGAGCCGCAGAACCCGGTGCCGAAGGGCGTCAAGGGCGAGGGCACCTACACCGCCAAGCACGTCATCGTCGCGACCGGCGCGCGTCCCCGTGCGCTGCCGGGTATCGAGCCGGACGGCAAGCTGATCTGGACCTATTTCGAGGCGATGAAGCCGGACGTCATGCCCAAGTCGCTGGTCGTGATGGGCTCGGGCGCCATCGGCATCGAGTTCGCCTCCTTCTACCGTTCGATGGGTGCCGAGGTGACCGTCGTCGAGGTGATGCCGCAGGTCATGCCGGTGGAAGACGCCGAGATCTCCGCATTCGCCCGCAAGCAGCTTGAAAAGCGAGGGTTGAAGATCCTCACCGAGGCCAAGGTCGCCAAGGTCGAGAAAGGCGCCAATTCCGTTACCGCGCATGTTGAGACCAAGGACGGCAAGGTGGAGAAGATCACCGCCGACCGCCTGATTTCCGCTGTCGGCGTGCAGGGCAATATCGAGGGCCTCGGCCTGGAGGCGCTCGGCGTCAAGACCGACCGCGGCTGCATCGTCATCGACGGCTACGGTAAGACCAACGTGCCGGGCATCTATGCGATCGGCGACGTCGCCGGCCCGCCGATGCTGGCCCACAAGGCCGAGCACGAGGGCGTCATCTGCATCGAGAAGATCGCCGGCGTGCCGGGCGTCCATCCGATGGAGAAGGGTCGCATTCCGGGCTGCACCTATTGCAACCCGCAGGTCGCCTCCGTCGGCCTCACCGAGGCCAAGGCCAAGGAGCAGGGACGCGATATCCGCGTTGGCCGCTACAGCTTCGCGGCCAACGGCAAGGCGATCGCGCTCGGCGAGGACCAGGGACTCATCAAGACGATCTTCGACAAGAAGACCGGCGAACTGATCGGTGCCCATATGGTCGGCGCGGAAGTGACCGAGCTGATCCAGGGCTTCGTGGTCGCCATGAACCTGGAAACCACCGAGGAAGAGCTGATGCACACGATCTTCCCGCACCCGACCCTGTCGGAAATGATGAAGGAGAGCGTGCTCGACGCGTATGGCCGGGTGCTGAACGCCTGAGGGCTGGCGGCGGTCCAATCTATCTTGAGTTGTGCTCCGAAGCGTCTACCCTTGGCGGGCGCCTCGCGGCGCTTCTTCAAAACGGGGACTTTCGACATGGACGTCAAGAACATCCTCATCTGGTGCGCCATCGGTCTCATTGCCGGCTGGCTCGCCAGCCTGTTGATCGGCGGCGGCGGTCTTGTTCGCTATCTCATCACCGGCCTGATCGGCGCGTTTGTCGGCGGCTTCCTGTTCAATCTTGCCGGCATCAACATCAATGTCGGCAATGCCTTCGTGAATCAGGTCATCGTCGCGGCGGTCGGTGCGATTGTCGTGGTGCTGATCGCGCGGGTGCTTGCCTGATCGGACGGATAACATTACCGGCCGGGCGATCCCCGGCCGGCTTTCAGGTGAGGGCAGAATGGGCATCATCCTCTGGATCTTGATCGGGCTGATCGCCGGTGCCGTTGCGCACCGTGTGCTCGACAGCCGCGGCGGCTTCTTCGGCAGCCTGGTCGTCGGCCTGATCGGCGCGCTGGTGGGCGGCAAGCTTGCGGAAATCTTCAAGCTCAACGTGTCGGGCGGGTTCATCGACCAGCTGGTGCTGGCGACGGTGGGCGCGATCCTGCTGTTGTTCGTGTGGCGGAAGATCCGCGGTTGAGCGACGCTGCCGCCATCATCGATGCCTTTCCGCTGCGCACGAGCGACAAGTTGCGCTACAGCGACACGGATCGGCAGGGTCACGTCAACAACGCGGTCTATTCGACGTTTCTGGAAACCGGCCGGGTGGAGCTTCTGTTTCATGCTGCCGGGGAGCTCGCCGAACCGGGTGCGGCCTTCGTGATCGCCCGGCTGGAGCTCGACTTCCTTGCCGAAGGCCTGTGGCCGGGCACCGTGGAGATCGGCACGGCGGTGGCGAGTATCGGGCGCAGTTCGGTGACTTTGGAGCAGGTGATCTGCCAGGACGGCCGGCCGCTTGCGAAGGCGCGCAGCGTGGTGGTGCAGATCAACGAAGCGACCCGCCGCTCGCAGCCGCTCGGCGAGACCGCCGTTTCGCAGCTCAAACGCTACATGAGACCTGCTGCGGCGGTATAGCAGACCGGCGCGGAACCGCTTGACCTTTCACCCCAACAGCGACACTTAGGTGCCATGGTTACACTCCTCGACACGGTCACCCAGGGCAACTCGCAGGCCGAGCGGCCCCGCCACCCGGAAAAGGCCCATCGGCCCGACAATCCGATCCAGCGCAAGCCTGCCTGGATCCGGGTGAAGGCACCCACGTCCCCCGTCTACCGGGAGACGCAGCAGGTCGTGCGCTCCAACAATCTCGTGACCGTCTGCGAGGAAGCGGGCTGCCCGAATATCGGCGAATGCTGGTCGAAGAAGCATGCCAGCTTCATGATCCTCGGCGATACCTGCACCCGCGCCTGCGCCTTCTGCAACGTGCGCACGGGCATGCCCGGCCCGGTCGATCCGAAGGAGCCGGCCGGCGTTGCCGAGGCGGTTGCGACGATGGGCCTTCAGCATGTCGTCATCACCTCGGTGGATCGCGACGATCTTTCCGACGGCGGTGCCGGCCATTTCGCCGAAGTGATCCAGGCGATCCGCGAGCGCGCGCCTTCGACCACCATCGAGGTGCTGACGCCCGATTTCCTGCGCAAGCCCGGCGCGCTGGAGACGGTGGTTCGCGCGCGGCCAGACGTCTTCAACCACAATCTCGAGACCGTGCCGTCGAAGTATCTGACCGTGCGCCCCGGCGCCCGCTACTTCCACTCCATCCGCCTGCTGCAGCAGGTAAAGGAGATCGACCCGGGCATGTTCACCAAGTCGGGCATCATGGTCGGCCTCGGCGAGGAGCGGAACGAGGTCCTTCAACTGATGGACGATCTGCGCACAGCCGATGTCGACTTCCTGACCATCGGCCAGTACCTGCAGCCGAGTTCCAAGCATCACGCGGTGATGCGCTTCGTGACGCCCGACGAGTTCACGGCGTTCGAGAAGATCGCCTATGCGAAGGGCTTCCTGAAGGTTTCGGCGAGCCCGCTGACCCGTTCCTCGCATCACGCGGGCGAGGACTTCGCCGACCTGAAGCGCGCGCGCGCCGCAAAGCTGGGCCAAGCCGCGTCCGCCTGATCTTTCGGCCCGGCTGGACGTCGGGCCGCCGACACGAGAAAGACGCAGGACCGAAAGTCACATGCCGTCATTCCAGACCGTGCATAAGGTGGCGCACAGCAGCGACGACATGTTCGCGCTCGTCGCCGATGTGGAGAAGTATCCCGAATTCGTGCCGCTTTGCGAGAAACTGCAGGTGAGGGGGCGCAAGGATCTCGGCGGAGGGCGCGAAGTGCTCGTTGCCGACATGACCGTCGCCTACAAGCTGTTTCGCGAGACCTTCACCAGCCGGGTAACGCTGGAGCCTGCCAACAGGCGAATTCTCGTCGAGTATCTCGACGGCCCGTTCCGGCACCTGGAAAATGTCTGGACGTTCAAGCCGCTCGGCGAGGATGCCTGCGAGGTTGGTTTCGACATCAGCTATGAGTTTAAGAGCCGCACGTTGAGTGCGCTCATGTCGGCGATGTTCGACCGGGCTTTCAGGAAGTTCTCCGATGCCTTCGAGGCGCGGGCCGACGTGGTCTACGGCGCCGGCTAGCCGGGCTCCCCGCACGTCACCTTGCGTGATAGGATGATGAGGCGGCGCCGGAATTTCCGTATTTCGAGAACATCTGACGGATATGGATGAAGCGCATGCGGCGGTTCATCGCCTCTTCGCTGGCGCGCATCACCTCCGCGTTGGTGCCCTCGACACCAATATCGGCGAGCTTGACCTGCTTGCTCGGTTCCTCGCAGATACGGTACCAGCCCTTTCCCTGGTTCAACTCCAGGCCGACGTCGCGGCCTTCCTCTGCCTCGTAGTTCATCCAGGCGACCGTTGCCGCCCGGGCGTAATAGGCATGACCGCAGAGCGATATCTCGTGAAGGTTGTCGCCGGCGCGCGTGAATACCTTGTGGCTGCCATAGAAGGAGCCGTCCGAGTGTCGTGAGATCATGTGGATGTCGTCTGCAAGCGCGCCTGTCGGCAGGGCAATCGCGAGGGCAACGGTCAGGCAGGTCTTACGCATGTTACATGTCCCTGTTTGAACAGGACTTTGGGTGCATTACCCAGAAAAAACAATTAACAGGGGAAAGCCCTTGTTGAACTGGTCATTCTCCGGTTTCACGAACCGATAAAACTTTAGCAATGGTCTGCGACAGGGCAGTGAGGGCGCGCTCCACGGTGGCAAGGCGCACTGCGCTTCGCCCGACGTCGCCGAGGCGCAACTCTTCATGTTGTGTCGGGAGGCCCTTGGCAGCCAGGGCCATGTGAACCAGACCGACCGGCTTTTCCGCAGAGCCGCCGCCCGGTCCGGCGATCCCGGTGATTGCAACGGTCACATCTGCGCGCGAGGCCGTGAGCGCGCCCTCGGCCATGGCGATGGCGACGTCGCGGCTGACCGCGCCGACGCGGGCGATCAGGTCGGCCGGTACGCCCAGCATGTCGCGCTTTGCTTCATTGGAATAGGTCACGAACCCGCGGTCGACCACTGCCGACGAGCCGGAGATCTCGGTAAGGGAGCTGGCGATCAGCCCGCCGGTGCAGGATTCCGCGGTTGCCAGCAGCAGGCCTGCGGCAGTCGCCTCGCGGATGACGCGGGCCGCACTGTCCTCGACGCGGGCGAGATCGGTCACGCATGGCCTCCTTGCGCGGTGATGTCGTCATTCTGCTCGGGCAGGCGGACGGTGACCGTCGCCAGAGCCGCAATGCCTTCCTCGCGCCCCGTGAAGCCGAGGCGCTCCGAGGTCGTGGCCTTTACCGATACCCGGTGAAGCGGCGTGCCGCAAATTTCGGCGATGCGCGCGCGCATCGCTTCGCGGTGCGGCCCGATTTTCGGGCGTTCGCAGACGATGGTGACATCCAGATGCGAGATCCGCCCGCCGCGCTGGCGCAGCCGGTCGACCGCGTAGTCGAGAAACTGATCGGAGGCTGCGCCCCGCCACTGCGGATCGCTCGGCGGAAAGTGATGGCCGATATCGCCGTCGCAAATCGTTGCCAGCACCGCGTCGGTGAGCGCGTGCAGCACCACGTCCGCGTCGGAGTGGCCCATGAGCGCGCGGTCGTGGGGAATGGCGATGCCGCCGAGAACGACACCGTTGCCCGCCTCGAATGCGTGCACGTCGTAGGCGGTGGCGACCCGTGTTTCCATGTCCATGCGAGGCTCCCTGGTGGCGCTGTCCCTGTCGAAGCGGCGCAGGTCCTCCGCCGTGGTGATCTTGACGTTGCCGGTCTCGCCGGGCGTAAGCACGACCGTAAGGCCCGCCCATTCGGCAACGGCCGCATCGTCCGTGAAGGACGCGAGGCCTTCGCTTGCCGCGCGCTCATGCGCGTCCAGGATATCGTGAAAGCGGAAGGCCTGCGGCGTCTGCGCGGCATAAAGTCCGTTGCGCTCCACCGTGCCGAGGATTGCGCCGCTCTCCGGGTCTGCCCGCTTCAGCGTATCGGAAACGGGGACGGCGGCAACCGCTGCGCGGTGGCCGGCCGCAATCGCGTCGATGGAGGCCTGTATGACCTCAATCGAGACGAAGGGGCGGGCCCCGTCATGGATGAGGACGATGTCCGGGGCGAGGTGTGCGAGCGCCCGCAGGCCGTGCAGCACCGTTGCCTGGCGGGTGTCGCCGCCTCGGGCGGGCGGCTGCAGGCGCGGATCGGCGAGCCCGGCAATGCAGTCGGCATAGTGGGCGTCGTCGTTCTCGCCGATCAGCACCGCGACGGCAGACACGCGGTCGCAGGCGAGCGCCGCCTCGATTGTGCGGCGCAGCAAAGGCGTGCCGCCGATCTGTCGGTACTGCTTCGGCACGCCGCCGCCCGCGCGCAGGCCCTTGCCTGCCGCGACGATCAGCATGGCCACTCGGCCGGCAGCGCTAGGCGGGGAATGGTCGGGCGCGGTCATCGTCATGTCCGGTCGTCAATGCGGATGCGGCGGTTTTGACGGTTTCGCTGCGCATCCACAAGGCTTATGTCGGACGCGCGAATTTCGCACTTGCAGCGTAATCGACATTGTCTATTCTGTAGGCACAGTGGAAAGTGCACATCATATGAGCATTCAGCAAGGCGGCGCCAACGGCCGCGGCATCAGGATCGGGACGGTGGAAAGCGCCAATCGCGTGTTTCTCGCGCCCATGTCCGGCGTCACCGATGTGGCTTTCCGGCATCTGGCGCACCGCTTCGGCGCCGGGCTCGTCGTTTCCGAAATGGTGGCGTGCGAGCAGCTTGCCGAGGGGCATCCCGAAACCCGTCTGCGCAGCGAGGGAATCGCCGGCGCGCTGCATGTGGTGCAGCTAGCCGGCCGCGAGGCGCACTGGATGGCAGAGGGTGCGCGCCTGGCAGAGGCCGCCGGGGCCGATATCATCGACATCAACATGGGCTGCCCGGCCAAGAAGGTGACCTCCGGCTATTCCGGCTCGGCGCTCATGCGCGATCTCGACCACGCCCTGACGCTGGTGGAAGCCACCGTCGGCGCGGTCTCCGTGCCCGTGACGCTGAAGATGCGCCTCGGCTGGGACCACGATTCGCTCAATGCGCCGGAGCTTGCCGCGCGGGCCGAGGCGGCCGGCGTCGCGATGATCACCGTGCACGGCCGCACTCGCTGCCAGTTCTACAAGGGTCAGGCCGACTGGGATGCGATCCGGGCGGTGCGCGAGCGGATCTCCGTCCCGCTGGTCGCCAATGGCGATTGCGGCTCGGTGGAGGATGCGCACGAGATGATGGACCGGTCAGGCGCCGATGCGGTCATGGTCGGGCGCGCTGCTTACGGTCGCCCCTGGCTGCCGGGAGCCATCGCTGCCGGGCTCGACGGCCTGCCGGCTCCGGTTGTGCCTTGGGGCGCCAAGCTCGGCGAGCTCGTCTGCGAGCATATCGAGATGATGCGCGAGCTCTATGGCGCGCAAAAGGGGCTGCGGCTCGCCCGCAAGCATATCGCCTGGTATCTGGATGCCGGCGCACCCGGCGTGCCCGGCCCCATACGCCAGAAAATCCTGACATCGGAAGACGCCGGCTTCGTCACCGCCAGCCTTCGAGCCTGCTTTGCGGGTGGGGCGGAAACCGCATCCAGCCTGGAGGCCGCCGCATGAGAGGCGCACGCGAAGCCGCCGCCGGTCCCATCCCCGGCACCAATGGGCAGATTCTCGACGCGCTGCCGCACCCGCTCATCCTCGTCGACCCGCAAGGCCGCATCGTCGAGGCGAACATGGCGGCGGAGAGCTTCTTCCGCGCCAGCGCGCAGGTGCTCCGCCGGCATCCGGTGTCCCATTTCGTGCCGTTCGGCAGTCCGCTGCTCATGCTGATCTCGCAGGTGAGGGAGCGCGGCGCGCCGGTCAACGAGTACAAGGTGGACATCGGCTCGCCGCGCATCGGCGCCGAGAAGATCGTCGACATCATCGCCGCACCTGTGGCCGACAGGCCCGGCGCCGTCGTCCTAATGCTGCAGGAGCGGGGCATGGCGGAAAAGATCGACCGCCAACTCACCTCGCGCGGTGCGGCGCGCACCGTCTCGGGCCTTGCGACGATGCTGGCGCACGAGATCAAGAACCCGCTGTCGGGCATTCGCGGCGCCGCGCAGTTGCTGGAGGCCTCGGCCGCCGAGGACGACCGTCCGCTCACCCGGCTGATCATGGACGAGACCGACCGGATCGTGAAACTGGTCGACCGGATGGAAGTGTTCTCCGACGAGCGGCCGGTCGAGCGCGAGCCGGTCAACATCCACGTGGTGCTCGACCATGTGCAGCGCCTCGCCAATTCCGGCTTCGCCCGCAACATCCCGATCAACGTCGAATACGACCCGTCCCTGCCGCTGGTCCTGGCCAATCGCGACCAGCTGGTGCAGGTGTTCCTCAACCTGGTGAAGAATGCCAGCGAAGCGGTGGCGGGCGAGCCGGCGGGCGAGATCACCCTGACGACCGCCTACCGCCCCGGCATCCGCCTGTCGGTGCCCGGCTCGCGGGAACGGGTGAGCCTGCCGCTGGAGTTCTGCGTGCGCGACAACGGCCCGGGCGTTCCCGAGGACCTGCTGCCGCATCTCTTCGACCCCTTTGTGACGACCAAGGCCAACGGCTCCGGCCTGGGGCTTGCGCTCGTTGCCAAGATCATCGGCGACCACGGCGGTGTCATCGAATGCGACAGCCAGCCGGGCCGCACCGTTTTCCGCATCCTGATGCCCGCTTACGCGACGCAGGACGAAATCTGACCTCTGGGACACCGACCATGCCGACCGGGACAATCCTCGTTGCCGACGACGACGCCGCAATCCGCACGGTGCTGAACCAGGCGCTGTCGCGCGCCGGCTATACCGTGCGGCTCACATCCAACGCCACAACCTTGTGGCGCTGGGTCAGTTCCGGCGATGGCGATCTCGTCGTCACCGACGTGATGATGCCGGACGAGAACGCCTTCGACGTGCTGCCGCGCATCAAGAAGCTGCGCCCCGACCTGCCGGTGATCGTGATGAGCGCGCAGAACACGTTCATGACGGCGATCCGCGCCTCGGAGAAGGGCGCTTACGAGTATCTTCCCAAGCCCTTCGACCTGAAGGAGCTGACCAGCATCGTCGGCCGCGCCCTTTCGGAACCGCGCCGGATCAAGCTCGACGAGCCGGAGGAGGCGGGCGAAAACATCCCACTGGTCGGCCGCTCGCCGGCCATGCAGGAAATCTACCGGGTGCTCGCCCGGCTGATGCAGACCGACCTTTCCGTCATGATCAACGGCGAGTCCGGAACGGGCAAGGAGCTCGTTGCCCGCGCGCTGCACGACTACGGCAAGCGCCGCAACGGCCCGTTCGTCGCGATCAACATGGCGGCGATCCCGCGCGACCTGATCGAGGCCGAGCTGTTCGGCCACGAGAAGGGGGCCTTCACCGGCGCGCAGCAGCGCTCGGCCGGACGCTTCGAGCAGGCGGACGGCGGCACGCTGTTCCTCGACGAGATCGGCGACATGCCGATGGAGGCACAGACGCGGCTCCTGCGCGTCCTGCAGCAGGGCGAATACACCACCGTCGGCGGCCGGGTGCCGATCCGCACCGACGTGCGCATCGTCGCGGCCACCAACAAGGACCTGCGCCAGCTGATCAACCAGGGACTCTTCCGTGAAGATCTCTACTATCGGCTCAATGTGGTGCCGATCCGGCTCCCGCCGCTGCGCGAGCGCATCGAGGACATTCCGGACCTGGTGCGGCACTTTTTCACGCTGGCGGAGAAAGAAGGGCTGCCGGCCAAGCAGATCGAGACAGCCGCCATCGACCGTCTGCGACGCTATCGCTGGCCGGGCAATGTGCGCGAGCTGGAAAATCTCGTCCGCCGGCTTTCGGCGCTCTATCCGCAGGACGTCATCTCCGCGGCGCTGATCGACCAGGAACTGAGCCAGCCGGCGCCCAGCGTCGAGGAAGAGGAGAACGCCCAAATCGATCTGTCCGGATCGGTCGAGCGCTATCTCAACACCTACTTCCAGGCCTTCGGCGACGCGCTGCCGCCCCCGGGGCTCTATCATCGCATCCTGCGCGAGGTGGAGTATCCGTTGATCGGCGCAGCGCTCGCCGCCACGCGCGGCAACCAGATCAAGGCGGCAGAGCTGCTCGGCGTCAACCGCAACACGCTGCGCAAGAAAATCCGCGACCTCGACGTCCAGGTGATCCGCTCCAACCGCTGACGTCGGCTTCACGCGGCGGCATCCCTGTCGTAATTTGGCAACATTGTGTGGTAAGGGTGCCGCATTCCCAGCAACGGACTCGCCTGGGCCGATTCTAGCGACGGTTGCCAACTGTGCTTGCCGAGAGAACCAGCGGAGCAGATTCTCCGTCCGACAGCGGTCGGAGCGGGTTGCGCGTGCGCCGCATCGGCCTCGTGCTGGTCATCGTTTCGCTGATTTCCATCACGCTGACCTTCTTCGTGCTGATGGGCGTGACGCCGATCGCGCCGGACGGTCCCGTCGCACAGGTTGCGATGGTGATCAACGGCGTTCTCGTCGCCATCCTCTTGCTGCTGATCGGGCTCGAATTTGCGGCGCTTCTGCAGGCGCGCAGGCGAGGGCGGGCGGCGGCTCGCCTGCACGGGCGCATCGTCACGCTGTTCAGCGTCGTGGCGGCGGTTCCCGCGGTTCTCGTCGCCATTCTCGCGACCATCACCCTCGACCGTGGCCTCGACCGCTGGTTCGAGGACCGCACCCGGCTGATCATCGACAATGCGCTGACCGTCGCGCAGGCCTATCTGCAGGAGCACGCCCGCGTGCTGCGCGGCGACCTGATCGCCATGGCCAACGACATCGACCGGGCCAAGACGGTCTATGATTTCGAACCGACCCGCTTCGACAGCTTCTTTCAGACGCAAACGACCCTGCGTGCGCTCGGCGGGGCCTATCTGATGAAGCCGGACGGTACGGTGATCACCCGGGTCGTTGTCAATCCGGACGTGGAGGTCATCCTGCCGCCGGTGGAGGCGTTCGGGCAGGCGGCGGCCGGCGAACCGGTGCTGATCGCGCCGGGCGTCTCCAACCTCGTCGGCGGCGTGATGAAACTCTCCGCCTATGACGACATGTATCTCTATGTCACCCGCGCGATGGACAAGCGCGTGGTCGACTACATGCGTCTGGCCGAGGACGGGGCCAGCCAGTACGGCCGGATGGAGCAAAGCCGGTTCGGCGTACAGGTGGCCTTCGCGCTCGTCTATACCGGCGTCACCCTGGTGCTGCTGCTGTCGTCGATCTGGATCGGCTTCGGCTTCGCCAATCAGCTGGTCTCGCCGATCCGCCGGCTCATCGGCGCAGCCGACCAGGTCTCCAAGGGCAATCTCTATGTTCAGGTGGAGACCGACAAGTCGGCAGGCGACCTTGCCAATCTCGGCACCACCTTCAACAACATGACGGCGCAGCTGCGCGGCCAGCGCGATGCGCTGCTGGCGGCGAACGACCAGATCGACCGTCGCCGCCGCTTCACCGAGGCGGTGCTGTCGGGCGTCACCGCCGGCGTCATCGGCATCGACGACACCGGGCGCATCACGCTGGTGAACCGCTCCGCCTTGTCGCTGCTCGACGTCAGCGAGAGCGCGCTTCTGGACGAGCCGCTCGGCCGCGTGGTGCCGGAGCTCGCCTCTGTCGTGGAGGACGTGCTGGCGCGCGCCGACGACCGGATGACCGAGACGCAGGTGTCGCTGCACCGGCACGGACGCGAGCGCAGCGTCAATGTGCGCGTCACCAGCGAGCAGTCGACCCGCAGCGAGCACGGCTTCGTGGTCACGTTGGACGACATCACCGATCTCGTCACTGCCCAGCGGACCTCGGCCTGGGCGGACGTTGCGCGCCGTATCGCCCACGAGATCAAGAACCCGCTGACGCCGATCCAGCTGTCGGCGGAGCGCATCCGCCGGCGTTACGGCAAGACGATCGTCGACGACGACCGCACCGTGTTCGACCAGTGCATCGATACGATCATCCGCCAAGTCGGCGACATCGGCCGCATGGTCGACGAGTTCTCGTCCTTCGCGCGCATGCCGAAGCCGACAATGAGCAGCAGCGATCTGCGCACCACCGTGCGCGAGGCCGCCTTCCTGCAGAGCGTCGCCAATCCGAACATTTCGATCCGCACCGATCTCCCGGAGACGGCGGTGAAGGCGCGGTTCGACCAGAGACTGGTCGGGCAGGCGCTGACCAACGTCATCAAGAACGCGACGGAATCGGTGTTGGCGGTGCCGGCCGACAGCGGCAGCAAGGGCCGCATCGACGTCACCGTACACCAGGACGGCGAGACCATCGCCATCGAGGTGGTGGACAATGGCATCGGCCTGCCGGTGGAGAACCGCCAGCGGTTGCTGGAGCCCTATATGACGACACGGGAGAAGGGCACCGGCCTCGGTCTCGCAATCGTCAAGAAGATCATGGAAGAGCATGGCGGCGGCATCGAACTTCTCGATGCGCCGGTGCGGGACGAGAGCGTCGGAGGCGGGCGAGGGGCCATGGTCCGCCTGACGATGGTAAGAAACACGGCGGATCTTCCGTCAGACACAGGCGAGGCGTCCGTGACCCCGGAGACGGTTGCTACAGATGGCGTATGATATCCTGATCGTCGACGACGAGGCCGACATTCGCGACCTCATCGCCGGCATCCTCGACGACGAGGGCTACAAGACGCGCACGGCCGGCGACAGCGACAGTGCGCTCGCTGCCATCCAGGAACGCCGTCCATCCATGGTCGTGCTGGACATCTGGCTCCAGGGCAGCCGGCTGGACGGGCTCGAACTGCTGGACGCGATCAAGGCGCAGGATCCCGAGCTGCCGGTGGTCATTATTTCCGGCCACGGCAATGTCGAGACGGCGGTTTCGGCCATCAAGCGCGGCGCCTACGACTATATCGAGAAGCCGTTCAAGGCCGATCGGCTGGTGCTGATCACCGAGCGCGCGCTGGAGGCGTCCTCGCTCAAGCGCGAGATCAAGCAGTTGCGTCAGCGCAGCGGCGATGCGCCGGAGCTGCTGGGCGCCAGCAGCGCGATGAACAACCTGCGCCACATGATCGAGCGCGTTGCGCCGACCAACAGCCGGGTGCTGATCATCGGCCCCTCAGGCGCCGGCAAGGAGCTGACCGCCCGCACCATCCATGCGATGTCGCAGCGCGCGCGCAATCCCTTCGTGGTGATCAACGCGGCGACGATTACGCCGGAGCGCATGGAGGAGGAGCTTTTCGGGATCGAGGATTCCGAGGGGCGCATCCGCAAGGTCGGCGCGATGGAAGAGGCCCATGGCGGCACGCTCTACATCGACGAAGTCGCCGATATGCCCTACGAGACCCAAGGCAAGATCCTGCGCGTGCTGGTCGACCAGACCTTCACTCGTGTCGGCGGCGTCGGCAAGGTCAGCGTCGACATCCGCATCCTGTCGTCGAGTGCCCGCAATCTCGAGGGCGAGATCTCCGAGGCGCGCTTCCGCGAGGATCTGTTCCACCGGCTCGGCGTGGTGCCGCTGCAGGTGCCGCCGCTGGCCGAGCGGCGCGACGACATTCCCGACCTGGTCCATTTCTTCATGGAGCAGATTTCGGCTGCGTCCGGCCTGCCGATCCGCAAGATCGGCGAGGATGCGATGGCGGTTTTGCAGGCACATGACTGGCCGGGCAACGTGCGTCAGCTGCGCAACAACGTGGAGCGGCTGATGATCCTCACCCGCGGCGATCCGGAAGCGGTGATCACCGCCGACCTGCTGCCGGGCGAGATCGGCGCGGACGTGCCGAGCCTGCCGACCAATGGCGGCGGCGAGCATCTGATGGCGCTGCCGCTGAGGGATGCGCGCGAGATGTTCGAGCGGGACTATCTGCAGGCCCAGATCAAGCGGTTCGGCGGCAACGTGTCCCGCACGGCGGAGTTCGTCGGCATGGAGCGTTCCGCCCTGCACCGGAAGCTGAAGTCGCTCGGACTTTCATAGGCGCGGCGACGTGATAGGTTCCAGGCAGACGGGACACCTTGAAGGGACTTCGATCCGATGAGAGTGGTGATTTGCGGCGCCGGCCAGGTGGGCTACGGCATTGCCGAGAAGCTTGCGGCCGAACAGAACGATGTCTCCGTCATCGATTCCTCGCCGCGGCTGATCAACGCGATCCGCGACACGCTCGACGTACGCGGTTTCGTCGGGCATGGCGCGCATCCGGACGTGCTGGCGCAGGCCGGCGCCGATCAGGCCGACATGCTGATCGCCGTCACGCTTTATGACGAGGTCAACATGGTCGCCTGCCAGGTGGCCCATTCCCTGTTCAAGGTGCCGACCAAGGTGGCGCGCGTGCGCGCGCAAAGCTATCTGAAGCCGCATTGGAGCGACCTCTTCTCCCGGGACAACATGCCCATCGACGTGATCATCTCGCCGGAGATTGAGGTGGGCGAGATGGTGCTGCGCCGTCTGGCGCTGCCGGGTGCGGTGGAGACCGTGCGCTTTGCCGATGATCAGGTGGTGGTGGTCGGCCTGATCTGCCGGGAGGATTGCCCGGTGGTCAACACGCCGCTGCGCCAGTTGACCGAGCTGTTTCCCGATCTTGGCGCCGTGGTCACCGGTGTCTTTCGGGGCAATCATCTCTTCGTGCCCAAGAGCTCAGACACGCTGTTCGTCGACGATCTCGTTTATGTGGTCGCGCGGCGCGACCAGGTGCGGCGCACGCTGGCGATCTTCGGTCATGAGGAGCCGGAGGCGACAAGGGTCGTCATCGCGGGCGGCGGCAATATCGGCCACTATGTGGCGCGCACGCTGGAGCAGCGCCAGTCAGCCGCCAAGGTCAAGATCATCGAGCATTCGCGCGAGCGGGCGCTCAGCATTGCCGACACCTTGAAGCGTGCCGTGATCCTGCATGGCAGCGCGCTCGACCAGACCATCCTCAAGGAAGCCGACATCCAGGACGCGGACACGCTGATCGCGCTGACCAATGAGGACGAGGTCAATATCCTCTCCTGCGTTATGGCCAAGAAGCTCGGCTGCAAGCGCAATCTGGCGCTGCTCAACAATCCGAGCTATCCGACCTTCGCCCATGCGCTCGGCATTGACGCCTTCGTCAATCCGAGGCAAGTGACGATCTCCAAGATCCTGCAGCATGTGCGGCGCGGCCGTATCCGCGGCGTCCATGCCCTGCAGAACGGCGCGGCCGAGGTCATCGAGGCCGAGGCGCTGGAAACTTCGCCGCTTGTCGGCAAGCCCTTGCGGGAGGTCGAACTGCCCGACGGCATTCGCGTCGGTGCAGTCTTCCGCGACGGGACCGTCATCACGCCGGACGGCTCGACCGTGATCCGCGCCCATGACCGCTGCGTGCTTTTCGCCATCGCGGAGCGGGTGCGGCAGGTGGAGCAGATGTTCCGCGTCAGCCTGGAATTCTTCTGATACGCGGCCGGGCTGCCGCGTTCCGCAATCGACTGGAGGAAGCATGAGCCGCATCGCATATGTGAACGGACGCTATGTCCGGCACGCGGAGGCCGCCATTCATATCGAGGACCGGGGCTACCAGTTCGCCGATGGCGTTTACGAGGTCTGCGAGATCTGGCACGGCCATCTCGTCGATGAGCGGCGTCATCTCGACCGCCTCGAGCGCTCCTTGAACGAACTCTCGATCCGCATGCCGATGGGCCGGGCGGCCCTGTCGCAGGTGCTGCACGAGGTGGTTCGCCGCAACAAGGTGCGCGATGGCCTCGTCTACATGCAGGTGACGCGCGGCGTGTCGCGCCGCGACCACGTCTTCCCGCCGGCCTCCGTCGAGCCCGCGCTGGTGGTGACGGCGCGTTCGTCTCAGCCGGCGGCGGCTTCTGCCCTCGCGGAAAAGGGCGTGTCGGTGATTTCCGTGCCCGAGAACCGCTGGGAGCGCGTCGACATCAAGACCGTTGGCCTGCTGCCGAACGTCTTGGCCAAGCAGAAGGCGAAAGAAGCCGGTGCCAAGGAAGCCTGGTTCGTCGATCGCGACGGCATGGTGACCGAGGGCGGCTCGACCAATGCCTGGATCGTCACCAAGGACAACTGCCTGGTGACGCGGCCGGCCACGAGCGGCATCCTGAAGGGCATCACCCGCCAGGTCGTGCTCGACATGATCGAGCGCAACGGCCTCACCTTCGAGGAGCGGGCCTTCAGCCTGGAAGAGGCGAAGCAGGCCAAGGAAGCCTTCATGACTGCGGCGACGACCGTGGTGATGCCGGTGGTGCGGATCGACGATCAGGCAATCGGCAATGGGCATCCCGGCGAGATGACGCGAGAGTTGCGGCGCATGTTCCATGAAACGGCCGAAGTCAGTGCGGTGTGACTTGAGGCAGGCTGTGTCATATAAACGGGCAGAAATGGCAACGAGGATGCGCTAGACTGGCATCGTGCGCCCGAGGGTCTTCCTCCGGGCTCTTGACGTCGGGTCTGCCGGGCGCAATGCTGCGGGCAGCAAGACTGCATGGCGGCAGTTTTTGTTTCCGGCTGGGCGCACCAATAAACGACAATGCGAATGCAGGAAAAAATAAAACATGGCTGACCGCGCTCAAAACCTTCAGGATACTTTCCTCAACCATGTACGTAAGCAGAAGACCCCACTGACGATCTTTCTGATCAACGGTGTGAAACTGCAAGGCGTCGTGACCTGGTTCGACAACTTCTGCGTTCTTCTGCGCCGTGACGGACATTCACAGCTTGTCTACAAGCACGCAATCTCCACCGTGATGCCGAACGCTCCGGTTCAGCTGTTCGAGCCGGATGAGACCGGCGAAAAGACGGCGGGCTGATTGAAGAACCAACCCCGCTCGAATCGGAAAGACAAACCCGCGCAGGAACCGGACAATCCGTTCGAGGGCCCGCGCGGGGCTGCCGGCGCGCGCGCAGCCGTGGTCGTTCCTGTGCTCACCGGCCGCCATCGCGATGAGAGCGGCGCCCAGCTTCGTCGCTCGCCCGAAGCGCGGCTTGAGGAGGCGATCGGCCTTGCCGCGGCCATCGACCTCGAGATCGTCTCCAGCGGCATCGTCACGGTCGCCACGCCCAAGCCGGGCACGCTGTTCGGCAGCGGCAAGGTCGAGGAACTCGCCGCCATCGTGAAGGCGGAGGAGATCGAGCTCGTCGTCGTCGACCATCCGCTGACGCCGATCCAGCAACGCAACCTGGAAAAGGCGCTGCATTGCAAGGTGCTCGACCGCACCGGCCTCATTCTCGAGATCTTCGGCGATCGCGCCAGCACGGCGGAAGGCACGCTGCAGGTGGAGCTTGCCCACCTCAAGTGGCAGAAAAGCCGTCTGGTGCGCTCCTGGACCCACCTGGAGCGCCAGCGCGGCGGCCTCGGTTTCGTCGGCGGTCCCGGCGAAACCCAGATCGAGGCCGACCGGCGCCTGATCCAGGAGCGGATCAATCGGCTGGAAAAGGATCTGGGACAGGTCACCCGAACCCGCGAGCTGCACCGGGCCAAGCGCAAGAAGGTGCCGCAGCCCGTCGTGGCGCTGGTCGGCTACACCAATGCCGGCAAATCGACCCTGTTCAATCGGCTGACCGAAGCCGAGGTCTTCGCCAAGGATCTCCTGTTCGCGACGCTCGATCCGACGCTGCGGCGCGTGACGCTGCCGCATGGGCGCGATGTCATTCTGTCGGATACGGTCGGCTTCATCTCCGACCTGCCGACCCACCTGATCGCTGCCTTCCGGGCGACGCTGGAGGAGGTGACGGAGGCCGACCTGATCCTGCATGTGCGCGACATTTCGCACGAGGATACAGAGGCCCAGGCCGCCGATGTCGCCGCCACGCTGAATGCCCTGGGCTTGGAACAGGCGCAAAGCAGCCGCCTGATCGAGGTCTGGAACAAGGTCGACAAGCTGTCCGACGAACACCGGCAGACGCTGCTTGCCGCCAACCGCATCGACGAGGGCCCTGTTGCCGTCTCCGCCGTGACCGGCGAGGGCGTTGCGGACCTTCTGGCGCGGGTGGAGCTACGGCTCGCCGAGGACAGTCTCGTCTACGAGATGACGCTGGCGCCGGAAGACGGAGAGGGTCTCGCCTGGCTCTATCGCAACACGGACGTGCTGCGGCGGACGGATGGCGAGGAGGGCATCTCCTTGCGCGTGCGCGTCGGCGAGCGTCGCAAGGGCGAGTTCACCACCCGCTATCGCGGCGCCTTTACCGAGATCGACGAGGACGCGGCGGGCTGAAGTCCGTCGCCGCGGCCTCAGGTGTCGTTCGTCTTCGCCGCCTGCCAGACCGTTTCCATCTCGTCGAGGTTCATGTCGGCCAGCGTGCGGCCTTCGCCTTCGGCGGCGTCCTCGATGGCCGCGAAACGGCGGCGGAACTTGCGGTTGGTGCGCTTCAGCGCTTCCTCCGGGTCGATGTCGAGATGCCGCGCAAGGTTCGCCACGGCGAAGATCAGGTCGCCGATTTCGCCGGCGATGCATTCGCGGTCGGGCGTCGTGCCGTCGTCCGCTGCGATTTCGCTCGCCAGTTCCTCGGTCTCTTCGCGGATCTTGTCGAGGACGGGACCGGCGCTGCCCCAGTCGAAGCCGACGCGCGCAGCGCGGCGCTGCAGCTTTTCCGCCTCGGTCAGGGCCGGGAAGATTGCCGGAACGTCGTCGAGGAATCGCCGGCGCTCTTCGCCAAGGCCTGCCGCCGCCCGGGCGCTGGCGCGCTCCAGCTTTTCCTGCTGCTTGATCTTCTCCCACATGCCCTTGGCGATGCCGGCCGAGCGGGCATCGTCGTCGCCGAAGACATGCGGATGCCGGCGGATCATCTTGGCGGTGATCGCCTCCACCACGTCGGGAAAGGCGAAAGCCCCCTGTTCCTCGGAAAGGCGGGCGTGATAGACCACCTGCAGGAGCAGGTCGCCCAGTTCTTCGCGCAGGTCGACCATGTCGCCGCGCTGGATCGCGTCGGCGACCTCGTAGGCTTCCTCGATCGTGTAAGGGGCGATCGTTGCGAAGTCCTGCTCCAGATCCCAGGGGCAGCCGGTACCGGGCGTGCGCAAGGCGGCCATGATCTCGATCAGTCGCTTGATGTCGCGGTCCGGTGTCACGCTGGCGCCCCTCATATCTGGTCCTGGCGACCGACATAGCATTGCACCGGGGGCGTTCCAAGCGCACGCCCCGCGGCGACAGACAAACGGAACGAAACGGCGATGGCGTCAGTGGCGGACATGGATCTGGAGGTGGCGCCGGGGGTGAGAATCCCGGCCGGCGACCTGTCGGAGAGCTTCGTGCGCGCTTCCGGACCGGGCGGGCAGAACGTCAACAAGGTCGCCACCGCCGTGCAGCTGCGTTTCGACCTTTCGGGCAACCGGACCCTCGCCGAGGACGTCAAGGAGCGGCTTGCCCGTCTTGCCGGCAGCCGGCTGACGCTGGCCGGCGAGATTCTCATCCAGGCCGACCGGTTCCGCACCCAGGAGCGCAACCGCCTGGATGCGCTGGAGCGTCTCGCCGCGCTGGTGCGCAAGGCGCTGGAGCGGCCGAAGCCGCGCAAGGCGACGCGGCCGACAAAGGCCTCCAAGGAGCGCCGGCTCGCGGCCAAGAAGCAGCGCTCGGCGATCAAGCGGATGCGTTCCGGCCCCGACGACTGATCACCCAGCCGGGGACTTCTCGGCAGAGCTTGCGGCAGGCGCCGCCATTGCTGCCGCGGTCGCCTCGTCGGCCGGAAAGAAGCACTCGATGGTCAGTTCCGACAGGAAGATGTCGAGCGCGGTGCCGAAGACCGTCGTCGTGCTCAGGAACGAAAGGACGGTATCGCCGACCAGCAGTTCCAGCGGCACGGCGATGCCTGCATGTCTGTCTCGTCCGGTCACCGGCTGCGGTTTTGCGCCCGTCGGCACCGGATAGGCTCCCAATTCCTCGACCAGGGCGGTAATCTCCGCATCGCCGGACATCTCGGCCTGCCGGCCTAGCCGCTCCAACAGATGGGCGCGCCATTCGCGGTAGTTGCGGATGCGCGGGGCAAGTCCGTCCGGGTGCAGGCTGACCTTCAGCACGTTGACCGGAGGGGCGAGCAGGTGCGGGGCGATACCGGTGAGCAGCGCCAGCGCCGGGGCATTGGCGAGGATCAGGTTCCAGTTGCGGTCGACGGCAAGCGCCGGGCGAGGGGCGTGACCATCGAGGATACGCCCGACCACCTCCATCGCGGCGGCAAGATCGGGATGGTCCGGCGCGCGTTCCTGTGTCTGCGGCGAGAAGCCGGCCGCCACCAGCATCGCGTTGCGTTCGCGCAGCGGCAGGGCGAGCTGGTCGGCCAGCCGCGACACCATTTCCCGGCTCGGCTGCGCCTTGCCGCATTCCAGGAAGCTGAGATGGCGCTGCGACAAGCCCGCCTCGGCGGCCAGCGCCAGTTGGCTCAGGCGCCGGCGGCCGCGCCACTGGCGCAGAAGATCGGGAAAGCTCGCGGACGGCATCTTCATCATGGTCTGATCGTGCCCGCGATCTTTTCTGACTTCAATGACCTTGGAGGTAATCGCCTCGATGACCTCATGCTGGTTCTCTCTCCTCATCCAGTCCGGCACCCGGCCGGCCTGCCAGCCAAGGAGAGTTCCCATGTTGCAAATCTTCGATCGCCTGTCCCTTCGCGCCATTCTCGGTCTCGATGCCGTCACCTGCCTGGCCATGGGCGGCCTGCTGCTTGCTGCGGGTGGCCTTCTGGCGTCGCCGCTCGGCCTTCCGGAGGCTCTCCTGTTTTATGCAGGGCTCGTGCTGCTGCCGGTCGCGCTCTGCATGCTGGCGGTCGCAGTCCCGTCGGCTCCGCCGGCGGCGGGCGTCTTCGTGGTCGTTGCGGGCAACTGGCTGTGGGTGGCGGCAAGTATCGCCCTGCCGCTGTTCGGTCTCGTCTCGCCGACGGCGCTCGGTTACGCTTTTCTCGCCGTGCAGGCGACCGCGGTGACCGTGCTTGCCCTTGCCGAGCAGCGGGCCATGGCGCGTGCGTCGGCATCGACCGCTGCTGCATGACCGTTCGTTCCAGACCCGGCATCAACGGCGGCGCGATCCAATCGCGCCGCCGCTTTTCATCGAGCCTCTTTATTTCCTCGCGCCATGGTATATTTTGGTATCGAAAATAATATGAACAGCCGCCATGAGGGGGCGCGGGAGGACGCGTGTATCTGGGAATCGACATCGGCACGTCCGGGGTCAAGACCGTGCTCATGGACGAGACGGACGCGATCCTTGCCTCCGCCTCCAGCGCGCTGACCGTCTCGCGGCCGCATCCCGGCTGGTCGGAGCAGGACCCGCATGCCTGGTGGGGCGCGGTTGTCGCAACGCTCGACGAGCTCTCCCGCAGCCATCCGTCCGAAATGTCGGCCGTCGCCGGCATCGGCCTTTCGGGACAGATGCACGGCGCGACCCTGCTGGACGCCGCGCACGAGGTGCTGCGTCCGGCGATCCTGTGGAACGACGGTCGCTCGGAAGCCGAATGCGCGGCGCTGGACGAGCGGGCGGACTTTCGCGGCATCGGCGGCAACCTCGTCATGCCCGGCTTCACCGCGCCGAAGCTCGAATGGGTCGCCCGCCACGAGCCCGAGATCTTCGCGAAAACTGCCTTGGTGCTGCTGCCGAAGGACTATGTCCGCCTGCGCCTGACCGGCACGGCCGCCTCGGACATGTCGGATGCCGCCGGCACCCTCTGGCTCGACGTTGCCCGCCGCGATTGGTCGGACGAACTGCTCGCCGCAACCGGCCTCACGCGCGCCAACATGCCGGCGCTTGCGGAAGGGACCGACGCTACCGGCACGGTGCTGCCGGAACTTTCTTCCCGCTGGGGCTTTGCCCGCCCGCCGGTGGTGGCGGGAGGTGCCGGCGACAACGCCGCCAGCGCCTGCGGCATCGGCGCGGTGCGGCCGGGCGAGGCCTTCCTGTCGCTCGGCACCTCCGGCGTGCTCTTCGTCGCGACCGACCGTTTCCGGCCGAACACCGCCGGTGCCGTCCATGCCTTCTGTCACGCGCTGCCCGACACCTGGCACCAGATGGGGGTCATCCTGTCGGCGACCGACAGCCTCAACTGGCTGGCGCGCGTGGCGGGCTGCGATGTCGCGACGCTTGAGGCGGAAGCCGCCGCGCGCCAGCGCTCCCGGCGCGACGGGCCCCCGGTGTTGTTCCTGCCGTATCTGTCCGGCGAGCGTACGCCGCACAACGATGCCTCGGCGCGCGGCAGCTTCGTCGGCCTGTCGCAGGCGCATGACCGGGCCGATCTCGCGCTCGCCGTGCTGGAAGGGGTCGCCTATGCCTTCCGCGATTGCCTCGACGTGCTGTCGGCCGCCGGCACCCGCGTGGAGCGGGCCACCGCCATCGGCGGCGGCGCCCGCTCGCGCAACTGGCTGGAGATCCTGGCGACAGTGCTGGGCATCGAGATCGACGTGCCCGGCAATGGGGATTTCGGTGCGGCCTTCGGCGCGGCGCGGCTCGGCCGGGCGGCGGCCACCGGCGCCTGCGGTGCGGACCGCTTCACCCCGCCGCCCACGGCGCATTCCATCGGCCCCGACGGGGCCTTGCGTTCCTTCCATGAGGAAGGGCTCGCCCGCTACCGGGCCCTTTATCCGGCACTGAAAGAGGTTCTGCGATGACTGCGTTTTTCGACGGCATTCCCGCCATCCGCTATGAGGGGCCGGAGAGCGAAAATCCCTTTGCCTATCGCTGGTACGATGCCGACCGACTCGTGCTGGGCAAGCGGATGGAGGATCATCTGCGCTTTGCCGTCGCCTACTGGCACAGCTTCTGCTGGCCGGGCGGCGATCCCTTCGGCGGTCAGACCTTCGAGCGGCCCTGGTTCGGCGAGACGATGGAGATGGCGCGCCTGAAGGCCGATGTCGCCTTCGAGATGTTCGACCTGCTCGGCGTGCCGTTCTTCTGTTTTCACGACCGGGACGCGGTGCCGGAGGGTGCGACGCTGGCCGAGAGCAACCGCAACCTGCAGGAGATCGCCGAGGTCTTCGCCCGCAAGATGGAGACCTCGAAGACGCGGCTCCTGTGGGGTACGGCCAATCTCTTCTCGCACCGCCGCTACATGGCGGGCGCGGCGACCAATCCGGATCCGGACGTTTTCGCCTATGCGGCGGGACAGGTGAAGGCCTGCATGGACGTGACGCACCAGCTCGGCGGCCAGAACTACGTGTTGTGGGGCGGACGCGAGGGCTACGAGACGCTGCTCAACACCGACCTGCGCCAGGAGCTCGACCAGATGGGCCGTTTCCTGTCGATGGTCGTCGACTACAAGCACAAGATCGGCTTTCCCGGCACGATCCTGATCGAGCCGAAGCCGCAGGAGCCGACCAAGCACCAGTACGACTACGATGTCGCCACCGTCTACGGCTTCCTCAAGGCCTATGGCCTGGAGAACGAGGTGAAGGTGAACATCGAGGTCGGCCACGCGGTGCTCGCCGGCCATTCCTTCGAGCACGAGGTGGCGCTCGCCTCCGCGCTGGGGATCTTCGGGTCCATCGACATGAACCGCAACGACTACCAGTCCGGCTGGGACACTGACCAGTTCCCGATGAACGTGCCGGAAGTGGCGCTGGCGCTCTACTACATCCTGAAGGCGGGCGGCTTCACCACCGGCGGCCTCAACTTCGATGCCAAGCTTCGCCGCCAGTCGCTGGACGCGGCCGACCTGATCCACGGCCATATCGGCGGCATGGACACCTGCGCCCGCGGGCTTCTGGCCGCGGCCGAGCTCATGGAAAAGGGCGACCTGTCGGACGAGGTGGCCAGGCGCTACGCCGGATGGCAGGCGCCGGAGGCGGCCGCCATGCTGAAGGGCGAGCGCACGCTGGAGGAGATCGCCGCGCGCGTCGAGCGCGATGGCCTCGACCCGCGTCCCGTGTCGGGCCGCCAGGAATATCTGGAGAACCTCGTCAACCGCCGCCTTTGAGCGGCAATCTCCGGGCTTCCCCGCACAAACGAAAACCGCCGAAGCGTGAGCTTCGGCGGTTTGTCGTTACAGCGGATCGATACGGTCGGTGGGCCGGCGGGGAGGCGTGCTCAGCGACCGTTCAGTCCGAGGCGGGCAGCGTTCGACGCACCGGGCTCGCCGGCGCGGAACGACTGGAAACGGGCCTGCTTCGCCGCATCGCCCGACATGCCGAGATCGGCAAGGGTGCGCGGGTCGGTGTCGGCGACCGAAAGCGCATGGACGCGCGTCGCGATGCCGAAAGTGTTGCCGAGTACCCGGGTCAGGTAGGACATGTCGCTCTCCATGTGCTCGAGTTGCGTGTGTCGTGGCGGCAGGGCGGTTCGCGCGCGGGCGAACTGTCATGCCGCTCTGACCGGGGATATGGTCGCATTCGTGCTATCAGGCAAACCAAAAGAAATCATGTATATGATCAATTTCATTGAACTGAACCACTAGGAGGCCGAGCCATGGACCTGGTGCCGGGAAAAGGCACGCCGCTGATCGAGACGGACCTGTACAGGACCTTCCTCGTCATCGCGGAAACCGGAAGTTTTTCAAAGGCTTCTGAGGTGATCGGCCGCACGCCGTCGGCGGTCTCCATGCAGGTGAAAAAGCTGGAGACGCTGCTCGGCACTGCGGTTTTTGCAAGGGAGGGGCGCAGTGTCCGCATGACTGCGGAGGGCGAGGCGCTGCTCGGTTACGCGCGGCGCATCCTGCTGCTCAACGAGGAGGCGGTGGCGATGTTTCGCTCGCCCTCCATCGAGGGCGAGGTGCGCTTCGGCGCGCCGTCCGATTTCGGCACGCGATTTCTTCCCAACATCCTGACGCGCTTCGCCCGCTCGCATCCGGCGGTCAATGTGGACGTGCATCTCGACGGTAGCCCGCCGCTGCTACAGAAGCTGAAGGACGGTCAGCTCGACCTGATCCTCTACACGGCGCGGCCCGATAGCGACCTCGCCCGCGGCGGGGAGATCGTCTACACCGAGCCGCTCGCCTGGGCCGGGCTGGAAGGGGGCGTTGCCTATAGCCGCAACCCATTGCCGCTGGCGCTGTCGGTGTCCGGCTGCCCCTGGCGCAAGGCCGCGCGCATCGCCCTCGACAAGGCCGAGCATCCCTACCGCATCGCCTATCAGAGCTTTCACAGCGCGGGGCAGGAGGCGGCGCTGCTGGCCGACCTCGCCGTTGCGCCGTTCCCGACCAGCGTCATCACGCCGCCGCTGCAGAAGCTGGACGCGCGCCACGGCCTGCCGGAAATCGGCGACTACCACCTGATCCTCAAGGAGGCGGGCAATGCCGGCAAGGCGAGCGATGCCTTCGCCAGCCATGTGATCGCCTGCTTCCGGGAGATGAATCCCGGAAGCTGATGCGCGCCGCGCGGCCTACATGCGCATGCGTTCGGCGCGCGGGTCGAACAGCGGTTCCGTTATGATGCGGGCCTTCACCCGCTCGCCGATGATCTCGATCTCGAAGGCGCCGTCGGGGCCAAGACTTGCGAGCTCCTTCGGCAGGTAGCCCTGCGCCAGCGAGGCGTCGACGAAGTGGCCGTAGCCGCCGGAGGTGACCCAGCCGACCACCTTTCCGTCATGCCAGATCGGTTCGTCGCCGATCACGTCGGCATCGCCGGCCTCGACGACGAAGCTCATCCGGCGCAGCGTGCCGCCGGTTTCCTTCTCCCGCAAGGCGGCCTCGCGGCCGATGAAGTCGCCCTTGTTCAGCGCGATGAAACGGCCGAGATCGGCCTCATAGGGCCCGTAGATCGGGCGGAACTCGCGGAACCAGGTGCCGAAATTCTTTTCCAGCCGCAGGCAGAGCAGGGCGCGCATACCGAAGTCGCGCAGGCCGAGATCGGCGCCCGCTTCCTTCAAGGCATCATAGACCCGGCGCTCGTAATGCGGCGCCATCCAGATCTCGTAGCCGAGATCGCCGGTATAGCTGATGCGGCTGACATGGCAGGGCGCCGCGGCGACGTCCATCGCCCGGCTGGCCATGAAGGGGAAGGCGGCGTTCGACACGTCGTCGCCGGTGACGCGCGCCAGCAGGTCGCGCGCCTTGGGACCTGCGATCGACAGGCCGACCCAACCGAGATTGATCGGCGTCACGCGCACCGAGCCGTCCTGCGGCAGATGCCGCTCGAACCAGCGCATGTGGTAGATCTCGGCCTGCGACGAGCCCCACATCAGGAAGCGGTCGTCGGCGATGCGGGCGATGGTGAAGTCGCCGATCAGCTTGCCGGTCTCGTTGAGCATCGGCGTCAGCACCATGCGGCCGAGTGCGGGCATGCGATTGGTCATCAGCCGGTCGAGGAAGGCCTCGGCGCCGGGGCCTGCGATCTCGTACTTGGCGAAATTGGCGATCTCGGTGATGCCGACGCCGTTGCGCACCGCCTGGCACTCGGCCTTGACGTGCTCGAAGTCGTTGGAGCGGCGGAAGGAGACGATGTCGCGCGGCTCGGTGCCCTCGGGCGCGAACCAGAGAGGGGTTTCCAGCGCCCAGCTGTCGCCCATCACGGCTCCTTGTGCGCGCATGCGGTCGTAGAGCGGCGTCGTCTGGTGCGGGCGGGCGGCCGGCAGCTCCTCGTTGGGATAGCGGATGCGGAAGCGGCGGGAATAGTTCTCGCGTACCTTGGCGTTGGTATAGGCGAGGGTGGCCCAGGGGCCGAAGCGGGCGACATCCATGCCCCAGATGTCGAAGCCGGGATCGCCGTCGACCATCCAGTTGGAGAGGGCAAGGCCGACGCCGCCGCCCTGGCTGAAGCCGGCCATCACTGCGCAGGCGCACCAGAAATTGGTGAGGCCGCGCACCGGGCCGACCAGCGGATTGCCGTCGGGGGCGAAGGTGAAGGGGCCGTTGACGAACTGCTTGATGCCGGTGTGCTTGAGCGCGGGGAAGTGCTCGAAACCGATCTCCAGCGAGGGGGCGATGCGCTCCAGGTTCGGGGCCAGCAGTTCCTGGCCGAAGTCCCAGGGCGTCTGGCGCGGACTCCAGGGCGTCGCCGCGCGCTCATAGGTGCCGAGCAGCATGCCGCCGCGCTCCTGGCGGGTATAGATCTCGCCGGAAAAGTCGATGGCGTGCACCATCTCCTTACCGGTCGAGGCGACGATCTCGGCGATCTCCGGCATGTCTTCGGTCAGCAGGTAGTGATGCTCCATGGCAAGGACAGGGAGTTCCAGCCCGACCATGCGCCCGACCTCGCGCGCCCAAAGGCCGCCGGCATTGACCACATGTTCGGCCTCCACCGTGCCCTGCTCGGTGACGACGAGCCAGGTGCCGTCCGGCTTCTGGGCGAGCTCCACAACGCGGTTGCGCAGCGAGATCTCGGCGCCGGCCTTGCGCGCCGCCTTGGCATAGGCATGGGTGGTACCGGAGGGGTCGAGATGGCCTTCGATCGGGTCCCAGATGGCGCCGACGAAATGCCGCTCGTCGATCAGCGGCAGCAGTTCCTTGGCCTCTTTCGCCGAGATGATTTCGGTTTCCATGCCGAGATAGCGGCCGCGGGCATGCGCCATCTTCAGCCAGTCGAGCCGTTCCGGCGTGTCGGCCAGCTGCAGGCCGCCGGTCAGGTGCAGGCCGCAGGACTGGCCGGAAATCTCCTCGATCTCCTTGTAGAGCGAGACGGTATAGGCCTGCAGCTTGGCGACGTTCGGATCGCCGTTCAGGGTGTGGAAGCCGCCGGCCGCATGCCAGGTCGAGCCGGAGGTGAGCTCCGAGCGCTCGATCAGCAGCACGTCGGTCCAGCCCCTCCGGGTCAGGTGATAAAGGACGCTGCAGCCGACGACGCCGCCGCCGATCACCACCACGCGAGCCTGGGATTTCATTCGTCTGCTTCCCTGCTTGTCTGGAAAAATGAGTTGGAATGCCGGCCGTCGCCGGCCGCGTCAGAAGTCGGTGGGTGCGCCGCCTTCGGCCTTTCGCCGGGCGACAAAATCCGCCAGTTCCTCGGCGATGGCCGCATCGAGGGGCGGAGCCTCGTATTCGGCGAGCGCCTTCCTGCAGACCACCTGCGCCTTGTCGTAGGCGGTCGGCGAGCCCGCGTCGCGCCAGGTCTCGAAGTTCCGCCAGTCGGAGATGATAGGCGGATAGAACGCGGTCTTGTAGCGGGCCTGCGTATGGGCGGTGCCGAAGAAGTGGCCGCCGGGTCCGACATCGCGGATAGCCTCGACCGCGAGCGCGTCCGGCGAAGTGTCGAGCGGCTGCAGGAAGGCGTCCATCATCTGCAGAAGGTCGATGTCGATGACGAATTTCTCGAAGCCGGCCGTCAGCCCGCCTTCGAGCCAACCGGCGGCATGCTTGATGTAGTTGGCGCCGCCCATCAAGGCGCCCCAGAGCGAGAACACCGTCTCCCAGGCGGCTTGGGCGTCGGGCGAGTTGGCCGCGCAGACGGCGGAGGAGCGGTAGGGCAGCCTATAGCGGCGCGCCAACTGGCCGCCGACAAGGGCCGCCTGCATGTATTCCGGCGTGCCGAAGGCGGGGGCGCCGGACTTCATGTCGACGTTGGAGGTGAAGCCGCCATAGACCACGGGCGCACCTGGGCGCACGATCTGGGCGAAGGCGAGCCCGGCCAGCGCCTCGGCATTCTGCTGCACCAGGGCGCCCGCGACCGTGACCGGTGCCATCGCGCCGGCGAGGGTGAACGGGGTGAGCACGATCGGCTGCCCGCGCCGCGACATCTCGATGATGCCCTGGAGCATGGGCGTGTCGAGGCGCAGCGGTGATGACGAGTTGATAATCGATATGACAGAAGGGGTTCTTTCGAATTCTTCATGCGTCAGTCCAAGTGCGATCCGGGCGATCTCCATGCCGTCCAGATTGCGCTCGCGGCCGAGCGAGTAGATGTGGAAGGCCTTGTCGGTCAGCGTCACGAAGTCCGAGACGCAGTCGAGATGGCGGACCGAGGCGTGGATGTCGACCGGCTCGACCGGGTAGCCGCCGTTCAGGTCGATGACGTTGAAGACCTGGCTGAGGCGGAGAAAATCGCGATAGTCCTGCTGGCTGCCGGGGCGCCGGCCGCGCTCAGCGTCGGCGCAATTGGGGGCGCTGGCGACGCCGCTCCAGATGACGCTGTCGCCGCCGACCTTCAGGTTCCGCTCCGGGTTGCGGGCGTGGAGGACGAACTCCTCCGGCGCGCTGGCGAGCGCCTCCAGAACCAGGCCGCGATCCAGCCTGATTCGGTCGGACGAGGCGGAAACATCGGCCCCGGCGGCCTTCAAAAGGGCCTTCGCCTCGCTATTGATAAAATCGACACCGATATTTTCCAGGACGTCGAGCGAAGCGGAATGGATCGCCTCAAGTTGATCTTCTGAGACCGCCTGGACCGGTGCGAAGGGATTGCGGCGAGCCCGGAAGGGCTTCTGCTCGATGGCATCCGAATGGCCCTGAACGTCGCGGCGGCCCCTGCGTCCGCGGCGGCGGCCGGCGGTCTCGTCGTCGCCAGGAGCGACACCCTCGATTTCGTCCGTTTCGGCCATGCGAACCCGGCTCCCCGCTGCGGTTGCGGACGTCTAGTTTCGTATACGTCTTAGTAAAGCCCAACCGTTTCCGAAAACGACAAGCACAGGGCCAGTTGTTTCGGAAGCGTTCGCGTTTCAATACGCGCGATATGTCAGGAGCCTAGCGCCGGCAACGAGGGAAAGGCGATATCGATTATGCGACGATCTGTTGTTCGATACCGACACGCCCGAGCCGGATCTCAAAAAAATGGCTTCAAGGCTTTGCCAAGGCACCATGATTGCATGTTAGGCTGACGCGATCCGATCCGCGGCAGCTGCCTTGCCGGACGCTGCGGCATCGGAAAAGACCATCGGTTCGCACATCCGGCGAGAGGCCGGAACGGCGACCGGCCGACACGGAGGATCTCCAGGGCAGGTCCGCAGTCGGACCTCGCGGGCGCGACAGCGCGGGTGAGGTGCGGCAAGGCCAGGAACGACATTCGACAGCGGGCTCCGGCCCGTATCGACAGCGAAAAACATCAAGCACAGCAATCGGTTGGAGGGGAGACAGGGTATGTCGACCAACGAAACGTCAAGCAAGATGCATCCGAAAGTCAGGGAAGCGCAGGAACAGATGGACAGCGGCCGGCTGAGCCGCCGCGAGTTCGTCCGCTACGCAGCGCTTCTGGGCGTCAGTGCCGGTGCGGCCTATGCGATGGCCGGCCTGCCGAGCCCGGCGGTCGCGCAGGACGCGGCCAACCTGCCGTTCCCGGCGGACGACCCGAACGCCAAGGCCGGCGGCATCCTGAAGGTGGCGATGCAGGTCCAGAAGATCGACGATCCGGCGACCTTCTCGTGGACGCAGGCCTCCAACCAGACGCGCCACATGCTGGAATACCTGGCGATGACCGGCCCGGACAACGTGACCCGGCCGATGCTGGCCGAGCGCTGGGAGGCGTCCGAGGATTTGAAGACCTGGACCTTCTACCTGCGTAAGGGCGTAAAGTGGCACAACGGCGACGATTTCACCGCCGAGGACGTCAAGTTCAACTTCGAGCGCTGGACCAATCCGGACCTCGGCTCGTCGAATATCGGCCTCTCGTCGGTCTCGGCGATGGTCGAGGATAAAGACGGCAAGAAGAGCCTCATCGACGGCGCCATCGAGATCGTCGACGATCACACGATCCGCTTCAACCTGACCAAGCCGGTGCTGTCCTTCCCCGAGGATATGTACAACTACCCGACCGCCATCGTGCATCGCGACTTCAAGCCGCCGCTCGACAACGCGATCAACGGCACGGGCGCCTATACGATCGTGGAGAACGTGGTCGGCGACCGCTGCATCCTGAAGAAGGTGACCGAGGCCGGCGGCCAGCCCTTCGAATATTGGGGCGGCACGGTGTTTCTCGACGAGATCCACTACTACAATTTCGACGCCGACAACCAGCTGACCGCCTTTGCCGGCCAGAGCGTCGATGCGATCTACGACTTCGGCGTCGAGCAGATGGAACTGGCCAAGGCCATCGACGGCAACATCATCGCCGCCCGCACGGCCCAGTGCCTGTGCTGCCGCATGCGCGTCGACGCCGAGCCGTTCACCGACGAGCGCGTGCGCAAGGCCGTGACCATGGCCATCGACAACGCCGCGATCAAGCCGCTGGTCTATCCGGAAGGCGGCGATGTGGGCGAGAACCACCACGTGGCCCCGGTGCATCCGGACTACCAGGCGCTGGCGCCGCTGACCCGCGACGTGGAGGGCGCCAAGGCGCTGCTCGCCGAGGCCGGGCACCCCAACGGCATCACGATCACGATCGATGTCGGCAACACGGACGGCCCGTGGCACCAGACGGCCGCCGAGGCCATGCGCGACCAGCTCAAGGATGCCGGCATCACGCTGAACATCAACGTCATTCCGGCCTCCAAATACTGGGAGATCTGGACCAAGACGCCGTTCGGCGCCACCGCGTGGACCCACCGCCCGCTCGGCACGATGGTGATGTCGCTCGGCTACCGCACGGGCGTGCCGTGGAACGAGTCCGGCTTCGCCTCGCCCGAGTTCGACGCGGCGCTGGATGCGGCCGAGGCGACGCTCGACGTGGAGGCCCGCAAGGGGCTGCTCGCCAAGGCCGCGCAGATCCTGCAGGATGCTTCGGTGATGGTCATGCCGATCTGGCGGCCGGTCTACTCGATGGCTTCCAAGTCGGTGAACGGCTATCCGGGCCACCCGACCCAGTACCACCAGTTCAACAAGGTCTGGATGAGCTGACGCCGACAACCGATTGCCGCGCCGGGATATTTCCGGCGCGGCGGTCTTTTGCCGAGGTCAGGGGGAGGGCCCGCATGCCGCGCTTGAGGCATGATCGAGGGGCCGACACGGTGGGCGCCACATGCTGAAACTGATCCTGAGACGCCTGGTTCAGATGGTTCTGATCATGGCGGTCTCCTCGTTGCTGCTGTTCGCTATCTTCGACACGCCGGAGTTCAAGAAACGGCTGGCGGTGCAGGAACTTGGCGGCTTCGCCGTCTCGGCCCTAACCGAGGAGAGCTACAAGAGCTGGCTCGCCGCACGCGGTCTCGACGTGCCATTCTACCAGCGCTATGCCAACTGGGTGGGCAACATCCTGAGCGGCGATCTCGGCTTCTCCTACGAAAAGAACCGTCCGGTCGGACCGCTGCTGGCGGATCGGCTGGCCAATACCGGGATCCTGGCCTTTTTCGTCTTCGCGCTGATGATCCCGCTGTCGCTGATCCTCGGGATCCTGGCCGGCATGAAGGAGGGGTCGCTGCAGGACCGGAGCATCTCGTTCATATCGGTCTTGACGACCAGCATCCCGGAGATCGCCAGCGCCATCCTGCTGACGGTCATCTTCGCCCTCGGCCTCGGCTGGCTGCCGGTGAAATCGGCGATGATCGGCGGGTTCAGCTTCCGCGAACTGATCCTGCCGGTGCTGACGCTGGTGATCTACGACTTCGGCTATGTGGCACGCATGACCCGTGCCTCGATGGCCGAGGTGATGACCTCGCAATACATCCGCACCGCGATCCTGAAGGGATTGCCGTACCGCCGGGTGGTGATGCGGCACGCGCTGCGCAACGCGCTGATCGCACCGTTCACGCTGATCGTGCTGCAGCTCAACTGGCTGCTGTCGGGCGTCGTCGTGGTGGAGGTCTTCTTCGAATACGACGGCTTCGGAAAACTGCTGCTCGAGGCGGCGCTGTTTCCCGACGTCGAGGTGGTGCAGGCCTGCACGCTGGTCGCCGTCGCCGTCGCCGTTCTGTCGCAGATCATCTCCGACATCGGCTACACCTTCCTGAACCCACGCATTCGTTTTGCGTAAGGACCGGAGACGCACTCAATGGCAGTGACCGAGATCCCGTCCGGCCCCTCCGCCCTCGACCGCCTGTCGCGGCCCAAGCCCGTCATCGTGCTGTTTTTGCTGATGTGGGTGCCGCTGACGGCCTATGTGATGTTCGGCCAGCGGATCGGGCCGAACGCCCAGACGCTGCTCCTGCCGGCGATTCCGGCGACGCTGGCGCTCTACGTGCTGGGCGTCCGCGCCTTCCGCGAAAGCCGGGTCGCGGTGATCGGGCTGACGCTGGTGTTCTTCTGGCTGCTGATGGCGGTGAGCGCGCCGTACCTGCCCCTGATGGATCCGAACAAGCCGGTCGCGCCCTTTGCGACACCCTTCAGCGAGCGGGGCGGCCTGTTCTTCTGGCTCGGCACCGACTTCAAGGGCCGGGACATGCTGTCGCGCATGATCTGGGGCTGCCAGCGGGTGCTGGTCTGGGGCGTCACGGCGACCATGGTCGCCTATGTGGTCGGCGCCATGTTCGGCCTGATCTCCGGCTATCTGGCCGGGTGGTGGGACGAGATCATTTCGTTCGTCGCCAACGTGCTGCTGTCGTTCCCGGTGATGGTGCTGTTCATCGTCATCCTGAACTATCTGGGTCCGTCGGGCTTCAACATCGTGGTGGCGGTGACCTTCGCCTCGGCACCGGCGATCATGCGCATCGTCCGGGGATTGGCGCTCGACATCAAGACGCGGGACTACGTCTACGCGGCGCAGACGCGCGGCGAGCATCCGCTCTACATCATGATCTTCGAGCTGCTGCCGAACGTGCGCGGGCCGATCATCGTCGATGCCTGCCTGCGGCTCGGCTACACGACGGTGGCGATCACCACGCTGACCTTCCTGGGCCTCGGCCTGCAGCCGCCCGACCCGGACTGGGGATTGATGATCCGCGAGAGCGCCAAGACGGCGATGCTGTGGAAGTTCTCCTACATGCTGCTCGTGCCGGCGCTGGCCGTTTCGAGCCTGATCCTCGGCTTCAACCTGATGGCCGACGGCCTTCGGGAAATGAGCCTGCGCGACTGAGGGGGACAGAATGAGCGATCACGCCGCCGAACAGGTTCCCGTTCTCGAATGCCGGAACCTTTGCATCTCCTACTACACGCGCGCCGGCGAGATCCCGGCGGTGGTGGACTTCAACCTGAAGCTCATGCCGGGCGAGGCGCACGGCATCGTCGGCGAAAGCGGTTGCGGCAAGTCGACCGTGGCGCTCGCCATCATGCAGTATATGGGCAAGAACGGCGCCATCGTCGGCGGGGAGATCCTGTTCGAGGGCCGCGACATGCGGCAGATGAGCGAGGAGGAGCTGCGGCAGATCCGCGGCTCGCGCATCGCCATGGTCTACCAGGAGCCGATGGCCTCGCTGAACCCGTCGATGACCATCGGCGACCAGCTGGTCGAGGTGCCGATCTATCATGACGGGTTGAGCGAACAGGAGGCATTGGCGCGGGCCGAGGAGATGCTGGCCAAGGTGCGCCTGCCGGACCCCAAGCGCATCCTGGCGTCCTACCCGCACCAGATTTCCGGCGGCCAGCAGCAGCGCGTGGTGATCGCCATGGCGCTGCTGTCGAACCCCAGGCTGCTGCTGCTCGACGAGCCGACGACGGCACTGGACGTGACGGTGGAGGCGGGCATCGTCGATCTGATCAACGAGATCGCCGAGGAGTTCGGCACCTCGATGATCTACATCTCGCACAATCTCGGGCTGATCCTGGAGACCTGCGACCGGCTGACCGTGATGTATTCCGGCGAGGCGGTGGAGGTCGGGGACATCCATGACGTCTTCGAGGAGATGCGCCATCCCTACACGCGGGGACTTTTCGGCTCGATTCCGTTGCCCGGCGCCGACAAGAACGCCCATCCGCTGGTGGCAATTCCGGGCCAGCTGCCGCTGCCGCACGAGCGCCCCGAGGGGTGCAACTTCGGGCCGCGCTGCACCTTCTTCCGCGACGGGCTGTGCAATGTCGGTCGTCTGCCGATGCATGCGGTGCCGGGCGACGACGATCACAAGGTGCGCTGCGAACGGTTCCAGGAGATCGACTGGGACCGCGACCTGCCGAAGGGCGAGGCGAAGCCGCCGGTCGAGGCCGGCGGCACCGTGCTGTCCGTCGAGGACATGACCAAGCATTATCTGATCGAGGACGGCGGGCTGTTCGTCCGGGGCGGCGAGCGGGTGGTGAAGGCCAACGAGAAGCTGAGCTTCACCGCGCGGGAGGCCGAGACGGTGGCCATCGTCGGCGAGAGCGGCTGCGGCAAGTCGACCTTCGCCAAAGTGCTGATGGGGCTGGAGGATGCGACCGACGGCAAAGTGATGCTGGGCAATGTCGAGCTCGGCGACCTGCCGGTGGAGCGGCGCAATGCCGAGACGATCTCGAAGCTGCAGATGGTGTTCCAGAACCCGTTCGACACGCTGAACCCGTCGCATTCGGTCGGCAGCCAGATCGCCCGGGTGATCCGCAAGTTCGGGGTCGCCAGCAAGGACGAGGAGGTGGAGGAGATCGTCTTCCGGCTGCTCGATACGGTGAAGCTGCCGCGCGATTTCGCAAGGCGGAAACCGCGCCAGCTGTCCGGCGGGCAGAAGCAGCGGGTGGGCATCGCCAGGGCCTTCGCCGGCAATCCGAAGGTGGTGATCGCCGACGAGCCGGTGTCGGCGCTGGACGTTTCCGTGCAGGCGGCGGTGACCGAACTGCTGATGGACATCCAGCGCCAGAACCGCACGACGATGCTGTTCATCAGCCACGATCTGTCGGTGGTGCGCTACCTGGCCGACCGGGTGGTGGTGATGTATCTCGGCCGGATCATGGAGCAGGGCACGACCGAGGATATCTTCGCGCCGCCCTACCATCCCTACACCGAGGCGCTGCTGGCCGCCGTGCCGATCGCGGATACGCGGATCGAGAAGCGGCATATCGTCTTGAAGGGGGAAATCCCGTCGCCGACCAACCCGCCGAAGGGTTGCCCGTTCTCCACGCGCTGCCCCTACATGATGCCGGGCACCTGCGATGTCGAGCTGCCGCCGCTGCGCAGCTTCGGCGGGGGGCACAGGATCCTGTGCCATCTCGATCCGGCCGAGCTGACCGCGATGGAGCCGGTGATAAAGCCGAAGACCGAGGCCGCCGAACGGCTTTGAAAATTTCGAGACGGATTTTGCAAAATTCCGTCTCGAAATCGCGAAATTTTGATGTTGGTCGTCTCAATCTCGCGAAATCGCCGGCGCTGCGGGGAGGTACGCCCTGCGGCACTTGTCCCCGTCCGTCCGCGGCGCTTATCCCCGCCGGCGCGCGCCCCGCACTTTCCGACTTGTCCCCGTGCCTGTCCGCTTGAGGTAGAGTGCGGTCATGAGATGCCGTCCGGGAGAGGCCGGGCGGCGAGAGGCGAAGGCAAGAATGGCCGGGCTCGATCCGTTTCCAAGGTCCTATGCGAAGGGCGTGCGGCTGCGCCGGCGCTCGCAACGCGTGCCGGGAGAGGCGACCGGAGCCGCAGGGACGCTCGCCGAGCTCGAGGCCTGGCTGCTCGGCGAGGCGCTGGCGGTCGGCGACGTGCTGGATTTCTTCGAGGCGTTCTGCTGGCGCATGGTGCGTGCGATGCCGGCCTTCGAGCGGGCGAGCCTGCATGTCGGCACGCTGCACCCGCAGATCTACGGCTTTGCCTGGAACTGGGAGGCGGGCGACGGGATCTGCGACGAGATCCAGGTGGCCGAGGAGATCCTGGCGACGGATGCCTATCGGCGCAGCCCGATCTTTGCGGTGATCGAGCGGGGCGAGGCGTTCGACCGGACGATCGACGAGGAGACCTCGGCGCACTACCCCTTGCTGCGGGACCTCGGGCGCCTCGGCTACAGCCATTACATGGCGCTGCCGCTGACGGCTGCCGGGAGCGGCGGGCAGCACAACCTGGTGTCGCTGGCGACGCGCCAGCCGGGCGGCTTCACCAGGAGCGAGCGGGCGGGCATCGACCGGCTGCTGTCGATCCTGGCGCTGCATGTCGCCCGGCACATCGACCGGCGGATCTCGGCGAACCTGCTCGACGCCTATCTGGGGCCGGCGGCAGGGGGCAAGGTGCTGCAGGGCAGCATCCGGCGCGGCGTCGGCGAGGAAATCGATGCCGTGATCTGGATGTCGGACCTGCGCGGCTTCACCGATCTGTCGGCGCGGCTGCCGGGGCCGGCGATGACGGCGCTGCTCAACGCCTATTTCGAGCGGCTGGCCGGGGCGGTGATCGCGGAAGGCGGCGAGATCCTGAAATTCATGGGCGACGGGGTGCTGGCAGTGTTTCCGCAAGGCAAGGGGGCGGCCAGCGCGGCCCTGCGCGCGGCGCGGGGGGCGCTGGCCGGGATCGCGGAACTGAACGAGGCACCGCCGGAGGCGGTCGCGAACCTGCGGGATGTGTGGGCGCCGCTGCGCACCGGCATCGCGCTGCACGAGGGCACGGTGTTCTTCGGCAATGTCGGCTCGGCCGGGCGGCTCGACTTCACGGTGATCGGCCGGGCGGTGAACGCGGCAAGCCGCATCGAAGCGCTGACCAAGGAGCTCGGCCGCGAGATCCTGATCTCGCAGGCGGCCGCGCGCGGGCTCGACATGCCGCTGGACGATCTCGGCGAGCACCGGCTGCGCGGCGTCGCCGAGCCGGTGCATCTGTTCAGCCCCAAGGGGTGAGGTGGGCGTGATGGGAAAGGGCGAACGCAACGTGCCATCGCTAATGCTCTGGGAACGAATGGGCCCCGGATCTCCGGCTTCGCCTTCGTCCGGGGTGACGTCGGAGGTTGGGCTGACGGCGGTGGGCTGACGGCCGAGGTGGGATCTCCGGTGGTGGGGTGCGAGATGGTGCCTCCCTCTCGGAGGTCATCCCGGCCGCAGGCGAAGCCGGAGAGCCGGGAACCATTGGCACCCTCGGGCAGGTGTGGGGCAGAGCGTCGTGCGGCTTGTGGAGGCGAGCCGGGGGCGGTTCGGTGCGCAATCGCTGGCGCTCTGGCAACGAATAGGCCCCGGATCTCCGGCTTCGCCTGCGGCCGGGGTGACGTCGGAGGTTGGGGTGACGGCGGTGGAGTGACGGCCGAGGTTGGGATGACGACAACGGGATGACGGCCGAGGGAAGGAGAGGAGGCTGCGCAAGCGAAGGCGCCCTCCTGCAAACAAAAGGGCCGCAGGAGTGTCCTGCGGCCCGTGATGGTGTCTTGAGGCGGTGAGGCGGGATCAGGCGTCGTCGCCGGGAGCCTCGTCCTCGCCACTCTCGCCGTCGCCGGCATCGCCCGACATGTCGGAGCCGGAGGCCGGGGTCTCGCCGTCGGACGCTGCTGCGGCCTCGTCGAGCACCGCGTCTTCGGCGTCCTCCTCGTCGGAGACGCGGCCGACCGAGACGACTTCCTCGCCTTCGGCGGTGTTGAAGACGATGACGCCCTGGGTGGCGCGGCCAGCGATGCGGATGCCGTCGACCGGGCAGCGGATCAGCTGGCCGCCATTGGTGACGAGCATGATCTGGTCGCTGTCTTCCACCGGGAAGGAGGCGACGAGCGGGCCGTTGCGCTTGGTCACCGCCATGGCGGTGATACCCTTGCCGCCGCGGCCCGTGACCCGGTACTCGAAGGACGAGGACCGCTTGCCGTAGCCGTTTTCCGAGATGGTGAGGATCACCTGCTCGGTGGCGCTCATGGCCGCGTAGCGCTCCTGCGTCAGCTCGCCCGCCGGCACGCCCTCGTCTTCGCCACCGGCTTCGCCGTTGGTCTCGTCGGCCTCGCCGCGCATCAGCCGGCGCAGGCGCAGATAGGCGCTGCGCTCGTCCGCCGTGCAGTCAAAGTGACGCAGGATCGACATGGAGATGACGCGGTCGTTGTCGGCAAGGTTGATGCCGCGCACGCCGACCGAGTTGCGGCCCGCGAAGACGCGCACATCGGTGACGGCGAAGCGGATGCACTGGCCGAGCGCCGTGGTCAGCATGACGTCGTCATGCTCGGTGCAGGTGAAGACGCCGACGATGCCGTCGCCATCCTCGAGCTTCATAGCGATCTTGCCGTTCTTGTTGATCTGCGTGAAGTCGGAGAGCTTGTTGCGGCGGACGGTGCCGCGCGTGGTGGCGAACATCACGTCGAGATCGCCCCAGGTCTCCTCGTTCTCCGGCAGCGGCATGATCGAGGTGATCTGCTCGCCCTGCTCGAGCGGCAGCATGTTGACCAGGGCCTTGCCGCGCGAGGTCGGGCCGCCGAGCGGCAGGCGCCAGACCTTCAGCTTGTAGGCGATGCCGCGCGAGGAGAAGAACAGCACCGGCGTGTGCGTGTTGGCCACGAACAGTCGGGTGACGAAATCCTCGTCCTTGGTCG
The DNA here is from genome assembly GCF_023507705.1 of Stappia sp. WLB 29. Taxonomy (GTDB): domain Bacteria; phylum Pseudomonadota; class Alphaproteobacteria; order Rhizobiales; family Stappiaceae; genus Stappia. The sequence goes on along the minus strand of NZ_JALBGD010000001.1, from coordinate 309,589 downwards.
ACATGCCCGAGCGGCCCTTGCCGCCGCGCCGCTGCGCCCGGTAGGTGTCGAGCGGAACGCGCTTGATGTAGCCGGCATGGCTGACCGTGACGACCATCTCCTCGCGCTGGATGAGATCCTCGTCCTCGAGATCGGCGCCGCCGTCCATGATCTCGGTCCGGCGGGGCGTTGCGAACTCCTCGCGGATGTCCGTCAGCTCCTGGCGGATGATGTCGAGGATGCGGACGCGCGAGCGCAGGATGTCGAGATAGTCGCGGATCTCCTCGCCGATCTTGTTGAGCTCGTCGGCGATCTCGTCACGGCCGAGCGCGGTGAGGCGCTGCAGGCGCAGGTCGAGAATGGCGCGGGCCTGCTCCTCGGACAGCTTGTAGGTGCCGTCCTCGTTGACCATGTGGCGCGGATCGTCGATCAGGCGGATCAAAGGCTCCACGTCGTGGGCCGGCCAGTTGCGCTCCATCAGCTGGGCGCGGGCAGTGGCCGGATCCGGCGCGGTGCGGATCAGCGCGATGACCTCGTCGATATTGGCGACGGCAATGGCGAGGCCGACGAGGACATGGGCGCGGTCGCGCGCCTTCTTGAGCAGGAAGCGGGTGCGCCGGCCGATCACCTCCTCGCGGAAGGCGATGAAGGCGCTCAGCATGTCCTTGAGGCCGAGCTGCTCCGGCCGGCCGCCGTTCAGCGCCACCATGTTGGCGCCGAAGGTCGATTGCAGCGCCGAGTAGCGGTAGAGCTGGTTCAGCACCACGTCGCCGACCGCATCGCGCTTGAGCTCGACGACGACGCGCATGCCGGACCGGTCCGACTCGTCGCGGATGTCGGAAATGCCCTCGATGCGCTTTTCGCGCACATGCTCGGCGATCTTCTCGATCATCGCCGCCTTGTTCACCTGATACGGGATCTCGGTGATGACGATGGCGTAGCGGTCCTTGCGGATCTCCTCGATCTCGGCGCGGCCGCGCATGACGATGGAGCCGCGCGCGCTCTCATAGGCCGAGCGGATGCCCGAGCGGCCGAGGATGATGCCGCCGGTCGGGAAGTCGGGACCGGGGACGATCTCCATGAGCTCGGCCGTGGTCATCGCCGGATTTTCCATCAGGGCGATGGCGGCGTCGATGACCTCGCCGAGATTGTGCGGCGGGATGTTGGTGGCCATGCCGACGGCGATGCCGCCGGCGCCGTTGACCAGCAGGTTCGGGAACTTTGCCGGCAAAACGACCGGCTCGCTCTCCGAATTGTCGTAGTTTTCCTGGAAGTTGACGGTCTCCTTGTCGATGTCGTCAAGGAGGCGCGCCGAGACCTTCTGCAGCCGGCACTCGGTGTATCGCATGGCCGCGGCGGGATCGCCGTCGACCGAGCCGAAATTGCCCTGGCCGTCGATCAGCGGCAGGCGCAGCGAGAAATTCTGCGCCATGCGCACGAGCGCGTCGTAGATCGCGCTGTCGCCATGGGGGTGGTATTTACCCATCACGTCGCCGACCACGCGGGCGGACTTGCGGTAGGGCTTGTTCCACTCGTAGCCGTTCTCGTGCATCGAATAGAGGATGCGCCGGTGCACCGGCTTCAACCCGTCGCGCACATCCGGCAGGGCACGGCTGACGATCACGCTCATGGCGTAATCGAGGTAGCTGCGCTTCATCTCGTCGGTGATGGAAACGGGTCGTATATCGGACGGCAGGCCGCCCGTAGGTGCGTTCGTGTCCCGATCGGTCAAGGGATCTCTCACACTTGTTGAATCTGTCCCGATCTTATAGCCGATTCCGCGCCTCCAGCCAAATCGGCCAGGGCATTTTGCGGCGCGAAAACATAAGCCAAAACAGTAGTTTGTCAGTTTCCCAAGGGAAAGTTCGGACAAGGGGTGCCGCCCGCATGCCCACACGCCGTATTTTGGCTGATATAACGGGGTCGGACGAGTCGCGCGGGGGGCTTGCGCAATGCTGGCAGACTATTTCATCAACGCCTTCGCGACGCTGTTCGTGACCATCGATCCGGTGGGCCTTGCGCCCATGTTCCTGGCGGTCACGGCGGGCGCCACGGCCGCCACGCGCCGGCGCATCGCCGTGCGCGCGACGCTGATCGGCGGTGCGATCCTGTTCCTCTTCCTGGTCGCCGGGCGCGGCGTTCTGGGCGTGCTGGGCATCTCCGTGCCGGCCTTCCAGATCGCCGGCGGGCTGCTGCTGCTGATCATCGCCATCGAGATGGTGTTCGAAAAGCGCAACCGGCGCAAATCCGAGACGGCGGAAAAGGCGGTGTCGCAGCACGCGGCGCATCAGGAGGAACTGCACGACGTCGCCGTGTTTCCGCTGGCGATCCCGCTGATCGCGGGTCCGGCGGCGATCTCGGCCGTGATCCTGCTGTCCTCGCAGGCAAGAGACACGGTGTCCTATCTCGGCCTTGCGCTGGTGATCCTGGTGATCATCGGCGCCTGCTTCGTCTCGTTCCTGCTGGCCGACCGCATCGAGCGGATGATGGGCGACACCGCCGCAGTGGTGGTGACGCGGCTGCTCGGCGTGCTGCTGGCGGCGCTGTCGATCCAGTTCATCGCCGACGGCATCCGGGCAATGATCGCCGTCAGCTAGGCGCTCTCAGCCCGTCGGGGCCTGCTACGGCCTATTGCAGCAGGCGGTAGACGGTCGGATCGTCCGGGCAGCTGTCGAAGCCGCACTCGACGAGCGTGCTCGCCGTGTTGAGCGCGGCCATCGCCAGCACCAGCAGCACCGCAACGAGGGACAGGCCGGTGAGGCGGACGGCCGGGCGGGCCTCCTCGCCGGGCGCGCGCAGCACCAGCATCAGCCCACAGGCGGCGACGGCCGCGACGAAGACGACAAAGGCCCAGGTGTAGAAATGCAGGCCGAGGAAGGGCGCGCCGTAGCCCGCATCGCCCGGCTCGATATGCAGCAGCACCTGGCGCATGGCAAAACCCGCCCCCACGAGCCCTGCCAGGATCGTCACGCCGTAATGGGCGGGCCGGGGGCCGCGCGCCACGTTCAGCACCGGACCGATGGCCAGCAGCAGGAAGCCGGCGCGCTGCAGCAGACAGAGCGGGCAGGGCAGCTCGTCCTTGGCGAACTGGTCGAGGAAAGCGACGCCGAGCACGGCCGAGACGGCGAGGAGGGCAAGGGCGTTGAGGGTGGTCTCGAGAGATCTGGAGATCATGGCGCGCCCCTTCAGAACGACAGCGGCAGCGGATCGGTCGCGTGGTGCAGGTAGACCAGCACGGCGGCGAGGAAGCTGGCGACGATCAGGATGCCCGCGAGGCGCATGGGGCCGAAGGCGGCGGCGGCGAGAGCCGCAAGCAGCAGGGCGAAGAGGGCGGCGAGATACATCGGGCAGAGCCTTTGCGGATCCGGGTTGCGACGGAACGCAGAAGACTAAGCGATTCTGGGCGATGACGGAGCCGTGATTGTCGGCGAGGCGGGGTTGGTCGGCGCGGGAGGCGCGCCTGAAACGGCAAAGGCGACGCCTGCGGAATGCAGTGCGTCGCCTTTTGCAGCATCGGCTCGCCGGCATGCGGCGCCCGGATCAGGAGCTGGACGGAACGCGCTCCAGAACCGAGGTGTTGGCGGTCGGCTGGCGGGTCTCGACGGTGGTGAACTGCACCTGGCGCATGCCCTTGTTGCCGCTCAGCGCCGAGGCGCAGCTTGCCGTCCAGTGACCCCAGGTCTGGCCCTGGCACTCCGCGGGGAGGGCGGAAGCGCCGCGGTCGGTCTTGGGGGCTGCCATCTCGCTCTGCATCCCGCCGGCCGAAGCCGTCTGGACGGTGTGGGCGATGCTCACGATGCCGCCGAAGACGGCCAGGGCCGCAACGGTGGCAATCGCCAGATCCCGGATGCGATGAGCATGCTGTTCGCCATGATCGTGAATGAAGGTCATTGTCGTCACGTCCCTGCTTAGTACCGTTCTTCGATGGCCCCACATTGAGGCATAACGGGCAAGGAAACCGTGACGGGGATCACGATCCGGAGGGTTGCGTCGGCAGCGCCTGGTTGCCCGTCGCCGGCTCGGCGATCACCGGATGCGTCTGCGGCGGGGTGCCGGCGAAGCAATCGGGATCCTCTTCCCGGAAGATGATGCCGCCGCAGACCGCCTCGACGGTTTGCGCAACGGCACGTTTGTCCTTGCCTGGAAAGACAACGCGCTCATGGACGGAAGGTTGCAACTTGGCGGCGGTCTCCGCCGCGGCGTCGACGTCCGAGGCGGCCAATCCGGCCCCGAGCGTGGCGACAAGCAGCACGACGCCGGCGCCCCACAGGGCGATCGGAATCGACAGCTGATGAATTTTGTGAATCGTCATCATGCACCGCCATATGTAGTATCCCGAGGGGATTGGCAAGGCTTTGCCGGTTCAGTATTCCGTGAACGGCCTGTGCTGCTTTTGTGAACGATTGCAGCGAGTTGCGTATAAGCCGGGCATGCTTTCGCATGCCAGCCATGCATCAATCGCATGGCCTTTCGGCGGTTTCGGACGCTTCGCGGATGCGAGACGATCCTGCTTTCTGCCCACGACCGACATGGTGCCGGTCCAGCCGGGGGCGCGGTGCGCGCGTCCCCTGCAACCCTGAATAATCAGATGGGGAGCGCCCGGGCGCCGGCAAGAGGCGGGGGCGCGCAAACGACGAAGCTCGCGCGAAGGTGAAGGGCCGGTGAAAGGCCAGTGATCGGGCGCCGGGCCGGATCGTGGGAAACGGAATGAGGGAGAGTCGTGCGGCGGGGAGAGGTGACGGCGAGGCGGGGAACCCGCCGTCACGCTGCTGCGGGCAGGACGCGAGGCTTGCGCGCCGCGCCGTGCCGGGAGAGGTCCGAGGTCAGGAAGACCGGATCACTCCGAAACGCGACTGCGCGCGAGAACGGTGGTGGCGCCGTCGCTCGTGGCGATGGTGCGCCATGCGGGTGCGGCGGCCGGATCGACGCTGCGGGCAAGATCCGCGCAGCCCGGTGCCGCGTCCTGCATGGTGCCGGCGGCGCAGGCGACCTGCACCGTGCGCGCCATGCGGTCGCCCTTCTTCGCGGCGTTGACCTGATCCGCGGTGCCGAATGTGAGGCCGCCGACGGCGACGGATATGGCAATGGCGGCGAGGCCGCCAAGGCCCAAAGCTGCAAAGCCACGCATGTCCTGCGCCTCCTTTTGCTTATGAGCAACAGTCTAGCAGAAAAGCGGGGCGACTTAAACAAATTCGCAGATAGTGACTTTGCGGCAACAGTGGCAAAGCACTGGCGCCGGCAGGGAAACGACGTGCCTACGGGTTGAGAGAGTTCGAAGCCGCGATACCCTTCGTGCGTCAGGTGCCGTTGCAGGTAGCCTTTTCATTCTCGTTGCGGAGACTCGCCGGCTGACAGGACCGAGGCCGCGCGCTACTGTCGCTGCCGGCCGGAGGCAGCCGGCAGCCCGCACCCCGTCATGACCATGGCGGGGCATGGCGAATGCCTCCGAAGCGATGCGACCTGACCGTTCAACCGTCGGGCGAAGGCGTCGGTAATGCGGGTGCTGACGAGGACTTCGCCGTGACGAGGAAACGGACATGCGCGACCATCGCCATTCGAAGCTCATGGCCAAGGCCATGCGCGAGGCTCTTGCCGAGAAAAACCTGACCATCACCCACAGCGAGGCGCTGGAAATCGTCGCCCGCCAGTTTGGCCTTGCCAACTGGAACGTGCTGGCGGCGAAGATCGCCGAGGACGAGGGCGGGCCGGCCGAGAGCCGCGAGAGCATCCGCCTCGACCAGGCGGTGCCGATCGTTCGCATCTTCGACGTCGCCAAGGCGAGCGAGTTCTATTTCGGCTTTCTCGGCTTCTCCCTCGACTGGGAGCACCGCTACGGCGAGAACTTTCCGGTCTATATGCAGGTCTCGCGCTCCGGGCTGCGGCTGCACCTGTCGGAACATGCCGGCGATGCCACGCCCGGCGGCAACATGTGCGTCTACATGACCGGCATCCGCGATCTGCACCGGGAGCTGCAGGCCAAGGATTATCGCTACATGAAGCCGGGGCTGGAGGACCAGGGAGGGCGGCTCGAGCTGCAGGTCACCGACCCGTTCGGCAACCGCATTCGCTTCATGGAGCCGGTGGGGAACTGACGGAACGAGCCTCGTTCTGCTTGCAAGGCGCGGGACAGGCAGACGCCTGCCCCGCGCTTTTGCGTCGGGCCTTCCGCCCGTCAGGCGCCGAAGCCGCCGTCGATCGTGTGCATCGCCCCGGTGACGAAGCCCGCCTCCGGGCCGGCGAGCCAGGCGACCATGCCGGCGACCTCTTCCGGCCGGCCATGGCGCTTGATCGTCATGAAGCTGTGCAGCAGGTCCTTCATCGGCCCGTCGGCGGGGTTCGCGTCGGTGTCGATGGGGCCCGGCTGCACGATGTTCACGGTGATGCCGCGCGGCCCGAAGTCGCGCGCCAGCCCGCGGGCCAGGCCCTGCAGCGCCGATTTGCTGAGCGCATAGGAGGCCATGCCGGGAACGGGCATGCGGTCGCCGTTGACGGAGCCGATCACGATGATCCGGCCGCCTTCCGGCATCTGCCGCGCCGCCTCGACGGAGGCATGGTAGGGGGTCTGGACATTGATCCGGAACAGCCGGTCGATGGCGTCGGGATCCTGCTCCAGCGCATCGCCGAAGACGGCGATGCCGGCATTCACCACCAGCACGTCGAGCGGACCGCTGCCGCGGACCCGGCCGATCACCGCATCCCGGTCGGCGCTGTCGGTCATGACGGCCGTAGCGCCGGTCTCGGCCGCCAGCTTGTGCGCCGCCTCCTTCGACCCGGCATAGGTGAAGGTCACGTTCGCCCCGTCTGCGGCGAACCGTCTGACGATCGCTGCCCCGATCCCGCGGCTGCCGCCGAGCACGAGGACGGATTTTCCCTGAAAGTCGGCCATCTGGCCCTCCTTGAGTATTAACGTAATGAGCGCTACATAAAGGATAGGCAGCGCCGGTCAAGGATTTTGTAGTGGTCACTAAAAATATATCGCGGCCACGCGGCCGTCCGCGTCGGTTCGATCCCGAGGCGGCGGTCGCGACCGCCCAGAAGATGTTCCGCGCGCGCGGCTACGACGCGGTGAGCGTGGCGGACGTCACCGAGGCGCTCGGCATCAATCCGCCGAGCTTCTATGCCGCCTTCGGCAACAAGGCAGGCCTTTATGCGCGCGCGCTGGAGCGCTACTCGGCAACGGCCGCCATTCCCTTCGACGAGATCCTGAGGCCGGACCGCCCGGTCGGCGAGAGCCTTGCGATCCTCATGGAGGAAGCGGCACGCCGTTATGCCGCCGATCCGGCGGCTGCCGGGTGTCTGGTGCTGGAGGGGATCCGCTGCAACGACGAGGAGGCGCGCGAGGCGGCCCGCGTCTTCTATACTGCGGCGGAGGACATGGTGCGGCGCCTCATCGCCGAACATCACCCGGACAAGGCGGAGCAGGTGACCGACTTCGTCACGACCGTGATGGCCGGCCTGTCGGCCAAGGCGCGGGAAGGACAGGATGCGGAGCGGCTGCTCGCCGTCGCCCGGCTCGCCGGCCGGGCCATCATGCAAGACCTTGCCGGCTGAAGGCGCGCGCATGCGGTGTCGCCGTTTCGTCCCGCTTGCCTGAAAGCGGCGCGCCCTGTACATCGGCGGCATGACACGCACCGCGCTCTATCCCGGCTCTTTCGACCCCGTCACCAACGGGCATGTCGACATCCTGCGCCACGCGCTCGACCTTGCCGACAAGGTGGTCGTCGCCATCGGCGTCCATCCCGGCAAGTCGCCGATGTTCAGCTTCGAGGAGCGGGTGGCGATGATCGCCCGCGTCGCGCGCGATGCCTTCGGCGCGGCGGATGCGGGGCGCATCGAGGTGATTTCCTTCGACGACCTGGTCATCGAGACGGCCCGGCGCAACGGCGCCGCGTTCCTGGTGCGGGGCCTGCGCGACGGCACCGACCTCGACTACGAGATGCAGATGGCGGGCATGAACCGCTCGCTGGCGCCCGAAGTGCAGACGGTGTTCCTGCCGGCCTCTCCGGAAGTCCGCCACATCACCGCCACGCTGGTCAGGCAGATCGCCAAGATGGGCGGCGATGTCCGCCATTTCGTTCCGGCTCATGTCGCGGAACGCCTGGCCGAGCGGCTGGCGGACCCGCGCTGACAATTTCAACCCCCGTTGCGGGAGATTTTCCTCCATGGCACGTCTGCTTTCGTTTCTTTCCGCGCTCGTCCTTGCCGCCGCGATCGGCCTGTCGCCCGCCGGCGCCCAGTCGAACGATCCGGAAAACACGCTGCTGCTCGACCTGAAGGACGGGCAGGTGGTGATCCGCCTGCGGCCGGACCTTGCGCCCAATCACGTGGAGCGCATCAAGACGCTCGCGGCCCAGGGCTTTTACGACGGCATCGTCTTCCACCGGGTGATCGACGGGTTCATGGCCCAGACGGGCGACCCGACCGGCACCGGCATGGGCGGCTCCGACCTGCCGGACCTGAAGGCGGAGTTCTCGTCCGAACCGTTCCGCCGCGGCACGCTCGGCATGGCCCGCTCGCAGAGCCCGGACAGCGCCAATTCGCAGTTCTTCATCATGTTCGCCGACGGCGACTGGCTGAACGGCCAGTACACGGTGTTCGGCGAGGTGGTCGAGGGCATGGAGCACGTCGACAAGATCAAGCGCGGCGAGCCGGTGCAGAACCCGGACAAGATCGTGCGCATGCGCGTTGCCGCCGGCGCCAACTGACGCTACGAACACCTCGACACAGATTCCCCGAACACGAAGGAGACCAAGGGTGGCCGACTACAAGGATGCAGAAAACACGCTGGTGATGGAAACCACCCAGGGCCAGGTCGTGATCAACATGCGCCCGGACCTTGCGCCGAACCATGTCGCGCGCATCAAGGAGCTGGCGCGCGAGGGCTTTTACGACGGCATCGTCTTCCACCGCGTGATCGAGGGCTTCATGGCCCAGACCGGCTGCCCGCGCGGCACCGGCACCGGCGGTTCGGGCAAGAAGCTGCGCGCCGAGTTCAACGCCGAGCCGCATGTGCGCGGCACCTGCTCGATGGCCCGCGCCCAGGACCCGAATTCCGGCGACAGCCAGTTCTTCATCTGCTTCACCGACGCCCGCTTCCTCGACCGCCAGTACACGGTCTGGGGCGAGGTGATCGAGGGCATGGAGAATGTCGACAAGATCAAGCGCGGCGAGCCGGTGGTCAATCCGGACAAGATCGTCTCGATGAAGGTCGCGGCCGACATCGCGTAACGCGCAACAAGCGCGGCGGACATCGGGGGCAGGGGCCATGCGGCGCCTGCCCCTTTTTCGTTGCGCGGGGCGGCGTCGTTCGGGAGGACGAGGGGAGAGGGCTGCGCTCCATCGCGGGCGCTGCTTACCCCCTCTGTCGGCTTCGCCGACATCTCCCCCTCAGGGGGGAGAGAGTTCCGTGGGGCTCGGCCTGCCTGTCGTGGCCCGCGCCGTCCGGGAGGATGCAGGGAGAAGAGGGCGGGGCGGAAAGACGCGTGCCATCCTCTCTGCTGTCATACCTGCGAAGGCAGGTATCCAGTATCCGCTGGCGCATGTGTGTGGCGAGAGCGACGGCCATCTGCGGCGGGCGGGCGGCCTCGATCAGGAACGTTCGGGGTTACTGGTTCCCGGTCTTCGGCTTTGCCGAAACCGGGATGACAGCCTGAGGGTGGGCTGCCCGTATCCGTTACCAAGCTGCTCTTCCGCCCGCACAATCCCGCTGCTAGCGTGCGCGCGAACAGGGCCGGCCGGCGAGCAGAAGGAGCGGAGAGGCGCATGACGACGATCACCACGGTGGAGCAGCTGGAATCGCTCTACGGCACGCCGGGCGCCGCCTCCAAGGTCAAGGAAATCGACTGGATCAGCGACGAATATGCTGCCCTGATCAAGGCCTCGCCCTTCGTGGCGCTGGCGACCGCGGGGCCGGAGGGGCTGGACTGTTCGCCGCGCGGCGACCGGGGCGAGGTGGTGCGCATCCTGGACGCACGGCGCGTGGCGCTGCCCGACCGGCGCGGCAACGACCGGATCGATTCGCTGCGCAACATCGTGCGCGACCCGCGCGTGGCGCTGCTGTTCCTCATTCCCGGCAGCGGCACGACGCTGCGCCTCAACGGAAGGGCGACAATCAGCGCCGATCCGCAGCTGCTGGAGGACTTCGCCGTGGACGGCAAGGCGCCGCGCAGCGTGATCCTGATCGAGGTGGAGAGGGTCTACTTCCAGTGCGCCCGGGCCATCGTGCGTTCGCGGCTGTGGGAAAGGGACGCGCAGGAGGCGGCGAACGGGTTGCCGACGCCGGGCGCGATCCTGTCCGCGCTGAGCGAGGCCAAGGTCGGCGGCGAAGCCTACGACCGCGAATGGCCGGAGCGGGCGCGCAAGACGCTGTGGTGAGGCAAAGGCCTCACCTTCCTTACTCCGGGCGGCAGATCTCGTTGCGTCGCATCGCGGCGAAGGTCTTGGCGACCAGCATCGCGATCACCGCCCACAGAACGCCATAGGCGATATAGGCGAGGGTGCGCTGGAAGGCGGCGCCTGTCGATTCGGCAAATAGGGCCGAGGCGATGGTGAAGGCTGCGAGCGGGAAGGAATAGGCCCACCAGGCCATGGAGAAGGGCAGGCGCAGCAGGCGCCCGATCTGGGTCAGCGTCACCAGAACGAACATCAACGCGCTGTAGTAGAGGACGCGGGCGACCGCATCGACCTCGCCGCCGTTCAGCAGCATCCAAGAGACGAAGCCGACCGAGGGCGGCGCGATCAGGATGACCAGCGTCGGCAGCAGGCGCTCGGCGATCGGGTTGTGGAAGATCAGCCGGTTGAACACCAGCGTCAGGAAGATCAGCCAGAACAGCATGCCGACGGAGAAGAAGAACCACGAGGTCTCTAGATAGCCGAGCTCGACGCCGGCGACCGGCACCAGGACGTTGCCGACGGCGGGAATGAACCAGGCCGGCGTCAGATGCGCCTGCTCGAAGGTGCGGTGACTGATCCAGGCGGAAACGACGCCGAGAATGATGAGCAGATGCGCGGCCGTCGCGACCATCCACACCGCCTCGACGAGGCCGTGCGCGCGCGGCAGGATGCCGGAGCAGACCAGCAGCACGCCGATGGTGATCGCCGGGAAGAAGGCGATGCGCACGGGGTGGTTCCACTCCGCCTTCATCGCATCCGTGTGGCGCAGCGTCTTTGCGAGATAGATCGCGGCGATGACGCAGAAGGTGGCGGCGGTGACGAGGGTCAGCGCGAAGCTGGCCGTGCCGGGTGCGCCGAAAAGCGCGACCTCCATGCGGCGGGTCGCCAGCGACAGGCCCGCAAGGCCCATCACCACCGCGAAGAAGGTGATCGGGAAATGCTTCAGCCAGGGCTCGTCTGCCGCCTCGGCCCGGACTGCCGTCGTCGCTGTGTTCATGTTCCGCCCGCCCGAGTGTTCGAAAACCCATTCGGATCCCTGAATATCCGTCCGCGCCGGCTTTCGCCAACATCCGTTCTCGTGTTTCCTGCGACAAAGTGCCGGGCAGGTCGGCGCACCGACTTGACGGACGGGCGCCGGCTCCCGATGACAGGCCCGCCGGAATTCACGCGAGAGGTTTGCAATGCCGTCCACGTCCCGCCTTGCCATCGTCCTGGCCGCCGGCCTCGGCACAAGGATGAAGTCCGACCGGCCGAAGGTGATGCATCAGGTCGCCGGCCTGTCGCTGGTCGGCCATGTGCTGAAGGCGGTCGATGCGGCCGGGATCGGCCGGGTGGCCGTGGTGGTGGGGCCCGACATGCCGGAGCTGGTCGCCGAGGTGGCGCGCCGGGCGCCGGGGGCGCAGTGCCATGTGCAGCAGGAGCGGCTCGGCACCGCCCATGCGGCGCGCGCCGCCGAACCGGCCTGGCGCGACCTGCCCGACCAGGTGCTGGTGCTGTTCGGCGACACGCCGCTGGTCTCGCCGCAGACGCTGGCGCGGGTCTGCGCAAGGCTGGACGAGGGCGCCGACGTGGTGGTGCTCGGGTTCGAGGCGCAGGATCCGACCGGCTACGGCCGGCTGCTGACGGAGGGCGACCGGCTGCTGGCGATCCGCGAGGAGCGGGACGCGAGCGAGGCCGAGCGGGCCGTGCGCTTCTGCAATTCCGGCATCATGGGCTTTCGCGGTACGCGCTTTGCCGGGATCGTCCAGCGCATCGGCAATGCCAATGCCAAGGGCGAATACTACCTGACCGACGCGGTGGAGATCGCCGCCGAACTGGGCCTTTCGGTCGTCACCGAGCGGGCCGACGAGTGGGAGGTGCAGGGCATCAACACGCGGGTGCAGCTCGCCCGGGTCGAGGCCGACTACCAGCGCCAGGCGCGGATCGCCGCGATGGAGGGCGGGGCGACGCTGACGGCGCCGGAGACCGTGCATTTTTCCCACGACACGCGGCTCGGCCGCGACGTGGTGGTGGAGCCGAACGTGGTGTTCGGCCCCGGCGTCGAGATCGGCGACGGGGTGACGATCCGCGCCTTCTCGCATCTGGAGGACGCGCGGGTCGCGGAGGGCGCAACGCTCGGACCTTACGCGCGGCTGCGGCCGGGCGCGGAGATCGGCGCCGGCGCGCATATCGGCAATTTTGTCGAGATCAAGAATGCCCGCGTCGAGACCGGGGCCAAGGTCAACCACCTCACCTATATCGGCGATGCGCGGGTGGGGGCGGGCGCCAATATCGGCGCCGGCACCATCACCTGCAACTATGACGGCTTCCTGAAGCACCACACGGATATCGGCGCGGGCGCGTTCGTCGGGTCGAACTCGACCCTGGTGGCGCCTGTCACCATCGGCGACGGGGCGTATCTGGCGGCCGGCGGCGTCGTCACGGAGGATGTGCCGGCCGATGCGCTGTCGCTCGGCCGGGCGCGGCAGGTGGTGAAGGAAGGGCGCGGCGCGCAGCTGAAGGCCCGCTTCGCCCGCGCCAAGGCCGAGAAGACAGGCGCTTAAGGGGCGGTCGGATTTTCAAGGAACTGGCGTTCCGGCAACCGCGCCGAGACCTCACTCGAACCGTTCGGGGGTACTGGTTCCCGGTCTTCGGCTGCGCCGAAACCGGGACGACATCCGAGGGGAAGGGGGCGGCCTCGACGTGTCCAGCTGATGCGAAAGACGCATGCGCGACGCCGACTGCCGAAGAGCGGTGGTGCAATCGAAGAAATGCCGGGGGAAGGGCCAGGTCCAAAAACGAACGCCCACCGGTGGGAGGAGGATCCGGTGGGCGTCGTTTTGGAGGGCCGGTGAGGGAGGAGGAACACCGGCCTGAACGGGAGCGAAGCGTGGGAGGAGGATCGCTTGGCTCCGTTGCCTCTGATATGGGCGAGTCCCTCGTCTATTTAAAGAGACGATCTTGCATATCAGCCCCGCTTTTTGTGCAGAGCAGCATAAAAATTTGAAAACTCCGATATTTCAGCTGCTTAAATGAAAACGCCGCCCCGGATGGGACGGCGTTTTCTGCTGCGGTGCCCCCGCGAGGCGGAGCGAGCGCTTAGCGATGGTTGCTGCGGGCGATGAAATCAATATCGCCGCGGCCGATGCCCAGGTCGCTGAGCTCGCGATTGGAGAGGCGGGACAGCTCGTCATAGGTGCGACGGTACTGCTGCCAGGAATTGTACTTGCGGATGAGCGTGTCGATCATGGTCGTTGTCCTTGAGTGCGAAACCGGAGGTGATCGAACCGGACGGGCTGCCTGACGGACGCCGCGCGGTCTTGCGCTGGTCCGTTTGGTGCCTCTGCCCGGCGATTCGGTGTTGCATTGTGGCGGCTGTCGCCGGCCCGCTCCCTGCCGGTCCCCGTCCTGCGGGGGCCGCGTCCGCCCGCCGGTCGGGAGGAGGAAACCGGCGGGCGGCGCTTTTGCCTGACGGATCCGGGAGGAGAAGACCCGTCGGTGCACGATCTGGGGCGCGTGGGAGGAGGGTCGCGCCCCGGTCCGTGATTGGTTAGCCGATCACCGCACGGCGAGCGACGGCCGGGATCTCGCCACGCGAGATGCCGAGATCGTCGAGCTCGCGCGGGGTCAGGCGGGACAGCTCCGTGACGGTGCTGTTGTAGGCACGCCAGTTGCGGTACTTGCGAGCGAGGGTCGTGAACATTTCCAACTCCGTGATGTTCTTCTTATTGCTCCCGAAGCGGCCGCTCTTCGCTCTGTATGCTGCGCTGCGTCATCGTTCGGTGGCACTCATATGGAGTGCTTCGCGCCGTTTGTGAGGCGCTATTTTCGCATGCCCGCCTTGCGGCTTTCGCCGGGGTCGCCCGGCCTTGCGGCATGCACGCAAAAAAATGCGAACGCCCGCCGGTGGGAGGAGGTACCGGCGGGCGTCGCAATGTCCGAACGGGATTGGGAGGAGGATATCCCGTCGGCAACACGTCAGGAGACAGGGGAGGAGGTCTATCTCCTTGAACGTGAACTGTTAACGGCTTGCGCGACGGGCGACGAAACGAATGTCGCCGCGGGCGATGCCGAGATCGTTGAGCTCGCGGGTCGAGAGCCGCGACAGCTCGGAAACGGTGGTCTGGTACGTGCGCCAGTTGCGGTACTTGCGAGCGAGAGAGTCGAACATGGCATCCTCATATGCACGATCTGTGCGGGAGTTGGCTGGGCGGGTCATCCCGTGTCAGCGCTCCGATCCGATGACCAAGAGATAGTTTTTTCACCTCCCGAAAAAAAGCGCGGATTGTGCACGGCAGCCATGCAGATTGTGCATCGCAAAATAGTTGCACCCGCATCCGCCTTGCTGCAACCGCACTCCGAATCCGGATCTCCTGCAGAACGCGCCGGACGGCGTGCGGTTCCCGGCGGGAAAAGCGGCGTGGAGACAGGTTTGCGCGGCCGGGCGGAAAGGACGCGCGGTTGACCGGGCGGCAGGGGAGAGATAAGAGCCGAACCCCTGAACCAACGCCATCTTTCACCGGGTTTCAGCCAAGGCCATGCGCGTCGACGATTTCGACTTCGAGCTGCCGCCGGAGCGCATTGCGCTGCGTCCGGCCCGACCGCGCGATGCCGCGCGCCTGCTGGTGGTGCGCCCGAACGGCGAGCCGGTGCTGGACGATCGCGGCGTGCGCGACCTGCCCATGCTGCTGGAGCCGGGCGATGCGCTGGTCTTCAACGACACGCGGGTGATCCCGGCGCAGCTGGAAGGCACCCGCACGCGCGGCGAGGCGGTGGCGCGGATCGGCGCGACGCTGCATCTGCGCGCAGGCGAGGATCGCTGGTGGGCCTTCGTGCGCCCGGCCAAGAAGCTGGTCGTCGGCGACCGCGTGCGGTTCGGCGGCGAGGGCAGGGCCTGCCTGCTCGGCACGCTGGACGCCACGGTCGCGGAAAAGCGCGACACGGGCGAGGTGCTGCTCGCCTTCGATCTCGCCGGCCCGATGCTGGACGAGGCCATCGCCGCCGTCGGCCATATCCCGCTGCCGCCCTATATCGCGGCCAAGCGCGGAGAGGACGAGCAGGACCGGCAGGACTACCAGACGATCTTTGCGGAAAAGGACGGGGCCGTCGCCGCGCCGACCGCCGGGCTGCACTTCACGGACCAACTGCTGGCGGCGCTGGACGCGCGCGGCATCGAGCGGCACCGGGTGACGCTGCATGTGGGGGCGGGCACGTTCCTTCCCGTCAAGGCGGAGGACACCGACGAGCACCGCATGCATGCCGAATGGGGCGAGGTGAGCGACGAGACGGTCGCCGCCCTGCGCGCCGTGCGGGCCCGCGGCAACAAGGTCGTCGCCATCGGCACCACTTCGCTGCGCATCCTGGAAAGCGCGGCGCAGGGCGAGGAAGGGCTGGCGCCCTTTGCCGGCGAGACCTCGATCTTCATCACGCCGGGCTACCGGTTCCGCGCCATCGACGCGTTGATGACCAATTTCCACCTGCCGCGCTCGACCCTATTCATGCTGGTCTCGGCGCTGTCTGGCCTCGACACGATGCGCAAGGCCTATGCCCATGCCATCGCGACCGGCTATCGCTTCTATTCCTATGGCGATGGCTCGCTTCTCTTCCCCAAGGATCCTGCATGACCGCGCCGTTTTCCTTCCGCCTCCTCGCGACCGACGGCATGGCCCGGCGCGGCGAGATCGTCACGCCGCACGGGCGGGTGGCAACGCCCGCCTTCATGCCGGTGGGGACGCAGGCGACCGTCAAGGCGATGTATCCGGACCAGGTGCGCGAACTCGGCGCCGACGTGGTGCTGGGCAACACCTATCACCTGATGCTGAGGCCGGGCGCCGAGCGCATCGCCCGGCTCGGCGGGCTGCATACGTTCATGAACTGGCCGCACACGATCCTGACCGACTCGGGCGGCTTCCAGGTGATGTCGCTGGCGCAGCTGCGCAAGCTGACCGAGGACGGCGTCACCTTTCAGAGCCATATCGACGGCTCGCGCCATGTGATGACACCGGAGCGCTCGGTCGAGATCCAGCAGCTGCTCGGCTCCGACATCCAGATGCAGCTCGACGAGTGCATCGCGCTGCCCGCCCCGCGCGAGGACGTGGAGCGCGCCATGCGCCTGTCGCTCCGCTGGGCGGAACGCTCGCGCGCGCAGTTCGAGACGATGGGCGGGCCGGGGCGCGGACAGGCGCTCTACGGCATCGTCCAGGGCGGCGACGTGCCGGACCTGCGGATTGCCTCGGCGCAGGCGCTGGGGGAGATGCCGTTCGAGGGCTATTCCGTCGGCGGGCTGGCGGTCGGCGAGCCGCAGGAGGTGATGCTGGCGATGCTGGAGATCACCACCCCGGCGATGCCCGTGGACAAGCCGCGCTATCTGATGGGTGTCGGCACGCCGGAAGACATCCTGGAGAGCGTCGCGCGCGGCATCGACCAGTTCGACTGCGTGATGCCGACGCGGGCCGGCCGCCATGGCCTCGCCTATACGCGCTACGGCAAGGTGAACCTGAAGAACGCCCGCCATGCGGACGACCCGCGCCCGCTGGACGAGGCCTCGGACTGCCCGGCGGCGCGGGACTATTCGCGCGCCTATCTGCACCATCTGGTGAAGGCGGGCGAGGGGCTCGCCGCGATGCTGCTGACCTGGACCAATCTCGCCTATTACCAGACATTGATGCGCGAGATGCGCGCGGCGATCGAGGACGGCCGGTTCGAGGACTTCCGGGCGAAGACGCGCGAGGACTGGGCCCGCGGCGACCTGGCGCCGCTGGACTGAGAGTTCGGCGACCTGGTGCCGATTGGCCGGGACTGCGGCCGGGCCGGGCGGCGGGGCGGCGGGGCGGAAGAGCCTTTACCTCCCGTTCACTCGCGTGCCGCTAACAATCGTCGGACAATTGCCCGACTGCCGGAAATTGCTGCCGGCGTGCCCGCGAGTTGACCACATGCTCCACAAGCCGACTGTGCGCGGGGAAATCCGCTCCGCCCCGAGAGCCTCCTGCGCCATCCCGGCGATCATCGTCGACCGGGGCGTATCCGTCTCCTGCCTTGTCGAGGATCTCAGCATCGTCGGCTGCCGCGTGCGCATGAAGGGCCAGGCGGCGCTCAGCCGGCGGTTCGTCTTCGAGTTTCCCAAGCGCGCCATCAAGGTCGAGGCCGAGCTCGTTTGGGTGAACGGCGACGAGGCCGGCATCCGCTTCCTGCACAGGAAGTCGGGCGAGGCCCCGACCACCTCGCGGGTGGAGGTCGGTTAGAACCGCGACAGGAGGGCAGGCGTCGGCCAGCCGTCCGCCGGAACGCCGAGGCGCAGCTGTTCGGCCCGCACCGCCGCGCGGGTGCCGGCACCCAGGATGCCGTCGATCTTGCCGACGTCGTGGCCTCGTGCTGCAAGCTTTTCCTGCAACTGCCGCATCTGCGCGTCCGACAGCCCGGGCTCCGGATTGCCCGGATCGTAGCGGGGGGCGCCGGCGAGCCGCGTTGCCAGATAGGCGGCGGTCGTCGTGTAGATGAACGACTGGTTCCACTCCAGATAGACGCGGAAATTCGGGTAGGCGAGGAAGGCCGGGCCCTTGTGGCCCTGCGGCATGAGCAGCGCGGCCGGCAGGTTCGCCGAAGGCAGGCGGCCCTCGCGGGCCGTGACGCCGGCCCTGGCCCACTCGCCGACGGTGGTGTCGAAGTTGAGGCCGGTCTTTTCCCAGGGCAGGCTCGCGGGCAGCTTCACCTCGGTCAGCCAGGGTTCGCCGGCGCGCCAGCCGAGGCTCTTGATGAAACCGGCGGCGGTGAGGATCGTGTCCGGCGCGCTGTTCTTCAGGTCGACATGGTTGTCGCCGTCGCCGTCCTTGCCGAAGCGGATGATGTCCTCGGGCAGCATCTGCACCTGGCCGATCTCGCCGGCCCAGGCGCCGGTGGTGCGGGCCGGGTCGAGGTCGCCATGGGCGACCATCTCGATGGCGGCGATGAGTTGCGGGCGGAAGAGCTGCGGCCGGCGGCAGTCATGGGCAAGCGTCGCCAGTGCGTTCACCGTGTTGAAGTCGCCCTGGACGGCGCCGAAATCCGTTTCCAGCGCCCAGAAGGCGGTGATCACCGGCGCGGGCACGCCGTAGTCGGCCTCGGCGCGGGCGAAGATCCTGGCGTACTTCTTCATGTTGCCGGCGCCGTGCTTCAGCCGGTAGCCGCTGACCGAGCGCTTGGAGAAGGTGAGGAAATCCTGCTTGAAGACGCCCTGCGCGCGGTCGCGCGACAGCACCGTCCTGTCGATCTGCGCGCCGCCCAGCGTCTTCCGGATCGCCGCATCCGGCAGCCCCTTGGCGCGGGCCTCGTCGGCGACACCGTTCAAGAAGGCGCCGAAATCGCCGCCGCAGGGCGTATCGGCCATGACGGGCACGGCGGCGAGCTGCATGGCAGCGCAAGCGGCGGCGAGGGAGAGGCGGAGACGGCGGCAGATCATCGGCGGGCCCTTTCGGCTGGACGAGTCGCCCGGCGAGTTTGCGGGAACTGCCCGCGCACAAACAAGAGCGCGGCGGCGAAAATCCGCTCAGCCCGCGCAGGAATGCGGCTGCCGGTCCGCGAGATAGTCGACGGCTGCCTCGAAGGGCAGGGGGCGGCAGAACAGGAAGCCCTGGCCGAACTGGCAGCCGCGCTGGACGAGGTATCGCGCCTGGGCGCGGGTCTCGATCCCTTCCGCCACCACGACGGCGCCGAGACCGGAGGCGATCGCCAGGAAGCCGTCGATGATCACTTCGGCCGAGCGGTCGCGGCCGATGCCGTGGACGAACTCGCGGTCGATCTTCAGCTCGTGGATGGTGAATTCGCGCAAGTGCTTGAACGAGCCGTAGCCGGTGCCGAAATCGTCCATCGAGATGCGGATGCCGAGGGCGGCGAGCATGTCGACATTGTCGCGGATCGTCTCCGCGGCGCGGGCGATGAACACGTCCTCGGTGATCTCCAGCGTGATCCGCCGGGCGAGCGGCTGGTTCTCCATCACCAGCCGGCGCAACTCGTCCATGCCGCTGCGGGTGGCGAGCATGGATTCCTCCAGGTTCAGCGACACGCCGCCGCTGTCGAGCCCGAGCTCGGCAAAGCGCTTGAGATCGGCGACCGCCTGGCGGGCCATCTGCATGGTGAAGTCGGCCTGCAGACCGAAACTGTCGATCCGGGGTAGGAACTTGTCGGGCGTCAGCAGTCCGCGCTGGGGATGGCGCCAGCGGGCCAGCGCCTCGAAGCCGGCATGGACGTTGTCGGCGAGCGTGACCTTGGGCTGGTAATGCAGCACGAACTCGCCCTCGCGCAGGGCCCGTTCGATCTCCTCCTTGTCCTCCAGTCCGTAGCGCTGCGGCGCCATCTGCGGCGAATAGACCGCGTAGGAAGGGCGCTTTTCCTGCTTGGCGACATACATTGCCCGGTCGGCCGCGGCCATCAGCGCCTGAGGGCCGCCCGGCACAGACTGGCTGCCGGCCACGCCGATGCTGGCGCCGACGCGAAGCTCGCGCGGGCCGTGGCGCATCGGATTGACCGTCGTCTCCAGAACGCGCTTGGCGAATTGCTCCGGATCGCGGCTGCCCTCCTGCGACACGATGACGATGGCGAATTCGTCGCCGCCGAGGCGCGCGACCATGTCGCCGGGGCGCACCAGGTTGCGGTAACGCTGCGCCAGCACCTTCAGCACCGTGTCGCCGGCCTCGTGGCCGTAGGCGTCGTTGATCGGCTTGAAGCTGTCGAGGTCGACGAGGAGGAAGATCAGCTCGCCGTCCGGGCCGATCGCCCGTGCCGTCGTGTCGAGATAGGCATCGAATGCCTTGCGGTTGGCGACGCCGGTCAGCCCGTCATGGGCGGCGATGAATTCCAGCTCCGCCTGCTTCTGCTCGCGCTCCTGCGCCAGTTCGCGGTTGCTGACCAGCGCGCGCTGCAGCTCCTGCACGGAAACGGCAATGCTGCCGATCTCGTCGCGCCGGGCCGTGTGGGGGACAGGTGTCGACAGGTCCCCTTGCAGCAGCGCCCGGATGGTCCGCACCAGACCGGTCACCGGCCGGATGATCGCACGCGAGGCGGCGATGCTGGCGGCAACGGCGACGAAGGCTCCCAGCAGCGACAGGATGACGAAGTTGCGGATCAATCGATCGGACGTCGCCGCAGCCTCTTCGGTCGCCTGGCGAAACTGTTCCGACGCCCTGTGGCCGAGCGACTGGGCCTGGGCCTCCACCTCGGCATAGGTCTTGTGGCCGCCGCGGGTGGCGACCGCGCCGAGCGTGGCGTTACGCAGGATCAGCAGCACCGCCTGCGAGGTGTTCTGGCGATAGATACCGAAAGCCTCGCGGAGCTTGTCGACGCCCTCGAGCTCCGCGTCTTCCAGCATCGCGATGTCGGTCGCTGCCCGCTCGAGACCATAGTTGATGGACCGCAGCGTCGCTTCCAGCTCGGCCCCGCGCACGCCGATCTCGCTCCACATGGACAACTTGTAGAGATTGGCCTCGACGCTCGCCAGGTGGTGAGAGACCTCGTAGGCGCGGTCGAGCACCGCCTCCAGCCGGGACAGGTTGGTGATGATCGCCGCCCGCTGCGTGGTCAATGCCTGCCAGGCAAGCAACGTCATCGCGGCCAGCGCGATCAGGCTGACCAACGGCGCGGCCATCACCTTTGCCGTGACCGGCCAGTTGGAAAACCGCAGGCGCCCGATCAGGCTATCCGGTCGGCGCATCTTCGAATGCCCCTGCACACAGGATCCGCTCGTCGTCGTCCAGCATGAAGCACGTGTGATACCCAACGGCCGAGCGGGCGGTCCTGGGATGGGGGAAGAGAAGCAGGAACACCTTGTCTCCCGTGCCGCGTGCCGAAGCTTCGGCAAGCTGCGTCCAGAAGCGTCCCTCGATATCGGTAATGTTGGACACGTCGATGCCGACGAGCTCCGGATGGCCGGTGTCGAACCAGCTGACGCCGGCGGTGGTGACGCCCCAAAGATGCAGGCCGTTCGCCTCGCGCAGCCAGGGCGGAGACTGGAAATCCTTCAAGGCGGCATCGAGGCCGGCCTCGTCGATATGGCGGCGGGCGAGATCCGCCAGCTCCACGACATCGCCGCGGACCCGCTCCAGATCCGATCCCGCAGCCTGGCCGGCAAGAGCGGCGGCTGCGTCGAGCGTCGTCTGCTGCTGCGGGTCGCTGTCGGCCAGCGCCGCCCCGGGCAGGACGGCGGCAGCAGCCAGCATCGCAATCCGGACCGCATTGCGGGCAGCGGCAAGGGCACGACGGGATTCTGGCATCTTCATCTCCGGTCTCCCCCAAACAGAAACGGATACCCGCGAGTCGTGAAAGCGCCTTTAAGGCAATTGTTTCAATTTTTATGAGTTGCGGCCGACCGCCATCGTTCGTCCGGCATTCGGTCTCGGAATCTCGCGTCGGCAGCGTCAGTTTTCCTGATGGCAGGATTGTGGCAGATTCCGTTTGACTGTTCGCCCCTCAGCCTGCTTGCTGCCAGTCACTTCGGCAGACCCTTTCGTTCCGGTCCCCATGAGCAGTATCGACACATCAACCTCTCCGAGCGAGGCCTCATCGAGCGGCAACGGCCCGATCTCGCCGCAGTCGCGCCGCCATTTGCAGATGCGCAAGGACATCCTGCGCGCCCACCCGGAGCTGCGCACGCTGGCCGGGCCGGACTGGCGCACCGCACTGTGCGTACCGTTGCTCCTGGCGCTGCACTGGGGGATCGCCTGGGCGGTCTCGGACAGCAACCTGCTCGTGGTGTTCCTTGCGGCCTTCCTGGTCGGCCAGTTCGTCATCCATGCGGCCGGCGCCCTGGTGCACGAGACGGCGCACCGGCTGATCTTTCGCGGCGAGAAGGCGAAGCTCGCCTTCGACCTGGGGCTGGAGACGATCCTCGGCTCGTTCGGCAAGCAGCTGACCTATCAGCACGAGCATCTGTCGAGCCACCATCCCTATATCGGCGACTACGAGCGCGACTACGAACACGAGGACCTGTGCGCGTTCAAGGCGCGGGAAATGCTGGTGGAAGGGCGGCCGCGCCTGCAGCGGGTGCTGACGGTGGCGACGCTGGTCGTCCACCTGCTGCCGTTCGGCTTCATCATCTCGGACGAGATCTTCCCGCGGCTCTACGAGCGGCTGACGGGGCGGGTGTCGCGCGACCGCCAGCGCCGTATCGGCTCGACCCGCGCGCCGGCGTGGCAGCGGCGGCTGTTCGTCGGCTGGTCGCTCGGTGTCAACCTGGTGCTGCTCGCCGCCTTCGGCTGGCTCGGCTGGCTCTACCACAACTGGGCGCTGTCGATTTTTCTGGGCAAGTGCGGCATCTCGAACCTCGGCCAGTCCCTGAGCGAGCATCCGGGCGACGACGAGGAGGCGCCGACGCGCTCCACCTACGGCTGGGTCAACCGGCTGTTCTTCAACACCGGCTATCACAACGAGCACCACACGTTCCCGAACGTGCCCTGGACGCGGCTGCCGGAGCTGACGAAGACGGCGCCGGAGGCCTTCACGGCCCGCTCCGACCGCTCCTATCTCGGGTGCTGGTGGGACCATGTGCGGCGCGACTTCGCCACCTCGCGGCGCAATCCGCAGCAAGGCGAGAATCAGGACCTGCGTTGCCCGCGGGCGGGCGTATCCTGACCCGGTGGGCCTTTAGAAACGGAAGGTGACGCCGGCCAGCGGGCCACTCATGTCGACGTCGAGCTTCATGCCGCCGCGATCGTAGTCGAGGGCCATGTGCCGGTATCCGGCCGACAGGAAGACGCGATCGTTGATCCGGTAGTTGAGCGTGCCGACCGCCTGCCAGGTGACCTCGGAGCCGACGCCGAAGCCACCGACATCCGCGAGGGCAATGACAGACCAGTCGGGCGCGAACTGCCACCGCGCCCGTGCGGCCAGCACCGGATCGGCCCAGGTGTCGCTCTTGCTGGCGGCAAGGCCGGTGCCGCGGATATTGACGTTGGCATCGATATGCCACAGGCGGGCGCCGGCCAGCAGGTCGAGGGTGAATTCGGGCCGGTCGACCACGGAATAGCCGCCGGCGAGCGTCGCCGAGAGTTGGCGGACCTGGCCGTGCACATCGAAACCGAAGGGTGCGAAGGGCAGGGCGATGCGATCCTGCTCGGTCACGGCCGACCAGGTGAAATCGCCGAAGATCACGAAGCGGTCGTAGCGGGCTGTGCCATTGACGAAGAAGGCGCCGTCGAGATTTTCGAGAATGTCGCTGAACCGGCGATCGAAGGAGGCCGTCGGCAGGAACGGGCGCGGCCGGATGCTGCCCGACAGGGAAGGCGCCCAGGCATAGGGTGTAACCTGGAAGCGCCAGCCGTCCTCGGCATGGGCAGGACGCGCCAGCAACTGGGCCGAAAGGAGCAGCGCCGGCACAAGGGCGGCAAGGAACCGTGCCCAGCCGGCGATTCGTCGGCTCAATGTGGGCGGATAGCTCTCAGATCGGGCCATCATGGGTGCCGCTCCCTCCTTGCCATGCAACGCGCGCCATCCAGCCCGCAGCGCGGGCGGGCTGCGGAGGCGACATGAAAGCTACTGGCCCACAGCTCCACGCGTCAATTGCCTCCGCGGCGATTTAGGTCGTGGACTCATAGTTGTGCCGGAAACGGCGTCTGGCCCGGCAATGATATGCCAGGAGGAGCGTGATGGCCGGGGCAGGTCCCCCGGCCGAGCGGTCCGACGCCGCAGATCGAAGTCGGGCCGACGCCCTTCGGGTCTGGGCGAACCTGCCGGCAACAGCGTCGCAAGACCTTGAAAACCGGACGGTTTCCTGCGGACTTGCTCCTTGTATCCGATCAGGTTCGCGCAGACCGTTTCTCGCCAGAATTATGAGTTCACGACCTGGCGGCTTCTGTTGCCGTTTTGTCCACGAGAGCGGCAGTTTCCGTCCGGAGAAAGACTTGGAATAGAGCGGCTTCCTGCCCTCCGAATCCAGTTGTCATGCCGGTTTCACGAGGTACGGGCAACCTGAATATTTCGACATATCGGAGTGTCTATTTTTGAAACTAACGATAGTCTTTTCCGTGGTTTGACAGCCCTGTCGAACGAGACCCACTATGGCACGCGTTCCGGCATGTCCAGCGAGGTGTGTGATGCTTCTGTGCGCTTGTTGTTTCACGGGTACTCCCCATCAGGACGGGCTTCCGACGGCCTGCCGTTGCGGCGCGCCGCAGACACTCGCCGCCTATCGCCGGATCGAGTCGGATCTGTCGCGCCGGGAGATGATCGGTGGCGCCGCCGCGATCGTGGGCATGTTCGCCGGTTTCGGTCTTGCTCCCTCGCGCGCCCAGACGGGCGAGCCGGGCCGGCCGCTGCTTCTCACCAATCTGCGCCTTTTCGACGGACGGGAGCTGACCGTCCGCGACGACGTCGACATCCTGATCGAGAACGGTGTCGTCTCGGCCCTGCCGCCGAAAGGGCAGGGGCCGGCCGAGGCGACCCGGCTCGATTGCGGAGGCCGCGTCGCCATGCCCGGGCTGATCGACTGCCACTGGCATTCGACGCTGGTCAGCGTTTCGCAGGTCACGGCGCTCACCGGCGACATCGCCTATGTGCACCTTCTGGCCGCGCGCGAGGCCGGCGCCACGCTGTTGCGCGGCTTCACCACCGTACGCGATGTCGGCGGGCCCGCCTTCGCGCTCAAGCGGGCGATCGACGAAGGCGTGGTCGCCGGGCCGCGGATCTTTCCCTCCGGTGCCCTGGTCTCGCAGACCTCGGGACATGGCGATTTCCGCATGCTCAACGACCTGCCGAGAGCCGACCGCGATCCGCTGAGCTATCCCGACCGGGTCGGCGTCACCGCGATCGCCGACGGCGTCGACGAGGTGCTGCGCCGGGTTCGCGAGCAGCTGATGCGCGGTGCCAGCCAGATCAAGATGATGGCCGGCGGCGGCGTGTCGTCCGCCTACGATCCGCTCGACAGCACTCAGTTCACCGAGGCGGAGCTGCGCGCCGGCGTCGACGCCGCGTCCGATTGGGGGACCTATGTTTGCGTTCACGTCTACACGTCGAAGGGTATCCAGCGCGCCATCCGCGCCGGCGTGAGCTGCATCGAGCACGGCCAACTCGCCGACGAGGAGACCATCCGGATGATGGCCGACGAAGGCATCTGGTGGTCGTTGCAGCCCTTCCTGACCGACGAGGATGCCAATGTCTACGCCGATCCGCGCATGCGCGCCGACCAGCAGCGGGTCTCGGAAGGGACCGTGCGGGCCTATGCGATGGCGCGCGAACTGGGAGTGCGCTCCGTCTTCGGCACCGATGTGCTGATGAGCCCCGGAAACGCGGCCTCGCAGGGGCGCCAGCTGGCCAAGCTCACCCGGTTCATGAGCCCGCTGGAGGCGCTGCGTGCGGCGACCGGGCGCGCCGGCGAGCTGCTTGCCATGTCGGGCGAGCGCAATCCCTACCGCGCGCCGGTCGGCGTCGTGGCGCCGGGCGCGCTGGCAGACCTGCTGGTGGTCGACGGCGAACCCGAGACGGATCTGTCGTTCCTGGGAACGCCGGACACGTCGCTGCGGCTGATCATGAAGGGCGGCGAGGTGGTTCGCTCCAGCCTGTAGCGCGCGAAGAACGCATTCAGGTACGGAGGGTCTCAAGTGGCGGGCCAGGTGCAAGGACCTGCTGCGGGTTACTGTACATGCGCAGACCTGCTCCTAGGTGTTTCCCGGACTAGGCCCCAGCCGTTCGGAAGGCCAGATTGGGGCCGGATCGTCTTCCGGCCCCGCCCCCTTTTCCGAGATCACGGATGCATGACATGACCCCGACCAGCGAGCGCGACATTCCCGACGCCCATGCGCGCGAGGGGGGCGAGGTGCTGGCCGTGCTCGATGCGGCCACGTCCGGTCTTTCCGACGAGGAGGCTGTCCGCCGGCTGGCGATATATGGCGAAAACCGGCTTCCGGAAGCGCCGCGCCGAGGTCCGCTGATCCGGCTGCTCAGCCAGTTTCACAATGTTCTCATCTATGTGCTGATCGGGGCGGCGGCCGTCACCGCGCTGCTCGGCCATTATGTCGATACAGGCGTCATCGCGGCGGTCGTCATCGTCAATGCGGTGATCGGCTTCATCCAGGAAGGGCGCGCCGAGCAGGCGATGGACGCGATCCGCGACATGCTGGCGCCGCACAGTTCGGTGCTGCGGGACGGGAGGCGCAAGGGCATCGCCAGCGCTGAGATCGTGCCCGGCGACATCGTGCTGCTGGAGGCGGGCGAGCGGGTGCCGGCCGACCTGCGGCTGCTGGAGGCGGCGGGCCTGCGGATCGACGAGGCGCTGCTGACGGGCGAATCCGTGCCGGCGGAAAAGGAAACGCGGGCCGCGGCGGCCGACGCGCCGCTCGGCGACCGTCACGGCATGGCCTATAGCGGCACGCTGGTCACCGCCGGTACCGGGCGCGGCGTCGCAGTCGCCACCGGCCGGACCACGCAGATCGGCCGCATCAGCGGCTTGCTGTCCTCGGTGGAGACGCTGACGACGCCGCTGATCCGCCAGCTCGACAGTTTCGCCCGCTGGTTGACGCTGCTGATCCTGCTGATCGCCGGGCTGCTGCTCGCCTGGGGCTACTATGTGGTGCACATGCCCTTCGGCGAGCTGTTCATGGCCGTCGTCGGCCTGTCGGTCGCCGCGATTCCCGAAGGGCTGCCGGCGGTGCTGACCATCACGCTGGCGGTCGGGGTGCAGGCGATGGCCCGGCGCAACGCCATCGTCCGCCGCCTGCCGGCGATCGAGACGCTCGGCTCCGTCTCGGTGATCTGTTCCGACAAGACCGGCACGCTGACCCGCAACGAGATGCTGGCGGCGACCGTCGCCACCTCGCGGCACCTGTTTGCCGTGACCGGCGAGGGCTATTCGCCGGACGGTACGGTGCGGCTGGACGACCGGGATATCGCGGCGGGCGAGCATAACGTCCTGATGGAGATCGCCCGTGCGGCCGCGCTGTGCAACGACGCGGCGCTGCATCCGCACGACGAGGGCTGGCGCACCGAGGGCGACCCGATGGAAGGGGCGCTGATGGCGCTGGCCGCCAAGATCTCGGGCGAGGGCCACGCGCCTTTTGCCGATCACCAAAGGCTTGCCGAAATTCCCTTCGATGCGGCTCATCGCTACATGGCGGTGCGCCACCGCAGCCCCGACGGCCGAACGGAGCTGCACGTCAAGGGCGCGCCCGAACAGGTGCTGGCGATGTGCGCCGCCCAGCGGACCCCGCAAGGGGAGACCGAGCCGCTGGACAAGGCGTTCTGGACCCGGGAGATGGATGCGATCGCGCAGAAGGGCCAGCGGGTGCTGGCGCTCGCGACCCTCGACGGGGACTGGCAGCCGGCCAGCACTCAAGCGGGCGGGCCCGGCATGTTGCGCAAGGAGGACCTGACCGGGCGCCTCGTCATTCTCGGCCTTGTCGGGCTGATCGACCCGCCGCGCCCCGAGGCGGTCGCCGCCGTCGCCGAGTGCCACGGCGCCGGCATCCGGGTGAAGATGATCACCGGCGACCATGCCGGCACGGCTGCGGCCATCGGCCGGCAGATCGGCCTGAAGAACCCGGACCGGGTGCTGACCGGCAACGATCTCGACGCCATGGACGATGCCGAACTGTCGGCGCAGGTGGTGGAGACCGACATCTTCGCCCGCACCAGCCCGGAGCACAAGTTGCGGCTGGTCACCGCGCTGCAGGCGCACGGCCTGACCGTCGCGATGACCGGCGACGGCGTCAACGATGCGCCGGCCCTGAAGCGCGCGGACGCGGGCATCGCCATGGGTCGCAAGGGCAGCGAGGCGGCGAAGGAGGCAGCCGACCTGGTGCTGGCCGACGACAATTTCGCCTCCATCGCCGCCGCCGTGCGCGAGGGGCGGACCGTCTACGACAACATCAAGAAGGTGCTGAGCTGGACCCTGCCGACGAGCGGCGGCGAGGCGATGACCGTCGCCCTGGCGCTGCTGCTCGGCATGGCGCTGCCGATCACGGCGGTGCAGATCCTGTGGGTCAACCTGATCACCGCGGTCACGCTCGGCCTTGCGCTGGCCTTCGAGCCGACCGAGGAGGACACGATGCGCCGCCGCCCGCGGCCGCGCCACCAGCCGATCCTCGGCGGCGAGCTGCTGTGGCACATCCTGCTGGTCTCGGGACTGTTCCTGGCGGCCGTCTTCGGCATCTATTTCTACGCGGTGGACCGTGGCTACGCGCCGGAGCTGGCCCGCACCATGGCGGTGAACACGCTGGTGGTTCTGGAGATCTTCCACCTGTTCTTCATCCGCAACATCTACGGCACGTCGCTGACCTGGAAGGCGGTAAAGGGCACGCCGATGGTCTGGGCGAGCGTCGTCGTCATCACGCTGGCGCAGTTCGCCATCACCTATCTGCCGCCGCTGCAGGCGATCTTCGGCACCACGACCGTGCCCCTTTTCGAGGGCGTGCTGATCGTCGCGGTGGGAGCGGTGTTTTTCGCACTGATCGAGATCGAGAAGCAGCTGCGGCTGGTAGTCCGCCGCAGCAGCGGTGAGACTTGAGGAGCGCGGCGGGCGACCGCGCGTGGCCGCCCGCCGCAGCTTTGCCGTCTATTCGTAGACCGTCTGCAGGCCGGCGCGCTCGCGCAAGCCGTCGCGATAGATCGCCTTGAACAGCGACACGCACATCAGCACCATGACCAGCGAGAAGGGCAGGGCGCCGATCACCATCGCCGTCTGGATCGCCTTCAGGCCGCCGACCAGCAGCAGTGCGGCAACGACAAGGCCGAGCGTGATGCCCCAGAACAGGATGTGCGGCCGCGCCTTTGGGCCTTCGTCGCCGGCGGCATTGATGGTGTTGACGATCAGCACGGCGGAATCCGCCGAGGTGACGAGATAGGTCATCAGGAGCACCACGATCAGCACCGCCATCAGCCAGCCGAGCACGGGAGACAGCATGAGGCCGGTCATGGCGAAGATCTTGTCGCCATCCGGAACGGAGTTGATGGCGCCGCCCGCAACCCCGCTAAGCTCCATATCGATCGCCGTGCCGCCGGCGAAGGCGAACCAGACGAAACACATGATGGCAGGTGCGATCACCGCGCCGACCACGAACTCCCGGATCGTGCGGCCCTTGGAAATGCGCGCCAGGAACAGGCCGACGAACGGCGCGAACGCCACCCACCAAGCCCAGTAGAACACCGACCAGGCGCCCTGCCAGCCTTCCAGCGCCTTCGCAGTCTCGCCTTCGCCGGAATAGACGGTGAAGATCATCGAGGGCAGCGCAGTGACGTATTCCAGGCCTCCGGCGAACAGCGCGGTGAGGCCGAACCAGCTCGAGCCGAACAGCAGGAAGAAGCCGAGCAGGAACGTGCTCAGGACCATGTTGAGGTTGGAGAGCCACTTGATGCCCTTGCCGACGCCCGACAGGGCGGACAGGGTCGAGGCGCCCATGATGATCACGATGGCGACGATGATGCCGAGCGAGGAGGCGGTGCCTTCCTCGTTGAGCAGCCAGCTGCCGATGCCGATCCGGGCCATGCCGGCGACGAACTGCTCGACGCCGAAGCCGAGCATCTGGGCAACGCCGAGGATGGTGGCAATCACCGCGACGATGTCGATGGCGTGACCGATGGGGCCGGACAGGCTGCGACCGAACAGCGGTGCCAGCGATGAGCGGATGGTCAGCGGCAAGCCGCGGCGATAGGCGAAGAAGGCGAGCGCCAGACCGGCAACGGCATAGGACGACCAGGCCGAAAAGCCCCAGTGCAGATAGGACCACTTGAAGGCGTTGAGGACATTGTCCTCGCCGCCTGCGGTCGCAAGGCCCTGGATGACGTCCGGATTGCGATTGAAATGGTAGATCGGCTCGGCGACTGCCCAGGTCAGCATGCCGACGCCGATGCCGGCGCCGAACATCATCGAGAACCAGGAGAAGCGCGAGAATTCCGGCTCGTCGTCGGGACCGCCGAGCTTCATGCGGCCCGCCGTCGGCCAGGCCACCAGAGCGATGCAGGCCAGCACGAAGGCCGCCATCACATAGAAGTACCAGGTCGCGAAATTGGCCAGAATGAAACTGTTGAAACCGGCAAGGACGTCGCTCGCCTGCTGCGGAAAGGCGACGGCCCAGATCACCAGCGCCCCGACCGCCAGCTTGGACGTGATCGTCACGTCGATGATGAAGCCGTTGTAGAAGCCGCGTTGGGCGATCTTGATCGGCAGGTCGACCAGGGGTGGTTTGACGTTCATCCGTCCGTTCCTTTTCGTATCGTGCGGCGCGAAGGCTATTCGCCGCGGGGGAACCTCTGCCTCTCCTCCAGGACATTGAGGTCCATGTGATTGCGCATGTAGCGCTCGCTGGCTTTCTGCAGCGGTTGGTAATCCCAGGGAAAATGCGCGCCGTTGCGCAGTGCTTCGTAGACCACGAGCCGGCGCGCCTGCGACTGGCGCACCTCGGCGTCGAAGCGGGCAAGGTCCCAGCGGGCGGCGGCGAGCGCACGGAAACGCTTCAGCGTCGCCGCATGCCGGGGATCCCCGGCAAGGTTCGCCAGTTCGTCCGGGTCGGCTTCGAGGTCGAAAAGCTGCTCGGGATCGAGCGGGCAGGCGGCGTATTTCCACCGGCCCTCGCGCAAGGCCACCATCGGCGCATAGGACGCCTCGGCGGCATATTCCATCGGCACCGGCGCGCGTGCCGCATCTCCCCGCGCCACCGGAACCAGGCTTTCGCCGTCGGTCCAGGGCGCGATCTCGCCGAGCGGAATGCCCGCCAGGTCGCAAAGGGTCGGCGTGACGTCCAGCGTGGAGACCGGCGCGGCGACGAGGGCAGGCGCAAGGCCGGGGGCGCAGATCATCAGCGGCACCCGGGCGGAGCCCTCCAGGAAGCTCATCTTGAACCAGAGGCCGCGCTCGCCGAGCATGTCGCCATGGTCGGAGACGAAGAGAATAATCGCCTCCTGCCGGGTGCGCTCCAGCGCGTCTAAAATCTCCCCGATCTTCTCGTCGAGATAGGAGATGTTGGCGAAATAGGCCCGGCGGGCCCGGCGGATGTCCTTGTCCGTGATCGTGTAGGAGCGCCAGTCGTTGGCGTCGAAGATTCGCTGCGAATGCGGGTCGTGGTCTTCGTAGGCGAAGGCCGGCACGCGCGGCGAAAGCTGCGCGCAGTCCTCGTAAAGATCCCAGAAGCGCCGGCGCGCCACGTAAGGATCGTGAGGGTGGGTGAAGCTGACCGTCAGGCACCAGGGCCGGGCATCGTGGCCGCGCGAAAGGTCCAGCACCTTGCGGGTCGCATGATAGGCGACCTCGTCGTCGTATTCGAGCTGGTTGGTGATCTCGGCGACGCCCGCGCCGGTAACCGACCCCATGTTGTGGTACCACCAGTCGATCCGCTCGCCCGGCTTGCGATAGTCCGGCGTCCAGCCGAAGTCGGGCGGATAGACGTCCGTCGTCAACCGCTCCTCGAATCCATGCAACTGATCGGGGCCGACGAAATGCATCTTGCCCGACAGCGCGGTCTGGTAGCCGGCGCGGCGCAGATGGTGGGCAAAGGTGGGGATGTCGGAGGCGAATTCGGCGGCGTTGTCGTAGACCCCCGTGCGGGACGGCAACTGGCCCGACATGAAGGATGCGCGGCCGGGCGCGCAGAGCGGGGAGGCGGTGTAGGCATTGGCGAAGCGCACCGAGCGCGCGGCCAGCCGCTTGAGGTTCGGCAGATGCAGCCAGTCCGCCGGCCCGTCCGGGAACAGCGTGCCGTTCAACTGGTCGACCATGAAGATCAGGATGTTCGGCCGGCCGTCCGTGTCCGGACGGCCGTCGCCCGTGCGATGCGCCTGCATTGCC
This sequence comes from Stappia sp. WLB 29, assembly GCF_023507705.1. Taxonomy (GTDB): domain Bacteria; phylum Pseudomonadota; class Alphaproteobacteria; order Rhizobiales; family Stappiaceae; genus Stappia. Next base: position 277,506 of record NZ_JALBGD010000001.1, on the reverse strand, counting down.
CCCGCCGCAGTTATGTGACTGAATGATTTTCTTAGCTTGACGCAAGGAAACCGTATCTTCCACAGAGACTTTTCTATGAATGACATAAGCCATGATTATATCTTTCTGAGCCGGCACGCTGCCGGGCTCTGCGCTTTCGTGCTGGTTGCCAAACACGGCCAGCTGTCGGCAGCCGCGCGCGAGCTGCGCATCTCGCAGCCCGGACTGAGCCAGCGGCTGAAGAACCTGGAGGAAAGCCTCGACCTTACCTTGTTCGAGCGCACCTGGCGCGGGGTGCGGCTGACGGCGGAAGGGGCGGACCTGCTGGCCGCCGTCGATCCCCTCATCGGCATGCTCGCGGCCGATTTCCGCCGCTTCGCCCATCGCAACCGCACGCCCTCGGTGCTGGTGTCTGTCGACTTCGCCTTTGCCTCGCTGTGGCTGCTGCCGCGCCTTGCCCGGCTGCGCGAGGCGGTGCGCCCGGTCGACCTGTCGATGCTCACCTCGCAGCAACCTGAATTGGCGGCCGGCCTCAGCGTCGACTTGGTCGTGCGTATGGCCGGGGAGGGGGATATCGAGGCGGGCGAGACGAAGCTGATGGACGAGCGCGTGTCCGCCGTGTGCAGCCCGGAGTTCCTCGCCCGCCATCCGGGGCTGGCCGAACCGGCCGATCTTGTCGACCTGCCGTTGCTCAGCCTGTCGACGCCGGTCACCTCGCACTGGCACGACTGGGAGAGCTGGTTCGCGCATTTCGGCGTCACCGCGCAGCCGGCCAGCGAACGCACGCAGTTCACCAGCTACGACATTGTGGTGCGCGCCGCCCAGGCCGGGCTCGGCATCGCCCTCGGCTGGCACGGGCTGATCGACGACATGCTGGCGCGCGGCGAACTGGTGCGGGTCCTGCCGCATGTCGCCACCAGCGACCGGGGCTACTACATCCAGGCAGTGCAGGAGACGCCCTCCGCCGCCGCCCGGCGCGTGCACGACTGGATCCTTGTCGAGGCGGTGCGGCCGGCCTGACAGTGGACGAGGTGAACCACGGCGCCGAGAGGGAAGAAACGCGATGCTGTTGAAACGCGAGGTGCTGGAGGGGATCAGGGCAGGGCGGGTCAGCTTGCAGTTCCGCCGCTGGAGGCGCCGTACGGTCAAGCCGGGAGGAACCCTGCGAACCGCCATCGGCGTCCTTGCCATCGGCGACATCTCGCCGGTCGAGGCGGGCGCTGTGACCGACGACGACGCCCGCGCGGCCGGCTTTACAGACGCGGCGGCGCTGCGCGACTGGCTGGATGACGGCAGGCCGGGGATGCTGGAGCGGATCGAGGTGTCCTGGGCCGGTGAGGACCCGCGCGCCGGGCTGCGCGAGGAGGAAAGCCTCGACCCGCTGGCGCTGGCGGAGATCGCCGGGCGGCTCGACGCCATGGACGGCCGGGCGCGCGAGGGGGCCTGGACCGCCCGGGCGATGGACCTGATCGCCCGCAACCCGGAGCGCCCGGCCGCAGAACTCGCCGCCGCGATGGGTCTGGAAAAGCTCTCCTTTAAAACCCGGATACGTCGCCTCAAGGCGCTCGGGCTGACCGAGAGCCTGGCGACCGGCTATCGACTATCGCCGCGCGGGGCCCGCGTCCACGCTTTCCGGTCGGCACGGACTTGACGGATCAATAACCGTTCAGTTATGGAATTACCCCATAGCCACGGAGTTATGGGTTCATGCCGAACGCTCAAGAAGCCGTACAGGGCATCCTGTTTCGTTCGCTCGCCGATCCGACGCGGCGGGCGCTCTTCGAGCGCCTGTGCCGCGACGGCGAGCAGACGGTGGGCGCGCTGACGGCGCAGGCCGGAGTGTCGCAACCGGCGGTCTCCAAGCATCTTTCCGTGCTGAAGCAGGCCGGACTGGTGCGCGACCGCCAGGCGGGGCGACAGACCCATTACAGCGCCGATGCCTCCGCCCTGGCCCCACTGGCCGACTGGACGCGGCGAATGACCGGCTTCTGGGAAGCCCGGTTCGACGCCCTGGAAGACCTGCTGGGAAGGATGGATCAGTGACGCAGACGCAGGACGACACGCTGTCGGTGGTGGTGGAACGCACCATCGCCCACCCGCCGGAGAAGATCTGGCGCGCCTTGACCGAGCCGCATCTGATCGAGGAGTGGCTGATGAAGGGCGATTTCCGCCCGGCCGTTGGCCACCGTTTCGGCTTTCGCGCCGACTGGGGCGCCGTCGACTGCGAGGTGCTGGACATCGAGCCGCCGCACCTGCTCGCCTATAGCTGGGGCGACCACGACCTGAAAAGCATCGTCACCTGGACGCTGACGCCGACGGGCAGCGGCACGCGGCTGCGGATGGAGCAGACCGGCTTCCGCCGCGACCAGCCGCGCTATTTCGGTGGGGCGAAGGCCGGCTGGCCGCATTTCCTCGACCGGCTGGAAGAGGTCGTCGGCAGGCTGGACGACGGTGCCGTCGCGGCGGAGCAGGCGTGATGACGGCCGGCAAGCGCGGGACGCCGAAGGAGCCCAGGCTGTTGTCCGGAGGCAATCCGCAGATCCCCAAGGGCGAGGGCGACGAGCCCGTGCAGGCCTATATCGCGGCGATGCCCGGCTGGAAGAGCGAGGCCGGCCGCCAGCTCGACGCGCTCATCGAGCGCACCGTGCCGGACGTGCGCAAGGCGGTGAAATGGAACTCGCCGCTCTACGGCGTGGAGGGGCAGGGCTGGTTCCTCGGCGTCCACTGCTTCACGAAATACATCAAGCTCGCCTTCTTCCGCGGTGCGCAGCTGGAGCCGCTGCCGCCGGTCGCCTCCAAGGACGAGAACACCCGCTATGTCCACCTGAACGAGGGCGAGGACCTGGACGAGGCGCAACTGGCGAGCTGGATCGCCCAGGCGGCGAAGCTGCCCGGCTGGAAGGTTTGAGAAAGGGCCTGCGATGACCAGGAGCGAGACGACGACCCCGGGCGAGGCCTCCGCGCTGATCGATGCGCGGATCCACGAGCTGGGCGACTGGCGCGGAGAGTTGCTGGCGCGGGCGCGCGCGCTGATCCTGAGGGCCGAGCCGGACGCGGTGGAGGAATGGAAGTGGCGCGGCGTGCCCGTGTGGTCGCGCGGCGGCATCCTGTGCACCGGCGAGACCTACAAGGACAAGGTGAAGCTGACCTTCGCCAAGGGCGCCGCGTTGGAGGACCCGGCCGGCCTCTTCAACGCGAGCCTCGACGGCAATGCCCGACGCGCGATTGATCTCTTCGAGGGCGAGGACCTGGACGAGGCCGCGTTCATGGCATTGATCGCTGCGGCAGCGCGGCTGAACGCCGGGAAGAAGACCCGCAAGCGCTGACGCGCGGCGCGGTCGCTCACGGATCTGGTGCGGAACCACTTTCCGTTCAGCCCGTTGGGGAAGGGAGGGCGGGCGTTCGTCTCGCCCGCCGACACCAAGGGGAGACCGCGCCATGACAGCCGCTGAGGAGCACAAAAGCGCCACGCTCTACCGAATGGTGATGCCGGACCACATCTGTCCCTACGGGCTGAAGTCCAAAGACCTGTTGGAGCGGCACGGCTTCACCGTCGAGGATCATCATCTCGCCTCGCGTGAGGAGACCGACCGGTTCAAGCGCGAGCACGGCGTCGAGACGACGCCGCAGACCTTCATCGACGGGCAGCGGATCGGTGGGCACGACGAGTTGCGCCGCTATTTCGGCGAGAGTGTTCCCGGCGAGGACGCGACCAGCTACCGCCCGGTGATTGCGATCTTCGCCATGGCGCTGCTGATGGCGCTGGCCGCCAGCTGGGCGGCCTTCGGCTCGATCCTCACGTTGCGCGCCTTCGAGTGGTTCGTGGCGATCAGCATGTGCATTCTCGCCGTGCAGAAGCTTCAGGATGTCGAGAGCTTCTCGACCATGTTCCTGAACTACGACCTGCTGGCCCGTCGCTGGGTGCGCTACGGCAAGCTCTATCCCTTCGGCGAGGCGCTGGCCGGCGTGCTGATGATCGCCGGCGCGCTGCTGTGGATCGCAGCACCCGTCGCGCTGTTCATCGGCACGGTCGGCGCGGTCTCGGTGTTCAAGGCGGTCTATATCGACCGGCGGGAGCTGAAATGCGCCTGCGTCGGCGGGTCCAGCAACGTGCCGCTCGGATTCGTCTCGCTGACCGAGAACCTGATGATGATCGCCATGGGCCTGTGGATGCCGCTCAAGGCACTCTGGCTGTGACCGGGCTCCTGATCGGAATGCTGTTCGTCGCCGTGCTCGGCATCGGCCACCACTACGGATTGATGGGCGTCCGAGCGCTCAAGCCGGATGGCGAACGGCGGCCGCAGACGGCGATCCTCGTGACCTTCATGGGGCTTTTGGCCCTGCACACGCTGGAGATCGTCGCCTTCGCCGCGGTCTATCGCGGCATGATCGCCTATGGCGGGTTGGGCGGCTTTGCCGACGCGGATGTCTCGTGGAGCAGCCTGATCTACTTCTCGGGCATCAACCTTGCCACGCTCGGCCATACCGACATGAGTGCGCACGGCGCAGTGCGGATGGTCAACATGATGCAGTCGCTCGGCGGCTTCATGGTGCTGACCTGGTCGGCGACGTTCCTTTATTCCGTCAGCGAACGCGCCTGGCGGACGTAGGCCGGCCGCTAGAAGCCGAATTTCACACGCCGGTTCTGCCGGCCCTTGTTGTCGACCTTCAACACGCGCAGGGGCCGGGCCAGCCCGGTCGATGCCAGATGCGTTCCACCGCAGCCCTGCCGGTCGAGGTCGCCGATCTCGACGATGCGGACGTTGCCGTCGTCCTGGCGGGGCGGCGAGACGGCCTTGCTGCGAAACAGGCCGGGAACGGCGTTGGCCTCGTCCCATGGCATCAGGAAGGCCCGCACCGGAAGATCGGCCCGGATCACGTCGTTGATGGGGTCCGCCAGGTCGCGAAGTCTGGCCGCATCCGAGCCCGGCAGATCGAAATCCAGCCGGAACGTTTCGTCGTCCGACAGCTGGGCGCCGGTCAGCAGCGCGCCGTTGAACTCGCGGAAGACGACGCTGTTGGCGATATGGGCGAGGGTGTGCAGCTCGCACATCAGACGGCGGAACTCCGGCTCGACCGAGACCTGCAAGGGGCCGTCCGGCTCGTCCTCGCCGTCGAAGGCGTGCCACCACCCGCGTTCATCGGGCATGACGGCGGTGATCGCCGCCTCGCCGCTGTTCCATCGGATGGTGGCGCGGTCCGGAAGCTGCCCGCCGCCGCCGGGAAAGACGATGGACCGGTCGAGCAGCACGCCCCCGGGGCGGACATCGAGTGCCGAGGTTTCCAGGACGAGCAGGCTTGCGTCCGTCTGATAAAGGGGCTGCGATCTCACGCGTCCGTCTCCGTGGGGGTGGTGGGGGTCTTGTATCGGATTCGAAGGCCAAAGCCGAAGAAGCAGAGAATTGCATCTTCGCGACAGCCTTAGAAAATTCACGCAAAAACATACGGGGGATCTATTTTGACTACGGCTGCAATTTTGCTTTCCGATCTCGCACCAGCGCGCTCATGGCGGCGAGGCCGATTGCCGCAAAGGGCAAACAGGACGCGAAGACCCAGCGAGCAACCTTTGCTGCGTCTTCCGTTGTGTCGATGGACAGCAGGCCCGAGGCATTCGCAACGATCCCGACATAGGCTGCGCCGAGAGCATAGCCGAGCCTCTGCACCGTGGGGATCGCGGCGGAAATTCGCTGAACCTCGTCGGCACAGGCGAGCCTCGTCGTTCGCCTGAGAACGAATGTCCATGCCATTCCGAAGCCACCACCCTCCATGGCCGCGCAGACAGCGATCAGCCATACAGGGCCATTGGGAACCGTATGGAAAAAGCCGAAGATACTGAGGGTCACAACCGCCATACCGAAGGCGATCATCAGACGATCGAACCGCTCCGGCAAGCCGCTGACTAGCACCGCCACGACAGTCCAACCGATGGACGAACAGGCAACGATGTATCCGGCTGTCAGTGCGGAGAGGCCATGGATGGTTGTCGCCAGAAGCGGCCCGTACGCCGTGATGGCGATGGTCGCCATGGACATGGACAAGATCATGAGCAGCGTGGCGCCTGACGGGTGCGAGGGATCGAACGGGCGAGGCGGAAGAAGGCGGTTGGAACCTGCGCGCTCGTCCAGCCACAGAAATCCGATCAGGCAGACAAAACCGGCGGCAACGGAAGGGACCGTTCGCAGGATCGAGACCTCGACGCCGCCAAAGGCGACCAGAACGACGCCGAGACACAGCAACGATAGACGCCCGACAGGGAAACCGGTAGCGGCGGTCGTGGATGGTGTCACGTTCGCCTCGCTTCGCAGCGCGATCCAGAGCGCGAGCGCAAACGCCTGGCAGGCGAAGAAGGCAAAGCCCCAGCGCCATGTTGCGTATTCCACGAAGACCCCGCCGACCAGAGGCCCGGCGAATGCCGAGACGCCCCAAAGGGTCGAGACGGCTGCCATCGCGCGTGCAATGTAGCGGCGCGGAAAGATCAGGCCGACCGCGACAAAGCCCATCGCCACCAGACCGCCGCCGCCGATGCCCTGGAGGGCACGCCCTGCCAGAAGCAAGGGCATGGTCGGGCTTACGGCACTAAGGATGCAGCCGAACCCGAACAGGTGCGCCGCCAGGCTCATCGGTCTGCGCAGGCCGAAGCGCATGGTCAGCAATGCGCTGGCCGTCCCTGCAATGATTGATCCGATTTCGTAGAGCGAGACAGACCAACCCACCAAAGCGGCCCCGCCGATCTCGGACACGATGGAGGGAAGCATGGTGGCGACGATCAGGCTGTCCGCCGCGTGCAGCCAGACAGCCAGGCAAACCAGAGCCAGCGAGGCCGCATAAGGGCTTCCGACAAACTCCCTCCATGACACGAATGTCTCCGTGTCAGACCCCGCCCCGGTATTCATGCTCGTCATCTCCGTCTCCTGTTGACGGATATGCTGCTACGACCTCAACATTGGTTGAGATCAAGGAGATTTCGCATGGCCAAGAAGGAATTGTCCGTTGGCGAGCTCTCGCGCCGCAGCGGGTTGCCCGTCTCCACGCTCCATTTCTATGAACGCAAGGGGCTGATCGCATCCGAAAGGACTTCGGCCAACCATCGAGTCTATCGGCGCGAAATCCTGAGACGCGTGACGGTCATAAAGATCGCCCAGAGCGCGGGCATACCGCTTGCCGAGATAGCCGAAGCGCTCTCTCAACTACCAAGGGATGCATCCCCCGACACACATGACTGGGAGCGTATCGCCAAGAATTGGCACGGAGGTCTTACTCGGCGGATCGCTCTTCTCACAGCACTACGCGACAAGATGGCGATGTGCATCGGCTGCGGGTGCCTCAGCGTGCAACGCTGCCCCTTGGTCAACGCGAATGATGAACTGGCGAAAGACGGCCCCGGTGCCCGACTGATTCAGGACGCGTGATCGGCAGGTCTCAACGTCGTTTCGCGGCGATGCGGTGATGGGAAGCTAGTGGCGGGCCGCGTCCGATAGTGATGATCACTACGTTTGCACTGTAGCCCCACGATAGGTGTGATCTGGCCTTCATTGACCTGCCTCCCGATTTTCGGATCGTTCGAAACTGGGTTTTCCGCGGTAACACCCCTTGGCTGGGAGGAGCGGAAGACGATGAAGGCATCGAAGTTTTCTGACACGCAGAAGGCGTTCATTTTGAAGCAGGGAGCCGACGGGTTTCCTGTGGCGAGGACCAGCCAGGCGACCGACTTCAAATGGAAGAAGAAATACGACGGGCTGCTGCCGACGCGCGAACGGGCACAAGGTGCCGACCTCGTTGCTCAATCCCGATGGCGCCACCAGCCCGCCATCGTGAAAAGGCCGGGAAACTCTACCTTCCGGCGGTCCAGAGAATGGGATCGGAGCAATGTGTCGGAAAATACCGGTTCTGGTGGAGGAGCAGAGCAGCCCGAGAATCGATTGAAGCCGGTTCATGCGGCATAGCCGGGGGCGGTTAATCATCAACGCGGAAGTCGGGGCGAATGCCCCTTGTTCAGATTTGGAACGGTTTGCAATATCAGTATAAAAGTGGGAACAGACGGCGCTCTGAATCGCGTGTTTCTCATGAGCGCCAAGGAGATACGGGTGACGCAATCGGTCTTGGTCATGGGCGGAGACGGTTTCTGCGGCTGGCCGACAGCGCTTCACCTCTCAGCGTTGGGCAACGAGGTCGCGATCCTCGACAACCTCTCGCGCCGACGGATCGACGCCGAACTGGGCATCGAAAGCCTCACCCCGATTGCCTCGATCGGGGAGCGTCTGGCGGTCTGGAAGCGGGTTTCCGGAAAGACCATCAATTTGCATCCCATCGACATCGCGCATGATTATGACGCTCTGAAAAACGTGCTGGAGGAGGTGCGGCCGGATGCGATCGTGCATTTTGCCGAACAGCGCGCCGCGCCCTATTCGATGCGCTCACCGGCGGCCAAGCGCTACACAGTCGACAACAACATCAACGGTACCCACAATATATTGGCCGCCATCGTCGAACTGGATCTCGATATCCATCTCGTGCATCTGGGGACGATGGGCGTCTATGGCTATGACGGGTCGGGGATCGAGATTCCCGAGGGCTATCTTGACGTCAAAATAACCGGCGCTGATGGGAACCTATTCCACAGGTCCATCGTTTTCCCCACGGCGCCAGGCAGCGTCTATCATCTGACCAAGTCGATGGATCATTTGATGTTCCAGTTCTACGCCCGCAATGACGGGCTGCGGATCACCGATCTTCATCAGGGGATCGTCTGGGGCACCCAGACCGAAGAGACGCGGCTCGATCCGCTTCTGATCAACCGGTTCGATTATGACGGCGACTACGGAACGGTGCTCAACCGATTCCTCATGCAGGCGGTCATCGGCCATCCCCTGACCGTGCACGGGACCGGCGGACAGACGCGCGCCTTCATCAACATTCAGGATACGGTGCGCTGTATCGCGATCGCTCTGGCCAATCCACCCGAACGCAATGAGCGCGTGAAGGTCTTTAACCAGGTCGCCGAGACGCACCGCGTGCGTGATCTGGCGGCACTGGTGGCGGGCATCGCCGGCGCAACCGTCGCCAAAGTGGACAATCCGCGCAAAGAGGCTGCGGAGAACGAGTTGACAGTTTCCAATGCGGCTTTCCGAACGCTTGGATACGATCCTATTCTGTTGCGGGATCAGCTCTTGAGCGAAATCATGGAGATCGTGCGTAAGTATGCCGACCGCTATCTGCCCGAAGCCATACCCGCGCGGTCGGTCTGGACCCGAAAGAACAAGCCAGGTGTCATAAAACAAGGCAGGGATCGCAGTTGAGCGAAATCGTCCGTGTAATCGCCCTCGCAATCGTCACCTTCTTTGTGACGGCAGTGGTTCTGGTGATATCGAACCAGGAACTGGCCCAAGCCGTGCTGAGCCGGTTCGGATTCGAGTCCCCCCAAGAGGAGGCCATCGACGATGGGCGCGCCGGCGTGGCACTTGTGCCCGGCGATACGGTTTTTGCCATCGGAAATCCTGATGGCGCGCGCTGGACGGGGCTCACGGGCTTTCCTTCCAGCGTAGAATTGCGTTTCCCACTGCCACGCGATCTTCCCGTCATCGGCGGGCAGCTCCGGCTCGTTCTCAACACACAGCTCGTCGATAATGGTGACGGGTTGGTGACCGTCGCGGTCAACGGCGTGCAGCGCGACGCGCTGGTGCTCGAGGCGGGCCAACGGACGCTGGAGCTCCTCTACGATCTTTCCCCGGCCGAGCTGGCGGGCGATGCAGTTGTCGTGAGCCTTACCGGGAACGGGACGACCAATCAGGGCCAGATCTGTCCCACCAATGTCACCAACCTCGGTGCGGCGATCGAGTTGGCTTCAACCAGCGCGCTGATGCTCAAGTTGTCGTCGCCGGCAGAAAGCGACGAGGCGGACCTGATCGCCCTACCAGAGCCGTTGTGGCTCGGATCACCGGAGCCGGCGGCGTCGATCTGGGCGGCGCAATATCTCAGCCGCATGGGGGTCAAGAGCGTGTTTGCAAGCAGCGAAACTGCGGGGCTGGTCATTGCTGCAAGCGAGGGCGAACCTCTAACGCGCGAGGAGACTGGGCAATTCGTCATCGGCGGAGTTCCAGGGGTTGAGCATCTTGCGGGTGTGCGTGGGGCGGCTTTGCCGGCGATCTATGGGGAAAGCTGGCCCGTGGCCGTTGAAGCCCTGGGCGCTGATCTTCACGCCAGTACGTTCCGGGGCAGCCGACGCTGGGAGATCAACTACAAGCTGGCGGATATGCCAGGGGGAAAGGCACCGGACGTGTTGAACCTCAATCTCGTCACGAGCACGCTCGGCGCGCCGTATGATTGGGTGGTCCGCGTGATGCTGAATGACCAGCTGGTTCATTCGGCCACATATGATGGCAGGTCCGAACGCATCTCGATCGAGGTGCAACTGCCTTCCCGGATGTCGGGACTCAACAACAGGATCGTTGTCGCGCTGACGGATCCCTCTCCCAATCAGGGGATATGTCGAGCAGGGCCCGAAGCGGCGGCACAGATGCTCGAAACGACGACGCTTGGCCATGTCGCCTCGGGTTCGGCCCCGGCCCGCGAGATCGTGACCAGCCGACTGGCCACGACAGAGAGCGTTTCGATAAGCGCAGCGACAAACTTGAATCACTCTCAGGCCATGCGGGCTACCGGCCTGCTCGCTCTGGTGCTGCCGCTTACGACGGCAATAGCGTTCGATACTGTGGAAGCTCCCGTCACTATCGATGCGGTGGGCCAGCATGAACTCGACTCAATGCTGGCAGAGGGCGTTGAGGACGAAGGTGCCTATATCGTTTATGCCGGCGATGCCTCGGACCCGGCGCGAGTGGAGATCGAGCCGCTGTCGAGGGAACGGGCGCCCCAATTGGGTACCTTTGGCAGCGCCCTGGTGGTGCGATGGCCGTAGCGACGCCGGACGTTCCACCCGAAGCCCACCAGCCGCTCGACCGCGTCCAGTTCTACTCGGTAGACAGCGCCCCGCGGCGGCTGGCCCGGCGCGTTCCGATATCGGCTGCGCCGCAGGTGCTGTCGGTAGCGCTCATTGGTTCGATCACGCTCACCTATCTGCTCCACGCCATCGAGCCGCTGGCAAGTATTTTCCCCGAGGGCGACTTCTATCTCACGCGCTACGAGGGCACATATACGGTGCCGATACGGCTGTTCATGGTCTCTTTTTATATTGGGTATGCCTCGGCGATCGCCGCCACGACAGGGGGTAAGATAAGGCACGGCCTCGATCTCATCCTGACCTTCTTCACAGTCTGCGCCGTCTTTGACCTGCTGACCGTGGTCATGCGCAATGTGATTGGCGTAGTCATGCCGCTGCATGTGGGAATGGTCCTGTCCGGGCTGTCCGGGCTCATGATCTTCTCGCTCAAGATCTTGCACAATGGCGATCTGCCCGAGCGCACGCGTGTGCCCCTGGCTGACCATATACGCACTCCACCGCTGTTGTTCGCGGTTCTGGTCGTAGGTTTGTCGGCATTTATCTCTATGTGGGTGGCGAGCATGGATCTGCCTGCAGTGCATGCGCTAAGGCAGGTCGCGCTGTTGGGCGGGATCGGTCCGGGGGTGTTCCTGTTTCTACCGCTGCTGCTCATCCTGCTCAATTGGACCGCGGCCTTCCAGTCGCTGCTGCATCCGTCGCGCCGCTTCAGCCCACCGGTCACGATCATCGTTCCAGCGTTCAATGAGGCTCACATCATTGCTCATACCATCAGCGCCGTGGACGAGGCGGCCAGACGTTATGAGGGTGAGTTGCAGTTGCTGTTGATCGACAACTATTCGGCCGACGACACGCGAGATGTGATTGAGGCCGCGCTGGCCGAAACCAAGTGGCTGCTCTCCGGTCGGCTGATCCTCGAGACAACGCGCGGCAAGGCTTTTGCGCTCAGTCGGGGCATTGCGGAAACGCAAACCGAGTTCGTTATCCGGATAGACGCCGACACACAAATTTCTCCAGGGGCGATATGGCGGATCATGCGTCATTTCAGGGACCCGCATGTGGGTGCCGCCGGAGGATTGGCGTTGTCGCCGGGCGGGGGATTGTTCGACAGCGCCCGGCAACTCGAGGTGAACCTTAAGGTGGGGCTGGATCAGGTTGCTTATGGCGCCGCTGATTGCATTTTCGGGATTCCGGGCATGTTTGCGGCCTATCGCACCGACGCAATTCGGAACGTCGGCGGCTTTGCGCATGGCATGAACGGTGAAGACACCGATGTTGCTGTAAGAATTGGTGAGTCGGGCTTTCGGCTGGTGATCGATCCAACGGCCATGTTTATCTCGGAAGTACCCCGCACGATCGCTCACATGCGCGAACAACGCCAGCGTTGGTTTCGCTCCATCTTCCATGTCAGCGCGCGCAATCACGATTATTTCAAACTCAGCGACTTCACGGTGCGCAGCAAGCTGATGATGCCCTACATGCTCCTCAATACCGCCAGGCGTGCCGTCGCGCTTCCGTTCTTCATCTTTGGAATCCTGTTTCTGGTGATGGCGCCCGATCCGCGCAGCGCCATCACCATGCAGGCAGTGCTCGCGTTCTTTCTAGGGGCTCCGCTCATCATGGTGGTCTTCGCGACCCTCGTGATGCTCCGCTTTAGAGACCTTCTGGGATTGCCGCGCTACCTGGTGTTCAGGCTTTTCCGGTCATACCTGACGTTGGAATCGATGTTGTCAATCACTTACGAACAATTCTCGCACCGATAGACATCAAGGTTCTGGGCATTTATCTCCGCTGGAACTTGACCTCGCCGCCTGAGTCGAACAAACTTTATGTGTTCCAAACACGCAACCTGACAAATTCTACCACATTCGCAACACGACCGTTCTGCCTGCTGCGTTCCTATTTCACCCTAGAACCCATGTGGTCCCTATCCGCTTTCGCTCATGGCCCTGGCACATCAACCCTTGGGACCAGCGACGTCAAGCGAACCAGCGAACCGAAGTGGACGGTCTGAGATGATACTCTTCCGCGCAATTTGCATTACCGTTCTGGCCACGGCGCAGCTATGGGCGGTCCCAGCCTTGGCACAGGACTGGACAATGAAGGCGACGGCCGGATTCGACCGCGCGCCGCTTGATTCGGAACTGGACGGCGGCGAGGGCCGCAGGCTGAAGCTGGAGAACCGGCTGACCCTTGGCCTTGAGGTCGATCGTGGCTTCGACCTTGGCAGCGGACGCGAGGCCCTGGTCGGCTTCGGGGTGCGGCGCGAAACCTATCCGGCCGTCAGCGAGGGCAACCGTTTGTTCTTCGATGCTCGGCTTGCCTACCACCACGACCTGCCCGGTGATCGGCGGCAGCTGCGTTTCAACCTTGATGCCACCACGGCGCTCGATCCCTCGGACGAAGTCTTTTCCCGCCTTCGGATCGGTGGCACCTACCGGATGGGCGTCGCACCGCGGCAGATGTTCTGGACCCGGCTGCGCTATAGCTATCGTGACCAGAACGAAGAGAACACCTTCTCCGGCTATGATCAATCCGAATGGCTGGGCGAGTTCAACTACGCATGGCAGTCTTCAGACTGGAACTGGTATGTCCTCGCCACTCTCTATCAGGAGCAGCGCTACGCGGATCGCGACCGATATTCCTATACCGAGAACGGTATCCGTATGCTCGCCCGCTATCGGCTCAACCCAGAGACCCGCATCGCCTTGCGGGCCTCGGGTTTTGCCCGAGATTATGTCGGCGGCGGACGCGAGGACCGGCGGCTGCGCAGCACTCTGGGCTTCGAAAAGTCGCTCAACGATGCCGTCACGCTTGAGGCCTACGCCGGCTACGTTCACAATCATTCCAACGACATTCAGAAAGCTTTCAGCGGCGCTCTTATTGGTGTGATGCTTAACTACACCTTCCCCTAGTGTCAGGACTCGCTCTCGTTTCAAAACCAAAACAAGACGGTTGCGACGAGAGCAATGGCGGACAGGAAGGCTTTGGGACATCTGTCATACCGAGTTGCCACCCGCCGCCAGTCTTTGAGGCGGACGAACATTGGACTGCACCTGAATTGGCAGACAATTCCCAGCCTCACGTCGCGGAGCTTTCGAACGCCTCAGGACTTACACCGCCGAGATGGGAGTGGTGGAGAGTTCGGTATGAAATTCGAACTCGAAGCCCAGCGGGCAACCGCCTGCCGGTCCGTCAGGCCACCCTATCGGAGCCGTGAGAGAAGCGAACTGGCGCGAGATCAAGGAAATGGCGGAAGAGGTGGGATTCGAACCCACGGTACGGTCTCCCGTACGGCGGTTTTCAAGACCGCTGCCTTAAACCACTCGGCCACTCTTCCGGTGCGCTTCGTTTCGCCCTCGCGGGCCGGCTTGTCAAGCGGCGAGGCGCGGGCGGTGCCGGACGTTTCCTCATGTGAAAGAGCCTGATGCGAAGTCTCGCGACCAGGGGCCTGCCGGTCGCCTTCTGTTGCTGCGCCGTGCACGGGCAGTGGTCAGGGCGGGGGCCGGTACGACAAGGTGTTTGAGTCTATGCGCGGCTGAGGCTGGGTGCCGGGCGCCTTTTGGAACCGGGCCGGGCCGGCCGGGGCTTTGGCCGAAAATAGAAAAGCCGCCGATCCGGAAGGTCGAGGCAGGGACCGGATCGGCGGCTGCGCCGTTGTTCGGCGTCCGGCGCGGGGGCACGCGCCATGGGTCTCTTGTAGTCCGGGGCCGTCTTCCGGGATGTGACCGGTATCACAAACCGTCGCATCGCCGTTTCCGGTGGTGGTGAGAGCGGCCCGACTGATCCGCCGGCCGATACCCCGCGTAACCCTTGCGTCATCAGCATGGCCCCTTTGCGGCCGCTTTCTCGCAAGGTTCGACCGGGAGACACTCAATGCAGCTACGCAAGGCAGGCGCGTTCGCCGCGCTGATCGCAAGTGTCGCCGTCGCCGCCACGCCGGCGCTGGCCAACGCGCAGCTTTCCGAAAAGGAAATCCGCAACACCGTCGCCGGCAAGCGCATCTATCTGAAGGTGCCGCTCGGCGGCGAGTTTCCGCTCTATTACCAGGCCAACGGCGAGGTCAGCGGATCGGGCGATGCCGTCGGGCTCGGCCGGTTCATGCAGCCGAAGGATCAGGGGCGCTGGTGGGTGCGCGGCAACCGGCTCTGCCAGAAGTGGCAGGCCTGGTACGACGGCAAGCAGTTCTGCTTCACCCTGTCCAGGGGCGACGGCGACACGCTCTACTGGCGCCGCGACGACGGCATGACCGGGCGCGCCCGCATCGGCCAATAGCCGCAAACGCTTTCGAAACCGCCGACCCGGGAAGGGCGCGCTCACGCGTCCTCCTAGTCCACACCTGCGACCTAGTCCACACCTGCGACCCTTTCGCCACAGCTTGTTGAAAAACGTGCGCCGCGACATGCCCGCACGTCGACCGCGTCTTCACCTTGCAGTAAGAGACGGCATGGTACACGTGTCGTGATGCGCCATTTGGGGGGCAGCATCGCAACGAGACGGGTCCGACCGGCAGGGCACGCAAGGCAGGCGAAACGCGACAGATTCCCCGGACTTCCAGTCCTCAAGCGGGTGTCGCCGCAACCCCACCTTGCAAGACCACTGTATGCGGCGGCAAAGGACCCCGAGCGGTCGACCGCCTGGCAACAGGATGTCGACCGAAGGAGCGGCAAGGCGGGCGGAAGGTCCGCACAAGCCGGAACCCCGGGCGAAAACCGCCGGTCAGGTATCGAGTTAGGGCGGCAGAATGAACGATGGCAAGGACCCGGCGGCACGCCGGCACCTGAGCACGGGCCCCAAGGGCGCAAACCCCATTTGCGCGACCGACGGCCTTCCCCGCAGCAGCGTGGCGCCGGCGAACGGTCGCCTGCTTTCCCCGCGCACTCTCGGCATCCTGGCGGTTTCCTCGCTGTGCCTGGCGCTGGCTGGATGCGGTTCGGCCCCGAAGGGCAAGAAGGTCAAGTTCAGCGAAGAGAAATACGGCGTGGCGGCGAGCCCGCGCGTCGTCTCGGGCAACCAGCCGGTGCCCAAGGGCGGCGGCCGCCAAATGGTCGGCAAGCCCTACAAGGTGGCCGGCAAGTGGTATTACCCGAAGCACGATCCGAATTACACGTCCGTCGGTCTGGCTTCCTGGTACGGGCCGACTTTCCACGGCCGGATGACCGCCAATGGCGAGGTCTTCGACCGCAACGCGCCGACGGCTGCGCACACCACGATGCCGCTTCCATCCTATGCGCGCGTGACCAACCTGAAGAACGGCCGTTCGATGATCGTCCGGGTCAACGACCGCGGGCCGTTCCACGGCAACCGCACCATCGACCTGTCCGAGAAGGTCGCGACCATGCTCGACTTCAAGAGCGCGGGCGTGGCCAAGGTGAAGGTGGAATATGTCGGCAGGGCCCGCATGGACGGGCAGGACCAGAGCTTCCTGATGGCGTCCTATCGCGGTCCGGGCTCGGTCGAGCCGGGCGCCACCATGCCGGGCACGATGCTGGCCCAAGCCGATATTCCGGCGGCCGCTCCGGCGACGAGTTCCGGCCCGGCGCCGCTGCCGCGCAACCGCCCATACGGCCCGGTCATCGCAGGTGCGGGCAGCTTCGGCCAGATGGTCGTCGCCGCCTTCGATCCGGCGGTCGCGTTCGAGGCGGGCGCCGCTTCGGTGCAGGTCGCCTCGCTCAACACGTTCGATAGCAACGCTTCTGCGACCGAGGCTGTTGGCGCTGCGTCCGCTCCGGTCATGAGCTATGACGGCGCCGCGCAGCCGGCCGCCGCGAGCGAACCGGTGCTGGCACCGGGGCCGGCCTATCTCGGCCAGCCGAGCACGTTTGCGCGCGGTTCCGCGATCTCGTCCTACCGGGCCGCCGCCCGGATCGAGGGCGCCTATGCCGCCTTCGACGCGATCGGCCAGGGCCTGTCGCCGCGCGAGCTCGCCGCCCGCCAGTCGGACTGAAATAGCTCAAGGCACAGGTAGGCTTGACCCGTCCGAGCCTGTATGTTCTCGCCATGGCGCGGACATCGGGCTGGGACGTGGAGAGCAGGGAATGACGGCTGTAGCCGCAATGCGGAGAGGGAATCGCACAGGTGCGCTTGGGCAGCACCTGATGCGCATCGCCGCAGCCGGGCTGCTGTCGCTCGGCCTGGCCCTTTCCTCTTCCCCGGGGACTTCCCTCGCGCAGGAGGTGGGCGCCCCCGACAACACCTCCGCACTGCTTCTCGACATCACCACAGGCACGCTGCTGTCCAGCCGCAACCCGACCGTGCGCTATCAGCCCGGCTCCTCGGCCAAACTGATGACGGCCGCGGTCGTCTTCGATGCGCTGGCGGCCGGAGAGCTGACCGAGGAAACGGTCTTCACCGTCAGCGAGCATGCCTGGCGCAGCGGCGGCGCACCGGCCCGAGTCACCACCATGTTCGCCCGTCTGGGCAGCGAGGTGCCGGTGATCGACCTGTTGCGCGGCCTGATCATCCAGAACGCCAACGATGCAGCCATCGTGCTTGCGGAAGGGCTTGCCGGCAGCGAGCAGGCCTTCGCCGCACGGATGAACGACAAGGCTGCGGAAATCGGCCTGACCGGCAGCAATTTCGCGAATCCGACCGGCTACGAGACGCAGGACACCTATGTGACGGCGCGCGACATGGCTCGGCTCGCCGACTATGTGCTGACCCGGCACGGCGACCGCTATGCCCTGTTCAGCGCGCCCGACTTCACCTGGAACGGCATCTTCCAGCGAAACAAGAACCCGCTCATCGGCGAGGTCGCCGGCGTCGACGGGCTGGTGGCCGGCTTTGCGGAAGGGGCGGGATACAATGCCGTCGCCTCGGCCGAGCGCAGCGGCCGGCGGCTGATCGGCGTCGTTGCCGGCCACGCGGATGCGGACAGGCGCGAGGAGGCGCTGCGCCGTCTGTTCGACAGCCTGGAGAAGGATTTCGAGGACGTGGTGCTGTTTTCCGCTGGGGACACGGTGACCGAGGCGCGGGTCTTCGGCGGCTCGGTCGGCGCGGTGCCGCTGGTGGTGCGCGAAAATGTGGAGATCCTGCTGCCGCGCGGCGACCGCCATGCCTACCGCCTGCGGGCGATCTATCGCGGGCCGCTGCCGGCGCCGGTGCAGCCGGGAACGGAAGTCGGCGAGTTGCGCGTGCTGAAGGACAGCGACATCGTCCATCGCGTACCGCTGCTTACCGGCGGCGCGGCCGAGGCCGGCACGGTGACGAGTCGGGCCGCGGACGTCGTCAAGGAGACCCTGTTCGGATGGTGGCTCGATGAGTGAGCCTTTGGAACGCGGGCATTTCGTCACCTTCGAGGGCGGCGAGGGGGCCGGCAAGTCGACGCAAATCGAGCGGCTGCGGAAACGGCTGGAAGCGGCGGGCGTCAAGGTGCTGGTGACGCGCGAACCGGGCGGCTCGCCCGGCGCGGAGACCATCCGCCGGCTGCTGCTCGGCGGCCGGATCAAGGATCTCGGCCCGGAGATGGAGGCGATGATGTTCGCCGCTGCCCGCGCCGACCATGTCGACACGACGATAGAGCCGGCGTTGTCGCGCGGCGACTGGGTGTTGTGCGACCGCTTTGCCGATTCCACGCGCGTCTACCAGGGGGAATCAGGCGTCGACACAGCCTTCCTCGACCGTCTCGAGGCATTGGCCGTCGCCGGATGCCGGCCGGACCTGACGGTGCTGGTCGACGTGCCGGCCGAGGTCGGTATGGCTCGCGTGACGGCGCGCAGTTCCACGGGGAGCGCCCCCCAGCCGGACCGGTTCGAAACCGAAGGGGCAAGCGTGCACGACCGGCGCCGGAAGCTGTTTCTCGAGCTGGCTGCCAGCCAGCCGGAGCGTTTCCTGGTGATCGACGGGACGCAGGAGCCGGACATGGTGGAACAGGAGATCTGGCAGGCGGTTTCTGCACGCCTGTTGCAGCCGGAAGAGGGGCGGCCATGAACGATCTTGCCGATCCGCTGCTGACGGAAGCCGATGCCATCGAGGACGTGCCGCTGCCGCGCGAGCGCGACCACCTGATCGGCCACCGCGAGGCGGAGGCGGAGCTGCTGTCGGCCTATCGCTCGCGCCGCATGCACCATGCCTGGATCCTCGCCGGGCCGAAGGGCATCGGCAAGGCGACGCTGGCCTTCCGCTTCGCCCGCTTCGCGCTGGCCCATCCCGATCCCGCGACAGCGGCCGTCGCCGAGGCGCCCGACTGCGCGATTCCGGCCAACCATCCGGACTTTCGCAAGGTCGCGGCAGGCGCTCATCCAGGCCTCCTGCACCTGCGCCGACCGTACGACCCCAAGCGCAAGGCCAAGGACAAGATCAAGCAGGACCTGACGGTGGACGAGATCCGCCGCACGGTGCCGTTCTTCGGGTCGACCGGATCGGAAGGGTCCTGGCGGATCTGCATTGTCGATGCGGCCGACGACATGAATGTCAATGCAGCCAATGCCTTGCTGAAGATTCTTGAAGAACCGCCTAAACGGTCTCTGTTTCTCGTTCTGTCCCATGCGCCGGGTCGGCTGCTGCCGACGATCCGTTCGCGTTGTCGCATGCTCCACCTGCGGGCGCTGTCGCGCGAGGAGGTATTGTCCGGGCTCGGCGAGCTGGGCGTGGCCGATCCGGCGGACCGGATCGCGGCACGGGCCGCGGATCTGGCGCAGGGAAGCCTGCGCAAGGCGATCAAGCTGGCCGAGGGCGATTCCATCGATCTGGCCGACAGTTTCGCGAAACTGGTGGCCGGCCTGCCGCGGCTGGATGCGGCGGCCGCGCACGACCTTGCCGACCAGGTGTCGCGCAGCGGCGCGGACGATGCCTGGAGCCTGTTCCAGGACCTGGTCGCCGACCACCTGCACACGCGGCTGGGCGAGGCCGGGCAGGGGAGCCTTCAGCGCCTTGTCAGGCTGAGCGAGGTATGGGAAAAGACCAGCCGCGCCGCGCGCGAGGCGGATGCCTATAATCTCGACAGGAAGCAGATCGTGCTCAACACCTTGCGCGATCTTGCCGAAACCGCGCGGACCTGACGTCCGCCGCCTCGCACTCGACTTCTGGAACGCCCACCCGGGCCGCCACCCGTAATCCGGATCCTCTGACAGGCCATGACCGATCGATCGCCCTTCTTCGTCACCACTGCCATCTCGTATCCCAACGGTGCGCCGCATATCGGCCACGCCTACGAGAGCATGGCGACGGATGCCATCGCGCGCTTCCAGCGCCTCGACGGCCGCGACGTGTTCTTCCTCACAGGCACCGACGAGCACGGCCAGAAGATGCTGCAGACCGCCCGTGCGGAAGGCGTCCCGGTCGAGGACCTGGCGGAGCGCAACGCCACCCGTTTCCGCGACATGGCGGCGGCGCTCGGCTGTTCCAACGACGATTTCATCCGCACCACCGAGCCGCGCCACCACGAGGCGAGCCGGGAGATCTGGCGCCGCATGGCGGCAAACGGCGACATCTACAAGGACAGTTATTCCGGCTGGTACTCGGTGCGCGACGAGGCCTACTACCAGGAAAGCGAGACGGAGCTGCGCGCCGACGGCGTGCGCTACGGCCCGCAGGGAACGCCGGTCGAGTGGGTGGAGGAAGAGAGCTACTTCTTTCGCCTGTCGGCCTATCAGGACCGCCTGCTCGCCCATTACGAGGCCAATCCGGACTTCATCGGTCCGGACGAGCGCCGCAACGAGGTGGTGAGCTTCGTCAGCCGCGGCCTGAAGGACCTGTCGATTTCGCGCACCACCTTCGACTGGGGCGTGCGCGTGCCGGACGACGAGCGGCACGTGATGTATGTGTGGGTCGACGCGCTCACCAACTACATCACCGGCGCCGGGTTTCCGGACGAGAACAACCCGCGGTGGCGCTACTGGCCGGCGGACCTGCACGTCATAGGCAAGGATATCGTGCGCTTCCACGCGGTCTACTGGCCGGCCTTCCTGATGTCGGCGGGGATCGAGCTCCCGAAGCGGGTTTTCGCCCACGGCTTCCTGTTCAACAAGGGCGAGAAGATGTCGAAGTCGGTCGGCAACGTGATCGACCCCTTCGCGCTGATCG
This sequence comes from Stappia sp. WLB 29, assembly GCF_023507705.1. Taxonomy (GTDB): domain Bacteria; phylum Pseudomonadota; class Alphaproteobacteria; order Rhizobiales; family Stappiaceae; genus Stappia. Next base: position 256,553 of record NZ_JALBGD010000001.1, on the reverse strand, counting down.
ACCATTACGGCCTCGACCAGGTGCGCTACTTCTTCCTGCGCGAAGTGCCGTTCGGTCAGGACGGCAACTACAGCCATGAGGCCATCGTCAACCGCATCAATGCCGACCTCGCCAACGATCTCGGCAACCTGGCGCAGCGCTCGCTGTCGATGATCGGTAAGAACTGCGAGGCGCGCCTGCCGCAGCCGGGCGCCTTCACGGCCGAGGACGAGGCCATTCTCGGCCAGGCCGACGCGATGCTGAAGGCCGCACGCGAGGCCATGTCGCGCCAGGCGATCCACCAGGCGCTGTCGGTGGTATGGGCCTGCGTTGCCGAGGCCAACCGCTATTTCGCCGCGCAGGAGCCTTGGGCGCTGAAGAAGACCGATCCGGAGCGCATGGCGACGGTGCTCTATGTCACCGCCGAAGTGATCCGTCAGGTGGCGATCCTGGCGCAGCCGGTCATTCCGACCAGCGCGGGCAAGCTGCTCGACCTGCTGGCGATCCCGGCGGATGCGCGCGGCTTCGACCGGCTGGGAGCGGGCGGGCGGCTTGCCGCAGGTGTCGAGCTGCCCAAGCCCGAGGGCGTCTTCCCGCGCTATGTCGAGGCCGAGGCGCCGGCCGGCGGGGCGGCGTGATGCTGGTCGACAGCCACTGCCATCTGGACTTTCCGGACTTCGACGCCGAGCGCGATGAGATCATCGCCCGTGCCGGCGAGGCCGGGGTGGGCGTGATGGTGACGATCTCCACGCGGGTCGCCCGGTTCGACACGATCCGCGCGCTCGCGGAGCGCTACGACAACGTGTTCTGCTCGGTCGGCACCCATCCCCACAATGCGGGGGAGGAGGCCGAGATGGCCGTGACGGCGGACCAGTTGGTACGCCTGTCGGCCCACGAGAAGGTGGTGGCCATCGGCGAGGCGGGGCTCGACTACTTCTACGACAAGGCACCGCGCGACGCGCAGGCCGCGGGTCTGCGCCGGCATATCGCTGCCGCGCGCCAGACCGGGTTGCCGCTGGTCATCCATTCGCGCGATGCGGACGACGATATGGCCGCGATCCTGCGGGACGAGACGGAGAAGGGGGCCTTTCCGGCCCTGCTGCACTGCTTCTCCTCCGGCCGCGACCTGGCGCTGACCGGCGTCGAGCTGGGGCTCTACGTGTCGTTCTCCGGCATCCTCACCTTCAAGCGCTCCGACGAGCTGCGGGCCATCGCGGCCGAGCTTCCGGCCGACCGGTTGCTGGTGGAGACGGACGCGCCCTATCTTGCGCCCCAACCCTGGCGCGGCAAGCGCAACGAGCCGGCCTATGTGGCGCATACCAACAAGGTGCTGGCGGAGACGCGCGGCGTGAGCGAGGCCGAGATGGCCCGCCAGACCACGGACAACTTCTTCCGTCTGTTCTCGCGGGTGCCGAGACACCTGCATCAGGAAAGCTGAGACCGATGTCGGACGGCGCCCGGCTCGACTTCACCATTCTCGGATGCGGTTCATCGGCCGGCGTGCCGCGCGTCGGCAATATCTGGGGCGACTGCGACCCGAACGAGCCGCGCAACCGACGCATGCGCTGCGCGCTGCTGGTGGAACGCAAGGGGCCGAACGGCACCACGCGCGTGCTGGTGGATGCTGGACCGGACCTGCGCCAGCAACTGCTGGATGCCCGCGTCACCGATCTGGATGCGGTGCTTCTGACTCACTCGCATGCCGACCACCTGCACGGCATCGACGACCTGCGGCCGCTGGCGATCACCCATCGCAAGCTGATCCCGGTCCACATGGACGCCATTACCTCGCGCCGGGCGCACGAGCTGTTCTATTACGGCTTCGCCACGCCGAAAGGGTCGAGCTACCCGCCGATCCTGCGCGATATGCGCATCACTGCCGGAGAACCGGGCCTGATCGAAGGGGCGGGCGGGCCGATCCCGTTCCTGCCGCTGGAGGTCGAGCACGGCGACATCGCAGCACTCGGGTTCCGCTTCGGAAATGTCGCGTATCTGCCTGATGTGAAAGACATTCCGGAGGCCGCCCGACCGGGCTTCGAGGGGCTGGACACCTGGGTGATCGACGCGCTGCGGCGCACGCCGCACCCCTCGCATTTCTCCCTGTCGGAAGCGCTGGAGTGGATCGGCCGCCTGCAACCGCGCAAGGCGATCCTGACCAACATGCATGTCGATCTCGACTATCGCACGCTGGAAGCGGAGCTGCCCGAGGGCGTGATCCCGGCCTATGACGGCCTGCGGTTTTCGGCAAGCCTCGACGGTCCGGCATGACACGCGCCGCCCGTCCGCCGACAGAGGAGCGGCTGATGAAGGCGGCGCTCCACTATCTCGACCGCTACGGCTCCAGCCGCGAAAACCTGAGACGGGTGCTCGAGCGCAAGGTGATGCGCGCGGCCCGCGAACTCGAACTCGATTCCGGCGATTTCGACGCGATGATCCAGGCGGTCGTTGCGCGCTGCGCCGCATCCGGCCTCGTCAACGACCGGCTCTTCGCGGAATCGCGCATTGCTTCGGAACGGCGCAAGGGCCGCTCGGCCCGGCGGATCGGCGCGGTGCTGGCGGCCAAGGGCATCGAGCAGGACCTTGCCGAAGAGCTGATGGCGCAAGAGGAAAGCGACGACCTCACGGCGGCCTGCATCGCCGCGCGCAAGCGCCGCTTCGGCCCCTGGCGCCGGGGCGAGGCGGATCCCGACCGGCTGCGCAAGGAGATGGCCGCGCTCTGCCGGCAGGGGTTCTCCTTGTCGGTGGCGCGCAAGGTGGTGGACGCGCGGGACGCCGCCGAGTTGGAAGAGGAATAGGCAGGGAAGGGGCTCTGCCCCCTTTGCCCCTCCCTCCTTCAACCTTGGCCGCAGGCCTGCAACAGGCTGCCGATTGCCTTCGAGGAGCCCTTCAGCGTGAAGCCACGCATATGCTCCAGCGATCCGCCGAGATGCAGGTCCAACCGGTTTCCCCGCATCATTGCAGCGAAGAACGGCTGGTTCGGCGCCAGGGTCGGCGATTGCAGGACGCGCGCGGTTTCCTCGACCATGAAGGGCACCGCCGTCGGCTGGCCGCGATCGACCTCGATTTCAATCTCGATGCGGCCTTGCGCTCCTGCTAGGTCGCGGGCGTGCTGGTCGACCGAGCCGTCCTCGCTCCACATCCATGTCGGGCCGTACTGGATGCGCAGGGCATTACCGTCGCAGACGAGGCGCAGGCTGTCGCCTTCCGAGGTGGCCAGCATGGCGGAGGGCGTGGGGGGCGCGGTATAGAACCAGCGGTCACGCGGCTCTTCCGGCAGGGTGGCGATCGTGTCGCCGGACAGCGCGTAGCGCTTGAAACAGGTTTCCACGCCGGCGCGCCCGCAGGACCCACCATGCAGGACGGCGAGGAACGTGCCTTCGGACGGACGGTCGAAGCGCAGTTCGTAGGCGAGGAATTCGCCGGCCATCACGTGCGATCCGTCGGCGCGGCCGAGATAGATCTTCTGGGTGCAGCCGGCCGAGCCGCAGAACATCATTTGCGTGCCGTTGCAGGACAACCGGCCGTAGTCGACGAGGATATCCGGCGTCGCATCGCCGTTGACATTCACCTCTCTCGCAAAGCCGTCGAGAAACTGCATGGTGTCGCTGCAGGTTTCGGCGAGGCTGGTCCGTTCCTCCTGCAGAACCGACTGAAGATCGGCGGCAGCGGGAAACGGGGCGAGGAGAACGGACAGGGCGGAAATCAGGCGCAGGAACGGCAACGACATTCTCGAAAACTCCGCAGAATAAACCGCGTCAGGGTAGCGGCCGGCAGAGGTACAGGGCAAGCCCGCAGAAGCACGCCCGGTCAAGGACCTCGACACGGCAGGCCGCCGGTCTATGGGACATCCTACGGATCGTCCCGACCGGCACGAGCTACTTTGTCGCAAGCGTTTGAAAGACTCTGGGTCTTCCTGCGGCCTTGCTTTGCGTACCTGCGCAATTCAGCAGGACCAATGCGGCTATAGTAATGGGTCCTGACCCTAGCCTTCCTGTGGAACCGCGACTGGAGCTCCGCCGAACACGGAGATGCGGCCGCGGCCTTGCGACTTGGCGAGGTAAAGCGCCTTGTCCGCCCGCCGCATGTGATCGTCCGCGGCGATATCACCGCCGGTGATCAGCGCCACGCCGACGCTGACGCCGATGACGATGTCCTGGCCATCGACCCGGTAAGGCGCGCAAATGGCAGCGACCAGCCGATCGGCGAGCGCCGTGGCGGCTTCCGGCTGTGACGCGCCGTGTTGCAGGATGGCGAACTCGTCGCCGCCGATGCGGGCCACCAGATCGACCTCGCGCACACAGGAGGAGAGGCGTCCGGCCACCTGACGCAAGACTTCGTCGCCGGCGGGATGGCCGAGCGTGTCGTTGACCTGCTTGAACAAGTCGAGATCGAGCGCGAGGAGGGCGCTCGTCACCCCGCGCCCGGCGGCAGTGGCCGCCATCTCCAGGCGGTCGCGCAGCAATACCCGGTTGCCCAGCCCGGTCAGCGCATCATGCGTCGCCATGTAGGCGATCTGGGCTTCGTCCTGCTTGCGCGCATCGATGTCCTCCAGAACGCCGGCCCACTGGATGACGTTGCCCTCATCGTCGAGGACCGGGCCGCCGCGGTCGCGGACCCAAAGCCAGCGACCGTCCGCGATTCGCAGGCGGAATTCGATGTCGAAATAATCGAGCGTGCCGCTCTTCTTCCGGCCGATGGCCAGCGCGACGCGTTCCTGGTCGTCGGGATGCACCTGATCGATCCAGGAGGTTCCCAGTGCCTCGCTGTCCGACCTTCCGGTCAGCTTTTCCCACCCTTCGGCGGACAGCAGGTCGCCATCGGTGGACCAGCGCCACAACACAAGCGCACCGGCATTCGCGACTGTGTGCAGCCGGCGCTCGTGCTCGCGCCGCGCGGCCTCCGCAGCCTCGAAACTGAGGCGCAGCATCTCGAACTCGCGGATCCTGGACGGCGGAATCGCCTCGTGCGTGCGAGCGCGCTCACTGTCGCCGCTGGCGATGGCTAGGCTGCGCAGGGCCAGAGCCTGTACCGGCCGCCGGATCAACTGGCCGATATGGATCGCCAGGACGGTGGCAAGGGCAGTCGCCAGCGCCGACCCGAGAAGCAGGCCTATCAGCGGTGTTTGCCAGCGGGCATTGAACACCTCGAGCGGCTCGGCGACGACCGCTGTCCAGCCCGGCGTCATCTCGATCTGCTGATACGCCATCACAGTGTCGAGCCCTTCGGTCGTTTTGGCCTCGAACAAACCGCTGCCGAGGGCATCGGATCGCAACCTGTCCCAGTCGGGCGCCTTCACCCCGACCGAGTTCTCCGCGTCCCGTGAGCGCGCGAGGATATGTCCGTTTCCGTCCGTGACGGCGATAAGAATGCCGGTGGTGCGTTCCCCGTCCGGTTGCAGGGTGCGGATCAATTGCAAGGGAGACAGGGAAAGGACGAAGACGCGAATCGGTGGCTTGCCGGCGTTCGACACCGGAAGCGCCAGATGAATGCGATGCTCCTGCGGTCCCACGCCAAGGGCGAGATTGGAAACCAGCGGCGCGTTGCGCTCGAAGGACTGGCGAGCGATGGTGAGCACCTGTTCGCCGAGTTGGGCATTCGGCTGGCCGTCTACAAACTCGATGACCTGGACCATTCCTTCCAGGCCGATGCCTTCGTAGCGGCTGCCTTGCAGCAACAGCTGATTGATAGATGTATCCGGCGACCAAAATGTCGCAAACGCCCTGAGGACCGTGAACCGACTTTCTATCTCGGCCTCGATGGCATTGCGGATGGTCAATGCCGTTTCGCTCAGGCGGGCGGTCGCAGTGTCCCGATAGGCCGCTCCCGTGCGCCAGGCCGCATATCCGGAGATCACGAGAATGGGCAGAAGACAGACCAGCACCAGCATGACGAGATGCGTGTTGATGCCGGCGCGTCTCGATACGACCTGTTTGTTCAACGGCAACGCATCAGACCCCCGCAAGACTGATCATTTCAATTGTACATAACTACAAGCGGTGGCCGATGTCTCGCCGTCGGCGCGAACATGGTGACGATTCTATCGATTTTGCTCCCGCCGTCGGCATTCGGGTGACACTGAGCGGGATCGGCAGAAGACGCGAGATCCAGGTCGCATTCCAGCTACGAATAAAAGTTCCATAATATATCTTATGCGAATTAGCGATGTGGTGGCGGGAGCGGGTCCCGAAGGTCGGTTCCAGTCGAAGGACGCCGCCTCGGTCCGGCTGCTCCCTTCCAGCTTCCGATGTTCGATGGTTCCCGGGCTACATCACTCTCCCGACGCAGCGCTTCGCGGAACGCCCGAACGGCATCGTCGACGCGTGCAAGGCTCAGGTCGCTGCTGCAGCCCCGATCCGGCGGTACATGTAGGTCGTGGCGTGCTTCGCCCGCCCGTCCGGGTCGAAAGCGAAATCCGGAATGATGCCGGCCACCTCGAACCCGACGGACGCGTATAGCGGTTCGGCGACGTCGCCGGTGCGGGTATCGAGCGTGACCAGCGTCTTGCCGAGTTCGCGGGCGCGCTCCAAGGCATGGCTCATCAGTGCGCGGCCGATGCCGAGGCGTCGTGCGTGCGGATGGACGATCATCTTGGCGATCTCGCAGCGATGCGGCTGATTGGGCGGCATCGCGGTGAGAAGCTGCACGGTGCCGAGGAGTTCGTCGTCATGCCTTGCGCCGAACGCCAGGCGCTGCCCGGCCTCGACAGCCTGCCGGACATCCTCCAGCCAGAACCTCTTCGCCTGCTGAGCGGATACGGGTGCCATGAAGCCGATGGCGGCCCCATCGGCGACGCTGTCGACGAGGATGCGCGAAAGCGCGGCAACGTTCGCCTCGATGGCGATGCTGTCGAGCTCCTGAATATGCGGTTCCATGCGGTTGCCCTCAGGCCAGTGCGATGAGATAGCGCGCCGGCTCGTCGCCGGTCTCGAAGGTCGAGGCCCCGAACAGACGGTAGCGGAGGCAGTCGCCCGGCCGCAGCTCGTACCGCTCCCCGTCGACGGTGAGCGTCAGTGCGCCCGCCAACAGGACAAGGTGATGCTCATGCGCCGGGACTGCCGGCCGTTCGTAGGAAATGCGCTGGTTCGGCCCGATCTCGCATTCGATCATCTCCAACTTCAAGCCGCTGGCTGGCGGCGACACCGACCGGCGGGTGAAGCCGCCGCCGGGATCCGTCCAGGAGCCCTGCTCCGCGCGGCGAAGCAGCGGCGGAAACTCCGGCTCCAGCGGGGCCAGAAGCTGGGACAGCGGCAGGCCAAAGGCAGATGCCAGGCGCCCCAGCGTTTCGGCAGTCGGGCTGACCTCCCCGTTCTCGATGCGCGAGAGCGTTGCCCGGCTGACCCCGCTGGTCTGCGCAAGCTCCTGCAAAGTAAGCTCGCGATCCGTCCTCAGCGAGCGGAGGTGATCGGCCAGCGCCGTGTTCCGTCGGGCGTTTTCATCCATATACGAGATATATTCTCACATATGGGAAACTGCAAGACCGTATTCCTAGATGCCCAGATTGGCTGGGTCAGGCCTCCCTGCCCTGTGCAAGGTCCTGTTGCAGGCCCTCGCGCAGTTCCAGTGCGACCTCGGCAAGCTCCGCATGCGGCGGGCTCGGAATTGCAACGAAACTCAGGGTCTCCTCGCGGATGTAGCGGCGCGAGGTGATGTCGGTCCCCTCCACCATCGGCACCAGATGCGCATGGGCATGGGCGATATCACCGCCGGAAAACAGGAAGGCGACGCGCGGGACATTGTACAGCCGCTTCTGCGCACGGGCGATCTTCTGGCCGAGCGCGAATATGTCGGTGGCAAGATCCGCCGGCAGCAACTCGAAATAGGCATGGTGGGCGCGTGGGATAATCTGGACATGGCCGCGGCGGATCGGGCCGATGTCGAGAAACGCCAACAGCCGGTCGTCCTCGTGGACGACATGCGGGCGGATGTCGCCGCGCGCGAACTTGCAGAACAGGCAATCAGGTTCACTTGTCATCCTTGGCCCGTCCCTTGCTGCCCGAGGCCTCGCCAGGCAGCGCCACCGGGCCCGAGCGATTGTGGCCGCAGCAGTGAAAATCTCAAGCCCTCGCAAGCGAGCTTGCGGACGAAAAAAGGCCGGGAGATTGCTCCCCCGGCCCGTTGCATCCCACCTGTGGCGGGACTGTGCCGCTTCTCAGTTCGGCAGCTTGTCGTCGATACCCTTGACGTACCAGTTCATGCCGAGGAGCGTGCCATCGTCGATGATGATGCCCTCGCCGACGGCCTCGCTGCCGTCCTGCTTGAAGATCGGGCCGGTAAAGGGGTGGAACTCGCCCGAGCGGATCTTCTCGGCCATCGCAGCAGCCTCCTTGGCCACATCCTCCGGAACGTTGGTGTACGGAGCCATCACCACCATGTCCTTGTCGAAGCCGCCCCACACGTCTTCGCTCTTCCAGGTGCCGTCAAGCACGGCCTGGACGCGGCGGATGTAATAGGCGCTCCAGTCGTCGACGATCGCGGTGAGCTGGGCCTTCGGCGCGAAGGCGATCATGTCGGATGCCTGGCCGAAGCCGACCGCGCCACGCTCCTCGGCAACCTGCAGCGGTGCCGGGCTGTCGGTGTGCTGGGAGATCACGTCGGCGCCCTGGTCGAGCAGGGCCTTGGCGGCGTCCGCTTCCTTGCCCGGATCATACCAGGAGTTCACCCAAACGACCTTGACCTTGAAGTCCGGATTGACCGATTGGGCACCCAGCATGAACGAGTTGATGCCGCGCACCACTTCCGGGATCGGCACGGACGCGACATAGCCGGCAGTGCCGGTCTTGGACATCTTCGCCGCCATCTGGCCGATGACGTAGCGGCCCTCGTAGAAGCGGGCAGAATAGGTGGAGAGGTTTTCGGAACGCTTGTAGCCGGTGGCGTGCTCGAACTTCACGTCCGGAAACTTCTGGGCGACCTTGAGTGTCGGGTTCATGAAGCCGAAGGACGTGGTGAAGATGAGCCCTGCCCCGTCGCGTGCCAGACGTTCGATGGCGCGTTCGGCATCCGGGCCTTCCGAGACGTTCTCGATATAGACGGTCTCTACTTTGTCGCCGAACTCTTTCTCGATGGCGAGACGGCCCTGGTTGTGCTGATAGGACCAACCATGGTCACCGATCGGACCGACATAAATGAAGCCGACCTTCAGCTTGTCGGCCGCCTCGGCGCCGATGACGCCGAAGCCGAGCAGCGCGGCGGCCGCCAACCCCATAATTTTCTTCATTTCCTGCTCCTGTGTCCCCTGTTTCAGCCCCCGCCGGAGATTCGCCGGCTTTCAAGATGGCAGGTGGCGGTTGGGGGCTGCCCCGTCCCGCGCCCGCTGGTCAGCGCATCACCGGTCCGGCACGAACGGCTTGCCTAGGCAGGCCGGCGTGTTGATACGGGTCAGGATACGGTTTCGCGAAATGATCACAAGCACTGCGATGGTCGCAGCATAGGGCAAGGCGGCCAAAAGCTGCGAGGGAACGCCGACCCCATGCGCCTGGGCATGGAACTGCAGGATACCGACCGCACCGAAGAGATAGGCGCCGGCCAGCACCCGCAGGGGGCGCCAGGTGGCGAAGACGACGAGCGCCAGCGCGATCCAGCCGCGACCCGCGGTCATGCCCTCGACCCATTGCGGGGTGTAGGCCAGCGACAGGTAGCCGCCGGCCAGACCGGCGCAGGCGCCGCCGAACAGCACCGCCAGATAGCGCACCTTGCGGACAGAAACGCCGAGCGCATGGGCCGAGCCGTGATTGTCGCCGACGGCCCGGATGATCAGTCCCGCACGGGTGCGGAACAGGACGTAGGAGACGGCGGCGACCAGCGCCAGCGACACGTAGACAACGAGGTCCTGGCCGAACAGCGCCCGCCCTACCACCGGCAGATCGCTCAGCACGGGAATCTCGATCGCCTGCAGCTTGACGCCCGGCCGGCCGACGAACGCCTCGCCGATCATGCCGGCAAGGCCGAGACCGAGCAGCGTCAAGGCGAGGCCGGTCGCAACCTGGTTGGCAACGAGATGGATCGTCAGGAAGCCGAAGAGCAGCGCCAGTACCATGCCGGCGAGCATGGCGCAGAGCACGCCGACATAAGGAGAGCCGGTCGCCTGGGCGGCGGCGAAGCCCATCACCGCGCCGAGGATCATCATGCCCTCGACACCGAGATTGAGAACGCCGGACCGCTCCACCACCAACTCGCCGATGGCGGCGAGCAGCAGCGGCGTCGCCGCGGTGATGACGGTCAGGAGGATCGCTTCGAACGCACCCATGTCAGGCCCCCTTCCCCGTGGCAGCAGGTCCGCCGAGCCGGATCCGGTAGAGGATCAGCGTGTCGCAGGCAAGGACGTAGAACAGCAGCATGCCCTGGAACACGCGGGTGGTCTTGTCGGAGATGCCGAGCGCCACCTGCGCCGCCTCGCCGCCGAGATAGGACAGCGCGAGAAGCAGGCCGGAAAACAGGATACCGATGGGGTTCAGCCGGCCGAGAAAGGCGACGATGATCGCCGTGAAGCCGTAGCCGGGCGAGATCACCGGCGTGAGCTGGTTGATCGAGCCGGACACCTCGCTGATGCCGGCAAGCCCTGCGAGCCCGCCCGACAACAGGAAGGCGAACCACACCATCTTGTTCTGCGAGAAGCCGGCAAAGCGCCCTGCCCGCGGCGCCTGGCCGAGAACACGGATCTCGAAGCCCTTGAGCGACTTCATCAGCACCACGGCGAGCGCTGCGACTGCAATCAGCGCGAAGATCGCGCCCACATGCATGCGCCCGTCGGCCAGGGCCGGCAGCGACGCTGCATCGGAAAAGATGCGGCTTTCGGGGAAGTTGTAGCCGTCCGGATCGCGCCAGGGGCCGCGCACCAGCCAGTCGAGCAGGAGCAGCGCGATATAGACCAGCATCAGGCTGGTCAGGATCTCGTTGGTGCCGAAGCGCACCTTCAGAAAGGCCGGGATCGCCGCCCAGGCCATGCCGCCGGCAATGCCCATCAGCAGCATCAGCGGCAGCGTAAAGGGGGTCTGGAAATCGGGAAACAGGATCGGCAGGACCGAGCCGGCAAGGGCACCTGCCGTGAACTGCCCCTCGCCGCCGATGTTCCAGGTGTTGGAGAGGTAGCAGACCGCAAGGCCGACGCCGATCAGGATCAGCGGCGTTGCCTTGACCACCAATTCCTGCAGCGACCAGGACGCGGTCAGGGGCTCGATGAAGAAGACATAGAGCGCCTCGGCCGGGTTCTCCCCCAGGGCCGCGAACAGGATGGCGCCGCTGACGAGCGTCAGGGCGAGCGCAATCACCGGCGACAGCAGGGCCATCGCAGTCGAGTGCTCGGCGCGTTTTTCCAGCTCAAGCCGCATGGGTCGCACCTCCCTGCCCTTCGTCCATCCCGCCCATCAGCAGGCCGATGCGCTCGCGGGTCATGGCTTCCGCCGGCTCGGCGTCCGACATCCGGCCGCGAGAGATGACGGCGATGCGGTCGGCGATCTCGAAGATCTCGTCGAGGTCCTGGCTGATCACCAAGACAGCCGACCCTTGCCGGCTGAGGTCGATCAGCTCCTGGCGGATGAGGGCGGCGGCGCCGGCATCGACGCCCCAGGTCGGCTGGTTCACGACCAGCACGCCGGGACGGCGGTCGAGCTCCCGACCGATGACGAATTTCTGCAGATTGCCGCCGGACAGCGCCCGCGCCTCGGCATCGTCATGCGACATGCGTACGTCGAAATTGTTCTTCAGCCGCTGTTCCAGCTGTCCTGCCCTGTCGCGGTCGACGAAGCCGCCGCGCACCAGCCCGTCGCCGGTGGAGTGGCGGGTCAGGACGATGTTCTCCGAGAGCCTGAGGCCGGGAACCGCGCCGTGACCGAGCCGTTCCTCAGGCACGAAGGCAGCGCCCGCACGCCGCCGCGCGGTGATGCTGCTGCGGCCGGCCGACTGGCCATCGATCTGCACGGCATCGGGGGCCGACAGCCGTTCGCCCGACAGGAGGTTGAAGAGCTCGCCCTGGCCGTTGCCGGCAATGCCGGCGATCGCCACGATTTCGCCGCCGCGCACCTTAAGATCGACATTGTCGATGGCAACGGAAAAGGGCCCGTCTGCCGGGGCGGACAGCCCGCGCAGCTCCAGCCGCACCGCGCCGGCCTCGGGGCGCGGGCCGCGGTCGAGATCGTGCACCGCGCTGCCCACCATCATCCGCGCCAGCGAGGCGGCGGTCTCCTGCGCCGGGTCGCATTCGGCGATAACCTTGCCGTGGCGCATGACGGTGGCATGGTGGCAGATGCGCTTCACCTCCTCCAGGCGGTGGGAGATGTAGAGGATCGCGCACCCCTCGGAAGTGAGCCGCTCCAGCGTCAGGAACAGCTGGTCGGCCTCCTGCGGCGTCAGGACCGATGTCGGCTCATCCATGATGATCAGCCGCGGCTCCTGCAGCAGACAGCGGACGATCTCGATGCGCTGGCGGATGCCGACGGGAAGGTCGGCGACGATGGCTTCGGGATCGAGCGTGAGGCCATAGTCGCGCGAGACCTCGCGGATGCGTGCGGACAATTCGCGCATCCCTGTCCCCTTGGGTAGGGCGAGCGCGATATTCTCCGCAACGGTCAGCGCCTCGAACAGCGAGAAATGCTGGAAGACCATGCCGATGCCGAGTTGTCGGGCCTCGGCCGGCGAGGCGATGGTCACCTCCCTGCCCTGCCAGTGCAGCGTTCCGCCGTTGGGCTCGAGCGCGCCGTAGAGGATCTTGACGAGTGTGGACTTGCCGGCACCGTTTTCGCCGAGGAGGGCATGGATCTCGCCGGCGCGCAGCGTCAGCGACACCGTATCGTTGGCGAGAACCTCGCCGAAGCGCTTGCTGATGCCGCGAGCCTCGAGCAGGATTTCGCCCTGTCTCTCACGGCCTGTCGCGGGCGGATCTGTCGGTGTCGTGGCTGTCATCGCTTCCCCCGCCGCGTTATCATACGAGCCTCATTCCCCCCGCAAGCCTGCCGCCGCGTTTGTTGTGGAAAGCTCCCGCCTGTTCGCGGCGAAGCATGAGTTCGGCCGCAACGGAGATAGCGATGGCCGCCGGCTCCTTCGAGGCGATGCCGGAGATGCCGATGGGACAACGGAAGAGCGCCAGCGTCTCCTCCCCGTGACCTGCGGCCCTCAATCGCGAGACCATGCGGGCGGCCTTGGTGGCGCTGCCGATCATGCCGACGCCGCCGATCCCCGGTGCCCGGAGCGCCGCATCGGCGATGGCGAGGTCGAGCGCATGATCATGGGTCATGATCAGCACCTCGGCCGGAACGGCCTGTGCAACAGCGCCCTCACCAAAGATCGCAGGCGGTTCTGCAATGTGGCGGGCCTCGACGCTGCGCGGCATGTGGGCGGGAAAGGCATTGGCGCGGCTGTCGACCCAGGTGACGCGGAAGGGCAGGCCCGCCAGCGCCAGGACGATGGCACGCCCGACATGGCCGGCGCCGAACAGCAACAGCCGGGTGTCACCGGCTGAGAACCGCTCCTCCAGCAGGCCGGCCGACAGCGCGAGGGGCGCATCCACCTTGCCCTCGCCGGCGACGATCTCGCGCGGGCCCACCTCCCCTTGCGCGCCAATCGCCGCGCGGGTCGCAAATCCGCCTCGCTCGGCAAGTTCGGCAAGACGCCGCGCCTCGTCGAGCCGGGCGGCCGAGAAGCTCTCGACCGCCAGCGTCACGCGACCGCCGCAGCACTGGCCGAGGTCGGGACCGAGCGTGAAGGTCCGCAGCTTCAGCATATCGGCCGAGGCCTTGTCCGCGACCTGCCCGGCCGCCATGGCGATGGCCTCGTATTCCAGCGAGCCGCCGCCGATGGTGCCGTGGAACGATCCGTCAGGCGCCACCACCATGCGCGCGCCGACTTCGCGCGGTGCCGAGCCCTGCAGCGCCAGCACGCTGACCATCGCGCAGCGGCCATGGCGCTCCAGCAGGTCACGAACGGCGCTCCAGGGATTGCGCATCAGCCGGCCCTGCTCCGCTTCATGGACAGGACGGCGTGCAGGATCGCTTCCGGGGTTGCCGGGGCATCGAGATCCGGGATCGTGCCGGGATTGAGGCTTGCGAGCGCGTCATAGATCGCGCTGAAGACGGAGATCGCCAGCATCACAGGCGGCTCGCCGACAGCCTTGGAGCGGTAGACCGTGGGGGACGGGTTGCCGGCCGAGGCATAAAGCGTCACCCGGAAATCCTCCGGTACGTCGGAGGCGGTCGGGATCTTGTAGGTGGAGGGAGCGTGCGTGCGCAGGCGTCCCCGGTCGTCCCAGACCAGTTCCTCTGTGGTCAGCCAGCCCATGCCTTGCACGAAGCCGCCCTCGATCTGGCCGATATCGATGGCCGGATTGAGCGAGCGGCCGACGTCGTGGAGGATGTCGACGCGGTCGACCCGCATTTCGCCAGTCATCGTGTCGACGGTGACCTCCGAACAGGCCGCACCGTAAGCGAAATAGAAGAAAGGCCGCCCGGAGGCACTGGGGCGATCCCAGGTGATGTTGGGCGTGGCGTAAAAGCCCGCCGCCGACAGTTGGATTCGCGCCAGATGCGCCTCGCGGGCGAGTTCGCCGAGCGTCATGGACCTCTCGCCGAGCTGCACGGAATTGTCTGCAAAGGAAATCGCGTCCGGCGGGACTTGGTAGCGCTCGGCGGCGAAGGCGACGAGGCGGTTCCGGATGGTTTCGGCGGCGATCTTGGCGGCCATGCCGTTGAGATCCGTGCCCGAGGAGGCGGCCGTCGGCCCGGTGTTGGGCACCTTGCCGGTATGGGTCGCGGTGATCTTCACCTTGTCGAGCGTGACGCCGAATTCCTCGGCGACGATCTGCGCCACCTTCTGGAATAGCCCCTGCCCCATCTCGGTACCGCCGTGGTTCAGGTGGATCGAGCCGTCGGTGTAGAGGTGCACCAGGGCGCCGGCCTGGTTCAGGTGCTTGAGCGTGAAGGAGATGCCGAACTTCACCGGCGTCAGCGCCAGACCCTTCTTCAGGATCGGACTGGATGCGTTGAAGGAGGCGATCTCTTGCCGCCGCCGGCGATAGTCCGAACTCTCCTCCAACTGATCGACGATAGCGTGCAGCGTCGCGTGCTCTTCCACCTTCATGCCGTAGGGCGTGACGTCGCGCCCCTCGCGGTAGAAGTTGCGCTTGCGCAGGTCCAGCGGGTCCACCCCGAGGCGGATCGCCAGCGCATCCATCATCCGCTCGGCAGCCAGCATGCCCTGCGGCCCGCCGAACCCGCGAAAGGCGGTGTTGGAGCAGGTATGGGTCTTCAGCCGGCGCGAATGGATCATCGCATCGGGATAGTAATAGCTGGAATCGGCGTGGAACATGGACCGGTCGACCACGCCGAGCGACAGGTCGGCCGAATAGCCGCAGCGGGCGAAGAGCCGCATGTCGACCACCCGCAACAGTCCTTCGGCATCGTGGCCGAGCTTCCAGTCGACGCGGAAGTCGTGCCGCTTGCCGGTCATGATCATGTCGTCGTCGCGGTCGAGCCGCAGCTTGCACGGACGTCCGGTCGCGCGCGCGGCGATGGCCGCAATCGCCGCCCAGTGGTTCGCCTGGGACTCCTTGCCGCCGAAGCCGCCGCCCATGCGGCGCACCTCCACCGTCACCGCAGCGTCCGGCACGGCGAGCACGCGGGCGATGATGTGCTGCGTCTCGCTCGGATGCTGCGAGGAGGTGTGGACGAACATGTCGCCGTCCTCTCCGGGCACCGCCAGCGACACCTGGCCTTCGAGATAGAAATGCTCCTGTCCGCCGATGCGCAGCGAACCTTCCATCAGGTGACTGGCGGTCGCAAGCCCGGTTTCAGGTGAACCCTTGCGGAACTGGTAGTCCGGCAGCACCGTCTCGTCCGCCGCCAGCGCGTCCTCGACGGTAAGAAGCGGCGGCAGGTCCTCCACCTCGATGCGGGCCTTGCGGGCGGCATGGCGCGCGGCCTCGCGCGTCGTCGCGACGACGGCAAAGAGCGGCTGCCCCCAGAACAGGATCTCCTCCTCCGCGAACATCGGCTCGTCGCCGAGCGCGGGAGAGACATCGTTCTTGCCCGGTATATCCGCCGGGCCGATCACCGCGACGACGCCCGGATGGGCGCGCACCGGATCGAGATCCAGCGAGACGATCCTGCCTCTTGTGGCATCACGCGCCCAACCGGGCACCACATGCAGCGTGCCGGCGGGCTCGCGGATATCGTCCACATAGACTGCGCTGCCGCTGACATGGCGGATGGCGCTGTCATGCGGCAGGGACTGGCCGACGCTGGCGAGCGCAGCGGCCGCGGGGGCTTCGCGTGTCCCGTCAGGCTGCATGGTCGACCTCCCCGCTGCGCAATCCGCTCACCCTCGTGCGTTCGTCCGGCGTTCCGCCGATCTCCACCAGGGCCTTGGCGAGCAAGGCGCGTGCCACCTCCTTGCGATAGGCGTCGCTGGCGCGCATGTCCGAGATCGGGGCGAAGTCGTCCGCCAGCGCCTTCAGCGCCGCCGCCCAGGTGGAAGGGCGGTCGGGCCGTGCGCCGATCAGGGCGAGTTCGGCGATCTCCGCGCGTTTCGGGGTCGCCGCCATACCGCCATAGGCGAGCCGCGCCTCGGTGATCGTGCCGTCGGCGAGCGTCACCCGCAGGGCGCACAGAACCGAAGAGATGTCCTGGTCGAAGCGCTTGGAGATCTTGAAGCAGCGGAAGGCGTGGTTCGGATCGAGCCGGGGCACATAGAGCCCGGTGACGATCTCGCCCGGTGCGCGGTCCTGCTTGCCGTAATCGATGAAAAAGGCTTCCAGCGGCAGTGTGCGGGAGTCCTCGCCCCGACGCAGCTCGATGGTCGCGCCGAGGGCGATGAGCGCCGGCGGGCTGTCGCCGATGGGGGAGCCGTTGGCGATGTTGCCGCAGACGGTGCCTGAGGCCCGCACCTGCCGCGAGCCGATCCGCCGCCAGAGTTCGCCGAGATCCGGATCGATCCGCGCCATGTAGGGATGGGCGGCGGCGAAGGTCGTGCCCGCCCCCATCAGCACGCCGCCCGGCGTCTCCTCGATGCGGTCGAGATCGCGAACCCGGCCGAGCCAGATGACCTGCGGCAGCTCGCGGAGCTGCTTGGTGACCCAGAGGCCGACATCGGTCGCCCCGGCGATAAGCGTTGCCTGCGGGTGTCGCTCGGCAAGCTCGGCAAGCGCATCCAGCGAGGCCGGTGCTGCGAAGAAGCCGCCCTCTGCCTGCGGGATGAACACATCGCGCGTGTCCTGCTCCATCGCCTGCAGCGCGGCGATGCTCTCGTCCGCGCGACGGGAGAATGCGTCGTCGATCTCGTTGAAACAGGCCTCCAGCGCCGCATCGACGATGGGCCGGTAGCCGGTGCAGCGGCAGAGGTTGCCGGCGAGCCAGTCGGTCACCGTCTTGCGCGTCGCTTGCCTTTCCGGCGCGTGGTAGAGCGTGAAGAGGCTCATCACGAAGCCTGGCGTGCAGAAGCCGCATTGCGAGCCGTGATGATCGACCATCGCCTGCTGCACCGGGTGAAGCTGTCCGTTCTCGGCTAGGTCCTCCACCGTCACCAGTTCGGCGCCGTCGAGCATGCCGAGAAACTGGATGCAGGAATTCACCGGCTGATAGACGAGGCGTCCCTCGACCAGCCGCCCGACCGCGACCGTGCACGCCCCGCAGTCGCCCTCCCCGCAGCCTTCCTTGGTGCCGACCAGACCACGCCGCAGACGCAGATAGTCGAGCACCGTCTCGGTCGGCCGCACGTCGGCCAGTTCGACGACACGGCCATTTTGCAGGAAACGGACGACCTCGCGCATTGCTCAACTCCCGCGATAGGTGGAATAGCCGAAGGCAGAGAGCAGCAGCGGTACGTGATAGTGGCCGGCCTCATCGGCGATCCCGAAGCGCAGCGGAATGATATCAAGAAACGGCGGATCCGGCAGGTTGGCGCCCGATGCCGCCAGGTAGGCGCCCGCCTCGAACCGCAGCTCATAGACGCCCGCGCGGAAGGCATCGCCCTCCAGCAGCGGCGCGTCGACCCGGCCATCAGCATTGGTGACCGCCGAACCGATCTGCTTCAACACGCCGCCTTCTTCGCGCCAGAGTGTCAGCGACAGGCCCGCCGCCGGCTTGCCGAGCGCGGTGTCCAGTACATGCGTCGTCAGTCGTCCCATGGTCCCCCTTCCACGCCTGCTGTTGCGCGACCGCTTGCTGCCTCCAAGTGATCACGCATTGTGCATGCCTTGAAAGGGTGCAGCAGCTTGAGCGCCGCGACCAGAAGATATTTTCGCCCTCTATGATGCCGAATTGGCATCGATCATGGCAAGGCGTGCTCGCAATGCGTCCATCGAATGCTCGAAGAACGCGCGTGCCGCATGACCGAGGCTTCGATGCGCCGAGGTCAGAATGGTGAAGCGGTCCCGCTTCAACGGCTGGTCCGCCAGCGGCAGGAAGACCAGCGACCCGTCGACCAGTTCCTGTTCCAGGCCGAGCGTGGTGAGGAAGGCGACGGTATCGTCGCTGCGGGTCAACTCCCGCATCAGCTTGAGCGAGTTCGCCTCCACGAAGGCGCCGGGCGGAAAGCCGCCATCCGACAGAGCGATGTCGAGGCGCTTTCTCAGCGAAAGGTCGGTGGAAGGAAAGCAGAACGGATACGACAGGCAGTCGCTGAGCGACACGCGCGCAAGCTGCGTCAGCGGGTGGCCGGGCCGCACCACGGCTCCGATCTCCAGATCCCGGTGGAAGGCAACGGAAAGGCGGGGGTCGTCCGGCGGCTCGAAGGCGAAGCCGACATCCGCCTCGCCGGCAATGATCGCCTCCACCACCTGCTCCGACCCGGTCAGCACTGTGTGCAGGTGAATACCGGGATAGTGGCGGCGAAAGGCGGCGACCACATCAGGCAGCAGGCTTTCGGTGACGCTCTCGACGCTGGCGATGCGCACGGTGCCCCGCTGCATGCCCGTCAGGGCGTCGAGGTCGCCGAGCGTTGCTTCCAGGTCGGCGAAGGTGCGGGCGACATGCGCCCGCAGGATCTCTCCTGCGGGCGTCAATTGCACCCCGCGCGCCAACCGGTCGAACAGGATGTGGCCGAGCGACTGCTCCAGCCACAGGATCTGCCGGTTGACGGCGCTCGAGGCGACGTTCAACTCACGCGCAGCCGAGCGGATCGACCCCGACCTGGCGACGGCCGCGAAATAGCGCAAAGCCGGGCCGTAGAGGGAGCGGGATCGGTCCATGGCTCGCGGTCAGGGCACGAGGACGGTGGTTCCGGTTGTCTTCCGCCCCTGCAGATCCTCATGCGCCTTCACGGCGTCGGCGAGCTTGTACTCCTGGTTCACCGCGATCTTCACGTCGCCCGAGCGCACCACGTCGAAGAGATCGTTGGCGGTCTCCTCCAGGTCGGCGCGCGAGGCGATGTAGGTGAAGAGCGTCGGCCGGGTGGCGAAGAGCGAGCCCTTCGGTCCGAGCAGGCCGAGATTGAAGTCGGTGATCGGGCCGGACGACTGGCCGAACGATACCCACATGCCGAGCGGGCGCAGGCAGTCGAGCGAACCGGGATAGGTGTCCTTGCCGACCGAATCGTAGACCACGTCGCACAGCTTGCCGCCGGTAATCTCGCGCACGCGCTCGACGAAATTCTCGGTCCGGTAGTTGATCACGTGAGTGTAGCCGTTGGCCCTGGCGAGCTCCGCCTTTTCCTCCGACCCGACCGTGCCGATCACCGTGGCGCCGAGCTTGGCTGCCCACTGGCCGGCAATCAGGCCGACGCCGCCCGCGGCCGCATGGAACAGCAGCGTGGTATCGGACGTCACCTTGTAGGTCTTGCGCAGCAGGTAGCGTGCCGTCATGCCCTTCAGCATCATGCCGGCAGCGGTCTTGTCGTCGATCCCGTCCGGGATCTTGACCAGACGGTCGGCCGGAATGAGGCGCTCTTCGGCGTAGGAGCCGAGCGGGCCGACATAAGCCACCCGGTCGCCCGGCGCCACGTGGGTCACGCCCTCGCCCACCGCGACGACGGTGCCCGCGCCTTCGTTGCCCGGAGTGAAGGGCAGGCCGGCCGGCGCCGGATAGAGGCCGGAGCGGAAATAGATGTCGATGAAGTTGAGGCCGACGGCGGTGTGGCGGATGAGCGCCTCGCCCTTGCCCGGGCTCCCTAACTCGATGTCTTCCCAGTGCATGACCTCCGGTCCACCGGTCTCATGCACCCTGATTGCTTTCACCATGTTTCGCTCCCATCGGGATGGTTCTCGATTGTGAGCCGGATGATGGGCGGCCCCGGCTGCGGCGGCAACCCCCTTTCGCATGATGGTGTTTTGCTTTTTCAGGCGTTTGCGCGCGGGAGGCGAAAAACCGTCAGCGCAGGCGCTCGAGCAGCTGGTGCAGGGCGGAAACGCCGAGGAGATAGATGCTGGTTGCGGCCAGCAGCCACTTCACCGGGCCGTCGGCCGACATGCCGTCGGCAATGGCAAAACCTGCGGCAACGAACCAGAGCAGCGTCACGGCCAGCGTCAGCGGACGCCAACGCACCACACGCACCGGATGGACGAAGCGGATCGGCGCGAAGGTCAGCGCGCACAGCGCGACGACGAAGAGCACGGTGAAGACCTGCGAGGACGACAGCACCATCAGGCCGAAGACGACCATGTTCCAGCCGGCCGGGAAGCCCTTGAAGGAGCCGTCCGGCTGCTTCATGCCGTTATCGGCGAAATAGAGCGCGCCGGTGAAGACCACCAGGCCGCCGCAGATCCAGTTCCACGGCGTCGACAGCATGCCGCTGGCTGCAAGCGCGAAGGCCGGCAGGAAGACGTAGGTCGCATAGTCGATGACGAAGTCGAGGGAGGCGCCGGACCATTGCGGCATGCGGCGCGCGATGTCGAAATGCCGGGCGAGCGGGCCGTCGATGCCGTCGATGACAAGCGCGATGCCGAGCCAGACGAACAGCATGGTCCAGTCGCCGCGCGAGCCGGCCAGCAGCGCCAGCAGCGCGATGGGGGCACCGAGCGCGGTCAGCACATGGATGAGGAACAGCGGATGCGCGCTTTTCAGCCTGTCCGCAACGCCAGCGTCGAGATCCGCCATCTTTCCCTTTGCCACAGGCTCAGCCTCGCAACCTGGTCCCGTTCCCCGCCGGAAGGGACGAGAGAATGCTTCCCCCTGCCCTTCCTATGCCCGCAAGAGGGCCGGACTGCAACAAGACTGACATGCTTTTGTCGTAAAAAGCGAGGCTAGATGCTCTCTCAGCCAGCCAACGATTGACGCCCGAAGGCTGCAAGCGACAATAGAAAGCTTCCCCACAGAAGCAGGAAGACGCCGATCACCTGCGGCAAGCGCTCGGAGAGGAACGTCTTTTCCAGGCCCATCAGGAGGCCCAGAAGCGCGATCCAGAGCACGTTCATGATGCCGACGGCGAACATCACCGTCATCAGCGCCCAGCAGCAGCCGAAGCAGAACAGGCCCTGCATGACGCCGAGGTGGAAAGTCTCGGCAAGCGAGGCCGGCCGATGGCTCGCGAAGAAGAGCTTCGGGTTGCGGCAGCGCCAGAGGCACGCCGCCTTGGCCGGCGTGAACTGGTAGATGCCGGCGGCGACCAGCGTCGTGCCAGCCAGCACCGTCGTCACCGGGGCCATCATCGGGGTCAAAGCGCCGGCCATCGTAAGCGCTGCCTGGGCCGCTGTCGCAACGACAGCATAGGCCATCCACACCGAGAGATAGCCGAGGGTCAGCACCAGCGTTGCCCGTCCGGCCGGCAGGCCGTAGCCGCCGGCCTGCGGATCCCGCCGGGCACGCTCTGCGAAACTCGCAATCACCAGCGCGGCCGTCGGCAGCATCATTGCCAGTGCCATCGCGACCCACATGACGAGCACGAGCAGCATGTCCTGCGCCGACCAGACGGCGGAAGCGGGCATGCCGAAAGTGGACGCCCCTTCCGGCAGGCAGATCGCGGCGAGCAGCGCGCGGGCCTCCGCCGGCAGCCCGGCAAAGATGTTGAAGGCATTGAACAGCGCCATGCCGGGGCCGAGCTCGCCCATGTCCATGACGGGAAGCATGGCCGCCACCATCGCCGCCAGATACATCCAGCCGGCCAGCGAAACGATGCCGATGCAGATCAGAACGACGGCACGCGGATGCCGGGCGGCAAGGCTCCAGATGCCTGGCTCCTCCTGCGGATCGCCGGCCCCGCCTGTTCCCTTTGCCGAAGTCTCGATGCCTGCCGACACGGTGCCGCTCCTTCGCTCCGAAACCTGCTCCGGAGGCTTTGCGGATGATAGACCGTTCAGGCCCACATGCCATCCGCGCCGTACCGGATGCGACCAAATGCGCTGCGCACGGGCTTGCATTACACCGCTGCCGCGTCATCTTTCCCGGCAAGGTTCCACCAATGATCGGAAGTTGGCCATGACACAGCGCAAAACCGCAACCGGCACCCCTTCGCGCGAGACCGATATCGCCGTCATTGGCGCCGGCCCCTCCGGCATGGCGATGGCGCTGCTGCTTGCGCGCCACGGCTTTCGCACTGCCCTTGTCGCCCCTGCCCTGCCGGCCTCCGACGACCGCACCACGGCGCTGCTGGAGTCCTCCGTGGAGATGCTGCGCTCGCTGAAGCTGTGGGATCGCATCGCGCCCCATACCGCGCCGCTGGAGCACATGCGCATCATCGACGCGACGGGTCGGCTGATTCGGGCGCCGGAAGTCGTTTTCGACGCGTCGGAGCTGAAACTGCCGGCCTTCGGCTACAACATCCGCAACGCCGAGCTCAACGCCGAGTTGGCCGAGGCTTGCAAGGCCGAGTCGCTGCTGGAGCGGATCGACGCCCGGGTCGACGGGCTGGAGACCGGCGAAAGCGGCGTTTCGCTCACGCTTTCCGATGGCAGCACGCTGAACGCCCGCCTGGTGGTAGGGGCGGATGGCCGCCGCTCGGCCGTGCGCGAGGCAGCCGGCATCGAGGTGCGCGAGTGGCGCTATCCGCAGTGCGCGCTGGTGCTCAATCTCGAGCACGACGCGCCGCATCACGATCACTCCAGCGAGTTCCACACCCCCACCGGGCCCTTCACGCTGGTGCCGCTCAAGGGCCGCCGTTCGTCGCTGGTCTGGGTGCAGGAGCCGGGCGAGGCCGAGCACCTGCATGCGCTCAACGACGAGACGCTGGCGCTGGAGATCGAGCGGCGTGCGTCCTCGATCCTCGGACGCATGCGGATCGTCGGAACGCGGCAGCTCTATCCGCTCGGCGGCTTGAGCGCGAAGACCGTGGCCTCCAATCGCTGCGCACTGATCGGCGAAGCGGCCCACGTTTTCCCGCCCATCGGGGCGCAGGGCCTCAATCTCGGCTTCCGCGATGTCGCAACGCTGGGCGAGGTGCTGGTGGCGGCCCGTCGCCGCGGCGAGGATATCGGCGCGCCGTCCGTGCTGGCGGCCTATGAGCGGGCCCGCCGGCCGGACATCGCCTCGCGCACGACCGCGGTCGACCTGCTCAACCGCTCGCTGCTGAGCGACCTGCTCCCCGTCCAGCTGCTGCGTGGACTGGGGCTTTATCTTGCCGGACGGGTGCCGCCGCTGCGCCGCTTCCTGATGCGCGAGGGCATCGCCCCCGCCATGGCGCGCCCGCGCCTGATGCGCGGGCTGACGCTCAGCTGAAACGTTGACCAAACGCCCCTAAATGGGCGCCTTGGCGCTGCGGCCGCCGCGGAAGACCGGGGCAATCGGCACCACCGTCGCCGGCAGGGCCACGTCGCCCGTCGTGACCTCGAAGTCGAACAGCCCGCGCTCGCGGAAATGCGGATCGCGGAAAGCCTCCGCGAGATCGGCGAGCGGGGCGGCGCAGCAATCCGCGGCGGCAAGCCGTGGCGCCCAATAGGCGGTGTCATGCGCGGCAAACGCCTCTGCCAGCGCCCGTCCCGACGCTTCAGGATCGCGGCGGTCGTCGCGCTCTTCCTGCGACAGGCCGAGCGTATCGCAGAGCGCGGTCCAGAATTTCTCCTCCAGAGCACCGACAGCGATCAGGCCGCCGTCGGCAGCGGTATAGATTCGGTAGCGCGGCGACGCCCCCGTCAGCAGGTCGGCGCCGTTGCCCGGTGCCTTGCCGGTCGCAGTGAGTTTCGCCTGGGCGAACAGGGCGAGCGTGAACATCGCGTCGCACATGGCGATATCGAGAACAGTGCCGTGCCCGTTGCGCTCGCGCGCGATCAGGGCGAGCAGGATGTTCATCACCGCCGGAAAACTGCCGCCGCCGATATCGGCGATCTGTGCCGGCGGCAGAACCGGCGCCTCGGCCGTGCCGCAGGACAGCGCGAGAAGACCGGTCAACGCCATGTAGGTGATGTCGTGCCCGGCATCGAGCGCGCGCGAACCTGTCTGCCCGAAGCCGGTGATCGAACAGTAGACGAGGCGCGGGTTGCGCTTCGTCAGCTCCTGCGGGCCGAGGCCGAGCCGCTCCATTACGCCCGGGCGGAACTGCTCCAGAACCACGTCGGCCGGATCGACAAGATCCAGCACCTTCTCGCGCGCGGCCGGGTCCTTGAGATCGAGCTCGATGCAGGTCTTGCCGCGATTAAGCATGGCATAGAGCGCGCTCGCCGGACCTGCCTTGGGCGGGAAAAAGCGCATATCCTCGCCGCCCGGCCGCTCGATCTTGATCACCGTGGCTCCGGCCTCGGCCAGCATCAGGCTGGCGAGCGGCCCGGGCAACAGTGTGCTGAAATCCAGCACGGTGATTCCGGCCAGCGGCTGTTGCGTCATTGGCATGGGTTTCCTCCCTCTCGCCCGTTCTTCTGCCGGGACGGACTTACTGAAGCGGCAGCAGGCCTTCCGTGATCAGATAGATGAAGACGGAAACGGTCACCGTCGAGGCGATGGTGCCGATCAGGATCGAGCTGGAGGCTCGCTGGATGTAGACATGATACTGCTGGGCGATCACGAAGACGTTCGCCGCAGGCGGAAGGCAGGCCATCAGGACGGCCGTCGCCACCCAGGCCGGCTCGACGCCGCCCATCCAGTTGAGCAGCAGCAGCACGATCAGCGGATGCACGATCAGCTTGACGGAGAGGATCACCGGCAGTTCCAGCGGCACCCGCCCCATCGGCTGCTGAGCGACCGTGACGCCCATGGCGAAGAGAGCGCAAGGAGCAGCCGCGTTGCTGAGGAAAGTCAGCAGCGTCTCGATCGCCTGCGGCGGCTGAAATTCGACCGCGGCCGCTAGAACACCGGCGATGGTGGCCAGAATGAACGGATGGGTGAAGATTCGCTTCACCACTGTGATCATGGTCTTCAGCGGCGGCTCGTTGTCGGTGCCGCCGATGGCCATCATCAGCGGCGTCAGCGTGAACAGCAGGATGTTGTCGAAACAGAAAACCAGCGCGGTCGGCACGGCAGCGGCCGGGCCAAGCACCGCCAGCGTCAGGCCCGGCCCCATGTAACCGACATTGGAGTAGGAGCCGGCCAGCGCCTGGATCGTCGCCTCGGGAATGTTGCCGCGCGAGGCCAGAACGCCGACGCAAAAGGCGATGGCGAAGGCGCAATAGGTGGCGAAGGTCGTCGCCGCCACATAGCCGATATTGGTGAGTTCCTCGATCGGCGTCTTGGCCAGAAGGCGGAAAAACAGCGCCGGCAGCGCGATGTAGATGATGAAGAACTGCATCCACGCCAGGCCGGACGCGGGAATGTCCTTCAGTTTTCCTGCGGCGACCCCGAGAAAGATCAGCCCGAAAAACGGAAGCGCCAGCGATATCACATTTTCCATCAGGGCCTCCGGCGGACGGGAGGGGCGCCCGCCAAACAGGGAGCGTGTTGCCAAGCCTCGACTGCTTGGGTAATCACCGCAGGCCTAGCGGGTTCGCACAGACCGGTCAACGGCAACGACCCTCCGCATAAATGAGTAGAGACGGCGACAGGCGATGACGCAGACCGATTCCCCCGGCGAAACCGGCAAACAGCCCGGCGAACGGCCCGGCGAGCGGGGCGGACTGCGCTACCGGCTGGAGTGGGGCCTGCTGAGTTTCGCCCTCTGGCTGCTGCGCCTGATGCCGCCGGACACGGCCTCCGCCGTCATGGGTAAGGCCTGGCGGCTGTTTGCACGCTTCAACAGCCGGCACCGGCGCGCACTCGGCAATCTCTCCAAGGCCATGCCGGACCTCTCTGCGGCCGAGCACCGGCTCATCCTGCTGGGAATGTGGGAAAATCTCGGTCGGATCGCCGCCGAGACGCTGCAGCTGGACCGGCTCGTCGCTGATCCCGACCGCTTCGAATATGATGTGGATGCCGTGCGCGACGCGGTGGGAGACAGCGGCGCGGTCGTCGTCTCCCTGCATGCTGGCAACTGGGAGGTCACGGCGATGGGCGGGCTTGCTGCCGGCTGGCAGCCGGTCGGCGTCTACCAGACCATCAAGAATCCGCTGGTCGACAAGCTGGTCTACGACCTGCGCGCCCGCATCTATCCCGGCGGCCTCTACGCCAAGAGCCACGAGACTGCGCGCCGCCTGCTGTCCATCGCCCGCTCAGGCGGCCGCACGGCGATGCTGGCCGACCTGCAGGACCGCCGCGGCGCGGTGATTCCCTTTTTCGGTCGCGACGCCTGGGCGACAGTCTATCCCGCCACCATCGCGCGCGCCGCCGGCGTCCCGCTGGTCGCCAGCCGGGTGGTGCGGCTGCCCGGCAACCGCTTCCGCATCGAGGCGCGCATCGTCGAGATGCCGCGCACCGGCGACCGCAAGGCCGATGCCCTCGCGGCTACGCAGCGCTATCATGCCCTGTTCGAGCAATGGATCCGCGAGAACCCGTCCCAGTGGATGTGGATCATGCGCAAGTGGCTGTGAGGTACCTGAGCGCCCAGCCTTCCCTCTCCTCACCGTTCGCCGAAGGTCCCGCTTGCGTGCCGCGCTGCGAAAGCCATTATATGCATCGCAACATAACAGGTGAGGAACCGCAACCAAGCGGACCGTCGGGGAGGACAATACCATGAAGACACCGCGCACCTTCTATCACCCGCTGGCCATCGGCGCACCGGCACCGCTGCGCGAACAGCCGGTCCGGCTCGAGCGCATGATCCATTTCGTGCCGCCGCATGTGGAAAAGATGCGCTCCAAGGTGCCGGACCTGATCCGCTCGGTCGATGTGGTGCTGGGCAATCTCGAGGATGCCATTCCCGCCGACGCCAAGACGGACGCGCGCCGCGGCTTCATCCGCATGGCGCAGGACAACGATTTCGGCAGCACGGGCCTGTGGTCACGCATCAACTGCCTGAACAGCCCCTGGGTGCTCGACGATCTGGTCGAGATCGTCACGGAGATCGGCGACAAGCTCGACGTTGTGATGCTGCCCAAGGTCGAGGGTCCTTGGGACATTCACTATATCGACCAGTTGCTGGCGCAACTGGAGGCGCGGGCAGGCGTGTCGAAGCCGATCCTCGTCCATGCGATCCTGGAGACCGCCGAGGGCGTGAAGAATGTCGAGGCGATCGCCACCGCGAGCCCGCGCATGCACGGCATGAGCCTGGGGCCGGCCGATCTTGCCGCCTCGCGGGGCATGAAGACCACCCGGGTCGGCGGCGGCCATCCGGACTACACGGTTCTCGCCGATGCGGGCGATGCCGGCGCACCGCGTCCGGCGTTCCAGCAGGACCTTTGGCACTACACCGTCGCCAAGATGGTGGATGCCTGCATGTCGGCAGGCATCAAGGCCTTTTACGGGCCGTTCGGCGACTTCTCCGATGCTGCTGCCTGCGAGGCCCAGTTCCGCAACGCGTTCCTGATGGGCTGTGTCGGCGCCTGGTCGCTGCATCCGAGCCAGATCGACATCGCCAAGCGCGTGTTCAGCCCGGAGCCGGCAGAGGTCTCCTTCGCGCTGCGCATCCTGGAAGCCATGCCCGACGGCACCGGAGCCGTGATGATCGACGGCAAAATGCAGGACGATGCCACTTGGAAGCAGGCAAAGGTGATCGTCGATCTTGCCCGTATCGTCGCGGCGAAAGATCCGGCTATGGCCGATCTCTACGGCCTATGAGCGGCTGAAGGAGCGAACAAGGACGAAGAGTGCGGGCTGCCGGCGGCTCGCGACTTGTAAACCGCCCGTTCAGAGCGTATGCGCTAATGTTGAATCGAGGGAGAACATCCCGACTTACGCTCAAACTGGCTGAAACCTGAACAGATGCGCACCGCGAAATTCATGATCGGTCAAGTCGTCAGGCACCGGGTGTACCCCTTCCGGGGGGTCATCTTCGACGTCGACCCGACATTTTCCAACACCGAAGAGTGGTGGGACGCGATTCCGGAAGACGTGCGCCCGGATCGCGACCAGCCGTTCTATCACCTGCTCGCCGAGAATGCGGAGACGGAATACGTCGCCTATGTTTCGGAGCAGAACCTGGTTCCGGACGACACTGGCGAGCCCGTGCGTCATCCCCAGGTGGACGAGATCTTCGAACAGCAGGACGACGGTACCTACCGTCCGCGCGACGTGGACCTGCACTAAGGGCGATGAGCCTCGCCTTTCCCTTTTTTACGGTTCCGACCGACGCCGGAACGAAAAAACGCCGCGGCCAGGGCCGCGGCGTTATCGTATCGAAGGCTGGGTATTCCGGCTCAGTTCGCGCCCGAGCCGGTCACTTCCTTCTGCTTCTCGATCAGGCGCTGGCGAGCCTCTTCGGCGCGCTTCTGCAGCTCGGACTGCAGCTGCTGCTGCTTCTGCTGCAGCTCTTCCGGGTTGATAGCCGGGCCGTCATAGACCTTGGTGAAGCCGGACAGGGTCAGCTGGAACGGCACCTGCTTGGCCTGCTGGTTCAGCGTGGTCAGCACAAGATTGCCTCCGGCCTTCATCGAGCCGACGAAGGCATCGTCGATCACGAGTTCCGAATAGCAAGCGTTGGGGAAGCAGATGCCGTACTTGGCTTCGGTCTGCTTGCCGGTGTCGACCTGCACGCGCAGGCCCGGCTGGATCAGCATGCCAGGGGGCACGGCCATCAGCAGGGTCTTGCGGGCTTCGCCGCCGATCTCGCGCACCGCGACGGAGGCCAAGAACTGGCCTGTATCCGTGCGCAGTTCCTGCGTCACCACGCAGATTTCCTTGTTGGACTGCGGGTCGGTGTTGCAGATCTTCACCCAGGGCGTGTCCGCCGGCGGCTGAATCGTCTGGGTCTGCGCAGCGGCGCCGCCGGCGAAGGCCATGGTCGCCGCAGCGGCGATGGTCAGGCCAGCCAGGTGGTTCTTCAGTCTTTCTGCCATGCAATGCGTCCCTAAAGTCCGTTGTTTCGCCACGGCGGACACGAAGCGCGTCGTCGCCGCGAACGGGAAATTCTGTCCCTCGCTCGCCAAACCTGTGCGCAACGAATGCGGCAAGACCTTGGCTCATGCGATTACGGGCGCATCTTTACAGTCTGCCGCACGGAATATCCAGTTTCTCGGGCGAGATGGCGGCGGCTACCGGCGTTCATTCGTGCGGGATCGCCACGCTGTTGCGAGAATGCCTCAGTCTCTCGCCCTTCCCCGTCATGCGCCGCTGCAGGGCTGTCGTTGAGACTGCGTTAACCATAACAAAGTGATTGGGAACTACGATCCAACCCCATGATCGAAATGCGACCAGTCCCGATTCTCTCCCGCGCGAAGATTTCCGCGCTGTTTGCCGCGGCCGTGCTTGCTTTTGCGCCGGTCGGCGGCGCGGCGCAGGAGGCCGATGTGCCGTGGAGCCATGGCATCGCCATGCATGGCGACCCTGCCCTGCCGGCCGATTTCACCCACCTGCCCTATGCCGATCCCGATGCGCCGCGCGGCGGCACGATCACCCACGGCGTCCAGGGCTCCTTCGACAGTCTCAACCAGTTCATCGTCCAGGGGGGTACCACCACGGCGCGCGGCATCCGCGACACCGATTTCGGCGCGCTGGTGATCGAGAGTCTGCTGGAGCGCAATCTCGACGAGCCCTTTTCCCTCTACGGCCTGCTCGCCGAATCGGTGCGGATGTCGGAAGAACGCGACTGGATCGAGTTCCGCATCAACGAAAAGGCCCGCTTCTCCGACGGCACGCCCGTGACCGTGGACGACGTGATCTTCTCCTTCGAGATCCTGCGCGACAGGGGCCGCCCGCATTTCCGCGCTCGCTACAGCCGCATCACCGCCATGGAGAAGACCGGCGATCGCAGCGTCCGCTTCACCTTCGCCGACGGGAGCGATCGCGAGCTGCCGTTGCTGGTCGGCATGTCGCCGATCTTCGCCAGGCATACGATCGATCCGCAGACCTTCGATCGCAGCACCCTCGTGCCGCCGGTCGGCTCGGGACCCTATGTCATCGACAGCGTCGATCCGAGCAACCGTATCGTCTATCGCCGCGATCCCGACTACTGGGCGAAGGACCTGCCGATCCGCCGCGGCCTCTACAATTTCGATGAGGTGCGCATCGAATATTATCGCGACGAGAACACGCTGTTCGAGGCCTTCAAGAAGGGGCTGGTGCAGGTGCTGCCGGTGGCCGACCCGGCGCGCTGGACCGCCTCACTCGACTTCCCGGCGGTGGCCGAGGGCAAGGTGGTCAAGGAGGGCTTTCGCCTCGGCACGCCGGCCGGCATGCATGGCTTTGTCTTCAATACCCGTCGGCCGGTCTTCGCCGACGTGCGGGTGCGCCGGGCGCTGGCCATGCTGTTCGACTTCGAGTGGGTCAACCGCACCCTCTATCACGGTCTTTATGCCCGCACCGGCGGCTATTTCGACAATTCCGTCCTCTCCTCGCTCGGCCGACCGGCCAGCGAGGCGGAGCGCGCGCTGCTTGCCCCGTTCACGAGCGAGATCGCCCCGGACGTGCTTGAAGGCACCTGGCAGCCGACCCATGCCGACGGATCGGGCCGCGACCGCAAGGTGCTGCGCGCGGCGGTGGAACAGTTCGGCGCGGCCGGCTACCGTATCGACGGGAGAACCCTGCGCGATCCCGGCGGGGTGCCGCTCTCCTTTGAGATCCTTGTCGCATCGCAGGACCAGGAGCGGCTGGCGCTCGCCTATCAGCGCGCGCTGAAGTTGATCGGCATCGAGGTGCGCATCCGTTCCGTCGATAGCGCGCAATACCAGCGCCGGCGCCAGACCTTCGACTACGACATGGTGATGAACACTTGGCTGGTCTCGCTCTCGCCGGGCAACGAGCAGCGCTATCGCTGGGGCAGCGAGGCGGCCGGACAGGACGGCTCGTTCAACTATGCCGGGGTGAAGAGCCCGGCGGTCGATGCGATGATCGATGCCATGCTGGCCGCGCGCGACGCCGAAGGCTTCACCGCCGCCGTGCGCGCCTTCGACCGCGCGCTGATTTCGGGTGCCTATGTGGTACCCCTGTTCCATCTTCCTGAAAAGTGGGTGGCGCGCTGGACCGCGATCGGCCGCCCCGAGGTACAGTCCATTACCGGACCGCGCTTCGAAACGTGGTGGTCCGCCGCCGAACGGCGTTGAGTGGATTGGGAATGACGAGATGATCCTGACCCCGCTGAAGACAATCGAGGCACACCGGCAGAGCGGCATCTGGGGCCGCGTCACGCTGGATGCGCTGTTCCGCAAGACGGCCGCCGCCCATCCCGACCGGCTGGCCCTGTGCGATCCGGACGAGGCCGCCGGCGGCTTTCGCGAGGCGCCGCGCCGCCTCACCTATGCCGAGGCCGATGCGGAGATCAGCCGGCTGGCCGCCTTTTTCGCCGCCGTCGGGCTGAAGCACGACAACGTCATCGGCCTGCAGAGCGCCGGCACGGTGGATGCGGTCGTCGCCCTGCTGGCGGCCCTGCGCGCCGGGCTGGTCGTCGCGCCGCTGCCTCTGCACTGGCGCCAGAAGAACGTGCTGGAGGCCTTGACGCGTGCCGGTGCCAAGGCGCTGGTCGCCGGCGAAAGCTTCGGTGGGCGCTCCATCGGGCTGGAGGCGCGCGATACCGCTGCCGATCTCTTCGCCCTGCGCTTCGTCTTCGGCCTGGGGCGCGATGTCGCCGACGGCCTGATGGAGGTGGAGCAGATCCTGAACGAGCTGCCCGAGGACATGGAGCCCGCGCCGATCCGCCGCGACCAGAACGCCGCCGACCATGTCGCGACGCTGACCTGGACCCGCTCCACCAGCGGCGAGCCGCTGCCCATCGCCCGCAGCCACAACCAGTGGGTCGCCTGCGGCCTGATGCCATATCTCGAGCTCTCCCTGCCGCAGGCACCGAGCTTCCTGCTCCCTTACGCGCTCACCGGCATGACCGGCATCGGCGCCGGCCTGGTGCCCTGGCTGCTGTCGGGCGGCACGCTGCACTTGCACCATCCCGGCTCGCTGCGCCGGCTCGCCGCCCATGCGGACGCGGTCGAGGCCGATATCGTGCTGTGCCCCGGCGCCTTGGTGCCGGCGCTGGACCGGCGGATCGAGCGGCCCGACTGCCGCATCGTGCCGGTCTGGCAGGCGCATTCGCCCGCACCCGCCCCCCATGCCAGCAACCGCGAGATGGTCGACCTGCATATCGCCGACGAATTCGCCATGGTCGCCCGCATGCGCGAGGGCAGCGCCCTGCCCCGCCCGCTGCCGAGCGGGCGCGTCGGCTCGCCCTCCTCCGCCCCGCAGGCGCCGGCGCTGCTGGAAATCGCCATCGACACCGAAGTCAGCCCGGCGACGCTGAAGGTGCGCGGCGCCATGGTGCCGGATTCGGCCTGGCCCGCCTGCAAGGTGCGCATGCCGACAGACAAGGCCGGTTTCGTCGACACCTTGCTGCCGCTGCGCCAGACCGAGCATGGCATCATCGGCTTCGGTATTCCGGGGCAGATGGCGCCGGGCGTCGGTTCGCTGCCGACGCTGGACGCGCTCTATGCCGCCTTCCCCGGCATCCGAGAGGCGGCCGCCTTCCTCGTGGAAGACGGCATTCTCGGCGCCCGGCTCTATGCCGCGATGGTGCCGCAGAAGGGCCTGCTCTTCGATGTGGAGGGCTTCTACGCCTATCTGGAGGCCGAGCATGCCGGCCTTGCCGAGATGCCGCACCGGGTACTGCCCGTCGCCGCGCTGCCGCGCAATGCCGCCGGCAAGGTCGACCGCGAGGCGCTGGCCACCCGTGCCGGCTTCGGCCACTCGCAGGTCGCATGAGCGGGGAGGCCACCCGCCGCCTGTCGGTGCTGCTGGACGGTCCGGGGACTCGCCCGGACAGCCTGCTCGCGCGCCTTGGCCGTGCCTGGGGCGACCATGTCGAGATCGCTTGGGCCGATACCCCGCCGGCACGCCTGCCCGATGTGGCGGTGAGCCTGCCCGGTAAAACCGCATGCGGGTTCCTGGCGGCGCGAGCGAAAGGCGTGCATATGCCGCGCGTCGTGCTGTGTACCGATCCCGTCTCCGCACCCGAAAGCGACGAGGCGTCCCTGCCGGATGCGTTCCTTTCCCCCGCCTGCCCGCCGGAACTGGCGCTGGAGCGGCTGGCCGAGACGGTACGCCAGGCGCGGCGCATGGAAGAAGCACGGCTGCGTCGGGCCGCCTTCGGCCCTCTGGCAGCGGTACAGACCCCTGATCTCTCTCAAGGCATTCCGGTGCTGGTCGCCGGCGACAGCGCCCGCATCGGCGTGGCGCTCGGTGCCCACCTTGCCGCGCTCGACCTGCGCGGCTGCCTTACGGCGGAGGCCGCGCTGCCTGCGCTGGAGGAGGCCCCTGCCCGGCTGATGGTGGTGGATCTGCCCGCCTCCCGCGCGGCCGAGCTGCTCGCCCGCCTGCGCGGCGATCCGCGGCATATTACCTTGCCCGTGCTGGCGCTTTGCGCCGACGAGGAGGAGGCGGCTGCCCTGCTGACGAGTGGCGCCAGCGACTGCATGCCCCGCGCGGCCGCGCCGAAGGTCCTCGCCCGGCACCTCCTGTGCCTGCTGCGGGCCGGCGCGCGCCGGGTTCTTGCCGACCGGGTGCTGGCCGGCTATCGCCCGCGTCATCGTTCGGGCAAGGGTTGGCCGGAGCTGCCGCGCGAGGCGTACGAGCGCTATCTGGCGGCCCTTGGCGAGGCGCTGGCCTTGCGCGGGGCGGAGCCGCTGACCCTGCAACTTGCGCAGATCGCGCCGCCGCCGTTCGCGTCCAGGGCCGCAAATGACGACCCCTTCGCAGGTTCCCTCGTCAACCCCGTCCTTTCGGCTACGCTTGCTGCATCGCGCGACGAGGATTTTGTTGCTAGGGTCGAGGGGCTGGGCGATATCGCCGTGCTGCGGGATGCGGAGGCGCAGGACCGCATCCGCCGGCGGATCGGCGCCATCGTCGCCAGCACCGCCTTCGCCTGACGCGCCCATTTCGCGCGACTTGCGCAACCCTTGAAAGGACTGCCCATGCCAGCCGAGACGGAGACCGCAAACGGGCAGCAGGCAGCCTCGCCCGAGCAGGCCGCAATGCCCATCGACGTCATTTCCGACGTGGTCTGCCCCTGGTGCTATATCGGCAAGCGGCGGCTGGAAAAGGCGCTAGCGAGCCTGCCGGACGTTCCGGTTGCCCTGCGCTGGCAGCCCTATCAGCTCGATGCGACCATTCCGCCGCAGGGCAAGGACCGCCAGCAGTACCTGATGGAGAAGTTCGGCAGCCAGGCGCGTATCGACGCGCTGCACGAGCAGATCGCCGCCGCCGGTCTGCAGGAGGGCATCCCCTTCGCCTTCGAGCGCATCCGCACCTCGCCCAACACGCTGGACTGCCACCGCCTGCTGCTGTGGTCGCGCGCCGACGGGCTGCAGAGCGAGATGGCCGAGCGCCTGTTCCGCCTGTATTTCCTGGAAGGCGCGGACCTCAGCGACCCGCAGACGCTGGTCTCGGCCGCCGCCGATGTCGGCATGATGTCGGATCTCGTCGCCGAGCTGCTGCCGACGGATTCCGACCGCAACAAGATCACCGCCGCCGTCGAGCAGGCCCACCGCATCGGCGTCACCGGCGTGCCCGCCTTCATCATCGACGAACGCTTCATCGTCATGGGCGCGGAAAAGCCGGAAACCCTCGCCGCTGCGATCAAGCACGCCTATGAGACGAAGGCGGGGTGAAACCAGCATTTTCACACGTTGAACGTTGTTCCACGCCGAACACTTGAGCCTCCCTCCGCCAAACAAAAACCCGGTGCGCGGGGAGCGCACCGGGTTGCGGTGTTTCAGACGTTGAGGAGTGAGGGGCCTCACCCCTTCAGGATGCTGCGGCCGGCGTAGCGGGCCTGCTCGCCCAGCTCTTCCTCAATGCGGATGAGCTGGTTGTACTTGGCCAGCCGGTCGGAGCGGGCCAGCGAGCCGGTCTTGATCTGCCCGCAATTGGTGGCGACCGCGAGGTCGGCGATGGTGCTGTCCTCGGTCTCGCCCGAGCGGTGCGACATGACGGCTGTGTAGGCCGCCTTGTGCGCGGTATCGACCGCGTCCAGCGTCTCCGTCAGGGTGCCGATCTGGTTGACCTTGACCAGGATCGAGTTGGCGACAGCCTTCCTGATGCCCTCGCGCAGGCGCACCGAATTGGTGACGAAGAGATCGTCGCCGACCAGCTGGCACTTCGAGCCGACCAGATCGGTCAGCGCTTTCCAGCCGGCCCAGTCGTCCTCGGCCATGCCGTCCTCGATGGAGATGATCGGGTAGCGGCCGACGAAATCGGCGAGATAGGCGGCCATCTCGTCCGGGCCGAGCACCTTGCCCTCGCCGTCGAGGTGATACTTGCCGTCCTTGAAGAACTCCGTGGAGGCGGCGTCGAGCGCGAGGCAGATGTCCTCGCCCGGGCGGTAGCCGGCCTTCTCGATGGACTTCATGATGAAGCCGAGTGCGTCCTCGGTCGAGGCAAGGTTCGGGGCGAAGCCGCCCTCGTCGCCGACATTGGTGTTGTGGCCGGCGTCCTTCAGGCCCTTCTTCAGGGTGTGGAAGACTTCTGCGCCCATGCGTACGGCCTCAGTCAGCGTCTCGGCGCCGACCGGCATGATCATGAATTCCTGCACGTCGATCGGGTTGTCCGCATGGGCGCCGCCGTTGATGATGTTCATCATCGGCACGGGCAGCAGGCGCGCGCCGGCGCCGCCCACATAGCGGTAGAGCGGCAGGCCGGCCGACTGGGCAGCCGCGCGGGCGACGGCCAGCGAGACGCCGAGGATGGCGTTGGCGCCGAGGCGCGCCTTGTTCGGCGTGCCGTCGAGGGCGATCATCGCCTCGTCGATCTTGATCTGGTCTTCCGCATCCAGGCCGCCGATAGCGTCGAAGATCTCGGTGTTGACCGCGTCGACCGCCTTCTGCACGCCCTTGCCGAGGTAGCGGGCGCCGCCGTCGCGCAACTCCACCGCCTCATGCGCGCCCGTCGAGGCGCCGGACGGCACCGCGGCCCGCCCGAAGGCGCCGTCTTCCAGATACACGTCGACCTCGACGGTCGGGTTGCCCCGGCTGTCGAGGATCTCGCGGGCGGTGATGTCGACAATTGCGGTCATTCTCGTCTCCCTGCGGGTGGGACTTTCCCAAAAAAAGGTGGTCAGATTTGTCCCCGTCCGGCTGTTCCTAGCCGAGCCGGGCGACAAGGAAAAGGCGGTGTCAGATGCCGCGCGGGCGCGACTTGGCGATGCGGTCGAAGGCCATCAGGTCGGACAGAAGATCCTTCAGGTCCTTGAGCGCGATCATGTTCGGCCCGTCGGAGGAGATGGTGTTGTCCGGGTCCGGGTGCGTCTCGATGAAGACGCCGGCAACGCCGACGGCGACGGCCGCGCGCGCCAGCACCGCCACCATGGTGCGGTCGCCGCCCGAGGAGGTGCCCTGCCCGCCCGGCTGCTGCACCGAGTGGGTCGCGTCGAACACGACCGGCGCGCCGGTCTGCGCCATGATCGGCAGCGCGCGCATGTCGGTCACCAGAGTGTTGTAGCCGAAGGAGGCGCCGCGCTCGGTCAGGAGCACGTTGGGATTGCCGGTCTCGACGATCTTGGCGAGCACGTTCTTCATGTCCCAGGGGGCGAGGAACTGGCCCTTCTTGACGTTGATGACCGCGCCGGTCTTCGCGGCGGCGACCAGCAGGTCGGTCTGGCGGCAGAGGAAGGCCGGGATCTGCAGCACGTCGACGACTTCGGCCACCGGGGCGCACTGGTCGGCGGAGTGGATGTCGGTCAGCACCGGCAGCCCAAAGGTCTCGCGGATCTCGGCGAAGACCGGCAGCGCCTCGTTGAGGCCGACGCCGCGCGAGGCGGCGATGGAGGTGCGGTTGGCCTTGTCGAAGGAGGCCTTGAAGACGACGGAAATGCCGAGGCTGTCGGCGATTTCCTTCACTGCGGCGGCGCATTCCAGCACATGCGCCCGGCTTTCCATCTGGCAGGGGCCGGCGATCAGCGACAGCGGCGCGTCCTGCGAGAAGGCGACATTCCCGACCGTCACGGTTCCATTGCACGTCTGGTTCATGGCAGCTCGTATCTCCTGCTGGACCTGGCCGATCTTCCGGCCCGCCCCGCCCGCTGGCGCGTTCCGCCCGTCAGTAGTCCGCATGGCGAGCCGGTGCAAGCACCTCGCGTGCAGGAGATGCCATCGCGGCTGCCCGATCCTTGCCGCAATCCTCGTGTCATCGTTCGGCGGGTATGACGCGAAGCCTTTGTGCCGCCATTCTTTTCGCCAACTTGGTTCCGTCATCCTTTCAGGTTACCTTGCGGCCCGTGCGGCCTCCCGATTCCACCAGACACGGAAAACGCGCTTCATGCAGAACAAGAAGATCCGCAAGGCAGTCCTTCCGGTGGCAGGCCTCGGCACCCGCTTCCTGCCCGCGACGAAGGCCCTCCCCAAGGAGATGCTGACCATCGTCGACCGGCCGATCATCCAGTATGTGGTCGACGAGGCGCGCAATGCCGGCATCGAGCACATCGTCTTCGTCACCGGGCGCAACAAGCACGTGATCGAGGATCATTTCGACATCGCCTACGAGCTGGAGGACACGCTGCGGTCCCGCTCCAAGCAGTCGGCGCTGAAGCTGCTCGAGGCGATCCGGCCGATGCCGGGCACCACCAGCTTCACCCGCCAGCAGGAGCCGCTGGGCCTTGGCCATGCCATCTGGTGCGCCCGCGACATCATCGGCAACGAGCCTTTCGCGATCCTGCTGCCCGACATGCTGATGAAGTCCGAGCCGGGCTGCCTGTCGCAGATGGTCGAGGTCTACAACCAGAGCGGGGGCAACGTGATCTCGGTCGAGGCCGTGCCGGAGGACCAGACGCAGAACTACGGCATCGTCGAAGTCGACGGCGACGCGAGCGGCCGCACCTTCACGATCACCGGAATGGTGGAGAAGCCGGCGCCGGGCACGGCTCCGACGAACCTATTCATCAACGGCCGCTACATCCTGCAGCCGGAGATCTTCCAGCTGCTCGGCAGCCAGGAGACGGGCGCCGGCGGCGAGATCCAGCTCACCGACGCGATGCTGTCGCTGATGGGCATGCAGCCGTTCACCGGCCTGCGCTTCGAGGGCGAGACCTACGATTGCGGCTCCAAGTCCGGCTTCCTTGCCGCCAACATCGCCTTCGCGCTGGAGGACGAGGAGCTGGCCCGAGAGCTGCGGCCGCTGCTCCGCTCGCTGCTCGACAGCTGAGCGGGACGCACATGCGCAAGGTTCTCGTCACCGGGTCGGCGGGCTTCATCGGCTTTCATCTGGCGAGCCGCCTGCTCGCCGACGGATGGCAAGTGATCGGCCTCGACTGCGTCAGCCCCTATTATGACCCCGCGCTGAAGGAAGCGCGGGTGGAGATCCTGCGCCAGCATCCGAACTTCATCGAGGCGCGCATCTCGCTGGAGGACCGCGACGCGGTGATGGCGCTGATGGCCGAGCATGCGCCGCAGCGCATCGTTCATCTCGCCGCTCAGCCGGGCGTGCGCTACTCGCTGGAGGCGCCGCAGGCCTATGTGGATGCCAATGTCACCGGCTTCCTGACCGTACTGGAGGCGGCGCGCGCCCATCCAGTCGACCATGTGGTCTTCGCCTCCACCTCGTCCATCTACGGTCTCGACGAGACGATGCCGCTGTCGCCCCATCGCGGCGGCAACCATCCGATCTCGCTCTATGCTGCGACGAAGAAGGCGAACGAGGCGATGGCGCACAGCTACGCCCACCTCTTCCGAATTCCGCTGACCGGCCTGCGCTTCTTCACCGTCTACGGCCCCTGGGCGCGGCCGGACATGGCGCTCTACAAGTTCACCCGGGCGATCCTGTCGGGCGAACCGATCGACATCTACAACAATGGCGAGATGCTGCGCGACTTCACCTATGTCGACGACATCGTCGAGGGCATCGTGCGCATCGCCGACCGGCCGCCGGCGGTCAACGAGGATTGGGATGCGGCGGCCTCCGATCCGGCGACAAGCTCCGCCCCCTATCGCATCCACAATATCGGCAATTCAGAGCCGGTGAAGCTGCTGCGCTACGTGGATGCCATCGAGGCGGCCTGCGGGGTGAAGGCGATCCGCAACCTGATGCCGCTGCAGCCGGGCGACGTGCTCGCCACCTGGGCCGATGTCGACGACCTGACACAGGCGACGGGCTTTCGTCCCCGGACGTCGGTGGAAGACGGCGTGCGCGCCTTCGTCGAGTGGTATCGCGACTTCTACAAGGTCTGAGGCAGGACGAAATGACCGGGGAACCGCTTCCCGCCTTTCGCGATGATCTCGATCTCACGCTGGCCGAATGCTGGCGGCTTCTGCAAGAGGGGGCGACCTCGCGGCACTCGGCCTTCCATGTGCCGACCGTCGCCACGCTGGACGAGCGCGGCCTGCCCGAGCTGCGCACGATGGTGCTGCGCGCTGCCGAACCAGAGCGGCAGCTGTTGCGTTTTCACACCGACCGCCGCAGCGCCAAGATCGCGCAAATCGCGCGAGTGCCTGCCGGCACCATCCATGTCTACGACAAGTCATCCGGCATCCAGCTGCGTCTCGCCGCGAACCTGTCCATCGAGACGGACGGCGAAGAGGTTGAGGCAGCCTGGGCCGCTTCGCGGTCGTTCAGCCGGATCTGCTACCGGGTCACGGAAGCGCCGGGCAGAGAGGTCGAGCATCCGGAAGCGGTGGCGTTCGATCATGGCGCGGCCGACGGGGGACGCAGCCGGTTCTGCATCCTGCTCGCCCGCATCCACCGCATCGAATGGCTGCACCTGGCCCATGCCGGCCACCGGCGGGCTGTCTTCGAGCTGATCGAGAAGAATGCGGCGAAACCTGAATGGACGGGCCGCTGGCTCGTCCCGTAAGCCGGTTCAGCGCTCGGGCCGCTCGGCCATCATGTCGAGATAGGCCTGCTGCATATCGCTGATGCGCCCTGCGACCCGGGCATTCGCCTTGAAGGCGTTTTCCGCCTGCATCATGTCGACCATCGCCCCCGCCATGTCGGGAGAAAAGCCGATCCCCGGCGCACCGGTCGCCGGCGGAGTTTCCTGTCCGCCCGCCTGCCCTGACCCGTTGCCGCTCGCCTCGACCAAGGCGTTGCCGGCCTGCGCCCCGGCCGCGACGATGCGGCGCGCGGAAGCTTCGAAACGCTCACCGGCGGCCTGAAGGCCGGAAAGGGAGATGGACAGGGCCGACATGATCTGCACAGTATCCGCGTCCCCTCTTAACGAATCCTGAGTCCAATCCCTCGCATTCGAGCCAAGGCGCGCCGGAGCCACCACTGTCATTTCAACCAAGGATTGCGCCGTCATGCTCCTGACGCTCTCGATCACGGGACCCTTTTTCGCCGTCATTGCCTTCGGTTTCTTTGCAGCGAAACGCGGCTGGATGCCGGACGGGGCGGTGCGCAGCCTGAACGTCTTCGTCTTCAACTTCGCGATGCCGGCGCTGGTGATCCGGGCGCTCGCCGGACAGGACATCATCGCCGCCCTGACCGGGCCGATGGTGCCGGTCTGGGTGCTGGCGGGCGGTGTCACTTTTGCCCTGGCCATGTTGGCGATGCGCGTCCTGTGCGGCGGCGGACTTGCCGAAATGGCGGTCAGCGGCCAGGCGGCGACCATCGGCAATATCGGCTTTCTCGGCCTGCCTTTGATGCTCGCAGCCTTCGGCGACCGGGCAGCGGCGCCCATGGCCGTCGTTCTGGTGCTGGATCTGACGATCTTCATCCCGCTCTGCATCGGGCTTCTGGAATGGGCGTCGGGAAAGGGAGCGAGCCTGAGGCTGGTCGCCACCGTGGCGAAGGGCGTCATCTTCAACCCGTTCGTGCTGGCGATCGTCGGCGGTACGCTGCTGTCGCTGGCGGGCGGCGAGCTGCCTCAGGCAGGCGACAATCTGCTGAACTTCCTCGGAGATGCCGCCGGCGCGACAGCGCTGTTCTCGCTCGGTGTGCAGTTGGCCGCCCGGCGGGTCGAAGGCGAAGCGCGCGCGATTTCGCTTATGATCGTGATGAAGCTGTTCGTGCATCCGCTTGCAGTTTTCATCGCGGCAACGCTGCTCGGTCTCGATGCTGCAAATACCGCCGTGCTGGTCGTTGTCGCCTCGCTCCCCATAGCCGGCAATGTCTTCGTCGTCGCAGAGCGTTACGGCATCTTTCTCCAGCAGCTTTCGGCCGCCATCCTGCTATCGACCACCGCCGGTGTGGTTACGGTCTCGCTGGCGTTGATGTGGGCTGGATTGTAGCCCCGACATCCCGCGGCAAGGGGCTGACAGGTGGCAGGAGCGGTCCCATATTGCAGGGCGAAGCTGCCTTATTCCACCGGCACTGCCCTCTCCTCGGACCATGCTTTCAAGGATCCAGTTCATGACCGACGCACCCGCCGCCGACCTCAATCCGTTGCTTGCCGAATGGACCGCTCCGTTCGGGCTGCCGCCCTTCGGCGAGATCGAGCCGTGGCACTACGAGGCGGCCTTCGAGACGGCGCTGCAGCTGGCGCGGCATGCGGTGGACGCGATCGCGGACGATCCTCAGGCCCCGAGCTTCGCCAATACGATCGAGGCGATGGAGCTGTCTGGTCGCGAGCTGACCCGCGTCGCGTCCGTATTCTTCAACCTGGCAGGCAGCCACACGTCCGAAGAGCTGCAGCGGATCGAGCGCGACATCGCCCCGAAGCTGGCCCGTCACTCCAGCGAGACGCTGCTCAACCAGGCTCTCCATGCCCGCATCGCGGCGCTGTGGGAGGCGCGCGACGGCCTCGGCCTTGACGAGGAACAGGCCCGCGTCCTGGAGCGGTACCACCGCATGTTCACCCGCGCCGGTGCGGCGCTGGATGAAGCGGGGCGAAGCCGGATGGCCGAGATCACCCAGCGACTTGCGGTGCTCGGCACGCAGTTCTCCCAGAATGTGCTGGCGGACGAGGCCGGATATCAGCTGCTGCTGGAAAGCGAGGAGGATCTGGCAGGCCTGCCCGGCTTCCTGCGGCAGGCGGCAGCCGAGGCCGCCAGCGAGCGCGGGCATCCGGGCAAGCATGTCATCACGCTCTCGCGCTCGTTGATCGAGCCGTTTTTGCAATTCTCGACGCGGCGCGACCTGCGCGAGACCGCGTTCAAGGCCTGGATCTCGCGCGGCGAGACCGGGGGCGACACCGACAATCGTACGATCATCGCCGAAATCCTGAAGCTGCGCGACGAGCGTGCGCGTCTGCTCGGTTTCGACAGTTTCGCCGCCTACAAGCTCGACGACACGATGGCCGGCACGCCGGAGGCGGTGCGCGAGTTGCTGGAGACCGTGTGGACCCCGGCCGTGGCGCAGGCGCGAACCGAGGCGGAAGCACTGCAAAAGCTTGCGGCCGAGGGTGGCGACAACATCGCAATCTCGCCCTGGGACTGGCGGTTCTATGCGGAAAAGCTGCGCCAACGCGACCATGCGCTCGATGAAGCCGAGCTCAAGCCGTATTTCCAGCTGGAAAAGATGATCGAGGCCGCCTTCCATACGGCTGGCCGGCTGTTCGGCCTGACTTTTCGCGAGGTCGAGGGCCTCAAGCTCTACCATCCGGACGTGCGCGCGTTCGAGGTGCTGGATGCCGACGGCGGGCATGTCGGCCTGTTTCTCGGCGACTACTTCAACCGCTCAACCAAGCGCAGCGGCGCCTGGATGAGCGCCTATCGCCGGCAGGAGAAGCTCGCCGGCAACATTCGTCCGATCATCGTCAACGTGATGAATTTTGCTAAGGCGCCGAAGGGCCAGCCGACGCTGCTGACCTTCGACGACGCGCGCACGCTGTTCCACGAGTTCGGCCACGCGCTGCACGGACTGCTCTCGGACGTCACCTATCCGATAATCTCCGGCACATCGGTGGCGCGCGACTTCGTCGAGCTGCCCTCCCAGCTTTACGAGCACTGGCTGTCCGAGCCCGAGGTTCTGGCCCGCTTTGCCGTGCATGTGGAGACGGGCGAGCCGATGCCGGCTGAGTTGATGGAGCGCGTGCTGGCCGCGCGCAATTTCAACCAGGGCTTCGCAACGGTGGAGTATCTCTCCTCCGCGCTTTTCGACCTCGACGTCCATACCCGCCGGACGGACGGCGAGGCGGACATCGCAGCTCTGGAGCACGAGACCCTGAGCCGTATCGGGATGCCGGCGGAGATCACCATGCGCCACCGGCCGACGCATTTCGCCCATGTGTTCTCGGGCGACGGCTATTCGGCCGGCTACTACAGCTACATGTGGTCGGAAGTGATGGACGCGGATGCCTTTACCGCGTTCGAGGAAACCGGCGACGTCTTCAATGCGGAGCTGGCTAGGCGCCTGCGCGAAGCGATCTATTCCGCCGGCGGGCGGCAGGATCCGAAAGACGCCTATGTGGCCTTCCGGGGGGCCCTGCCCGATGCCGGACCGCTGCTGAAGAAGCGCGGCTTCGCGTAGGCGCGACGGACCGAAGCGCCCCGGTCAATCGGGGCGCTTCGGCTTGCGGTTCTTGTGCTTTGGCGGCTTGCCGTGATCGGCCGCCGGGGCCTTGTGCTTGCGGGGCGGCTTGCCGTCCTGCTTGAATTTGGGCTTGGCATACCTCGGGGCGATACGCACCTCCTCGACCGGCGAGATCCGGATGCCCTTCTCAACGCTGCCGGGCTGCAGGATCTGCCAGGCGTAGGCACCGGCCTTGTCGGCAGAGATTTCGAAACGGGTTTCGCGGTCGTCGATCCGGATCGTTCCGACATCGCGTTTGGTCACGCCGCCGGCATTGCAGATCATCGGCAGCAAGAACTTCGGGTCGGCACGGTGCTTGCGCCCAAGCGAGATCGTGAACCAGACGCCATCCTCCATGCTCGGGCCGCGCGGCTCGCGGGTCCGCACATGATCCTCGCCGGGCCGGCGGGTGCGGCTGCTGGGGCCCCGGCTCTGCAGCGCCTCGGCAGGAAGCGGCAGGAGGTCCTCCGGAACCGGATGTGCGGCCAGATTCTGGCGGAGGAACGCGGCAGCGATGCGCTCCGGTCCGGCGCGCTCCAGAAGCTCCGCCACGAAGTCTGCCTCCAGATCATCGGGCAGACTTGCCGTGACAGCGGCGTCGAGAATCTGGCGGCGGTAACGCGCCTCGATCTCCGCGATGCCGGGAGCCGCGCGCATGGTCGCGCTCAACTGCGCCATCGTCAGAACGCGATGTGCTGCACCGCGCCGGTTTTCCGGAACGATCAGGACGCAGATACCCTTTCGGCCGGCGCGACCGGTGCGACCGGAGCGATGCAGCAGGGTTTCCGGCTTGCTGGGCAGGTCGGCGTGGACCACGAGGTCGAGATTCGGGAGGTCGATGCCGCGCGCCGCAACGTCGGTCGCCACGCAGACGCGCGCGCGTCCGTCGCGCATGGCCTGCAGCGCGTTCGAGCGCTCCGACTGCGCCATCTCGCCCGACAGGGACACCACCGAGAAGCCGCGATTGACGAGGCGCGCCGTGAGATGGCGAACCGCTTCGCGCGTGTGGCAGAACACCAGGGAACTCTTGCTGTCGGTCTCCAGCAGCGTGTTGATGATTGCGTGCTCGCGCTCGTCGCGCCGCACCAGCATCACTTGATATTCGATGTCGGCATGCTGTTCGGTGGTCGCGAGCGTCGCGACACGCACCGCATCGGTCTGCACCGTCTTGGCCAATTCGGCGATGCCGCGCCTGACGGTCGCCGAGAACAGCAGCGTGCGGCGTTCCCTGGGCGACGCGCCGAGGATGAATTCCAGGTCTTCGCGAAAGCCGAGGTCCAGCATCTCGTCTGCTTCATCGAGCACCACCGCGCGAAT
Organism: Stappia sp. WLB 29; assembly: GCF_023507705.1. Taxonomy (GTDB): domain Bacteria; phylum Pseudomonadota; class Alphaproteobacteria; order Rhizobiales; family Stappiaceae; genus Stappia. Next base: position 211,599 of record NZ_JALBGD010000001.1, on the reverse strand, counting down.
GCCGCCGAGATCCAGCGCGCCGCGCGTGATGTGGTCTCGCAGGCGGCCGGGCGTGCCGACGACGAGGTGGGCGCCGCGTTCGAGCGCTCGGCGTTCGGTGCGGATGTCCATGCCACCCACGCAGGTCGCGATCCGGATCTGCGTTTCCGCATAGAGCCAGGCGAGTTCCCGTTGAACTTGAATGGCGAGTTCGCGCGTCGGAGCGATGATCAGGCCAAGCGGCGCGCCAGCCGCGTCGAAGCGCGTCGCGTTGCCAAGCAAGGTCGAGGCGATTGCAATGCCGAAGGCGATCGTCTTTCCCGATCCGGTCTGTGCCGAGACGAGCAGGTCGGATTCGCCGTACGTCTCGTTCGTCATCTCCAGCTGGACCGGCGTCAACTGGGTGTACCCCTTCGTCGCGAGGGCGGACGCGAGGGCCGGATGTATCCCGGAGATCGGGGGCGTGGAACTGGGATCAATATTCGGCGTCATAGTCACCATCTTTGTATGCTGCCGCGTATCATAGCGCGTACGTGTTGGGCAGCGGTAGTTTGCGGAGATCATCGTTCGCTGGCGAACCGAGCCGATGACGACAATACTGGAAAGGCTTGGAGGGGCTGAGCCAGAAGGAAACCCGCGCGCTCCCGAGCCAACCTGCAGAATGCGGATCGCGTGTCCTGACCGGCGGCTACCCCTGGCGACAGCTTGCCGTTTCTCCGAGAGCCGGCCCGTCCCAGCGGTCGGGGCAGCGGCCCGCTCATTCACCACGACCGCCGCCGCGGCGCAAGGCCGCTTTCGAAACAAAACGGGCGGCACCGCCGGTACCGCCCATTGTCCCGCTCTTTTTGCGCGCGAGCCTTGGCCGGATCAGGCCTCGGCGAGGTGTCCCTCGACATAGGGGGCAAAACTCGACCAGCATTCGATGGCGAAATTCTGCTCACTCGTACGCCACAGCACGATTTCCGCCTTGGTGAAAAGCGTGCGAGTCACCATACCGACCGGAAAAGCGGCAGGGTCGAGATCCAGAAAGACATGCGCGTTGAGAAGATCGGCAGCGCCCGGCCCTTCCAGCAGCAGAGCGACATGGCGCTCCGACACGTCGACCAGAGAGTGCGGGGTTTCCCCGAGCGCCGCGGCGATCTCTCCGGCAAGACTGCGAGCCAACGCATCGACCGCCTGAGGCCCATCCATAGCCGGGCGGGCGAGCAGAAGCCACTCGTCCGGCCCCTGCCAGAGCGCGGCGCGCTCGCCTGTCCTTTCGGAGGCAAGCGGCGATTGCGGCAGGGCGACGCCGAACGCGGCTCCTACCTTCGCGGCTGCGGCGGCATCGCCCCGAAACACGAAGCGGACCAGCAGAGCAGCGCGGCGGAGCGAAGTTCCGGCGCCGACAAGTGGCGACAGTGCCAGCGTCTCGGCGGGCGTGTGAAACAGGACATCAGGCATTGAGCCGGCTTCCTTCCGGATCGACGAACAGCGGCGGGACCACCTCGACGGCAATCGCACCATTCGGCATTGGCACATGGAGGGTTTCGCCGTGGCGGGCACGGCCGTTTGCGATCATCGCCAATGCGATCGGGCGGCCCGCTGCGGCGGACATATAGGACGAGGTGACATGACCCAGCGCCGGCGTGCGCGGCGCCGGATCTGCCTCTGCGGTGACCTGCGCCCCCTCCTCCAGAAGCGCCTTGCCGTCTTTTGTCAGCAGGCCGACAAGCTGCTTGCGGCCCGTAGCCATGAGGTCCGGCCGAGCAAGCGACCGCTTTCCGACGAAGTCCGGCTTGTTCTTGCCGATGGCCCAGGACATGCCGACATCGTCCGGCGTCACCGTGCCGTCGGTCTCCTGGCCGACGATGATGTAGCCCTTCTCGGCGCGCAGGACGTGCATGGTCTCGGTGCCGTAGGCGCATCCGCCGAGCCGCTCGACATTGGCGAAGACCGCATCCCAGACTTGGCGTGCGCGTGATGGCGGCACGTTGATCTCGTAGCCCGCCTCGCCGGTGAAGCTCATCCGGAACAACCGGCAGGGAATACCGCCCATGACATGCCCCTGGCGTACCGACATGTGTGGCATCGCTTCGGTGGAAAGGTCGATGTCGTCAACGAGCGGCGCGATGGCCTCGCGCGCCTTCGGCCCCTGCACCGCGATCACCGCCCACTGCTCGGTGGTGGAGGTCAGCCAGACCTTGAGGTCCGCCCATTCGGTCTGGAGATAGTCCTCCATATGGGCGAGGACGCGCGGCGCGCCGCCGGTCGTGGTGGTGACGTGGAAACGGTCCTCGGCGATGCGACCGACGACGCCGTCATCCATGATGAAGCCCGCCTCGTTGAGCATCAGCCCGTAGCGCAGGCGTCCGATGCCGAGCTTCTTCCAAGGATTGGTGTAGATTCGCTCAAGGAATTCAGCCGCATCCGGTCCGACCACCTCGATCTTGCCGAGGGTGGAGGCGTCGAAGATGCCGACGCTTTCGCGCACCGTGCGGCATTCCCGCAGCACCGCCGCGTGCATGTCCTCTCCGCTTTTGGGGAAGTACCAGGCGCGCTTCCACAGGCTGACATCCTCGAAGGCCGCGCCTTGCGCCGCAGCCCAGTCGTGGATCGCCGTGCGGCGGACCGGATCGAACAGATCGCCGCGCGAGGTCGTCGCCAGCGTGCCGAAAGTCACCGGCGTATAAGGCTGGCGGAAGGTGGTGAGACCGACCTGTGGGATCTCGTTGGCGAGTGCCGTGGACGCGATGGAGAGCGCATTCATGTTGGACAGGCGGCCCTGATCGGTCGCCATGCCGGTCGTGGTGTATCGCTTGATGTGCTCGATGGAATGCATGCCCTCGCGTACCGCGAGCTTCACATCCTTTGCCGTCACATCGTTCTGGAAGTCGACGAAAGCGCGCACGCGAGACGCATCGCGGTCGTGCGGCACGGCCCCCAGCCACCAGCCCGACGAGACCTCGCTGCCGCTTGCGGAGAAGGCCGGTACGTCGACCGCGTTTCCGGTCGCGGCCTGCGCTGCTTCCGCGCCGGCGCGGGCACCGTCGGCCAGCACCTGCGCCAAACCGTCGATGCCTCGGCAGCTGCCTGCGGAGCGCTGAGCCTGGACCGGATCGCCGGGCAGGAAAGCTCCCTTGTCGGCGTGCCAGTCAAGCTTGCCGCGGGCTTGCGAGTGCAGGCTGACATTGGGCGTCCAGCCGCCGGACATCAGCAGACAGTCGCAAGCAAGGCTGCCGGCGGACGAGACCGTGTCGCCGGATATGCGGCCAAGCCGGACGCCTTCGATCCGCTTGGTGCCCTTCACGCCGGTGACCGTGCAGCCGGTTTCCACCCGGATGGAATGGGCGCGGGCCTTCTCCTTCAACGCCGGATCCACATCGGTCCGCATGTCGAGGATAGCGACCACATTGCCGCCGAGCGCCTTGATGTCGAAGGCAGCACGCCAGGCGCTGTCGCAGGACGTGGCGACCGCAATCGCCCGGCCTGGCAGGACACCGAAACGGTTGGCGTAGATGCGTCCCGCCTCGGCCATCATGACACCCGGACGGTCGTTTTCGGGGAAGACCAGCGGCCGCTCGATGGCGCCGGTGGCGAGCACCACCTGGCGTGCTCGCACCTGCCAGAGGCGCTCGCGCGGCAGAGAGGGATCCGGATCGGCAAGGTGGTCGGTGACGCGCTCGGCGAGGCCGATGAAGTTCTGGTTGAAGTAGCCGAAGACGGTGGTGCGCGGCAACAGGGTGACGCGGTCGTTGCCCGCAAGCTCGGCAATCACGGCAGACACCCACTCCGCGGCAGGTCGGCCGTCGATCTGCGCTCCCACATCATGCAGCAGCGAGCCTCCTGGCTCCCCCTGCTCGTAGGCAAGGATCACCCGTGCTCCGGAGCGCGTGGCGGTGAGCGCCGCCGCAAGCCCGGCCGGGCCGCTGCCGGCGACGAGCACGTCGCAATGGGCGTAGCGATTGGCATAGCGGTCTGGATCCGGCGCTGTCGGCGCCTTTCCGAGACCGGCGGCGGCACGGATGAACGGCTCGTAGACCCGGTTCCAGAAGCTCTTCGGCCACATGAAGGTCTTGTAGTAGAAGCCGGCGACGAAGAGCGGCGACAGGCGGTCGTTGACCGCGCCGATGTCGAAGCCGAGCGAAGGCCAGCGATTCTGGCTGACGATGACCATTCCCTCATGAATTTCGACCTGGGTGGCCCGCAGGTTCGGCACGCTCTGGCCGGCGGCGGCGGCCGCTGCGGATTTCGCCACCCCGACCAGCGCATTCGGCTCCTCGGAGCCTGCTGTCAGGATGCCGCGCGGACGGTGGTACTTGAACGAGCGGCCGACGAGATGGATGCCGTTGGCGAGCAGTGCGGAGGCCAGCGTATCGCCAGCCTGTCCGACCAGCGTCTTGCCGTCGAAGATGAACTTAACGGATTTCGCGCGGTCGATGCGCCCGCCTTTCGAGGTGCGGAAGGAAAGGGTCATCGGGCGCCCTCCCCGCTGGCGGTGGCACTATCTGGGCGCGGCTCGCCGGTCTTGTAGACAGCGATGAAGCGGTCGCTGACCGTGTCGCGCAGCGCGTTGAAGAAGCGGCCACAGCCGTGAACATGGCGCCAGCGCTCGGCCATCACGCCCTTGGGGTTAGTGCGCATGTAGAGAAACTCGGCCCATTGATGATCGTCGAGATCCGCCGGCTGCATCGGACGTGCGATATGCGCCTCGCCGCCGTAGCGGAACTCGATCTCCGGGCGTTCGACGCCGCAGCAGGGGCAGTGGATCAGAAGCATCGGCTTGCCCTAGATTTTGGTCTTCTGAGCCGCAGTCTCCGGATCGCCGGTGTTCGGCGTGCCGGAAGGCTCGATCAGCAACAGGTGGGTTTCGACCTCGGCGACCGGGCAATGTTCTACGCCTTTGGGAACGACAAACAGTTCGCCGGGCCCGAGCGTGACATCGCCATCGCGCATGCGGATGGTCAACCTGCCGGACAGGACTTGAAAGAAGTCATCCGTATCGGGATGCGAATGCCAGGTGAACTCTCCCTTGACCTTCACCACCATGAGATCGTGACCATTGAACGAGCCGACGATCTTCGGCGACCAATGGTCGGAGAACAGAGCGAGCTTCCCGGCAAGGTTCACTGGTTGATGCGTCATGTCGGGCCTCAATGCGCGACGGCGGCAGCCGCCGCCTCGTCGATGAGCCGGCCGGTGCGGAACCGGTCCAGCGTGAACGGTGCATTGACAGGATGCGGCTCGTCGCGCGCGATGGTGTGGGCAAACACATGGCCCGAACCGGGCGTTGCCTTGAACCCGCCCGTACCCCAGCCGCAATTGACGTAAAGGCCCGGCACCGGGGTCTTGCCGATGATCGGAGAGCGGTCCGGTGTGACGTCGACAATACCGCCCCAGTTGCGCAGCATGCGCATGCGGCGGAACATCGGGAACAGCTCGCAGATCGCATCGACCGTGTGCGTAGTGATCTGCAATCCGCCGGTCTGGCTGTAGGAAACATACTGGTCGGTGCCCGCACCGATCACCAGTTCGCCCTTGTCCGACTGCGAGATATAGGCATGCACCGTGTTGGACATGACCACGCAGGGGAAGCACGGCTTCACCGGCTCGGACACCAGCGCCTGCAGCGGATTGGATTCCAGCGGCATTCGGACGCCGGCCATGTCCATCACGACCGAAGTGTGGCCGGCCGCGACCACGCCGACCTTCTTCGCCCCGATGAAGCCGCGCGAGGTCTCGACGCCGGCAATCGATCCGTCGGCGTGGCGGCGGATGCCGGTCACCGCGCAGTTCTGGATGATGTCGACGCCGCGACGGTCGGCTCCGCGCGCATAGCCCCAGGCCACCGCATCGTGGCGGGCAACGCCACCCTTGCGCTGGAGCGCGGCCCCAAGCACGGGATAACGGATGTTGCGGCCGATATTGAGCGGCGGGCAGAACTCCTTGGCCTCCTCCGCGCTCAGCCACTCATTCTGCACGCCGGCCAGCCGGTTGGCATGGACGTGCCGCTTGAAGACCTGGATGTCGTGCACCGTATGGGCGAGCATCATCACGCCGCGGGCGGAATACATGACGTTGTAGTTCAGCTCCTGCGACAGATCCTGCCACAAGTCCATCGCGTGGTCGTAGAGCGCCTCGCTCTCCTCCCAGAGATAGTTGGATCGGACGATGGTGGTGTTTCGGCCCGTATTGCCGCCACCGAGCCAGCCCTTTTCCAGCACGGCGACATTGGTGATGCCGTGTTCGCAAGCGAGATAATAAGCCGTGGCGAGACCATGGCCGCCGGCACCGATGATGATCACATCATATTCGGGCTTCGGATCGGGCTTGCGCCATTGGTGACCCCAGTCCTGATGGGCGTTGAGGGCCTTCAAGGCGAGGTCCCAGAAGGAGAAACGTGTCATGCGATCCTCTTGCCGGCGGCGCTCTCGCGGGCGCGGGCAACACCGCACCAGCGGAGTTGCGTTGCGAACGCCCTCACTTCCGTTGTGCTACCGATCCGGCAGCCGGTCTTGCCGAAAAACGACATTCCGTCGAGGCTTTGCGTCGCATCCGCGACAGTGGCAAAGACCGCGGGTCAGGCCCTTCTCACCATCCGAACGGCTCCAGCCAGCAGGATGCCCGCCCAGCCGAGGATCATCAAGCTGCCGCCCGTCGGCGCCGCCATCGAGAACAGCCGATCGCCCAGCATCACCCGCGAGGTCAGATCCCCGGCAAACAGCGCAAGACCCACTGCAAGCGCGAGCGTTGCGACCGCAAGAACACCGCGCGGACCGGTGGCACGCAGCGCGGCCAGCGCCAGAAAGGCCGGCGCGTGGAAGAGCAGCATGTTGGCCGCGTTCGACAGCAAATCGCCGCCGGGAAGATGGGCTGCCATCGCCGAAAGTGCGACACCCAGCCCACCGCTGAGGCCGGCAAGCAGGACGACGGCACCATTGATGCGGTCCTCGCCAGAGACTTGCGAACTATCCGGGAAACTCATTGGCTCACTCGCTCGACAATGTGACGTGATCCGCCGACCAGTTGCCCGGCCAGACCTCGGCGCCACCTGCGCGCAAGGCTCGGATGGCCGCAACGGGGACATCGACGACCAGAAGCGGCTCCTCCCCCTTGGTCCCGTCGATCGGAGCGATCTCCGCCACGACACCGCGGTAGCCGAGGGAAGGTTCGCACGGAATATAGAGCGCAGCACCGGAGACATTCGTGTCGTTCTGGGTCGTGCCGGGCGAAGCACCCACCACACCGCAGACTGCAACCGAGCACATCAGCTCGACAGCCCGCGCCTTGGCACAGCCGAAGACGCGGTGATAGCCGGCAAGGCTGGACGTCATCGACGGCACGATCAGCAGGTCGGGCGCGTCGCGAGCGATGAGGCTGGAAAGTGCCGGCATCTCGATGTCGAGACAGATCAGCATCATCATCGACAGGCCGGCGAACTCGAAGCGGACCACCTTGTCGCCGGGAGTGAGAAACCAGCTTTCGCGGTCGCGCTCGAACGGCGTCAGGGCCAGTTTGTCATGGGCGATGCTGCGTCCGTCGGGCAGCATGGCGACGGCGCGGTTGACGAAACCACCCTTGCCGTCCGTCCACGGGACGGAGCCGGCAACGAGCGAGACCCCGTGTTCGGCGACGAGAGCCGCCATTTCCGGCAGCAAGGCTTCCGCCTCTGCCGCCATAAAGGCGAGTTCTTCTGTTGGTTTCAACGCCTTGGGCTTCCAGGCCAGAAACGCCTCGCTGAGATATTCGGGAAGCACCAGGAGCTCGGCGCCCTGGGCATGGGCACGGGCAAGGCGCTGCGAGATGCCGGCGAGGAATGCCTCGCGGCTGCGTCCACCCATGCCAAGGTTGAAGGCGCAAAGCGCCAAGCGGAAGGTCTCGGGAGAGGAAGAGGTGTTCATGAGGCCGGATGCTGGCCCCATCGTCCAAGACAATCAAGGCGACAAATCGCGCGACCAACCGAAAAGGGTCGCAGCGAAGCGAGATTCCGGCCGTGAACTGGTCAGTCGTTGGAGATCATGGCCTTGGCCGCCATCAGCAGGCTGGCAAGCACGAGCCCTGCCCGCAAGGGCGTCACGGCAGCCGCACGCTCGGGAACAGCGGTAGAAACGCCCTGCGCCTGCAGGCGGCGCAAGGCGCGCTCTGCATTGTCTGCAGCAGTGTCGACTTCGGCCATCAAATGACGCAACTGGGCCCGAGGAGTCATGATTCCATCCCGCAATTCCATCCGGAGACACAGTAGTGCGGGCGGAGTTTCGCCTTCCTTAACAGGGCAGGAAATGCCGATGGGCAGAAGATTCCGAGATAGCTGACCCGGTCTCAGAGGCGGGAGCGCTGCGGATCGGCAACGTCGATCACCCTCAGCTGCACGCGCTCCTGCCCCTGCCATGTGTCGAGGGACAGCGATCCGGCGACATGCAAAGCGCCGCCTCGGGCACCGAGGATCGCCAGGCCGAGCGGCGTATCGGCGGCCTTGAAGGCGATGGCCTTGAGCGTGCTGCCGCCGCCATCGGCCAGCGTCAGGCGCACATGTCCCTTGCCGACCGTATCGGCGAAGGTGACGCGGTGGCTGGGAAAGGCGAAGACAGGTTCCGGGTGGCCGGCGCCGAACGGGCCTGCCGTTTCCAGCATGTGCAGAAGATCGGCGCTGGCGGCTCCCGCCGTCATGGCGCCGTCGATCTTCAGTTCGGTCGCCGAGCGTGCGGCGGCAACGTCCTCGGCCAGCGCGTCCTGCAGGAAGGCAGCAAGGTCGGCAAGTTTCTCGCGGCGGACGGTCAGGCCTGCGGCCATCGCGTGTCCGCCGCCCTTTTCCAATATCTTCTCGTCGACGGCGCGCCGGACGGCAGCTCCAAGGTCGACACCGGGGATCGAGCGCCCGGAGCCTGTCCCCTTGCCGTCGACGTCATAAGCGATGGCGAAGGCCGGCCGGCGATAGCGTTCCTTGAGGCGGGCGGCGACGAGACCGACGACGCCGGGATGCCATCCGGGCGAGCCAGTGAGGAGAACGGCCGGGGCGTGTTGCTGGGTGGCGATCAACGCCTGGGCATCGCCCTCCAGAAGCATTTCGGCCTCGATGGCCTGGCGCTCGGCGTTAAGCCCATCGAGCCGCTCGGCGATGGCGCGCGCCTCGTCCATGTCGTCGGTGGTAAGGAGCCGTGCGCCAAGGGCGGCGTCGCCGATGCGGCCGCCTGCATTGATGCGCGGGCCGATCATGAAGCCGAGATGATAGGGCGTTGCCCGGCCGTGGACGCGCGACACGTCGCCGAGCGCAGCAAGGCCGGCATTGGCGCGGCCGTGCATGGCGAGCAGACCCTTCCGCACGAAAGCCCGGTTCAGCCCTTTCAACGGCACCACGTCGCAAACCGTTCCGACGGCAACGAGATCGAGCAGCGCCAGCAGGTCCGGCTCCCGCCTGCCGCGGAACAGCCCGCGGCGGCGAAGCTCTCGGTTCAGCCCGACGAGGAAGACAAAGGTAACGCCGACGGCAGCGAGATGGCCAAGACCGGAGAGATCGTCCTGCCGATTCGGATTGACCAGGGCAGCGGTGGCGGGCAGTTCCTCGCCCACCTGGTGATGGTCGAGCACCACGACGTCTAGGCCGACGGTGCGGGCCTCGGCGAAGGCCTCGAAGGAGACGCTGCCGCAATCGACGCAGACGAGGAGCCCTGCCCCCTCCTCCCGCAGCATGCGGATGGCCGGCCCGTTGGGCCCGTAGCCTTCGATGACGCGGTCGGGAATATGAATGCGGCTGGCGATGCCGAGGAAAGAAAGATAGCGCGACAGCAGCGCGGAGGACGTGGCGCCGTCCACGTCATAGTCGCCGAAGATCGCGATACGTGCGCCCGCGGCCACTGCATCGGCGACCCGCGCGACGGCCGGATCCATGTCGCAAAGCGACGAAGGATCCGGCATCAGATCCTTGATGGTGGGATCGAGAAACCGCTCGGCCGCTTCCAGCTGGACATCGCGAGCGGCCATCACCCGCGCGACGACCTCCGGCACGCCGAGACGCTGTGCCATCGCTAGCGCCGTTGCGGCCTGCGGCTGTGTCAGCCGCTCCCGCCAGGTCCGCTCGCCGGCGGAACGGACGACGCCGAGAACACGGCGGCGCCTGTCATCCGTCGAAGCGGTCTGGTCGATGCCGGTCATCTGGCGGGTACGGCCCTCTTCGTTCAGTCGAGGTGGAACTTGTCGAGTTGGGTGTGGCGCGCCTTGATGTAGCGCACCGTACCCGTCGCCGCGCGCATCACCACCGTGTGGGTGGTGATCTCGCCGCGCCCGAAGCGCACGCCCTGCAGGAAGTTGCCGTCGGTGACCCCGGTGGCGGCGAACAGGACATCCTCGCCGCGCGCCATCTCCTCCATCGTGTACTTGCGATGGATGTCGTCGATACCCATGCGGCCGGCCCGCTCGACCTGCTCGTCGCGGGTGATCACCAGCCGCCCCTGCATCTGGCCGCCGATGCAGCGCAGCGCCGCCGCCGCCAGTACGCCCTCCGGCGCACCGCCGATGCCCATATAGATGTCGATGCCGGTCTCGTCCGGATCGGTGGTGTGGATAATACCTGCCACGTCGCCATCGCCGATCAGACGCACCGCGACGCCGGTGGCGCGCAGGTCCTCGATCAGGCGAGCGTGGCGCGGACGGTCGAGCACGCAAGCGGTGATCTCGGCGACCGGAACGCCCTTGGCCTTGGCCAGCGCGTTGATGTTGTCGGCCACGGGGGCGTCGAGATCGACCAGGCCGGCCGGATAGCCCGGACCGATGGCGATCTTTTCCATGTAGCTGTCCGGCGCATTGAGCAGGCCGCCCTTCGGCGCCAATGCGATCACGGCCAGCGAATTGGGCAGGTTCTTGGCGCAGATCGTGGTACCCTCGAGCGGATCTAGGGCGATGTCGACCTCCGGCCCCTCGCCCGTGCCAACCTTCTCGCCGATATAGAGCATCGGCGCTTCGTCGCGCTCGCCCTCGCCGATGGTGACCGTGCCGTCGATCGGCAGGCGGTTCAGTTCCCGGCGCATAGCGTCGACTGCGGCCTGATCGGCAGCCTTCTCGTCGCCGCGGCCGCGCAGGCGGGCAGCGCCAACGGCGGCACGCTCGGTGACGCGGGCAAGCTCCAGGGTCAGAATACGGTCGAGTGCTTCGCTATGAAGGTCTGCATTGCTGGGCATCAGGGTTCCTCGAAGGGCGCGTGACAGGGGCGGATCGGTCAGCCGAGTTTCTCGATACGGATGAGTTGCGGGGTCCCGGCGACGACGTTCTGTGCGGAAATCGTCGCAAGGGCCCGCTTCACCGCAGCCTCGGTGGTTTCGTAGGTGATCAGGATCACCGGTTGCGGCGTGTCGCCATGCGGAGTCTGGTCGCCGACGCGGCGGGTCCGGTCGCGCTGGACGATGGATTCCAGCGAGATGCCCTCGCCGGCCATGATCCGCGCAATCTCGGCAAAGGCGCCAGGACGGTCGTAGACCGCGAGGCGGATATAGTAGCCGCCCTCATGCATGCGCATGCGCGCGGCCTTGTAAGGGGTGAGCTTGCCGACCGGACGGCCGAGAGCAGGAATGGCAAGGCCGCGCGCAATATCGGCGAGGTCTCCCAGAACGGCCGAGGCAGTGGCGTTGCCGCCGGCGCCGGGACCGACAAGCACGACCTCGCCGACCGCGTCACCGTCGATGGCAACCGCGTTCAGCACCCCATCGATCCGGGCGATCGCCGAGGCGCGGGGCACCATGGTCGGGTGCACGCGCTGTTCGATACCGCTGTCGGTCTTCTGGGCAACGCCCAGCAGCTTGATGCGGTAGCCGAGTTCGGTCGCCGCCTCGATATCGGCGCGGGTGATCGAGGAGATGCCCTCCATGTAGATCGCATCCGCGTCGATCTCATTGCCGAAGGCGAGCGACGTCAGCAACGCCAGCTTGTGGGCGGTGTCGAAGCCTTCGATGTCGAAGGTCGGGTCGGCCTCTGCATAGCCCAGCCGCTGGGCATCGGCGAGGCACTCGGAAAAGTCCAGCCCTTCCTGCTCCATCCTGGTCAGGATGTAATTGCAGGTGCCGTTGAGGATGCCGTAGATCCGCGAAATGTCGTTGCCAGCGAGGGACTCGCGCACCGCCTTGATCACGGGGATGCCGCCGGCGGCCGCTGCCTCGAAGGCGAGGCTGACGCCGTTTTCCTCGGCAAGGCGGACGAGTTCGACGCCGTGGCGGGCGAGCAGCGCCTTGTTGGCGGTGACCACATGCTTGCCGGCGGCCAGGGCTGCGCGCACGCTCGCCTCCGCCGGGCCGTTGTCTCCGCCGATCAGTTCGACGAAGACATCGATATCCGGAGATACGGCGAGGTCTTCGGCCCGGTCGTGCCAGATGATCTCCGAAAGATCGACGCCACGATCACGGGAGCGATCACGCGCCGAAACGCCGGTGACGGTGACGGGGCGGCCGCAGCGAGTGGCAAAAGTGTCCGCCTTGCGGCGAAGCAGGCGAACGAGAGAGGCACCAACCGTTCCGAGGCCGGCAACGCCGACGCGCAATTCAGATTTCATGAAGATCGCGATCCGTTTGAGGAGTGACGCGCCGCGCGAGGCGGCACGCCCTTAACCCGAGGCTCCGATGGGGATGACGTTGTGCAATTTTTCGTCCGCGGTTTCAAGGAAGCGGCGCAGGCTTCTCGCTGCCTGACGGATGCGCTGCTCGTTTTCCACCAGGGCGATGCGCACATGGGTGTCGCCATACTCGCCAAAGCCGAGGCCGGGAGCCACGGCGACGTCCGCATGCTCGATCAGGAGCTTGGAGAATTCCAGCGAGCCGAGATGACGGAACTTCTCCGGGATCGGCGCCCAGGCGAACATCGAGGCCTCCGGTGCCGGCACGTCCCAGCCGGCCCGCCCGAAGGACTCGACCAGGATGTCGCGCCGCTTGCGGTAGGTCTCGCGCGCCGCGACGATGCAGTCGTCCGGGCCGTTCAGCGCAGCGGAGGCGGCCACCTGGATCGGCGTGAAGGCACCATAGTCGAGGTAGGATTTCACCCGCGCCAACGCCGCGATAAGCCGCTCGTTGCCAACGGCGAAACCCATGCGCCAGCCGGGCATCGAGAAGGTCTTGGAGAGCGAGGTGAACTCGACCGCGACATCGATGGCGCCAGGCACCTGCAGCACGGAGGGCGGCGGCGTGGCGCCGAAATAGATCTCGGAATAGGCGAGATCAGACAACACGAAGATGTCGTGCTTCTTCGCGAAGGCGATGACGTCCCGGTAGAACTCGATGTCAGCGACATAGGCGGTCGGGTTGGCCGGATAGCACAGGATCATCGCGATCGGCTTCGGCACCGAATGGATGAGCGCACGCTCCAGCGCGTGAAACACCTCCGGTCCCGGCTCAGAGGGAATCGAGCGCAGCACTGCACCGGCCATCAGGAAGCCGAAAGCATGAATCGGGTAGCTGGGGTTGGGCACCAGCACCACGTCGCCCGGCGCCGAGATGGCCTGTGCCATGTTGGCGAAGCCTTCCTTGGAACCGAGGGTCGCAACGACCTGGGTCTCCGGGTTGAGCTTCACGCCGAACCGGCGCTCATAATAGGCCGCCTGCGCCCGGCGCAGGCCCGGAATGCCCTTGGACGCGGAATAGCGATGGGTCCTGGGGTTCTGGACGGTCTCCGTCAGCTTGTCGACGATATGCTTGGGGGTCGGCAGATCGGGATTACCCATGCCGAGATCGATGATGTCTGCGCCTGCCGCGCGTGCCTTTGCCTTGAGCCGGTTGACCTGTTCGAAGACATAGGGCGGCAAGCGCCGCGTCTGGTAGAACTCTTCCATGGTCCAATCCTCACCCGCAAAGCGTGGTCTGCGCGCGCCTCGTATCCAGGCGCATACAAGCATCGGCCGAGGCGCGATGCCAAACGGCGGCTACATACCAGTGGCCGGGCCGCCGCGCATCGGCAAAAAGGCTTTGGGGCCAAAATATCCGCGCCTGAAACGGCACAAGGACATCATTGGCTCGCGCCGTCCGCCTCGATCTCTGAAATGGCACGGGCGCCATGGCTCTCCCCGAGCTTCTTCAGCTGGGAAACGCTGCTGGCCACGGCAGGCCGTGTGCCGCCGCGCGAGCGTGCGATCTCCTGAAGACGGCTGCGCGTGGCCGCTGCCGCATCCTCGGTGAGCAACCCGTCGGGATCGCGCATAGAAGGCGTCGCCGCTATTCCCTGCTCTGCAACCGGCCCCGACCTGGCGGGCGCGCCGGTCGGCCCGTAGGCGACGGGCGGTGTCAGAGTTGGCATGGCCTCGGTCGCCGCGGAGGATGTAGTTGCCGGCTGAGCCGTCGCTAGGGGGGACGACGCTGCCGCGCGCGGAGAACCTTCCGGCTCCAGCGCGTCGATCAGCGTGCCGGAGGGCGCATAGGCGCACCCGGCGACCAGCGCCGAGACCAAAAAGGTGGTGAAGACCGTTGCACGCATGTAACCGTGGTCCTGCACGAATTTCCCGAACGTCACCGCTTGCAAGCTGATGGGGACGTACGACATTGTAAGCGCTTTGTCCAACTTGTCAGTTGGCCGTCATCAAGCCCTATTATGGCGTCAAGCGGACAAGGTGTGCAAACGGGGGTCGACAATGGTCGCCGCAAACGATCCGCGCAGGGTGCGGTCGCTGACGGCAACCGGGTACTAGAGTGGAGGATACGCCAGGGATGACTGACGAAAAAACCAGTCCGCTGTTGCAGTATATCGTCAAGAATCCAGAGGCGTTTGCTCAGAATTTCGGCCGCATCATCGAAAATGCCGGGCGCGCCATGGCGGCTTATGTGGAGCCGCGCGAGAAGGGCGAGATCAAGCCGGAGACCAGCGACGAGCTTACGGTGATCTTCAAGACGCTGGCTCAGGTCGGCGAGTACTGGATGTCCGACCCGCAGCGCGCGCTCGAAGCGCAGACGCGGCTCTGGGGTAAGTATATCGACCTGTGGAACTCGTCGCTGAAGCGCATGATGGGCGAGCAATCGCTTCCCGCTGCCAGCCCCGATCCGCGCGACAAGCGCTTCGGCGATCCGGAATGGAGCGAGAACCAGTTCTTCGACTTCGTGAAGCAGCTCTACCTCATCACTTCGCAATGGGCCGAGCAGATGGTGATAGAGGCCGCCGATCTCGACGAGCACACCCGCCACAAGGCGGACTTCTACGTCAAGCAGATCGCCAACGCGCTGTCGCCCTCCAACTTCGTGCTGACCAATCCCGAACTGCTGCGCGAGACGCTGGAATCCAACGGCGAGAACCTAGTGCGTGGCATGAAGCTGCTTGCCGAGGACATCGAGGCCGGCAAGGGCGACTTGAAGATCCGCCAGTCCGACCCGACCAAGTTCCGCGTGGGCACTAACCTCGCCCTGACCCCCGGCAAGGTGATCGCCCAGAACGACGTGCGCCAGTTGATCCAGTACGAGCCGACGACCGAAACCGTTCTGAAGCGGCCGCTGCTGATCGTCCCGCCCTGGATCAACAAGTATTATATCCTCGACCTGACGCCCGAGAAGTCGTTCATCAAATGGGCGGTGGACCAGGGACACACGGTCTTCGTCATCTCCTGGGTGAACCCGGACGAGCGGCAGGCGCAAAAGGGCTTCGAGCATTACATGCGCGAAGGCATTCTGGAATCGCTGGACATCATCCGGAAGGCAACGCGCGAGGAACAGGTCAATGCCATCGGCTATTGCGTCGGCGGAACGCTGCTGGGCGTGACGCTCGCCTACATGGCGGCGACGGGCGACGAGCGCATTGCCAGCGCGACCTTCTTCACCACTCAGGTCGACTTCACCCATGCGGGCGACCTGAAGGTCTTCGTGGACGAGGAGCAGATCCAGGCCATTGAGCGACGGATGGGCGAGAAAGGCTATCTCGACGGCTCGAAGATGGCCTCCGCCTTCAATCTGCTGCGCTCGAACGATCTCATCTGGCCCTATGTGGTCAACAATTACTTGAAGGGGCGCGAGCCGTTCCCCTTCGACCTCCTCTACTGGAACTCCGACTCCACCCGCATGCCTGCGGCGAACCACTCGTTCTATCTGCGGAATTGCTACCTGGAGAACCGGCTCAGCAAGGGGGCGATGGAAATCGGCGGCCACAAACTCGATCTCGGCAAGGTGAAGATCCCGGTCTACAACCTTGCGACCCGCGAAGATCACATCGCCCCGCCCCAGTCAGTGTTCCTTGGCTCGCAGTTCTTCGGCGGACCGGTCGACTACGTTCTGTCGGGGTCCGGCCACATCGCCGGTGTCGTCAATCCCCCGGCTCGGAACAAGTACCAATACTGGACCGGCCCGCGTCCCAAGGGGGAGTACGAAGCGTGGCTCGCCAAGGCGAAGGAGCATCCCGGATCCTGGTGGCCGCACTGGGACAGCTGGATCCGCAAGCACGAGAGCAGTACGGCGAAGCCGCGCAAGCCCGGTGCCAACCGGATGAAGATCGTAGAGGACGCACCGGGCAGCTACGTCAAGGCGACCTCCTGACCGCATACCGCCTGCAAACCATGTCAGGCATCTCGGGTGGCGAGGAACCGGTGGCTAGGCTAAACTCTCTGGCTTGAGGAAACGCCTACCGGATCGTGCCAACCCCCTGCAAGAGGGAGCATCGCCCGGAATTCGCAAGAGATGCGAGAGATGCAACAGCAAAAGGTCACGTCTCGGCCGAGACCTGCGCGCTATTCGGTCTACCGGCCGATGAATGCCGGCCGCTTGCGCATGCTCGGCATGGACGCGGATGTATGGCACCGCCATGCGAGCGGATGGAGCGTGTGGACACGCTTCGCCACGCTGCCCTTTCTCTATCTGGCTGTGTGGTCGCACGGGTGGTTCGGCTGGCCGCTAGCCGGCCTCTCCATTGCCACTGTGTGCCTGTGGCTCTGGCTCAATCCCCGCATCTTCCCTCCGCCCCGACGCCTGGACACGTGGCATGCGCGCGCCACCTTCGGCGAGCGTGTCTGGCTCAACCGTGCCGTCGTACCGATCCCCTCAGACGACAACCGCCGGGCCATCGCACTGTCTCTTGCCACGTCCGTCGGCTTTGCTCTGGGCATGTGGGGGGCGCTGACGCTGAACCTCTCGCTGGTGATCGTCGGCACGGTGGTCACCTACGCGGCCAAGATGGCGTTTCTGGCCGGCATGGTGGTGCTCTACGACCGGATGCGCGACGCACATCCTGTCTACCGCTCCTGGACCGTCGTTCCCGACAACGACAACACCTCCCGTCACGAACTCGACCGCCGTACGGCATCCTGATTTCCGGGTACCGAGCTAGCCAACCGCAAGCGGGGAGCCGATCAGCTCCCCCATTGCGACCCGCCGGTCAATGAGCCGTGCGCGTCAGCACCTTGTCGAAACGCTCGAGTGCCCAGTCGACCTCATCCGCCGTGATGACCAGCGGCGGGGCAATGCGGATCGTGTGGTCGTGAGTATCCTTCGCAAGGATCCCCTGCTCCCTGAGTGCTTCGCAATAGGCGCGGGCGCCGCCGGCTCCGGGATGCAGCTCGACAGCGAGCATCAAGCCGCGCCCGCGCACATCGCGCACGGCGTTCGAACGGATCGAACGCAGGCCCTCGATGAACCGCTGCCCCTGCCGTTCGGCATTTTCGATCATTCCCTCCTCGACCAGCGCCTTGAGCGCAGCCCGAGCCACCGCACAGGCCAGTGGGTTGCCGCCGAAGGTAGAGCCGTGCTCGCCGGGCTGCAGAACGCCCAGCACCTCAGAATTCGAGAGCACCGCGGAGACGGGATAGAAGCCACCCGACAGCGCCTTGCCGACCAGCGTGACATCGGCCTCGATGCCCTCGTGTTCCTCGGCGAGCAGCTTGCCGGTCCGCCCCAGGCCCGTCTGTATCTCGTCGAGGATCAGCGTGACGTTGTGCTGCGTGCAAAGCTCGCGGACCCGGGCGAAATAGCCGGCCGGCGGAATCAAGATGCCGGCCTCGCCCTGGATCGGCTCGACGAGGAAGGCGACGGTGTTCGGAGTGATGGCCTGTTCGAGCGCATCGATGTCGCCGAATGGGACTACCCGAAAGCCCGGAGCGAAGGGGCCGAACCCGGTCCGGGCAACGGGATCGGTCGAGAAGCCGACGATGCCGAGAGTACGGCCGTGGAAATTGTTGGAGCAGACGATGATCTCGGCCTTGCCGGCCGGCACGCCCTTGACCTCGTAGCCCCACTTGCGCACCGCCTTCACGGCGCTCTCCACCGCCTCGGCGCCGGAATTCATCGGCAAGATCTTGTGGGCACCGGTGAGCTTTGCCAGATCCTCATAGAGAAGCGCCAGCTGGTCGTTGCGGAAGGCGCGAGAAGTCAGTGTGAGCTTCGCTGCCTGCTCGGTCATCGCCGCGAGGATCTTCGGATGGCAGTGCCCCTGATTGACTGCCGAATAGGCCGCAAGGCAATCCATATAGCGGTTGCCGTCGACATCCCACAGCCAGACGCCCTCGCCGCGGGTCAGAACGACGTCGATCGGCTTGTAGTTGTGCGCGCCGAGCTCGTGTTCGGCGGCGATATAGTCTTCGGGCAGGCGGGTCACATCCATCTCCATTGATCGGGGCCCATCAGGCAAAGGCCTGGGTCGGGCGGTCCATGACATCCTGGCCGAAGAGGCTGGCAACCAGCTCGGCAAGAGCGATGGCGCTCCGGCCGCGTTCGTCCAGGAAGGGATTAAGCTCGACGATATCGAGCGACACGGTGACGCCGGCATCCTCCAGCAGTTCCATCACCAGATGGGCCTCGCGGTAGGTGGCCCCGCCAGGCACGGTGGTGCCCACGCCCGGCGCAATGCCGGGATCGAGGAAGTCCACATCAAGTGATACATGAAGAACGCCGCCGTTATTCCTGACTTTCTTTAGGAAATCGCGCATGAGTAGCGACACACCATTCTCATCGATCTGCCGCATGTCGCAGACTGTGACGCCGCGGCGGCGCAGAAGTTCGCGCTCCTGCGGGTCGATGGACCGGGCGCCGAAGACGCACATGCGAGACGGATCGATAACGGCGCGAGGCGCGTCCGCCGTCACGGGAAACAGCTCTTCTTCACCCGCGGCGAGCGCTAGCGACATGCCATGCAGGTTGCCGGACGGCGAGATGGACGGGGTGTTGAAGTCAGCATGGGCATCCAGCCAGAGCACATACACGGGACGGCCCTTCTCCTGCCAATGGCTGGCAACGCCGGAAAGCGATCCCATGGAGAGCGAATGGTCGCCGCCCATGAACACCGGCAGATAGCCCTCGTCGCACAGACGCCGTGCCTCGCGCGCCAGAGGGCGCACCCAGGAAGCGACGACCTCCGGCACATGCGCCCTGCCCGGCAGGTGCAGCGGGGCAATCGCCTCCAGAGGAATCTGCGTCACGTCGCCGAAGTCGCTGACCGACCAACCGAGAGCTTCCAGCCGTTCGGCAAGTCCCGCGACACGCAGTGCAGCCGGCCCCATGGCCGCGCCGCGTCGTCCAGTACCGGCCTCAAGCGGTACGCCGAGAAGTGCAATCGGTTGTGTCCTGTCCGTCGACATGCATCTGTCTCCTGCCTTGCTGTCTCATCCATCAACGATCCGCCGGGAAAATGGATCCGGCGGCCGCCGGCAACAGCGTAGCTCAGAACGGATGATGTCCGGATGAAGAGTGAGCGAACAGGTGATAATTCGTCAGATTGTCGGTATGATCAAACATACTGAAAAGCACCATTTAGCGAAGTGACAAGATGGACGATCTGGACCGCCGACTCATCGCCCTGCTGCGCCACGACGCGCGGCTGCCCGTCGCTTCGCTTGCGGCCGATCTCGGCGTGTCGCGGGCAACGGTGAAGGCGCGCATCGACCGACTGACGGAGATCGGCGTCATCCAAGGCTTCACCATACGCCTGCGCAGCCACGAGGCCGGCGGGCGGGTCCGTGCGATCATGATGATCGAGGTCGAGGGACACCGGGCGGAGACCGTGGTTCGGCGGCTTCAGGGTTTTCCGGAGGTGCGGGCCTTGCACACGACCAACGGCCGCTGGGATGTGGTCGCCGAACTGGAGACCGACACGCTGGAAGCGTTCGACCGCCTGCTCTCCACCGTTCGTCTGCTCGACGGCATCGCCGGTTCGGAAACCAGCATCCTGTTGTCGTCGCGCAAGGGCTGAAAACTAGACCAGCCGGATGCGACCCTGTCGAGGGGCGGCTCCGAAGGCAGAAGGAGACGACGATGGTGACCGAAACAGATATCCTGTTCTGGCAGCGTCTGGACCAGCCGGGACTGGAGCGCCTGGCGATCAACAGCCGCGAGGATGGCGTGCACGTGAGAGCCACTCTGCTCTGCCTGGACGACGGCGGTTTTCAGGTGAGCCACGTTTGGCGGCTTGATCCGAACTGGCGAACCCTGTCGCTCGACATAGTCAAACTGGATGCCGGCGGTGAACAGCGCCTCCTGATCGAGCGGACGACCAGCGGCTGGACGGTCGATGGCATCCGCCGGCCAGACCTGGGCGGAGTCGACGAGCCTGACCTTTCCGTCACTCCCTTCTGCAATACCCTTCCCATCCGGCAGCTACAGGCTGGAACTGCTTCAAGCCGCACCATTTCGACCTGTTACATCGACGCTGCCAACATGAGCGTCGTCCCGTCGACACAGAAATATGAGCGGATCTCGCAAGGTCGTTTCCGATATATAGATCTCGGCGTGTACAAAGGCTTCGAGGCCGATCTCGATGTTGATGGGCACGGATTCGTCGAACGCTACGAAGGTCTTTTCGAACGCATCCGACCAAGCTGGGGATAGCATCCGGTGAACGCAAAACGGCCCGCCAGAGGCGGGCCGTCGAATATCGCAAGGTGATCGGTAAAGATCAGCGCTTGGAGAACTGGAAGCTCCGGCGAGCCTTCCGGCGGCCGTACTTCTTGCGCTCCACGACGCGGCTGTCGCGCGTCAGGAAGCCTTCCTTCTTGAGGATACCGCGCAGCTCCGGCTCATAATGGGTCAGAGCCTTGGAGATGCCGTGGCGCAGCGCGCCGGCCTGGCCGGAGAGGCCGCCGCCGGAAACGGTGGCGATCACATCGTACTGGCCATCGCGGTCGGTCAGAACGATCGGCTGACGCAGGATCATCTGAAGGACCGGACGCGCGAAATACGCGGAGTAGTCCTTCTTGTTGATGGTGATCTTGCCGGTGCCCGGCTTGATCCAGACGCGCGCGATGGCGTCCTTGCGCTTGCCGGTGGCGTAGGCGCGGCCAAGGGAGTCCAGCTTCTGGACATGCACCGGGGCTTCGGCCTGGGCAGTGCCCATGGCGCCGCCGAGTTCTTCGAGGGACTGAAGCTCAGCCATGGATTAGGCCCTCTTTCCGTCGTTCTTCGCGTTGAAGGCCTTGAAGTCGACGGAAACCGGCGACTGGGCCTCATGCGGATGCGTGGCACCGGAATAGATCCGGAGATTCTTGAGCTGGGCGCGGCTCAGCGGGCCACCCGGCATCATGCGCTTCACGGCCTGCTCAAGCACACGCTCGGGGAAACGACCCTCGAGAATGGCACGGGCGGTGCGCTCCTTGATGCCGCCGGGGAAGCCGGTGTGCCAGTAGTACTTCTTGTCGTAGTACTTCTTGCCGGTCAGCACCGCCTTGTCGGCGTTGATCACGATGACGTTGTCACCGCAGTCGATGTGAGGCGTGAAGGTCGGCTTGGTCTTGCCGCGCAACGTGTTGGCGATGAAGGCGGCCAGGCGGCCGACGACAACACCTTCTGCGTCGATCAAGATCCACTTCTTCTCGACCTCGGCCGTCTTGGCAGAATAGGTCTTCATGGCTGTGGTCCGTTTTTGGTCGCGGGCGCCGCGAACATTGCGGAACACCCGAGGTCAAGCAAAACGGGCCCCGAAACGGGCCCGCTTCCTGTCGGCGCAGGATGTACGCGCCTTCGCACGCACTGTCAACGCATTTGAAAACCGCATTGTCGAAAATTATTCAGCAAAAACAATTCTCTAGAAAAACGGTATATAAATACCACAAACAAACAGGTATTTTTCCCCTCGTCAGCGGGGCGGGATCGAGTAGGTGGCGGTTGCATGGGCCACCAGATCGCCCCCTGCCCGGCCGGTAATACCGCATTCGGTTACGGCCAGACGCTTGCCGAGCTTGAGCAACCGGCATGTGCCGACGAGATCGCCCGGCTCGGGTTTGCGCAGGAAGTTCATATTGAGATTGGTGGTGACGGCCAGCGCCACCGGCCCGATATGCGCCAGGATTGCCGCGTAGGCGGCGAGATCTGCGAGCGCCATCATCGTCGGCCCGGAGATCGTCCCGCCAGGACGCAGGTGCTTCTCGGACGACTTGACCGACAGCACAGCCTCTCCCGGCGCAACCGACTCGATTTCGTAAATGCGTCCATCCGCGTGGATCTGCGGAAACTCGCGATCCAGAAATGCATTGAGCTCGGCGACGGTCATGATGGGCTGCACGGATCCGGTTCCTTCCCTAGTGGTCTTTCTCTTTTGACGCTTTCGTTAACGTAAGCTGGAAAAAGCGACAAGTCCCAAGGGGGAACGAAGGTCCGCTTTGTCGGGCCTGCGGCTTGCCCTATAACGAGGGCAAACAGGGAGAAAGCGCCATGACCGATGCAACAGCGGCAAAAGCCGCGGCGACCAGCGAGAGCGGGCCGATCGCCCAGGACCTGTCCTTTGGAGTGTTGCGACTGACGCTCAATCGCCCCGAGCGGCGCAACTCGCTCTCCGAAGAGATGATGGCCGCGCTACAGAACGCGCTGGACGCCGCAGCCGAGAATGCCGCGGTCCGGGTGATCGTGCTGCGGGCTGAAGGGAATGTGTTCTGCGCCGGGCACGATCTCAAGGAGATGACCGCAGCCCGCAGACATTCGGACCGCGGCCGCGTCTACTTCACCGAGGTGATGAACCGCTGCGCCCGATTGATGCAAACGATCGTCACATACCCCAAGCCGGTGATCGCCGAGGTCGACGGCATGGCGACCGCAGCCGGGCTCCAACTCGTCGCCTCGTGCGACCTGGCCATCGCCAGCGACCGCGCCCGCTTCTGCACCCCCGGCGTCAGTATCGGACTGTTCTGCTCGACGCCGATGGTGGCCCTGTCGCGCAATGTCTCGCGAAAGCAGGCGATGGAGATGCTGCTGACCGGCGAGATCATCGATGCCTCGACGGCGCGCGAGTTCGGCCTCGTCAATCGGGTCGTGCCGGCTGACTACCTTGCACAGGTGACGGCGAAATATGCCGAGACCATCGCCTCCAAGTCGCCGCTGACGCTGAAGATCGGCAAGGAGGCCTTCTACGCCCAGGCCGAGATGTCACTGGCCGATGCCTATCGCCATTGCGCCCAGGTAATGGTGGAGAACATGCTGGCGCGCGATGCGGAGGAAGGCATCGGCGCCTTCATCGAAAAGCGGACGCCCGAGTGGACCGGCGAGTGAGAAAACCGTGAGTGAGATCCAGCACGACACCTATCCGGATAGTTATATCCGCGCGATCCTAGACGACGTGAAGAGCATCGCCATGGTCGGCGCGAGCCCGAACGCCGTCCGCCCCTCCTATTTCGTCCTGAAATACATGCTGTCGAAGGGATACGAGGTCTTCCCGATCAACCCGGGTCATGCCGGCAAGGAGATCCTCGGCCAGAAGGTCTATGCCAGCCTCGCCGACGTGCCCTCGCCGATCGACATGGTCGATATCTTCCGTAATTCGGACGCCGCGCTCGCGGTGACGCAGGAGGCGCTGCAGCTTTCCCCGCTTCCCAAGGTCGTCTGGATGCAGCTTTCGGTGAGGAACGACGAAGCGGCCCGGCTCGCAGAGGCCGCCGGCGTGCGCGTCGTCATGAACCGCTGCCCGAAGATCGAATACGGCCGCCTGTCGGGCGAAATCGGCTGGACGGGCGTCAACTCGCGCACGCTTTCGGCCAAGCGCCCGGCGCTGAAAGGCGGCTTCCAGCACCGCGGATTGCGGAAGGGTTGAAGGGACGGGCGATCCAGGAAATGTCTCCTGTCCCTGGATAGGATCAGCGGATGGAAACGCTGCTCGATCCGCTTGCTTCTCCCTACAATCTTGCCGTCCTTGCGGCGATCGCAGTGCTCGTGGCCGCCGCGCTCGTCATGATCGCCCACGGCAAGCGAGAGGGTAATTATGGCAGCGAGCGCTTCTCCCGTGCAACCCATGACACCGGTGTCTTCGACAGCGACACAAGCGGCTGCGACGGCGACTGAAGCGCGACGCTGCGCGCTTCTTTCGACAAGACCGTTTCCCCCAGACACCTGAATTGAAATCGCTTTCCTTTGACCTGCCTGCGGGCATCGGCCAGTATGCCGCCGATTTGCAGTCCAGGAGGAGTTCATGAGCGACCGCATTCCCGGTTTTTCGACGCTGGCCATCCATGCCGGCGCGCAGCCCGATCCGTCCACCGGCGCTCGGGTGACGCCGATCTACCAGACCACGTCCTTCGTCTTCGACGACGTCGATCACGCGGCATCGCTGTTCGGGCTGCAGGCCTTCGGCAACATCTATACCCGCATCACCAACCCGACGACCGCGGTGCTCGAAGAGCGCGTTGCGGCCCTGGAAGGCGGCACCGCAGCGCTTGCCGTGGCGTCCGGCCACTCGGCGCAGCTTCTCACCTTCCACACGATGATGACGCCGGGCGACAACATCGTCGCCGCCAACAAACTCTATGGCGGCTCGATCAACCAGCTCAACCATTCGTTCAAGAGCTTCGGCTGGGAAGTGAAGTGGGCCGACGCGCAGGATCCGGAAAGCTTCGCCGCGCTGATCGACGACCGCACCCGTGCGATCTTTGTTGAGAGCCTGGCGAATCCGGGCGGTGTCGTGGTCGATCTCGAGGCGATCTCGAAGGTCGCCAAGGCCCATAATGTCCCGCTGGTCGTCGACAACACCCTGGCCACCCCATATCTGTGCCGTCCGATCGAGCACGGCGCAGACATTGTGCTGCACTCGCTGACCAAATTCATGGGCGGGCACGGCAATTCGATGGGCGGCGTCATCGTCGACGGAGGCAGCTACGACTGGTCATCGACCGACCGCTATCCGATGCTGTCGAAGCCGCGCCCGGAATATTCCGGCATGGTGCTGCACGAGACCTTCGGCAACTTCGCCTTCGCCATCGCTTGCCGCGTGCTGGGCCTGCGCGACCTCGGCCCGGCGATCTCGCCGATGAATTCGTTCATGATCCTGACCGGCATCGAAACGCTGCCGCTGCGCATGCAGCGCCACAGCGACAACGCGTTAAAGGTGGCACAGCACCTGGCCGGTCACGATAAGGTGGCGTGGGTGTCCTATGCTGGCCTTCCGGGTGATGCGAACCACGCCAAGCAGCAGAAATACATGCCGAAGGGTGCGGGCGCGGTCTTCACCTTCGGCGTAAAAGGCGGCTATGACGCCGGCGTTGCGCTCGTCTCGAACTGCCAGATCCTGTCGCATCTCGCCAATATCGGCGACACGCGTTCGCTGATCATCCACCCAGCCTCCACCACCCACCGCCAGCTCACCGACGAGCAGAAGACGGCGGCCGGCGCAGGTCCGGACGTGGTGCGCCTGTCGATCGGCCTGGAGGACGCGGAAGACATCATCGCCGACCTCGACCAGGCTCTGGCCTCGGTCTGATCGAACAGCGTTCCCTGGAAACGAGAAAGCCGGGCGAATTGCCCGGCTTTTTTGTTTCATCGTGATGTACGTCAGGCGCGAACGGGCTCGGCAAAGCGCGCCCGCGCCCAGAACTCCACGATCGCCATCATCACAATGACGATGAAGCCCTGATGGGAGAGCGCCAGCCAGAATGGCACGTGGCCGAGCAGCGTGCCGATGCCGATCACCATCTGCACGAAGAGAACAGCGACCACGGCATGGGCGGCTCCGCGCAGATGGCGCGCGGCCTCGCGCCGATAGACCGCCCACATCGCCCACAGCGCAAAGCCGACGATCAGATAGGCAGTCATACGGTGCTGGAACTGGACCGTCAGAACGTTCTCGAAGTGATTGATCCAGGCCGGCGCCATGGTCCACAGCCCGGACGGGATGAACTCCCCGTCCATCAACGGCCATGTGTTGAAAGACAGGCCCGCCTTGAGACCCGCGACCAGCCCTCCCAGGAAGATCTGCAGTACCAGCAGGGCGAGCAGAAGTTTCGCCGTCCCCGAGAATGGTCGCGAGGTTTGCGGGCTCGCCGAGGTCCGTTTCGCCGGGATCAGCGCGAGATGGCGCGCCAGGGCGAAGAGGTAGATGAAGATCAGGCAGGCGAGCGTCAGATGGGTTGCGAGCCGGTACTGGCTGACATCAACCCGCTCGGCTAGACCGGACACGACCATCCACCAGCCGACGACGCCCTGCATGCCGCCGAGCACGAACCCGCCGACGAGCCAGGGCAGCAGCCACTTTTCGATCCGCCCGCGCCACCAGAACCATACAAGCGGAACAAAGAAGGCAAGACCGATGATGCGGCCTAGCAGGCGGTGTCCCCACTCCCACCAGAAGATGAACTTGAACTCCTCCAGCGACATGCCCTTGTTGATGAGCTGGTATTCGGGGATCTGGCGGTATTTTTCCAGTTCCTCCTCCCACTCCGCAACGGAAAGTGGAGGGATGACGCCGTGGATCGGTTTCCACTCGGTGATGGAAAGGCCGCTGTCGGTCAGCCGCGTTGCGCCGCCGACGACGATCATGGCGAAGATCAGGACGCAGATGGCGTAGAGCCACAGGCGGATCGCCTTGCGGTCGGACGCGATGCGAGCGGTGGCGTCATCCAGCCGAGCGGAGAGCGAGGCTGCCGTCGTGTCGGACATGGGGAGTTACCGTGCCGTGATAGGTGAAAGCGGCACGGAGTGTGCCGCAAGCCTGAGCGGGGTTATAGGCACCTGCATCGGAAGACAAGGACTTGACGAGCGGGGGCGCTGTGACACATGCACACATGCGACCCTGGCAAGGGCCGGTTCCAGTTGCTCAGCTACAGTCAGCGGGCCGGATGCCCTGCCCCTACCGATCCGGAGACGAGATGCGAAATCCGCTGCGCAAATTCATCGGCATGTTGGTGCTGGTCATCTTCGTGATCTCCTACGCCTTTACGGCGATGGTCATCGGCGACATGACCTTGCAGCAGTCGTCCCGCTTGGTGCAGATGCTGTATTTCGGCATCGCAGGCATCGCCTGGACCATCCCGGCAGGCGCCATCATCTGGTGGATGGAGCACGGTTTCCGGATCAGCCGCAGGCAGGATGCGGATTGATCGTATCTCGCAGGCGGCGCGCCGCGTTGTAAACGGGAAACGGCGCGCCAGTGAGGTACTGCGAGACAATCGCCTCGTTCTGGAAATAGCCGTTCAGCGAGATGCGCGGCAGCGCCATCGGCTCCAGGCCGGATGACAGGACCCCTGGACGCGTCGTGACGGCGGCAGAAAAGCCAAGTTCGCGGATCACTTCCATCGACTGCACGTTGACGGCCGCCTCGTAGCCATATGGATAGGCGAAGACGCAGGGCCGAACACCGAGTTCCTGCTCCAACCGCTCCAGCCCTTTGGCGACATCCCGTCGCATACGGTCGCGCGTCAGGCGCGCCAGTGCATAGTGATCATGAGTGTGCGCCCCGACCGAAAACAGCGGATCGCGCAGCATTGCGCGCAATTCGTCCCAACTCAGGATCAGTTCTTCGGCAAGACCAGGCAGGTCGATCCCGTGGATGGTTGCCAGCCGGCGCAACTCGAGACGCTGCGAATCCTCGCCGAGATCCCGGGTAAACCAGTGCAGAAGATGGCAGAAGACCTTCTCCTTGTCCGCGTCGGTACGGGCAGGAAAGCGGCGCATGCTGGCGCCGACCGGAACCTCCACCTCATCCGCGGTCGCGACGATCCTTTCCAGCGCTTCCCACCAGATCTCCGAACTGCGATCGGCAAACCCGGACGTCACGAAGATGGTGAAGGGTGCCGAATGGCGTTTCAGCACCGGCAAGGCGTGGATGAGATTGTCGCGATACCCGTCATCGAACGTCAGCGCAGCGAAGCGTTTGCCGTCGTAATCCGGCTCGCGCATGCGCGCCACGGCCGTTTCCAGCGAGACGATTTCCAGTCCGGACGCGCGGATCTGCCGTATCGTGCGATCAAGGAATTCGGGCGTCACAGTGAGATGGGCGTTGGGAGCAAAGCCCCTCGGCGCCTCTGCCGGCCGCACGCTATGCAGAGTGAAGATGACGCCTCGACCGCCGGTCAATGGCGACAAAAGACGGCCCACCCCGCTCCAGTGCAGGAGCTTGCAGCCTCCAGCCAGCAGGTGACGCCGCAGATCCATCTTCGCCAAACGCCCCTTCCGGCGAACACTCACCGATTTTTCAACTGGCGGGAGCATATCGACGTTTTCTTTAGAACTCCTTGCTAGTCAGAGCGGTAATCGAACAAGTGGCAATCAAGTCAACAACGACGAGAACATGGCGGATGGGGAACGCAATGATCAGGTCGATCGGATTGTTCCAGTCTGGTGACTGGGATACGATGGACATTGAAGCGATGAGGCTGGATGCCATGCTCGAAAATGGCGAATTCGCCGTGCATACGCATCGAGATCCGGCGGACGCAGCTTGTGCCTGGCGCCATCTGGAGGAAAACGCCTTCGGCACGCTGTTCACCAGCTACGAGTGGCTCGCTTCCTGGTACGAACATGTAGGACGGCCCCGTGGTA
This sequence comes from Stappia sp. WLB 29, assembly GCF_023507705.1. Classification (GTDB taxonomy): domain Bacteria; phylum Pseudomonadota; class Alphaproteobacteria; order Rhizobiales; family Stappiaceae; genus Stappia. The sequence continues at coordinate 182,989 of NZ_JALBGD010000001.1, read as the reverse complement.
TCGAGGCGGTCATCGTCGTTGGAGAAATCGACGGCGAACCCGCGTTTTTACTGCCCCTTGCCGTGATGAAGGCATGCGGCGGCGCGCTGCGGCTCGGCCGGTTCCTGGGTGACTTTCACGGCAACCAGAACAGCGGCCTTTGGCGGCGGGACGTGTTCGCCGGCATCCATGGCACGAGCTTGCGCAAGGCCTTGCTGCGCATCGGGCGGGAACACCGGATCGACCTTTTCGACCTCAAATATGTTCCGGCAGCCATGGACGAGCGTGTGCATCCGCTGATCGACCGTCACGCCACAGAAAGCCTGAACGCGGTCCACGCATTTGCGCTCGGGCCTGATTTCGACGCCCTCTATAAGCAACGCCGCAGCGCCAGCGCCCGCAAGAAGCTGCGAGTGAAGGAAAAGAAGCTCGCAGAACTCGGCGGTCTCGTCTGGCGCAAGGCGGCGGACGAGGAAACGGCCATGCATTTCCTTGACACGCTCGTGACGCAGCGCAGCGCGCGGCAGGCCTCGCAGGGCATTCCCAACGTGTTCGAGCCGGCGGATGTACGCGGCTTTCTTGCCGACCAGTTGAAGGGGGCGATCCGCGATCACTCGGAGCACGTCACCATCCACGCGCTGGAAGCGGGAGGGCGGATCCGCGCGACCTACCTTTGCGGTGTGCAATACGGCCGCTACCACGCCTACACCAACAGCATCGACGAGGACGTCGCGGTCTGCAGCCCCGGCGATATCCTGCTCAATCATGTGATTGCGGATGCTTGCCGGCTTAGTGCCCATACGTTCGACTTCGGCCTTGGCGCGGAGCGCTACAAGACGGCCTGGGCCGACAAAGAAGTGCTGATGGATGTCGAGATTCCCGTGACGCTCAAGGGGCACCTTGCTCAGCGCGGGATCAAGCAGGTGCGAAATCTCAAGCGCCGGATCCGCAACACGCCGGCGCTCTGGCAGGTGGTTCGCGCCATGCGCAAGCTGAAGGGCTGAGCAGCCCCAAGCGATTGCCCAATAAAAAAAGGCCAGGCATTTCGCCTGGCCTTTTCGTTTCAGGTCAGCTTTCCTTCGGAAGGGTCAGGCGGCCATGTCGGTCCGTCCTGCCCTCGCCCTGGTCCCGTCGCTCACCGTCTCGACGATCACCGGCGCGCCGGTCTGGTCTTCGAGCATCCGCATGGCATCTTCCATCTCCGGATCGGCAGGCGCTCCACCCGACGCCACCACGACCTGGTCTGCCATGGCCAGGATCTGGGCGCTGATGAGGGAATCGTCGATCAGGCCGAGATCGAAGAACACCTGGTCATAGGTGTGGTCGATCGCTTCCATCAGCATCTCGAACCGCTCGTTCTGCGCAAGTTCGTCATCGATCGCACGACGCCCGGCCTCGATCACGTGAGCGCGAGACGCCGCGTCGCGGTAGATGACGCCGGCAAAGGAGGCCGTGCCGTCGAGCAGTTCGGCAAAGCCGGGAACGGCCTCCGGGTCGGCGAGATCGGGTCGTACCTCGAGAAACAGCGGCATCACGCCCTCCTCTGCCGCTGTGCGGACCAGACGGAAAGTGACGCTCTGCGAGATCTCGTCGCTATCGACGCTGAGCACGGCGACACGGCGCGGACGCGCGGAGGAAACAGGCGCGACAGGGCCGTCCAGCCCTGACACGGCTGGCGCCCCGACGGCTTCCTGCGGTGCCTCATCGACGTCGCCCTCTGCCGAGGCTGCGGCGGCCGGCTGTACCGAAGCAGGAGCAGACCAGCCATAGGAGAAGGTCGAGGCACCGGCCCCGTATGCCGGCACGGCACCAGTCCGGGCTGCCGCCTGTGTGTCGGCCCCTGCATATGGCGAACCGGTGCCTTCGCCCGGTTCTATGACGCGGGTGACGAATGCCCGGCCAGAGACGAACACGCCGAGAATGACGGCAATGGCGGAAAGCATGAGCGCTACGAATGCAGCGATGGCGACCGTCTGCGGCACCTTGGGGGAGAACGGCTCCACCGGCACCGTGGCGCGGGAGATAACACGAGCATCGGCGCCGATGGCCGTGGCATTGCGCCGCGTATCTGCTTCGCGATAGCGGGTCATCAACTGGTCCAACTGGGTCGTCTTGACCGCCGCTTCCCGCTCCAGATCCCGCAGCCGCACCTGGTCGTCATTGGACTGGGCTGCGCGTGTCTTCAGCTGTTCCAGGGTCGCCTGCAGAGAGGCGACCCGCTCCTGCTGAATGCCGGCCTCGTTTTCCAGGCCGGCAGCCACACGCCCCGCCTCCTGGCGGATCTGGCGCTCGAAATCGTCGAGCTGCGATCGCAGCGCACGAATCTGCGGGTGGTTGGGTAGCAGCGTCGTCGACAGTTCGGCGATGCGGGCCTGTAGCTCCACCTGACGCTCGCGCAGGCGCTGAATGAGCTGCGAATTCAGCACATCCTGCATTCCGTCGAGCGAGCCGCCGCCGGCAAGCTGGCTGCGGATCAGTTTGGCCCGCGCCTCGGCCTGCGACTGGGCAGCACGCGCGTCGGACAGCTGGGTGCCGATCTCGCCGAGTTGCTGGCGGTCGAGCGTCTGGTTGTCGGCACCGAGCAGGAGATCGTTCTGCGACCGGAACTCCTCCACGCGCTTCTGGGCCGCCTGAACCTCCTCGCGCAGCCGCTCGATCTGCGGCTCCAGAGAGGCGGCCGCAATGTCGGTCGTCTCGCGCTTCACCGACGACTGCAGGTCCAGATATTCCTCGACAACCGCATTTGCGATCCGGGCAGCGAGCTCCGGATCGCGGGAGACGTAGCGAACGGAGATGACACGCGAGCCGTCGACGCGGAAAACCTCGAGATTGTCGTAGAAGACCTTAAGCACCCGCTCCTCGCGGGTGTTGCTGCCCGTGTCACGCATGAGACCGAGCGCCACGAACATGTCGCGGACCAGGCTGCTGGAGCCGGCCTCGAACTCCGCAACGCTGGCAAGATCCAGTCGCTGGGCGACGCGTCGCATTAGGTCTCGAGACTGCAGCAGCTCGACCTGGCTGGCGACACCCTCGGTGTCGAGCAGCGCCCTTTCCTCTTCCGCGCCGCGCACGTCGCCGGGATAGACGATGTTCGAAGTCTCGATCAGCACCTTCGATTCGGCGCGATAGCGCGCAGGAACAAACTGGAGAATGAGAAAGGTGAGGATCACCACCGCAGCCACGAGCGGCACGATCCAGCGCAGAGAACGACGCAGTGCCGAAAGGATCGCCGAAAGGTCGATCTCGACGCGCTCGTCGACGCCGGGCGGGCGGGCGTCAGGTGCGTGCGGCTGATTCATGCTCGCTACTCCGGAAGGGTATCTGCGAGGATGATGACGATTCATGGTAAGCGGAGAGTTAACCTCCGATCGATATCGTGAACCTGCAAGACGATACCGACACCGCCGGGATTCACCGCAAGTTAACCACGTTGCGGAAAAGAATGGGGCAATCGCTTCAGGAGATCGGAATGTTCACGCGCCTCATCGCCGTCCTCTGCCTGGCTCTGACGGTCGCCGCCTGCAGCGGATACCGCCAGCCTCCCACGGCATTCCACGACATCCTCACAAAGCCGTATCGCCTCGATTCCAGCGATGTGCTGAGAGTCATCGTCTTCGGCCAGCAGGACCTCAACAACACCTATACGGTGGATCAGGCCGGTTATATCGCGATGCCGCTCATCGGCAGCGTCGCGGCGCGCGGCCTGACGGTCCGCGAACTCGAAGCGCAGATCACGAACCGCTTGAAAAACGGATATTTGCGCGACCCGGACGTTTCCGTGGAGGTTGCGACCTACCGTCCCGTTTTCGTCATGGGCGAGGTCGCGAATGCCGGACAATATCCGTACGTGGCGGGCATGACGGCCCAGAACGCAATCGCAACCGCCGGCGGCTTCACGCCTCGCGGGCAGCAGAACTCGGTCGACATCACGCGCCAGATCAACGGCGAAGTGATCAGCGGCCGCGTCCCGATCACCGACCCCGTTCGGCCGGGCGATACGATCTACGTTCGGGAGCGATTCTTCTAATCATCCCACGGCTTTCTCCCGGCCGGCGGATTAACCAGCGACTCATCCCTGTCTGCTAACGTTCTTCGAGCGTGACCTGGAAGATAATCCAGGCATGCTGAAGCGTTGAGCCAGGGAGTTTCCAGATGACCGCCGCGCCCTTGCGCATCGTTCACATCGTTCGCGCCCCGATCGGCGGCATCTTTCGTCATATCTCGGACCTGGCGCTGGCCCAGACCCGCGCCGGGCATCAGGTCGGGGTAATCTGTGACGCCTCGACCGGCGGCACCTTCGAAGCAGAAGCCATTGCACGCCTCGCACCGCAGCTGGCGCTCGGCATCGCACGCTTCCCGATGCGCCGGCATGTTACACCCGCAGACATTGGGGCCGCCCTCTCTCTCTTCCGTCATGTGCGCGACCTGCAGCCGGATGTCCTGCACGGCCACGGCGCCAAAGGCGGGGTATTTGCGCGTTCGATCGGAACTCTGCTGCGGCTGCGCGGACGAAAGGTCACGCGAATCTATTGCCCGCACGGCGGCAGCCTTCATTACGATCCGCAGCGACTCGAAGGGCGCATCTATTTCGTGCTGGAACGGCTGCAGGAGCGTTTCACTGACGGTCTCATCTTCGTATCCGATTACGAATATTCCGCATACGAATCGAAAGTCGCGCAGCCGAAGGTTGCCGCGCGCGTCGTCTATAACGGACTGGCACCGGAAGAATTCTCCGAAGTGCCGCCCCAGCCGAATGCGGCCGACTTCATGTTCATCGGCATGCTCAGAGACCTGAAGGGTCCGGATCTTTTCATTCAGGCGCTGGCACAGCTGGAAAGAACCTACGGAATGACCGCACGCGCATATATCGTCGGCGAAGGCGAGGATCGCCCACGTTACGAGGCGATGGTGCGCGAATTCGCTCTGGAGCAGCGCGTCACTTTCCTCGGAGCCATGCCCGCGCGTGACGCCTTCCGCAAGACACGCTGCGTCGTGGTACCTTCCCGCGCCGAAGCCATGCCGTATATCGTCCTGGAAACGGTGGCTGCGAAAGTGCCTCTGATCGCAACGCGAGTGGGAGGCATTCCCGAGATCTTCGGACGGTTTTCCGATAAGCTGGTGACGCCGGGCAATGCCGAAGAATTGGCCGCCGCCATGGCGGCGGCCTTCAGCGATCCGGACGCCATGCGCCGACGGGCGGAGGGGCAGCGCAAGTGCCTTTCGGAAACCTTCAATGTCGAACTGATGAACGACCGCATCACCTCGCTCTATCTGGAGACCCGAGGCGTGAAGCGGCCAGACAAGGCTGGGCGGAGCCCGGAGGCGCCGACGCTGGTTTCCGCCAGCGCTTTGGCGAACCGGGAAGCCGGCTCGCCGGGCAGGCATGAATGAAGGAGGCAAAGGACGTGCCGCCGCACCACACAGCACAACTGCTGCACAGCGTCATGCCCAGCAGCGCCGAGATGGAGGCTGAAAACGCTGCGCAGCACAACAACAGCAAGCTGTCGCCGCTGGCTATCAAAATCGCCAACGGCCTGCAGACCTCGGTCGTCTCGCCGAGCGTGCTTGGCGGCACCGTGCGCCTTGCCGACCTTGCCATCGTGACAGCTTTCGGCTTCGCCTCCATGCATTCCGGAGGCATACCGCTGGCGTCTTCGACGGCGCTGCTGCCGGTGGGCACTGCGCTGTTGCTGGCCTCGGCCTTCTTCCAAGCTTCGGACTGCTACCAGATACCCTTGATGCGCAACACGGTCGCGCAGGCGGCACGTATCACCATCGCCTGGACGCTGGTGTTCGTCACTCTGTTCATGGCCAAGACGTTCGGCAATGTCATGCGCGGGTTGCCGGGAGATCTGCTGATCATCTGGTACGGGTTTGGCCTCGCAACGCTGCTGACGACCCGCACGCTGGTCACGATCTTCGTGCGCAAATGGACGCGGGAGGGCAGGCTGGAGCGCCGTGCGGTGATCGTGGGCGGCGGTCAGGTGGCGGCAGACTTCATTCACGAGATCGAACGCCAGCCCAACAACGACATCCGCATCTGCGGCCTGTTCGACGACCGCAAGGGCGACCGCTCGCCCGAGATTGTCGCCGGCTATCCGAAGCTCGGCACCGTCAGCGACCTTGTCGAATTCGCCCGTATCGCGCGCATCGACATGCTGATCGTGACGATCCCGCTGCGGGCCGAAAAGCGGCTGCTCGAGTTCCTGAAGACCTTGTGGGTGCTGCCGGTGGATATCCGCCTGTCGGCCCATACCGACAAGCTCACCTTCCGTGATCGTGCTTCGTCCTTCATCGGCACTGTGCCGATCGTCGATGTGGTGCACAAGCCGCTGGCCGATTGGGACAGCATCGCCAAGCGCGCCTTCGATCTGGCTGTCGCCAGCCTGATGATCGTGCTGCTGTCGCCGGTGATGATCGCGACCGCGCTTGCAGTGAAGCTCGAAAGCAAAGGACCCGCCCTTTTCCGCCAGAAGCGCTACGGCTTCAACAACGAGGTGATCGAGGTCCTCAAGTTCCGTTCGATGTATCACGAGATGGCGGATCCGACGGCCAAAAAGGTCGTGACACGCAACGACCCGCGTGTCACCCGTGTCGGCCGATTCATCCGTCGTTCGTCGCTCGACGAACTGCCTCAACTCTTCAACGTGCTGAAGGGCGATCTGTCGCTTGTGGGGCCGCGTCCGCATGCAGTCAACGCCCACACCAACGAGAAACTCTGGGACGAGGTGGTCGACGGCTACTTCGCCCGCCACAAGGTCAAGCCGGGCGTGACCGGCTGGGCCCAGATCAACGGCTGGCGCGGCGAAGTGGACACGCCTGAGAAGATCCAGAAGCGCGTCGAGTACGACGTCTACTACATCGAGAACTGGTCGATCCTGTTCGATATCAAAATTCTGCTGGCCACGCCCCTCGCCCTGTTCAAGTCGGAGAACGCCTATTGAGCACGGCCGCCCATACCGGTCTTGCCGGCGGCGCGGGCCTGCGCATCGACGCGCGCGTCATCGGCACGATCGCGCTGTGGGTGGTGACGTTTCTCGGCGGCTTCGTGCTTCGCGAGCCGGCGCCGTATGAGCTGGCGATGGTGGTGGTGCTCTCCGGGTGGTTGCTCGCCAGTCCGAGATTCTCCCCGGCCGTCGGCCCGCTCCTTCTGCTGATCGTTTTGTTCATCTGCGGCGGACTGATGGCGACGCTGATGTCGGACGATTTCGGCGAAGCGATCATGTACATCGCCGTGACCGGCTTTCTGGCGCTTACCGCCGTGTTTTTCGCAGCTGTCACCGCCAGCGATCCCACGCGCCTCGTGACCATCGCCAACGCCTATACGGCGAGTGCTGTGATCGTCGCCATTCTCGGCATCGGCGGTTATTTCGGTGTGCTGCCCTCGAGCCTCTTCACGCTGTACGGCCGTGCCAAGGGCACCTTCCAGGACCCGAACGTCTTCGGCCCCTTTCTGGTGCTGCCCTGGGCCGTCGCCCTGCATGCGGTCCTGACTCGCCCGCTTGGTCGCGCACTCATCGCCATTACCATCCTTGCGGTGCTCAGCTTCGGCATCCTGCTCAGCTTTTCGCGCGCAGCCTGGGGCCTCGCCGCGTTTTCCGGAGCCGGGCTCTACGCCATCCTGTTCTGCATGACGCAGGATCGCGGCGAACGCAGCCGGCTCATCCTGTTCGGTATCGCAGGCACTCTTGCACTCCTTGCGATGATCGCCGTCGCGCTGTCGGTGGATTCGATCTCCGGCATGCTCCTGCAGCGCGCGAAGCTGGTGCAGGACTACGACACCGCGCGCCTCGGCCGCTTCGCGCGCTACTCTCTCGGCTTTCAGATGGTGCTCGACAATCCCTTCGGTCTCGGGCCTCTGCAGTTCCGCAATTTCTTTCCGGAAGACGAGCACAACACCTATCTGAAGGCCTTCACCACCTATGGCTGGCTCGGCGGCGTCGCCTATCTGTCGCTTGTCGTCTTCACCACCATCCGTCTGTTTCCGCTGGTTTTTCAACGGCGGCCCTGGACCTGGGCGGCCCAATGCGTGTTCGTCGTCCTGCTCGGCCACATGTTGATGTCGGCGATCATCGACACCGACCGCTGGCGTCACCTCTACTTGCTCTACGGCCTCGCCTGGGGACTTATCGCCTGCGAATATGCCTGGAGAAGCTCGGCCAGTCGGCGTCTCTCCACAACCGGCGCCAGGGTCGCGCATCAGCGATGAGTGCGTGGCCTTAAGCGCTTGCGCGCGTCTTGCGAAGCGGATAGAGAGAACGGGCTCGCGACAGCGGGCAGTCGGGCAGTAGCGCAGCCTGGTAGCGCACTTCACTGGGGGTGAAGGGGTCGTCGGTTCAAATCCGGCCTGCCCGACCATTTTTTGCAATCCAGCCGATTGCACGACATGCCTGCAGCGACCGGGACCCTGGCGAGCGCGCGGTGTGAAGCCAAATTTTCCAGGACCTCCCGACAATTCAGGGCCGCTCCGCGGCCGGACGGACGGGGCCGAAGCTCTCCCGGCGAGCGCTCTTGCGGACGCGGACAGCTCACCGGACAGCGGCTGGCATCCGGTCAGCCTAGCACTATCGCTGGCGCTTCACGTTGCAGCTGCGCTTATTCTGATCCTCTTCGCCGATCCGCCGGAGCCCTATGGCGTTGCCGGCGACGAGGCAATGGAGGTCGTCCTTGTCTCGCCAAACACGCGCCCTTTGCCACAGCAGCGCGCGCCCGAAGTGCCGCAAGAGCCCCTGCCCCAAACGGATGCTTCCATCAACGAACCATCTGCTCGCGCCCCTGGGTCGCCCCGTGCTCAGCCAGAGCAGGCGGCTCGCGCCGAGACCTTGTCCGAGCCCCGCGTGCCAGCCAGCCCGTCCGGCAAGGCGACTGACCGGCTGACTGAGGCTCCTTCACGCGAGCGTGCAATGGTCGCGGCACGCACGCTCTACACCTCGCGGCTTCGGGAGACTGCTCTCGGCCGCGCCTCGCTGGCCGACCTAGCCCTTGCCGATCCCGAGGAGCGGATCTTCCAGCTGTGCACCTACGAAGCCGTCGAGCAGTTGCGGCGGGAACACCCCAAGCTGCGATTCGAATACGCGATCGCCGAAGCGCGCGAAGAGGCAACGCTGTCCGGACGCGAGCTAGAAGCCAAAGGGGCCGCCATCCAGGGGCGCAGCCGCTGGTACGACTTGGTGTTCCGCTGCGAGGTCGCAAGCGACCTGACGGGGGTGACGGCCTTCTCTTATCTGCTCGGTGCGGAAATCACCCGCCCCGAGCGCGACGACCTCGATCTTCCCACGGACGGGCCGATCCACTAACGAGATATCGTACGTAGTCCATCAAGCCGGCGCACAGCTTGTCCTGAGGTCTACTTGTGCAAGACGCGAACGGCGCTACCATGCCTGCCAAGGACCGGGAACACTCAAGTCCGGCCGTCATGTGGGAGGACTGCACATGTGCCATCTCTTTGCCGGACAGGATCCCGGCGACTACGAGCCCGAAACCCGGCGCCTGCGACTCAACGGCCAAAGCACCAGCATCCGGCTCGAACGATCGTTCTGGGAAATCATTGACGAGATCGCGCAGAGCGAGGGCGTCAGCACGCCGGCCTTCATCTCGAAGCTTCATTCCGAGGTGCTGGAACTGCGCGGCGAAACGCGCAACTTCACCTCCCTGCTGCGCTGTGCCTGCCTTGTGCGGCTTCGGCAGACCTTGCCCCAGCTGCATCTGGAGGCGGCAGAGTAAAAAATCGCCTGTAGTAAAACTTTACTACCCGCGAAGTGAATCCCGGACGCATCCTTTCTCCATCGGAAGAACTGGGCACCAGCCTTCTGGCCGCGGTCTTGCGGCCTGAGCAGTCCGATTGAAGAAACCTGCCGGCACTGCCGTCAGGACTGATCCGGGAGAACACTCGTGGCGAAATGCATACACGCGATGATCCGCGTGATCGATGAAGCTCGTTCCACTGGCTTTTACAGAACCGCTTTCGGGCTCGACATTGCCGACCGGTTCGAGTTCGACGACTTCACTCTCATCTATCTCAGAAACGACGACGCGGATTTCGAGGTCGAGCTGACGGTCAACAAGGGACGCACCGAGCCTTACGACCTCGGGAACGGCTATGGGCACCTCGCCTTCTGTGTCGACGACCTCGATGCGGAACACGCCCGCTTCGAACAGGCGGGGCTCGCTCCGCGCAAGATCGTGGAGTTCAACCGCGACGGCGCGCTGCTGGCCCGTTTCTTCTTCGTTCAGGATCCGGACGGCTACCAGATCGAGGTGCTGCAGCGCCACGGCCGCTACCGCTGAACGGGGCAACCGTTTCGGGAGGGAGGAAAAATGACCGAAACACTGACCCATAGGAACATGACCAGACGGCAATTGCTGGCGCGCAGCGCGGCAGCAAGCGCGGCGTTCGTCATCGGACCAGGCTTCTTCGCCGCCAGCAATGCGGCATGGGCAATGGAGGTCGCCCATCTGAAGCCACAGACCCTGGCGACGCTCGTGCAGATGGCGCGCGACATCTATCCGCACGACCGCATTCCCGATGAGCACTACGTTGTCGCGGTCAAGGGATACGACACTGCGGAGAAGGCAGCGATGGTCGAGGCAGGCGTCGCCGCGCTCGACGCGGCCGCCCAGGGCAAGGGGCATGCCGGTTACCTCGCAATCGGCTGGGAACGCGAGCGCGTCGACCTGCTCCGGGGGATGGAAGACAGCGCCTTCTTCCAGGCCGTGCGCGGCGGGCTCGTGACCGGGCTCTACAACCAGAAGGCCGTCTGGCCGCTGTTCGGATACGAGGGAGAGAGCTACTCGCTGGGCGGTTACATCGACCGGGGCTTCGACGACATCAACTGGCTCTGAGGGAGGAGACTGTCATGGCCGCACCATTCGACTTGAACGACGACAGCGTCGTCGTGGTCATCGGGACAGGCGCCGGCGGCGGTGTCCTGGCCAACGAACTGGCCCAGAAGGGCGTCAGCGTTGTGGCACTGGAAGCCGGCGGGCGCTACCTGCCGGAAGACTACATCAACGACGAGTGGGAGAGCTTCGGGCAACTGGCCTGGCTCGATCCGCGCTCGACCTCCGGTGATTGGCGCGTGGCCAAGGACTTTTCCGGACTGCCGGCCTGGATCGTCAAGGCGGTCGGCGGCACCACCACCCACTGGGCAGGTGCCTCGCTGCGGTTCCAGCCGCACGAGTTCAAGACCCGCACCACCTACGGCAACGTGCAGGGCGCCAACCTCCTGGACTGGCCGATCGATCTCGCCGAAATGGAACCCTGGTACGAGAAGGCGGAGGAAAAGCTCGGCGTCACGCGCACAGGCGGACGCGAAGGCCTGCCGGGCAACAACAACTTCAAGGTGCTCGAGGCCGGCGCTCGGCAGCTTGGCTACAAGGAAGTCCATACCGGACGCATGGCCATCAACTCGGCCGAGCGCGACGACCGCTATGCCTGCCAGCAGACCGGCTTCTGCTTCCAGGGATGCAAGTGGGGCGCCAAGTGGTCCGCCGCGTATACGGACATCCCTCGCGGCGAGGCGACCGGAAACCTGGAGGTGCGCGAACGCGCGCATGTGCTGCGCATCGAGCATGATGCGGCCGGCAAGGTGACGGGCGTGCTTTACGCCGACAAGGACGGCAGCCAGCACCTGCAAAAGGCGCGCGTCGTCTGCGTGGCGGGCAACTCGATCGAGAGCCCCCGCCTACTGCTCAACTCCGCTTCCAACCTGTTCCCGGACGGGCTCGCCAACTCTTCCGGCCAAGTGGGACGCAACTACATGCGTCACATGACCGGATCGGTCTATGCGGTGTTCGACAAGCCGGTCCGCATGTGGCGAGGCACGACGATGGCCGGCATCGTACAGGACGAAGCACGTCACGATCCCTCGCGGGGATTCGTGGGCGGCTACGAGTTGGAGACCCTGTCCCTGGGGCTGCCGTTCATGGCGGCGTTCCTCGACCCCGGCGCATGGGGCCGCGAGTTCACCACGGCGCTGGACTCGTACGAGAACATGGCCGGCCTGTGGATCGTCGGCGAGGATATGCCCCAGGAGACCAACCGGATCACCCTGAACCACGACATCAAGGACCAGTACGGACTACCGGCGCCGAACGTGCATTTCACCGACCACCCAAACGACATCGCGATGCGCAACCATGCCTACAAGCAGGGCATCGCGATCTACGAGGCGGTCGGCGCAACGCGCACCTTCCCGACGCCACCCTATCCCTCCACCCACAACCTCGGTACCAACCGCATGTCGGAAAACCCGAGGGATGGCGTGGTCAACCGCTGGGGCCGGGCCCATGACGTGCCGAACCTTTATGTATCGGACGGCAGCCAGTTCACCACGGGTGCCGCGGAAAACCCGACGCTGACGATCGTGGCGCTGGCGATCCGGCAGGCGGACCATATCGCCTCGGAGATGTCGCGCGGCGTGCTCTAGCTCTTGCCCCCATGCTTCGGGAGGCGGCAAGACGTGCGTTTCTGGCCGCCTCCCGGAATAATTGCAATATTTGTCATATGTATGATTTTATATCCCCCCGCTCACCTGCCCGGATGCGGCTCTCCGTCCTCAAGGAGAGCCGCATCCGGGATCTTTGTGGGCACCAATCGGGACGAAGATCCCGAACCAGCGGCCGTGGAGGCGGTCGCTCATTCCGGAGGAAACGATGAAGACCTTTCTGCTTGCAAGCATCGGCCTGCTGGCCGCGACATCCCTCGCCGCCGCGCAAGCGCCGGTGCCGGACAACCTTGAGAAACTGTCGAATTTCCAGAGCACCGGCACCACGGAATTCACATTTGTGGAGCAAAGCGGCGCCTATGCCGATGGCATCCGCGAGACGCTGAAACGCATCAAGCTGCCGGCCGGGTTCAAGATCGATCTCTACGCCGTGGTTCCCGATGCCCGCCACATGGCCGTCGGGCCGCAGGGCATCGTCACCTTCGTCGGCACACGCAAGGACAAGGTCTGGGCCGTGACCGACCGCAACAAGGATCGCGTTGCGGACGAGGTGAAGGACTTCGCTCCCTCGCTGAAATTCGCGATCCCGAATGGCCCCTGCTTCTCGAAGGACGGCTTCCTCTATATCGCCGAGCAGAACCGCGTCCTGGTCTATCCGGCGGCCGAATTCTTCTACGAGAGCCCCGACGTTGCCGCCTTCAACGTCGTCAAGCAGGGCGACCTCGTGCCAGCAACGGAGGAGAGCTACAATCACACGGCGCGCGTGTGCAAGATCGGCCCCGACGGCAAGCTATACATCTCGCTCGGCCAACCGTTCAACGTGGCACCGGCGGAGAAGCTGGATCTCTACAACGAGCACGGCATCGGCGGCATGATCCGCATCAACACCGACGGCACGGGGCGCGAGGTCTACACCTACGGTATCCGCAATTCCGTCGGCCATGACTTCCACCCCGAGACCGGCGAATTGTGGTTCACCGATAATCAGGTGGACGGCATGGGCGACGATATCCCGCCGGGCGAGATCAATCGCCAGACCGCGGCGGGCCAGCATTTCGGGCACCCCTGGTACGGCGGCGGCAGTGTGCGCACCACCGAATATGCCGGGCAGGAAGTGCCCGTCGAGGTGGTGATGCCGGCGGTCGAAACCGTGGCTCACGCAGCAGATCTCGGAATGGCCTTCTATACGGGCCGGCAGTTCCCGGAGAAGTACAAGAACGCGATCTTCTCCGCCCAGCACGGGTCGTGGAACCGGACGGAACCGGTCGGCGCCCGCGTGATGGTGACCTTCGTCGACGGAGAGGGCAACGCCACCACCGAAGCCTTCGCCGAAGGCTGGATCGACGAGAACGGCGAGTATCTCGGCCGACCCGTCGATGTCGCACAGCTGCGGGACGGTTCGATCCTGGTCTCCGACGACCTCGCCGGAGCCCTCTATCGCATCTCCTACGAGGGGAACTGAGAATGAGACGATCGGCGATGGCGCTGGCCTGTGCAGCGCTTCTCGCAGGCCCGGGCCTGGGCGGGATAGTTCCCGCCCGGGTGCTCGGCTCCTCCCCTGCCCTTGCCGAAACCGTCAAGGGCGATCCGGCTGCGGGGCGCAAACGTGCCGGCATGTGCCGGACCTGCCATGGCCTCGACGGGATGGCGCGCATCCCGATCGCGCCGCATATCGGCGGAGAGCCTCCGACCTATCTGCGTGCGCAACTAAAAGCCTTCAGGGATGGCCAGCGCGTGCACGAAATGATGAGCGTCGTGGCCAAGTCACTGGACGATACGGCGATTGCCGACCTTGCCGCCTGGTATGGATCGCATCAGGCCAGCGCCACCCTGCCGCCCGGCATCTCGGCGAATGCAGCGCCGGCGCAGTGCAGCGCCTGTCATGGGGAAACGGGCATCGGACAGATGGACGATGTGCCGAACCTTGCGGGAGAAAGCGCGATCTATATCGACACGCAGTTGAAAGCCTTCCGGCTCGGCAAGCGCAAGCATGAGGTCATGTCGACGATTGCGGAGGATCTCACCGACGAGGACATACGCGCCTTCGCCGACTGGTATGCAGCGGTGAAACTGGAGATCGCTCCGCCAGTACAATAAGCGCAGCCGCACGACAGTCGAACGCTACCGCGCCTGATCGAGGATTCTCTTGCACTCCAGCAGCTCGAAGAGAGTCGCCTGAAGCCGGCGGATGTCATCCTTTGAGAGGTTGCCCGACAGGCTCTCGCCCCTATCGCCCAAAAGACGCTCCATAAGCCGAAGGCCGGCGCGGGCCTGCGGCATGTCTGCGGAGGCGGCGCTATCGGCGATGATGCCCCGCGGCAACGGCTCCGTGTCATCCTCATCCGCGGAAAATTGCGGCTCCGCCTTGTGGCGTGCCTGCGGCTCGGCCTGGCGAGGCGAGGCGTCCGAGGCCTCGATCTGTCGCCGGGCGGTCGGCGCAGCACGCGTTGGCATTGCGGCGTCGGCGTCGTCGTCGGCCACCTGCTGTGCGGCGAGCGCGGCCAGCGCAATACCGTCCTCGCGCCAGACCTGCATGACGAAGCGCGGCCCCTGCTCTTTCAGGATCCGCTGCACGCCCTTGATCGTGTACCCCTCGCCGTAGAGAAGATGGCGGATGCCGCGCAGCAGATCGATATCATCCGGCCGGTAATACCGTCTACCGCCGCCGCGCTTGAGCGGGCGGATCTGGGAGAAACGGGTTTCCCAGAAACGCAAGACGTGCTGAGGCAGATCGAGATCATCTGCGACCTCGCTGATCGTGCGAAAGGCGTCGGGGCTTTTTTCGACCGTCGCTGAAATGGTGCTTCATCGTCCTTTGGCGCTGTCTCAGTCGCCGTTTTCGGACGCTCCCATCATGGTCTCGTTGATGCGCTTCTTGAGCACGTTCGATGGCTTGAACACCATGACCCGGCGGGGGAGGATCGGCACCTCCTCACCGGTCTTCGGGTTCCTGCCGATGCGCTCGCCCTTGGACCGGACGACGAATGATCCGAAGGAGGAAAGCTTCACCGACTCCCCTGCTACGAGGCAGTCTGCGATTTCCGACAGGACCTTTTCGACGAGCTCCGAGGATTCCGATCTGGAAAGGCCCACTTTCTGGTAAACCGCCTCACAAAGATCGGCGCGCGTTACTGTCCTGCCGCTCATAGTCCCTCCTTGGCCGAACCTCGTGGCTCGACGGTGTCAGGGATTGTTTTCTTTGACCCTTCAGGGCCCACCGAACCCGGATAGCAGCCTATTGGCTCGCGCGCAGGCGGTCAACAGTCTGCCGGGGCTGCAGTTCGCAAAAAGTTCACAGGGCTCAAGCCTTTGCGCAGGCTACCAGCGCAGCAGCGACGCCCCCCAGGTGAAGCCTCCGCCCATCGCCTCGAGCATGATCAGGTCGCCGCGCTTGATGCGTTCGTCGCGCACAGCCTGATCCAGTGCAAGCGGGATCGAGGCCGCCGACGTGTTTCCGTGATCCTCAAGGGTCACGACGACCTTTTCCGGATCGATGCCGAGCTTCTTGGCGCTCGCGTCGATGATGCGGCGGTTGGCCTGATGTGGGATGAACCAGTCGAGCGCCTCGGCGTCCGTGCCGGTCGCCTCGAAGGCCGCCTCGACCACGTCGGTGATCATCGAGACCGCATGACGGAAGACTTCCTTGCCCTGCATACGCAGGTGGCCGACGGTCTGGGTGGAGGACGGCCCGCCGTCCACATACAGCTTGTCCCTGTGCGCGCCATCGGATCGCAGATGCGAGGTCAGCACGCCGCGGTCCGACGTGGTCCCCTCGCCTTCGGCGGTTTCCAGAACAATGGCACCGGCACCGTCGCCGAACAGAACGCAGGTCGTACGGTCCTCCCAGTCGAGAATTCGCGAGAAGGTCTCCGCGCCGATCACCAGCGCCCGCCGGGCCATACCTGCGCGCAGATAGGCATCGGCAGTGGCCAGTGCATATACGAAGCCCGAGCACACCGCATGGACGTCGAACGCAAACCCGCCGGAAATGCCGAGCTTGTGCTGAACGGTCACGGCCGTTGCGGGAAAGGTGTTGTCGGGCGTTGCGGTCGCGAGGATAATGAGATCAATGTCGGTCGGTTTGCACCCGGCCGCCTCAAGCGCCTTGCGTGCGGCAGCAACAGCGAGATCGGAGGTGAATTCGCCTTTGGCGGCGATATGGCGCGCATGAATGCCTGTTCGCTGCACAATCCACTCGTCCGAAGTATCCACCATCTTGGCCAGATCGTCGTTGGTGAGCCTGCGCGCAGGAAGATAGCTGCCAGTTCCCAGAACGATGGATCGCTTCACTGTCACTTATCACCTTCCGATCCGTCCCGCGGCTCGAACCGGCCGCGATGGTAATTCTTCAGATCCTGAGAAATCTTGTTCATCAGGTCGTTACGGGCCATGTCGTAAGCCAGTTCGACAGCGGCTGCAAAGCCTTCCGCATCGGTCCCGCCATGGCTCTTGATGACAATACCGTTCAGGCCGAGAAACACGCCGCCATTGACCTTGCCCGGGTCCATCTTCTCACGAAGACGGTCGAACGCGTCCTTGGCAAGCAGGTAGCCCAATTTTGCGCGCCAGGTCCGGTTCATCGCGGCGCGCAGGTAGCTGCCGATCTGACGGGCAGTTCCTTCTGCCGTCTTCAGCGCGATATTGCCGGCAAAGCCTTCCGTCACCACCACGTCGACGACGCCTTTGCCGAGATCGTCGCCCTCGACGAAACCGGCATAGGTGAGCGAACGCAGGTTGGCCTCTCGCAGGAGACGTCCGGCCGTGCGCACCTCTTCCAGACCCTTGACCTCCTCGACGCCGATATTCAACAGACCGACGGTCGGACGCTCGATCGAAAAGAGAATACGCGCCATGGCGCCGCCGAGCAGCGCGAAATCGATCAGTTGCTGGGCATCGGCACCGATGGTCGCGCCAACGTCGAGAACGATGGACTCGCCACGCATGGTCGGCCAGATGGCGGCAATGGCAGGCCGCTCGATATTCGCCATCGTGCGCAGGCAGAACTTCGACATGGCCATCAGCGCGCCGGTATTACCGGCGGAGACGGCGACATCCGCATGGCCGGTCTTCACCGCCTCGATGGAGCGCCACATGCTCGACTTCCAGCGCCCCTGGCGCAGGGCCTGACTTGGCTTGGCGTCCATGGCGACCGAGACCTCGCAATGATGCAGGGTCGACGCCTCGCGCAGACGCGGACGCGCCTGCAGCAGCGGCGCCACGATGTCCGAGTTGCCATAAATGGAGAAGCTGATGTCGGGGCGCCGCTCAAGCGCCAGGGCTGCGCCGGGTACGACGACTTCCGCCCCCCTGTCGCCGCCCATTGCATCCAGCGAGATTCGAACCGTTTGAGCCATTGTCCGTGTCTTCTGGATCGGCGCCCGCGTCTCGTTTACCCGAGCGAGGAACACTGCCGATCGGCACTGCTGTCCCGAATTTCCGATCCTTCACAAAGGGCCGGGACGACCGTTCCGCCGTCGTATTCTTCTGTCGCCTGTGCCGCCCTTCGGGTCGTCTCACAAGGTCCCGCACCTCACTGATGGAGTGTGCTGGTGGTGCGGTCGACAAGCAACGCTCAGCCCACCCCCATCATTTGAAGCGTTGGGAACATACCCGTTTACAACGGCGAGACAACAGCTTTCTGGCAATCCGTCCCGATGGCTGGATGGCCCAGCTTACTCGTCGCGCTTGTGAAACCGCTCCAGAACGGCGAAGGGCGACGGCGGCTTGTCGTCGGCTTCTTCTCCAGCGTCGTCCCCGAAGCCGTCCGGCAGTTCGGCGCCCGGGGCACGTGGAAACGGATCGAGCGCGAGTGCCAGCTGCTCGCACAGGATCGCCCCCAGGTCGATCCTGCTGCTCTCCAGCAGGTCCGGCGGATCCTCGGCGAAGGCATCCACATCGATCTCGCCGTCGTCGGCGACACCCGCGAGGGCTTGCGCATCCGGATCAAAGCGCAGAGAGAAACGCTCGTCGATCACCTGCTCCACCGGCGCCAGAGTGATGACGCAGGTCTGGCTGGCACGCGCCTTCAGGTTCCCTTCCACGGCGACGCCTTCGCGTCTCCATCTGCGAAGCTCGAACCGGGCGATAACGTCGGTGAGCGCGACCAGCGAATAGGCCTTGGCCATGCGCTGCAGGCCCGCCTTGTCCGGGCGCAACTCTATGGCGAGCGGCTTCGCGGTCAAGTGCTGGACGTCCTGCGGATGCGAAAATGGAAAATCTGATAGGGTCATAGCTGTCTCTGTCTGCCTCCTGCTTCAGCCGATATCCGTCGGCTCGTCAGGCCAGACCGGCCCGTTTGCGATAATAGCCGGGGCATCCTGGTTCGAAAGCCCGTCCGCAGCACCGCGCAGGTAGCGGGCAATGGCATGCGCGGCCACCGCATCGTGGGCATCGGCGAATAGATTGCGGTTCACGAGGCTCTCGAGATCCTGCAGGCCATCGGCAGCCAGCGCTTCGGCAAGGGCGGCAGCACGCCCGTAGAAGGCCTCGGCCATTTTCTTGACCTTCTTGGGCACGCCCAGATCGCCAACGCCCATCTCGCGAAGCGACCCATCCATGTCGGCAAAAAACGTGTCGAAAAGCCGCTGGGAAAAGTCGGACGCGACCTCTCCCTCGCCCCTGAGGCGATTGAGCACGAGAATCGTGTGCAGCATCACCATCTCGAAACGGCCGTCGATGGTATCGGGCACATTGTACCGTGCGTAGAGCCACGGCTGCCGCGCCTGTGCCACGATCGAGGTGTAAGCGGCGAGCACTTCCGGACGCTGACGCCGGCGAAAGAGACCGAAGACCATGTGTTGCCTCGCTTGGACGAAGGTTGCCAAGTGGCCTAACGCAGGTTAGGGACTTTGCCAAGGATGCGCGGAGCGACAAAAACGGCACGCGGCTGCCTTCCGGCCGGGACAGCCGCCAGAAAGCAACAGGATACGCTTCACATGAAGACATGGATTCGCGGAGCATTGCTGGTGAGCGTCCTGGCGCTGCCGCTGGCCGGTTGCTTCACCACCACCATCAATCACGGCCATGTCATCCGGCCCGAGCGGGTGCGCGACATCCAGGTGGGATCGAGTCGCGAACAGGTGGAGCTGTTGCTCGGCTCTCCCTCGACCTCCTCTCGGCTCGACGGCGAAGCCTATTACTACATCTCGCAGGTCAAGGAGACGACCGCGTTCCTGATGCCCGAAACGGTCGAGCAGCGCGTCGTCGCCATCTATTTCGATGAGGAAGGCTTCGTGCGCGACACGGCCTATTACAGCCTGGAAGACGGCAAGGTCGTCGACATCCTCAGCCGCAAGACCCGCACCGGCGGCGCCGACTACGGCTTCCTGTCGCAGATCCTGCGCGGCGCCCAGAACCCGAGCCTCAACCTGTAGCAGCTGGGGACCGAGCGGTCCCTGATCCTGCCGGGAGCAAAAAAACGCCCGCAGTCAAGGCTGCGGGCGTTTTGCATTCTCGCTGATGAGCGTGCCTGGATACCGTCTGACGGTACCCAGGCCGCAACGTCAGCCGTGGGCCAGCACTGCCAGCAGCAGCAACGCGATGATGTTGGTGATCTTGATCATCGGGTTGATTGCCGGACCGGCAGTGTCCTTGTAGGGATCGCCGACCGTGTCGCCGGTGACCGAGGCCTTGTGCGCCTCCGAGCCCTTCATGTGCTTGACGCCGTCCTTGTCGACAAAGCCGTCCTCGAAGGACTTCTTGGCGTTGTCCCACGCCCCGCCGCCGGCGGTCATGGAGATGGCGACGAAGAGACCGGTGACGATGACGCCGAGCAGCATCGCGCCGACGGCGGCAAAGCCCTGCGACTTGCCCGCAATGGCGGTGATCACGAAGAACACCACGATCGGGGACAGGACCGGCATCATCGACGGGATGATCATCTCGCGGATCGCCGCCTTGGTCAGCATGTCGACGGCGCGGCCGTAATCCGGCTTCTCCGTGCCTTCCATGATGCCCGGCTTCTCGCGGAACTGCCTGCGCACCTCCTCGACGACCGCGCCGGCGGCGCGACCGACAGCGGTCATCGAAATGCCGCCGAAGAGGTAGGGAAGCAGACCGCCGAAGAGCAAACCGACCACCACGTAGGGGTTGGACAGGGAGAAATCCACCACGACCCCGTCGAAATAGGACCCGGGCGCCGCGTTGGCCGCGAAGTACTTCAGGTCCTCGGTATAGGCGGCAAAGAGCACCAGCGCACCAAGACCGGCAGAGCCGATCGCATAGCCCTTGGTGACGGCCTTGGTGGTGTTTCCGACTGCGTCGAGTGCGTCGGTGGTCACACGCACTTCCTGGGGCAGGCCGGCCATCTCCGCAATGCCGCCGGCATTGTCGGTCACCGGGCCGAAGGCATCGAGCGCAACCACCATGCCGGCAAGCGCCAGCATCGTCGTCACCGCGATGGCGATGCCGAACAGGCCGGCAAGATTGAACGCGCCGAGAATGCCCGCAATGATAATGATAGCGGGCAGTGCGGTGGCTTCGAGCGAGATGGCGAGGCCCTGGATCACGTTGGTGCCGTGTCCCGTAACGGAGGCCTGGGCAATCGAACGCACCGGACGATAGTCGGTTCCGGTGTAGTATTCCGTCACCCAGATGATCAGGCCCGTGACCACCAAGCCGAGAAGGCCGCAGTAGAATAGGTGCCGGCCGGAGAAGGTCAGCCCCCCCGAAGTGGTGTACTCGGTGGAAAAGCCCAGCCAGAAGAACACGATGGCGAACAGTGCCACAGCCGACAGGAGAGCGGTGGCGACGAAGCCCTTATACAGGGCGCCCATGATCGAGTTGTTGCTGCCGAGCTTGACAAAGAACGTGCCGATGATGGACGTGACCACACAGGCACCGCCGATCACCAGCGGCAGGAGCATCAGCTCGAGTGCTGCGGCTCCGGTGAAGAAGATCGAGGCAAGAACCATCGTGGCGACGACGGTCACCGCGTAGGTCTCGAACAGATCGGCCGCCATGCCGGCGCAGTCGCCGACATTGTCGCCGACATTGTCGGCGATGGTCGCCGGGTTGCGCGGATCGTCCTCCGGAATACCGGCCTCGACCTTGCCGACGAGATCGCCGCCCACATCCGCACCCTTGGTGAAGATGCCGCCGCCGAGGCGGGCAAAGATGGAGATCAGGGAGGCGCCGAAGCCGAGGGCGACCAGTGCATCGATGACGGTGCGGCTCTGCGCATCGTAGTTGAGGATCTCAGTGAGGATGGTGAAATACACGGCAACGCCCAGCAGCGCGAGGCCCGCGACGAGCATTCCCGTAACAGCCCCCGCCTTGAAGGCGATCTCGAGACCGGCAGCCAGTGACGTGCTGGCGGCCTGGGCGGTGCGGACGTTGGCGCGCACCGAGACGTGCATGCCGATATAGCCCGCGGCCGCCGACAAGATCGCACCGATGGCAAAGCCAATGGCGACCAAGCTGCCGAGCAACCAGACAACCAGTGCGAAGATGACCACGCCGGCGATGGCAATGGTCGTGTACTGACGGTTGAGGTAAGCCTGCGCGCCTTCCTGGATCGCGCCGGCGATTTCCTGCATGCGGGCATTGCCCGCATCGGCTGCCATGACAGACTGAATGGCCCATACGCCGTAGGCAATGGACAGCAGGCCACACAAAATTACTATTACGAGCTCGAGCATTCTTCCCCCCAATGAAGGACGCGGAAGGACCTTTCCTTGATTGTTATGCGGTCCTGCGGGAAGAACGGTATCTGTCCTGTGCGTCCCGTCAAGGACGAGTTTCCACCGTGTCTGAACGGGTCGCGCTGCCTGCAGCTTCCGGCAATGGCCATTCTGTCAGGTCGCGACAACAAGACTTACGCTGCGGAAACAACGGCAAAAGCTCAGGTCAGGAAAGTCTCTTCCGTAAGGGAAAATCCCGCCGAAAATCAAAGAAAAAGCCACAGCGGATCGCCGTGGCTGCTTCAATTCATCAGCAAGGACGCAAGGGAGGGACTCAGGCGCCGTCTCCCGCCTGCTCCGACTTGGCCGGGTCGTCGAACTCGCTGCTGCGGAACTCGCGCGCCAGCTTGTCGAGCACGCCGTTCACCATGCGCGGCTCTTCCGCCTCGTAGAAGGCGCGGGCAACATCAATGTACTCGCTGATCACCACACGGGCCGGAACGTCCTTGCGACGCATCAGCTCGAACGCGCCGGCCCGAAGGATCGCCCGCAGCGTCGTATCGATGCGGCGGAGTGGCCAACCGGCGACCAGCGAGCGATGGATCACCGGATCCAGATAGCGCTGCTCCGCGACCACGCCCTTGACGAGATCGCGGAACCACGACGCATCCGCTTCGCGGTATTGCTCGCCGTCGAGCTCCGCCCCCAGGCGGAACGCCTCGAACTCGGCCAGCACGTCGGCAAGGCTCGAGCCGCCGACATCCATCTGGTACAGCGCCTGGACAGCAGACAGGCGCGCCGCGCCGCGCTTGTTGGCGGGGCGGACGGCCGGCTCTGTCCTGGCTTCGTTGTCTTCAGTCATTGTCAGATTCCGAAACGGTCCCTGACCGCGATCATGTCGAGGGCGGCCTGTGCCGCGGCGGCGCCCTTGTTCTTCTTCGCCGGGTCGGCGCGGGCCCAGGCTTGCTCGCCGTTCTCGACCGTCAGGATGCCGTTGCCGAGCGGCAACGCCGCGTCGATGGTGAGCTCCATCACTGCACGGGCCGACTCGTTGGCGACGATGTCGTAGTGCGAGGTCTCGCCGCGGATCACGCAGCCAAGGAGCACGAAACCGTCATAGTCCGCAGTGCCCGCCTCCATGGCAGCCAGTGCCATGGCAAGGGCAGCTGGAATCTCCAGGACGCCGGGGACGGACACGCGGGTGACGTCGGCGCCCTGCCCTTCGAGGACATCCATGGCGCCAGCGACCAGAGCGTCGGCGATATCGTCGTAGAAGCGGGCGTCGATGATCAAGATGCGAGGGGTCGTCATGTCGCTCTCTTCGCTTTCATGTCATGGCAAGCCGGGAGCCGGGCGCGCAAGAGACGTCAGAACGGACCGGCTGCACTGCCGGAGGAGCCGGCAACAAGGTGCCGGTAGGAACCATGCCGGGCCGGTTTTGTCCAGCGCGGATTGTCAAACCCGCCATGCCGCTAGCGGGCATCTGACGCGATGTCTCCGCCCGGTGGGGAGCGTCACCGGTACTCTGCAAGACGCGCTGCGTATCGCGCCATCATGTCGACTTCGAGGTTGATGCTGTCGCCGGCCTTGCGGTCTCCCCAGGTCGTCACAGCCAGGGTGTGCGGAATGAGAAACACCGTGAACGTGTCGCCGTCCACCTCGTTGACCGTCAGCGACGTGCCGTGCAGGGCGATGCCGCCCTTCCTGGCGATGAACGGAGCGCACTCTGCCGGGGCGCGGAAGCGGAAGAACACCGAGTCCGGATGGTCGATGCGCTCCAGGATCTCTGCCGTGCCGTCCACATGTCCCTGGACGATGTGACCGCCAAGCTCGTCGCCCATCTTCAGCGAGCGCTCCAGATTGACGCGATCTCCCGCCTTCCAGCCGCCGACGGTCGTCAGGCGCAAGGTCTCGGCCGCCGACTCGATCTCGAACCAGTTGTCGCTGCCATCCCTGCCCCTGGCCGTAACCGTATGGCAGACACCGTCACAGGCAATCGATGCGCCGATGTCGATGCCGTCGGGATCGTAGGCGGTGAGGATGCGCGTACGCAAACCCGCCGGAATGGCCTCGACCGAGGCAATGCGTCCCATGTCCGTGACGATACCGGTGAACATGTTAGCTCCTTTCGCGGACAAAATGGGTCATCGTGTCGGCACCGACCCGCCGGGTGCCGACATTGCGGAACCTGACGCTGGCGGTGACCATATCCGTACCACGCGAACCGAAGGGCAGGATGCCCCCTTGCCCGATCACGAGGCTGCTTTGCGAGATGATCACCTCGTCGGCAAGGTCCGTGTCCAGGAAGGCGCGCGCCACCGTCGAACCGCCCTCGACCATCAGCTTGGTAATGCCGCGCTGCCCCAGAGCCCGGACGGCCGTGCGCGGATCGATCGGCTCGCCCTTCGCCCGCGCCAGGCGGATCACGGTGCAGCCGGCAACCGTCAGCGCTTCTACCTTATCGGGATCGGCATCGGCGGCGACAAGCAGCCAGAGCGGAATCTCGCCGGCGGTCTGGACCAGCTTGCTGTCCAGCGGGAGCCGGGCATTCGTATCGAGAATGATGCGCACCGGAGACCGGTGCGAAAGCCCGGGCAAACGGCAATTGAGCGAAGGATCGTCGGCGAGCGCCGTGCCGATGCCGACGAGAATTCCGTCGCACTCAGCACGCAGGATATGGACACGCCGGAAAACATCCTCGCCGGTGATGGCGATCTGCCCCGCCCCGCGACGGCCGATGAACCCATCGCGCGAGACGGCAAGCTTGAGAACCACAAGCGGGCGACCGCGCGTCAGGCGGCTGACATGGCCAGCATGCAGAGCGCTGCAAAGTTCCTCGCGTACACCGGAACGTACCTCGACGCCGGCGGCCTCCAGCATCGCCACACCGCGGCCCGAAACGCGCGGGTTGGGGTCGAGCAACCCGATCACGACCCGGCGAATACCGGCCTGGGCCAACGCGACGCAGCACGGACCAGTGCGCCCCTGGTGGGAACAGGGCTCAAGGGTGACATAGCAGGTGGCGCCGCGCGCAGCTTCACCCGCCTGAGCGAGGGCGACGACTTCCGCATGCGGTCCGCCGGGCGGGCGGGTGTAGCCGCGGCCGACCACGACCGGGCCATCGCCGTCATCGCGCACGATCAGAGCGCCGACTGCGGGGTTGGGCCATACACGGCCGAGCGCACGCCGCGCATAGGATGCGGCGGCGGCCATGAAACGATCATCGTGCCAGCTGTCCGGCATTGTCAGGGATGTCCGAGGGTCAGGTCTCGTCGAAGGCCGCAGCGTCGGGCCCACTCATCTCGTCGAGAAGGGCCTCGAAGTCCTTGGCTTCCCGGAAATTCTTGTAGACGGAGGCGAAGCGCACATAGGCGACGTCGTCGATCACCTTCAACCCTTCCATGACCAGGTTGCCGATGTCGCTCGCCTTGATATCGCTCTCGCCCGAGCTCTCAAGTTGGCGCACGATGCCGCTCACCATCCGCTCCAGACGCTCCGGTTCGACGGGGCGCTTGCGGGTGGCGATACGGACCGACTGCATCAGCTTGTCGCGATCGAACGGCACGCGGCGACCGCTGCGCTTGATCACGGTCAACTCGCGCAGCTGGACGCGTTCGAAGGTGGTGAAGCGACCGCCACAGGCGGTGCAGATCCGGCGACGGCGGATTGCGGTGTTGTCCTCCGTGGGACGCGAGTCCTTCACCTGGGTATCGTCACAACCGCAATAGGGGCACTTCATGCGCTTTGGGCTCCGGACCAGTAAGCCGCCTTCGCGGCGGCCCACAAGACTGGTTGCCGGTGCGCATCCCACGCACCGGCCTGCAATCAAAGGTTCGGGTAGATCGGGAAGCGATCGGTCAGTGCGATCACCTTTTCCTTCACCCGAGCCTCGACCTCGGCATTTCCATCATCGCTGTTGGAGCTGCGCAGTCCGTCCAGCACCTCGACGATCAGCCGGCCGATCTCGCGGAACTCGCCCTGACCGAAGCCGCGGGTGGTGCCGGCCGGGGTACCCAGACGGATGCCCGAAGTAACGAACGGCTTTTCCGGGTCGAAGGGAATGCCGTTCTTGTTGCAAGTGATGTTGGCACGGCCGAGAGCCGCCTCGGCACGCTTGCCGGTGGCGTTCTTCGGGCGCAGGTCGACAAGCATCAGATGGTTGTCGGTACCGCCGGACACGATGTCGAGTCCCTGCTCCTGCAAGCTGGCGGCAAGCGCCTTGGCGTTGGCGACGACGGCCTGGGCGTAGGTCTTGAACTCCGGCTGCAGCGCCTCGCCGAGAGCAACGGCCTTGGCGGCGATGACATGCATCAGCGGACCGCCCTGCAGGCCCGGGAAGACTGCCGAGTTGATCTTCTTGGCGATGGCCTCGTCATTGGTCAGGATGAGACCGCCACGAGGACCGCGCAGAGACTTGTGGGTGGTGGTGGTGACCACATGCGCATGCGGCAGCGGAGACGGATGTGCGCCACCGGCGACGAGGCCGGCAATGTGCGCCATGTCGACCATAAAATACGCACCGACCGAGTCGGCGATCTCGCGCAGGCGCTTCCAGTCCCAGGTGCGGGAATAGGCCGTGCCGCCGCCGATGATCAGCTTCGGCTTGTGCTGTTCGGCAAGGCGCGCGATCTCGTCCATGTCGAGCATGTGATCGTCCGGACGCACCCCGTAGGACACGACGTTGAACCACTTGCCGGACATGTTGACCGGCGAGCCGTGGGTCAGGTGACCACCCGAATTGAGGTCGAGGCCCATGAATGTGTCGCCCGGCTGCAGCAGCGCCAGAAACACGGCCTGGTTCATCTGGCTGCCGGAGTTCGGCTGAACGTTGGCGAACTGGGCGCCGAACAGCTTCTTGGCGCGATCGATCGCCAGCTGTTCGACTACGTCGACATACTCGCAGCCGCCGTAGTAGCGCTTGCCCGGATAGCCTTCGGCATACTTGTTGGTGAGGATCGTGCCCTGCGCCTCGAGCACGGCCAGAGAGACGATGTTCTCCGACGCGATGAGTTCGATCTCGTGGCGCTGGCGGCCTAGTTCGCTGGTAATCGCAGTGTTGATCTCCGGATCCGCATCGGCAAGCGAGCGAGTGAAGAAGTTCGGATAAATCGCCGTGTCGAGCGAGGTGTCAGTCATCGACATCGTCGGTCCCCTCTAGCAGTCCTGAAGTGAGATCAATCGCGCATGGCGACCATTGGTACCGTCGGAACAATGCCGGATCGGCCAGACCAAAAGGTCACGCCAGATAGCACAGCCACTCGCGGGAACCAAGGCCCATTGCCCGGGCCGCGACATCTCGCCGGCTCAGTTCCCTGCAGCGGGATCAGCGGGCGGGCGCCCCTTCGGCAAGGCGCCTCATAAGCTTCCGCAGGGCAAGTTGCTGTAGGTCGGCCTGCGAGGCCTGAACAGGACCGATCACGACGACCTCGATACCGGTCGTGGCATCGATCGCAGTCACCTTGACCTGCCGGCCGACGGGGTAGAACTCGAAATAGACCTCGCCTTTCGGCTGCCTTCCAACGGTCACGACATCATCCGTCCAACACGAGCAAGACTGCCGCGCTCCGGCCGGACGAGACCGCCCCGGGGCGACCCGTCCTTGTCCGGATGCGACAGCCTGTCGATCACTGCAGGGAAGCGCTTCCGACCGCGGCCTCGCTCATGAGAACGCCGTCGCGATTGTAGATGTCCTCACGGAAGTGGATCACGCCTTCGGCGGTCGCCCATGCGGTTACGTAGGACATGTAGATCGGGATCTTGGTGCCGAGCTTCACATCTTCACGCGCGCCGGACCGGATCGTCTCGTCGACCCGGGCGCGGCTCCAGTCGGAGGTCGTGCTCTCGAGCAGCCAGGTGATTAGTTCGCGAACGTTCTGCACGCGCACGCAACCGGACGAATGGAAGCGATAGTCGGAGCCGAAGAGCGACTTGGACGGCGTATCGTGCAAATAGACCTGATGCGAGTTGTGGAAATTGATGCGCACCGACCCCAGCGAATTGATCTCGCCCGGCTCCTGGCGGAACTGATACTGAGTCGCCTCGTCGGTGTTCCAGTTGATCTGCTGCCAGGCGAGCTCGTTGCCCTTCCAGTCGAAAATCCGGATGCGATTCTTCTCGAGGTAAGCCGGATCCTCGTTCATCTTCGGAATCAGGTCCTTTCGGATGATCGAGACCGGAACCGTCCAGTACGGATTGAAGTTGAGCTCGTAGATCGACGAGTTGAGAATCGGCGTCTGGCGGTCGATCTTACCGACGACCGCAGTGTGGCGCGAACGCACGCGGCCGTTCTCCACCGCCTCGATCTCAGCCGCCGGAATGTTGACCATCACGTAGCGGTCGCCCAAAAAACCGGACATGGAGCGCAAGCGCACCAGATTGGTCTCCAACTGGCCCAGCCGCACGTCGGCCGAAACATTCATCGCTACCAGAGTGCTCTGGCCGACCACGCCATCCGGCGTCAGGCCATGGCGCAGCTGGAAGCGCCGCACAGCCGCATCGACGTAAGAGTCGAATGTGTCGGAGAGACCCGCGGTCTGCTCGAGATCACCTGAAACCATGAGGCGGCGGCGCAGCGACAGGACGTGCTCGTCACGCATACCCAGCCGCATCGCCTTTCGGCCGCTGGTCACCGGCTGCCAGCCCCCCTGCTGAACGATCATCGAGTAGCGCTGGATCGCCGTCTCTACATACGTCGCCGTGTCGGGAGACAGGGTCGGAAACGAGGATTCGACCGCCTGCAGGCTGCGCATCGTCGTATCGAACTGGTCGTTCCATTCGACGCTCTGTTGCTCGATCCTCATCTGCACGGGGGCCGGCTGCGCCAGCGCATCCCCCCCCATCGCGACGGAGGCGAAAACGCCTGTCAGTGCCAATGCGGCGCCCCGCGCGCCGGCCCGCAGGCCAAGAAGGCGCCCATCGAAAAGGTCGGTTGCTGCAAATCCCACCGTATCGACTCCAGTCCCAGGTCAAGCTCAGAAAGGTCTCGTCAGGGATACGCCGCCAGCATTAACAAATGCCCACAACCGTCGACAAAGGAGACCCGCCCCGGCCCGACGCGGCAAGAACTCTGCCCGGACCACACTACATCCGCATCGGATGATGCAATGGTTCCTAAGCCATCCCAATATGGCGCATTCATGTCGCGGCGCGAAAAAGCGTAAACCGGCCGCCACATGCGCCGAAGCCGCCTCGCACAATCTGCGCGAAGCGGCTTCGATGAGGACTGGCCGGAAAATGTCCGGCAATCAGAGACGATACAGGATCTGGTCGGTCCAGAAACGCTCCAGGCGGCGCAACGAACGGTTCAGGACCTTAAAGTCGTCGGGACCGATCTCGCCGACCTGCTCGACCGACAGCATGTGCCGCTCGTACAGGGCGCTCACCTTCCCGGCAACGTCCTTACCCTTCTCCGTCAGGCTGACACGGACCGAACGGCGGTCGGTGCGGGAGCGTTGGTGGTGGATGAAGCCCATGTCGACGAGCTTCTTGAGGTTGTAGGACACGTTCGAGCCGAGATAGTAGCCACGGGTCCGCAGTTCACCGGCGGTCAGTTCCGCGTCGCCGATGTTGAACAGCAGCAGCGCCTGCACGCTGTTCACGTCTGCGCGCCCTTCGCGGTCGAACTCATCCTTGATCACATCGAGCAGTCGCCGATGCAGACGCTCGACAAGCGTCAAAGCTTCCAGGTAGTGCGGCTTGATGTCATCGCTCTCTTCAGCCTGCAACGTGACGTCGACTGCCTTTTTTGCGGTCATCATTTGTTTGCGCCTCATGTATTGTTAGCGGTGCGTTTTTGTCACCTTGAGACAGACAATACGGGAGGGTCTCTAAAATCCGCTTAAAAAGGAGACTAAATCTCCGGTTAACGCGCAAATGCGATGCAGGGCGCAACGAAATACAGTCTGTTAATGATATTTTCCAGCGAACATCAGGATTTTCAGGGGCAACTCAAGCGAGCAAGGCGCGAAACGGTCTCCCGCTTCGCGCCCCTACCGTCGTTGGTGTCCAGCCTATGGACGGTTCAGGCGCCCGTCTTGCCGCGCAGGAACCGGACGATGCCGGAAAAGTCCGTATCGGCATCGCCGCCATTGCAGAAAAGATTGTAAAGGGCTGCCGCCTCGGCACCGAGCGGCGTGGATGCGCCGCTGGCATGCGCGGCTTCCTGAGCGAGCTTTAGGTCCTTGAGCATCATCGCTGCCGCAAAGCCCGGCTGATAATCGCGGTTGGCCGGGGATGTCGGCACCGGACCCGGCACCGGGCAATAGGTCGTCAACGACCAGCACTGGCCCGAGGCGGTGGAGGAAATGTCGAACAGCTTCTGCGCGTCGAGACCGAGGCGCTCGGCAAGGACGAACGCTTCGCACGTGCCGATCATCGAAATGCCCAGCAGCATGTTGTTGCAGATCTTCGCCGCCTGGCCGGTGCCGGCACCGCCCGCATGAACGATCGTCTTGCCCATCACGTCCAGATAGGGACGCGCCGCCTCGAAGGCGGCATCCGGACCGCCGACCATGAAGGTCAGCGTACCGGCCGCAGCGCCGCCGACACCGCCGGAGACCGGCGCGTCGACCATGGGCATGCCGGCCTTTTCAGCGGCCGCCGCAACCGCGCGTGCGCTCTCCACGTCGATGGTCGAGCTGTCGATAAGCAGCGTTCCGGGGCGGGCATGCGACAGGATGCCATCTTCGCCCGTATAGACCTTGCGCACATGTGCGCCGGCCGGAAGCATCGACACGATCACGTCGACGTCGGACGCCACCTCGGCGAGATTGTCCGCCGTCTTGCCGCCCGCCTCCACGAGGCGCGCCTTGGCCTCCGCCGACAGGTCGAGGCCGCGCACGTCGTGCCCTGCCTTGACCAGATTGGCAGCCATCGGACCGCCCATGTTCCCAAGCCCGATAAACCCGACCTTTGCCATAAGCACTTCTCCCTTTTCCGCCCCGACGGCGGCACTATCACTCCCGCCCGCGACGTCGCGCGAGCGTGTCAGTTCAGGCGAACCGGGGCCGGCCTCCCTGCCCCGGTTCGCAGCCTTGCGCGATCAGCGTCGCTGCTCTCTTTCACTGAGGTAGAGCAGGATGAGGTAGATCGCGATGGTCGTCAGATAAAAGGCGATCTCGTACGGACGCCGTCCGAAGATGTCCGCGAAGAGCGTGTGCATCACCACCTGGGTGAGCGCTCTGGTCAGCCACATTACCGTGCCCCAGGACACGGTGAGCCAAAGGCCGATGGCCGCAACCAGATCGAGAACGCCGAAGAAAACCGTCGCCGCCTGCCATTCGACGGGCATTTCCCAGAACCACTGGCCACGCCACGGCGAGAAGCCGACGATACGCGCCCAGTGAATCAGTCCGCTGAAGATCAGCAGGACGGCAATGGCGCGCAGATACCAGACAAGCGTCACGGACCAGGCCGGCCTGTGCTTCAGATAATCCAGAAACAGCGTGGTCATGGACAAGTCCTTCTGTTCCGCCCGGACGCCCTAACGGGCTGGGCAGATCACGTCACACATCGAGATCGCCGCCGACGGGCATCTCGAAATGCGCCAGGATGTCCGCTTCGGTCACATCGGCCAGTTCGGCCGGCGACCACTTCGGCGCGTTGTCCTTGTCGACGATGACCGCACGCACGCCCTCGTAGAAGTCGGCGCCCTGGAGAATGTGGCAGACGATGCGGTATTCGAGGCGCATGCAGTCTTCGAAGTCGAGCGCCGCGCCGCGGCGGAGCTGCTGGAACGCAAGCATCACGCTGGTCGGCGACTTGGACCGAATTACGGCCGCAAGATCGCCGGCCCATCCCGCATCCGGATCGCCCGCGCGTGCCGCATGCTCGTCCAGAGCCGACAGGATTTCGGCGACGGAACTGCGGCCAAAAATGTCGGCGATGATGGGTGCACGCGCGGCGAGCGGCGCCTCCCCGACATTGTGGCGTGCTGCGTAGCGGGCAATCGTTCCGTCGATATCGTCGGTTTCGGTCAGGTCTCGGGTCAGTGCTTCCATGTCGCCGGCGGCGATGCCATGGGTCAGGATGCCGGCCCACAGGGCGTCCGCCTGCTTGAACCTACCTGCGGAAAGGGCCGCCATCATCCCGGTCTCTTGCGGCATGCGCGGCAGGAACCAGGAGCCGCCGACATCGGGAAAGAAGCCGATGCCGGTCTCGGGCATGGCGAAGGTGGTACGCTCGGTGCCGACGCGGTGGCTGCCGTGGACGGATACGCCCACGCCGCCGCCCATGACGATCCCGTCGATCAACGCGACATAGGGCTTGGGAAAGCGCTTCACGCGCACGTTGAGGCGATACTCGTCGCCGAAGAACTGAGCCCGCGTCGGATCGCCCGACATGCCCTGGTCGTAGATCTTGCGGATGTCGCCGCCGGCGCAGAAGGCGCGGTCGCCCGCGCCGCGCACGATCACATGGCCGATTGCGTCCTCAGTCGCCCAACGTTCCAGCTGGTCGATCATCTCCAGAACCATTCCGTGCGTCAGCGCATTGAGCGCCTTGGGACGGTTCAGGGTGACAACACCGGCACGGCCGATCCGCTCAAACAGGATCTCGGGTTCGCTCATCAAGTATCCTCAACAAATTCGCCAGAACTCTCGTCTCATTCCAAACGGCGAAGGAAAATTTCGCGTAGCAATACGCTCGCCCCGTCAATCCTTCAGGAGTTCCCGGGCGATGATCACACGCATGATCTCGTTGGTACCTTCCAGAATCTGATGCACGCGAACGTCACGCAGATAACGCTCCACCGGATAGTCACGCAGATAGCCGTAACCGCCGTGCAATTGCAACGCCTCGTTGACGACGGAAAAACCCACATCGGTGGCCATGCGCTTGGCCATGGCCGCCATGCGGGTCGCGTCCGGCGTCTTTGCATCGACCAGCGTCGCGGCCTTGTGGAGCAGCAGCCGCGCGGCTTCCAGCTCCGTCGCCATGTCCGCAAGGCGGAACTGCAATGCCTGGAATTCTGCCAGCGGGCGTCCGAACTGCCGCCGCTCCTTGAGATAGGCTACAGAGCGGTCGAGGCAGCTCTGCGCCGCGCCGAGCGAGCAGGCGCCGATGTTGAGGCGGCCACCATCGAGACCGGCCATGGCGATGCGGAAGCCCTCGCCTTCCTCGCCGATGCGGTTCGCCACCGGAACGCGGCAGTCGGAGAAGTTCACCTGGGCGGTCGGCTGGCTCTTCCAGCCGAGCTTGACCTCCTGGGCACCGAAGCTGAGGCCGGGCGTGTCCTTTTCCACCACGAGGCAGGAGATGCCCTTCGGCCCCTCCCCGCCAGTGCGCACCATCACGACATAGACGTCCGACACGCCCCCGCCCGAGATGAAGGCCTTGGAGCCATTGAGCACATAGTGATCGCCGTCGAGAGCCGCGCGGGTGCGCAGGCTCGCCGCGTCCGATCCCGATCCGGGCTCGGTCAGGCAGTAGCTGGCAAACCGCGCCATGGAGCACAGGTCGGGAAGAAACCGCTCGCGCTGCTCCTGCGAGCCGAAGCGGTCGATCATCCAGGCGGCCATGTTATG
The DNA here is from genome assembly GCF_023507705.1 of Stappia sp. WLB 29. Classification (GTDB taxonomy): domain Bacteria; phylum Pseudomonadota; class Alphaproteobacteria; order Rhizobiales; family Stappiaceae; genus Stappia. The sequence continues at coordinate 149,422 of NZ_JALBGD010000001.1, read as the reverse complement.
GATGGAGATATAGGCGGCGGTCGACGTGCAGCCGGCAGCCAGTTCCTCGAAGATCACCGCTGCGTCCAGCCGGCCGAGCCCCGAGCCGCCGACGTCGTCGCCGACATAAATCCCGCCGAAGCCGAGCTCCGCCGCCTTGCGCAGCGTCTCCACCGGAAAGAACGACTTCTCGTCCCACTCCCTGGCATGGGGCTCCATCTCGTCTCGCGCGAACTGGCGAGCGACATCCTGAAACGCACGCTGGTCTTCCCCGAGCGCAAAATCCATTGCCTGCCTCCTCCCAGAGCCGTGTCACGACGCGAGGCTGCACGGCCTCGGTTCCCGACGGTAGACTGCTGGATTATCCAGCCCCCGGCCCTGCGTCAATCCGGCCAAGGGATGCAAGGTCGGACAGGCTTCCGGTAGGCACCGCCACAGTGCTAGGGTCCGTCCAACTCGATCAACACCCCTGCAGGGAAGTTCCGATGACCGCTCACCAGCGCCCCACCCTCAATGCCAAGGCCCACGATGTCGATAGTATCGTCGGGGGACGCCGCATGCGCCGCAACCGCCGCACCGACTGGTCACGCCGGATGGTGCGCGAGAACACGCTGACCGTCGACGACCTGATCTGGCCGCTGTTCCTGACCGACGGCACCGGCATCGAGCAGCCTGTTCCCTCCATGCCGGGCGTCATGCGCTACAGCGTGGACAATATCGCCCGCCAGATCGAGGAAGCCGCAGAGCTCGGCATTCCGGCGATCGCCCTCTTTCCCAATACCGATCCGTCGCTGCGCGATGCCGACGGCTCGGAAGCCCTCAACCCGGAAAACCTGATCTGCCGCGCGTGCCGCGCCATCAAGGACACTGGCCTGCCGATCGGCATCGTCACGGATGTGGCGCTCGACCCCTATACCAGCCACGGGCATGACGGCCTGATGAAGGGCGAGGTGATTCTGAACGACGAGACAGTCGCCCAGCTGGTGGCCCAGGCACTGCTGCAGGCCGAAGCCGGTGCCGACGTCATCGCCCCGTCCGACATGATGGACGGGCGCATCGGCGCGATCCGCGCCGGCCTCGATGCCGCCGGCTACCGGGACGTCCAGATCATGTCCTACGCGGCGAAGTATGCGTCTGCCTTCTACGGTCCTTTCCGCGACGCGGTTGGTACCAACGCGACGCTCGTCGGTGACAAGCGCACCTACCAGATGGATCCGGCCAACAGCGACGAGGCCCTGCACGAGGTCGCGCTGGATCTGGAGGAAGGCGCCGACATGATCATGGTCAAGCCGGGGATGCCCTATCTCGACATCATCCGCCGGGTGAAGGACACGTTCGAGCGGCCGACCTTCGCCTATCAGGTGTCCGGCGAATACGCGATGATCATGGCGGCCGCCGGGAACGGTTGGCTCGACGGCGAGCGGGCGATGATGGAGAGCCTGATGGCCTTCAAGCGCGCCGGGGCGGACGGCGTGCTGACCTATTTCGCGCCGCGTGCAGCAAGAAAGCTCAAGGGGCTCGACTGACCCGGCTGCGCCCCGGCACCAAGCGCCTCAAGGTAGAATCTGAGGCCCGCGCGGCGGGCGCGCCATGAGGCTCGCAAGATCCTCCAGCGCCCGCCGGCAGACGTCATCCTGCGCCACGCTTCCAAGGCACAGGCGCACCGCCTCCGGTGCGCCGCGCGGCTCGACCGCGAAGAAACGCGCCGGCGCCACTCGCACGCCGAGAGCCTCAGCTTCCGCCGAGAAGGCGTCGGCAGACCACCCACCCGCAAGCTCCAGCCATGCAAGACCGCCCTGCAACGCCTCCGGCTTCAGCTGCGGGAAGAGCTCGTGCGCGATTGTTGCGCGCTCAGCGATGCCACGGCGTATCCGCGCCAACCGGGCCTCGAACCCGCTATCTGAAAGGATGTGCACGGCAACCCGTGTTAGCAGCGGCGAGACCATCAGGCTGAGCGCGTTCTCCACCGCGAGGATTTGGCGGGCGAGCGGCTTCGGCGCAGCAACAAACCCGACGCGCAGGATCGGCGCCACGCATTTGGAAAGGCCCGTGACCAACACCGTGCTTTCGGGCAGAAATCCCGAGATCCCGGTGTCCGTGCTCTCGTCCGCCAGAAAATCGTAGATACGGTCCTCGACCACCACCACGCCGTGGCGGGCAGCGACTTCGGCCAGTTGCGCGCAGCGCCGTGCGGACATCCGGCGCCCGGTCGGATTCTGCGTCGAAGGCATGAGGAAGACGCAGGCGATCTTGGCACGCCGGCACAAGGCCTCGAACGCCTCCGGATCCATGCCCTCCTCATCCATGCGCACCGGATGAAGCCGCGCTCGCGCCACGCTCGCGGCGCTGATCACGCCCGGATAGGTGAGCGCATCGCAGGCGATGCCGCCGCCGTTTTCGGTCAGAGCCAGAAAGGTGGAGGCGATCGCCGCCTGGGCGCCGGCCGTCACCACGATCTCGTCGGCATCCAGTTCTCTGCCCTGCCGGCCGAGAAAGCGCGCGGCGATGGCCCTGATCTCTTCGTCCTCACCGGTCGCGAGATAGGCGAGCGGCAGATCCCCGGCCGCCAGGTCCGACTGCACCGCAGCCAGCGCGGTCCCGACAAGGCTCGAGGCATCCTCGATGAGAAAGCTGTTCACGGCCAGATCGGTCACATGCTGCGTCGTCCTGGTCGCTGCTTGAGGAAAGGCGAGCTTGCGGTCGCCGGAAGCGATGAAGGTTCCTCGCCCCACCTCTCCATGTGCAAGGCCGGCAAGTTCCAGCGCCCGATAGGCGCGCGCAACGGTTCCCGGCGCGCAGCCGAGTTTCCAGGCGGCCTCGCGAATCGGCGGCAGACGGTCGCCAGCCGCAAGGAGGCCTCGCTCGACGCAGGACCGCAGATGCGCTTCCAGCGAACGGACCGTGACCGGCTGATCGAGACCGACGGAGATATCAGGCAATATTGTCACAAGAACAATGTTACGATTGTATCAGAAGTTGTTTCAAGACAAATCTGCCGGCGAAACACAATCCGCGACCGCCGGTCGCCCTCATGAAGTCGCTGCCAGATGTCTTCCGATCTCCTGATGCCCCTCGCCCAGTTCGGGCTGCTTGCGCTCTTCGTCTGCGCGATGGTCGGCTCGCCCGGTCCTGCGAACATGTCGCTGATGGCGAACGGCATCTCCTTCGGCGCGCGCCCCGCCCTGCCGTTCATGCTGGGCACGATGTCGGGCTTCCAGGTGATCTACTGGCTGAATGTTGCCGGTCTTTTCGCCCTGCTGAAGAGTGCACCGCAGGTCTTCGAGGTGCTTCGCATCCTCTGCCTGTGTTACATCCTCTATCTCGCCTGGGTGATCGTCCGCAGTCCGGTGCGCGGTGGCGTCAAGGCCGACCGCATACCCGGCTATGGCCGCGGGTTCTGGGTGCATCCGCTGAATCCGAAAGCCTATGCCATGCAGATCGCCGGCATCAGCCAGTTCGTTTCTGCGGAACGCTATTTCGCGGATGCGCTGGTCCTGTCGCTGACCTTCCTGTGCCTCGGTGGTTTCCTGAACGGCCTCTGGCTGCTGGCGGGAAGCTGGCTGCGCAGCAATGCCGGAGGTACGCGGTTGCTCAACGCCTTGCGGATCGCACTGGCAGGCCTGATGGTCGGCTCCACTATCCTGAGCTTGCAAATGATCCCTGCTTGATGGCAGGTGGGCGGACCTTTTCCGCAGCTTCAGGCCCTCCAGATGCAGGTATCCCTCGAGACGATCACCCAGGCTGCAAGGCTCATCCAGGGGGCCGTGATGCGGACCCCGTGCCTGCCGGCGCCGAAACTGTCGCTGCTCACCGGGGCGGACGTCTTCGTCAAATACGAGAACCTGCAGGTCACCAATGCGTTCAAGGAGCGCGGCGCGCTGGTGAAGCTGTCGTCGCTCTCACCGAGCGAACGCAAGCGCGGCGTCATCGCCATGTCGGCCGGCAACCATGCCCAGGCCGTCGCCTATCACGCCGCCCGGCTTGGCATCCCGGCGACCATCGTCATGCCGGAGCCGACCCCCTTCGTGAAGGTCGCCGCAACGCGCGGCTATGGCGCACGCGTGGTGCTTGCCGGCGAGGTTCTGGCCGATGCACAAGCCGAGGCGGAGCGCATCGCCGACGAGGAAGGCCTCGTCTGGGTTCACCCCTACGACGACCCGGCGATCATTTCCGGTCAGGGAACGATCGCGCTCGAAATGCTGGAGGACCAGCCGGATCTCGACTGCCTCGTCGTTCCGGTCGGCGGCGGCGGGCTGATCTCCGGCATGGCCGTCGCGGCGAAAGCGCGGAAGCCGGGCATCGAGGTCGTCGGCGTGGAGGCGGCGCTTTACCCCTCGATGCTCGGCGCATTGCGCGGGGAGGCTGTGACCTGCGGCGGCGCAACGCTTGCCGAGGGCATCGCCGTCAAGAACGTCGGCCGCCTGACGCTGGAGATCGTCCGCCAGACGGTAGACGACATTCTGCTCGTCGACGAGGCAACATTGGAGCGCGCGGTCAACGCCTACCTGACGCGGCAAAAGACCATGGCGGAGGGCGCGGGCGCTGCAGGCCTTGCCGGCCTTCTCGCCTATCCGGAGCGCTTCAAGGGCAAGCGTGTCGGTCTTGTCCTGTGCGGCGGCAATATCGATCCCCGGCTGCTGTCGTCCATCATGGTGCGCGAACTGGCACGCGAAGGACGGCTTTTGTCGATCCGCATCACCACCGCCGACAGGCCAGGCATTCTCGGTGAGATCTCGACGCTGATCGGCCGCTTAGGCGGCAATATCCTGGAAGTCTCGCACCATCGCCTGTTCCTGAACGTCCCGGCGAAGGGGACCACTCTCGACGTCACCATGGAAACGCACGACCCGGAGCATGCGGCCCGTATCCTCTCCGCGTTGGAAAAGGCCGGACACTCGGTATGCCCGCTCGATCTGGGCGAATCGCGGATCTGAGGCGGCATTGGCCACGCCAAAGCGGGGGCATTTGACATGAACGGCCATCGTCACCACCTGCAAGGTCAGTAAGGAGCGGACCGCCAATGCAGGACCGCAACGCACAGGGCATCGATGACATGAACGACGAACGTGGAGCGAGCGGACTGGACCCGTGGCTGTTCGACAGCGTGCGGACCAATCGCATCATCGCCTTCCTGATCGATGCTGCGGTGATCATCGCGCTGACGCTTGCCGGCGGCCTGCTGCTGCTGTTTCTCGGCCTCTTCACGTTCGGGCTCGGCTGGCTGCTTTTCCCGGCGCTGGGGCCCGGCGTCGCGCTGGCCTATGTCGGCTTCACACTCGGCGGTCCGCACAGTGCCACTCCCGGCATGCGGGCAATGGGATTGACGATGCGGATGCTGGACGGCCGGCGACCGGATATCCTGATCGCCGCGATCCACGCACTGCTGTTCTGGTTCTCCGTCAGCCTGCTGACGCCGCTGATCCTTCTGGTCAGCTTCTTCAATGCAGAAAAGCGTCTGTTGCACGATATCGTCCTCGGAGTCGCGGTGATGAACCGCGGACGCGCAACGGATTGACCGGAATTTCCTGCCTGCAAGCAAAACCATTTCGGACAGCGAGCGGTGGATGAGCCCTTTGCCGCTTTGCTTAAGCCCCTCGGCCCGTTAAAAAAGCACATGGCGCGTGCTGCGCCGCACGCGCCCGCGTGCGTCCCGAACGAGGAGATGGGCCCGACGCATGCTGCCAGCCGATCCCGCGATGCTGCTGACCTTCGTGGTGATCGTGGTCACCGTTGTGCTGTATGCGATGGAGCGCCTTGCGCTGGAAGTCGTTGCGCTCGGCTCCGTCGTCGCCTTTCTGTTGATCTTCACCTTTTTCCAGCCGGCTGACGCCTCCGTGACGATCGGTGCGTCCGAGCTGCTGTCAGGCTTCGCCAACCCTGCCCTCGTTACCGTCATCTGCCTGCTGATCGTCGGTCAGGGCCTGTTCCAGACGGATGCACTGGAAAAGCCGGCAAAGATCATCGTCGACGCCACCCGCAAAAGGCCGGTGTTGGCAGCCATGCCGATCCTGGTCGCCGTGGCGGTAATCAGCGGCTTCCTGAACAACACTCCCGTCGTGGTGATGTTCCTGCCGATCCTGTCGGCCGTTGCCGCAGCCCAGGGCAAGCCTGCCGGCCGCTTGCTGATGCCGCTGTCATTCATCGCCATTCTCGGCGGCATGACGACACTGATCGGCTCGTCCACCAACCTTCTGGTGGCCGACGTCGCAGCCCGCACGAGCGATGTCCGGCTCGGATTCTTCAGCTTTACCGGGATCGGCGTCATCCTCGCCGGCGTCGGCATCCTCTATGTACTGTTCGTAATGCCGTTCCTGCTGAAACCCCGCCGGTCGATGGCCGAGGAAATGCAGGTCTCGTCCGGCAAGCAGTTCATTGCCCAGATCGCCATCACTGCCGGCCATCCGCTGGAGGGCGTCACCTCCGTCGCAGGCCTGTTTCCCGCCCTCAAGGACATGACCGTCCGGCTGGTGCAGCGTGGCGAGCGCCCGATCCTGCCGCCGTTCGAGAACGTCACCCTGATGCCCGGCGACACCGTGATCGTCGCGGCCACCCGGCACGCGCTGACCACTGCCCTGTCCCAGCGCCGTCCGCTGATGGCAACCGAAAGCGAGGAACCATCCGATCTCGAGGCATCGCTGCCGCAGCGCTCCCTCACCCTGGCGGAGGTGGTGGTGGCACCCGCGTCGCGGCTATCCGGACGCACCATCGCCCAGAGCGGGTTTCACACCGAGACGGATTGCGTGGTGATGGGAGTCCAGCGCCGTTCGCGGATGCCGCGCATGGCGATGACGGAAATCCGCCTGGAGCCTGGGGACGTACTGCTGGTCGCCGGTCACGCGACCAACATCCAGAGGCTGAGGACGAACCGTGACGTCCTGCTGCTCGACTGGTCGGCGGCCGAGCTGCCGCCGCGCCGGCTGGCGCCGCGCGCACTGGCCATCTTCGCCCTGATGGTGGCGGCCAGCGCCAGCGGCGTTGTGCCGATCGTCACGGCCTCGATCGCCGCAACCTTCGCCATGGTGCTGTCGGGCTGCCTCAACGTGCGCCAGGCGCTTCGCGCAGTCGATAGTCGCATTTTCATGCTTATCGGCGCCTCGATCGCCGCCGCCACCGCGCTCGAGGTCACCGGAGGCGCCAAGATGATCGCCGACGTCCTCGTGATGGTTCTAGAGGGGCAGCGTCCGATGGTGATGCTGTCCTCCCTCTTCCTGCTGGTGATGCTATTGACCAACGTCCTGTCGAACAACGCCACGGCGGTGCTCTTCACGCCGATTGCGGTCAACATGGCGATCCAGAGCGGCATGCCCGTCGAGGCCTTCGTGACCTGCGTGATCTTCGCCGCGAACTGTTCGTTCGCCACACCTATCGGCTACCAGACCAACCTGATCGTGATGGGCCCCGGCCACTACCGCTTTTCGGACTTCATCGTCGCGGGAACGCCGCTCGCCTTGCTGCTATGGCTGACTTTCACTTTCGTCGCGCCCATATATTATGGATTCTCGATGCTCTGAGACGCGCTGAGCGGGAAGGACGCACTTGACGCGACATCCGACCGACACACCGCAATTCTACCTGACGGCGCCCTCGCCCTGTCCCTACCTGCCCGGCAAGCAGGAGAGGAAGGTCTTCACGCATCTCGTGGGATCACGGGCGCAGGTGCTGAACGACGTGTTGACGCAGGGCGGGTTCCGGCGCAGCCAGAACATTGCCTACCGTCCTGCCTGCGAGAACTGCCGCGCCTGCATCTCGATCCGGGTCCGGGTCGACGACTTCCGCTGGACCCGCTCGTTCCGCCGTCTGTGGAAGCGCAACGCCGACCTCGTCGGCTCGACCAGCGAGCCCGCCCCCTCGTCGCAGCAATACGACCTCTTCCGCCGCTATCTGGATGCAAGGCATGCCAATGGCGGCATGTCGGACATGACCGTTCTCGATTACGCGATGATGATCGAGGATACGCATGTCGAGACGATGCTGGTGGAGTATCGCCGGCGCGGGCCGGATACGTTTCTCAACGGCAGGGGCACCGGGCCGCTGCTCGCCGTCGCCCTCACCGACCGGCTGAGCGATGGCCTGTCGATGGTCTATTCCTTCTTCGACCCCGAAGCACAAAGCCGCAGCCTCGGCACCCACCTCATTCTCGATCATATCGAGCGTGCGCGCGCGCTGGGTCTTCCCTACGTGTATCTCGGCTATTGGGTGAAGGGCTCGCCCAAGATGGACTACAAGGCCCGTTACCAGCCGCAGGACCATCTGGGGCCGCGAGGGTGGTTCCCCGCGCCCTCCTCTCCCGAAGCCGACCCGGCGGACTGATCGGCACCCGTCAGGATGCGCAGGCATCCACCTGCGCGCGCACGGCGGTGAAGACGTCGCGGAACATTTCTCGCGTCAACCTCCCCGTATTCGTGTTGTAGCGGGAGCAGTGATAGCTGTCGAAAAGCGTAAGGCCTGGGCGCAGCTCGTGCCGCACGTTGTGCCCGAAGGCATGGGCCGCGCGCCGAATGCCCAAGGCCGACAGCGTTGCATCATGAGCGATGCGACCGAGCGCCACCAACGCGACCAGCGACGGCAGCGCGTCGATCGTCTGCGTCAGAAATGGCAGGCAGGTCCGAATTTCGGGACCTGTCGGCTTGTTCTCCGGCGGCACGCAGCGCACGGCATTGGTGATGGCAGCATCAACGAGTTCGAGACTGTCATCCGGATGAGCCTCGTACCGCCCTCGCGCGAAGCCGAAATCGACAAGCGTCTCGTAAAGCAGGTCTCCGGCGTAATCGCCGGTGAAGGGGCGCCCGGTGCGGTTCGCCCCTCTCAGCCCCGGTGCCAGACCGACGATCAGCAGATGCGGATCAGGCGCCGAGAAAGTTCTCACAGGCGCGTTGTACCAGTCCGGTTGCGCCGCCCTGTGCGTCTCGCGAAACGCCACGAGCCGCGGACAGAAGGGACAATCCCTTGCCGGGTTGGGCAGATGAAGCACGCTCACCGGCCTCTCAATAATCGTCGTCTTCGTCTTCTTCCACGTCGTTGCGACGCGGAGCCGGACGCGGGGTGCGCTCCGCCGGATCGCGGCCGACCTTCTTGGTGAGCGTTGCCAGATCGATGAAGTGATCCGCCTGACGCCGCAGATCGTCGGCAATCATCGGCGGCTGGGTCTGCAGGGTGGACACGACACTTACCTTGCGCCCCTTGCGCTGCAGCGCCTCGACCAGAGGCCGGAAGTCGCCGTCACCGGAGAACAGCACGATATGATCGACATGCTCGACGATCTCCATGGCATCGACAGCCAGCTCGATGTCCATGTTGCCTTTGATCTTGCGGCGCCCGGCCGAGTCGACAAACTCCTTCACAGGCTTGGTCACAACCTTGTAACCATTGTAATCTAGCCAATCGATCAAGGGACGAATCGACGAATACTCCTGGTCCTCAATCAATGCCGTATAATAATACGCCCTCAGGAGATATCCGGTCTTCTGGAATTCCTGGAGAAGCATCTTGTAATCGATATCAAATCCGATGCTACGCGCGGTGGAGTACAAATTCGCGCCATCGATAAACAACGCCACCTTCTCTCGCGGGTCGAACATTTCGTAGAATACCTTTCGTTGCAATGCAGGACGATCTACGGGCCCGGAAAGAAAACGCTCCCGGAAAAAATATCCAGAGTTGCCTTTCGACGCGGGTTCGCCCACCGCGTCAGGAGAAAAGGCTACACTCCACACCGTTTTCGGATCGACCTGCAAGCCGGATTTCCATCCGGTTTCCGTGCCCGAGGGATGCAATCCTGCAAGCATCCCCCTGTTTTTGCTTTGGGCGGTATACTCGACCGCCTTTGAGTAGTTCCACCTACACCATTTTACCACGCAACGGCAACTGAGCTTCGGCAGCTTTCCCGAAGGAGTCTACAGAAAATCATGGCGAAATTAGAAACGTGATTAAAAAACAAAACTGTAGCGCGACATCGCGCAAGGCTTGCGTCTTGCGGTGCAACACAGTACATATCGCCGCTTGCTGATAACAGTTTAGATGGAGCATACCCATGGCGCGCGTGACAGTCGAAGACTGCATCGACAAGGTCGAGAACCGCTTCGAACTGGTGCTGCTTGCGAGCCATCGGGCGCGGATGATCTCGAACGGTTCGCCGCTGACCATCGATCGCGACAACGACAAGAATCCCGTCGTGGCGCTGCGCGAGGTCGCCGAACAGACCGTCAGCCCCGAGGATCTGAAGGAAGATCTGATCCACTCGCTGCAGAAATATGTGGAGGTGGACGAGCCGGAGGCCGATGCTGTGCCGATGGTTCCGAACACGTCCTCCCAGAATCAGGGCGGCACCGAAGTCAACGCAGTCGACGATAGCTCGGTCGAGTTCGATCGCATGTCCGAGGAAGATCTGCTGCGCGGTCTCGAAGGCCTTGTTCCGCCGGAGCGCAAAGACGATATCTGAACGGAGACGTCCGGCGGCATCCGGTCGCCGCACGACGTCGTGCGGTCGTCTGTCGCGGCGTCCCCCTGGGGGAGCGGTGCCGGCCGGCCGCGCCGATGTGTGAGGCGTTTCCGCAATGATGCGGCAATACGAGCTGGTCGAAAAGGTCCAGCGGTACAATCCGAACGCCGACGAGGCGCTGCTCAACAAGGCTTATGTCTATGCCATGCAGAAGCATGGCAGCCAGAAGCGCGCTTCGGGTGATCCCTATTTTTCCCATCCCCTGGAGGTGGCCGCGATCCTGACCGATCTGCGGCTCGATGACGCGACCGTCGCCGTTGCCCTGCTCCACGACACGATCGAGGACACGACGGCGACCCGCGACGAGATCGACCGCATGTTCGGGCCCGAGATCGGCAAGCTCGTCGACGGCCTGACCAAGATCAAGCGCCTCGATCTCGCCTCCAAGAAGGCCAAGCAGGCGGAAAACTTCCGCAAGCTGCTCCTCGCCATCGCCGACGACGTGCGTGTGCTGCTCGTCAAGCTGGCCGACCGTCTCCACAACATGCGCACGCTCCATCATATGCCGGAGCACAAGCGGGGTCGGATCGCCGAAGAGACGATGGAGATCTATGCCCCGCTTGCCGGGCGTATGGGCATGCACGACATGCGCGAGGAACTGGAGGACATCGCATTCAGGACCCTCAATCCGGATGCGTTCTCGACGATCACCGACCGGCTGACGGCCCTGCGCGAGAAGAACAAGAGCCTGATCACGGACATCGAGCACGACCTGATGTCGCGGCTGGAAGAGCGCGGGATCGCGGCCCTTGTCAAGGGACGCGAGAAGCGCCCCTACTCGATCTTCCGCAAGATGCAGTCGAAGTCGATCGCCTTCGAGCAGCTCTCCGACATTTATGGCTTCCGCGTCGTGGTCGGCACCGTCGAGGCCTGCTACCGGGTCCTCGGTGTTGTGCACACGACGTGGCCGGCCGTTCCGGGACGGTTCAAGGACTACCTGTCCACGCCCAAGCAGAACGACTATCGCTCGATCCATACGACGGTCGTCGGCCCGAGCCGCCAGCGCGTGGAACTGCAGATCCGAACAACGGCGATGGACCGAGTCGCCGAGTACGGCATTGCGGCACACGCGCTTTACAAGGATGGCGAGCTCGGCGGCAGAAACATCAACAAGCTCAATGACGAAAGCCGCGCCTACGAGTGGCTGCGCCGTACCATCGAGCTTCTGTCGCAGGGCGACACGCCGGAAGAATTTCTCGAGAACACCAAGCTGGAGCTCTTCCACGACCAGGTGTTCTGCTTCACGCCCAAGGGCCGGTTGATCGCGCTGCCGCGCGGTGCGACGCCCATCGATTTCGCCTATGCCGTTCACACGGATATCGGCAACACCTGCGTCGGGGCTAAGGTCAACGGCCAGATCATGCCGCTGGTCACCGAGCTGCGAAACGGCGATGAAGTCGACATCATCCGCAGCCAGGCGCAGACGCCGCCGCCGGCCTGGGAGACGATCGCCGTCACCGGCAAGGCGCGCGCGGCCATCCGCCGCGCCACACGCGAGAACGCTCGCCAGCAATACGGCTCGCTCGGCCAGCATATCCTGGAGCGGGCCTTCCGCCGGGCCGGACACGCCTTCGGCGAGGAACGGCTCGAGGGGGCATTGCCTTCGCTCGGCTACGGCAGCCTTGCGGACCTGCTTGCGGCGGTAGGCCGCGGCGAAATCCGCGCCCATGAGATCGTGTCGACGCTGCATCCGGACTATCAGGACGACCGCCTGCCCAACCAGCTTCAGGCGGGGGAGCCAGGCTGGTTCGACCTGGAATCCGGCAGCGGAATGAAGTTCCGGATTCCGGACGGAGAAGAACCGCGCAACGGGGCCATTCCGCTTCCCATTCGCGGCCTGTCGGGAGATCTTCCCGTTTCCTTCGCGCCCGATGGCGGCGCGGTGCCCGGCGATCGCATTGTCGGCATCCTTACACCGGGCGTCGGCGTCACCATATATCCGATACAGTCGCCTGCGCTGCAGGCTTTCGAGGACGAGACCGACCGCTGGCTGGATGTTCGCTGGGACATGGCTGGAGACAGGCGTGAGCGCTTCCCGGCCCGGATCAACGTCTCGGCGTTGAACGAGCCTGGGTCACTCGCGACCATTGCCGCGACCATCGCGGAACTGGGTGGCAATATCGACAATCTGAAAATGCTGAGGCGGGCGGCAGATTTTCACGAAATCCTTATCGATCTTGAGGTATGGGATTTGAAGCATCTGAACCGCATCATGAATCAGCTCAGGACGCAGGCGAATGTGTCCGGCGTGACGCGCGAGATCGGTTGACCTGATCCGCCCTTGCCGGCAGGCGCAACGAAGGATTTGAAGACCAGACATGCTTTTCAAACGTCGCGACAAGCCGACCCATCTCGAGCGTCTGCGCGTTGCCGTCTGGCCGCGCCACAGCTTCGCGCGCTCCGCCCGCTATTTCTCCAAGCGGGTGTTGCGGCTGACCGCGAGCCCCCACGCCATTGCCATGGGATTTGCTGCCGGCGCCTTCGCTTCGATCACGCCGTTCATCGGCCTGCACTTCCTGCTTAGTTTCGTCATCGCCTTCATCGTCGGCGGCAACATGGTGGCCGCCGCACTTGGCACCGTCGTCGGCAATCCGCTGACCTTCCCGTTCATCTGGGCCTCGACCTACAAGGTCGGGTCGATGATCATCTATGGCGAGGCGAAGGAACTGGACCATCGCGCCCTCGACAAGCATCTTGATGGCGGCTTCCTGGAAAAATCGCTCGACACGCTCCTGCCACTGATCAAGCCGATGCTTGTGGGAGCCGTGCCGCTTGGCCTGATCACGGCGACCTTTTTCTATTTTCTGGTGTTTTACAGCGTGCGCGCCTATCAGCGCACGCGGCGCCTGAAACTCTCCTCCCGCAAGCTTCCCGGAGCCGTGAAGGGAGCGGCTCACGACGTCGACGCATGAGGCCGCAACCTGGCTGCTGACGCGCAGCGGTTTACCGTTGAAGGCAGGGCGGCGAAGTCACATAGTGACGCTCCAACGCCCTCCTCCGGCTTCGCGAGCCGACCTTCCCGGGAGCTTCTCATGACCACCAAGCGCCTGCGTCTCGGCGTCAATATCGATCACGTCGCAACGATCCGCAACGCCCGCGGCGGCCGCTTCCCCGACCCTGTTCGCGCTGCACATCTTGCGGCCCAGGCGGGTGCAGACGGCATCACCGCGCATCTACGCGAAGATCGCCGTCACATCTCCGACCACGATATCGCGCGGCTCAGCCGCGAAATCGACCTGCCGCTCAACTTCGAGATGGCAGCGACCGAGGAGATGCTGAAAATCGCGCTTGAAGCACGCCCGCACGCCGCCTGCATCGTGCCGGAAAAGCGCGAGGAGCGCACGACGGAAGGCGGGCTGGATGCCCGTGGCCAGCACAACCACCTGAAACCGATTGTCGCTGCACTGGCCGACAACGGCACGCGTGTGTCGCTGTTCATCGAAGCGGACAGGATGCAACTCGACGCGGCCGTGGCTCTGGGGGCCCCGGTCGTCGAACTGCATACCGGACGCTATTGCGATCTGCACAATGACGGCGACACAGACGGTTCTCTACGTGAACTCGCCCGCATCAACGAAGCTGTGCGCTACGGCGCCTCGCTCGGGCTTGAGGTCCACGCCGGCCACGGTCTCGCCTTCGATACGGTGGAAGGCGTCGCTGCCATCCCAGAGCTTGCCGAACTCAACATCGGCCATTTTCTGGTCGGAGAGGCGATCTTCATCGGCCTGGAGGCTGCCATCCGGGAAATGCGCCGCCTGATGGATCGTGCAAGGGGCGACTGATCCGGCGGCAAACCGGCATATTCGCACCGCGCTCCTTGCCCCGCAACGCGAACGCCTTTGCATTGCGTCATTTCGGACGAGCCGGTACAAGCCTTGAAGACAAGGCGGAATCCCCTCCCCCCGAACCTTGACGGTCTTCAGTCGAAGCCCGACTCGGGCGAGGTTGTGTCCCACGAGTGCTGCCACCGTCCGGCCGGCCTCGAAAAGTGACCGTCACGAAGGAAAAAATGAGCGTGTCCGAGGAAAACAAGAGCAAGGAAGGCGGTCTCTACGAGACGGTGAAGGTGCTTGTACAGGCGCTGCTGCTGGCCCTCGTGGTGCGGACGCTGCTATTCCAGCCGTTCAACATCCCCTCCGGATCGATGATGGACACTCTGCTCGTCGGCGATTACCTGTTTGTATCGAAATACAGCTACGGCTATTCGCAGTATTCGTTCCCCTACGGCCTTGTTCCTATCGAGGGGCGCATCTGGGCAGCAGAGCCGGAGCGCGGCGACGTCGCTGTCTTCAAGCTGCCGAAAGATACGTCCGTCGACTATATCAAACGCGTAATCGGCCTGCCGGGCGATGAAATCCAGATGATCGACGGCGTGCTGCACATCAACGGCACGGCGGTCGAGCGCACCCAGATCGACGACTTCATCACCACGGACCAGTTCGGCAATGTCCGGCGCGTGCCGCGTTTCCGCGAGACGCTGCCGAACGGAGTCTCCTATGACACGCTGGACCTGACGCCCCGTGGAACCTGGGACAATACGGGCGTCTACAAGGTGCCGCCGGGCCACTATTTCATGATGGGCGACAACCGCGACAATTCGACCGACAGCCGCGTGCTGTCCGCGGTCGGCTACGTGCCGTTCGAGAATTTCGTCGGCCGCGCCGAGATGCTGTTCTTCTCGGTGGACGAGGACGCCTCCGCGTGGATGGTCTGGAAGTGGCCCTGGACCGTGCGCGGCAGCCGTCTGTTCAAGCTGCTTTGAGGCGGGCGGCCTAGAGATACCGACATGAGCTCCGATGTACAGAAAAAGGCCGAGGCGCAGTTGCAGAAGCGCCTCGGCCACGATTTTCGCGACGGCGACCTGCTGTCGCGTGCCCTCACCCACGGCAGCGCCACGGCGCGCAGCGGACCGGCCACAAGCTATCAGCGGCTGGAATTCCTCGGCGACCGGGTACTCGGCCTTGCCGTCGCCACGATGCTGCACAAGAGCTTTCCCAAGGCCGAGGAAGGCGAGTTGGCGCGGCGGCTGAACCAGCTGGTGCGCAAGGAAACCTGCGCAGAAGTCGCCAGGGACCTGAAGCTCGGCGATGCCATCCGCCTCGGCGAAAGCGAGGCGCAGACCGGCGGCAAGCGCAAGATGGCGATCCTGGCCGACGTCTGCGAGGCGGTGATTGCGGCCGTTTATCTGGACGGCGGGCTCGAGGCGGCGCAAACTCTGATCGAGCGGCACTGGGGGCCGCGCATGACCGGCTACAACGGCCCGCTGCGCGATGCCAAGACCATGCTGCAGGAATGGGCGCAGGGACGCGGCAAGGCCGCTCCGCGCTATGTCATGACGGAGCGCAGTGGCCCGGACCATGCGCCCAGCTTCACCGTGCAGGTGGAGATCGACGGATATCAGCCGGCGACAGGCACCGGCGGATCGAAACGGCTCGCGGAACAGCGGGCGGCAGAGACGGCTCTCCTGCGGGAAGGCGTTTGGACGGAGACGGATATCAAGTGAGCACCAGCGACCAGGCCCCGACCGAGGGCACCGGCATGCCCCCCGAGACGAACGAGACGGCCACCAGGGCCGGCTTCGTCGCGCTGATCGGGGCACCGAATGCCGGCAAGTCGACCCTGCTCAACGCGCTTGTCGGCGTGAAGGTCTCCATCGTGACCCACAAGGTCCAGACCACGCGCGCCCTCGTGCGCGGCATCGCCATGCACGAGGCCTCGCAGGTGATCTTCGTCGACACGCCGGGCATCTTCCGCCCGAAACGCCGGCTGGAGCGCGCCATGGTCGACACGGCCTGGGGCGGCGCACGCGAGGCGGATGTCGTTGCCCTGCTGATCGACGCACGCAAGGGCATCGACGATCAGGTCACCAGCATCCTGGAGCGGCTTGCGGATGTGAAGCTGCCGAAGCTGCTGATCCTCAACAAGATCGACGTCACCCGGCGCGAAAAGCTGCTCGAGCTGGCGCAGAAGGCAAACCAGATCGTCCAGTTCGACAAGACCTTCATGGTGTCGGCCGTCAACGGCTCCGGTCTCGACGATCTGATGGAGGACCTGGCCGAGCGCGTGCCACCGGGTCCCTGGCTCTATCCGGAAGACCAGGCGTCGGACCTGCCGATGCGGATGCTTGCGGCCGAGATCACCCGCGAGAAGATGTTCCTGCGTCTGCACCAGGAACTGCCCTACATGTCGACGGTGGAAACCGAGTCCTGGCAGCAGCGCAAGGACGGATCGGTCCGCATCGAGCAGACCATCTATGTTGAGCGCGACAGCCAGAAGATGATCGTGCTCGGCCAGGGCGGGCGCACCATCAAGGCGATCTCGCAGGCCGCACGGGGCGAAATCGCCGAGGCCGCCGGCTGCCCGGTTCACCTGTTCCTTTTCGTCAAGGTGCGCGAGAACTGGTCCGACGATCCCGAGCGCTACCGCGAAATGGGCCTGGAGTTCCCCCGGTAGTTCTTTTCGCAAAGCTGATCGCATACCCATGGAATGGAGCGCTGACGGCATCATCCTGGCGACGAGGAAACACGGCGAGAGCAGCCTGATCCTCGAGGCGATGACGCGCGAGCGCGGCCGGCATCTGGGCCTCGTACGCGGCGGGCGCAGCCGGCGCATGCAGGCGGCGCTGCAACCGGGAAATCGCGTCGGCCTCGTCTGGCGGGCGCGTCTCGACGATCACCTCGGCCTCTACGCCATCGAGCCTCTGGAGCTGCGCGCTGCCCAGTTGATGACCAGTTCGACCGGCGTTTATGGCATCCAGGCGCTTGCGGCCCTGCTGCACTTCCTTCCCGAGCGCGATCCGCATCCGCAGCTGCATGACGGGCTGGAGGCGATCATCGCCCATCTGCACGAGCCGCTGGTCGCCGGCGCACTGATGGTGCATTTCGAGCTGCAGGTCCTTGCCGAACTCGGTTTCGGGCTGGACCTGACGGAATGCGCCGCGACGGGACGCATTGATGATCTGATCTATGTGTCGCCGAAATCCGGCCGTGCGGTTTGCCGCGAGGCCGGGCTTCCCTACGCCCCTCGCCTGCTGCCCCTGCCGTCGTTTCTTGCACCAGAGGCCTCCCCCTCGCACGTGGGCGGCATGCCTTCCGAGCTTGCAGGACGGCTTCCGGACCGACAGGCGCTGGAGGATGCCTTCCGCCTCACCGGCTACTTTCTCGACCGGCATGTGCTAGCCCCGCGCCTGCTACAGATGTCGCCGGCGCGCGATGGGTTCGTGGACGCGATCAAGCGCCACCTTCAGGAGGCCGAAAGCGGCTGAAAACCGCCATCTGCGACGCCTCGCGCATTGCTTCGGGCGGCGAATGCCTGTAGCGAATGAAACATGGGAAAAGACCTGATTCCGCCAGGTGGCATCGAGCCTGTCGACCTTCGCTCGGCGCTCGAGGAGCGCTACCTCTCCTACGCGCTGTCGACCATCACCCATCGTGCGCTGCCGGATGTGCGTGACGGGCTGAAGCCGGTCCACCGCCGGCTCCTCTACGCGATGCGGCTGCTCAAGCTCGATCCGAATGCGGGCTTCAAGAAGTGCGCCCGTGTCGTCGGCGACGTCATGGGTAAGTATCACCCGCATGGCGACCAGGCGATCTACGACGCGCTCGTCCGCCTGGCGCAGGATTTCGCCGTCCGCTACCCGATGGTCGACGGCCAGGGCAACTTCGGCAATATCGACGGCGATAGCGCCGCGGCCATGCGCTACACCGAAGCGCGCCTTACCGACATCGCCGTGCGCACCCTCGATGGGCTGGACGAGGACGCGGTCGACTTCCGCGAGACCTATGACGGTCTCGACAAGGAGCCTATCGTCCTGCCGGGCGGGTTCCCCAATCTGCTCGCCAATGGCGCGGCCGGCATTGCCGTCGGCATGGCGACCTCCATTCCGCCGCACAATATCGGCGAGCTTTGCGCTGCCGCGCAGCATCTGATCAAGACGCCCGGCGCCTCGACCGAAGACCTGCTGCAGTTCATCCAGGGCCCGGATTTTCCGACCGGCGGCATTCTGGTCAAGAGCGATGCGGCGTTCCTGGAGGCCTATGAGACCGGCCGCGGCGGCTTTCGCGTGCGCGCCCGCTGGGAGGTCGAGGATCTCGGCCGCGGCACATGGCAGGTGGTGGTCACCGAGATCCCCTATCAGGTCCAGAAGTCGCGGCTGATCGAGAAGATCGCGGAACTGCTGCAGGCCCGCAAGCTGCCACTGCTTGACGACGTGCGCGACGAGTCCGCCGAGGATGTCCGCCTCGTCCTGGTCCCGCGCAGCAAGAACGTCGATGCGGCACTGCTGATGGAGTCGCTGTTCAAGCTGACCGACCTGGAAAGCCGCTTCTCGCTCAACATGAACGTCCTGTCGGGCGGCCGCATTCCCATGGTGATGGGGATCAAGCAGGCCCTGCAGGAATGGCTCGACCACCGCAAGGACGTTCTGGTCCGCCGTTCGCAGCACCGGCTGGCGCAGATCGAGCACCGGCTGGAGGTGCTGGGCGGCTATCTGATCGCCTATCTCAACCTCGACGAGGTGATCCGCATCATCCGCGAGGAGGATGACGCCAAGGCCTCGCTGAAGGCCGCATTCAAGCTCACCGACGTCCAGGCGGAAGCAATCCTCAACATGCGGCTGCGCTCGCTACGCAAGCTTGAGGAAATCGAGATCCGCAAGGAGCACGACAAGCTCACCGCCGAACGCGACGAGTTGCTGACGCTTCTTGGCTCCGAGGCGCGCCTGTGGACGAAGATCGGCAAGCAGATCGGGGAGATGGCCAAGGCCTACGGCCCCGAGACGCCGCTCGGCAAGCGCCGCACGACATTCGGCGATGCTCCCGAGCACGATCTCACCGACATTCATCAGGCGATGATCGAGAAGGAGCCGATTACCGTCGTCATCTCGCAGAAGGGCTGGATCCGCGCCCTCAAGGGGCATCAGAGCGACCTTTCGTCCCTGTCCTTCAAGCAGGATGACAGCCTCAAGCTGCACCTCCTGGCGGAGACCACAGACAAGCTCCTCGTCTTCACGACCGGCGGCAAGTTCTTCACCCTTGGTGCCGACAAGCTGCCAGGCGGGCGCGGTCACGGCGAACCCATCCGCCTGATGGTCGACATGGAGGAAGGCCAGGACGTCGTCGACGTCTTCGTCTATCGCGGCGACCGCAAGCTTCTCGTTGTCTCGGACGAAGCGCGCGGCTTCGTGGTCAACGAGGCCGACGTCATCGCCAACACCCGCAAGGGCAAGCAGGTCCTCAACGTCGCGACGCCTGTGGAAGCGCGGCTTTGCGTTGCCGCCGAGGGTGACCAAGTGGCGATCATCGGGCGCAACAGGAAGCTGCTCGTCTTCCCGCTGGCGCAGGTTGCAGAGATGTCACGCGGGCGCGGTGTGCGGCTGCAGCGCTACCGTGACGGCGGCGTGTCCGACGTGACGGTGTTCAAGGCCGAGGAAGGCCTCTCCTGGGTCGACTCGTCCGGGCGCAGCTTCAACCGCAAGATGGAAGAGCTGACGGACTGGCGCGGCGACAGGGCGCAAGCCGGACGTCTGCCGCCGAACGGTTTCCCGCGCACGAACACGTTCGGGCGCCGCACACTGTAAGGTCGGAGGGCCGCTCGCGAATGACCCGTACCGTACCGTTGACCCGCGACGACTTCCGCCTTTTCCGAGCCATACCCACGCGCTGGATGGACGTCGACATCTACGGCCACGTCAACAATGTCGAGTATCTGAGCTATTTCGACACAGCGGTGAACGGCTGGCTGATCGAGGAAGGTGTGCTCGACCCGCGCCACTCCGAGACCGTATTTCTCGTCGTCGAGACGCAATGCGCCTATTTTGCCGAGCTGACCTTTCCCGGCACGGTGACTGCCGGCATCCGGGTCAGTCGGCTGGGTGGCTCGTCTGTGTCCTACGAGATCGCGCTGTTCGAGCAGGAGAGCGAAACCGCCAGCGCACAAGGGCGTTTCGTGCACGTCCAGGTGGATCGATCCACAAGACGGCCGGTGCCGATAGAAGGGGAAAGACGGAATCTTTTGGCCACGATCCTGAAAGGATAATTGTTCAAACTTGCGAATCCGTTGAGAGAGTTTGTTCGCGCAGGACTTCAGGAACAAACCAAGAATCCGGATTTCGCCATCCACTGCTTATCCAGCAGTTTTCAACAGGCGCGCCTTCTCCCGGTTCCAGTCGCGCTTGCGCTCGGTCTCGCGCTTGTCGTGCAGCTTCTTGCCGCGCGCCAGGGCAAGCTCGACCTTCGCACGCCCCTTCTCGTTGAAATAGAGCTTCAACGGCACGATCGTCTTGCCGTCCTTGTCGACGGCAAGCGCAAGCCTCGCCATTTCCCGCTTGTGAAGGAGGAGCTTCCGCTTGCGCCTCGGCTCGTGGTTGAAGCGGTTCGCCTGCAGGTATTCGGGAATGTAGGAGTTAATCAGCCAGAATTCCCCGCCCTCGAAGCTGGCGTAGGACTCGGCGATCATCGACTTGCCTTCACGCAGCGCCTTGACCTCGGTTCCCTTGAGCTCGATCCCCGCCTCCAGCGTGTCCTCGATCTCGTAGTTGAACCGGGCCTTGCGGTTGTCGGCGATAAGCTTGCGATTGCTGTCGGCGGCGCTCTTGCTGGCCATCGTCATACCGGCGCCGGGCAGCGGATCACGCCGCCCGGCAAGCCGTCCTTGTCAGTTGAGCAAACCCGCATGCGTCATCGCATCGCGGATCGCGGTCTTGGTGGACTCGGAGACCGGGACCAACGGCAGGCGCAGCTCGTTCTCGAGCTTGCCCAGCAGCGACAGGGCATATTTCGCACCTGTCGGGTTCGGCTCGATGAACAGCGCGTTGTGCAGCGGCGCCAGCCGGTCCTGGATCGACAGGGCGGTGGCAAAATCGCCCGCCAGCGTCGCTTCCTGGAACTGGGAGCACAGGCGCGGCGCAACATTCGCCGTGACCGAGATGCAGCCCGTGCCGCCATGGGCGTTGAAGCCGAGCGCGGTGATGTCCTCGCCCGACAGCTGGACGAAGTCCGGCCCGCACAGCTCGCGCTGGCGGCTGGCGCGCGACATGTTCGCGGTTGCGTCCTTCACGCCCTTGATGTTGCGCGACGTCGCGAACAACTCCGCCATCGTCTCCGGCTGCATGTCGATCACCGACCGGCCGGGGATGTTGTAGATGTAGATGGGGATGTCAACGGCAGCATCGATTGCCCGGTAATGGGCGATCAGGCCGGGCTGGTTCGGCTTGTTGTAATAGGGGGTCACGATCAGCAGCGCATCCGCACCCGCCTTCTCGGCATGGGTCGCGAAGTCGATGGCCTCGACGGTGTTGTTGGAGCCTGCGCCCGCCATCACCGGCACGCGGCCGCCGGCGGCCTCGATGCACAGTTCGATGACGCGCTTGTGCTCGTCATGGCTCAGCGTCGGGCTCTCGCCGGTGGTGCCCACCGGGACGAGACCATGGCTGCCCTCTTTTATCTGCCAGTCCACAAACTCCTGGAACGCTTTCTCGTCGACCGCTCCATTGCGAAACGGCGTGACGAGTGCGGGGATGGATCCCTTGAACATGCTGGACCTCTTGGAGTGTGGCGTTTGGCCCGGACCGACCGTCCGGGAGGCGCACAATAGTCGTCACACGAGACCGACGCAACATCGACCCGGCGTTCGCACCGCATCCGCGACGGACTTCGCCGACAAAGCACTTTCCGCCGCTCCGTGACGATGCCTATGATCGTTCCGACCTGAGTGGGTCCTGGAAAAATCGTGGTGGCGGAAATGGATACAGCAGAAGCAACAGGCACGCAGCCGGGCTACCGCGCATGGCGCTCGGACGATGGCATCGACCTATCCGCAACGCTTTGGGAACCGCAGCACCAAACCGCTATCGACGTTCTGTGCCTGACCGGCCTGTCGCGCAATGCGCGCGACTTTGCGCCGCTCGCCCGCTATCTCGCCGGGTGCGGTCACCGCGTCATCGCCATGGACTATCGCGGACGTGGCCGCTCCGGGCGCCATCCGGACTGGCGGAGCTACTCCATCGAGCGCGAGGGGCTGGACATCGACGCCGGCCTTGGTGTCCTCTCGCTTGCCCGCGTTGCCGTTGTCGGCACGTCGCGCGGCGGCCTGCACGGCATGCTTCTCGCCTGGCGGGCACCGGACCGCATTGCGGGCCTGGTTCTCAACGATATCGGACCGGAGATCGAACGCAGCGGATTGAAGAGGATCTCCGGCGAGATCGGCCACCATATGCGCGTCGACACCTGGCAGGAGGCGGCAGAGCGGCTCCGCGCGGGCCTCGGCGGTCAGTTTCCCCGTGTCGATGCACAAGGCTGGCTGCAGATTGCCCGGCAGCTCTATGTCGAGACCGATGACGGCATCCAGCTCGACTACGATGCCCGCCTCGCCAACACCCTCGGTTCGTTCGACGAAGACGCGGAACTTCCAGACCTCTGGTCCGTCTTCGATGCCATCGCCAGCCTGCCGATGCTGGCGATCCGCGGCGCGCATTCGGATATTCTCAGCGCCGAGACCTTCTCGCAGATGAAGCAGCGCAGTCCAAGGCTCGAAAGGCACACGATTGCCGATGAAGGCCATGCTCCGCTGTTGTGGGATGCGGAAACCCAGGGTGTGATCGCCAGGTTCTTGTCGCGCCTGCGCTGACCGGCCGGGCCTGTTCTTACCTCAGATCCAGCGTCACGCGGGCGGAGTTCCCATCCGCATCGATGACCGAAATGGTCGAGGCGCCCGGCCCGTCTGGCTGCCACACAAGCGAGGTTGCGAAAGGACCGCTGGCAACGGGCGCACCATTCGCCAGCCACAGGAACGGCGCCCGGCCTCGCCGCAGCTTCACGACGAGCGCTGCCTCGCTGCCCTCTCCAAGGCCGAGATCGACGGTCGCGCCGTTCGGAGGATAGAAAATCTCCGGCCCCGTCTCCGTGTGCATGCCGTCCGGCCGCGTTGCGGTGCGGGCATAGTGCAAAGGCGCGGGCACTGCATCGGCTACGGGGTCGAAGTCCTTCGGAGGCTGCGGCAGCGGCATTCTGCGGGCAGCCACCCGCTGGAAGGCGTCGAACAGAAACGGTGCGGCAGACTTGTAGCCGGTGAGCCCTGGAACTGGCGTCCCGTCGGCACGACCGACCCAGACGCCGATGGTGTGGCGTCCGTCGAACCCGACGGCCCAGGCATCGCGATAGCCGTAGGACGTGCCGGTCTTGTAGGCGATGCCGGCGCCATTCGCCGTATCAGGAGGCGGCACTTCGGACAGGATATCGGAAATACGCCAGGCGGCCATTTCCGACAGGAACCGGCGATCCTCGTCGGGCAAGGCCTCCCCCACGCCCGCTTCAAGGCTCTCGTGCAGCGAGACGGCGACACCACCGCGCGCAATACCTGCGTAAAGGGCAACAAGCTCGCGCAGCGAGATGCCGAAACCGCCGAGAGCGGCGGCCAGACCCGGCGCCTCGCCCTGCGGGAAGCGCGGCGTCGCACCGGCCCGCTTCAGCCGCGAGATGAAGCGCGACACACCAACCGCATCCAGAAGCGTCACTGCCGGCACGTTGAGTGAGGCGGTCAAGGCCTCACGAACGCGAACCGTCCCCTGGAACGACAGATCGAAATTGGTCGGGCTATAGCCTGCGACCGTCGTCGGGCGATCCTCGATCAGGCTGTTTGGATGGGCAACGCCCTGCTCGAAGGCGAGCCCGTAGATCAGCGGCTTCAACGTGGAGCCCGGAGAGCGGATAGCACCGCTCATGTCGACATGGCCGCGGCGCGCCTGCGACAGCAAGCCGGCAGAGCCGACACGCGCCAGGATCTCGCCGCTGGCATTGTCGGCAAGGATTAGGGCAACGGAGACGTGGCTGCCCAGCCGACCGGCGCGCTCCGCCACCATCGCCTCCAGCCGCGCCTGCAGGTCCGCTTCGATGGTGAGGCGCTGATCTGTCGCCTCGCTTTGGGCGAGTGCCTGACGGGTCGCATGCGGGGCAAGCATCGGAATGGGACGGCGCCGCTCCGGAATTGCCTCGCGTTTCGCTGCCGTGACATCTTCCGGGGACAGCAGCCCCGCGTCCATCGCCGCCAGCAGGACGCGGTCCCGAGCTGTGCGCGCAGCCTGAGGAAATCGGTCGGGACGACGCCCCTCCGGCGATTGCGGCAGAGCCACCAGAAGCGCCGCCTGGGCCGGCGTCAACCGGGCCGGCTCCTTGCCGAACCAGGCGTGACTTGCCGCTCGCACGCCCTCGATGTTGCCACCGAAGGGTGCGCGCGCGAGGTAAAGCGACAAGATTTCCTGTTTGTCGAGATGGCGTTCGAGCGCAAGCGCCAGCACCATTTGGCGCCATTTCGACAGGGGCGAGCGGGTCGGCGCTTCTGTCAGAAGCCGGGCGGTCTGCATGGTAAGGGTCGAGGCGCCCGACACGATCCGCCCGTTGGACACAAGCTGAGCACCTGCTCGCAGGATCGCCAGCGGATCGACTCCGTAATGGTCGTTAAAGCGCCTGTCCTCATAGGCGAGTAGCATCGATAGGTAGAGCGGGTCCACCTCGTCGGGAGAAACCGGCATGCGCCACCGGTCGTCGCTGGTCTGGAACGCGCGCAACAGGCGCCCGTTTCGGTCGCTGACCGAGCGTGACATCTCCACAGTTCCGGGCAAATCCTCCCGCTTCAACGAGAAAACCTGGACGGCCAACGTCGTGCCGATGGCGAGAAGGCACAGGGCGGCGGCGCAGGAAAGGCCGATCGCCAGCCATCGCACGCGCCCGCCCCGTCCTGTCCGTGCCATAGGCCGCCCCTTCCGGTTACGGCGTCAACGCAGCGGGCCCAACACCTCGAGCCGCCCCGTATCGGTGCGGGCCGCAAGGTCGGGCCGATACATGTCCTCCACGGTCGCCGGCGGATGGGCGAAGCTGCCCGGCAGCGCCGCCCGCGCCAGATAGGCGAAGGTCATCACGTCGATGTTCTGCTGGGACTCATCCAGCGCGACGACGAAACGGTCGTCACGGAACTCGACATGGTCGGTGTTGTCGACCGTCGACAGCCAGTCGAGGCCGCCGAGATCGCCCGAGCGCACCAGCCGCGGATTGTCGATCACCAGCCCCGCCGGCAGCCGGTCGACGACCATGATCCGCCCCTTGCCCGGCCGGTCGCGCGTGACCGTCAGCACGACCGCCACCCGGGTGTTGAGCGGCACAGCCTCGGAGGTGAGCTCGTTTCCGTCGAGGTCGTAGAGCGCACGGGTGATGCTGTAGCCGGTTCCGCCTGCAGGCTCCGGCTCCACCGGGCGCCCGCTGACGGTGATCACCACATCGGCGGCCTTGTCGCTCCGGTTCTCGATCCGCATGGGCTGCCCAGAGACGGTATCGCCGGTCAGTCGCCGGTCCAGCCGCCCGCTGACGGCAGTGCCGTCGACCGCAAAGCTTGCGGCCTCCGCCTTCTGCTCCAGTTCATGACCGGCCACCAGCAGCCAGGCCATGTCCTGCGTAGACAGCGCAGGCGTTGCGTCCTGCCGGTTGGCGACATCGCGGGTCAGGCTGACCGTATCGACGGAGGCAGCGCTGGCGCGGGTCACATAGGCCAGCACGCCGGCCGAGTCGCGCAGGGCCGTCCCATAGTCGGCGCGATAGCTCGTGTTTTCCGGCTGCCCCGTCTCGCCGACCGCGGTCTTGAAGGCACGCTCCGCCCGCCCGCTTTCGCCGTACAGCGAAAGCGCCGCAGCGATCTGCGACTTGGCAAGCGGCGTCGCGAAATCATCGAGCTTCACATCCGCGTAGTAACGAAGGTCGCCGATGGACGCGCGTCCGGCACTGGCCAGAACGTAGAGCGCATAGGCGATCCCCTCGCCGCCGTCGTCGAAGTCCGAGGCATAAGCGATGCGGTTTTCCAGGTTCTCCAGGGCCGCCTCCAGCGCCTGGGTCGGGATGTTGTAGTCCCGGTCGCGGGCGCGCAGCAGGAAGTCGGTGACATAGGCATCGAGCCAGGTGTCCTGCGTGCCGAAGCTGGACCACAGGCCGAACGAACCATTCGAACTCTGGTTGCCCAGCACCCGCACGATCGCCTGTTCGATACGGCCGCGGATATCTCCGTCGGTCTTCAGGCCGCTCGCGACGGCCAACTCGTTGAGATAGAGCAACGGCAATGCACGGCTCGTCATCTGCTCAGTGCAGCCATAGGGATAGCGGTCGAGCGCTCCCAGAAGTCCCGGGATATCGATCCGCGCAGCCCCGCCGGCCGCCACGCTCACGCTGGCGCTCGCCGGAACGACCCCGGCCAGCGTGCCGTCGTCCAGCGTCAGGCCGGCACCGGCTGCCAGCGTCACGAAGGACCGGCGCGTCAGCGGCGGCATGGTGTCGCGAACGCCGAGCGACAGCACCTTTTCCGCAATCGGGCCGTCCGGCCCTTCCAGCGTCAGGGTCAGGGTCGCATCGCCCGTGCCGGTCTCCGCCATCAGCGGCATGCGCAGGGTCTGGCGCTCGCCGGCGGCGAGCGACAGGGTACGGGAGGCATCGTCCGCCGGCAGCCAGACCGGACCGTCGACGGCCGCCTGCAGCATGTAATCGCCTGCAGCGCCCTCGACATTGTCGATCTCCACCAGAAGACGCGACTGGTCCTCAGGCGCAAGGAAGCGCGGCAGCGTGGCGGTCACGACGACCGGGTCGCGCACCGTCACGTCGCGCTCAGCATGGCCGACGCCGCTCTCGCTCCAAGCGACGGCGGTGAGCCGGACGGTGCCGTTGAAGTCCGGCACCTCGAAAGTGACGGTCGCCTTTCCGTCCGCGTCAGTCTCGACGACGCCGGAGAACAGCGCCATCGGCTCTTCCTGGGGCGGTGGGGCAGCGAAGGACAGGCCGCCGCCGTCGCCGCCCGAACGCACCACGCCGAGATCGCCGACGGTCCGGTCGATGAGTTCGCCGTAATAATCACGGATCTCGACGCCGAGGCGCCGCTGACCGAAATACCAGCCGGCCGGATCCGGCGTCGGGAACCGGGTGAGGTTCAGAATGCCGACATCGACGGCCGCTACGGTCACGAAAGCCGGCCTGCCGGCGGGCTGGCCGGAGATCGTCAAACCGACCTCCATGGTCGAGCGCGGGCGCATCGTCTCCGGCGCATCGATCTTCACCGTATGCCGACGCTCGCCGGGATCGACGGAGAGCCACTGCAGGCCGAGCGCGCGCGAGGGCATGCGCTTCGCCTCCAGATCCATCGGGCGCAGCAGGGTCGCGGTGACATAGGCGCCGCTGCCCCAGTCGTCGGTCACGGTGAGATCGATCTCCGTCTCGCCTTCCGAAACCTCGACCACACGGCTTTCGATCAGCCGGTCGGACATCACGGAAACGAGGGCGATACCGTCGAAGCGCGGCTTCAGCCGTAGCTTTGCCGTATCGCCGGAGCGATAGGCCTTCTTGTCGAGGCCGACATCGAGCACGTCGGGCGTCTGCGAAGAGGCAGAAGAGACATACCATCCGGCGTTGAAGGTGATGCTGGTCGCAGCCGGCTCGGCCCCGTTCGCCGCAACCTCGAGGCGGTACTCGCCCCACTCGACCGGCACGGACAGACGTGCGGACTGATCCGTGGCAAGGTCGAGTTCACCATTCGCGACACGACGGCTGGTGGTCACCGGCTCGAAGGACCACCGTCCGTCGGCGCGATACCACTGGTAGCGCGTATCGATGCGCGAAAGCGTCCACTGGACGTCGGCCGCGATCCGCTCACCCTGCCGATCGAGCGCAACGAGCTCGAATTCAGCCGGCGCGCCCTCATCGACACCGCCCTCGAAGGCCGGCTTTATGCCGATCCTGCGGCCATCGGCCAGAACGGGGAGATCGAGACTACGCTCGACATAGCGCCCGCCGGCCTCGACGACGCGGGTGATCACCTTGGCGGTGTAGCCCGCCGTCGTCGGTTGCAGCTGCGGCACCGGCAGCGTGAAGCTGGCCTTGCCGTCCTCGTCCGTCGCGACGCCGTCCGGAAAGGCGGTCCGCTCGGGCCAGATCTGTTCGTCGGCAAGACCGAACGAGAAACCGGCATAGCCGGGGAACTGACGCGTGGGCGACACGACGACTTCGCCCTCGACCCGCTGGCCGGAGGCCGGGGCACCATAGAGGAAGCTCGCCTGCAGCGAGACCGTCGGCGGCGCCTCGAGATCGAAAGTCTTTGCCTCGGTCTGCGGAGTGAAGTCGACGCGTTCCGGCTGGTAATCCTCCACAAGGAAGGACAGACGCGCCAGCGCCTCGCCCTTGGGATCGGCATGGACGCTGACGGACCAGCTGCCCTGCTGAGCACTTGCGGAAAGCTCCAGCGCGTGTGCACGGCCACCGGCACCGGCCTCCGAGATCTGCACGCGGCTGTGTTCGACGCCGTCGGGGCGCTCATAAATGAAGGTCAACGGCAGGCCACCGACCGCCATGGCCGTACGATCGCGCGCCATCGCGCCGACATGAACCGTCTCGCCGGGGCGGAAGACGCCACGGTCGAGCCAGGCGAAGACATCGACCGGCCCGGGTGCTGCTCGTCCCTCCACGCCGCGGTCGGACAGATCGAACGCCGGCTTGGTCAGATCGAGGAACG
This sequence comes from Stappia sp. WLB 29, assembly GCF_023507705.1. Lineage (GTDB taxonomy): Bacteria > Pseudomonadota > Alphaproteobacteria > Rhizobiales > Stappiaceae > Stappia. Next base: position 120,417 of record NZ_JALBGD010000001.1, on the reverse strand, counting down.
CGTAGTCCCCGCCCTCCGCGGTCTCGACACTGACAAGGGCCGGGGCACGGCCGCCCGTTCCGCGCGACAGGCCGGGAGGAAAGGCCGCAAAACCGTCGGCGTCGCTTACGGTCTCGCCGAGAATATCGTTGTTGACCGCGACCAGCTTCACCTTCGCCCCTTCGACCGGACCGGCATCGGAGAGCTTGCGAACCGAGACGAGTGTTTCCTGAGATCCGGTATAGGAGCTGACACCGAGATCCGACACCAGGAACCACTGGGTCGCCCAGGGTCCCCACTCGTTCTGCTTGTCCTCTCGCGCCCGGGCGGTCATGGCGTAGATACCCGGCTGCATGGCAAGTCCGAAGTCGGCAACCGGAACCGCGGTCGTGACATCCTGGTTCAGTCGCTGCTCCGTTTCCACGGTGCCGGACCAGAGCTTTTCGCCGTACTCGTCGCGCACCTGCTCCGACTGATAGCTGTTCAGCTGCGAGAGGATGCGGCGGTCACGGAGCGCGGGCGAAAGACCGCGCTCGCCGATACGATAGATCTCCGTCTCGACGCTTGTGGTGTTCACCGTCACCAGCGGGATCGTCGCGCCGTCACCGGCCGGCAGGACATAGGCCCGGCCGAGGAACCGCACCGATGGCGCGCGGTCACGAACGTAGACGGTCAGGTTTGCGGACTTTTCGAGCTTTTCTCCGTCGGCCGACGGGATTCCGGAGCGCATCTGCAGCGCGTAACGCTCGCCGTGGCGGATACCGTCGATGCAGATCTGGGCACCCTCGCCCTCGACCGAATAGCTGCCCTCGCCCGTCACCTGGACGAAGGGAGCAAAGTCGGTGCCCCGCTGCAACGTGTCGGAAAACACGACGCAGATCCGTGGGCTTACCGCGTCTGAGTCCACCTGATGATCGAGGATGCGGAAGCCATGGGTCGCCACCATCTTGTCGTAGCGCTCCCGCCGTGCGGGCACTTCGTCAAGGGCGAGGCCGGCACGCAGAGCCTTGATCGCCGGCTTGTACAGCTGGCGTCGCTCGAGCGAAGACGCCAGCAGGTCGAGGGCGCGAACGCGCTCGTCCTCGCCGGCTGCCGTCAGATAAGTGTTGATCGCGGCCAGGGTGCCGTCGGTCTCGACCTGGTTGCGCCGCTGCCAGTCGGAGGGCTGCTGCGCCAACAGCGAGCCGACCAGCCCCGACCACAGATCGTTGCGCTCTGCGTCCAGCGTGAGCGCGCGGGCGAACTGGCGCTCCGCCTCGTCGAAATTGCGCGATCCGAAAGCCGTGCGCGCCTGGGCTTCGAGCTGGCCGGCGCTCTCCCCGCCTGACTTGAAGTTGCGCGGCAGGCGCCGAGCATAGGCCGCCGCATCGTCCATGAGCGAGCGCGAGAGGAAGGAAAGCTCTTCGTTGCGGGCCTTCCGGCTTGCGTCGTCCCGGCGCGCTACGGTGACGACACGGCCGGCAACCGCCCCGGCGAAGGACTGCAACTGCCCCACATCGGACTTCATGAAGCACCAGCGGGCCGACGTGTTGTAGGTAAAGGCCCGGCACTGGTCGCTGTCGAGGCAGGCGGTCTTGCAGGTGTCGAGATCGACATCCTTCAGCGTCCTGAAGTCCGCTCCGAAATAGTCGGCATCGTCGACCGTCACGATGCGGCGTTCGCTGCTCTCCTGCGCCAGCGCGTGCGGACCGGCTGCAAGGCCGAGAGCGAGCATCCCGGCCAGAACCGGGACAAGAATGCCGCCGAGACCGCATCTTCCGAACTTGCCGCGCATGACGTCCCCCCGGGGCTTCCCGGCCTGGCTTGCGGGCCAAATGTGGCTCGCCCCTCCCGAGGGCGCCATTTGCCGGTGCGGATCTCAACTTATCGAGCGCGGATCGGAGCATGCAATCGTGACAAGTCCAAGACCAAAATGCACTTTGCGTGTGATGGGCCGCAACAGTCGCCGGCGCCGCCCAAACATGCCGCGACAGGTCGGTGCGGATTTCCTAAGAAGGGCGCACCCACTCGCTTTCCGGGAGCAAAATCATGGTCTCACTCAACGATTTTCCGATCACGCATCGCTGGCCGGCCCAGCATCCCGACCGTCTCCAGCTCTATTCGCTGGCGACCCCCAACGGTATCAAGGTGTCCGCCGCACTGGAGGAACTCGGTCTCCCTTACGAGGCCCACAAGATCTCGTTCGACACGAACGACCAGATGACGCCGGAATTCCTGTCTCTGAACCCGAACAACAAGATCCCTGCGATCCTCGACCCCAACGGGCCGGGCGGCAAGCCTCTGACCCTGTTCGAGAGCGGCGCCATCCTGCTATATCTCGCCGAGAAGACCGGCAAGCTGATCCCCGCCGATCCGGCGGGACGCTACCACTGCATCCAGTGGCTGATGTGGCAGATGGGAGGACTCGGGCCGATGTTCGGACAGCTCGGCCACTTCCATTATTTCGTCGCCGACAAGGTCAAGGATCCCTATCCGCGCGAAAGGTATACGGCGGAGGCAAAGCGCCTGCTCGCCGTGCTGGAACAACGCCTGGAAGGACGCTCCTATATCTTGGGCGACGACTATACGATCGCCGACATCGCGGTCTGGCCCTGGATTCGCACGCTCGGCGGCTTCTACGGCGCGGGCGAGATCACCGGCCTGAACACGCTGGCGAATGTCCAGCGCTGGTTTGCCGACTGCTCTGAGCGGCTGGCCTCGCAGCGCGCCGTGTCCATTCCGTCCTGACGCGCGCCGCCCGCCCCATGCCGACCTCAGGCCGGCATGGGGATCCCGGCAGTAGCGCTCGGCACGTCGTAGCCGCGCTGGACGGCCGGCCGTGCCGCCACCTCCAGGTACCAGCGCCGCACATTGGGATAATTCGCCAGAGCGATCCCCTGCCACTCGAAACGGCTTGCCCAGGGCCAGATCGACATGTCGGCGATCGAATAGTCACCGGCGACGAACTGGTGCTCCGACAGCTGCCGATCCAGGACGCCGTAAAGCCGCTTGGCCTCGCTGGCATAGCGCTCCTCGGCATAGGGCGCCTTGCCGGGATTGAAATGCAGGAAATGATGGGCTTGGCCGAGCATGGGGCCAAAACCGCCCATCTGCCACATCAGCCATTCGATGACGCGCAGCCGCTCCGGCCCTTCCGGAGGGAGAAAGCGGCCGGTCTTCTCGGCGAGATATAGCAGGATCGCGCCGGACTCCATCAGGCTCACGCCCGCTTCGCGGTCGATGATCGCCGGGATCTTGCTGTTGGGAGAAATATGGACGAAAGCCGGCGCGTGCTGCTCCGAGTTCGTGATGTCGACCGGGAACACTTCATAGGGAAGCCCGCACTCCTCCAGCATGATCGAGACCTTGCGGCCGTTCGGCGTGCTCCATGTGTAAAGGTCGATCATATATCGCATCTCCATTTCCGATCCGGCCGGCCACTTTCGGACCTTGCGCCGCGCGGCTTCGCGTGGACCACGCGAAGGTGCCCGACCTGACGATTTCACGCAAGCGTCATACAGTGAGGCCTCACACCGTTTTATTGTTCACGCAGCGCGTACAGTGAATTCAGCAGGATGCGGTTGATGACGCAACGCCTTCATACGATCTCCACGACAGGCCGCAAGAGCGGTCCATGCCCCTACCGTCAACAGATATGCCAGGAGTTCCACATGATGCGTTTGTCCGCCGCCGCACTCGCGGTCGCCCTCGTCACGGCCCCCGCGATTGCCGAGCCGGTCGCCTATGAGTTCGACAAGTCCCACGCCAACCTGACCTTCTCCTATAACCATCTCGGCTACTCGACGACCCACGGCCGCTTCGGCGACTGGACTGGCGAGCTGGTGATCGACCAGGAAACGCCGGCCAATTCACGGATCTCGATGACCGTCAATGTCGACAGCCTCGACACCTTCTGGGGCGAGCGCGACACGCACTTCAAGAGCGCAGACTTCTTCGAAGTCGCAGCGCATCCGATCGCGACTTTCGTGTCGACCGGCGTCGAGAAGACTGGTGAGAACACTCTCGCCGTGGCCGGCGATCTGACGATCAAGGGCATCACCAAGCCGGTGACGTTCGATGTGACCATCAACTCGATCGGCGAGCACCCGATGGCCAAGACCCCGGCAGTCGGCCTCGATGCGACCACCGTCGTCAAGCGTTCGGACTTCGGCATGAACATGTTCGTGCCCTATGTCGGCGACGAAGTTACCATCTCGTTCAGCGCCGAAGCGCTGCAGGCGAAGTAAGCGGATGTGTGGGGCGGGCCTCCTCCCGCGGCCCGCTCCCGCTCCTGCCGGCAGCAAGGATTGGAGACGCCATGCACCTGCGCAACACCCGCTTTGGCTACGGCCTTGTTGCCATTGTTTTCCACTGGACGATGGCGCTGCTCATCATCGGGCTGTTCCTGTTCGGTAAGTACATGACCGGGCTCGACCCGTTGGCGCCCGACACCTTTGCGCTCTATCAGCTGCACAAGTCGTTGGGCTTCCTGGTGCTGGTGCTCGTGGTGGCGCGGCTCGCCTGGCGACTTGCCAATCCCTCTCCCGCCCTGCCGAAGACAATGCCGAGGATTGAGCGGCTGGCGGCCCATCTCGGGCATGCCGGGCTCTACGCCCTGATGCTGGCGATCCCGCTGTCCGGCTGGCTGATGGTTTCCGCCTCGCCCTGGGGAATCCCAACCGTGGTGTTCGACGTCCTGCCTGTCCCGCACCTGCCCGTTCCGGCGGCACTGGGCACCAAGGCAGAAGCCGAAAATGCACTCAAGGAGGTGCATGAACTGCTGGCCAACGGCTTGCTGCTGCTGGTGCTGCTGCATGTGGCCGCGGCGCTGAAACACCATTTCCTCAACCGCGATGATGTGTTGCGTCGCATGATCCGCACCGTACCGGCGCGCCGTATCGACTGACGAAACACCGCTCTGACAGACGCCCCTCACTCTGCGCCGCCCTCTCCTCCCGGAGGCGCGCTGCGACGGGTCCAGACACAAGGTTCCTCACGATGTTCGCATCCCGAAATTTCCGCTGCCGTCTCTTCGGCTTCGCGCTTGCAGGCCTTCTTGTCGCCGGCCCTGCTGAAGCCAGCGACTGGACCGTCGACACGGCCGAAAGCAGCCTTTCCTTCATTGCCATGCAAAACGGCAACCCGGTGGAAGGTCGCTTCCAAAACTGGTCGGCCGAAATCTCGCTCGATCCGGACAACATCGCAGATGCCCGTATCCGGGCCGTCGTCGAAACCGGCACGGCCGGCACCGGCCAGCCGCAGATCGACCAGACCCTGTCGAGCGCCTCGTGGTTCGATCCCTCCAGCCATCCGCAGGCGGTCTTCGAATCGTCGAAGATCACGGCGCTCGGCGACGGGCGCTACGAGGCTGCCGGCGAATTGTCGATCAAGGGCAAAGCAGTCCCGCTTACCCTGCCCTTCACGCTGGAGATCGACGGCGACACCGCCCGTGCCCAGGCCGAAGTACCGCTAATGCGGCTGGCCTTCGGCATCGGCTCGGACATCCCGGCCTCGACCGTCGGCGACGAGGTTTCCGTCAGGGTCGACATCACCGCCAAGCGGTAACGCCAAATGGCGCCAGAAGGGGAACGTGGTCGCCCGCGCTCCCCTTCCGCGCAGTCTCGGGCTCAAGTCGACTTGGCGGGCGGCAAGGTGATGGCGTAAAAGGCATCCAAATCTATCCACCTCAGCTTCCAGCCAAGGCAGACCGATGTCCGAGTCCACTCCTCCCGACTATCGCCACTCCACGCTGTTCCCCCTGGGCGCGGACCCCACGCCTTATCGCAAGCTCACGTCCGACTACGTCTCAACGGTGACGTTCCAGGGCGAGGAAGTGCTGGTGGTGGAGCCGGAAGGGCTGCGCATCCTCGCAGAGGAAGCCTTCGCAGACATCAACCACTACCTGCGGCCTGGTCACCTGGAGCAGCTGCGCAAGATCCTCGACGATCCGGAGGCGACCGAGAACGACAAGTTCGTGGCCTTCGACCTTCTGAAGAACGCCAACATCTCCGCTCACGGCGTGCTGCCAATGTGCCAGGACACCGGCACCGCCATCATCATGGGCAAGAAGGGCCGCCGCGTGTGGACCGACGGCAGCGACGAGGCGAAGCTGGCTGAGGGCGCGCGCGATGCGTATTTCAAGAAGAACCTGCGCTACTCGCAGCTGACACCGCTGTCGATGTTCGAGGAGAAGAACACCTCCAACAACATGCCGGCGCAGGTCGAGCTCTACAGCGAGGGCGACGACGCCTACAAGTTCCTGTTCATGGCCAAGGGCGGCGGTTCGGCCAACAAGACCTTCCTCTACCAGGGCACCCCGTCGCTGCTGACGCCGGACCGGCTCGTCGAGTTCATCAAGGAGAAGATCCTGACCCTCGGCACGGCCGCCTGCCCGCCCTATCACCTGGCTATCGTCATCGGCGGCACCTCGGCCGAGACCACTCTCAAGACGGTCAAGCTCGCCTCCGCCCGCTACCTCGACCAGTTGCCGACGACCGGCTCCGAACTGGGGCACGCCTTCCGCGACCTGGAGATGGAAGAACAGATCCACAAGCTGACCCAGGCGACCGGCGTCGGCGCGCAGTTCGGCGGCAAGTACTTCTGTCACGACGTGCGCGTCATCCGTCTGCCGCGCCACGGGGCTTCGCTGCCCATCGGCATCGGCGTGTCGTGCTCGGCCGACCGCCAGGCCCTCGGCAAGATCACCCGCGACGGCATCTATCTGGAGCAGCTCGAGCGCGAGCCGCACAAGTACATGCCGGAGGTCACAGACGACACCCTCTCAGATCACGTCGTCAAGATCGACCTGACCCGGCCCATGCCGGAGATCCTCGCCGAGCTGACCCGGCACCCGATCAAGACGCGGCTGTCGCTGAGCGGTCCCTTGATCGTTGCGCGCGATCTCGCCCATGCCAAGCTGCGGGAGCGGCTGGAAAAGGGCGAACCGCTGCCCGACTACTTTAAGAACCACCCGATCTATTATGCCGGCCCGGCCAAGACGCCGGAAGGCTATGCCTCCGGTTCCTTCGGCCCGACCACGGCCGGTCGCATGGATGCCTATGTCGACCAGTTCCAGGCGGCCGGCGGATCGATGGTGATGCTCGCCAAGGGCAATCGCTCCGCGCAGGTGCGCCGCGCCTGCCAGGCTCATGGCGGCTTCTATCTCGGCTCCATCGGCGGCCCGGCCGCCCGCCTTGCCCAGGATTGCATCAAGAAGGTCGAGGTCGTCGAGTTCGAGGAACTCGGCATGGAAGCGATCTGGCGTATCGAGGTCGAGGACTTCCCCGCGTTCATCGTCATCGACGACAAGGGCAACGACTTCTTCAAGGAGCTGAACCTCGGCTGACGGCCGAGGCCCACCTGTGGGCGTGACGGCGGCACTGCCGCCACCTTCGGGTAGCGAACTCACGATCATGTGACCGACGTCACGCCAACCATTTTCCGAATATGGCAGTTTCCTGTCTGTCGAGACCTTTGCATTAACCGCATTGCAAGGGACAGTAGGAAGTATCGTTTCGGAGCCAGATCGTCAGACAGCGCCACGCGAACCATGCACCGGAGTCTCCTCCGCAGCACCATCTCCGCCGAGACGTGTTGTCATCCGAGTTTCATCGCGTCGTCGCAAAGGTTCAGGGGCTGGTTCGGACGACCACCGGATGGGGAAACTGGATATGCGCCTTTTCAACCTGCTTGCCGCAACGCTCGTCGCCGCGACCATCGCGACGCCTGCGGCCGCAAACAGCTTCTTTGATCCTGCCACCCGCAAGTGGGTGGACTTCAGTGCTCACGGCGCGCCGAGCGGCAAGTCGCCGATCCGTCGCGAGACCGTGCGCTATGATGGCCCTTATGCGCCGGGCACGATCATCATCGATACCGGCGAGCGCCGCCTCTATCACGTCCAGAAGAATGGCCGTGCGATGAAGTACGGCATCGGCGTCGGCCGCGAGGGCTTCCAGTGGGCCGGTACCCAGCGGATCAGCCGCAAGGCCGAGTGGCCGGGCTGGACCCCGCCGCCGCAGATGCGTGCCCGCGAGCGCGCCAAGGGGCGTGTGCTGCCGGCGCACATGCCGGGCGGACCGAACAACCCGCTGGGCGCGCGTGCCATGTATCTCGGCAACACCCTGTACCGGATCCATGGCTCCAACGAGCCCTGGACCATCGGCACGGCCGTCTCGTCGGGCTGCATCCGCATGGCCAACGACGACGTCGTGCATCTCTACGACCGCGTCGATGTCGGCGCGCGGGTTGTGGTCAAGCGCTGAGCATTCGACAGCTTCATCCAGATGCCAAGGGCCGGCGTTTTGCCGGCCCTTTTGCATTGATCTGCCGTCGCGCCAGTACGATCTTGCCAGTGCTAGCGTGTGCTCGGGGAGAAAGCGGGGCGACCAGCGATGACATCGTACAGGACACAACGGCGGCAAAGCAGAGCGTCTTTCCGGTTGTCGGATTTGCGGGCAGCCGCCATGCGGACACTGATCGTCGCCTGTCTCCATTCGGTGCTTCTGGCGCCAGTTCCGGCTGCTGCGCAATCGCCGGACGAGACACTGGCGCAGCGCGGCAAGGCCTTGTCGCAACTGCATTGCGCCCGGTGCCATGTGGTGACCCCGGAGAACCGGATGACCGGCATCTCCTCCACCCCGTCCTTCATGATCATGGTCAGTGCGCTGGAAGACTGGCACGACCGGTTCGCAACCTTCCTTGCACGCCGGCCGCACCCGGCGCACCTGCGCTTCGAGAACGAGCCCCCTCGCCCGCAGGATAGCCCCGCTACGCTGGCCGAGGTCATCCTGACGCAGGACGACATCGAAGCCATCCTCGCCTATGCCGAAAGCCTGGCGGCCGCGGCGCGCTGATCTCAGCCGAGGACGACCACCTTCGCGCCGACTTCCACCCGGTTGTAGAGGTCGATGATGTCCTGGTGCCACATGCGGATGCAGCCCGACGAGGCGTTGGTGCCGATGGAGCGCGGTTGGTTGGTACCGTGGATCCGGTACAGGGTGTCGACGTTGCCCTGCCAAAGGTAGAGACCGCGCGCACCAATGGGATTGCTCGGGCCGCCTTCCTGGCCGTCGCGATACTTCTCTAGGGAGGGATCGCGGTCGATCATCTCTGCCGGCGGGAACCACTTCGGCCATTCCCGCTTGAAACGGATCGTGGCATCGCCCGACCAGGCAAAGCCTGCGCGGCCGACGCCGATGCCATAGCGGATCGCCTTGCCGCCCGGTTGGATGAGATAGAGAAACTTGGCGTGCGGATCGACGACCACGGTTCCCGGTTCGTGGCGGCTCATGTAGCGCACCGACTGGCGCAGATAGCGCGGGTCGAACTCCTTCCACGGGATGGCCGGAAGATAGAACCCACCGTCGCGCCGCGCCGCATAAGCCAGCGCATAATCCGGCGCGCCTTCCGCCGTCACTTCGAGGCCGGCATTGCGGATCGCGCCGCTCTTGGTCTGGCATGCCGCCAGCAACAAGGGCAGGCCGGCCAGAAGCGCCCGGCGGCTCATACCGCTTGAATTGCCCGCGCCCTGCTGTCCGGCAGCCCGGATTGTCGCTTCATCACCGCTCACGATTCGCACTCTCCGACGTGATTCCATCTGCAGCAACTATGCAGACGATTCCAAGCGGCTGTCGACGGCGGTTTCAGTGCCGCGGCTCGCGCGAAAGGCCCTTTTCCTCCAGCTCGCGCAGATAGCCGCCCCACAGTTCCTCCCGCTCGTTCGCCAGCGTGAGGAAATAGTCCCAGGAGAAGATCCCGGTGTTGTGAAGGTCGTCGAAATGGATGCGGACGGCATAGTTGCCGACGGGATCGATCTGCATGATCCCTACATTCATCTTCCCGGGCACCGTCTTGCGCTGTGCCGGCGAGTGCCCCTGCACCTCCGCAGAGGGAGAACAGACGCGCAGATACTCGGCGGAGTACTCGTGCGTCTCGCCAGTGTCGAAGGTGACGGTGAGCCGCTTGCGGTCCTTACTCAGACGGAGTTCCGTCGGCCAGGGCTTGCTGTCGGTCACGTTGCAAATCCTTCCCGGTTGCATTGCTTCGGTTGGCCGCGACGATAGTGGGGCTGCGGCAAACTGCAAGCGCCACGGCAGCCGGCTGCATCTCCTTCCTGCGCACAATTGACGCAAGTCTTCTTTCCGCTACCTTCATACCCAAATGGGGAGGAGACCGGAGGCACCGCGCATCCGGCGTCCAGATATCAAGAGGCCGCACCGGCGGCCGGGCAAGGAACACACGATGTCCCAGCAGATGATCGACCCGTTCGGGCGAACCGTCAGCTATCTGCGCGTTTCCGTTACCGACCGCTGCGATTTCCGTTGCGTCTATTGCATGGCCGAAGACATGACCTTCCTGCCCAAGCGGGAGGTTCTGAGCCTTGAGGAACTCGACCGGCTGTGCTCCGCCTTCATCGTCAAGGGCGTGCGTAAGCTGCGCCTGACCGGTGGCGAACCGCTGGTGCGCAAGAACATCATGAGCCTGATCCGCTCGCTCTCACGCCATATCGACAGCGGTGATCTCGAGGAGCTGACGATCACGACCAACGGATCGCAGCTCGCCCGCTACGCATCGGAACTTTACGACTGCGGCGTGCGCCGTATCAACGTGTCCATCGACACGTTGGATCCGGCGCGGTTCCGCGCGATCACCCGCTGGGGCGATCTTGCGAAGGTGATGGACGGGATCCGTGCGGCCACGGCAGCAGGCTTGTCGATCAAGATCAACATGGTCGCCCTGAAGGGCGTCAATGAGCACGAAATCGTGCCGATGATCGAATGGTGCCACGGCAACGGCTACGACCTGACGCTGATCGAGACCATGCCGCTCGGTGAGATCGACGAGGACCGGACGGACCAGTACCTGCCGCTTTCGCTCGTACGCGCCAACCTTGCCGCACACCTGACGCTCGAGGACATCCCGTACAAGACCGGCGGACCCGCCCGCTACGTGCGCATCGCGGAGACCGGCGGGCGACTTGGCTTCATCACGCCGATGACTCACAATTTCTGTGAAAGCTGCAACCGGGTTCGCGTGACCTGCACCGGCATGCTCTACATGTGCCTTGGGCAGGACGACAGCGCCGACCTTCGCGCAGCGCTGCGGGCCTCGGAGAGCGACGATCTGCTGTACTCTGCCATCGACGAGGCGATCGGGCGCAAGCCGAAGGGGCACGACTTCATCATCGACCGGCGTACGCGCCAGCCCGCGGTTTCTCGCCACATGAGCGTGACGGGCGGCTGAGATGGCGGAAGCGCCCGTCTCTCGCCCGCGAGCCATCGACGGCCTTGCTGCGCGCCTTGCCGCGCTCGCCGTCGCAGCGGGGCTCGCGGCTGCCATGGTGTGGATCGGAAAGGTCGGTTTCGCCGGCGTTCCCATGACGCCGTTCGAAAGTTCGAGCACCGTCAGCGCCGGCAGGACGTCGTCGGGCAACCCACAGCTCGACACGTGCCTCGCCGAACGCGTCGGCGCGGTAGACCAGATGCGCAAGGAAGGACTTGTCGACGCGGCGCGCTACGATACGTTCCGCTCGCGCGCGGTCAGCTATTGCGAGAGCCAGTTTCCGCCCCAGTAGGAGCACCGGCACTTCGCCTCGTTCAGATGAAGCGCACACGCCGACGTGCAGGACGAGCAGGCTCCTGGGCAGCAGGCGTGCGCGGACGAGCCACCTTCCCGTCATCGCGGGTCATGGGTGCCATAAGCGAGAGCCCATCTTGCACCGGCCCGTTCTCTCCTTCGGGCGCCTCCGCCAAGGCTTGCTGGTCATCGCTTTGCTTATCGGAGAGGTCGGAGACTTCAACCTCTATGCCTTGCGGATTGTCCGGGATCGCCTCGCCCGAAGTGCGTTCAAGAATCTCGTCCGAAGCGGGCTGCATATCGACTGCGTCGGCCACCGCCTCCAGCTTTTCCTCCACCTCCGACATCCAGCTGTAGCCCTTGCCGACTTGCCAGGAGGAGCGGATCCCGTCAGCGAAGGTCTCCACTGTACGGTAGTCCTCGTCGTAGTCGTTGAGGCCGTCGACACAGGCCAGCACCGGATTGGACCGCCAGAGCTTGCGCAGCGCCGCGTTCTTGAGCTGGGTGGAGACGCCCTCCTTCAGGAAGAGCGAGAAGTCAGAGTCGAAGGCGAGCGTCTCGAGATCGACAGCCTCGGCTGCCGCCCGGTTGGCCTCGGCAATCTCTTCGCGCGTCGCGCCAGGATGCTGTGCTTCGCCCTCCGGCTCGCTGTGGGAGAGTTCGGAACTCGCCTCGTCGAGCCCCGTCTGCTCAACTTCGGTGCTCTCGGCGACCTGCTGACGCGCTGCCTGCTTGCGCTGCGACCAGCGCGAGAGGAAGCCGCGGTCGGTCTCGGTGCTCACGGCTCCCGCTCCTCTCTGCGGCCGAGCGGCGAGAAGATCGGCTCCTTTCCGAAGATCTGCTTCTCGGTCTCGATGCGATCGCGGCGGCGCTTGCGGAACGCCGGCGCCTCCGGCAGCGAGGAGAGGTATTGCGCCATCCAGGCCACGGTCTCGCGCGGCATGGCGACCCGCTCCACCAGTCCGGCGGCGCTGTCGAGCACGCCCTGCGCCTCGTAAGGGTCGGCCGTGACGCCGCGCACCCTGTAGGGCGGTGTCTTCGGCATGATTTCGTCGTCCAGCATCGCCCAGATCGACGGCGTGCCGGTCTCGATATTGGCGTCGTAGGCCTCCACCATCTTGTGATGCAGGACGAGCATGTGCGGCGCGGACAGATAGCGGGTGATGCCATCGCCGTCATGGATGACCGTCCATCCCTCGGTGGCCGGTGCGTCAGGGATCACTTCCGTGACTTTCCACGACCAGTCCGCCCATTTCGAGGAGGACGGGCGACGCTCCAGCACGATGCCGAACGGCGCAAGCACTTCCCTTTGCACGTAAAAACCTCCCCGCAAGATGCGGTCCTATATTGCCGTATCTACGTAATTCTGGAGTACGCGGAGGAGAAAGGCAATGAGACCATGTTGGCGTACTCTCCCACCTTACTCCGACGACCGACAAGGATGCGCACAAGTTCAGGCAGGTAAGGAAAATCCGCACGAATTGCGCTAGTGTCAGGCAAATCGAACAAAAGCGGCTCGCCGGTGCCTCTGGGCAGGACAGGCGCGCGCCACGGAGGAACGACATGGCGTCGAGCAAACCCCGGGTCATGCTGTGCAATTGCGAGAAGACCATGCGTCTCGACGCAGGCCGCATCGCAGGGCTGGACAAGGACCACACCGTTCATACCCAGCTCTGCCGCGCGCAGATCGCCTCGTTCGAAAAGGCGTTGGCGACCGGCGAGCCGCTCCTCGTCGCCTGCACGCAGGAAGCCCCGCTGTTCCAGGAGATCGCCGAGGAGCGAGGCGCCGAACAGGAGCTCTCCTTCGTCAACATCCGCGAACGCGCCGGCTGGTGCGGCACGTCGACCGACCCGCATCCGAAAATCTCGGCCCTGCTCGCCGAAGCGCTGACACCCTCCGTTCCCGCGGCCCTGCACTCGATCGAATCGGATGGGGTCTGCCTCGTCTACGGTGCCGGCCAGCAGGCGCTCGACGCGGCACAGGCCCTGGAGGGTCGGCTGTCGGTGTCGCTGCTGCTCAGCGATGCCTCCGATCTCATTCTGCCCGGCACGCTGGAAATCCCGGTACACATGGGGCGCATTCGCATGCTCAAGGGATCGCTCGGCGATTTCGAGGTCACGGTCGACGGCTACGCCCAGATGCTGCCGTCGTCTCGTGGCGCGCCTTCCTTTGCCCTGGCCCGCGACGGCGCACGCGCCAATTGCAGCCTGATCCTCGACTTGTCCGGCGAGACGCCGCTGGTCAGTGCACCCTCCAAGCGCGACGGCTACATCCGCGTCGACCCCGGAAATCCGGCCGTCGTGGCACGGGCTATGTTCGACATCTCGGACATGGTCGGCACGTTCGAAAAGCCGCTCTACGTCACCTACGATGCCTCGATCTGCGCCCATGGCCGCTCGGGTAAGACCGGCTGCACCAACTGCCTGGACGCCTGTCCGGCGGGGGCGATTTCGAGCACGGGGCGCGAGATCGCCATCGACCCGGGCATTTGCGGCGGCTGCGGCTCCTGCGCAGCCCACTGCCCCACAGGCGCTGTCAGCTACCGCTACCCGGAGCGCGGCAGCCAGATCCGCCGGCTCCAGGCACTGCTCGGCACGTATCGCGAGGCCGGCGGCAGGGATGCCGTTCTCCTCGTCCACGAAAGCCGGCATGGCGGCGACATCATCAATGCGCTCGCCCGCCTCGGCGAAGGCCTGCCGGGCAACGTGCTGCCGCATGGCACCCATGCCGTCACGAGCTTCGGCCATGACTCCATGCTCGCCGCCGTCCTCGCCGGCGCCAAGCGCATCGTATTCCTCTGCCCGCCCTCCAAGGCGCATGAGCTGGACGCCCTGCGCATGGAGATCGAGCTCTGCGAGAGCCTGCTCACCGGCATGGGGCACAAGCCTCACGGCGCCTTCGCCATCGCCGTCGAAGACGACCCGGACGCCGTCTCCGGCTATTTTATGCTGGAGGCAACCCCGCTCTCCGTCCGCTCTGCAAGCTTCGATCCGGTCGGCACCAAGCGCGACGTCGCCCGCAGCGCGATCGCCCGGCTGCTGGAGGGCGCACCGATGCCGCAGGAAATGATCGCCCTGCCCGCGCACGCGCCCTATGGCCGCATCCAGCTCGCCTCGGACGGCTGCACGCTCTGCCTCGCCTGCGTTTCCGCCTGTCCGACAGCAGCGCTCTCCGACAACCCGGACAAGCCCCAGGTCAGCCTGACGGAAGCGGCCTGCGTGCAATGCGGCCTTTGCGCCAATACCTGTCCGGAGCAGGTCATCACGCTCGACGCGCGTTACAACGCCGCGCCAAGCGCCATGCGGCCGGAGGTGCTGCATGAGGAAGAGCCGGCCACCTGCGTGTCCTGCGGCAAGGCCTTCGGCACCCGCTCGTCCATCGCCCGCATCCGCGAAAAACTGTCCGGCAAGCACTGGATGTTCCAGCGTGCCGACCAGATCGCCCTGATCGAGATGTGCGACGACTGCCGGATTTCGGCGCAGTGGGAGATGGAGGACACGCCGCTGCGCGGCGGTGCGCGGCCGCGGATCGTCACCACGGACGATTACCTGTCGATGGAAAAGGGACCGCTGACCGCGGACGACTTCCTCAAGGACAATTGACAGGGACCGGTCGCCGCCCGGCGGCGAGCGGATTTCATCCGATCTAGCTCAAGCGCTTCCTGCCGGCGGATCCAGCTCCGGATCGGCGAGGTTCTGGCGCAGCATTTCGCGATAGCTCTCGACCATCCGGGTCACGAACTCCTCGTGATCTTCGACCCCGACTACGGTCTTCGCCACATGCGCGTTGTAGCGGGCCGCCGCCCAGAGGAACGCCATCTGCAGGTCGGTTGCCGGGATCTTGCGGTTCTCGCGGTTCGCCACATCGATGAACTTGCCCGCGACCTGCAGGAATCCGGTCGTGTCGAGCATCCCTGACGCGCGCCCTGCGCGCCGTTCCTGTCTGTTGGCCATGCGGGAAACGTTCCTCTCCTGTTGATGTGGTCGTGACCTGTTCGCCTTACGGCAGCGATCAGCTTATTTCGAACCAGCTCATCATGCCGGCTTCCTGGTGTTCGAGCATGTGGCAGTGAAGCATCCACTTGCCGGGATTGTCCGCGACGAAGGCAATTTCGACACGCTCGCCTGCCGCGGTCAGCACCGTGTCGCGCCACTCCTCCCGCGCAACCGGCGCACCGTTCCGGCTGAGAACCCGGAAGTGGTGGCCATGCAGGTGGATCGCATGCGGCCAGCGTGTGTCGTTGACGATGGGCATGCGCACCGTGCGGCCAAGCGCGGCCGAAAACAGCGCGGGGTCGTGATGGCTGCCGGCGATGCCGTTGAAGCTCCAGACCTTGCCCGCTTCCACGAGATCGCGCATGCCCTTCTTCTCACCGTGCAGCATCGCCCCGCTCATGCGCCCCATCGCCCCGCCCTCCATCAGCAGATCGACCGACAGGGCGCCATCGAGATCGAGCGCGGTCGCCAGCGGGTTCGCCGGCAGCCGCAAGGTCTCGGGCGAGGGATCTGCTCGGGCGACCGGATCTCCTTCGGCGCGCAGCTCGCAAGCCGCAAAGGGCTCGCGGGAAACTTCCTCGACTTTGAACACAGCCGTCTCATCCGGCACATCGACCATGAGATCGCAGCGCTGCCCCGGGGCGATCTCAAGCGTTTCGCCGGCCAGGGAATGGGGCTCCACCGGCTGGCCATCCAGCGCCAGGACGACCGGTGAAAGGCCGGCAAACCGAAGCTGGAGCACGCGCGCATTGGCCGTATTGAGGATGCGCAGGCGCAATCGCTCGCCGGGGCGGACCGCCTGCTTCAGATAGGGCTGTCCGTTGACGGTGAGCACATTGCCGAGACGGCCGGCATGGGCCCAGTCGTGCAGCATGCCCAGGCTCGCCAGGTCGATCTGCCGCGCCTCGTCGAGCCGCCAGTCGTCGAAAGCCATGACGAGATCGCGGTCGACGGCAACGGGGTCCTGCTCCTCCACGATCAGAACGCCATAGAGGCCGCGGGCCATTTGCTCCCAACTGCGATTGTGCGGGTGATACCAGAACGTGCCTGCGTCCGGTGCCTTGATGAGATATTCGAACGTCTCGCCGGGCTCGACCGGTTGCTGCGTCAGGCCGGCAACGCCATCATAGGCATTGTCGATCCGAATGCCGTGCCAATGGATGGTCGAGGGCTGGTCGAGCTCATTGCGAAAGTTCACGCGCAGGGTTTCTCCCTGCCGCATCCGCAGAACCGGCCCGGGCACGCCACCGTCATAGCCCCAGATGTCCGCGAGTGGACCGCCCTCTTCCCAAAGCGACGCCGTGCCGGGCCTTGCCACCAAAGTGGTCGGGCCGGATGTGCTCGCCAGGGAGGCACAAGGCAGAAGCGGCAAGGCGCCCGCGGCGAGCGCGGACTGAATCAGCAAACGGCGCGACGGCTCGGACCTTCTCGACATTGCAGGACCTCGTGTGGCTTTCGGCTTCACGGACTGCCGGAAACTGGTGCAATGCGCGGCGCCGACAAGCGGCTAACAGGCATAGACGATACCGCCTGCCGCGCGTCTTGCCTATTCCACCGCTTCCAGCAACCTTGCCGCAACACCGGATGCGACGGCCACGCAGCAGCTGACGGCCATGACGAGAACCAGCGGCCAGATGGTGCCCGGCCAAAGAACTCCCGTCAGCAGCCAGCCAACCAATGCCGAGGTGATCGCACCGGCGCCGATCTGCATGCTGCCCGTGAAGCCCGAAGCGGCGCCGGCAAGATCCAGCCGGACGCTGACGGCGCCGGCGATGGCGTTGGGCAGCGACATGCCGTTTCCGACACCGACGACGAACATCGGACCGAACAGCGATAGCGGGTGCACGTGCCCCATCCCGAAGGCGACGGCAATGGCGATCACCGCGAGGCTGAGGATGATGTTGCCGCCGTTGATCATCCGGCCGATGCCGATCCGCGCGGAAAAGCGTCCGGACGTCCAGTTGCCGACGATATAGCCCGCTGCAACCATCATGAAATAGAGCCCGTAGGTGGAGGGCGTCATGTTCATGAGCTTCGCCGCGATGAAGGGCGCTCCGCCGAGGAAGGAAAAGAACACGGCCGACGTGAAGGCCGAGGTCAGCGCATAACTGACAAATAGCGGCGAACGGGCAAGCACACCGTAGCTGCGCACCAGTCCCAGCAGTCCGCCTCCGGCGGCGGCGCGATTGTGGTTGGTCTCGTGCAGCTCGAACCAGGCCCAGATGAAGACGATGATCCCGAGAACGACCATCAGGTACGAACTGGTGCCCCAGCCGAAATTCTCGTCCAGCGCACCCCCGATGGCCGGCCCGATCATCGGGGCAACCGCCAGGCCCATCGTGACGTAGCCGATCATGCTCGCCGCCTGGCTGCGGTCGAACAGGTCGCGCACGATGGCGCGCCCCAACACGATGCCCGCGCAACCACCGGCCGCCTGCAGCACGCGGCCGATCAGCATCGTTTCGATGGTGTCGGCCAGTACGCAAACGACGCTGCCGATGATGAAGATGCCGAGGCCCCACATCAGCACCGGGCGCCGTCCGTGCCGGTCCGAGAGCGGGCCAATGCCGATTTGTGCGATCGCCACGGCCGCCAGATAGAGCGACAGCGTCAGCTGCACCATACCGGCGGTCGTGTCGAAGATATCCACCAGCGTCGGCATCGACGGCAGGTAGATATTGAGAGCCAGAGGATTGACGGCGGAGACGGCAACAAGGAGCGCGATTGTGGGGCGCCGCTCCGGCCCTGCCGAAGGGAGGGAATTTGTCATACGATCTGCTTTATGGCGCGCGACGGCACGTTGGCAAGGCTTGGCGAGCGCCGCCAATCATCGAGGCAAGTCGGCCGTAGCGGCAGGTCCGGCCTCGTCCAGTTTTTTGCGCTCACGCATCAGGCTGTAGAGCCCCGTGGCAACGACGATGGCGATTCCGGCGAGTGTCGGCAGGTCGGGGACGTCACCCCACACGAAATAGCCGATGATGATCGCCCAGACGATGATCGAATAGCGGAACGGGGCGACCAGCGAGATGTCGCCGATGCGCATCGCGTTGATGATGCAGACAAACCCGATCAGGATGAAACAGGCGGCCGCGGCAAGGAATGTCAGGTCCAGAAGCGACGGCACCGTCCAGGTCTCACCGACCGAAAGCGCCAGACCGGTCAAGGTAACGCCGACAAGCGTGGCGAAGGTGACGCCGAGCGTCGGGACGTTCTTCGGCAGCACGCTGGTCGTGAGGTCGCGCAGGGCCATGAAGAGCACTCCGGCGAGAGCCATCAGCGCCCATGCGTTAAACCCCTCCATACCCGGACGCACAATCAGCAGGACGCCGCTGAAGCCGACCGCGATGGCCGTCCAGCGCCGCCAGCCGACCGGCGCGCCCAGGAACGTTGCCGCACCTGCTGTCACCAGCAGCGGCAACGCCTGGAGGATCGCCGTGGCGTTGGCGATCTCCATGTTGAAGAGCGCCGTCAGGTACAGCACCGTTGCAGTCACCTCGGCAAAGACGCGCTGTCCGACCAGCCGGCTCGCCAGCAGGTGAAACCGCCTCACCTCGCCGTTGATCACGGCGAGCCCCAACACCAGCACCAGCGCCATAATGCCACGCACGAACATGATCTCGCCGAGCGGCAGGCGCTCGGAGACCAGCTTCACGAAGCTGTCGTTCACGATGAAACCGGCCATGGCCAGCATCATGAACAGGATGGCGCGGCCGTTTTCGGAGGTGAACATGGCAATGTCCGATTGCTTGCGGACAGGGGCCGCGGGCGGGACGTTCAGTTTCGAGGCCGAACGGGCAGGTTTGTCAACAGGTTCTGGGGTTTCATGCGCACGATATTGTCGGCGCCCATCGCCAGCCCCATCCAGACCGGCTTCCCGCGCATGCTCTCGATGGCATCGCCCCGATTGTCGAAATCCATGCGGAACAGGGCGACGATGCGCCCCAGATCCGCCTCCCCAACCTGCTGCCCCTCGTAGAGGGCATTGAGGATGCGCGTTGACTCCGCATCCAGCCCGACATGCCAGGACCAGCGCTCGTCGCGGATCGACTGCTGCGGCTGGATGCGCACAGACACCCCATGGAAATGGCCTATCCAGCTTTCCAGAACACGGGCGAAGGCATCCAGCGCCGGCTCGGTAAAGCGAAAATCGATGGCCGTGTCGAAGCGGTCCGACCGGTCCCAATAGATCGAGGCATTCTCCTCGGTGAGCACGTCCAGCGAGACCGACGGCATGGGCGTGCCGGCTTCCGCCAGCAGCGCACCGAGGCCGCCGAGGCCACCGGTGCGCGAATAGGTCTCGACCATCTCGGCATCGGCCAGCATCAGCTGTCCTTCCGCGGTGGTCACGACCTGCTCCCGGAACAGGAGTTCGCCGGCGCGCACGCGCAACGGGTCGGCCACCTTGCGCAGGACATTGTGGGTGATCAGGTGCACGAGTTGATCGATGAACATCGGCGGAATGTCGATGCCAGTGCCCTTGAAAAGGGCCGCATAGCCTCCCTCCAGGCTGCCATGGGCGACCAGATGGTCCCGGAAGCGCAGGACGACACGGTAGTTGTCGGCCGCATCCGGGTCGGCGATGGCCAGAAGATCGCTTTCGCCGACCGCGGCAAAGGGATCGGTCATCAGCGTCTCGAACAGGCGATGCTCGGCCTCGCAGGATTCTTCGACGGGATGGATCTCCGGCCTGGTGAAATAAGCCCGAAGGAAGTCCGGCGTCACCTCGAGATAGCCGTTCGCATCGCGGCTCAACAGGTGCGCCCCTGACGATTTCCAGAATTGCGGCATCAGTCGTCCTCGGTCACGTCCCAGATGCGGGCATGGGGCGCATCGCCCGGAGGCGTTACCAGGTGGAAGCTCTCGCGGATCGTCCCGTCGTCCTCGTCGATCTCCCGACTGATCGCCAGCAGTGCGTTGAGGTCGAGCTCCGCTGCAATCTCCGCCGTGTCACTGAGTTCCGCCTCGGCAACGGGGCGCGCCGCCTCCATGGAGGGGGCGCCATGCTCCTCGACGAAGTGCTTGCAGAGCCTTTCCAGCAGCCTCTCCCGTTCCTCGTCGGAGATTTCGGCCGGGGTCGCAAGTGTCGTCCAGCCGAAGTTCTCCAGCGACAGAAAGCCGGAGACGAACGCCTGGCGCAGCTTGCCGGTCAGGCCCTCGTCGGCATAGGCGCGAAAGGCGAACGTGCCGGGGATGACCCAGTCTCCCGCTTCCGCCGCGAGCGGAAACACCTTCGTGTCCGATACATCGAGCCGGATTGCCTTGAGCAGCCGCGTCATTGGTCATTTCCCCTGTTGTGCAGCGCCAACATGGCATCCTGGCTGTCGCGCCGGTCGAGATGCACCAGGTGCTCGCCGAGCGGAAGCACGACCGCAGAGGCCCCGTCGGCCGGCTTCAGCAAAAGGCCGCCGGTCTCGTCGAGCCCCAGAAACAATCCACGCTGTTCGCCCTGCGGCCCGGGTACCACGATCTCTTCCCTATAGCCATCGGCGCGGAACAGCCAGTTGTCCAGAACCGGCGCGAAGCCGTCGACGTCCCAGGAATGGATCCAGGTGAGCAGGTGTCGCGACAGGGATTCGATAGCAAGCCTATGCTCCAGCTCCGCCGCGCCCTCGTCGGCAAGGCTGGTGAGATGCGGCATCTCGCCCGGTTCCATCGGTCCTCCGACGGGAGCAAGGCGCACCTCGATGCCGACCACCAGCCAGAGCGGTGCGCCGTCCTCGCCGATATCCGTAGCCTGACGGAAGCGGGCACGCCCGACCCTTGCGCCGTTTGCGCGCAGGACGGCCGGCCATTCGTAGGTCAGGGCGATTTCCGGCGGGATCAGCGCGCCGATGGCATCGGTCGTGGCGACCATGGCGAGGAACAACATTTCGACGCCGCGCGCCGGCTCCACGTCAGGCTCCAGTACAAGCGCGATGCGGACATGCGCAGGATCGGACGACCACAGCAAATCTCCAGCCGAATAGTGGCCTGCTTCCGCGCCCGCCACCGCTGCCTCGAAGGGATGATCGCCACCATCCAGCCTGTGCCCCTTCAGCAAGGGCGGGAAAACCGGCTCCGGGAGCTGGTCGACGTTATTTTCCGGCAAGATGACTGTGTTCCTTCAAGAGTTGAATCCGGCAACGCCGGGGAGTATCCGAGGATGGCTCAACCCAGGTCGATCTTACCCGTGACCACATGCTCGAACTCCTGACCCTCCAGCGTCAACACGACCTTCGCCGCAAGCGTGCCGTCAGTTAGTCCGTTGGTGCGAACATGAGTCTCCAGAGCCTGTTGCGAGGTCACACCGACCTGCTTGAGGAACTTCCTGAGGGACATGTTGAAGGTTTCGTCGTTCATGAGACCTGTCCTTTCGATGCAGCAGCCGAACCGGATGGTGGCCGCAGGATAATATTCAGAACATGAATCCGGAAGCAGTCACAAGTGACTGATCAATCGGAGAGATCGAGCTTCGTTTCAGAAATCGATTCACCTCGGCGCAAGGTCACGATGCCGGTCGCGTCGCTTCGCTCCAGCCGCCCGCGCAGCAGTGCAACGCTTGCGAGAGGCCAGCCGTCGACTGCAAGGATCACATCGCCGGTCTGCAGGCCCGCTCGCGCGGCAGGGCCCTCTTCGCGAACCGAAATCACCTGAAGGCCGGCCGCCAGCGGACCAGCAGGCGTCGGGCGCAGGCTCGCCCCAAGCGCACGTCGCGGCGAGCGCCCCTCCTGTACCGCCTCGACAACCCTGCGGGCCAGCGCCCAGGAGACGGCAAAGTTCACACCGATATCGCCGTCGCCGGACTTCGTGTAGATCGCCGAGAGGATGCCGACAAGACGCCCTTGCGCGTCCACCAAGGCCCCGCCGGAGGCGCCCGGATTGACGGCGGCATCGGTCTGCACGAAATCCTCCACGGCGTTGAATCCGATGCCCCCTCGACCAGTCGCCGAGACCACGCCGCAGGTCACCGAGATGCCGAGACCGAAGGCATTGCCGAGCGCACAGACGGGGCTGGCAGGTTCAGGATCGTGGCCCGCCGCAAGGGCCGGCAATTCGATGCCCGCTCTCAACACAGCCAGATCGGTTTCCGGGTCACGGTGTACGATTTCGGCAGCGTGGACGCTGCCGTCGCCAAGGCGGATGCGAACGCTTTTCGCCGCGCCTATCACATGATCGGCGGTCAGCAGCAAACCATCCTTGCCGACGACGACGGCGGAGCCCTCCGGTTCCTCTGTCCGCCGCTGGTCAGCCGGCCAATCCGGCAACAACGCAACGACGGATCGCAGAGCCGCAGAGGCGCCAACAGTCTCGGCAAGAACCGTCGGCGCGCCTGCGACGAGGAACGCCAGGACGGCCACCGCCGGGCGGATCATTCGCCCGGTCGCTTGCCGGAATCGGGAGACAGCCGGACCGCACCCGGATTGTGGGACGAATAGACCGAGGCCGACGAATAATCGAGCTCGCGGGTCAGATAGGCCCAGGCCCCGGTCCCGATCACCGCGAGCGCCAGGATTGCGCTCAGGAACGCCTTCATTGCTTCTGTTCTCCTTGGCTGTCCGCCCCGCTCCCTTCGGGCGCGGTCGCACGTTTCAGATAGGCCACCAGGGCATCACGCTCCTCGTCGCTCCGCAGACGTTGGATCGGCATCTTGGAGCCGGGCGTCACCACGTCGGGACCGTGGTCGAAGAGATCGGAGATTGTCTGCTCGTCCCACAGAAAGTCGAGACGCTTCAGCGCCTCGGAGTAGGGATAACCGGGCAAGGTGCCGACGCGCCGTCCGAATACGCCATAAAGCGTCGGGCCGGCGCGATTGCCGCCATCGGGTGTAAGCGTGTGGCAGACGGAACACTTGCGCGCGAACTGCCGGCGTCCGAGATCGTCCTCCGCCGAGACCTGGAACCGGCGCGGAAACTGGCTTTCCACCGGCTCGAACGGCTCGCGCGGCGCCACCTGCCAGATGTTCACGTGATCATCCAGTCCGGCATAGAGCGCGATCGCGCCACCGGACGACAGGGCAAGCCCCCAGACCGGGCCATAGGGGTTCTCGAACTCTTCCAGCAGCTCCCACTCGCCGGTGTCGTAGACACGGATGCGCCCATCGCCGCCGCCGCTGGCAAGCCGGCTCCCGTCGTGCGAAAGCGCCAGAGACAGAACCGGCCGTTCGTGGCTGGCAAGCTGCTTGAATACCGCGCCTTGCGCGATGTCGATCACGGCAACCGCACCATCCGTCGCACCGAAGGCCAGATGTGTCTCGCCCGGAAGCAGGCGCATCACGTTGACGCCCCAGCCGTGCGAGTGGACCTCCCGCAGCATCTCTCCACTTTCGCGTTCAAACACCCGGATGGTACCATCATAGGAGGCGGTGAACACGCGGCTGCCGTCCCGGGAAAAGGCGACGGCATTGACGTTGCCGCGATGCCCGTCCAGCACCGCGCGCTCGGACAGCCTGTCGCCCTCCAGCGCGAAGATCCTGGCGGTACGATCCCAGGAGGCCGTCACGGCAAACTGCCCGTCGGCACTGACGGAGACCGCCAGCATCTTGTCGTCGCCGGTATCGACACGGTCGAGCACCGCGCCGTCGGACAGGTTCCACAGGATGACGGCGCCATCATCGCCGACCGACACGGCGCGCTGCGCTCCGGCGAAGGCGGCATCGTTTGCCGCAGCCTCATGGCCTATCATGCGATGAACGACCTGCCCCTTGCCAGCCTCGAACCTCCAGAGGATGACCGAGTAGTCGAAAGATGTCGTAAGGCCGTGCTTGTCGTCCGCATCGAGCGCGACCGAGCGAACCGGACCGCCATGACCGTGCAGCCGCTCCGGCCAGACCTGCGCAGACTCATCGCCGGCGGCGACCGCGTGGCCGCCGGCCAGCATGACCCCCAGAATGACGACGAAGGCGTTGATCACTGCCGACACGTCATGCTCCGGCCTATTCTGCGGGCTGAGTCTTTGTCGTTCCCTTGTGCTCCGCCTCGCGAGCCATCACCTCGTCGACCCAGAGCGAGTGATGCTCCTTCGCCCAGTTGAGATCGACCTCGCCGGACCCCATCGCATCGAACGCACCTTCCATGCCGATGGTGCCGATGTAGATGTGAGCGATGATCACGCAGATCAGGAACACGCTCATGATCGCGTGCCAGAGCGAGGCGAGCTGCTGCTCCTGCAGGGGGGACAGAGGCACCGGCAGCGCGGTCCCGAACACGGTGTTCACCAGCTCGAACGTGCCGGAGAAGAAGTGCGTTGTGTACGGGAAGAGCAGCGTCCAGCCGGACAGAGAGATCGAGAGGCCGCCGAGGATCGTCAGCCAGAAGATGACCTTCTGCCCGGCGTTGAACTTCTTCGCCGGCGGGTGGAGCTTGCGCGAGAAGATGCCGCCGCCCTGAAGCACCCACTTGATATCGGCCTTGTGCGGCAGGTTGTGGCTGACCCACATCACGAAGATGATGACGAGGCCCGCCATGAAGGCGAAGGCGAGATAATTGTGCAGGTACTTGCCGAAGATCGTGAGCGCGCCGAAGGCTTCCGGGCCGATCAGCGGCAGCAAAACGTATCGGCCGTACATCACATTGAGGCCTGTCAACGCCAGGATGATGAATGACGAGGCGAGCAGCCAGTGGCCGAAACGTTCGAAGGCGGCGAAGCGCGTGATGGTCAGGCCGGACCGGCCGTGCTCAATACGGATCCGGCCGCGGATCGCGAAGAACAGGCTCAGCACCACCACCATGGCCAGCATCGCCCAACTGGCGTAGAGCGCAAGCGGGCCATTGCGGATCGAGCGCCAAAGCTCCCCCTCCGACTGGACGAGGGTCGCAGCGTTCTGGTCCGGGATGGAAACCTGTCCGGCGACGCCCTGGCGCACGGCACGCCACATTTCGGTATCGGAATCCGTTCCCAGCGTGTTGCCGGGAACCCGTCCCTGTACGGGCGATGCCGCTGCCGGATCGTTGTCTACCGGTTGCTGCGCAAGAGCCGGATCCTGCACCGCAATCGCAAGGAACAGCGCGGCGAAAACCGCCAAGAGAGCGATGCGAAGCCGCCGGACAGGGCCATCCGAGATATGTGCGGGGCGCGCGGTTCCCGTGTCGTTCATCCTAGTCCCTCCCCTGTTCCGTCCACAGGCTTGATCTTCAGGCTTTTGTCGAGTTTCTAAAAGCGCTGCCGGTTGCCGCGCTCCTGCAGAGCACGACGCTCCTCCGCCGTCAGTGGGGCATCTTCCGCGCCCTGATAGACGCCCTTCTCCAGATGCAGCGGGCGATTCTGCTCGTCGTCCCGGCAGCCCGGAACCAGCGCCAGCAGCGCTCCCGCGACGATCAACATGCCCCAGGTGGCGGATCCCGATTTCACGTTACTCTCTCCTCGATCGGATTGCGGCGGTGCAATGCCTCGCCGACGCAACAGAGGCGGCCGCAGGCCGCCCCTGTCATTTTCAACGGCTGGAGCGACCGATCAGAAGCTGCCGGCTTTCTGCTCGTAGGCGGTCCCCCATCCCCACGCGCCAGAGCCGAAGCCGCGGGCCACGACGCGCTCGCGATAGATCGACGAGACCACGTCGCCGTCGCCAGCCAGCAGAGCCTTGGTCGAGCACATCTCCGCACAGAGCGGGAGCTTGCCCTCGGCAAGACGGTTGCGGCCGTACTTGGCATATTCTGCCGAGGAGTTGTCCGCCTCGGGGCCGCCGGCGCAGAAGGTGCATTTGTCCATCTTGCCGCGCGAACCGAAGTTGCCCGCCTGCGGATACTGCGGCGCGCCGAAGGGGCACGCATAGAAGCAATAGCCGCAACCGATACACAGGTCCTTGGAGTGAAGGACCACACCCTCGTCGGTCTGATAGAAGCAGTCGACCGGGCACACCGCCATGCAGGGCGCGTCGGAGCAGTGCATGCAGGCGACGGAAATCGAGCGCTCGCCCGGCTTGCCGTCCTGAATGGTCACCACGCGGCGACGATTGATGCCCCACGGCACCTCGTGCTCGTTCTTGCAGGCAGTGACGCAGGCATTGCACTCGATGCAGCGTTCGGCGTCACAGAGGAATTTCATCCGTGCCATGGTTTTTCCCCCTTACGCCACGCGCTCGATGCGGCAGAGCGTGGCCTTGGTTTCTTGCATCTGGGTGACGCTGTCATAGCCGTAGGTCTGGGCCGTGTTGGTCGCCTCGCCGAGCACATAGGGATCCGAACCGGTCGGATACTTGTGCCTCTGGTCCTCGCCCTGGAAATGGCCGCCGAAGTGGAACGGCATGAAGGCAACGCCCACGCCGACGCGTTCGGTCACCATGGCCATCACCTTGACCTTGCCGCCTTCCGGACCGTGCACCCAGACCATTTCCCTGTCGCGAATACCGAGATTGTTGGCATCGCGCGGATTGATCTCGATGAACATGTCCTGCTGCAGCTCGGCCAGCCACGGGTTGGAGCGGGTCTCGTCGCCGCCGCCCTCGTATTCCACCAGACGGCCCGAAGTCAGGATGATCGGGAAGTCCTTGGAATAGTCGTTCTCCTGGATCGACTTGTAGCGGGTGGGGACGCGCCAGAAGGTCTTGTCCTCATAGGTCGCATACTTGTCGAGCAGATCGCGACGGCTGGTGTAGAGCGGCTCGCGGTGCAGCGGCACCGGATCCGGGAACGTCCACACGACGACGCGGGCCTTGGCATTGCCGTAGGGCGCGCAGCCATGCTTGATCGCAACGCGCTGGATGCCGCCGGACAGGTCGGTCTTCCAGTTCACGCCGCCGACCCGGTCGTTGTAGTCCGACGGGATATCGCCGGTCTGCGAGGTCTCGCCGACCTCTTCCGCAGAGGGCATGGCATCGATCATGCCGGCCGCCCACTCGATCATCCGCCGCTCGTACGGCGTCAGATCCTTGTCCCAGCCCAGCTTGATCAGCATGGCCATCGTGAACTCGGGATAACCGTCCTCGATTTCCGAGCCGACCGGCCAGGAGCCTTCGGCCAGCAGGTTGTCGCCGTCCTTCTCCACGCCGAAACGGGCGCGGAAGCCCATGCCGCCCTCGGCGACCGGCAGCGACGTGTCGTAGAGCACCGCAGAGCCGGGGTGCTTCATTTCGGCAGTCCCCCAGCACGGCCAAGGCAAGCCATAGAAGTCGCCATCTGCCGGGCCGCCATTGGCGCGCAGGGTCGTGCGGTCGAACGTGTGCTGGTTCTCCATGTGCAGCTTCATCCGCTCCGGCGACTGGCCGGTATAGCCGATGGTCCACATGCCGCGATTGAACTCGCGGGTCACGTCCTCGATGAGCGGCTCCTCGCCGTTCACCTCGATATTCTTGAACATGTCCTCGGCAAAACCGAACTTCTTCGCGAAGAGATACGCGATGGTGTGGTCGGTCTTGGACTCGAACAGCGGATCAATGACCTTCTCGCGCCACTGCAGCGAGCGGTTCGATGCCGTCACCGAGCCGTAGGTCTCGAACTGAGTGGTCGCCGGCAGCAGGTAGACGCCGTCCTTGCGGTCATGCATCACCGCCGACATGGTCGGGAACGGATCGATGATGACCAAGAGATCGAGCTTCTCCATCGCACGCTTCATGTCGGGCAGACGGGTCTGCGAGTTCGGAGCGTGGCCCCAGAACACCATCGCGCGGGTGTTGTCCGGCTGAAGGAGGTTCGCCTTGTCTTCCAATACGCCGTCGATCCAGCGCGACACCGTGATGCCGTTCTCGAACATCATCGGCTTGTCCTTGCCGTCTGCGCCCTTCATCGTGGCGAAGCGTTCGGCAAGGCTGTCGTAGGAAACGCCCCACACGCGCGCCCAGTGGCGCCAGGAGCCTTCTGCCAGGCCATAATAGCCCGGCAGCGTGTCGGCAAGCACGCCCAGGTCCGTCGCGCCCTGCACGTTGTCATGGCCGCGGAAGATGTTGGTGCCGCCGCCGGCCTTGCCCATGTTGCCGAGCGCAAGCTGCAGGGCGCAATAGGCACGGGTGTTATTGTTGCCGTTGGTGTGCTGGGTGCCGCCCATGCACCAGATTACGGTGCCGGGACGGTTGTTCGCCAGGGTACGGGCGACGCGCTTCAGCTGCGACCCCGGCACGCCTGTGACGCGCTCGGTCTCTTCCGGCGTCCACTTGGCCACCTCGGCCTTGACCTGATCCATCCCCCAGACGCGCTGGCGCAGGAACTCCTTGTCCTCCCAACCGTTCTCGAAGATGTGCCAGAGGATGCCCCAGACCAGTGCGACGTCGGAGCCCGGACGGAAACGGACATATTCCGATGCATGCGCCGCAGTGCGGGTGAAGCGCGGATCGCAGACGATCAGCGGCGCCGCGTTCTCTTCCTTCGCCTTCAGCACATGAAGCAGGGAGACCGGGTGCGCCTCGGCGGGATTGCCGCCGATGATGAAGATCGCCTTGGAATTGTGGATGTCGTTGTACGAGTTCGTCATCGCACCGTAGCCCCAGGTGTTCGCGACACCTGCGACCGTGGTGGAGTGACAGATACGCGCCTGGTGGTCGACGTTGTTCGTGCCCCAGAAGGCGGCGAACTTACGAACCAGGTAGGCCTGCTCGTTGCTGTGCTTGGCCGAGCCGAGCCAGTAGACGCTATCCGGACCGCTCTCGTCGCGGATCTTCAGCATCTGGTCGCCGATCTCGTTGATCGCCTGATCCCAGGAAATGCGCTCCCACTTTCCGCCGACCAGCTTGGTCGGGTACTTCAGGCGGCGCTCACCATGGGCGTGCTCACGTACCGAAGCGCCCTTGGCGCAGTGCGAGCCGAGATTGAACGGGCTGTCGAAGCCCGGCTCCTGGCCGGTCCACACGCCGTCCTGGACTTCCGCCAGCACGGTACAGCCGACCGAGCAGTGGGTGCAGACGGACTTCTTGATCTCGACCTTGGCGTTGGTCGGCCCGGCCGCCTCGGCCTTGCGCACCATGCCGCCGGCGAGCGCCCCGGCTGCGGCGAGCCCACCCGCAGCAAGGCCCGACCTGCGCAGGAACGTACGGCGATCCATCGCGCTGGCGCCGATCGCCTCGATCGCGGAAGCCAGGCTGGAACGACGCGCAGTCCCGCTCGTCTTCTTCCTCAGCATCACGTTTCTCCCTCGATTGCGCAGGTCCGTTTCGTGACGGTTCATTCTGCGCATGCCCCTTTTTTGCCTACGGCTCGGGGCACTGAATTTCGACTTAAGACAGTCAGGCGGCCTCGGAGGTCAGAACCGGGCCGTGTCGTAGAAGGTCTTCACATGCTCGGTCTCGCGATAACCGCTGCCTGCCGCCTTGTCGGCCTCGACCGCTTCGGCTTCGCCGGTCACGAGCGTCGCGGTACCCGCTACGGCACCGAGCCCTGCAAGCTTCAGGAAACTCCGACGATCTGCCTCAATCGCTGTGTCCTTGCGTCTCATGACACCCTCTCGTTCCATCGCCATTGCCCTGGACAGCTGCTTTGCCGGCTGCCCGCCTTTTGCCCGGTCGTTGCCGGGCCAGATACTCAACCCGTCTTGCGGTGCTCCGCAAAAAGCCTATCCGCCTCGACCTCGACCGCAAGGAATGCCTGCCCCAGACGCCCCAGCGCCGGATACAACTCGCCCGTCGTGGACGCAGCCAGATCCTTGAAGAAATAAGGCGCCCAAACGGCTAGGTGAGCACGGAAGAAGGCGGAAGCCTCGTCCTCGCCCCCCTCGCCGAAGCTGCCGTCGATCAGCCCGGCCATCATCGCGCAAACCGCCGCGATGTGGTCCTCCGGCTCGTGAATGTCGGGATCGCGCTCGATACCGAGCCTACGCATGTCCTGACGCAGCATAGCCAGCGGCTTCTCGTTCAGAAAACCGGTCAGATAGTACGAAGCGTAAGGGACGAGTTCGCCCCGCCCGACGCCGATGAACAAGTCGTGATATTCGCGCCGGAGCGCCTCGGGATCGACAGCAGCAGCGAGACGGGAGAGCTCGGCCAGCGGACCACCGATTTCGCCGTCGAGGCGCGGCAGCGCCGCGACAGCGGCCAGCCAACCGCGATCTGCGGCCCGCTCGAGCCCGCTTGCCAGAATGCCGTAGAGAATGGCCCGCTCCCCGTCTTCGGGGGCGACAGCCAGCTTCTCTACCACATGCGCCTCCGTCGTTTCGGAATCCGCAACGGCGGCACCGAAATCCGGCTTGTTGATCATCCAGTCAATCTCCCTCGTCTTGCAGATTGTCATTTTGAACGGGTGCAAGCAAACGCTTTCGGTATTGCGCTGCGCACGACTTAATCATGCATATCGTGCAGTTATGTGAATTTCCTTGTACATAACGACACAAAATTACACATAATACATACTCAAGCTTCGCTCATTGATTGTGCGTCGCACAAAAATCGTACTGATCCCAGTTGGACATGCGACAAAAATTATCGATCGAGGGAGGCATTTTGCCTTGAAGTAAAAGTTAACTTGAATAGTCATGTTTCGAAAACACGTTGCCGAACAGTCAAACGTCCGTTCGCGAGCGTTCTCGCCAAGAACTTCCGCCATCAGTCGCGTCGCGATTCGCCAGCAACAAAAAGGGCTTCGCGACACTCGGCCGCGAAGCCCTTGCACAAGACGTCCAGGCTTTCCCCCCTGAAGGATGCGTGCCTGGGGTGACCCTAGCTCTCGATGACGATGCGCGGCGCGGCGCGCTGTCCGCCTTCGCGGTTGCGCTCGATCTCCGCCCATACCTTCGATGCGATGTCGCGATAGATCGCGGCATGGGTTCCTTCAGGGTCGGTAACGGTCACCGGCGTACCGGCGTCCGAGTTGATGCGGATCGCCATATCCAGCGGAACTTCACCGAGGAACGGCACGCCCAGCTTTTCGGCTTCCGCACGCGCTCCGCCATGGCCGAAGATGTCGTGGCGCCCGCCGCAATCGGGGCACAGGAAGTAGCTCATGTTCTCGACGATGCCGAGCAATGGCACATCCACGCGGCGGAACATGTTGAGCCCCTTGCGCGCGTCAATCAGAGCCAGGTCCTGCGGCGTGGACACGATCACCGCCCCGGCCAGCGGAACGTTCTGCGCCATGGTCAGCTGCGCGTCGCCGGTTCCCGGCGGCATGTCGACTACGAGCACGTCCAGTTCGCCCCAGGCGACCTCGCGCAACATCTGGGTGATGGCGGAGATCACCATCGGCCCGCGCCAGATCATCGGGGTCTCCTCGTCCACGAGAAAGCCCATCGACATCACCTTGATGCCGTAGCCCTCCAGCGGCTTGAGGATGCGACCGGAAACCGGTTCCGGCCGGCCCGAGACACGGAAGAGGCGCGGGATCGACGGGCCGTAGATGTCCGCATCGAGCACGCCGACCTTGAGCCCGTTCGCCTGCAGCGCGAGCGCCAAATTGCAGGTGGTGGTCGACTTGCCGACGCCGCCCTTGCCGGAGGCGACCGCGATGATCGCTTTCACGCCCGGCACGCCAGGCTTTGCCGCCTGCTCAGGCGCTGCATGCGCCGCACGGCGCTGCATCGGCGGCGGGACACTGCCCATGTCGGCGGCGGCGGGGGCCGGTCGCACCGGCGGCGTCTTGGTTCCCGCCCCGCCCTGGCGCTCGGAGGTCAGCGCCGCCAGCACCTTCTCGACGCCGGCGAGCTTGCCGACGACCTTCTCGGCCGCCTGCCGCATCGGCTCCAGCTCCTGCGCCCGTTCCGCCGGCACGGTGATCGAAAAGATCACCTTCCCCTCGGAAATGAAAACATCCGAGACAAGGCCAAGCGACACGATATCCCCTTTGAGATCCGGCCCCTTGACCTTGGAAAGCTCGGCAAGGACCTCTTCGCGCGTCGGCATTGCATCCCTCTTTTTCTTCCAGAACATCACGGTTCCCGTGCCCGATCACATGCGCGGAACGTAAGGCCGCACCTGGAAACGTCAATTGCTTTCCCGTCGCAGCCCCGCAAACACGCCCGGCACATCTGCGTTCATGTCCGGCGCAAACGCGACAAAACGGCAGCAGGGAGCGATTTTCACGTGCCCGTCGACGTCTCCTTAACCATTGGTCGAGACCTTGCGCGGCAAACTGCAAGGGTGGCTGGGGACACCGCAAGCAAGGATCGGAAAAATGGTGCTGAGTGCGATCTGCTACAGAGCCCGTATCGACGGCAGCTCCCTTGACGGCGTTCCTTCTCCGGAAGTCGACCGCCTGCTCGACCGGACACGTCGTCTCAACCGCCTCAACGGTGTCACAGGCGCTCTTCTGCGACAGGGAGATCATGTCCTGCTCTGGCTGGAGGGCGAGGCTTCGGGGCTCGCGGACAGCCGCGCCTGCACAGAGAGGGATCTCGGGCTTTCCCGCGTCGAACTTCTCTGCGAAGGCCCGCTCGACGCCCGCCTGTTTCCCCATTGCTGGCTCTGCCTTGCCAACAACGGGGCCAGCACGCAGGACCATCGCATGGAAATGCCCGCGAAGGTTGCCGATGTGCTGGCAGGCCCAGCCTCCGCCGATTTCGCGCAGGTCGCAGATGCGGTCCAGTGCCTTGCCCGGCGGATCGAGGATTGCCGCTACACGCGGGCGGCACTCCTGGTCTGAGCCTCGCAGCGGCGATCCTGCTTGCTTGCCAGCGAGTTAATGGTCACAGGCAAGACTTCGGTTTTCCACTTACGGAACACCAAGGGGTTGTCACTAGACTGCATGTCATGACAGACGCATCGAGGCAGTCCATGACCATCACCCGGCTCAGCTACAGGAGCAGGATCAACTTTAGCGACATGACCTTGTCGTTCGACGAGGAGGTCAACCGCTTGCTCGCGGTCGCGCGCCGCAACAATGCCCGAGACGGACTCACGGGTGCGCTGCTGCTCGCCGGACACACCTTTTTCCAGGTGTTGGAGGGCGAGTGCGGCGCAGTCGAAAGCGCTTACGCGCGCATTATCGACGACACCCGGCACATCGGCTGCCAGATCATCGACCGGCGCGACGATACGGCGCGTCTTCTGCCCGGCATGCCGATGTTCTTTGCTGATGCGCTCGATTCGCAGGACGGCGTGCTGTCGAACCTCTACATCCCGATCTGCCAGGCGCCGGATCTCGCGAGCTATGACGATCTCGCCTCTGCGGTGATCTTCAGTGCCGCCCGTCAGGCCCGTCTCAACACGCAGCCGCGCGCCATATCGGCTTGAGGCCGGCGCGCGCGTCCGTCCCCTTGCCAGCCTCGCCCCTCCTTCCCTAGTTTGATTGCAATAGACACCGTGCGCCGTGGGTCCCGTTTCGCGGGGGATTTCGAGTCGCACGGGAGGGAGGACAGCTTGCAGAACCTTCGAAAAGACGTTGCTCCGGAACGGTTGCCGGATTTTCTCGTCCGGCCCGATCCGCAGGACGAGCGCCTGTCCACCCCGGTAACCGGCATCGACCAGACCGGCCGCGAGGTGGAGATCCGCGTCGTCACGGAGCGGCCGCTGACACTCTATCTCAACGCGCAGGAGATCGTCACGATGATGACGATCGGCGACCGTCCGGATCTGCTGGCCGTCGGCTACCTGCTGAACCAGAACATGCTGCGGCCGGACGACCGCATCACCGGCATCGATTATGACGACGACCTCGAGGTTGTGGTCGTGCGCACCGAGCGCGAGACCAACTACGAGGAGAAGATGAAGAAGAAGGTGCGCACCTCCGGATGCGCGCAAGGCACCGTTTTCGGCGATGTGATGGAGCGCTTCGACGAGATCGTGCTCGACCCCTCGGCCCGCCTTCGCACCTCCTGGCTGCACGCCCTCACCCGTAAGATCAATACCCAGCCCTCGCTCTATCTGGAGGCCGGGGCGATTCACGGCTGCGTGCTGTGCCAGGAAGACCGGGCGGCCGCCTATATGGAAGACGTCGGACGGCACAATGCCGTCGACAAGATCGCCGGTTGGATGTGGCTCAACCATATCCCGCCGCAGGACAAGATCTTCTACACGACCGGCCGGCTGACCTCCGAGATGGTCATCAAGACCGCGATGATGGGCATTCCCATTCTCGTCTCGCGCTCGGGCTTCACCGCCTGGGGCGTGGAGCTTGCCCGCCGCGTCGGGCTGACGCTGGTCGGCCGGGCGCGTGGCCAGCGCTTCGTCGTGCTGTCGGGGCCCGAGCGGGTCGAGTACGACGCGCTGCACGAGGCAGGCGAGCGGGAGGATCCGCGCCACGCCCGCAAAGGCTCGCGCAGCGAGGGCGATGCCGCATGAGCACTGCAGATCTCGCAGGGTGCATCCTGGCCGGCGGCCTTGCTCGCCGCATGGGCGGCGGCGACAAGCCGCTGCTGCCGCTGGGCGGCGAAACCATGCTCGCCCGCGTCATCGCACGGCTTCGGCCGCAGGTCGGCCCTCTCGTGCTCAACGCCAATGGCGAGGCCGGGCGCTTCGCCGAGTTCGGCCTGCCGGTCGCGCCCGATCCGGTCGAGGGCTTTGCCGGGCCGCTGGCGGGCGTTCTCGCGGGTCTCCGCTGGGCGCAGATCCATGCTCCGGGTACGGACGGAATCGTGTCTGTCGCCGGCGACACGCCGTTCTATCCGGTGGATCTTGCTGCCCGCCTCGTTGCCGCACGCAGCGAGGATCCGCAACGGATCGTGCTGGCCCGGGCCGACGGGCACATGCACCCGGTCTTCGGCTACTGGCCGGTCGCGGTCGCGGACTCGCTCGAGACTTTCCTGCGCCAGGGTACGACGCGAAAGGTGCTGGCCTTCGTCGACCTGCATCCCAACACGAGCGCCGACTTCACCCCGCCGCCCGGCGCGCCCGATCCGTTCTTCAACGTCAACACGCCCGAGGATCTGGCTGCCGCCGAAGATCTCCTGAAGGCCGGAGCATGACCGACGAAAGCGCCCCTGCCCCGGTCTTCGGCATCGCCGGGTGGAAGAACAGCGGCAAGACCACCATGACCGAGCGCCTCGTCGCGGCGATCACGGCGCGCGGGTTTCGCGTTGCCACGGTCAAGCATGCACATCACGCCTTCGACATCGACCACGAGGGCACGGACAGCCATCGCCACCGGACGGCCGGTGCCGTCGAGACGGCCCTGGTGTCGGGTCGCCGCTGGGCCGTGATGCACGAATTGCGCGACGAGGCGGAACCTTCGCTTGAAGAGATCCTTGCCCGCCTGTCGCCCTGCGACCTGGTGCTGGTCGAGGGCTACAAGCGCACGCCGCTGCCCAAGCTGGAGCTGCGGCGGTCTTCTGCTGCGCGCGGCGAGCCGCTCTCACCGGGCGATCCGCATGTGGTCGCCATCGCTTCGGACAGCGCCGTGGCGGATACGGCCCTGCCGGTCTACCATCTCGATGATATCGACGGCATCGCCAGCTTCATCCTGACCACCTGCGGACTTTCCGGGACGCGACATGGCTCCGACCAGACGACTGCTTGACGACTGCTTCCTGCACGACCGCGACCGGCTGAGCCATGCGGAGGCGCTGGCCATCCTACGCGAGCGGGTCGTCCCGGTGGTTGAGCGAGAGGCCGTCGGGCTCGACCACGCCCATGCCCGTATTCTGGCAGAAGCCGTCTCGGCGCCTCAGAACGTCCCGCTCGCCGACAATTCAGCCGTCGACGGCTACGCGTTTCTCCATGAGCACTATCTCTCCGCCGGCGACGGCCTCTTGCCGGTCTCCGCGCGCATCGCGGCGGGCCATCCGCTCGAGGCCCCGCTCGCCGTCGGCAGTGCGGCGCGAATCTTCACCGGCGCCCTGATGCCGGAGGGCGCGGACACGGTCGCCATGCAGGAGGACTGCGAAATCGCCGAGCGCGGCGGGCGGACTTTCGTGCATGTTCCGCCCGGCCTGAAGCCCGGCGCCAACCGGCGCAAGGCCGGCGAAGACCTGAAGGCCGGCGAGGTGCTGGTGCGGGCCGGCGCCAGGCTGAGACCGCAGGACATCGCGGCGATCGCCTCCACCGGCACGGACCGGGTCGGCGTGTTCCGCAAGCTGCGCGTGGCGCTGGTCTCCAGTGGCGACGAGTTGCGCCGCCCCGGCCAGCCTTTGCCTGCCGGAGGCGTCTACGACAGCAACCATTTTCTCCTGTCGGGGTTGGTGGCGGCAAGCGGCGTTGATGTCACGGACTTCGGTATCCTGCCGGATCGCTCGGAGGCGGTGCGTGAAGCGCTGGCAAGCGCCGCAGCGAGCCACGATGTCATCGTCACGACGGGCGGCGCCTCTCGCGGCGAGGAGGACCATTTCGTCGACGCCATCGACGAACTCGGCAGCCGGCACATGTGGCAACTGGCGATCAAGCCGGGCCGGCCGATGAATTTCGGCCGTATTGGCGACTGCGTCACGCTCGGCCTGCCGGGCAATCCGGTCGCCGCCATGGTTTGCGGCCTTCTCTACGTCCTGCCGGTCCTGTCTGCGCTCGGCGGCGGCACCTTCTTCGAGCCGGTTCGCTACCAGATCCCGGCCGCCTTCTCCGTGCCGAAGAAGAAGCCCGACCGCCGCGAGTTCTATCGCGGCATTCTGGGCCGCGATGCGACCGGGCGGACCGTCGTGCGCAAGTTCGCCCGCGACGGCTCAGGCCTCATCACCTCACTGCGCGAGGCAGACGGCCTTATCGAGATTCCCGAGGAGATGATGTCGGTCGCCGAGGGACAGCTCGTCGATTTCATCAGTTTCGGCGATTACGGCCTCGCTGCACGCTAGTCCAGACGCAAAAATCCCTGCACTTTCCCCTACGATACCGGAAACAATTGCGGAACAACGTTCCCCGTTCTGCGCAAGCGATGGGGACAATCCAGCGTAAAGCGGTTGAACTTCGGATAATTTTGGTGGGAGTATGAAATCTGACCTCGCGCCGAAAAAATGGACGCGGGCAGAAAACAGTACCGCAGGGGACACATGATGCGTTTGATGAAGATCGCGGCTGCAGCCGCGCTGGCCATTGCTACCGTAGGCGCAGCCGAGGCCAAGGACTGGACCAAGGTGCTGATCGGCACCGAGGGCGCCTATCCTCCCTTCAACAACCTAACCTCCGACGGCCAACTCGTCGGCTTCGACATCGACATCGCCAAGGCGCTCTGCACCGAGATGAAGGTCGAGTGCGAGTTCGTTGTCCAGGACTGGGACGGCATGATCCCGGCGCTGCAGGCCGGCAAGTTCGACGCAGTAATCGCCTCCATGTCGATCACCGAGGAGCGCCTGCAGAAGGTCGATTTCACCAACAAGTACTACAACACGCCACCGGCCATCGCCGTCCCCAAGGACAGCGACATTCCGGCTGCGACCAAGGAAGCGCTGGCCGGCAAGCTGCTGGGCGCGCAGTCGTCGACCACTCACTCCAACTATGCCGAGGCCAAGCTCGGCGATGCCGAGCTGAAGCTCTATCCGACGCCGGACGAGTACAAGCTGGACGTCGCCTCGGGCCGCATCGATGCGGTGATCGACGACGTCGTCGTCCTGTCCGAGTGGCTCGCCACCGAGGACGGCGCCTGCTGCAAGCTGCTCGGAACCCTGACGCCGGATCCGGTGATCAACGGCGAGGGCGCCGGCATTGCCATCCGCAAGAACGAGCCCGAGCTCAAGGAAATGTTCAACACGGCCATCGAGGCGATCCGCGCCAACGGCACCTATGAGCAGATCCAGTCGAAGTATTTCGACTTCGACGTTTATGGCGGCTGACGACCGTTGAACCTCGCGGGCGGCAGTCGTCTGCCGTCCCGCTAAGACCAGCGGTTCCGTCGCATGAATGAAGCCCTCACCCTGATAGCGTTCGGCCCGGACGGCTGGGGCGACGAGATCGCGCGCGGCGTTCTCGTCACCGTGTCGCTGGCGCTGGCCTCGCTGCCCTTCGGCCTCGTGCTCGGGTTCCTGATCGCGCTGGCCAAGAATTCCGGCGAACCGTCACTGCGTTCGGCGGCGAATGTCTACACCACCATCTTCCGCGGCCTACCCGAGCTTCTCACCCTGTTCCTCGTCTATTACGGCGGACAGATGCTGCTCAACGAGATCGCCCGCGTCTTCGTCACCGGCGCGACCGTTGACGTGAACTCGTTCATCGCCGGCATGGTCGCGCTGTCGCTGGTGTTCTCGTCCTACGCCTCGGAGGCTTTCCTCTCGGCGTTCCGTGGGATCCGCCAAGGGCAGTACGAAGGCGGCTATGCGCTCGGCCTCAGCCGCTCGCTGACGATGCGTCTTGTGATCCTGCCGCAACTGATCCGCCTCGCCCTGCCCGCGCTCGGCAATCTCTGGCTGATCCTGCTCAAGGAAACCGCCCTCGTGTCGGCTATCGGGCTCGACGACCTCCTGCGGTGGGCCGGCATCGCCGCCCGCGTCACCAAGGAGCCCTTCCTGTTCTTCGGTGGCGCCTGCCTGATCTATCTGGCTCTGTCCATGATCTCGTCTGCCGGGCTGTCCCGGATCGAGACCTGGACGCGGCGAGGCGAGGCACCGCGATGAGCTGGGTCAGCAACGAGACGCTCGCCCCGCAGCCGGCTCCGCCGGCCCGCCAGCGCCGCTGGACCGGAACGCGCATCGCCGGCCATCTCCTCATGGCGCTCTGGATCGTTGCCGGCGCCAACCTGCTGTACTACCTCGCCAGCAATGTCCTGTCGGACTTCTTCCGGGACTACTGGCAGAAGTATCTCGACGGCATCGTCATCACGTTGCAATTGGTCGGCCTGTCGATGGTCGCCGGCGCGGCACTGTCGCTGCCGGTGGCGCTGGCGCGCGCCTCGCGCAACCCGTTCATCTCCGGGATTGCCTACGCCTATGTCTACTTCTTCCGCGGCACGCCGCTGCTCGCCCAGACCTTCCTGATCTACTATGGCGCCGGCACGTTCCGCCCCTTCTTCAGCGACATCGGCCTGTGGTGGTTCTTCCGCGACGCCTGGTATTGCGCCGTCTTCGCCTTCACCCTGAACACGGCTGCCTACCAGGCCGAGATCCTGCGCGGCGCGGTGCAGAATGTCGACAAGGGCCAGTGGGAGGCCGCAGCCGCGCTCGGCCTGCGTAAGGGCATCACCTTCTGGAAGGTGGTCCTGCCGCAGGCGATGATCGTCGCGCTTCGCCCCTATGGCAACGAGCTGGTGCTGATGATCAAGGGCTCCGCCATCGTCTCGCTGGTGACGATCTTCGACCTGATGGGCGAGACGCGGCGGGCATACTCGCGCACCTTCGACTTCCAGGCCTATATCTGGGCGGCCGTGCTCTATCTCATCGTCGTCGAGGCGCTGCGACGGCTCTGGGACGAGATCGAGCTTCGCCTCACCCGGCACCTGCGCCGCAACTGACCAGTTCCCTTCCGCGAAAAATCGAAACGCCTGCCCCATTGCGGGGCCGGCGTTTCGCGGCTACCGCTTGCCTCAAGATCAGTATCACCGGAGTTTCCCCATGGCCGAAACGACCAACCGCAGCCTCTCTCCCGCTTCGCTTCTGGCTCACGGCGGCGGCGGCATCGATCCGGTGAATGGCGCGGTCGTTCCGCCGATCCACACCGCCACCACCTTCGCCCGCGACACCGAGTACCGCCTGACCAGCGCTGCCCACATCTACTTGCGCGACGACAGCGACCTCGTGCGGCAGATCGAAGGCCTCGTCGCGACGCTGGAGAATGGTGCAGAAAGCCGTGCCTTCGGCTCCGGCATGGCGGCAATTTCCGCGACGCTACGCAGCGTGCGACCGGGCGGCACCATCGTCGCGCAGTCGGGCATCTACTGGGGCACCACCTTCTGGCTGCGCAAGCATTGCGGTCACGCAGGGATCGCCCTGATCGAAGCGGATGCGGCCGACACGGTGCGCTTCTGCGAGACGCTCCGCGAGACCGGGCCAGACCTCGTCTTCCTGGAGGTGCCATCCAACCCGTGGCTGACCGTCGCCGACATCGCTCCCATCGCCGAGGCCGCCCATGCGCTGAAGGCCGTGGTTGCGGTCGACGCCACCGCCGCCACGCCGCTGCTGATGAAACCGCTGGAACTCGGCGCGGACCTCGTCGTGCATTCGGCAACCAAGGCGCTGAACGGTCATTCCGACGTGCTGGCCGGCATTGCCACCTGCCGCGACGCGGACAGCGACGCCTGGCGCTTCATCCGCGAGGAGCGGCACGATGCCGGTGCCGTGCTCGGTCCCTTCGAGGCCTATCTGCTGCTTCGGGGCCTGCGCACCCTGTCCCTGCGGATGGAGCGCATGTGCGCCAACGCGCAGGCCGTCGCCGAGATGCTGGAGGCGCATCCCGCGGTAGAGAGCGTCCTCTATCCGGGCCTTGCCAGCCACGCCTCGCACACTGTTGCCAGCCGGCAGATGGCGGGCGGCGGCTACCTGATGTCGGTGTTGGTCAAGGGCGGCGCTGCAGAGGCCCTGGCGGTCGCCGGGCGGCTGGAGCTGATCAAGCGGGCAACCTCGCTCGGCGGCGTGGAGAGCCTCGTCGAGCATCGCCACACCATCGAGGGTGACGCCACCGGCGTTCCGGTCAACCTGCTGCGCCTATCCATCGGCATCGAGGATGCGGGCGACCTGATCGCGGACCTGTCCTCCGCCCTTGCGCCGCTCGCCCGTTAGTCCGACACGGCACCTCGCCCGTCGCGGTGGCTTCGCAGCCAAGCGATGAAGGTCTTGAGCGGCGGCCGCTGCACACCCGGCCGCGTGACGAGGTGGTAGCCGTTGCCGCGCTCCTCGTCCTCGAACAGGACCCGCAGATGGCCCGAGCGGATCTCCGGCTCGATGAACGCGCGCGCGGCAGCGGTCACCCCGTCGCCGCGCCGCAGAC
Source organism: Stappia sp. WLB 29 (assembly GCF_023507705.1). Taxonomy (GTDB): domain Bacteria; phylum Pseudomonadota; class Alphaproteobacteria; order Rhizobiales; family Stappiaceae; genus Stappia. Next base: position 79,289 of record NZ_JALBGD010000001.1, on the reverse strand, counting down.
TTTCCAGCATCATGTAGCCCGGCATGTGCAGGTTGTTGCCCTTCGACGGCGCGATGCCCTGTCGCTTCCACCAGTTGGCGCTTTCATTGGCGCCGAGCTCCTGCAGCCAGGGATACTCCCGCAGTTTCGTCAAATCCGTGAAATCCGTATCGCCGACGAGCGAGCGCGCCGCCACGACGACGAAGCTCGTCAGCAGCAACGGTTCCGAATTCAGCCCCCGCCACTGCCCCTTGCCGAAGCGGATGGCGAGATCGACGCCACCCGGCTCCAACTCGACCACGTCCGCCGTCGGGTTCAGCATCAGTTCGATATCCGGGTGCCGATGCCGAAACTCGGAGATGCGCGGCATCAGCCAGCTGACCGCGAAGGTCGGCGTCATGGTCACCTGCAGCGGGCGGGTACGGTCGGCATCGGTCAGTTCCGCCACCGCCCGGTGCATCAGCGAGAAGGCCTCGTCGAGATAATCGGCAAGCGCGCGCCCCTCCTGCGTCAGGGCAAGTCCCCGCCCCTCGCGCACCACCAGTTCGGTCCCCAGGAACGCCTCCAGCGCCCTAACCTGCTGGCTGATGGCTGCATGGCTGACATTCAGCGTTCGTCCAGCTCCGGCCAGCGTCCCGGCCTCCGCCACGGCGGCGAAGGCGCGCAGACTGGCGAGCGACGGCATCCGGCGCCATTCCATATGTAAGCCTCACTTACATTCCGAAGTTTTTCCTGAGTCGCACGAATGGCCAAAAACCGCAATGCTCCCCTACATGAGATCGCCCTGATGGAGAGCCGACATGATCGACGCACTTGCAAGAACCTATCTGATCGCCTTGCGGGCCGAGGACCAGGTCCTTCCGCCTCTCGAGTCGCCGCGTCGGATCTGGCGCCCGGTGAAGCGCCGGCCTGCGACATCGCCCGTCACAGCCCGCGATACGTAAGACGACGGCCGGAGCCTCCCAGCTCCGGCCGCCCGCATTTGCGAAACCTTGTTCTGGATGCACTCCCTCCCTGACACTGGCAGCACGATGCGCTAAAGAGGATGCGACATCATACAATTGCCGTCCTGGCCGGGACGGCTCAGCCAACGAACTCAGGAGGAGGGGCGCAATGGCGAAAGTTGCATTCATCGGTCTCGGCGTGATGGGTTATCCGATGGCCGGTTACCTCAAGTCGCGCGGCGGCCACGACGTCACCGTCTACAACCGCACCGCCGCCAAGGCGGAGAAATGGGCGGCGGAACATGGCGGCTCCCACGCCGCGACGCCCGCCGCGGCGGCCGAGGGTTGCGATTTCGTCTTCGCCTGCGTCGGCAACGACGACGACTTGCGGTCGGTCACCACCGGCCCGGACGGCGCCTTCCACGGCATGAAGAAGGGCGCGATCTTCATCGACAACACCACCGCCTCGGCGGAAGTCGCACGCGAGCTGTACGAGGCCGCGAAGGCCAAGGGCTGCAGCTTTCTCGACGCGCCGGTGTCCGGCGGACAGGCGGGGGCCGAAAACGGCGCACTGACCGTCATGGTCGGCGGGGATGCCGACACCTTCGAGGCCGCTCGCCCCGCCATCGAGTGCTTTGCCAAGATGGTCGGCCACATGGGCCCGGCCGGCGCCGGCCAACTCACCAAGATGGTCAACCAGATCTGCATCGCCGGACTGGTGCAGGGCCTTTCCGAGGCCATCCACTTCGCCAAGAAGGCCGACCTCGACGTCGCCAAGGTGATCGAGGTGATCTCGAAGGGCGCGGCCCAGTCCTGGCAGATGGAAAACCGTTGGCAGACCATGCGCGACGACAAGTTCGACTTCGGTTTCGCTGTCGACTGGATGCGCAAGGATCTCGGCATCTGCCTGAAGACCGCCAACGAGACCGGTGCCCGCCTGCCGGTCACGGCGCTGGTCGACCAATTCTACGCCGAGGTGCAGGCCATGGGCGGCAACCGCTGGGACACGTCCAGCCTCATCGCCCGCCTGCAGAACGCCGGCAAGTAACTCCCCAAAAGGCCCGGCGGCACCGCGCTGCCGGGCCCGGCCGGGGTTGCGCCCGGGCCCGGACTGCTCCACCCTTCCCCCGCGCTCCAGAATGGCACGGACGACAGGAAGTGGGAGCATCTGGAAAACATGAGCAAGCGCACCAGCGCCCGGCGCGATCTCGCCGCTCCGGTGGTTCACGTCGCGTCCGGTAGGGACCTTCCCGATCCGCATACGCCCGGCATGAACGCGCCCGCCGACTGCGGCGTCGTCTTCCTGCACAGGCCTGCCCCGCCATCCTTGCGCCCCTTCTACACCGAACTTGCCACCTATGAGGAAACCGGCGGCTTCACGATCCGCCAGATCGAGACTGCTTCGCTCGCGATCCCCCTCATCATCAGCTTCGGTACGCCTTTCCGCATCCGTCTCGGCCAGACACCGATCGCCGGAGATGAGCAACCGAGCTTCATTGCCGGTCTCGATACCGCGCGCATCTTCATCGCCTCGAGCGGCCGCGCTGCCTGCCTGCAGGTCAATCTGACGCCGGTCGGCGCGCAGCGCCTCCTCGGCATCCCGGCGTCCGAATTCGCCGGACGGATGGTGCCGCTCGCCGATCTTGCCCATCCGCAGATCTCGGAGCTTCGCCGACGCCTGGAGGACACCGACGACTGGAACGCCCGGCTCGACTGCGCGGAAGGCTTCCTCGCCGCCGGCTTCGGCGCGGCGGCCGCAGAGCCCAGCCACCCTCTGGTGGACATCGCCTTCGGTCTCATCGCTTCCGGAGGCGTGCATCGCATCGACGATCTGGCCGCACGGATCGGCTGGAGCCGCAAACACCTTGCCGACCGCTTTTCGCGCGCGTTCGGCCTTTCGCCGAAGACAGTTGCCCGCATCGCCCGCTTCAACCGGGCGCAGGCACTTGCCCGCGCGGCAAAGCGCCCCGACTGGGCGGATATCGCCAGCGCCGGCGGCTATTCGGATCAGGCGCACATGATCCGGGAGTTCGAGGAGTTCGCGGGGCTCTCGCCGCGTGCCTGGTGGTTGAGCCTCGACAAGCTCGGCTCCGCGACCTGGCAGGACCCGCCGGGCAGGTGACATTTGTTCAATCGTCTGCCGGACACGGCGGCTATCTCTGAGCCGTTCCGCAACGAGAACAAAGGTGATCCATGACGATGTCCCCTGCCCCTTGCATCTTTCCGGCCCTTCGCTTCGGCAACGCCCGCCAGATGGTGGAGTGGCTGCAACAGGCCTTCGGCTTCACCGTCCACGCCTGCCATGAGGCGCCTGACGGCACGATCGCCCATGCCGAACTCGCGCTCGGCAGCTCGATTTTGATGCTGGGACAGGCGCGCGACGACGATTTCGCGAAAATCGTCGGCCAGCCGGACGGCCCGGCTGGCAAGACGCTCTACATCGCGGTCGATGACATCGACGCGGCCTTTGCTCGCGCCGAAGCGACAGGCGCCGTCATCGTCGAGCCGCTCGTCACCCGCGACTACGGCAGCCGCGAGTTCATCTGCCGGGATCCGGAGGACAATGTCTGGTGCCTCGGCACCTATTGGCCGAAGGTCGGCGAGAACGCCTGAGGCGAGACCGTCATCGGCCCGCTCACTCGCCTCCGGCTTCCTCGACGATGCCGGCGAGCAGCGCGTTCACTTCGGCGATGGCGGCCCGCGATGCCTCGCTTCCCGTTTCGGGGAGCGGACGGTAGCCGACGGAGACCTTTCCGGTCGCATCCGGCGTCTCGTAAAGGAACACCGAATAGGGACAGAAGGCGAGGTTTTCCGCCGCCGCCTCCATTGCCGCGCGCGACAGCCGGGCGGAGCAGAACAGCAGCGCTTCCGCGTTTACGAAGACCTGCGTCTGCGACCCGACGTCGGCGGCCGTGCGGGTCAGCATATCGCCGACATTGGAGACATGGTCGATGACGAGGCCGCGATTGATGATCGCGTTCTCCAGGTCGAAGCGCACGTCCTCGTAAGACCGCTCCACCTGGCGGATCTTCGGCCCGTCGGCGGCCATCGCCGGGGCGGCGGACACGGCGCATGCCATCAGGCCAGCAACCGCAAGCCGTCGCCAGGTCTGGCCCTGCCGCCGCGAATGCTCTTCCATGTCTCGCCTCCCTCTCTGGCGCACCCTACTGGTCGTCGCGTTCGGCGCGCGGCTTCTCCGTCTGGACATAGCCGAGCGGCAGCTGGCTTGTCGACTTGATCTGCTCCATGGCGAAGGAGGTGGAGACGTCGGAGATGTCGATCTTGGCGATCAGTCGCTTGTAGAACGCATCATAGGCCTCGATATCCGGCACCGCGACCCGCAACAGGTAATCGACCTGCCCGGCCATCCGGTAGAACTCGATCACCTCGGGGAACTCGGAGATCACGTCGGCGAACTTGCGCAGCCAGTCGTCGTTGTGCCGCGAGGTGGTGATCGCCACGAAAGCGGTGACCTTCACGTTGATCTTCTTTGGATCGAGGATCGCCACCCGGCGCTGGATGACCCCATCCTCCTCCAACTTCTGGATGCGACGCCAGCAAGGTGTTGTGGAAAGTCCGACCCGGCGGCCGATTTCGGCGACCGGAATGGTGCAATCCTCCTGGAGGATCGAAAGGATGCGTCTGTCGATGCGGTCGATCATGGGTTCCTGGCTCGGCGGCTCGAGAGGTATCCGGATTCATTTTCCAATGAACCACATTCAGGCAACTCTCTTTTTCTTCTGCTGGTTGGATAATGGAGAATATTAGATTTTTCTTCCAATTTCCGTCTCGATTTCGCTTGCCGCGTTTTGTCTCCGGTGTCAACTCCTCTCTTGAAAAAGCGTCTGCAAAGCTCGCAGGCGGCCATCCTTTCCGGAGGCAGACAGATGTTTGCGTTCTCTCGTCTTGCGGCGACCCTTCTGGTGGTCGCCACATCCTTCGCCGCGCCAGCCGCCGTTGCTGCGCCCGACGTGACGCCGCTGGTCAGCCCGCAATGGCTCGCCGACAATCTCGAGCGCGACGATGTCGTCGTCATCGACATCCGCTCGCCCTTCGCCGGCTCCGGCAAGGACGACTATCTCAAGGGCCATGTGCCCGGCGCAGTGTGGAGCGAGTATCCCGGTTACTGGCGCACGGACCGCGGCGACCTGGTGGGCATCCTTCCGTCCGTCGAGAAGCTCGAGGCGGCCCTGTCGGAGCTCGGCCTGTCGGAAGACAAGGCGCTGGTGATCGTGCCGGCCGGCGGCAACAGCTCGGAATTTTCCGCCGCAGCGCGCGTCTACTGGACCGTGAAGTATCTCGGCCACGACGCGGTCGCTATCCTCGACGGCGGTCACAAGGCCTGGGTCGCGGCTGGTCACCCGGTCGAGACCGGCAATGTAACGCCCGTCGGCGACATGTTCATCGCCGAGCCGCGCGCCGATTATCTCGCGCAGACCTCCGATGTCGCGAAGCGCCTTGAGACCTCCGCAGTGTTGATCGACGGCCGTCCGGCCGACCAGTTCGCAGGACTGGACAAGCACTCCAAGGCGACGCGCTTCGGCCGGATCCCCGAATCTGTCAGCCTCGACCAGGCCGTCTTCTACGACGATGCGAAGGGCCAGCTGAAACCGCAGGCCGAGATCTCGGCCCTGGTGCCGGCAACGCTGGGCGACAAGTCGGTGGAAATCGTCTCCTATTGCAACACCGGCCACTGGGCCGCGACGAATTGGTTCGTGCTGCACGAACTGCTCGGCTACCGCAACGTGTCGCTCTACGACGACAGCATGGTCGGCTGGTCGCAGGACGAGTCCCTGCCGATGACCTCCGACCGCACGGTCATCGACGAGGTCCGCACCTTTCTGAGCGACCTGTTCGGCTGATCGGCCGCACGCTTCCCCTCTGGGATACTCCCCGGGGCCTTGCGCCCCGCACCTTCAGCCGGCGTTCGGGCCTCGTCCCGGGCGCCGGCCTTTTTTGAGCCCCCACCTCAGTCCAGAAGACGCGCCACCTCCCTCCGCACCACCGGCAGGCACTCCTCCTCGAACCAGGCATTACGCTTCAACCAGGCATTGTTGCGCCACGAAGGATGCGGAAGCGGGACGGCAGCGACGCCCTCGGCCCGCGTTTCCTCCAGGATCTCCCGCCAGGCAGCGACCGTCTCGCGCACGGAACCGCGGCGATGGTCGCCGAGGTGATAGGCCTGCGCATAAGCGCCGATGACGAGCTTCAGCCGCAACTGCGGCATGGCGGCAAAGACGTGGTCGTGCCAGAGCCGGCGGCACTCGCGGCGCGGTGGCAGATCGCTGCCCTTGTCGTCGAGCCCGGGAAAGCAGAATCCCATCGGCACAATGGCGAGTTTCGCAGGATCGTAGAAGACATCCTCGCCGATCCCCATCCACTCGCGCAGCCGGTCCCCACTCGGATCGGTGAACGGACGGCCGCTGGCGTGAACGCGCGTTCCTGGTGCCTGACCGCAAACCGCGATGCGGGCCGTCGACGACATCACGCAGACAGGTCGCGGCTCGTGCGGCAGCGGCCGTCCCGCCGGAGCCGTGACGCAGGCCCTGCAGGTGCCGATCTCGCGCGCAAGCACAGCAAGCTCCGGTCCACTTTTCGTTGTCATGCATTCTCCTTGCCCGCCGCCGGCATGTCCCGACGCCGTCCATGTAAGGTCGTGACGTTTGGTTAACCACGTCCTTGAGGCGGATATTAAGGGTTGGTCACCACACTGGACCTGTTTCGATCCAACCGGGCAAGATCCCGGCAACCAGGTGCCCGAGCTACATGTCCGCGCAGGAAACCACCAGCAGCGAGGCGAAAACGGCCCTCAACAGCGAGCGCGCCCGGCGACGGCGCGACGTGGCGAAGACCGTGCGCAATGTGCGCGAGCGGCTGTCGACGGGCGACGGCTCTACGCCGAACTTCGAATACGAACTGCTGCTGACCTTCGCCAAGAATCGCCTGAGTGCGGCGCTCGCGCTGCCGCTCTTCGCTCTGATCGTCGGCAGCATCTCGCTGCTGTGGATGCGGGTCGACATCGTCGTCGGCTGGCTCGTCTTCACGCTCATCGCGCACACGCTGCTGCTGATGGCCTGCCGCCGCTTCGAGCGCGAAACTCCGGCCGAGGCGGACCTGCCGCGCTGGCGCCGTCAGATGATCATCGGCGACATGCTATACGGCCTGTCCTGGGCCGGGTTCTTCCTGCTGCAGTCGACCGCGCCCGGTCATGACGGCTCGGAAATCTTCCAGTTCGCGACGATGCTGATCGTCATCGCCATGCTGACCATGCTGTCGGCCAGCCTGCCCCGTGCCCTGCTCGCCGGCACGCTGCCGATCACGCTAGCGATCGTCGCGTCCTTCCTCAACCAGCAAACGGCAATCCACTACGCGATGATGGCCATGGCCATCGGCGCGCAGGGCTTCTTCCTGATGCTGGGCAACCAGTTGCATGTCTCCACGGTTACGATGCTAGCCTTCCGCGCGGAAAAAGATCACCTCATCTCCGAGCTGGAGCAGGCAAATGCCATCTCCGACGAGGCGCGCCGACGTGCCGAGGAAGCCAACCTCGCCAAATCGCGCTTCCTGGCGACCATGAGCCACGAGCTGCGCACGCCGCTCAACGCCATTCTGGGCTTCTCCGAGGTCATGAAGAACCAGCTTCTCGGCCCGATGCAGAACGATACCTATCGCGAATATTCGGCCGACATCCACAATTCCGGCCAGCACCTTCTGAACCTGATCAACGAGATCCTCGACCTGTCGCGCATCGAGGCGGGCCGCTACGAGTTGACCGAGGAAGCCGTGCCGTTGGCCGAGCTTCTCGACGACTGCAAGCACATGATGGCGATCCGCGCACGCAAGAAGAGCATCACCATCACGGAAACCTACGAGGTCGATCTGCCGAAGCTGTGGGTCGACGAGCGGGCCGTGCGCCAGGTCATACTCAACCTGATGTCGAACGCGGTGAAGTTCACCCCTTCGGGCGGCGAGGTGCACATCAAGGCCGGCTGGACCGCGGGCGGCGGCCAGTACATCTCCATCCGCGACAACGGCCCGGGCATTCCGGACGACGAGATTCCCATCGTCATGCAGGCCTTCGGCCAGGGCGCCATCGCCATCAAGAGCGCGGAGGAAGGCACCGGCCTCGGCCTGTCCATCGTCCAGGCGCTGGTGCAGATGCATGGCGGCAAGTTCGAGCTGCGCTCCAAGCTGCGGGAAGGCACCGAGGTGATCGTCACCTTCCCGGCCTCGCGCGTGCTGGAAGCCATGCCGGCGCTGGAAGAGACCGCAAGCGCGGGCATCAACCCGCGCCGCAGCGCCGCCCGGCGGATGATCGTGCGCAAGGCGTCCTGAGGCGGCAGCACGCGCTGCCGCCGTCCGTCCGGAGCCTTTCGTTCTATTCGGCGCCTGTCCGGGACAGCCCGAAAAAGTCGGCCACAATGCCGACGATCTCCTCATGCGCCCTCCCTCGGTCCGTGCCTTGCGGATCGTCGCAGATCGGATCGTCCTGCCACTTTCGCAGCAGTTCCGCCCGCCCTCCTTGCACAGGCCGAGAAAGCTGAAGTGCCACGCCGGCACGACTGCGACTGGCGCGCGCCGGGCACGCGGGCAGCAAGACCGTTGCCGTTCGGCCCGACATCCACTCACGGCCAGCGGTGCTCATCGCCCAGATTGACGAAAAGGACCGGCGTCCGGACACCGGCAAGGCTTTCCTCTACTGCGGCGTGCGTGAACCCCACCTCATCGCTGGCGCTTCTGGCCGTGGGCCTGCTCGGCCTCGTCGCCGCGCGCCCCGGATCGGTGGGAGAGGACGAAGGGCCCGATAGCGACGAGGCAGTCCCCGGGGAGACCGGAGCCGAGAGCGGGGCGGACATCGAGGCCGACAAGGAGTTGATGGCGCGCCTCGACGCACTGCTCGACCAGGGCGGTGCTTGCCTCGATCCGGATCTGACGCTCGCCCGCCTTGCCCGGCGCCTGCACGTTCCAGTGAAACAGCTCTCGGTGGCGATCAACCGCACGCAAGGCGAGAACGTGTCACGCCATGTCAACGGCTACCGCATCCGCCACGCCTGCAAGCTGCTCGTGGAAGGCCACGGCGTAACCGCGGCGATGCTGGCCAGCGGCTTCAACACCAAGTCCAACTTCAACCGCGAATTCCTGCGCGTGACCGGCGAGACGCCGAGCGCCTATCGGGCGCGGGTTTCTGCCGGCTGAGACGGAAGCGGGAGTCAGTTATCGCCCTTCCCCGACACACCGGCATCGGCAAACGTCGCCATGCCGTCATGCACCTGCGCGGCCGCACGCACGATACCGGCGGCAAGCGCCGCGCCCGTTCCCTCGCCGAGGCGCATGCCCAGATCGAGCAACGGCTCCTTGCCGAGCTTTTCCAGCGCCATGCGATGCGCCGGCTCGGCGGACAGATGCGCGAAGAGGCAATGATCGAGCGCGCGCGGATCCATCGCATGCAGCACGGCGACGGCGGCGGTCGCGACGAAACCGTCGACGATCACCGGCGTGCGCTGCAGGCGCGCGGCCAGCACCGCACCGGCCATGGCGGCAAGCTCGCGCCCACCGACGCGGCGCAGCACCTCGAGCGGATCGCTCGTCCCCTCGATCCGAGCGACGGCCTGCTCGACGGCGGCACGCTTGCGCGCCATGCCCTCGGCGTCGACGCCGGTGCCCGGCCCCACCCAGTCGCCCGGCGCACCGCCGAACAGGCCGGCCAGCAGCGCGGAGGCAACGGTGGTGTTGGCGATGCCCATCTCGCCGATGCACAGCAGGTCGGTTCCGCCGGCGACCGCCTCCATGCCGAATGCCATGGTCGCGGCGCAGTTGGCCTCGTCGAAGGCGTCTTCCTCCGTGATGTCCGGCGTCGGCATGTCCAGCGCCAGATCGAAGATCTTCAAGCCGAGATCGTGGGCGATGCAGATCTGGTTGATCGCCGCGCCGCCGGCTGCGAAATTCTCCACCATCTGCCGGGTGACGCTGGCGGGAAACGCCGAGACGCCCTTGTCGGCAACGCCATGATTCGCCGCAAAGATCGCGACGACCGGGCGGCTGACCTTGGGCCGGCCGCGGCCGCTCCAGCCTGCCAGCCATTCGGCGAGGTCTTCCAGCTTGCCGAGCGAACCGGCAGGCTTGGTCAGTTGCGCGTCGCGGGCGCGCACTTCCGCCACCGCATCCTCGTCGGGTCCGGGCATCTGGCGGACCAGGTTGCGAATGTCGTCGAAGGGAAGCGCGGACGGCGAAAGGGACATGGGCTGGAGACTCCGGCTGGCATCGGCAGTCCGCACGATCTTGGCGGCGGGCGGGGGTCGATCTATAAACCGGCGGGCGCAGGCTCGCAAAGTCGGATGAGTGAAAAATGAAGCCTGAGGCCGAAATCCCCCATGACAGGATCGCTGACCCGGTGTTGCGCTCGGCTGCCGACCTTGCGGCCTGCCTGCGTTTCTTCTCGCGCGTGCCCTTCCCGGCGGTGAACCGGCTCGACGATCTATCGCAGCTTCCCGCCTTCTCCCGCGCTGCCTGGCTGGTGCCCGTCGCCGGCGCCCTGCTCGCCCTGCCGCCGGCCCTGCTGCTGACCCTCCTCGGCCTCACGGACCTGCCGCCGCTTGCCGCATCGCTCCTTGCCGTCGCCTTCGCGATGACGCTCACCGGCGCGCTGCACGAAGACGGGCTCGCCGATGTCGCCGACGGGTTTTTCGGCGCCAGCCGGCGCGAGCGACGGCTGGAGATCATGAAGGACAGCCGCATCGGCGCTTTCGGCACGCTGGCGCTTGTCGTCTGCGTCGGATTGCGGGCCGTGCTGCTCGCAGCGCTCATGGAGCGTGTCGGCGCGCTTTCGGCAGCTCTCCTGCTGATCCTGGCCGAAGCCGTCTCGCGCGCGGCCATGGTCGGCGTGTGGACGGCGCTCGCCCCTACCCGGCCCGACGGGCTGGCGGCGGCCAGCGGCCAGCCCTCGTCTCGCGCGGCGACGGCGGCCGTGCTGCTCGGCCTTGCCGCAGCGCTTGCCGGCCTCGCCCTGCTTCCCGCCCTGACGGTCTTCGCCGCGCTGCTCCTTGCCGCTACGGCAGCTACCGGCACCGCCCTGTTGGCACGGGCACGCATCGGCGGGCACACGGGCGATGTGCTCGGCGCGACACAGCAGCTAACCCTTATCGGTCTGCTTCTCGGCTTCTGCCTTGCGCGATGACTGCATCCCGGCGCATTTGCTGGTAGAGAAGACTATAGGCTTTCGGCAGGCGCTGCCGGCCGGTTTCAAGTGAGGTCCGCAGCGTGCCGAGTTCCGCTTCCCGTTACGGCAGAAACGCCTCCGCCCGACCGGCGGCTGTGGTGATCCTTGTCGCCGCGCTGATCCTTGCCGCCTGCGCCGGGCGCCCCGGCCCGGGCAGCCTGATCGAGACAGACGCGACCGCACCCGGCGCAAGGACGCATGAGATCCTGATCGCCACCACCCGCAAGCGCGACACCACCCGCGGCAGCCTGTTCAGCGGCGAGCGCGGCGGCGGGCTCGACCATGCGGTCGCCACCGTTTCCGTCCCGCCCGACCACAAGCCGGGGGCGATCGAGTGGCCGTCCATTCCGCCTGGCGACCCGACCAAGGACTTCACCCTGCGCTCGGCCGCCTATCTCGACGACAAGGGATTCAGCGCCGAGTTGGAGCGCCAGCTGGCGAAACGACCGAGGGGCAAGCGCGAAGTCTTCCTCTTCGTCCACGGCTACAACACGCGCTTTCCCGAAGCGCTCTACAGGATGACGCAGCTGAAGCACGACAGCAACATGCCGAGCGTGGCCGTGCTGTTCACCTGGGCCTCCAGCGGCGACGTCACCGGCTATCTCTACGACACCAACAGCGCCACCATCGCTAGAGACTCGCTGGAGCGGACCCTGCGCGCCCTCACCTCCTCGAGTGCAGATAGGGTCAACATACTGGCCCACTCGATGGGCAACTGGGTGCTGACGGAGACGATCCGCCAGATCCGCATCTCCGGAAAGCCGCTGCCGGCCCGCAAGATCGGCCTGATCGCGATGGCCGCGCCGGATGTCGACGTCGATGTGTTCAAGGCGCAGCTGCGGAGCAGCGGCAGACCGGAACGACCTTACGTCATCCTCGTTTCCCGTGATGACCGGGCCTTGCGGGCCTCCAGCCTGCTCGCCGGCGGCGAGCGACTCGGCGCCTATGGCGACGAGGAGGAGCTGGCAAAGCTCGGTGCTGTGGTCGTAGACCTTACTGCCGTGAAGGGAGACGATGCCGCAAACCACGGCAAGTTCGCCCAGCTCGCCCAGGTCGCGCCCGAACTCAACCAGGCGCTTCAGTCGCTGGAGCTACGGCAGCAATCCGGGCCGACTGAGACGACCCTGGATGTGGTCGGCAACACGGCCAAGGCGGCGGTCACCTTCCCGCTTAAGATCCTCACCGCGCCGATCACGATCTTGTCCAGGCGATGAAATCTCCCACATGGGTTGGATGACACCGCAACGACAGGACCAGCGAGAGACATGACTGGCAGCGACAGCCCCTGCATCCGCCTTTGCCGGGTCGATCCGGCAACCGGCCTTTGCGTCGGCTGCTGGCGGACGCTCGACGAGATTGCCGGCTGGGCGAGCTTTTCGGACGATCAGCGGCGCGCGATCAACGCCTCGCTTTCAGATCGGATCACCTCGACGGCGGAGGCAAGCTGATGTTTCGCGGCAAGACTGCAGGCCTCGTCATCCTCGCGCTCCTGGCCGCCGTGATCGTGACGGCCCTCGTCGCGTATTTGTTCGGCTTCCAGATGCCGGGCGACGACGGCGGCTATTCCGAAACCGGTCCCCGCATCGTCGCGCTGCTGGCCTTGCTCGTGGTGATCGGCGGCTCGATGGCCGCCTCTCCGCGCCAGGTGCCGGCGCTGCTGCGCAGCCTACTCATCTGGGGAGCTCTCGGTGCGCTGCTGGTCACCGGCTATGCTTGGCGGGACGAGCTGGAGGTCATCGCCCGCCGCGTGGTCGGAACGCTGGTTCCCGGCATGGCGCTCACCGATCCGCAGACCGGCACCATCACGATCATCCGCGACGGTTCCAGCCACTACCGCATCGCCGCGCAGGTCAACGGCACCGATGTCGACTTCCTGTTCGACACGGGCGCCTCGGCCGTGACGCTCACGGATGCCGATGCGCGCGCCGCCGGCCTCGATCCCTCCGTGCTGTCTTACACGGTTCCGGTATCGACGGCGAACGGGCGCACCGAGGTCGCCACCGTACGGCTGGACCGGTTGCAGATCGGCGAGCTCGCGCTTGCGGACCTGCGCGCCTTCGTCGCCCGGCCGGGCGCGCTGGAAACGAGCCTGCTCGGCATGTCGGCGATGGACCGGCTCAAGAGCTGGCGTGTCGAGGGCAACAGGCTGATCCTGGAGCCGTGAGGCGTCAGCCCCACAGGCTCCAGGCGAAGCGGACGGCCACCGACAGCAGGAACAGGCCGAAGAAGACCTCGAGATAACGGCGCGGCAGCGCGTGGGCGATTTTCACGCCGAACGGCGCGGCAAAGGTGGTGATCGGGATGATCAGCGCCACACCGAGAATGTTGACATAGCCGAGCGAAAACGCCGGCAGGTCCGCCGCGCCCCAGCCTGCCCACATCATGCCGATGACGCCGGGAATCGAGATCAGCACGCCGGTGCCGGAGGAGGTCGCCACCGCCTGATGGATCGGCCGGCCAAACAGGGTCATGAAGGTGTTGTTCATGACGCCGCCGCCGATGCCCATCAACGTGGAGAAAAAACCGATCAACACGCCGCAGATCGCCCTGACTGGATTGCCTGGGATGTCGTTGCCGATCTTCCAGCTCTCACGGTTGAACAGCATGCGCAGGCCGACGATCACTGCGATGCCGGCGAAGATGCCCTTGAGGCCGTCGCCGGAGACATAGGCCGCGACCAGGCTAGCGACGACCGCACCGGCCGGCACGGGGATGATCCAGCTCTTCAGCAGCTCAAGATCGGCCGCACCGCGCTTCTTGTGCGCCATGAAGGAGCGGATGGACGTCGGCACGATGATGCCGAGCGAGGTCGCCACCGAGATGTGCATGCGGACGGACTCGTCGACGCCGAGCCAAGTGAGAAACTGGTAGAGCACCGGCACCAGCACCGCCCCGCCGCCGATGCCGAAGACGCCGGCAAGCAGGCCGGCGACGGCGCCCGACGCAACAAGGGCAAGCACGAGGCCGATGACCTCGCCGTTGATCGACGACAAATCCATGAAAGCCCCCACTGGATGCGGCGCGGGAAGGAAGCGGGGACAAGCGGGCCGGACTCAGACGGTCGCCTACCCCGTGGCTTCTAACTGACCCAAGGCGGCCGCTTTGTCCAGTCCGGCACCGGAAATCTCGGCAAGGGCAGCATCCAGCACCTCGATGCCGGCCCCCGGTTTCACCGCGTCCACCGTGAGGCGGCGGCGCCAGGAGCGCGCGCCCGGCACCCCGTGATAGAGGCCGAGCATGTGGCGAAGCATCTGGTTCGCCCGGCCGCCCTCTTCGAGCCGCGCCAGGATATACGGGCGGAAGGCCTCGACCGCGTCCTCGCGCGTCGCGGCGGGGTTTTCCGCCCTATGCAGGCGGCGGTCGACATCGGCCAGCAGCCAGGGATCATGATAGGCCGCACGACCCAGCATCACCCCGTCGACCCGCTCAAGATGCACTTCCGCCTCGTCGAGGTCGGGGATGCCGCCGTTGATGCCGATGTAAAGGTCCGGCAGGCGCTGCTTCAGCCGGTAGACGCGGTCGTAGTCGAGCGGCGGAATATCGCGGTTTTCCTTAGGCGACAGGCCTTTCAGCCAGGCCTTGCGGGCATGCACCCACAGCGCGTCGACGCCTGCCGCGACCACGGCGTCGGCCAGCCGGTCGAGCGCCTCTTCCGGGTCCTGGTCGTCGACGCCGATGCGGCACTTGACGGTGACCGGGATCGAGACGACGCCCCGCATCGCGGCAACGCTTTCGGCGACAAGCTCCGGCTCGCGCATCAGGCAGGCGCCGAACCGGCCGGACTGTACCCGGTCGGACGGGCAGCCGACATTAAGGTTGACCTCGTCATAGCCAAACTCCTCGACGACGCGGGCGGCCTCGGCCAGTTCGCGCGGGTCCGAGCCGCCGAGTTGGCAGGCGACAGGATGTTCCATGGCGTCGAAGCCAAGGAGTTTTTCCCGGTCGCCATGAATGACGGCGGCGCTCGCCACCATCTCGGTATAGAGAAGCGCATGGGAGCTCAGATGGCGGTGGAACGCCCGGCAATTGCGATCGGTCCATTCCATCATCGGCGCCACGGCCAGTTTCGGCCGGTTGGCTGCGGTGTAGAGGCGCGGTGTCGTCATGGGCGGCTAGATAGCACCGGCAGCGCGATTTTCCTAGGCTCCACCTCTGCTTCAGGCCTTCCGAAACCAGCCTGCTGTTCCTAGATGGACAGTCTTCCCTGGTCGCTCGCCAGATTCGTCGGCGACACGTCCGCCACCCGGGCCTCAAGACGCTGGATCGATTCCTGGAGATCCGCGTGAAGCACACGGAGAGAGTGGTTGCCGCGCGTGAACGGCTCGCAGCCGGGCGCTTCACCATCGCCGACCTGCTGATGGCAGACGTATTGACGTATTCCGCCTCCGCCGACTGAGCGCCAGCCAATCTATTTGCGGTATAGGATCCTGAGG
Source organism: Stappia sp. WLB 29 (assembly GCF_023507705.1). Taxonomy (GTDB): domain Bacteria; phylum Pseudomonadota; class Alphaproteobacteria; order Rhizobiales; family Stappiaceae; genus Stappia. The sequence continues at coordinate 63,717 of NZ_JALBGD010000001.1, read as the reverse complement.
ATGTCGTCGTCCGAGCGCAGGAAGTCGCAGTCGACGCGAAACACATCGCGCAGGAGGTCCGGGTTAAGCACCTCGGCCGGCGCCCCGCTCGCCACGACCTGTCCCCGGTGCAGCACCAGCAGCCGGTCGCAGAACATCGCGGCGTGGTTGAGATCGTGCAGCGCGACGATGGTCGTCAGCCCGAGCTGCGAGACGAGGCGCAGCAACTCCAATTGGTGCTGGATGTCGAGATGGTTGGTCGGCTCGTCGAGAAACAGCTCGCGCGGCTGCTGGGCCAGAGCGCGGGCGATGTGGACGCGCTGGCGCTCGCCGCCCGACAGGCTGTGCCAAGACTGACGGCGGAATCCGGTCATGCCGACCTGCTCCAGGGCGGTGTCGACGGCCCGGGTGTCGGCCGGCCGCCAGGCCGCGAGCGGACCGCGATGCGGCGTGCGGCCGAGCCGCACCACGTCCTCCACCGTTACGTTCACATCAGTCGCGGCATGCTGCTGGACCAGCGCCACGCGCCGCGCCAGCTCCCGACGGCCGCTCCGAGCGATATCCGTGCCGTCGAGCAGCACACGGCCCGAAGCCGGGCGTCGCAGGCCAGCCAGCAGGCGCAGCAGCGACGACTTGCCCGAGCCGTTCGGCCCAAGCAGCCCGAGCACCCTGCCCGGCTCGACGTCGAACGACACGTCGTCGACAATGGTCTTGCCCCCGACGCGCCACACGAGATTTTCGGCGCGAACGCTCATGTTGCGGGCCTCGCGCGGTAAAGTATCAACGCAAAACACGGCACGCCCACCAACGCCGTGACGATGCCGATCGGCAGTGTCTGCTGCTGCATGACGCTGCGCGAGACGATGTCGGCGAGCACCATGAACACGGCTCCGACCAGCAGGCAGGCGGGCAGCAACCGCATGTGTCCGGGCCCGATGAGGAAGCGCACCGCGTGCGGAACCACCAGGCCGACGAAGCCGATGGATCCGACCATGCTGACGATGGTCGCCGTCATCACTGCGGTAACGGCGAAGAGGACAAGTCTGACGCGCTCCACGGATATCCCCATGGAAGCGGCGGCGTCATCGCCGAAAGTGAAGGCATCGAGCGCCCGTGCATACCAGATGCACACGCCGAGGCCGATCGCGACCACCACGGCCAGCAACTGGAACTCGGGCCAGCGCACGCCGCCGAGGCTGCCGAGCAGCCAGAACATCACGTCGCGCGCCTGCTGGGCATTGCCCGAGGTGGTGACGATATAGGCGGTGAGCGCGTTGAAAAGCTGGGCGGCCGCGACGCCGGACAGGATGGTGCGGTCGGCCCCGCCCCGCCCGCCGCCGGAGAGGACCGCCACGAAGACGAAGGCCGCCAGCGCCCCGGCGAATGCGCCCATCGAGAGCGAGATCGCCCCGGCGCCGACGCCGAGGATAATCACCGCGACGGCCCCCGTGGAGGCGCCTGCCGAGATGCCGAGCACATAGGGCTCGGCCAGGGCATTGCGCAGCAGCGACTGGAGGATAGCGCCGCACATGGCCAGGCCGGCGCCGCACAGGGCGGCGACGAGCGCACGGCTGAGCCGCAGGTCCCAGATGACGCTGGCCTGGATCCGGCTGATGTCGGCGGAGGTCCAGCCGAACTGGTTGGTCACGGCGAGCGCCACGGTGCGCAGCGGGATGTGCATCTCGCCTATCCCCACCGCCGTGGCGATCGCCAGCACCAGGACGGCCAGCGATCCGACCACCAATGCGGCGAACTGCAGGCTCGCCCTCGACGGGGATAGCCTCACTTCAGCAGTCCGAGCGCCTCGAGCTGCGCGGCGACTTCCTCCGCGCCGTAGATGGTGCGGATGGTCGGGTTCATCGCCGCCCCGTTCATCGTGACGATATAGCCCTTCTGCACCGCCTCCATCTGGCTGACGGTCGGATCGCCCTTCAGGAAGGCGATCTTGTTTTCCGCCTTGTCGAGGTCCCAGCGGTTGCGGTCGAGGGAGGCGGCGACGATCACCGTCGGATTGGCGGCGATGATGCCTTCCCAGCCGACCGTCGGCCATTCGGCCTCGGTGGTGATGGCGTTGCGGCCACCCAGCACGTCGGCGATGAAGCCGGAGGCACCGTTCTTGCCGCCGAGATAGGCATCGTCCGCAACCGACGGGCTGGAGAACCAGAACAGGAAGGTCAGGTCCGGATTGTCCCCGAGACGGGCGCGCAGGTCCGCCTCGCGCTTCTTGAAGTCCGCGATCAGCTTCTGGCCGCGATCGGCGACGTCGAAGATCCGCGAAAGCTCGTCGATCTCCTGGAACAGGAGATCCATGTTCCACAGCTGCTGGCGGCTGCCATAGAAGTCGCCGGTATCCTTGCGGGTGTTGCAGATACCCGGCGCCAGGTAACTGGGGATCCCGAGCGCTTCGAAATCCTCGCGCTTGGACACCTTGCTGTCGGGCCCGAGCAGCAGCGGCAGCTGGGCTGCGATGAAATCCGGCTCCTCGGCCAGGATCGATTCCAGCGTCGGCAGCTCCACGGTCAGCAGCTTCACCTTCTCGTTCGCCTCGGCGAGCTCCGGCAGCACCTTGGTCGGCCAGAAGGCCGATGCGGCAAGACGGTCCTCCAGCCCGAGCAGCAGCAGGATTTCGGCGCTGTTCTGGCCGAGCGCAACCGCGCGCTGCGGGGCCTTCTCGAACGTGACCGTCGCACCGCAGTTTTCGATCGTCAGCGGATAGCTGGTCGGCTCGGCACGGGCGGCGGACCCAAGGGCAAGGGTGGCCAGCGCGAGCGTGGCGGCGGCGAGAGAGAAGCTGGAAGACATGAGGATTGGTCCGCGCGTCTGAGGGGGATGCGCGAGAGCTACTCCGGTGGGGCAATCAATTCAAGAGTATTTAACTCATGTTTTTTATCCCCTCCACACATGCTGCTCACATCAGGTGAATGTAGCTGCCAGGTGCCGGCTCCAGCGGGGGTAACCCCTTGTCCGGCGCGCCGATGGCCGGAGGTACCCCCTCCCCGCTGCTGCGCGCGAGAAGCCAGGCGGACCATTCCGGCCACCAGGAGCCGGGGCGCGGCCGGTGCCGGTCCTGCCAGCCGTCGGGACCGGAATAATGGGCGCCGACCGGGCGATGCGACAGGCGATAGTGCCGGCGCGGATGGCCCGGCTCGCTGAGGATGCCGCCGTTATGCCCGCCCTTGGTCAGCACGAAAGTCAGGTCGTTGTCCGTGAAAAGCTGGGTCTTGTAGACGGATGTCCACGGCGCGATGTGATCGGTCTCGGTCGCCACGACGAACATCGGCGCGGAGATGTCCTTCAAGGCAATGACGCGCCCCTCGACCGCGAAGCGGCCGGCCGTCAGCCGGTTTTCCAGGAACAAGCCCCGCAGATACTGCGAGTGCATGCGTGCCGGCATGCGGGTCGTATCCCCGTTCCAGACGCCGATGTCGGTGGGAAGATCGTTCTGGCCGAGCAGATAGCGCCGCACGGCCCGGGTATAGATCAGGTCCTCGGCACGTATAGCGGCGAAAGTGCGGGCCATTTGCGGGCGGTCGAGATAACCCTGATCCCACATCATGTCCTCCAGGAAGGCCACTTGGCTCTCGTCGAGAAAGAGCAGCAATTCCCCGGCCTCGACGAAGTCCACCTGCGCCGCCATCAGCGTGACCGAGGCGAGGCGCTGGTCGCAATCCCGCGCCATGGTGGCCGCGGCAATCGCCAGCATCGTGCCGCCGAGACAATAGCCGACGGCGTGAATGCGTTGGTCCGGGACGATGGCGGAAATGGCGTCCAGCGCCGCCATGACGCCGCGCTTGCGATAGTCCTCCAGCGACAGATCAGCCTGCGCGGCGGTCGGGTTCACCCAGGAGATCATGAAGACCGTAAAGCCATGATCGACGAGGTATTTCACCATCGAGTTCTGCGGCGACAGGTCGAGAATGTAGTATTTCATGATCCAGGCCGGAACGATCAGGATCGGCTCGGCCTGCACCTTCTCGGTTGTCGGCGCATACTGGATAAGCTCAAGGATATCATTGCGGTAGACAACGGTGCCGGGAGTGCAGGCAAGGTCGGTTCCGAGCCTGAAGCCCTCGGGCGGCGGGTCGTGGCGCTGGGTCAGCGTCTTGACGAGGTCCTGCGAGAAATGCCCCGCCCCTTCCACGAAATTGCGCCCGCCCTGGCGGATGCTCGCCTCGATGATCTCCGGATTGGTCAAGGGGAAGTTGGAGGGCGAAACCACGTCGAGCGCCTGCCGCGCCATGAAACGGGTCCGATTGGCATCCTGCTCCTCCAGACCGCGCAGGCGGTCGGTCGCATGATCCCACCAGTCCTGAACGGCGAGGAAGCCCTGTTTCCAAGTGCGGAAGGGCAGCATCTCCCAGTCCGGATGGTCGAAACGGTGGTCGAAAGCCTTGGGCGCAAAGGGCGCGCGAGCCTCGCCCTCGGCGCCCGGCAGGCAGGCCGCCGCCAGTTTCAGCGCATTTTCCTGCGCGCGCTCGACCAGTTCCAGCTGGCGCCCGGGCGCCCGGCTCATATGCAGCGCCCAGTCGCTCCAGGCCTCGATGAAGGCATGCGGCGAGAGGCCACCGGTGACCCGCGCCACCGCCGCGCGCACGCTGCGATCCATCGTTTCGTGCAGATGACGGGCCGGTTCGGGGGGCTGCGGCGACCGGGCCGGCAGTGTCGCCGACGGGGTACCCGCCGCGGCAAGGGCTGTCCCGGCAAAGAGTTCAGCTTTGTTTTGCGCGCGCCTGGTCATGGCAGCCTCGATGAACGTTCGGTGGGTCGCGGCTCGACGGCCGCATACCGATCTTGCCAGAGACAAACGGGGCCGGCCTTGATCTGTGTCATCCTGTCGAACGAAACCGTATCCCCCTACGCTAGCGGCAATAAGGCGAGCGGCGCGGCTTCGTGTCGAGGTGGAAGTGGTCGTCGTGATAGGCATCGGAGCCGGGACCGAGCACGGTGGTGAAGGGTCCGCACGCCGCGGCCCGCAGCGCTTTCTGCAGCCGCATCGCCTCGCCGGCATCGCTGCCGGTCTGGCGCGGGGCAACGGCGAACTCCCGCCCGTCCTTCAGAATGAGCCCGCGGATATCGACGGCCCGGCCGAAGGAATGCTCGCTGAGCCTCGCGCCGGCAATGCGGTTGCGGCCACGGCAATGATAGGAGGCCGCGACGCGGATCTGGGCGACGTCGGAGCCGAACGTGGAGCTTGCCAGCGGGGCGACGACCTGTGCGGCGAAGCGCGCGGCGACGGCCGCCGTATCGCAGGACAGCACGGCTTCGGGAACCAGCGCCATGCCGCCGACCGCCGAGACGGAGACGGCATCCTCGATGCCGCAGGCACCGGGCGCCTCGACCGGCGGCAACCGCTCGAAAACGGCGCCGAGCTGGCGCAATGCCGCGATGCACCCCGTCACGGCCTCGCCGTCCGGAGCACGGCTATCCACGCCCGGAGAAACGCTCGCGACCCGGTTGTTCCCGGCCTCCGTCGCGCCGCGCGCGAGCTCCGAAGCGGGGACAACCGGCTTGCGGCGAGGCAGGATCGCGATCTCTCCGGCCGTTTCCCGAAAGGGCTTTTCGGCCGGGATATCCTCCGCCTGTCCCCGCGCTGCGGCCTGCGGGACCGAAAGCGCCGGCCTTGGCTGCGGCAGCGGCGTCTTCGCGCCGGCCCCGGCCGTCATAGCGGACAGCAGCAGGCCTGCGGCAAACGCAATCCCCGCTCGCCTCGCCCCGCAACAAGCGTATAGGCTTGCAAGGTCAACGGGCGGCAGCGCCCGCGCCCGATACGATTGTTCCACAGGAGACGACGTGTTCAAGAGCCTTTCCCTGCTTCGGTTGCAGCGCATGGTGCGGGGGTTCCTCTTCGTGCCGGCAGTGCTGGCAATCTGCGGCCTGCTTCTGGCAGGTCTGGCGGTATCCATCGACCGTTCGGATCTGTTCGATCCCGTCTTCGAGGCGCTGCCGTTCCTCAACATTTCCACCAGCGGCGCCCGTTCCGTGCTGGGTACGATCGCGGGAGCGATGATGACCGTCATCAGCCTCGTCTATTCCCTGACGCTGGTGGTGTTCACGCTGGCGGCGGGCAATATCGGACCACGGCTGCTGGAGACGTTTACCGACAATCGTGTCAATCAATCGACCATCGGACTGCTCGGCGCCACCTTTCTCTATTCCCTCTTTGTCCTCTATGTGGTCGGCGAAAACGAGGTGCCGCGCCTTTCGGTAGCGATTGCCATCGCCCTGGCCACCACAAGCTTCTTCTGGGTCGTGTATTTCGTCCACGACACGGCCCGCAGGGTGATGGTGGATAACGAGATCGCCCGGACCCAGCGCTCGCTGCGCGCCGCCATCGACCGACTGCTTGCGGACGAGCCGAAGGAAGAGCCCGACGACCGGAATGCCATCCCGGATGGCGAGGGGACCCCGGTGACCGCGCACTCCTCCGGCTATGTCACAGCCGTGCAGGCGGAAGCCCTGCTGCGCCACGCCGTCGAGCAGGACGGGTTCGTCCAGGTGGTGGCGCGGCCGGGCCATTTCATCATCGCCGGGACGCCGATCGCGATCCTGCACCGGGTCGGCGGCAGCGAAAAGGCGCTGGCCGGGGCGGTGCACCGCTCGATCTTGCTGGCCGACGCGCGCTCTGCCGACGGGGACATCCTGTTCAACGTCCATCTCAACGTCGAGATCGCGCTGCGGGCGCTGTCGCCGGGCATCAACGATTCCTATACGGCGATCAGCGCCATGGACCAGCTGTCGGCCTCGCTGGCGATCATCCTGCAGCGCGGCGCGCCCTCGTCGCTGATCTGCGACGAGGAGGACAAGCCGCGCGTCTGGCTGGAGCTGATCGAGGTGAAGGAGATCGTCGGCACCGCGCTCCATCCGCTGCGGCGGGCGGCGAGCGGCAACGTCATGGTGGTGCTGCGGCTGGTCCAGGCCATCGGCCGCATGGCCCTCGTGTGCCGGAGCGACCACGCGACCATCCTGCGCACGCATCTGCGCCTGATCGCCACCGACGCCAACATCGCCGTGCGTAACCGCGACGACCGGGCGGAAGTGGCGCATGAGCTCTACAAGGCGCATCGCAACCTGAAAAGGGCCGACGGGCGGCGCTGACGTTGCCTTACCTGGAGCGGCTGCACGGGGACAAGGCCGGAAAAAGCGAAGGCCTGGACGGTGGTCCCGCCCGGGCATATCCGGCTTGCAACGCCTTGAGACGAATTTTGCAACATTCCTTATCGAAATCGCCGAATTTCGAGAACGGCGTCTCAAAATCACTCGAACTCGATTTCCGTGGTGAAACTCCAGTTCTTACGCCGTGCCTCCGGCGGGATGGGGGGGAAAGGCTGCGCCCGCTGCACCGTGCTCAGTGCCGCCCGGTCGACGGTCTCGTTGCCGGAGCTCCTGACCAGACGCACGCCGGCGAGGCCGCCATTGCTGGCGACGACGAAAGTTACCACCGCCATGCCCCGCTGGCGGCCGACGCTGCCGCGCCGCTTCGCGCGCTCGAGCTTGCTTTGCACCTTGCCCATGTAGTTGGAGGCGTCGGCATTGCCGAACTCCTTCGACTTGCCGACATTGCGGGAGCCACCGGCCTTGGCGGTGGCGTTCGAATTGCCGCCGTGGCCGCTGGCGGTCTTCTTCGAGCGGGCGCTGGCGGCCTTCTCCTTCTGCCGCTTGACGGTGTCGGCCTTGCGGGCCGGGGCTTCGCGGCGGACCTCGGCGATCTTCAGGTCCTTCGGCCGGGCCTGCGGCATCGGCACGGCGGCGGTCGCCTCCAGCCGCTCCGTCGAGGGAACGGGCTCCGCCTCGACCGGCGAGACGCTGGCCTGGACGGGCGCGGCCTCGGGAGCCTCGGCCGGCACCGTCTCGGCGGTCTGCGACAGGGGCTCGGCGGTCTCGCTGGCGACCGGGGTCGGCTCGGCCGGCGGCTCCACGGCCTCCACCACCTCTTCCGGCGGCACGGCCTCGCTGTGCGGCACGTCGGGAGCAGCGGCTTCCTCGCTCAGGGACTCTTCCAGCGCGGTGGCGTGCTCGACGGGCTTCTCGCCCTCCGGCGCGTCGATGGGCGTGACAACATCCGATGTTTCGCTCGTCACCTCGGTGTGCTCGCCATCGGCGCCGGCCTGCAGCGCATCGACGAAGGCATCGCCGAGCTCGGCCGACAGGACCGTGCCGCCGCCCTCGATCTGAGTGCCGGAACTCTCGTGCATGATGACGGCGACCGCCGAGGCGTGCACCGCCGTCGAGATCATGAGAGCCGCGGCGACATGATGCGGTCTCAGCTTCATCACTCCGCTCCCCTGGTTACGAGCGATACCTTGCCGGCGCCGGCCCGGTAGAGCTGGTCGGCGATCTCCAGCATGCGCGCCGCGTCGAGATCGCGGTCGACGGCCAGCAGCACGGCGGGCCCGGCATTGCCGGCGTCTTCGCCAGATGCGGGGCCGGGAACGGGGCCGGGCGTGACATCGGCCGTGTCGGCTCCATCCACGCCGAGAGACGCGAGATAGGCGGGTATCTCGACCGGCTGGCCGCGATGGGACAGGCGCCCCTCGCTGTCGGCGAAGAGCGCGTCCGGCGGGGCGAGCGGCGGCGCCTCAGTCGTCTCCGCAAGCGTGACGTCCGGGTCGACCGGCGGCGCGAGCTGGCCGGCGATGAGGAAGAAGATCAGCATCAGGAAGACGATGTTGATCAAGGAGATGGTGCTTTCCGCCTGACGCTTGGGCGGTGCCTGGCGAACCTTGATCATTTCGGCCTCGCGACGATCACTTTCAGCTCGCCGCCGCCGCGCAGCAGCTCGAGCGCGCTGACCAGATCCTGGGCGCGGGCGCCCTCGCGCGGGACGAGCAGCGCCGTCTTGGCGCCGGCCTCGACCAGCGAGGAAACGGCGGTGCCCGGCGCTTGCGGATCAATGAGGGTGCCGTTCACGGTGAGGCCGTTCGCATCGACGGTGGCGAAGATGTCCGGCCGGGTGACGGCCCCGCCCGTGCCGCCGCCGGGAGCCGCCAGATCGACCTGCGCGAAGCGCGTGAAGGTCGAGGACAGCATGAAGAACAGCAGCAAGAGGAAGATCACGTCGATCAGCGATGTCAGCGACAGGCGGCGCCTTCGCGGACTGGCGAAGTCAATGCGCATTGGCCACCTGCTCGTAGCCCCCCGCCTCGACCTCCTCGAACGCCGCACGGGCACCGCCGCGCGCCTGCTCAAGCAGCACGGCGGAGGCAAGCGTCTCGACGGCGACCTTCTCGTTCTCGATCCGGCCTTCCAGATAGGTGACGACGAGCGAGACCGGCATGGCGACGGCAAGGCCGACGGCGGTGGTCAGCAGCGCCACCCAGATGCCGCCGGCGAGCAGCGACGGGTCGACGGCATTGCCGGCCGACTGCAGGTTCTGGAAGGCCTCGATCATGCCGAGCACGGTGCCGAACAGGCCGAGCAGCGGCGCGATCTGGGCGATGGCGTCGAGCGCCTTCATGCCGGCGTTGTAGCGGTGCAGGCGGCGGGTTGCGGCGCGGGCGATGTCTTCCTCGACCAGGGCCTTGTCGACGGCGTAGCCGCCCTCGCCCGACTGCATGGCGATGGCCACGGCCTCCTCCGAGGCGCTGCGGATGTCGCCGAGCGCCTGCCAGGCCTCGCGGCGGCGGCCATGGCCCCACAGGCGCACGGCGGTCTCGGCCCGGCCGGGGCGGCCGACCCGCTGCGTCCAGAACTGCGCGAGCTTGAGGATCACCACCGTCAGGGCGATCACGGACAGGCCGGCGAGCACGGCGACGACGGGGCCGCCGAGCTCCAGGAAGCCCGAGATCGAGGCGAGAATGTCGGCGAAAGACATGGGTGCGTTCCTAACAGCTCATGAAGTTCCGGGGCCGTTCGGCCCTTGTGTGATTTCAGCCTAGCGGCCGAGGGGAATGTCGGCCCGGCTGGCGAGCGACAGCTGCGCCCGGCAATGGGCGGCGGCACCGCCCTCGCCGCACTGGGCCGGCCCGTTGACGAGGATGCGGCCGAGCTTGCCGCAGGCAACGCCGGCAAGATCGAACTGGCGCACCGAGGTCTTTTCCGGCGCAAGCGCGCCGAAGTCGAAGGTGGTGAGCCGGTCGACCAGGCCGTCGCTGTCGAACAGCACGAACTCGAATCGCGGCTGCGGCACCTCGCCCCCGGTCGCATTGCGCACCACGAAGGTCAGGCGGCACCCGCCTCCGCCATTGTCCGCGACCCGGTTCAGCTCGATGTGAAGACCGGACGAGGACGCCCCGTCCTGCGAGGCGTCCTCTGCGGCCCGTGCCTGGCCGGCCCACAGGGCCGCGGCGGTCAAAGCCGCCGCGGCCACGATTTCAAGCCTGCGTCCCATTCGTCTCTCCCTGTCGGCCTACCATCCGAGGGTCTTGGCCAGAGTCAACTTGAACGTGCGCCCCTTGCCGTCGTCTCCGGCCAGGTTGTTGCGATACTGCTTGTCGAAGAGGTTTTCCACCGCACCGCGGACCTCGAAGCCGGCCATCATGCCCTCGTCCGGCTTCCAGTCGGCGAACAGGTCATGCACCGAATAGCCGCCGAACCCGCCCGCACGCGCGGTGGCGCCGGTGCCGATGGAGCCGGCAAAGAGGCCGCGCCAGCCGAAGGACAGGTCGTAGTCCGGCAGGCGGCCGCCGAGCGTCACGGCCAGCGTGTCGGCCGGGATGGTGTTCAGCGTGGCGCCGGTCGCCTTGTCCTCGCCGTGGATGTGGCTGAAGGCCAGGCTGCCGAAGAAGAACTCCGAATCGTAGGCCGCTTCCACCTCGACGCCCATGATCTCGGCGGCGTTGATGTTGACGTAGTACGAGACCGGGGTCGGCAGACCGCGCGCCGGGTTCGGGGCGATCATGTCCTTCAGGTCGTTGTAGAAACCGGTGGTCTTGACCTGCAGGCCGTCGCCGGAGGTGAACAGGTCGAAGGCCTGCATGGTGAAGCCGACCTCGAAGGCGTTCGAGCTCTCCTTGGTCAGGTTCGGGCTGACGGTCCGCCCGCCCGGATAGCTGCCATCGCCCGGGTTGGTCGAGTAGAGCTCGTCCAGCGTCGGCACACGCTCGGTATGGGCGAGCGAGCCGAACAGCGAGAACGTGTCGTTCAGCTTGTACATCACCGCAAGCTTGGGCGAGAACGCCGTCTCGTGCCGCTGGTTGCCGCCGATGACGCTGCCGGACGGATCGAGGTCGACGAAATCGACGCGCACGCCCGGGATGAGGGTCAGCCGGTCGTTCCAGATCAACTCGTTCTGCGCGAAGAAGCCGAACTTGGTGTCCGTACCCTCGGGATGAAACGAGACCGCGCCGAACACGGTGTCGGCCACACGCTCCTGGTAGCTGAGCTGGGTGCCGAAGGTGAAGTAGTTGCGGATGGCGTCGCCTTCGTAGTCGAAGGTGTTCTGCAGCCGGCCCGACCAGGTGCGGTAGGCGTACTCGCTGTCGAAGAACAGCGGCGAGGGAATCGGTGCCGAGGCGTTGCTCTGGTTCACCTGGGTGTCCGAGAAGGACAGGTTCAGCTTGAGATCGAGCCAGGGATTGTCGCTGGCCGGGTTCTCGTAGGCGAAGACGACGGTCTGGTCGGTGATCTCGCGGTCGATGGTGCCGAAGGGCAGCGTGCCGGTCTGCGAGTAGGCCGTGTCGTCCGCATCGCTCTGCCAGCGCTCGTAGGACAGGCGGACCGACTGCTCGTTGTTGTCGCCGAAGCGGTGGACGATCTTGGCAAGGCCGGAGAAGGACTCGAAGTCGGAGCCGACGACCGGCTGGCCGAGGCCGTTCTCGTATTCGCCGGAGCGGCGGAAGTTGCCGTTGAGCAGCATCGAGGTCTGGTCGGAGAAGGCGTAGGCCGCGGTGACCGACGCCATGGCGCCGTTCTTGTTGGAATCGTACATCGTCTTGAGACGCACGGCCGCGGTGTCGCCCGGCTTGATGAAGTCTTCCGGATCCTTGGTGGTGAAGTTGATCACGCCGCCGATGGCGCCCGACCCGTAGAGGGTGGACGAGGCCGGCCCGCGCAGGACCTCGACCTGCTTGTAGAGCTCGGGATCGGAGAAGAACGAGCCCATGCGGTACTGCTCATAGAACTTCACCGCGCCGTCGACCGCGACGATGATCTTCGATTCGTCCGACGAGCCGAGATCGCCGATGCCGCGGATGTTGAAGGACTGGCCGCCGATGCGGTCGCTGCCGACGATGGTGACGCCCGGCACCTGACGGAACAGCTCGCCGATGGTCATCGCCTGCTCGGCGTCGATGTCCTCCTGGTCGAGAACGGTCACCGCCTGCGGCGTGTCGATCGCTACCTTCTCGGCGCCCGCGCCGACGACGATGCGCTGCAGCATGGTCGCGCGGCCGGGATCGCCCTCGGCCGCCGCGTCCTGCGCCAAGGCGCCCGAAACGCCGCTCAGCGCGCAAAGCGCGACGCCACTCATCAAGACAGCGACCCTGCCCGCCGCCGTCATTTCAGTCCTGTACGAGCCTGCCAGCCCCATTTGACAACTCCAATCGTGCTCGATCGCTCGCTGGCATGCGCTTGCTTGCTCGTCGAATGTTGATAAAACTTGAGAAACTTGCTCAGGTATTGATGTCGTTACAAAACATGAGTAATTGAGTCAAGTATGAGATCGGCATTCCGATCACAGGCAACCCGTTCGGCACCTTAGCCAGCACAGCCTTTCCGCCGGAAAATAGCGGTGGCGCGCATGAGCCGCGCCGGACACCGCCTTCCCTGGAAAGGTGCAAGCCCAGGTCGAACCCGACCGGCCCGCATGGACGCGAGCCCGCCAGACGCGGATCGCGGCACGGCCGCTTGCAACAAGGTGACCCCATGACTCGCGAAACTACCGATTACGAACACGTCCGCCGCATGCGCGCCGAGAACCCCAAGATGCGCGAGCGCGACCTCGCCCGCATGCTGGAGCTGAGCGAGGCGGAATTCGTCTCCGCCTTCTGCGGGCTCGGCGTCAGCCGCATCGAGATCCGCTTCGAGGAGATCTTCAAGGCTCTGGGCGGCGTCGGCGAGGTCATGGCGCTGACCCGTAACGAAAGCGCGGTGCACGAGAAGATCGGCGTCTACGACCGCTTCGTGCCCGGCAAGCGCGCGGCGATGATGCTGGGCGCGGACATCGACACGCGCATGTTCCCGACCGCCTGGGTGCACGGTTTCGCCGTCGCCAAGACCGGCGAGGACGGCGTCGAGCGCCACAGCCTGCAGTTCTTCGACGCGCACGGCGATGCGGTGCACAAGGTGCATACGCGCCCGGGCACGGACATGGCCGCCTGGACCACGCTGGTGGAGAGCCTGCTCGCCGACGACCAGGAGCCGGGCCTGCTCACCGAGGTGACGCCGGCCGAGATCTCCGCCCGTCCCGCGCTGGAGCGCGACAAGCAGGACGCGCTGCGCGAGCGCTGGCAGGCGCTGACCGACACGCACCAGTTCCACGGCATGCTGCGCGATCTCGACCTGCACCGGCTGAATGCGCTCACCCTTGCCGGGGACGATTATGCCTGGCCGCTGGCCGAGGGCGCGGTGCCGGCGATGATGCAGGCGGCGGCCGACAGCGGCCAGCCGATCATGTGCTTCGTCGGCAATCGCGGCTGCATCCAGATCCATTCCGGACCCATCGCCAAGATCGCGCCGATGGGCCCCTGGATCAACGTGATGGACCCCGGTTTCCACCTGCACCTGCGCACCGACCACATCGCCGAAGCCTGGGCCGTGCGCAAGCCGACCAGCGACGGCCACGTGACCTCCGTCGAGGCCTACGACGCCGACGGCACGCTGATCATCCAGTTCTTCGGCGTGCGCAAGGAAGGCAAGGTCGAGCGCACCGACTGGCGCGAGCTGGTCGAGGGGCTGGCACGCCCTGCGACCGTCGCCGCCGAGTGACCCAACACAAGTCTGGACGGACCATGACCCTTCTTTCCCCCCGGCCGTTCGGCCGCACGCTTCGCCGCATCGCGCTGGCCGCAGCGCTCACCCTGCCCGCCACACCGGCCTTTGCCGAGGAGGCCGCCGACATCTCCGGCGCGCAGCGCATCGTTTCCATCGGCGGCTCGGTAACCGAGATCGTCTATGCGCTCGGCGAGGAAGGCCGGCTGGTGGCGCGCGATTCCACCAGCGGCTTCCCGCAGGCCGCAACCGAGCTGCCCGATGTCGGCTATATGCGCGCGCTCTCGCCCGAGGGCGTCTTGTCGGTGAAGCCCGACGCCATCCTGATGCTGGAGGGCAGCGGCCCGCCGGAAGCGCTCGCCGTGCTGCGCGAGGCCGGCGTGCCCTATGTCGCCGTTCCCGAGACCTATGACCGCGCCGGCATCCTCGGCAAGATCGAGACGGTCGGCAACGCGATCGGCGCGGGCGACAAGGCCGCCAAGCTGTCCGAGCAGGTGGCTGCGGAACTCGATGCCGCCGTCACTGAAGCGAAGGCGCGCGGCCGCGATGCGCGCGTGCTCTTCATCCTGTCGATGAACGGCGGGCGGATCCTCGCCTCCGGCACGGGAACGGCCGCCAACGGCATCATCGAGATGGCCGGTGCGACCAACGCCATGGGCGTGTTCGAGGGCTACAAGCAGATCAACGACGAGGCGCTGATCGCCGCAGCTCCCGACGCGATCCTGATGATCAGCCGCGGCGAAGGCCATACCGCCTCCGCCGACCAGGTGTTCGCCAATGCCTCGCTGGCGCAGACGCCGGCCGGCCAGAACAAGCGGCTGATCCAGATGGACGGCCTCTACCTGATCGGCTTCGGCCCGCGCACCGGCGCTGCCGTGCGCGACCTGTCGGCAGCGCTCGCCGATATGGGCCTTTGAGGGAGGCGTGCCCGTGAGCCTGACCTCCTCGTCCCTGTCCGAACGGCTGCTGCCCGAGCGCGTGGTCGCCCGGGCGCGCCTCGGCGACCGCGAGCCGCTGGCGCGGCTGGTGATCGCCGGCCTCGCCGTGCTGCTTGTTGCGGTGATGCTGTTCTCGCTGACCACCGGCGCGCTGCAGATCAGCCTGTCGGCCGTCGTCGACGGGCTCTTCGGCCAGGGCGAGGCGGCCAGCCCGTCGGAGCTGCGCGACCGGATCGTGCTGATGGATGTGCGGCTGCCGCGCGTCCTGCTCGGCGCGCTGATCGGCGCGGCGCTGGCGGTTTCGGGTGCGGTGATGCAGGGCCTGTTCCGCAATCCGCTCGCCGATCCCGGCATCGTCGGCGTGTCGGCGGGCGCAGGGCTGGGCGCTGCCTCGATGATCGTGCTCGGCACCACGGCGCTGTCGCCGGTGGTCGCCGTGCTCGGCATCTACGCCCTGCCGCTGGCGGCCTTTCTCGGCGGTCTCGTCACCACCTTCGCGCTCTACCGGATCGGCACGCGCGGCGGCATGACCTCCATCGCGACGATGCTGCTGGCCGGCATCGCGCTGGCGGCGCTGGCGGGGGCTGCAACGGGCCTGCTGGTCTTCGTCGCCGACGACCAGCAGCTGCGCGATCTCAACTTCTGGGGGCTCGGCTCGCTGGCCGGCGCCAACTGGGAAAAGATCCTGGCGGCCGGGCCGATCATCGCGATCGTGCTGGTCGGCGTGCCGTTCCTGGCAAGCGGGCTCAACGCCCTGGTGCTGGGCGAGGCGGCGGCCGGGCACCTGGGCATCCGCGTGCAGCGGCTGAAGCGGATCGCCATCGTCGCGGTGGCGGCGGCGACCGGCGCCTCGGTCGCGGTCAGCGGCGGCATCGGCTTCGTCGGCATCGTCGTGCCGCATCTGCTGCGGCTGACCATCGGCCCGGACCACCGCTTCCTGCTGCCGGCCTGCGCGCTGCTGGGCGGCAGCCTCCTGATCCTCGCCGACACGGTGAGCCGCACCATCGTCGCCCCGGCGGAGCTGCCCATCGGCATTCTCACCGCGCTGGCCGGCGCGCCGTTCTTCCTGTGGATCCTGCTGCGACGGAAAGGGCTGATCGCCTCATGAGCACGCCTGCGACCCCTACTCTCGAGATCGAGGCGCTGCACGTGTCGCTGGGCGGCACGCCCATCGTCCGCGATGTCTCCTTCAGCGCGAAGGCCGGCCAGGTGACGGTGATCGTCGGGCCCAACGGCTCGGGCAAGAGCACGACGCTGAAGGCGGTGACCGGCGAGCTGCCCCATAGCGGGCGGGTGCGGCTCAACGGTACGGAGGTCGGCGGCCTGCCGCCGGAAGCGCTGGCGGGCCTGCGCGCCGTGCTGCCGCAGCATGCCAGCCTGACCTTTCCGCTTACGGTCGCCGAAGTGGTGCGGCTCGGCATCCGCCGGGGCGCGCTGATCGCCGGCTCGCCGCACCGGCGCATCGCCGAGGCGCTGGAGCGGGTCGATCTCGACGGATTTGCGGCGCGCGACTACCACTCGCTGTCGGGCGGCGAGCAGCAGCGGGTGCAGCTCGCCCGGGTGCTGTGCCAGGTCTGGGAGCCCTGCCCGGACGGGGTGCCGCGCTGGCTGTTCCTCGACGAGCCGATCTCCAGCCTCGACATCCGCCACCAGATCCTGATCATGGATGTCGCCGCCGACTATGCGCGGGCCGGCGGCGGCGTGGTCGCGGTGCTGCACGACCTCAACCTGACGGCGCTCTATGCCGACCATATCCTGGTGATGAAGACCGGCCGGCTGCTGTCGCAGGGAACGCCGAAGCAAGTGATCACCGACCGGCTGGTGTCGGAGGCGTTCGACCACCCGTTGCGGGTGTCGGCGGTGCCGGCGGGCGAGGTTCCCTTCATCCTGCCGCAGGCGGCGGGACCGGCCGCGGCGGTGCGCTGAAATTTGTCGCCCTGTCAGGCTGCCGCTTGAGATTTTTTGCCTGTCTTAGGCAACAGCCTGGGATTTTTTGCCTGCCTCAGGCAGCAGCCTGACAGGTGGCACAAGTGCCGCGCAGTTCCACCGTCGACTTGCGCACGACGAACCCGTCCTTGCCGGCAAGGTCGCGCAGGTGGTGCGCGAGATGGGCGTCGTTGAGTTCGCGCACCTGTCCGCAGGTCTCGCAGATGGCGAAGGCGGCGGTCTCGTGCCCCTCGCAATCGGGATGGCGGCAGGCGACGAAGGCGTTGATGCTTTCCAGCCGGTGCACCGCGCCCATTTCCACCAGCTTGTCGAGCGCGCGGTAGACCTGCGGCGGGGCGCGGAAGCCCTCCTCGCGCAGCTGGTCGAGGATGGTGTAGGCGCTCAAGGGCGCGCCGGCGCGTTCCAGCGCCGACAGGACCAGGGTCTGGTTGCGCGTCAGTCCGGACAGGGTGTCTCCGCTCATCGACCGGTCCTCATCAGTTGGCTTCCCCCGGGCGCGAGCCCTTTTCGTCCCTGCCGAACAGCCTCGGCAACCATCCGGCGACCGGCGACAGGCTGGCGAGAAACAGCACCAGCGCCGCGACGACGATGGACGGCCCCGACGGCGTATCCCACTCCAGCGAGGCGAACAAGCCGCCGACCACCGCAATGGCCCCGACAAGGGCCGCGATGACGGCCATCTGCTCCGGTCCGCCGGACAGGCGGCGCGCGGTGGCGGCCGGAATGATCAGCATCGCCGTGATCAGCAGCACGCCGACGATCTTCATCGAGATGGCGATGACGGTCGCCAGCAGGATCATGAAGATGAGGTTGGCCCGGTCGGGGCGCAAGCCCTCCGCCTCGGCCAGCTCGCGGCTGATCGTCGCCGCAAAGAGCGGCGTCCAGATCATCACCAGCACGGCGAGCACCGCCGCGCCGCCGACATAGACGGCGAGGATGTCGAACTTCGACACGGCGAGAATGTCGCCGAAGAGAAAGCCCATCAGGTCGATGCGCACCCAGCTCATGAAGGCGAGCGCGACGAGGCCGAGCGCCAGCGAGGAATGGGCGAGCAGGCCGAGCAGCGCGTCCGAGGAGAGCGAGGCCCGGCGCTGCAGGCCGAGCAGCGCCAGCGACACCATCACCGAAACGGCAAAGACCGAGAGCGTGATGTTGACCTGCATCAGGAAAGCCAGCGCCACGCCGAGGAGTGCGGCATGGGACAGCGTGTCGCCGAAATAGGCGAGCCGCCGCCACACGACGAAGCAGCCGAGCGGCCCGGCGACGAGGGCAACGCCGACGCCGGCGATCAGGGCGCGCAGGAAGAAGTCGTCAAGCATGGCGCCCTCCGGCCGGGGACGCGGCAGCGCCCCCTGCCCCGTGATCATGACCGTGATGGTCGTGATGGTGGTGGCCGTCGTCCGGGTGGCAGTGTGTGGTGATGCTGCCGTCGGCGTGCATCACCCGCCCGTCCGCCAGATGAGTGTGGTCGTGATTGTGCTCGTAGACGGCGAGCGTCGCATCGGCGCGGGCGCCGAACAGCTGCTTGTAGGCCTCGCTCGAGGCGACCGCCGTCGGCGCGCCCTGACAGCAGACATGGCCGTTGAGGCAGACGACATGATCGGTCGCCGCCATCACCACATGCAGGTCGTGCGAGATCAAGAGGATGCCGCAGCCGATGTCGTCGCGGATGCGGCGGATGAGATCGTAAAGCGCGACCTCGCCGGAGAAGTCGACGCCCTGCACCGGCTCGTCGAGGACGAGAAGATCGGGCTTGCGGGCCATGGCGCGCGCGAGCAGCGCGCGCTGGAATTCGCCGCCAGACAGGTTGCGCATCTCGGCGCGGCGCAGATGCGGAATGCCGGTCGCCTCCAGCGCGCGGTCGGTCTCGCGCGAGGAAATGCGGCCGGTGAGCGAGAGGAACCGCTCGACGGTGAGCGGCAGCGTCCAGTCGATGCTGAGCTTCTGCGGCACATAGCCGACGGCAAGGCCGGGGCAGCGCTCCGCCCTGCCCTCGCTCGGGGCGATGAGCCCGAGCGCGGTCTTGGCCGTGGTGGACTTGCCCGAGCCGTTCGGCCCGATCAGGGTGACGATCTCGCCCCGGCGCACGGCCAGGTCGACGCCGCGCACCAGCCAGCGGCCGTCGCGGAACACGCCGGCCGAGGTGAGGCGGACGAGATCCTCGCCGGTGGGCCTCGATGGGGTCGTCAACATGGGGCTGGGTCCTGATTCACGCGGCCATCCTCCAATGCTCCCGCGCGGCGGGCAAGTCCCGCGCGTTTCGCAGTGCGGGAGATTTTTCGGCAGAGGGTCCGACAGGGGGCTTGCCCGTCTGTATCTCACACGTTATAGCGTAACGCAACAATGTAATCTTATAACATGTCAGCCGATACGGAGACGTTCATGACGCTTGCCCGCACATTGCTGCTGTCCGCCTCGCTGCTGGTTGCGACGAGTGCCGCAGGACATGCCGCACCGAAGGTGGTGGCCTCGATCAAGCCGGTTCATTCCCTCGTCGC
This sequence comes from Stappia sp. WLB 29, assembly GCF_023507705.1. Classification (GTDB taxonomy): domain Bacteria; phylum Pseudomonadota; class Alphaproteobacteria; order Rhizobiales; family Stappiaceae; genus Stappia. The sequence continues at coordinate 44,489 of NZ_JALBGD010000001.1, read as the reverse complement.
CTCGGTGATGCAGGGTGTGGCCGAGCCGCAGTTGATCATCGAGGGCGCCGGATCGCCACACACCTACAGCCTGCGCCCCTCGCAGGCGCGGGCGCTGCAGGAGGCCGACCTGATCTTCTGGATCGGCCACGAGCTGGAGGCCTTCCTGGAAAAGCCGGTCGAGACCATCGGCACCGGCGCAAAGTCCGTCGAGCTGATCGACGCGCACGGCCTCGTAAAACTTCCCTTCCGAGAGGGCGGCGCGTTCGAGGGCCATGATCACGGCGAAGACGGGCACGAGGGACACGATCACGCCGGCCACGACGACGACAAGCATGACGACCATGCGGGCCACGATCATGACGAGACGCACGGACATGACGAGAAGCACGAAACGGCCGAGGCACATGGTCACGACCATGGAGACGATGACGTCCACGGGCACGCGCATGGGGCCTTCGACGCGCATATCTGGCTCGACCCGGAAAACGCCAAGGCCATGGTGATGGAGATCGCCGAGGCGCTGTCGGAAGCCGACCCGGACAACACCGCCGCCTATGAGGAAAATGCGGCCAAGACGGTGGAGCGGATCGAGGCGATGCGCGCCGACATCGACACGCGCCTGGCGCCGCTGCGCGGCAAGGGCTTCATCGTCTTCCACGACGGCTACCAGTATTTCGAGAAGCGCTTCGGCGTGACCGCCTCCGGCTCGATCACCGTCAGCCCGGAAGTGATGCCAGGCGCGGAGCGGGTCGCCGAGATCAAGGCCCGCATCGGCGATCTGGGTGCGACCTGCGTCTTCGCCGAACCGCAGTTCGAACCGAAGCTGATCCAGGTGGTGACCGAGGGCACCGATGCCCGCTCGGGCGTTCTCGACCCGCTGGGCGCGGAACTCGCCGACGGGCCGGACCTCTATTTCGGCCTGATCGACGGGCTGGCCAGCTCGATGGAACAGTGCCTCGGCGGCAACGGCTGAGGCGGGAGCGCATCGCTATCTTCCACGGCTGTCATACCTGCGAAGGCAGGCGTCCAGTATCCGCCTGAGCAAATGGCGACGCGAAGGAAGCGGCCTCGGGCGGCAGCGCTGAGGTCTTGGCCGAACCGTTCGGGGTTACTGGATACCGGTCTTCGGCTGCGCCGAAACCGCGACGACAGGCGGGGCGTCGGCGTGTCCTCGCCGCCGCTCTGGAAACGAATGGGTCCCGGATCTCGCGATGCTCGTCCGGGGTGACGGCAGAGAGGATGCGAAGCTGTGCCCTTTTCTCAGATCGTCCCAGGCCATGCTTCGCGTGCCCCAGGGGAACGGCCGAGAGAATAAATAATCGCGGCGGCTCCGGCCGCCTTTCTTTCGGTCAAGTAATGTTATGTAATAACATAATGAATCAGGAGCTTTCGCGATGGACAATCGCCTGCCCGTCACCGTGCTGTCCGGCTTTCTGGGCGCCGGCAAGACCACCCTGCTCAACCACATCCTCACCAATCGCGAGGGGCTGCGGGTCGCCGTCATCGTCAACGACATGAGCGAGGTGAACATCGACGCCAGCCTGGTGCGCGAGCGCGGCGGCAACGTCTCGCGCACGCAGGAGCGGCTGGTGGAAATGACCAACGGCTGCATCTGCTGCACCCTGCGCGAGGACCTGTTGCGCGAGGTCAAGACCCTGGCCGGCGAAGGCCGCTTCGACCATCTGGTGATCGAATCCACCGGCATTTCCGAGCCACTGCCGGTCGCCTCGACCTTCGAGTTCCGCGACGAGGCGGGCGAGAGCCTGAGCGACGTGGCGCGGCTCGACTCGATGGTGACGGTGGTGGATGCAGCAAACCTCTTGAAGGACTACGGCTCCACCGACTTCCTCGCCGAGCGGGGAGAATCGCTCGGCGAGGAGGACGAGCGCACGCTGGTCGACCTGCTCGTCGACCAGATCGAGTTCGCCGACACGATCATTCTCAACAAGGTGAGCGATGCCCGTCCGCTGGACCTTGAGGCTGCGCGCCAGATCGTGCGCGCCCTGAACCCGGATGCGGTGGTGATGGAGACCGACCGCTCTGCGGTCCCCTTGCGCGACGTGCTCGGCACCGGCCGTTTCGACTTCGACAAGGCGCACGAGCATCCGCTCTGGTTCAAGGAGCTCAACGGCTTCGCCGACCATGTGCCGGAAGCGGAGGAATACGGCATCCGTTCCTTCGTCTACCGGGCGCGCCGGCCCTTCGCCCCGCGGGCGCTGAGCCGCTTCGTCAACAAGAGCTGGCCGGGCGTGATCCGCGCCAAGGGCTTCTTCTGGTTGGCGACGCGGCCGCAATTCGTCGGCGAGATCAGCCAGGCAGGCGCCTTCGTCACCACCGAAAAGCGCGGGCTGTGGTGGTCGGCGGTGCCGCGCCAGCACTGGCCCGAGTCGCCCGAATGGCGGCAGGCGATGGAGCCCTACCTGCATCCCGTGTGGGGCGACCGGCGGCAGGAAATCGTCTTCATCGGCACGGGCGGCATGGACGAGGCTGCGATCCGCGCCGAACTCGATGCGGCGCTGGTCGCCGACACGGGCTTCCATCCCGAGCGCTGGACCGGGCTCGACGACCCCTTCCCCGCCTGGGGCAGCGCGGCGGCCTGAACCGGCCCTGCGCCCGGCCGTCGGCGATTGGTCTTGATGCAGCCCCCGTCATCTGCCAGTTTGGCGGCGATGGTTGCCGACGGCCGAACCGCCAGAGGCATGAAAAGGGAACACGGTGAGGCGTACCCATCAGGGGCCGAGACCGTGGCTGCCCCCGCAACTGTAAGCGGCCGGGGCCGACGTCCTTTACCGGACGAATGGCCCGGGCCCAGCCGCACGATGCCACTGCCCGAAGCCGGGCGGGAAGGCGCGGCCGGGCCGGACCCGCGAGCCAGGAGACCTGCCATCTCCCGCAAACGACGACCGGACGGGGTGTTCCGGGAAGGTAGCCATGACACGCAACGATTCCATCTTCCGCCCATCCAGGGTCTTTGTCCGCAGCCTGCCGAACCTTGCGGCCGAACGCGCGGGGCAGCGCCATGGCGCATGATCTCGCGCTCGGCGAACGCCGCATGGAGGCAACGCCGGACACGCGCCGGCACTGCATCACCGTGTGCACCACCTGCCGCGACCCGGAAACGCGCGAGCGCCCGGGTGCGGACCTCATCGAGACCTTGAACGCGGCGCTTGCCGAAAACGGTCTGGCGCATGTGAGCGTTGAGGGCGCGGCCTGCATGGCCGGCTGCTCGCGCCCCTGCACGGTCGCCTATCAGGCCGAGGGCAAGGCGAGCTATCTCTTCGGCGACATCGAGCCGGCGCGCGACGTGGCAACGCTCGTCGCCTTCGCCCGGCAATATGCCGAGCTCGAGGACGGCTGGTGCTCCTCGCTGCAGCGCCCCGAAGGGCTGAAGGGCAAGACGCTGGCGCGCATGCCCGCCCTGCCCGCTTTCGCCCCCGGAGTGCCGGGGCGGAGGGACGGCGCATGAGCCATCACAGCGGAACCCCGGTGGTGCTGGAGCTGCAAAAGGTCGGCTACCGGCCGCGCGGCGCCGATGCGCTCCTGTCCGACCTGACGCTGCATGTGCATGACGGCGAGATCCTCGTCGTTGCCGGGCCGAACGGCGCGGGCAAGTCGACCCTGATCCGGCTGATCGCCGGGCTGAGCGAGCCGACCGGCGGCGAGATGCGGCTCGGCGGCAAGCCGTATCGCGACGTGCCGATCACCGAGCGCGCCCGCATCATCGCCTATGTCGGCCAGAGCGAGGAGAGCTGCGACCGGCTGACCGTTTCGCAATATGTCTCGCTCGGCCAGCTGCCGCATCACCGCACCGGCGGGCGCGAGGCGAGCGCCAGGGCGACCGACGAGGCGCTGGCGCTGGCCGACCTGACGCGGTTTGCCGGCCGGCGGATGGGCGAGATCTCCGGCGGCGAACGCCAGCGGGCGAAGATCGCCCGCGCCGTCTGCCAGCGCCCGCGCATCCTGGTGCTGGACGAGCCGACCAACCATCTCGATCCGCTGGCACGCGGCGAGCTGCTCAGCCTCGTCTCCGGCCTCGGCATCACCGTGGTTGCGGCCCTGCACGACCTGACGCTGATCGAGGCCTTCGCCAGCCATGTGGCGCTGATCCAGGGCGGGCAGCTCATCGCGCACGGCCATCCGGTCGAGGTGCTGTCGAGCGAGCGGGTGCGCGCGGTGTTCAGCGTCGACATGCACCGGATGCAGCATCCGGTGGAGGCCCGCCAGATCAGCGTGCTGGACATCCCCATCGAGGGGCGGTTCGGCGCCGCTACGGCGGGCGAAACGGCCGGGCCGGCCGCACCCAGTGCTCCGCATCTGCATGCGGTGGCAACGCGCGGCTGAGCCCCGCTTTTCCCTTGTCTCCGACGTTTCCCGGTTATTCATCCTCACGAGGAGCCTGTCCCCCATGAAGAAGTCCGGCCTCAAGCGCCTGTCCCTGTTCGCCGCCGCGATGGCCTTCGCCACACCGGCGCTCGCCTTTCCCGTCACCGTCGACAATTGCGGGACGCCGCTGACCTTCGACGCCGCGCCCGAGCGCATCGTGGTGCAGGACATCAACATGAGCGAGATGGCCTTCGCGCTCGGCCTGCAGGACCGCATGGTCGGCGTCAGCGGCATCAGCGGCTGGTACAAGACCAGCGAGGATTTCGACCGCAAGCGCGGCGACATCCCCGAGATCGCGCCGAAGTACCCAACGCTGGAAAATCTCGTCGCCGCCGATCCGGACCTGTTCTTCGCCGGCTGGTATTACGGCATGAAGCCGGGCGGCGACGTCACCCCCGACACGCTGGCGCCGCACGGCATCAAGACGCTGCTCCTCACCGAAAGCTGCATCCATCTCGACAAGGCACGGCCCAAAGCCTCGCTCGACCTGCTCTATGGCGACATGCTGCGGCTCGGCACCATCTTCGGCAAGGAGGCCGAGGCGCAGGCGCTGGTCGACGGCTGGAAAGCACGGATGACGGAGCTTAGCGCGCGCATCGGCGAGACCCGCGACATGAAGGTGTTCCTCTACGATTCCGGCGAGGACAAGCCCTTCACCGCCGGCCGCTTCGCCATGCCGACGGCGATGATCGAGGCGGCCGGCGGGCGCAACGTCACCGCGGACATGGAGACCAGCTGGGGCACCACCTCGTGGGAAGCGGTGGCGGCGGCCGATCCGCAGTTCATCATCCTGCTCGACTACCAGGACGGCGGCGGGGCGGACAAGCTGCGCGCCTTCCTGGAAGCGCACCCTGTGATGAGCCAGACCGAGGCTGTGAAGAACGCCCGCTATCTGCCTCTGCGCTATGAGGAACTGACGCCCGGCCCCGCAAACATCGAGGGCATCGAGCGGCTCGCCCGCGCCATGCATCCGGAAGCGTTCTGAGCCATGCGGCTGGCGCTGGTCCTTTGCGGCGGATTGCTGGCGGTGCTTGCGCTGCTGGTGGCCGCCGTTGCCATCGGCTCGACGCCGCTGCCGGTGCGCGCGGTGATCGACGCGCTGGCCGGCGGCGACGGACCGACGGCGCGCATCGTCGTGGACCTGCGCCTGCCGCGCGCGCTGCTGGCGCTGCTCGTCGGCGCCGGACTCGGCACGGTCGGCTGCCTGCTGCAGACGACGACGCGCAACGACCTGGCCGATCCGTTCCTGTTCGGCCTGTCCTCGGGCGCGGCGGCCGGGGCGGTGCTGGTGATCACGGTCACCGGCGACCTGCTCGGCCTGTGGACGCTGCCGCTCGCCGCCTTCGCCGGCGGCATGGCGGCATCAACCATCGTGCTGGCGCTGATCGCCCGGCTCGGCGACCGGGGACCGGCGCGGCTGGTGCTGGCCGGGCTTGCGGTCTCGTTCCTGTTCATGGCGCTGACCAACTATCTGGTCTTTGCCGGCGACCAGCGAGCCGCCCATTCGGTGCTGTTCTGGACGCTGGGCGGGCTCGGCCTCGCCCGCTGGGACCTGCTGCCGATCGCGGCCGTCGGGCTTGTGGCGATCCTCGCCTTCGCCTTCGTCCGCCACCGCAATTTCGACGCGCTGCTGGCCGGCGAGGACACCGCGCGCACGCTCGGCGTCGACGTGGTGGCGCTGCGCCGCACCACGTTTCTGGTCTGCGCCTTCGCGACGGCCGCCTTCGTGTCGATCAGCGGCGTGATCGGCTTCGTCGGGCTGATGGTGCCGCATATCGCCCGCGCGCTTGCCGGCCCGATGCACGGGCGCTTCGTGCCGGTGGCGGCGCTCACCGGCGCGGCGCTGCTGCTGGTCAGCGACATCGCCGCGCGCACCCTGCTGGCACCGCAGGAGCTGCCCATCGGCATCGTCACCACGTCGCTGGGGGCCGTCTTCGTGCTCGCCCTGCTGACCCGCGAGCCGTGAGCGGCCGCCTCAGCCGGGCACGCAGGAGGTCACCTTCTTCAGGCAGCGCAGCGAGAAGCTGGACTTGGAATGGCGCAGGCCCGGGATCGGGAACAGCCGCTCGCGCAGGAATTCCTCCACGCCCTTGGTGCCGCTCGCCGCGACCTTGACGAAATAATCGCAGTCGCCGGCCATCAGGTAGACCTCCAGCACCTCCGGGATCTCCGCCATGGCCTTGCCGAAGCCCTCCAGCGCTTCCGGGTCGTGCCGGTCGAGCGAAACCTCGATCAGCACCGTCTCGCCGACGCCGAGCGCCTCGTGGTCGAGCACCGCCGTGTAGCCGGAAATCACCCCCTCCTCCTCCAGCCGGCGCACCCGCTGCCAGCACGGGCTCGGCGACAGGCCGACCTCGCGCGCCAGTTCGGTGTTGGACAGGCGCCCGTTGGCGACCAGCGCCTTGAGGATGCGACGGTCGATGTCATCAAGCTGTCGCGCCACAACAGGTTCCTCCTTCATATGGCATCATTGCAGAAGGATATTTCACACATGGGTAAAATCGAAGCAAATTCAGCATGAAATTTCACGCATAGCGGGCAATAGTATTGGAAACATCCCGAGACCTGACCGCCCGACACCGCCGGTGCACGGGCCCGCATCTCATGCCATCGTCAGGGACCGGGCGCATTTCAGGCGAGGAGGCGCCGTACATGGATTTTGCGCTGTCCGAGGAACAGACCCTCATTTTCGACATGGCCCGCGACTTCGGCCGGGAGGCCATTGCGCCTCACGCCTATGCCTGGGAAAAGGCCGGCACCATTCCCCGCGAGGTGCTGCGCCAGGCGGGCGAACTCGGCTTCGGCGCGCTCTACGTGCCGGAAGAATACGGCGGCACCGGCCTGACCCGGCTCGACGCGACGCTGGTCTTCGAGGCATTGTCCGAGGCTTGCCCTTCCGTCGCGGCGTTCATCTCGATCCACAACATGTGCGCCGGCATGATCGCCAATTACGGCAACGAGGAGCTGCGCGCGCGCTTCCTCGCCCCGCTCGCGAGCATGGACAGCATCGCCTCCTACTGCCTGACCGAGCCGGGCTCGGGCTCGGACGCGGCGGCCCTGCGCACCCGCGCGGCGCGCACGAACGAGGGCTATGTGCTGAACGGCAGCAAGGCGTTCATCTCCGGCGGCGGCTATTCCGACGTCTATGTGGTGATGTGCCGGACCGGCGAGGACGGGCCGAAGGGCATCTCGACGCTGGTGGTCGAGGACGGCAGCGAGGGCCTGTCCTTCGGCGCGGCGGAGCACAAGATGGGCTGGAAGGCGCAGCCGACCGCGCAGGTGCAGTTCGACGACTGCCCGGTGCCGTCGGAAAACCTGCTCGGCGAGGAAGGCAAGGGCTTCGCCTATGCCATGAAGGGCCTCGACGGCGGGCGGCTCAACATCGCCGCCTGTGCGCTCGGCGGCGCGCAAGGCGCGCTGACCGCGGCGACCCGCTACATGGGCGAGCGCAAGGCCTTCGGCAAGACGATCGACCAGTTCCAGGGGCTGCAGTTCCGCCTCGCCGACATGGAGATCGAGCTGCAGGCCGCGCGCGTGTTCCTGCGCCAGGCGGCGTGGAAGCTCGACCAGGGCGCCGCGGACGCGACCAAGCATTGCGCCATGGCCAAGCGCTTCGTCACCGACACCGCGTTCCGCGTCGCCAACGACGCGCTGCAGATGCTGGGCGGCTACGGCTATCTCGAGGATTACGGCATCGAGAAGATCGTCCGCGACCTGCGCGTGCACCAGATCCTGGAAGGCACCAACGAGATCATGCGCGTGATCGTCGCCCGTGCCATGCTGGCCGAGCGCGACCGTTCCTGATTGCCCCCGCGGTGCGCGGGCCGCGCGCCGGACGGACTTGCACACTTGTCGACGAAGGAGTTTTCATGACCGCTCCACGACCGCTTTCCCTTCACGTCCCCGAGCCCGGCTGCCGGCCGGGCGACACGCCGGACTTCTCCGATTTCGAGATCCCGCGCGCCGGTGCGGTGCGCCGGCCGGCCATCGACGAGGCGCCGGAAGACATGCGCGACATGGCCTTTTCGGTCGTGCGCGTGCTGAACAAGGCCGGCGAGGCGGTCGGCCCCTGGGCGGGGCTGCTCGATGCCGAGGCGTTGCGCACGGGCCTGCGCCACATGCTGACCCTGCGCCAGTTCGACGAGCGCATGCTGAAGGCGCAGCGCCAGGGCAAGACCAGCTTCTACATGCAGCACCTGGGCGAGGAGGCCGTGTCCTGCGCCTTCCGCATGGCGCTGCAGGACGGCGACATGCACTTCCCCACCTACCGGCAGGCCGGTCTGCTCATCGCCGGCGGTTATCCCATGACCGACATGATGAACCAGATCTACTCCAACGCCGCCGACCCGCTGAAGGGTCGCCAGCTGCCGGTGATGTACTCGGCGCGCGACCACGGCTTCTTCACCATCTCGGGCAATCTCGGCACGCAGTTCATCCAGGCGGTGGGCTGGGCGATGGCCTCGGCGATCTCCAACGACACCAAGATCGCCGCCGGCTGGATCGGCGACGGCTCGACCTCGGAGAGCGACTTCCACGCCGCGATGGTCTTCGCCTCCAGCTACAAGGCGCCGGTGATCCTCAACATCGTCAACAACCAGTGGGCGATCTCCACCTTCCAGGGCATGGCGAGGGGCGGTGCCGTCACCTTCGCCGCGCGCGGCCACGGCTTCGGCATCCCCTCGATCCGCGTCGACGGCAACGACTATCTCGCGGTCCATGCGGTGGCGAGCTGGGCGGCGGAGCGGGCGCGCTCGGGCCTCGGCCCGACATTGATCGAGCACGTCACCTACCGCGCCGGCGGGCACTCGACCTCGGACGATCCGTCCGCCTATCGCTCGAAAGAGGAGTTCAGCGCCTGGCCGCTCGGCGAGCCCATCGACCGGCTGAAGCGGCACCTCATCACCATCGGAGAGTGGTCGGAGGAGCGCCACACCCAGGCGCTGGCCGAGATCACCGACGAGGTGCGCGCCTGCCAGAAGAAGGCGGAGGCCAACGGCACGCTGATCTCCGGGCCGAAGCCCTCGCCGCGCCTTATGTTCGACGATGTCTACGCCGAGATGCCGCCGCATCTCCAGCGCCAGCGCCAGGAAGCGGGGTTCTGACATGGCACGCATGACCATGATCGAGGCGATCCGCAACGCCCATGACCTCGCCATGGACCGGGACCGGCAGGTCGTCGTGTTCGGCGAGGATGTCGGATATTTCGGCGGCGTGTTCCGCTGCACCGCCGGCCTGCAGAAGAAATACGGCAGCAACCGCTGCTTCGACGCGCCGATCAGCGAGAACGGCATCGTCGGCGCCGCCGTCGGCATGTGCGCCTACGGCTTGAAGCCGGTCGTCGAGATCCAGTTCGCCGACTACATGTACCCGGCCTACGACCAGATCGTCAGCGAGGCGGCGCGCATGCGCCACCGCTCCGCCGGCCAGTTCACCTGTCCGATGGTGATCCGCATGCCGACCGGCGGCGGCATCTTCGGCGGCCAGACCCACAGCCAGAGCCCGGAGGCGCTGTTCACCCATGTCGCCGGCCTCAAGGTGGTGGTGCCGTCCAATCCGCGCGATGCCAAGGGCCTGCTGCTCGCCTCCATCGAGGACCCGGATCCGGTGATCTTCCTGGAGCCGAAGCGGCTCTACAACGGTCCCTTCGACGGCCATCACGACCGACCCGTCGTCTCGTGGAAGAACCACGAGCTCGGCGATGTCAGCGAGGATTATTTCACCGTGCCGCTGGGCAAGGCGAAGATTCGCCGCGAGGGCTCGGCGCTGACCGTGCTGGCCTACGGCACCATGGTCTATGTCGCCCAGGCGGCGGCCGAGGAAGCGGGCGTCGACGCGGAGATCATCGACCTGCGCACGCTGCTGCCGCTGGACCTGGAGACCATCGAGGCCTCGGTGAAGAAGACCGGACGCTGCGTCGTCATCCACGAGGCGACCAAGACCTCCGGCTTCGGCGCCGAACTGAGCGCCGCCGTGCAGGAGAGCTGCTTCTACCACCTGGAAGCGCCGATCGTCCGCGTGACGGGCTGGGACACGCCCTACCCGCATGCGCAGGAGTGGACCTATTTCCCGGGTCCCGAGCGGATCAAGCGCGCCTTCGCGCAGGTTCTGGAGGGCTGAGTCCATGGGTATCTTCACCATCACCCTTCCCGATATCGGCGAAGGCATCGCCGAGGCCGAACTGACCGAATGGAACGTCGCCATCGGCGACGAGGTCCAGGACGAAGACGTGCTCGGCACCGTGATGACCGACAAGGCCGCCGTCGAGATCCCCTCGACCGTCGCCGGCAAGGTCGTGTGGCTGTGCGGCGAGCCGGGCGACGTGATCGCCATCGGTGCGAAGTTCATCCAGATCGAGGTCGAGGGCGAAGGCAACGACGCCGCCGCAGCCGACGCCCCCGCCCCCAAGGCGGAGGCGGACAAGGTTGAGGACAAGGCCGAAAAGCCGGCCGCAGCGCCCGCCCCGGAAAAGCCTGCGCCCAAGTCCGATGCCAAGCCGGACGCGAAGGCCGGTGCCAAAGCCCAGCCCGCCTCACCGTCCCAGGCGGCACGACCCGCCGCCGCGCATCGTCCGCTCGCCGCCGGCGAGAAGCCGCTCGCCTCGCCGGCCGTGCGCCGGCGCGCCCAGGAGGCCGGCATCGACCTGCGCCGGGTCGGCGGATCGGGCCCGGCGGGCCGCATCCTGCACGAGGATCTCGACGCCTATATCGAGCACGGGCCGCCGACGGCGCGCCAGAGCGGGCGCATGCCCGCGCTCGGCACCCGCGACGTCAAGGTGGTGGGCATGCGCCGGCGCATCGCCGAGAAGATGGCGCTGTCCAAATCCCGCATCCCGCACATCACCATCGTCGAGGAAGTCGACGTCACCGCGGTGGAGGAGCTGCGCGGCCAGCTGAACGCAGCGCATGCGGCGAGCCGCGGCAAGCTGACCCTGCTGCCCTTCGTCATGCGCGCCATCGTCATGGCGGTGCGCGAGCAGCCGGAAATGAACGCGCTCTACGACGACGAGGGCGGCGTGGTGCGCCAGTACGACGGCGTGCATATCGGCATCGCCACCCAGACCCCGGCGGGCCTGACCGTGCCGGTCGCCCGCCATACGGAGGCGCGCTCGGTCTGGGACTGCGCGGCCGAAGTGGTGCGCCTCGCCGAGGCCGCGCGCGAGGGCAAGGCGAGCCGGGAAGAGCTCTCCGGCTCGACCATCACCATCACCTCGCTCGGGCCGCTCGGCGCCATCGCCACGACGCCGATCATCAACCACCCGGAGGTGGCGATCGTCGGTATCAACAAGATGGCGGTGCGCCCCTTGTGGGACGGCAAGGAGTTCCAGCCGCGCAAGGTGATGAACATCTCCTGCTCCTTCGATCACCGCGTGATCGACGGCTGGGATGCCGCCGTCTTCGTCCAGAAGCTGAAGTCGCTGCTGGAAACCCCTGCCCTGATGTTCGTCGAGGACTGAGCCCATGAGCGACATGACCTGCAAGCTGCTGATCATCGGCGCCGGTCCCGGCGGCTATGTCTGCGGCATCCGCGCCGGCCAGCTCGGCATCGACACGATCATCGTCGACGAGCAGAAGCCCGGCGGCACCTGCCTCAATGTCGGCTGCATCCCCTCCAAGGCGCTGATCCATGCGGCCGAGGAGTTCCACAAGCTGTCGCATTTCAACGGCAGCTCGCCGCTCGGCATCACCGCCGCCTCGCCGCAGATCGACCTCTCGGCCACCATCGACTGGAAGAACGGCATCGTCGCCCGGCTGAATGCCGGCGTCGCGGGCCTCTTGAAGAAGTCCGGCGTGCGGCTGATCGCCGGCAAGGCGACCTTCCAGGACGGCAAGACCGTCAAGGTGACGACCGGCGACACCTCGGTGCAGATCCGCGCCGAACAGGTGGTGATCGCCACCGGATCGGCGCCGGTCGAGCTGCCCTTCCTGCCCTTCGGCGGCAAGGTGATCGGCTCCAGCGAGGCGCTGTCGCTGCGCTCCGTGCCGGAGAGGCTCTGCGTCGTCGGCGGCGGCTATATCGGCCTGGAGATCGGCACGGCCTTCGCCAAGCTCGGCGCCAGGGTCACCGTGGTCGAGGCGGCCGAGCGGATCCTGCCGCAATACGACAGCGCCCTCACGCGTCCCGTCCTCAAGGCGCTGCAGGCGCTCGGCATCGAGGTGATGCTGTCGACCAAGGCGAAGGGGCTGGGCGACAAGGGACTGTTGGTGGAAACCGCCGAGGCTGGCGAGCGCGAGATCGCCGCCGACAAGGTGCTGGTCACCGTCGGCCGCCGTCCGCGCTCCGACAGCGCCAACATCGCCAGCCTGGGGCTGGCCACCGACGGGCCGTTCCTGCGCGTCGACGACCGCTGCCGCACCTCGATGCAGGGCGTCTTCGCCGTCGGCGACGTCACCGGCGAGCCGATGCTCGCCCACCGCGCCATGGCGCAGGGCGAGATGGTGGCCGAGATCATCGCCGGCCACAAGCGCAGCTGGGACAAGCGCTGCATCCCGGCGGTGTGCTTCACCGATCCGGAGATCGTCACCTGCGGCCTGTCGCCGGACGAGGCGAAGGCGCAGGGCGGGGCGGTGACGACGGGGCAGTTTCCCTTCGCCGCCAACGGCCGCGCCATGACGATGGAGGCCGAGGACGGCTTCGTGCGCGTCGTCGCGCGCAAGGAGGACGGGCTGATCCTCGGGTTGCAGGCGGTGGGCCGCGGCGTTTCGGAACTCTCCGCGGCGTTCTCCATCGCCATCGAGATGGGCGCTCGGATCGACGACATTGGCGCGGTGATCCACGCCCACCCGACCCAGAGCGAGGGCCTGCAGGAAGCGTGCCTTGCCGCGCTCGGCCACGCGCTGCACATCTGACGGGACGGCGGGCTGTCCGGTAGGACGCCCCTTCTCCGGCTTCGTCCTTGCGGATACGAAAATGGCCCGCGCCCCTCTCGGGACGCGGGCCTTTGTTGCGGCGGGACGGGCGGAGCGGCGGAACCTGCGGCGCGGTTCCGTGACGCCCCTCCCGGCTCGTCGCGATCCGCCGGACCGCATCTTGCGGGTCGGCGGGGGAGCTCGTGTGCCGGCGGTCCCCGGCGCTTCTAGATACCGGCCGACAGAAACCCTCCATCGACCACCAGAATCTCGCCGGTGACGAAACTGGCGGCCGGCGACAGCATGAAACCGATGGCCTCGGCCACCTCTTCCGGCGCGCCGTAGCGGCGCTGCGGAATGCGGCTGATCCAGGCGTTGCGGGCGGCATCGCTGTGCAGCCCGTCGAGCAGCGGCGTGCTGATCGGCCCCGGCGCGACCGCGTTGACGCGGATGCCGAGCGGGGCGAGCTCGCCGGCCATCACCTTGGTCATCGTCACCACCGCGCCCTTGGAGGCGCCATAGGCGGTGCGCAGCGAATTGCCGATCAGGCCCGACACCGAGGCGATGTTGACGACGGCGGCATCCGGCTCGCGCTCGGCCGCCACGAAGGCGCGCACGGCAAGGAAGGTCCCGACCACGTTGACGTCGAGCACGGTGCGCATCAGCTCCGCATCGGTCTCGCGGAAGGGCACCGCGCGGGCGATGCCGGCGGAATTGACCAGGCCCGCGAGCGGTCGGCCGAAGCGCTCCTGGATGCCCTCGAAGGCGAGTTGCAAACTGCCCTCGTCGCGGATATCGGCGCGGGCGCCGAACAGGCGGTCGGACGCGCCCGCGAACTCGGCCGAGAGGTCGGCGATCGCCTTGTCGAGCGCCTCGCGCGACATGTCGAGCAGCGCCACTTCCGCGCCGCGGGCCAGCAGCCAGCGGGCGGTCGCAAGGCCGATGCCGGACGCCCCGCCGGTGACGATATGACAGCGCTCCTCGAGCGTGCGGTTGAGATCGGTCATGCGCGTGCGCTCCCCATTGCATCGGAAACCGGGGCGGCCCGCGCCCCAGCGACGGTGCCGGCAGGAGCCGCATCGGGCAGCCATTCCTCCAACACGATTTCGAAGGTCACGCAGACCGGGTTCTGACCGGGCAGGAAACGGCCGCCGCTGATCGCGCCGTTCGGCTCGGCGAGCACGCCGTGCAGCACCGCGACCGGATTGCCGGCCTCGTCCGCTTCGACCATGCCGGTCATGCCGATCACCTCCACCGCCGGGCCGCGCACCACCTTGATGCGGCCGGAGGAAAAGGCGACGCAGGCATCGGTCAGGCTGCCGAGCCCGGCGCGCAGGAAGCACTGTTCCAGCCCCTCGCGCAGGCAGATCTTCTCCACCGCCTGCACCAGGTCCTCGTTGGGATGGACGCGGGCATAGACGGTCCGGCCGGTGCGGCCGCTGACAAGCTTCACCTCTTCGCTCATTGCACCCCTCCTGAACGCTCCAGAGGCCGGAAGACGGTGTGGTTGGTCTCCGCATCGGGCAGCTGCCGGATGTCGAAACTGTCGAACACCGTCATGCGGACCCGCAAGCCCTCGCCACTGACGCGGCTGGCGAACGTGTCGAGATGACCGCCCAGCACCCGCCCCTCGTGCGGCTCGGCGAACCAGGCATGGCAATGCAGCAGCGGCGCGCCGTCGGCGCCGATCCCCAGCGTCGCCGAGCCGCCGAAGGCACGCACGGCCCCAGCATTCGTCATCGGCGTGTAGGTAACCACGCGCTCGCCGCCGGGATCGGGCGCGGCGAGGCAGTAGATGCAGGGCTCGAAGCCGCCCGACAGGATCTCGAAGGCTGCGGGCCGCCATTCGCCGCCGGTCGCCGCGCGCATCGCCGCGCCGAAGGCCTCGACCAGCGGCGTTCCGGGGACGAGCCGTACCAGGCACGAGCGCACGTCCTCGCAGACATCCATGCCGAGGGTGATCCGGTCGCGGGCGACCGGGCCGGGCTGACGCAGCAGCCGCGAGGCGGCTGGCAGGCCGCCAGGCGCCCTCACCTCGCCCCCTCCAGCACCGGCGCTTCGGCAAGGCGGCTTTCCAGCAGCTCGCGCACCGCCTTCTTGGTGATCTTGCCGTAGCCCGAGCGCGGCAATTCGTCGAAGACGACGAAGCGCTTGGGGATCTTGTAGCCGGCGATGCGGGTGGCGAGGTCCGCCTTCAGCTGCTCCGGCGTGATCTCGGCGCCCGGCTGCAGGACGATGGCGGCCACGCCGATCTCGCCCCACTTCTCGTCCGGCATGCCGACGACGCAGGCCTCGGCCACCGCCGGATGGGCGACGATCTTCTCCTCGACCTCCAGCGGATAGATGTTGGAGCCGCCGGAAATGAACATGTCCGAGGCGCGCCCGGTGATGAACAGGAAGCCGTTCTCGTCGAAATGGCCGATGTCGCCGGTGCGGAACCAGCCGCCCCGGAAGGACTCCGCATTGGCCTTCTCGTTGCGGTAGTAGCCGTTGAACACCGCCGGGCCGATGACGCAGATCTCGCCGTTTTCCAGCGGCGGCAGCGGATTGCCGTCGTCGTCCTGGATCTCGATCTGCATGCCGGTGCGGGCATAGCCGCAGGTGCCGACGCGCACGCCCGGCCCGTCCTCCGGGTCGTGCAGATGCGGCGGCAGCACCGTGATGTTGCCGGTCACCTCGCCGAGGCCGAAATACTGCACCAGACAGCGGCCGAGCTTGCGCAGCGCCGTCTTCTGGTGCTCGCGCAGCATCGGCGCGCCGGCATAGATGACATGGCGCAGCGAGGAATGGTCGTAGCGATCCACCGCCGGATCGGAGACCAGCGCGGTCAGGATGCTCGGCACGGTGAACATGTTGGAGACGCGGTGGCGCTCGATCAGGCGGAACGCCTCGTCGGCGTCGAGGCTGCGCGAGACCGTCAGCACAGTGGTGACGCAGCGCGCCACCTGGATCAGCTGGTGGATGCCGGCCCCGTGCGACAGCGGCGCGACGACCAGCGAGGCATCGTCCGAGGTGGTGCCCGGCATCAGGTCGGCGAGATGATTGGTGATGACGAAGGCCATCTGCCCATGGCTGAGCACCGCCGCCTTCGGCTTGCCGGTGCTGCCGGAGGTGAAGAAGAACCAGCAGGGATCGTCCCGCTCGACGGGAGCTGCACGGAAGGGCTTGCCCAGCTCCGCCGCCACCAGATCGGCGTGGACATGCTCGCCGCCCCGCGCCTCGCCGATGCAGATGACGATTTCGGCCCCCGCCTCGCGCGCCGCATCGGCATGGGCGGCGAATTCCGGCTCGTAGATGATGGCCTTCGCCTGCGACGAGCTGGCGATATGCGAGACGTCGTCCGGCAGGATGCGGAAATTGGTCGGCACCCAGACGGCGCCGAGCTTGTAGACCGCGAACATGGTCTCGAACATCTCGACCGAGTTGCGCGACTGGACGATCACCTTGTCGCCAGGGCCGATGCCGAGGCCGGCCATCGCATGGGCGAAGGCGTCGACGCGGGCGTTCATCTCGACCCAGCTGACGACCCGCTCGCCATGCACGACGGCGGGCCGGTCCGGATGGCGGCGGGCGGCATCGGTGAGCAGGTCGCCGAGATTCATCACCCGGTTGGACATGCGCTCGGCGCCTTCCACCCTCATTTCAGCCGCTCCAGGATCGAGACGTAGTTGGCGACCGCCGCCCCGCCCATGTTGAACACGCCGGCAAGCTCCGCGCGGGGCAGCTGCATGTCGCCGGCATCGCCGCAAAGCTGCATCGCCGCCATCACATGCTGGGAGACGCCGGTGGCGCCGATGGGATGGCCCTTGGACTTCAGACCGCCGGACGGGTTCACCGGCAGGCGGCCGCCGAAGGCGGAAATGCCCTCGTCGATGATGCGGTGCCCCTCGCCCTCGCGGGCAAGACCCATCGCCTCGTATTCCAGCAGCTCGGCGATGGTGAAGCAGTCGTGGGTCTCGACGAAGGACAGATCGGCGACGCCGACCTTGGCGCGCTCATAGGCCGAATTCCAAGCCCTAGCAGCACCTTCGAAGGATGTCTTCGAGCGACGGCTGAGCGGCAGGAAGTCGTTCACATGCTCGGCGGCGCGGAAATACACCGCGCGCGGCGCGGTGGTCAGCGCGGTATCCGTGTCGGCGATCACCATCGCCGCCGCCCCGTCGGAGATCAGCGAGCAGTCGGTGCGGCGCAGCGGGCCGGCGACGATCGGGTTCTTCTCCGAGACCTCGTTGCAGAAGTCGAAGTCGAAGGGCTTGCGCATATGCGCATAAGGGTTGGCCATGCCGTTGGCGTGGTTCTTGGCGGCGATCCGCGCCAGGCTCTCGCGCCGGTCGCCATGGGCCTGGAAATAGGCCTGGGCGATGTTGGCGAAGACGCCGGCGAACCCGCCCTCCACCTCGGCCTCTTCCTTGCGGTAGGACGCACCGAGCAGGATGTCGCCGACTTCCGGCGTCGGGGTCGCGGTCATCTTCTCGACGCCGACGACCAGCACCCGGCGGGCGCGCCCGCTCTCGATCTGGCGGATGCCGGCATGGATCGCGGCCGAGCCGGTGGCGCAGGCGTTTTCCACGCGCGTTGCCGGGGTGAAGCGCAACTCCGGCACCGCAAGGGCGACCAGGGACGCCTGGAAATCCTGTCTGGAAAAACCGTTGTTGAAGGTGCCGAGGAAGATCGCGTCGATCTCTTGCGGACCGACATCGGCGTGTCTGAGGCACTCGCCGACCACCTCGGCAATCAGTTCCTCCGCCCCCGCCGCGTCCGATTTGCCGAACCTGGAATGGGCCCAGCCGATCATGCAGGCTCCCATCGCGCTCCTCCCTGCGACTTACACCATCAGCGCCGTCACTATAGAGCCGGCAATCCGGCTAATCTTGTCTTTTCGAGGCGTCCGAATAGACTAGCGCGCATGAAACCAGCGCGCCAGCGCTTAGACGGAGCTGAAACATGCAGCCACTCGACGAAACCGATCTGAAGATCCTGCGCGTCCTGCAACAGGACGGTTCCCTCTCCGTCACCGAGGTGGCCGAGCGAGTCGGTCTGTCGCAGTCGCCCTGTTCGCGCCGCATCAACCGGATGATCGAGGACAAGGTGATCCTCGGCCGGTCGATCATCCTCGACCGCCGCAAGCTCGGCTTCGACGCCACCATCCTGGTGCGCATCAAGCTGTCGGGCCACGGGCGCCAGTCGATCTCGGTGTTCCAGGAAGCGGCGCTGAAGATCCCGGAAATCCAGGTGGTGCAGCTGATGCTCGGCGAATTCGACTTCAACCTGCGCGTCGTCGTGCGGGACATGGATCACTTCCAGACCCTGCTGCGCGAGAAGCTGGTGATGCTGCCGGGCCTGCACGAAATCCAGAGCACGGTGATCCTGGAAGAAACCAAATACACCACACATCTTCCGATATGATCGAGAAATATCCATCAATAGACGCTCGATTATCCAAATTTAATATTATATATATCGATATCATTATTATAATTGATCACTGAACATCGAGATCATAAGGTCTCTCTACAGGCAGACGGAGCGGAACACACTCCGAAAAACCTGCGGCCTCGTGGCGGAATGGCTACGCAAGGGATTGCAACTCCCTTAATCCTGGTTCGACTCCAGGCGAGGCCTCCATTCCCCTCTTCCTCGCGCAGTTCGTGAGGAATGCGGCCATGGGAATGGCTCGTTTCAGCTCCTCCCCTTATCACCCGCCGTCACCACGCTTTGTTGGTATCTCCGATTCCCGCGTCGGTATCGGAGGAGACGGCATGGGGCACTCTAACGCCCCGCGCTCAGGCCGGCTGCGCCGTTGCCTCCTGCTGCCGGCGCAGGGCCTGGCGGTCGATCTTGCCGGTCGAGGTGCGCGGCAGGGTATCGACCGGCACGAAACGCTCCGGCACCATGTAGTTGGGCAGGAAGGCCAGGCAGTGCCGCTTCAGCGTGCGCGCATCCGGCACCTCACCGGGCGCGATGAAGCAGGCGGCCAGCGTGCGGTTGCCGTCGGCGTCGAGTTCGTCGATCACCGCCACCTCGCTGATGGCGTCGTGGCGCAGCAGGGCTTCCTCGACCTCGCCGATATTGACGCGGAAGCCGCGGATCTTCACCTGGGAATCCCGCCTTCCGACATAGTGCAGCGTGCCGCCCTCGCCGATGCGCACCAGATCGCCGGTGCGGTAGAGCAGGTCGGGGTAAAGGTCGTGGCGCGGGTCCTGGACGAACTTCGCCGCCGTCATCGCCGGATCGCCCCAATAGCCCTTGGCCAGCGTCGGCCCGCGGGCGCAGAGCTCGCCTACGGCGCCTTGCCCCGACAGCACCTCGCCCTCCTCGCCCAGCACCAGCACCTCCATATGGGCGCAAGGCACGCCGATGGGCAGCGGCCCGTCGTCCGGCAGGCCGGTCAACGTGTGGCAGGTGACGTCGTTGATCTCGGTGGCGCCGTAGATGTTGTGATAGCGCGCCTTCGGCAGACGGGACATGAGATCGCGCAGCTCCGCCGGCGGATAGGGCTCGCCGGCGAAGAAGATCAGCCGCAGGTGATCGAACTCCGGGCCCGGATCGCCGAGCTGGCGGGTGATCATCCGCAGCACGGACGGCACCGACTGCCACACGGTGACGCGGCTTTCGGCAATGAAGCGCACCAGGTCCGTCGCCATGAAGGAGATGCCCTGCGGCACCAGGTGCACGCAGGCCCCATGCGCCAGCGTCGTCCACACGTCGAACAGCGACAGGTCGAAATGCAGCGGCGAATGGGAGGCGACCCGGTCCTGCGCTTCAAGCGCGAAATATTCCCCCGCCCAGTCGGAAAAGGCGACGATGGCCCGGTGGCTGATCATCACGCCCTTGGGGCGACCGGTCGAGCCCGAGGTGTAGAGGATGTAGGCAAGGTCCTCGTCGATCACCTGCAAGGGCGGCGGAGCGATCCCCTCGCCCCTCCCCTCGCTGACCGGCTCCAGCATCACCGGGGCGATGCCGCGCGCGTCCGGCGACAGCGCCAGCGGCACGCCGCCCGTCACCAGCACCGGCGGCAGCTCGCAGCCCTCGATCACCAGCGCCTCCAGCCGCTTTGCCTTGTTCCCCGAGGAGATCAGCATCGACGGCTCGCAGTCCTTGAGAATTCCAGCAAGGCGCGGCGCCGGCCCGGTCGGGTCGAGCGGCACGCAGATCGCGTCGGCCATCATCACGCCGAGCAGCGCGCCGACAGCCTCCGGCGACTTGTCGAGGTAAACGGCCACCCGGTCGTCGCGGCGCACGCCTCCGGCGCGCAAGGCGCCGGCAATGCGGGCGGCGAAATCCTGCAGCTCCGCCCGCGTCCATGTCGTAGTCTCGAAGGCGATGGCGGCAGCTTCCGGCGCCTGCCGCGTCAGGGCCTCGAGCAGTCGCGGAATGATGCGCGCCATCGTCGTACTCCTGTCCCTTTGTTTTTACGCAATTCCAAACGGAAAACAGGTTCCCGCTTCCCCTGGAATTGCTTCAGAGATCGTACCGGCCCATCAACCAGGCGAAATACTGGAAGCGGTTGCCGAGGAAGCGCTCGGCCTTGCCCCACATCTCGTCGTCGGTGATGTCGCTCGGATACTTGCGCCCGACCGCGCTGCGCTCGAACAGCGGCCGCAGCAGGGTCAGCGCCAGGATGTAGAAGAGGTCGTGGTCCATCTTGTAGGACTTGCGCCGGTCCCCGTCCCAGCCGCCGAGAATGTCGTCCCGGTGCTTGGTCAGCAGCGCCAGATGCGGGATGAAGTAGCCCCACAGGCGGCGGGAGATGGTGCGGATCTCGGCCTCCGGCACGTCCGGGAAATAGCCGGCGATCTTCGCCGCGATCGGATCGAACTCCATCAGGTTGTCGATGGTGTATTTGCCGAGCGCGGTCGGATAGCCGATCTTGCCGACCATCCGGTAGATGGCGCTGGCCAGGTCGCGCCAGGACTGCATCGCCTTTGCCGTCGGCGGCAGGTTGTTGATGTCCTGCACGGAATCGAGGTCGATCAGGAACAGCCGCTTGCTCTCGACCGAGTAGACGAAATTGCCCCAGTCGCCGGAATAGCGGTAGAGCTCGGCCAGCGAGAAGTCGTGCAGCAGCTTGCCGGCCTCACGGGCGAGCTTGCAGATGACGGCAAGGCGGACGCGCTCGTCGTCCGGGTCGCCCTCCACGCCGAGCGCCTCGCGGATGCCGTCGTAATGGGCGTCGAAGGCGGGATCGCTGCCGCGCGCCATGCCGGCGCCGAACAGGATCTCCGAGATGCGGTAGGAGGCGGAGCCGGGCGAGAGCGTCAGCACCGCGCCCATCGGCTGGTCCTGGAAGGTCAGGTTGCCGCCGTATTCGATCACCGCCAGCGGCGCGATGGTCGGCACGCCGTGGCGCACGAGGCGCTCGGCGGACCAGAACTCGCGATGGGCCCGCTCGTGGACGATGCCGCCGATCGGGCTCGGCGAGCTGTAGGCGTATTTGTATTCGCCCTCGTTCGAGATGCCGAAATGCGGATAGGTGACGAGATATTCCAGCAGGTCCGTCAGCGGCGGCACGGGATCGTTGCCGGCATCGTCATGCAGCTTGTTGGAATATTCCGCATCGCCCGGCAGGATCGGGTTCCAAAGGCCGACGCCCTTGAGCTTGGCCGCATGGAAGGTGACGGAAGGGTCGTCCTTCAGCGCGATGGGCTCGTTCAGGCTTTCCCAGGAGCCGCGGCCGCGCCGGGTGAAGGTCGGCACATGGCCGTTCCAGCTGGCGATGTCGAGCAGGCGCTGGAACTCGCCGTCCGAGATGGTCAGGCCGTCGAACTGGTGGGTGATCCGGTAGTCCAGCTTCTGGTGAGCGTTGATATTCATCTGGTAGGATCCTGAATTCAAAAAGGAAAAGCCGAGTCAGACGTGGGTCAGGCATACGTCCTTGCGCCGAAGATTGCCGAGCCGACGCGCACGCTGGTGGCGCCGTAGATCACCGCCTTCTCGTAGTCGCCGGACATGCCCATGGAGCGGCGGGCAAGCCCCGCCTTGTCGGCGAGCGCGGCCAGCAGCTCGAAATGCGGCGCCGGGTCCTCGCCGGCCGGCGGGATGCACATCAACCCCTCGATGGTCAGCCCGTGCACGTCGCGGCAGCGCTCGACAAAGGCGATGGCCTCGTCGGGATCGATGCCGGCTTTCTGCGGCTCGCGCCCCGTGTTCACCTGCACGTAGAGGCGTGGGCTGCGGCCCTGGCGGGCGATCTCGCGGGAGATCTCGGCGGCGATCTTTTCCCGGTCGACGGACTCAATCACGTCGAACAGCGCGACCGCGTCCTTCGTCTTGTTGGACTGCAGCGGCCCCAGAAGGCGCAGCTCGATGTCGGGGAACTCGGCCTTCAGCGCCGGCCATTTCTCCTGCGCCTCCTGCACCTTGTTCTCGCCGAACACGCGGCAACCTGCAGCGATCACCGGGCGGATCGCCTCCGCGTCGAAGGTCTTGCTGACGGCGACCAGCGTCACCGGGCCGGGATTGCCCTCGCGCACTTCCTCCGCCGCCGCGATCTTCTGCAGCACTGCCGTGAGCCGCTCCACCGATTGATCCTTGGTCATGGTCTTCACTCTCTGTGTGACGGTTGTCGAAAGGGACGGCGCCTACATGCCGACTGCGAACATGCGCGGCACCAGGAGGGTGATGGCGGGGAACAGCGCGCACAGCACCACGATCACCACATGGGCGAAGGCGAAGGGCAGCGACTCGCGCACCGCGCTTTCGTATGGGGCGTTGGCTATTCGCGCGGCCGTCATCAGGGTCAGCCCGACGGGCGGGGTGATGTTGCCGAGGTTGAGCGCCAGCAGCATCACCATGCCCGCATGCAGCGGGTGGAAGCCGAGCTCGACCAGGGCGGGAGCGAGCACCGGCACGGCGATGATGATCGCCGGCAGAACGTCGATGAACATGCCGATGACGATGAGCAGTGCTGCGACCGCGAGGATCTGCACCACCGGATTGTCGCTCATGCTGGCGATGGTCTCGGCCGCTTGGCGGGCGATGCCGGAGCGGGTGACGAACCAGCCGAGCACGTTGGACGCGCCGAGCAGCAGGAACACCACACCGCTGAAGCTGACGGTGGAGACGAGCGACTCCCAAAGGTCCTGCCGGCTGAGCCGGCGATAGGCGAAGCCGCCGAGCACCAGCGCGTAGATGCAGGCGATCACCGAGGCCTCGGTCACCGTGGTCACGCCGCTCAGCACGCCGCCGAGAATGACCAGCGGAATGCCCATCGCCGCCAGCGCGCTGAGGCCGGTCGAGACGATCACCGAGAGCATCACCCGCTGGTGGCTGGCATAGCCGCGCTTCCACGAGATGATGCCGCTGACGACCAGCATGGCGAGGCCCATCATCAGACCCGGCACGATGCCGGCGGCGAAGAGGCCGAGGATCGAGATGTCGCGCAAGGTCGCCGCGTAGGCGATCATGATGATGCTGGGCGGGATGATCGGCCCGACGATGGCCGAGCAGGCCGTGATGGCGGCGCAATAGGCGGCGCTGTAGCCCTCCTTGCGCATGGAGGGGATGAGCGTGCGCCCGATCGCCGCCGTCTCGGTCACCGCCGCGCCGGTCAGCCCGGCGAACATCAGGCAGGTGGTGACGTTGACATGGGACAGCGCGCCCGGCACCCGGCCGAACAGCGAGCTGGCGAAGGCGATCAGCCGCTCGGTCAGCCCGGCGCGGTTCATGATCTCGGCGGTGATGATGAAATAGGGCACGGCGATCAGCACGTAGCCCGATACGCCGGAGTAGAAGCGGTCGGCGAGGATGCCGAGGAAATCCGCCCCGCCGATGGAATAGGCGCCGACCATGCCGGCGGCCGTCAGCACCAGGCCGAGCGGCAGGCCGATGAACATCAGCACGATGAAGGCGACGGAGGCGCTCATCCCGCGGCCTCCGCGATGCGGCGCGCCGGCTCCGGACCGGCCTCGCGCCCGCCTGTGCCCGCCGTGTCCGGATCGCCCGCGACCGTCGGCGGCCCGTCGCCGAACTCCAGCTCCGCTTCCGCCGCCTCGACCTCCTCGGCCGCCGCGCTGATCGCGCCGCGCTCTTCCAGAAGGGCCATGCCGTCGACGAGGTGCAGGCACAGGATCGCGCCGGCCACCGGCACGGAGGCCGCCGTCCAGTGATGCGCCACCTGCAGGCTGGGGGAGATGATGTAGAGGTTGGTCGCCTCGCGGAAGAAGCCGAAGCCGTACCACAGCAGCGCCAGGGCGAAGAGGCCGATGGCGACAAGGTTCACCGCCTGCGCCAGGCGCGCGGCCCAGCGGGGCAGCCGCCGTGCCACGGCGAGGATGGCGATATGCTCGCCATACTTGAACGCCACGGTGATGCTGAGCATGCCGAGCCAGGGCAGGAACAGGCGGAACAGCGACGGACGGGTATTGGCATAGGCGAAAGCGAGCGGCCCGCTGTCGAACAACGAAGCATGACCGAGCCGCCCCGCAAGCGCCAGGCCCAGCTCCAGAACGATGCCGGCCGCAGAGACGAGCAGCATCACGGCGAGCAGGACCGCGCAGACGAGAATGGTCGCACGGTTGACCGTGTCGCTGGCCCGGCGCAGGGCGCCAAGCAGCGCTCCCGGCCCGATGGAGGTAATCGTGCTCATGAGTTCGGTCCCGGTCGGCTGAGGCGATGTCTTGAACGGGGCTGGCGCGCGCGTCCGCGAGAGGCAGGCGGCGGCCGGACACGCCCCGTCGCCGCCTGCCATCCGCGTCAGTCGAGATAGAGCTCGACGGCGGAACGGTTCAGCTCGTCATGAATGCGCGAGACTTCGGCGCGCAGATCGTCGTAGAGCGAGGCCTTCTCGCCGAACTCCGCCACCAGCCACTCGCGATAGAGCGGCTGCGAGATGTCGCGCATGCGCTGCTTCTCCTCGTCGGAGAGGATGTGGCACTGCTCGAACTTGTTGCAGGAGTTCACCCAGCCGACGACGGTGATCTGCGCGGCGATGCCATGGGCCATCGCCACCGCCTCGCGGGCGGAGGTGATGACGATCTTCTTGTAATTGTCGGGCAGCTGCGAGAACCAGGCCTCGCTGACGCTCCAGGTGATGGTGTTGTAGACGTGGCCGCTCCAGGTGGTGAAGTCGGTCACGTCGTAGAACTTGAAGATGTCGTTGACGCCCGGCGCGTGGAAATGGCCGTCGACCAGGCCGGTGGCGAGGCCCGTCTGCAGCTCGCCCCAGGGCAGCGGCGTCGGCGAGGCGCCGAGCGCACGCATGATCGTCATGTGCGCCTGGTTTTCCTCCACGCGGATGCGCAGGCCCTTCAGGTCCTCGACCTTGGTGATCAGCCGCTTGTTGTTGGCGAAGGCGACGAAGCCGCCGCCGTCGTCCAGCGTGCCGAGATAGCGCAAGCCGCTTTCCTGGACCATCGGCTTCATGAATTCGGCGAACCAGGGGCTGTCGAAGAAGGCCCAGGCCGTCCGGTAGTCGGGAAACAGGAACGGCGAGGTGATCATCTCGTAGTTGCGGTAGAAGGAGGCCTGCGTGCCCGAGCCCAGCATGACCGACTGGATGGTCTTGCCGACGCGGGTCTGCTGCGCGGCTTCGACCTCGCCGCCGAGCGCGCCGTTGCCGAAAATCTGCACGTCGATGTCGCCGCCCGTGGCGCTCTCGACCAATTGCTCGAAATGCTTGAGGGCCGGCGCGGTCTCGTTGTTGGTCAGGTCGTCCGGGTAGAGGTGCGCGATCGTCATGGTGTAGCTGGCGGCCTTTGCCGGAACCGCAAGGCCGGGAACCAGCGCCAGCGCCACGGCTCCGGCCAGCAGCAGCGACCGCGCACGCCCCAGTCGGGAGGTGCCCGACGGTTTCTTTTTCGCGCGCAGGGGAACTGCCGACCCTGCCGTTTCGTTACTTGCATCAAGGAAGCAACAACACCACTCTTCAGCCGACATAGTTTCCCCTCCTCAAGCGAATATTATTCTACTCGATTGTAAATTGAGGATAGGAAACGGCCTTGAGCCGGTCTAATTCTATTTTTCTATTTCTTGTGACTATTGCAACATGCATCTTCGTAACTGGAAAGCGACACGCACAAATACCAACGGCCGGGATCTTCCGACCCCGGCTGACAGTCTGGCATCCTGGGCCAGGATCTACTGCCTGACCTTGCCGACCCGGATCGACCGGCTGGTTCCTGGCCCGGGTCTCGTCCGCCCGTTCCGGCCGTTCGGAAAACCTGCCCGTCCAGCCACCGGCACCGTCCCCCCATCAACCGGATGGTGCGGCGACCGGACGGGCATAGAGCGGGCTGCGTTCCGGTCGGACCGCCGTTCCGCTCTATCTCTTTTCGTCGGCGCCTTTCCGCATGCGGGGCGGGCAAGCCCCGCCCCGAGGCAGTTCAAGGCGCCGTCAGCCCGTCACCGCGCCCTTGTTGGCAGGCAGGGCGAGCTGGGAGAACTTGCCGAGCACGCCATTGCGGTAGCGCGGCTCCGGCTGGCGCCAGTTGGCGCGGCGGCGGGCGAGTTCCTCGTCGTCCACCTCCAGCTGCAGCAGCTGGCGCGAGGCGTCGATGGTGATCGTGTCGCCCTCCTCCACCAGGGCGATGGTGCCGCCCTCATAGGCTTCCGGCGTGACGTGGCCGACCAGCATGCCCCAGGAGCCGCCCGAGAAGCGGCCGTCGGTGATCAGGCCGACGTCGGCACCGAGGCCTCGGCCGATGATCGCCGAGGTCGGGGCCAGCATCTCCGGCATGCCCGGGCCGCCGCGCGGGCCGAGATAGCGCAGCACCAGCACGTCGCCGGGGCGGATGCGGTCGGACAGGATCGCATCCATCGCCGACTGCTCGTCGTCGAAGACGCGCGCCGGGCCCGTGATCGAGGTCGACTTGAGGCCGGTGATCTTGGCGACCGCGCCGTCCTCGGCCAGGTTGCCGCGCAGGATGGCGAGATGGCCTTCCGGATAGAGCGCCTGCTCGATCGGCCGGATCACGTCCTGGTCGGCGGGCGGGGCATCCGGCACATGGGCCAGTTCCTCGGCGAGGGTCCGGCCGGTGATGGTCATGCAGTCGCCGTGGAGCAGGCCGGCATTCAGCAGGATCTTGAGGATCTGCGGCACGCCGCCGGCCTTGTGCAGGTCGACCGCCATATACTTGCCGGAGGGCTTCAGGTCGCAGATCACCGGAACCTTGCGGCGGATCCGCTCGAAGTCGTCCAGCGTCCACTCGACCTCGGCCGCGTGGCAGATGGCAAGGTAATGCAGCACCGCATTGGTGGAACCGCCGGTCGCCATCACCAGGGTGATCGCGTTCTCGACGCTCTTGCGGGTGACGATGTCGCGCGGCTTCAACCCCTTCTTCACCGCCTCGACGAGGACGCGGGCGGATTCGGCCGTGGAGTCGAATTTCTCCTGGTCGATGTTGGCCATGGTCGAGGAATAGAGCAGCGCCATGCCGAGCGCCTCGAAGGAGGAACTCATGGTGTTGGCGGTGTACATGCCCCCGCAGGCGCCGGTGGTCGGGCAGGCATTGCGCTCGATGCCCTCGAAGTCCTCCTCGCTCATCCGGCCGGCCTTGATGGCGCCGACCGCCTCGAAGGCGGAGATGACCGACAGGTCCTGGCCCTTCCACTTGCCCGGCTTGATCGTGCCGCCATAGACGTAGATCGCCGGGACATTGGCGCGGACGATGCCGATCATGCCGCCGGGCTTGTTCTTGTCGCAGCCGCCGAGCACCAGCACGCCGTCCATCCACTGGCCCTGCACCGTCATCTCGACGCAGTCGGCGATGACCTCGCGGGAGATCAGCGAGTATTTCATGCCTTCCGTGCCCATCGACATGCCGTCGGAAATGGTGGGCACGCCGAAAAGCTGCGGATTGGCGCCCGCCTCCTTGATCGCCTTCACCGCCACGTCGGCCAGCGGCTGCAGGCCGGCATTGCAGGGCGTGATCGTCGAATGCCCGTTGGCAATGCCGATCATCGGGTTGTCGAAATCTTCCTTGGTGTAGCCGAGACCATAGAACATGGCCCTGTTCGGCGAACGCTCGATCCCTTGCGAAATCGTCTTCGAACGCTCGTTGTATGGCACCCGCAGTCCTCCCTGGAAACGCGCGCAGCGCCGGTCCGCCGCATGTCCGGCCCGTCACGCAGGCCGCCTCCCGATCCGGACGGACACGGCCGGCCCTCCCGGCGTTCGCGAGCAGCCTCGGGAGAGTGGCGCAACCGCCTAAAATCCCACGCTGTTTCGTGTCCGCAGAAGGTGTGCCCGTCAGCTTTCCGGCGACGGTATCGCCTCGCCTTTCATTTCAGAAATATATTTGTCATGCGGTATTAGGTCATTTTAAGACTTAATCTCTGCCGCAGGACGGGGTCCCGGGCGCGCCGGGACGACGGCGGCGCCAGCCCTCCCAAGCCGGCGCCGACCCTCGTGTTTGCGTTCGATGATGCGGAAAGGGACGTCCCCGCGTCAGTCGAGCCGGCCGGCGTGGCCGTGGCCGTTCAGGTCGCGGCGGGCATGGACCAGCGCCGCCTCGGGCAGACCGACGCCGGGCGCCCCTCCGCCCAATCCTTCGCCCAGCCCTTCGCCCGTACCGCCGTCCTCTTCCCCGGCCTGTTCGCCGAGGCCGCGGGCGATCTCCACCAGGCGCAGCACCGTCGGCGAAGGATCTTCCTTGCGCCACACGAGGCCGGTCTCGATCACCGGCGGCTTGCCCTCCAGGCCGACATAGCGCACGCCCATGCGCCCCAGCCGGCGCAGCGAGCCGGGCACCAGCGCAAAGCCCATCCCGGCCGAGACCAGGCTGATGATGGTCTGCATCTGGATCGCTTCCTGGCCGATGACGGGCTCGATGCCGTGGGAGGCGAAATAGGTGGTGATGATGTCGTGGAAGGCCGGGGCCGAGCGCCGCGGGAACAGCACCAGCGGCTCCTCGGCGACGTCCTGGATCTTCAGACGGCCATTGACGATCTCCACGCGCCCGGCCCGCACCCACTCCTCCGGCACGGCCGCCACCAGCGGCTCGTGCAGCAGCGGCAGGTAGGACAGCGAGGTGTGCAGGGTCTGGTGCAGCGGAATGATCAGCCCGGCATTGATATCGCCCTGCATCAGGGCCTCGACCTGCAGGTCGCTGGTCATCTCCTTCAGCGTCACCTTCACCTCCGGGAAGGTGACGCCGTAGTGGCTGATCAGCTCGGGCAGCAGGTTGTAGTCGGCCGTCGTGACGAAGCCGAGCTTGAGCGAGCCGATCTCGCCGCGGGCGAGCTGGCGCGCCAGCCCCGGCAGGGCCTCCACCTCCTGCAGCAGCTTGCTCACATGGGACAGAAGGTGCTCGCCGACCGGCGTCAGCGCCACATTCCGCTTCGTCCGCTTGAACAGCGTGACGGACAGTTCCTCCTCCAATGCCAGAATGGCCTGACTGAGCGGAGGCTGCGTCATACAGAGCCGCTCCGCGGCCCTGCCGAAATGCAACTCCTCCGCAACCGTTACAAAGAACTTGAGCCTTCTCAGATTCATTGCTTGCCTTCTGCTCCCTAGGATTGGCCGATTTTTGCTGTCCCCAAAAATTCGAACGCAAACCTTTATATGGCAAAAATATATATTTCTCGACACGAACGGAAAGTTGTATTGTGGTTGTAATTAAAATTAGTTTCTCGTTTCAGGAGTCCATGCAATAAACGAAATCGCATTCCAATGCAGAGAACACGAAATGGGGAGGAGCTTATGGCATATGTATTTCGTATCAATGACGCGAAGAGTTCGAATTTGAGCTCCATCAAAGAATAAACCTCCCGATAAGATCACTGTCACTATTATCAATGAAGTTTTCGTCAGGGGAAGATTCTGCCCCGGGCAACGGCGAAGCCATGCCTTCGTCCGTCGTTCGAGGCCGCCTTCCTGCCCGGCGAAACCTGCAGCCGCCATCCAACCACCAGCCGGACGTCCGCGCAAATCCCGCAAGCCTCGTCCGGCCGGTGATCCGAGCCTGCGGCTTTCGTCCGCCCGACGGACCGCCGCCGCCAGACCCATTACCTGACGACGAGGAGCGCAGATGGACTTCAGCTTCACTCCCGAGCAGGAGGCCTTCAAGGAGAAGGTCGTCCGCTTCGCAAAGGACGAGCTCAACGAGGGCGACCTCAAGCAGCGCGATGCCGAATGCATCCTGTCCCGCGACCTGTGGCGCAAGATCGCCGGCTTCGGCATTCTCGGCCTTCCCTTCGAGAAGGCCTATGGCGGCGCCGAGCAGGACATCATCACCACGGTGCTGGCCATGGAGGCGCTCGGCTACGGCTGCCGCGACAACGGCCTGCTGTTCAGCATGAACGGCCAGATGTGGACCGTGCAGATGCCGATCGCCCAGTTCGGCACGCCGGAGCAGAAGGACAAGTACCTGCGCGGGCTGATCGCCGGCGAGCTGATCGGCGCCCACGGCATCACCGAGGCGGAGGCCGGCTCCGACGTGATGAGCCTCGGCACCACCGCGACCCGCGACGGCGACCACTACGTGCTCAACGGCGCCAAGGTGTTCTGTACCAACGGGCCGGTCGCGGACGTCTTCGTCATCTTCGCGACGGTGGACAAGAGCGCCGGTTCGCTCGGCCTCACCGGCTTCATCGTCGAGCGCGACACGCCGGGCCTCACCATCAGCCCGAACCGCCGCAAGATGGGGCTGCGCACCTCGCCGATGGCCTGGCTGACGCTGGAGGACTGCCGGGTGCCGGTCACCGCGCGCATCGGCAAGGAAGGCCAGGGCGGGCGCATCTTCAACAATTCCATGGAGTGGGAGCGCAGCTCGATCCTGGCCAACCTGGTCGGCGCCATGGAGCACCAGGTCGAGCAGTGCGTCGCCCATGCCAACAAGCGTACCCAGTTCCGCAAGCCGATCGGCAAGTTCCAGTCGGTGTCCAACCGCATCGTCGACATGAAGCTGCGGCACGAGACCTCGCGGCTGCTGCTCTACAAGGTGGCCTGGCTGAAGAAGACCAAGGGCAGTTGCCCGATGGAGGCGGCGCTTGCCAAGCTCTATCTCAGCGAAGCCTGGGTCGCCTCGTGCCAGAATTCCGTCGTCATCCACGGCGGCTACGGCTACATGGCCGACTACGAGGTGGAGCGCGACTTCCGCGACGCGGTCGGCAGCCTGCTCTATTCCGGCACGTCGGACATCCAGCGCACCATCGCCGCGCGCGCCCTCGGCCTGTAGCCCGCCCGCCTTCCCTCCCCGCGCCCGGCGTTGTTCTTCGCCGGGCGCGGACTGCAGTGCAACATGAAACTTCTCTGGCATTTCTACGTATATTCAAAATCAAAACGCATATCAGTCGATAGAAATTCAGTCAGAATAGCGTTATTGACTTGCCATTCTTGCTCAATAATCTCTTTCCGTTAGGAAAATTTCTCAAAATAACAAGAATATCCATTCAGTCACTGTGCGACTGACAGGGCGCCGACGGGTATCGCCGCCGCCCGAACGGACTGCAACGGCCGGGCTCTCCCTGCGGAGAGCCGCGACAGCCTGATGGAGGAGATAAGCCCGTGAGTGCACCCGACCTGATGAGCGTACAGAAGAACCTGCTCGCCTACCTGATGGAAAACTCCGGCGTCAACGTGTCGGGCGGCATCGACCCGGAAGAGAACCTGCTCGACAGCGGCATTCTCGACTCTCTCGGCATCGCCGAGGTCACCGAATACATGGAAAAGGAATTCGGCATCGCCATCGACGAGGACGAGATCACCTCGCAGAACTACAAGACGCTGAACGCGCTCTCCGGTTTCTGTCACAGCAAGATCACGTCAGCCGCGGCCTGAGGACTTTCGTCCACACGGTCCGGCGCCCGAGGAATGGCGACACCATGACACGTATCAAGGCCGACCTGATCCTGGTCCATGCACCGGCGATCTTCGACTTCCGCAACCGGGACGATTTCGTGCTCGGCTGGTACTCCAGCCAGGAGAGCAGCAACGTCACCCCGATCTTCGAGATGCACCCGCTCGGCTTCCTGTCGATCAAGAGCTTCCTCGCCGAGCGCGGGCTGGACGTGAAGATCGTCAACCTGGCCTCCTTGATGCTCAAGCATCCCACGCTCGACGTGGAGAAGCTGTTCGAGCATCTCGACGCGCCCGCCTTCGGCATCGACCTGCACTGGCTGCCCCACTGCCAGGGCTCCATCGAGGTCGCCGGGGTGCTGAAGAAGGTGCACCCGGAGAGCTTCGTCGTCTTCGGCGGCATCGTCTCCACCTATTATGCCCGCGAGATGATGCAGTACCCGCAGATCGACGGCGTCATCCGCGGCTACGACACGCTGGAGCCGCTGGCGGACCTCGTCGGGCAGCTGAAGCGCGGCGTGCGCGGGCGCCTGGACGTCCAGAACATGGTCTACAAGGACAAGGGGGAGGTCGTCGACAACGGCCATTCCTACACGCCCGACGTGCTCAACGACGTGGCGATCGACTGGTCGAAGATGTTCCCCAAGACCGACAACCTGCTGAACATGCCCAACCTGATGGTGCTGCCGAACACCGGCTGCCAGCAGAGCTGCGGCTGGTGCTCGGGCTCGCGCTGGGCCTATCAGCGGATGATGAACGTGGAGAAGAAGACCGTCTTCCACCGCCGCTCGGAGCAGCTGGCGCGGGAGATCACCACCTTCCCCAAGACCGAGTCCCCGCTCAGCGTCTACACGCTGCAGGCCTACTCGGAATCCGCCCCGCGCCTGCTCTCCTACCTGGAGGCGGTCAACGACAGCGGCGTCGTCAGCTCGGTCTCCTTCGAGCAGTTCCGCCTGACCAAGCCTTCGGTGCTCAAGCAGATGGTCGAGGTCGCGCCCGATCTCGACATCTACATCAACCTGTCGCCGCAGTCGCACGACGTGGAGATCAGCCGGCTCAGCGGGCGCGGCACCTATACCAACGAGGAGATGGAGGACTGGATCGCCGCCGCGCTCGATGTCGGCATCAAGGGCTTCTACCTCTGGTACACGATCGGCATGCCGAAGCAGACCCATGCCTCGGTCATGGAGACGGTCGCCTATTCGCGCCGGCTGATGCAGCGCTTCCCGAACGACAAGGTGATCCCGACGATCTTCGGCATGGTGCCGTTCCTCGATCCGGGCTGCCAGTGGTTCGAGCAGCCGGACGAGCACGGCTACACCGTGTTCCACCGCGATCTCGAATCCCATCGCAAGTCGCTCACCCAGCCGCGCTGGCGCGACGCGATGAACTACGAGACCAAGTGGATGAAGCGCGACGAGTTCCTGCCCAGCATGTACGAGGCGATGCAGGTCATGGCCAACGACAAGGCGGAGTTCGGCCGCATCACCAAGCGCTCGATCAGAATCGTCAACGACCGCATCGACCACCTGCGCTACCTCACGGGCTCCGTCGACCGAGCCTATGAGCTCGACGGCGGGCTGCCTGCCTCGCTGCGCCAGGAGATCGGCCGGCATAACGACGAGATCCTCTCCTACGCGGCGGATGTCGCGCTGGTGAAGAAGCCCCTGTCGGGCCGCTGGTACGACGACCACACGGTGCCGGCGGAGATCATCGAGGCCTGCACCGGCACCGCCCGGGCCGCCTGAGCGCCTCGCGCCCCCTATCGGCCGCGCCGCCCTGCCCGACCTCGCCCGCCGGCCGTCACGGACGGCGGGCAAGCGGGAGACCGGGCGGCGCGCCCTTCTCTCCCAGCCAGGAGCCGGATCCCATGACCCGCGAAAGCGTTACGGAACCCGTCGGTCTGCTTGCGGCCGCCCATTACCTGCCCGAGCGCACCAGCCCGCTCGACGAGATCATCGCCCGCGAGACGGGACCCGTCGACGTCACCGCCGCCGCGCGGCTCGGCGTCGACAGCGTCCATGTCTTCGAGGGCGAGAGCCCGACGGACATGGCCGTTGCCGTGTCGCGCAAGGTGCTGGAGACGGCGGGCCTCACCCCGCTCGACCTCGATGCGATCATCGACTTCTCGATGATGCCGCAGCGCTATGTCGAGCCGGCCTGGTCGATGAGCAACGAGCTGCAAGCCGAACTCGGCGCCAAGCGCGCCTTCACCCTCGGCTATAGCGGCGGCCACTCGTCGAACCTGCATGCGGCGATCAAGTTCGCCCGCGCGCTGATCCTCGCCAACGACGACGTGCACCGGGTGCTGCTGGTGGCCTCCGACCAGGCGATTGCCGGCAACCGGGTGATCGCCGGCCAGGACGCCCCGCTCACCGTGCTGGGCGACGGCGCCAGCGCCGTCATCGTCGCGCGCGGGGCGGGCCGCGCCCGGATCCTCGGCACCGCCATGCGCTCCAACGGCGCGCTGCACGACGTGCTCAACATTCCCGGCGGCGGCATGAAGCACCCGACCCGGCTCGACCTCTACCGGCTGACGCTGGATGCGGCCAAGCACGCGCGCGCCGACCGCACCAATGAGCTCAAGGGACTGGTCGACAAGCTGCTCGCCCGGCACGGGCTGTCGGGCGGCGACATCGGCCGCACCATCACCGCCAACATCTCCGCCTCTGACGCGCAGGCGGTCGGCGACAGCCTCGGCGCCGGCGAACGGCTGGTGCCGGCGGGCTTCGCCTCGCGCGGGCACCTGCATGCCTCCGACCTCGTCCTCAACCTGCTGGAACTGGAGGAGGAGGCGCCGCCCGCGGGCACCCACGTGCTGCTGGCTACCCATGGCCACGGCTTCCTCTACGGCGCCACCTTGCTGCAATACTGACAGGGGAGTTTCAGATGGACCACGTCGGCATCCTTTCCGAAGCCTTCTACCTTCCGCCCGACAAGAAGCTGGTGGCGGACGTGTTCCGCGACGAGGACGTGCCGTTCGGCACCTTGTCGAAGAACATCGACTTCCAGCGCGACATCGGCATCCACGACATCCATGTCACCGACGAGCTGCCCTCGGTGCTGGCCATTGCGGCCGCGCGCCGCGCCCTCGACCAGGCCGGGGTGGCGCCCGAGGAGGTCGATCTCGTCGTCGACTTCACCTCGATCCCGGAGGACTATGTCGGCCCGACCTGGTCGGCCGCCGGTCTCGTGCAGCAGGAATTGGGGCTGGACAATGCCTTCGCCACCGCCGTCAACACCGGCGGCTGCGCCAGCTACCACCTGGCGCTGAAGACCGTCGTCTCCCTGATGCTGGCCGACGACGACGTGTCGACGGCGCTGCTCTTCGCCGGCGACCGCACGCCGGATCTCAACAAGACCTATTATCCGATCACGGTGGCGAGCGACGGCGGCAGCGCGCTCGTGCTGCGCAAGAACGCGGCCCGCGCGCGCATCCTCGGGGTGGAGACCATCTCCATCGGCCGGCTGCACGACGTGTGGTACGTGCCGGGCCTGCAGAACCGCCAGCCGAACGAGGAAGTGACCGAGCGGCTGCTGCACATGTACGCCAAGATGGACAAGTTCAACGAGGGCGTCATCCCGATCAACTTCCGCATGTTCGGCAAGGTGATGACCCAGCTGCTCGACAAGCTGGGCCTCAGCTTCGACGACGTCGACTATTACGTCTATCCGACCTTCTCGACCTGGGATCAGGCCTATTTCATGAAGAAGTTCGGCCTGCCGAAGGAGAAGGTCTACACCAGCGCGCTGAAGCATCGCGGCCATGTGCAGGAAAGCGACATGGTCATCAACTACGCGGAGGCGGTGGAACAGAACCTCATCCGCACCGGCGACAAGGTGATGGTCGTCTCCAACGGCGCGGGCTTCGCCTGGTCGGCAGCCCTCATCCACCATTGAGCGCCACTCTCGCCCCGCCGCAGCAGGACGAACTCCTGGTGCGGCGCAAGGGCCGCGCCGGGCGGATCACGCTGAACCGTCCCCGCGCCCTCAACATGCTCAGCGAGGCGATGCTTGCCGGCATCGCCTCGGCGCTCGAGGACTGGCGGAACGATCCGGCGGTCGAACTCGTCGTCATCGATGCGGTCGGCGGGCGGGCCTTTTGCGCCGGCGGCGACATCGCCGCCGTGCATGGCCGCATCGTCCGCGGCGACGTGGACGGCGCACGCGGCCACTGCCTTGCCGAATACCGTCTCGACCTTGCCCTTGCGCAGTACCCGAAGCCCGTCGTCGCCTTGATCGACGGCACTGCCATGGGCGGCGGCCTCGGCCTGGCGCTCCACGCCAACTATTCCATCGCCAGCGAGCGAGCGAGCTTCGCCATGCCGGAATGCGGCATCGGCTGGATCCCCGATTCCGGCGCTTCGCATCTTCTCTCCGGCCTTCCCGCTCCGCTCGCCGCCTTCATTGCCCTCACCGGCGAGAAACTCGGCGCGGATACGGCCGCGGCGCTCGGCCTCCTGCGCCGGCGCATCGCCTCGGACCAGATGTCGGAGCTGGCGGAGGCGCTGTGCGCGCAAGGCATCGCCGCCCTGCCCGCGCCCGTGCCGGACAGCACTGCTGCCCCCGCCCTGCCCGGCTTCTCGCCGGAGCTGGAGCATGCCTTCGCCGCCCCCGACGTGCCGCAGATCCTCGCCCGGCTGGAAGCGGGCGGCGAGGCTTGCGCGCGCGCCGCCCGCGCCCTCCTCAAGGCCTCGCCGCTCGCGCTCGCGCTGACCTTGGGGGCGCTCGCCCGTGCCCGCCGGCAGGGCAGCCTGGAGGCCGCGCTCGGGTTCGAGTATGCCGTGGTCTCTCGACTGATGACCCATCCGGATTTCGCGGAAGGCATCCGCGCGGCCATGATCGACCGCGACCGCCGTCCGGTCTGGACGCAGCCCCACACGCATCGCTTCACGGACGCCGACCTCGCGCCGTTCCTGCCCGCTGCCGGCGCGCCCTTGCCGCTGGCGCTTGATGGGCCTTGAACGTCAGTCGCAAAGGCACCTGAACCCTGCGGAATTATATATTTCCCCCGCTTCCGGGGCGCCTTTAGATTTTCTCGGGCAAGGCGCAGAAAAGATCAACAACGATGCGGGGTTGCACCCGGATCGCCATCGTTCGCGCGCAGCGCTTGCGGGAGGAGAACCGCCCCTTTCCCGCCTTGCAGTCGTTTCACGGCAGATCGCCGTCGGAGGCTTCGCCAACCGGCGACCGTTTCCGCAAACGCATTCGGGAAACAGACAATGACCTCAGTCCAATCGACACCACGTTCCTCCTTGATGGACAACTGGCCGACGCTCGCGGTCGCCGCGCTCGGCTCGTTCCTCGTCATTCTCGACGTGACGGTGGTGGCCATCGCGCTGCCCTCCATCGAGCGGGAGCTGAAGGCGAGCTTCGCCGAGCTCCAATGGATCATCAACGCCTACAACATCGCCTATACCTCGGTGCTGATCGCCGTCGGCGCCATCGCCGACTGGTTCGGTCGCAGGCGGGTGATGGTGATCGGCCTCGCCCTGTTCGGCGTCACCTCGCTGATCGTCGGCCTCGCCGACACGCCAACGGCGCTGATCTGGGGGCGTGTCGCGCAAGGGCTCTCGGCCTCCGCCATGCTGATCCTCGGCGTCGCGCTGATCTCCAATGCATTCCAGGGCTCCGACCGGGCCCAGGCCTTCGCGCTATGGGGCGTGTCGATCGGTTGCGGCGCGGCCTTCGGCCCCATCGTCGGCGGCATTCTCGTCGACCTGCTCAGCTGGCGCTGGATCTTCCTGCTCAACGTGCCGATCGTCGCGGTGCTGATCACGCTGTGCTACTGGCGCGTGGAAGAATCCTCCGACGACAATGCGGGCGGCCTCGACTGGCCGGGCATCCTCACCTTCACCGGTGCGCTGGGCTGCCTCTCCTACGCAGTGATCGAGGGCGGCGAGCGCGGCTGGGGCAGCGACACCATCCTGGCGGCCATTGCCGGCGCCGTGGTGCTGTTCCTGCTGTTCGTATGGATCGAGACCAGCGTGAAGAAGCCGGCCTTCGACCTGCGCCTCTTCCGCATTCCCACCTTCACCGGGGTGCAGCTGGTCTGCGTGCTCAACAGCATCACCTTCTGGGTCATGCTGGTCTACCTGCCGATCTACTTCCAGGTGGTGCACGAGATGTCCGCGTCCTCGGCCGGCCTGATGCTGCTGCCGATGACCATCCCCCTGCTGCTCGTCGCCCCGCTCGGCGCGCGGCTCGCCTCGCCCGACCGTCTCGGCGTGCGCGGTCTCATCGCCTTCGGCTGCGCGCTCGTCGCCGTCGGCTTCCTGTGGCTCGCCATCGCTCCCCCGGCCGAGGTGGTCGTGTGGGTGGTCGCCTTCCTGCTGCTCGGCATCGGCACGGGCCTGATCAACGGCGAGCTCTCCAACGTTGCCACCGCCGTCGTCCCGCCGGAGCGGGCAGGCGTCGCCTCGGGCGTCAACATCACCTTCCGCCACGGCTCCTTCACCCTGTCGATTTCGGTGTTCGGCGCCATCCTGCTGTCCAGCATCACGCTGCAGCTCGGCGGCTCGGGCGATCTGGCGACCGCGCTCGGCGAAGGCCTCACCAATACGGCGAACTTCATCGCCCGCGGCGACTTCGCCGGCGCCGTTGCCAGCGCGCCGGTCGAGGTCCAGCCGGCAGTCACCGAATTCGGCCGGGCGAGCTTCGCCTCCGCCTTCTCGGTGCTGATGTGGATCGTCGCCCTGCTTTCGGTTCTTGCCATCGTCATCTCTGGTCTGATGATCCGGCGTCGCGACCTGCTGGCGGGGCCCGAGGCCCCGGCAACCGCAGCGGCGGGCGAGTAACCGGAAGGCCGTCCGCCGCTTCAGCGGAATCCGGCCCGCTTTCCAGGAGGCGGGCCGGGTTGCGGCGGAAGGTTCCTCCCCGAAATAAACTAGGGCGCGCCTTCATCCCGAAGGCGCGCCCCTTTTCGTTCCGGCAAGAGGATGAAGCGGCAGCGTCAGCTCCAGTAGGTCAGCGGCTGGTCGTCGCCGCGATAGCCGACGAAGCAGGACATCGTCACCCGGCGCCCGCCGACGCCCGGCGTCACCCCGTGGATCAGCTGCGAATTGAACAGAACCAGGTCGCCGTTCTCCGGCCGGATCACCAGCCGCGGCTCGCCCAGCACCTCGCGGTCGAGCCCGTCGCGGGTCTCCTGCTCCTTGTCCTGCTCCGGCGTCGGCTCGCTCAGCCACAGCTCCAGCTCGCCGCCCTCCGGCGGCATGTCGAGATACACGTTGACCGCCAGCTGGCCGGTCAGGTCCGACGTGCCGTTCGACAGCATCCGCGCCAGCCGATCGTTGTGCGGCAGCATCTTGGCGCCCGGATCGATCACCCGGCAGGTGCCGACGAAGCTCTTGCGCCCGTCGATGGTCTGGATGGTCGCGCCCGCCGGCCAGACTTCCTCCAGCAACAGGCGGAAATGGTCGAGCGGCGTCAGGTTGGGGTAGATCATGTCGCGGATGCCCCAGATCGAGCGCATCGCCTCGCTGTGGTAGCGGTTGGCGTTGTCCGCGTCCTTGCCGACATCGACATAGCCCATGCCGAGTCGCTTCAGCGCGTTCTGCACCTTGTAGGCTTCCAGCTCCGAATGGCCGGCGATGCAGTCGGCGAAGGTGGCCGACAGGTCCTTGGGGTAGAAACCCGGCACATGGATCGCATCGATGTTCTTCGCGATGAGCTTGCGGAGGCTGTCCGCGTTAAGCTCCTTCGAAATCTCGATAGCCTTCAACATCGTATTTCCCTTCCCGGATAGGCAGAAATGACGAGCCGTTTGCTTTCGAAAACCATCGAAAGACGGCGCGCCTCCAGTATTCCAGAGAGGGTTTCTTGCAACAAAGTCCGTTTTCATATCTGCGCAAGCAGCGCGAGACAGACGAAACCGGCCTCAGCCCGGGCCGAGGAAATAGGTCCCGATATGCCCCATCGCCCGGCGCAGCACGCCCGGCGACCCGTCCGCCCCAATGGTCAGCGGATTGGGCAGCGTCCCGGCATATTCGAACCCCTTGTCGGGATCGTTGGGATCGAGAAGCTGCCGGTTGT
This sequence comes from Stappia sp. WLB 29, assembly GCF_023507705.1. Classification (GTDB taxonomy): domain Bacteria; phylum Pseudomonadota; class Alphaproteobacteria; order Rhizobiales; family Stappiaceae; genus Stappia. The sequence continues at coordinate 4,508 of NZ_JALBGD010000001.1, read as the reverse complement.
CGCGCAGCTGCAACCGGTTGATGCAGTTGCGGGGGAACTCCGGCACGAAGACGTCGTGGCGGGCGAACTTGTCCGCATATTGCGGCTGCGCCGCCTGGTACTCGCGCACGCACTCGCCGACCAGCGCCCAGAACCGCGCCTCGGGCAGCACCTGCCGCTCGTCGAGGATCGCCGCCAGATGGCGGAAATAGCAGTCGAAGACATCGGTGAAGATGCCGTCCAGCCGCACCGCATCGTCCAGCACCACGCAGTTGCGCCGCACCACCGGCGGCAGCGTCGCGCCGCTGTTGAGGATGCGCATCTCCTCCGCCAGGTCCTTCATGACGATGCGCGTCGGCGCGTCGTTCTCCAGAATGAGAATGACGTTCTCGCCATGCGGCATGAAGATGATGTCGTAGGCGTAGTAGCAGTGCAGCACCGGCGCCAGATAGGCCTTGAGGTAGCGGCGGATCCACTCCTCCGCCCCCAGCCGCGAACGCTCGATCAGGCTGGCGGTCAGCGAATCCCCTTGCGGGTCGAGATGCAGCAAGGCGGCCATCGTCATCAGCCGCTCGCCGGGCCGGATCAGGTTGACCGGGCTTTCCCGCCACAGGGCGGCGAGCACGTGCTTGTAGGGAGAATCCGCCGCCAGCCCTTCCTCGTAATAGGGATTGCGGTAGCTGATCGTCGCCTGCTCGCAGATCAGGCAGAAGCCGTTGTCCTGCAGGTAGCGGTCGCGCGCCAGCAGGTTGCGCAGCCACTCGTTGATCTCCGGCGTCGTCTGCATGTCCTCCGGCGACAGGCCGCGCTGCAGCATGAAGCCCATGTTGAGGATCGACAGCGCCATCTTCACGTAGCGCTTCGACGGCGCCGAGGCATTGAAGAAGGTGCGGATCGACTGCTGCGGCTGGTAGAGGTCCCGCGACAGGCCGAGATAGACGATGTTGCGCCGGGCGATCTCCGGGGCAAAGCTCATCGAGATCCGATTGAACCACTGCCAGGGATGCACCGGCATGAAGTGGTAGCGGTCGGGGTCGAGCCCCTCGCCGGTCAGCTGCGCCCGGTAGTCGGCGACCGTGTCCTCTCCCAACTCTTCCGCCATCAAGCGGTCGTGGTCGATGCCGGCCATCGCGGTGAAGCGCGAATGCTCGCGGGAGACCGCGATCCAGACGATGGACAGCGGACCCGCCGCCTCCGGCGCGTAGAGCGGATAGTCGGCCGTGTCGAAGCCGAGCCGGCCGTTGTTGGCGACGAAGGAGGGATGACCCTCGGTCATGCCCGTCTCGATGGCCTGGAAGTCGGCGCCGGCAAGGTCGGACGCCCGGTGCGGCTTGGTCGCCGCCTTGTAGGCGCTGCCGTAGAGAATGCTGCTGATCTCGTCGAGATAGACCGGCATCATCGCGTCGCGAATGCCGAGCTCGGTCTTGAACTCGATGATGAACTTCAGCGCGTCGAGCACTGCCTGCTCGCCCCTGATCCGCTTCTTGATCGAGTGGGCGTCCACCTGCCAGTGGTCGAGGCGCATGCGCCGGGCGCGGAACGTGTATTCGATGCCGAGCGCCGGCTGCTCCAGCACGTAGCTTCCGGCCTGGCCGGCGCCTGCCGGCTCCACCTCACGCGGGGCAAGCAGCAGCTCGTGGGCGAATTCGGAGATCGCCTTGCGCACCAGCTGCCGATTGGCCCACAGCCAGCGGTCGCTTTCCAGATGCGCGGTCGCACGCTCGTGCGGCGGCATGGTCTGCAGGGCGGCGGTCATCGCATCCATCGTCGTCTTGCCCCGTCAGCCGCCGGCCGAGACGGCGGCGGTAAGGCCGTCCGCGGGCGAGGAAAAGCGCTGGAAGGCGAGGCTCCGCTCCACCGGGTAGTATTCCTTGCCCAGCACCTCGCGGATGATGACCGAGTTGCGGTAGCAGGACTGGCCGAGGTCCGGCGGCAGGTAGCTGTCGGCGTGGATTTCCGCGTTCTGGACGAAGATCTCGCCGCCCTCCTTGTCGATGCTGCAGTTGCGCGCCACCGCGAAGCGCCCCTCCCCGCACCAGTTGATGCGGTCGGAGATGGGCTTCAGATAGTCCGGCATGCGGAACCGGTAGCCGGTGCCCATGATCAGCACCTCCGTCTCCAGCTCGAAGGACTTCTCCTCCTCCACCTGACGGAAGGTGACGCGGAAGCTGTCGCTCGCCGCATCGTGGGTGCAGGCCTCCACCTCTGTGTTGGAGATCAGCATCATGTCGACATCGCCGCCGAGCAGCTTGCGGTAGCGCAGGTCGTAGATATCGTTGATCAGGGACGGGTTGACGCCCTTGAAGATCGCCTGCATCGCCCGCACCAGGTCCTCGCGCTTGGGCCGCGAGAGCGAGAAGAAATAGTCGGCATAGTCCGGCGTCGTCATCTGCAGGGTGAACTTGGTCAGCTCCCGCGGCACGAGGCGCGAGGAGCGCGTCACCCAGTTGAGCCGGTAGCCGTAGCGGTCGATGTCGGTGAGCAGGTCGTGATAGACCTCGGCCGCGCTCTGGCCCGAGCCGACCACGGTGATCGACTTCCTCTGCCGCACCGCCTCGCGGTTGCGCAGGTAGTCGGCGCTGTGCAGCAGCGTGCCGCGCAGCGGCTCGCACGGGGCGGGCAGCGCCGGCGACATGCCCGAGCCGAGCACGATGCGGCGGGCGAGCAGCACCTTGCGCTGGCCCATCTTGGTGTTGAAGCTGGTCACCCGGTAGACGCCGGCCTTCTCGTCGTATTCGACGGCCTCCACCTCGCGGTTGAACACCACGTTGTCGAGACGGCTAGCGGCCCAGCGGTAGTACTTGTTGAATTCGTTGCGCAGCAGGAAGAAGTTTTCCGTGTCCAGCAGGAACGCATAGAAGGCGTAGATCCGGCCGGTCTGCTTCAGGTAATTGAGGAAGCTGAACTCGCTGGTCGGATCGGCCAGGGTGACGAGGTCGCACAGGAAGGGCGTCTGCAGCGTCGCCGTTTCCAGCAAGGTTCCCTCGTGCCAGTTGAACTGGTCCTTGCGTTCCAGGAACAGGCAGTCGAGATCGCGGATCGGCTGGGTCAGACAGGCGAGCCCGAGATTGAACGGGCCGATACCGATGCCGATGATATCGAAGACATGGCCTTCGGCGCTTTGCACGGATTGCGACGTCATTGAAACTCCTTCCGGCGACGCCAACCGGGACGCGGACGGCATCCGCGGCGGACGGGAAAACCTTAGCGATCCGGCAAAAGCAGTTGAAATATATTATATTCGGCCCATTCGGTGGCTTGGCGACTGATTGCCGCCAAGCCCCGCTCGCCTGGTCCGAGACGGGTTCCAGCGCGCTGGAGGGCGTCTCTCAATAGGACGACGGCCGGCCGCCGGAAAAGTCGTGTGCCTCGGTGCCTTCGATCGGCGGGCTGAAGATGCTGAGGCAGATGGCGGGATCGCGCACCACCATCCGGTGGGCATCGTTGCGGTTCATGATGAAGGCGGTCGCCCGGGCGCCGTTGGTGTCGATCGGGTGGCTGCCGCTCTCCCACACATATTCGCCGCTGCCCGAGACATAGTAGCAGCTCTCGAAATGGTGCCGGTATTGCAGCGGCGAGTCCGTATTGGCATTGCCGAGCGTCTGGCACAGGGCGAAGCCGAAGCCGTCGGCCTTGACCAGCAGGCGCCGGCTCTGGCCGTTGCCCCAGAAGACGTCGCGCTCGGTGCCGATGAACTCGTCGACATGGCGGATCAGCGCGTCGGCGCGGATCGCCTCCTGCGGCCCTTCGCCGCCGAAGACGGTGCAGATGCGCATCTCGGTCTCGGCGATGAAGCTCACCTCCGCGCCGGCCCGCGCGGCGACCAGCGTTCCGGGCGAGGCGCGCTCGCTGCGCCCGTCGACGGTCACAGTGCCGCTGCCGGAGAGGCAGAAATGCGCCTGCGCGGGAAACTCGCCGGCGGCATCGCGCGCCACCGTGTCGGCAGCGCCGGCGGCCAGCGTCGTATCGTAGAGCGCGTGGCCCACCTGGTCGTTGCGCGAGACCACCTCGCGGGACACCGCATAGCGGAAAACCGGCGCATCGCCGGCGGCCTTGAAGGTACGGACGATCACGTTTGAGCCCTCCTCGAACATGCCGGGCGGCCTGTCTGCCGGGCCGCTGCCGGACGTATTCGCAAAGGCTATCCCGCGCGCCTTCAAAGGCATAAATCTTGTTTTGTCTTAATTCCGACGCGAGATGATATCGAAGGCATGCCTATATTAAGTATATTACGCAATAATTCGAAAAATATATTCAAGACCACAGCCCGCGATATTGGAAAGCGGCAGATTGCCCCCGCGCTCGTCCACCCACCCCTCCTTGCGTCCTCCCGGACGGCGCGCCAGCGCCGAGCCGGGGCCGGAGAGCCGAGGGCCTGTCGAAGGCACTCCCGCAAGACACCGCAACCGCCGTGGCTCTCCGGTTCCGGGTCTCGCGATGCTCGCCCGGAATGACGACGAGAGAGGGTGGAGCGCCTCACACCCGCCGAGGGTGCCAAAGGGTCCCGGCTCTCCGGCTTCGCCTGCGGC